>NZ_CAMZOK010000006.1 GCF_947331465.1 Shimia sp. Alg240-R146 | reverse complement strand
TCCGCCCGGATTTTTACGAACTGCTCCGCGAGGAGGCCGCTCTTCGCGACCGGACGATCCGGTCACAGGCTTTGCACTGTCTCGCGATCGGCAAGGCAATTGAGGCGTCGGGTATATACACCCACGCAGGCCTCACGGCTTTGCTTAATCGTCTCGACGCGGAGACCCGGCCCGAGTAGGTCCCGCATTTCCCTCAATACGCTAAAGGGCGCGGCATGAGCCGCGCCCTTTTCTATTTGTGACTACTATCGGCAGCGCTTCACGCTTTGGGTTTTGCCTTCGGTTTTTGCTTCACCATCGGCTCGTCTTTTGTCTTCGCTTTCGGCTTCCGTGCCTCGCGCAGTTTCTCGACCTCCTGATCGATGCCCTCAGGACGTAGCGGATGGCATTGGATCCTATTGGCGTCGCCAGCTTTGGCAACGGCTTCAAAGAGCACGAACACTTTGCGCAAGAGGTCTTCGTCTTTGGTTGCGGCGTCAAGGAACTTGGGCAGCGTGTCCACAAGGGCCTTTCGGATTTTTGCTCGGGTTTCCGCCCGCGTTTCGCCAATGCCGGCAATGATTCCGAGCGCACGTTTTTGCGCCGGAGTGAGGTCTGTCGGTAGGTCCATGGGATATCCCCTTATGTATACCGTGTATCTAGGGAGCGGTTGCCCCCGGTGACTGTCGTCAGAAGCTTCTCGCCACCGTCGACAGTCAAAAGATTGTGTCGTTGGTCTTCAGAGAGAAAAAAGTTTGGGAAGGGTTTGAATCCCTCAAACTTCCGGCCCATTTTTTTGGCCCGGCCGCGCCCATTTTTTGATCGAGCGCTTAAGCGTTGTGATCCGTGCCGCCAAAGCTTGCCGCGCTTCAACGATCTTCTTCCGCGCCGCCTCCGGCAACGCAGCCGCCGCTTCTACAATCGCATCATCCGCCGCTTTGATCTCTTCAAATTGCGCCTGCACTTCAGCCCGGGCTTCCTTCCGGGCAGCTTTGCGGGCCTCGCCGCGCAGAGCCGCAAAGGCCTTTCCAAACAGGCGCGCAGCGGCGGATTTGCCATCGGGCTGCGCCATCTCGGCAAGCACTTTGGGGTCTCCCTCTGCCACTGCCGTCGCGACCTTCAACACGGTCACGGCTTGCGTCTCTCGCTTGCCAACCTGTCCCTCACGGTCTGCCAGTTGCCGCTCTTTCTGTTCGCGCCACTCACGCGGGCTGACATGCTCCACCTGCTCCGGAAGGTTGGCAGGTGCCTCATCCGCCTTACTTCCCTCAGCCTGCTCTTTGCGATGCTGCTGAACCGCCTCTCGCAACGCCTGCTTACGCCGCTCCCCGCGCTTCAATCCAAGCTCGGCAAACCACTCCCCAACGCTGTCCTGCGCCTTCTCATAGTCCTTGATGAGAGAGTGTTTTGACGGCTGCAACATCATGCGGCCATCCTTGGTTCGCGAGCGCGGCATGACAATCGCATGGATGTGATAGGTCGTCTCATCAAGATCCGCGCGTGCGTGAATGACGTCCTCGCCAAAGCTGTTTCTAAGCCAGTCCACAGCGGCCTGCTCAAAGCGCTCCTCGCGACTTTCGCCAAATAAGTCATTGATGTTGTCTTGATCAAAGGCCGCAAACCAATCCTGGTGCGCCGTGATGATCACTTCACGCAATGGCCCATGCCGCGTCCCCCGCCAGGGATCCTTGGGGCCTTCCACAATGCGCTTGGAAAGCTCCGCCTTGCGCCGCCGCTTCTGCAGCCCCTCAAGCTCTTTGGCAAAGTTCTCCACCCTCATCTCTGCGATCTCGGCAAGCGCCCGTTGCGCCCAATCCTCCTCGCCGATCAAACGGCGGTTGAGCCCCGAGCGTGTCTCATCCACGTGACCAAGATCGCCGCCTTTTCGCGTGCGATGCCGCTCATACCCGGCGAGATCTGCCGGGAAGAGACCTTCCATGCGCAACACCACCGGATGTTGCTTGTCGACCTTGCTGATCTCTTCGCCCATGGTGTCGTCCTCTCTTCTTGAGGACGGGAAGTGGGTCCGCTGTCGCAAACTTGTGCATCACAGGTTTGAGGCGCCACCTTGACCAGAGCGCTGCTTGGCTGCGCAGGGAAAGTTACTCACTAATCAGCCCGCGCAGTTTCCCATGGAAACCGCTCTGGCTGTCGTTCGTCGGGGCCCTGCCCCAAACCCCGTGCTGCCGCAAGCCACCTGCGCGGAGAGCGGCAAAGGAACGCTCGCCACGCTCCTTTGCAAACCATCGGCATCTCCCGACAGGCTCAGGGGGTATTCCGCATACCGCCCCGAGACCCCGTGCTCTTGAGAAAGATCCTTGCGCCGACCTTCCCCAAACCCCTTCCAGCGCTATGAAGTTGCGATACCGCACAGGACAGGACGCCCGTTCTCAACTGCGCAGACTTTGTGTCGCGCATCTGAGAACGGGGCCCAGCCCCGGTTCAGAAGAAGACGTGACGGTTTTATCCGAGAAGGATACCTCGATGACTGCTACACAACCCCAATTGGCGCACAGCGCAGCTTGGCAAGACGACCTGCAAACCGGCGACGTGGTCGCGTTTCGCTTTCCGCATGAGACTGACGGCTCAGTCGATCCCAAGGTCCGTCCGGCACTCGTTCTGGAAGTCGAAAAGACTGAGGTCGGTCGCTTCGCATCCCTCGCCTACGGCACATCGAACCCGAGATCGCGCAAAGCCGATTACTGCGTCGACGTGCGTTCCGAGAAAGACCGCGCTCCGGCTGCACTTCACCGACCAACACGCTTCAATGCCGCACGTCGGGTTCTCGTATCGCTCGACCATCCAGGCTTTGAACTGAGCTCAGAAGTTGGCACGCCCGTGCTCGGACACCTGACTGGCCCTGCAAGTGATCGCATGCACAGCGTGCGCGCGCGCATCCATGCGGAACGCGACATCCGGCGCGATCACCTCGGCCGTCTGCGACGCAACGCCGGGAGCCTTCGTCCGGTAACTGTGGAACGGCGCTCCAAGTCTCACAAAACAACCTGGAAGATGATCAATGTGTGAGCCAAATCTCGACTATGATCCGATCCAAGCCACTGTTTTCCAAGCCCTTACACTGGCATCCAGCGCGCACAACGCGCTGGATCAACTTTCAGAGTATTGGGCTGACCGACACGGTGCGAACGCCGCACGTAAACTTTCGGCGCAGATTGCACAGGAGAAGATCTTTTCGGCACGCGATCTCGATGCGCTGGAACAAGTTCTGCATCCGTTGATGTCTGTTGCCGAAGGCGGTCCACGCTCAGATGCCCATACTCCATCACAACACGCGGACGGCGGGCATCTCAAACAAATACTGCGTCCAGGCGCTCAGGACCTACACAACAAGATCCAGCCCTTGATGGAGTTGCGCAGCGCGCTTTTGACCCTCGGCCGGCTGCGCCGGTCCGAGCAAATCGCACAAACCCTGCGCGGTGAAGACATGACCTGACCGCAAAACACGGAGGCGCAAATGCGCCTCCAACCCTCTCCATTTCACCAGCTCTTGCTGACCTTCTGCGTGAGGTCGGCAAGACGCTGGAACCAAATAGAAAGAGACACCATGATCCCTGCCCCAACACATTTCCCAAACGACAGTTCACACCGCGTCGCACTGTTCTTGAAGCCAGCCGAGCGTGACGATTTCGACCGGCTGGAAGAACTCACTGCAGACGGGCTGCAAGCCGCCCGCAAGGCAGTTGAAGATCTCACAAATCTGCAAATACAATTTGACCGAACAGCAACGGCAAACCTCACCGAACTGCAACAGGCTGTGGAGAAGCGCCGCCTGTTAAACGATCGCTTTGTAGATGCTGCAAATGCTCTCAGAACGCAGCTTGCCGGCATGGAACACCCAGAGGATTGCGCCGAGGTTTTCGACCGGATTGCACAGGAACTTGGGCAAGCAATTGCGCTTTCAAATCGCGTGCGTGATTTGCTCTCGGCAGAGCGGGATGTAGGCTGGCATCGCGGAATTCACGACTAAATCCAGAATTTCTTTTCGTTAAAAATCAAAAGCCTGACAGGCAGCTTCGTCAGGTCCACCAGTTTTCTTCTCAAACTCGTTTGGCAAATTTTCAAAGCGTCTGAGGTCCTCAAAACAACAATCGGGAAGACTGCTTCCCCTTTAACGAGGACACCACTCATGACGAC
>NZ_CAMZOK010000005.1:2500-5815 GCF_947331465.1 Shimia sp. Alg240-R146 | reverse complement strand
AACATCGTTGAGAGATACGTTTACGAGGTCGTTTACTAGGTCTGGCGATGACCTACTCTCCCACACCTTAAGATGCAGTACCATCGGCGCTACGGTGCTTAACTGCCGGGTTCGGGATGGGACCGGGTGTTTCACTCGCGCTATGATCACCAAACCGAGTAAACGGCCTCGTGTATTGTCCAAGTCTTGTACGCTGATTGTGTTGTGTATGACTTAATTGGTACCAGTCTTTCTTTTACTGGATCAAATCAAGCCTATCGGGCAATTAGTACCAGTCAACTGAATGCATTGCTGCACTTACATCTCTGGCCTATCGACGAGGTGGTCTACCTCGGCCCTCAGGGATACCTTGTTTTGAGGGGGGCTTCCCGCTTAGATGCCTTCAGCGGTTATCCTGTCCGAACATAGCTACCCAGCACTGCCGTTGGCACGACAACTGGTCCACCAGTGGTTCGTTCACCCCGGTCCTCTCGTACTAGGGGCAACTCCTCTCAAGTATCCTACACCCACGGCAGATAGGGACCGAACTGTCTCACGACGTTCTAAACCCAGCTCACGTACCTCTTTAAACGGCGAACAGCCGTACCCTTGGGACCTGCTCCAGCCCCAGGATGAGATGAGCCGACATCGAGGTGCCAAACACTGCCGTCGATATGGACTCTTGGGCAGTATCAGCCTGTTATCCCCGGCGTACCTTTTATCCGTTGAGCGATGGCCCTTCCACTCGGGACCACCGGATCACTATGGCCGTCTTTCGACTCTGCTCGACTTGTCAGTCTCGCAGTCAGGCTGGCTTCTGCCATTGCACTCAACGAGCGATTTCCGACCGCTCTGAGCCAACCTTCGCGCGCCTCCGTTACACTTTAGGAGGCGACCGCCCCAGTCAAACTACCCGCCACACAGGGTCCCGGATCCGGATAACGGACCGCGGTTAGACATCAAGCAGAGCAAGGGTGGTATCTCAAGGGAGGCTCCACTCCGACTGGCGTCGAAGTTTCAAAGCCCACCACCTATCCTGCACATGCTCGGCCTAATGCCAATGTGAAGCTGTAGTAAAGGTGCACGGGGTCTTTCCGTCTAACCGCGGGAAACCTGCATCTTGACAGGTAATTCAATTTCGCTGAGTCGATGTTGGAGACAGCGGGGAAGTCGTTACGCCATTCGTGCAGGTCGGAACTTACCCGACAAGGAATTTCGCTACCTTAGGACCGTTATAGTTACGGCCGCCGTTTACCTGGGCTTCAATTCAGAGCTCTCACCCCTCCTTTTAACCTTCAGGCACCGGGCAGGCGTCAGACCCTATACGTCGTCTTGCGACTTCGCAGAGCCCTGTGTTTTTAGTAAACAGTCGCCACCCCCTGGTTTGTGCCCCCAGCCAATACTTGCGTAGAAACTGGGCCTCCTTCTCGCGAACTTACGGAGGTATTTTGCCGAGTTCCTTCAACATCGTTCTCTCAAGCGCCTTGGTATGCTCTACCAGTCCACCTGTGTCGGTTTAGGGTACGGTCTCATGGAGGGCTATTTCCAGGAACCAATCAGCGGCCTGCCCAATCCGATAAGGGCAAACAACCTTCATGATCCGTCACATCCTCCTGGCCTAGGAATATTAACCTAGTTCCCATCGCCTACGGCTTTCGCCCTCGGCTTAGGGGCCGGCTTACCCTGCTCAGATTAGCTTTAAGCAGGAACCCTTGGACTTTCGGCGAGAGTGTCTCTCACACTCTTTGTCGCTACTCATGTCATCATTCTCACTAGTGATCTCTCCACCGGATCGCTCACGCGCCGGCTTCATCGAAAGCTCCATATCCTCCATGACATTCCGGAGAATGCTAAAGAGGATTGGAACTATGTCACACTACGCTCTGCTACCATGCACTATGTGCATCCTAGACTTCGGCTCATGGCTTGAGCCCCGTTACATCTTCGCCGCAGGACAACTTATTTAGACCAGTGAGCTGTTACGCTATCTTTAAAGGATGGCTGCTTCTAAGCCAACCTCCTGGTTGTTTTGGTCGTCCCACCTGCTTTCCCACTTAGCCATGAATTAGGGGCCTTAGTCGTAGGTCAGGGTTGTTTCCCTCTCCACTACGGACGTTAGCATCCGCAGTGTGTCTGCCATCTAGTACTCCCGGGTATTCGGAGTTTGATTAGGATCAGTAAGGCTGTAGGCCCCCATTACCCATTCAGTGCTCTACCCCCCGGGGTATTCAGATGACGCTCTACCTAAATAGATTTCGCAGAGAACCAGCTATCTCCGAGTTTGATTGGCCTTTCACCCCTAGGCACAGCTCATCCCGATCTTTTTCAACAGATGTGGGTTCGGTCCTCCAGTGCATGTTACTGCACCTTCAACCTGGCCATGCCTAGATCACTCGGTTTCGGGTCTGATCCATCTAACTCATTCGCCCTATTAAGACTCGCTTTCGCTGCGCCTACACCTAACGGCTTAAGCTTGCTAGATAGACCAAGTCGATGACCCATTATACAAAAGGTACGCTGTCAGCCCTCAAGGGGCCTCCAACTGATTGTAGGCGTTCGGTTTCAGGTACTGTTTCACTCCCCTCGTCGGGGTGCTTTTCACCTTTCCCTCACGGTACTGGTTCACTATCGGTCAGTAAGGAGTACTTAGCCTTCGAAGGTGGTCCTCCGATCTTCAGACAGAATTTCACGTGTTCCGCCCTACTTAATACATCCTTCAGAGCTTCATATACGGGGCTATCACCCTCTATGGCCGACCTTCCCAGGTCGTTCTATTCACTCATCAGGCTTGGCTGATCCGCGTTCGCTCGCCGCTACTAGCAGAGTATCAATTGATTTCCTTTCCTCCGGGTACTTAGATGTTTCAGTTCCCCGGGTTTGCTCTTAAAACCCTATGTATTCAGGTTAAAAGTACCTGGTTAAGAACCCTATTAGCTACCGAAGTAGTAATAGTGAACTTTCAGGTGGGTTCCCCCATTCAGAAATTCATGGATCAAAGCTTATTCTCAGCTCCCCATGACTTATCGCAGAGTATCACGTCTTTCATCGCCTCTTACTGCCAAGGCATTCACCAAACGCCCTTCTCGCGCTTGATTTGATCCAGAAAGAGAAAGACTTGCGTCTCACACGGACACACTAGCTGGTAAGCAATGCGTCCTTCTTCTGAACCAAAAGTCATACATTTTTTCCCGCTCTTCATCTTGGAACCCGGATTGCCGATGGTCATCGGCCCCACCCGGGAGATGAAGAACAATTTGAGCAACCTCTCGGCTGCTCGGGTTAGTGTACTTGACTTGGACAACTCTGTTCGTTTCAGCTGGCAGACACCTGCGAGGT
>NZ_CAMZOK010000004.1 GCF_947331465.1 Shimia sp. Alg240-R146 | reverse complement strand
TTCAAAGCGTCTGAGGTCCTCAAAACAACAATCGGGAAGACTGCTTCCCCTTTAACGAGGACACCACTCATGACGACCAAGACCACCCGCTCCGCCGCTTCTGTTGAAGTTCCAACGGGCTTCTTGCAGACCGCCATATCGCATCGCGCACCGCAGCAAACGCAAATCGTGCGTCTCAGCCAAAACAGAAACGCCAATTTGTACAAATGCGCCGTCGCCTTCACCGCGATGGCGCCTGCCATCCTCAGCATGGGAGAGTAGAATATGCCAGCACTTCAACCAATTTTTTCAACTGACCGCACCTCTGCCAAGCTTCTGGACATGAAGCTCTTTCAGTTCCTCGAATTGGTCGAGGCCGGGGCACTCCCCAAACCGGTGAAAATTGGCGGCCAACTAGTAAGGTGGTCCGTAAAGGAACTTGAAGCCATCAAGACCGGGGAAATCATGGAGGCTGAATTCGAATGGTGAAACAAATGGACAAACCTTTTGTGGTGCCAGTTGTTCGCAAAGGTCGGACGTATTGGTATTTCCGGCGTGCAGGAAAATATGTGCGACTACCAGACGATCCAGACAGTCAGGCGTTCGACACCGCCTACTGGTCTATTCGATCCGGCAAAGCGAACATAACCCAAACAACTTTCGACGCATTGATCACCAGTTACTATCAAACACCGCGCTTCAAAGGCCTAAAGGCAAGCACCAAAGCTGAATACCGCCGCACGTTAGAGCTGATCCGAGAAAAGAATGCCCGAAAGGATTTCACGAAACTACGCCGTCGGGACGTAATTGCCGCACGAGACAACTATGCGGACACGTGGCGCAAAGCCAACGCCATGGTAGAGCAGCTATCGATCTTAGCAAATCACGCTATTGAATTGGAGTGGATCACTTCTAATCCAGCTTCAGGCGTAGAAAAGCTAAAAGGTGGAGAATACGAGCCATGGCCGGAGGCCAAGTTAGAAGCCTTTGAGACCTATTGCACGGGAAACGATCTGTCGACAGCCCTGACAGCTTACCACCTATGCATAGGCACGGGCCAACGGATCGGCGACGTTGTCAAAATGGAATGGGAACATTTTGACGGCGAATACGTGGAAGTTGTGCAAGAAAAGACAGGCACTCGTGTCTGGATCTATTGCCCTTCCCGCCTTCGCACGTTTCTGAACAACCTGCCCCGCCGGGGCAGATATGTCATCGCCAAAAATCTAACACAGCCTGTGTCCAAGCGCAGGGTGCAGTTTTTGGTGCAAGAGGTTAGGGAGGCGATAGCGGCTAAGAAGTTTGTGATCCATGGATGGCGCTACAACGCGGCGCGTGAACTTGCAGAAGCTGGTTGTAGTGACGTTGAAATCCAGTCTGTCACCGGCCACAAAACATTGGCAATGGTCCAGAAATATCGCGCGCAAGCCAATCAGAAGCGACTCAGCAAGTCTGCGCAGTCCCGAAGAACAGAACAAAAACGAAACGTGAAAATGTGAAACTAAGTGTGAAACTCTGATGTCGGAAGGTTCGCAACCGCTTACGCAAACAATCGTTTATTGCGTAAAATCAATATGGTGCGGGTGAAGGGACTCGAACCCCCACGCCTCGCGGCGCCAGAACCTAAATCTGGTGCGTCTACCAATTCCGCCACACCCGCATGTCCGCGCCTCTTAGCAAAGCTTTTTGGGGGATGCGAGAGGAAATCGTGCGCCCGCGGGTTTGTTACCGACATTTTGACGGGATCACCCTGTTGCCAAAATCGCTTCCACCTCACGCCGATAGGCCAATGGCCGCGCCGGTGCGCAGGCCGGCCTCTCTTCCAGCTCGGGAAACAACGCCCTAAGCTCCGCTTTGGAAGCCTCAGGCAAAGCACTCATCGCGACCTCTCCCGGGTTCAGGCTTTCGGTCGGCACCCCGTCTGACAGCAAAATCTCGTGCCGGTCCAATTGCAAATGCACATAGGTCACCTTGCGCGCGCTTTCGGCCACCCGCACCCCGTCGCCATCCACCAGATGCGCTGCAGCCGCCAGCACCTGCGGCTCACCACAGATCAACTCGGCCCGCCAGCCTCCCAGCAAAATGCGATGCTGCGGCGACACCATCATGTCGCGCTCCGGCATCATCACACCCAACGCGCCTTTGCGGATCAGGATTGGCCGAAACTCGGGGCGCGCGCGTAAAACGTCTTCAGACACCTCAACATGCCCAACCCAACGCACAGTCTGCGGCCCGCGATCCAGCGTCATAACCTCATCGCCAACCACAATCTCTTCGACCCGTTTTTCCCCGCGCTTCATCCGAATGCGCGTGCCGGGCGTGAAACAGGGCGGCGCGGCGATATTGCCTTGATCCACCGCCGAACCACCACTCGGCCCTTCTTGCGCGGAAATCACCGTCAAGGACACGCCAACGGGTGGAAACTCGCCAACAAACGCCAACCCCTCAATGGTGCCGTAAGCTGGCGAGGAGTTACGGAAATTCACAGACAACACGCGATATGTCAGCCCCGTCGCCGGATCCTGCAGGATAAACTCGTATTCGGCCTCAATACGTGTGTCGTCACCATAGGTTACGCCATCAAACGTTTGCGCGCCGTCCAGTCGCTGATTGCCGTCATTGTCGTCAAAGTTGCTGTCGCTACCACCGTCACTCACGTGGATTTGTTCCCACGCGCTTGCGTTCAGGGTGATTGTCTCGCCAACCAGATGAGAGCCGTCCCCTTGCGAGACGCCGTCCAGCTGTTCGCCGCCCGAAACCGAGACGTGGGACTCGCCAAGAGCCCAGAAACTGTAATCTGTCATTGTGCTAGGACCCGCTCGATCCGAATGTTTTTTTGATTAACAAAACCCTAACACAATATGGCCTATCGCGGCAATCACTGCACCTCAAGGTCTCGCAAGACCTGCGGCAAAACCTCTGGCAAATCCTCGGCAATCAGCCCCGGCCCAAACGCCCGCGCGCATTCCACATGCAACCACGCCCCCGTTTCCGCCGCCGCCATCGGCGCAAATCCCCGCGCCAAAAGCCCGGTGATGAACCCTGCAAGCACGTCGCCCGACCCAGCCGTCGCCAACCACGGCGCCGCTCGCTCATACACGGCCGCATTCACCGCACACCGCCCTGAGGGGTCCGCAATCACCGTATCCGCGCCTTTGAAAAGCACCACGCACCCCGCCCGCGCCGTTGCCTCCCGCGTGGCATCCACCTTGGAATAGGCCGGCCCCTTGGTGGGCACCTCTGCCAGTTTTGCCGCAATATCAGGAAAAAGCTTGGCAAACTCGCCGCCATGGGGCGTCAAAACGCAATCCGCGTGCAACATCTCAAACAACTCTTCCGGTGCGTCTTCAAACGCTGACAGGGCATCCGCATCCAACACTGTCGCCCGCTTTGCGGCCAAAACCCCCGGCACCAACTCCCGCGCCCGCTCAAGCCCCATCCCCGGCCCAAGACACAGCGCATTGATCCTTTGATCCGCCAAAACAACATCCAGCGCCGTCGCATCTCCAATCCGCGTGAGCATCAACGCCGTGATCTGACAGGCCACCTCCTGCTGCGCCGAAGGTGGCACCCCCAGCGTCACCAGCCCTGCCCCGATCCGCAAAGCCCCGCGAGCGGCAAGTCGCGCCGCGCCGGATTTGCCGGAGCCACCGGAGAGGATGAGAGCATGACCGTGGGAATACTTATGGTCATCGGTGTCCTTGCCAATCAAACTCGGATGTATCGGGCCAACCTCCTTAACTAAGCTCCTTCTGGCGACGCGCCATAAAGCCGCGTCATCCCCAACTTCTGGAGCGCAGTTTTTCACCCACAAGTGCCTGCTTTGAGTGTCTTCTAGTCCGATATCCACTACCCGCAACTCTCCACGCCTTTCCGCGCCCTCGCCCAGAAAGTGGCCCACTTTTGCGCGATGAAACGTTATCGTAAGGTGCGCCGCGGCAGAAAACCTGTGCCAGACCTCTTCGTGCTCAAACTCACACCCGCTGTCGGCACAGACGCCGCTGGGAATGTCTACCGCGACAATTGCTGGTCGCCCGCGTTCGTGCCCGAACTCAACATCAAAACAATCGACCATGTCCTCCATATTCCAGAAGAGGTTGCCAAGTTCCTGCAAACCGCGCTTCAACCCGGTTCCGAACAACGCGTCGACAAGCACATCGCACTGCCAGCCATTCGACCGCGTGAATTCCTCCAACGCCTCAACTGCTCCAATCTCCAACCACCGCTCATAATTCACCCGTGCATCCGGCGGCACCTTCTCGGCATCCCCATACAGAAACACCTCCACATCCCAGCCGCGCTCCTTCAACAGCCGCGCCACCACAAACCCGTCGCCGCCATTGTTCCCCGGCCCACACAGAACCACCGCCCGCTTTTTTGTTCCGGAATTACCGCGGGGGGAGTCCGGCTCCGCCGGATTGGGAGCAGCGCCCCCCTCTTCCCCCAACTCCGGCCATTCCTCCAAAATCGCCTCAACCACACCCTGTCCGGCCCGCTCCATCAGCTCCAGACCGGTCACTTCTCCCGACTCAATCGCCGCCTGCTCAATGGCGCGCATTTGGGCTGCGGTTAACAACTCGCTCATTTAACCAACATCTCGCGTCTCAACGGCCATTTCTTTGGCATCTAACTGTGCAGGTTTCATCCTCATGACTCCGCCCCTCAATTTTCGTTCTTTGCATCATCCAGCGAGTCGCGGTCCAACCCAATATCTTTAACCACCAGCTTTCCGGACCACTCTTTTGCACGACGCCGAAAGTGCCCGTGTTTTGCGCGATGAAATGTCACCGTAAGGTCGGCAAGGACGCAAAGCTCGGACATTTCTTCGCCGGTGTCTGCGTTCAATCAGCTCAAAATATCAACCGCCACCAGCCTATTGGTCTGCCAATTTCTTTCGTACCGAATGTTATTGAATAACTCCACGACCTCCTCTGGCAATGGGCGATCCAATCCGGTTCCAAAAACTGCGTCAACAAACACGTCAAACTTCGTTTCCGCCAACCTCATATCTCTTCGACCCAGCGGGCGTATTGCGTGAAGCTGTTTAAACTTTTTGTACCAGAGCACTGCGCATTTGCGAGCATCCGGTGGCTGCTTGGAAGGCGGCCCCAAGAAAAAGACTTCTACCTTCAATCCGCGATCGGCAAGCAACTTAGCAATTACAAAACCATCGCCTCCAGTGTTGCCTGGGCCGCATAAAACTCCGAACCGTGGTGTCTCGGCGACGCGGCGCAAACGCCAGCGCGCTGCCTTTGCCCGCAAACCAGTTCCATGCGCCATCTTTGGAGTATCCAACTCCGGCCACTCCTCAAAAATGGCCTCCACAACGCCCTGCCCGGCCCGCTCCATCAGCCCCAGACCGGTCACTTCTCCCGACTCAATCGCCGCCTGCTCAATGGCGCGCATTTGCGCGGCCGTCAGCAATTCGCTCATTTCCAATGCACCTTGCGATTCAATTCAGCGCAATTTTACGCCATACTGCCTATTTTTTAATCACCACCCCAAAATCCACCCTCTGGCGCGGCCCTGCGTCACCCTATCCAATTGTGACGCCGAAATGAAAGTGATCTGTCCATTTTCAAGCAGTCACCTGAGGAGGAGTCTCCACATGAAAAAGATCGAAGCCATCATCAAGCCGTTCAAGCTCGATGAAGTCAAAGAAGCCTTGCAGGATTTCGGCATCCAGGGTCTGAGCGTTGTCGAAGTCAAGGGCTTCGGTCGCCAGAAGGGACACACCGAACTCTACCGCGGCGCGGAATACGTCGTGGATTTCCTGCCCAAGGTCAAAATCGAAGTTGTTCTCGATGACGATCAAGTCGACGGCGCCATCGAGGCCATCGTCGGCGCGGCAAAGACCGACAAAATCGGCGACGGCAAAATTTTTGTCTCTCCGGTAGAGCAAGCCATTCGCATCCGCACCGGTGAATCCGGCGCAGACGCACTGTAATTCGCCCTTAACCAACCGTTTCCAAACATATCAGAAGGAACATAGAGAATGAGCGCAGATGCAGTTCTCCAGCTGATCAAAGACGAAGACGCGGCCTATGTGGACATCCGTTTCACCGACACCCGCGGCAAGCTTCAGCACGTAACCGTAGACGTTGACCTGGTTGACGAAGACTTCCTCGAAGAAGGCTTCATGTTCGATGGCTCGTCCATCGAAGGCTGGAAGTCGATCGAAAACTCCGACATGAAACTGATCCCCGACACCACGTCGGCCTATGTGGATCCGTTTTATGCTGAGAAAACCATCTGCATCCACTGTTCCATCGTTGAGCCCGACACAGGTGAATCCTACGAGCGCGACCCACGCGGCACCGCCGAAAAAGCCGAAGCTTACCTCAAGTCTTCCGGCATCGGTGATGTGGCCTACATGGGCCCCGAAGCAGAATTCTTCCTGTTCGACGACGTTCGTTTCGAAAACAAAATCAACAAAGTATCTTACGAAGTTGATGCCATCGACGGCTCTTGGAACACCGACACCGAATACGAAATGGGCAACATGGGCCACCGCCCGGGCATCAAGGGCGGCTACTTCCCAGTCAACCCAACCGATGACAGCCACGACCTGCGCTCCGAGATGCTCTCCACCATGAAGCGTCTGGGCATGAAAACTGACAAACACCACCACGAAGTGGCGTCCTGTCAGCACGAGCTGGGCCTGATCTTTGATTCGCTGACCAAACAAGCTGATGAACTGCAGAAATACAAATACGTGATCCACAACGTGGCCGCGTCTTACGGTAAATCCGCAACCTTCATGCCCAAACCGATCTACGGCGACAACGGCACAGGCATGCACGTAAACATGTCCATCTGGAAAGACGGCAAGCCGCTCTTTGCTGGCGACAAATACGCCGATCTGTCTCAGGAAGCGCTGTACTTCATCGGTGGCATCCTGAAGCACGCCAAGACCCTGAACGCCTTCACCAACCCGTCGACAAACTCCTACAAGCGTTTGATCCCAGGTTTCGAAGCCCCCGTTCTGCGCGCCTACTCGGCTCGTAACCGCTCTGGCTGCGTGCGTATTCCTTGGACCGAAAGCCCGAAAGCCAAGCGCGTTGAGGCCCGTTTCCCCGATCCGTCGGCGAACCCTTACCTGTGCTTCGCAGCTCTGCTGATGGCTGGCCTTGACGGCATCAAAAACAAGATCGATCCCGGCGAAGCCATGGACAAGAACTTGTATGACCTGCCTGCCGAAGAACTGGCCGGTATCCCAACCGTCTGTGGCTCCCTGCGTGAAGCACTGGAATGCCTCGAAGCCGATCACGACTTCCTGCTGGCCGGTGACGTGTTCACCAAAGACCAGATCGAAGGCTACATCGAACTCAAGATGGGCGAAGTTGAGCACTATGAGCACACGCCTCACCCTGTTGAGTTTGGCATGTACTACAGCTGCTAAACGGCGCAGGGGCCGACACACCAACGGCCCCACGCTCTGCGTAACCGCAGTATTGGACAGTGAAACGATTGGGCGCCCCTCGGGGCGCCCTCTTTTTTGGTGCGGCAATCCTCCAAAGACGCTGTTATTTATACGGTTCTCAGCGGCTCAAAGCGCAGAACTAAAAAGACCGGCGACCGCTGGCACCAACCAAGAAGCAAAAAAACGCTGATACCCGCGCCGCAATAAGCCAATTTTGGCGCATTCCCATCACGATTTTCATTCCAATTTGTGAAGCCATATTTCAATCGCTACCAAACCCATCGGAACGCGAGACATAGCAAAACTTGATTTTTGCGACTCAGCTGGTCTTCATAGAGGCAGTTGATTAGGCACGGCAATGCAGCCGGGTCGCCGCTATCCTACGCTAGGCATGCGGTGACATTTTCGAAACAGCACATTTGGCCTTCCAGATTTGTGCGAAAAGGACCGTTAAATGACCGACGCAAGCGACCCCGCTAAGAAAAGCGCAATGCAACGTTTTCTTGGGATGATCGAGGGGCTGGGCAACCGGCTTCCACACCCCACAATTCTTTTCATCGGCCTGACACTTTTCATTCTGGCCCTGACCGCCGTGTTTTCCGCGCTTGGAATGTCGGTCGAAACACCAACCGGCCTTTACGAAGTCAACAACCTGATTGGAAATGCGCCCATCGAGCTGCAAAATCCGCGAAACGGTCAGGTCTTTGCGTCATATGACTCCGGTTGGCAGTATCTCTTCAACACTCTCACACCAAACTTCGTGAACTTCGCGCCCTTTGGCATGGTTGTGGTGATCATGATCGCTATTGGCGTCGCAGAACACAGCGGCCTGATCGGTGCCACCATTCGCAAACTTGTGACATCGGTTCCCGCCTATCTGGTAACGCCCACTGTGGTTTTCGCTGGTGTAATGGCCAATATCGCTGCAGACGCAGGTTATTTTGTGCTTATCCCATTGGGACCACTGGTATTCTGGGGCCTTGGCCGTCACCCGCTTGCTGGACTAGCGGCCGCCTTCGCGGGTGTGTCGGGTGGCTTCTCTGCCAACCTCGTCATCACCTCGCTTGATCCGTTGCTCGGTGGCTTTACACAGCCCGCCGCCGCAATTGGCGATGGTCTGCTTGGCACCGACTTTGCCGCAACCATGAACATTGCAACGATGAACTACTACTTCCTGATCATCTCCACATTCTTTGTGGTTTTGGTTGGTACATTGGTTGTCGAACGCATCGTTGAACCGCATCTCGGCGCCTATTCGCCTCCTGAAAACGCGGACGTGCCGGCCATGCCCGATGGCATCAACGCCGATGAGACCCGCGCCCTGCGCAAGGCCGGCTTTGCCGCTCTCGCCTATATCGCCCTCATAGTCTGGACAGCCATTCCCGTCGTCAGCAACATCCCGCTCTTGGGAGTCTTTTCCACAGCGACGCTGCCGGCTGAGACCGTTGAGGCTCTGGTGGCGCGTTACGGCTCTGTGAACCTGACCCATGCGCCGCTGTTTCACACGCAGATCATCGTCACAATGCTGTTCTTCTTCTTCCTGATCCCGGGTCTGGTTTATGGCCGTGCCATTGGGGCATTTGCCACCGGGGCCGACTTCGTCCGTACGATGGAAAAGGCCACTGTCTCGATGGCTGGCTTCATCGTCATGGTGTTCTTCATGGCGCAGTTCATCGCCTACTTTAACGCCTCCAACATCGGCATCGTTATTGCCATGCAGGGTGCGGAGCTGCTTGAAAAGATGCCTGCAGACAGCACAGGCGGTCTGATCGTGCTAGTCTTTGGCTTTGTGGTCCTTTCGGGCTTTATCAACCTCTTTATGGGCTCTGCCTCGGCCAAATGGGCCATTCTGGCGCCGATCTTTGTGCCCGTGATGATGACCGTCGGGATCACTCCTGCCGCGACCCAGATGCTGTATCGCATCGGGGACAGCTCAACCAATCTGATCACACCGCTGATGACCTACTTCGCCTTTGTCATCACCGTGGGCGCTAAATACCGCCCAGGCTTTGGTATTGGATCTCTGGTGTCGTTGATGCTGCCATTCTCGATCGCCTTTATGCTGGGCTGGACGATCCTGTTCCTGCTTTGGGCCTTCACCGGATTGCCGCTGGGACCTGGTGAGGCGATCTTCTTCGCGGTCCCCTAAAAACAATGAGTTGGGGCAGCGTTCACCCTTTGAACAGCTGCCCCAAATCTCCAAGCTGGTCGTTTGAAAACACGTCTTGGCCTTGTGCAAAATTGCGCGCGTTCATCTCATAAAATTTGGCATTGGCCAGATTGGCCGCGCCACAATCGCGGGTCGCCACCACTTTGGCAGGCACGCCGGCGATGACCGAATTCTCCGGAAAAACTGCCCCCTCCGACACAATCGCATGTCCCGCGACGATCGAGTTCGCTCCGATCTTGGCGCCATCCATGATGGTCGCGCCGATCCCGATCAGGCATCTATCCCCAATCTCACAGCCATGCAGCGTCACACGGTGGGTGATTGAACAATCCTCACCAACAATGGTTGGCGTGCCCATGCCCACATGGATCATTACAAAGTCCTGAATGTTGCTACGCGGGCCAATGCGGATCTCAAACAGTTCTGCCCGCGTCACAACATGCGGCCAGATCGACGTGCCCTTGCCTACGTGAACTTTCCCATAAAGCAGCGCGCTCTCGTGCACAAAAGCCGGTTCATCCAGCGTCACATGTTCTCCGATATGTCCCATGGTGTCCTCCTTGGGGACATCCAAAAGAGACCGGGGGCGCGGGTCAACTCAAGCGCTCATTGGCTTCGCAACGTCACCTACGCGATACAGACGCAATACCGACGCGATACCGAAGGCCTAACCTTCGGCCTTCTCCTCAAGCATCAGCCACTCTTCTTCAGCGTCCTGCAAGGCCGTCTGCCTTTCCACAAGCGCCTCTGTGGCCTTCTGAAACTTGACTGGCTCCTTGGTAAACAGCTCCGGATCCGCCATGAAAACTTCAAGCTTGGCGATCTCCGCTTCAAGCCGTTCCATGATCGCGGGCAGCGCTTCAAGTCGGTGTTTTTCGGTAAAGTTCAGACCTTCTTTCTGAGCCTTATCCTGCTTTACCTTCTCAGCCTTACCTTTTGTTTTTTCTTGTTTTTTATCTGTTTCATCGGACTGCCTCTGGGATCGATAATCCGACCAGCCGCCCGCATAAACATCCGCGCGGCCATTGCCTTCCATCGCCACCGTGGTGGTCGCCACGCGGTCCAGAAAATCACGGTCGTGGCTCACCAACAGAACGGTTCCGTCATAATCGTCCAGCAGCTCTTGCAGCAGGTCGAGCGTTTCCACATCCAGATCGTTCGTCGGTTCATCCATAACCAACAGATTGCTTTCCTTCGCCATCAGCTTGGCCAACAGCAACCGCGCCTTCTCCCCCCCCGACAGCGACCGCACAGGCGCACGCGCCTGCCGATCATCAAACAGAAATTCTTTGAGGTATCCAACCACATGACGAGGTTGCCCGCGCACCATCACCTGATCCGCTTTGCCCGAAACCTGCATGTCGGGATCGCCCGTGAGACTGTCCCAAAGCGTCATATCCGGGTCCAACTGCGCCCGCGCCTGATCAAAGACAGCAGGCAAAAGATTGGTGCCCAGCGTCACAGTTCCCGCGTCCGGCGCCTCGTCGCCCATCAGCATCTTGATCAGTGTGGTCTTGCCAACGCCATTCGGGCCAACAAAAGCAACGCGGTCGCCCCGCTGAATGGTCAAAGAGAAATTCTGTACGATTGGATTGGCGTCAAAAGCCTTGAATACCTCTTTGGCTTCTATGACTTTTTTGCCGGATTTGGGTCCAGCCTCAAGCGCCATCGCCGCCGCACCTTGCCGGCGGATCATTGAGGCCCGTTCGCTGCGCAAATCCTTGAGCGCACGTACCCGACCCATGTTGCGCTTGCGCCGCGCACTGATGCCTTCAACGGCCCAGCGGGCTTCGGACTTGATCTTGCGATCCATCTTGTGCCGCGCGGTGTCTTCCTCGTCCCAAATCTTGTCACGCCAAGCTTCAAAGGCCTCAAAACCTTTTTCCTGACGACGCACCATTCCCCTATCAATCCAGAGGGTTGCCCGACTAAGTTCACGCAAAAATGCCCGGTCGTGGCTAATCAAAACAAACCCGGCACGCGTCGCCTTCAGCTCCTCCTCGAGCCAGCCGATTGCCTCAATATCAAGATGGTTTGTCGGCTCGTCCAGCAACATCAAATCTGGCGCTTCCGCCATAAGCCGCGCCAAAGCCGCCCGTCGTCGCTCTCCGCCAGAGGCCGTTTCCACTGGCCGTTCCGGATCGAATTTCAACCCTTCGCCAGCCCGCTCCACCTTGTACATCTCGCCAGGTTCGAGCCCTGCGGAGGCAAACTCTCCGAGTGTGGAATACCCCGACATATCAGGGTCTTGGTCCATGTAGCCCACACTGATGCCCGCCGGCACAACGATGTCGCCCCGGTCCGGTTCCACCAGTCCGGCCATCACCTTCATTAAGGTGGATTTCCCCGACCCGTTGCGCCCCACCAGCGCCACCCTGTCACCAGGTTGAACCACCAGCCCAAGCTGATCAAAAATCGGATCTCCACCAAACGTCAGGGAGATATCGCTCATCTGTAAAAGAGGTATACGTGCCATGCTGATGCGCTAGCCCGCCAAGCCGCAAGCGTCAACCAAACAGCAGCCTTCCGGCAAAAATACCGCCGCCAGGGAAGCTTGTGTCAGGTGCTTATCGCCCGCAACAAACGCTTACGTGCGGGGGGAATTGCCTTTATTTCCAACCCAGTGAACACATGCAGCGTGTTCATCTTCTGATCCACAACCGCATGGTCACTCACCCATCCGCCCATCATCAGATACGTCCGCAGCAATGGCGGCATCCGCAATTGAGCCAGTTTAAGATTCGGCTTGCGACGCAGCCGCGCCGCAAAACGAAAGACCTTGGGCGCTTTCACTCGCGGCAACCACCGCTTCGGCGCAATGTGACGATCCCTCAGCATGGCAAACGCATCCAGATACTGGCCTTCGTCGGTGCCCTCAAAAGACGAGCACCCAAACAGCATTTCAACGCCGTTTTCGTCGACATAAGAGGTCATCGCCCCCCAAGCCACTCGCAGAATGTCAGGATCTGTCCAGTCCGGATGAATGCAAAATCTTCCCATCTCAATCATCGGGCCGTCAAAGTCGCGCAACGCGGTCAATTCATAAAACTGCGCCGAATAGGTTTGGTCGATGGCGTCGCCATTGCTGAGGCGCAAGAACCTGAAACAACACACCAAAACTCCCGTGGCGCAGTCCTCAACAAGGATATGGCTGCACTCAAAATCAAAGGCGTCCTGATCCACTGCACTGCCATCGCCGCCAAAAAACGCGAGATGACGCAACCGCTGCGCGGCGGAGATGTCCTCCGCCGCCTCAGTGATCCTTGCGCGATAGCGCCCTTTGTTCAACATCACCATATCCGGCACATTCCTGAAACTATCAACGAGCCTACCAGAGCGGATGTAGCATCCGAATGACAATTCGCTCACATCCCGGGAAAAACCGTTACTGGGTGGTCAGAGTCGAAGGATCAAAGTTGCCGATATTCGCCAAAAGCTGGCGCAGGAAACTGCTCTTTTCGATGCCCGAGTCGGTGATCCGCCGCGTAAGCGGCACGGCCTGTCCGTCCTCCAGGGCATAGTGCTCAACATTGCGGGCGATGCCCCGCTGGTCAAACCCGATTTCCACGATCTGGCGCTCCACCACCTGCGGTGCGCGCCCGCCGTAGTGCTTAATTCTGGTGCGTACATACACATACGACGAATCTGACAACATCCCGGACGCCGACGGCGATCCGATTGTCTCCGAAATTGTGTCTCTGGTGTCGGCGCCCAACGCGATTTCTGCGAGCTCTGCCTCGCTGGGCACATAGCCATGATTGCGAAACCGCGTTGTACACGCGACGGCGGTGACCAATAGCACCCCTAAAACCGCGTATTTTATCGCTTTATTGCCTCGTGCCATCCCTGCCCTCTTGTCTTGGCCCTCACTGCCTTCTATCTCGCTTACAGAATGAACGCCATCGGTTCAAGAATGTAAGCAAATGCAAAACACCTCCAGCCAAGGACCTGTCTTCAAGGTCCGCACCCTGCCGCAGAATCAGCCGCAGCCGTTTGAGCTTCGCCCCACCAAGGCAGAGCTGGCGGCGATTGCTGCCGACTTTGATCTGCTTGACCTGCGCAAAACCACCTTGATCGGCCGCATTCAGGCCGACGGCAAAACCGACTGGGCGCTCACGGCCCGACTCGGCGCCACGGTGGTTCAGCCCTGTGTCGTCACGCTCAAACCGGTGACCACCCGGATCGAGGCCTCCGTTGAACGGCGCTATCTTGCTCAAGTGCCGGATCAGCCTGAAGACGAAGAAGTTGAAATGCCCGAAGACGAGAACGCCGAGCTTCTGGGCAGCGAAATAGACGTTTCTGCCGTGCTTTACGAAGCATTGGCGCTGAATCTCCCACAATTTCCCCGTGAAGATAATGCGGAAATGGAGAATGCGGTCTTTACTGAGCCTGGAAAACAGGCCATGACCGACCAAGAGGCGCGCCCCTTCGCGTCGCTTGCTGCTCTTCGGGACAAACTCGGATCAGCAGAGGACGAATAGGGCTTGCGCAGCGCAGAAATAACAGTATTTTCGCGCGCTCATTAGGAATTACATGTCGACTCGGGCACGCAGACCGCGTATTGCCCCGGGACGCTCACGGAAACGGGCACGACGCCCCAATATATCGAAGGTTGCGACAATGGCTGTCCAGCAGAACAAAGTATCGAAATCGCGCCGCAACAACCGCCGTGCACATGACGCGCTGGTTGCCGGCAACCCCAACGAATGCCCCAACTGTGGCGAGCTGAAACGCCCTCACCACGTCTGTGCGTCCTGCGGCCACTACGACGACCGCGAAGTCGTTGCGATGGTTGACGACGTCGACCTGGACGACGACGCAGCATAAACAATTGAGATCCGCGCCCGTATGTCAGGTTTGACTCAAACTGCAAACTCCGACACCGGGCGCACGGTGATCTCCGTTGACGCCATGGGTGGCGACCGCGGGCCGGCAGCAATTGTTGCCGGCATTTCGCTTTCCGCGAAAAAGAATCCCGACATCGCCTTTATTCTGCACGGACCAGAAGAGCAGCTACGCGCCTTGGTGGCACGCAAGCGCAATCTGGACGGCCGAGTTGAATTTCGCGATGCCCCCGACGTGGCCTCGATGGATGCCAAGCCTTCTCAGGTGATGCGCCAAGGCAAGTCCACATCGATGTGGTCTGCCATCGAATCCGTGCGCAGCGGCGAAGCTGCCGCTGTCGTCAGCTGCGGCAACACCGGTGCGCTGATGATGTTGTCGGTGGTCCGTCTGCGCAAGTTGCCCGGCGTGAACCGTCCGGCAATTGCCGTGCTGTGGCCATGTAAAAACCCGCAAGGTTTCAACATTCTCCTGGACGGCGGCGCCGACATCCGCGCCGACGAAGGCGATCTGCTGCAATACGCGCTTATGGGGGCGTCTTATGCCCGTAACGGCATGGAAGTGGCCCATCCCCGCGTTGGCCTGCTGAACGTCGGCACAGAAGAGCACAAAGGCCGTGCTGAACTAAAAGCTGCGCATGATTTGATGGCGCGCAACGCCGATAGTTCCAACTATGAATTTGCAGGCTTTGTCGAAGGCACCGACCTGCCCGGTGACAAAGTAGACGTGATCGTAACCGACGGCTTTACCGGCAATGTGGCGCTGAAAACCGGCGAAGGCACCGCTGGCATGATTGGCGCCCTGCTGCGCGAGGCCTTCAAGTTCTCGCCCCTGTCGCGGCTCGCCGCGATTATGGCTTACACCTCGCTCAACCGCCTGAACAAACGCATTGATCCCCGTCGCGTGAACGGAGGCGTTTTCCTCGGCCTGAACGGCACGGTTGTGAAATCCCACGGCTCTTCCGACGCGACCGGTGTCAGCGCGGCCGTCAAACTTGCTTTCAAACTCGGTCAGTCCGGCTTTTCAGAAAGGCTTGCAGCGCGGGTTGCATCCGCTGTATCCCTGCCGCAAGATGACCCAACGTCGACTTCGGCCGACGAAAACGAATAACAATAAAGCTAGGCACCGATATGACGACACGCGCCGTAGTGATTGGCGTTGGCCACTACTTGCCGGAACGGGTCGTTCCCAACTCGGAATTTGAGCAATCTCTCGACACCACCGACGAATGGATTCGCACCCGCTCAGGCATTGAGCGCCGCCACTTTGCGGCAGAGGGCGAAACCACCTCAATGCTGGGCGCACAAGCCGCCACAGCCGCGCTCAAAAACGCCGGTCTGGTGCCTGACGACATTGACGCCATCGTTGTGGCCACCTCGACTCCTGATCTGACGTTTCCGTCCGTTGCGACGATGATTCAGGAAAAGATCGGCATGACACGCGGCTTTGGCTTTGACGTTCAAGCAGTTTGCGCCGGATTTATCTATGCTCTCACCAACGCCAACGCGCTTGTTGTCTCCGGACAGGCCAAACGCGTGTTGGTGATTGGTGCAGAAACCTTTTCGCGCATCATGGACTGGACCGACCGCGCCACCTGCGTGCTGTTTGGTGACGGCGCCGGCGCCTTGGTCCTAGAAGCGCAAGAAGGCGATGGAACCACCCAAGACCGCGGAGTGTTGTCCAGCGACCTCAACAGCGACGGCCGTTACCGCGACATGCTCTATGTCGACGGCGGTGTCAGCTCCACCGGCACATCCGGCAAACTGCGAATGCAGGGAAATCCCCTTTTCCGTCAAGCGGTTGAGAAGCTTACCTCAACCGCAACAGCAGCCTTGACCAAAGTCGGCTTGGATGACAACTCCGTCGATTGGATTGTTCCACATCAGGCCAATATTCGCATCATTCAGGGCACCGCCAAAAAGCTCGGCGTGCCAATGGAGCGGGTGATAGTCACGGTTCAGGACCACGGCAATACGTCTGCGGCGTCCATTCCTCTGGCGATGTCAGTTGGCGTTGCGCAAGGCAAAATCAAAAAGGGCGATTTGCTGGTGGCCGAAGCCATCGGCGGTGGTCTCGCGTGGGGCGCCGTCGCGCTGCGCTGGTAAAATCACCAGTCTTTGCCAAAGAAAACCTCCTAACCCATTGTGGAAACTCGCAGATAATCGCCTGCGCGCGCCTTCTGTCATTGACTCGGAATTTCCCTTTCCCCTATTCTCCTACAATACATTGAAAAAAGGGGGAGAAGATGACCGACAAGACATTGACCCGCATGGATCTCAGTGAAGCCGTTTTTCGCGAAGTGGGCCTGTCCCGCAACGACTCGGCACAACTGGTAGAGAGCGTGCTCGACCACATGTCTGACGCGCTAGTGCGCGGCGAACAGGTCAAGATCTCCTCGTTTGGCACCTTTAGCGTGCGTGACAAAGCGGCCCGCGTCGGTCGCAACCCAAAAACCGGTGAGGAAGTTCCAATCAACCCACGCCGTGTCCTGACTTTCCGGCCTTCGCATCTGATGAAAGATCGCGTGGCGGCTGGCAATAAAAAGTAACAGTTCAACCTTGAGGCGGCAGGTATGGCCAAATCCCGCGATGCGTTTCGCACCATAAGCGAAGTCGCCGAGTGGCTCGACATTCAGGCGCATGTTTTGAGGTTCTGGGAAAGCAAGTTTTCTCAGGTCAAACCCGTAAAACGCGCCGGCGGCCGCCGCTATTACCGACCTCAGGACATGTTGCTTTTGGGCGGCATCAAAAAGCTACTGCACGATGATGGTCTGACCATCAAAGGCGCGCAGAAATTGCTGCGCGAGCAAGGCATCAAACATGTCTCCTCCCTGTCTCATTCTCTGGACGAAGCGCACGGCGCGGAAGTCGAAGCCACGGCCACAAGTGATGAGCATGAGCCTCAGGTGATGATAGACACACCTTTGCTTGATGCGACCGAGAGCGCATCTGGATCAGACGCCGTGGAAGCGGCCGTGGCTGATGACGAACCAGCAGAGCGCGAAGCAGAAGACAGGGCTGCCGCGCAAACACCAGTCGCGACTGATGCATCGCCACCTGTTGCGAGCGACCCCGCTGAAAACACGGTTTCCGATCCTGACGAAGCGCTCGAGGACTTTCTGGTACTTATGCGCACCGCCACGCATATACACCCCACTCAGGCCACCGAGGCCGCAGACCTGGTCGCCCGTTTCCAAGCCCTCTTTGAGGCGCCACAGGAAACCGAACAGGCCTGAGAAAAGTTGCTATTTTTGACTTGCCCCCGCCCGCAATTTCGTTATGAACAGCCCATCGTCGGGCTATGGCGCAGCCTGGTAGCGCGTCCGTCTGGGGGACGGAAGGTCGCAGGTTCGAGTCCTGCTAGCCCGACCATTAAGAACCGCCCGTGTGCCGCAAGGCCCGGGCGTTTTTTGTATCCGGGGGGACGACGATGACTGGCGTATTGCCCAGCCAAACCATTGAAAACATGCTGACATCTGGTGAGATTTCGGTCACGCAGCCTCCTGCCGAAGGTCAGGTGCAACCTGCGTCTCTCGACTTGCGTCTTGGCACTGTGGCCTATCGCGTGCGGGCGTCTTTCCTGTCGGGCCAGGACTGCACCGTCACCGACCGGTTGTCTGAATTTGAGATGCACCGCATCGATCTGACCAACGGCGCCGTGCTGGAAAAGGGCTGCGTCTACGTCGTGCCTCTGATGGAAAGCCTTGCCCTGCCCGATGACGTGCAGGCCGTGGCCAATGCCAAAAGCTCAACAGGACGGCTTGACCTTCTGACCCGCACCATCACCGATGGCGGCACCGAATTTGACCGCATCAACGCGGGCTATAGCGGCCCACTTTATGCCGAAATTTGCCCGCGCAGCTTTTCCGTGTTGGTGCGCCCCGGCATGCGTCTGAACCAAATTCGGTTCCGCAAAGGACAGAGCACGCTAACCGACGCCGATCTGCGTACCCTACATAACCGAAGCCCGCTGGTGGATGGCGAGGCGGTGATTGACGACGGCCTCGGGTTCTCTGTCGATCTGAAACCCGCCTCCGGCACGCTCGTGGGATATCGCGCCAAACCGCATACAGGCGTCGTCGATTTGGACAACATCGGCCACTACGACCCCGCCGACTATTGGGAAGAATTGCATGCCTCAGATGGTAAAATCATCCTTGATCCCGGCGCGTTCTATATCTTGGTGAGCCGCGAAGCCGTGCACATTCCACCTGCATATGCGGCTGAAATGGCTCCGTTTTTGGCTATGGTCGGGGAATTTCGCGTCCACTACGCCGGATTCTTTGACCCAGGATTTGGCCACGGCGCAGTGGGAGGCACAGGTTCTCGGGGTGTGCTCGAAGTGCGCTGCCACGAGGCACCCTTTGTGTTGGAACACGGCCAAGTTGTCGGCCGGTTGGTTTATGAACGCATGGCCGACGTGCCCGACCAGCTTTACGGCGCGGGCATCGCGTCAAACTATCAAGGTCAGGGCCTGAAACTTTCCAAACACTTCAAAAGCGCTTAAGCGCTTAAGCGGTTTAGCCGGGTGCAACGGGCGTGGCGCCAGCCTCACCGTTCTCACCGGCCTCGGCGTCGAGATCGCCTTCGGGATCGTCCACGTCCCCGTTCCCAAATATCCGTGCGCCCTCAGCTTGGATTTTCTTAAAGGCGTCCTCCGCCATAAAGCCGGAAAGAAATGCGACAAACGCCACGGTATACGGGCTCAACTCAACCGCGTTTCCATTGCCCCCGCCCTGTGTCAAAGCCAACATGCCAGCGCCGGAAAACAAAAAGATCGCAATGGCTGCGGCGATCCCTTCACCAACTTTGACAAAAAGCTTCGGTGTGCTCATCGAGACGTTCTGGGAATGATAACGCCGTGAAAACGAAACAACCGCGCCCAATCCACCTGCCGCCATCGTGACAATCAGTGTGAGGAAAATCGTGGGAAAGGTCACCATTCTTTGCAAGGTCTTGCCCCCGAACAAAAGCTTTGTATCCAAAGCGTTGTAACGCGCGCGCGCCGTAACGATGTTGGCCTCATACGACGTTTCTATTGCATTCAACTCGATCTCGGCGGCAGTTTTCACATCCCGTAAGCGCGTCGCTTTCATCGCCGCGTCAGAGCTCTTTTCCTGGTGCATTTCCAGGTCGGCATTCATTTTGGCCTCACGCTCTCGATACCGATCGAACTGAGCGGAATAATGACCAATCCGATCCACCAGCCTTTGTCGGCGATCATCAGACAGATTCACCGGAAGAGGCGCATCTTTGAGAACGATGATTGCATCTGATGCTTTGGCAAAATGGTCCTTGTCCTGACCCGCAAGAATAGCGCGAAGATCCCTGTGCTCTTTGTCTTGAAGGTACTCCACAAATCCTGCGAATTCCGCCAAGGCCCGCTGTGAATCCGCGGTTCTCTCGCTCAAGAGTTCAGACAAGGCGTCCTTCTTTGTGATGACAAGATTTATTTCCTTAACCTCAGCCTGTTCAGCGCCGGGCAAGAGCGCGTCCAGTTCCGCCATCTTCCGGTTCAGGGCAGCTTCTTGTTGGACCGCGAAAATCAGACTGTCCAAATCGTGGGAATTGTCATCGACGTCGGCAAGCTTTGCCTGCCAGTCAGATCGGTAGATGTAGGTTGCAAATCCGGCAAAAACCCACATCACAAAGAATATGTATAGGGCCACAACCAACGTCCCCAGCCAATATCCGGAACCGTGGTCTTGGTTTTGAGTATTTGACATAAAAATCGCCTTAATGGTGTGGTCGCTCATACCACACAACCAAGGCGACATCAATTTAGCGGCGGCGAAGCGCTCTTACATCTTGTTCATGCGGCGCATCATGCGCATCGCCTGCTTCGCTTGTTTGGCACCGTTCTGACCCTGCACAGGGCGTCCGCCGTTTTGTCCGCCACCATTATTTGCCTGCTTCTGGCCTTTGCCAGACACCGCATTAATGCCTGCATTAATGCCACCATTCACCGCGCGGCGCATGATGGTTCGGGTAATCATCTTGATGATCTGCTCGACGTTCATTGCAAAACTCCCAGTCTGCTCATGCGCTACCTAAGCGCAAATTGTGCCGAATTTAAGGCCAACGAAGCCGTTAGAGCCCGATTGTCTTCAGTCTTCAAACAATTCCGACTGCCCTTCGATCACTTCGTCATCGTCCTCGTCGTCCTCTGAGGACTCGCCAAAGGGCATGACACCGGGCGGTGGGCGGTTCTCCAACAAACCGGCGGCCCGCAGCTCTTTCAAGCCCGGCAAATCGCGTGCACTGGCAAGTCCGAAGTGATCCAGAAACTCGGACGTCACTACGAATGTCACAGGCCTGCCTGGTGTCATTTTGCGACGGCCAAAGCGGATCCACTCCATCTCAAGCAACTGATCAACCGTACCACGGCTGACGCTCACACCACGGATTTCTTCTATTTCCGCCCGTGTAACCGGTTGGTGATAGGCAATGATTGCCAGTGTCTCGATCGCCGCACGGCTCAGCTTGCGTGTCTCGACCGTTTCTTTCTGCATCAGAAACCCGAGATCCGGCGCCGTGCGCATGGCCCAAGTGTCTCCCACTTTGACCACCTGCACGCCGCGCCCCTCATAGCGTTTGCGCAGATGCACCATCGCCTCTGCCGCATCGCAACCATGCGGCATGCGCGCATTCATATCCTTGATCGTCACAGGCTCAGCAGAGGCAAACAAAATCGCCTCACACATCCGTTCCTGCTCTGCGATCGGCGGGGCATCAAACAGGCTTTCTTCTTGCTCTTCAGCCACTTGCGCCTCGATCTTCTCGTCGTTGTCTTCAGTCATCCCTGTCTTCCCGTCGGCGCACTTGGATCGGCGCAAATGTCTCTGTCTGGCGGATCAGAACCTTGCCTTCTTTGGCCAACTCCAGCGATGCCGCAAAGGTCGAAGCCGTGGCCGAGCGTCGCTTAACAGGGTCGTCTTCCCAGCCTTCCGGCAAATAGCTCATGATGTCGGTCCAGTTTCCCGCAAACCCAATCAGGCGCCGCATACGTTCCAACGCTTCTTCCATGGTGAACACCGACTCGCGGTCCATCACAAACGGGCGGAACTCATCGCGCGTGCGCAGCCGTGCATAACCCTGCATGAGATCCAGCAACGTCGCAGTAAAGGTCACACGCCGGACGCGCTCGACACTTTCCGGAACGCCACGCTGAAAGAAGTCGCGCCCCAGTCTGTCCCGCGCCATCAACTTGGCCGCTGCATCGCGCATCGCCTGCAACCGCTCCAGCTGAAATGCCAAATGTGCCGCCAATTCCTCGCCGGACGGCCCCTCCTCAGACGGATCAGGCGGCAACAACAGGCGTGATTTGAGAAACGCCAACCACGCAGCCATCACTAGATAGTCCGCCGCCAGCTCCAACCGCAACGCTTTGGCTTTCTCGACGAAGGCCAGATACTGTTGCGCCAGGTGCAAAATCGAAATCTTTCGCAGGTCCACTTTTTGCGTCCGCGACAACGTCAGCAAAAGGTCCAGCGGCCCCTCAAAACCGTCCACATCAATGATCAACGCCTCCGCCACCAAGCGGTCAGCCACAGAGACCCCGCCCACCAGCGTGTCGGCACCCTCCGGTGCTGCGTCATCAAAAAGATTTTCGGCCATGCCTCTGCCTGCTTTAGAACGCTTTAAGTTCGGCAGAGAGCGCTTCAATGTCAACCGTATCGGGCGATTTGCGCGCAGCCAAAGCCGCCTCAGCCCGTATTTGGGCCGCGTCTGTCATCTCACCAGTCGCCTGCGCCACCTCCTGCATCTCTGCAAAGTCACCGTTGCAATGCAAAACCACGTCACAGCCTGCGTCGATACTGGCGCGCGACAGCGCCCCCAACGACCCCTTAAGCGCCTTCATATTTATGTCGTCCGTCATAATCAGCCCGCCAAAGCCGATGACGTCGCGGATCAGCTGCATCATCTTGGCCGAGGTCGTGGCTGGCGCTGCGTCAATCGCCTCATAGACCAGATGCGCCGTCATCCCCATCGGCAGGTCGCTAAGCGCCTTGAACGGTGCGAAATCCGCGTCCAATTCCTCGACTGGCGCGGCGACAGTTGGCAAGTCAAAATGACTGTCCACAACGGCACGCCCATGTCCGGGCATGTGTTTGACCACAGGCAGAACACCCCCGTCGGAAAGCCCGTCAGCCACTGCACGACCAATGCGAGAAACACTATCAGAATCATAGCCATAGCAGCGGTTCTTAAGAAACGGATGCGTGCCTTTATGCGCCACATCCACCATGGGTGCGCAGTTGGCGTCTAAACCCAACGACAAAAGCTCGTGCGCGATAATGCGATACCGCAGATACATTGCGCGCTCGGCATTTTCGCCTGCCGCAACAACTTGCTCCAATGGCGGGAGAAATTCGGACGCCAAAGGGGCGCGAAACCGCTGAACCCGCCCTCCTTCCTGATCAATCAGGATCGGCGCATGATGCGGCACGCAGGCTCGCAAATCCTCGCACAATGCTCGCACCTGATCAGCACTTTCGATGTTGCGGCCAAACAGGATAAATCCGAACGGTCGAACATCGCGGAAGAAGGCGCGTTCTTCGCCACTTAACTGCAAGCCTTCACAGCCAAAAATCGTCGCGCCAAACCGGTCCATCACGCCCTCATCGGGTGGTTACGGGGATACAATCTGCGTTTTCCGCCTTCAAAGCGGAACACAAACGTCGGGCAGCTGAAACATCGGCAAAGCCCATCGCGCGCAACCGATAAAACGTCCGCCCACCACTGCTGGCTTTCTGAATCACCCGGGTTTTGCCACTGAGGTAGGCATCAAACCGACCTAACAGCTTGTCCCACTCCCGCGAGGCAATCTCGGGGCTGGCAAATGCGCCAAGTTGCACCATGCGGGTGCCAGCCGGAATGTCGGCTGCATCCATGGTTTTAGGCGCGGTCTCGATGGCAGGCGTTGCGGATGCTGTGCGTGTCCCCAAGTCCGCGGGCCGCAAGACCGGACGCAACGAGCGTTTCAGCCCACCCTTGATCACCGGTTTCGACGGCTCTGCAATCTCTTTGATAAGTTCATCCACATCTGACAGCGACACTTTCACCGGCGCGCTGTCGTCGACCTCACCGCTCAGCGGTGCGACACCCGCTGCCAACTGCGCCGCCAGTTCCTCAACACTCAAAGCCTTGCTCGCATCGATCGGCTCGGGCGCAACAATCGGCGCAACCGCAGCCACTTCTATTTCCTGCAAGTCATCACTCTCGACCGGCGACACGACGGCGGCCCGTACCCGTGGCGCCTCGCTGTCAATCGAGATCGGCGGTGGCGCCACAACAAGACGGTCTGCCGGTTTCGCGGCTGACCCTTCGGCGGCGACATTGTTCACCGCCAGTCCCTGATGGTCGGCCTGGCTGCCACCTGGATCTTCGGGCTGAATGCGCATTGGTCCCTCAAGCGCACGCACCACAGGCACGCCACTCACGTCTCGCGACAGGATTTGAAATCCCCAAACGCAAGCGCCGATGACCAAACCAACGGACACCAGCCCGCCGGCCTTGTTCACCAGATTGGCCGCACCACCGCTGCCCACGGGCGCATCATACGCCCGATTAACAGGCCGAGTTGCCTCGCGCCCAACCATACCATCCACGGGATAGTCTGCCATATTCGCCTCGCTGCCCACGCCGATACATTGCCGGCGGAGTCGTCTTGCCTAGTTCCTCAAAACCCGCGCGACGTGCAGCTTGACTACCGCATCTCTTGCGCTGGTGTTACGCCCAGAATACCAAGACCTGCAGAAATAACAACGGCCACGGACCGTGCCAGCGCAATTTTCGCCTGACTGGTCTCTGCGTCGTCCTCTTGGATAAAGCGCAGCGAGGTGTCGTCGTTGCCTTTGTTCCACAAGGAATGCAATTCGCTGGCCAGCTCATAGAGATAAAACGCTACGCGGTGCGGCTCGTTGGTCCGCCCGGCAATTTCCACCAAACGCGGCCATTCCGCGATCTTTTTGGCCACGGTGATCTCTGCATCACTGCCGAGCTTTGTTAGGTCAGCCGCCGCCAAAGTGGCGTCATCCACGACGATGCCCGCATCAGTGGCCTTGCGCAGCACCGAACACACCCGTGCGTGCGCGTATTGCACGTAAAACACAGGGTTGTCCTTGGATTGCTCCAGAACCTTGTCAAAATCGAAATCGAGTGGCGCGTCGTTGCGACGTGTCAGCATGACAAAACGGGTCACATCCGGGCCAACCTGCTCGATCACGTCGCGCAGGGTGATAAACGTCCCTGCCCGCTTTGACATCTTGAACGGCTCACCGTTTTTGAAAAGTTTCACCAGCTGGGTCAGCTTGATATCAAAATGCACCCGCTTTTCGGTGTCCAGCGCGGCGACAATCGCCTTCATCCGCTTAACATATCCGCCGTGGTCAGCACCAAAGACATCGATAATAACGTCAAAGCCACGTTTCACTTTGTCATAGTGATAGGCCAGATCCGGCGCGAAATAAGTCCACCCGCCGTCTGATTTTTGCACCGGACGGTCGACGTCGTCGCCATACTCGGTCGCTTTGAACAAGGTCTGCTCGCGCGGCTCCCAACCATCGGGCTCCTTGCCCTTTGGCGGCTCAAGCACACCCCGATACACGAGACCCATCTCGCGCAATTCTTCCAACGTCTTTTCGATCTTGCCGCTTTCGTAATACGACCGCTCAGATGTCCAGACCTGCATGTTCACGTTCAACGCCTCAAGATCCTCACGGATCTGGCGCAGCATCTCTTCCATGGTGATGTCACGGAATGTCACAAGCCAATCGGATTCAGGTTTGTCGATAAAGCTGTCGCCGAACTTTTCTTTCAGAGCCTCGCCCACGGGCACAAGATAGTCGCCCGGATAGAGACCTTCCTTGACTTCAAACTCAAGCCCGTTGGCCTCGCGATACCGCTCATAAGCCGAGCGCGCCAACACGTCGACCTGCCCACCGGCATCGTTGACCCAATACTCGCGGGTGACGTCATAGCCGCAATAGGCCAACAATCCGGCCAGCGCGTCGCCAAACACAGCCCCACGGCAATGGCCGACGTGCAGCGGGCCGGTTGGGTTCGCCGACACATATTCCACGTTGGCGGATTTGCCAGCGCCCATGTCGGAGCGGCCAAAATCAACGCCCCCCACAAGCGCGGCCTTGACCACGCCCTGCCAAAGGTTTGCCGCAAGACGCATGTTCAAAAAGCCGGGACCAGCCACTTCGGCCACTTCTACGCGCACATCATCCATCAGCTTCGCTGCCAAAACATCGGCAATGTCGCGGGGTTTCATCTTGGCAGGTTTTGCCAGCACCATCGCGGCGTTGGTCGCCATGTCGCCATGCAAAGCATCACGCGGCGGCTCGACTGCCACGTTTTTGAAATCCAATCCCTCAGGCAAAACACCCTCGGATTGCATCGCAGTCAGCGCTTCAATCACCAGCGCACGCATCTCGGTGAAGAGGTTCATTAGACCAGTCCTTTGTCGGTTTGAGGTGGGTTTACCACCATAAGGCGTCACGTCAATGTCACTTGCTCATTTGCCCAGCAAACGAGCATGTTCCTGCAAAGCATAGCGGTCGGTCATACCCGAAATATAATCCGACACCTTGCGGGCCACCGCGGTTTCACCGGCACAACTGTCCAGATCCCCTTGCCATCGGTCAGGCAACAGCGACGGGTTCTGCATAAAGAGCGGGAACAGATCATCTACAACAACCGTAACCTTTTCGCGCATCTCGATCACCGATGGCGCGCGATACATACGTTTGAACAAAAAGGCGCGAATGACCTTTAGATCTTGCCAAAGACCATCACTGAACCGGATCACAGGCGCGCCGAAGTGACGAACATCCTCGACCGACTGCGCGCCAGAGGCCTCAAGCAGCGCAGTGGATGTGTCGATCACATCGCCAACCATGACGCCAAACACACGCCGCAGCGCCTCATGACGTCTCCGGATTGGCTCCAGATCGGGATACTTTGCATCCACCTGCGCAAACGCCGCGCCCACGATAGGCAGATCACAGATGGCATCTTCATCAAACAATCCTGCGCGCAACCCGTCATGCAGATCATGATTGTTATAAGCGATGTCATCAGACAACGCTGCCACCTGCGCCTCGGCGCTGGCATGGGTGTGCAATTCCAGATCATGCTCGGCGTTATAATCCGCCAGCGCATAAGGCAGATCGCCCACCACCGGACCGTTATGTTTCGCAATACCTTCAAGGGTTTCCCAAGTGAGGTTCAACCCATCAAAATCCGCATAGTGGCGCTCCAGAGACGTCACAATCCGCACCGCTTGCGCGTTGTGATCAAACCCGCCATAGGGTTGCATCAAAAGGTCCAGCGCGTCCTCTCCGGTGTGCCCGAAAGGCGTGTGGCCAAGGTCATGCGCCAAGGCGACACCTTCGGTCAGTTCCTGATTGAGCCCCAACGCGCCCGCGATCGTGCGCGCGACTTGTGCCACCTCAATTGAATGCGTCAAACGGGTGCGGAAATAATCGCCCTCATGTTCAACAAACACCTGTGTCTTATGTTTCAGCCGCCGAAAGGCGCTTGCATGAATAATCCGGTCCCGGTCCCGCTGAAAGCTGGAGCGAAAACCGCTTTCCTCTTCCGCAAACCGCCGTCCCCGGGCGGTCATCGGATCAGAGGCATAGGGCGCGCGCATGGCGATGGTCCTTGTAGCCTGTTACTGGCCTTTCTATATTGCACTCACGCGCCGGTTTGAACCGGCCATTTGATGACAACCGCAGGTGCCCCATGCAAATCCCACCCAAAGTGACCAATCGTGCCTTTGAACGCCTCGCCGAGATCGGTGCATCTGATCAGGGTCAGGCGCTGCGCGTCGCGGTCGAAGGCGGCGGTTGCTCGGGGTTTCAGTATGAAATCAAGCTCGACACCGTCAAAGATGACGACCTCGTGCTTGAGGGCGGCGGTGAAAAAGTATTGGTCGACAGCGTGTCACTGCCCTTCCTCGCGGACGCGGTGATCGATTTCACCGAAGAGTTGATCGGTGCGCGGTTTGTGATCAACAACCCCAACGCCACCAGTTCCTGTGGCTGCGGCACCAGCTTTTCTATGTAAGCGGCTTGCCAACCGGCTTGGCACCTGCCTGCGGCATCATGCGTTGCAACACCAACATGGCCCCCGCCATAACCACCACAGCCGCCCCTATATAGACGTGCATCCCCGGTACCTCGCCAAAAAACCGACCGCCCAACCAGACCATCCAGGCGAATTGCAGGCTCATCAACAGCGTGACCACATGCACTGGCAGCAATCTCAGCGCGAGAATGCACAGCCAACGCGCGGCAAACAGCGCCACTGAATACGCCGCAACCAGCGCCAATTCCACAGATCCCATGGGTTGCCAGACAAACGGCAAAGCCAAAGCCATTGCCCCGCCCAACGCTAGGTTTGGATAAAACACCTGCGCCAGACTGGCTTGCTCGCGATTGGAAATATATCGCGCCAAAACCAACGACAGCGAGCCTGTGAAGGTTGCACAAAGTGCCACCGCATGCCCCGCTCCGATGTTGTGCACCCCATCCGGAAACAGGAAAAACACCCCCACCGCCCCAAGCGCCAAAGCCAGCCATGTACTTGGCTGCAACCGCTCCCCCAACACAGGCCCGGAGAGGGTCGCCGACATGATCGGCATCAGCCCGATGAACAGGAACACTTCGGCCATCGGCAACAACCGAAATGATAGAAAGAACGCAAGCGACGCCAGAATGCCCAATGCGCACCGCACCAAAGTCGGCCGCCACAAACTGGTTCTGGGCAACGTACCTGACGGGCGCGTCACCAGCAGGCAAAATCCCGCGACGGCAAGGCCGGATATGGCGAAAAGTTGGGGCGCCGCATAATTGCCGGCGATGTGTTTGGTTATGGCATCGGCAAACGAAATCGCTCCGGTGTACAAGACCACTAGAACCACCCCGAGCAAAGCCTCTTTACGCGGGTTCATGACGCAACTCTCGGCATTGAACTGACCCTTGAGAAATGCGCAAAGAACGTCTCAAAACATGCACTTGATGCTTCGGCTCTCGCCACCTGATCACGCGCGGCAGGCGACAAATCCGCCCAAATCGCCGGTCGCATCACCGACCAGTCCGCCGTGCGTCTGTTGTGCATGCCGTATAGGCTTTCACTCAATTCCCGCAGCGGCGCAAATCCGGTTTGCGGGCTTTGAAATACCGGAACCACACCGGGCGGCGGTGCGGCGGTAAATCCATCTGCGGCGCCCGCAACCATGCCGGCCCATTGGCACATCAAAAACTCATGGTAATTGTCTGACGCCACAACCGACATGCCGGGATCATGGCCAAACCTGCAAGTGTGCCCGCGCAGCCATGCAAGCCAATCCTGCGGCGGGGTTCTGCCGGCAAATCGCATTGCCACGCAGATCTCGGAAAGCAAATCCGCGTTCTGTTCAACAAAAGCCCAAAGCCCGACAAACTCCAAAGACGTCATCGCCTCAGCCGTCAACTCAGGGTCCCGGCTCCCATAGTCAGACAGATAAAACACGGCATGTGTAAGTTCATACGCAATCTTTTTGTTGGGCAAAGCAAACTGAGCTGTACGGCCCATAAATGTCCGGGCGCGCGCGTCCAGTCCGTCGTCAATATTGCTGCACAACACCCCTCGCCGCGCCATAAGCCGCCGCGCCTCCATGCGTTGTAAGTCCGACAACTCCGCGAGCGCCAGACCTTCCGCCTGAACCCAGCGCACCAGCTTTTCACCGGTATCGCCCTGCCCCCGCAAATCCTCGATGTCCAAGCAGATCGACAACAAAAACCGATAGTACTGCGGAAAGAACTCAATCCGTGTTTCAATGGTCTCGTAAAACCGATCATACAGCGCCAGCGCCTCTTGCGCGTCCTGCCCGGTTGCCTGCACAACATTCAGAAATTCGGCGTTCTCCTTAAGCCAGAACACATCATTTTCGCTGCGCCGTTCGCAAGCAAAGGCGCCTGCGAGCCGCACCGCGTTTGGGGTTTGTGTTTCTTGCCGCTTTGGGACGGCCAGAGTGATGACGTTGGACATGGTCTCTCTCCTCAAATCCGCAGCCCATCGGGCCGCCCCTAAAATTTTGTCTGCCAGTTAAATCAGCTTTACAGACCCGACGAGAACATCTCGACGCCATCGCCGCCTACCAAACGCAGACCCTCTTTCTGAGGTGCAAGACCGCTGGAAAACATTTGGACTAGGCCGCTGGAGAACATGGCCGTTCCATCGCCGGAAAACGCGTCAGATGCGCTGGCCTCCAGGCCGGATGAAAACATGGAAGCACCGTCCCCTGAGAACATGTCACAGGTTGCTTCGTCGTGGGTTAGCGTTTCGGTAGCAATTTCGGTGGAATTGTAAGCAAGCAATGGATCTCTCCTTGATGAGTTGAAGTGGGTCAAGACTACACGCAAAGCGTGTTTCGTGAAGTCCGAACTCCTCTTAAACGTGCTATTTTGCACTAAATTTCAGCCGCGAGTTGCGACCAAACCGTGGTAACCAACTGAACTCACCAAACTTTCCCTAACGTTAATTTTTTCATTTTTTTTCCACTTTCTGGCCACATATTTGCCTCAATTCGGTCAGTACCACTGGCGAACAGTTACGAATCATCATGGAAAAGGACCCTCTAACCGCCACGAATCTCCCACTCCACCGAGCTGGATTCGGAGATTTCCTGTCAGGTAGTGCCCACCGTCTGGCAGCCAATTCGGCTTGCTCAGAACGGGTGAACCGGCCTAAAGTGACGGACCTCAAAATCATAGGCAATCCGACATGAAAATCGCGAGTTTCAACATCAACGGCGTCAAGGCGCGGATCGAAACGCTGCCGCGTTGGCTGGACGAAGCACAACCCGATGTTGCGCTGTTGCAGGAAATCAAATCCGTGGACGAAAACTTCCCTCGCGAAATCTTTGAGGACCGCGGCTATACCCTGGAAACACATGGCCAGAAAAGCTTCAACGGCGTGGCGATTCTGTCCAAACTTCCCCTTGAGGATGTGACGCGCGGTCTGCCCGGAGACGACACAGACGAGCAGGCCCGCTACATCGAGGCCACGGTTATGGGCGATGTGCCTATTCGGGTGTGCGGACTGTATTTGCCAAATGGCAACCCGACGCCGGGGCCAAAATACGACTATAAGCTGGCGTGGATGAAACGGCTTGAGGCCCGCGCGATTGAGCTCTTGGCCACAGAAGAACCCTTCCTGATGGCCGGCGATTACAATGTGATCCCACAAGATGAGGACGCCAAACGCCCTGACGTGTGGCAAGAAGACGCGCTCGCCCTACCGCAAAGCCGAGCGGCTTATCGGCGTCTGCTAAACCTTGGCCTGACCGAAGCCTTCAGGTCTCGCAACACAGGCGCTGGCCAATTCACATTTTGGGATTATCAGGCGGGCGCATGGAACAAAGATGACGGTATCCGCATCGACCACTTCCTGCTGAGCCCGCAATGTGCCGACTTGTTGCAAGACGTGCAGATCGACAAAGAGGAACGCGGCCGGTCAAAACCCTCGGATCACGTCCCAATCTGGATTGACCTCGCCGCGTAACAATTTGACCTAGCTGTCTTTTGTCACATCGTATCTATAGATCCAGTCAAAGTGACCCATCATAGCTTTTGGCGCCAGCGTCGAGGCAATCGTCAGCCCGAGATGCGCGGCCATCCGCACAGGTGGTGCGCTCAGGTGATACCGCCTGGCGTTTTTGGACGCTGTGTCGACCACCCGTCGCACGCGCCCTTGCCGCCGCATCTGATACGCCGCCAATCCAGCCTCGATGTCGTCAGCCTTGGCAAGAGCATCGCCCAACACCCAAGCGTCTTCCATCGCCATGACGGCACCTTGGGCCATAAATGGCAACGTCGGGTGCGCCGCATCCCCAAGCAACGCCGAATGGCCTTTGTGCCAAATGGGCGCCACCGGATGACGGAACAATCCCCATTTCCGAACCGTCTCAACGTTCGCCAGTAACGCTTTGGTTTCGCCTTCAAAATCCGAAAAACACCCACGCAGGTTCGCGGGATCATCCGCGATGTGCCAGCCTTCTTCGTGCCAGCCCGATCTCTCTTGCACGGCCACGATGTTGACCATCTCACCGCCGCGCAGTGGATAGCTCACAACGTGACGACGCGGCCCCATATGCACTTTGGCCACCGGTCCGTGGCCAACTGTATTCGGCACCGTTGCGCGCCACGCCACCTGCCGCGTGAAAAACGGTGCAACCGTGCCATTCAACACGGGGCGCAGCTTGGAATGTAGCCCATCCGCGCCAATCACCAAATCCACGGACACCTCCTGCCCATGCGCCAGCACAACACGCGGCACGTCCCCCGGCACCACAGTCTCAACCTTTTGCAACAGCCGGATTTTCACGCCCGCAGCCCGCACCGCTTCGGCCAAAATATCAATCAGATCAAAGCGATGGACGAAATAGTACGGCGCATCATCGCCAAGCGCGCCCAAATTCAGCCGAGAAACCAGCCGCCCGCGCGCATAGTCGCGCAACTCCACCGCCTGCCCCCGCACGGCCCGCACCTGCAATGCAGCCTCAAGCCCCAAAGCGCGCAATACCGCCATACCGTTCGGCGACACCTGCAAGCCAGCGCCCACTTCGGTGATTGCCTCTGCCTGCTCCAGAACGGTGACATCCGCGCCCCGTTCCCGCAGCACCAACGCCGCCGTCAATCCGCCAATGCCAGCGCCGATAACTCTGATTTTGAGTCCGTTCAGATCCATGCTTGTTTTTATCCTGTCGACATGGGCCATTGCAAAAAAGAACGCCGGGCCTCGATGACCCGGCGTTCTTTATGTCAGCAAAGCGCGATCATCAATCGTCGCGGTGGACCTTTTCGCGGCGCTCGTGACGCTCTTGCGCCTCAAGGCTCATTGTCGCGATGGGTCGTGCATCCAGACGTTTAAGCGAAATTGGCTCACCGGTCACTTCACAGTAACCGTATTCGCCTTCGTCGATCCGGCGCAATGCGCTGTCGATCTTCAGAACCAACTTGCGCTGGCGGTCGCGTGTCCGCAACTCCAACGCCCGATCGGTTTCTTCGCTCGCGCGATCCGCCACATCCGGAATGTTTCGTGTACTGTCTTGCAAACCCTCGATGGTGTCACGGCTCTCGGCAAGCAGCTCACCGCGCCAATCGTACAATTTGCGTCGGAAGTACTCGATTTGCCGCTCATTCATGAACGGCTCATCTTCTGCGGGACGATAGTCGTCGGGCAGGAAAGTCTCGGCCTTCATTTCTGCTCCCTCATCGCGGTTCACGTCTCTAATTGTGTTCAGGTCAGACATGCAACCCCCCTCTATTGGCCTGCCAATACCGCCTTCGTGACGTAATGTCCACCACCCCTAGCACCGCATTGCGGACAAATTATGTTCACGCTAGGGTCGCCCCCGAAACAGGACAATGCGCAGGGACTTTTGATGAAATTTGCAGGCACCAAAGAATATGTGGCCACCGACGATTTGACCGTCGCGGTCAACGCCTCCGTCGCTTTGGAACGGCCCTTGCTGGTCAAGGGGGAACCGGGCACCGGCAAAACTGAATTGGCCCTGCAAGTGGCGCAGTCTCTCGGTCTGCGCATGATCGAGTGGAACATCAAATCCACCACCAAAGCCCAACAAGGGCTCTATGAATACGACGCCGTGTCTCGCTTGCGTGACAGCCAACTGGGCGAAGAACGCGTGCACGACATCGGCAACTACATCAAGCGCGGCAAGCTTTGGGAAGCCTTTGATTCCGACGAACGTGTGGTGCTTTTGATTGACGAAATTGACAAGGCCGACATCGAGTTTCCAAACGATCTGTTGCAGGAACTCGATAAGATGGCGTTTCACGTCTATGAGACCGGTGAAACTGTCTCCGCGAAACACCGTCCAATCATCATCATCACCTCCAACAACGAAAAAGAACTGCCTGACGCCTTTCTGCGACGCTGCTTTTTCCACTATATCCGCTTCCCCGAACTCGACACGCTGAAACAGATCGTCGAAGTACATCATCCGGGCATCAAGTCATCGCTTTTGACGACTGCGCTGACCCAATTCTACGAAATCCGCGATACGCCGGGCCTTAAGAAGAAACCCTCCACATCTGAGGTGATCGACTGGCTGAAACTGCTTCTCGCCGAAGACCTCTCGCCTGAGGATCTCAAACGCGACGGGGCCAGCGCCTTACCCAAACTACACGGCGCCCTGCTTAAAAACGAACAGGACGTGCATCTGTTTGAGCGTCTGGCCTTCATGGCGCGGTCGGGCCGCTAATTCGGCAAAAACACCGGTCATCTGAAAACCGACCCGATGCGCACGAATTGTTGCCCCATTTGCAGGGCAAGATGCTACGATCTGAGCACAAAATTGACCGCGCCCAACAGAGGCGCGTCGGGGAGACCGCATGAGCAAGACTTCACAGACCGTTTCTGTGCGCCCGCTAACCGCAGCGGACGAGGCCGATTGGCGCCGTCTTTGGACGGACTATTTGACCTTTTATGAGACCTCCGCCCCCGAAGAGGTTTACCAGACCACGTTTGCACGCCTCCTGGGTGATGATCCGCAGGATTTCACCTGCTTGATCGCCGAGGTTGATGGCGCACCCGTTGGCCTGACCCACTACCTTTTTCACCGCCACGCGTGGAAAATCGAAAACGTTTGTTATTTGCAAGACCTCTACGCAGATCCAGACATACGTGGCCAAGGCATCGGGCGCGCCCTGATCGAAGCCGTCTATGCGGCCGCTGACGCCGCCGGCACCCCATCGGTCTATTGGCTGACACAGGATTTCAACACCACGGCGCGCCAGCTTTATGACCGCATTGCCGTAAAGACCCCTTTCATAAGGTACCAGCGTTCCTAATGCTCTTCCGGTTTCTTCTTCCCCTGACTTTCGTTGCCGCCGCTTGTGCGCCCGTGCCCAATTCCGGGCAAGGCACCGGCATCGCGACCCGAGCCGCGATCTCGGATACCACCCTGCCCCCGGTCAAAAGTTTTGCCACGCCACGGCCAACGCCTCCCGCGCGCTCCAATCGTGACATTGCCCGAGACTTCCTTGATCTAAGCTTCGCTCTGGAAAGTGGCCGCACGTTGCCACATCTGACCCGATTTGAAGGCCCGATTACAGTGCGCGTCACGGGCAAAGCCCCCGCCAACCTGACCGCCGATCTGCAAGGCCTGCTGTCGCGCCTGCGCAACGAGGCACAGATCAACATTCGCCTGACCAACAGCGACTCCGCCAATATCACCGTCGCCGCTGTGACCCGCCGCGACATCCGCCGCACCCTGCCACAGGCGGCCTGTTTTGTGGTGCCCAACATTTCGTCTCTGTCTCAGTATAAATCGGCCCGCCGAAGTGGCGCTGCCAATTGGTTGACCCTGAAAGAACGCGAAAAAATTGCGATCTTTGTGCCAAATGACACCACACCGCAGGAAACCCGCGATTGTCTGCACGAAGAACTGGCCCAAGCGCTTGGTCCGCTCAACGATCTTTATCGCCTGCCCGACAGTGTGTTTAACGATGACGATGTGCACGCCGTGCTGACCGGTTTTGATATGACCATACTGCGCGCCTACTATGATCCCTCTTTGCAAAGCGGCATGTCCCGTGATCAGGTCGCGGCCCGCTTGCCCGACATCTTGTCTCGGATAAACCCGCGCGGGGACCGGCTTTCACCGCAATACCCTTCCGCCACGCCTCGCAGCTGGATTGATGCGATCCAACAGGCACTTGGCCCCGGTGCCACCAGCCCCGAAAGTCGCCGAGCCGCCGCCCGCCAGGCATTGCAAATCGCACAAGAAGAAGGCTGGAACGACCACCGCCTTAGCTTTTCCTACACCGCGCTCGGCCGCTTGCTGGCCGGTAGCGATATCAACGCGGCCCACACGCAATTCATTTATGCTGATCAAGTGCTTGCCCGCTTTCCGGACTACGGCCCCCATCGCGCTTTTGTCGCCGCACGCCTTGCCGCACATGCCGTCGCTGCAGGCCGTGGCCAAGAGGCCATCAACCTCACTGCACCTTATATTGCCACCGCCGGACGCCATGAAAACGCTGCCCTGCTGTCACAACTGATGCTTCTGCAAGCCGAAGGTCTTGAACTCGAAGGCCGTTTGGAAGAAGCCGGCCAGCTTCGTCTGGACAGTCTGGGTTGGGCGCGCTACGGGTTCGGACCGGACTGGGCAGTGCGCTCTAAACTGCGCGAAATCTCTGCCCTTAGCCCACTCAAAGGGAGTTAGTAAGGCACAATGATAGTCATCCTGGGGGCCCTACTGGGCGCACTGACTGGCGGCGTCACTGCAAAAAGACGTGGCGGCAAAAAAGTGGACATTCTGCGATATGCGGTGATTTACGCGATGATCTTTGGCATGCTTGGCCTGTTCATCACTCTCATCATCCATCGGCTGTCTCTCTGATCTATGTTCCTGCGCTTCTTTGAAAATCTCCGTTCCGCTGGCGTGCCAGTGTCCTTGCGTGAATTCCTCGGCTTTCTTGAGGCGCTCAAGGCGGGACTGGCCACCTATGATATCGACGCCTTCTACTATCTTGGCCGCACGATCATGGTCAAAGATGAGCGCAACATCGACAAATTCGACCGCGCCTTTGCAGCGACCTTTGACGGGCTGAACGAAATCTCTGCCCAAGACGTACTTGAAGCCGTCGACATTCCCGAAGAGTGGATCCGCAAGATGGCGGAAAAACATCTCAGCGCCGAAGAAATGGCCGAAATCGAGGCGCTGGGTGGCTTTGACAAACTGATGGAAACGCTCAAGGAGCGTCTCAAAGAACAGGAAGGCCGGCATCAGGGCGGCAACAAATGGATCGGCACAGCCGGTACCTCACCTTTTGGCGCTTACGGCTACAATCCCGAAGGCGTGCGCATCGGCCAGAAAGAAAGCCGTCACCAACGCGCCACCAAAGTCTGGGACAAACGCGAATTCCGCAATCTGGACGACGGCGTTGAACTGGGCACACGCAACATCAAGGTTGCGCTCAAGCGCCTGCGCCGCTGGGCCCGCGAGGGTGCAGCCGAAGAGCTCGATCTTTCCGGAACAATCAAATCGACGGCAGAGAACGGCTATCTGGATGTGAAAACCCGCCCCGAACGTCACAATGCCGTGAAAGTTTTGCTATTCCTCGACGTGGGCGGCTCAATGGATCCGCATGTTAAGGTTGTAGAGGAACTGTTCTCTGCAGCACGCGCTGAATTCAAGCACCTTGAATACTATTATTTTCACAACTGCCTATACGAAGGCGTTTGGCGCGATAACAAACGCCGCTGGAATGATCAAACCTCAACTCACGAAGTTATGCGCACCTATGGGCCGGATTATAAATGCATCTTTGTTGGGGACGCAGCGATGTCGCCCTATGAGGTTGCCTATGCCGGCGGCGCAAATGAACATTGGAATGCAGAGCCCGGTCAGGTCTGGTTGGAACGCGCACGCGATCAATGGAGTTCCAACCTTTGGATCAACCCGACGCCCGAGGCCCAATGGCAATACACCCATTCGGTTCAGATGATCCGCGAGATCTTCGAGAACCGAATGGTGCCAATGACCCTTGCAGGCTTGGAAAAAGGCATGCGCGAACTGGTGCGCTAAATCCCTTTTGAGCTCTGACCAAAGACCGCGCGACTGCCGGATACATCACTGAAAAGACTGACAACTACACCGGTTGTGCCCGCCACGGTGCCAAGCGCCATAGCGACACACCATAGCAAAATGGTCATCTGTTGTGCCGCCGCAAGGTTCATGTCTGACATCACCACCGCCTTGGTGGCCAGTTCTCCGGCGGAAAACCCAAGCACCATCAACGTCAGAAAAATCATAGTGCCCTGGGTCCAACCCAGCGGCCGGTCGACCCACTTGGGTCTCAGTCCCTTAAAGACCAACGCGCAACCTGCCAGTGTCAGAAAAAGATAAAACACCGTCGCCTGCGGTAATGCGCCAATCGACAGTTTGGACAACAGCCCCGGCATAGTTACCAAAACCATGAGGGCAGCAAATCCCCCCAAAGCTCGTAAACTTCCGCGATAGCTGAGGTAAACCCAAAAATTCATATTAATACCTATCTACCATAAATAGAATTTCATTTTGTTTATTCTATCTTACTAAGGATTGCGACCAGACTTTGACCGCATCTGGAAAAATACCCGCCACCGTCCGCGATATTGGGCCAGTCCTGCCTTCAAAATACGTATTGTTCTTTTTTCAGGACCAACCATATTGACTCCATGATCAAATTTTTGCCCATTCTGCTGGCCCTTGGCTACGGCATCCTCATGGTGCGGTTCTCCGCATGGAGCACCGCTCGCAATCTGGATGCCAACGCCACCGAGATGACCGACCCTGTGCTATCCACCCTGATCAACAAGATGGCGCACGCGCTCGATTTGCCTCGCATAAAGGTGCACATCTACGAGATCGAGCCGATCAATGGCCTCGCTGCGCCAGACGGGCGCATTTTTCTGACCCGAGGCTTTTTTGACCGCTATCAGGCTGGTTTGGTATCCCCCTCCGAGCTCGCCTCGGTGGTGGCGCATGAATTGGGCCACGTCGCCCTTGGCCACACCCGCCGCCGCATGATCGACTTTTCCGGTCAGAACGCGGTGCGAACGGCGCTCGCGATGGTCTTGAACCGCTTTCTTCCCGGCGTCGGCTTGATAATCGCCAACTCGGTCATGAGCCTGCTGATGGCCCGCCTGTCGCGCGTCGATGAATATGAGGCCGACGCCTACGCCGCTGCCCTGTTGGTGAAATCCGGCATTGGCACCAGCGCACAGAAAAGCCTGCTCGAACGCCTGCCGCATCTGACCGGTGCGCACGGCGCAACAACGCCCGCGTGGTTGCTCAGCCATCCAAAAACTGAAGACCGCGTCAAGGCAATCGAAAAGCTCGAACGCGATTGGGGCATTGCCTCAACCTAAGTCGCGGATCTCTGCCCCACGGCTTTCGCCAAACGCGGCAACCGCGCCTTCTTAAGCAATGCCCGCATCTCCCACTGCGCGCCACTCAACCGATCCGCCTCACGGCGCACAGCTTCACATGCAGCGCTCACAGCCTCTGGGTCTTGCAGCCAAATGCCGTAAACCAATCCATCAGGGTCAATTCGCTCAAGTCCCTCTTCCGCCAAGAGATTTTTGGGGAAATCCTTGGCATTCAAGGTGACAATTCCGTCGGCAGAACCCGAAATCGCAGCCGCCAAAACGTGAATGTCATTCTCGTCCGGCAAATACAGCCGATCTTCCAGCGACGGTTTCCACGACACCTCGGCCTTTGGCCACGCGGCTCGCACCAGCGCAATCTCACCGCGCGCCTGCGCTTCGCCCGTCGGCCCGATCTTGCGTGCTGCGCGTGCCCATTCCTCCAAAATGCGCGGGGACCACTGCGGCTCAAATGCGCCCGTCTTGGCAACGCCAAGAAGAACTTCCCGCATCACAGTCGGGAACAGAACACAGGTGTCCAGCAACAGCCTCACAGGCGGAAAAACAGCGACTTGAGGTATCCGCTTTCCGCAAGCTGGGGCATCAATGGGTGGTCAGGCCCGGCAAATCCAGTGTGGATCAGTTGTGCCTGACGCCCTGCCCGCCCGATACCGCGCAGGCTGGCGCCGCGAAACCGCGCCAAATCGGCCGCATGCGAACAGGAGCACAGCCCGAGATAGCCACCTTCAGCCACCAATGGCGCTGCCAGCCGCGCCACCCGTTCATAGGCCCGCAGCCCCTTTTCCAGCGCTGGTTTTGACGGCGCAAACGCGGGGGGATCACAGATCACCACATCAAACTTCGCGCCTTCTTCGTTCAAGGCTGTCAGCACGTCAAAAGCATCGCCTTTGCGGGTGGAAAACCGATCTGTCATGCCCGTCGCCGCCGCGCCTGCTTCGGCCAACTGCAACGCAGCTGCCGATCCATCGACCGCAACAGCCTCAGACGCGCCATTTGCCAAAGCAGCCAAGGAAAAGCCGCCAACATGGCTGAAAACATCCAGAACCTTTGCATCTTTGCAAAGCGAGGCCGCGAATCCGTGGTTAGGACGTTGATCAAAGAAAAGCCCGGTCTTTTGCCCACCGGTCAGGTCGGCCATATAGGTCGCACCGTTCATCACAACAGGCACCGGCGCGTCGGGGGCTGCCCCGACCATAACGCCGCTGTTGTCCTCAAGGCCTTCCAATCCACGCGCGCGCCCTGATCCGTTCTTGATCACATTGGTGATGCCAGTGACCGCCACGAGGGCCGCAACCATCGGCTCAAGCAAGACATCAGCCCAGGCTGCGTTTGGCTGTACAACTGCGGTGTCGCCAAACCGGTCCACCACCACACCGGGCAGCCCATCCGCCTCGGCATGGATCAAGCGGTAAAAAGGCGTCGCATAGAGCCGCTGTCGCATCGCCAGCGCACGGGCAAACTTGGCTTCAAACCACGCCTGATCAATCACCACTTCGGTGTCACGTTCCAGCATCCGGCAAAAAATCCGGCTTTGGCTGTTGGTGGCGACAATGCCCATCGCTTGGCGCTTGTCATCTTCCAGCACAGCAAGCGTACCGGGCGACAGCCCCTTGGTGCGCCGGTCAGTGACCAGTTCATTGTCATAGACCCACGGAAATCCATGACGGATCGCGCGGGCGTTGGCTTTGGGCTTGAGACGCACAATAGGCAAAGAGGACGGCATATTCATGCCGCCCTCCTACTCAATTCTTTGGTCGCTGAAAAGGTGCGATCAGATCGGACGCGCCGATGTCAAAGGAACAATGGATGCTGTCACGCCACCTTTTGGCGCCACAAAGCCCTGCGATTTGGTCATCTCGTCCAGAACCACACGCGCCAGATGCTGGGTGATGCGATACTTCTGGGTCAACCCGCGCGCCTCGGCCTGCAACGCTTTTTCACCGCCGTAGCCCACAAGGCTTGCCTTGATTTCTTTTGGACCGCGCAGCACCACACCAGTCAGTGGATCAGTGATGGTCATAGTAAATTCGATCGAGTGCACACCGCCGACACTGTAACGGGTCTTTTCCGTAAGCGCGTGGAACCGTGTCACTTCGATAAACACGTTCACAGGAATTTCGCCCTCGGCCAGACCACCACCCAATGCGATGCTGTCTTCAAAGATGGCTTTGACTTGCTCGTAGCGGTTGCCATAGGCATCGCCGCGCCACACGATGTCACCACCGGGGTAATAGCGGTTGCTCTCGGACACTTTCAATGAGGTCGGAACAGACACGCTCATACCAGCCAACTGGAAAGACGGCGCCGGAGCCACAGCCTGAGTCGGAGCGTTTTCATACGGTGCATTTCGGGTCGCGGTATCCACCGAGCCGCATGCCGCCGCACTCAATCCCAAAACCATCGCTGCAATCAGTCGAACATGTTTCATGTCCATCTCCTCGGGCCTTTGGCCTCTGCTATTCCCAGTCGAGAATCGCTCCGAAATGGGGCGGGAATACGTCACAGGCCCGACGATTCAGGGGAATTTAGCCAATTTTTAGAGGAAATGAGCGGATCCGCCGCCTCAGTTACGCTGCCGACTGCGCCACCCGCCGCGTCGTTTCGGCGCGTGCATCTGAACCAGACCGTCGCGCAAAACCGGGCTCATCGGATGGTCCGGTGCAGCGTCTGCATGCCGCTTCACCAGCACAGCCAAGGCATCTTTTGTGTCCAACTCGTCACCCAACGACAAGGCCCAGTCCAGAAAGATGGACCGACATTCCTCGGAAGCAATGCCCTCGATCTTATAGCTTTCGGCAATCAGACCCTTGGGATCAAACCTGTCTCTGGCCACTTCAAGTCTCCCCATTGGCCGAACCAGCCACTTGCCCCGGCGCGCGCTCCAGCGCTGCCGCGATGATTTCCGCCGCCCGCGCGGTTCCCGCATCAATGTCGGCCAATAACCCGCCGATGTCTTCATGACCGGTCTCCCGCAACAAGAACGCCCGCCCGCCAGCACCAATCGCATCAGGATCAAGTGTCGATCCGCTCAGCAGCTTTGACGCCAGTTGCACCTGCCAACAAAGCCCGTAAGTCGCACCCAGCTCTGCCGCCTCAGCGGCGCTCAACCAGCCAATTGCGACACCTGCCTGCGTGCCTTCGGCCACAGCCCGCCGCGCATGCCCCGCCAGCAAAGCTCCGGCTTGCGAGATCAACTCGATGTCTTGCAGCCGTCCGGCCCCGATTTTGGCATCCCACTCCCCGTCCGGCTTTTTCGCCGCCGAAATCCGGGCGCGCATTTCCGCAACATCCGCTCGCACCTGCGCCTGATCACGCTCAGTCCCCAGAATGTCGCGGCGAAACGCTTCAACCTCATCCATCAGACCAGCCTCACCAGCAATCGGCCGCGCCCGTGTCAGCGCCAGATGCTCCCACGTCCAAGCCTCGTTGGTCTGATAATCCCTAAAGGACGCCACCGAGGTCGCAACCGGCCCCTGTGTGCCGCTGGGCCGCAACCGCATGTCGACCTCATAAAGCCGCCCCTGCGCCATCGGGGCCGACAACGCCGTAACCAGTGCCTGCGTCAACCGCGCATAGTACGCCCGCGCCGCCAAGGGCCGCCGCCCTTCTGACACATCCACGCCCGCCGCATCATAGATCACGATCAGATCAAGATCAGAGGTGGCATTGAGCCGCCGCGCCCCGAGGCTGCCCATGCCCAAAACCATCGCGCCGCGTCCCGGCTGCTCCCCGTGTTTCTCTGCAAAATGCTCCGCAACGGCAGGCCAGACACCCGCCACAACCGCTTGTGCCAAATCCGCGTACTGCGCCCCGGCCTCCTGCGCATCAATCAGTCCGCGCAAATGATGCACCCCGATGCGGAATTGCCATTCCTTACCCCAGCGCCGCGCCGCGTCAAGCTTGTGCTCGTAATCCCCCTCAAGCGCCAGACGGTCGCCCAATTCGGCGCACAGCCCGTCGACACCCGGCCACTCCGTGAAAAATGACCCGCCAATCACCGCATCAAACACGCCGGAATTGCGCGACAAATGCTGTGCCAAAGCCGGTGCCGTGCCGACAATGTCCACCAACAGATCAATCAAATGCGTGTTGGCCTCAAACAATGAAAACAGCTGCACGCCAGCTGGCAGTCCCTTGAGAAACCCGTCGAGCGCCAACAAGGCCTCATCAGGCCGCGCGGTTTCGGCCAACCGGCGCAAGATCTCGGGTTTTACCCGTTCAAATATCTCGACCGCCCGCGAACTGCGCAACGCCGGATAGGTCGCCCAGCGATCAATCACCGCCTGATCCAGCACATCATTGTGCGCGGCGTCAGATTCGCCTGCATCCGGCGCAAAGAAGCCCTCGGTAACCTCATGCACCTCGGTCAACCTCGCCCGCAAATCAGCTTTGACGTCGGCCACGTCCCGCCCCATCAGCCCCGCAACCCGACCCCAACCGTCCTCTGTTTTTGGCAACAAATGGGTCTGCGCGTCATTCACCATCTGCACCCGATGCTCGACTTCGCGATGGAACCGGTAATGTTTGGCCAATGTCACCGCCGCATCTTCAGGAACCCAGCCCTTTTCCGCCAAATGCCCAAGGGCCGGCACCGTGCGCCGATCGCGCAAATCACGATCGCGCCCACCTGCAATAATTTGCCGCGTCTGTGTGAAAAACTCGATCTCCCGAATGCCCCCGCGCCCCAGCTTCATATTGTGCCCATCGAGAGAAATCGGCCCACCCAGCCCTTTGTGCTCACGGATACGCAAGCGCATGTCATGCGCGTCCTGAATGGCGGCAAAGTCCAGATGCTTGCGCCACACAAACGGCTTGAGCGTGTCCAGAAACCTCTGTCCGGCCTCTAAATCCCCGGCCGAGGGTCGCGCCTTGATATAGGCCGCCCGCTCCCATGTGCGACCAAGGCTCTCGTAATACCGCTCGGCCGCTTCCATCGCGAGGCAAACAGGCGTCACCGCCGGATCAGGACGCAGGCGCAAATCCGTACGAAACACATAGCCGTCCCCCGTCAGGTCGTTCAGCATCGCCGCCATCTTGCGGGTCGCGCGAATGAAACTGGCGCGGGCGTCATGATAATCGTCCGGTTCAAACCGCGTTTCGTCAAACAAACAGATCAGATCGATGTCCGAACTATAGTTCAGCTCATGCGCTCCCATCTTGCCCATCGCGATGCTGACCATGCCACCCGCCGTCGGAATGTCGTCTTCCGTTGCCCCCGGCAGCTTGCCGCGCCGGATCTCGGCGCCAATCGTGGTCTCAAGCGCCAGCTGACTGGCAAGATCGGCAAAATCGGTCAGCGTACCGGTGACCTGCTCCAGCGCCCAAACCCCGCTCAGGTCGGCCAACGCAGTCAACAGCGCCACCCGTCGCTTGCCTTGTCGTAACGCTGCCGGCATTTGATCCGGCGCCACCTGACGCAACGCGGCAAAAAGCGCAGCCACGGCCGCTTCAGGATCATCAAGCGCTTCAGGCAACCAATCTGCTTCTTTGGCGATCAGCCCCTTAAGGTAAGGTGATGAGCCGCCTGTGCCATCAATCAGTTTCTTCAGATCACCAGTGAGCGCAGGCACAAACCCCACCGCCTCCGCACCCAGGTCGGTGTCAAAAGCAATCGGAAGGCGGGTGATGCGGCTGGAAAATGTCATGGCGCGACCTTGCGCAGGACATACGGGGAGGTCAATCTGCGCTTGTGTCGCGCCCCGGCAGGGCCGGTCGCCTCAGACAACCGCGTCACCGGTCAGCGGCGTGTCCTGACTGAAGGAATTGATCCATCCACCCGGCCGCTTTTCCCAAAGAGAACTGACCAGCATCGTTTCCCAGCTGTCGTGGCCAACCCTCAGAAAATCAGCACGGTAGATCAACAATGCCGCCGCCTCGCCTGCATCCCGCAAGTGAACGTCGCTCAATCGGAAGTCTGCGACCGTGGCGCCACCGTCCAACTGGCCGACATGGGCCTCCTTGCCGGCGAAGCCATCCGGATAAACTCCAAGAAAGTCCTCCGACAGCATCGCGGCATCCGCCGATCCATCTCCCGTCACAAGCGCGTTCCACACCTGTGTTTCCAAAGCCAAAAGGGCCTGCAATCGTTCAGAAATCTGGTTCATGGCAATAGATTGCGCGCAGTGACAAAAGAATTCAACGTCGCGTTGGCCTAAACCCCGACATTGTCGACAATCGCTTCAAAGTGGCCCCCAACGGGATGAAGCCCCAGCCAAAACCGCCAAGAATATCCGCTGTTATCGAACCTGTTTCAAACCCAAACCTGAACACCCCCAATCAAAAAACCTTTATTTACATGCCGATAACCCCAAAATGTAAAAAACATTCACATACCCCCTTGCATTGCTGCCGCGTAATGCCAATCTTGGATATGTAAACACGATTTACATTAACCGTCACGCCAAACACCGGAGACTCAAATGACACCTGCTGCAACCGCCCACACTGCTAACACCCAGCACATGAGCTGGCTTGGCAAGTCGGAGGCCTGGCTCGACAGCAAGGGCAAAGGCGCGTGGATCGCCGCTATGGTCCTTGGCTTTGTCTTCTTCTGGCCCGTTGGACTGGCCCTTCTGTTTTATATGATCTGGAGCAAAGATATGTTCAAGAAAAGCCGAGGCAACGGCTGTGGCCGCTCGCGCCGCATGCACATGATGTCCACCTCAGGCAACAGCGCCTTTGACAGCTACCGCGACGAAACTCTGCGTCGTCTTGAGGACGAACAGCGCAGCTTTGAGGACTTCCTCCAGCGTCTGCGCGAAGCCAAAGACAAGGCCGAGTTCGACGACTTTATGGATGAGCGCGCCAAAGCCGCCGCTGAACCAAAAGAGACCGAAGACGCCTAAGCCACCCAAGGCTATACTGACAGGAGCGGCGTTCCCCGCCGCTCCTTTTTTTGAAATCACCGCTCCAGAGAGAGACCCATGTCGCATCGCAGCTTCACCCTGCCCGATCCTGAAATTCAGTCCGAGTTTTACGCCGATGTCCCGTTCAAGCGGTTCATCGCTTGGGTTGTGGACTCCATCTTGGTGGTCTTACTCTGCGTTGTGGTCCTGCCGCTCACCGCGTTCACCGGCATTTTCTTTTTCGGCTTCCTGCTTTTGGTTGTTGGTTTTGCCTACAGAGTGATCACTTTGGCCAACGGCTCGGCAACATGGGGCATGCGTCTTGTTTCCATCGAAATGCGCCGCGCCGATGGCGACCGATTTGATCTCGGCACCGCCTTTCTGCACACGCTCGGGTTCCACGTCAGCTTTGCCTTTTTTGTCGTCCAGATCGTGTCGATTGTTCTGATGCTGACCACCAACCGCGCGCAGGGGTTGACCGACCATCTCCTTGGCACCGTGGCCATCAACCGCGCGGCGCGCTCCTGACCGGATCGGTTCACCAACTCCGCATTAACCAATGAGGTAGAATCCGGGGCTTGGCCTGCTCACGACCTATTGCTATCGTGGGCAGAGATCTTATTTTCCGGAGCGCAATGCGCCATACTTTACCCTTAACGCCCCAATTCTACGTGACGGCCCCGCAGCCCTGCCCATATTTGGACGGACGCATGGAGCGCAAGCTGTTCACAGCCCTTCAGGGCGACAGCGCAGGCGCGCTCAATGACGCGCTCAGCCACCAAGGCTTCAGACGGTCCCAAAACGTGCTTTATCGCCCGTCCTGTGCCGATTGCGCCGCCTGTCTTTCCGCGCGCATTGATGTGTCAAAGTTCTCACCCAACAAAAGCCAGCGCCGCACCATGCGCCGCAATCAGGGCCTGCAACGTCGTGCGACCTCCCCTTGGGCCACCGAAGAGCAATACGACCTCTTCCGCACCTATCTGGATCAGCGGCATTCCGATGGCGGTATGGCCGATATGGATGTGTTCGAATTTGCCGCCATGATCGAGGAAACGCCAATCCGTTCCCGCGTAGTAGAATATACCGATTCCGAGTCCCGCGACCTGATCGGCGTATCACTGACCGATGTGCTGTCTGACGGCCTCAGCATGGTCTACTCGTTTTACGCACCCGACCGACAACAACAGTCGCTTGGCACCTACCTGATACTGGACCACATCGAGATCGCGCGCGAGGCGGGTCTGCCCTACGTCTACCTCGGCTACTGGGTGCCAGGCAGCGACAAGATGCACTACAAATCGCGCTTTGCCGGTCTAGAGGTCTATTCTCAGGGGCACTGGCAACCGATTGGCGACCCGCAAAGGTTCGCCGACATCCAACATCCGCTCAGCGCCGACCCAATCGCGGAACAAGTGGCCAATATTCAGCTGCCCGACATCCTCGGACACCGCAAATAAGGCTGCCTCAAGCCGAAGGGACCACGCTGCATGATTGCCTACGTCACCGTTGGTACAGACGATATCGCGCTTGCAAAGCGGTTTTATACCGCTTTCCTGCCAGCGCTTGAGTACACGCTGGAAGAAGGCCCCGAAGGGCTGAGCTTCGCCCTCCCCGTACCCGCGGGTCAGACACCTTTTCTGCCCGACTTCTACGTCAAACCCACCTTTGACGGACGCCCCGCCTCGGCAGGAAACGGATCCATGGTGGCGTTTGAGGCCCGCAATCAAGAACAAGTCCGCGCCCTGCACGCCGCCGCTCTTGCCGCCGGCGGCTCCGACGAAGGCCAGCCTGGTTTTCGCGACACTTACGGCCCGCAGTTTTACGTGGGATACCTTCGCGACCCTCAGGGCAACAAGATCGCCTTGTTCTCAAGTGATCCGGCCGACCCCGGTCGCGACGAATAACCCCAAGACCAAGCGATTACGCCGCCTGTCCTGAAATTCACACAGCCATGTCAAAACGAAAACGGGGGCCCGAAGGCCCCCGCTTAATACTCTGTCGTCAGGATCAGTTCCCGATCAAAGCCGGCAAGATCGTCACAATGGATGGGAAATACCACAGGATCCCCAGCCCAACGACCTGGATCAGCACAAAGGGAATGATGCCCTTATAGATGTGCCCGGTCGTGACCTCTTTTGGCGCCACCCCTCGCAAGTAGAAGAGCGCAAAGCCAAACGGCGGCGTCAGGAACGACGTCTGCAGGTTCACAGCGATCATGATGGTGACCCATTTCGGGTCAAACGTTCCGCCATAAATCACCGGTCCAACGATTGGGATCACGATGTAGATGATCTCCAAAAAGTCGAGCACAAAGCCCAGCACAAACAGCACCAGCATCACGATCAGGAAGACCTTCATCTCATCGTCAAACGAGCGCAGGAACTGCTGGATGTAATGCTCACCACCGAAGCTGATGACCACAAGGTTCAGAAGCTGCGACCCGATCAGGATGGTGAACACCATCGAGGTCACCTTCGCGGTTTCCCGCACGATTGGCGTCAGAACCTTGCCACGCATCAGAACCCAGCACCCATAAAGGAAGCCGAACATCGCAAACAGATACGCTGACTTGGCCACACCAAAGGCAATGTAATCCTCAAGTGCCACACCTTCTTGGTTGATGCGCAAATCAAAGTTCACACCCACGAGGATCATGATGATGATCGCAAAAGTGGACCAGATGATGATGCCGCCGGATTTGCCCTGATCGTGCAGCTTACGATACGCCGCCAACAAGATCGCGCCGCCGGCCCCAAGCGCCGCTGCCGGCGTCGGGTTGGTGATGCCACCAAGGATCGAGCCGAGAACCGCAATGATCAGAACCAGCGGTGGGAACACCACACGCAACAGTTCGTTCTCACCCAACCGCTTGGCCGCCTCGCGGCACCCAAACAGCGTCATTGCGATCGGCACAATCAGATAGATCAGCGTAAAGCCGGGCGTGGTCGTTGGCGTGATCAGCAGAATATCCACCAAAATGGCCAACAGAACGCCCGCGCCACCAATCAACAGCGGTTTAGGATCCTTGCTCGGCGCCACACCACGTGCCGTGGTCAGAATAAGCGCCAGCATCAGAAAGCCAATCGCGATACCGGACCCGATTGGTGCTGCCGCCGCGACCTTCTCGTCAAAGCGCGTCTGGCGCTCTTCCGGGGAAAGTTCACGTGCTTGCTCAACGCCGCCTGCCGCATCAATCTCTGCCTGCTCCGCCAAAGCGGTGTCCCAGGCTTCCTGACCGTGCAACTTCAACATCGCGCCGGCGCATTCTTCACCCACGTTGGTACGCAGGCTTGCGGTCTTACCCGCATCCGAGAAGCTGTCCACAACGATGTGCTGGTTGCCGATCATATTGACCTGACCCAACAGGATCACACCACCAATCAACGCCACAGGCACAAACAGGAACCAGGTCAGACCTTCGCGTTTGGTGACCGCTTCGCCGCTGCTTTCGCCAAATTCCACCGCGGGGGCTTCCTTCGGATTGATCAGCGCATAGCCAAAGGCATACAGCCCATAGAGCACCGCCAGCATGATCCCCGGCAGCAACGCTGCCTGAAACAACGTACCAACAGACACAACCGCAGGCTCACCCAAATAGGTCAACGCATCAGAACAGCCTTCGACCTGCGCACGGTTTTCCTGTGCCGCAGAATAAAGGTCGCCCGCCAACGTGCCCAAAAGAACGATCACAATCGAAGGCGGAATGATCTGCCCCAACGTGCCGGAGGCCGCGATCACGCCGGTTGCCAGCTTCGGGTTGTACCCGTGCTTCAGCATCGTCGGCAGCGACAACAGACCCATCGTCACAACAGTCGCACCCACAATACCTGTGGAGGCCGCAAGGAACGCCCCTACAACCACAACCGACACAGCCAAACCACCGGGCAACGGGCCAAAGACCCGCGCCATAGTGGTCAAAAGGTCGTTTGCGATTTTCGAACGTTCCAGCGTGATGCCCATCAGAACAAACATCACAACCGCCAAAAGCGTTTCAATCGACTGGCCCGCAAGAACACGTTCGTTCATCCGGTTCACGATAAAGCTCAGGTTGCGGTCCATCGCGGTTTCCCAACCGGATTCGAACACCGGCTTGGCGATCGTCGGCAAGTCCGGATAACGGAAAATCGATATCGTATCCGCTTTGACCCCGGTCGAGATCAGGTCCCGATACAGGACCGACCCCGTGTCAATTGCCTCATGGATCAGGATGCCGGCGCTGTCGAGCGCGGCGATGATGCCAAACGAGATAACCCCTGCGCCACCGATGGCAAACGCCACCGGAAAGCCAGACAGGATGCCCCCGAAGAGGCAGAGAAAGACGATAATCAGGCCGATTTCGACCCCATCAAGTCCAAATAGCATAGTTTCTGCCCCTTAAATCAGTGCGTGCCTTCATAGGCTTCTTCGCCTTCGCCCAGCGAGTCGCGGTCAAGATACTTGCCCTCGCTCGCAGGACCTTCCTTGCGCTCAAGATAGGAGCGGTAAAAGAAGGCGATTGCTTGCAGGAACACCATGCCTGCGAAAGCCACCAGAAGGATTTTGAAAAGGAAATAGCCGTTGAACCCGTTTGGCGAGAAGCCAATGGTTTCCACGTTCCATTTCAGGATACGCGCTTTTTTCTCCAACAGGCTCAACTTGTCGGAAGCCGACACTTTCGGTGTTACCAGATGGCGCCACAGGAAGAACCAACCATACATCCACGTCAGAACTGCCGCAGGCATCATGAACACAAGCGAGCCGAACATGTCGATGGTGCGCTTGGCACGAAAGCTGATCGCCGAATAAACGAGGTCCACGCGCACGTGTCCGCCTTGCACAAAGGTGTAGGTCGCACACAAGCTCACGATCATAGCGTTATAAAGCTTCAGCTCTTCCGCCCACCAACTCACATCTTTGGTCAGCCAGTCGACGCCAAAGATCAGAGAGATTTCCGCCACGGAGAAAATCCGCTGCATGAAGATAATCATGATCTGCTGCAACACCATGAGCAAACCTGCCCAGGCAAAGAAGCGGCCAACCGTGTTGGCGAACCCTTCCAGTACACGCACACAACCCCACATGAAGTTGTTGCGCCACAGACCTATGCCCGTGATCACAAGGAAGGTCGTAAAGACCACAAAGAAAAATTCTACCGAGCCACCGTAGTAGACAAAGCGCATGAGTGCTTGCTTGTCTTCGGTGGTCTCAAGACCGCCAATCCAGCTCAGCCATTGGCCCGGGTGCGTGATCGCATACCCTGTGTTGATAAAAGCCTGGCCGATGTTGGAAATGAACCAGACGAGTGCGTCCAGCATTGCCCCCACATCCCCTATTTAGGTGTTTCCCGGAACCGCGTCGTTTGCCGCGCAGGCTCCCTTTTGGAAAATGGCCCCCCGGAGCATACCGGAGGGCCAAAGTGTCTTTCTCGCAGAAGGCCTTAGCCCATCACGCGGTCACGCTGGGCGCGGTATGCACCTTCGGACTTCACGATCCAGCCGGAAGACGCTGCCATGGATTCTTCCACGGATGCGCGTACGCGGGCAAAGATTTCATCGTCCATGTAACCGTCCAGAGTGTCTTTGGCGGCAACACCCATCGCATCCCAAACAGAGTCAGGGAATTCCAGAACCTTAACGCCACCGGCCTGCAGACGCTGAAGCGCCGCACCGTTGTTGTTCAGGAACTGTGCGAGGTTCCACTGGTGCGCGGAGGCAGCAGCAGTCTCGATGATTTTCTGGTGCGCAGGGGACAGGCTGTCATAGACTTCGCGGTTGGTTGCGAGTGTCAAAGCAGCACCTGGCTCGTGGAAACCAGCGGTGTAGTAGAACTTGGTGATTTCCTGGAAACCAGCCTTTTCATCCGCCCAAGGACCGATCCACTCGGTGCCGTCGATCGCGCCGGATGCCAACGCCTGATACACTTCCGAACCTGGAAGGTTCTGTACCGATGCGCCCATTTTACCAAGAGCTTGACCGCCCATGCCAGGCATACGGAATTTCAGACCCTGGAAGTCTTCCGGGCCAGAGATTTCCTTGCGGAACCAACCGCCAGCCTGTGCGCCGGTGTTACCAGCCAGGAAGGATTTCAGACCAAAGATTTCGCCCAGCTCGTCGTGCAGAGCCATGCCGTCACCGTGGTGGTACCAGTTCATCATTTCCTGAGCGGTCATGCCGAAAGGCGCCGCAGTGAAATACTGGTACGCAGGGTGCTGACCGGTGAAGTAGTAGTCAGCCGCGTGATACATATCGGCCTGACCAGCGGTCACGGCGTCAAATACTTCAAATGCGCCAACCAGTTCGCCAGCCGCTTTGATTTCTACGGTCAGGTCTCCGCCCGACATCGCAGTGATGGAGTCTGCAGCATACTGAGCCGCGTCAAAAACGCCTGCCAGACCACGACCCCAAGAAGTCACCATAGTTAGGGTACGCTTGCCTTGAGCGTAAGCCGGAGCTGCCAGAGTGGTGGCTGCTGCGGCGGACCCGCCAAGTGCAGTAGTTTTCAAAAAAGAACGACGATCCATAAAAGTATTCCTCCCAGAATTGTTCAGCCCGGTTCTCTCCCTCCAGAGAGTCCGAGCGGATCGTTTCAGTGCCCGAAGCCTAGCCCCCGACCCCACGTCATGGAATACCCACTACCGCGTAGAAAGTCCGAACCAAGGTAGAAAAACTGACCAATTGCATCAGTAAAAACGCGTAGTTAGCGCTCACACCTCGTTCATTTGATGATTCCGGCCTATGATTCGCCTCAAATCTTACGTAACGAATCGCAATGCGCCGTTTTCTTCCTCATCTGGGCCTGTCTTATGGGCAAAAGCTGTTTTTGCTGGCGACCGTCCCGCTTTTGCTTGCGGTCGCCGCGATTTCTGTGCTCGTGGCCAACCAGTCTCGGCAGCTCGCCGACCGCGAGATCCGCGCGCTCGAGACGCAGCTGATCGAAGCCAAGAAGGCCGAGCTGAAGAACTATATCTCGATTGCCCGCACGGCTTTTGTGAACATTTACGGTCGCGCCGCGCCCGATGACGCCGACGCCCAGCTCGAAGTCACACAAATTCTGAGCGCGATGCTTTACGGGCAGGACGGCTATTTCTTTGTGTTCGATTATGACGGCAACAATCTGGTGAGCCCGCGTCAGACCTATCTGATTGGCAAAAACTGGCGTGGCCTGTCCGATCTCAATGGTGTGGAAATCACCGACCCGATAATTGACGTCGCCCGCAACGGCGGCGGGTATCACAGCTTTGACTGGACCAAACCCAGCACCGGTGAAACCGCGCGTATGGTCACCTATGTGGTGGGGCTACAGGACTGGAAGTGGGCCGTCGGAACAGGTATTTTTATCGATGACGTGCTTGAAACCGTTGCGGCCGCGCGCGCCGAGGTTGAGGCACGCGTCCAGCGGACCTCGTTCTATATCCTTGTGATCACTGTAGCAGCACTGACGCTGGTCTTCCTCTCGGGCTTTGTCATCACCGTACGTGAACGCCGTCTTGCGGATGCCAAGCTCAAGGCGCTGACCCAACGGGTGTTTGACGCCCAAGAAGAAGAACGCGGTCGTGTGGCGCGTGAATTGCACGATGGGATCTCCCAACTTCTTGTTGGGGTGCGCTATGCCCTCGACAGCGCAAGCCGCCGCCTAAAGACCGGCGACGCGCGCGGCATGGAAAGCCTCGACAAAGGCATCGACCACCTGTCCGGCGCCATTCAGGAAGTCCGCCGCATCTCACGCGATCTGCGTCCCGGCGTGTTGGACGATCTGGGCCTTGGCCCTGCCCTCAAGGCGCTGACCGATGATTTTGGCACGCGCACCGGCATCAAAACCAGCTTCAACACCGTGGTCTTCCGCAACCGTCTGGATCAGGAAAGCAAGATCGCGCTCTACCGTATCGCCCAAGAGGCGTTGACCAATATCGAACGCCACGCCAACGCAACCCAAGTCACCATTGATGTGCGCGGTCACAAAAAAGGCGCGACCATGCGCATTGCTGACGACGGCCAGGGACTGCCGCAAGACACCCCCATTCAACGGCGCAGTGCCGGTGGTCTGGGCCTGCGCAACATGCAGGAACGGGTGGAACAATTGGACGGAACTCTGCGCATATTCTCCTCTCGCAGCGGCACCGTGATCGTGGCAGAAGTCCCGCTTAGCCACATTCTCAAGCCCGAGTCTGACGGCACCGAAAAAACAAGAAAGGCCCGCGCATGACCGATGCCCCCCAAGCCTCCCCCATTCGCGTCGCCATAGTGGACGACCATCCGATGGTGGCCGAAGGCATTCAGTCGATTTTGGAAAGCTTTGACGACATCACCGTTGTGGCCACGCTCACCAATGGCCGCGAAGCCGTTGACCTGCTGCCCAATCTGCGCCCCGACGTGGTGCTGATGGATTTGAATATGCCAGAGATCGGCGGGCTGACCGCCACCGAGATGTTGCTTGAGCTTGACCCCGACCTGCGCGTCCTGATCCTGTCGATGCACGACAGCCCTGAATATATTTCCACCGCCCTTAGCCACGGCGCGATGGGCTATATCCTTAAGGATGTGCCTACCGAAGAGATTAAAACCGCCATAGATGCTGTGATGATGGGCAACCGGTATCTGTGCACCGGCGCCAAAGGCTCTCTGGAACCCGAAGACGGCCCCGACCGTGAGCCGCTCACCAGCCGCGAGCAAACGGTTCTGTTGCAGCTCGCGCAGGGCAAATCCAACAAGGAGGTGGCGCTGGAACTCAATATTTCCGTGCGCACCGTGGAAACCCACCGCAAGAACATCAAACGCAAGCTGGGCATCAGCTCGACCGCCGGCCTGACCCGCTACGCGATGGAACACGGCGTTCTTCAGGGCACGGGCGTGGGTCTCTGACGCCGGGAATGCTCCCGCGCAATTGAGACGCAGCTGCGCTGCGCCGGTCAATAGCTTGGGCCGCGCCGCGCGTTGCGCGGCATCAGTGTTTAGAGAACAAAAAGCTGCTCAGGCTGAGGCTTCGCCAAAAAACACCAAAGTGCAGTCTTCATCTGCCACATGAAATTCCCGCTGCCCATATTCTTGATTGAACGGCGTCCGCACCCGGTCAGCATCAAGCCCTTCCAGACGCGGCTTCATCTCAGCATAAACAGCGTCAATGTCGTCAACATCGATATAGAAACTGCCCTGCCGCTCCGGGTGGGACAGATCGACATCTGAAAACACCTCCACAAGCCGCACGGCAACATCATCGCGCCGCAAAAACGCGTAATTCTCCGCCTGAAACCCAACCTGAAACCCAAGCACATCTCGATAAAATGCCACCTGCCGCGCCAAATTGCTGCACGGCACGAATGGCGTGATCTGTGTTAGCCGCATTTTCCCTCCAATTTTTCATCTAATTTCACAATCACCCCCACTTCACGCAATTATCGGAAAGATTTCACGTCAAAAACTATGATTTCGCATCCGTTTCGCTGTTGACGCCGCGATGCAGCGCCCATAAGGTCCGGTTCGAACCCATTAAAGGACCTCGACAATGCAAACGCTAGTCGTACATGTAGGAAAATGGCGCATGGGCCGGTAACGGACACCATAACGGTACCCCATGCGCCCCCGCCAAAAAGCGGGGGTTTTTTTGTGGACTTGATAGAGACGACGACGTCGATAAACGGAGAAAACGGATGACACGTCAAATGACCGGCGCAAAAATGGTGGTTCAAGCCCTGAAGGATCAGGGTGTGGACACAGTCTTTGGCTACCCCGGAGGCGCTGTCCTACCGATTTATGACGAGATTTTTCAGCAAAACGATATCCGTCACATACTGGTACGCCACGAACAGGGCGCCGTGCATGCCGCCGAAGGCTATGCCCGCTCAACCGGCAAAGTTGGCGTCGCGCTTGTGACCTCAGGCCCAGGTGCCACCAACGCCGTGACTGGTCTGACGGATGCACTGCTCGATTCCATTCCGATCTTGGTTCTGACCGGTCAGGTGCCGACATTTATGATCGGCTCGGACGCCTTTCAGGAAGCCGACACCGTGGGCATCACCCGGCCCTGCACCAAACACAACTGGCTCGCCAAAGACACCGACACGCTGGCAGAAACCCTGCACCAAGCGTTCCATGTTGCGCAATCTGGCCGCCCCGGCCCCGTGCTGGTCGACATCCCCAAGGATGTTCAGTTCGCCAACGGCACCTATACGGAGCCCAAGAAGGCCGACACCACGATCTATCAGCCGCAGACCAAAGGCGACATCGAAGCCATCAATGAGTTGGTCGAGGCCATTGCCATAGCCGAACGCCCCGTGTTTTACACCGGCGGCGGCGTGATCAACTCCGGCCCGCAGGCGTCCAAACTGTTGCGTGAATTGGTCGAAGCCACAGGTTTTCCGATCACCTCAACCCTGATGGGTCTTGGCGCCTATCCGGCGTCCGGTGAAAACTGGCTGGGCATGCTCGGCATGCACGGTCTTTATGAGGCCAACATGGCGATGCACGATTGCGATCTGATGATCAACATCGGCGCGCGGTTTGATGACCGGATCACCGGCTTGATCTCGGCCTTCTCACCGAACTCAATTAAAGCGCACATCGACATTGACCCCTCTTCGATCAACAAAGTGATCAAGGCCGATATTCCAATTGTTGGTGATGTTGAAAGCGTTCTGACCGACCTGCTCAAAGTGTTCAAAGCTCAAGGCAAACGCACCAACAAAGGCGCTGTCGCCAAATGGCAGGGACAGATCGCAGAATGGCGCAAAATCAACTGCTTGGCCTTCACACAAGAAGGCAAAACCATCAAGCCGCAGCACGCGCTTGCACGGCTTGAAGCCCTGACCAAAGAGCATGACCGCTACATCACAACCGAGGTCGGCCAGCACCAGATGTGGGCTGCGCAATACCTTGGCTTTGAGGATCCCAACCGCTGGATGACCTCCGGTGGTCTCGGCACTATGGGTTACGGCTTTCCGGCGTCCATCGGCGTGCAGATGGCCCACCCCGAAAGCCTTGTGATCAACGTCGCGGGCGAAGCCAGCTGGTTGATGAATATGCAGGAAATGGGCACCGCGGTACAATTCCGCTTGCCGGTAAAACAGTTCATCCTCAACAACGAACGCCTCGGCATGGTGCGCCAGTGGCAGGAGCTACTGCACGGCGAACGCTACAGCCATTCGTGGTCCGAGGCCCTGCCCGACTTTGTGAAACTCGCCGAGGCCTTTGGCGCCAAGGGAATTTTGTGCTCCGACCCCGACGATCTGGACGACGCGATCATGGAGATGATCACCTACGACGGTCCGGTGATCTTCGACTGTCTGGTCGAAAAACACGAGAACTGCTTCCCGATGATCCCATCAGGCAAGCCGCACAACGAAATGCTTTTGGGCGAAGCGAACACGCAAGGCGTGATCCAGTCCGGCGGCGCGGTGATGGTGTAAGGAGAACGATTATGTCTGCTCTAAAAATCAAAAAGGGCTCCACGAGCCACTCCGCGTATAACCTGCGCCCGACCTTCTCGGACGAGCCTGAAACCCACACGCTGGCCGTGTTGGTGGACAACGAACCGGGCGTCCTGGCGCGCGTGATCGGCCTTTTTGCGGGCCGTGGCTACAACATCGACAGCCTGACCGTGGCCGAGGTTGATCACACCGGCCACACCTCGCGCATCACCGTCGTGACCACCGGCACGCCGCAGGTCATTGAACAGATCAAGGCGCAACTGGGCCGCATCGTTCCCGTGCACGAAGTGCATGACCTCACCGTCGAGGGTGCGTCCGTGGAACGCGAGCTGGCGCTTTTCAAAGTATCCGGCACAGGGGACAAACGCGTCGAAGCCCTGCGTCTGGCCGACATCTTCCGCGCCAACGCGGTGGACAGCACGCTTGAAAGCTTTGTGTTTGAACTGACCGGCACGCCCAGCAAAATCGACGCTTTTGCTGACCTCATGCGCCCGCTCGGCCTTGTCGAAGTCGCCCGCACCGGGGTGGCAGCTCTTTCGCGTGGCGCTCAATAGCCCCTACAGCGGACTGAATTGAAAAAGGGGCCGTTTTCGCGGCCCCTTTTTTGTCCCGAAAACGTTGAACCGTTTAGTCCGCGGCGGCCGCTGCCATTGCCGCGGGCCACAGCCGCACAACATTGCTGTCGCGCGCCTTGCTGCGCCGCGCCAACGCAGACAGAGCGCGGTTTGGCCGGTGGGTGTCTTTTCGTGGCGAAACGTCCGCTTCCCGCAAGGCTTGCGGCAGGCCGGCAAAACTGCCGTGCCCCACTGGTGTGGGATTGCTGGCAAAGCGTCGGTTTTGTCCTTCACTGACGTCAAACCGCACCAGATCACCGGCGCCGATTTGCGCGATATCGCAATCGCGAAGCTCCTCATAGCCGTCAAAATAGGCCAAATCTCCGTGATCCTCGCACCAGATCACCGCCCTGTTGCTTTTTGTATCATGCCATAAAACGACGCCAAGCATTTGATCCGTCTCTCCTTTTCCCCCGAGTTAGAAGTCTCCCAAAAGTCTGTGACGCGGAACATGGTTAATTCGCTGTTGAGCCCCACGAAATTGTGTCGAAATTTCTTGGCATAGGCGCGGGTTTGCGTCAGTATGACGCCACTTAGCGTCAGACCTTGCATGCTTTCGGGACAGTTAAAACTTAGGCAGGAAATGGTCGTAATAAATACACGGGAGAGATGAGTGTTGGCGGAACCTCTTTGGACTCATGGTAACGGCAAATCACCGTCGGAATTGCGCCAGATGTTTGGCCAGAATCTGCGCACCCTTGCCGCAGATTACCCATCTGTGTCCAAGCTGTGCCGCGACCTCGGCATCAACCGCACGCAATTTAACCGCTACCTGTCAGGGGAAAGCTTTCCGCGCCCCGATGTGCTTTATCGAATTTGTGAATTCTTCGGCACCGACGCGCGGATTTTGCTCGAACCTCTGGCCAAGATCGAACCCGACCACGGCATTCTCAACCATCCCTATCTTGCGGACTACGTCGGTTCGGGAATGACCGACATTCCCCAGGATGTGTTCCCCGACGGGTTTTACCAATTCTCCCGACGCAGCTTCATCGAAAACGACTTGATCATCACCGGACTGATCTATGTCTTTCGCAAAGACGATCACTGCTTCATCCGCGCCTACGAGGCCAAAGGCGCGATGAAAGAACAAGGCTTACCCACAGACGCCGAGACCCGCGAATTTCGCGGCGTGGTCCTGCCCCAAGAGGATGGCGTTGCCGCCGTGCTCAGCCACCGGCGCACCATGGCGACCTCTTTCAACTACTTGTCCCGCGTTGCGAGCTTTCAGAACCATTACTGGATCGGCTACGCCACGCGCACCGTTCGCGAAACTGTCACCGGACGCCGCGCCGCACGGCTGGTCTACGAACATCTCGGCAAGGACATGGGCGCGGCACTCAAGGCTGCGCGCACCGTCGGTTTCCGCACCCCGGATGAAATCCCGCCTTATCACCGGAAATTGCTGCAACTGGGCCGGCCTTTCGCCTGACCGGGTCTACTCAGTGCCGATCCGCGCCACCACTTGTCGCACATAGACAAGTGAACTCTGTGCTCTCGCGCCTAGGCTGAGTGTAGCCAACGCGGAGAATCGCCATGACCCAGACCCCCACAGACCTCACAGCGGTCCGTCGCCCTTTGGACAGCGCCCAAGGCCTGCCAAACCCGCACTACACCGACCCGACTGTCTTTGCCGAAGAAACGCAAGCTGTGCTGCTCTCGACATGGGCGGGCCTTGCCGTGGCCGCCGATGTGCCAGAACCCGGCGATGCCAAACCGATCACGTTTCTCGGCATGCCGCTTTTGCTGCTGCGTGACCGCGCGGGCGTTGTGCGCGTGTTTAACAACACCTGCCGCCATCGCGGCATGATCCTTGTCGAGGAACCCCGCAAGATCGAGGGCGCGATCCGCTGCCCCTATCACAGCTGGTGCTACGCGACCGACGGCCGTTTGGTGACGACACCGCATGTCGGTGGGCCAGGCCAAAACACCCACGCCGCCATGAATCGCGCGGAATTGGGCCTGATCGAAGTCCGCAGCCACATCTGGCGCGACGTCGTCTTTGTGAACATCTCCGGCGACGCACCCGCCTTTGAAGAGGTGCACGCCGGCTTGCTCGCCCGCTGGGCTGAATTTGACCAACCCCACCACCACGGCGGCGCGGACAGCGCCTTCACCCTGCCCGTGCGCACCAATTGGAAACTCGCCGTGGAAAACTACTGCGAGAGCTATCACCTGCCGTGGGTGCACCCCGGTCTGAACAGCTATTCACGTCTGGAAGACCACTATAACATCGCCGAAGCAGGCCTGTTTTCTGGCCAAGGCACCAGCGTCTATCGTCAATTGACCGCCGAAACAGGCGAAACCTTCCCAGATTTCACCGGCCTCTCCGATTTCTGGAACGAAGGCGCCGAATACATCGCGGTCTATCCCAACGTGCTGATGGGAGCGCAACGGGACCACGCCTTTGCCATCGTGCTCGAACCTATCGACACGCAAAACACCATCGAACACATTCACCTGTTTTATGCCACCGAAGACACTGACGATGCTCTGCGCGCCAAAAACACGGCCCAGTGGAAAGAGGTCTTTGAGGAAGACGTCTTTGTCGTCGAAGGCATGCAACGCGGGCGCCACGCTCCCGGATTTGACGGCGGGCGTTTTTCTCCCGCGATGGACGGACCAACCCACTGCTTCCACGACTGGGTTGCTCAACGCATGCAACTGCACCGCGCCGCCCAAGTTGACGCCGCTGAATGAGCGATCCGCTTGATCACCGCCTGCTCGCCGCCCATGCGGCGGGCGATGTGCCAACATTGGTCGCCCTCTATTGCAAAGCCGCCGAAACCGCCACCACAGAAGAGGCACGCGGTTTTTTTCTGACGCATGCTTATGTGTTTGCCTTGGAAATTGGCGACGCGCGTGCACCCGATCTGCGCCAACAGCTGTCTGATATGGGCCGCGACTAGGCCGCGCCCGCCGCTTTGACCTGTGCATATAGGTGCCAACTGGCATGTCCCAGCACCGGCAAGACAATGAATATGCCAAAGAATCCCGGTATCATTGCCACAAACGTCAATCCGGCCAACAGCGCCGCCCAGACAATCATCACCACCAAGTTGTCCTGCACAAACTTGAAACTGGTGATCATCGCCGTCACAAAATCGATCTCCCGATCGAGCAAAAGCGGCAGCGACATCACGGTGATCATATAAAGCAGCATGGCAAACGCCGCGCCGACGACCGTGCCGACCGCCAGCATTTGAAGACCGTTGGAGGTCAGGTAAATGTCATAGCTGGACGAGACATTGGTCATCGTCGACAGCCCTAGAAACAGCGCAAAAATCATGTGGGCAAGAAAGAACCAGAACAGGAACACGATTATGATCACCGCACAGATCGACGGCAATTGCCTCTTGCTCTGACGCCAGACGACCCCGGTAATATCGCCCCATGTCATTGGCGTGCCATTCTCAAGACGGTGGCTCACCTCATAAAGCCCCACGGCGGCAAACGGCCCAATCAAGGGAAAGCCAATCGCGGCAAATGTCAGCCAGTAACTCTGTCCACTGGCAAGGGTCAGCCACAGCATCGCCCAGCCCCCGATCACATAAAACATAGAAAAAGCAAAGCCATAGAGCGGCTTCTTAATGAAATCCCGCAGTCCACGACGCAGCGCGGTGCCCAGCATCGAGAATTCGGCCGCACCGAGGTCCGGCACCCCCAATTCAGGTGTTTGTGGCCCTGCGTCCACTGGCCCTGCCGCATCTTGCGCCATTGCTGCTCTCCCTTTGATCTCCTCGGGCTTGATCAAAGCCGCTTTGGCGCAACCGATCAAGCCCGCGGGTAAAAAGCAGCCTTAAATCAACAGGAAACCGGCGCCAAAACGGGTATCAGGGCCTCGTCAGGCGCATGACCCACTCAAACCACGGGCCGTTGCGCCAACCAATGGGTCGCTTTGTGGTAGCCCTGAGCGATCTCCAGAACCATCCGGTCCGCCCCCTTCGCACCGATAATCTGCATGCCCATGGGCAATCCATCCGCGTTGAACCCGACCGGCACACTGACAGCCGGCAGCCCCAAAAGGCTTGCGGGCACCATCACCTGCATCCATCGATGATATGTGTCCATGGCCACGCCTGCGATGTCTTTGGGCCAATCCCACTCCGCCGGAAATGGCCAGCACTGCGCCACCGGCAAGACCACCGCATCAACATGTTCAAACATCTCTGCCGCCGCCGCGAACCACTGCGAGCGCACCTTGGTGGCGCGCTGCAAATCCATCGCGCCCATTTCCATGCCACGTTGCACTTCCCATTGGGCTTCCGGCTTCAGGCGCTCTTTCTTGGTGGCGTCCTCAAACAGCGGTGCCAACTCTCCCGCAAGCGCAAACGACCGCAAGTCCGCCCAGCTTTGAAACATAGCTTCAGCATCAAACGGAGGGTTCAGATCACACAAGTCGGCGCCCTGCTCTCCAAGCACCTCAAATCCGCTCCGGCAGGCATCCAGCACGCCTGCCTCCATCGGCATCTCTCCGTCCCAATCGCCCAACCAGCCAATCCGGCGCCCGGCCACAGCACCGCCCTCAGGCAAGTCCCAATCCTGCGCAGGCATATTGAACGGCACCCGTGCCTCAGGCTGCGCCAGCACCGACATCATCAGCGCCATATCGCGCGGACTGCGCGCCATTGGACCAATCGTGCTCAACTGCTGCCAAAAGCTCTCACTGCCCGCCTCGCGCGGCACCAAGCCCCAACTTGGCCGAAAGCCATACACGTTGTTCCACGCTGCTGGATTGCGCAGGCTGCCCATCATGTCCGACCCATCCGCCAGCGCCACCATACGCGTTGCCAAGGCCACCGCCGCGCCGCCAGAACTGCCGCCAGCAGTAAAATCATGCCCATAAGGGTTGCGGGTTACGCCGTGCACAGGGTTGTAGCTGTGACTGCCCAACCCGAATTCCGGCACATTGGTTTTGCCAATAAAAATAGCGCCTTCGGCCCGCATCAGCGCGACAAACCGGCTGTCTTCTTCGGAAATGCGATCGGCATAAAGCGGGGATCCTTCGGTGTTTCGAACACCCTTCACATGCGCCAGCGCCTTGATCGCCATTGGCACACCATGCAGCTTGCCACGCTTCTCCGCTGGCACCGCATCCGCTGCGCGCGCTTCCGCCAAAAGCTCTTCATCAGCCCGCAAATCGACAATTGCATTCACCGCCGGATTGCGCGCACCCACCCGCGCCAGCGTCGCCGTCATGACCTGCTCCGCCGTCAGGCTGCCCCCACGCAGTGCTCCAATCAGATCCACCGCATCCCAGTCAAGAAAATCGCTCATGTCCGCCTCCCCAAAGTTACGGGAACGCTACATCACAAGGCTGCAAAGGCAAGGGACAACACAGGGACGCGCCCACCTCTGGGGCGAGCGGTCTTATCCAATCCAACTAAGCGTTTATTCGTCGTTTTGCGCGTCAGCGCGGCTCTTGCCAGCCACATTCATCGCCAATGTCGCAGCCATGAACTCATCCAGATCACCATCCAGCACGCCTTTGGTGTCGGCGGTCTCATAGTTCGTACGCAGGTCTTTGACCATCTGATAAGGCTGCATCACATAAGAGCGGATCTGAGCGCCCCAGCCCGCGTCGCCTTTGGCTTCATGCAATGCGTTCACTTCGGCGCTGCGCAGGTCCAGTTCCATCTGATAGAGACGCGATTTCAGGGCCTTCATCGCGATGTCACGGTTCTGGTGCTGCGATTTTTCAGAACTCGTCACCACAATCCCTGTGGGGTGGTGCGTGATCCGCACGGCCGAATCCGTGGTGTTCACGTGCTGACCACCCGCACCTGACGAGCGATAGGTATCAATGCGAATATCCGCGGGGTTCACTTCGATTTCGATGTTGTCGTCAATCACCGGGTAAGCGCCCACAGCTGCAAAAGACGTCTCACGGGTGCCTTTGCCAAACGGCGAAATCCGCACCAACCGGTGCGTGCCACTTTCCGATTTCAACCAGCCATAAGCGTTGTGGCCCTTAATCTGATAGGTCGCGGATTTGATGCCTGCCTCGGTTCCGGCCTGCTCTTCCTGCAACTCCACCGAAAAGCCACGGCTTTCTGCCCAACGGACATACATCCGTGCCAGCATGCTGGCCCAGTCACACGCCTCGGTGCCACCCGCGCCGGATTTGATCTCAAGGAACGCGTCGTTGCTGTCGGTCTCGCCATTCAAAAGCGCTTCCAGCTCCTTTTTGGCGGCCTTGTCGCGAAGTGCGGCCAACGCGGCTTCAGCCTCGGCAATCACCTCGTCGTCCTCTTCCATCTCGCCCAATTCAATAAGCTCGACGTTGTCGTTCATGTCGGTTTCGATGGCTTTGACGGTGTCCATCGCATCCACAAGCATCTGGCGCTCGCGCATCAGCTTTTGCGCCGCCGCAGGATCATTCCACAGGTCAGGATCTTCGACACGTGCGTTGAACTCTTCCAACCGATACGCTGCCGTTTCCACGTTCATCCGCTGGCGCAACAGCTCAAGAGATTTTTCGATGTCTGTCACAAGGTTCTGTGCTTCAGCGCGCATGCTCGGTCCTGCTCCTGTCGGGTTTAGACTTGGGTGATAGCGCAGACCCCATGGCGCGGCAAGGTCTCTGCAATCCGATCCGTGTCAACTCCAGACAAGGCCGATCAGGACTTTCACCATTGCCCTCGGATGTGACGGCCGTAAGGGGCGTAAATCAACGCGTTGCCCGCTTGCAAGTGTTTCAGGCACTTCAATATCGGTCAACGTGGCAGCTACGACCGCCGTGGGATCCGCAGACACGGCGAACACCCCATGTGCAACCGCAGCCACCGAAGGCCAAAGCCCACCATCAGGACATTTTGGGTCTCAATACAAGCCGCCCGAGCTCACCGTGCCAAAGTCTGCCTTTGGTCCCACAATCACCTCGCGGCCTGTGGATGTGGTCACTTCGCGACCCTGATTGACCTCGTCAAACAGCGGCAGGTTTGATCCCATGCCAAAACCACCGTCATATGTAATGCCAAACACCGGCTCTTCGCCATCGCGGAAGTATTCCGCCACCACATGTGCGCCGCTGGCGTCATTGTCCAATCGCGCGCCGGTGTAGCGGTCGATCTTGATGAAGTGCCCACCGGGTGGAACACGGAATTTACCACCGCCGTACTTCTTGATCGCCTCTTCCATGAACTCCTGAAACACCGGTCCACAGGTGGTGCCGCCATAGGTGCCACGGCCCAGAGGACGCGGGCGGTCGTGGCCAATATAGCAGCCTGCCGCGATGTTGGAGGTAAAGCCCACAAACCAAACATCTTTGGCCTCGTTGGTGGTGCCGGTCTTGCCCGCCACCGGAACCGGCAGCTTGATCTGGCTGCTCGCGGTGCCGCGCGTCACAACGCCCTGCATCATCGAGGTCAGCTGATAGGCTGTCACAGGATCCATCACCTGCTCGCGATTGGTCACAATGCGCGGGCTGCGGGTTTCCGGAATGCTTGGGTCGGCGCAATCGGAACATTCGCGCTGGTCATGGCGGTAAATCGTTTTGCCATAGCGGTCCTGAACCCGGTCCACCAAAGTTGGCTCCACCCGCTCGCCGCCATTGGCAAACATCGCATAAGCCGCAACCATCTGATAAAGCGTGGTTTCATCCGCGCCGAGAGAGTTCGCAAGGAACTGCCCCATGTTATCATACACACCAAACCGTTCGGCATAGCGCGCCACAACGCTCATACCGACTTCCTGCGCCAAACGAATGGTCATCAGGTTCCGGCTCATCTCGATGCCGGTCCGCATCGGGGTCGGGCCATAAAACTTGTTGGTCGAGTTCTTCGGACGCCAAACGCCCTGCGGCGTATCAATCTCAATCGGCGCATCGATCACGATGGTCGCGGGGCTATAGCCACTGTCCAGCGCCGAAGCGTAAACAAACGGCTTGAACGACGAGCCCGGCTGACGCTTCGCCTGCGTGGCGCGGTTAAACACCGTGTCCTGATAACTGAACCCGCCTTGCATGGCGATCACACGGCCGTTGTTGACGTCCATCGCCATAAAGCCGCCCTGCACTTCTGGCACCTGCCGCAAAGACCAACGCACAAACTCGCCGCTGTCGTCTTTGGTAATCGCACGCACCAGAACCACATCGCCTTTGTCCACCAGATCGCCAGCAACTTTGGCCTTCCGCCCCAGCGCGCCGTCTTCCAGCTGCTTGCGGGCCCATTGCGCGTCTTTGGCAGGGATCCAATGCCCGTCCTCGTCCTCGTCAATGCCTTCGATACCAACACGCGCGTCGTTATTACCAACCGCCAAAACCACGGCCGGATGCCACTTACCCTCAAGCTCCACGTCGCGTGGAACCTCAATTTCGCTCAGCGCCTCACGCCATGCAGTCTCGCTCTCAAGCGCTTCCGCAGGCAGGCTGAACTGCGTGCCACGCCACACACCGCGGGACCGGTCGTACTTTTCAAGCGCGCGGCGCAAAGCCTTGGCGGCCACTTGCTGCATCTCGGGGTCTGCGGTCGCCCGCACGGTCATCCCACCGGAGAAAAACTCATCCTCGCCGAAATCGCGGCTCAACTGACGGCGAATTTCATCGGTGAAATAGTCACGCGGCGGCAAGGCCACGCGGTAGCTTTCAAAGTCGCCATTCTGCACGGACCGCAACGGTTTCTGCCGTTCAGCTTCCGCAACTTCGGCGGTGATATAACCGTTCTGCGCCATCTCGCGCAGCACATAGTCACGCCGTTGGGTGACGCGCTCTTTGGCGCGCACCGGGTGATATTTGCCCGGCGCTTGCGGCATAGCTGCCAGCATCGCCGCCTCGTGCGGTGCCAACTCATCCAGGTTTTTATTGAAATAGGTCTGCGCAGCGGCGGCCACGCCATAAGAGTTCTGCCCGAGGAAAATCTCGTTCATATAAAGCTCAAGAATTTGGTCTTTGCTCAGGGTCTCCTCGACCCTTGTCGCAAGGATGATCTCCTTGATCTTGCGCTCGATTTTCCGGTCGCCGGACAGCAGGAAGTTCTTCATCACCTGCTGCGTGATCGTAGACGCCCCGCGACACCCGCTCCCCCGAGAGGCAAAACACTCAATCGATGCCGCCGCGATACCGCGCGCGTCATACCCAGAATGCACATAGAAATTTTTGTCCTCAGCCGAAATAAACGCCTGTTTCACCAGATCGGGTATTTCATCCGCAGGCACAAACAGCCGGCGTTCTTTGGCAAATTCGTCAATGATTTCACCTTCACCCGAATAAATCCGGCTGATTGTCGGCGGTTTATACTGCGCCAGACTCTCGTGGCTGGGCAGTTCCTGACCATAGACATAGAAAATCCCGCCAACCGACAAACCGGCAACGATAAGACCCATGGTGACAAAAGTGAAAACCGTCCCAAAGAACGAAGTGATAAATCTCAGCACGCGCGAACCCCGATTGAGCGACTTAAGCCCCTCTATATACCGCAGCTTGCCAAGGATCAAAACACGATACCGCGCGTCAGATCGAGATTGCGGTCAAGCCCCTAGCGCACCTTGAAAACCCCGATCAACTTCACTTGCCGCCCGTCTTCCAATTCGAAAACCTCGCGTTGCGCCTGTGATAAACCCGGGCGGGTCATTTGCTGTCGGATTTCTTCAGGGGCCGGGTCTTTCGGGGCGCGGATCTCGGCACAGGACTTCTCGTCCTGCCAAGCTGCAAAGCTTATCGGACCCGCGGTAAAAGACGCGATCACGCCACCCGGACCTCCCGCTGCGTCCTTCGGCAACAGCGTCTTGATGGTCTCCGCCATCAACTCAGCACTCTGTTTGAACGACATGTTCTCCAACTTTTCCATCTCTGGCGTCGGAACGTCGGGATCCTTCACTGTGTCCCCTCTTTTCTTTTTGTAATTCAGACACCTATGCGCCTCAAACGCCCAATCGTGGACGATATAAGCAGGCCCAAATGCCCACGCATTGAACCCCGGGACACCCTGCACCATGCGTGGAACCGATCCTCCGTCTGTGAAAAACGCCGGCGGCTCTATCACCAGCCGCTTGCCATTGGGGTCATACTGATCGTTGCTGGTGTACCGCAGCGGGCTGGTCGCGTGCGGCAAGTACAAAAACTTACCATCTCCCACCGCAGAGCTGGTGTTGCCACCAACCCAGTAAAGCTGCACCAATCCGCTAAACTCGCCCTTCGTCACCGCGTCGTAATTGACCGGCGCACAGGCTCCGAGCGCCAAAATTGCACAAGCAAGAATTCGCCACATGCGTCTTCTCCCGAAGTTGCCTTCGGGTATTAGGCGGCGAAATTGGCTTTCAATCAACCCTCGAGTGCGTCGCGCCCGTCTAGGTACTCCGAAAGCTGCGCTTTCAAATGTGGAACCGCATTGCTCTGGCGCAGGAACCTCTCGGCATCAAACATCCGCCACGCCTGCCCCGCACCGCCAAGCCGCAAACGCCCTTCATCAAGATCAGGCAACTCCGCCACAAAAAGCCACGTCACCGGCATGCCCTGCCGCTCCGGCCCAAAACGTCGCTTCCAACTCAGCTGCTCAGGCGCAAGCTTCAGCGACAGTTCTTCATCGAGCTTTCGCAACACGCACTGCTCTGGCGACTCGCCTTCTTCGCGCGCGCCGCCGGGGAAATCCCACATGTTTGGAAAGGCAATATCGGGGGCGTCATCCCGCAGGATCGTGACCACGCGGCTGCCATGCAGAATCGCCACTTTGGCCCCGTCAAAATCGCTAAACTCGCGCATCACTACCTTACCTCAAAGCCCCTGTCGGGGCATTACTGTCGGACCAGCGCCCGCGCCGCCTTGTCTTCGATCACCCACGCTTGCAGCCCGTCTCGGATACCCGCCGACATCGACGCCCGCCAACCTGCATCCTGCAGATTGTTCAGATCGCGCTCCGAGGACATGAACCCCAACTCAATCAGGATCGACGGCACATCTGCTGCTTTCAAAACCGAAAACCCTCCCTCACGTCGGGGTTTCTTGTTCACCGAGCCCGTCGAGTCCCGCAAGGATTTGACCATAATATCCGCCAACGCCTGTGTGCGCGGGTCTGTCTCCAACCGCGCCAGATCCAACAGCACATCCGTGACCTCGTCGTCCGCGCCCGACAGATCCACTCCCGACAAAATATCAGCCCGATTGTGACGCTGTGCCAACAAGGCCGACGCCGCGTCCGAGGCCTCCGCGCTCAACGTGTACACCGCCGCGCCATGCGCATGGCCTTGGCTCAGGCTATCTGCGTGCAACGAAATGAACACGTCCGCGCCTTTCTGATGGGCGATCGCAACACGACGCTCCAGCGACACAAAAGTGTCCTCCTCACGGGTCAAAAACACGTCAAACCCACCTGCCCGCCGCAGCGTGTCGCGCAATTCCCGCGCAAAACTCAGCATCAGATCTTTCTCTTGCGTCCCGTCGCGTTCGGCGCCCGGATCAATGCCACCATGGCCTGGATCAATCACCACAACGGTTGGCGCCCAATCTGGCTTGGCCTCGCCTGTTTGCCCGACCTCTTCAGGTTGCGGCAAGTCCCAACGCGGATCATGTGGCGCGCCAGCATTGGCGGCAAAACCTTCAGCCGTCGTCGGGGCCAACGAAATACGCAGTGTCGCGGCGCCCGTGCCTTCAGGGACCTCCATCTCGGCGCTGTCCAGCGCCAATGGCACATCCAGATCCAACACCATGCGGCTCCAACCGGGTCTATAGCCGCCAAACCGGATCGCACTCACGCCGTCAACGCTGCCGAAATCCTCAGGCCGCGCCGCGCCCCAATCCACTTCGCGAAAATCAACCACCAACCGCCGAGGCGTATCCAGATGAAACACCCGCCACGGCACGCCTTGGCTCAGCGACACCTCAAGCATCACCGCCCCGCGCCATCCGGATTGCAGGCTGCTCTTTTCAGCGTCCAACCGCGCAAGCGCTGAAAACTCCTGCGCCCACCCCGCGCCAGCCATAAAAAGCGCTGCAACAATTGCCAAAACTCTGCTCATGACACCTCTCAACGGGTTTTGGGTGGAACTTACACGAGCCAAGCCCGCCACACCACAGGTCAAAATTTTCCTGCAAACAAGTCATTACAAAGCAAGGCAATATCCCGCCGATCTTAACCATCACATAAAGAATCAACGTTAGGCCAAAGGGCGGACAGAAAAAGAGGCGCTACGTGACATTGATTGCACACAGGTTTTGGCTTTTCAGCATGGCAGTGCTGTGCACGTTGGTGATCTCTGCACCCTCGGCGCAGGCTGACTATGCCAGCTTTGATGGCAGACAGGTGTATGAGGGTGAGGTAGACCGCTATTTTCTGGAAGGCGACTGGCTTTTTAAATGGGGCGCATACCTGACCCCCCAAGAAGCCGTAATGGCCTTCGAGGCGGAGGATGCGGACTCACTTAAAGTGCCCGCAAACTGGTATGGCAAAGTGCCGTCACTGCCGGACAACGCGCATGACGACGGCATCGCGACTTACGTAGCGGCCCTGTCCTTGCCCGATGTCGCGCGAACGGATCTGATTTTACACGTTGGCATGATCCATGACGCCTATCGTTTGTACTGGGTGCCTCGTGACAACCCTTCGCAGGCCTTGGAAGTCGCGGTCAAAGGCAATCTCACGGGCCCCGATCTTGCCGCGCATCGCAACCTTACCCATCCGTTGCCTTTTGTCGGCGACGGCCTTTTGATGATCCATGTGCGCAAGACAATGTTTGATTGGGGCGGCGTGGCCGAGGCCCCTTACATCTCAACGGCCGAAAACGAGCGGTTTTCGCAATACCTGCGCAGCCTGATCGGCGGCATAACCATCGGTGCGCTCCTGCTTATCTTGTTGCGCAATGCTGTGTTCTTCACCAGCGGTCTCCGAGACAGGGCTGCCGGTGTTTTAGCAGTCCTGTCCTTGATTATCATCTTGCGAGCCATTGCCGTCGAAAACATCATCGAAATGATTTTTGGCTCCGAATGGCATCCCTACCGAATGCGTCTTGAGGTCGGGCTTGTGCCACTTCTCGCCTCTTGGACCTATTTGCTGATTGAGGCGCTTTTCCCGCTTCGATTGCCGCAACTTGTGCGGCTTCCGCTTCATATTTCAGCCTACACTCTTGCCCTGCTGGCCTTCGTGTTGCCACTCGGCTTGGTATCGACTGTGCTTGTCTACGCGCAAATCTTTTGTCTGATCACCTTCGTCCCTGGTACGTTTCACATCGTCCATGCAATCCGAACCCGTCAACCTGGGGCCAAGACCCTCGGCATTTCGACCGGGCTTTGCCTGACCGCTGGCCTTCACGACATCATCTCAGCAAATCTGGACAACTATAACCTGTTCCTGATCCCCGTTAGTATTGTTGCCCTGATGATGATCCTCAGCCACATTGTTGGCAACCGCGCCTCTGTGGCCATCGCACGCACCGAATTGCTGGAGCAGGAGAAAGAGCAACTCGCGCGCGCGCATGATGACGCACTCCACATGGCACGTCACGATCACCTCACGGGGCTTTTGAACCGCCAATCATTCGACCACCTCTGGGCCCAAAGCTGGCTTGATAGCATCGACAACAAAACACCTCTGTCGCTGATCCTGTTTGACATCGACCACTTCAAATCGGTCAATGACACCTACGGCCACCCGACCGGTGACACCATTCTTCGGGACCTTTCGGCCCGTCTCTCAGCCTTGAACCTGCGCAAATCCGACCGGCTGTGCCGCTACGGTGGTGAAGAATTTGTTCTGATCCTGCCCAATACCACACAACGCGATGCCGAGGGTCTGGCCACCCGCCTTCTCAAAACCGTGGCTGACACCGCATTTCAAACCGACCATGGCCCACTTGCCATCACCTGCAGCTTCGGCGTTGCAGGCACCGACGCCACCGGCAGCCCCGCCGCCAGCCATTTGTTAGAGACCACCGACGCGGCACTCTATCTTGCGAAATCGGACGGGCGAAACTGCGTACGCACCCCCGCCGGCACCAATGTGACCGTGGCCGCCTAAGCGCCCCGGTTGACCATAAAGGTCTTCAACCGCTCAAGGCCTTCGGCAATATCTTCGGTGCTGCGCGCATAGGAAAACCGCAAGGTCGTGGCGCCGCGTTCCGGATCAAAATCCAACCCCGGCGTCACCGCAACGCCTGCGTCGTCAAGGATTTCACGGGCAAAGGCGCGGCTGTCTGTGGTGTAGTCCGAAACGTCGACATAGACATAAAACGCCCCATCCGGCGGAGCAAATTTGCCAAACCCGGCCTTGGGCAATCCTTCAATCATCAGGGCACGGTTGGCGCGATAAACCGCCATGTTCGCCTCCAACTCATCGTGGCATTGCATCGCCGCCAAAGCCGCGACTTGGCTCGCGTGGCTGGCACAGATGAACATGTTTTGCGCCAACCGCTCGATTTTGCGCACGTGATCCTCGGGCACCACCATCCAGCCGACACGCCATCCCGTCATGCTGAAATACTTGGAGAAACTGTTGATGACATAGCAGTCATCCGTCAGCTCAAGCGCGCTGACAGCCTTGGCCTCATACTCGATACCGTGATAAATCTCGTCACTGATAAAGGCTGCACCTTTTTCGCGGCAAAGGTCGATCAACGCCGCCATGGCGTCGCGATCCAACATCGTGCCCGTCGGATTTGCAGGCGACGCCACCATCAACCCGTCAAACGCCATGTTCCGCAAGTCGTCAGGCACCGGCTGCAGCCGGTTCTCCGGCGCCGAGGGCACATCCAACGGCTCAAGGCTCAACGCTTTCAATATCTGGCGATAGCTCGGATAACCCGGTGCCCCGATGGCCACCTTGTCTCCCGCATCAAACAGCGCGGTAAACGCCAACAGGAAGGCGCCGCTGCTGCCCGGCGTCACAATCACCCGACCGGGATCAAGATCAACGCCATACCAGTCCATATAAAGCTGCGCGATTCGCGCCCGAAGCTCCGGTATGCCAAGCGCCACCGTGTAACCAAGCGCATCTTTGGACATCGCTTCTGTCAAAGCCATTTGCGCGCCTTTGGGCGCCGCGGTGCCCGGTTGGCCCACTTCCATGTGGATAATATGACGCCCTCCGGCCTCGGCCTGACGCGCCGCTTCCATCACATCCATCACAATGAAGGGATCAACCGCCCCACGCCTTGAGTTCCGCATCGTTTTGTTCCCTATTGGCCTCCATGAGGTTTCACCGCGAAAATCGCGCGCCGTCAATGCGCGCGCCGATGTTCTTTGTCGGCCCGCTGCTCGCGGCGTTGCTTCTGGTGTGGACCACAGCCCCTGCCCGCGCCGCCACGTTGATCCGCGACAGCGACATTGAAAACGCGCTGGCCCGTATGGCCGCACCCATCCTGAAAGCGTCGGGTCTGGGCGGCTCCATCAAAATCCTGCTTATCGACGACAACAGCCTGAACGCCTTCGTGGTGGACAACGGCCATATCTATATCCACACCGGCTTGTTGATGAAGATGAACACGCCGGAAAAACTGCAGGCTGTGATCGCCCACGAAGCCGCTCATATCGCCAATGGCCACATCTCGCGGCGTATGGCCAATCTCGACAATGCCCGCACCGTCGCGGGGCTTGGCCTTGCACTTGCGCTTGCCGCTGCCGCCGCCACAGGACGCAGCGATGTGGCAGCAGCTTTGGCGCTTGGCACGCAAAGCTCGGCCCAGCGTCAGTTCCTTGGCCACACCCGCGCCGAAGAGGCCTCCGCAGACCAATCCGGTGTGCGCTATATGGCGGCCGCCGGCATCGACCCCAAAGGTATGATCAAAGTCCAGCAGCTTTTCGAAGGCCAGGAGCTGCTCAATGTGACCCGCCAAGATCCCTACATGCGCTCCCACCCGCTGACTCGTGACCGTATACGTGCGATGGAACGCTATGTTGCCGCCTATTCCGGCAAGGCCCGTCCACAGCCGGAGCTGGAATACTGGTACGACCGCGCCCGCTCCAAAGTGACCGCTTTCAAACGGCCCGCAAAATGGACGCTACAGCGTTATGATGAAAGCCCGGCCAAAGACGTGCAGCACATGCGCCTCGCCGTGGCTTATCACCGCCAGCAAGAACGCGACAAAGCGCTGAGCCACATCAACACCGCCATCGACCTGCGCCCCGATGACGCCCAGTATTATGACCTCAAAGGTCAGATCCTTCTGCAAAGCCGACAGTTCCAATCCGCCGTCGCGGCCTACCGCACCGCGGCAAATCTTGCGCCGCGGGATTCGCTGATCCTTGGCAACTTGGGCCGCGCCCTGTTGACCGTGGAGCGCCCGAAAAAAGCGCTGACCTATCTCGAGGACTCACGCAATCGCGACTTCCGCAATATGCGCGTGCTGCGTGATCTCGGCTCTGCCTACGCCCAAGTGGGCAACAACGGTATGGCCTCACTTTCGACGGCCGAGCGTTATGCGCTTGCAGGTCGGCTCGAAGACGCCGAAATTCACGCCCAACGCGCTTTGGGGCTTTTGCCGCGTGGCTCAAGCGCCTATCGCCGCGCAGATGACATTCTGGCCGCTGCAAAGCGAGCCAACCGCAAAAAACGATAACGGAGTTCTCTTTATGAAACGCATTCTCGCCTCTTCCGCGCTGGCTCTCAGCCTCGCTGCGGCCCCGCTGGCCGCCTTTGACATTGACAGCATGTCCGACGATGAACGCGCTGCCTTCCGCGCTGAAATCCGCGCCTACCTACTGGACAACCCCCAGGTCATCATGGAAGCCGTCGCCGTCCTCGAAGAGCGTCAGGCCAACGCACAGGCCGCAGGCGACAGCGCGATGATTACAGCACATGCCGAGGCCATCTTTGACGACGGCTTCTCCTGGGTTGGCGGCAATCCCGATGGCGACATCACTTTGGTGGAATTTGTCGACTACCGCTGCGGCTATTGCCGCAAAGCGCATGACGAGGTCGCCGAATTGGTCGCATCAGACGGCAACATCAAACTGATCGTCAAAGAGTTCCCGATCCTTGGTGAAGCCTCTACCGCGTCCTCTCGCTTTGCCGTAGCGATCAAACAGCTGCACGGCAACGACGCCTATAAGGCCGCGCATGACGAATTAATTACCATGCGCAAAGATCCCTCAGACAAGGTCCTTTCCAAATTGGCAAAGAGCCTCGGCTTTGATGGCGACGCCGTGGTTGCACACATGCAAAGCGAAGAGGTCACCGCAGAATTGCGTGGCACCCAGGAATTGGCCCGCGCCCTGCAAATCAGCGGCACACCAACGTTTGTCATGCAAGACGAATTGCTGCGAGGCTACCTGCCGCTCAACGCGATGCGCGACTTGGTCGCCGACAAACGCGGCTAATGGCACACGGCGGGTTTTGACGCAAAACCCGCCGCTGCCTGACCCTTTTCGACAGGTTTTCCTGACAGGCAACGCGCGCACTATTTACGCAGCGAATGTCACCAAATCACACAGCCGCAATACCGACGTATTGCCGACGCGATACCGAATTGGCATTTTTCACAAAAAATCAGAGTGTTAACGCAGATTTCTTAAAGCGGTTATTCCGCGGCTTCTTCTGCCGCCATAGCCGCTTCTATCTCCGCAGCCTTGGTCTCAACCTGCTCGACGATGTGCTCGACCATTGCCTCATTGCTCAGCTTGTGACTCTGCTTCCCCGCAAGATAGACCATGCCTGATCCGGCGCCGCCGCCGGTGAATCCGACGTCCGTCATCAAGGCTTCCCCCGGTCCGTTGACCACGCACCCGATGATCGAAAGGCTCATCGGCGTATGGATATGCGCCAGCCTTTCTTCCAATGTTTCCACGGTCTTAATCACATCAAAGCCCTGACGTGCACAGCTTGGACAGCTGATGATATTCACCCCGCGATGGCGCAGCCCAAGGCTTTTGAGGATTTCAAATCCAACCTTCACCTCTTCCACCGGATCGGCACTCAGGCTCACCCGAAGCGTGTCACCGATGCCCATCCAAAGCAGCTGTCCAAGCCCAATCGCCGACTTGATTGTGCCGCTGACAAAACCACCAGCCTCGGTGATCCCAAGGTGAATTGGCGCGTCTGTCGCGTCCGCAAGCATCTGATAGGCGGCGGCAGACATGAACACATCACTGGCTTTCACCGAGATCTTGAATTCGTGAAAATCGTTATCTTGCAGTATCTTAATGTGCTCAAGCCCACTCTCGACCATCGCATCGGGACAGGGCTCACCGTATTTTTCCAGCAGGTGTTTCTCAAGGCTGCCCGCATTGACACCAATGCGAATAGAACAGCCGTTATCCCGCGCCGCCGCAATCACTTCCTTGACCCGCTTCTCATCCCCGATATTACCCGGGTTGATCCGCAGACAGGCCGCTCCGGCCTCAGCCGCTTCAATCGCGCGCTTATAGTGGAAATGGATGTCGGCGACGATCGGCACCGGGCTCTCTTTTGTGATTTCTTTCAAGGCGTTGGACGCCGCGACATCCGGAACCGAAATGCGCACGATATCCGCGCCCGCCTCTGCCGCAGCCATGACTTGCCCAAGCGTCGCCTTCACGTCGCTGCTGTCGGTGTTGGTCATGGTTTGCACGGCAATGGGCGCATCGCCACCGACGGGTACCTTGCCCACCATAATCTGGCGCGATTTGCGTCGTTCGATATTTCGCCAAGGTCGAATGTGATTCATGGACATGCAAAAGCCCCTCACCGCTAGGTTTGGGGCTTGTCTACTGCCTTACGCTTTAAGGGGCAATCCCGCGCGACTTTACTCCTCGCCGAGGTCCGCCGATTGCGTCGCCGTAAGCGCCGCAATCCGTGCAAGGGCCGGATCACGGGTCATGTCCGCCAGTTCAAAGTTTTTTTCGATTTCTTCAATACTTAGCGCCAGATCCCGCACAGTTCCGGTGCCTTCTCCAGCGGGGCCGAAAATCTCACCGTTTAGCTTGAAATAGACCGATCCGGACATTCCGGCCCGCAGGGTCGGGGCTTCTTCGGTGGCCGGTAGGACATATTCCTCACCCGCATCCAGAATCTTCTCAAACAGGACAGTGCCCTGCGCCGACCGAACCCGGACCCAAGCCGGACGCACAGCCATGATCACCATTTCCGGCGCGCCGTCTTCAATCACCTTGGGTACTGGCAGGCTCTCAATCACCGGCGAAACCGATGCCAAAACCGAAGGTTCCGGTGTGAACAAGCCCAACACGTCCGGGCTGAGCTGCGAAATTGGCGCATCCCGCGCCACCAAGACAGGTACGTCCAGCGCTTGCGGGCGGTACAAACGGTCCAAAGCTTCGCTTGGCGGGGTCAACATACCTGCCGTCTGGGTCAAATCTTGTGCATTTCCAGGGTCGGTGGTCGCTGAACTGACCGGATCGAGATCGGTCAAAACTACCGGGGCTTGCTCTACAGGTGCCAGCGTAACTCTTTGAATTTCATTGAGAACGCTCCACCCGCCGTAGCCAATGGCGCCAATCAGCGCGACCAGGATCAACGACGACCCAATCGCGCGCGGCTCAACCCGAGACAGAATGGAATCTTGCGCAGGCGCAAAGGGCATGTTCGGCGTGGCAAACGGATCGTTGTTTGGACCGCGAGACACCACGGCCTCTTTTTTGCGGATCGTCGACGCCGCAGCAGACATGCCATGCGCAGTGCTAAATCCGCTTTCCTCGCAGAATTTAGCAAACGCCTCTTCCGGATCCATATTTAGATAGCGCGCATATGACCGCACATAACCCGCGATAAATCCGGGGGTTTCAAAAGCCGAGGGGTCACAATTTTCAATGGCGGCGATATAGGCGGCACGGATTCGAAGCTCTCGCTGCACATCCAAGAGCGACTTGCCCATGGTGGCACGCTCACCTCGCATATTATCCCCAAGACGCACGTGGAAGTCGTCATAGCCCTTGGGCCGTTCTTCTACGTCTTCGGATTTGCGCTTAGCTCTGCGCCCGATCATGCCATACGCCCCATCGTAATGCCGATCCGTGATTTGTCGATTCGGATCGATCCTTTGTTACCACGATCCTAGCAGAAAATAACGAATTTCACACCTTAGGGTAAATTAGCCGGCCAAATCGGCACGATTCAGCGCACAGTGGCTCCAAAGGGCGTCCATCCCATTGATAAGCTTGTCCATTTCGTCCGGCCCATGCACCGGAGACGGGGTGAATCGCAGCCGTTCGGTGCCGCGTGGGACGGTTGGAAAGTTAATGGGTTGCACGTAAATTCCATAATCTGCGAGCAGATGGTCGGACAAAACCTTGGTGTGAACCGGGTCGCCGACAATCACCGGAACGATGTGGCTGCCATGATCAATGATCGGCAAACCTAGGCCCTTTAGGCGCAGTTTCAGGATTTTTGCCTGTGTCTGATGCTGATCCCGCAGGTCCTGATCTTTTTTCAGGTGCGCGACGGATGCCGCAGCGCCTGCGGCCACCGCTGGCGGCAAAGATGTCGTGAAGATAAAGCCCGGCGCATATGACCGAACAGCGTCACACATTTTCTCAGACGCGGCGATATAGCCCCCCATGACGCCATACGCTTTGGCCAGAGTGCCGTTGATGATGTCGATGCGATGCGCGAGGTTGTCGCGTTCTGTCACGCCACCGCCCCGCGGGCCGTACATGCCAACCGCGTGCACTTCGTCAATATAAGTCAGCGCGCCAAATTCATCCGCCAAATCACAGATTTCAGAGATAGGTCCAAAATCACCGTCCATCGAATAGACAGATTCAAACGCGATCAACTTGGGTGCTTTGGGATCATCCGCCTCAAGCAGTTCCCGCAGATGCGCGATGTCATTGTGACGGAAAATCCGCTTGGCGCCGCCGTTGCGGCGCACTCCCTCAATCATACTGGCATGGTTAAGTGCGTCAGAATAAATGATCAGCCCCGGAAACAACTTGGGCAATGTGCTCAGCGTTGCGTCGTTGGCGATATAGGCGCTGGTGAACAACAGCGCGCTTTCTTTACCGTGCAAATCTGCCAGTTCGGCCTCAAGCCGTTTGTGAAACACAGTTGTGCCGGAAATATTGCGCGTCCCGCCAGAGCCTGCTCCGACTGCATCAATCGCGTCGTGCATCGCGGCCATCACAACAGGATGCTGGCCCATGCCCAGATAATCGTTACCGCACCAGACGGTGATCGGCTGCTGAGTGCCGTCAGGTTTGGTCCACGTGGCATGCGGGAAATTGCCCTGCTGACGCTCGATGTCGATAAACGTCCGATACCGGCCTTCTTCATGAAGGTTGTTCAAAGCACGATCAAGCTGTGCCGAGAAATCTACAGTATGCTCCACAAGGCGTCCCTTCACTGTCTTACCGGGCCGAGTCCATTATTTTGGACGCCCTTAACTTTGGCTGGCGCGATGGCCACCAGTGTAGCCTTGCACTCTCTCTCCGACAACAGAATGATTAACAAGCTGCCTATCCACCTTGATATCGATCAAATTCCATTTTTGCGAGGCTGGACAGTGCCAAAAGCAATGTTAGGCTCCCCGCAAATCGTCGCACCAAAGGATTAATGGTGTGTCACTAGCTGTTTAAGGAGACCGAAATGTCACTCGACTCAATACTTGCCAGAATCGATCAGGATATGCCGCAGGCCATTGAGCGCCTGTTCGATTTGCTGCGCATTCCTTCGGTTTCCACGGACCCAGCCTACAAAGACCATTGCGACGCAGCCGCCGATTGGTTGGTTGCCGATTTGCAAAGCATTGGCGTCACCGCCGAAAAACGCGTCACACCGGGCCACCCTATGGTCGTCGGCCACGTCGAAGGCGATGGCCCGCACCTGCTGTTTTATGGCCACTACGACGTGCAGCCAATTGACCCAATTGAGCTGTGGGACCGCGACCCGTTTGATCCAGAGCTTCAGGACACAGACGCAGGCAAAGTGATCCGCGCCCGCGGCGCATCTGATGACAAGGGCCAGTTGATGACCTTTGTCGAGGCCTGCCGCGCATGGAGGGCCGAATATGGCACCCTGCCTTGCAAAATCACCTTTTTCTTTGAGGGCGAAGAAGAAAGCGGCTCACCCTCGCTCGTGCCTTTCATGAAAGAAAACGCCGAAGAGCTGACCACTGACATTGCCCTTATCTGCGACACCGGCCTGTTTGAAAGTGCGGTTCCTGCGATCACCACGATGCTGCGTGGTCTGCTGGCCGAAGATTTCACCATCACCGGCCCTTCCCGCGATCTGCACTCCGGCATGTATGGCGGCATCGCGATGAACCCGATCCGCGTTTTGACCAAAGCGCTTGGAGCGTTGCATGACGAAACCGGTGCAGTCACGCTGGACGGGTTTTACGACGATGTTCCTGAACTGCCAGACGAAGTGCGGGCACAGTGGCAGGGTCTGGGCTTTGATCACGAAACCTATCTGGGCGACGTCGGACTAACGGCTGCGGCCGGTGAACAAGACCGCACCCCGCTTGAACAAATCTGGTCGCGTCCAACCTGTGATGTAAATGGCATCTGGGGCGGCTACACCGGTGATGGTTTCAAAACTGTGCTGCCGTCCGAGGCCTCGGCAAAGGTGTCTTTCCGTCTGGTGGGGCAACAGGACCCCGACAAAATCCGTGCCAGCTTCCGGTCGCATCTGGAAAGCTACATGCCAGAGGGTTTTTCGGTGGAATACCGCACCGAAAAAGGCTCCGCCGCTTCGCAGATGTCCATAGACGACCCTGCGTTTGAAAAAGCGCGAAAAGCTCTGTCTGATGAATGGCCGCGCCCCGCCGCGTATGTTGGTTGTGGTGGATCCATCCCCATTGCCGGTTTCTTCAAAGACTTGCTGGGGGTTGACGCGATGTTGATCGGTTTTGGCAAAGACGACGACCAGATCCACTCTCCCAATGAAAAATACGATCTGGAAAGCTTCCACAAAGGCATCCGCTCCTGGGCGCGCATTCTGGACGCCTTGAGCACTTAATCACCGCTCTCAACGTCTTCTTTTCTCAGTTTTTTCCTTTGCTCAAGAAATGATCCGCCGGTTTGTTTCTTGGGCAATCCCAAAATGCAAAGGCTGGAATAAGACGACTTCATCGCGCCACCTACGGCGCAATTGAGCACTGCTCCCACGCAGACTGGTCCAGACCCTAAACGGGCTATTTTTTCTGCTGGGCGTGCCGCACCGCTTTTGCAGCAACCATAACAAGCGGCGCACTGTGCATGACCATATCAAACCAGTCCATCGGCTTCACCAAAGTGCCATTGACCAACATCTTGAGCTTTTCCCAAAGATGTGGCTCAGGCGAAAACGGCGCCAATCCCAAGATCACTGCAATGGTAAGTAATGTCGGCCAGCTAATGCGATCGATAAACGCAATTTAACCAATCCATTAAGGGAGAAAGTGGCGCGGTTGACGGGGCTCGAACCCGCGACCCCCGGCGTGACAGGCCGGTACTCTAACCAGCTGAGCTACAACCGCGCGTATGCCTTTCGGCGCGTCCAGTTAACCTTGGACAAAGGTAGGCAGCGATGGCGCGGTTGACGGGGCTCGAACCCGCGACCCCCGGCGTGACAGGCCGGTACTCTAACCAACTGAGCTACAACCGCTCGCTGCCGCATCAGGACTGTGCCCTTCAGCGTGAGGCGTGGTTTATGCTGAGCATCTCAGCGCGTCAAGCGCATATCCGCACCCAAATCAAAGAATTTTTACCAAGCCGCATTTAGCCCTATTGGCTCATAGGCGATCTCCTGCTCACCACTTTGCGTAGCATTAGGGATGTGTTTAGATGTCCTTACTGAAACGAGTCACTTTTCAAAGGAAATTCTGCCATGAAACCTCTCTATGCCGCACTTTGCGCCGCCGGTCTGACCCTCGCTGCTTGCTCGCAGCCAGAACCTGCGCCTGTTTACATGCAACCCAACTTCGACAAAGCCGGCAACGCCAGCTGTGACGCGGGCTATGCTCTCGTGACCACCGAAACCGGGTCCGTGGCCTGCGCACCGGCATCTTGATCCGAGGCACATGAGTTTTGTAGAGGGCGGCCGTTTGGGGCCGCCCTTTTTTCTTTTCGACATTCTGTGGTGTGCAAGCCTTTCTCAGGTCGCGGCAAATCCGGCCTCAAGCGCCGTCAGGATGGTGGCCGCGTCTGCCTCAGACAAGACCAGCGGCGGCGACATGATTAGGTTGGGGCCTGAGACACGCACCATCGCACCGCTCTGATAAGCTACGTCTTGCACTTTTGTTGCTGTGGCCCCGTCAATTGGTTGCTTGGTGGCGCGGTCACTGACCATTTCAATCGCCGTCATCAACCCATAGCCACCACGCACGTCGCCGATAATATCGTACTTCTCCATCAACGCCTTACAGCCTTCAAACAACTGCGTACCGCGGGCGGCTGCGTTATCGATCACGTTCAGCCGTTTGGTTTCCGCCAAACAGGCCAAAGCAGCCGCCGCCCCGACCGGGTGACCGGAATAGGTGTAGCCATGACCGATCTTTGCCGAAGGGTTGCCTTCAAAAACCTCGATCATACGTTCGCCCAGCATCACGGCACCAAAAGGAAAATACCCGTTGGTGATTGCCTTCGCGGTAGCCATCATATCGGGGTTAACACCCCAAAGCCGCGCGCCTGACCACGCACCCGTTCGGCCATATGCCGTTATCACCTCGTCTGTGATCAAAAGGATGCCATTGCGGTTGCAGATTTCCTGCACAGCAGGGGCAAAAGACGGATGCGGCGGGATAACCCCCCCAGCGCCCAAAATCGGCTCCATAATCATGGCGGCGATGGTGTTGGCGCCTTGAAATGCAATCTCGTCTTCCAACGCTTGAATGCAGAGTTGCGCGAGCCTCTCAGGATCGGATTCGTTGAACGGGTTGCGGTAGGTATAGGGCGCGGGAATGTGGAAACAGCCGGGCAGTAGAGGCTCATAGGCGTTGCGGAAATTTGCATTCCCGTTGACCGACGCCCCGCCGATATGCGTGCCGTGATAGCCTTTTTTTAGGCTCAGGAACTTCGTTCTGCCTGCCTCGCCGCGCAGCTTATGGTACTGGCGCGCAAGCCGTAGCGAAGTCTCGACGCTGTCAGACCCGCCCGACGTAAAGAATGCGCGGTGAAGCCCGTCCGCCGCAAAGAATTCACCAAGCTCATATGACAGTTCAATCGCCGCATCATTGGACGTGCCGCGGAAGGTTGAATAATAAGGCAATCTGTCGAGTTGCGCCGCAATCGCGTCCTTCACCGGCTGACACGAATAGCCGAGGTTGACGTTCCACAACCCCCCGACCCCATCAACCACGCGGTGGCCATCAATGTCAGTGATCGACACGCCATCAGCTTCGGTGATGATCGTCGGCGGCTGATCCAAACTGTCTTGTGGTGACGTCATCGGATGCCACATCAAGCGGCCGTTGTGTTCCTTCAGGAAGTTTGAATCTTTCATCGTGTGGGTTCCAATGCATTTGGAGATGTGTCGGACTTGGCCCAAGCGGCCTCGATCTGGACGGGGATAGTTCCGCCCCAATTGCGGGTGATTTCGCGCGCTGCGATAATCAATTCGGATTTAATTGTGCGTTCCAACTCGGCAGTATGGCGAGACGCCACGCTGGCCACGGCCACCGCTCCAGCGAGGTGACCGGTGTGGTCAAAAATCGGCGCGGCAATGCCTTGGATTTCGGACTCAAAACTCCGTTCGGCGCAGCCAAACCCAACCTCTCGCGTATTTTCAATCAGCGCCAATAAATCGGATTTCGTGGCCGGCGTGTGTGCTGTGAAGCTTTCAAGGTTCTCTAGGGCAACGTCCAAAAGGCTCGGGTCACCAAATGCCAATGAACTGAGGCCAGACGCCGTGGCATGTAGCGGGAACGTATCTATGTCGATAACCGCCCGCGCTCCGTGATGGGGGGATTCGCATTCACACAATCCGTAAACGGTTGTGCCCGACAGGACCGTGACATGCGCTGTTTCACCTGTCGCATCCGCAAGCGCCAACAACACCGCCTTCGCGGCTTCTTTGCGCGGGACCGTGGCCTCCCTGACTTGCGCAAGCTGCAAAACCGCGGGCCCAAGGCGATAATGCTTTGTTAGCGGATTCTGCTCAACAAACCCCACAGATTCAAGGGCCTGCAAGTGGCGATAGGTCGTCGCTTTATCGCGCCCAGCTATACGGCACAGTTGCGACAGCCCGATTTCGGGGCGCGCGGTCGAAAAGTAGGAAAGCAACTTCAGAGCTTTGGTAGCAGAGGACATTTGAACGGTCTCATTTTGTCTGATCCAAAAAAAAGTTTGACACAAGATAATTACCAAGGCAACCTTTTTACGAAATAACGGTTCAATATGTGAACCAAATCAGGGAGAATGAAATGTCTAGGATTTTGAAGTCTGTGACCGCAATGGCTCTGGCCATGACTGCCCTCACAGGAACGGCGCAAGCCGAATATCCGGAAAAGCCGGTTGAATTTGTTGTGCCGTGGCCTCCCGGTGATCTCGAAGACGTGCTGACGCGCATGATCGCCGAAGATTTCTCTGCCGCCTACGACGTCCCGACGGCTGTGGTGAACAAGCCCGGCGGCGGTGGCGGCCCGTTCCCCGGCGCTATCGAAGTCGCAAACGCGCCAGCTGATGGCTACACGGTTGGCTCCTTTATCATCGCCATTCCCGTTGTTGGCCCACAGATCGGCATTCCTGAATTAAACCCCGATCCATTCGTGCCGCTTGGCAACTTCCTGACGTATCCGTTTGTGATCGCCACCAGTGGCAACGCGCCATATGGCTCTATGGAAGAACTCGCTGCGCATGCCTCCGACAACGACGTCGTTCTGGGCCACTTCGGCGCCCCGCTGGTGCCCACCCAAGTCACTATGGGCCTGGCAAAAAGCATGGGCTTTTCCTACTCGGCTGACGCGGCTTTTGACGCGCTGGACTGCAACACGCTGGCCTCAGGTGATGTAGACGTGATCAACACCACCTTGCAGCTGATCCTGCCCTGCCTTGACGACGTGAAGGTTCTGGCCTCCATCGGCAACGAACGCATCGGCCTGACACCAGACACCCCAACTGTCGCCGAACTTGCGCCTGATCTGAATGTCGCGCTTTGGAACGGCTTGTTCGTCCACGCGGACACACCACAAGACGTACAGGACAAGATCATCGCCGTTGCAGAGAAGACCATGATGAGTGAACGAGCTCAGAAACTGGCCGCTGAAACCGGCGCGCTGGTCTACTGGCAGCCCGCTGCCGAGGTGGTCACACAGATCGAAAAAGATATCGAAACCATGGCCCGCATCGAAGGCATGCTTGCCAACTAAGATACCTCCCTTTCGGCCGGGCAGCCCAGCGCTGACCGGCCGTTTGACCTTTTTGGAACGGAAAATGTCATGTCGCGCGTGAAAACGCTCCAATCTCTGTTCAAGCGCTACCGCAGACCCGGTGACATCGTGTTTGCATGGTTCGCCTTGATTGGCTCTGTTTTACTGCTGTCGCAGATCGCCGACCAAACCGTGTGGCGCAACGGCGGCAAATTGTTTGCTCAACCCCGTTTCTGGCCCGCCGTGTCCCTTGGTGGCATGGCGTTTTTTGCGGCCTTTCATCTGTTGGGCTCCGCGCTATCCGAACGCCTAGAAGGACGCTGGCAAGAGGTCTGGCTGTGGGTCTCCTCGCTGGAATACGCTGCTTGGTTTATCGCCTATGCCGCTGCCGTCCCTTACTTGGGCTACTTACCTACGACGCTTCTGTTCGCCCTCGCGCTTGCTCTGCGCGTTGGCTATCGCAAGACTTCCACGCTCATTGCGGCGGCGGTTGCCGCTGTCATCATCGTGTTGCTGTTCAAAACCTTCTTGAAGGTGAACCTGCCCTCGGGCCTGATCTATGAAGGCCTGCCGGACGGGCTGCGCCAGATCATGCTGACCTACTTCTGATCGGAGCCTCTGTTGGAAAACCTTCTTGCCGGACTGGAAATGCTCGCCCGCTGGGATGTGGTATTGGCCCTACTTGTCGGGTCAATCGGCGGCGTCATTATTGGCGCTATCCCCGGGGTCGGTCCTGCGGTTGCCATCGCGATCCTGCTGCCCGCGACGTTCTCACTGGATCCGATTGTTGGGCTGACGATGCTGCTCGGCATCTACGGATCGTCGATGTATGGCGGTGCCATTCCCGCGGTTCTAATCAACACGCCCGGAACAGCCGTCAATGCGCTGACGTCTTACGACGGCTACCCCATGACCCAACGCGGCGAGGCGCACCGTGCAGTGTCTCTGGCCTATTCCGCGTCGTTCTGGGGGGGCATCTTTGGCATTCTGTGTTTGATTCTGCTGTCGCCAGTTTTGGCGATGATTGCCCCGATGTTCGGATCGCGCGAAATCTTCCTTGCGGCCCTGCTTGGCATCATCCTCGTGATCCTCGCCCACCGAGGTCAGATATTCGCTGCCGGTCTTTTGGCGATGTTCGGTATCTTCTTGCAAACCGTTGGACTGGATGCGGTGACATACACCCAACGCTTCACCTTCGGCCAATCTTTCCTTTCGTCAGGCGTAAACCTGATCGTTGTCGTCTTGGGCCTATTCGCCCTCAGCCAAGCCTTCTTCCTTCTCACCGCTCCCGACAGCAGCCCCGACGCCAAACCCGTGACCGGTCGTATGGGCGCAGGGATCAAGGAGCTGCTAAAACACAAACGTGTCGCCACAGTTGCCTCAGGCTTTGGTGTGATCCTTGGCATGATCCCCGGCACCGGCGAATTCACCGCTCAGTTTATGTCCTACACCTATGCTCAGAAAACCTCGAAGGACCCTGACAGCTTTGGCAAGGGCTCCCCCGAAGGTCTGATTGCGTCCGAGGCCGCCAACAACGCGGTACCCGCCGCCGCGATGATCCCCCTACTGGCGCTCGGCATTCCGGGCGAAGCGCTGACGGCCATGATGCTGTCAGTGTTTTATGTTCACAACGTCATCCCTGGCCCACAACTCTTTCAGAACAACATTGATCTGGTCTACGGGCTCTACTTCGCCCTGATCGCGCTCAACGTGATCGTGATGGTCTTTCTGTTGTTTTCAACGAACCTGTTGACCAAGATCATCCGCGTACCCACCCGCTTTTTGGGCGTGTTGATCCTGCTATTGTCGTTTGTCGGCGTCTATTCGCTGCGCAACTCGCTGACCGATTGTATGATTGCTGCCGGCTTTGGCGTGCTCGGCCTGATCCTCAAGCGCCTGAACCTACCAATTGTGCCGATCATTCTGGGCATGGTTCTCGGCGGCATCATGGAAGTCAAACTCCGCTCCTCGCTGCCGCGCCTCAAGACACCACTGGACATGATCGACCGGCCAATTGCCGCGATCATCTTCGGCATCATTGTTCTGGTTCTCGCACTGCACCTGCGCACTCTGATCAAGGAATGGCGCGCGCATCAGCCCGAAGAAGACCACGACTTGCACGACAGCCAAACAAGGTAATTCCCGATGGATCAGTCAAAAATCGATGCCCTGCGCGCCCTGCCCGTCCCCGCCTTTCATCACCTTATCGACGGCAAACATGTGCCTGCCTCCGATGGTGGCACATTGGATATCATCTCGCCCATCGATGGTCAGGCGCTGACCACGGCCGCCGCCGGTACCGCGGCGGATATGAAAGCCGCCATCGCTTCGGCCCGCGCCGCGTTTGAAGATGGTCGTTGGTCCTCCCAACCGCCCGCCGCCCGCAAGAAAGTGCTGATGAAGTGGGCTGACCTGATTGAGGCAAACGCGCTGGAACTGGCCGTTCTGGGTGTGCGCGACAACGGTACAGAGATCGGCATGGCGCTTAAGGCTGAACCGGGATCCGCCGCCGCAACCATCCGCTACTATGCTGAAGCTCTGGATAAGATCTACGGCGAAATCGCCCCGACGGCTGGCGACATACTCGGCATGATCCACAAAGAACCGGTGGGTGTTGTCGGCGCGATCATCCCTTGGAACTTCCCGATGATGATCGGCGCATGGAAACTGGGGCCTGCCCTTGCGATGGGCAACTCCGTCGTTCTGAAACCTTCAGAAACTGCATCGCTCTCGCTGATGCGCATGGCCGATCTGGCGCTTGAGGCTGGCTTACCGCCCGGCGTGCTCAACGCGGTTACCGGCGAAGGCCGTATTGTCGGCGAAACGCTTGGCTTGTCGATGGATGTGGACGTTTTGGTCTTTACCGGATCCGGCGCCACAGGGCGGCGTCTGATGGACTACGCTGCGCGTTCCAACATGAAACGGGTTTATCTGGAACTTGGCGGTAAATCCCCCAACATTGTCTTTGCCGATGCACCCAACCTGGACGAAGCAGCCAAGGTCGCAGCCGCCGGTATTTTTCGCAATTCCGGTCAAGTCTGCGTGGCGGGCTCACGGCTTCTTATCGAGGCCCCGATCCACGATGATTTTGTCGCCGCCGTAACCAAGGCGACCGAGGCAATGCGTGTCGGCGATCCGCTCAGGATCGACACCCATATTGGTGCCGTGAATTCCGAAGTCCAACTGTCAGCCAACCTGGGTTTCGTGGATACTGCCACAGCCGAAGGCGGCCAAATCGTCACCGGCGGCAATCGCATTTTGCAAGAAACTGGCGGCTACTACATGGCCCCCACAATTGTCACAGGCGTCACCCGCGATGCCACGTTGGCGCAAAAAGAGGTGTTCGGTCCTGTTTTGGGCGTCACTCCGTTTGAAACCGATGACGAAGCTATCTCTCTCGCCAACTCGACGGTTTACGGCCTCGCCGGCGCCGCTTGGACCGCAAACCTAAGCCGTGCACATCGCATGGTGAAAGCCGTGCGCACCGGCGTCATGCACATCAACACCTATGGCGGCGCGGATGGCACTGTGCCGCTCGGGGGTGTCGGTCAATCCGGAAACGGCTCCGACAAGTCGCTGCATGCCATTGAAAAATATGTGAATCTCAAAACTGCTTGGATCAAATTGTAAGGGACAGCCATGACCGACAAGACTATTCTGGTGATCGGCACCTACGATACCAAAGACGACGAGCTGGGTTTCCTTGCTGATGTGATCCGTAGTCAAGGTGGCAATGTCGCCACCATGGACGTCTCCGTTTTGGGCGACCCGTCCAAGCCGACGGATTACTCCAAACACGACGTCGCCACAGAAGGCGGCAGCACCATCCAAACCGCAATTGACAGCGGCGACGAGAACCACGCAATGCAGATCATGGCCAAAGGCGCCAGCCTTCTGGCGGCACGTCTGCACTCCGAAGGTGCCTTTGACGGCATGATTGTACTTGGCGGCACGATGGGCACGGACCTCGCGCTTGATGTGGCAACGGCACTGCCGCTGGGTGTGCCGAAATACATCGTATCAACCGTGTCATTTTCGCCGCTGATCCCAGCCGAACGGTTGGCGGCGGACACCCAGATGATCTTGTGGGCAGGTGGCCTTTACGGCCTGAATTCAGTTTGCAAAGCGTCGCTGTCGCAGGCGGCTGGCGCCGTTCTGGGCGCGGCTCGCGCAGTGCAAATGCCTGACCCGGACAAACCGCTGATCGGCATGACATCGCTTGGGACTTCTGCGCTGAAATATGTCATTCCGCTTATCCCAGCGCTGGAAGCTCGCGGATTTGAAGTCGCGGTGTTTCATGCCACCGGCATGGGCGGGCGGGCCTTCGAAAGCCTCGCAGCGCAAGGCGCCTTCGCCTGCGTCTTTGACTTCTGCACCCAAGAGGTGGGCAACCACGTCAATGGCTCCAACATTTCTGCCGGTCCGGACCGACTGACCAATGCCGGCGCCACGGGCACGCCGCAAATCGTCGCGCCAGGCTGTTATGATTTGGTGGACATCGTTGGTTGGCAACCCCTGCCCGAGGTCTGGGACAACCATATGACCCATGACCACAACCGCTTGCTGACGTCTGTTGTTTTGAAGGCAGACGAAACCAGAAAAGTTGCAGACGTGCACTCCGAGCACCTCGCACAAGCCAAAGGACCGGTGGCGTTGATCCTGCCAGAACACGGCCTTGGCGAATGGGACCGCGACGGAGCGGAATTGCACAATCCTGACGGCCTCGCGACATTCTTGGCTGAGATTGAGGAGACCTTGCCCGATACCGTGCAAGCCCACCGTATTGCCTGCCACATCAACGATGCCGAATTCGCCGACAAAGCACTGGAGATTTTCGACGGCTGGTGTGCCGACGGCACCATCTCGATTTAGGAATGGCTTCCGGGATCTAGCATGGCCAACAGGTCAAGCAGGGTCTCATAGTTTTGCTCGCCCAGTGTCTCTTTGAAACCAGCCACAATCAGCGCAGCTTCAGGCAAACAGTCGTCGATGATTTTTTGACCGGCCGGCGTGATGTCCACAAACTGACGACGCCGGTCTATAACGTCCCGTGTCTGCGTCACCAACCCTTTTTCACGCATGGTGGCGGCCATACGCGTGAGGCTTGGAAACAAAAGGCTGGAGCGGTCTGCCAGGGTTTTTGTGTCCATCTGCCCATACTCGGACAAGACCCGCAGAACGCGCCATTGCTGTTCGGTGATTCCCGTTTCTGACAACATCTCGCGGATCGGCGACATCACGCCTTCGCGCGCACGGATCAGTGCAATCGGCAGGGATCGCACGGTAGAAGGAAGGGGGTTCGTCATGTTTGCCTCAAGAATCTGCGTGTTGCTAAATTGAAGTGCAACACAAGTGTTGACAACTGACCATAGCATTAATTAACTTCGCAGCAATTAACATGTTAAGGAATGACCGTGCCTCACTTTCACATCGACTATTCTGCAAACATTGAAGAGGTCGTCGACATCCAAGCGTTGTGCGAAGCGATCCGGGCCTCCGCCACTGAGATCGAGACCTTTCCAGCCGCTGGTATCCGCGTCCGCGCGACGCGTTCGGATCACGTCGCCATCGCCGACGGCAACCCAAAACATGGATACATCGACCTGAGCGTGCGTTTGCGCGAAGGCCGCAGCGTTGACGTCAAACAAGACGCCATCGCCCGCATCTTTGCCACCCTCAAAGACTTCATGGGCCCAGCAATGGAAACCCGCTCCATCGCCCTTTCAGCCGAAATTCGCGACATCGACGCGGCCCTATCCCCGAAATTCGGAACCGTCCGCGACCATTTGGAGGACAACGCATGAGCGTTCTTGACGACAACATCGCCAAACTTGACGGCTATCTTGGCCGCTTCCGCGACGCCGGCATTCTGAACCGCATCGCCGGCCAAGATGTGGCAGGCATGAATGGCACGTTTCAAAACACCTCCCCCGTGGATAAATCTGTCATCTGCGACGTTGCGCACGGCACCGCCGCCGACATCGACAAGGCGGCCCGTGCTGCGCACGACGCTTTTGCCGCGTGGCGCGACTTGCCGGCTCTTGCGCGCAAAAAGATCCTCATCCGCATCGCCGAAGGCATCGAAGCCCGCGCCGAGGAAATCGCACTGTGTGAATGCTGGGACACCGGTCAGGCCTACAAGTTCATGTCCAAAGCCGCTTTGCGTGGCGCCGAAAACTTCCGCTACTTTGCGGATCAGGTGGTGCAAGCCCGCGACGGTCAGCACCTGCAATCGCCCACGTTGATGAACATCACCACCCGCGTGCCGATTGGCCCAGTGGGGGTCATCACGCCGTGGAACACGCCCTTTATGCTGTCCACATGGAAAATTGCGCCGGCTCTGGCCGCTGGCTGCACCGTGGTGCACAAACCCGCCGAAGCATCGCCCTTGACGGCGCGCCTGCTGGTTGAGATCGCCGAGGACGCCGGCTTGCCGCCCGGCGTGCTCAACACCGTCAACGGATTTGGCGAAGGTGCGGGCAAAGCGCTTTGTGAGCATCCTAAAATCAAGGCCATCGCCTTTGTCGGTGAAAGCCGCACAGGTAGCCTGATCACCAAACAAGGCGCCGACACTCTCAAGCGCAACCACCTTGAGCTGGGAGGTAAAAATCCGGTCATCGTGTTTGACGACGCCGATCTGGACCGCGCCTTGGACGCTGCGATCTTCATGATCTACTCGATAAATGGCGAGCGCTGCACGTCTTCGTCGCGCCTGTTGATTCAGGACACCGTGCGCGAGGAATTTGAATCGAAACTGATCGCGCGCGTCAACAACATCAATGTCGGCCACCCGCTGGATCCCGCTACGGAAATCGGCCCGCTTGTGACCGAAGAACACTTCAACAAAGTCACAAGCTATTTTGACATCGCCAAAGAGGACGGCGCGACCGTTGCCGCCGGCGGCGTCACCATTGGGGATGAGGGCTACTTTGTCCGCCCGACGCTGTTTACCGGGGCCACCAACCAGATGCGTATCGCGCAAGAGGAAATCTTCGGCCCAGTGCTGACCTCCATCCCCTTCTCCAACGAAGAAGAGGCATTACAGATCGCCAACGACATTCCCTATGGACTGACAGGTTATGTCTGGACCAACGATCTGACACGCGCCTTACGCTTTACCGACAAACTTGAGGCCGGCATGATCTGGGTGAACTCCGAAAACGTCCGCCACCTGCCAACGCCGTTTGGCGGCGTCAAAGCCAGCGGCATCGGCCGTGACGGCGGCGACTGGAGCTTCGATTTCTACATGGAGCAAAAACACATCGGTTTCGCCACGGGTCAGCACAAAATCACCAAGTTGGGAGCCCTCTGATGGGAGAGATCGTCCTCGCTGCGAAATGCACGCACGTTCCCACAATGCTGATGTCCGAACAGGACGGCCCGATCAAAGGCAAACGCCAGGCCGCTATCGACGGACATTTTGAAATCGCTCGCCGTGCCAAAGAACTCGGCGCGGATACCGTCATCATCTGCGACACTCACTGGGTCATCAACGCGGGTTTTCACATCAACGCGAACAACCGCTTTGAGGGGCTGTTCACCTCCAACGAATTTCCGCAATTTATTCAGAACATGCCGTATGAATACCAAGGCAATCCTGAACTCGGCGACGCAATTGCCAAAGAGGCCTCTGATCTCGGGGCCTATACGCTGGCGCACCATCTGGACTCGCTAGAACTTGAATATGGCACGCTGGTTCCAATGCGGTTCATGTCACGCGCCCACGACATGAAGGTCGTGTCGGTTGCCGCATGGTGCACCGTGCATGGCCACGACGAAAGCCGTATCGTCGGCGAAGCCATCCGCGCTGCGGTTGAGGCGTCCGACAGCAAAGTGCTTTTGGTCGCCTCCGGATCGCTGTCACACAAAATCTGGCCCAACAAGGACTATGCCGCCAACAACGGCACCTTCACCATCAGCTCTGAATTCAACCGCCAGATGGATCTGCACGTGTTGGACATGTGGCAGCGCGGCGATCACGCGACATTCCTCAAGATGTTGCCGGAATATGCCGAGTTCTGCTGCGGCGAAGGCTCTATGCACGATACCGCCATGCTTTATGGTGCCCTTGGCTGGGACAGCTATGATGCGAAATGCGAGGTCGTGACCGAGTATTTCCCATCGTCTGGCACCGGCCAGACCAACGTCATTTTTCCCGTTCAATAGGAGGCCCTGATGCCCGTCCCCGCACCCAACCTCTATCCCGATTTCAACACGATCCGGCTGAGTCACGTGTGTCTGAACGTCAAAGACCTCGCCGCGTCGCGCAAGTTCTACACTGAAATTCTCGGCCTTCAGGTTACCGACGAAGACGCCACCCACATCTACCTGCGCGCCATGGAAGAGCGCGGCCACCATTGTGTGATCCTGCAAAAGTCGGATCAGCCGGGCACCGTCGAAGTCATGGGGTTCAAAACCTTTGACGAGGATGATCTGGACCGTGCCGAGGCATATTTCAAAGCTAAAGGCCGCCCGACGCAGTGGGTGGAACGCGCCTTTCAAGGCAGAACGTTGCTGACATCCGACAACATGGGCATCCCGCTGGAGTTTTATCACAAAATGGACCGGCTCGCGCCGATCCACCAGAAATACGCGCTTTATCGCGGGGTCAAACCGCTGCGGATCGACCACTTCAACTGCTTCAGCCACGACGTGGATGCCTCCGTGGAGTTTTATTCCGACTTCGGCTTCCGCGTGACGGAATACACCGAAGATGAGGACAGCAAGAAACTCTGGGCTGCATGGCTACACCGCAAAGGCGGCGTGCATGACATGGCCTTCACCAATGGCACCGGCCCGCGGTTGCACCATGTGGCGTTTTGGGTGCCGACCCCGCTGAACATCATCGACCTGCTCGATTTGATGTCGACAACTGGCTACGTCGGCAACATCGAACGCGGCCCCGGACGGCACGGCATCTCGAATGCCTTCTTTCTCTACATCCTCGACCCCGATGGCCACCGTATCGAGATTTACTGTTCAGATTATCAAACCGTCGACTCCGATCACGAGCCGATCAAATGGGATCTTCAGGACCCGCAGCGCCAAACCCTTTGGGGGGCCGCAGCACCCGAAAGCTGGTTCAAGCACGGCACAACATTTGTCGGCGTCGACACCAAAGACTCCACAATTCAGGCAAGCCCAATCATCGCCCCATGACACTCACTCTGAAAAACCCCGCTCTTCTGCGAGAGGCCGCCCTTGTTGGCACGCGCTGGATCAACGCCAACGGGTCCGGCATCGCCGTCACCAACCCCGCTACGGGGGCCGTGGTGGGACATGTTCCTAATCTTGGCGCCGCCGAGACCCAAGAGGCAATCAAGGCTGCACAACATGCACAAGCCGCTTGGGCCAAACGCACGGCCAAAGAACGCAGCAATATCCTCCGCCGCTGGTTTGACCTGATGATGGACAACCAAGCCGATCTGGCCGCGATCCTGACCGCTGAGCAAGGCAAGCCTTTGGCCGAGGCCAGCGGTGAGATCGCCTACGGCGCGTCCTTTATCGAATGGTTCTCCGAGGAAGCCCGCCGCGCCTATGGCGATGTCACGCCCTCAAGCGCGCCGGACAAACGCATCTTGTGCATAAAACAGCCCATTGGCGTCACCGCCGCAATCACGCCGTGGAACTTTCCCAACGCGATGATCACGCGCAAGGCCGCGCCCGCCTTTGCCGCCGGTTGTGCCATGGTGCTCAAACCTTCCGAACTCACGCCGTTCTCAGCCATCGCGCTGGCCGTCCTTGCGCAAGAGGCAGGCCTGCCCGACGGCCTGTTCTCGGTGATCACTGGAGACGCCGCGACAATCGGAGGCGTGCTGACAAGCAGCCCGGTCGTGCGCAAGCTGACGTTTACCGGCTCAACCGGCGTCGGAGCCAAGCTTTATGAGCAATGCGCGCCAACCATCAAAAAGCTGGGCCTTGAGCTGGGCGGCAACGCGCCGTTCATCGTCTTTGACGACGCGGATCTGGACGCCGCCGTCGAAGGCGCGATCCTTTCAAAATTCCGCAACAACGGCCAAACCTGCGTCTGCGCCAATCGAATTTATGTTCAGGCGGGCGTCTACGACACCTTCGCCGAAAAACTTGCCGCCAAAATCGCGACCCTTCCAGTTGGCAACGGAACCGAGGATGGCGTGATCTTTGGCCCCCTGATCAACCAGGCTGCGGTTACCAAAGTCAGCAGCCACATTGCGGACGCTGTCGCCAAAGGCGCGGCCGTCACTCTTGGCGGTGAACCCCATAAACTGGGCAGAACATTTTTTGAGCCAACCATTCTTACCGGCGTAACCTCGGACATGGCCCTGGCCACCGAAGAAACCTTTGGCCCTGTGGCACCCCTCTTTAAGTTCGACACTGAAGCCGAGGCAATTGCTGCAGCAAACGCCACCGAATTCGGCCTCGCATCTTACTTCTTCAGTCGCGACATCTCGCGTGTCTGGCGCGTGTCCGAAGCGCTTGAATATGGCATGGTTGGCGTCAACACCGGCCACGTCTCGACCGCCGAGGCGCCGTTTGGTGGCGTCAAATCCTCAGGTCTCGGGCGCGAAGGTGCACGGCAAGGTCTCGATGATTTTCTAGAACTCAAATACATCTGCATGGGCGGCATCGAAGGGGAAAACGTATGAATTGGGACGACTTCGCCGGATGGAGCAAACACATCGCCGACTGGGGCGCGCAGTATCACAAGACGCTGGGCGATCGGCCCGTTCGCGCTCAAACAAAACCGGGTGACATCGCCGCACAGTTGCCTGCGTCACCGCCCGACCAGCCAGAAGACATGAAAGCCATCCTTCAGGATTTTGAGGACATCGTCATGCCAGGCATGACCCATTGGCAGCACCCGCGTTTCTTTGCGTATTTTCCTGCCAATGCAGCCCCTCCCTCGATGCTGGCAGAACAGTTGGTCAACACCGTCGCCGCGCAATGTATGTTGTGGCAAACCTCACCGGCCGCGACCGAAGTCGAGGGGCTGATGGTGGACTGGATGCGACAAGCTTTGGGGCTTGCGGACCACTTCACCGGCGTCATTCAGGACAGCGCGTCCTCCGCCACCCTGTCTGCTGTGCTGACCATGCGCGAACGCGCCACCGGATTCACAGGCAACCGCGAAGGTATGTCTGGCAAAGGCCACTTGCGCGTCTACTGCTCCGATCAGGTGCACTCCTCTATTGATCGCGCCTGCTGGGTTTCCGGCATCGGTCAGGAAAATCTGGTCAAAATTTCGGGGACTGGCCCGCGGCACGGTATGGACGCCGACGCGTTGGATGCTGCGATCAAGGCCGATATCGCCGCCGGCCACACACCCGCCGGGATCATCGCGATTACGGGCGGCACTGGTGTTGGCGGCTGTGACGACCTGCCATCGATTATCAAGGTCGCAAAGGCCCACGATCTTTACACACACCTTGATGCGGCGTGGGCAGGCTCCGCCATGATCTGCCCCGAAATCCGTGAGGAATTCTGGCAAGATGTCGACGCCTTCGACAGCATCGTCTTCAACCCGCACAAATGGCTCGGTGCGCAATTTGATTGCTCCATCCAGTTTCTGCGCGATGCGACGCCGCAGCTCAACACGCTCAAGATTGAGCCGGAATACCTCAAAACTACAGGCGCAGCCGTCACAAATTATTCCGAGTGGACAATACCTCTGGGTCGCCGTTTCCGAGCGCTCAAACTGTGGTTCCTGATCCGCTCCTACGGTCTGACTGGGCTGCAAACCCGCATTCGAAATCACGTCCAGTGGGCGCATGAGCTTTGTGAGGTGATCCGACAAATCGACGGGTTCGAAATCACAACAGACCCTGTTCTCAGCCTGTTTTCTTTCCGCTGCCCGGGCGATGACGCCACGCAGCAGCGATTGGTGGACGCGATCAACGATGATGGGCGGATCTATTTGACCCAAGGCGCCTTTCAGGGGCGCAAGATCATTCGGGTTCAGGTTGGTCAGTTCGACACAAAACGCGACGACGTGATGGCAGTCGCCACCGTCACGCAAGACATTTGGGAGAGCATCAAGTGAAATTCGCAACCTATTCCAGCGCAAATGAAACCTTCTACGGGGCGGTGACTGACAATGGCATGATTGCCCTCAACGACGCCTTTCCCCAGTGGCCCACTTTGCTGGATGCGGTGCAGGCTGGCGGCCTGTCAGCACTTACCGAAGCCGCCGGAGACAAAGCCGCAACACACACTGATTTTCACTATGAAATGGTGCTGCCCAACGCGCCGCGTATCCTGTGCGTCGGTGTAAACTTCCCAGACCGCAACGCCGAATACAAAGACGGCAGCGAACAACCGAAATTCATGTCGCTCTTTCCGCGCTTTGCATCGGGTTTCACGGGCCACAATCGCCCGCTGATCCGCCCGCCCGAGAGTCCGCAACTGGACTACGAAGGCGAGGTCGCGATTGTGATCGGCAAAGGTGGGCGCCGTATCGCGCAGGCAGACGCCTATGACCACATCGCCGCGCTGACACTTTGTAACGAAGGCACCATTCGCGACTGGGTCCGCCACGCAAAGTTCAACGTGACCCAAGGCAAGAACTGGGACAATTCCGGCTCTATCGGCCCGTGGCTTGTGCCCTTCACCGATGTCGCCCAACTTGACGACGCCCGCATTATCACCCGCGTGAACGGCGAGGTCCGTCAGGACGATGTTCTGTCGCGCATGATGCACCCGATACGGCGGGAGATCGAATACATCTCGACCTTCATGACGCTGCACCCCGGCGACATCATCGTCACGGGCACGCCAACAGGGTCTGGCGCACGCCTTGACCCTCCACAGTTCCTCAAACCCGGAGATGTGGTTGAGGTTGTGGTGAACGGCATCGGCACCCTGCGCAACACTGTGGAGGACGAAGCCCAATGACCCCCGAAGATCACGCCCGCGCCGCTGATGATTTGCTTCGTGCAGAGGCTACCGGCGAACAGATCGGCCTGCTCACCAAGCGTCACCCCGACATGGGAATGGACGACGCCTACGCGATCCAGAACGCGATCTACCGCGCCAAGCTGGCACAAGGACGACCAGTGGTCGGTTGGAAGATCGGGCTGACGTCCAAGGCCATGCAATACGCGCTCAACATCGACATCCCAGACAGCGGCATCCTGTTTGACGACATGGTGTTTTCCCACGGTGCGTCTGTCCCAAAAGGCCGATTCATTCAACCTCGCATCGAGGCCGAAATCGCCTTTGTGATGAAATCATCCATCGGAGGGGCCAACGTCACCCGCGACGATGTTGTGGCGGCAACAGACTATGTCGCGCCCTCGATCGAAATCCTAGACACACGCATCGTGCGCATGGACGCCGAAACCGGCAAAACACGCACCGTCTTTGACACCATCAGCGACAACGCCGCAAACGCCGGTGTTGTGCTTGGTTCGGAACGCCACGCGGTCGATGCGTTTGATTTACGCTGGGTTGGCGCCATCACCTCGCGCAATGGAGAGGTCGAGGAAACCGGGTTGGGCGCAGGTGTGCTGAACGATCCTATCGAAAGCGTGGTCTGGCTCGCCCGCCGCATGGCGCAATACGGTCAAACCATCGACCCCGGTCAGATCATCCTGTCCGGCAGCTTTATCCGCCCGATTGAATGCCCGTCAGGTGCCAAAATCCACGCAGATTTCGGATCTTTTGGCACCGTCGACATCGCGTTTGCCTAAAGGACACCACTATGCCTGCACCGCACAATCCGTTCAAACACGCGCTCTCAAAGGGCGAACTGCAACTCGGCTGTTGGCTTGGCCTCGCCGATCCGTACATCGCCGAAATCAGCGCAGGTGCGGGATTTGACTGGCTGCTGATCGACGGCGAACACGCACCCAACGATCTGCGATCCATCACCGCGCAACTGCAAGTGATCGCAGGGCGCGACACACACGCCGTTGTGCGCCCACCCATCGGCGAAGCGTGGATTATCAAACAACTTCTCGATGCCGGTGCCCAGTCGCTTCTTATCCCGATGGTCGAAAGCGGTGCGCAAGCACAAGATCTGGTCGACGCGGTGACCTATCCACCGCACGGCATTCGTGGCGTAGGCTCGGCCTTGGCCCGCGCCTCCGAATTCTCTGCAATTGGCGACTACCTGACAACCGCCCGTCAGGAAATTTGTTTGCTCGCCCAAGTCGAAAATCAGAAAGGCATCGACGCACTGGACGACATTCTTGCCGTTAACGGAGTTGACGGTGTGTTCGTCGGTCCCTCTGATTTGGCCGCGGACATGGGTTTCATCGGACAACCCGGAGAGGCCGAGGTCAAAGCCGTCGTTTTGGACGCTATTGAGCGCATCGTTGCCGCTGGCAAAGCTGCTGGCATCCTCACCTTGGACAAAGATTTGCAACAAGCCTGTCGCAAGCTCGGCGCAACCTTCATCGCCACGGAGATCGACGTGACGCTGTTTGCTCGCGGTATGCGCACAGCCTCCGCGGCCGCAAAATCGCTCGTGTAACCGGGCTGGTAATCCAGAAAACTGCACCACAATCCTATAGCCCATTCTCCAGTTATTCGTATCCTACATAAGCCGCGAATTTGGCTCGCAATTCACAACCAGACATTGGTGAGTGCGACTTTGTTTCTACCCTGAAACCCTATGTAGCCTCGGGGTTTCATCCCCACTTGAATTCACCTCGGACGAGCGGCTCAGAGCGCTCAATTTCCCCTGTCCAACGCCCCTCCTCCGTCTACGCTTGCAAAGTCCTCCGTTACGGAAAGTCGGCCGGTTGGGCAGTCGCGAAAACACGATTTTTTAAAAAATCCCTTGCCGAAACCGGTTTCGAGGATTTTGTGTGGTGTTAGGGAGGATGAAAATTGCGCAATGGTCACACATCCATAGCTGCGAAAAAGCAGGTCGCGGGGCGCAGCCGCGTCACGATCTCGGATGTTGCGGACGACCTTGGCGTGACCAAAAGTACAGTCAGCCGCGCACTCAATGGATACCCCGACATCGCCGAGGCCACCCGCCTCCGTATCAGCCGCGCTGCTGAGCGTCTCGGCTATCGCCCGCTCGCCCATGCTCAGGCCATCCGCACCGGTCGTGTACGATCCCTTGGCCTCGTTTTGCAGATCGACGCCGACGACGGCGCCCGCCCTTTTCTTGCAAATTTCATCGCCGGCGTGACGCAGGCCGCCAGTGAGGAAAACTGGACGATCACGATCGCTACCGCCGAGAGCGAAAAGGGTGTACGCGAAACCCTGTCGAGACTGGTCGATGAACACAAAGCAGACGGCTTTATTCTGCCAAGAACCCTCCTTCGGGATCGGCGGGTCGAAACCCTGCGCGCCCAAAACATCCCATTCATCATGTTTGGCCGAACCGAGGATCCAACGGACTGCGCTTGGTATGACATCAAAGGCGAGGACGCCATGCGGGCCGCAACAGCCCGCCTTATCAGCCTTGGCCACACACGGATTGCCCACGTTCCCGGCGGTCAGGAATACACATACTCAAAGCTCCGCATCGAAGGCTATCGCGCGGGTCTGGACGCCGCCGGGCTTGTCTTTGATCCCGATCTCGTCGGCGCGCCCGCTTTGACAGGACGGGATGGAGACGCCTCCGTCCGCGCGCTATTGTCCCTGCCCGAGCCCCCCACGGCGTTCACGTTCGCCGTCGACCGCGCCGCACTTGGCGCCTACCGCACGGCGCGGGATCTCGGCCTGCGCATTGGTGAAGACATTTCAATAATTGCTTACGACGGATTGCCCGAGGGCGCCTACGCAGATCCGGGATTGACCACTTTTGCGGTCAACAGCCGCCAAGCCGGTGAGCGCCTCGCCAGATTGCTGATTAAACGCATACGCGGCACAGCGCCGGAGGACCTGCGCGAATTGGCTCCGGCAACGTTGGTGGAACGAGGGTCCGATCGCCCTCCGCGCTTGTCGTCCGCAGATTTGGCGCTGCGCCTCAAAACTAATTCACTTATCTGATGTCCAATGGGAGGAACCGAAATGACATTTCAGAGAAAGACCAAACTCTTAACCAGCGCAGCGCTTGCGCTTGTGCTCGCGTCCGGGGCAGTAAGTGCCGACACAATCCGGTTCTGGACAACCGAAGAACAGCCTGACCGCCTCGCCAAACAACAAGACATGGCCAGCAAGTTTGAGGCCTCCACAGGAACCTCCGTTGAGGTGATTCCGGTCTCGGAATCCGATCTTGGAACACGCGCCACCGCCGCATTTGCCGCAGGTGATCTGCCCGATGTGATCTACCACCCTCTGCAATACGCGCTGCCATGGACGGAAGCCGGCATTTTGGATGCCGAAGCTGCGAGCGAAGTTGTTGAGACGCTGGGAGAAGGCACTTTTGCACCCGGACCACTGGCTATGGCTGCGGTTGAAGGCGGCGTTGCCTCGGTTCCGGTGGATGGCTGGACACAGATGCTTGTCTACCGCGCCGACAAGTTTGCCGAGGCGGGGCTTGAGCCGCCGACATCGTATGCCAACGTAGTTGCGGCACTTGAGGCGCTGCACAACCCGCCGGAAATGTATGGCTTCGTGGCTGCAACCAAAGTCGACGAAAACTTCATGTCCCAAGTCTTGGAGCATGTCTTCCTTGCCAACGGTGTGTCGCCAGTTGATGCAGACGGCGCCGCCGACCTTGATCTGGCCGCAACAACAGAAGTGCTCGACTTCTACAAGGCCATCGCAAAAGCGTCCCCTCCGGGTGAACTTTATTGGCAGCAATCCCGCGAGCTCTACTTTGCAGGCAAGGCGGCGATGATTATTTGGTCGCCCTTCATCCTCGACGAACTGGCGGGCCTGCGTGACAGTGCCCCACCCACAATCAGCGATGATCCTACATCGTCCGAGCTGGCATCCAAAACCGGCATTGTGACCAACTTCTCCGGTCCTTCGAACCCGGACGGGGCCGCTTGGGGTGATGTGCGTTACTTCGGCATTACCAACGACGCGGACACCGATCTGGCGATGGATTTTGTGAAGTTCTCGATGGACGACGGCTACACGCAAACGCTTTCCATTGCGCCCGAGGGTAAATTTCCCGTGCGTCGCGGCACAGCGGATGAACCAGCAAAGTTCTCCGAAGCTTGGGCCAAACTGCCCGTCGGTGTTGACCGCAAAGCGCCACTCGGTGAGCTTTACGATCAGGCGATGATTGATGAAATCGTCGGTGGTCTGGATGTCGCGCAGCGCTGGGGCGTCGCCGAAGGCCAACTGGGTCTCGCGTCCAAGATGATCAACAGTCAGGTCATCAACCGCGTGGTGCGTCAGTACATCGATGGCGAAATTGACGCCGCCGCTGCGGTCGCTGCCATGAACGAGCAGCTCGCCGCAATCGACTAACGGAACCTCCCCTCGCCTGCCCCGGAGTTTGACCCCGGGGCGGGCACATTTTCTCACTTTTTTGCTGACCGGAGGGCGCCATGAGCGTTTCAGTCCCCCCAAAAGGTCGCGGCCCGCTGGCAAGACGCGAGGCGCGCCTGGCGTGGTCTTTGTTGCTGCCAACAATCACCATCGTGTCCCTGGTTGTGATCTTGCCGTTGCTTGCAATCTTCTGGATCAGCTTCAAACCCATCGGACTGGCTGACTTGCGGCCACCCGCACCGATTTTGCGCGAAAGCCTGCGAGGCTCTGACGACAAGATGCGGGTTGAATATCGGCTCCGCAACTCAAGTCAGGACACTGAAATCACAGATGTCACCATCTATGACACTTGGCCCGAAAGTCTGATTGTTTCTGGGGACTTGCCAACCGGATGCACATTGGAAAAAGCCGACTTTAACTGCGTTCTTGGCACGCTGGAACCGGGCTACAACGAGCGCCTGCGCGTGCCCGTTGAATTGGCGACAGGCGTGGACAAAGACGCCGCCGAAGAGGCCGCAGAAGGCTCTGAGCCTGTGGTACGTGGCACCGCGGACTCGATCCTGACCAACACAGAATTCACGTTGGACAACTTTGCCAAAGTCTTTGATGGCGACGAGTTCTGGACCGTGATGTGGACCACCATTTTCTACACAGTCTTCGGCACTATCGGCGCATTGCTTTTTGGGTTGTTCGCGGCCTTGCTGTTGAACAAAAGCTTCCGTGGCCAAGGCATCCTACGTGGTTTGTACCTTTTCCCCTATGTCGCGCCGGTGATCGCTGTGGCCTTCACGTGGGTTAACCTGTTCGACCCGTTTTCAGGCTCTGCAAACGCGCTGTTGCTGCAAATGGGCGTGACCAGCGAGGCCATCAACTTCTTCGGCCAACGCCCGCTTGCGTTGATCATGGTCACTGTGTTTGAAATCTGGCGCTACTTCCCGCTCAGCTTCCTGTTCATCCTTGCCCGCATGCAATCCATCGACACTGATATGTATGAGGCCGCCGACATGGATGGCGCGTCTCCGTTCCAGAAATTCTGGTACCTGAGCCTGCCGATGCTGCTTGGCATTCTGTCAGTGCTTTTCCTGCTGCGCTTCATCTGGACCTTCAACAAGTTCGACGACATTTTCCTTTTGACGGGCGGCAACGCGGGAACCCGCACCCTGACCGTGAACGTCTATGAACAAGCCTTCGCAATTTCCAACATCGGCGCTGGCGCAGCCGTCGCCGTCGTAATTTTCGGCTGCTTGCTGGCGTTTAGCTTCTTCTTTTTCAAATTTATCAGCCGGGAGGAAGGGTTATGAAACTCCTGCGTTTTGGCTTCGTCAGCGGACCTCTTATCGGAGCGTTGTGGCTCTTTATCTTGGCCACAAGCATCTCGATCACGATGTCCTTTGCCACCGGCAACCCATTTCGCCCCATGCCGGTCAGCGCGCTTGGCATTGGCGCTTTGTCAGGGTTTTCCGCCACGCGGCCGTTAAACAAGTTGGTCAAGATCGCCTCAATTGCAGGCCTGGTCTTTGTCTTCACGGTTTCGGGTTTTGGCCCGATGGCCATGGAAAGCACGTTCCTATCAGAAGTCATCGCAGCTTTGACGTTGGCGCTCGCGATGGGCTGGTCGATGGTGGTCATCATGGATAAGGCACCGGCCGGCGCCATGACCCGACACGAAACAGAAGAAGCATGGATCCGGTTCCTGACCGGATTTGGATACATTTTTTTCACCGCCATCGTTGTGATCCCTTTCTACGTGATGGTGATGACATCGCTGAAATCGCAATCAGCGCTCTTGCAAAACCCACTCGATTTCTCGCTTGATCTCGACAAAGGCTGGGCCCTATTTCGCAGCTACGAAGAGCTGTTCCGAGATTTCAATTTCGGCACATATTTGTGGACCAGCGCCTATGTCTCGGTTTTGACCGTCGCGATCACCCTCGCCTTCTCGATCCCCGGCGCCTATGCCGTTGCGCGGTTGCGCTTTCGCGGGCAAAAGGCCTTCTCGCGCTCCATCCTGCTGATTTACATGGTGCCGATGATTGTATTGGCGCTGCCGATCTACATTGCCTTCTCTGTAACGGGTCTGCGCAATACGGTTATTGGCCTTATCCTGATCTACCCGGTCACGACGATCCCCGTAGCCCTCTATATGTTGCAAGGTTATTTCCGGGGCATCCCGCCGGAAGTGGAAGAGGCCGGCCTGATGGACGGGCTGACCCGCCTGCAAGTCATCTGGAAAATCACCTTGCCGCTGGCCCTGCCTGCTCTCGCCTCGGTGAGCCTCTATGTCTTCATGATTGCTTGGAATGAGTTCCTATTGGCCTTCATGCTGCTGGATGACCCTTCGAAATTCACCCTGACGCGCGGCGTGTCCATGCTGAACAGCTCAGAGATCCCCCGAGAACATTTGATGGCCGGTGCGGTCATCGCAACCCTGCCCGTCATGGTTTTGTTCCTCGGGTTGGAGAAATTCATGACCAAAGGCCTTACCGCAGGGAGCGTGAAAGGATGACCAACCAAATGACCCCAACAATGGATGAGCAAGCCCGCGCGATTTTGCGCGGCAACGATCGCGGCGGCTACACCGTTCCGACCGCTGGTCTTTATCCTTACCAATGGAACTGGGACAGCGCCTTTGCAGCATGGGGGTTTGCAACGTTTGATGTTGCGCGGGCTTGGGTCGAGATCGAAACGTTGCTCACCGGCCAGTGGGACAACGGCATGGTGCCTCACATCCTGTTCCATCGCCCCGACCCCGGTTATTTCCCCGGCCCTGACGTCTGGGGAGGCGTCGGACCGGTTCCGTCATCCGGGATCAGCCAACCACCCGTTGCCGCGAGCTTCGCACGCCGTGTTTACGACATCGACCCGGACGCGAGCCGCGAGGCCTTGGCACGGATTTTTCCTAGACTTAAGGCATGGCATCAATGGTTTATGGATTGGCGTCTGGATCAGGGGGCTGTGTGCATCACCCACCCATGGGAAGCAGGCCGTGACAATACACCTGACTGGGACGGGGCAATGGCCGGAATTGATCCCGTTGGTGTCGGCGACTACACGCGCCGCGACACCTCGCATGTCGATCCGGCGATGCGGCCCACGAAATACGACTACGACAGGTACATTTGGCTGGTCCAACTTGGGCGGAGGCTCAACTGGGACGAAGCCGCACTACTTGAAGAGAACCCCTTCCGTGTCGCTGACCCTACAATGACTTTCACGCTGCTCAGAGCCCAGAGAGATCTGGCCGCGCTGGGGCGGGCCCTTGGCGAAGATGTCAGCAGCATCGACGTCGCGATTCAAGAGCTTGAGGCTGGCGCCGAAACGCTCTGGAACCCCGATCTTGCGTGTTATGACGCTAGGGACGTGCGGTCCGGCAAATGGGCCGGCTGCGTCTCCAACGCCTCGTTTCTGAATTGGTATGCCGGAATAGACCATCCCGGAATGGTCGCGCAGTACGATCGCATCACTTCGATCTGTAAATATCCGGTGCCCAGCCACGACCCCAGCTCTGACCGCTTTGACGCCAAACGCTACTGGCGGGGCCCGACTTGGGGGATCATGAATGCGCTCATCGGTCTCGGACTTGAAGAATGCGGACATACAGACCGCGCCGAGGCGCTGCGCAAAACCACCGGTGAGCTCATTAGGGATCACGGGTTTGCTGAATACTTTGACCCGCTAACAGGACACGCGGCGGGCGGCGGCACCTTCACATGGACCGCCGCAGTCTGGCTGGGCTGGACCTCGCCAACTCGACCGAAAGGAGCCTCATAATGGGTGCGATCAAACTGAAAGCCGTCGAAAAATGGTTTGGCGATGTTCAAGTTATCAAAGGCGTGGACCTCGACGTCGAAGACGGCGAGTTCGTCATCTTTGTCGGCCCCTCTGGCTGCGGCAAGTCTACCCTGCTTCGGATGATAGGTGGCCTAGAAGAAACCTCGCGCGGCGCCATTCTGATCGACGATCGCGATGTCACTCCAGAGCCACCCGCGCGGCGCGGGCTGACCATGGTTTTTCAAAGCTACGCGCTCTATCCGCATATGAGCGTTGGGGAAAACATGGGGTTTTCCCTTAAGGTCGCCGGTGCACCAAAGTCCGAAATCGACGCTAAGGTGAACCACGCGGCCAGCGTTCTGAAACTTGAACAGTACTTGGATCGTCGCCCCAAAGACCTGTCTGGCGGACAACGCCAACGTGTCGCCATCGGGCGCTCGATTGTGCGCGACCCGACAGCCTTTCTATTTGACGAACCGCTCTCAAACCTCGACGCCGCCTTACGCGTCGAAATGCGCTACGAAATTGCCAAGCTTCATCAATCTCTTGGCGCAACAATGATTTACGTGACCCATGATCAGGTCGAAGCGATGACACTTGCCGACAAGATTGTGGTGCTGGAGTTCGGCAAAATCGCTCAGGTCGGCCCCCCGCGCGAACTTTATGAGCGTCCGGCAAATCTGTTTGTGGCCCAATTCATTGGATCACCGAAAATGAACGTCATTCCCTGCAAAGCCAAAGCCGGCACGTACCACCTAAACAGCGGACGCGGCGGGGCCTACCACGGAGACCACGACGCCGTTCACCTCGGCATCCGGCCCGAACACATGCAGATCGGCGCCGTGGGCGAAGGTGCACTGGACGGAACAATCGACGTGGTCGAGTATCTGGGCGCCGATTGTTTTGTGATCCTTGACTGCGGTCCGCTCGGCCAGATGACGGCACGTGTGTCAGGTGAAACCGAGCTGAAGCCGGGCGAGAGAGTTGGCTTGGTCTTCCCTGCCGAGCGCCTTCATTTCTTTGATAAAGACGGATTGGCAGTACGCTGAACGACTTGGCAACGCCAAGGCCCGATCATAAGGTGCGGCATGTCTGAGGCATCCAAATCCAAAAGCTGCTGCATCCCTCCACGAGGGGACTTACCAAAATCCAGCCCACCTCAAATGTTGGCCGGTGCATCTGCCCTTCGACCCGCAGCCAACGCGGTTCTCATTCCCGGCGGAGCGTCTCTTATCGGAACGCGCACGCCCCAAATTCCGGATGACGGCGAAGATCCCATCCGCAAAACGCAGATCAAACCTTTTCGGATCGGCGCGACATGCGTGACCAACGCCGAGTTCAAGGCGTTTGTCGATGCAACCGGCTATGTCACCGAGGCCGAAACCTTCGGGTGGTCCTTCGTGTTTTGGGCACAAGTCCCCGATAAGGTCGGGGCGACACAGGGTGTGGTTGATGTTGAGTGGTGGCGTCGTGTCGATGGTTCCAACTGGCGTGATCTCAACGGGCCCGACACAATGGGCGATCATTGGCACGAAGATCATCCCGTGGTCCAAGTTTCGTGGAACGACGCGCGCGCTTATGCCGAATGGGTGGGCGGACGTCTCCCAACCGAAGCAGAATGGGAACATGCCGCTCGCGGTGGCAAAGGTGACGTGAAATTTCCTTGGGGCGATCAGGAACCCAACGACACTGACTTTCAGCCCTGCAATATCTGGCAAGGGCGCTTCCCGCAGGTCAATACGGCCAAAGACGGGTTCGCCACCACCGCGCCTGCACAGTTCTACGACCCCAACGACTATGGGCTTTACAATATGGCCGGCAACGTCTGGGAATGGACCGCAGATGCCTACCGCATCAAGTCTCTCAAGAAACACGTGCGTCAGCGCCTTGCAGGGATGAAAGGCTACAAGCTGAGCAAAGGCGGCTCGTTTTTGTGCCACAAGTCGTATTGCTACCGCTACAGGATTGCGGCCCGGTCCGGAACATCGCCGGACAGTGCCACAACACATCACGGGTTTCGCGTGGTTTGGCCCGCCTGATGATCAGCCGCCATTAGCCTATGCGCTGCCCTGCGCCATCAAAGCGGTAGCGCCGGCTTTCTGGAGCGGCGAGTGATACCGTTTCCCCCGGTCGCACTGCAAATTGACCAAACTGGCGAATGGTCACCGAGGTGCCGGATAGGTCTGCCACGATATTGGTGTCGCCCCCCAACTCCTCGACGTGACGCACTTGGGCTTGCAAGGGACCATCGCCTTCAACCACGAGGTCCTCGGGGCGAATGCCAACAATGTGGTCTCCGCTCTCCCCGACTTGGTCGGCCGGCAAAAAGTTCATTGCAGGCGATCCAAGGAACCCGGCGACAAACTGGTTTGCGGGGTTGTTATATAGTTCCATGGGGGACCCGACCTGCTCGACCCGCCCGTCCCGCAAAACCACGATCTTATCCGCCAGCGTCATCGCTTCGGTCTGGTCATGTGTTACGTAGATCATTGAGGCACTCAGCTGCGCGTGCAGGTTGGCAATTTCGATCCGTGTATTCATCCGCAAAGCCGCATCAAGGTTGGACAGGGGTTCATCAAACAGGAACAGCTTTGGATGGCGCACGATCGCCCGCCCGATGGCGACGCGCTGGCGCTGACCACCGGACAATTCTGACGGATATCGGTCCAGATATCCTTCCAGATCCAGCATCCGGCTGGCTTCGGCCACGCGCTCATCAATCACCGTTTTGGGCTGCTTTTCCTGCTTCAGCGCAAGCGTCATGTTCTTACGCACATTCAGATGCGGATAAAGCGCATAGGACTGAAACACCATCGCGATACCACGCTTGGATGGCGGCGTTGTGTTGACCAGATCGTCACCAATCCGGACCTCGCCCGAACTTGCATCCTCAAGCCCTGCAATCACCCGCAACAGCGTGGACTTGCCACACCCTGACGGGCCGACAAAGACCACGAACTCGCCATCTTCAATGTCAATATTGATGTCTTTTAGGACGTGGACATCGCCAAAGGACTTGTTCACGTTTTTCAGGGTCAGCGCCGTCATTGGGTCGCCTCCAGATTGATAGGTTTTCCGGTTCGAACGCTTTCATCCGCGGCCAGACAAATGGCCAGCGATTGCACGGCGTCCTGCATATGGCGGGTAAGGTCTATGTCTTCTTCAATGGCACGCAGAATATAGGCCTGCTCGGCATCACACAGCTCCTGATGGCCAGGCTCACCCGGCAATTCGATCACCCGATCCACGTCGGGCCTGTGCACCAGCAAGCCTCCGACCTTTGTGTGGCCATCCACATCCGACGATCCGCTCTTGTCTGCCTCGGTGATTGAGACCGACCCATTGGGCGAGATCACGTCTTTCACAAAGAACGCAGTCTCCGACATCATCGGCCCCCAGCCGGCCTCGTACCACCCAACCGAGCCGTCATCAAAGGTCACCTGAAACTGGCCGTAGTTGTACATGTCCTCGGCAATCTCATCCGACAGACGTAGGCCCATTCCATTTACGCTGACGGGTTTGGCATCGGTGATCTGGCACCAAACATCGACGTAGTGTACGCCGCAATCCACAATCGGAGCGGTGGTTTGCATCAGCGCCTTGTGTGTCTCCCACTCAGCACCCGCACTCTGCTGGTTCAGGTTCATGCGAAAGACATACGGACCGCCGAGATTGCGGGCCTCTTCGATCAGGCGCACCCAACTCGGGTGATGGCGCAAAATGTATCCCACCACGAGCTTTCGATTTAGCTGAGTGGCCGTGCGCGCCACGCGCTGAGCATCAGCCACCGTGGTCGCCAGTGGTTTTTCAACAAACACATGCGCGCCCGCTTCCATCGCGGCCACAGCGTAATCGGCATGACTGTCCGAATATGTCGCGATCACCACAAGGTCCGGCTTCGCTTTGGCAAGTGCCTCGTCAAAATCGGTAAACACCGGATATCCCGCCAGATCCTCATCTGCCACTTCGCCCGACCGGTTCACAAGCCCGACGATTTCGGCACCAGCGTGATGGTGGTGGGCAAGCGCATGGCTCAGCCCCATATTTCCCAATCCTGCAATCAATACGCGGGTCATTTGACGGCTCCCGACGTGATGCCCCGGATCAGCTGACGCGAGAAGATTACATAGAGGATCAACACTGGAATAATCGCCATAGACAGCGCCGACAGCACCGCATTCCAGTTGGTTACGAACTGCCCGATAAAGACCTGACTGCCCAATGTCAGGGTTTTAACCTCCTCAGCAGGCGCTAGGATCAGCGGGAACCAAAGATCGTTCCAGATTGGGATCATGTTGAAGACCGCCACGGTCGCCATCGCAGGCCGCACCAGCGGCAACGCCAGCTTGAAGAAAATTGCGTATTCCGAAAGCCCGTCGATCCGACCCGCATTCTTAAGATCGTCTGACACCCCACGCATGAACTCCGACAAGATGAAGACCGCCAACGGTAAACCCTGTGCCGTATAAACGAGGATCAGCGCCCAGAGCGTATTCACCAACCCTGTGGCGACCATCATCTCTAGGATCGCAACGGTGCCGATACGGATCGGGATCATAATGCCAAGCGCAAGATACAGCCCCATAAGCGTGTTGCCTTTGAAACGGTATTCACTCAGCGCAAAAGCCGCCATCGCACCAAACAGCAAAATGAAGAACAACGACGCCACTGTGACGATGAAACTGTTTTGGAAGTAGAGGAAAAAATCCCCCTGCTTCAGAACAGTCTCGTAGCCGATGAGCGAGAAGCTGTCGGCATTTGGCAAGGCAAGCGGCTCACGAAAGATCGCTTTGCGTGTTTTGAAGCTGTTGATCAGGATTACAAAAACCGGAAACAGCGCAATCAAGGTGTAAAGGATCAGTGCGGCGTGCATGGCCGCCGCGTTCAGCGGGTTTGAGCGTGCTTTGTTCATTTCCAAACCCTCACATCTGATACCGGCGCATCCGGGTCTGGATGCCGAATAGATAAATACAAACCCCGACCAGAATGATCGCAAACATCGCGCTCGCGATTGCGGATCCCATGTGTGGATCCCCCAGTTGCAGCTGGAACCCAAAGAAGGTGCGATACATGAACGTGCCAAGAATATCGGTAGAGAAATCCGGTCCTGCCAACGCGCCTTGCGTGGTGTAAATCAAGTCAAAGGCGTTAAAGTTGCCAACAAACGTCAGGATCGAAATGATGCCAATCGAGGGCAGTATGAGCGGCAACTTGATCTTCCAAAACGCGGCGAACCCTGTGATGCCATCGATCTCGCCGGCTTCCAGTATTTCTTCCGGAATGGTCAGCAGCGCGGCATAGATCAGCATCATCGGGATCCCGACAAATTGCCAAACTGACACCATCGCAAGGGTCGTCAATGCGTATTCTTCTTTGCCAAGCCAAGGTGCAAACAGCGACTTCAGGCCGACCATATCCAACATCGAAGGTGCAATGCCCCAGATCGGCGAAAGGATTAGTTTCCACGCAAAGCCAACGATCACGAAGCTAAGTATCGTGGGAATAAAAATGGCAGACCGATAAAGCGCGGCAAACCGGAGACGCGGGTGGCTGAGGATCGCAGCCAAGGCCACGCCAATCGGGTTTTGCACCAGCATATGCACAATGAAAAACCAGAAATTGTTGCCAAGCGCATTCCAGAATTGCTCGGCCCAAAACGGGTCAAAAAACAGGGTACGGAAGTTCTCCAGCCCCACAAAAATCCGCTCCTGGTCTATCCGGCTATAAAGTGCCAGCCGCAGCGTGTTGAAAAGCGGAAAGATCATCACCGCCGTGTAAACCAGCACCGCAGGGGCCAGAAACACAACGATATGCCATCTGATGCGTCGGGGTTGCATGAGTGAGAAGCTCCTTAAGGAACCGGGCGACACGTGGCCGCCCGGAGGTCAGCAACAGCAGGGAGAATTACTGTTGCGGGGCATACCAGCTGGCAAGACCGTCTTGCAGCTTGGCGCCCAGTGCTTCGGGCGTTTCGGTGCCTTTGATGGCGGCAACAGATGCACCCCAAGTGTCGTTCTCAAGGTTTGGCGTGCCACGCGACAGGATCTGGTAGGTGGAGCGAATGGTGCTCTCACACTCGTCACGCCAGCTGATGAAATCCTTGGCCAGCGGGTCTTCAATTTCTACCGGTGCGTTGGACAACGGATAGAAGCCCGGCAAAGCGTTCGCAAAGATCGTCGCAAACTCGGAGCTACCGACCCATGCAAGGAATGTGCGTGCCGCCTCGGGGTTCGCGCTGGCAGCGTTCATGCCGATGCCAATGTCCGTGTGATCCGAGATATAGCACGTGTCGCCCGCGTTCATGACCGGCGGCTTGAATGCCCCCATCTCAAAGTCGGCAAGGTTGTTGAAACCAGAGACTTCCCAGCTGCCTGCCGGATAAACCGCCGCGCGGCCCAACGTGAACAGGTTCTGGCTGTCAGGATAAGTCTGTGCTTCATAGCCATCCCCCAGATACGCGCTCCATTTGGCCAGCGTCGCATAAGGCGCAACCCATTGTGCGTCGGTCAACTTCTGCTCACCCGCGATCAATGCGCGACGGCCTTCTTCGCCTTTCCAATAGTTCGGGCCGATGTTGTTGTACCCCATCGTGGCCGCTTCCCACTGATCGTTGGTGCCCATTGCCATCGGGATGTAGCTGCCCTCTTCCTTGAACGCGTCAAGCGCGGCAAAGAACTCGGCTTCGGTCTGTGGCACCTCAAGGCCCAATTCCGCAAAGGCGTCCTTGTTGTAGATGAAGCCGTGGATCACCGAGGCCATCGGCACACAGAAACTCGCAGACCCATCATCGGTCTGCCAAGCAGATTTCGCCACATCCGAGAAATTGCCCATCGCTTCCATGTCGCTCAGATCGCTCAGGTGGCCAGCGTCATAAAGCGCCAGCGACGCGTCAAACGGGCGACAGGTGATCAAATCACCGGCAGATCCTGCTTCCAGTTTGGAGTTGAGAACGGCGTTGTATTCCGCAGGCGCAGACGGCGTAAACTTCACTTTGATGCCAGGGTTTTCCGCTTCAAACGCAGGAATGATCTTCTCCTGCCACAAGGCAAGGTCGTCGTTGCGCCAGCTTTCGATGATCAGCGTGACGTCGTCGGCATAAGCCGTCGAGGCAACCAGCGCCGTGCTGGCCAGTGCCATCTTTAAAATGTTGCGTGTCATAGTATCCTCCCAGGGTTGATTTTAGTTTTAAGTCAGTGCGTTAAGAGCCTTGCGCAGATTGCCGCCCGCCTCATCCAAAAGGCGTCCGGCACGATCCGGCGGAATCTCTCCGGCAGCACAAAGAACCGCGGATTTTACGCTGCCATCTGTAGATTGCAGGGCCGCGACGGCTGTATCGTCAGCACATCCGGCGATGGTTTTCACGATGGTCTTCGCGCGATCACGCAGCTTGATGTTGTCAGCCCGCAGATTGACCATCAATCCATCGTGCACGTGGCCAAGGTTCACCGCCATCAGCGTCGACATCATATTGAGTGCGATTTTTTGCGCCGTCCCCGCCCCCATGCGGGTCGAGCCAGAGAGTACTTCCGGCGGGGTTTCCAGACAGATCGCGATGTCAGCCTTCGCCAAGAGCTCCGAACCCGCGTTGTTGGCAATGCCGATAACGGTGGCCCCGGCGTTTTGTGCAATGCGTTGCGCCGCCAGTGTGTAAGGTGTCGTACCGCTGGCGGACACAGCTATCACAGCGTCCCTTGGTGCAAGATCTGAAAGAGCATCCGTCAGTGTCTCCGTGTCGTCTTCGGTATCACCTGGCATTTCAGCGCTTTGCGGTAGACCGCCTGCCATGTGAATCCGAATTTGATCCACCGGAATAGAGAATGTCCCGCCCAGTTCCATCGCGTCCGCGGCCGCCATCAATCCTGATGATCCAGCTGCAATATAATGCAGCGTCCCACCGGCCTGAATGGTCCTCGCCATAGCCTCACCGCCAGCGACAATATCCATACGTGCAGGGAGGGTGGCATGCGCGGCCTCAACCTGACCTTTTGCCAATATATCAGCCACTTCCGCCAACGGACGGGCGTCCAACCCTTCGGCGTTTGCATGGATTTTCTCTGTGGCTTTTGCTGGCACGTGATTCCCCCTCTCGATTGCAGGCAAGAATACCTTTTAGATACCATTTGTCTACCATTTTGTTCGGGACCCGGCAAATTCACCAAAAAGCGCAGGCAAAGGTTTTGTTTTTCGGGTTCCAATGTGCTCATAGGTATTATATAGGTATGCACATGACAAAAAAGCATACCATTCCTGTTCTGGCCATCGATGGCGGTGGCACGCGGTGCCGTATCGCCTTGCAGGACGGCGAAAATCTGACCCAGATCGAGGCTGGCTCAGCAAATGTTTCGACCAACTTTGAGGCCGCGATTCGGGAGATTCTCGCGGGCCTCGCGGCCCTTTCCAAAGAGACCGGGATCGCCACGCAAACGCTCTGCGCTATGCCGACGTACGCCGGTTTGGCAGGCGTGACCGGCCAGAAAATCGCCAGCCGCGTCGCGGCAGCGCTGCCTTTTCAAACCATCAAAGTCGAAGACGACAGGCCCTCTGCCTTGCGCGGAGCCGTAGGTGCGGGAGACGGGTTTGTCGTCCACTGTGGCACGGGCTCCTTTGTAGCTGCGCAATTGAAAGGCCGCGTGCATCTTGCGGGGGGCTGGGGCGCGGTTCTGGGCGATCCGTCTTCGGCACAATGGGTTGGGCGCAAATCGCTTTCGCGAACGTTGGATGTGTCGGACGGCCTTAGGCAACCTTCGGATTTGTCTCAGGCTTTGATGGACCGGTTCGACGGCACAGCAGGCATCGTGGCTTTTGCCGCAACGGCGTCTCCGGCGGATTTCGGGGCGTTGGCGCCGGCGGTCTCCAAGGGGGCCGCCAATGGCGACGCCATGGCAATAGCGATCATGCAGGACGCGACGGATAGAATGGCAACCACCCTGCGCAAGTTGGGATGGCAGGATGGGTTACCAATTTGCCTGACTGGCGGGATTGGCCCGCTATATGCGCCGTACATGCCCCCGGAGATGCAGGCTTGTTTGGCTGAGAAGCTGGGCGAGCCGATGGCCGGCGCCGTGTCATTGGCCAGAGATTTCAGCAAGGAGATCACAGATGAGTATCACTGAGTTTCTCCAGCCAAAAGAATGGCTTGGCCGAACATCAGGGCCACGATACGTCCAATTACGCCACCGTCTGGAGGAAGGCATCGAAAACGGTGTCCTGCCGCCCAATAGCTCCCTGCCACCGGAACGTGAAATCGCAGAGATCACTGCGCTGTCCCGCGTCACGGTGCGCAAAGCCATTCACGAACTGGTCAAACAGGGCGCAATCGAACAGCGTCAGGGGTCCGGCTCCTTCGTGCGTGCGCCAGTCGAGAAGGTGGAACAATCCCTCTCACATCTGACGTCCTTTACCGAAGACATGAAACGACGTGGTAAGGACACAACTTCCAAATGGCTGGAACGCGGCGTGTTTATGCCCTCCCCCGAAGAGGTTGTGGCGCTGGGTTTGTCGGCCGGTGACTCGGTGTCGCGCATTTATCGCTTGCGCGAGGCTGGTGGGCAGCCAATGGCGCTGGAACGCGCCTCTCTGCCACTCGACATTCTGCCGAACCCAACCGACGTCACCACCTCTCTCTACGAAGTTCTGGAACGCCACGGCCTGCGCCCCGTTCGCGCGGTGCAAAAAATTTCTGCAATCAATCTTGAACCGGTCGAGGCCGAGTTGTTGGGCGTGGCTGAAGGCACTGCCGGACTGAGCATTCAACGCACCTCCTACCTCGAAAGCGGCCGCGTCGCCGAACTGACCCGATCACTTTATCGCGGCGACGCCTACGACTTTGTGGCCGAACTGCGCCTGTCAAACTGACCCTTTTCTACGAGAGGCTGCCAACATGTCTGTTGAACACGCAACGCGCATGAAGCGCGAAATTCTGGAAATTCCCGATGCTGTTGAGCGTCTGCTCACCAACGGCAAATCGTCGGTCCAGAAAACCGCCGCCGAAGTCCGCAATCGCGACTTACGGTTTTTGCTTTCTGTTGCCCGTGGATCCTCCGATCACGCCGCGAGCTTTATGAAGTATGCCAGCGAGTTGCTTTTGGGCCTGCCGATGGCCTCTGTTGGGCCTTCAATCAAATCGATCTACGGCGTCAACATCGCAGGCGACGGCGCGCTGTGTATTTCTGTCTCCCAATCCGGACAAAGCCCCGACATCGTGCAGCTAACCGAAGCGTTTGGCCAAACCGGCGCTTATACGGTGGCCGTAACCAATGACGTCGGCTCGCCGCTGGCGCGGGCTACAAATGCCACGCTCGACATCCACGCCGGCCCGGAACTCAGCGTCGCCGCGACCAAGACTTTTGTCACCTCGATGGTGTCCGGCCTCTGGTTGCTGGCGGAAATCAAAGGTGACGCGGATTTACTCAAAGCCATCCACGCCCTGCCAGCACATTTGGCAAAGGCCACCGCCTGTGATTGGTCGCCGGTCGTGGAGGCCGTTGATGGCCGGTCTCTGTTCGCACTGGGTCGCGGACCAAGCTGGGCAGTGTCCAATGAGGCCGCCTTGAAATTCAAAGAAACCTGCCAGATCCACGCCGAAAGCTACTCCTCCGCCGAAGTCCTGCACGGGCCCGTGTCAATTGTGGAACGCGGATTTCCGGTTATCGCCTTTGCTGCCGGAGATGCCGCCGAAGACAGCGTCGCGGACGTGGCCGACGCGCTTGTCACCAAAGGCGCAAAGGTTTTCGCCACCACAGACAAGGTCAAGGACGCGATTGTGTTGCCACACATCCGCACGGATCACTGGATAACCGATCCAATAGCCGCCATCGTGTCGTTCTATGGCATGGTGGAACAGGTCGCCGCCGCGCGCGGGATCAATCCCGACGCGCCACGCCACCTGAAGAAAGTGACGGAAACGGTATGATCTCTGATGTGGTGATGGTCCATGGCGGCCCGATATTTGACGGCAGCCAACTCCACGACAACCGAACGGCGCGTTTTGACGGCGGGCTGTTCTCCGGATTTGTGGCGTCGCCAGAAACACCAGACGGGGCCAGAGTAATCAACCTGGATGGCAACATCCTGTCGACGGGCTTTGTTGATTTGCAAGTCAACGGCGGCGACGGATTGATGTTAAATGACGCGCCAACCGTGGAAACGCTTCAGCGTATGGTCACCGCGCACAAACGCCTTGGCTGCAGCCGCATTCTGCCAACGCTCATAACTGATACACCCGAAAAAACGCATCTGACGATAGCCGCGACCATTGCCGCGATCCAACAAGGCATCTCGGGTATTGCCGGCCTGCACCTGGAAGGACCACATTTGTCCGTTGCCCGAAAAGGCGCGCACGATGCGTCGCTGATCCGCCCGATGACCGATGTCGACCTTGCCGAATTGCTGAAGGCTGCTGACCGTCTTCCTGCACTGAAAATCACGATCGCGCCGGAAAACGTAAGCCTTGCGCAGGTCAAAGCACTGAATGATGCAGGCGTTCTTGTCTCATTGGGACACACCGATGCGTCCTTTGACACTTGCATGACCTATTTCAACGCCGGCGCGCGCTGCGTGACCCACCTGTTCAACGCCATGAGCCAGCTGGGCAACCGCGAACCCGGCCTTGTCGGCGCAGCGCTAGCGTCGGGGTCGGTGTCGGCAGGTCTCATTGCTGACGGCATCCACGTCCACACACAGTCGCTGCGGGCTGCATGGCAGGCCAAAACCGGCCCCGGCCGTTTGTTCTTGGTCAGCGATGCAATGGCCGTTGCGGGCACTGACGTACCCGAGTTCCAGCTCGAAGGTCGCAGGATCGCCCGTCGGCATGGCCGACTGACGCTGGAGGACGGCACACTCGCAGGCGCCGATCTGGACCTAACCACGGCGGTTCGGATTTTAAAGCACAGCACGGGTGTTTCCTTGGAAACGGCCCTCCAAGCTGCAATCACAACCCCCGCAAGCCTGATTGACCTTGGAGAGGCCAGCATGCTGACGGAAGGAACCGCGCTTGGCGATCTGGTTAGGATCTCCCGAGACCTGCACCACATCGACAGGTTTTGAACGCGGCGCAGCAATCCACGCGAGCTTTGCCTACCTGCCAGAGCATTTGGAAGGCGGAGCCTCTAAGTGGCATCTCAGGTTGCTTGGCAAACATGCGTCTAAGGTTCATTGAACCCATAGTTCTTCAGGAACTCGCCAAGAAGTGGCTATCCAGGCAACGAAACCCAAGGGGGAAATGGTGGGTCGTGAGAGGCTCGAACTCCCGACATCTTCGGTGTAAAGAAACCGCGCCTCAGCTAAGTTATTGTTTTTTGACGTAAAGAGCGCTTTCTATTGGGGCTTTTCAGATGCCTGCACAACTTAGGTCGAGATTCTCTGGTTCCATGAACTGAGGAGCGCTTCGTTAGCTACTTAATGCGCGCCATCCTTTAACTCGGCGGCCCCCTCATTCCCTGCGCTCAGTTATCCACGCAGGGTTTTGCACCTGCGGCCCTTCTCCCTTCGGTTGCTTCAGATGAAGACACACGAAGGACGCTAACCAGTCATGAGTTGTAATTGGGCAATGTCGGCGTTCAAAGGTGCAATACAAATGCTTGTCCCCACTCGCCACTCCATTTCGTTTCCTAAAAAAGTATGGCCCCCAAATTGAAGCAACATCCAGTCGATTCATCCTTGGCGACCACGGGACAAATCGAGAGCTTGATACCACCGAGAATATATCGTCTTAGAAAAACTAAGCGCGGGGTTTCACAAATGCCAAAGCCAGACGCATTGCTATTTGCCATGCAAAGGCAATCCGGGCGATCGGCGACACCTTGCTACATGGGTCGGGTCGACATCCAATGGCTCGCTCTGGCCGCCAAAAGGGTTGCCAAAGTTCAAAGGAATTCAACGCGCACACGTTTCTTTTGCTTCCGTTGAAGGTGCCACGGGTCTCAGTTCGGCAATTTGGGCATTCCAGGTAAGAGAAAAATAGCCTCCCCTCGAAGCGAACGCTACCCAAACGCCTAAGGACATCATCTATCGAACAGTTGACGCAAGGGCTTGCTTGGGCAAAGCTTCATTCATGCGTATTTCAGTCTCTGTTTTGTCGGTTGGTATAAATTTATTGGCGCTGTTGCTGCCGTTGGCACTTCTGCAAGTTTACGATCGGATTCTGCCAAACCAAAGCACTGGAACAGCTGCTGTTGTCTTTACTGCGGTTGGTATTGCGCTGGTCCTAAGCGGTTTTCTTCGGGCCGTCCGGGCCAGGATTTTTTCGCGGATCAGCGCTTCGTCGGATTATGCAAACTGGCAGGCAGTTTCGACCGCCATTCTAAATAGGGGCTTTTCGCCTGAAAAAGCGCGCGCACTTACAAAGGTGCCCGTGGCAGCACGTGATGTGGACGCTGGTCAGGGATTGGTCGGGCTGTACGACGCCCCTTTTGCAGTCATTTTCCTTTGCTTGATCTGGTTCCTTGGGGGCAATGTTGTCCTCGCGCCTTTTGCCGTGGCGATAACCGTCTCCTTTACTTTACTGGCGCGCAGGAGGCCCGCCGAGCGCGCTAAATCTGATCTTGAGAAGGCCGAAACGAACCTAAATGGTGTCATAGCAAGTCTGTCTTCCGGTTCAACAAGCACTTTGGCATCCGTTGTCCCTATGATTGCGACCAGCAGCGGCCTTTTAAGGCAGCGCGCCGCCGAAGTGCGTGCCGTGGAAAATGACGACAGCACACTCATGGATCTGATGCAAAGTGCTGGTTTGGCAACCACAGTTCTCGTCGTCGGGTTCGGAGCGGCACAGGTTCTTGCCGGTGATATGACCACCGGTGGCTTGGCCGCATGTACACTTTTAGGCAGCAGAGCTGCCAGCCAAAGCATTGGCGCTGTGGTGGCGATTGGCCGCCGCGCGAACACCAAGGCATCTGCTGCTGTGCTGGCGGAATTAGCAGCTGGTCCGAATGACGCTGCAGTGGACTGTTTGAAGCAGGTCGAACGCGCATTCAATACCGCGCCAGTTATCGGCGGTGACGTGTTGCGTGTGAGCGCGGAAAACAGACACGCTGAGGCAAGCGCGCTTGCGACCTTAGTTCAGCATGTCTGGAATGAGAAAATGCCCCCTAAAGACGCGATTTTGGTCCCCGCTCGACCGACCTTTGCAAGGGGCAGTCTTTTGGAAAACCTGTCGGCCTTTCAGCGACAGCACGAGGATACCGCGCTGGAAATGGCGTCAGAACTCGGGCTTGATGCGATGATCGGCCGCCTGTCGCGGGGATATCAAACCGAAGTCAGCCGGACCAACAACGGTGGTCTTTCGCCAGGAGCCATGAAACGGGCAGCACTTGTTCAAGCCTTGGTGGCGGCTCCCCGTTTGGTGGTCCTTGAGCGCCCTGCTGCCGGCTTGGACATCGATGGACGCACGCGCACTGCGGAATTCTTGAGGTCTCGAGGGCAAGATACCGTGTTTGTGATGACTACAACGGATGAAAAATTGGCGAGCGTCGCCACCAGAACTGTGGCAGCTGAGTTATCCGGTGCTGATGTGGAGAGCCGCGCATGACACGTGACTCACAAGTCGCAGCAATATTCATTGCTGACCTGTTATCCAAAATGGGGTGGCCCGTCTGTGCCGAAGTAGCGGCCAGCGCATGCACAGGTTTTGCACCACAAACAAATCTCGACGACTTTGCGGAAGCTGTTTCTCTTTTGGGTGTCTCCGCACAAGTGGTCAAAAAGGTGCCGGTGGGATGGCGCGACGGCCGCGAAGGCGCGCTGATCTTCCTCCGAGATGGGCGACTCTATGCGCAGACCCGCTATGATGGTGTCCTTGAGACCCTGCCTACAAACGCACCAAAACAGGACCTTTCGTTTCAGGCCGGGGAACGTGTTCTACACATTGAGCCCGTACCGGTGAATGAAGCGGCCGCACTTACATTTAACGACTTCTCTGCGCGCGCGCGTCGCACATTTCGTCACGGAATCTGGCAATCTCTGGCAGTCAATCTTTGCGCGCTCTCGGTGCCTTTCTTCACGATGGCCGTCTATGATCGTGTCCTGGGCGGCGCGGCTGTTTCAAGCTTGCCAGCCTTGCTGAGCGGCGCGGTCCTTGTTCTCGTTATCATGTTTATACTGCGGCGCATTCGTGCCCACATGTTTGCTTCTGAGTATGCCCGGTTCGGGGCCAGTGTCAGCCTTGCCGTGGTGCATCGCCTGTTCAGACAGCCGTTTGTCGCACGCGACCGGCAAGATGCGGAAACCGCGATGGCGCGCATTCGAGGCGCGGAGCGGACAGCGGACTTGTTTTCCAGCAAAAACACACAGGCAATTTATGACGCTCCCTTTATCATACTGACAGTGATTGCATTGGTCATTGTTGGTGGCGTTCTGGCAGTCATCCCGGCGCTTTATTTGGTGGTATTTCTTGTCATTGGAGTGGTTTTGGGGTGGACCCGCTCAGAGACCGATCCTGTTCGGTCCCGCTTGGTCAAAAAACACAGGGCCCTCGTTGCGGATTTACCCTACGCAGCTGACATTCGCACCAAAGGTCTGTCGGCACAGTGGCTCGATAAGTTTGATCAACTGAGTAAGGCCACAGCGCGCGCAACACACGCTGCACAACAACGCCCCGCCCTTATTCAGAGCATTGGTACAACTCTTGGAACAGGTACTGCATTGATAACTCTGGTTGTAGGGCTCGACCTTGCGCTTCAGGGGCATTTGTCGCCAGGAACATTGATCGGAACAATGCTTTTGACGTGGCGAATAACCGGGCCCGCTCAAGGCCTATTTTTGGCAATGCCACGCTTGCGGGCATTGAGCGATGCATGGCGGCAGTTGAAACCACTTTTGGACTTGCCGGTCATACATTCTGCGAGCCATGCGCAAGATCACGCACCGACCACACCCAAATTGATCAAGGCAGAAGGGCTATTTGTACGCTATGCAACTGGCGCAGACCCAGCCTTGACGGGAGTTAGTTTTGATATTCCACCTGGCAACGTTGTTGCTGTCATTGGACCAAATGGCTCGGGGAAATCCACGCTTTTGCGGTTGTTGTCCGGTGCATTGGAAACCCAATCGGGCCGATTGATGCTGGGTGGTCGATCTTTGAGTCATTTCAGTCCGGATAGCCTTGCCGAGAAGGTTGCCTACTTACCCGCCGATCCACGTGACTGTGCGAACGTAGCGCCCATGTTGTCAGAGAACGTATTAATAGACGAGGTCGTTTCCGAAGAAGCCGCATGGCAAGCCACTATTGCGCGGGACGCGCCGATGTTTGTTCTGGACGATCCTTTGTCAGTAAGTGGCCCTGACGCGCTGGCGAAAATCGAAACGTTTGTGACCAAGAACCGCGGTGACTCCACAATTATTTTCGCAACTCATGATACCAAATTGGTGCAACTGGCCGACATTGCCATCGTTTTGGAAAACGGATCGCTTGTCTATTCCGGTCCGGTCAACGCATCGGAAAACGTGGCGGACGGGTCCATAGTGACTGCCAAGGAGACGACACCATGACAGATAACAAGGTTTCAGAGCCGTTCCGAATAGATGATGGACCGACCGCGAAATGGGTGGAGCGCGCCGCTTTGGCAACCGTCATTGGGGTCGCCGCGGTTGTTGGCTGGTCGTTGATCGCGCAGGTCGACGAGGTTGCCAAAGCGCACGGCGCTGTTGAACCGATCGCGCTTATTCAAAGAGTTGAGAGCCGTCACGGTGGCCAGATCGACGACGTTCTGGTGCGGGTCGGGCAAATGGTGGCCGCAGGTGATGTGATCGTCACAATGAACCGCACGGAAGCGCAAAGCGCCCTCTCGGCCACAGAAGCTCGCATTGCCGGGCTGACGCTTGAGGTGGAACGGCTGACGGCATTTGTTGAAAAGAGATCGCCTGATTTCTCACAGTTTTCTGCCGACTATCCCGAACTTGTCGCATTTGAGGTCGCAGCGATCCAAACTCAGGAAAACTTTGTGTCTGCTGAGCGGAGCGTTCTCGGCGCCCAAATCCGTGAAAAGCGCGCAGAACTGGCGGCCATAGAAGAGCAGCGTCCCGAACTGGAGAAACAGATCTCAGTTGCGCAGGAAGAACGCGCCATCGAAGAAGGTTTAGTTGAGCGAGGGCTTTCTGCCCGCGCCCGAATGGTTGAACTCGTTGAGCGCGAGGCACAGTACCGCTTTGACTTGTCTCGATTGTCTGGCCGCGCAACCATCGCAGAAGCAGCTATCATCGAATTGCAGTCCTCTATTGAGCGCGTCGAACTGGACCAGAACTCCACGGCGCGCAACAGGATCGTAGATGCAGTTGCAGAGCGACGTGCCCTGCTCGCAGAATCGGACGCCTTGAGGGCACGGGTGCTGGAAGCGGAAATAAAGGCACCGCTTTCTGGCCTCGTTCAAAACGTTCCTGACGAAATTTCCGGCAATGTCATCGACGCTGGAGGTATGGTTGCAACGATTGTACCCGCCGAAGGCGGTATACGATTTACGGGGCGACTTGCACCGCGCGATATTGCCTTTGTTGACGTGGGTCAAAGTGTTCGAGTCAAGATTGAAAGCTTCGACTTCAGTCGCTACGGAGCTTTAGATGGTGAGGTCGAAGAGATTTCGCCGACAACCATCTTCGATGAGCGTGGTGTGGCATTTTATGAGGTTCAAGTCGCATTGCCTCGTGACTATTTTCGCAACCCCGAAGACGAATTGAAACTTTTGCCTGGTATGACGGGCGAAGCGGACATCATTACCGGGGCCAAGACCGTTTTCCAGTACATCTGGAAACCTGTCTTCACCAATCTCGATCTCGCTTTGACTGAACGCTGAGGCCCTGCACACACGAGGTTTCCATGTCTGACATACCTGGCACTGACGATCCGAAAGTCAAAAAACCGGCGCTTCGCGAGGGGCTCTCGGAGGAAGGGTTCGGTTGGGTCACTACAGAGTCTTCGGACACAACTCCGGAAGCCACAAACGTTGCTCAGGGCGGCGAGGATGCTTCGGTGACGGCCGGAACGACCGACGGACGCAGCTTCATTTTACCAATGTCTGCAATCGCGGGGTTGGTCGGGCAAAATGCTGAAAGTTTGCCATCTGGTGAGACAGCCGGAAGTGTCTCTGTGCCCGCCGCAATGCCATCGCTGCAAGGAATTTTGCACGCCTTCCCCGGTGCGGTTCACTTGCCCAACGTCGGAGGCCACGGCGGTTCCATTCAGATGCCGCTCTCCTCTTTGGGGGCGTCTGTCGGAATTTCCGCTCCGCTGACCTCGGGCGGAGGCCAAGCGCCGTCTGCCAACCCGCTCCCACATTTGGCTGTTGCGGGTCATCCGAACGGACCGGCAGTGGCAGCCATGACGGCGACTGGATTTGAAGAACACCCGCTGTCTCTTTTGCTGGCTGCTACGGACGGGAACAACAATGGCGCAAACGTAGAGACACATCTTTCGGGCTTGCCACCGGGGGCGACGCTGTCTGCCGGACATCCGGAGGCAACCGGCGGCTGGGTAATTCCTGTAGGGACATCATTGGTCGGCCTGACTATGACTCCCGCTCCAAATTGGTTCGGCCAAGGTTCTTTGGCGATCACGGTTACACAACCTGATGGTCAAAGCACGTCGACGCATTTGCCGTTTACGGTACTTAACACTCCGGATGCCGCGCAAATATCAGGGCCACTCACCGGCGCAACAACCGAAGATCTGGTTCTATCGACATCAGGGCAATTGACCGTTGTTGACCCAGATCCCGGAGAGGCTTCATTTGTCGCCGCGACTCAACAAGGCGCATATGGCCGGTTCGAGATTGACACGGCGGGTGCGTGGCATTTTGCACTCGACAATAGCAACCCTGATGTCCAAAAATTGACGACCACCGACAGTGTATCCGAGACATTTCAGATACAGACAGTTGATGGCACAACGCGCCCTGTGACCATAACAGTGAACGGTCGCGATGATGGGGCAACCATCTCCGGCACAAGCGTCGGAGCGGTAACCGAGGACAAGCTGCAGAGCACCGGCGGTCAGCTGAGCATCACGGATCCGGATGCGGGCGAAGCGGCGTTTACGCCGGTGTCGGGATCTGCGGGTGCAGCTCAGTATGGCAGCTTTGCGCTGAGCGCGGATGGTCACTGGAGCTACACTGCGGACAACAGTTTGCCTGCGATACAGGGGCTTGGCGCCGGGCAGAGCCTGACCGACACGTTGCAAATTACCTCTGTGGACGGCACCACCAAACAGATCACCGTGACCATTTCCGGCACCAACGACGCGCCTGTTTTGAGCGCGGCGACGGCCTCTGCAACGGAAGACGGTCAATCCGTTACGGGCCAGATGTCCGCCACGGATGTGGATACCGGCGACACGCTGACATTTGGGTTGCCGCAGGCGGCCCCTGCAGGATTTGCCCTGAACGCCGATGGCTCCTGGAGCTTTGATCCGACAGACGCGGCCTATCAACACCTCGCAGCAGGTCAGACCCAACAGGTCACAATTCCGGTGATGGTTTCGGATGGGCACGGAAGCGACGCACGCAATCTCGTCATCACCGTCACCGGCACCAATGACCGAGCGGTGGTCACCGGCCCGCTGACCGGCACAGCGGTGGAAGACCGCGCACCGCTGGCCACGGGGCAGCTCAGTGTAACCGATGTGGACAGCGGCCAGTCGAGCTTTGCGGCCGCAAGCCATGTCGGAACCTACGGCACCTTGGCAGTTGATGCCCAGGGGGCCTGGACCTACACGCTAAACAACGCCAGTCCGGCGGTGCAGCAACTGGGCGAAGGCGACACCCGCACCGAGAGTTTTGTGGTGCAAACCACAGACGGCACACGCACCACACTTTTGATGAACGTCCAAGGCACCAACGATGTGCCCAAGCTGTCGGCCAGCACGGCAACGGCGACAGAGGACGGGGCGCAGGTTTCAGGGACATTGCCAGGCACGGATGCCGATCAACACGCGCTGCTGACCTTTGCGGTGGATGGCACCGCGCCTGCCGGGTTTGCCTTGCACTCGGACGGCAGCTGGACGTTTGATCCCACCGATGCGGCTTATCAAAGCCTCGCAGCGGGCGCCACGCAGGTGGTGCAAGTGCCCGTAACAGTGACCGATGCACAGGGCGCATCAGCCCAATCAACCGTGACCATCACGGTAACCGGCACCGATGACCAGCCCGTTGTCGCAGGCGCCGTGGCGCTGCCGGGCGGGCATGAAGATCAGACCCAGGTGGTGACAGCAACCCAGCTTCTGGGACAAACCACGGATATCGACAGCGGCGACCACCTGAGCATTGCCGGCACCCCGACAGCCGATCATGGCACCTTCACGGCCAATACAGACGGCTCGTTCACCTTCCATCCAGAAGCCAACTACAATGGCGCTGTTGCCATAAGCTATCAGGTCACCGACGGCACAGACCCCAGCCTGACAGCCACCGCAACACTGACCCTTGCGGCGGTCGGCGATCCGGCCGTGATTACCGGCGGAGCCGCGTCCCTGACGGAGGATCGCGGTGTCTCGGGTGGGAATTTGCTGACGAGCGGTCAGCTGAGCATCACGGATCCGGATGCGGGCGAAGCGGCGTTTACGCCGGTGTCGGGATCTGCGGGTGCAGCTCAGTATGGCAGCTTTGCGCTGAGCGCGGATGGTCACTGGAGCTACACTGCGGACAACAGTTTGCCTGCGATACAGGGGCTTGGCGCCGGGCAGAGCCTGACCGACACGTTGCAAATTACCTCTGTGGACGGCACCACCAAACAGATCACCGTGACCATTTCCGGCACCAACGACGCGCCTGTTTTGAGCGCGGCGACGGCCTCTGCAACGGAAGACGGTCAATCCGTGACGGGCCAGATGTCCGCCACGGATGTGGATACCGGCGACACGCTGACATTTGGGTTGCCGCAGGCGGCCCCTGCAGGATTTGCCCTGAACGCCGATGGCTCCTGGAGCTTTGATCCGACAGACGCGGCCTATCAACACCTCGCAGCAGGTCAGACCCAACAGGTCACAATTCCGGTGATGGTTTCGGATGGGCACGGAAGCGACGCACGCAATCTCGTCATCACCGTCACCGGCACCAATGACCGAGCGGTGGTCACCGGCCCGCTGACCGGCACAGCGGTGGAAGACCGCGCACCGCTGGCCACGGGGCAGCTCAGTGTAACCGATGTGGACAGCGGCCAGTCGAGCTTTGCGGCCGCAAGCCATGTCGGAACCTACGGCACCTTGGCAGTTGATGCCCAGGGGGCCTGGACCTACACGCTAAACAACGCCAGTCCGGCGGTGCAGCAACTGGGCGAAGGCGACACCCGCACCGAGAGTTTTGTGGTGCAAACCACAGACGGCACACGCACCACACTTTTGATGAACGTCCAAGGCACCAACGATGTGCCCAAGCTGTCGGCCAGCACGGCAACGGCGACAGAGGACGGGGCGCAGGTTTCAGGGACATTGCCAGGCACGGATGCCGATCAACACGCGCTGCTGACCTTTGCGGTGGATGGCACCGCGCCTGCCGGGTTTGCCTTGCACTCGGACGGCAGCTGGACGTTTGATCCCACCGATGCGGCTTATCAAAGCCTCGCAGCGGGCGCCACGCAGGTGGTGCAAGTGCCCGTAACAGTGACCGATGCACAGGGCGCATCAGCCCAATCAACCGTGACCATCACGGTAACCGGCACCGATGACCAGCCCGTTGTCGCAGGCGCCGTGGCGCTGCCGGGCGGGCATGAAGATCAGACCCAGGTGGTGACAGCAACCCAGCTTCTGGGACAAACCACGGATATCGACAGCGGCGACCACCTGAGCATTGCCGGCACCCCGACAGCCGATCATGGCACCTTCACGGCCAATACAGACGGCTCGTTCACCTTCCATCCAGAAGCCAACTACAATGGCGCTGTTGCCATAAGCTATCAGGTCACCGACGGCACAGACCCCAGCCTGACAGCCACCGCAACACTGACCCTTGCGGCGGTCGGCGATCCGGCCGTGATTACCGATGCTCAAATCCCGTCAATCACCGAGGATCGGAGCTATATCAATACACACGACGAACTGCAGGTTTATGGGAAGTTAGACATTGTCGACCCAGACCAAGGTGAAGCCCAGTTCGATATCAATCGCGGCACCCAGACAACGCAGGGTATAGGCTATGACACCCACATGGGCGGGCACGTGCTGCTGTCTCAAGACGGAAGTTTCATTTACTATCTGGACAATCGTCTGCCAGCTGTTCAGGAGCTTGGGGCGGGCGAGAGTACCAAAGACACGGTTACGATCCGTTCAGTTGACGGCACGACGCATCAGATCCAGATCACGATTCATGGCACGAATGACGCGCCTGTTCTGAGCGCGGCGACGGCCTCGGCGGCGGAAGACGGTCAATCCGTGACGGGCCAGATGTCCGCCACGGATGTGGATACCAGAGATACACTCGGCTTTGCCCCGGCCAACCCTGTGCCCGGCTTCACCCTGAACACCGACGGCTCCTGGAGCTTTGATCCGACAGATGCGGCCTATCAACACCTCGCAGCAGGCGCGACTCAGGTGGTCACCATCCCCGTCACCGTCACCGACAAGACCGGCGCCACCGATACCCAAAACCTCGTCATAACCGTGACAGGTACAAATGACGGGCCATCCGTCAGTGGCCCGGTCACCCTGCCCGCCGGCACAGAAGACACATCCGTTCTAATCAGCGCGGCCCAGTTGCTGGAACATGCCACCGACATCGATACCGGCGACACGCTCTCGGTGACCGGCCTGAGCGCCAGCCACGGCACGCTAAGCGGCGACGCGGTCAACGGCTTCACTTTCACGCCGGACCCCAACTACAATGGCCCGGTCAACCTCAGCTACACCGTCACCGACAGCCACGGCGGCACGGCTGCGCAAACGGCCGCCCTGACGCTGGCCGCGACTGGTGATGCCGCCGTTATTGGCGGAGCGGATACCGGAAGCGTGACCGAAGGAACCGCAGGTCAGGATATGTCACCTGATTATGCCCAACCCGGCATGGCCCATCTTCGAATGGCGACGCTGAAAGTCGACGGACAGTTGACCATAATCGATCCTGACGCAGGGGAAGCCGAGTTTGACGGCAAAGGAATTGGTTTCAATTATCAAGGCCAGTTTGGTGATCTTCTTCTGAACCCTGATGGGTCTTGGCATTATAATGCGGACGCTGGTGGCTTGCGGTTTGTCGGTGGACGGCCCACTACGCGAGGCACTGCGATTGACCAGTTGGGCGACGGTGAGACGCTGACCGACACGATCACGGTACATTCCAAGGACGGTACCCCCCATGACATCGTGATCACGATCCATGGCAGCAATGACCGGCCCTATTGCTCGTCCGAGGTCGTGTTGCGCCCCGGCGCCGAGGACACGCGCCAGACGCTTACCTCTGCGCAGTTGCTCGGGAACACGGTCGACGTGGATGCCAACGATGCCGGCAAGCTGGCCATTGCCAACCTGCATCCGGATCACGGTTCTATCCTGGACAATAAGGACGGTACCTACACATTCACGCCAGAGAAGGACTACAACGGCACGGTCCATTTCACCTATGACGTCAAAGACGCCCATGGCGGCGTGACGCATACAGGCGCCACGACGAGTCTGGCCGCTGTCGGTGATCAGGCAGTGATCACAGGTGTAGGAGCATCGCTAAAAGAAGATGTCGGAGTTGGAACCGGTGTCGGGGACCATGGATTGCTGAGCGCTTATGGCCAATTTCATGTCACTGATCCGGATGGTGCCTCTGAATCCCAGTTTCCAAATATGGGGTTCCAAACCTACACCGGATCTTTGGGGGGCAGCCTTCAGGTCAATCCGGATGGGCAGTACATTTACCACCTCGCCAATACTATCGTTGACCATCTCAAGACTGGCGAAGAAGCAAAGGATAGTTTTGTCATTCACAGTGTGGATGGCACAACTCATCCAGTAGATTTCACCATTGCAGGCACGAACGACGCACCTGTCGTTTATCGCAATCTCGTAACCAAGTTCGAGGGCGAAAATGTCTTCAACGGTAATATCGCTGCCGGCGATCTGGATCACGATGATTCAACGTCATTGACGTTCACAAGCAATGCGCCCATTGCGGGCTTCCACCTGAATAATGATGGAAGTTACAGCTTTGATCCATCAAACGCCGCATATAGCCACCTTAACAATGGTGATCATACGATAATTTCGATACCCATTACGGTCACGGATTCCGATGGGCTGAACAGTACAGGAAGTCTGAGAGTTCAGCTGCTTGGAAGGAACGATGCTCCGGTCCTGTCCTCTGCGACGGCTTCGGCGACCGAGGATGGCAATGCCGTTACTGGTCAAATGTCCGCGACGGACGTCGATGGCAGTTCTTTCACACTGCAATATTCGCTCGGCCAAACAGCACCGGCAGGCTTTTCACTAAGCGTGAATGGCTCGTGGAGTTTTGATCCGACGGATGCCGCCTATCAGCACCTCGCGGCAGGGGCGACGCAGCAGGTGACCGTTCCCGTGACCGTGACTGACAGCGCGGGTGCGACCGACACCGAGAACCTCGTAATCACGGTCACCGGCACCAATGACGGCCCAGCCGTCAGTGGCCCTGTCGCGCTTCCCGGTGGCACCGAGGACAAGGCGGTGCAGATCACCGCGACGCAGCTTCTCGGACATGCCACCGATATCGACACGGGCGACCAGCTCTCCGTGACTGGGCTGAGCGCCAGCCACGGCACGCTCAGCGGCGACGCGGCCAACGGTTTCACTTTCACGCCAGACCCGAATTACAACGGCCCGGTCAGCCTCAGCTACACCGTCACCGACAACCACGGCGGCACAGTTGCACAAACTGCCGCCCTGACACTCGCGGCTGTTGGGGACGCCGCTGTGATCGGCGGAGTGGATACCGGAAGCGTGACCGAAGGAACCGCAGGTCAGGATATGTCACCTGATTATGCCCAACCCGGCATGGCCCATCTTCGAATGGCGACGCTGAAAGTCGACGGACAGTTGACCATAATCGATCCTGACGCAGGGGAAGCCGAGTTTGACGGCAAAGGAATTGGTTTCAATTATCAAGGCCAGTTTGGTGATCTTCTTCTGAACCCTGATGGGTCTTGGCATTATAATGCGGACGCTGGTGGCTTGCGGTTTGTCGGTGGACGGCCCACTACGCGAGGCACTGCGATTGACCAGTTGGGCGACGGTGAGACGCTGACCGACACGATCACGGTACATTCCAAGGACGGTACCCCCCATGACATCGTGATCACGATCCATGGCAGCAATGACCGGCCCTATTGCTCGTCCGAGGTCGTGTTGCGCCCCGGCGCCGAGGACACGCGCCAGACGCTTACCTCTGCGCAGTTGCTCGGGAACACGGTCGACGTGGATGCCAACGATGCCGGCAAGCTGGCCATTGCCAACCTGCATCCGGATCACGGTTCTATCCTGGACAATAAGGACGGTACCTACACATTCACGCCAGAGAAGGACTACAACGGCACGGTCCATTTCACCTATGACGTCAAAGACGCCCATGGCGGCGTGACGCATACAGGCGCCACGACGAGTCTGGCCGCTGTCGGTGATCAGGCAGTGATCACAGGTGTAGGAGCATCGCTAAAAGAAGATGTCGGAGTTGGAACCGGTGTCGGGGACCATGGATTGCTGAGCGCTTATGGCCAATTTCATGTCACTGATCCGGATGGTGCCTCTGAATCCCAGTTTCCAAATATGGGGTTCCAAACCTACACCGGATCTTTGGGGGGCAGCCTTCAGGTCAATCCGGATGGGCAGTACATTTACCACCTCGCCAATACTATCGTTGACCATCTCAAGACTGGCGAAGAAGCAAAGGATAGTTTTGTCATTCACAGTGTGGATGGCACAACTCATCCAGTAGATTTCACCATTGCAGGCACGAACGACGCACCTGTCGTTTATCGCAATCTCGTAACCAAGTTCGAGGGCGAAAATGTCTTCAACGGTAATATCGCTGCCGGCGATCTGGATCACGATGATTCAACGTCATTGACGTTCACAAGCAATGCGCCCATTGCGGGCTTCCACCTGAATAATGATGGAAGTTACAGCTTTGATCCATCAAACGCCGCATATAGCCACCTTAACAATGGTGATCATACGATAATTTCGATACCCATTACGGTCACGGATTCCGATGGGCTGAACAGTACAGGAAGTCTGAGAGTTCAGCTGCTTGGAAGGAACGATGCTCCGGTCCTGTCCTCTGCGACGGCTTCGGCGACCGAGGATGGCAATGCCGTTACTGGTCAAATGTCCGCGACGGACGTCGATGGCAGTTCTTTCACACTGCAATATTCGCTCGGCCAAACAGCACCGGCAGGCTTTTCACTAAGCGTGAATGGCTCGTGGAGTTTTGATCCGACGGATGCCGCCTATCAGCACCTCGCGGCAGGGGCGACGCAGCAGGTGACCGTTCCCGTGACCGTGACTGACAGCGCGGGTGCGACCGACACCGAGAACCTCGTAATCACGGTCACCGGCACCAATGACGGCCCAGCCGTCAGTGGCCCTGTCGCGCTTCCCGGTGGCACCGAGGACAAGGCGGTGCAGATCACCGCGACGCAGCTTCTCGGACATGCCACCGATATCGACACGGGCGACCAGCTCTCCGTGACTGGGCTGAGCGCCAGCCACGGCACGCTCAGCGGCGACGCGGCCAACGGTTTCACCTTCACACCGGACCCCAACTACAACGGCCCGGTACAGTTGAACTACACAGTCACCGACGGGCAAGGCGGCACGGCTGCCCAGACCGCCACTTTGACACTTAGTGCAACAAACGACGCTGCTGTCATTTCGGGGACGGATAAGGGTAGCGTGACCGAAGACGGGCAGCTGACCGTCAGCGGGACGCTTACCATAGCGGATGTGGACGCAGGTGAGGCTGCCCTTGTAGCTCAGGCCAGCCAACAGGGCGCGAATGGCACTTTCTCGGTAGCGGCTGACGGATCCTGGACCTACACGCTAAACAACACCTTAGCGGCGACACAGGCGCTACGGAGCGGAGAAACAGTTATGGACCGGATCTGGGTCCAGAGCTTGGACGGCAGCGCCCATCATGCAATTGAAGTCACTGTTCACGGAACCAATGACGCCCCTGTTCTGACAGCGGCAACGGCGTCAGCCACCGAGGACGGCCAAGCTGTAACTGGGCGGATGTCTGCCACGGACGCAGATGTTGGTGACAACCGCACTTTTGCCATTGGGGCGGCGGTGGATGGCTTTAGCATCGACCGGAACGGGAACTGGACGTTTGATCCGACCAACGCCGCCTATCAGACCCTTGCCGCTGGCGCGACACAGAAAGTCGCAATTCCAGTGACAGTGACTGACAGTGAAGGCGCAACAGATACACAAGATTTGGTCATCACGGTTGCCGGCAGCAATGACGGCCCGATTGTGAGCGGATCTGTGGCCATGCCCGTCATGACAGAGGATCGGACGGTTACATTGCACGCCGATGCCATTTTGCAAAGCTTGAACGTCCAGGATATCGACGGAGACACGATAACTGTCTCAGACATCCATGTTGCCAATTCCGTCGGACAAATCGTCAACAACCACGATGGCACGTTCTCCTTTACGCCCGCTCCAGATTATCACCACGACAATGTCGCTGTGACGGTCACCGTATCAGACGGCCATACCACGACCGACGCACATGGCACATTCGACATTGCACCCGTCACCGATCTGGCAACACCGGGCCTAACCATATCCGCGCAACAGCAGGTCATGCATTTTGACAGCTCGTCGGCTGCCGCCATTTTCACCCGCGAAACGGTTCAAAACGGCGGTCCGATATCTGCCCTTGCGGTTGAAATGACGGTGCTCGGTGGGCAACAAGTGGCCTCCGCGGGCATCCACGGTGCGACGCTTGCGAGTTATGAAACCGGCACGCACACCGACGAAATGTACATCTACAAACCCGACTCGCTCACGATCAAGCTGGACGGGCACGAGTACGACACAAGGGTCGCTCTTTTGTCTGATGGGCACGATCACAGGTACAGCTTCCTGTGGAACGGTCAGGCAGGCACACTGGACGTTCTGATTGACGGCAATTGCGTCAAACATATGGATAACGTGGCCAAGGGCAGCACTTTGACGGATGGCGGCACGCTGGCCTTTGGCGGGGATCAGGACAGCCTGCGCGGCGGCTTTTCCGGCAATGATGCCTTCAACGGCAAGATCTTTAGCGCAGCTTTGGCCACCTCAGTGGTTGATGTTCCCGATCTCCAGCACACCTCTCTTGCCAACCAGCTTCATGGAGACCCGAGCCTTCTGACCGCAGTACAGATAGCGGGTGGCCAAATCCTCGATCAGACGGGGAATTTCCACTATGACACCCATGGAACATTCACCCACCCAACTGTTGTCGTCGACACATCCATCGCGCCCCCAAATCCAGGGGCAACTCTCGTGCTCGCCACGACGCTTGGTGCGCCAAGGGATCCTGATGACCACATTGTTGCAGCAGAGCTAACGGGACTGCCGGATGGGACGGTGATTTCTGACGGCGTCGGAGGTCACAGCTTTACCGTAAGCCAAGCCAGCCCGGGTATTGATATCAAGGATTGGACGCTTGCCTCTTTGACGGCCACCCCGCCGGCCAGTTTTCATGGGAATGTGCGTATTGTTCTGGCGGTCACCACCGAAGGCCCGGACGGCACACAGGCCGTCGCCGAAACAAGTAAACCGTTGATCTTTGATCCGTCGCTCCCGGTGGCTGACGCTACGATTTCGGGTGACGACAATAAAACTACCGACGAAGATACAGCCGTTTCAGGTATTCTGACAGTCACAGACGCAACACCATCGGACGCGCATATCGTCGGGACCACGCTCAATGGCACCTATGGCCGACTGGTGATCGGCGCTAATGGTCATTGGACCTACTCTCCTGACGACAGAGCAGATGCTCTACTGGCGGGTAGTCTTGAACATGAAACCTTCACTGTTCATTCGGTGGACGGCACGACTCATGACATTGAAATCTCACTTCAAGGAAGGGAAGACCGTGCCGTCGTCACCGGCGTCTCAAGAGGGGGTATAACCGAAGATCAAGGGCCGCATACAGTTGTCGCGCAAATCAGCGCATCCGGCGATCTGGCGATCACAGACCCTGACGCTGGAGAAGCCGGATTTGTACCGCAGACTTCTGTCGCAGGAGCAAACGGCTATGGCACCTTTGATGTGGATGCCTCAGGACACTGGAGCTACAGCGCGGACAACCAACAAGCCGCGATCCAGACGATGGGGCCGGGACAACAACTGACGGACAAGCTGACCGTCATGACTGTTGATGGCACAAGTCAAGAAATCACAGTCACGATCAATGGAGCGATCGACGATCCAACCGTTCATGCGGTTACACAAGTTGCAGCTTCCGTGCCGGGGCACGCGCTTGTGGAAGTGGTGACAACAGGCAGGGTTTCTAATCTGCAGACCAATGGTTTTACGCTGCATGCCTTGGGCTATGGCGAAGCGTATGAAACAGGCGGCAAGTTGGTGGATCTGGCTGCGACCTCCGGGACGGTTGGTGTTTCAGACGGTGGGATTGGCGTGGACTCACCCACTCCGGTCGGAGCGACTGTCCAAACAACGCCGGGTGCAAATCAAATTAACAGCCAGTTGACCGATATTACGCGTCCAGATGATCAGGTTGGTCAAACACTGGTCGTTGAACTGCAAGGTCTTTCGCGGTCCGCATTTCTCAGCTTGGACTCAATGGGCGGGCAAGGCGACCGGGTGAGCTGGGTTGCCTATGGCGCGGATCATAGTGTGGTTGCAAAAGGCATTTTAGAAGAAACATCGGCAACAAACCCCACAAACATCAAGGATTTGTCGATCGAAACGACTGTCCCTTTTGCCTTTATTGCGCTGCATGCCGAGGCACCACCGAGAACAAATGCACATACGCATTTCAACACCAATGTGAAGCTGACGCATGTCGAGGCTGAACTTGTGCGCTACGCAACTAATCTGGACTTGTCGGGGCAAACAGGAGACAGCGCAGATCAGGATCAAAGCCTGACGTGGCATGTTGAGGGGCTGCATAATGCGGCGTTGTCAGCTGGAAGCCATAATCAGGATGGCTCCTGGACCGTAACGGCGGCCCAGTTGCAGGGCTTACAAGTATTGCATTCAACACCTTTAGATCTTGTGGTGACGGCAATTTCAACCGACGCCGGAACGGGACAAACAGCCACCAGTGCCCCTGTGCATGTGGCGGTCGATCCGGCGGGAGCCCATTACACCGTCATAACTGGTGTCCCGCGGGTACGCACGGACGAAGACGCGCACCGTATCAGCGGCGATTTGGATATCGACACAAACCTTGGCACAGCACCGACCTTTTTCGATGGGGACCAGCAGGGTCAGTACGGCCTGTTTCACGTCGATCAGGATGGTCAATGGACCTATACGGTTGATAACGCAAAAGCCAATTCTATGGCGACCGGGGAAACGCAGGCCGAACACTTCACCGTGCAAACGACAAATGGCGCAACCAAAGAGATGCTTGTGCTGGTTTCCGGATCGGATGATCTCGGGCATTTGACCGAAGGTGCTACACAAGGCACGGCGCGCGCGCAGGCCAGCGTCGTGGGTGGACAGCTGGCCGCCCACGACGTTGATACAGATGCAGGGCGCTACATGTTCGTTCTTCGGACAGATCACGGGGCTCCGGCGACTTCAATTGACGGGCAGTTTGGCAGCGTTGCGGTCGATCTTAGTTCAGGCGTTTGGACCTATAGCATTGATCCGGCAAAAGCCGCGGCGATCCACCCGCATCAAACGGTTATGGAAGAGTTTACTGTGTACGGAACGGTGGGCGGTATAAGCAGCGCAACTACGCCTGTCACTTTGCGGGTCAGCGTGGACGGACAAGGCAATGCACAAGTTCAGGATGCCATTTTCGGCACTTCAACGGGTCAGGTAACTGAAGACACCAACGTCAATTCCAACAATCATCTTGCAGTGAACGGAAGTATGGCACTTGTCGATCCAGACACAGAGCAATGGGCAACCCACTGGGTTCATGGAACCTACGGGGATCTGATCATGAACAAAGATGGCAATTGGATGTATGCCGCCGACAACGGCAACCCCGCGATACAGGCACTGGACACAGGAGATCAGCTGACGGACACGCTATTGATCCAGTCTTCAACTCATCAACTTTATGAGGTCACAATTGCTATCCACGGGACCGACGAAGGACCTACCATGCCGCCGCCGCCGCCGCCGCCCGCGCCGGTAGGACCGAAGGTGATGTCAGATGAAGCTCAAACGACAACAGACATGGAAGCGCAGGCTGATAATGTTGACATGGGCGAGGCCGCAGCAGCCACCGACGCCGTTTCTGGCATCGATCTAACAGGCACCGCGTCAACGTCGTCAGTTGGCGCCTATCTCGACGCCGTCGGTGTTTCTCAAGACGCCGATTCCTCGACACTTGATGCGACCACGCCTGAAAACCCCTATTTGGACGCGGTAGGCGCCGATGCATCTGAAACGCCCGAAACAGGTGCGACTGGCGTTGATCCTGATCTTCTGGACATCCCAGACTTGGAGGACGGTACAAATAATCCTGATGATCTGCCGCTACCTGATCCTTTGGACGACGTTCTTGATCTCCCTGACCCGCCTCCGGACACTGATGACACCCAGAACGGGTAAGAAAATCGGACGTTCTGTGGAAGTAAGAGTGTTCTGAAAGCCGTTGCCGCTGCAGGTTGCACGCGGTCATTCTCTGTGCCCGGAAAGTGGAGACGCCATGGAACAAGTCATTGGCCCGCAGAGTGCCCTTTCCTTCGCGAACACACATTGATGCAAAGCAGGTCGTCATTGGAGCAGATGGCGAAAGCAAGTGCTTCTGCGTCAGGAATGTCAAAGGCATGTTGTGCTCCTTGCTGACGCGGCTGTTTGATCATTGGCCGACAACAACCGTTCTCGCCAGCACCGTTTGAATGCGCATACAGTTGAAACGCCAGCTTTCAGCACGGACAAGTAGAACGTCAAAGTCTTTGAAAAATAGGCTGTTCGAGCCTACTGTTAAGGAAACGAACTCTCAATTATTCAACTGGAGGTTCAATGTTCAAGAAAACTCTTTTCGCGTGCGCCATTCTTTCCAGTGCTGCCCTGGCGGACATCTCTGAAGAAGCCAATGCCTGTATAGACGAAATGCGCGTGCGTTTTGGTAATGTTGGCGGTGAAATTCTTGACCAACTTGGAAGTGAAGCAGGGACACTTGTGCGGCTTCGCGACAAAAACGGGGTGGTGTATGAATGTGTGGTTTGGTCGGGACCTGAGGTTGCGGACCTAAGACGTGCCGACGGAGAGGAAATTCCCCCAGTGGACGTTGTGTCAGGGACCCAACGCGTTCAATTTGACAAAGGAACCAGTGGTTCTGCAATGTCCGCGACTCTTAAGCCAAATACGACAGTTCGTTACATTCTGGGCGCCAGCGATGGGCAGTTTCTGAATGTGGATGTCGCCTCTCACGGGGGCGCTCTGGACTACAGCATCGAAAACCCTGACGGTTCGATGTTGTTGGATTTGATTTCTTCGGACAGGCCTTATGAAGGGCAACTCTGGCAATCGGGAGATCACGTGATTGGCGTTGTCAATGCAGGCAGCCAACCTGTGACGTTCGACATCGGCATCGGGATCAACTGACTAAAAAACCTGCGTCTTCTAACGCCGGCGCAAGCCATGCCCGGACCCTAGTTAATTCGACGCATATCAAGTACTCAGGAGCCGCAAAATGAACAATGCAATACGCACCGTGCTTTCAAACTATGCCACGTTCTCCGGACGTGCTTCCCGGGCTGAACTGTGGTGGTGGGTCTTGTTTGTTTTTATCCTCATGGCCGTTACCCAGGCAGTGGATGCCGCGATCATTGCGCCTGCGTTAGGGTTCCAACCTTATGAAAGTGCGGCGGGCCAACCGTTAAGTTTACTCCTTGCGCTTGTTCTTTTTATTCCAAATCTCGCCGTAGGCGTTCGCAGGCTGCATGACATCAACAAATCCGGTTGGTGGTTGCTAATCGGATTGGTGCCTCTCATCGGAGGACTGGTTTTATTGTATTTCTATCTATGCAAAGGCGATCAGGAACCGAATAGCTTTGGTAGTCCCATGCCTGCTCCGTGAACTTATTCTGCACGGTGTTCCGGTCGGCCATACCAACCGACTTCGATCGTCTTTGGGCAGGGAGCTGCCGATAGTCATGTTTCGCCCGACGTTAATCTAAAGCCGCTCCCCCCTTCCCTTCTATCGCGCTCTGCATTGCAGCGCATTTGAAGGGAAAGGTTTTTCATGCCGCGATACGTCACTTTCCGCCCGGATTTTTACGAACTGCTCCGCGAGGAGGCCGCTCTTCGCGACCGGACGATCCGGTCACAGGCTTTGCAC
>NZ_CAMZOK010000003.1 GCF_947331465.1 Shimia sp. Alg240-R146 | reverse complement strand
TGCATCTTAAGGTGTGGGAGAGTAGGTCATCGCCAGACCTAGTAAACGACCTCGTAAACGTATCTCTCAACGATGTTAGAAACCAAGCCGCCCTCCGAGGCGGTTTTGTTGTTTCTGGAGCATTGTTTCAACATAGAAGGTGTGTATTTTGGCACCCGGTTGAAGCGCGTGGGTTTTGATTTATGAAATGAAACACCGCTCCGCCTGATCGCATATCCCCAATTGGAGCTTGGCCCAAGCAAGCCAGATACAACCTCACGTCCAATGACAAGACGCAGGGCGAGTTGCGCTGTCTCTAAGGTTACGTAAGCCGAGTAAATCAGCTGCCGCTGGGCTGGTGGCCCGATTAGAAGAAGACCCCAATGATCCCGATGGCTGAGTCATATTGGTGCGAAGCCACGCCACCCTACGCGAGGTTGAAATGGCCGAGGGCACGGCTCAAGACGCACAGAGGATTTTTGGTCAAGATGGGCGGCCTTTGGCGTTTATCAGCAGGCGTTTGCGGAATTCCCATTCTGAGAAACCGCGATTTACCACAGCCTCCTAAGTTGTAATAATTTGTAAAAATATGATTGACAGGTTGCAGTCTCCTGTGGTGACTGACGGCCAAACGTCCCTGTCTGCAACGCGACGGTATCGCGTCGGTATGACGTCGGTGCGAATTTGGCACTCAGAGACCTTACATTTTGACAATTTGAGGACACATCATGCTGATCGGAAAACACCTGATTGCCGGCGACTGGACTGGCGGCGACGAAACTTTTGCCAACGAACCGGTACAAGGTGACTCAGACCATTTCGCGCGCGGCACCGTGGCAGATGTGGCCCGCGCTTGCGAAGAAGCCGAAGCCGCGTTTTGGAGTTTCGGATATTCCGACGACGCAACACGCGCGGCCTTTCTTCGGGAAATTGCGAACCAGATCGAAAAACGCGACGCTGAAATTACCGCAATGGGCGTAAAGGAAACCGGCCTGCCCGAAGCTCGGTTGGAAGGTGAGCGGGGGCGAACCACAGGTCAGTTGCGCCTGTTTGCGGATTACATTGAGGCGGGCGCATATCTTGATGAACGTCATGACCCCGCGATGCCAGATCGCGCACCGTTGCCACGGCCGGATATTCGGCTGAAGCAGCGCCCGATTGGACCAGTGGCGGTTTTTGGTGCATCTAACTTCCCGCTCGCGTTCTCGACCGCGGGCGGCGACACCGCAGCGGCGTTGGCAGCTGGCTGTCCGGTTGTGGTCAAAGGCCACTCTGCCCACCCTGGCGTGTCTGATATCGTCGCACAGGCCATCAATGCGGCGATAAAAGTCTGCGACTTGCATCCGGGCGTGTTCAGCCAGATACAAGGGGGCAACCGCGCGGTCGGCCAAGCTCTGGTGCAGCATCCGCTAATTCGCGCGGTTGGCTTCACCGGATCCTTGGGGGGCGGTCGCGCCTTGTTTGATCTTTGCGCGTCGCGCGCGGAGCCGATCCCGTTCTTTGGGGAACTTGGCTCGGTCAACCCGATGTTTGTGATGGATGGAGCCCTGTCAGCGCGCGGCAATGAAATTGCAGTGGGCTGGGCGGCGTCATTGACCATGGGGGCAGGGCAATTTTGCACGAATCCCGGGATCGCAGTCCTACGGCAAGGCGCAGAAGCCGAAGCTTTTGTCACAGCAGCGAGCGATGCGCTTGAAGCAGTCGCAGCGCAAACCATGCTAACCGATGGGATTGCATCGGCCTATCGCATTGGCACGGCTCAATTGGCCGGAGCCAAAGGCGTCAGGCAGGTGTTGGCAACGACCGGCGGGCCGCGAGAAGCAACGCCGCAGCTGTTTCAAGCAACGGCGAAAGCCTGGCTTGAGGATGAAGCACTGGGGGAGGAGGTCTTTGGCCCATTGGGCCTGGTTGTGACTGTCGAAAATGACGAAGAGCGGCTGGCGTTGGCCAAAGCGTTGCACGGTCAGTTGACCTGCACCCTGCAAATGGACGAGTCCGACCATTGCGAAGCACGGCGCCTGTTGCCGGTTTTGGAACGCAAGGCGGGTCGGGTTCTGGCCAACGGGTTTCCGACCGGCGTCGAGGTTTGTGACGCAATGGTGCATGGCGGGCCCTATCCGGCCTCGACCAACTTTGGCGCGACCTCGGTGGGCACCATGTCGATTCGTCGCTTCTTGCGGCCGGTCAGCTACCAGAACATGCCTGACTTGTAGGACAAAAGTACACTTCCGTACCGGTTTGCAAATCCACCGGTACCGACTGGCCGCGCCTTTGCAACCAAGGGTGCGGCCATTTTTTTGGCTGCTTCGAGTTGGAAGTCCAAAATAAATTGTTGTAAAAATTTGTAATGTATGAGAGTTACAAATCTGACAAATTGTCAGGAGGAGGACAAAATGACATTTGCGAAGATGATTTCGAAAAAGACTCTGACCGCCGCTGTTGCAGCTGCGGGCATGATGCTGCCGTTGGCGGCCGAAGCCAAAGACTGGCGCGGCTGGAACATCCACGTAGAAGACTATCCTGTGTCGCATGGCATGGAAGCATTCATGGCGGATGTGACCGAAGCCACTGGTGGCGACATCAAAGGCAAAGTATTCCACTCGGGTGTTCTTGGCTCTCAGCCTGACGCGATTGAGCAACTGCGCCTTGGCATCATCGACTTTGGTGTATTCAGCCTCGGCCCAATGGGTCAGGCCGTTCCGGCCACCAACGTTGTATCGCTGCCATTCATTTTCAAATCTGTTCCACAGATGTATGAACTGATGGATGGTGCCGGCGGTGAAGCGCTTGGTAAAGCACTTGAAGAAAAGGGCATTGTTGCTCTGGGTTACTATGATGCCGGCGCACGGTCTTTCTATAACTCCATCAAGCCAATCAACACACCAGACGATGTTGCGGGCATGAAAGTGCGCGTCATGAACAACGATCTGTTCGTTGGCATGATCGAAGCCATGGGCGGCAACGCCACACCGATGGCATTCGCCGAAGTGTACCAGTCGATCAAGACCGGTGTTGTGGACGGTGCGGAAAACAATCCGCCATCTTACGAATCCACAAGCCACTTTGAAGTTGCGCAGTACTACTCCATGTCGCAGCACCTGATCATTCCTGAGTGTCTCTGCATGGCCAAAAAGACTTTTGACTCGCTGACCGCGGATCAACAGGCTGCTGTACGCGAAGCGGGCCGCAAATCCACCGAACTGCAGCGTGAGCTGTGGCAGAAGCGCGAAATGGCGTCGATGGAAATTGTAAAGTCCGGCGGCGTCACCGTGAACGAGATTGCTGACAAATCGGCTTTCCAGGCGGCGATGGCTCCTGTCTATGACAGCTTCCTGGCTGCAAACCCGGAAATGACCGATCTGGTCAACCTGTTCCGCAACGCAGAATGATCTGAGTTAACAAATTTGGCAGGCGCCCTGCGGCAAACGTGGGGCGCCTCTCTTTTTCGAAATTGGGGGGAAGACAGTGCAAGAATATCCCGGTTGGATAAATCGCGGTGAGCGCATTCTTGGATGGCTTAGCAATCTCTGCATTTTCGCCGCGTCCTGTGCGTTGGTGGTTTTGGTGACCACGTTTGGCTGGCTGGTGTTCGGGCGCTATGTGCTGAACGCGACGCCGACGTGGGTAGAGCAGCTGGCGCTCTTGTTGGTGTGCTACATTGCTTATCTTGGCGCGGCCGCTGGTGTGCACGAGCAAACCCATCTGGGCGTTACGTTATTTCGCGATGCCATGGGTCCCAAAGTGAGCGCCGTGCTGCGCTTGTTCAACGACTTCGTTCTTGCCGTGTTTGGCGCATTGATGATGGTTGCGAGCCTTGAGCTGTTTCAGTTCGGTTGGTCCACGATGTTGCCGATGCTGGATATTCCAGAGAGTTTTCGCACCCTGTCTGCCCTGTTGTGTGGCGGTCTGGTGTGCATTTTCGCCGGGTTTCGCGCCCTTTTCCGTCTTGCGCTGATGATGCGCGGGCAAAACTATATCGACGGAGAGGTCGTGTAAGATGGGTTTGGCACTACTTCTGGGCGCATTCTTTGGCTGTGTGATAATCGGCCTGCCGGTGGCCTTTGCCATGGGCATCGCGGCGGCGGCCGCATTCTGGTACGAGGGCTTCCCTCTGCTGATCACATTCCAACGGTCTGTTTCGGGCATCTCGGTCTTTTCGTTGCTGGCGATCCCGTTCTTTGTCTTTGCTGGTGAGTTGATGTTGCACGGGGGCATCGCTGCGCGGCTCGTGAAATTCGCCTCGGCCCTTGTGGGCCACATCCGCGGCGGCCTCGCATCGGTGAATATTTTCTCCAGCATGCTGTTTGGCGGCATCTCGGGATCAGCGGTTGCTGATATCTCGGCACTGGGATCGATCCTCATTCCGGTGATGAAGGAGCGCGGCTATCGGCCGGATTACGCGGTGAACGTGACTGTGACGTCATCGATTGCCGGCATCGTAATTCCGCCCAGCCACAATATGATTATTTTCGCGGTTGCCGCAGGCGGCGGTCTGTCGATTTCGCAACTGTTCCTTGCGGGCGTTGTGCCAGGCATCCTGATGTGTGTCTGCCTTGCTGTGGCGGCCTATATCATTGCGGTGAAACACAACTACCCAGCGGAGAAGTTCCCTGGTTGGGGTGAAGTTTGGCGCTCGTCGCTGGCGGCGTTGCCAGGGTTGGTCACAGCAGTGATCATCGTGGGCGGTGTGCTTTCTGGTGTCTTTACGGTGACGGAATCCGGTGCCTTTGGCGCGATCTATGCACTGCTGCTGACGTTCTTTGTCTATCGTTCGCTCGATTGGAACGGCTTTAAAACCGCCGTGGTTCAAGCCGTACGCACAACTGCGATGGTGATGGTTCTGATCGGGTTTGCCAGCTCATTTGCATATCTTTTGGCGCTTTATCAGGTGCCGGACAAACTCGGCTCGTTCATGCTGGGGATTTCGGAAAGCAAATTCGCAATCCTGCTGATGATCAACCTGATGCTGCTGGTGCTGGGCATGATTATGGACATGGCGGCGCTGATCCTGATTTGTACGCCGATCTTTTTGCCGATCGTGAAAAACCTTGGCATGGAGCCTGAGCAATTTGGCATCATGTTGTTGGTGAACCTTGGGCTTGGCCTGTGTACGCCGCCAGTGGGCACCTGCCTGTTTGTCGGTTGTGCCGTGGGGCGTATCCGGATCGAGGAAACGCTCAAATCGATCTGGCCGTTCTACCTTGCGATCCTGTTTGCCTTGATTCTTGTGACCTATGTGCCGGCGGTGTCTTTGTTCCTGCCATCGCTGTTTGACTGAGGAAAACCTATGACTGTACTGACCAAAGAAATCCGCGAAACGCTGATGGGCGTCAGCACCGCGACCCTGACCACAGCGATGTTCAAGCGCGGCTTTCGCAACATCTTTTTTCAGGGACCGCAGCGGCTGAATCCCGGTAAAAACATGGTGGGCGAAGCATATACGCTGCGCTATATCCCGGCGCGCGAAGACCTCGATATGCTGGAAAGCTTTGCCGATCGCGATAATCCACAGCGCAAAGGCGTGGAAGAGTGCCCTGAGGGCGCAGTCTTTGTGATCGACTCGCGCCAAGACGCATCGGCGGCGTCGGCCGGGGGCATTTTGGTGACGCGCCTTCAAACCAGGGGCGTTGCGGGCATTGTCACGGATGGCGGATTTCGCGACACGCCGGAAATTTCAGAATTGGCCATGCCTGCCTATCACACACGGCCAAGTGCGCCGACAAACCTGATCAGCCACCACGCAGTTGCGATCAACGATCCGGTGGCCTGTGGCGGCGTGTCGGTCTTTCCAGGCGACGTAATTGTGGGTGATGGCGAGGGCGTTGTGTGTATTCCGGCGCATTTGGTGGAGCAAATCGCCACAGAGTCGGTGGAAATGACGGTATTTGAAGACTTCGTTCTGGAAATGGTGCAAGAGGGCGTGTCAACATTCGGGCTGTATCCGCCAACCGATCCGGACACGGCCGAAAAATTCGCTGCTTGGAGGCAACGCAACAACCGATGACCCTCGAAGACCCCACTGTGAAAACCGCTACGCGCCGCGGCAAAGACCGGACCTTGTCGGACCGGTGCTACGAAAACATCTTGTCGATGATCGTGAGCGGCGAATTTGCAGTAGGGTCCAAGCTTCCGACGGAACATGCGCTAAGTGAGCAGTTGGAAGTGTCCCGTCCGGTGTTGCGGCAGGCGTTAAAGCAGTTGCGCGAAGACGGCGTTGTGGTGTCCAGGCAGGGATCAGGCTCGTTTGTGCAGCGTCGTCCGGAAGGCGCGGTTCTGGATTTTGCGCCAGTAGGCTCGATTGCCGATATTCAACGCACATTCGAATTCCGTGTCGCCATCGAGGGTGAGGCCGCTTTTTTGGCAGCCGCGCGGCGCAGCGATGCGGATCTCAAAGCGATGCGGGCCGCCCTCGAGGAGTTGGACCGCTGCGTGGCGCGCGATGAATTGGGTGTAGACACGGATGAGCTATTTCATGAGGCGATCTGCACCGCGTCGGGAAATCAGTATTTCTCGGCTGCGCGGGCGTCGATGAAACCCAATATCCTGATTGGTCTGAACCTGACCCGCAATCTGTCGCTGACCAAACCCAAAGAACGGATGGAGATGGTTCAGCGCGAACACTACGCGATTATGGAAGCCATCGAAGCCCGCGACAGCGAGGCTGCACGCTTGGCGATGCGCGCCCACGTGGACAACGCGCGTATGCGAGTGTTTGAGGGGCAATAGCCACACCAAGGCTTGTGCTGATTTGTAACTTATCTGCAAACATCTCTTCGGCCCGTTAAGAGGATTTGCTTGGTGAATCCGGCGCCTTGCTTAGATAAATTGTTAAATTTCAGATCGTTAAGGGAGTTCTCGAATATCTCTTGAGCAACCTTTGCTGCGACTCAAATTTGTAAAAATTTGTATTGCCTAGGGCGCCATCCTGCGATACCCCAGTGACGAAACAGGTTCGTGAATACGCGGACCACAGCACAAAGAGGGTGTCATGGATCTCAAGGGAAAAACGGCAATTGTGACGGGTGGCGGTCGCGACATCGGGCGCGCCTGTGTGATGGAACTTGCCGCGCGCGGGGCAAATGTTGTCATAAACTATTTCGCGAGTTCCGCTGGCGCCGAAAGCGCTGTGGCTGAAATTGAGGCCGCAGGCGGACAAGCCCTGGCGCTGCAGGGCGATCTCACCAAAGAGGCCGACGTTGCCGCGCTTGTCGATGCAACCGTCGCCAAATTTGGCCGCGTTGATGTGCTGGTGCATGTGACCGGCGGGTTGCTCAAGCGGGTGAAGATGTCGGAGATGACGCTGGCGCATTGGAATGCAGTCATGGACGTGAACCTGACATCGTTCGCGCTGATGGTTACGGCGAGTTTGCCACATATGTCCAAGGGCGGCTCCATCGTTGGCTTGGCATCCCAAGCCGGACGCGACGGTGGTGGCCCTGGTGCGGCGGCCTATGGCGCTTCAAAAGGTGCCGTAATGACGCTGACGCGCGGACTGGCCAAAGAGCTGGGTCCTGATATTCGCGTCAACAGCCTATGCCCGGGTATGATCGACACAGATTTTCACAACACCTTCACGACCGATGCCGTACGCGAACACGTGGCAGGCATCACACCGCTGAAGCGGGAAGGGTCGTCCGAAGAAGTTGCTAAAGTGGTTGGCTTCCTTGCGAGTGACGAGTCCTCTTTCGTGACCGGCACCAATATTGATGTGAACGGCGGAACGCTCTTTTCCTGAGGCGTTTCACGGGTCCTCCCGTGTTGGCCGCTGCTCCTGCCGGAGCGGCGGCTTTCGCTATTTTAGGGGGTATCGCGGCGGGTCAGCTGGTGAGCGGACGACGGCGCCGGTCCGCAGCTTTCACGCACCACCAGATCACCATGCAAGAGCTCGTGTTGTCGCGGCTTCTGGCGGGTCTCTAGTCCGTCTAAAAGGAATGTCATCGCCCGTTCACCGATCTGGCTGCGCGGCTGACGGATTGTGGTCAGCGCGGGAGTGATGTGACTGGCAAACGGGATATCGTCAAAGCCGATCACCGAGAAGTCTTCGGGCACGCGATAGCCGCGCAGGCGCAGAGCCGAAATCACACCAATCGCCGTATTGTCATTGAAGCAGAAAAACGCAGTGGGCAGAGTGTCTTTGATGAACAGGCGCTCGACCGCGGCGCGACCGCTTTCAGAACTGCTGTCGCCGTCGATGCTCCAGCTTTCCAGCGGTTCGGAGTACTCGGCAAGGCCAAGGCGATAGCCTTTCTCGCGGTGTTCCGAAACAATGTTGCCCGGCCCGCCTGTGACATAGACGATGCGACGATGCCCCAGCGACACGAGGTATTCAGTTGCCATCTTTGAGGCCGCGACATCGTCAACCCCAACATAGGCGAGATCTTCGGTTTCAATAGGGCGCCCGACCGCGACGGTGGGCGGCAATTGCGCCGGAGTGGCGTGTGGTCCTCCCGCGACAGGTACATGACCGGTGAGGAGTACAAGACCGTCAGCCATGCCCGTAGACAGGAACCGCATGTGGGCTTCTTCCAGTGCGATTTCACCCTCGGTATTGCCGATCAGCACCCCGTAGCCGCGTTCGTTGGCGATCTTTTCCAGGCCGATCAGAATGGTCGGAAAGTTCGGGTCAGCAATCGATGGGGCAAGCACCATGACCATTTGCGAGCGCTTCATCCGCAGATTTTGGGCCATCGCGTTTGCGGTGTAACCGGTGCGGGCAATCGCGGCGGTGACCTTCTTGCGGGTGCTTTCCGCGACCTTCTCGGGGTTGCGAATCGCACGGCTGACGGTCGCGATTGAGACGCCTGCAAGCTTGGCGACATCCTCGATTGTCGCGGGTTTTCTGGTCTCTTCCGTCACCGGATTTTGCGCCTGTCTGCGAAGTTGAATTCGCTTTGTAAATCAATGCTGTTGCGGCAGGTATAGCCTTTCGGGTAAGCGGTGAAAAGGTTTACATCAATTTATGAAAAGGTTTACATAAGTTATGAAAAGGTTTACATCACAACAAAACAAGCGGTGAGAAACCGTACAGACTGCACAGGGAGGAGAGACTGTGCCCGATGGCCAGACCATAGCCGCGTCGGTGCTTTGCGCCGAGCGTATCAGCAAGTCGTTCGGAACCGTGCCGGTTCTGTTCAGCGTGTCGATGGATATCAAAGCCGGCGAAGTTCACGCGCTGATTGGCGAGAACGGCGCGGGCAAGTCCACGCTGATGAAAATCCTCTCGGGCTTTCACCAACCCACTTCGGGCCGCATCCTGATGGACGGCCAAGAGATGACCTTGCCGCCCAATGGAGAGACGGAAAAGTTGGGCGTTGTTTTGATCCACCAGGAACTGAACCTCGCAGAGCAAATGACGGTTGAGGAAAACGTCTTTCTTGGGCGTGAAATCACAAACCGTGGGCGGCTCGACCGACAGCAGATGGCAGAGGTCGTGCAGGGGTATCTTGACGACATCGGCCTTAACATCGCGCCGGGCGACCGGATTTCCGACCTGTCCATTGCCCAAAAGCAGATGGTTGAAATCGTCAAAGCCATGAGCCGCGATGCGCGGGTTCTGATCATGGATGAACCAACAGCGACCCTTACAGAAGCCGAGACCAAGCTGTTTTTCAAACAGATTGCGCGACTTAAAGAACAGGGCGTGGCGATCATTTTCGTGAGCCACAAGTTGACCGAAGTGAAAGAAATATCGGATCGGGTCACCGTGATGCGGGACGGCCAATGGATCGCCACCCAAGAGGCCAGCGACCTAACGCTGGACGCCATGGCGCAGATGATGGTTGGTCGGGAACTGTCGGATCTTTACCCACCTATCAATGAAGCGGACGTGGATGCCGACCGTGTGTTGGAGGTTAAAAACCTTTATGCGCCCGACGTTGAAGGCGTCAGCTTTTATCTGCGCAAAGGCGAAGTTTTGGGGTTTTCGGGTCTGATCGGATCAGGGCGCACGGCGGTGTTTGAAGCAATCTGTGGCCTCGCGCCGATTGACGGAGGCGAGGTGCTTTTTGATGGCGCGCCAGCCGAGTTCACATCGGTGTCCAAAGCCCGCGATGCGGGCGTGGTTTACTTGACCAAAGATCGCAAGGGCAAAGGCCTGCTGCTCGACAAGAAGATGCGCGAAAATCTGACGCTTTTTGCGTTGCCGAAGTTTGTGCGCAACGGATCTGTCGATCGCAAGGCCGAAGCTAAGGCGATGGAGCGCGCCGTGCGTCGTTTCGACATTCGGTCGCGTGACGCCAATATCGATGTCGGTGATCTGTCGGGCGGCAATCAGCAAAAACTGCTGCTGGCCAAGGTCATGGAATGTGACCCGCGCATTCTGATCATCGATGAGCCGACGCGCGGCATTGATGTGGGCACCAAACAGCAGATCTATCACTTCATCGCCGCCATCGCCGCCGAAGGCGTGTCGGTCGTAGTGATCTCATCGGAGATGCCGGAAGTCATTGGCGTCAGCCACCGCGTTGCGGTGATGCGCGAGGGCCAGATCACCGGAATTCTGAGCGGTGATCACATCAACGAAAATGAAATCGTACGCTATGCCGCTGGGCTAAAGCGGGAGACAAACCATGACTGAGACTGCCATGACACAAACACCAAAATCCCGCTTTCAGAACTTTGATTTCAAGACAGCCGGACCGGCGATTGCGCTGATCCTTCTGTGCATCATCGGGTTTCTGCTCAATCCGGCCTTTCTGAGTGAGGGCAACATAACCAACCTGCTGACGCGATCCGCCTTTATCGGGATCATCGCCGTTGGCGCGACTTTCGTGATCACCGCTGGTGGGATCGATCTGTCTGTAGGGTCTATGGCCGCTGTGATTGCGGGCGTCATGATCATTGTGATGAATGGCGCGGTCGATACTTTTGGCACTGGTGTCACCACTGTTTTGATTGGCTGCGGCTGCAGTGTGATCCTTGGCATCGGGGCCGGGTTCATAAACGGCTTTCTGACCACCAAAGGCAAAATCGAAGCCTTCATTGTGACGCTTGGCACGATGGGCATCTTCCGCTCGCTGGTGACCTATTTCGCGGACGGCGGCACCCTGTCGCTGAACTATGACATTCGCGGTGTGTATCGCCCGGTTTACTACGACAGCTTTGCCGGTTTGCCGATCCCCGTGTGGGTGTTCATCGTGGTGGCGATCTGTGGTTGGCTCTTGCTCAACCGGACCGCCTTTGGCCGCTATTGCACCGCCATCGGGTCCAACGAGAGCGTTGCCAGATACTCTGCTATCCAGGTCGACCGGATCAAGACCTGGACCTATGTGCTGCAAGGCCTGTGCGTGTCGCTGGCGACCATTATCTATGTGCCGCGATTGGGCTCCGCGTCGTCCTCAACTGGCGTTCTCTGGGAACTGGAGGCCATCGCAGCCGTGATCATCGGCGGCACGGTTCTCAAGGGGGGGTATGGCCGGATTGGGGGCACCATTCTGGGTGCGCTGATCCTGACGACCATCGGCAATATTCTGAACTTTACCGATATGATTTCCAACTATCTGAACGGGACCATGCAGGGTCTGATCATCATCGTTGCGGTCTGGCTGCAACGCGGTGACTGGGGCCGGAAACACAAGAACAACTAAGTTTCTCGCAAAAACTTGCGCGAAAGAACCGGGCGCCACCGGACAGGAGAGGTGCGTCCAAATTCCTAGGGAGGAAGACATGAAAACACTTAGCAAAATCAGCACACTGGCGGCTGCGGCGACGATGTCGTTGGCAGGGTTGGCAAGTGCCGAAACGATCAAGATCGGCGTTAGCTACCCCACTCCGACCCATGCTTGGGCGGCGGGTATGAACTGGCACGCTGAACAGGCCGAGAAACGCCTTGAGGCGCTGTATCCTGATGTGGATCTGGTGCTGATCAACTCGCCTGATCCATCCGCACAAGCCAGCGCGCTGGAAGACCTTGTGTCGGTGCATGGCATTGACGCGCTTGTGGTTCTGCCGTTTGAAAGCGAGCCGCTCACCGATCCGGTGCTGAACGTCAAGAAATCGGGCGCTTTGATTACCGTGGTGGACCGCGGTCTGAGCCAGCCTGGCATCGAAGACATCTATGTGGCGGGCAACAACCCTGAACTGGGTCGCGTGTCGGCGCAGTACATGAAAACCCGCTTGGAATCCGGTGACAACATTGTGGTTCTGCGTGGTATTCCGACGCTGATCGACAACGAGCGTTTCGATGCCTTTATGGCCGAAATGGAAGGCTCTGGCGTCAATATTCTCGACCACAAACACGCCAACTGGAACCGTGATGACGGCTTTGAAGTGATGCAGGATTTCCTGTCGCGTTTCCCCGACATCGACGCGGTTTGGGCGCAGGATGACGATATCGCGATTGGTGTTGTGGCTGCGCTGAAGCAGGCGGGTCGTGATGGCGATGGTATGTTCGTTGTTGGCGGTGCCGGCATGAAAGAAACCATCAAAGGCATCATGGACGGCAACGAGCTGGTGCCTGTGGATGTGCTGTATCCACCAAGCATGATCGCCACAGCGATGGATGTGACCGTGGCTGCATTCAAATCCAACGGTCCAGTGGCCGGTCGCTACATTCTGGGCGCGACCCTTATCACCAAGGAAAACGCGGCCAGCTTCTATTTCCCTGACTCCCCGTTCTAAGTCGACGATTTAGGGAAATTCGGCAAGAGGGCGTTCTCCCAATCGTCCTCTTGCCACAACCACCCCCGGCAACAGGAGAAAGACAATGAAAACCATCAAAGGTCCCGCGCTGTTTCTGGCGCAGTTTGCAGGGGACGAGGCACCGTTCAATTCATGGGACAGCATCACCAAATGGGCGGCCGATTGCGGATACAAAGGCGTTCAGGTGCCAAGCTGGGACGCACGCATTTTTGACCTTGGTAAAGCGGCAAGTTCACGCAGCTATTGCGACGAATTGGTTGGCGTGGCCAAGGAAAACGGAGTTGAGATCACCGAATTATCGACCCATCTGCAAGGCCAATTGGTGGCCGTACATCCGGCCTATGACGAGGCTTTTGACGGCTTTGCCGCACCCGAAGTGCACGGCAATCCAAAAGCACGACAGGCGTGGGCGGTGGAGCAGGTCAAATTGGCCATCACCGCAAGTTATAACCTTGGCATCCATCAGCATGTGACATTTTCCGGCGCGCTGGCGTGGCCGTATGTTTACCCTTGGCCACAGCGGCCTGCGGGTTTGATTGATACGGCGTTTGAAGAATTGGCGAACCGTTGGCGGCCCATTCTGGACCATGCGGATCAGATGGGCGTGGATATTTGCTATGAAATCCATCCGGGCGAAGATCTGCATGACGGGATCACGTTTGAGATGTTCTTAGAGCGCGTGAACAATCACCCGCGCTGCAACATGCTTTATGATCCGAGCCATTATGTGCTGCAATGTCTGGATTATCTGGACAATATCGACATCTATCGCGACCGGATCAAAATGTTCCACGTCAAAGACGCGGAGTTCAACCCGACAGGCCGGCAGGGTGTCTATTCCGGCTATCAGCCGTGGGTCGATCGTGCGGGACGGTTCCGCTCGTTGGGCGACGGTCAGGTCGATTTCAACGCGGTGTTCTCCAAAATGGCGGCCAACAACTTTGATGGCTGGGCCGTGGTCGAATGGGAGTGCTGTTTGAAGCATCCCGAAGACGGTGCCCGCGAAGGCGCGGCCTTTGTGCGCGACCACATTATTCGCGTGACCGAAAAGGCGTTTGATGATTTCGCGGATACTGGCGCCGATGACGTAACCAACAAACGTATGCTGGGGATCTGAGCGATGACACGACCAATCCGACTTGGCATGGTGGGTGGCGGCAACGATGCCTTTATCGGCGCGGTACACCGCATTGCGGCGCGCATTGACGGACAGTTTGATCTGGTGGCGGGGGCTTTGTCGTCGACACCTGAAAAAGCACAGGCATCCGGTGCGGCGCTCGGGCTTGATCCGGCCCGCACCTATGATGATTTCAAGGCGATGGCGATCCGCGAGGCGCGATTGAAAGACGGCATCGAGGCCGTGGCCATCGTGACGCCGAACCATGTGCACTATCCGGCCGCGCGGGAGTTCCTCAAACGCGGCATTCATGTGATCTGCGACAAGCCGCTGACCTCCAATTTGCCGGACGCGCGCAAATTGGCGAAGGCGGTGGATAGCTCGGACGCGCTGTTCATTCTGACGCACAACTACACCGGCTATCCCCTGATGCGCCAAGCCCGCCAAATGGTGGCGGACGGCGCGCTGGGCGACATTCGCGTGGTGCAGGTGGAATACCCGCAAGACTGGCTGACCAAGGCGCAGGACGGTGACAACAAACAGGCCGCATGGCGCACCGATCCGGCGCGGTCTGGCGCTGGAGGGTCAACCGGTGACATCGGCACGCATGCCTTCAATCTGGCATGTTTTGTTTCTGGTCTTACACCCGAAGCGCTGAGCGCGGATTTGCAAAGCTTTGTGCCGGGGCGGCAAGTGGACGACAACGCCCACGTGATGCTGCGGTTTCAGGGCGGTGCGCGGGGAATGCTTTGGTGCTCCCAAGTCGCGCCGGGCAATGAAAATGCGCTGAAACTGCGGGTATATGGCTCAAAGGGCGGCATCGAATGGGCGCAGGAAAACCCGAACCAGATGCTGTTCACCGAGTTTGGCAAGCCGACGCAAATCCTGACCCGCGCCGGGTCTGGCATGGGGGCAGCGTTTGAAAACCTGACCCGTACGCCCGGTGGCCACCCCGAAGGCTACCTTGAGGCTTTTGCCAACCTTTATGCGCAGACCGCAGACGTGATCCGCGCGCATACGCCTGGGGCAAGCCTGCCCTCAGACCCACCCCTGCCGGGGATCTCGGACGGGTTGGCCGGGGTGCAGTTTGTCGATGCCTGCGTAAGTAGTTCACGCAAAAACGCCGGTTGGGTCTCGCTGGGGTAAGGCCACGCAATACATTAAGACGGAAGCGGGTCCTTGCTGGCCCGCTTCGTTTTGTGCGCAACCCTTGTCAACAAGGCCCATGCCCACTAGAGGTGACGCAAATTCGCGCTGCGCCATTTGGGGCGTGGCAGTCGCTGTCCTTTCTAGAAACGCTGGTGTCATGTCCAACATCGTAGATCGCATTTTTCCCAATCCACTGCCCACACCCGAAGAGCTTGCAGAACGTTTTCCAAAGCGCGACCTGCCTGAGGGTGCGATGGTTACGCGGGTGGGGCCAAGCCCGACCGGTTTCATGCACATCGGCACGCTTTATGTGGGCCGTATCTGTGCCCATTTCGCACGTGAAACTGCTGGCGTGTCGATCTTGCGGATTGAAGACACCGACAAGAAACGCGAAGTCGAAGGCGCGGTGGATTTCATCACCCATGCCTTTGACCACTTTGGCGTGACGTTTGATGAAGGCGTCGACACCGAAGGCAACGACAAAGGCGCCTATGGCCCTTATCGCCAAAGCCAACGCATGGAGATCTATCAGGCCTACGTCAAACATCTGTTGGCGACCGGCAAAGCCTATCCGTGCTTTGCCTCCGGCGAAGAGCTGGAAGCGATGCGCGACAAGCAGCAACTGCGAAAGATGCGCACCGGGTACTATGGCGTATGGGCTGAATGGCGTGATCGCCCCGAAGAGGACGTGCAGGCGGCTTTAGACGCCGGCACACCTTTCGTGATCCGCTTCCGCGCTGAAGGCAAGATTGAGCGCAAAATGAAGTTCGAGGACTTGCTCTTTGGTGAACGTAAACTGCCGGAGAACGATCAGGACATCGTGATAATGAAGGCCGACGGCCTGCCGACGTATCACTTTGCCCATGCCGTCGACGACCACCTGATGGGCACCACCCACGTCATTCGCGGTGACGAATGGCTGTCGTCGATCCCGACGCATTTGCAGCTTTTCGAGGCGCTGGGCTGGGACGCACCGGAATACGCCCACATCGCGCCGATCAACAAGATGGACGGCACTTCGCGTCGCAAATTGTCCAAGCGCAAAGACCCCGAGGCAAGCGTCGGCTATTTTGAGGAGTTGGGATATTCCAACGAGGCGGTGCTGGATTACCTGATGACGCTTGCAGATGCCAATTTTGAGGACTGGTCCAAAGAAAACCCCGAGACTTCGTCGTGGGAATTCCCGCTCACGATGCGCGGCCTCAAGGGCAGCAGCGGGCCCTTGTTTGATTTCGAGAAACTCGGCCACATCAGCCGCAACTTTGTCTCGACGCTCAAGAGCGACGAGCTTTATGACCGCGTGCTGCCTTGGGCAAAGACGCACGACACTGATCTGGCAACATTGATGACGGCGGATCCTGATCGGTCCCGCGCCATTATGGCGATTGAACGCGATGAGGCGCAGAACCCGCGCAAGGACATCGAAAAGTGGAGCGACGTTAAGGGCGAGCTAGCCTATTTCTTTGACGACCGCTTTACCCTGACCGCTGATGAGGCGCGGGCGATGGTGGATTATCTAAACGCGGATGAGCTGGCGGCCTTGGTAACCGAATTCCTTGAAGGCTATGACCCAAGCGATGACAACCAGACTTGGTTCGGAAAAATGAAAGAGTTGGGCGGCAAGCACGGCTTTGCCTTGCGTCCTAAAGATTTCAAGCAAAACCCGGACGACTACAAAGGCACCGTCGCGCATGTGGCCAAGATTTTCCGCGTGTTGCTGGCTGGAAAAGAGCGCTCGCCTGACCTTTACTCCATCATGCAGGTGATGGGGCCGGAACAGGTCAAGGCGCGGGCATCTTTGGTGCTCTGAGTTTCTAAGTTATTGATAATGATGTGAAAGGCAGGGCTTTTGGTCCTGCCTTTTGCGTTTTGGCGGCAAAAGTGACGGTAAGTCACTTTGCAAAAAGCTGGACCGAACGACGTAACCGCTGCTTCACTGGTTCAAATCGGAACGCGGCGATGTTTTTGGAGGACATCAATGCGCTCGTTGGGGGAGGGACTGTTGTGAGCTATGATTTTGTGATTGTCGGAGGCGGCTCGGCTGGGGCCACGATTGCATCGCGTCTGAGCGAAGATCCACAGACAAAGGTTTGTTTGCTGGAGGCAGGCGGCAAAGGCGACGGCATTCTCGTGCGTGCGCCGATTGGCGTGGTCGCGATGTTGCCGGGCTATGGCAAGATCAACAACTGGGCCTTTGAGACGGTGCCGCAAAAGGGGTTGAACGGGCGCAAAGGCTATCAGCCGCGCGGCAAGGCGCTGGGCGGATCAAGCGCGATCAACGCGATGCTGTACGTGCGCGGCCAGCGGCAGGATTATGATGGTTGGGCCGACTTAGGCTGTGACGGTTGGGGATGGGATGCGGTGCTGCCCTATTTCAAAAAGGCCGAGAACAACGTCAACGGCGCGGATGATTTTCATGGCGATTCCGGGCCTTTACAAGTGTCCAATGCCAAGGCGCCGCGCCCCATTGCGCGCGCATTTGTTGAGGCCAGCAGCGAGATGCAGATCCGTGAGACGGCGGATTTCAACGACGGCGACAACGAGGGGGCGGGGCTGTATCAAACCACGCTGTTTCACGCCCCCGATAAGAACGGCGAACGGTGTTCTGCGGCGGCGGGGTATCTGCATCCTGTGATGGATGCGCGTCCCAATCTGACGGTGATCACGGGGGCGCATGCCACCAAGGTTCTGTTGGAGGGAAAACGTGCGGTCGGGGTGGCCTATCGGCAGGGCAAGACGGACCAAGAGGTACGCGCCGACAAGGAAGTGATCCTGTGCGGAGGCGCCTTCCAAAGCCCACAGTTGTTGCAGCTTTCCGGTATTGGCCGGGCCGAAGACATCACGCCGCATGGCATCGAGATGCAGCATGAACTGGCCGGCGTCGGACAGAACTTGCAGGATCACATCGATTTTGTTCTGGCCTACAAAACCAAGGACACCGACAACATCGGGATTGGCGTACGCGCCACCGCCAAACTGACGGGCGAGATTTTCAAATGGCGCAAGGATGGCAACTCGATGGTGGCCTCCACGATTGCCGAGGCAGGGTCTTTCTTCAAAACCGATAGCAGCCTTGAACGCCCCGATGTGCAGACGCATTTTGTGATCTCCATCGTCGATGATCACGCACGCAAGCTGCATCTTGGTCACGGATATTCCTGTCATATCTGCGTGTTGCGCCCGCATTCGCGGGGTGAGGTGACATTGAATTCCGCTGATCCCATGGCACCACCCAAGATCGATCCGAACTTCTTTGATGATGAGCGGGACATGCAGACCATGATCAAAGGCGCCAAGATAACGCGCGCCGTGTTGGAAGCGCCAGCGCTGGCGAAATACAAACACAAAGAGCTGTTTGGTCTGAACGACGCGATGAGCGACGCCGATTGGGAGGAGCACATTCGCGCCCGCGCGGACACGGTGTATCACCCCGTTGGGACCTGCAAAATGGGCGTGGATGACATGGCCGTGGTAGATCCACAATTGCGGGTGCGCGGGCTGGAAGGGTTGCGTGTCGCAGATGCTTCGGTGATGCCGACGCTGGTCAGCGGCAACACCAATGCGCCCACCATCATGATTGGCGAAAAATGCGCCGACATGATCAAGGCGGCGCAAGCCTAGGTCAGATCAACTCTCGTCAGTTTCTTCAGATGGCGGGGGAGTCTCGCCGTCTGCGGGGATTGCCTCAGCCTCTTTGCGATTGCCATGCTTTGCTGCGCGTGGCGCGACAGGCTCAACTTGAAGAATGCTAAGTATCCAGCCGATCACAGCGGCAAAGAAAGTGACGGCAATGACCAGTGCCGGCTCCACAAACAGCCGGTCAAACAGCGTCAGAGACAGGCGGTTGCCTGCCACGCGCGACGGTCCGCCGGGCTGTATCATGTCAACCGCGTAGGCCTCGGTCGACACGTTGACCTTGTACATCTCTCCGTCGAAATGCACCTGACCCCACATCAATGAGGTGAATTCTTTGCCCGATGCTTTCTGAAGGCCGCGCAATGTGGCACCGCCGGGGATCGGTGTGGCGTCGCGATTGGGGCGGTATACCCGCCGACAGCCGGTCGCGGACAACATTGTGAGAGGCCCGCAAAGCGTTTCTCGCACCAAAATCTCGATACTGCCGCTGGTGAATTCCAGATCGGTGCTGGGCCGCCAGTTGCCTTCGGTATTGGCCACCAATCGGCGTCCGATATAGCCCGGACCATCGATCGGAATTGGCTCGCCTCGCGGACCGAAGGCAACTTCCGTTTGCTTCGCCTTCGGCTCGTCGCGCGCACCCGAGTCAGCACTTTCTGATTTCCGACAGCTTTCATCTTCAACAATGACGACGTGTTGATCAAAAGTCAGACTGCCGGTTGGTTGCTCTTGATCCAGCAAAAAGACGTCAACAGGCGCATCAGCGCCTGAAATCACATATTCGGCTCCCGCGAAGTCCAAAGCGGCAAGGGGAACGGGTTCCTTGTTCGGGACGAATTGCCGCGCGGACGGGCCCGTCGCAATGAAGGCGCGCGTCCAATTCAGGAAACGATCAAAGTAAGTCCGACGTTTCTTGTATTCGTCACCTTTGGCCGCGCGGATCTGCAGGCGTTGCAGCCCGTTCAAAATGTCAAATTCCATAACGGCGCCGTGTTGCGGCTCCAAATGACCGTAGACGCAATGGCCGTCACTACTATCATCCGATCCGCCTGTTTCCGATGCGGCTCCGGTGTCAGATTTTTTTACGACGTCTTTGTTGCCGGTTGTCATCCGAACGCCGGAGACAAACAGCATCGCCTGCTCACTGTTTGTGACCTGATATTCAAATCGGGACGTTTCCGCCTCAATTAGGAAGTAGTCGCCGCGTTGGCCGCCGATGCGGACTATCGTGAAAAGCAAGAGCGCTAGGCCAATACCAAAAAGCGTCAGGGAGGCTGAAATTTGCAAGGCCGGTAAGAAAGCTTCTACCCGATCTTTGATATTGTCGCGTGGGACTTTGGTGTCTTCAGAGCTATTTTTCATGTATCAGTTTGGTAGTCTAGGAAGGGCCAAACGGGCGCGGTGAGTGCTTTCTTCGCCCAGAGACGTCACGGCCACGCTCAGTTCCCAAAGGCGATGTTTGTCTGTGCCGATGTCTTTCAGGGCGATTGAGCAGTCATAGCCGCTTTCTACGCGCACGCTCGGCGCGCAGCTCAGCGGGGTTGGATCGGTTAGTTCGCCAGCCTCCGACAAAACGCCAGCCAAAGTCGGAGCGACGGTGCCGGTGCCAACTTCGAGCACGACCAACAACGTGTCTGGGTCATTTGTCAGGCTGACAGGAACGTAATACGACGAGCGGCCTGCGAGACAGTCCAAAGCCACCATTGCGCGCATCAACAACATGTCTTCGGAGTATTCGCTTTTAACGTCCGGATGCTTTGATTCATAAGCTGCATTGATTAGGTCCGGGGCTGTGCTGTCACGGACAAATTGCTCTGCTTTGGTGCCGCCTGTCGCGGTGTAGTATCCGTTGATTGTGCGCACTTCGGCACAGATTTTGACCTTGTCGCTGTGTTTTGCAGCGACGTCACCCGGCAGGATAATGGGCGCCAAAAGCAGCTCGCTAAGTGTGACGGTCTCTACGGCATCAGAAAAGTCGGGTGTTTTCTTTTGCTGGGTCAATTGAATGCCGGCAAACAGTCGGTTGGTGCGGATGCTGTGCTTGTGATTGCCCGACATCGTGCCGTCGCCTGCCTCGACATGTTCCGTCATTGCAAAGGCACCAGCGGGGCGCAGGTCGACGAATTCGGCTTGTGCCGTGGCAGCCCAGGTTGCGACAAGGGCGGTCAGAAATGGTCGTGTGAAATTGATCATGTCAGGTCTCCCTAATACTCGATTCCCTTGAAACCGGATTTTTTGCCTTCGGCTTCCTCGTTCTTCCAGGAGAATACCAGTTTGTGGCCCGGTTCGTTGAAATATTGTGCCAAAACGCCGGCGAAATCTGACAACTGCTTAAACCGTAGCTTTTCGCTGCCCTCGGAGTTGGACACGGTGAGGCGGGTGATCAGATCGCCCCGCCCAAACAGCGCATCCGGCGTGGTTTGCACCACGATCACGCCGCCGAGGCTGCTGTCAAAGCCCAGCTTTTCAATGCCCATGTCCGCAAGGGCTGCGGCAAGAATACAGGCGCGGGCCTGCGAATTGTTATCGATACCGGTTTGCGCCCGCAAAGCGAGGGCCTCCTGTAGGCTGTCCGGGGAAAAGCGGCAAACCTGCGGGTCATGGCGCCAATCGGTTCCGAGGCTGGTCGAAGACAGCGTGCCGGACACATCGGCCAGATTGAACTGGCCATTGATCGTGTCAAACAGCACGTGGGGGATTTGCAGCCCCTGACGGCCAGGCATATTGCGGAAATCGGCAGCGCGTCGGCTGATCTTTTCAACCTCAATGCGGGTTTCCGCAAACACTGTCAGAAGCGGTTCATCGTTTTCCATGAAAGACAGAAACGCGCGGGAGAACACCGAATGCACGGCCACTTCGCCACCCAGATCAAAGCCGTCTTTTTCGCCTTCAAGGTCGGGGCTGTCGACAAAGTCAAACGCCACGCCTTTTGGTGAGGAGCTGTAGAGCACCAGCACTTCTTCGACTGAGGTGTCAAAGCGGGGCTTTGTGGGCGCGAGGCTCGCGCCATCCACCAACGCTTCGTCGCCGCAGGCATTGATGATCAGGATGATGCGGGCGGGATTGGCCTCTGCAAGGCGGGCGACCACATCGCTGAGCTTGATGCTGCCAGCGCGCATATCGCCGACAGAGGCATAACGCTCGCCGTCGTCCGGCACGCCCACCAGATAGTTTGACGTGCCTTGCGAAAACCCGTGGCCGTTGAACACAAACACCACTTCCGAGCCGGAAGTGATTTGGCGGGCTGCCGCATCCAGCTCGTTTTCCAAACCCGCGGCCGTGCGATCAAACGGCACCTCGTTGAGAACCTTCCAGCCCATTCCGTCCAGCACTTCGACATATTTGGACGCATCATAGTGCGGAGAATAGAGGTTCAGCGAAGACCCTTTGATCGGTTGCCCGTCGGCGCGGCGTTCATAGCTGCTGTTGCCAACCACAAAGGCAAAGCGGTCCGGTGCGGATTGCGCCACTAGCGGCGCAGCGCAAAGGCCCGCCGTCAGTGCGATCAACGCTGTCTTTAACCAGTGTGTCGTGCGGCGCAGCATGGATCACCTTTTGCCAGCGAGGGCCGCATTGGAGCAGGTGTAGCTGTCAGCCCGATTGTGGCCGCTGACAGGATCCACTTCGCGCCACTTGGGGTGGCCGCCGTTGGGCGATTGCCGCAGGTCAAGGCCTTCAACAATATTGCGGGTCAGCTTTTCGATCTGGGTGCAATACGGGTTGTCTACGTCGTAATCAAACGCCACCAGCAACGCGGTCACAGCCATGGTGCGCACGTCGCGATCGAGCCAAGGATAATGCAGTTTGCTGAGGATGGCTGGGCGGTAAGGCGACTCGCGATCACTATAAAGCTCGGGCAAGTCCACCGGCAACAGGGTTACATCTCCGCCAGCCTGAATGGAGCGTCCGACCTCGCTGGGCGCGCCGGAAACACTAAAGAAAACTTCATAACCGCCTTCACCGAGGAAAGGCAGGCCCGGTTCGACTTCGGAGTTCCCCCAGTTCAGGGTTCTCTCGGCATGGCCCATTTGTTCGTAAAGCCAGCGCGCGGTCAGGTTGGTGCCACTTTTATCTGCGCCGGCGTTGACGTCCCAATCGCCTTCCATCAGCGCCTCGATGGACGGAATGTTGTATTTGGCGCGGGTGAAGACGTGGATTTCCTCGCCATAAAGCGGCATCACCACCTTGATGCGGTCCACGATGCTTTCCAGCACAGCGTCGCCTTTGGCGCGGGCGCGAAGCTGTTCCAGCACGTCGGCCTGCACAAAGGCAAGCTGATAGAATTTTTGTTCAGACGGGCCTTCGTATCCAATGAGACGTCGCAGGTTTTGGACGGAGCCCTCGCTGGTCGCGATCTCGAGCGGCACATCGCTTGGCATCATCTGTTGGATTTCCTGCGCGAATTTATAGTACGTTCCGTCGGCTCCGCCAGTTGTGATGGTCAGAACGGGCACGTCTTCTTGGGCCTGTGCCAGAGGTGCCGCGCCTAAAGTCACGGACAATGCCAAAGCCAGCGTGGCGGCGGAACATGTCGCAGCCTTCACAAGACGGCGCGGAAGGTCAAAGCAAGTCAAATTGGCCATCGGATCCTCTATTTCGTTCTGAAATCTGAAACGGTTGCATATCCCACACCCAAAGACGGGTGTACCACCATAAGATGATCTGGGTCAGCGGTTTTTATTATGATGACGGTTTCATTCGGGCGGGTTACTTCGCCCAAAGTGTCCGCATTTTCGTCGGCAGTAACCCGCAGCGCCACGCCTTGTGGCGCCTGCGTGAAGGCCAGCGATGTGATGGTGGGCGCATCGGGGGCAGCATCAAGTGCCGCCGACAGGCGCCCCATAAGATCGATGCGTACCATGGCCGCATCAAGCGCCTTCAGCGTTTGCGCCATCGCCTCCACCTCCTTTGGGTCGGCGGCTGGGCTGGCGTTCTCCTGGAGCCGTGAGAGGTCTTGGAATTTAGCGCGAAGATCGGCAATTTGACCTGCCAGAGTTTCCCGTTCTGCCTTCAGGCTAGCAAGCTGAGCCTGAAGCGTGCCCAGAATATCGGCGCCCAAGTCGGGTGCGTTGCAGTGAAAGGTGAACTTGCCACGTTCAAGGTCCGGCAGCGTATCGCAGTTGGTGCTTGGCGGGCGATCCAGCCAATCCCAAATCTGCGATTGCGCCCGCTTTACGCGGCTCACCCTCGCCTCTTCTCTTGTCGCGAGAAACTCCGGAAGGTCGAAGCGCAAGTATTGGAACCGGCAGTCCTGAAACTTGCCGCGTTCCAGAACCGGTAGCTCACCGCAGATCACAACCGGCTGCGGACCCATTGCCTCTAGAACCGATGTGCCTTGATCGACCTGAGCAAATGCCGCCCCAGTGCTGAAAATAACTACCAAAGGGGAAAGCTGAAATAGCCCCAAAAATCTCAATTTTTTAAACCTGTTAAGAGTGTTGCGACGCAGGATATCCCTGACTATTCTCGACATTGCTAAGATTTACAATTGATTCTTTGAAGCTTGAGATTTGACGGCAGGGCCTGATGAAACAGAGTTTGGTGGCGGTGTGTTTGGTTCTGGGGGCAATAGTGATGCCCGCGGGAAAGCCGTCGATGGCACTAGCGCAGGCGTTGACGGACGGTGACATGGACGAGCTGTCGCTGACAAAGTTCGACACCATCATCGAAGATATCGAGCGCCGCGTGGAGTTGGTCCGGGTTGGCTCCGTCGGTCTTCAGAACGATGCAAAAGCTGCGCAGACCTCATCAGGATCGGACGTCGTGGCGATTCCGGCAACAAGCCGGTCGCGTACAAATCCATTGTGTTTTCAAGACAGCGACTATGGGCTGACATCGCCGAAGCGGCTGGACGCCTACTTCGAAGATGTTGAAGCCGCGGTCAATGACGCGGGTTCGTTTCTGTCGTCCTTTGTCGGTTTGACGGCGATGAACAAGCAGGGCAATTGCCCGTCGTTCATGACGGACATCCTGAATGAAGCAAAGCTCCGGTTGGCAGACGTTCCTCGTGTGGAGTTGTTGGATGTCACCTATCATCTGGAAAGTTGCTGGCCTGACAGCGGGGTTCTGGATAGCGCAGGGGCAGAGGTCGATATGGATCAGGAATACGCCAATTCCCGCCAGATGCTGAGCCTCTATGGCGACGCACAACGCAGCTTTCGGGAGGCGGCGGCATGGTGCGAGTGAGCAGGGTGTTAATGCGTGTGGCGCAATGTTTGGTTGTGGCCTTGGCCGCCTCTTTTGCGGGGTCGACGGCGGCGTTGGCGCAACAACCTGACGCTGTGCGCGAAATCAACGGCTTGGTGAACGAAGCTTTTGGCGAGCTTTCGCATGTGCGTGATACGATCTACAAAACCCGTCGTCAGTTGTCTGAATGGGAAGCGGATTTGGCACGCGGCGCAGTGCAGCCAGCATCCAATCTGGGGGCGTCCGTCTCTGGCGGTGCCGTGGCACAACAGATTGCGGCGCATCCGATGATCAGCAATGCCACCCGCGATTGTCAGGATGAGTTGCGGGCCTTGGGCATGCCGGACCAGTTTGCCGATCCGGTACGGGCGCTGGCCTGTGCGCGCAATTTGTCGCCGCGTATTCGGTTTCCTGTCGAAATGGAATGTGCGTCCCTGTTCTGGACAACAGGGGCAAGCGGCCAATTGCGGCTGACCGGCCACGTCCAAAGCGGCAAGGACCGTCAGGCGCTGTCAAAACGGTTCAGCCCTGAAATTCTCGCGACGGTAAAAGAAGTGCCCTATCCGGCATGTGCGGCAGTGACGGCCTTGGAAATTCCGATGACTTCGGACCTAAAGCCCGAGGTGCGGATGCTGTCCAACCAGACACGCATCCCCTTTAACGAAAGCTTGGCGTTTGAGGTAATGACACCGGATTTTTATGCCTTCCTGTATCTGGTTTATCTTCAAGCCGACGGGTCGGTTGTGAACCTTTTGCCAAAGCGCGGGCTGATGCGCGCGCAACACGCGCCCAATACGCAGTTGCTGTTTGGCGATGGCCGCGACGGGCGCCGCACGTTCACAGCCACAGCGCCTGCAGGGGCCGAGGCGATTGTTGCACTGGCCTCGCGCAGCCCGATCGATCTGCTGGATGATCTGGAGCACGGCGCGGCGGGGCAATACGCCCAGAACGGATCACAGCCGCTGACGCAGCCGCAGTTTCTGAAAATTTTGGATTTGGCGGCCAACCAAACGGTGCAAAATAGCACGGAGCGGCGTGAAATTTCGGCTGAAGTTTTGTATCTAAACGTGATACCCTAACACCGTAGGGTTGAATTTGAGATTCTGAGGGGAATGGTTTTATGCGTTTTGGGACGGTTGTTTTAGCAATTTGCGCCGCCATTGGATTGGCCAAGCCGGGCTTTGCACAGGTTGTGAAAAGTCAGTCAATTATCCAACAACTGACGCCACAAAATACCGGGCCACAAGTGCGGTCCATGTCGCCGATTGCCAAGCGCGGCATTGATATTCAGGGGCAACTGCCCACCGAAATCGACCTGCCCTCGGTCAGCTTGACGGTGAATTTTGAACTGGGGTCCGCCTATTTGACCACGGATGGAATGCTTGCGTTGCGGTCGCTGGCTAAGGCTTTGCACGACCCCACACTGACCGGCATGACCTTTCAGATCGCAGGGCACACTGACGGGCGTGGCGATCATGCGTTTAACATGAAATTATCGGATGCGCGGGCGCGCACGGTGGTCGAGCATTTGACCACGATCTACGACGTACCCGTCGGCCAGTTGATCCCGATCGGATATGGCATGTCGCGTCCGATGGACCCCGCGAACTTGATGAACCCACTCAACCGTCGGGTGGAAATCATCAATCTGGAACCTTTGTCATGATGGCCGTTTTTGTAAGGAGTGAGCTTATGGGTAACCTGGTGATCAAAAGCCTGATTTGGATGGTCGCAGCGTTTGGGTTTGCAACCGCGTCGCAAGCGGCGACCGAAAAGAGATTGGCGCTGGTGGTGGGCAACGGTGCCTATCAACACGCGTCTCCTTTGGCCAATCCGGTCAATGATGCTCAGGCGATCGCCCAAAAGTTGAGCGACCTCGGGTTTGAGACTTACGTAGGCTATGACCTCGACAAAATGGGCATGGAAGGCCTGTTGCGGAAATTTGCGCGCGCGTCGCGTGAGAGTGACGTGAACCTGTTTTTCTATGCCGGTCACGGTATGAGCGTGGACGGCGTAAACTACCTTGTGCCGATTGATGCGGCTTTTGAGGATGACACTGCGTTGGACTTCGAGGCCGTGCCGGTTGATTTCGTGACACGGCAGATGTCGGTGTCGGACGCGGTCAATCTGGTGTTTCTTGATGCTTGCCGCGACAACCCGTTGTCCAAAACCTTGTCCCGTTCGATGGGGGCAACCCGCTCGGCATCGGTTTCCAACGGCTTGTCTGAGATGAAAATCCACAATCCCGGCAAAGGTATGGCGATTGCCTTTGCTACCAGCCCCGGTGATGTAGCTTTGGATGGGGATGGTCACAACTCGCCGTTTACTTCTGCCTTGCTGAACCATCTCGACGCGGAGAACACCGATATTGCAGAGGTGTTCACGCGGGTCACCGGTGATGTGTATCGCTCTACCAACCAAGCGCAGCGGCCATGGCTGAACGTATCGCTGACCGGGCCTGTGATGCTCAATCCTGTGACTGAACCCGAACCCGCCCAACCCCTGAGCGTGGCCACGGACAGCACCTCGACCACGCCTGCAACCACCAGCACGGCCATGTTGGAAGAGCAGAAAATGTTGTTCGATCTCGCACGTGAAACCGGTGACGTGGAGGACTTCAAAGCCTATCTGGAGACCTTCCCGAACGGGCTCTATGCCAACAATGCCCGCCGCACGATCCGCAAGCTTGAAAGCGAGCAGGGAGCGGGTGTGGTGGCCAGTGCCCGCGCGACCAGCGGCGGGTCCATTCAAGTTATGGGCAACGGTCTGTCGTCGTCCAAAGCGGACGCGATTGACGAAAACGGGCCGCTGATCCTGCCGGTTTCTGCCACTCTACGGGCCAAACCGAGTTCGGAGTATTCCGAAAGCCTGATGGATCTAGACCGCACGACCCGAGGCAACATTCAGGCGCGTCTGAATGCTGCAGGTCAGAATGTGGGCGGTGTGGACGGTCAATGGGGCGGCAAAACCCGACGCGGTATCGCTGGTTGGCAAACGGTCAACGGGCTGCAGCCGACAGGCTATCTCAATCAGTCTCAGTATGAGCTTCTGATGACCCAGACCGAAGGGCTTTACACGCCGTATTCCGCGCCGGTGCGTCGGGCGACATCGACCAACAAGCGCCGGTCAAACCAGAACGGCAATGCGTTGGGCGCGGCCATTTTGGGCGTGGCGATTGGCACCATTCTGTCCAAGTAGGCGGCCCAGCCATAAAATCAAAAGGCGTCGGAGCAATCTCCGGCGCCTTTTTCGTTGCTGAGGGGCAGTTATTGGTTCACGGCACCGTGCGTGTCCCAAGGGCGCTGCGTCGGCTTTTTGCCTTTTTGTGCGGCGCGGATATCCGCATCGTGGTCGCGCAACATCTTGACGATGTTGTCAAAGGCCTGCCGGACGGCACGGGTGGAATACTTTATATTGGTGCAAATAGCATAATAGCTGACTTCGTGGATGGTGTGGTCGAACAGCGGCACAAGCTTTCCGGTCTCCAACTCATGCTGGCACAGAACCGGATCCGCCAGAATGGCACCACGCCCGCGCACGGCGGCATCAATCGTCATGGCGAAGTCATCATAAAAGGTGTTGGCACAACCTGCACTGGATGAGCCGGAGAACTCGACCAGCCATGAGTTCCAACTGTCGCGATCCGCGCCGTGCAACAGCGGCAGGCGGCGCAGGTCAATCGGCCGTTTGGGCCGGTCAAATTTTTCTAGAAGCGAGGGGGCGCACGCGGGAAACCCGTGCACATCCAAAAGGTGTTCACGGGTGACGTTGCGCCATTCATCGTGCTGGGAATGATCGATCACAATGTCGGCTGTGTCGGGAAACGCCGCCCGGTTGATGGCTGTGGTTTTGACGTCCAATGTCACGCCGCTCGTTGCTGCGCGTGCCACGTCGTCCAAAGGCATCATCACTTTGGAAAAGAAGGCGGGATCACAATGCAGGTCCAGGTGCTCGCCAGGCACGCGCCTTTGCAAGAGATCCGTTGTGTCATGCATCAGATTCAAAGCGCGGCTATAGCCGTCAAGCAATTGGCTCCCGGCTGAATTCAGAATGAGCCGCCCTTTGACCCGCGAAAACAGCTCCTGTTCAAACCACTCCTCAAGGTGTTTGAGTTGTTGGCTGACCGCACTGTGCGTCACGTTCAACTCGTCCGCGGCATGACCGAGGTGTTGGTGTCGGGCGACAGCTTCGAACGTGCGAATGGCGTTCAATGGGGGCATGTTTCGGTGCATCAGTCGCGCCTGTGGTGAAAAGGATATTTGGCAAGGACCTCAGGTTACAGGTCAGCCGCGAAGAGTCCAGTTTGCTGGCCCCAACGATACGTCCCTCAGTGGGCGCCGTCAGGGTTCCGCCGGTTTATGTTTTCGGGATCATGCGTCGCACCGAATACTCAATGAACACGAAGGAGCCAAGGATCCCCATCAGGATTGGCGCACTGTCGCCTAGGTCGATCACGCCGAACATAATGTCAGGGAAAACAAAGACGAGGCAGGAAACCAGCAGCACAAACCCTTGCATCAAAGCCACCGCCCAGACGCCGACGGCACCACCCGGGACGCGGAACGGGCGCGGTGTGTCGGCGTGCGTTTCGCGCAGTTTTACGAAGGACGCGATCATGAAGAAATAGGTCACAAACAGCAGGAAACTGGCAAAGGCAAACAGGTTCCAGAAAAGCTCATCCGCGGAATTCGACATCAGGGCATAAACCACGAGGGCAATGGTGCCGACGATGCCTGTCAGCAGATTGGCACCCACCGGGCTTCCGGATGCGTTTCGCTTGCCAAAGATCGCAGGCATTTCCTTGCCGTCGGCACCTTCGGCTGCGGCGCGCGACGAGGCCATAAGCCACGGCACGATGTAGACCACCAGTGCGGTAATGGCGATTAGCGACATGCTGACTGTCAGGGCGCGGCCCATGGGGCTGCTGCCAAACAGGATGGTGAACGTCTGGGTGATGCCGCCAACAAGGCTGAGTTCGCTGGTGGGCAAGGCAACCATCATAGCGCCGATGGCGAGGCTGTAGAGCACTAGAATGGTGCTAAGTGCGATCAACAGACCCAACGGAATGTTGCGACGCGGGTTTTTCAACGCCCCGCCCATACAGGCCACGGTTTCCGCGCCTACAATCAGATAGACCAGTGTGGGGGCATAGCGGAAGCCTTCGTCAAATTGCGGCATCATGGTTTCCAGCGTCAACTCGTTGGCCGCGCCATGTTGGTTGACGTAGGTCAGGCCGCCAATCACCAAAGCCAGAAGAACGATGACTTTGCAGGTGCCGCCGATGAGGTTGACGATATTGCCCCGCGCCGCCGGGGCGTTACAGATCGACACCGTGAACCAGACCATGGCAATGGCGATGCCGGTTTGGACCCAAACAGACGCTCCGGGGAAGAACAGATGGGACAGCATGCCAGCAGCAATCAGATAGACCGCAGGCATCCAGAACGGCACGTTGATCCAGTAGTACCAGCCAACGCGCGCGGCGTGGCGTGCGCCCAACGATTTGTGCGCCCAGTCATAAATTGCACCATCAGAAGGAAATGCCGTGCCAAGTTCGGCGTTCATCAAAAGGTTGGGGATCAGGAAGACGACAATGACGATTGCCCACCAGCCGAACACCGAGGGCCCGACCGCCGCTGTGGCTGCTAGCCCGTCAAACCCGATCATGCCCGAGAACACAAAAAAGATAATGCCCAGAAGGCCAATTTTGGTAGCAGGGACGCTGTTCATGAAAATCCTAGTCTGCAAACCGTTGGTTCATCGAAGTTTATGGGAACCATAGCGGATAAAAGCCACCTAACTGGTTATGCGGACCAATGCAAAAAAAATGCCGGGCGTAAGCCCGGCACGGTGTGTTTATGCCGATCAGACGGCGGGTACCTGCTGTGTAATGCAGTGGACGTTGCCACCACCAAGCAGGATTTCGCGGGCTTGAACCCCGACGATCTCGTGGTCAGGGAAGGCCTCTTGCAAAACCGTGCGGGCCTCAGCGTCCCATTTTTCATCCAACAAAGGCAAAACGATGCGACCGTTGGTGATCAGGAAGTTGGCATAGGAGCCAGCCATCCGCTCACCGGCTTCGCGTTCCATGCCGTCTGACATGTCGATGCCAGCGGCCTCTTCTTCGGTGAAGTAAAGTGGGCCGGGGATGTGCACCTTGTGGACCTTGATGTTGCGGCCTTTCGCGTCGGTTGCATTGTTTAGGAAGGCAAGGGCGCGTTGGCTGATCTCGTACTGAGGATCAGTCTTGTCTTCGGTCCAGCTCAGGATGACTTCGCCAGGGCGGACAACGTGCAACAGATTGTCGATGTGTCCGTTGGTTTCATCGTTAAACAGCCCGTCAGGCAGCCACAGAACCTTTTCAACGCCAAGGTGATCTTTGAGCGATTGCTCGATCTCTTCCTTGGACATGTCGGGGTTGCGCGACGCATGAAGCAGGCATTCTTCATTGGTGTAAAGTGTGCCGTCGCCGTCAGTGTGGATCGAGCCGCCTTCCAGCACGAAGCCAGCTTTGTAGCTGTCGTCGCGGTGGATGTCACAGATCTTGCCGGCAACCTGATTGTCTTTGTCCCAAGGCGCATACAGGCCGTCAACAAAGCCGCCCCACGCGTTAAATTCCCATTGAACACCACGGCGTTCGCCGTCGCCATTCACCACATAAGTTGGGGCGATGTCACGCATCCAGCTGTCGTTTGTGGACATTTCCACAACGCGGATGTTTTCGGGCAGACGCGAGCGCGCGTTGTCATATTGGGTGGCGGATACGGTCATAGTGACCGGTGTGACTTCGGCGATTGCTTTGGCCACTTCGACAAAAGTTGCTTGCGCGGGTTTCGCGCCATTGCGCCAGTTGTCGTTACGTTCGGGCCACGCCATCCAGATTTCATCATGACGGGCATCTTCTGCGGGCATGAAAAAGCCATCGGCAGCGGGCGTGGATGTATGAACTTTGCTCATGTCAAAAATCCTAAAGGGCTGGGGAGGAGATAGGGTTGGCGACGTGCGTCGCCAACCCAAGAGTTCGATTATTCAGCAGGAACAGCTTCTTGGTGTTCCTTGTTGGCTTTCCAGATCAGGACTTCGCCACCAATCACTGCCAGCAAGAGGCCGGTACCAACGGTGTAGAAGTATTCCATGTCCATGCCGGCGCCAGGTGCCCAGAAGAAGAACACGAGACCAACAAGCAGAACGAGGGTTGGCACGACCGAGCAGTAGAGGGCCATTGGAGTGCCGCCTGGGATGGTGTAGCCGCGTTTGGTAGTGGTGTCTGTCAGGCGCAATTTCAGGAAGGCTGGGAACATCATTACGTAAGATGCCAGCAGACCGATTGCTCCAAGCGAGAACACATTCCAGAACAGATCTTCGTTGCCGGTGACGTTCACCATGACGAGGTAGGCACCCATGGTTGCTGTACCCATCCAGGCGTTGGCCCACGAAGCGGTGGTTGGCATGCCTGTTTTCGCGGAAACTTTCGCGAACATTTTTGGCATCAGACCTTGCTCAGCGGAATAGACAACTGTCTGGTTCACACCCATCGCCCAAGTCACAACGTTGGAAACCAGAGTGTAGAGCACCATGACGCCGACAACATTCACCAGAACTCGAGCCATAGCAGAGTCACCGAAGACCAATACGAAGGCGTCTACAACACCGGAGCTTTCGGAAATTTCGGCCAGTGGGATGACTGCAAGGATACCAAGCGACGCCAACAGATAGAAGAACGTGATCAGGATGCCGCCGAGAATGGTGGCTTTGGGGATGTCACGATCGGGATCTTTGAAGGTTGAGGCCGCGCCGGCGATGATTTCAAAGCCCATGACGTTGAAAATGATGATCGGCAGATAGGTTGCGCCGTCACCGAACGAAGGCAATGTGTCCGCAAGAGTGAAGGGGTTGGCGAAGCCATTGGTGAAACCAACATAGAGACCACCGAAGCCGAGAACCAGCATGATCACCGATTTGAAGATGGCACCAATCGATGCGATCCATGTCAGGCGCTCTACATCGAATGTTGCGATGTAAGACGTTAGCCAAGTCATTGCGACTGCGAACACCGCAATGGCGACTGGGCCCAGTTCGAGGCCAATAAGTTGCGCGGCGATGACGGCGAACATGTAATAAACCGCTGGAACCCAGAGGCTGTAGTTCACCCAGTAAAGCCAGGATGTGCGGGCTGCTGCGCCCCGGCCAAAGGCACGGTTCACCCAGTCCACGATTGCGCCTTCATCTTTGTAGGTCGTGCCGAGTTCGGCGGTCACCAAACCGTAGGGCAGGAAGAAGATGAAGAAGAACAGAACCCACCAGCCAATGGCGGAGGGGCCGATGATAGCAGACGCAGCCACCGTATCGATCACAAGGATCGAACTTACGGCGACCAGCAGAATGCCCATCATGCTTACAGATTTTTTTTCTGACATGGTCATTTCCAATTCATAATTGCCAAAATTCAGGAATGGCGACCAGAAAAATCAAAGCCGGTTCCTGTTTCTTGAGGAGGCGGGCGGGCGCGAACAAGCACCCAAAGGACGGGCCGCTTAACGGCCCGTAAAGTATCAGACCAACTCGGTTTCCTTACACCGGCTGGTCACCGTTGTGCCGGCCGTGCCTTCCAACATCGCCACCGCGTCGTCGAGGTTACCGATGCAGGATACACCGCCAGTTGCGCGTGCGAATTCGACAGCGGCCTCGACTTTTGGACCCATGGATCCGTCGGGGAAGTCAAATGCGCCAAAGGCGTTGGGCGATACCGTGCGGATAGATTTTTGATCGTCGGTTCCCCAGTTAAGGTAAACCGAATCCACATCGGTGAGGATCATCAGGGCGTCGGCGTTGACTTCGCGTGCCAAAAGCGCGGCTGCGCGGTCTTTGTCGATCACAGCTTCGACGCCATGCAGGCTGCCGTCTTCGCCGTATGCGGTTGGGATGCCGCCACCACCTGCGCAGATCACGACAGTGTCGTTTTCGATCAGCAGCTTGATGACTTCGACTTCAAAGATGCGCTGCGGCAGGGGCGAGGCCACCACGCGGCGGAAGTATTCGCCGTCAGCTTTGAAGATGTAGCCTTTTTCTTCGGCCAGACGCACGGAAGTTTCTTTGTCGTAAACCGGGCCAATGAACTTGGTTGGGTTGTCGAACGCCGGGTCGCGTGGGTCAACTTCGATCTGGGTCAACACGGTTGCAAACTTCTGCTCAACCGGCAGAAGGTTACCGACTTGCTGTTCCAGCATGTAGCCGATTTGGCCAACAGATTCCGCACCAAGAACGTCGAGCGGATAAGGGTCGACGCCTTCGTATGCAGATGCCTGAAGCGCCAGCAGACCCACTTGGGGGCCGTTGCCGTGTGCGATGACGACTTCGTTGTGTTCAGCGAGCTTTGCCAGTGACTTGGCGGCCTTGCGGATGTTGATCATCTGGTTCTCGGCCGTCATGTCCTGACCGCGTTCGAGAAGGGCGTTGCCGCCCAGTGCTACCACAATTCTCATTTTGCGTTCCTTTCAGGAGCGATGAGGGAATGAAATGGGGAGTTCCCGTGACGCAAGGAGGGACGCGCCACGGGACGGAGACAGGATCAGATGCTTGCGAGGAAGCCGGAGATCTTGTCTTCGTGTTTTTTGACGAGCTCGGCGGAGGGTTTGCCGAAGTCTTTGTGGGTGAAGTACACCAACAGAGCCATCTGCGCGGTCAGGCGGTTTTCAGCTTCGTCCATGATGACGGAGCGATCGCCGTCCATGACTTCGCGGGTGGTTTCGCGTTTGTCGTTGGCGGGCAGACAGTGCATGAACATGGCTTGTGGACCAGCCAGATCCATCAGGCGCTGGTCAACAATGTACTCGGGCATGAAGGTTGCCAGACGCTCTTCTTTTTCAGCTTCCTGACCGAACCAGTAGAAGCTGTCTGCGACCAGAATGTCGAAGCCTTTCACTGCGTTGATGTCGTCGGTCATCACGAATGTGCCGCCGTTTTCTGCGCAGTTTTCTTCGATCATGCCGACCACTTGCTCGTTCATGTGGTATTTTTTCGGACCTACGTGGGCGTATTCGATGCCGAATTTGGTGCAGATCATCGCCAGTTCGTTGGACACGTTGGTCGCGTCCCCAATGAAGGCCACTTTCAGATCATCGATTTTTTTTCCTTCGGGCAGGTGCTCGATCATCGTAAAGATGTCGGCCATCATCTGGGTTGGGTGCAGCCAGTCGCACAGACCGTTAATGACCGGAACAGACGCGCCGACTGCCAGCCCGGACACGGTGGAGTGCACGTCAACACGCGCCATGATCACGTCAACCATGCGCGACAGAACCTTGCCGGTGTCTTCCAGCGATTCTTTGGACCCCAGGTGGATGTCGTTGGGGGACAGGAATTGCGCGTGGCCGCCGAGGATTGTGGCAGCAGCTTCAAACGAAACACGTGTGCGTGTCGAAGGCTGCTCAAAAATCATGCCAACGGTTTTGCCGGCGAACAGCTGAGGCACCGCGTTGTCGCGACGCGCGTCTTTCAGCATCTTCATCAGGTCGAGGATTTCCTGCAACTCGGCGCGGGAGAAATCTTGCGTTTTCAGGAAGTGGCGCAAGTTTGGTTTTTCGAGGTTCGTTGCGGAGGAGGAGGGGAGTTTCATGTCGATCTGTTCCATTCTCTAGGTTGGGTCACGACGGCACATGTGTCCGTCACCGTTAAGGAGTATGGCCGCGGCGCAATGGCCGGGTCGGTCTGTCCTTCGAGAGGCAACTTAAGTGCGCAGCGGTCTGTCCGAAATTTCGAAAATCTGACTGATCTGTAAGTTTTTCTTAATTGCCAAAAGAAAAGTCACATTTTGTGTGAGGGCTGATTCAGATCATTAATTTAAATTGTTTTTTTACAGAGACTTAAGTCAAGCTATGCGAGCGTGGTCCGTCAGCGATGAAACGACTTTTACGGCTTAGAGCGGTCCCCGTCCGGCAACATCCAAGCTTTGGCAAGTTTTGCTGACAGGAAAACTGACGGCGCTGAAGCGGGCACGGCTGTTTACTTGCTGAAAGGAGATGTGACGAAAAGATGAACGGCGCGTGATGGTTGTCAGTAAGACACCGGACCGTCGGCTTTGTTGAGCATCACTCCGAGGATCGGTTTCACCTCGGACAGAATCTGTTCGACCTTGGTGACTTCTTCGGCAGACGTCACACCGCCGCCAGCCACGACCAAGACCGCATCGACGTAGGGCAAAAAGGCCAGAACGTCGTCATATTCCAACGCTGGTGGCATATCGAACAGCACGAGGTCCGGCTCCAACAAATCGCCCAATTCGTCCAGCACATCACCGGTCATCGTCGCCTGAAACATCTCGGCGGAGTTGTCGGCAGGGCCCGCGCTCAGGCCAAAAGCCAAGTTGCGTTGCGTAGCGATCAGGAAATCCTCGGGCGCGATTTCACCGGACAAATAGTCGGTCATGTCGTCCGTGGCTTCGATGTTAAGCATCGCGCCAAGACTAGGTGCGCGCAGATCGAGATCCATCACCACGGTACGGGTATTTTCCAGCCGCGCGGCGGCATAGGCGAGGTTGAGCGTCACAAAGCTGCTGCCACAGCCTCGCGTCGGCGCGGTCACCGCAACGCGGGTCCATCCGTTGTCAGACAAGGCCTGCAGCAGACGGGTGCGCAGCATGTCAAACGCGGCGTGGGCCGGATGATCGCGGGTTGCGCTGATCACCTTGGCGTCGGCAAGCTGTGCCTCATCCGGCACGGCCACAGCCAGGCTGTCCCAGAACACGTCGGGATCATGCACCGCCGGAAGGTTGTCCTCCGGCGCCGGTGAGAGATCTTCGAGATCCTGTGTCTGCTCGTCGTTCATGACGTTTTATCCATCTGCCTGAGCCGTAGGCTATCAGGTCAATGCGGACAAAACAAAGGCGCCATTGCGGAGATTGGGCGACTGATCCTGCCCTGATCAGGCGCTTTTTTGTATCCCTTGAGGCTGCCAGAACGCGAATTCAAGGCGACCTGCGCGCACCGCCGCGCGCACTTCAGCGCCAGACAAAACCGGACGGGCGGGCTCCATCACGGGCATAACGGACTTCTGTCCGGGTGTTTTCGGCATGGAGACCAGACGCTCTGTCAGTTTGCCCGCGCGCAGGGTTTCGCAAGGAATGCCATCAGCACAGACCACGTGGTGGTGCTCCAACATGATGTGCACATAGGTGACTGGTGCGTTTGCGCGCGCGCGCGTTGCCATGCCGTGTTTTTCAAGATGCGCCGCACGCACCAGAACTTCGCGGTGACCGTCGATCATCATCACGCAATGCTGGCGGGACAGGGCCAGTTTTCGCGGGCCGGTCACGGTGGGGACGTCAAGTTCAATCGGGCGCATTTTCTGATTGTGGCGCAGAGTGAGTCGGTCAACGGTTGAGGTTGTGATCCAGACCACAGCTTGCGCACCGCCGTCCAAAGTGGTGACCAGATCGCCGACTTTCAGCGTTTCGACGGCCACTTCGCCGCTTGGCGTCAAAACAGGCGTGCCGGCAAGGAAACATGGGATGGCGTCATTAAATGTTTCCACCGTGTCATAGATAGCGACACGGGAAATTTCACCCTCAAAAAAGCCGTTGATCTTGTCAGAAGTGCCTTCTGTCGAGCTTGCGAGGCTCGCTCCGACGGTCATGCCGTTGGTGCCGCCTGCCATGCTGTGCTCATAGGGTGCGGCAATCTTGACCTGCCCGTCGACGGTCAGGGTGCTGCCGTCTGGTCCAAAGCTGTAGGTCATTTGCACCGGCTCGCCGGGGACCACAGAGCCGCCAGAATAGTAATAGTCGGTTCCGTTGGTTTGGTGGCGGATACAGATTTCTCCGTTGGCCTTGATGTAGATCGACAGGTGATCGCCATTGGTCGAGCCATAGCCGTTGGCGTCGGACGAGAACAATGTGTGCGCGCCGGTCCATGGTGCATTGCCTGGGGAGGGCTCAGATTGGGTGAACTCGATCGCAATGGTACCTTGATTGAGGTCGAACATCGGATCGGGATCGACAATGCCGTAATCGCCGTCGCCATCGAAATGGCCCACACCGTTGCCATCGGAATATGCGTCCCCGACAAGCGTTCCGCTGTTGTCGACGTTGCCGTCGGAATCCGTCAATTCAGATTTGGATTCATCGTCAAAAGTAAACAGTGCGACCTGTGCCATCTTTTAAGTACGCCTCGAGCTTAGTAAGTCCATCCCTGAAAAGCGGCGTAACTTTTGGCTGGTTAATGATGCCTTAATCGCGAGAGCCGCAATGTTGAAAATTGCAGGTAAAAACCAGCTCTATGGGTGGGATTTAGGATGCGCCGATGGCACAGGGCACCGGGCGAGGCCGAAGGGAAAGGGGCACGTGCAACATGTTGCGCAGGAGGGCGACATGCGACGCCCAAGCAGCGCCGGACTTGGGTGGAACAGGCGTGCGGTGTCAGAAGCCGAGCAGGTCGGCCTCATCCACGGCTTTTGTCAAAAACGCATCGCGGCGCGGCTCTGGTTGCCAGCCAAGCAGGCGCTTGGGGCGGTCATTGTCAAACGGCGAGAAATGCGCGCGACTTTGCCAATCCGCCAGAGAGGGGTTCGTCAAACCGCCACGGCGCAGCACATGCTTTTTAAGCAAATGTTTGACTGTGGCCGAGGCGTAAAACACTGGCAGGTGCCCCGAGCGCACCTTGATACGCGCGCCAAGACGGGCGGCGATTGCGTCAAAATAGTCGCGCGCGGACAGCATCGGTTCGCCCACAAGGTTGAAGCTTTCGCCAATCGCGGCGTCTTCTTCCGCCATGAGGATCAGCGCGTCGGCGACATCGTCATTCAGCACAAACGGCAGGATATGTTTGCCATTGCCCCAGATCCGCACCGCACCGGCGCCGTGCCAGCGGCCAATGCCCCAATGTTGCAACGGGCCACCTTTGCCCACCACAATGCCGGGACGCGCGATCACCAGCGGCAGATCGTGTTTGCGGTGCAATTCCAGCAACCGCGCCTCGCACTCCGCCTTCGAGCGGGCATAGATGTTGCGGGTTTCCATATCGCCAAAGTCGCTGGCCTCGGTGATGGTGACCTCGGGATCGGACATGTCATAGCTGGCGATGGTGCCGGTGTAGACAAAGCGTGTGACGCCAGCAGCATTGGCGGCGCGGGCGATGGTTTCGGTGACCTCGACATCGTTCTTCAGGGCCGCCTCCCACGTGGCGTCCATGGATTTTCCAAGGTGATAAGCGATTTCGATCCCGTCAAATGCAGCAGCGAGCTGCTCAGGATCGGTGAGCGACGCACCAAAGAGTTCAACATGATCCGCTATGTCGTCAAACGGGCCGGATTGACCACGCGACAACACCCGCACATCGCGCCCCTTTGCGACCCAAGCCCGCGTCAGGGCGCGCCCGATAAAGCCGGTGCCGCCGATGATCAAAACCGTGGGTTTGGGCTTGGCGCGGGTGGCGGGTTTGGGTTTTTTCTCGGGCTTGGGCAACAACGCATTTGCGGCGTCTATGGCCGTCATGACCTTGACGGCACTGGCCCCGTCAAAGCGCGTATCCAGCGGTCGACCGGATCGAATGGCGGCGTAAAACGCGCTGGACAGCCCTGCAAAGCTCAGCCCGTACGGGGATTTTCGGTTGAGCGAGGCAAGCTGACGGGCGCCGTTCACCATGCCTTCGCGCAGATGCTGGCCGGCAAGGCCCATCTGGCGCAGAAACGGGTTGGCGACAATGTCGGCGGCGTTGTCGCCGTCCACCACCAGCACGTCATGCGCATAGTCATAGCGTGCTCTTGCGGTGGAGCCGTGCAAAGTCACCGAGCGGTCGTCCATGGTTTCCACCAGCGACAAGTTGATTGTCACGCTGACGTCGCGGGCGCTGGCGAGAATGCGAAACCCTTGCGGACGGTCAGTGTCACCGGGAATTGCGACGGGCTTGGACAGCGCAACATGATGCACGTCCAAATCACCAAACAGATCCACCGCAAAGGCAAACAGGTGCGGCCCGAGTTCCAGCAAAAGGTTTTTGGGCTCCTGCAGCAACCAAAGCCCAAACGGGCCAGACCGAAGGGGCGCGAGAGGGAAGTGCCAGTTGATCTCCGTCGCAGCAACACGGCCTATCGCACCGGATTCAAGCCGGTTTTTCAGCCGCTGATAGCCGGGCGTGCCCATAAAGTTGTGACCGGCGGCAAATATGCGGCCGGTTTCCTCAGCGATATCGGCGATTTCGCGGGTTTCCTGACCCGACAGCGCAACAGGTTTTTCCACCACCACATGCACCCCGCCCCGCAAACAGGCCTCCGCCAATGCGCGGTGGGTTTGCGGCGGGGTCACGATGTGAACCGCATCAGCAACACCTGCGGCCAACATGGCGTCCAGATCGGAATACGCGGTGATGCCATAAGTTTGCGCCAGCGCTTCGGCGGCGGCCTCAGAGCGGTCACAGACAGCGACCAATTCGACCCCAGGCGTGGCCTTGATCGCGCCAGCATGCCAGTCAGCGATATAGCCAGCACCCAACAGGGCAGCGCGGATCGGACGGTTGGGATCAGAAGCGGTCATGGCTACTTATACTCAATAATTTGCATGGCGCGGCCCTGCAGGCGTCGCCAGTGAAACAGGATCATACCCATCATGTTGGGCAATTTCGACAGGGTCAGCAGGCGTGCGTGACGGCGGGCTTCCCAGCCGGGCAAACCGTCCGCGATCAGGCCCTTGCTGGTGCGCACATAGTTCATGCCATAAAGCGCCACGACCCCCAGAAACAGCAGCGGAGAAGAGAAAAGCCCCACCACCAAAAGCACGGGCAAGATCAGCCCGTAAACCACGGCGCGCACTTGCTCGCGCCGAAAGTAAGGCGGGTGCATCCAGCCAACCTGCGCAAAGCCGTGACCTGTGCGTTTGGCGCGCTGCCACCACTGGCCAAACCGCAACATAGCGGCGTCGTGGCGGGTCATCTCAAGCGGCAACCGCATCAGGCCCCAGCCCGCTTTGGCCAATCGTACGCAGAATTCATCATCCTCAGCCGCAATCACTGTGGCATCAAATCCGCCGGCCTGTTGAAAGGCGTCTGTGCGCACCATCATGTCACCGCCACAGGCCGTGATCACGCCGGCAGGGCGGCGCCACTCAAATTCGCACATGGCATTATAGACCGAGCGCTGCGGATAAAGTTCCGCCCGCCACCCGGTGACAAGTCCAAGATCGGGCGTCTCGCGCAGCGCGGCTTCGCCCGCGGCGATCCACCCGGGCACCACCACACAGTCGCCATCCACAAACATCACAAATTCCGGCAGATCTCCGGTTTGCGCCAAAGCGTCAAATCCGGCCTGTCGGGCGCGGGCCGCCGTGAATGGCGCATCGCGCTCAAGTTCCACCACCAGCGCACCGGCCTTGCGCGCCTCGGCCACCGACGTGTCCCAACTGCCGCTGTCGACGTAGACAATTTCGACGCCTTGGTCCGTGAGCGATTTGAGGCACGCCACCAGACGCGCGCCCTCGTTGCGCCCGATCACGATGGCTGTGGTCATGTTTCGCCCGCCTCAAACAGCTGCGCCAACCGCGTGGCTTCGGTTGCAACGGTAAAAGCGACTTCGACCCGTTCACGACCATGCGCGCCCATCTCGGCGGCGCGTTTCGGGTCGGCCAGAATGCTGGCAATCGCGCGGGTCAACGCGTGTGTGTCACCGGGGGGCACCAACAGACCAGAGGTCCCGTGGTCCACCAGTTCGGGCACGCCCGCAATCTGAGTGGTAACCACCGGACGCGCAGCGGCCATCGCCTCCATCAGCACGACAGGCACGCCTTCGGCAAAGCTCGGCAAAACAAACAAATCGGTTTGCGCCAAGGCCTCGGCCACTTCGGTCTGGTTCTTGTACCCGACAAAGTCGACGTGATCCGCAATGCCCGTGGTTTGCGCTTGGTGCTCCAACGCTTTGCGGCCGGGGCCGTCGCCAATCACGGTCAACTTGAGGTCAGCAAAGTCCTTGATCAGCGGCGCCAGCGCGCGCAGCAGAATCGGCAAACCTTTGACTGGCGCAAGCCGCCCGACAAACAGCAACCGATGGCCAGATGGCAGCGGCGTGTCGGCATAAAGGCTGGGATCCACGCCGCAGTGAATGATGTGCAACTTGTGCCAGTGTTTCGGATCAGACAGCGCCATCGCCTGACTGCGGCAGAAATGGCTGATGCACGCGACAAATTTTGACCGCGCAATTTTTTCGTCAAGCCGCCAGTGATCAGGGGCAAAAAAGATATCAGGCCCATGCAGCGTAAAGCTGTAGGGAATACCCGACATTTCCGACATCAACATCGCCACGGTGCAGGACGACTTGGCGATGTGGTTGTGTAGGTGGCGCACGCCCTTTTTGCGCAGATGCTGCGCCAGAACGGCGGCCTCGGCAAAGTAAAACAGCTGAAAGAGCACGCCGCGCAGACCCGGAGGGGCGGTTTTCAACGCCAGAAACAGCGCACGGAAATAGCCGCCGGGGCGGTGGGTCAGCGCTGCAAACTGTGCGGCAATGAGTGTGATAGGCGATTTCGCAGCGGCCAGCACATAAAACGTATTGGCCGCCTCGCTGCGCTGTTCTTCCCCAACCAGATGTTCTGTGCCGGTCCGGCGGATTGAACATGTGTGCACGTCGATGCCCTGATCGCGCAGGGCCGCGACCTCGCGCTGGATAAAGGTGTCCGTCGCGCGGGGGTATTCGCCGGTCAAATAGGCAATGGGTTTGGACGAGGTTGTCACAGGGTCTGCTCTTTTTTGATTGCGGTCTGCATAGCTGTGTCAAAGGGCATATTTGTGACAGGGCCAAGGCGTTTGTGCATCAGGTCGTTGGAATAGTGCATCGGCTTGTGTCGTGCGTCCAAAATGGCACGGCGCAGCAGGCCGGGCATGGTTGGCGCATCGGGCGTAATGGTGGCGATCAGGCGCATTACCCCAAGAGGCAGAGGCACGCTTAGCGTGGGCCAGCCGCAAGCGCGAAAGGCGCGCAAAAATTGGCTGCGGGTTGGCAAATCGTCATCGAACACGTTGATGGTCTCAACCGCGTTTGCCGACTGGCTTGCTGCTATCAGACACTCGGCGGCGCGCTCAACATCGCAGATTGGCACAACACCTCCTCCGTCAAGACGAAACACCACCGGCCCAATCGCGGGGCCAATGTGGGCGTTAAACAATCGCTCCGGCCCCCAGACCGCACCAAGCCGCAGGACCGTCAGGTCAAACCCGTAAAGCGCTGCGGCGGCGCGCAGCATATCCTCTTGCTCATATTTTGCCACCGCATAGGCATCGCGCCCCTTGGCACGGGTCTTGCAGGCCTCGGTCAAAATCGCCCCATCCTCCAACGTGCCCACGTCATAGACCGAGAGCGACCCAGCCAGGACCACATGCGGCACCTCGGTTTTGACGACCGCCTCGATCACGGCCTGCGTGGCTTCCAGCGTGTCGTTTTCATGATCACCCGTCATGGCGGCGGCGCAATGGATCACCGATTGCACGCCCTCAAGGTAGTCAGGCAGATTTTTGGTGCTGGCGAGGTCCAGAATGGTGATGTCGACGCCCGCGTCCTGTCGCCAGTGGGCGGGCATGGTTTCGGCGCGCCGCACAAAAACGCGAACCTCAAGACCGGCGATCCGCGCGGCCTCAACGGTGCGGCGTCCAATAAAACCGGACGCGCCGGTCACGGCGATGGGCGAGATCATGTCGCCCATGGCATCGGCGCGATTGGGTCACAACGGGTGGTCATGTCTTGCGCGCATCCGTCTTCTCCGGCGTTTTGCATCGCCAGCGTGACCTCGGTGAGGTGCAGTCCAAAATCCGCACTCAACCGGCAGGGACGGTCTTGCGCCAGCGAATCCAGCATCTCGGCCGGCCCCAGCGCAAAGTTCATGGCCGCTGCCCCCCACCGATCCACTTTGGGGTGGGTATCCCCGCCGACGCGGATGCGTTTGCCAAAGGGATGCTCGATCAAGCGGCGGCGCAACGTCGTGCGGCGGTGAAATTTGACGGGCGCATCGTTGTCCCAGCTTTGTTTGACTTGCAACACGCCCTTGTCGCCAAACAGGCGGATGCGATGATCGTGGCTGGCCACAATCGAACAGGTCAACCGCGCGGTCACGCCGCTTTCAAAAAACAGAGTCGCTGTGGCGAAATCCGGCGTTCCGGTGACAGGTTTGTCGGATATGGCCTCGGTCGAGGCGGCCACGACACGGCGCACGGATCCAAACATCGCAATCATCCATGTCAGGTAATACCCCGCGTGTTCCAGCGTGCAACCGACAGCGAATTCGTCGTCGGCAGGCCACGGCGCGCCGCTGTCGCTGCTCCAATCCTTGTAGGGCGCTTGTGCAATAAACCCGTCGTCCAGTTCCGCATAGACCAGCCGCACCGGTCCCGCGATGTCATCGCGCACGGCTTTGGCCAAAGTTTGCGCCGCTTCACCCAAAACAGAACAAGGCGCGGAGGCCAAAAGCAGCCCGTTGGCGGCAGCCAATTCGTGCAATTCAATCGCTTGATCCATTTCGGTGGCCAGCGGTTTTTCGGAATATACGTGGTGGCCGCTTTCAAGGCAGGTCTTGGAGACCGCGTAATGCTCCGCCGGATTGGTGAGGTTCAGCACAAGCGCCCCTGTTGGCAGATTGCCCAAAAACCGCGCCATGCTGTCAACGCCACGCACTTTCCAATGCTCGCAAAACGCCGCCAATCGTTCGGGGTCACGGTCAAAGACCTGCGTGACGGCAATGTCGGGGTGTTTGGCCAGCGAGCGCATGTACAGATCGGCGACGAATCCGCAGCCAACAATAGACACGCTGCGCGCGACAGGAGCGTTCATGAGTTGTGTCCTTTGTTCAATGACTTGAGCCAAATATAAAGCATCTGAGAAAGGTGACCAGCGCGCGTGGCCATATCCATGCCAAGAAGGGCCAAATGTGGCCAATTTGGCAAGCTTTTGCTGATCTCCGGCTGGCTTTGGACGCTCAGGATGATAGCGTAGCGCAAAATTTAGGGGCCAAGGCGTGAAATTCCACTCGATTGAAGGCGACGTGACGGTGAATCAACCGAATGCGGCTGCGGTGCGGGATGCGATCGCTGCGCGATTTGCCGACGGAAACGGATTTGCGCTTGCCACGATCAATTTGGATCATCTGGTGCAGTTGCGGCGGGACACCAAGTTTGCGCATGCCTATTTGGCCCAGGATTTCGTGGTGGCGGACGGCAATCCGATTGTCTGGTTGTCGCGGCTTGCAAAGCGTCCGGTGGCGTTGGTGCCGGGCTCTGAACTCGTGGTGCCACTGGCGTACCTTGCCGCCGAAACAGGTGTTTCTGTGGCCTTGATCGGCAGCACGGCTGAGGCTTTGAACGGCGCGGCTTTGGCGCTTGAGACACAAATCAAAGGCGTAAAGGTTGTCTGCCAGATCGCGCCGCCAATGGGGTTTGATCCCGAAAGCGATGCCGCCGCAGAAGTGTTGGCGCGGGTAAACGCCAGCGGTGCAGGGCTGGCGTTTCTGGCGCTGGGCGCCCCCAAACAAGAGATGCTGGCCGCGCGTGGCCGCACTCTGGCCCCCGATGTCGGCTTTGCCAGCATCGGCGCGGGGTTGGACTTTCTGGCAGGCACCCAAACGCGTGCGCCGAAATGGGTACAAGCGATTGCGATGGAATGGCTCTGGCGAATGCTCGGCAGTCCGGCGCGGCTGGTCGGACGATATGCGCGCTGCTTCGGCATTTTGCCCGCGCTGATGCGAGAATCGTGGGCGCAACGCTAGGCCATGCGCTCACAGCTGTCGCGCGGCCCTGCGTCGCAACATCAACGCATCTTTGATCCGCTCCTTGATGCCACGCGTCGGCAAGATCTCGCGGTCCATCTCCCACACGGTGCCATTCAAGCTGCGGTCGGCATCCAATGCAAGTGACGCACCCCAGTGTGCGGCAACTGCGGGTTCCAACCCGTCAGGCAAACCCATGTCAGTCCTGAGCATGCCCGGCATCCACGTGCTGACGACAATGCCCGGCAAGCGATCCCCAAGATCGGCCACCAAAGCACGGGAAAACACCGAACACGCGCCTTTGGACACGGAATAGGCCGCGCTACAAGGCAGCGGGGCGATGTCGGCAAAGCTTGAAACATTCACAATCCGACCAACGCCGGTCTTGCCCATATCATCAAGCGCTGCGCGGGTGCAGGCGACCATGCCGCCCAGGTTGACATTCACCGTGTCCATGAAGCTTTCGGCGGTTTCATCAAGGATATCGCGGTGCGGATAAACACCTGCGTTGTTGATTAGAATCGCGACTGGCGCGATAGCGCGGGCTTTGGCAAAGGCAGCGCGCACCGCGTTTGAATCAGACACGTCAGCGGGGATCGCTGTGAACAGATCTCCCGCTAGTGTGGCGGTTTCGGTCAAGGCATCGGCGCGGCGGCCAAAACCGACCACCCGTTGTCCGCGCTTGCAAAGTTCAACAGACAAAGCCCGCCCAAGACCCGACCCCGCGCCAGTCACCACGGCCACACCGTCAGTCAGCTTGTTCATCGGTTTTCTCCTTGCTCAGCATGGCAATGATCGCATCTCCAACCCGCAGCGCGTTGGCGGCAATCATCAGGCTCGGGTTCACGCCCATCGAGGTTGGCATAAAGCTCGCATCCGCCACCCAGAGATTGTCGACCTCATGCGCGCGGCAATCGCGGTTCAGCACGCTGGTTGTGGGATCATCCCCAAACCGCAACGTGCCGCAGGGGTGGCCCCAATTCAGCTCCGGTCCAGTACCAAGGAACACGCTGCGCAGTCCTTTCAGGCGGGTGCGGATCAACTGCCGAAAAGCCTTGCGACGCGCACGCAACTCTGGCGCGATTGTGTAGATGACGTGCAAACGATGTGGATCATCGGCGTCAAACACAACGCGGTTCTCTGCGTATGGCAAATCCTCAAGGATACCGACAAACAGCTTGGCCTCGCCAAACACGCGCACCGCAATCGCCGCGGGAATGCGGGTTAATTGGCGCAAAAGGCGCAGTTTGCGCAAGGCAGAGCGGTCAAAAGCCATGTTCAGGTAATGCACAATCTCGCCATAGCGGGCTTTGATCCCCATCGCTTGCACCATCCCGAGTCGGCTGTCGCCGTCGTGATAGGCGTCGCGAAACGCCAGCGCCTTGGTGGCGGGGCTGCCCTTGAACGCGCGTCCGGGCCACAGCGCGAAGATTTCGTTGAGATGAAACATCAGGTTGCGCCCGACCAAGCCGGACCCATTGCCCAGATCAGATGCCATCAACAGACGCGGTGACGTCAACGCCCCTGCAGCCAACACATAGGCCCGCGCGGACAGGTCAAACTCTTCGCCCTGACGGGTCGCCGTAATTTTGGTGATGCCGTTCTGATCCGCGCTCAACCGGGTGACCTCGGTCAAATCAAGCAATTCGGCCCGTCCGGTTTCCAACGCCGGTTCCACACCCGCCGAACGCCCGTCCATCTTGCAGGATCGCGGGCATTTGCGGCCCAGACAGGTGGCGCATTTGTCCAGATTTCGCAGCGCCATGTGGCCCTGATAGGGATGCAAGCCCGCCGTTTGCATCGCCTCAAGCAACGCTCTGTCGGCGCTGGGCATCTCGGGGCCGGCTGGCAGGCTGTCACCATCGCCCAACGGATCAGGGGTGCCCGTGACGCTGAACAACCGCTCGACGTCCGAGAAATAGGGCCGCATTTCGGCGTAGGTGACGGGCCAGCCACCGGTGGGATGGGGCATCTCTACGCTGTGGTCCAGGTCATGGGGTTCGGGCCGCTCCAGCGTTGCCGCGTAAAACACCGAACTGCCGCCAACTCCGGCCCCGAGTGGGGCATTGAAAGTGGTTGTGACGCCGTCCACCTCGACGGTCATCGGCTCGGGCCAAAAGCCCCGCACCAACCGTGCCTCCTGATCCCAGATTTGCGCGTTAAGCTCGGTTTCCTCCGACCGCAAACCGGCAGGACCGCGTTCAACAAACAACACCGACAGACCAGCCTCCGCGAGCCGGCGCCCGATGGTGCCACCGCCCATGCCGGTTCCGATGACGATCACATCCCATGTCTTGGACGTTGAAACCATCACCGATGCTCCGGGTTGAAGATGGGGTGAAATACACCACGAATGCGGCGCGCGGCTGCGTTTGTCAGGTGGTTGTTGTCGAAATACTGGCCAACGCCCAGATGGATCGCTTCACACAAAAAGGCATCACAGAACGCCCCCCACGTCAAAAGCAGGTTCGCGCCGCTTTCGGCAATCGCGGTCTGCGCCGATTTTGCGCGGCGTTCGGCATCGGCCCGCCCAATGGCGGAACGCCGTGTGCCCTCATCTGGCGTGATCTGTCCGTGTGCAAGCGCGCGGGCCACCTTTGGCGCGCTATAAAGCGCGATCTCAGGAGGTTGTTCCAGGATATGCACAAACCGATCCGTGTAGGAGATTTCCTGCACGGTGGCACGCAAGGCTGCCGCGAACAGATCGGCTTGCGCAGGCGCATCAAAGCGGTCACTGGCAAGCGTGATGGTGTTGTGCGCATCAATGCCAGTGCCTTTGCCGGTCGCGTAGTAGGACCAGCGCCCGATCAGCACGACGTCGCTGATTTCAGGCATCTCGGCAAAGGCTTCGCGAATTTGTGCATTGGCGGCAGTGCAGGCGGCGTCTTGCGCCGCTGTTGCCGCGCTCTCTTGTTTTTCCAGATCAAATGCAGGCGCACAGCCGGCGCGCCAAATCACCAATGCAGCGCGGTCAGACTCGTCTGCGATTTGCGCCAGTCCTTCGTACATTGCACGCACATGGCTGTCGCCCCAGATCAGCATGCTTGGTGGCGTATTTTCAGGGCCAATGGGACAAACGTCCAACCCTTCAAACGGACCTTCGTTCGCTGTACGGCAGCGAGAGAAATCCTGCAAGAAATCGCCGGTGGCTGCGATATGGATGTTTGCTTGCGGTCCAAACCGCCCTGAAACGCCGTCGGCGCGGAAAACATATCCGGCGACACCCAACAACAGCACAGACGCCACAACCGCGCCGCCCAAAACCGCCGGCCCTCCAAGGGACTTGGCCTTGCGCACCGGCTGTTCGATCATCGCCCAGCTGGCTGTTGCAAGAACCCCGCTGATCGCGATCCAAAGCGCAACTTCACCGGGGCCTGCATACGCGCCCCTTACATAAGTGGTAAGCGTCAGCACCGGCCAATGCCAAAGGTAAAGCGAATAGGAAATCAGCCCGATCGCCACCGGCACACGCATCGACAACACACGATTCACAAGGTTGTCGTGTTGCCCGTTCGCGATCAGCATCACAGTGCCCAATACAGGAAAAATCGCCTGCCATCCGGGGAAGTGTGCACCGGGTTGGATCAGAAAAACCGCGCCAAGCGTGATCGCAAGACCAGCGTAGCTAACCCCTGCATTGACGCGATACTCAAAGCGTTTCTCGGTGGCCCAAACCGCAAGCAATACGCCCGCCAAAAGCTCCCACGCGCGGAAAGGGAAAAGGTAGAAGGCGGCAGGCTGACTGCGTTCAGTCATCGGCAGCGATGAGATCAGCGAAAGCAGAAAAAGCGCCGCAAATCCCCAAAGCATCGCAGGCCGCGACCGGCCCAGGAACAGAAAGACCAGCGGCAAAAACAGGTAAAACTGCTCCTCCACCGACAGCGACCACGTGTGCAGCAGGATCTTTTCCTCAGCCACGCCGTCAAAATAGCCGGATTGGCGGAAGAACAGCACATTGGATAAATACACGGTCGCGGCGATCACCCCTTTGGTGGTCTCGCGATAATCATTGGGCAACAGCACCAGCCACCCCACCACCAACACCGCGATGGCCATAGCCACATAAGCCGGCGCAAGGCGCTTTATGCGTCGCAGATAGAATTGGCCCAAGCCAAGCTTTCCGGTCGCAATCTTCTCGCGCCAAAGGATGCCACCGATCAGAAAGCCGGAGATCACAAAGAACACGTCCACGCCAACAAACCCGCCGGAAACACCGGGCAGGCCAAAGTGATAAAACACCACCGCCAGTACGGCGATGGCGCGCAAACCGTCAATTTCCGCCCGATGGGGCTGTGGTTGGATCATGGCGTCCTTCATGTTGCGCAGAAAATACCTCTCGAACAAAACCCGCAAGAGGCGCGCGTGTTACAACACGGACGTTGCACGACAAGAGAGGTTTTGCGACAACGATTTAGGGGCAATTTGAAGGCAGGGCAGCGTGTCACAAGATCAAACAGTTTCAGCAGAGGTCGCAGATGTGGGCCGCGAGGCGGTGCGCGGCTTCTGGGATGCGGGGCCAAAGTTGGTGCGCTCCATTCGGCGCTATCAGGCCGCCAAGGCGCGCGGTGGGCTGTTTGGGGGGATCGCGGCAAAGTACTGGGTTGTGGTGCACAAGGTCTGGTCGCTGCTGACACAATGCGAAGTTCACCTGAACATGCAGATCGCAGGCGGGCTGCGACTGCCGCATCCGACTGGCATAATAGTGCATCCTGACGCGGTGATCGGACCAAATTGCCAGTTGATGCATCAGGTGACATTGGCTGGCGCGGTGACGCTTGGCGGTCATGTTGATGTGGGCGCAGGCGCCAAAATAATCGGACCGTTAACTGTGGGTGACCACGCCGAAATCGGAGCCAATGCAGTGGTGACCAAAGACGTGCCTTCGGGTGCGGTGGTGGCCGGCGTGCCCGCAAAAGTGATTGGGTCGCGTTTGACCGAGTAGCGCCGCGTATCTACAGAACCGTTCGCCGCTTCAACACAGTTTCTGAAGGCGGGGGCGGTTCGACGTTTTCCTGAACGCCATCTTTTCTGCGCCGTGCCAACCGTTCGGCATGACCGAACAACGTCCCCGCAATCAGCCATGTCGTCGGTGTCAGCGTCGCATTGGGCAACAGGTCAATCAGGTTGAACCCCAGCATCAACGCCAACGGCCCGAGGTAGGGTGACAACCCTCGGTCTGTGTCCCCGACACCATATGTGCGGTCCATCAGAGCAAAGGACGCGGTGCGCTGAAACTGTTCTCTCTCAAACCGGGACACCAACTTCAATTCGCGCCAGACAAGGAAAATCGGCAGTGACATAAGCCCGAATTGGGCGATGTAGCCGACCCATCCCCAGACTCCGATTACAATCACCCAATATCCGTCCGACACAGAGGTGATAAAGCCGGTATCAGGGTCATGGACGTGGTTTCGGCCCCAGATGCCCCAGCCAAACCAGGGTTTGAGAAAGGCACGGTCTACCAGAATATCCTCGTTCTCAAACCGGAACGCCAAAGAGTGCGCACGTTCTTCGCTGATCGCTTCGGCCTGCGATAGGATAACTTCGGCGGGCACAAGGTCGATCGACTTGAGCACCGGATAGCTGATCGTGATCAACGCCAGAAGGGCGGCCACCCGCACCTGCATCCGCGTGCTGAGCAAAAGGATCAACGCACCAGCTGCACCGGCATAAACCAGCGTTGCGAGTGTTTTGCACAGCACCAGCACGCCAAGCAGATAAAACGCCGCGATCATGTATTTGGCGCGTGTCGCGCTGCGATCTGCTCGCCAGACAGCCAAGGCCGCCAACAGGCAGGTCAGCACAAAATAGGCCAGCCAAATCCCATGATAGAGGAACACCATCGGACGATATCCGCCCTGACGAAGGGTCTGCGAGAACAGGTGTTGGAAATACCCGTAAACCCAATTGTTAAGCTGCGGGCTCAGGCGAACCTCAAGCAGGATCGGTAAGGAATATGCCAGTCCGGCGATCACCAGCGCGATCAGCAGATCACGTTGATCTTCGCGCGTGGTCAGATATTGCCGCGCCATCAGAAAGCCAATCACCAGAATGAACCGGTTGATCGGCTGCGCGATGGCATCCTGAAGATAAAGCCCACGAATGAAGTTCTCGGTAAAGATCAACGGCTCGGGGTTGGTAAACACCGTGGCGATCGGGCTGAGCACAAAGATCAGAAGCAACCAACGCGCAACACTACTGTCTGGCAGCAAGCGCGGACGGTTCTCCCCGCGCAGAACCAGATAGGCCACGAGCAGGATGGCGAGATTGGGCAGGGACGTCTTGTCCAAGGCAGGCATCAGTGGAAAATCGATCGCCGCCGGCGGAGGTGGCAACAACAAATAGGCGCCCAGCAACGACCAGATCAGCGCGCGGCCTGGCGGCAGCACCAAAAACAGCCGCCAGATCACGACCGGCCAGATCACAAGCATCGCTGTGGCAAGTGCGTTTGGCATGAGGCGGGGCACATCCTGTTCGGTGGGAATGAAAAAGGCGCGTCGCCACTATAGCGCGCGCCTCTCGATTGTCAGCGGTCAGCTGTGTCAGACACCGGTGCCCAGTGCCACAACCGACACAGTGCGCAACACCACGGCCACATCCGTGCGCAGCGACAGCGCGCGGTCGTAGTTTCCGTCATGAATGGCCCGTTCCGCAAAGCTGCATTCGTTGCGCTCCGAAATCTGCCAAAATCCGGTAATTCCGGGACGCATAGTGAAATATGCGGCGCCAGGATAAAGACGCACTTGCTCCGGCATCATCGGACGCGGGCCAACCACCGACATGTCACCGCTCAGCACGTTCAGGAACTGTGGCAACTCATCCAAAGACGACTTGCGGATCAGGCGGCCAATCGGCGTGATGCGCGGATCGTTGGTCAGCTTTTGCTTTTCGTCCCACTCGCGGCGGGCTTCAGGGTTTTGACGCAGATACTCTTCGAGCTTTTGATCCGCGTTGGGTACCATCGAGCGTAGCTTGAGCATATAAAAGATGCGGCCATCTTTGCCGACGCGTCTTTGTCGATAGATCGGCGAAGCGCCGTCGCGGGCAATCAGCAGCGCCAGCATTAGCACCACAAACCCCACCGGCAGCGCGATTGTCAGGACAAACAATATGTCCAAAACGCGCTTAACAAAGCCGCGATACAGGCCGCGCTGCGGCGTTGAAACCTCAAAGCCCTGCGCAAAGTCTTTCCGCGAATAGATCGCCATCAGCGTCGTCCCCACTAACACGTCGTTCGGGGCACTTTGGGATATGATTGAAAGGCCAAGTTTCGGTCAAAGCTTCGCCGTCGCGCCAAAATTGACACGTGCAACTTTTATTGGACCGTATTGAATAGCGCCCTGGCAGCAGGGCTCATCGCTCAGCAGTCTTCCGTTTTCCCTCGGTGCTCCATTCTCAGAAGCGCCCACCCAAGAACATATATTAGACACAATTTTCCCGAAATCCACTGTAACTTTGCGTCAAAATTCCCTAAAGTATTGATTTTAATCAATATTAACCAACAAACAAAATCTCATTTGCTCAAAAGATGGTTAATAGTCCCCAAATCCGAATGCGGTTTGGAAACGGTTCTATCAGCGCTTGTGGGATTGTTTCTCAAAATGGCATTTTCGCGTTTGTCAAATAGTGCGGAAAAGCGCGTTGGCTGCCTATTGATTCGGTGAGTTTGGTGAAATGAGGCAGGAATGCGGCGACTTACCGACCGAATTTCAAAGCGATTCCCGCCAGTGCCGCTGCTGTGGCCAACACGGCTCCGATTTTTGCTATGCTCAGGATGCGGCGATTGCGGCGGCGGGCTTTTGTTTCGATCACCGGGATCGCAGCCACAGCGCGCAGGCGCAATTGCCGCTCAAGCTGGCCACGGGTCCAAATCACTGGGCTGCGCATTTCCGCCAGAAACACCAACGTTAGCGCCACAGCCGCGCTGAGCATGCCGCCCATCGCGAGGATCTTTTTGCGAGACGGTGCAATCGGCCAATCCGGTGGCAGCGCCACTTCAAGCACCGCAAAACTGTCAGACTTTCGGTTGGCCTCAAGCATCTGGTCCATTTCGGCCTGTGCCTTGCCAACGGTAACCGCTTCGTACTGATCTTCCAGCTTGCCGAGCTGGCGCTCCAGCTTGCTGAAAGCCTGCTCAATCGCCGGGGTCGCGGCAAGTTGCGCCTCAAGCCCGCTGATCTCAAGTTGATACAGTTCACGTTCTTCGCGCAGGCGCGCAATCCGTTGACCGCGAATGGTGCTTGCCTCGGTTTCGCCACCGTCCTGCAACGACAGGATCTGGCGTTGCACTTCAAGCTCGATCTCTTGCAGGTCGGTCAAACGAGTGCGCAGGCTTTCCACGCCGCCGGGCAAGATCACCGCGTTTTCACGTTTAAACTCGGCAATCTGCGCCTCAAGCGTAAAGATCGCGGCACTGATGCGGCGCTCTTCGCTGTCAAAAAAGTCCAGTGTTTCGCGCACGCGCGCAGACCGGCTCGCCTCTTCCTGATCCAGCACGTTGTTCACCAGTTCATTGGCGACATTGGCCGCTAGCGCCGCGTCAGTCATACGCACGGTCACCAACAATGCCGAAGGGCTGATGTCCTGACGCCACCGCAGTTGCGGGTTTGTGATGTGCTGAACACGGGCGGCACGACGCAGCAGGTCCACCTTTTGCAAATTGCTCAGACCAGCGTTGCGATAAAGTCCGAATTTCTCGATGATCGCGAGCAGGTTGTCGCGCGCCATCACACGTTGCTCAACGATCTGCAGTTTTTGCAGCATCTCCGCATTCAACGACCCGCGGGAGGACTCGCCGGTCTGAATGGTGGGCTGTTCAATCTGGATGGTGGCGGAAGTTTCATATTCGCGGGGCAGGGACAGCGCATACATCAAAGAGATCAGTACGCCAAGCGCAATGACAGACACCCACAGAAGAGCCCTTCTGCGGAGCATGCTCAGTACCTCTCCAAGAGACTGAAACCTGTCCATGCCTGATCCTCAAACGTCGTTCTGGCGCCGTGATTTCGCGCTCTGTTGGTGTTAACTATGGTGAATGATTGTGGTTATCCCGTGGCGCAAACGGGGAAATTGGCGTTTTCCGTGCCGACGACCGCCCCAAGCGTGACCATTGTCAGGATATGACCGCCCGCGACGCCGCATTGGCCTGATACGCTGCTTCCGGCGCGGATAGAGGCGATGTCACGATGAAAGGTCGCGACAAACCCGCTGCGCAGAGCGTTGAACGTGATCGAGGCGGCCTGAAAGCCAAACACCTGCCGTGTGATCGGAAACTGCGCCTTAAACACCGCTTCTTTCGCGGAAAACAGGCGGCGGGCCAGCAAAAGCCGCTCGGCCTCTGGAAGTTGTGCGAGCATCGCGGCCTCTTCGGACGTGCAAATCGCCTTGATCAATTCCGGCTTCAACGGCGCTTGCGGTTCCACGTCAACGCCAAGCGCGCGAAAGCGCGTTTGGGGCGCGACAATAGCCAATGCCGCGCCTCGATTATGGGTGATCGATCCGGCGATGCCGGTGGGAAACACCGGCGCGCGGTCGGTGCCTTTAGGTATGGCCACGGCTGGCAGATCCAGCGATTGCAAAGCTTGCCGAGCTGCACGACGACCCGCAGCGAACTCGCGTTTTCGCTTGGGGATCGCGCTGGCGATGGCCACGGCCTCTTCGGGCAAGACCGTGGCCGGGCTTTGCGTCGGGTCGGCCACGCCAACACCAACGCCGCGCGGTGCAAACCGTCGGGCCAGATCCAGCAGATCGGTCAGGTGTTCAGAGGGATTTGTCATTACGTCCTCGCCCTGCGACGCGCGCGCATGGCGCGGCGCTTACTCATCATTTCCGCGCGCCCATCGGCACGGTCCGCAACATCTTCGCGGCTCGCCACCTGCGGCGCATCTGCGGGACGGGAGCCGCCCGTTAGCTCTTCGATACGTGTGACCAGTCCGGCCATGGTTGGAAAGCGGAAAATGTCGGTGATCGACAGCTTCGCCGCGCCGGTTTCGGTGCGGATGTCCCGATGCGCCTGAACGGCCAAAAGGCTGTGCCCACCAATGTCAAAGAAGTTGTCGGTTGCGTTGACTTCGGCCACCCCCAACACCCGCGACCAAACCGCCGCAACCGTGGCCGCGACATCGCCTGTCACCGCGACCGGTGCAGTCACGGGTGCCGCAGCGACGGGTTTCGTGACCGCGACAGTGCGGGTTTCTTCCGGTGACGGAAGCGCCTTGCGGTCGACCTTTTTGTTGGGCGTCAGCGGGAAATCGGTGACGGTGACATAGTGTTGGGGCCGCATGAAGGCTGGCAGATTGGCCCGCAACGCCGCGCGTATGTCCGCCTCATCCGGTATCGCATCGCCACGCAGATACGCTACGAGGCGCACATCGCCCGGCGTGTCTTCACGCGGCATAACCACGGATTGTGCGACGCCGGTGATTTCTTCCAGACGGGTTTCGATTTCGCCCAGCTCAATGCGATAGCCGCGCAGCTTGACCTGATGGTCGGCGCGTCCAAGGAAATCGAGCTTGCCGTCATCGCGCCAGCGCACCAGATCGCCGGTTTTATAAAGCCGCCCCTCGCCAAAGGGGTTCTCGACAAAACGCTCCGCCGTTAACGCTTCGCGCCGCCAATAGCCACGCGTCACGCCTGCGCCGCCGATCAACAACTCGCCGGGCACCCCAACGGGCGCGGGATCACCCGCCGCGTCCAGCACGTAGATTCCCGTGTTGGCAATCGGCGCGCCGATATTGGCGACACCTTCGCCCGCCTCGGCCATGCCGGTTGTTGACCAGATGGTGGTTTCGGTTGGGCCATACATATTTTGTATGCCCGCATCGGTGGCCGCGTTCAGATCGGCAACCAGACCGCCCGAAAGCGCCTCACCACCGATCATCAAATGATCCACACCACGTAGCGCAAACCGCGCCTCGTCGTTCATCGCAATCATCCGCGCCATCGACGGGGTGCACTGCAAGTGGCTGACGTCATGGCGGATCATTTGCGCCGCAATCGACACATCCGACGGGTCCAATTCGCCGCCCTCATTTGCCAGCCGCAGCACTTCGGCCAAGGGCTTGAGCCCCTCCATAACGGTGGCGGTATCGATGCCGTAGTCGATCAAACAGGCGATCTCGGTCACACCGATGCGTTTGACCTGCTCAACCCGATCCAATGCGTCTTCAATGGTGCCAAACAGACCCGAGTCTTCGAAATACCGCAGGAAGGCAAAGTCCAGAATGCCTTCAAGCTCTTCCTCAGTCAGACCGCCAAGGTCGAGTTGAAACGCGTTGTCGACGCCTTCGGGTTTTTTGAACGCAGGGAAGGCCCAAGCGTATTGTTTGATCAATCCCGCCGCGCTGCGCAGGTAGTCTTTCATTGGTTCGCGGGCGATTTCGCGCGCCTTTTCGCGATCCTCGGCCAAGAAGCTGTGCAGCATCAAGGTCACGCTGAAATCATCGGGATTGTGCCCCGCTTCGCGCAGCGCATCGTGATACAGCGCAATTTTGCCGCCAACCTCGTCCACGCTTTGCCCCAATAGGTGCGTCAGCACGTTGCAGCCATGCCGCCCGGCCTCTTTCCAGGTCTCGGGATTACCCGCCGTGGTCACCCACAGCGGCAGCTCTTTGGACACGGGCCGCGGTTGCGTCAGCACCGCATGCATCGAGCCATCCTGCTTGGCGAATGCGACCTCTTCGCCGCGCCAAAGTTTGCGCAGCTCCGTCATCTGTTCAAACATCGCAGGCTTGTTGGCGGGCGGCGTGTTTTCAGGGCGCAGCACAAAGTCGTCCGGCTGCCAGCCCGAGGCAATCGCCATACCCGCGCGGCCGTTGGTCAGGTTGTCGATCACCGCCCATTCTTCGGCGATGCGGGCTGTGTGGTGCAGGGGCGCGACGCAAGATCCGGCGCGCACGCCGATCTGTTTGGTCACAGCCGCCACCGCCGCGCCGGTGACCGACGGGTTGGGGTAGGGGCCGCCAAAGGCGTGGAAGTGGCGTTCTGGCGTCCAAACGGCGCAAAACCCATGCGCGTCAGCAAATTTCGCGCCTTCCAGCAGCAGTTCGTATTTCTTGGACCCCTGACCGTCATCGTTGCCCCAGTAATAAATCGACATCTCCATGCCACCCGACGCCGCCGGCAGGCGCCCACCCGAGATCTGGGTGGTGGTCTCGTCACCGGATAGCACAAGCTTAAAGCCGCGCGAGAGGGTCCAGAACAGCTCCAGCACCGAGATATCAAAGCTGAGAGATGTGACCGCAAGCCACGTGTCGCCTATGTTGTAGGATATCCGCGCGTCCATCCCAGCAAAGAAATTGGCGACATTGCCGTGCTCGACCATCACCCCTTTGGGCGTGCCGGTAGAACCGGAGGTGTAGATCAGATAGGCGAGATCATCGCCGCCAGAAATCACATCGGGATTCTGCGCACTGGCTTTTGACAGCCGCGCGTCAGTGTCGAGTTGCAAGACCTGTGCCTGATGGTCAGGCAAGTCTTTGGCAAGCGCCACTTGTGTGACGATCACACCGCAGCCTGAATCGGCAATAAAATGCGCCAGACGATCGGCGGGATAGGTTGGGTCCATCGGCACATAGGCACCGCCTGCCTTTAGGATCGCCAGCGCCCCGACCACCAGATCGGGACCGCGACGGGTACACAATCCGACCAAAGCCCCGTGTGTCACCCCCATATCGCGCAGCACATGCGCAGCACGGTTCGCCCGGGCGTTAAGATCCGCATAGCTGAGCGTATCATGCTCATAAACCAATGCCGCTGCATTCGGCGTGGCAGCAACTTGCGCCTCAAATTGGGCGACAATGGTGGCGTCCGCATCAAAATCGACGGCTGTGTCGTTCCAATTGGTCAGCAGGTCTTGGCGCTCGGCTTCCGGCAAGAACGGCAAGTCTTGAACCGCGGTGTCATCCGCCATGGCTTCTGCCAAAAGCTCCAAACGCGCGACCAGGCGTTTGGCGTGGGCGTCGCTGAGCCGTGTGGCGTCAAAATGCAATGCCGGAGCATCGCCAAGCGCAACTGTCAGAGCAGCGCCTTCGACCGCGCCAGACCCATCCAGTGTGACCGCCAAATCAGGCATTCCCGGTGCGGCGAGGGTCGGGTCACGGGCAATCAAATCCTGCGCCCAAGCGCCGTTGTGGGTCAGTGTCTCGAGCGTTGACGTAACAGCATCTACCGCACTGGCCACGGTGCCCTGCAGGACCTCGGTATTCACTCGCAAAGGCACCCAATCGCTCAGAATGCCAGCCGCGCGAGGCAGGTCGGCGGGACACAGGGCAATGTCGCAAGCCTCCGGTACCCCTGACCGCAACGCCCAAAGGGTCACTGCGGTCAGGGCTTGCTTGGAGGGCAACTCGGGCAGGGTCAACGCGACCCTGCGCATATCGGGCAGATCGCCAGCTGCGGCGATCAAAGGCAGGTTTGCCGGTAGAAAAGCCGCCAGACGCGCGCGCCAAAAGGCGTCGGACTTGGCAACTTTGGCCATGGTGGCGCTCAGCGTCTCGGCGGCGGCGCGATCCAACAGAGGCAGACGTTCTCCGTCGCGGATGACATGGCCAGGGATTTGTGTGTGTCCTGCGCTGTCGGTCAGGCAGGACAAGGTCACAGCCCCGCGTCCACAGGCGATGGTCACCGCATCAGGGCCGACGGCCAACACCGCGCCGGGTTCACCATGGCCTGCGCTTTCGGCGATCTCGGCGGCTCCGACCAGCAACACACGGCCTGACGCGACGAACTTCGGCGCGCACAACGGGTTGAAATAATCGCCATGGTCCAGCGCGCGCACCAGCGCGACGACCTCTTGGGCATCGCGGCGGAAATCGATCCGACCTGCCGCCTCCGGCAGATGGCCAAGACCGAAATAGCTGCGTTGCCCCATGTCTTGAGGCCGCGCATCAGGCAAACCATCGGACAGAGCGGTGACAACTTCCGGAAAGCTCTCGATTGCGGCGGCATAGGCTTTGGTGTTCAGCGTCAGCGCGGTGTCGGCCTGTGCAATGTCAAACATGCGCTGCGCAATGATGTCGCCAGTGTCGGCTTTGGCTTCGATCTTGTGCCAAGTGATGCCGTGACGGGCCTCTTGGTTAAGTCGCGCCCAAACTGGCGCGTTCAAACCCGCATAGCGCGGCAGCGGCCCGTCGTGAAAGTTCACCGCACCTCTGGTTGGCAAACCCAGTACCGCTTGCGGCAACATGTCGAGGTTGGCAATCGACAGCAACCAATCAAATGCCTCGCCTCGAAGCGCCTCTGCAATATCCGCATCAGAGGACACAACCCGCAGCCCTTCGCGCTCCGCCCACGTCCGAATATCGGTGGCGCGTGTGACGATGGCTGCAATGGCATGGCCTGCGTCCCGCCACATCGTGGCGCATTGGATCAGCAGGCTTTCATTGCCGATCATCACGGCGCTCATGCGAGCAGTGGAAAGGGTATCAAGGCTCATGTGTTGGCCTCCTTGCGCGGGTTTAGCGTGGGTGTTGCGGACCGATCGCGCGGGGCCCGGTTGGAAATGTTGCGAAGATAATGGCGGATCAGGTCCCAAAGGAACCAATTGGGATCTCGCCGCGGTTTGCGCCCAATGATGCGGCGTAGTTTCCAGATCAGCGTGCCGGTGACATGCGCCAGCGTGGGTGCAAAGGCGCTGTCATGGTTTTTGCGGAAATAATACAGGCGGCTGTCAAACCAGTAAGACGGCATGCGTTGCCATGTTTTCATACAGGTGGACACGGATCCGATATGCGTCACTTCGCTGGCGCGCACATATTCGGTGGGCCATCCGGCCCGTGCGGCCCGCAGGCACAAATCGGTTTCTTCAAAATAGAGGAAAAAGCTCTCATCAAAGAGGCCAATGTCTTCAAGAACCTCGCGGCGCAGCATCATCGATGCACCCGCAAGCCAATCCACGCGCATGGTCTCAGGTGGGATCGGCAACGGCACGATATGGTTTTTTAGCATCCGCGAAATCACGCCAAGTCGCGCGGCACCCTCAAGCTCGCTCCAGACCGTGGGAAAGCGGAACGCGGTGACATGCGGTGCGCCGTCTTCGCCATGGATATAGCTGCCAGCAATGCCAACGTCAGGATTGAGCGTCAGATGTGCCAGCAGCAGTTGAATGCTGCCCGCATCGGGAAACGCATCAGAGTTGAGAATATAGACGTAGTCAAAGCCCTTGGCGGCGCCGTGCCGGATGCCAAAATTGTTGCCCGCGCCAAAGCCGCCATTATGGCCCGATTGCACAACCTCAACGCGGTTCTCGGCCCAAGTGGCGTGCGCGAGACCATCACGGATCATCTCAAAACTGCCGTCCCCACTGTCGTTGTCGACAATCACGATGCGCCCGTCGATGCCATGCATTTCGCGCGCAGCTGCCTGGGCAGCACGCAGAGTCATCTCCGGCGTGCGCCAATTCAGGATCACGGTCAAAAGGCGGGGGGCGTCACTCATTCGGCGGCCTCCCTATGCTGGCTGTTAAAGGTGGCCTCGGCTTCGGCGATCACCTTTTTCATGCGGGCTGCCAGCACACGCACATTGGGTTCCAGAACCATACTATCGTGATCTCCCGGCACCTCAAAGACCTGGACGTGCGGCACGTATTGGCCCCAGTCGTTGTCGGAGAACACATAAGCGCGGTCCGCGTCGACCAAACGACCCTCACCCATATCCCACTTACCCGAAAGAGGCGGACGGAACAGCACGAGGTTGCCGGTCCACGGCGTGACATCATAGGTGGCAACGGCACGCAAAAACGCCGCCTCGATTTCGGCATCGTGGAACTGTTGGCCTTGCGCGTCCTGTGCGGTTTCTTCCGGCGCACGACGCTTGGAGAGCTCCCAAGCGATACGGTTTTTGGCCCAGATCAGCGGATAGGCGAGGCCTTTGGCCTTGAGTTCCTGCATCTGGATTTTCATCCGGTCAGCCCGCGAAAGCGCACGGCGCCGCGGCAGCGGTGTGTCAAGCAGTGCGACAAGCGCGACCTCTTCTCCGTCAGCCTCAAGCTGGCGTCGGATTTCGTAAGCGGTGATGCCGCCGCCGGAAAACCCTCCAAGCAGATACGGCCCGCTCGGCTGCACTTGCCGCATCTCGGCGATGTAGTCACGCGCGGCTTCTTGCAGGTCATCATGCGGTGCGGCGTCGCCCAAAAGACCACGCGCCTGAAGGCCATAAAACGGCCGGTCAGCCCCAATTAGATGCGCGAGATGGCGCAAGTTCAACACGTTGCCGAACATGCCCGCCACAAGGAAGAACGGGCGTCGCGGCCCGCCTTCTCCGCTGTGCATGGGCACTAGATGGGTGAAACGGCTGGCGGCGCGCGGCGCGGTCTCAGGCTCAGATGAGCCTTCGCTCGCACGGGTCTGACTGACGTCAGACGGCGTGTCGCCACCGACGCGATCCGCAATCATCGCTGCACAGGTTTCGATCGTAGGCGCTTCGAACAAGACCGAGATCGGGAACTCAATGCGATAGGCCTTTTTGACCATCGCAAACAGACGCACTGCAATCAGGCTGTGCCCGCCAAGGTCAAAGAAACTGTCACGCGTGCCGACTTTGTCGACGCCCAGCAAGTCCTGCCAGAAACCGGCCAAGGTGCGTTCGATGTCATTTGACGGCGCGACAAAATCTGTGTCCAGCTCGGGACGTTCAAACGCCTGACCGTCGCCCGCAGTGTCGGACACGCCCGCCTCTGCCTGCGCAATAAGCGAGGGCAGATCGAGCGAAGAAATAACGACCTGAGTCAGGGGCGCGCGCAAGGCGGCCTCAAACATCGCAGCGCCTTGCGCAGGCGGGATGCCCTGACTCAGGTTGTGGATCAGACGTTCCTCTGCAGCTGAGAGAGGATGCATCGTCTGACCCTGGGTATCAAAAGAGATTTCGGCCGCGCTCAGCGGCGGTTGCGCGACCAAGCCAGCGGCCTCGACCCGGCGGATCGACAGACCTTGAACCTCGACACAGACCGCGCCGTCCGGTGCGGCGAGTGTCACATCAAAACGGACCACACCTTCGGCGCTGGTGCCGGAGGCAAGGCGGACGTGGCTTACGATTTCGGACGGCAACGGCGCATACATCGTCAGCGCGTCATAGCTGACCGGCACCCAGAGATGTGCTTGCCCATAGCCGAGGATCAGATCCATCGCCCATCCGGTCGCTATATCCAGCAAGCCGGGAGGCAGGAGGCAGCCATCGTTGGCAAACTGCGGATCAAGCGCCAGCGATGCCAAGCCTTCGCCATCGCGGAGGGCCATCTCACGCAGGACCTTCCAACGCGGGCCGAACGTCAAATGCGCTTCTTGCGGGGCCGACAGCGCAGAGGACCCTGCCGCTTTGGTTCCGTCACCTACGCGGGCCTTAGCGCTGGCAATATCTAGAACAGGCGGTTTCCCGGCGCTGGGGATCAATCGAGCCTCAGCGTGGGTTTGCCACGCCTCGCGGCCTTCAAAAAGGCAAGCGCTTTGCACCTCAAACCGATACCCCTCGTCCGAGCGTTCCAAACGCACACGCATGATGAGGGTCTCGCCTTCGTCCACACGCAAGGGACGCAGGAACAGCAAGTCACGCAGGGCAAATCCGCCGTCCTCGCCATGTTCACGCAGCGCCTCAGCCGCGAGTTCGATGTATCCGGTACCGGGCAGGATCGCCGCGCCCTCTTTGGTGCGGTGCTCATCCAACACCCAGCGCGACGTGTCATAGCGCGCTTCAAAGATGCGATGTCCTGCGGCGTCAAATCCCGCAGTGTCCAACAACGGCGCGCTGATGGGTTCCAATGGCTTCGGGGCAACGTTGCCCTGTCGCGCTGCGACAGCTTCGGCCGCCATGCCGATCTCGGCCCAAATGCCCCAGTTGATCGCCCGTACGCGGGTCGCGTCGCCACGGCGGGATTGCGCATAAGCGTTCAGGTAAGCGTTGGCGGCAACATAATCGATCTGCCCCACGGGCGCGGTGGCGGTAGAGGACGAGCTGAACAACACCAACCAGTCAAGATCGCCATCGGGGAAGAGTTGTTCCAACACCTGTGTGCCGTGCAATTTCGGCGCCAGCACGTCGTCAATCTGCGCAGATGTTTTGGCCAAAAGCGGGGCGTCGTCGATCACGCCCGCGGCGTGGATCACACCGTTAATGGGGCCAAAGGCCGCGCGCGCGGTGGCGACAGCATCGCCCATTTCGTCGATGTTGCACACGTCGGCCGCCAGACAAAGTACCTCGCCACCAAGGCTTTCGAGTCGTTCGACGGCGCGAATGCGGCGGGCAATGCGATCCTGCGGGGCATGGCCGCGCAAATACGCGGCCCATTTTGCCCGCTCCGGCAGCCCATCGCGAGAGATCAGCACCACATTGGCGCGGGCCTCGCGAATGGCGCGTTCCGCCACGGTCAGGCCAATTCCGCCAAATCCGCCAGTGATCAGATAGGTGCCACCGTCTCTCCAAACCGGCATATCTTCTGCGCCAAGTTCTGTCTTGCGATAGCTCCGCTCAAATCGTTTGTCCCCGCGCCAAGCCGCAATCAGGCTGCGCGGTTCGGCCATCAGGTCCTCAATCAGGCGCATCGCCAGCGTCAGGTGGCCTTTGCGTGCCGGCGGTTGCACGTCAATCAACGCCGCAGTCACACCCGGCAGCTCACGCGGGATCACTTGCACAGCGCCAAGAGCTGTGGATTTCTCAGGATAGGGCAGGGCCTCGCCGCGCACTTGCAGCGCGCCGGAACTGATCGCAGTGACATGCAATGGCCGTGGCAGGTTCTCGTCTGTGATCGCTTGCGCAAGGAACAATAGGCTCATGAACCCCTGCTCCTGATTGCGGTGGAAAAAGCTGGAACCGGGTCGATGGTTTTCGGTTTCCGTCAGCAGCCACATGTGCACCACGCGATCCGGCACGCGGCCGCGCGCCATTAGATCGGCAATCAACGCATCGTAGCCTTCGCGGCCCCTCTCGGGCGCAAGCACATAGCCATCCGGCCCGTCAGCGGCAAAGGCATCACCCGTGCGCACGGTCACCACATCATGGCCCGCATTGCGCAGTTGACTTGCCACGGCGGCGCCGGTTCCGCCAGCATCTGTGAAGATCAACCAATGGTGTTTGGGCGCGTCCGCAAGCTCAGTGGCCACATCGATTTCACATTCCGCCAGTCGCGGTCTCCAAACCGGTGCAAAGGCCCAGTCGGCAGTGTCATCAAGGCGCATCAACAGATCATCCGGCGCGTCGATCTGATCTTTTCCGGGCTCGATGAAATAGCGGCTGCGCTGAAAGGCATAGCTGGGCAGGACCACACGCTGGCGCGGCACGCCGCCCCAATATTGGTCAAAATCCACAGCAACGCCGCAGGCCCATAGCCGTCCCAGAACCGTCAGGAAATAGGCGTCGTCCGCGATTTTGTCTTCGGGATGGCGCAGCGAGGACACCACCTTGTCCGCTTTCACCTGACCATGCATTTTGACCAGAGAGGCCAGCGCCTTACCGGGGCCGACTTCAAGGTAGACGCGGTTCTGAGTCTGGCTCAGCGTGGTGATATCGTCGGCAAACAGCACTGTGTTGCGCAGGTGCGCGACCCAATAGTCGGGATCGGTTGCTTCGCTCGCAAGCAAGGCCGCGCCGGTGCGGTTGGAAATGATCGGCAGCACGGGCGCCTGCAAATCGATCCCGTGCAGGTAATCGCCGAACCGCTCCAGAATGGGTTCCAGCATACTCGAATGCGCGGCGATGTTGATGGGCACACGCTGGGTGTCGATTTCCTCAGAAGCCAGTTCCGCCGCCAGCGCATCAAGCGCGGCATCTGGGCCGGATACTACGGTCAACGCCGGCGCATTCACTGACGCAATATCCAAATTTTCGCCAAGACGCGCGCTGACTTCGCCCAGCGGCAAAGGCACCGACAACATGCCGCCTGCAGGCACGGTATCAAACAGTTGGCCGCGCAGCTGCACCAGCCCAAGGCAGTCCTCAAACGACATCACGCCCGCCAGACAGGCGGCGGTGTTTTCGCCCATGGAATGGCCAACCAGCGCGGCGGGTTTCACTCCCCAGCTGATCCACAGCTGCGCCAGCGCATATTCCACCATCATGATCAGCGGCAGTTGCAGGCTCGGCTTTTTCAACGCCTCTTCGGCGTCTTGGACCGTCGCTCCTTCGGTCAGCCAAAGCGCGCGCAGCGCCTCGCCACCCTTGCCGGCGAGCACGTCAAAGCCATGGTCCATCCACTGTGCAAAGGCGGGCTCGGTCTCATACAGATCACGTCCCATGCCGACATATTGCGCGCCGCCACCGGGGAACATGAAGACAACTTCTGGCGCGTCCGCCTCGGCAGAATGAGTAAAAACGTGCAGATGATTGCCGGATTCCAACAAATCCGCCACCTGTTCATGGCTCTCTGCCACCAACACCCGCCGTTTTTCGAACTTTCGCCGGCCATTTAGCAATGTGTGTGCCACATCGGCCAAAGGCTGCTCCGGATTGGTCCTCAGATGTGCGGCAAGATTGGCGGCGTTGGCGTCCAGCGCTTTGGTGGAGCGGCCGGAAACAGCGATCAACTGAAACGGCCAGTCGCTGTCGGCACTAGGCACCCGCACGGGTGCCTCATCCACGATCACATGCGCGTTGGTGCCGCCGACCCCAAGGCTGTTCACTCCGGCCCGGCGGATGCCGTTGCGCGGAGCCCAATCGGTCAGCGCGGCGTTCACAGCAAACGGACTGGTGTCAAAATCGATGGCCGGATTGGGTTTCTCAAATCCCAGCGACGGTGGCATCTGTTTGTGATGCAGCGCCAGCGAGGTCTTGATCAGGCTCGCCGCACCCGCCGCTGTGTCCAGATGGCCGATGTTGGTTTTCACCGATCCGATCCGGCAGAACCCAGTGGCGTCGGTGGTTTCACGGAAAGCTTCGGTCAGGGCCGTCACCTCGATCGGGTCGCCCAGATAGGTGCCGGTGCCGTGGCATTCCACGTAATCCACCGTGTCTGCGGGGACATCGGCAATCGCCATTGCGTCGGCCACAGCCGAGGCTTGTCCGCCCACAGACGGCGCCAGATATCCGGCTTTGTCGCTGCCGTCGTTGTTCACTGCCGAGCCTTTGATGACGGCCCAGATGTGGTCTCCATCGGCAATTGCGTCTTCAAGTCGGCGCAACACAACCACACCCGCGCCCGAGCCAAACACCGTTCCTTGTGCGCGATGGTCAAACGCGTGGCATTCGCCGTCAGGCGACAGGATCTCGCCGTCCTCAAACACATAGCCCCGCCCGTGCGGCAACTCGATGGTCACGCCGCCCGCCAAGGCCATGTCGCATTCACCGTTCAGGATCGACTGCGCCGCGTAATGCACCGCAACCAGCGATGTGGAACACGCGGTTTGCAGACCCAGAGATGGCCCCTTCAGGTCAAGGAAATGGCTCAGCCGTGAAGCAAGGAAATCTTTGTCGTTGCCGGTGTGGCGCAGCAGGAACATGCCGGTGCTGTCCACCAGATCGCGGTTGGAACAGATGTTGAAATAGAAATAACTGCCCATGCCGCAGCCGGCAAAAACCCCAATCGGCCCGCCAAAGTTCTCGGGCATGTGGCCGGCGTTCTCCAACGCCTCCCAGCTCACCTCAAGGAATTGACGATGTTGCGGGTCCATGATCGCGGCTTCTTTCGGCGACAGACCAAAGAAATCGGCGTCAAACTCGGCAAAGCCATCCAGCATGGCAGCAGCAGGCACATAATTGCGGTGCTTCAGCCGCGCACGGCTTTCGCCATTGGCCAGCAAGTCCTCTTCAGAAAGGTGAGAAATCGAGCGGATTCCGTCGCGCAGGTTTTGCCAATACTGCTCAATGCCGGTCGCGCCGGGCAGGTGGGCCGCCATGCCCACAATCGCAATATCCGTCTCGCTTACCGGCGAGTCCGAGTGGTCGCTCACAATAAAACCTGCGTCTAACTATGCCATTTTGGCCTCAAGTTACGCCCATCACGCACCGAGACTCATTGATTGATACCAAAGTTATTGCGCCAAGGGTGCCTCAGAAAGGTGAAACTAGGGCAAATTGAGGGCGGACAGACCGGCAACTGCTGTTTGATTCAACCAAAGCGATATTCCTGCCAAAAGGAGTCCCGAGAACCAGAAAACCACATCGTGGCGCATATCCCACGCGTTGTGCCGACGCGCCAGCCAGATCACTGCCGGATATGCCAGCACCATCGCCACACCCTGGCCCACCAATGCCCCGATCAGCCCATGGGCGCTGGCTCCAAGGATCAGCCCTGCAATCATCAGCGCGGCCCGCGTTGACGCCAGCACAAAAAAGCCTCGGCTGTCGCCAGCCGCCAAAGCGGCGTGGTCATAGGTCAACGCAATGATCTGTGGGATCTGCATCACTGCCAAAAGCACGACAACACCGCCCGCCAACGCATAGCGCGGATCATAAAGCACACCGACCAGCCAGACGCCAAGAACTGCAAATCCGGTCAGCAATCCAAACAGCCCCGCGCTGAGCATCATGCGCAGCCTGTGCAGGTTGGCGCGGTTCGCGGCGCTCTCTTGCGGCGGCTTTTCGCGGTAAATCGGGATCATGATCCGGCGCGTCACCATTCCGCCAAGCAAAAGCGGAAAAGAGGCGAGGAAAAAGCCGATGTTGTAGACCCCCAACGCCCCAAGGCTGAGGTATTTGCCCAGAACGATTTTGTCGCCCTGAGACAACAAAAAACCGGCCGCCGTGGAGACGAATATCCACTTGCCAAATCCGATTAACTCCCGCGCGGCGGGGCGTTCCCAACGCGGCTTGTTCAATGCGCCCGGTAGAAAAATCTGGTAGAAAATCAATTGCATAAAGACAGTGGTCACCGCATTGGCCACCAGCGCCCAAACCGACCCCGTGATCCATGCAACTGCCACGCCAACCACCAAACCAAGCACCTGCGCGCTCAGGTCGATCGCCGTGATCCGGCCCAACACAAGGTTGCGATTTGCGCTGTCGCGTTTGGTTGGAAACAGCCCCATGATCAACAACGTCACGCCGACCACAGGCAGGATATCGGCCAACTCAGGCGCGTCGTAAAACGCCGCTGCAGGCGCCGCCAAGGCCCAAGTTACCACCAACAACAGAAGCCCGCGAATGACCTGAATGGTCCAGGCCGTGTCCAAAAACGCGCGATCCTCGCCGCGTTTGGATTGCAGGATCGATTGCGTCACGCCCATGTCGCTCAGGTTGGACAACCCTTGCAAAAACACCCAGACAAGGCTCATCACGCCAAAGGCTTCGGGGAACAGCAGCCGCGTCAGGATCAGGTTGGATGCCAACCGCAGTGCCTGCGAGCCACCATAGCCGATGATCGTCAAACCGCCGGAGCGAAACGCGCGTGCGGCCAACGACGAGCCGGAAGACAGTCCCGCCAATCGGCTCATCGACCGCGACCCCAACTGCCGTCTTTTTGCGGTGTCAGCTTCACGATCACTGAAACCCCGCCGTAGACCAACATCCCCAACGGGTCATGCAGACCCATGCGCAGCTTTTCCCACAGGCTAAGCGTGTGTTTGTCATCATTCTCCAAAAGATAGGGGTATTTGTCGGCCACTTCGGCCACCCCCGCATTTTGTCGCCGCCGCACTTTGATGAGCGCGCGGACCCCCTCGACCAGCGGCCACTCATACCCGGCAGGCACCGCGATTCGCTGCTTTGGCGGAAAACTGAGTCGCACAAAGGTGTCGTCCGCGATGATCTTGGGGAACAGCATCCAGTTGTCCCGCCCCGCAGTGTTCACCACAAACAGCCCCGCACCGGGGACGCCTTCAGTGACGAACGGCACCTGTTGATAGATGCGCGCATAGGCGCGCGTTGCCCACGATTGCGCGGGTGCCAGCCGCAAGTGCCCGCTTGCGTAGCGCGGCTCGTCAGTGTCCAGCGCGGCGCAAATCTGGGCAAACAAAGCCGGGTCCACAATGACGTCCGCATCCAGATACGCTCGCATCGGAAAATGCGCGATATGATCGCCCTGATTGAGCGCACCGGGTTTGCCTATTGCAGGCATGTCCAGCACATCCAGTTTCCAGCCGCGGTCCTTGGCAATGCCCTGATACATCTGGGCCAACGGTGCGGTGTCGTCCTCACAACCATTGGCCACAACAATCACCTGCGCCTGCTTCGGGCCGCTGGAAGACAGCACCGATCTCAGGCAAGCGTCAATGCGCTCTGCCTCGTTGTGCGCGGGGATGATGATGCTCAACACCTGCGGTTCGCCTCGTTGCCGTCGCCCTGTCGCGTGGGCTTTGCGGCGACCTTATCAGACAACCTTGCCCACCGACCAGTACCGGTCAAAAAAGTGATTGTTTTCCGAGTCGTGCCGCTCATTCAGAGCAGCCCTGACATCGGTATTACCAAAGCAGGAGAGGCGGCAAAAGCCACGGCCTCGATGCTGGTCAAAAGGTAGCTTCGGCCGTCTGCGGTGGCCCGAACCCGCGCTCCGTCCTGCTCAAATGCATACTCCGCCCGCGCCCCCGGCAGGATGGCCCGATCCGTCCCGGCGCCGCCATGCAACCGGTCTGCCGGTCCGTCCGCGATCAGGACATCGTCGCCACCACCGCCGAGCAGGCTGTCGATCTTGACCGTTCCGGCAATCCGGTCCGGTCCGTCGCCGCCCTCAAATACACCTCCATGCAGGAACGCGCCTTCTGCGCGCACCTCAGACCAATGCGGCCCCATTTCGTTATAGGAGGCCAATGCAGTGTGGCGCGGAGTCTCATCCCACAGGTGACGCAAATGCCCCCAACTGCCCCACTTGCTGGATTTGCCAACATCGTTGAACGCGTTGAAACTGCGGCCCCCAAGCCCGCGCCAACCGGCAAGCAATTCGCCATAAATTTCGCCCAAGACATCGCTGGTCGAGAACGCGGCAAAATAGCGTGTTAGCGCGTCGTTGTTGGCCCAGTTTCCCACACCTGCCACATGGCTGCCGCCCTCATACATCACCAGCGCGAGACCGTTGTCGCGCGCCACGCCAGCCTGATAAGGCAGCATCTCGTTGAGCAACTCCTTGAGCGACCCCTTGCGCAATGCCTCCGCGGTTTTGGCATGCATCCCTCTGTACTGGTGGGTGTCGACAAAAGCCGCCAATGCGGCCCGCTGCAATCCTTCTTCTGATCCGATCCGTTCCGCCGTTGCGCGGGCCTCCTCAAGCCAGCCCAAAACCGCGTCGGCCCCGCCGTCCAAACCCAGACCCACCCCAAAATATCCGGTCACCGCATAAGCATCAAAGCTCGCTACCGGTGGTGGCGCGCCATCCTTTTGCGCCAAAGGAGCTTCCAGCAGGCCCTTTTCAAGCCCCGGCCAATCGGTGTGCGTCGCCGCCACCCGCATCAGCCGCGTGTCAGCAGCTTCGCCAAACACCTCGCCCCAGATCCGCCCCATGGCGCCCGCCCGTGCGCCTGCGATCTGCATATGACCGTTTTCAACCTGTCCCCAGCGCGCCTCGCTCTCCTTCAAAGCCCATTGCGCTTGCTGAAATCCCCAGTTCCACAGCTCGTTGGAATATTCCACATGAGCCACCAAATCAGGGTTCAGTTGATCACGCACCAGCTCTGCAAAGCTGCGCATATAGGCGTCATCCGCCAGATGCGGCATGTTGAACCACGCATCCGCGCCGATTTCGTTGGCCAGTTGCACCATCACTTCCGCCGGAACCCCGCGCCAGCCATAAGTGAAATCCCCCGTCAGCGGGCGGCCCTCCCATGCGGCCTGTGTGGACGCGTTGGTCTGCATCCAATCCATGAACCGAACCAGTCGCAAGTCACCCACAATGCGCAGCCACTCCGGATTGAAGACCGCGCCCGCCTCAAACAGCGCGATTTGTGTCTCGGCCACCACGGAAATGCTGTGCACATAGTCGCCCGTTCGGGTCGGATCGGTGTCACGAATACGCACCCCGACATGGCCTTCACCTGGCGTATATTCAAACCAGATCTCATGATCCTCGCGGCTTGTGACCCGCGCCCGGCCCGTCATCTCAACGGTTCCAGCGCCTTGCCACGTCACGCGGTAGCGACCCGACAGCTCTGTGGCCTCGGGCGGTTGATCCGTCAACATGAGAGCCTCGACCGAGGCGATGTTTTCAGGAATGCCCCAGACCCAGCCCGCCTCGTCCATGAGGCCAAAGTCCTCCATCTCCTCTGTCGACACGCCACCCCATTGGCCCGGCAAATGCCCGACCCAAGGCCGCGCGGTCTTCATCAGATCAATGAACGGCAATTGCGTGCCCCAATCCGATATCGCCGCCAACCCCATCGCCAGCGCTGGATCGGCAAGGCCCAACCCCGGCGCTCCGCCATCTACAGGCAGGGTCGCAGGCGTTTTGAACGCCTGCCCAGACGAGGTCTCTGCTGTTTGCGATGGCGTTTCAACGGCTGCCATCCTGATCGGCTCCAAAACCAGCCGGTGAATTTCCTCGCGCACCGCTTCCCAATAGGTGCGGACATCCGCGTGGACCGTCTCGGGTAAATCGATCGCAAGCGGTAACTCCGCCTCAAACAGCCCGACATAGGTGATCGCACCGGCCAACAGATACAGCGTTGGCGTGCCGTGCGGCGCGTCGTCAGTGTACAAATCCTCAGGCGTCATATCGAACAACACGCCGCCATCCACCAACTCCGAAATCACCCGCGCCACAGGGATCATATCGATGCGAAGATCAGGGCGCGCGTCGCGCAGCTGCGCCACGTAGTCCTGATACCAAGTGTCATAGTCCCCCACGTGGAACTGCAAATAGCGGCGGAATTTGCGCGCCGAGGGGGGGAAGCTGCCATATCCCGACATGTCCGCCCAGCCTTGGTAAATCACAAACCGGTCAGGCGCGACGTCTGCCCTTTGGTCGATCACCGCCAATGTCGCCGAAACCGGCGAGGCCCTGTCGGGGTTGTCTCCGTCAAAGGCTTTGTCCGCGCCTTGGTATTGGATGAAATTGGCGGGGTTGATCATCACCACGTCCCAATCCACATCGGTGAAATTGCGATACTGCCGCGTCCACGCGCGGTCGACCTTGGCAAACCGCCAATTTGCCAGCGGTGTTTCGTCCTTGGCGAAATCACGCAAAAAGCCCCACTGGCCGTCCACCGCGATTGTCTTGCCATCTGCCTCCGCGAGCCGCGCCAACCAATGTGGCACAGCGGTTTCGTCGGTGTCGCTCAGGTGATGCACAAGGCTGTTGCCAAAGACATAAAGGTTCAGCCCGTCGCGCTCCTGTGCCGATGCACTCAGGCCGAAACAGGTGAACAGGCACAAGGCCATAGCCGCAAAGACGCGCATCGCTCATTCCTTCGAAAATCAAGGGTGACGCAAGTATGCGGCGATTCCGGTCCGGCATGGAAGAGGGCACACCATTTCAGACGACGTGGCGACCTACGTATTCTTACCGGCTTGTCCGTTGGCCGCGCTGCCGCCACTCTGAACGCAAGATTTACCGCAGCGGGAGGCGCGGCGCATGATAGGCACAGCAGACCCTCAGGATCGAGGATTTGACTCCAATCGCTTGGAGGTGATCCGCGATTGGATGGAGAGTCTGGTGACGGATCGCAAACATGCGGGCAATGGGCTGTTGATCGCGCGCGGCGGGGATGTGGTGTTTGACCATGTCACGGGGTTGCGCAGTGTTGAAAATGCTACCGCCTTTGAACGGGACACCGTGGCGCGGATCTATTCAATGACCAAGCCGGTGACGACCGTGGGCCTGATGATGTTGGCCGAAAAAGGGCTGTTTCATCTGGACGCGCCCGTATCTGAATTTGTGCCGGAGTTCGCGGACTGCCACGCGCTGATCAAAGGCGCTACCTCGATTGATCAGACCGAGCCGTGTGCCACACCAACATTGCACCAACTTGCCACCCACACCTCCGGTCTGAGCTATCCGTTCAACCCCGGTGTCCTGGCCGCCGAAATGGATGAAGAGGACATTCTGTTCAAACCCAACCAAGGTGCTTTGGCGGATGAAGTGCGCCGACTGGCCGCTTTACCATTGGCGTTCCAGCCGGGTGCACGCTGGGAATATTCGGTTGGTATCGACGTACTGGGCCGCGTGATCGAAGTGGTGTCGGGCAAACCACTGGACGTCTTTTTTCAAGAGGAGATTTTTGTCCCCCTTGGCATGAGCGAGACCGGATTTTCCGTACAACCGTCGCAGTCTGACCGCTTCGCCGCGCTCTATACGCCTCTGGCGGGCAACGCCATGGGGCTCAACGACGCCGAGATGGGCGCTGAAACGCTGCGTCTTGTGGATCGGCCGGACGAGTCATCCTTTCTAAAAACCTCCACGTTTTCTGGCGGTGGCGGGCTTGTTGGCACGATGGATGACTATCTGCGCTTTGCCGAGATGCTGCGTCGTGGCGGCGCTCTGGGCGAGGCACGGCTTTTGTCATCGCGCACCACCAACTTCATGATGTCCAATCATTTGCGGGGCGACATCGCGTCCATGGGTCCCGAAAGCTTTGCCGAACAGCCGATGGAAGGCATGGGCTTTGGTCTTGGCGGCGCAGTGGTTCTGGATGCGGGCCGCGCTCGCGTGCCTGGCAGCGTCGGAGACTTCAGTTGGGGCGGTATGGCCTCGACCTTTTTCTGGGTCGATCCGGTCGAAGATCTTTCGGTGGTGTTTTTCACCCAACTGTCGCCTTCAAGCTCCTATCCCACGCGCCCTCAGCTCAAAGCACTCGTGCACGCGGCGCTCATTGCCTGAGGCAGCGCGCGTTGCGTAAAAACCAAGCGTGCCGAAATCGGCACCGACGCGATACCGACGCCATACAGACGCTTTGCAGATCAGGTAATTGGCAAACTATCGGGTCGTTAACCCAAGCCGCGACACCAAGTTTGTGAGCGCAAAGAAAACCGCAGCCACACAGACAATCGACGGCCCCGCCGGCGTGTCCCAGTAATACGACGCCCACAATCCGCCACTGGCCGAGGCCACACCTACCGCCGCAGCGCTGGCCGCCATGGCTTCGGGGGAACGGGTTACAGCCCGCGTCGCAGCTGCCGGAATGACCAGCAAAGCGCCGATCAACAACGCGCCAACCACCTTGATTGCCACCGCCACAACCACCGCCAAACCAAGGGTCAACACCAGCTGTTCCCGTTTGGGGTTGATGCCGCTGGCATAGGCCAGATCGGGGTTCAGCGTAGATGTCAAAAGCCCTTGCCAACGCCAGATCATCAAGGAAATAACGGCAATCGCGCCAATCCAGATTACCACCAAATCGGATTTGGACACCGCCAGAATGTCGCCAAACAAATAAGACATCGGGTCCAGCCGCACGCCTTGTTGCAGCGACACAGCCACAAGCCCAAAGGCCAAGGCGCTATGCGCCAGAACGCCCAGCAATGTGTCCATCGCATAACCTCGTCCCGCCAGCGTCGTGACCGTGGCCGCCATCGCCAATGACACCGCCAAGGCACCAACAAAGACGGACATTCCAAATGCCAGCGAGAACGCCACACCAAGGATCGCGGCATGTGCGGTCGCATCCCCGAAATAGGCCATACGCCGCCAGACCACAAAGCAGCCCAAGGGCGCCGCCGCCAACGCCACCCCGATCCCTGCGAGAACCGCGCGAACCAGAAAATCATCAAACATATCAGTGGCTTTCCCGGTGGTCGTGCGTGTGGTGGTCGTGATCACAAGCGTCTTCCGCGTGGTGATGATGGTCATGTTCGTGCCGGTAAAGCGCCAGCGCGCCATGTGTACCGGTGCCAAACAACGCGCGATACTCCGGCGCAGAGGCCACGATTTCTGGCGCGCCATGACAGCACACATGCCCATTCAGACACACAACGCGATCGCTTGCACTCATCACCACGTGCAATTCGTGGCTGACCATCAAAACAGCCGCACCAGTGGTCCGACGAACCTCTTCGATCTGGGTGTAAAAATCGGCGGAACCGGGTTGGTCGAGGCCTGTCGTGGGCTCATCGAGAATGAGTAGATCAGGGGAGTCCATCAACGCCCGCGCCAAAAGAACCCGCTGGAATTGCCCGCCTGAAAGGCCGGCCATGGGGCGGTCCGCGATGTCTTCGGCTCCGGCCTGCTTCAGCGCCTTGGCCACGGCTTTGGCGGGGCGCCGGTTGGGCAAGGACAGAAAACGGCCTGCGCTTAGTGGCAGCGTCGGATCAATCGCAAGGCTCTGAGGAACATAGCCAATTTTCAAGCCAGCGGCGCGCAAAACCGTTCCGCTGTCGGGAATGATCGCGCCAATGACGCTGCGCAAAAGGGTGGACTTTCCCGAGCCGTTTGGCCCGACAATTGTGACGATCTCGCCTTTGTCGATGGTCAGATCAACATGCGAAAGCGCGGTATGCGCGCCTAACGTCACAGACATGTCCTTGATGGTGATCAGCCTCATGTCGCGGCCGTCTGGCATGTGGGGCACAAGCCCTCTGTCTCAACCATTGTTGTCTCAATCTTGAAGCCCATCGACTTGGCCGCAGCCCCAAGGCTGGCAGCCAGAGACACCGACGTTTCGGCGACCGTTTCACAGCCGCGACAGATTAGGAACACTGGCGTATGGTCGTCGGCAGGATGGGTGCAGGCGATGTAAGCGTTGAGCTTTTGCAGTTTATGCACGAAGCCGTTTGTGACCAGGAATTCCAAGGCACGGTACACCACCGGTGGCTGCGCGGCGAAGCCTTCGTCGCTCATCAACGCAAGGATGTCATAGGCCCCCATCGCACGATGTTCCTGCAACAGAATTTCCAACACCCGCCGCCGCCCTTTGGTCAGGCGCAGCCCCTTGGCGGCGCACACGTCTTCCGCCGTTTTCATCCCACCGCCCATGCAGGCCGAATGATCGTGATGTTCAAAGCCGATGCTGTCCATCGTGATCTCCTTACGAATTTCACTTGATATAATATAACATTTTGTTTAGGGCCAGTGGTCGCGTTAGCTTATATCAAAGGTACCCTCATGAAACTCCTCCCCGTCAGCTTTGTGGCCTTTCTTGGTGCCACCCTGTCTGTTCAAGCTGAAACTCCACGTGTTGTCGCCGATATTGCACCCGTTCATAGCCTTGTCGCGCAAGTCATGGAAGGTGTTGGGACGCCTGACCTTTTGATGCAACCGACGGCCTCTCCGCATGGCTACGCCTTGCGTCCGTCAGAAGCCCGTGCGCTGCAGAACGCAAATCTGGTGTTTTGGATTGGTCATGAATTGACGCCTCAACTCGAAGGCTTGCTTGAGTCTCTGGCTGATGAAGCGCATGTCGTGGAGTTGCTCAATTCCGCTGACACCGTTCGACATAATTTTCGGACCTCGGAGGATTTCAAGATAACCTCGGAAGAGGATCATGAACACGGCCATGATGATCACGACGAGCATAGTGATCATGACGATCACGAGGATCATGATGACCACGCAGATGATGATCATGCCGAACACGGCCATGATGACCATGAAAACAATGATCACGCCGAGCACGATGACCATGGGCATGAAGGCGAGGCCAAGCACGAAGACCACGACGATCATGCGCATGACGATCACGAAGGCCATGACCACGATGGAACTGACGTCCACGCTTGGCTTGACCCACACAATGCGCGGGTGTGGTTATCACTGATTGCTGACGAACTTTCCGAAGTTGATCCTGCAAACGCCGCTACCTATGCCAAAAACGCGGCAGCAGCCCAAGCTGAGCTGGACGCCTTGGAAGAGGAGATCGCAGCGAAGCTAATCTCTGTGGCTGATGCTAACTTTGTGGTATTCCATGATGCATATCAGTACTTTGAAACCCGGTTCGGGCTGATCGCATCTGGTGCTATTCGTGTTGGCGACGGGTCATCGGCAAGTGCGGCACGTCTGCGTGAGGTGCGTAACACGCTGACAGAGAACAAAGTTGAGTGCATCTTTAGCGAGCCTCAATTCCCGGATTCGCTGGTTGCATCGGTGGCGGAAGGTCTCGACATTCACACCGCCGAACTGGATCCACTGGGTGCCAACCAAGACGTCGGAGCGGATCTCTACAACCTTGTCATTGGCCAGATGTCTGATGACTTTGTTAGCTGCCTGAAGCACGACGACCACTAATGGCGTTTTGCTGTACATCTAAAGGTTCAGCAAAATCATGTTTCCAAGGCCCCAGAGCAGTAGCTGAAAATGCGTGTTCTGGGCGCCTTCATGGCAAAACCAATAGTTGAAGTGATTGCCGACGATGGTGAACATCGACCAAACGCCGGTGAACATCAGGGCCCCGATCAAAGCCACGTCGCGGGCCATCGAGGGAAGCGTGTACCCAATCGCGGCCAGCGCCAACAACACAGCGCCAACCCACATCACCGCAACGGTCATCACTTCGGCGGCGACGATCAAGCGAAACAGGCCCGTCTGCCAAACGCGGTTTTTGATCGCGCGATGCGCCACGCGGGCATATTCGTCCGGATAGTCTTCTTCCATCCGCTCCATGGTTAGAACCTGCGCGGTAAAGACCTCATTCACGGACGGATGAAGTATGTTATCGCGTACACCTGTTGTAAGCCAAAGTGTTGGCAACAAAAGAGAAACCGTCTGCGCAACCAGCAGCATATCCATCATACAACCCCTTCATGAAAACGGGCCGCCCTTGAAGGGCGGCCCGCAAAAATCGCTGCGACTGGATTAGGTCCAGTGCAGCTTGGCTGGGTGGATCTCGAAGGAGATGTGGTGTGCACCACCTTCAAGGCCGTCAACGGTGTGGTTGTAGAGCGACCGCCAATACGGCTGGATCGTCACAGCGTCTTCCTGCAACATCGCCTGACCTTTGGCCATCAGCGCGCGGCGCTTCTCGATATCGGCTGTTGCCAGCGCTTCTTCGAGGTTGGCGTCAAAGTCCGGGTTGGAATAGCCGAACTCGTTCCACGCTTCACCGGTGCGATATGCGAGCGCCCAGATTTGCACGCCGAGCGGACGGTGGTTCCAGTTGGTCGAGCTGAACGGGTATTTTGCCCAGTCGTTCCAGAAGGTGGAGCCTGGCAGGATGGTCCGCTTGATGTTGAAGCCAGCGTCGCGCAGCTGTGCGGCCACGGCGTCGGTGGTGTTCTTACGCCACGCGTCGTCGATCGAGAGGATTTCCATCTCGAAGTCGCCCATGCCAGCTTCGTCCAGAAGCGCCTTAGCGCCAGCCGGATCGTGCTTCATCGCGGGCAGTTCCGCATACTCAGGGTGCATCGGACCAACGTGGTGGTTTTCCGCAACCTGACCGCGGCCGTCATAGCCCAGTTCAAGCAGAACGCTGTTGTCGACAGCCATGGCAATCGCTTTGCGGACCCGGATGTCAGCATAAGGCGTCTTGCCGTCAATTTCGGCCAGCTGGTTCGGACGGATCACGATGGTCGCAGCCGTAACGATCTCGTTTTCAACCCAGCCATCAAGCGAGGACACGAGGTCGATGAACTCACCATCTACCGAATAAAGCATGTCGACTTCTTCGGATTCAGCCGCTGCAACCCATGCCGCCGGATCGGTGCCGTAATCGATGTATTCGATACGATCCATCCAAGCGCCGCTCTCAGCACCCCACCATGTGTGGTTTTCGTTGCGCACAAGTGCGGCCTTGACGCCGACTTCCAATCCATCAGGAAGGTAAGGGCCTGTGCCGACAGGGTTGGACAGCATGTCGTCCGGGTTGTGTGAGCTGTGTACGATGGCCGCTGGATAATCCGCCATGCCTGGGATCAACGAGATGTCGGGCTTGGGCAGGTTCAGTTTGACAGTGTGGGAGTCCACAACTTCGATGCTGCCATCGACCGCCTTACCGGTGGCTTCGTCGATAAGAGTCGCGAAGCGGCCCGCCATCGAGTTGCCTTCGACTTCTTTTTCACACCAACCGGCGATGTTGCGTGCCACGTCGTCTGCAGTGAAGTCATCGCCGTTGTTCCACTTCACTCCCTTGCGAACGTTCAAGGTATAGGTCTTGGCGTCTTCGGAAATTTCCCAGCTATCAAGCAGGTTAGGTCCGAATGTGCCGTCACGGCCATAGTCGACCAGATATTCCAGCCAGCCGCGCGAGAAGTTGGCGATCTGCGACCAGTCATAGGTGCGCGGATCTTTGAGAGCGCGCACTTCCATTTGGATGCGCACGGTGCCGCCGGCTTTGGCGTGGCCGTCTGCATAGGCAGGAGCTGCCATGCCGAGCATGCCGTAGGCTGTGGCTGCGGTTGCGCCAAAGGCGCTTGCAAGCGCGAGAAACTCGCGACGGTTCACCTCGTCCTCGCCCACTTTGTGGGCTTGGTCGACGATCACCTTGGGCATCGGCTTGCCGGTACGTGTCTTAAAAGTCATTTGCTTCCTCTCTGTTGATATTCGGGTGTCCCCGGAGTGCAGTCGTTGCTGCAATTTGTTGTGGCAGGCAGTGGTCACCTGCCGGTTTGTTGTTCCTGTGATAGCATCTTTCGGTGCCCGACTTTGGGGCCAAAGGACACGATTGTATTCTGGAGCATTTGGAAGGAGACAACAGGCCGGATCGCATTCCGCGCATCGCTGTAGTCTCGCGCTATGCGCATGAACTTTTCCTCCCACCGGACCAGTTGTCCACGCTTGCATGCTTGCACATGGCTTGCGGTGGCCACCTCCGGCTGCGTCCGGTCCTCCTTCACACTATAACCATTCACGGTCCTACCGGACGACGCAATATGTAAAGTTTCCGTGTGGTTAAGCGGATTCGTCAAGGGTGCATTGGTAATTTCTTCATTTTTGGCCTCGGCACAGACGGTTTGCAACAATGCTAAGTCAGCTTTGGTTGGTGCATTGCAGTCGGGCGGCAGCGCACGCGCACCGGTTCGGAACCGGGGTGCCGAACCGAAGCGGATGTTGCATTCTTTTGGTCGAACCATGACCAAGTGTAAGGCGAGCAGGTGCGATGTGATCTGGTCCGATAGCGACCCGTCCTGTCGAATATTCGACACTTTGACAACAGACGGGGATGCGGCTTAGTGGCCTCAAGCAAGGGTGACGCGAGCGGTTGCTCTGTGTTAGGACAGGCAAAACACCTCAAGGGGCAGGGCACTTGCGCATTCTCAGCGTTACATCGGTTCGCAACGAAGGACCTTACCTGCTGGAGTGGATCGCGCATCACAAGGCGGCGGGTGTCACGGATTTTCTGATCTATTCCAACGATTGCGACGATGGCACGCATGAAATGCTTCAGGCGTTGGATGCGGCGGGTGTGGTCACGCATGTGCCGCACATCCCTGAACCCGGAAAATCAATCCAATGGCAGGCTTTGCGAGCCGCTTGGAAACACCCCATCCGAAAGGCAGCGGATTGGGTGTTGGTCAGCGATGTGGATGAATTCATTAACATCCACGCAGACGGCCACACGATTCCCGATCTGATTGCCGCAATGCCTGATGCAGATGCGATCGTTCTGCCGTGGCGATTGTTTGGCAGCAATGAAGTGACCGGGATTGATGCGCTTCCGGTCACAGAACAATTTACCCGCGCAATTCCACCCGAGGCGCAATACCCCATTGCCGCCAGCCTGTTCAAAACGCTGTTTCGCGCCAAAGGGCCGTTTAACCAGTTTGGGGTGCACCGCCCTAAACAAAAGCCGCGCGACAAAGCGGATGCGCCGAAAATCTACAACGGCTCGGGCGCACCGATGCGTCCGTTTTTGGCGGATCACCCGCAACGTTTGTCGTTGTGGCAACTGGGTGTGGCGCGGGATCTGGTGGAGCTCAATCACTACGCCGTGCGCTCCGCCGCGGCATTTGTTGTCAAACGGGACCGAGGCCTGCCCAATCGGGCCACGAAGAAGGTTGATCTGGCCTATTGGGTGGAACGCAACTTCAACACGGTCGAGGAGACCAGTATTACGCGGATACGCCCTGAGACAGAGGCGGTCATGGCCGAACTGATGCTTTTGCCGGATGTCGAGAAGCTCCATGTCCAAGCGTTGATGTGGCATCGGGCGCGGTTTGATGCGCTGATTGCACAGCCTGACACACAAGAACTGATGTCTCAGATCCTAGTTGCGGGCAGCAGCCAAGTGCCATCGCCGCAATTGCAGAAAATGCTGGTTCAATGGTATCAAAACGCTAACAACAATAATTCATAGGGCCCGTAAGGGGCTGAGCAGGTTGAGAGTATGAGCAAGCCCGCGTTTTTCCGACGCCAGATTTCGCATTTTGAGGCCGGCGAGGCGGTTTTGCTTGGATGTCTGCAGACAGCAGAAGATCAGGCGATGGCTTTCTTCAAAACCGGTGTCGAGACCGACCGGTTTTCTCAGTCCAGTGGAAGCAAACTCAAGGTGATGCGCAGCGTTGGCAATGGCGCGATTGCGCATTTGGAGAAAGTCGAAGAGGCACCGGCGCTGACGGTGGATGGGCAAAACTATGCGCTGCCAACCATGGCGCCCGAGTTGGCGCTTTTTGAGGGGTTGAACTGCTTTTTGGCCGTCCGAAATGGCGAAAGCGCAGAGAGCACGCTGATGTGGCTGGAAGTGCACGCCAAGAGCCAAAATTTGCAGGCTGCGCTGATCATCGATCGGGCCAAGCCGGGAGAGGATGAGGCATTTCTTGAGGCGGTAGAAGCCGGAATTTCCAAGATAAACGGTCTGAAGACTGTCGTGGTCTTGCGGGCAGATGTGCCGCTTGGGCAAGTTGATCTGCCACCGGAGCAGCACCCGTTTAATGCGCCTGACGCCCCCGGTAAGGACAGAATGGATATCCCTGAACCGGAGCCTTGGACGTCTCCGCTCGGAGAGCTCCAGCTCTTTGAAATGATGCGGTACTGGTTTCTTGCCAAGGCGCGGGCTGTTGCACTTTTGGATATTTCCGATGTGCTGAGTCAGGACAAAGGCGAAGGCGTCAAAGGCAAAACTGTTTTTGACAAGGCAGAAAAGTCGTCTACCGGGTCGATCAACCTTGTGGGAATGCACTGCTACCCTTGGCGCGTCCGTAATGACGATGAAGTCAGCTTTGGCGATCATATCTGTGTTCAGTTTGATGCCACTCAGGCGCGTCGGCGCTGGTGTGTGGCTCCGGCCAAGGCCAAGCCTGATGCTGTTTGGCGCCTGATCCGCGTTGTTGGCACCCGCCCGGCAAAAGACGAATGGGTCAAGTTCTACCGCTTCATGGGATTGCGCCATCCGGCGGATACAGTTTCGAAAATTGTGCCAAAAACGTCGCTGATCGAAGATGACGAGCTGCGGAAAATGGCGCGCAAACTGTTTGATCACAAGCCGCTGCGCATGCCCGAGCTTGACGCGCCCGAAGTGAACCTCAAAAACAATGAAGTCGCGATCATAACCTGCATGAAAAACGAAGGCCCGTTTATTCTGGAATGGCTTGCCTATCACCGTGCGATTGGGGTGAAACGGTTCATCGTTTACACCAACGACTGCAACGATGGCACAGATACGTTTCTGGATTTGTTGCAAGAAAAAGGAATTGTGCAGCACCGCGACAATCCGTTCAAAGGCACGGGACTCAAACCCCAGCACGCTGCGCTACAAGCTGGAGAGAAAGAACCTATCCTCAAGGATGCGGATTGGGTGATCTCCATGGACGTGGATGAGTTCATCAACGTCAAAATCGGCGACGGGACGCTCAAGGCGCTGTTCGAGACGGTTCCGGATGCCAACCTGATTTCCTGCACATGGCGGCTTTTTGGCAATTCCGACGTGCATGAATATGCCGATGAGCCGTTGGTGGCGCAGTTCACACGCTGCGCGCTTGAGCAGACTCGAAAGCCGCATCAGGCTTGGGGATTTAAGACGCTATATCGCAACATCGGCTTGTTCAAAAAGTTGGGTGTGCACCGGCCAAAAGGGCTTAACCCGCAGCTATGGTCGCACATCAATTGGGTGAACGGGTCCGGTGAGCCGCTGCCGCGCGATATGTACCGCAATGCCTGGCGGTCTACCTCCTCGACGATTGGCTATGACCTCGTGCAGCTCAACCATTACGCCGTGCGCTCAGCCGAAAGCTTCTTGGTGAAACGCGATCGCGGGCGGGTGAACCACGTCGATCGGGATCAAGGTATGGCCTACTGGTTTCGGATGAACAACAACGTGGATGAGGACACCTCGATCCAGCGTATGATCCCCGCGATGCAAGGCGAAATGGATCACCTGTTGTCGGATCCGGAAATTGCCGAGGCGCATGCCTTTTCTGTCGACCGGCATCGGGCAAAAATCGACGCTCTTAAGCAAACCTCAAACTATGCGCAGTTCTATGAAGACCTGACGAGCGCCCGTCAGGAACGCCTCGCCCAGATGCATCCGCATTTTGGGGCCAACGTGTTCCTTGCCGGTCCGGAGGTGATTCCGGATTGGGTCGTAGAACGGGACGATCTGCCAGAAGATTTCTTCTTTACGGTGGAGAAACAGGAGACGGCACACTAAGGGTGTGTCACGGTTTGAAATTCAGAGACAATGCCCGAAGTTCGGGCTAAACTGTTCTCAAATAAAGAACAAAAGGTGGGCGAGATGGCCGGGCTTCCTGAAATTGCATCGCTTTGGATTGGTGGGCGTTTGTCGTGGCTGGAACAGCTGTGTCTGAAATCTTTCGCGGATATGGGACATCACACGACGCTCTATAGCTATGAGGAAATTCCCAACATTCCTGAGGGCGTTCACGCAGCGGATGCCGCCGAGATTTTCCCGGGTGAGCCGATGCACCGGCATGTGCGCACAGGAAGCCCCGCTATCCACGCCGATTTGTGGCGGCTCAACATGCTGGCAAAGACGGACAAAATTTGGGTGGATGCCGATATTTATTGTTATCGATCGTTCAAATTCACGCGCAAGACCGTGTTCGGCTGGGAAAAAGAGGGCTTGGTGTGCAACGCAGTGCTGGGTCTGCCCAAGTCCTCGCGTGCGCTCAAGGACATGCTGGAATTCTTTGAAGATGAATATGCGATTGGTCCGTGGTTGAAGCCGTGGCAGCAGAAGGAATTGCAGGCCGAGAAAGACGCAGGCAAGCCGGTGCATATGACCGCGCAGAATTGGGGCTTTACCGGACCGGCGGCGGTGACGTGGTTCCTTCAGCAGAGCGGAGAGATCAAATACGCCGAACCGGTTGAGGCTTTCTATCCTGTTTCATTCAAAGACCGGAACAAGATGTTCCAGAGCAAGTTTGACATCGAAAAAGACTGGCTGAACGAGGACACCAAGGCAGTACATTTCTGGGCGCGCCGTATGAAGCCACGATTGCAAGAAGCAGAAAACAACCGTCCGCGTCGTGGCTCGTTCATGGACGAGGTGATGAAGAAGCACGGTATTGATCCGGATGCTGCACCGATCCCCGCCAAGAAAATCATGCAGCAGGCGCCGGTCAATGATCCGGAATTTCGTGCCAAGATCGCCATTGAATCGCTCAAGGGTGAGGCCTCGGTGGAAAAGATTTCGCGCGATTTTCTTGTGGATAAGCAGTTTATCAAGGACTGCCGTGCGAAATTGATCCAGGCAGCGCCAAGTCTGTTTCAAGAGGGGTAAGCGATGGATCACCACCCTCGCATTCTGGACAACTACTTGCACACCAAGCATTTTTTGCAACTGGTGAATGTGCCGGTTTTTGGCAAGCCGTTCCTTTATATGAAAAACCACAAGGCCGCTTGCACGACAGTATTGGCCACGTTGATGGACAATCTGATCAAGGTGCGTGGCGATGGCGATGAAACCATCGATATGACAAGCGTGCACACCCCGCCTCAGTCACTTTTGTTGACGGGCCCGCGCGGGTTGACGATGGCGCGGGTGATGGAGGCATTGGCGGATCGGCAGGTCTTTAAGTTCACTGTGGTGCGGGAACCGGTGGCCCGGACGGTGTCGTCATTCTCAGACAAAATCGTCAAAGGCGAGAAGCAGAAGGCTAAACTGATGCGCCATCTCAATCGGCCAATTGATGATGATATCACGCTGTCTGAATTTCTAGATATCATGGCCCAAGACGAGGCCGCACGCGACATTGACCGCCATTGGCGGAGCCAGCGGAAAGAAGTGTCCTACGACTTCATCAATTACGATTTTGTAGGCGATATGGCGGATCTAAATGGGGCGCTCAATCTCGTGGTAAAAACGTTGTTTGACGCGGATCGACCGGTTGTTCAGGACACGCGCCGCTCGCTTGGTCACAAATCGGCAAGTGCCGAGATGATCGAGGCGATGACGCCAGCCGATCGACGCAACATTGAAACCGCCTTTGGCGAGGATTTCGATATGTATGAGGACGTGCGCCTACGGCTCGCGCGGGCTGCGTAGTGACCAAAGAGCCAACACAACTTGAATGGCGCCGCAACCTTGAGAAAGTCGGAGCGGCCGAAGGGTTCTATGAGGCTCTTGGCGATGAGCATACTGCGCTGTTTGTTGAGCGTGGAAAAACGCTAATCGTGACGTTTGAAAATCTGGATCACGTTTATGAGCGGGGCGATGATCGGATGCCCTGGGGCTATGATTTTGTCACGTCACGCGGTTGGTCGATGCTGGGCCTGATGGCGCACGACTGGACATGGTATCGCGACGATTCAGTGCATGATTTCTTTGATCGGCTGCGCGACGATGGGTTCTTTGAAGGCTTTGAAAAAGTGATTTTTTACGGCGCTTCGATGGGGGCTTATGCCGCATCGGTGTTTTCAAGCGCCGCACCGGGTGCGACGGTGATCTGTATTTCGCCACAGGCCACGCTGGATCGCGAGATCGCAAGCTGGGAAACGCGATATCGCAAGGTGTGGAAGCGTGATTTCCACAGCCGCTATGCCTATGGGCCGGACATGGTCGCCTCGGCCGAGGCCGTGCATGTGTTTTACGACCCACGGGCGCCGTTGGATGCGATGCATGCTGCGCTGTATCGCGGCGACAACGTGACCAAGTATCGCTGTCGTTTCATGGGGCACCGCATTGCATCGTTGTGGCTTTTGATGGGAGTTTTGAAGCCTGTGATCGAAGGCTGTGTCGCGGGAACCATGACGCAGTCTGAGTTTTACACACTGTTGCGTCGTCGACGTGAGATCAGTCGGTTTCAAAAGGAAATGCTGTCAGCATTGGAAAAGGCGGACAGGCCCAAGCTCATCCGCCGCTATTGCACCGCTGTTTTAGCACGCCGTGGTGCGCCGGTGTTCCGCAAGGCGCTGCGGGCTGCAGATGCCCGCATCGCCAAACACAAAAAGTAATCACTTTCTAAGCAGTGTATCACCAAAGCTGATTTTTGGTGTCAGGGTCACCGACTTGTCGGTGTCGTCTCCATTGACGCGGGACGCAATGATTTCTGCAGCCTTCACACCAATTTCTCGACGGCAGGCGTCCATGGTGGCCAATTGACGGGGCAACCCTTGCAACAGTTCAACGCCATTGAAACCTGCAAGGCCTATTTGCCCCGGCACGTCGATGCCTTTTTCCATCAGATAGAGCAGCCCACCGGCGCCAATCATGTCGTTAGAATAGTAGATGAAATCGATGTCGGGGGACCGTTTTAGCACCGCTTCAGTCATCTCCCGCCCTTTGGCGAGGGCTGACCCGCCTGAATAGAATTCGCGTTCTGCCACTTCGATACCGGACTTTGCGAGAGTTTCGGTGAACCCTTCAAAGCGTTTGCGGGCGCGGTGATCCAGCGGCATTTTGGTGCCGAGGAAGGCAATCTTTTTGTACCCGGCCTCCAAGATCGAGGCGGCCATCACGCGGCCAGCGCGGCGATGCGAAATGCCGACCATCGCATCTACGGCCTCTCCGTCAGCATCCATGATTTCGACCACGGGAATGCCGCTGGCGTTCATCATGGCGCGCGCAGCTTCGGTATGTTCCAGGCCGGCAATTATCACGCCGGACGGACGCCACGACAGCATCTCATAGAGAACTTTTTCCTCTTTTTCCGGAAGGTAGTCAGTTACGCCCACAACAGGCTGCAGCTCGGTGTCCTCCAGAACCTGACTAACGCCAGCGAGAACTTCGGGGAAAACCATGTTCGACAGCGAGGGGATGATAACCGCCACAAGATTGACCCGTTGGCTGGCAAGCGCGCCTGCAATTTTGTTTGGCACATACCCAAGGTCCTTGGCGGCCGTCAGAACCTTTTCGCGTGTAGTGGCAGAAACGTCGCCCCGATTGCGCAGCACGCGGCTGACGGTCATTTCGGAAACGCCGGAAGCCTCTGAGACATCGCGAAGGGTCAAAGAACGGTTGTTTTGTGTCATTGTTGTTTTCCCGCTGATCTGTTTGTGATGCTAGCGTGAACATCTCAGAGTGTTCAAGCGGTTAGGCTCCAGATTACACCAGTTCCGCAGGTTTCGGCACGCCTGCGCTGACTGCAAAGCTTTCAACAGGTTCGGAAACGTTGTGCAAAGAAACAGGGCCAAGCGGGATGCAGTCATCGCATTGGTCAGCCAAATCCTGAGACACGACGATGCGGTGGCCGACTTTTTTGCCATAGTCACCTAGGCGGGCTGCGACATTTGCGGGTTGACCGATGACGGTGAAATCCAACCGCTCCTGAGAGCCAACATTTCCATAGGTCACGCTGCCATGGCTGACACCGATGGAACATTCTACGCGCTGCGATCGTTCTTGAGACGCCGCATCCAGCTCGGCGACAATGCGTTTGCAGGCTTCAATGGCGTTGATGCAGCCTTCGGTGCCTTTTTCATGGTCAGGGAACACGGCCAAAACAGCGTCACCAATGAACTTTAAAACCTCCCCACCTGTGTCGTGGACAACTGCAGACACTGTGTCAAAGAACCCATTCAGAAGTTCGATGTAGGCATCGCGGCCCAGAGTCTCTTCGAGACTGGTAGAGCCGCGCAAATCGCAGAACATGATGGCGGCATCGATTTCATCGCCGTCACCACGCCGAATTTCGCCACCAAGAACACGCGCGCCGGAGCGGCGCCCGACGTACGTTTCTAAAAGGGATTGCGCGTTCTCTTTTTGGGTGAAAACCTCAAAGAAGCGGCTGATGACGCTGGAAACTTCGAAGATCAGGCCAAGGTTGGCAGTCGTGAAACCGTTGGGATGGTCACTGGTCAAGGTAAGAACATTCACCTGTCCGTTGGAAAAAAACAGCGGCATGGCAACGTAATCTGTCGCGCCCTCATCCTTGAGGTCTTTCATGATCGGGAATTGCATCTTGTCGTCTGGCACGTCCAGCATTTGACGCACGCCGCCAAGCCCATTGGATACATGGTGAAGCGGAGAGTTAATGAAGCTGCGATGCTCAAAAAGTTCATAGGACGGCGCGAACGTCCGGATCTCGTCCGAGTCGCGAGTCCAGATATAGTTTTTGCCGGCAATCATCGGGTGGAGAGACCAGATCATGGTGGACATCCGGTAGAGCGCAATTCCGCTCTCGATCATCTTTTCGCCCAATGCGCGGATGAAATCCTCGGGCGTAGGCTCAAAGGCCGCGCCGCGCATCAACCAGTCCACCAGCGGGCCGGAGATGTTGCCCGCGACGCCAGCGTCGAGTTGCACTTTACCAAGGTCAACGTCGGTATAGCTCGAAGGCAGAAAGCCGATAAAGCCGTTGATGCCGCGACTTTCCGGCAGTGCGTCGTCATAGGACCACGCACCGTTGGGAATGATTTCGCCGTCCAGAACCATGTCACGGTACCGTGCCGTGCCTTTGAAAGGGCAAAAGGTTTTCAGATCGGTTTGGTCTGACAGCGCGACTTTGATGTCTTCCAGAGGCAGGTAGATTTGAGGTGACAAGCGGGTCTCATACATCACTTTGGCGCGTATGCTGTCGGCCAACACCACGCCATCTCGTAGGATTCGAACACGACCCTCCACTGTTTCGATGTCGATGCCATAGCCCGACGCACTGTTAAACCGGGACCCTTCCATGGGGCTGCCCTCCCTATCATGTTGTGGGTAATGTGAGGGCTGATGCCTCGAAATCCAAGACTGCTGACGTGTCATATATCCGAGACACCGCGACAAGCCTTCAGATTACAGGACGCGGATCACGTCTTTGTCGATGGCCAACATATAGCCTTTGCGCGCGATGTTTTTGACCAAAAGCTCGCTCACCATCTGATTTCCGAGACTGTCACGTAGTCTTTTGATCCGGGTGGCTCCTGCGGCTTCATCACAATCGGCTGCCGATTTTCCAGAGATCACGGCCTCGATCTCTATGCCGGAAATCACATCATCATCCAGCCGCGCCTCGGCCAATACCGACAGCGTTTCCATCGCCGCGTCCGTCAGCTTGAAGCCCATGTTGTTGAGGTAGACGGTTTTCTCGTCGCGGCTGACGATGAGGGAGTTCACCTGAATGCCCGCGCGCTCAATTTGTGCCATGCGGCGATTCATCATCACCAACGCCACAAGAAAAACCAGTGCTGCAATCATCATCGCAGTTGCAAAGACCAAAAGCACAAGGAGCACCAGTCGGTAACTTGCAAGCGTATCGGCAAAGGCTGTGCCGGACTGTGCGAGAATTTCCAGAAGCTTGATTTCCGCCTGACCGGTCAGCGTGTCGTTTTCCAAAAACAGCTGTTCAACCCGCAGATTAAATGCGTTGGCGTCCGGCAGCGTGAAGACCAAAACAATCGTGCCTACAAGAAGAAGGGCAATGATTGCTCCGATGCCAAGGCTGACGATGCGGCCACCGCTGCGGCGCAAGTCAGTAGAAGAGGTAGAATTGCCCTGCACTGGCTTCCTTTCCAGAGAGTTCGGTTTCGTCAAATACCGAGAGAACGTTTAGCAAAGTCCACCCGTCTTTGGCGATGCGGTTTGCGACCTCGGCACGCGCCGAGGGTTTGTCGCAGCCAGATCGCAGAGCGACCACACCATAGTGCAGCCGCAACGGGTTGTCCTTTTTGGCCTTGTAGTCGGCGTAGCAATCAGCAGCCGCAGCAGGAGAAGCCAAAACAAGCGCGACCGGGATTGCGAGCAGGCGAAGGGAATATGAAAGCTGTTTGAACATGGCCAAACACTGCGCTCAAACCGCTTGATATTCAATAACCAGCGCTCGGAATGTCGGGGATATCGCATAACAAATGGCTGATATTGAGCGGTTTTTCTAGGCGAGGCCATGTTGGGGCATCACCGACGCCCATGCGTCACTTTTCGAGCAGCCTCCAACAGGAAAGACACACCATGACCTCCAAACAGTTTATCGCCACCATTCTCGGCCTCGCTATGACGGTGACAGGCATTTCCGCACTACCCGCTCGTGCGCTGAGCAATGATGATCTTGCCAAGATTTTGTTTGGCACCACAGCTTTGGTCATCATCGGCAGCGCTGTCGCCAACAACAATGACCCTGAGCCGATTGTAGTTACGCGGCCACGGGATCCACAGCCCCGTGACATCTTGCCGGACCGGCGTCCGGGGCGGAGCATTTTGCCTCGCCGGTGCTCCAAGACCTTTACTCTCCGCGGAGGACGTAAGGTGCAAGCTTATGGGACAGGGTGTTTGACACAGGCCCGCGCTCGCACGCACCGGTTGCCTCAAGAATGTCATTTCAAGGCGATCAACCAATATGGACGCAAGGTGACGGGGTACAAAACCCAATGCCTGAATCGCAAGGGCTTTGACGTCAGCTGGCACTGAACCATCGGGCAGAAAGCCGGCACAGACCGGTAACCGAGGCCGGGGCACAGAAATGTGCCCCGGTTTTTTGTTGATTTGGCCGACGTGAAATGCTTCTCAGGCGGTATGGATTATCCCGATTTTTCTCTCGAAGACCGTGCGCTTTCAAAAGGCGCCACACGTGTCGCCGGAGTGGACGAAGTGGGTCGCGGCCCCTTGGCTGGCCCCGTCACGGCGGCAGCTGTCATCCTTGACCCCATGCGGATACCCGCCGGATTGAATGACTCCAAAAAACTGTCCGCCAAGAAACGTGAAGCGATTGCAAAAGAGATCTGGGCAACCGCGCAAGTGTCAGTCGCGCATGCATCGGTCGCGGAAATCGACGAGATCAACATTCTACGCGCCAGTCATTTGGCGATGGAACGGGCTGTGGCGGCACTTGATCCTGCACCGGACTACTTGTTGATTGATGGAAATTTGATCCCAAGCAACTTGACGTTGACGTCAGAGGCAGTGGTCAAAGGGGATGGCAAATCAGTGTCGATTGCGGCGGCATCTATCGTGGCAAAAATCGCACGCGACGACATCATGATGGATTTGGCGCAACAGTTTCCTGGCTATGGATGGGACACAAACGCCGGATATCCATCAAAAAGCCACAAAGCGGCACTGCAAAATCTTGGTGTAACCCCACATCATAGACGTTCGTTCAAGCCGGTACACAATATCTTGTATCAAGAGTAAAAACTAAGTCGTTGATTCAAAAAAGAATTTGACGCCGAATCAGGATTGACTCATCCTAGAGGCAATCAACGAGCGCGAAAAAACTGCGCCGTGTATGAGGCAGAAAATGAAAACGATGACCAAAGCGAAGAGCGCGCCTGCGCTCCCGATCAATAGCATTTTGTCTGGTGACTGCATCGAAGTGATGAACAGTCTGCCAGAGAATTCAATCGATCTGATTTTTGCAGATCCCCCCTATAACCTTCAGCTGAAGGGCGATCTTCATCGTCCCGACAACTCCAAGGTTGATGCGGTGGATGACGAGTGGGATCAGTTCTCGAGCTTTGCGGCGTATGACAAGTTTACCCGTGCATGGCTGAAGGCCGCGCGACGTATCCTGAAACCGAATGGCGCAATCTGGGTGATTGGCAGCTACCACAACGTGTTCCGCATGGGTGCGGAATTGCAAAATCAGGGCTACTGGATTTTGAATGATGTGGTTTGGCGCAAATCCAACCCGATGCCGAATTTCCGCGGAAAACGGTTTACCAACGCACATGAAACCATGATTTGGGCGTCCAAATCCGAAGGTGCGAAATACACATTCAATTACGAAGCGCTGAAAGCGTTGAACGAAGGCGTGCAGATGCGGTCCGACTGGGTGCTGCCAATCTGTACCGGCCATGAGCGTCTGAAAGACGAAAACGGCGACAAGGCACATCCGACGCAGAAGCCGGAAAGCCTGTTGCATCGTGTTCTGGTTGGTTCAACCAACCCCGGTGACGTCATTCTCGATCCGTTCTTTGGTACAGGCACCACCGGGGCCGTCGCCAAAATGCTGGGTCGTGAATTTATCGGCATCGAACGCGAAGAGGCCTATCGCAAGGTGGCCGAGAAGCGCATCAAAAATGTGCGCAAATTTGACCGAGAAGCGTTGCAGGTCACGGCGTCGAAGCGCGCCGAACCACGTGTTCCGTTTGGCCAGTTGGTCGAGCGTGGCATGTTGCGCCCGGGTGAAGAACTCTACTCGCTTAATGGTCGTCACAAGGCGAAAGTCCGTGCTGACGGCACACTGATAGGGGACGACATAAAAGGGTCGATCCACCAAGTCGGTGCGCACCTCGAAGGGGCGCCGAGCTGTAACGGCTGGACCTATTGGTCGTTCAAAAAGGACGGCAAAAAGGTCCCGATCGATCTTCTGCGTCAGCAGATCCGGTCTGAAATGGCCGCACGGCCAAACTGAATTTAGCAGATCACTCAAGTGATACCGCCGGTGCCGCCGTCCAGAATGGTCAGGCAGGCACCATGACTTGCCCCGCCGTTCTGACGGCGGGGTTTTTTCTCGTTTGGGGGGTGTGATAGACTCAAAGCGCACCTATTTTGTGCAACGGAGCAGGGAGGACCAGGCAAAATGGCCCAGAACACCGCGACGGACACACACGGCGATAGAACCGTAGTGCTTGATCACTTTGACGACGACGGATTTCGAGACGACAGCTATACCGAGGCTGTGCTTGAAAAACACAAGCGCGAAGGCTTGGAACTTGCCGTTATCGCGCGTTGGGTGGCGATGGCTGTGGTCGGTGTCTTTTTGCTGTTTACCGCGCCGTGGCCTGACGTTTTTTACTACGAATTCATTCTGCTGCTGTTGTGTCTCAACGGATGGTTAATCCGTAGAGTTGGTCGGGTTGGCAAATCCCGGTTAGAGTTACTTTTGATCTTTGTGGACCTTTTCATAATGGTTGTGGGCATGATCGGTCCCAATCCGATTGCTCACGCCGACTGGCCGCAGGCGATGCAGTTCCAGTTCGGCAACTTTCAGTACTTTTTCCTTATTCTGGCCGCTGGCACGTTGGCGTATTCTTGGCGGACCGTGATCGCGATAGGCACGTGGACAGGCATGATGTGGGCGGCTGCTTTGGGTCTCTCGATTTGGTTTGCTGAGCCAATTCCGGGCATCAGCGAAGCAATCGACGGAGCACTTGCCGACTTTCCGGGGCTGGCAGAGCAAGTGGACCCCAACCTCTTCAACGTGCAGCAACGCGTTCAGGAAATTGTGATCTTTGTTCTGGTCGCTTTTGTCCTTGGCCTTGGTGTGCGTCGGTTCAATGCGCTGATGCGGTCAAATGCGTCGCTTGAGCGGGAGCGGACCAACCTTTCGCGGTATTTCTCACCCAATGTTGTCGAAGAGTTGAGCCAGAATGATGAGCCGCTCAAACAGATCCGAAGCCATGACATCGCGGTGCTATTTGTGGATATCGTCAGCTTCACGGAGTTCGCCGCAACCCGCAAACCGGAGGAGGTTATCGACACCCTTCGGGATTTTCATGGCCTAATGGAGCGGGCGGTGTTTTCCCACGAAGGCACGTTGGACAAGTACCTTGGTGACGGGCTGATGGCGACGTTTGGCACGCCCAGCCCATCAGATCATGACGCCCAAAATGCCATGCAATGCGTGCGCCAGATGATGGCGGATGTGGACGATTGGAACACCAAACGGATCGCCAAAGGGCAACCGCCATTGCGGGTCGGGTTCGGTGCGCACTATGGTCCGGCGGTCCTTGCCGACATCGGGGCGAACCGGCTTGAATTTGCGGTTGTCGGCAACACGGTCAACGTTGCGTCGCGGCTGGAAAGCATGACGCGGGGCCTGAATGCGCGGCTGGTGATCAGCGATGGAATGCGGGCCGAAGTGTTGGCGGAGGGTGGCGACGAATGCCTGGACGGCTTGCAAAAGTTCACTGATCAGGACATTCGAGGCGTTGCCGAAAAGCTCACAGTGTGGGCTTTTGAGCGGCCGTTGGACCACCAGATTTAAACCCCCGCAGACTAGCGGGGCATTGGGTTTTTGGCCTTGTTGTAGGCATGCCAATCGGTGATTTCCGGATAATACATGCCACGCCATTTACGTACGCGCGGGTTCATCACAACTTTCCAAAGTGGTGGAATCATCGCGGCGATGGTCATGACCGGATAGCCAAAGGGCAACTGAGGCGCCTCTGCGTCCGTGTAGTTTTGCAACAACGGAAAGCGCCGGTCAGGTTTGTAGTGATGGTCTGAGTGACGTTGCAAATTGATCAGCAACCAGTTGGATACTTTATGGGCAGCGTTCCAGCTGTGGTGTGGTTTGACGTGCTCGTATTTGCCATCGCCCAAGTGTTTGCGTGTCAGGCCGTAGTGTTCAACGTAGTTCACAAGCTCCAGCTGCCAAACCGCTATATAGGCCTGCCAGATAAACAGCAGAACACCCACCCATCCACCAATGATCAACGCCAGCAGCAGCATTGCGCCCTGTAGGGCCCAATAGCGAAAGAAGGGATTGGATAGATCAGTCCAGGGCAAATCCTTGCGTGCAAGCATGTCCTTTTCCGCGCGAAAGGCGCTTTTGAAGCAGGCGATCAGAACGCGTGGAAAAAAACGGTGAAAGCCTTCGTTGTAGCGGGCGGTCACCGGATCACGCGGCGTTCCAACATAGCGGTGATGCACCAGCAGGTGTTCAGACCGGAAATGTGAATACAGTACCATCGCCAACAGGACATCGCCCATCCAGCGTTCCGTATTGTTCTTTTGGTGCATCAACTCGTGGCTATAATTGATGCCGATTGTGCCAGAGATCACGCCCATTCCGAACATCAGGCCAATGGTCGCCCCCACGGACAGGTGGTCGGTGTGGGTGACTAGCCAAATCAGACCAAACAGCGTGAAAAACTGCGCAAATGGCCAGATTTTGGTGACCAGACTGTAGAAATGAAGTTGTTCGTCGGTGGTCTCAAGATCCGCATTTTCTAGGTTCAGGCCTGCAATCGCATCAAGACCGGCAAAAAGATACCATGTGATGACCGGCACCAGCAGAACCCACCATCCGCCCAAATTGGCAGAGACCCAGATCAACGGGATCAACAAAAGTGATATCCAGAACGGCAGTGCGCTGGTCACTTTGGCGACGTGCTGTGCGGGGATCATGGGCGACTCCATCAGGTTTTGCTCGAAGTATGAGCCGATAGTCGGCGTGCTGCAACGGCTCTAGCGGTCCGGTACTAGGGCAAAGGCCTTGCGCATCGCTGTGGGCAGATCATTGGGCGTAAATGTTTCGCTTTCCACAAAAAAGCTGCCATGAGGTTGGCGGTCCATTGGCACCAGTGCAGTTTTGACCGTTAAACGTAGGTGAAAATGGGTGAATGTATGGCGGGCTTCACCGTTGAGGGTTTTCCACTCAGCGCGAATAGGGGCTTTGTGTGCCGGTGCGGCCTCTTCAAGCCATTCTGATCCGGGCCAGCCCAACATGCCTCCCAAGAGACCACTATCGGGACGCCTCTCCAGCAAGTAGGCCCCGTCGACGCGTTTGGCGATGTAGACCACGCCGAACCGAATGGGTTTGGGTTTCTTCGGTGTTTTCTTAGGCAGATCGCTGGCGGTTCCGAGTTCACGCGCCTTGCACGGTGCGCGCCACGGGCAAATACCGCATGCGGGATTGCGCGGCGTGCAAATCGTAGCGCCCAGATCCATGACAGCCTGTGCATAATCGCCCGGGCGCTTTATCGGGGTCAGCGCGGCCGCATGTTTGGTTAGCTCGGGTTTGGCGGCGGGTAGGGGCGTGTGGACATCAAACATTCGCGCCATCACACGTTCAACATTACCGTCCACCACTGTGGAAGGCCGGTCAAAAGCAATCGCTGATACTGCGCCTGCCGTGTAGGGCCCAACGCCGGGCAGGGTGAGCAAGTCGTCATAGTCAGCTGGGAAATGGCCTTGCATCTCATTGGCGACCACACGGGCGCATTTCAAAAGGTTTCGGGCGCGGGCGTAATACCCAAGGCCTGCCCATTCCGCCATAACGTCCTCATCTGCCGCATTCGCCAGATCCTGAACCGTGGGCCAGCGAGCGGTGAAACGTTCAAAATAATCTTTTACCGCCGCCACCGTGGTTTGCTGCAGCATGATCTCAGACAGCCAAACCTGATATGGATCGGGTGAGGTGCCTGCCGCCCGAGCGGCGGGGCCAACGCGCCAAGGCATTGCACGGGCATGGCGGTCATACCACTCAAGCAAATCGGCGCTGTCTTGCTGGTCACGCAAGTTTTATCTCCCTTTAGGAACGGTTTCGCTGGCGCATGTGCGCGGGGCTACTAAAATAGCCAGCGATCCAAGGATGCAAGGCCGACCATGCGACGCGCCACAACCAAAGGCTTCAAACGCACGTCAACGTTGCTGCGGGACCGCATCCGCAGCGCGGGGGAAAGTCGTGGTTTTGCCGTGACGCGGGTGCTGACGCATTGGACGGAAATTGTTGGAGAAGACATGGCGGGTATCTGTCGCCCGGTAGATGTCAAATACGGGCGCCAGGGGTTTGGCGCGACATTGACCGTTCTGACCACAGGCGCGCAGGCGCCGATGTTGGAGATGCAAAAAGAAAAACTGCGCAACCGCGTGAATGCAGCCTACGGCTATAACGCGATTGCCCACCTGCGTATTACCCAGACGGCGGCCACGGGATTCGCCGAAGGACAGGCCCAGTTTGCGCCTGCAAAGAAAACGACGGACGCTCCCAAAGACCCGGAGGTGGTCAAGGAAGCTGCACATGTCGCTGCCCCTGTTGGTGATCCGGATTTGCGACAGGCGCTTGCGCGGCTCGCAGAAAACGTACTCGATAAAAACAAACATACGAAGAAAGGTTTCTAGATGAAACGTATCCTCCCGCTTGTCGCGGTTGTGGTGCTTGCGGTGGCAGGCGGCGCTTATTGGCTAAATACCCAACAGGGGCCGATTGCTGGGGTCACCCAGATTGAACCGGTGTCTTCGGACGGTGCTGATGTTGACACCTCTGGCGTGGTTGAAATGGTGATGGGCGCCGATGACGCCAAGGTCACGATTGTCGAATATGCGTCCTTTACATGCCCACATTGTGCGTCTTTTCACAGTCAGGTTCTGAAGCCGCTGAAAGCGGAATTTGTGGATACAGGCAAAGTAAAATTCATCTTCCGTGATGTGTACTTTGACCGTTTTGGCTTGTGGGCCAGCATGGTTGCCCGTTGCGGCGGTCAGGAAAAGTTCTTTGGCATCGCAGACATTCTGATGAGCACTCAGGCGGAATGGTCGCGCGCTGGTGATCCTACTGCCATCGCCGGTGCTTTGCGCAAAACCGGTCGTCTGGCGGGTCTGGATGACGATACCTTGCAAGCGTGTCTGCAAGACGAGGACAAAGCCAAGGCGCTTGTCGGTTGGTATCAGGAAAATGCAGCAGCCGACGATGTGAGCGCTACACCGACCCTGATCATCGATGGTGAAAAATATTCCAATATGAGCTATGCGGCTTTGAAGGAACTCATCGAAGAGAAACTGGCTGAGTAAGTCAAAAGTCCCGGGCTGGGTCAGCCCTGCCCGGGAACAACGCGATCCAGAAGCGCGTCTATTTCCGACCAGTTTTCCAATTCCAGCCTGACCGGTAACGTCAGCACGTCTTGGCGCATGTCTTGTGGCAGGCGCACGGCGTCTTTTTCCGTCGTCACAAGCTGCGCGCCCAAACGCTTGGCGTCCATCGAGAGGCGCGTCAAAAGCTGGGGCGAAAATGGTTGGTGATCGGCCAGTGCCTCGCAGTGCAAAAGCGTTGCACCAAGCCCGCGCAAGGTGGCAAAGAACTTCTCAGGATGGCCAATCCCCGCAAATGCAAGAAACGGTGTTTGGGTCCAGTCCATCCCCGTCGGCAGCGGATTTAGGGCGCCGCGCACATGGGGCCGCGAGATCGCATGGCCCCATGTGTCGGAGAACGCTTTTTGTGCATTTGCGCCTCCGATCGACAATAGAACATCTGCGCGCGCAAGGCCGGGCGCAACAGGTTCGCGCAATGGGCCCGCAGGAATGCAGCGTCCGTTGCCAAAGCCGCGCTGGGCATCCACCACCACGATCGAAGCATCTTTGACAACGGATGGGTTTTGAAATCCATCGTCTAGCAAGATCACTTTGGCCCCGCCCTCAGCCGCGGCCTTGACGCCTGCAGCCCGGTCCTTGGCGACCCAAGTGGGCGCAAAAGCCGCAAGCAACAATGGTTCGTCGCCGGTCTGCTCCGCGCTGTGTGTGCGTTCGTGAACTTCGACAGGCCCGTCCAGACTTCCACCGTACCCGCGCGAAACAACGTGCGGCGAAAGGCCTTTCGATTGCAGGTGATGCACTAGCGCGATTGTCGTCGGAGTTTTGCCGGTGCCGCCAGCATTGATGTTGCCGATACAGATCACCGGAACTGGTGCCCGATAGGCATTTGAGGTTTGGGAGATGCGGCGGCTGGTTGTGGCAGCATAAAGCCTTCCAAGAGGCGCCAGAAGGGTAGATTGCCAACCAGGTGAGCTTGGCGGATTGGTCCAGAACAGAGGGGGTTTCAATGTGCGGCCTCCTGTTCGTCGAGCAACCTCTGAGCGTGGGCGACAATTGTATCAGTGACCTCGGCAGTTTGGGAAATCACCTGCCACCCTGCATGCGCCATAGCGGCCAGCTGATCGGGTGCGGCCAGTTGAATGAGCGCCGTAGCGAGGCTGTCGGCGTCTCGCACAATTCGCGCGGCACCGGCATTGGCCAGGCGCGTGTAGCTGTCCAGATGATTGCGCACCGAAGGACCATAAAGCACGGCAGAGCCAAGTGCCGCAGGTTCCAGTGGGTCGCGACCACCGTGGCCAGACACCAGAGATGATCCTACAAAACTGACCGGCGCAATGCGATACCAAAGCCCCAGTTCTTGCGACGATTCCGCAAGCACCACCTGAGTATCCCGCTGCGGGAACGCACCGTCATCCCAATAGGCCACGCGCCAATTCTGTTCGACAATCTGGCGGTCAATCACTGCGACCTGCGTAGGTGAGTCGGGCACCACCGCCAATAGAAGGCGATGAGAAAGCCGCAGCGCGGCTCTGTAGGCGGTCAAGACGGCGGGCATTTCCTCGGGTTGCACCCGAGCCGCCAACCAAACAGGCCGCCCGGCCAAAGTTTCACGCAGGTCTTCGAGATCACTGTCGACACACCCCAGTGCCGGGGCTTCTTCAGTCAGCGGTCCGCTGGCCCGAACCTCGACCGTCTCAGGCAAAATGGAGCGGAAGCGTGATTGGTTGGCGGGCGTGTCTGCGAGAATGATAGAAAAACGCGCGAGCGTGGCCCGAATGGGTTCGGGGCCGACACGCCATCGTTTGTTTTCGAGCATCGGAGATCCCGGTTCCAACAGCATCGCAGGCATACGCTCAGCGCTCGCCACAATAAGCGCGGTGCGAAGCCATTTCCCAAGCCAGATTAACAAATCAGGCTGCCAGTGCTCGAGAAAATCCTTGATGTCGTCGGGATTTTCACCGGGGCATTCTTGCCAGATCGCACCTTCCGGCAGGCTCTGGGTCGGCGCGGCGTCGCCAGCAGTGGTGATTAGAACTTTCGGTGTGTCACCCCGTACATGGGCCAAACGCAGACCCAGTTGGGCAAGGCTGCGGACGCGAGCGGGGTCTGAGCAGTGCAGCCAGATCAACTCCCCTTTGGGTCGGTTGGTGATGCTCGGTTTGAACCTGCGTGGCTGACGGCGGGCAAATGCCAAATATGCTGTCAGCCCGAGCGAGCGCGGCATCGTCGACTTTAACCGAGTTCTTCGGTGGAAGAGGCTTCGGCAGCCTCGTTGCGAAGGCGATGTAGATGCGCGATGAAGTAACGCATATGGGCGTTGTCCACGGTGCGCTGGGCTTCGGCCTTCCACGCATCATAGGCCGACTGGTAGTCAGGAAAAATGCCAACTACGTGGATGTCGTCCACATCTTTGAATGCCGTTTTGGTCGGGTCAATAAGTTCGCCGCCAAAAACAAGGTGCAAGCGTTGCGCCATCGTGGATCTCCTTTGAGATGCTGTGTTCTTGCGCAAACTAATCGCGATAGCATCGGGCCTCAAGGGTAGACCTGATCAACGCCCCGCAATCCGTCATCAAAGTCAAAGAGGGTTAACAGGCGCGAGCGCATCGCAAATCTGGCGATGCAAAGGAACCCCTCCTGCGACCACACCGTTTAGCCGCGGGTCGGGTTTGTTGAACACAAGCGGTTGTGCCATCCGGTCAGACACCGCAGCTCCAGCCTCGCGTAGAATAAGATCACCGGCGGCGATGTCCCACTCCCATGTCGGGCGCAACGTCAGCATGGCGTCAAAGCGCCCCTGTGCGACAAGCGCCAACCTATAGGCCAACGAAGGGCGATAACCGAGGGCAAAGTCCGGTGCCTTGTCGCGCCAAAGGTCGGAATGCATAACGGGTCGCGCGGCCAATACGCTGGCGTCGACCATTTGCTCCTGATCCGTTGCCGTGATCGGTTCGTTGTTCAGAGTTGCGCCATTGCCAAGGGCGGCGGCATAGATTTTGTCGCGCATCGGCAGGAAAACAACGGCGGCAGTGACCTGACCACGTTCGGCAATCGCAAGCGAGTGCGCCCATGTGCTGGAGCCATCGATAAAGCTGCGGGTTCCGTCGATCGGATCGATGATAAAAACACGCTCGGCGTCTTGGCGTTCTGGTCCGTCGCTGCTTTCTTCGCTGAGCCAGCCGTAGTCAGGGCGTTCGCTGCGCAGGGTGGTTTCCAGCATATCGTTCACAGCGAGGTCGGCCTCTGTTACAGGGCCGGCACCGTCCGGTTTATGCCAGGTTTCGGCTTTGGGTCCGGTGTAGCGCATGGCGATACGACCGGCTTCTTGTGCTGCATCTAGCAGGAGTTGAAGATCACGCGCCGGCAAGGGTGAGCCCCTCGATCAACAAAGACGGGACAGGTCGCGACAGGTGCTGGCGAGCGTCATTGGCTGGGATCAGGGAGCGCATCATCTCCTGCAGGTTTCCTGCGATGGTGCATTCGTTCACCGCAAATGTGATCTCGCCATTTTCGACCCAGAAACCGGAGGCGCCACGGGAGTAATCGCCCGTATTGGGGTTAATGGTGGAGCCGATCATCGAGGTGACCAGAAGGCCGGTGCCCATATCCTGCAACAATTCGGCGCGGGTCTTGTCGCCTTGCGTCATCGAAACGTTCCAGTTGGACGGCGAAGGCGGGCCCGAAACGCCTCGCGCAGCGTTGCCTGTGGATGCCATGCCAAGCTTGCGGGCATTGGCGAGATCCAACGTCCATCCCGTCAACACGCCGTTTTCGATGATGGCACGGCGTCGAGTGGGCAGGCCTTCTGCGTCAAACATGCGAGAGCCGGTCACGCGCGGGCGATGGGGCTCTTCGATCACCGACATCGTCGCAGGCAAGACCTGAGCCCCGAGTTTTTCGCGCAACCATCCGGAACCGCGCGCCACAGTGGCACCGTTGGCAGCGGCCAGCAGGTGGCCAAGCAGAGAGCTGGAGATACGCTCGTCAAACAGCACCGGAAATGTTCCGGTTTGCGGTTGTCGGGCGTTCAGGCGATCGACAGCACGTTGACCGGCGGATTGGCCTATGTCGGCAGCTGTGCGCAAGTCGGTTTGAAACACGCGGCTGTCGCCATCGTAGTCCCGTTCCATCCCGTCGCCTGTGCCGGTGATGGCCGTGCAATAGGTGCCGCGGCTTGTGCGGCGATAGCCGCCTGAAAATCCGTTGCTGGCCGCCAACCAGACATCATTGGCGGAATAGCCTGCGGTTGCGGATTGCACCTGCGTGACGCCGTTCACAGCCAACGCTGCGGCTTCGCTCGCGAGAGCGTCGTCCTGTAGTGCAGCAGGGTTCGGTTCTGCAGAGGGGTCTGCAAGTTCCAACGTATTGGAGTCGCGGTTTTTAGTAAGTTGATCTGTGTCCGCGAGGCCCACATAGGGATCCTCCGGCGCCTCTTTCGCCATGGCAACGGCGCGTTCCGCCATCTCTCGGATGGCATCTGGGCGGGCATCGGAAATCGATACATTGGCTTGACGTTTTCCGACCAGAACTCGTAGCCCCAGATCCAGACCTTCGGAGCGTTCGGCCTGCTCAAGAGCACCGGCACGCACCTCGATGGAAAGAGATGTACCAGCCACAACGATGGCGTCGCTGGCCTCGGCGCCCGCGGTGCGGGCGGCGTCCAAAAGCTGTTGGGTCAGGGCTTGTGGGGAGTCTGCCATCGTGTCCTCGCTGCGTGTTTCAACTGAGTTAGACCTCGTGGCCCCACAGCGCAAGCCGCCACCAAAAAAGGAGGCCATAAAAACAGCCTCCCGCTTGGCCGATTGGCCAGATCAGGCCTATGACGCTATTTCAACCGCTGGCCGTTGGCGAGCACGTGGCCCTGTTCGTTCACCTCTATGCGCGACGTCAGTTGGTCCTCGCCCTGCGGCACCGTGAACATGCCCAACATCATGCGCGCCGGCATGGCCTGTTCCGCCGGCAACAGGCCCATGGTGATCAACTTATCGATCAGTCCATTGATCCCGTTGATTTCCAGATCAACCGCCCCTTCAGGACGCGGGAAACCGTCAAAGGAAATCATATCCGAGTTGTCGAAGGTGAAGCTCCCGGTGCCTGAAATATCCGCGCCCGCTGCGCTTAGCTTCAGGGTGTCGATCGTCACTGCGTTCAGTTCACCCGGGATCTCAGACATGTTTTCGTCCAATGTGACAAGGTCCTCAAACACTGTGGCGCGGCCGGACAGGCCAACCACCAACGAAGCCGCATCACGTGGCAAAACCGCACCCGGGTCAAACATGTTCCACAGGAAGTCGGACAGGCTGATATCGTTGAACTTAAGGCTCAGGCCAAAGTCCTGTTCCTCTTCAGAAGCCTTGAGCGGCATGGTGAAACCATATCCCAACTCGCCAAATGCAACATCGATGGGCAGTGGCACATCCGGCGACATGACAGTAGCCGCTACGTCACTGATTTCGCCGCCATAGGACACCAACGCATCGCTCATTTCGAGATCAATTGCGCCCGCGCCAGTGGTGAGGTTGATCTGACCGGGGCCTTCTTCGTCTTCAAAAGCTGCGGCCAGCGCTGCGCTTTGCATGGTGAAGCCGGACATGAGGTCAAGCCCTTCGACAAACATGGTGGAGGGATTTCCCGTGAGGCTACCAAACGGCAGGGTGCCTTCGGACTTTCCCTTTAGGCCAATCATCGCAATCGTCAAATCAATGATGCCGCCGGACTCGGGGTCAACGCCTTTGACCATAATATTCAGCTGTTCTGCGGTCATCGCGTCCTTGCTGAAGGAGCTTTCGCCTAAAGAAACCTGGGAGGTGCCTGCGATATCGTCCACAGAGATCTTGCCGTCCAGGTCATCAATCTGGGCACCATCCACGCTCAAGTCCAGCAGCGTCCATGCGATATTCTCGGCGTTGTAAGTGTAAACAATTGCTTCGGGTGTGCCGGAGGCCACGGTTGTCAGTCCCTGATGAGACATTTCAAGAGTGGCCGCCACATCCTCGGTGCCATCACTAAAGGCAAGGCTGAGGGGTAATCCGCTCGCCAGTGTTACCGAAACGGTGCCATCACCGTTTTCTGCAAATGCCATTTCCCCCATTGTGACAGAGGCTGTGCCGCCGTCCTCGGGCATATCCATGGTCAGTTCGATATTCTTAATCACCAGGTTGCCGTTGCCGGCTTCCTCTGTCGCGGTCAGGTCGTAGCCGACCTCTTCCATGTAAGCTTGCCAATTGGCCCAGACGTCCTGAGCTGTGACGTCCGCCATTGCTGGCCCGCACAAAAGAGCCAGACCGGCGGTGGTGGCGAGCATACGTTGGCGTGGGAAAATACTCATGATGAATGTTCCTCGATAAATATGACCTTCCAAAGGTCTTCTGAACGCGGGCGGTCGTCAAGGCGAAAGGCTGGACCATTGCGGACTGGCGCAGTAGCAATTGGGCGCAATAGAATGCGGGAGAGCGATATGTCTGATGTAACCGGAAAAACAGTAATGATCACCGGCGCGAGTCGCGGTATCGGCGAAAGCGCGGCACGGGTGTTTGCCGCTGCGGGGGCCAATGTGGTGTTGACGGCACGCGGTGGCGCCGCGATTGAGGCGATAGCAGCGGAGATTGGTGACGCAGCGCTGGCCGTGACCTGCGACGTCGCGGATTACTCGCAAGTTGAGGCTGCGGTTGCAGCCGCTGTGGCCAAGTTTGGCGGCGTGGATATCCTGATCAATAACGCTGGTGTCGTGGAGCCGATTTCGCATTTGGATCAATCAGATCCAGCCGAATGGGGGCAGGTGATCGATATCAATCTCAAGGGCGTTTACCACGGCTTGCGGGCTGTTATGCCGGTGATGGAAAAGGCTGGTGGCGGCTCGATCCTAACCATCAGCTCCGGTGCGGCGCATGGACCGGTTGAAGCCTGGAGCCACTATTGTGCCTCCAAGGCGGCCGTCAATATGTTGACCCGTTGTGTGCACAAGGAAGCAGGGGAAAAAGGCATCCGTGCGATTGGCCTGAGCCCTGGCACCGTGGCCACCCAAATGCAGCGAGAGATCAAGGCAAGCGGCATCAATCCTGTTAGCAAGCTGGAGTGGACCGATCACGTGCCGCCGGAATGGCCCGCAAAGTGTCTGCTTTGGATGTGCTCTGCCGAAGCCGATGGTTGGCTGGGTGATGAGATTGCCCTTCGGGATGAAGACATCCGCCGCAAGGTTGGCCTCATATGATCGATCTGATCAAGGAGCCATCGGGGCTGTGGGTGGTGACCATCAACCGCCCCGATAAAGCGAACTCTCTGACCCTTGCGATGCTGACTGAATTGGCAGAAATTGCCGAGAGCGCACAAGCGGCCCGCGTGTTGGTAATCACTGGAACAGGCAAGGTTTTTTCCGCTGGCGCCGATCTGGATGAGGCCCGTGCGGGCCTCGCCACCAGTGATGTCTGGGAGCGTCTGTCAGGCGCGATTGCCAGCTTGCCAGGGCTGACGATTGCGGCCCTCAACGGAACGCTTGCTGGCGGTGCGATGGGAATGGCGCTGGCGTGTGACATCCGTTTAGCGGTGCCGGAAGCAAAGTTTTTCTATCCGGTGATGAAGCTTGGATTTCTACCGCAGCCGTCTGATCCGAAACGTATGGCGTCTCTGATAGGGCCGGCGCGCACCAAGTTGATCCTGATGAGTGGTCAGAAAGTCACCGCCGCCGATGCGCTCTCTTTTGGTCTGGTAGACCGAATTGTGGATCGCGATCAGTTGCTTGCCGAGGCTCATTCTATTTCAGAGCACACGCTTGCGGCCAAACCTGAGATTGCAGCCAGCATTAAGGCAATGTGCGACAGGCAATAGGCTGACGGCGCTTTCAGAGCGCCGTTAACCAATCGCGAAGTCGCAGCGAATCCGAATTCGGCAACGCGTCTGCAAAACGTCGGTATTGCGTAGGTGCCAACTCCGCGCTGTCCAAAAGTTTGCGCAACGCGCGGCGCTCTCCGTCGGGTGCTTGCGAAGCCTGCAGATTGGTGCAGCGATGAGGTCACGCCTCTCGCTTTCCCCCGACTTGCCCATTGAGTTGATGTCGCCAAGCGGGCAAGAGGAATGTCAGGTTAGTTTTGCGAGAGGCCCGGATGGAGCGTTCAGTGATCGTTGAGAACTTGCTGGCAAAAGTTGCCGAGCTTTGGGACATCGCGCAGGGGTGGTTGCTGTCGCCCGCCGCATGGTCGCAATTTGCGCTGTTGGTGGTGGCTTATGTTGCGGCTCTGTTTGTGGCCAAGAAGCTGCGCCCTTTGCTCAACAGATTGCTGACGCCAGCTGCGGACGCGGAGACTTATCTCGCTCGAGCGCGCAGGTTTGTGGCGATGTTCCTGCCACTTCTTTTACCGCTGCTGGCTTATGCGTTCATCGGGATCGGAGAGACCGCCACCCGTGCGATGTTTGGATCTGGCGCTGTGATTGCCTTTGGCAAACGTGTGTTCCTGTTCATTGCGGTGCGCATATTGGTGAAGGAAATCATCAATGATCCAGTGATGAAGGTGCTGGGGCGGTATATCCTTGTGCCGATTGCCGGTCTGTATGCGCTGGGCATTCTGGATGAAGTCATGGCTTATCTGGATGCCACGGTGGTACCGTTGGGCAATCTGTCGTTCTCGGTGTTGTTTGCCATTCGCTTTGTGCTGGTGGCAGGCGCGATTTTCTGGTTCGGACGCTGGTCCAACGATCAGTCCAGCCAGTTCATCAAAAGTCAGGATGAAATGCGCCCCGCCATGCGCGAGCTGGCGGCCAAAACCATAGAGATCGCAATCTTTGGCGTCGCGTTCCTGTTGGTGATGAACATCATGGGCATATCGCTGACGTCGCTGGCGGTTCTGACCGGTGTGATTGGTGTTGGCCTTGGCTTTGGTCTGCAAAAGATTGCCTCCAACTTTATCTCGGGTGTGATCCTTCTGCTCGAAGGGCAAGCCACGGTCGGCGACTATGTCGAACTGGACGGGGGCGAGGCGGGCACGATCATCAAGATGACCGCGCGGGCGACCATTCTGGAAACCTACGACGGGCGCTGGATCGTGGTGCCAAACGAGGATTTTATCACCACACGGGTGGTGAACTATTCCGACAGCGGGTCTGCCAATCGCTATGAGGCGGATTTTTCGGTCAGCTATGACACCGACATCAACCGTGTGCCTGCGATCATCGAGGCGGCTGTGGCCAAACATCCCGGTGTGCTGGACAAGCCCTTTCCGCCGGATTGCGAATTGCGCGGGTTTGGCGACAGTGGCGTGGATTTCTCGGTGGAATTCTGGGTCGAAGGTATTGATGACGGTAAGAATAAATTCCTGTCCGATGTGCTGTTCCTGATCTGGAATGCGCTCAAGGACGAAGGCATCCAGATCCCTTATCCGCATCGGGTTGTGGAGTTGAAAACACCCTTGCCAACATCGTGAGCGATGCGCTGGTCATAGGGGCCGGCCCTGCGGGGTTGATGGCGGCGGAAGTGTTGTCTGCTGCGGGACATTCGGTGGTGGTGGTCGAGACCAAGCCGTCTGTGGGGCGCAAGTTTCTGATGGCGGGCAAGTCGGGCCTGAACCTGACCAAAGATGCGCCGTTTGAGGCTTTCCTAAATGCATATGAAGAGGCCGCACCGGTGTTGCGACCCATGTTGGAGGCCTTTGGGCCGACGCAAGCCGTCGCTTGGGCCGAAGGGCTGGGACAGGAGATGTTCACCGGCTCGTCCGGGCGGGTGTTTCCCAAGGCGATGAAGGCGTCGCCGTTGTTGCGGGCGTGGCTTGGGCGACTGGATGCGCAGGGTGTAGAGGTTCGGACGCGATGGCGCTGGATTGGGGGCGCCTATCGTTTTGAGACGCCCGAGGGCGTGCAGGAGATCACGCCCAAGGTCTGCGTGTTGGCCTGTGGCGGGGCGAGCTGGGCGCGGTTGGGGTCGGATGCGGCTTGGTCGGGCTGGATCGATGCGCCGCTGACGCCGTTTCAACCGGCCAATATGGGGTTTGAGGTCGCGTGGTCGCCGCATATGGCCAAGCATTTTGGCACGCCAGTGAAAAACGTAGAGCTGCAGGTGGGCGCAAACCGCGTGCGCGCAGAGTTTGTGATTTCGGCGCGAGGGCTGGAAGGCGGCGGGATCTATGCGGTGTCGCGCATGATGCGGGATGGGCAGGCGTTGACGCTGGACCTGCTGCCGGACATGTCGCCAGAGGCTGTGCGGGCAAAATTGGCGAAGCCGCGCGGCAAAGCGAGCCTGACAAATTTCCTGCGCAAAGTGTTGAAGCTGCCGCCCGAGAAGCTGGCGTTGCTGATGGAGTTTGCGCGACCGCTGCCTGACGATCTGGCGGCGGTTCTGAAAGCGCTGCCGGTGACCCATGCGGGGCCAAGGCCAATGGATGAGGCAATCAGCACTGCAGGCGGTCTGCGGCTGGACGCTTTGGATGAGGCGCTGATGATGCGCGACCGTCCTGGCGTTTTCGCGGCCGGCGAAATGCTGGACTGGGAGGCGCCGACGGGCGGCTATCTGCTGACGGCCTGTTTGGCAACGGGGCGCTGGGCGGGCGACGGGGCGGTGAAATACCTGTCCAGATCGCCAACCGCATAAAGCCGCCCCGCCCAGAATTACTTTTTGATTTTCTCAAGCAAGGTTCGAAACGCCGGACGTGCACGGGTTTCCTGAATATAAGCAAGCAGATCCTCATTGTCGGTCGGGAAGCCCGCGACTTTGGCCCACGTGGCACATTGGGTGAGGATGATGTCGGGCAGGGTGAACATGTCGCCCATCATGTAGGCGCCGCGCTTGCGGGACATGACGGTTTTCATGTTGCGGCTGTATTCCCATTTCAGGCTGTCTTTGACCTCGGGCACACGCTTGTCTTTGGGCAGAACGAAGCTGTGGCGGCTGGCGGTCCAGAGCGGGCTTTCGATCTCGTCCAGAATCATTAGCGTGAGGCTGTCCTGATGAGCGCGCTCGAGCGTGCCTGCGGGATAGGTCAGCGCGCCGTGTTTGTCCGCGAGGTAGGTGAGGATTGCGGTGCTGTCGGTGATGACCGCGTCGCCGTCACGCAGAACGGGAATTTTGCCGGAGGGGTTGAGTTCGCGGACCATGTCGCTTTGCGGCTGCTCTGGGATGTAGGTGTAAGGCTGGCCGAGTTCCTCAAGCATCCACATCACGCGAAAGGCGCGGCTGGTGGAACTTCCGATGACGTCATACATAGTGATCCTCCCTGTTGGCGACAGAGTGCCAAGGGCGAGAGGGTTGCACAAGCGTTGGTTGCGATCGGTGACGTTCGGTCTTGTTGGGTGTCTTGACCGCTAGCGGCGAGCCAGCATGGCCATGCGCAAAAACAACCGTTCCACAAGCGCCATGTCGGGAGCGTGTTGGCCAGCGGAGCGCAATTTTAAGTCGGTATCCGTCAAGCCGGTCAGCGCCTGTTCCAGTTTCGGCGCGCCCCAGCCGGAGGCCTGACGCAGCATGCGGTCACGGCGGGGGCCAAAGATTGGCGGACGCATACGGGCAATACCGGCAGAGGCGCCGCCGGGATCAGAGGCGGCGGTATAAAGCGCGCGGAAGTGGCGGGTGGCGGCGATCAGAAGCGCCACGGGGTTGGTGCCCTGAGCCTGAAGCTTACGCAGGATCGGGCCGAGTTCCTCGGCGCGGCCTTCGGCGACGATGTTGAGAATGTCGTCAAGCGCGGCCTCGGTGGAGACAGGCGCGCAGGCGGCGACGTCATCGCTGCTGACCGGCAGGTCGTCGTTGAGTTTATAGAGTGCGAGTTTTTCGACGGTTTGGCGAAAATCTCCGGGATCGAGTTCACGCGACAGGTTGAAGAGATCGGTCATCGCCTCAGGTTCGATGTTTTTCAGACCGGCAGAGGTCAGGTCGGACTCGATTTCCTCGCGGCTGGGCGGGTCGTTGTAGATGCCCACAGCATAAGTGCGGGCGTGGTTTTCGAAGGCTTTGCGGATTTTTGAACTGGCTTTCAGTTGACCGGCGGTCACGACGATTTGTGCATCGCCATGCGACCAATCCTCTAGCGCGGCAAGGATTGCAGGTGCGGCGGTGTCGTTTGCGTCTTCAACAAAGGCCACGCGGGGGCCGGGGAAGAAGCTGATTTCCTTGACGGCGTCGTGCAGCTTGGCCTTGTCCTTGCGCAGCTCAGCACCGGGAATGCGGGTCAGGCGCATTTCTTCTTCGCCTTTCGGGCCAATCAGGGCGGCGATCAATTCCTGCCGTTTTAGCGCCACGCGCATGGCGTCTGGCCCATAGATCAGAACGCCGGTGCGGTCTGGATCGGGTTTGCCAAAGTAGCGGTTTGCGTCGCGGCTGGAGAGCTTCATAGGGCGTTGGTGGTCGCGTAGGCTTGCAGTTCGGCAACGATGCGGTCCGCCAAGATCACCATCAGGCGCTCGTAGGCATCGGCCTCGGCTGCGACCTCGGACACGGTGGAGCCGCTGGCAGAATAGCCCACAAAGCTGTTGATCGTGTTGGTGGTCAGCACCTCTTTGGTGTCGAGATCACGCAGCGCGTAGGTGACTTCGCCCAAGATATCAAAGCGTGATGTGACCTGAGCGACTGTTTTGCCCACTGCCTTGCTTTCGGTGGCGACAGAGTACGACAGGCCAAAAGTTTCGCCGCCAGAGGTGCGGCCAAGCCGGTCTTCGAGTTCGCGCACCAGAAGGTAGCTGTTGTTGTCGTTGGGTTCATCCATGGCGATCCGATCCAGAAGGCCGGATGCGGCGCCTTGGGTACCATAGACAGGTTCAAAGCCGCAGCCCGCCAACGTGGGGGCGGCGGCTGCGGTGAGCAGAAGAAAGCCGCGTCGGTTCATCGTTGTCCCGTTAGAAAGGGATCGTTTTTCGCTGCCTTTCGCCTTTGGCGCAAACGCAGAAAACCGATGCTGTATTTTGTTCATAACGGGAAACGATTTAGATGACGACATTCACAATCCGGCCGGGGACAACGATGAGTTTCTTAGGCTGGGCCCCTTCCAGCCGGCTGGAGACAGCTTCGTGGGCCAGCGCCAGTTTTTCAACCTCTTCTTTCGGCAGATCCTTGGCAACGGTGATTTCGCCACGGCGTTTGCCGTTGATCTGGATCGGCAGGGTGACTTCGGCTTCGACCAGCATCGCCTCGTCCGCGACGGGCCAAGGTGCGTGGATCACAAGGCCTTCGCCGCCCAGCATCTGCCAAATGTCCTCAGAGAGGTGGGGCGTCATTGGCGCCATTAGTTGCGCGAGCGCGCGTGCTGCGGTGCGTTTGGCGTCGCCGCCGGCCTTGGATTTCGCCAGCGTGTTGGTGAAGCCATAAAGCTTGGCGATGGACGCGTTGAAGCCGAAGCTTTCCACCCCAAGCGTCACGTCGCGGATCGCTTTGTGGGTTTCGCGTAGCAGCTCTTGGTCGTCCTGTGCGGTGCCTTCGGGCATCTCGGCGATGTCACAGGCGATGCGGTGCACGCGCGAAAGGTGCTTGAAAGAGGCCTCGGCGCCAGAGGCTGTCCATTCTACGTCACGCTCGGGCGGGCTGTCGGACAGAACAAACCAACGGGCGGTGTCGGCACCGAAAGCGGTGATGATATCGACGGGGTCCACGACGTTGTTTTTCGACTTTGACATTTTTGCCGATGGCACGATGTCGACCTCGGAGTCGTCTTCCTTGAGGAAGGCCTTGCCATCGCGCAGTTCGACCTGTTCGGGGTAGTAGTAGGTCGGGCGGCCGCTCTGGTTTTCGCGTTTGTAGATCGCGTGTGTCACCATGCCTTGGGTGAAGAGCGCGTCAAAAGGCTCTTTGGCGGTTTCTGGCAGGTGGCCGCAGATGTGCATCGCGCGGGCAAAGAAACGCGAATACAAAAGGTGCAGGATCGCATGCTCGATGCCGCCGATGTATTGGTCGACGTTCATCCAGTAGGCGGCGTCTTCGGCCACGGTGGGCGTGTCGGCCTTGGGCGCGGTGAAGCGGGCGAAGTACCACGAGCTGTCCACAAAGGTGTCCATCGTGTCGGTCTCGCGTTTCGCGGGCGCGCCACAGGATGGGCAGGCACAGTCGCGCCATGTCGGGTGGCGGTCCAGCGGGTTGCCGGGCACGGAGAAGTCGATCGGCTTGCCGCCTTCGTCATAGGGCAATTCGATCGGCAGGTTTTCTTTTTTCTCCGGAACCACGCCACAGCTGTCACAATGCACGACCGGGATTGGGCAACCCCAATAGCGTTGACGGGACAGGCCCCAATCGCGCAGGCGGAAGTTGGTGACGCCTTTGCCCCAACCGGCCTTTTCGGCGAAGTCGATGGTGACGTCGATGGCCTCTTGGCCGGTGGCCTCATCCAATCCGGCGAAGTGGTTGACCCATTTCACCTTTTCTTCTTTGCCGGGCACGAAAGCGGTTTTGTCCACGGGCGTCTGGTCGTCCATTGCAAAGAAGGTGTCGACCACGGGCAAGTCATACTTGCGGCAGAAGTCGAGGTCGCGCTGATCGTGCGCGGGGCAGGCGAAGATCGCGCCGGTGCCGTAGTCCATCAGGATGAAGTTGGCGATCCAGACCGGCAGTTCCCAATCAGGGTTCAGCGGGTGTTTCACGCGGATGCCGGTGTCATAGCCGAGTTTCGGCGCGGTCTCGATGGCTTCCTCTGTCGTGCCGCCCTTGCGGCACTCGGCGAGGAATTCGGCCAACTCGGGGTTGTCTTGCTCCAGTTCCTTGGAGATCGGGTGATCCGGCGAGATGCCGACAAACGACGCGCCCATGAGCGTGTCGGGGCGGGTGGTGTAGACGGTGATCGGCTCGCCTGCGTCGGTGCGCTCAAAGCCGAATTCCAGACCGCGCGATTTGCCGATCCAGTTTTCCTGCATCAGGCGCACTTTGGCGGGCCAGTTGTCCAGACCTTCAAGCGCGGTCAGCAGCTCGTCGGAATGTTCAGAGATTTTGAAGAACCACTGTGTGAGTTCACGCCGTTCTACCAAAGCACCAGAGCGCCAGCCGCGGCCGCCTTCGACCTGCTCGTTGGCCAGAACGGTCATGTCGACCGGATCCCAGTTCACGACGGCGTTCTTGCGATAGACCAGCCCTTTGTCGAGGAAATCGAGGAAGAGGCTTTGTTGCTGGCCGTAGTAATCCACGTCACAGGTGGCAAACATGCGTGACCAATCCAGCGACAGGCCCAGCGGCTTCATCTGCTCGACCATCGTGTCGATGTTGGAATAGGTCCAATCCTTGGGGTGACCGCCCGAGGCCATCGCGGCGTTTTCAGCAGGCATGCCAAAGGCGTCAAAACCCATCGGGTGCAACACGTTATGACCCGTCGCCATTTTGTGGCGCGCGATCACATCACCCATCGTGTAGTTGCGCACGTGACCCATGTGCAGTTTGCCCGACGGATAAGGGAACATCTCTAGCACATAGTATTTCGGCTTGGATTCATCGCGAACGGCCTTGAAGGTCTCGTTCTTTGCCCAAGCGGCTTGCCAGTTGGCTTCGATTTCGGCGGGTGTGTAGCGCGACATGGGTGGCACCTGTATATATAGAGTCTCGTCCGCAATTTGCGGCGCAGTTCGGGCAAGGTGATAGGCGGGCTTGGCGTCGCGGTCCAGTGCCGAGCCGTGAAAATGCGCGCGTTGCGGGCTTACGGGTGCGAGAATCTGCGATATACAGCCCAATAGAGTGCAAATTTGCAGGCGAGCAGAATGAAAATCCTCTTCATCCATCAGAACTTTCCCGGGCAGTTCAAACATCTGGCACCGGCGCTTGTTGAGCGCGGGCATGAAGTTGTGTCGCTGACACTGCGGGTGAAGAAACCCGGTGAGTGGAACGGTGTGCGGCTGCTGCCTTATGAGATCAAGCGCAAGCCGTCCAAGGGTCTGCATCCGTGGTTGGTGGATTTTGAAACCAAGATGCTGCGGGCTGAAAGCTGTTTTGTGGCGGCGCGGCGGTTGCGGGACGAAGGATTCACACCGGATGTCATTGTCGCCCATCCCGGATGGGGAGAGCCGATGTTTCTGCGGGATCTTTGGCCAACCGCGCGCATCGGTCTTTATTGCGAGTTGTACTATGGCGGCGTCGACACGGACGTGGGGTTTGATCCGGAGTTTCCGAGGGTGGAGCCGGAAAGTGAGGCGATCCGCCTGCGCCTGAAGAATATGAACAACAAAATGCATCGCGGCGTGGCGGATTTGGGCATTAGCCCGACCGAGTTTCAGGCCGGCACCTATCCCGAGGAGTGGCGCAAGATCATTTCGGTCATTCATGACGGAATCGACACCAATGTGGTGAAGCCTGATCCTGAGGCGACGTTTTCCTTGGAGGGCGGGCAGGTTCTGACGCGCAATGATGAGGTGATCACATTCGTGAATCGTAACCTTGAGCCATATCGCGGCTATCATGTGTTTATGAGGGCGCTGCCGAAGTTACTGAAAGAACGGCCCAACGCGCAGGTTCTGATCGTTGGGGGGGATGAGGTCAGCTATGGCGCGGCGCCACCCAAAGGGCAGACGTGGAAACAGAAATACATCGACGAAGTGCGCGGACGCATCCCGACGCCGGATTGGGAGCGGGTGCATTTCTTGGGCAAGGTGCCTTATGACCGTTTCCTGTCGATGCTGCAGATCACCCGTGCGCACGTCTATTTGACCTATCCCTTTGTGCTGAGCTGGTCGCTGATCGAGGCCATGGCCATCGGTGCGCCGATTGTGGCCAGTGACACGGCGCCGTTGCGCGAAGTGATCAGCCATGGTGATACCGGCCGCCTGTTCCCGTTTTTTGACGGCGACCAGATGGTGGCCGAAGTGTGCAAAGTGCTGGATGATCCTGACATGCGCGCCCACATGGGGGCGGCTGCGCGGGCATTTGCGGTGGCAGGGTATGACCTTGAAGGCCAATGTTTGCCGAAGCAGGTGCAGTGGATCGAACAGCTTTATGCCATGACACCGGGCAAGGTGACGCCCTGAGGGTGCGGCGCGGGCAGCAAAAAGGCCGCCCTGCGTGGCGGCCTTTGTTTTGGCTTGTTAGATGTCGTCGCGTTAAATGCGGTTAGAATTTGCTGTCTGATATCCGCAGCTGGCGCGCGCGTGTCAGGATGGCATCTTCAACGGCGCGGGCGGTGCCTTCGGGCACAGCGCGTCCACCACGGGTTTGCAGCGCCACATTCAGCGAGCGGGCATCCAGAGCGGCGTCACGGATATAAATAGTTGCGCGATAGCTGCGCCCGCCACCGGGCGGTGTGCCGTAGCCGGTAGAGATCACGCCGGAAAACGGATCCACGGTTTGAATGGGCAGGAAGTTCAGGACTTCGATAGAGGCGGCCCAGAGGTATTTGTTCACGCTCAGCGTCAGGTCGCTGTTGTCTGGGCCAAAGAGGTTCCAGATGGACTCCGATGATCCGTTTTCGTCGGCATAAAGACCGTCAATTGGGTTGCCGACGTCGTCGCGGCGTTCCAGTTCACGGTGTGTGGTGGTGGACGCACCTTTGTTCCGGTTTCCACAGGCACTTGTCACAGCAAGCGCGCCCAACAGAAAAATCATTGCCGTGCGGCGAAGTAGGTCCATGATCCAGCCCTTAGAAACAATCTGTTACTGTCCTAGCCAAGCCTGCCGCATTGGGCAAGATTAATAGTCGTATTGGTGTCAATGCGCCCTTTATAGGTGTAATGTCACGGCAGCACCTGTCAGAGGCCTCGAAAATTGAGTGTGACATGTCTGCACCATTTCTATGTGCAATGCGGAGCGGGTCCTCGGTTTTCTTGCAAAGCGCCCCCCAAAAAAGCGAAACGTGTCGCCATACCCAATCTGGGATTCTCCGGATTGGGCGCATGAATTGAAAAACCGAGGGAAAAACTATGAAAAACGTTCTCTTCGCAACCACCGCGCTGATCGCAACAGCGGGCATGGCTGCAGCAGAAATCAACTTTGGCGGTTCCGCACGTTTTGGTGTCATCTATGACGGTGACAACACAGCAACTGACGAACTGGCCATCCACAACCGTTTCACTCTGAACATCGATGGTTCTGTTGAAACAGACACCGGCATCGAGTTCTTCGCACGTGTTCGTGTACGTGGCGGCAACACCGGCACAGCTGGTCTGGGTAACTCCGGCGTATCCGCACCTCGCGTTGGTATGTCCGTAGCTGGCTTCACAGTTGCAACAGGTAACATCCTGGGCGCTCTGGAAAGCGCACCTGGCATGTACTCCGGCGCAGTTGGCCTGACCGGCCTTGGCTGGGGCAACCTGGTAACCAACTACGGTGATCCAGACACTGGCGCTGGCTACTGGAACTGGGACTCGTTCTCTTCCGCAGGCGCTGGTTCCAACGGTCTTGAAGTGATCTACTCCAACGCTGGTTTCGGCGGTCACGTTTCTTGGTCTGGTAACAACGGCGGCGGCGGCAGTGCCGATCGTATCGCGATCAACCTGTCCTACAACTTCGGTGACTGGACTGTTGCTGCGGCTCACCAGTCCCAGAACAACTACGACGCGACTGTTCTGACTGTTGGTGGTTCCTTTGGTGACTTCGGTGTTGGCTTTGCTTACGCTGACAACGAATTCGGCGACGTGGACAAGTTCCGCATCAACGGTTCCTACTCCTTCGGTTCCGGCACAACTGTAACCGCTTACATCGCGGACGAAGACCTCCCTGGCGCCGACACCCTTTGGGGTCTGGGCTTCACTCACTCGCTGGGTGGCGCAGTTCTGGCCGGTGGTGTTGTTGGTCAAGCCGACGGCGAAAACCTTGCCGACCTGGGTGTTCGTTTCTCGTTCTAATTCAGAACGACAAACACCTCATAGAGAGGGGCAGAACTTCGGTTCTGCCCCTTTTCTTTTGTCTGGCCGGTTCTTTTGTCCGGCAGGTGAGTCGGGCACCCGCATTTCACGGGACAGAAACAGGCTGGCGACGCAGAGTGCCTGCCTTGCCGGCGTGAGTCGGCGGCCACAGGCTATTTAGAATTAAGGACATTTTTTGGGGAATTCGGCCATTTCTGACAGGTTCACGGAAAATTAAGCAAACTCTTGCTGACCCCTTGATCCACTTTCCGCCGATCAAATCGCGCCCGGTGTTTCCACCGCGAGAAGGCCATTGAGGTCCTAATAGATCGTTGCAATTACAGCATCACACGCAGTCGGGCTCCTCCGACGAGTGCGTAACTAATCTATTAGGAAGTGTTATGAAAAACCTACTCCTCGCCTCTACGGCGCTTGCACTGTCGGCTGGCGTTGCCGCGGCTGACATCACCTTCTCCGGCGAAGCTCGCTTTGGTGGTCTCTATGACTCCACAGATACAACTGACGACTTCAACGTTCACACTCGTTTCCGGTTGAACATCGACGCAACAACCGAAACCGATTCCGGTCTCGAGTTCTTCGCGCGTATCCGTATCCAGAGTGAAACTGATGATAAAAGCGGCACTCACAGCAACGGCATCTCCGCTCCTCGCGTTGGCATGCGTTACAACGGTGTGGAAGTTGCGGTGGGCAACATCCTTGGTGCGATCGAAGAAATGCCAGGTCTGTATGACGGCGAAGTTGGTCTGACCGCGCTGGGCGACATGAGCGTTGTGGCTATGACGTCTGTAAATGATTTCGACTGGGATGACTTCTCGTCCACCGGTGGCGGATCCAACGGTGCCGAAGTGATCTACTCAAACGGCGCATTCAGGGGTCACCTGTCCCACAGCGAAACCAGCGGTCGTACCGCTTTGAACGTTGCCTACACTACCGACACATGGTTTGTCGCAGCGGGTTACCAAGATGGTGGCCTGACTAGCGAGGACAAAACCCTCGTGACTGGTGGCTTTACTTTTGCTGATAACTACAAGATCGGCATCGGTTACGGCGACAACGATGGTGTCGACAAATGGCGCCTGAGCGGAGACGCTCGGGTGGGCTCGGGCACAGTCGTGACAGCGTTTGTTGCTGAAGAAGACATAGCATCCAGCAAAACCATGTGGGGTCTGGGCTTTGTGCATGACCTCGGTGGTGCAGAGCTCGTTGGCGGTGTTGTCGGCGACGAAGATGGCGAAAACCAAGCCGATTTGGGTGTGCGTTTCTCCTTCTGATCAACTCAACATTTCGAGATTGGGGCGGGCCTTGGCCTGCCCCTTTTTTGTGGCCTTTGCACAACATCTTTGCACCTGCAGCATGTGGGCCGTTGCCTCTGGACACGCATTTTGAGAGTATATCTTCATCAAAAGAACTCCTTTGAACTCCCCAGATTATTGGATTCCCCATGAAACATCTCCTCCTTACATCGACAGCTCTGGTTCTGTCCGCAGGCGTTGCGGCAGCAGAGATCAACTTTGGCGGCTCGGCCCGTTTTGGTATCGTTTATGACGACTCCGCAGCGAATGAGGTTAAGCTCCACAACCGATTCACACTGAACATCGACGGGTCGGCTCAAACCGACACAGGCATTGAATTCTTTGCACGTGTTCGCGTTCGTGGTGAAAACGAAGGTGTCAGCGGTCTCTCATCCTCCGGCATTTCCGCGCCGCGCGTTGGTCTGCGCGTTGGCAATTTTGAATTCGCAACAGGCAATATCAAGGGTGCGATCGAAGAGATGCCCGGCCTGTATGACGGCGAAATTGGCCTGACGGCCTTTAATGACCCGACAGCGGTTGCGGTCACAAACCGCACCGGCGGCAACTATGACGCCTTCAGCTCGGCTGGTAGTGGTTCAAACGGTGCTGAAGTCATCTATTCCAACAGCGGCTTTATGGGCCACCTGAGCTACGGTTCCTCGACTGAGTTGACCGCTCTGGTTCTGGCTTATGAAGGCAGCAACTGGTTTGTGTCTGGTGCTTATCAGGACGGTCCTCTCGCGATTGACGAAAAGCTGCTGCTGATCGGTGGCGCCGAATTTGGCAACTTTAGCGTTGGCGCTGGTTACGGTGACAACGACGGCACCGACAAATGGCGCCTGCACGGCACTGTTCAGGTTGGGTCCGGCACCGACATCACGGCCTTTGTGGCGGATGACGAAAGCGGCACAGACACTCTTTGGGGGCTGGGCTTCACCCACTCTCTGGGCGGCGCGGTTCTTGCGGGAGCTGTGCACGGCAACGAGCTGGGTGCCACGCTTGCCGACCTTGGTGTGCGTTTCCAATTCTGATCGGTTCTTGATCAAAACACATAGCGAAAGGCAGGGCTTCGGCTCTGCCTTTTTGCATTGAAAGAGCGGGTGCAGAGGCTTTTCTTTTGGGCGGCAATGGTGTTGTTTGCGGGGCGCAGATACACATCACACCCTGTCTGAGGAGCCCATTATGTCGCTTGCCGAAATCACCGCACTTATTCACAAGGCTGAAGCAGATGCGGACCGCGCGGTGGGCGCGACGCAGTTGATCGCCGTCAGCAAGCGACAGCCCGACGCGCGGGTGGCGGAGGTGCTTGAAGGCGGGCATCGGGTGTTTGGTGAGAACCAGGTGCAGGAAGCGGCAGGCAAGTGGCCTGGCTTCAAAGAGACTTACGAGGGCGTTTCGGTGCATTTGTTGGGGCCGCTGCAAACCAACAAAGCCCGCCAAGCCATGGAGCTGTTTGACGTGATCCATTCGCTGGATCGTCCGAAATTGGCCAAAACGCTGGCGCGTTTGGCGCAGGAAACCGGCGCGTGTCCCGATCTGTTTATTCAGGTGAACACAGGTAAGGAGCCGCAGAAAGCCGGCGTGTTGCCCCAAGATGTGGACGGGTTTGTGGCAGAGTGCCGCGCGCTGGAATTGCCGATTGTGGGCCTGATGTGCATCCCGCCGGTAGAAGAAGAAGCCTCGTTGCATTTTGCTTTGCTCGCCAAGATGGCGGCGCGCAACGGGCTGGTCGGGTTGAGCATGGGCATGAGCGGCGATTTCGAGCGGGCTGTGGCGTTGGGTGCGACGCATGTTCGGGTTGGCTCTGCTATTTTTGGAGAGCGGCCGACGCAAATGTGATTGTATTATCCGTTGGCGTTAATGTCAGAGTGAAGCTGACCGAATTGATTAAGGAGTTTCATGATGCGTTTTCTTTTTGCTGTTTTGTCCCTTTGTGTAAGCGCGGGAATGGCGTCAGCAGAGTTTTCCCTGCGGTTTGACGGTTGGGGAGATATCCCATTTTGCAACAACGGTAATCCGAAGTCGGTTCCCAATCCCGAGTTCTTTTTGACGGATATTCCGGCTGGAACGACGACGGTGCAGTTCTATTTCAAGAATGTGAACGTGCCGGCTGCCAATCGCGGCGCGAGCAAACGATTGCCGGTTCCGGCTGACGGGCGCTTCCCTGCAGGCACGTTTAACTATCGTGGTCCATGTCCGGTGAGCGGCACCAATACCTATGAGTGGAAGGCCACGGCGCGGGCGGGAAACCGGATCAGCGGCAATGCGAAGGCAAGGCGCAAATATCCGGAGTAAGAATGCGCGGGATGCTTCACGCGTATTGTTGTGTGAGGTGGTGATGCCTTGGAGGGAAATGCTGAGTTCTCGCCGAAATTGTCATTGGTTTACAAAAAAGGCGGTCACACTCTGAGTGTTTCGCCTCTAGTGGAGTTTTTAGGAATGCGTCTTTTTATCGGAGCCATAATCGTGGCGCTGTGGGCAGCCCCCGTAGCCGCGGAATTCAAGATTTCTTTTGCCAATTGGGGTGGGATTAAGTCCTGTACCACCGGGCGCCCAAACACCGTTGGCAATCCTGAGTTTGTCGTGACGGGTCTGCCAGCAGGGACAACCACCGTTCAGTTCAAGATTAAGGATCTGGACGTGCCAAACTATAACCACGGTGGCAGCAAGAAGCTGAAGGTCACGCAGGACGGTCGCGTCGCAGCGGGCACGTTCAAGTACAAAAGCCCCTGTCCGCCGAACGGCATGCACACCTATGAGTGGACCGCGACAGCGCGGGCGGGCGGCAAGGTGGTTGGCAAGGCCAAGGCGGCGCGCAAGTACCCTGAGTGAGCCCTAGCGCACGATCAGGCGCGTGCCCGGTGCGGCAGAGCGGGCTATGATCCTCATGTGATCCCGGCGAAAGGCGATGCAGCCTTCGGTCGGAAAACCCCGACGCCGCCACGTGTGCAGGAAAATCGCCGAGCCTTTGCCCGGCTGCGCGTCAGGCCAGTTCCAATCGGTGAGCAGGATCATGTCATACAGAGGATCAGCGCGACAGAGCTTTTCGTGGCTGGGCGCATAGGGCGCGCGGACATGATGATTGTAGGCGGGATCACCCGAAGCGTCTGACCAGAGGTCGTCTTTGCCTATGGGCCGCGCCCAAGGCGCGGGTGGTGCAAGGCGGTCGGCGCGATAAAGCAGGCCCGTGATGTGATGAATGCCGCGCGGCGTGGCACCGTCGCCCTCACGCTTGTTGGACTGCAGCCCGCCCTTGCCAATGGTGCAGGGGAAATAACGCCCCATAAAACGCAGGCCGCGCTTTGTAAGCACAAGGTCGAAGGGACTCACAGCATGTGGCCTGATTTGTTGGCTTTGGTGGCGAGGTAGGCGCGGTTGTGGGCGTTTTCGCCAACCTTGAGCGCGACGCGTTCCGTCACAAAGACGCCCGCGTTTTCCATCATCTCGATCTTGCGGGGATTGTTGGTCAGCAATCGCACGGAGGAGAACCCCATTTCCTTGAGAATCTTGGCGCCAATGCGAAAATCGCGTTCATCATCTTCAAAGCCGAGGCGGTGGTTGGCCTCGACCGTGTCAAAGCCCTGATCCTGAAGCGAATAGGCGCGCATTTTGTTGGCGAGGCCAATGCCGCGACCTTCTTGGTTGAGATAAAGCAGCACGCCTTCGCCGTTTGCGCCCATCTGCATCAGGGCGGCGTTGAGTTGCGGGCCACAGTCACATTTCAGAGACCCCAGCACGTCGCCGGTGAAACAGGCAGAGTGCAAACGCGCGAGCACGGGTTTGTCGCGGGGCGGTCGGCCGATCTCGATGGCATAGTGCTCTTCGCCGCCATCCTCGGGCCGGAAGATATGCAGCCGGCCCGCGTCGGCCGCAGAAATCGGCAAGCGGGCGTGCACAACAGGGTGCAAAGGGCTTGTGGCCGTCAGATGTGGCGCAGCGAGGTCGGCGGGGATCACCGTGAGACCATGCACCAGCGCAAAGGCCCCGGCTTTGGCCAGCGGCAGTGAAAGCGCAGCCGGCAGGAGTTGCGCGGATTTTACCAGTTTGACAGCGGCGCGGTGTAGGTCGGCATCGCCGTCGCGTTCGGTGGTCAGCGGGCCTTTCATCGGGCTCATGAGATCGTCGGCGGGATCAGCGATGCCGCGCAGCCACTTCAAATCGGCATCCGCAGGCAATCGCACGCGCGCGATGTCCCCGTCATAGGCGCGGGCCTTGAGCGTTTCGGCGCGGCGCACTGTGATCACCAAAACCGGCACACCGCCCAAGGCGCGCAGGTCAGCAAGGCGGTCGCGATCCAGCGTTTCCGCCGCCATCACCAAGGTGGCAGCGCCATTGCCGGTGAGCACAATTGGCACACCCATGCGCAGGTCAGCCCGGGCGCGGGCCAGACGTTCGACGATATCGGGAGAAAAACTCATGGGGTCCTCACGGCTTAGCGCATCACATTTAGCCGCCTTTGTCGCAAGATGAAACATTTGACGTCACAGAAACACGAGGCCGTGAGGCAATTGCAAGAAATCTTGTTGTGCCTTTCGTGCGTATACATGTCGTGAACAACAAAGTGATACGGATTGAACGTGGAGGACACGGATGGCACAGCTTAAGAAAATCCTGCTTGTGGATGATGATGAAGATCTGCGCGAGGCTCTGTCAGAGCAACTTGTGATGACCGAAGATTTTGATGTCTTTGAGGCCGGCAACGGCAGCGAAGCGATGAGTCGCGTCAAAGAAGGCCTGTATGACATCATCATTCTTGATGTGGGTCTGCCTGACACAGACGGGCGCGAATTGTGCCGCCTGATGCGCAAACAAGGGGTGAAAAGCCCGATCCTGATGCTGACAGGGCATGACAGCGACGCCGACACGATTTTGGGCCTTGATAGCGGGGCCAACGATTACGTGACCAAACCGTTCAAATTCCCGGTGCTTTTGGCCCGCATTCGGGCGCAGTTGCGCCAGCATGAGCAATCTGAGGACGCGGTGTTTGTGCTTGGCCCGTATACGTTCAAGCCAGCGATGAAGATGCTGATCACTGAAGATGAGCGCAAGATCCGCCTGACCGAGAAAGAGACCAACATCCTCAAGTACCTGTATCGGTCCACGGACGGCGTGGTGGCGCGGGATGTGCTGCTGCATGAGGTCTGGGGCTACAACGCGGGTGTTACGACGCACACGCTTGAGACGCACATCTATCGCCTGCGCCAGAAGATCGAGCCCGACCCCAGCAACGCGCGGCTTTTGGTGACGGAAAGTGGCGGGTATCGTCTGGTCGCCTAAGTTTGGCGGCAAAAAGAACAGTCTTGGCGCCGATAAAGCAAGAATTCCGTAAGATTCATCCTATATCAGAGTCATGAGAGAATCCCGCCATGTCCGGGTTATGACATGACCTCCCTGTTGGACTGACCCGGGCTTCGGCTCGGGTCCTTTTTTTGGGGATGCAGCTTTTGCGCCGCGCCGCAAAAACCTGCCAAATTGTTTGACCTCGATCAAAGAAACATTTCGGCTGCACCTTTAGGGTGGTCGCTGAAGAGATCCCGCATATGCCCGGGTATTGGCATATACCTCCCTGTTGGACTGGCCCGGGCTTTTGCTCGGGCCCTTTTTTTGGCGGCAGTGCACCAATGCGCAGGAAATGGCATTGGCATCGCGTCAGGGGCGGGGGTAGGGTGCGCGAACAGTATCAGCGCGGAGAGTTTTCATGTCCTTTAGCCTTGCCACCTGGAACATCAATTCGGTGCGCTTGCGCGAGCCGATTGTGCTTAAGTTGCTGCAAGAAGAAGCACCGGATGTGTTGTGTTTGCAGGAGTGCAAAAGTCCGGTTGAAAACATCCCGACCGAAGGCTTTGCTGCGCTTGGCTACACGCACATGGTGGCGCGCGGGCAGAAGGGATACAACGGTGTCGCGATCCTGTCGAAAATCCCGATGGTTGAAGCCGGCGCCGAAGATTTTGCCGACTTGGGCCACGCCCGCCACATCGCCGGCAAGCTGGAGAACGGTGTGACGGTCCACAATTTTTATGTGCCAGCGGGAGGCGATGTGCCGGACCGCGAGAAGAACGAGAAATTTGGCCAGAAGCTCGATTATCTCAGCGATATGCGAGACTATTTTCGCCGTGAGAAGATGCAGAAGGCGGTTCTTGTCGGGGATTTGAACATCGCGCCGCGCGAAGACGATGTGTGGGACCACAAGAAGCTGCTGAAAATCGTCAGCCATACGCCGGTGGAGGTCGAAGCGCTGGCCGAGACGCAGGACGCGGGCGGTTGGGTTGATATCACGCGGCAGGATGTGCCGGAAGGGCAGCTTTATAGCTGGTGGAGCTATCGCGCCCGTGACTGGGATGCGGCCGACAAAGGCCGGCGGCTGGATCACGTTTGGGCGACGGGCGATATCTCCAATGCGGGGCATTCAAGCCGTGTTTTGCGCGAGGCGCGGGGCTGGGAAAAACCCAGTGACCACGCGCCGGTGTTTGCGACGTTTGACCTTTGACTTTCCGACGCGGGACCTCATATAGGAACCAACGCATATAAAGGACGACTCCAATGCTTGAACTTGGACAAGGCAACGGTGCAGCAGCGCCGGCCGACAGCGATTTGATCAAAGACGTTTCTGAGGCAACTTTCATGGCGGATGTCGTGGATGTCTCGATGACTGTGCCAGTGATCGTGGATTTCTGGGCGCCGTGGTGTGGGCCGTGCAAAACGTTGGGGCCAGCGCTTGAGGCAGCGGTCACGGCGGCTGGTGGCGCGGTGAAGATGGCCAAGATCAACGTCGACGAAAATCAGGGCATCGCCGGTCAAATGCAGGTTCAGTCGATCCCGACTGTCTATGCGTTTTACCAAGGCCAGCCGATTGACGGCTTTCAGGGCGCATTGCCGCCCAGCGAAATTGAGGCGTTTGTCACCAAAGTGGTCGAGGCCGGTGGCGGGCAGATGCCTGACGGTGGGCTAGATGATGCACTGGCGGCGGCCGAAGAGATGCTGACGGAGGGCCAGGCCCAGGACGCAGCGGAGACCTTCGCCGCTATTTTGGAGCAGGACACCGACAACGTGGCCGCTTTTGCCGGATTGGCGCGGGCCAACATCGCTTTGGGCGCTTTGGATCAGGCCGAGGCGGTTCTGAACGGTGCGCCGGCAGAATTTGCAGAAGCCCCCGAAGTCGAAGCTGCGCACGCGCAGTTGGCACTGGCGCGGCAAGCCGAAAACGCGGGTCCGGTAGCGGAGCTTCGGGCGGTGGTTGAGGCGGAGCCCGACAACTATCAGGCGCGGCTGGACCTTGCGCAGGCGCTGCATGGTGCGGGTGAGGTCGAGGCGGCTGTGGATGAGTTGCTTGACCTGTTCCGACGCGATCGTGAGTGGAATGACGGCGCCGCCAAAGCGCAGTTGTTCACCATTTTCGAAGCGCTCAAACCGAATGATCCAGTGGTGTTGAACGGGCGGCGCAAGCTCAGTTCGATGATCTTTGCCTGATCGGCAAATCCAGCGTAGGCTGGCGGTATGATCAGGCCTGCCGATCTTCCAGACATGATTGCGGTTTTCCCGCTTCCGGGTGCGCTTTTGCTGCCGCGATCACGTCTGCCGTTGCACATTTTCGAGCCACGTTATTTGACGATGCTGGATGATGCGCTCAAAACGCCTGAGCGTTTGATCGGCATGGTGCAGCCCAACGAAGTACCGGGCCGCGAGGGGATTGGATTGCAGACCATTGGCTGTGCCGGACGGATCACGCAATTCAGCGAAACCGAAGACAATCGCTATATGATCACGCTGACAGGCGTGTCGCGGTTTCGCATTCAGGACGAGGTTGACGGGTTTGCACCTTATCGGCGGTGTTCCGTGAGCTGGGACGGGTTTGACCGGGATCTGGGGCGGACGGAACACGACGAGGCGTTTCACCGCCCCGCGTTCTTGGCGCTGCTGAAGCGGTATTTCGAGCAGTTGGAGTTGCAGACCGATTGGGAAACGCTCAAAGATGCAGATGACGAACTGCTGATCAATTCGCTGTCGATGCTTCTGGATTTTGGCGCTGAGGACAAGCAAGCGTTGCTAGAAGCGCCGAGCCTGAGCACACGCCGTGAAACCTTGGTGACGCTGTTGGAATTTGCGCTGCGTGGTGGCGGCGGAGAGGACTTGATACAATGACAAACGATGTGACTGAACCCGGATTTGACCGGCGTATGCTGGAAGCATTGGTGTGCCCTGAGACCCGCGCGACGCTTGAGTATGATGCGGCGAAGCAGGAGCTGATTTCACGCGGTGCCGGATTGGCCTTTCCGATCCGCAACGGCATTCCCGTGATGCTTGTGGACGAGGCGCGCACGTTGGACTGAGGAAGGGAGGGGCCAGCCCCCCCCCCTTGGCCTGCGGCCAATTCACCCCCGGGATATTTCCGGCAAAAGGAAGGTATGCCTTAGCGCATCAGGTCGGGCAGATCCCCTGTAAGGCCTGCGGCCTCGCGCATAAAGGTGCGGCGCAGGGCTGGGACTTTGCCGATGAGCCCCATGCCGATGTCACGGCCAGCCCGCAGGAGCGGATTGTCGTTGGAAAACAGTTTGTTGGTGATATCTGTCGCGGCCACCAGGGCCTGTGTGTCGAAACGACGCCATTCCTGATATCGCTCCAGCACCAGAATTGAGGCGATGTCTTCGCCGCGCGATTTGGCCTCGGCCAGCACTTGGGCCAACGCTGCGACATCGCGCAGGCCTGCGTTAAGGCCTTGGCCCGCAATCGGGTGCATGCCGTGGGCCGCGTCGCCCACCAAAGCAACGTGATCAGACACGAAATGGTTCGCAACGGTGAGGCCCAATGGATAGGTGAACCGGGCGCCCGCGAGGGAGATGTCGCCAAGGAAATCGCCAAACCGCGGGCGTAGAACGGCGAGGTAATCCTCGTCTGAAAGCGCGTGGATGCGGGCGGCGTTTTCTTCTGTTTCGGACCAGACAATCGAGGACATATTGCCGGGAAGCGGCAGGATCGCCAGAGGGCCGGGAGGCATAAAGAACTGATGCGCGACACCGTTGTGCGGCTTTTCATGCGCAATGGCGCAGACCAGCGCGGTTTGGCCGTATCCCCAGCCTGTGCGGCGGATGCCTGCGCGCTGCGCGACACCGGATTGGCGACCGTCGCAGCCCACCAAAAGGCGGGCGCGGCGGGTTTCGCCATTGGAAAGCGTGACCGTGACGCCGGAGGGATCGACCGATTGCTCTGTGACGCTGGTATCCGGAATCAGGGTGATGGCGGGGTCGTTTTCCATGGCGGTCAGAAACGCGCGATACAGAAAGCGGTCCTCGAGCATAAAGCCCATCGGGCCTTCTTCGAGTTCGGAATGGTCAAAGTGGAGGAAGAACGGCGAAGGGCCTTCGCCGGCGCGGCCATCTGAGACCTTGATATCAAGCATGGGTTGGGCGTTTGGCGCGACATCCTGCCAGACGCCAAGCCGGTCCAGCAGACGCTTGGAGGCCAGAGCCAGCGCATAGCCGCGCCCGTCGAAATTGCTGCCTGCGCGTTCCGGGGCGGGGCGGGCGTCAACCACCGTTACGGTAAACCCGGCATGGCTGAGGGCGAGGGCAAGGGCAGGGCCGTTGAGGCCGCCGCCGGCGATGAGGATATCTGTGTCAAAGCGCATGGTCCCAATATGGGAGTCGGTTCGGGATTGTCCATGTGCCTTTGCGCCGCTACCGTCGCGCAAAGGCATATTTGAGGACTTGTGATGTTGGACTGGCTGGAAATGAGCGCGGCGGATCTGGGGCGTGGGATTGGCGAGGGTTCAATTGATCCGGTCGCGCTGACGCAGGCGTTTCTGGGCGCGATTGACAGCAGCGATCACAAGGACCGGATTTATTCAGCTGTCACCCGCGAGCGGGCGCTGGCAGAAGCCGAAGCCGCCGCAGAGCGGGCGCGGATCGGAGAGCGGTTGTCGCTTTTGGATGGGGTGCCCATTAGCTGGAAAGACCTGTTTGACAGCGCTGGTGTGGCGACGGAGGCCGGATCGTTATTGCTCAAGGACCGGGTGCCGGGCCGCGATGCGGAGGCGCTGCGCAACGCGACCGCAGCCGGGCTGGTGTGTCTGGGAAAGACGCACATGAGCGAGTTGGCGTTTTCAGGATTGGGGTTGAACCCGATGACAGCAACGCCTCCATGCGTGAATGATCCCAAGGCGGTGCCGGGCGGATCGAGCTCGGGCGCGGCGGCGTCTGTGGCCTTTGGATTGGCTGCGGCTGGCATCGGATCGGACACAGGCGGATCGGTGCGAATTCCATCGGCATGGAATGACCTCGTGGGCTTGAAAACCACATCCGGACGGCTGTCCAATGCCGGTGTCGTGCCATTGTGCCGGAGCTTTGACACGGTTGGGCCGTTGGCCCGGACGGTTGAGGATGCCTCGCTTCTGTTTGCTGCATTGGCTGGTGAAAAGCCTGTGGATTTGCAGGGCGCGTCGCTTGAAGGCAAGCGGTTTGCCATATTGGAAACGGTCGCCCTTGAGGCTGTGCGCGATGCGCCGATGGCTGGGTTTGAGCGTGCGTTGGCGCGGTTCAGCGAAGCGGGCGCCCAGATGGAATTTCTGAAAGCCGGAGAAGTGGCGCGGGCGATGGAATTGACGGGACCCTTGTTCACCTCCGAAGCCTATGGCGAGTGGCGCGACGAAATCGAGGCGGCGCCGGATTTGATGTTTGACCAGATTTTGGAACGGTTCCGCGCCGGTGCATCGTTTTCGGGGCCGGACTATGTGGACGCGTGGCAGGCGCTTGAGGAGCATCGCGCGCGGTGGAATGCACGGATTGCCGGATTTGACGCGGTGCTTTTGCCGACGTCGCCGATTCTGCCGCCCGATGCGGCGCGGCTGATGAGCGATCAGGACTACTATGTCACTGAAAACCTTTTGGCTTTGCGCAATACGCGGATAGGCAACCTGATGGGCAGTGCAGCAGTAACCTTGCCATCCGGAATGCCAAGTTGCGGGTTGATGATGTTGGGCGCGCCGAACACGGAAGAGCGGTTGTTGCGGCTGGCGGCGGCTGCTGAAACGGTGTTGCGCTAATCGGGCAGCGGTCGTTAAAGGCCTTTGTCGCAACCGCTTTTGCAGTGATTTGCGCCAAATGAAGAAGTTTAGTTAGTTTATCGCAGAAATGTCGGGTGGCGCAGAGGCCACAAGTGCCGGAGTCTTCGGCATTTTAGTGGACTGGCGGACTCGCATTGGGTAACTTGGGTTTGAAACGGGGCGATATGATCCCGATCCTGAGGCAGATTGAATATGATGTTCCCCGAGCGGTTTTCGAACCTACCGGCTTATGCGTTCCCGCGTTTGCGCGCGCTTTTGGATCACCTGGAACCAGGTGGGCCGGTAACACATATGACCATTGGTGAGCCGAAACATGTGTTTCCGCAGTGGGTCACAGATGTGATTGTTCAGCATGCCGAAGGCTTTAACAAATACCCGCCAAATGATGGCACACCCGAGCTTTTGGATGCGATTTCCGCGTGGATAAAGCGTCGGTATGACGTCAGTATCCCGTCGGCCCAGATTATGGCGCTGAATGGCACGCGTGAGGGGCTTTATAACGCCGCGATGGCGTTGTGTCCGGAAACCAAAAACGGCGCGCAGCCGATCATTTTAACGCCGAACCCGTTTTATCAGGTCTATGCTGTGGCAGCTGCCTCGGTTGGGGCAGAAGCGCGGTTTGTGCCAGCGACCGAGGCCAGTGGCCATTTGCCGGACTTCGCGGCGTTGGGCGCGGATGTGTTGGATCGCGTCGCAATTGCCTATGTGTGTTCGCCTGCCAATCCGCAGGGCGCGGTGGCGGATGCGACGTATTGGCGTGCGCTGATCGCGCTGGCGGAAAAGCACGATTTCCAGATTTTCGCGGATGAGTGTTATTCCGAAGTATATCGCGAGACACCGCCGACCGGTGCCTTGCAGATCGCGTATGAGATGGGAGCAGACCCCGAACGGGTTCTGATTTTCCATTCGCTGAGCAAGCGGTCAAATCTGCCGGGCTTGCGGTCCGGTTTTGTTGCGGGCGGGCCAGAGAGCATCCGGCGTATTCGCCAGCTACGGGCCTATTCCGGCGCGCCTTTGCCGCTGCCGTTGCAACGTGCGGCGGAAAAGGTTTGGGCGGATGAGGCGCATGTGGAAGAGAGCCGCGCCCTTTATGCCGAAAAGTTCGAAATCGCTGATGCGATCCTCGGGGATGTGCCGGGATACATGAGCCCGCAGGCCGGATTTTTCCTGTGGTTGCCGGTGGACGACGGCGAAGAGGCCGCGGTCAAACTGTGGACAGAGACCGGCGTGCGGGTGTTGCCCGGCGCGTATCTGAGCCGCGACGCCGAAGGGTTTAACCCCGGCAAAAAATTTATTCGGGTCGCCTTGGTGGCCCCAAAGACCGAAGTACAGGAAGCGCTCACCAAGCTGCGCGCCTGTATTTACGGATAAAAGAACGAGGTAGGTAACGAGATGGCATATCAAGCGCGTGGCAGAGGCCCTCTTTTGGACAGTGCAACACAGGCAGCGGTGGAAAAACGCGGCAAGGAGCTGATTGGTTTTGTGCTGATCGGGCTTGGTCTGATGGCGGCGGCGATGATCGCATCATACACGCCGACGGACCCGAGTTTCCTGTCGGTGACGGATGCGCCTGTGCAGAATTGGATGGGCTGGATCGGGGCGTCGATTTCCGCCGGATTGTTTGTGATCATAGGCTTTGCCAGCTGGGGTGTGGCGGCAGTTTTGGCCGTTTGGGGCGTGCGTTTGGCGCTACATATTGGCGAAGACAGAGTGCAATCCCGCATCATTTTTGCGCCGATCATGTTGGCCTTGGGGGCGATCTATGCCTCTACTTTGGCCCCTGGTGCGGCGTGGACTCATGACTTTGGTGTTGGCGGGCTGTTTGGCGACACTGTGACCGGCTTTTTGCTGACAGTGCTGCCGATTGGGGCTCAGGCGGGCGTGAAAATCCTGTCGTTGGCGACCGGTGTGGCCTTTGTTGCGATCGCGCTGTTTACGCTTGGCTTCACCAAGGCGGAGCTGCAGGGAATTGCGCGCCGGATCGTGGTGGGTCTGGTGTTGGCCTACGACAAGTTGATGACCCTGTTGGGCCGTGGCGCAAGCGGCGCGGTTGCTGGAGCATCGCAGGCCGCCAAGACCATGCAAACCCGCCGTCAGGAGCGCCGCGAAGCTGAAGAAGCACGCGTCGCGCAAGCCGCTGTCGAAGGCTGGAATGACGCTGTGGTTGAGGACACGCCCGCGCCGACAATTGAAGAAGTTGCGCCGTTCGCCAAGCCACGCCTGCGGATGCCGACGTTGATCAAGCGGACCGAAGCGGCCCCTGAAGAATTGCCGGAACAGGAACTGGTTGAGAATATTTTCGTGCAGGACATCGCGGATGTGCCGGGCGGAGAGGCGCGGATCAAATCCAAAATTGCCGACGTGATGCGCAACCGCGCACAGCGCGGCGAAGCAGTGTCGCCGTCGGATCTGGACCCAGAGTTGCATCCCGATTTACACGCCGACAAGCCGTTGACCAAAGGCCGGGGCCGTCGGCCTGATCCTTTGGTGCTGGCAACGGATGCGCAGGATGACGCGCAATTCCCGCAAGCCGCCCATCCGATGGAGCCACCTTTGACCGGTGGAGTTGGCCTGCGTGCGGAGCCACCGCTTTCGGCCGCGATGTCTGCGATGGCCGCGCCGCAAATGCACGAAACACCGATGGCCGAAGATGTTGTGTTGGACGACGGCACCGATTGGCAGGATCCGATGCTCGTTGAGTCGGCTCCGATCCAGCCGTACCAGCAAAGCGCCCCGCAGCCGATTCCGGTGCCGGAACAGCGCAAAGTGGTGCAGCCGCGTCAGAACAAGCCGGTGCAGCCGTCGACGCGCGCCAAGCAAGAGGCGCAACCGTCGCTGGCGTTTGAAGAAAACAAGATCGAGTATGAATTGCCGCCGCTGAACCTGTTGGAAAGCCCGCTGGAAATCTCGCGCCATCATCTGAGCGATGACGCGCTGGAAGAGAACGCGCGGATGCTTGAGGTTGTGTTGGATGACTATGGCGTCAAGGGCGAGATCGTGTCCGTGCGCCCCGGTCCTGTCGTGACGATGTATGAGCTTGAGCCCGCGCCCGGTTTGAAAGCGAGCCGCGTGATTGGTCTTGCGGATGATATTGCACGATCGATGTCGGCCCTGTCGGCGCGTGTGTCGACGGTGCCAGGCCGCAGTGTGATTGGTATCGAATTGCCAAACGAAAACCGCGAGAAGGTGGTGCTGCGCGAGATCCTAAGCGCGCGGGACTTTGGCGACAGCAACATGAAGTTGCCGTTGGCCTTGGGCAAAGACATTGGCGGCGATCCGGTGGTCGCCAACCTTGCCAAGATGCCTCACCTGTTGATTGCGGGGACCACGGGGTCCGGTAAATCGGTGGCGATCAACACGATGATCCTGTCGCTGCTCTATCGTCTGACACCGGAAGATTGCCGCTTGATCATGATCGACCCCAAAATGTTGGAACTGTCGGTTTATGACGGCATTCCGCACTTATTGTCGCCGGTTGTGACCGACCCGAAGAAGGCCGTTGTGGCCCTCAAATGGGTCGTGGGCGAGATGGAAGAACGCTATCGCAAGATGTCCAAAATGGGCGTGCGCAACATCGATGGCTACAACAGCCGCGTGGCGGATGCGTTGGCCAAAGGGGACATGTTCTCGCGCACCGTTCAGACCGGGTTTGACGATGAAACAGGCGAGCCGGTGTTTGAGACCGAGGAAATGAAGCCCGAAAAGATGCCCTATATCGTCGTTATCGTCGACGAGATGGCCGATCTGATGATGGTGGCGGGCAAAGAGATCGAGGCTTGCATCCAGCGTCTGGCACAGATGGCGCGTGCCTCGGGTATTCACCTGATCATGGCCACACAGCGCCCATCGGTGGACGTGATCACCGGTACAATCAAGGCGAACTTCCCGACTCGGATTTCGTTCCAAGTGACATCCAAAATCGACAGTCGTACTATTCTTGGTGAGATGGGTGCCGAGCAGCTCTTGGGCATGGGCGACATGCTTTACATGGCGGGTGGCGCCAAGATTACCCGTTGCCACGGCCCGTTTGTGAGCGACGAAGAAGTTGAGGAAATCGTCAACCACCTCAAGAGCTTTGGTCCGCCAAGCTATATCGGTGGCGTTGTTGAAGGGCCCGATGATGAGAAGGCCGACAATATCGATGCGGTTCTGGGACTGAACACCGGTGGCAACACCAATGGCGAAGATGCGCTTTATGATCAGGCGGTCGCGATTGTGATCAAGGACCGCAAGTGTTCGACCAGTTATATCCAGCGCAAACTGGCGATTGGGTACAACAAGGCCGCGCGCCTTGTGGAGCAGATGGAAGACGAGAATTTGGTGAGTGCCGCGAACCATGTGGGCAAACGTGAAATTCTTATACCAGAGCAATAAGTCGGCGGCGCATCGCTGACACAGGATTGTGACCGTCGTTCGGGGCTGATTTCCGAGCGGCGGTTCCTTAGGTTAAGGCCATGAGAATGTTGAAAAGCTTTTTTGCCCCCGCCGTCGTGGCCGCATCCGTTGCGGTGTCCGCATTACCCGCACAGGCGGAGCAGATTTCGTTGGATGCACTGTCTGACTATTTGAATGACATGGTCACGGTGCAGGCGAATTTCACACAAATTTCGGATGACGGGTCGGTGCAAACCGGCAAGTTGTTTATCAAACGGCCCGGCATGATGCGGTTTGAGTACAACCCACCGGAAAAGGCATTGGTTCTCACGTTCAACAACAGCGTGGCCATTTTTGATGGGCGGTCAAACCAGCCGCCGGAGGTTTACCCGCTAAAGCGCACGCCGCTGTCGATAATTCTGGATAAGAACGTGAACCTTGGCCGAGCCAATATGGTGGTCGGGCACGACTATGACGGCACGGCCACCGTGGTGACAGCACAGGATCCGGAAAACCCTGACGTCGGCAGTCTCCAATTGAAGTTTACGGCGGATCCGGTGGAGCTGCGACAGTGGGTGATCAATGACAGCACCGGCAGTCAGACCACTGTCATTCTTGGGGATACCCAGTCGGGGATGCCCCTGCGCAACCGGATTTTTGACATTGACCGGGAGCGGCGCGGCGCCAACTGAGCCCCGCGCCTACCGGATTTACCACAGACGTTTGCAGCCCTGAAGTTGCTGGCCATATCGGGCGGCGCGGCTGTTGACGTCGTCGGCCACGCGCAGCAGCCACGACTTGTTCTTGTAAGTACCACGGGCATACCCGGTGTGGCCCTCGTGATAGTTCAAATACTGACCCCGCGCGTCGGCCAATGAAACGCCGTTCCGCTCGCGGGACTTGGTGAAGTACCAGCCCATGAAGTCAGACGCGTCACGGATGTCGGTCCGCTTGGCGCTGCGATTGCGGGTTTCCTTGCGGTATTGATCCCATGTGCCATCAAGCGCCTGCGCATAGCCATAGGCGGACGATTGACGCCCCATCGGCAACACGCCGAGAATGTATTTGTGCGGTGTGCGAGCGTTAGAAACAAACTTGCTCTCCTGATAGAGAACGGCCATTTGTACGTTGACCGGCACACCCCATTTGCGCTGCGTTCGCTTGAACGCTTTGCCAAAATGCTTCTTCTCCTTGAGAATCGAACACGCATTCTCAAGGTTTCTCGGTGGCTGTTTGTCGCCGCCACCACAGGACGCCACAATAAGGACGGCCAAAAGCGCGATAAGGACTCTGCTCATCTGCCTCACGCTATGTTTGTTGTTTTGCAGCAGTTTAGCGCATTCGTGTGGTGGGGTGAAATCACAATCGCGGGGGATCAGACAAGAAAGCCAAGGATGAGCGGTAATCCGATCACACATGTCAGGGTCGACACCATCACAAGGCCCGCAACCGCATTGCTGTCAGCCTCGTATTTTTCCGCCAAAAGGTAGGCGGTGACGGCCACGGGCGTCGCCAATTCCAATACCAGCACGCCAAAAATGGCGCCGGTTAGGCCAAATGCGAGGCCCACGCCCCAGCCAACGGCGGTGCACAGCGCCAGTTTGGCGACCGATAGCCAAATTGCGGTGGCCACGCGGGCCGGGGTCAGGCGGGCAACGGCCACGCCAAGTGTGATGAGCATCAGGGGGATCGCCATTTGGCCAATCAAATCAAGCGTGTTGGTAAGAAAACGCGGGGTTTCCCAGCCTTGCCACAGGAACAGCGCGCCCAGAATGGTGGCCGCAATCATCGGTTCTTTGAGGATCTTGCCCGCCGAGCCTTTGCCCGCGACCAGCCAGATGCCGATTGTGAAAGACCAGATCGCGGTAACTGCCAGCATGACCACGGCGGCCTCAAGCCCGATCTGTCCAAAGGCGAAGTAACACAACGGGATGCCGAGATTGCCGGTATTGCCAAAAATCACCGGTGCGAGGTAGGTGCGAATGTCGAGGCCGGCGAGCGACAACATCCCCCATGACAGCACGCCAATTACGGCATAGCCGACACTTCCAGCGATGGCGAGCGTGCCAAGAGTGGCGAGATCAGCTTGCGTTTTCATCAAGGCGGTAAAGATCAGACAGGGCACCGCCAGTGTCATGGCGAGGCGGGTAACAAATTGAATTCTATATTCAAAACCGGCTTTTACCCAGGCAAAGCCAACGCCCGCGACCAGGAAGACCGGCGCGACAATTTCGAGAACTGTTAAGATTATGTTCACAGACTGTTTCCCGGAAAAATGTGTCAAAAGTTGGACATTGCCCCCTTGAAGGGTCTAACTTTAGGCAATAGAGGCTGCAATACATGCTTAGAACACGCGCAAAATATTATCTCGGTCAAGTGGTCCGTCATCGTAAACACCCGTTTCGCGGCGTGGTGTTTGACGTCGACCCCGAGTTTTCCAATACCGACGAATGGTATGAGAACATCCCTGAGGAAAGTCGGCCGGTGAAAGACCAGCCGTTTTATCATCTGTTGGCCGAGAATGACCAAAGCTACTATGTGGCTTATGTCTCTGAGCAGAACCTGATCGCGGATTATTCCGGCGAACCGGTTGGCCATCCTGACCTGCCGGAGATGTTTGGTCCGATGGAAGACGGGATATACCCGCTGCATTACAACATGAACTGAGCCCATTTGGGCCGTGAAAAATTGGGTGCGTCAGTCGGTGTCGACTGGCGCGCCGCGTTTTTTCCACGTTGAAAATCCGCCTTCCATCTCGGCCACATTGGTGGCGCCCATGTCTTGCAGGGTTTTCACCGACAAGGCGCTGCGCCACGCGCTGGCGCAGAACAGGATCAGGGTTTTGTCGGTCGCCAGCGCAGGTTTGTGATAGGGGCTTTCGGGATCAAACCAGAATTCCAGCATGCCGCGCGGGGCGTGAAACGCGCCTTCGATGCGGCCCTCACGCGCCAATTCGCGCGGGTCGCGGATGTCGACAAACAGCGCTTTACCATCTGCCACCATCGCCTCGGCCGCGTCTTGTGACAGGCTGGTGATCTGGTCCTTGGCTTGCGCTACGAGGGTTTTCACAGGGGTGATGGTCATCGATCAGTATCCAATCGCTGCGCCGTCTTTGCGCGGGTCAGAGGCGCCGATCAAATAGCCATCGGGATGGATCTGAATCGCCTGTGCGCCGCCCAACGGGGCGGGCGGGATTTCGACGGTATGGCCAAGGTCAGCGAGTTCTTGACGCACGGCGTCAGAATAGCCGCGCTCGACTTTGAGCACGCCATCTTCGGCAAAGGAGCGCGGCGCGTCCAATGCTTCTTGGGCGTCCATGCCGAAGTCTTCGATATTGGTCAGCACGCGGGCGTGACCGTTGGGCTGATAATGTCCGCCCATCACGCCGAAGGGCATTTCGACAACGCCATTTCGTCGGGTCATGCCGGGGATAATGGTGTGCATCGGGCGCTTGTTGGGGCCGAGCTCGTTGGGGTGGCCGTCTTGCAAGGTAAAGCCGCCGCCACGGTTTTGCATGAGAATGCCGAATTTCTCGGATGCGATGCCGGAGCCAAAAGCGTGGAAGATTGAATAGATCAGCGAGACCGCCATGCGATCCTTGTCGACGACGGTGATATAAACCGTGTCTTTGTGCACCGCTTCGGTCAGAGGGGCAGGGTGAGGCAGTGCCTTTTTCGGGTCGATCAGCGCGGCAAGTTTTGCGGCGGTCTCTTCGCTCAGCAGATGATCCAGTCGCGTGGTGGAGTCCGGGTCGGCGATAAACCGGTCGCGCGCGTCGTAGGCCAGTTTGGCGGCTTCGGCTTCGATGTGGGCGCGCTGTGTACCAAAGGGGTCCATCGAGGCGATGTCGAAATGCTTGAGAATGTTGAGCATCAGGATGGCAATGGCGCCTTGGCCGTTGGGCGGATGCTCGATCAGTTCCACGTCTTTGTACATGCCGCTGACCGGGGTGGCGTCGTTGCCCACGCTGGCTGCGAAGTCTTCCATCGTGTGAACGCCGCCAAGAGCATTCAACGTGGCGACCATGTCTTCGGCGATTTCGCCGGTGTAAAACGCGTCGCGGCCTTGTTTGGAAATGCGGCGCAGCACTTCGGCTTGGCCCGGCGCCTTGAAGAGCTGGCCGGTGGTGTAAGGCTTGTCGTTGTTCATGAAGTGGGTACGACCGTGGCCTTGTAGAGTGCGGCCGTTGCCGCCCCAGTCAAACCCGGCGCGCGGTGCGACGGGCACACCGGCGTCAGCATAATGAATAGCAGGCGCGAGGCTGTCGGAGATGCCGAGTTTTCCGTATTTTTCAGACAGCTGGCAAAAGCTATCAATGGCGCCAGGGATGGTGATCGCCTCGACATCAAAAACAGGCACGGCGGTGTGGCCCATGTCGCGCAAGCGGGCGGCACTGGCCCCTGCAGGCGCGCGGCCTGAGCCGTTGAAGGCATGGACTTCGTTGCTGCCGGGCAGGGAGACCAAGGCAAAGCAATCGCCGCCGATACCGGTGGATTGCGGCTCACAAATGCCAAGCAACACGGCGCCGGCAATGGCTGCGTCCATCGCGGAGCCGCCGGATTTCAGGATGTCGAGCGCGGCCTGTGCTGCCAATGGATGCGACGTTGCGCACATGCCATTTGAGGACATGACGGGCGAGCGCCCAGGAAGTTGAAAATCGCGCATAGGTGTCCCTTACATTGTCAGCCTGTCTCTTGGAGCGGAGACTGGGACAGCTGGGGACGAAGTGCAAGGTCTGGACAGCAGACTTCTGTCCAAAGGGTAGCACGTGCTGTCAGGTGGGCGTGTCGGGAATGGTAAAGGTCAGCTCATTCCAGTTTTGGGGGGTGCGATAATAGGTGATGTCGCGGGCAAGCGTGCGCACCATCATCCAGCCAAAGCCGCCTTCTGGTAAGTCCAGAAAGTCGGTGTCGACATCGGGTTGATCGCCGGCCGGAATCTGATTGCCGGGCATCGGCGCGCCGTCATCGCGGACTCGGATGTTCCACTGATTGACGTCATAGTCGGCCGACAATGTGATTGTGCCGTCGCTATGATTGGCGAGAGCGTGCTCAACGATATTGTTCAGCACTTCGGCGAGCACCACTTCAAGGGTGCCAGCATTGAACGTTTCGAGTTGTTGCTCGGAAACGCGCGCGCGTAGTTTCATCAATGCTGCGCGCACTTCTTCGGGAGTGCCTTCGAGTTCGATGTGGATATCGGGATTGTTTTTGGTCACGAGCCCCGGGTCCTTCCTTGATGCTGGCAACTCAGGCTGCCAACGCCTCCTCCAAAGAGGGGTGGATTTTGAATACCGTGTCCATGCGGGTCAGGCGAAATACCTTGTCGACGTTTTCATTGAGGCCTGACAGATCCATCCGGTGCTTGCTGCCCAGTTGTTTCATAGCCGCAACGATTGCACCGAGACCGCTGGAATCGATGAAGTCGACTTTTGACAGGTCCAACACGACGCGCCCTTCTGCGGAGTCGGTTTCCTCTCGCATGCGGTCCTTGAACAGGATCGCGACAGATGCGTCGATGCGGGTTTCGTGCACCGTTACAATTCGCGTATCGCCTTTTGTCTTACTTGTTAAGTTCATGAGTATCTCCCGAAACCATGTGTCAGTACAAAACTGTACACAAAAATCCTTACCAATAAGTGAGCGCGAACATGTTGCACACTGCAGCCAGATCCCGCAGGAAAGCTGCAACATCGGTGCAAGGTTTGTGGTGCAAACCATACGCGTCGAGGGGTAAATATCTGATTTGTGGGAGAAATCGATGAAAAATGTAGTGATTGCCGGTGCTGCGCGTACGCCGATGGGTGGATTCCAAGGTGCATTTGATGGTGTCGAGGCAGCGACGCTTGGCGGTACGGCGATTCGCGCGGCCCTGAAAGATGCGGGCGCGGTGACGGTGGACGAGGTGCTGATGGGGTGTGTTTTGCCCGCCGGTCAGGGACAGGCACCGGCGCGGCAAGCAGGGTTTGCCGGTGGATTGGGCGAGGAAGTGCCTGCCACAACGCTGAACAAGATGTGCGGCTCCGGTATGAAGGCGGCGATGATGGCGTTTGATGCCGTCGCGCTGGGTGATCGGGATTTGATGATTGCGGGTGGCATGGAGAGCATGACCAACGCACCATATGTGCTGCCAAAAATGCGTGGCGGTGCGCGGATCGGCCATCAGGAAGTCAAAGACCACATGTTCCTTGATGGTCTGGAGGACGCGTATGACAAAGGTCGCCTGATGGGCACTTTTGCCGAGGATTGTGCGGAGAGCTATCAGTTCACACGTGAGGCACAGGATGCGTATGCCTTGAAGTCCTTGTCCAACGCTCTGGAAGCCCAGTCTTCCGGCGCGTTTGAAGGTGAGATTGCCGAAGTTACGATTTCCACACGCAAAGGCGATGTGGTTGTGGGCAAGGATGAACAGCCAGGCAACGCGCGTCCGGAGAAAATTCCGCAGCTCAAGCCGGCGTTTCGCAAGGATGGTACGGTGACACCCGCAAACGCGTCGTCGATTTCCGATGGAGCGGCTGCGTTGGTCGTTGCGTCCGAGGACGCGGCTAAGGCGCAGGGTCTTAAGGTGCGTGCGCGGATTTTGGGGCACGAGAGCCATGCGCAAGCGCCAGGATTGTTCACCACCGCGCCGGTGCCTGCGGCGCAGAAGTTGCTGAAGAAGATCGGATGGTCCAAGGACGACGTGGATCTGTGGGAAGTCAACGAGGCCTTCGCCGTGGTGCCGATGGCCTTCATGCATGAAATGGGTCTGAGCCGTGACATTGTGAATGTGAACGGCGGCGCCTGTGCGTTGGGGCATCCAATCGGTGCGTCGGGCGCGCGGATCATGGTGACTCTGCTGAACGCATTGGAAAAACGCGGACTGAAGCGGGGTGTTGCTGCGATCTGTATTGGTGGCGGCGAAGGCACGGCGATTGCGATTGAGCGCGTGTAACTGTTGAACGCGGCGCGGTCTCGGTGCAGCTTACCTGCGGGAAGCTGAAGGAGGCGCGTCGTGTCCAAGTTGAAAGCCGTGTTCGGGCTGGTGAAACTGGTTTTGCCGGAATCCATCGTTGAATGGATGTATCGTGGACGGCGTACGATTGTCGCTGGACGCATGATCGATGCCAAGGCGCAGGCGGTCAGCGAAGTCGTGGGGATGATGCGTGACATCAACGACTTGCCAACAATTGAGGAAAGCCGCCAGCAACTTTTGGAAAGTGCGCAGAAGCTGGAAAAGCCGGGGCCGGACAGCGTTGGCATGGTCGACATTCAGTTGCCCGGAGCCGAAAGTGATCGGCGTGCGCGGGTCTATACGCCCGCCGGAGTGTCACCCGACGGGGCCGCACCGACGTTGCTGTATCTGCATGGCGGCGGCTGGGTACAGGGCGCGATTGAAAGCCATGACGGATTGTGCGCGCGGCTGGCGCATTTGGCGGGCATTCGGGTGGTGTCTTATGACTATCGCCTAGCGCCGGAGCATATGTTTCCTGCCGCCGTTGATGACGTGCTGGCCTGTTATTCAGCGTTGATTAGCGGCCAGACCGTGTTGAACATTGACCCGGCGCAACTGGCGGTTGGCGGCGACAGCGCGGGCGGGAACCTGACGGCGGTGTTGATGCATGACATTGCCAAAGCGGGCTTGCCGATGCCTTTGGGGCAGCTTTTGATTTATCCTGCAGTGGATGCGCGTTTGACGTCCCAATCGATGTTGGATTTGCAGGAACAGCCTTTGCTGCCTGCGTCGCGGATCAAGTGGTACCTTGACCTCTATGTGGCTGAAGGTCCGGTGCGGCTGGCCCCGCGGGTTTCTCCTCTGTTTACCGATACCTATGCCAAACAACCTTCTGCGATGATCGTGGCGGGGGGGCATGATCCGTTGTGGGACGATGCGCATGTCTATGCAGAGGCGTTGCGTGAGGCAGGTGTTGCGGTGGAGCTGGTGGCGTACCCGGGTCAGATCCATGCCTTCATGTCATTGACCAAGGTGATCCCGCAGGGCAATGAGGCGATCGAGACATCAGCCAAGTGGCTGAGGACCCTGTTTTAAGAAAGCTGAGCGATGCGCGTGGACTATGACGAGTTGAAAAAGACGGTGTTGGCGTTGACCGAAGGGGAAACGGACACGGTGTCTTTGATGGCGACATTGGCGTGCGAGGTGCATCACAGCGACGACCGGTTTGACTGGACAGGGTTTTACCGCGTTGTCGGGCCTGAACTCTTGAAGATCGGGCCTTATCAGGGCGGGCACGGCTGTTTGGTCATTCCGTTTTCACGCGGTGTCTGCGGCGCGGCTGCCCGCACGCGGGAGGTGCAGTTGGTGGCGGATGTTGAAGCCTTTGAGGGCCATATAGCCTGTGCGACGTCAACGCGGTCTGAGTTGGTGTTGCCAGTGGTGAATGGCAAAGGCGATTTGTTGGGTGTGTTTGATTTGGACAGCGATTTGCCAGATGCGTTCACGCAGGAAGACGCCGACGTGTTTGCCGCGCTGTTGGCGGCGGTGTTTGCCGAGGCCGCCTAAGGGGCGTTGTCCTTTGGCCTGACGGCTTTCTCTCTTAGGCATTGTTTGAACAAAAGAGCGCGGGCGGGGTGAAAAACTCCGGGATGCCGTGAAAAAGTTCTTGAAAATTTCACGAGATTGACGCAACGTGAAATTCGAAGGGCAAATTTCACGAAAGAATCGCGCGTGTTGCATAAAGTGCCGACAGATCTTGAAACGTTGGGGGCCGATGTGCGTGCTCTGCGCAAGGCGCGTGGGCTGACGCTTGTGGATATGGCGGACCAGCTGGACCGGTCCGTGGGCTGGCTGAGCCAAGTGGAGCGTGACAAGTCAGAGCCGACGATCTCCGATTTGCGCCAGATTGCCAAAGTGTTGGATGTGCCGATGTCGATGCTGTTCGGGCAATCGTCAGCTCCCGCGCATGAGCAAGGTTATGTGGTGCGCGCCGGAGCGCGGCGGCCGATGGGCGGCTCGGAGGAGGGTCTGGTTGAGGAGCTGTTGTCACCTGATCTAACCGACGATTTCGAGATGGTGCATTCTACTTTTGCGGCTCGCTCGGCCATGCAGGAGCCTGCGGAGCGGCCCACGCAAGAAGTTGGATATGTGATTTCCGGCCGGCTGGAGCTGCGCATTGGCGTACAGAAATTTTCGGTCGGGCCGGGGGACAGTTTCCGTATTCGGGGCGAGGAATACCATTGGTCAAACCCCTATGATGAAGCCTGTGTTGCGATCTGGGTGATCGCGCCGCCGGTCTATTGAGGGGGACGGCAATGCTGAGAGGATCCTGTCTGTGTGGGGATGTGACGTTTGAAACGTCCGCGCCGCCGCAAGGCCCGTCGATGTGCCATTGCAGCCAGTGCCGCAAGCAATCCGGCGGCGTCTGGGCTTCGGCCTTTGTGGCGGAGAGTGCGTTGCAAATAAGCGGCGATGTCTTGTGGTTTGAAGCCAGCGACACTGCCAAGCGTGGCAGTTGCCCGCGCTGCGGGGCGTATCTGTTTTGGAAGGCCCATGACGAGGACACGATGAGTTTTGCCTTGGGCGCATTGGACGGGCCGACGGGGATCAAGATCGAGAAGCATATCTTTGTCGCGGACAAGGGCGACTACTACGACATCGCGGATGGTTTGGAGCAGAAGGACTGAGCATGCTGGAAACGTTTGCACAAATGGAAAGCGTGACGCTTTGGGCCTTTATGGCAGCGTCGCTGGTGATGTATCTGACGCCCGGCGCGGACATGATGTTCACCATCGCCAGCGGTATTGCGGGCGGTCCCAAGGCCGGCGTTGCGGCCTCGGTTGGCGTGACGCTGGGCTTGGTGGTGCACATCACCTTTGCGGCGGCGGGATTGGCGGTGTTGGTTGCGGCCTCGCCGACCGCGTTGCTGGTGATCCGATATGTGGGGGCGGCGTATTTGGTGGTTCTGGCGTATCAAGCGTGGACCGCAAAGCCGGTTGGCGATGACGTGGACGGGCGATCGAGCATTCCGCGCGCGGTGCGGCGCGGGTTTCTGACCAATATGCTGAACCCCAAGATCATCCTGTTCATCCTCGCGTTTTTACCGCAATTCACCACGCCCGTTGCAGGTCCGATCTGGCAGCAGATCGTGATCCTCGGGGTGATGTTTGCATTGGGTGGATTTGTTGTTGTTTCTATCATCGGGCTTTCTGCCGGAGTGGTGGGCGCCAAGTTGAAGCAAGCCACAGGAATATTGAACAAAATCGCGGCCGTCATTTTTGGCGGGCTGGCGGCGAAACTGGTATTTGACTGAGGGAGATGGTCATGTCTGATTTTCCAACGAAGGCCCGTGTGGTCATCATCGGTGGCGGTGTCGTGGGCGCAAGCAGCCTGTATCACTTGGCCAAAAAGGGCTGGAGCGACTGCGTTCTTTTGGAAAAGAACGAGCTTACAGCGGGGTCCACGTGGCATGCGGCGGGCAATGTGCCGACGTTCTCGACCAGCTGGGCGATCATGAACATGCAGCGCTATTCCACCGAGCTTTATGCGCGGCTGGGCGAAGAGGTTGATTACCCGATGAATTATCACCAGTCGGGGTCGATCCGACTGGCACATACCGAAGAGCGGATGCAGGAGTTTGAGCGCGCGCTGTCGATGGGCCGCTATCAAGGGATCCCGATGGAGATGTGGACTCCGGAAGAGGCCAAGGAACGCTATCCGTTTTTGGAAACACATGATCTTGCCGGTGTGCTGTATGATCCGACAGATGGCGACATTGACCCCGCGCAGCTGACACAGGCGTTGGCCAAAGGCGCGCGCGACATGGGTGCCAAGATCATCCGGTTCTGCCCGGCAACAGGTGTGACACAGCAAGCAGACAAGACATGGGTCGTGCACACCGACAAAGGCGACATCGCCTGTGACTACGTGGTGAATGCCGCCGGATATTATGCGCAGCGCGTGGGTGAGATGTTTGAACCCTACGGTGGGCGCAAAGTGCCGATGATGGTGATGAGCCACCAGTATCTGTTGACCGAGCAGATCCCCGAGATCGAAGCCTGGTCCAAGGAAAACGGCGGGGTGAAACTGCCGCTGATCCGTGACGTGGATGTGTCTTATTATCTGCGTCAGGAAAAGCACGGCTATAACCTTGGTCCCTATGAGCCAAACTGCAAAGCGCATTGGGATACCGACGGCGATGTGATGCCCGACGATTTCAGCTTTCAGCTTTGGCAGGATGATCTGGACCGGATCGAGGACATTGTGACCGACGCCATGGAGCGTGTGCCTTTGATGGCGACGTCGGGCGTGAGCAGTGTGATCAATGGCCCGATCCCATATGCGCCAGACGGATTGCCGTTGATTGGTCCGATGCCGGGCGTGGAAAATGCGTTTGAAAACTGTGTGTTCACCTTTGGCATTGCCCAAGGTGGCGGCGCAGGCAAGGTGCTTGCGGAATGGATCGTCGATGGCGCGCCCGAGTGGGACATGTGGGCCGTCGATCCGCGCCGCTATACGGATTACACCGATCACGATTATTGCGTGAAGAAAGGCATGGAGGTCTACGGAAACGAGTACGCCATGCATTTCCCGCATCACGAATGGCCCGCCGCGCGCGACAAAAAGCTCTCCCCCGTCCATGACCGGGTTGTTGCACAGGGCGGTGTTATGGGGGCCTATAACGGTTGGGAGCGGGCCAATTGGTTCGCCAAGGACGGCGACGACACGTCGTTGGACGCCACCCACACATGGGGGCGGACTGGCCCCTGGGAAGCACGCATCAAAGAAGAATGTGAAACCGTGCGCGATCACTGCGGCGTGCTTGATCTGCCGGGGTTCTCGCGGTTTATGGTGCGCGGCGAAGGCGCGGCGGAAACTTTGCGTGGTCTGATCACCGGCGGTTTGCCGAAAGTGGGCCGCATGAACCTTGTCTATGTGGCGGATGCACGTGGGCGGATCCTGACGGAAATGTCCTGTATCCGCATGGGCGATGATGACTTCCTGATGATCACTGCGGCCACGGCGCAATGGCATGACCGCGATATTCTGACGGCTGCGATGCCCGCGACTGTGACGGTCGAAGATGTCACCACCACGCGAGACACGTTGATTGTGACGGGGCCAAAATCGCGTGAGACCCTGTCGGGTTTGACCGATGCGGACCTTAGTACCGGTTGGTTGACGCATCAGTCCGCCACCGTGGCCGGTCGGCCTGCGTATTTGATCCGCGTGTCTTTTGCAGGCGAGCTGGGCTGGGAAGTCCATGCTCTGAACGCGGATATGCCAGCGATCTATGATGCGATTGTCGCAGGCGGGGCGAAGCCCTTTGGCATGTATGCGCTGAACTCGCTGCGTCTGGAGAAAGGTTACCGCGCGTGGAAAGGCGACTTGTCGACAGATTATTCGCTGCTTGAAGGGGGACTTGGGCGCTTTGTGAAGCTTGATAAGCCGCAGGATTTCCCGGGCAAAGCCGCGATCTTGAGTGAGAAACAGCAGGGCGTGAAAAAGTCCTTTGTGACGTTGAAGATCGAGGCCGGAGATACGGACGCGCCCTATATGTCCTGCGTCTGGCATGGCGATCAGATCGTGGGCGAAACCACGTCGGGTGGCTGGGGCTATCGGGTGAATGCCTCGATCGCGCTGGGCATGATCAAGGCGGAACTGGCCGTGGCCGGCACAGAGCTTGAGGTCGAAATCTACGGCAAGAAATACCGCGCCGTGGTGCAAGAAGATCAACCGATGTGGGATCCGGAAAACGAAAGACTGCGGGCGTGAGCGACATCATTCTCAAAGACGGTGGCACAGGCCAAGAGCTTCTGGCGCGCTCGTCGATGCCACCTCATCCCTTGTGGTCCTGCAAGGTGATGATGGAAGAACCCGACGTGGTACAGGGTGTGCATGCGGACTATATCCGCGCCGGCGCAAAGCTGATCACGCTCAACACCTATACGGTGACACCAGAACGGCTTGAGCGGGAAAACGAGCCGGATATGTTTGCGCCACTGCAACAACGCGCGATCGATCTCGCAAATGCGGCGCGAGATGAGGTTGGTGTTGAGGGCGTTAAACTTGCTGGATGCCTGTCGCCTTTGCACGGCTCTTACCGGCCCGATATGGCCGTGAGCCACGATGATCTATTGCCACTTTACCGCGAGATTATCGCCGGTCAGGTCGCGGCCAGCGATCTGATCCTTGCAGAAACGCTCTCCAGCATCGCCGAGGTCACGTCTGCGGCGCAGGCGGCGGTTGAGACGGGTGTGCCGACATGGGTCTTCATGACGTTGACCGATGACGACAGCGGCACCTTGCGCTCGGGCGAACCACTGGCAGATGCGCTTGCCGCGCTCCAAGGCTCCGGCGTCGCGGGCGTCGGCCTCAATTGCTGCAAACCCGAGGTGGTCGACGCCAATATCGCGACCGTGCTGGCTGCAGGTTTGCCGACGGGCGCTTATGCCAATGGCTTCACCGGCATCGGCGCGCTCAAAATTGGCGGCACAGTGGACACCTTGTCGGCTCGCCAAGACCTGACCCCCGCGGCGCATGCCGATTTTGCAATGGGCTGGGCCAATCAAGGCTTGAAGCTGATCGGCGGCTGCTGCGAGGTGGGTCCGGCGCATATTGCAGAACTTGCAACACGTCTCACCGCCGCGGGTCACACAATTGTCGGTGCATGATTTCCTCTTGCTCAAAATATCCCGGGGGTCCGGGGGCAGCGCCCCCGGCCGGTCGGATGGCGTGAGCCTTCCGAAATACCTGAAAGGACTTAGCTTTGGTTGATCTTCCCCAAAAGGCCCGTGTGGTCATCATCGGCGGCGGCGTTGTCGGCTGCTCAGTCGCCTATCATTTGACCAAACTGGGCTGGAAGGACGTGGTCCTGCTGGAGCGCAAACAGCTCACGTCCGGCACCACATGGCATGCCGCTGGCCTGATCGCGCAACTGCGCGCGACCGCCAATATGACCAAACTCGCGAAATATAGCCAAGAGCTCTATGGCAATCTCGAGGCTGAAACTGGCGTCGCCACCGGGTTTCGGCGGTGCGGCTCGATCACGGTAGCCCTAACCGAGGAACGTCGCGAAGAGATTTTCCGCCAAGCTGCCATGGCGCGTGCCTTTGGGGTTGAGGTCGAGGAAATTTCACCCGCCGAAGTGAAGGCCAAATACGAACATCTCAACATTGATGATGTGACCGCAGGTGTTTATCTGCCGCTCGATGGGCAGGGGGATCCGGCCAATATCGCGCTGGCGCTGGCCAAAGGCGCGCGTCAGAATGGCGCGATTGTCAAAGAGCGTGTGAAGGTCACCAATATCGCCAAGTCCGGCCGCAATGTGACGGGCGTGGACTGGGTCAGCGACGATGGCCAGGATCAAGGCCACATTGCCTGCGACATGGTCGTGAACTGTGCAGGTATGTGGGGTCACGAAGTTGGTCGCATGGCGGGGGTCAATGTGCCGCTGCATGCCTGTGAGCACTTCTATATCGTCACGGAAAACATCCCCCAGTTGACGCAAATGCCGGTGCTGCGGGTGCCGGATGAATGCGCGTATTACAAAGAGGACGCGGGTAAAATCCTGCTGGGTGCTTTTGAACCCACGGCCAAACCTTGGGGCATGAACGGCATTGCCGACAGTTTTGAATTCGATCAACTGCCCGAGGATTTTGACCACTTTGAACCCATCCTAGAGGCGGCGGTCAATCGTATGCCGATGTTGGCCGAGGCGGGTATTCATACCTTCTTCAATGGGCCGGAAAGCTTTACGCCCGATGACGCCTATCACCTTGGTCTCGCGCCCGAGATGGACAATGTCTGGGTCGCGGCGGGGTTCAACTCGATTGGCATTCAATCTGCGGGCGGCGCGGGCATGGCATTGGCGCAGTGGATGGAAGACGGGCAAAAACCGTTTGATCTGGGCGATGTAGACATCAGCCGCATGCAGCCGTTTCAAGGCAACAAAACCTATCTGTTTGAACGCTCCAAAGAAACGCTGGGACTGCTTTATGCGGACCATTACCCCTATCGCCAAAAGGCCACCGCGCGCGGTGTGCGGCGCACGCCGTTTCATCATCAGCTGAAAGAACAAGGCGCGGTGATGGGCGAATTGGCAGGGTGGGAGCGGGCCAACTGGTTTGCCAATGAGGGTCAGGAACGCGACTATCACTACACGTGGAAGCGTCAGAACTGGTTTGAGAATTCCGCGGCCGAGCACCGCGCCGTGCGTGAAAACGTCGGCATGTACGACATGTCGTCTTTCGGCAAAATCCGCGTCGAAGGGCCGGATGCCGAGGCGTTTATGAACTATGTAGGCGGCGGCGATTATTCGGTGCCAAATGGCAAGATCGTCTATACGCAATTTCTCAATCGTCAGGGCGGGATTGAGGCGGATGTGACCGTCACGCGCCTGAGCGAGATCGCGTATTTGGTGGTAACCCCCGCGGCGACGCGACTGGCGGATCAGACGTGGTTGATGCGCAACAAAGGGGCGTTCAACGTGGTGATCACCGATGTCACGGCGGGCGAAGGTGTGTTGGCGATCATGGGGCCAAATGCGCGTAAACTGTTGGAGAAAGTTTCGCCCGCCGATTTCACCAATGCGACGAACCCGTTTGGCACAGCGCAAGAAATCGAGCTTGGCATGGGCCTCGCGCGGGCGCATCGGGTGACCTATGTGGGCGAGCTTGGTTGGGAGATCTATGTGTCGTCCGATATGGCGGGTCATGCATTTGAGACATTGTTTGACGCTGGTCAGGACATGGGGCTGAAGCTTTGTGGCATGCATATGATGGACAGTTGCCGGATCGAAAAAGGCTTCCGGCATTTTGGCCATGACATCACATGCGAGGATCATGTGGTGGACGCGGGGCTGGGCTTTGCGGTCAAGACAGACAAGCCGGATTTCATTGGCCGAGAGGCGGTGATTGCCCGCAAAGAGACGGGTCCGCAGGCGCGTATGGTTCAGTTCAAACTCACCGATCCAGAGCCGCTGTTGTTCCACAATGAACCGATCCTGCGGGATGGCGAATATGTTGGATACCTCAGCTCGGGCAACTATGGCCACACATTGGGCGGTGCGATTGGCTTGGGTTATGTGCCCTGCGCGGGGGAAAAGGCGGCGGAGGTGTTGGCCTCGACTTATGAGATCGATGTGATGGGCACAAAGGTGCGTGCCGAGGCGTCGATCCGGCCGATGTATGATCCCAAATCGGAACGCGTGAAGGTGTAGGATGTATGGGGGGCGCAAAGTGGTGAAACCCGTCAAATGCATCCTTTTCCCTGCGCCTTGAAAGCTCTGTTAAGGTCGGCAAAACCTACAGGAATTGCCGGTGTCACAAATGCCTAACCTTCTTCCGCACGAAAGCGGTGATTTGTTCCTTGCTTACACAGGTATGGAAACCGATTTGCTGTTTACGCAAGGCGCCGAGTTGCCAGGATTTGCCTCCTATCCGCTGTTGGAAACGGCCGAGGGGCGGGAGTTGTTGCGCCGGTCGTACCAGCAGGTGATCGATCTGGGCCAAGAGGCCGGGCTTGGCGTGATTTTGGAAAGCACGACTTGGCTGGCCAATAGGGATCGCGCGGCGGCGATAGGGTATGAGCCGGATGCCTTGGCCAAAGCCAACCGGACGGCAATGGCGTTTATGGATGAATTGCGCGCAAGCGCGGTGCATCCGGTTTTGCTAAGTGGAAATGTTGGTCCGCGCCAAGACGCTTACGCACCGCGTGAACAGATGACCGTGGCCGAAGCAACGGCGTATCACACAGAGCAGATTGCGGTTTTGGCAGAAACGGAAGCGGATTTGGTGACGGGCTATACACTGTCCTATCCAAACGAAGCTGCCGGCATTGCGTTGGCGTCAAAGAAAGCGGGTTTGTCGGTCGTAATCGCCTTCACGGTGGAAACGGATGGGCGCTTGCCTGTTGGCGTTTCCTTGGAGACGGCGATCCGAGAGGTTGACGAGGCCTGTGACTATTATCCCGCCTATTTCATGGTGAATTGTGCTCACCCTGAACATTTGATCGGCGCAATTGATGCGCCTTTGTGTCGGGAGCGCCTGCGCGGTGTGGTCGCCAATGCGTCGCGTTGCAGTCATGCTGAACTGGATGAGGCAGACACGCTGGACAGTGGTGATCCAAAAGAGTTCGGCCAACAACTTGCAGACATTGAACGCAGGTTTTCGCAGATCAATGTTGTGGGCGGATGTTGCGGCACCGACATGCGCCATATGAAGGAAATGATTGCAGCGATAACTGTAGGACCGTGGGTCTGAGTTGGCGGCGCGGCATCACTGGAATTGATGGTTTACTTCACATCTTAACGGCTTTCCTTTGCGGCAAAGCCCGTCTACCAAAGAGCGTCGGGGCGCGTGGCCGCCCCTGAGGAGACGCCAATGGCAACCCCAACAGATCGCGCAGACAATGTGGACACGAAGCAAGGCTTTGCCTTTGCGCTGGGCGCTTATGTGTTTTGGGGGTTCTTGCCGCTGTTCATGAAAATGGTGGCGCATATCCCGCCGGTAGAGGTCGTCGCGCATCGGGTGATTTGGTCGGTACCGATTGCGGGTGCGATCCTGCTGTTGATGCGCCGCACAGATGCGCTAATGGCGGCGTTAAAAAGCCCGCGAACGTTGATGATGGCCTGCGTGACGGCGGCGTTGGTGTCGATCAACTGGGGCATTTATGTCTGGTCGATAGCGACGGATCGCGCGTTGGATGCAGCTCTGGGGTATTACATCAACCCGCTGTTCAGTATTGCGCTTGCGGCCATATTATTGGGTGAAAAACTCACGCGGTTGCAATGGGTTGCGGTGGCTCTTGCGGCTGCAGCTGTTGGTGTTTTGTGGCTGGATGCGGGCACGCTGCCATGGGCCGCGCTGACCCTTACGGTGTCGTGGGGTTTCTATGCCTTTTTCAAGAAATCGCTGCCGATTGGCCCCAATCAGGGCTTCTTGCTTGAGGTGCTGATCCTGAGCATTCCGGCGACGTTGTATCTGCTTTGGCTGACCGCGCAGGGGCAGAGCCATTTTCTGCAAGGCACGCAAGACACATGGCTTCTGTTGGTCTGTGGCGTGGTCACGGCGGTGCCGCTCTTGCTGTATGCCAATGGCGCCAAACTGCTGCGGTTGTCGACCATCGGCATCATGCAATATATCGCGCCCACGATGATCTTTCTCGTGGCTGTGATTGTTTTCAAAGAACCGTTTGGCCAAGCCCGCATGATCGCCTTTCCGATGATCTGGGCGGCCTTGGTGATCTACTCAATTCCGATGCTGCGCGAGTTTCGGCGTAAGAGCTAGGTCGTCAGATTTGCGTGAATGTGCTCTGCGATGAGTTTGGCCCAAAGCGCGTAGGCTTCCTCAGATGGGTGATATCCGTCTTCAGCCTGAAAGCGTGGCTCAAAGGGGATATCAATCGGCAAATGGGACAGGATCGCGTGTCTGGATGCCAGATTGGCAAGGCCACGGTCGAGACGGTTGGCCTGTTCCCCCAACACCCATCGCAACGGCTGCGGCAGTTTCGGATAGTTTCCCATTGGCGGCAAGCCAGAGGCTACCATCAGTTTGGCGCCATAAGTGTCGGCCATGAAATCGGCCAACCTTGTCTGACGCTCTACCCATTTGGTGTTGGATGTCGCGCGCGTCACATCGTTCACCCCAAGGGCTGAAACCACCACATCAACCCTTTGCGGCATCTGCGACGCAATGTGGTCCAGCGTGACACGGGTGGTCGCGCTGGTGGCGGCCTCAAGCCGCCAATGCACGCGATGAGTTTGGGCCAGCTGGTCGACCAGCTGGCCGGACAGCGCGGTTGCCTGAGTGGTGGCACCGACGCCTGCGGCGGAACTGTCGCCGATGATCAGAAGGCGCAGCGTTGGACCTTGGCCTTCGGTGCCGGACCGCGCGCCCGGAGGTTCCGGCAGTTGGTTGACCCTGCGCCGAATGCCCAAGCCTTGCGCCACCAGAAGGGGCACAAGTGGGATTCGGGCGATTTGGTCGATGGCAATCATCCGCTATTTCAGCCTTTGACCGTTTGCGAGAATTTGGCCGCTCGGCGTCATCTCGATGGTGGATGTCAGATGATCTTCGCCAACAGATTTGGCAAAGCCGCCCAGCATCATACGTACTCCCATAGCCTGGTTTTCGGGCAACAGGCCAATGGCGATCAGAGCGTCCAGAAGGCCATTCAGGCCCTGAACGTCAACGCTGATCTGCCCGTCGGGTCGTGGCATGCCGTCGTAGGTTTGCAAATCCGACAGATCAAAAGTCAACGCACCTTTGGCGCTGGCTTTGGCCCCTGCGGCGTCAATCGAGAGGGCGTTGATCAACAGGTCGTGCGGCTCGACCGGCAAGGAGGTCAGCGCGTCGATGGCGTCTGGCACGGCGAGGAAGTTCAACCATTCCACTTTGTGGATCAGGGTGCCGGACAGGTCGATCGCCAACTGGGCCGGATCGCGTGGCAATTGGCTGTTGGGGTCAAACATGCCCCAGATCTCGTCGCCAACGGTGACGTCTTTGAACTGTGTTTTGAAGGCAAAGCCAGACGGTGCGTCGGACGTGAGCAGCGGCACTCGCAGGCCAATGCTCACTTCGTTGGCTTCAAAGCGCATGGGCACGGGCATGGCGGCGGGCATAGAAACCGAAAGGCTGGTGTCAGAGGCCGTCGCGTCCATCAACAGGCCGGCTGTGTTGACGGTCATGTCGATGTTTTCCGGGCCGGATGTCAGTTGGGTTTCCGAGATCAGGTCCTCGCCCATAGCGACGGTTTCCGTCTGCGCAAAGCTTTCGCTGCGTAGGGTCATTGCGAAATTGAGACCCGCGCGCAGCGCTTGTGACATGTCAAAAAATGTGATGCCAGACGCCGGCAAATCCATCGTGCCAGTGATGTGTTGGCCTGTGGTGCTGTTGTCGCTTGTCGCCTTGGCTGGGGAGTCGGAGGCGTGGCCGGTTTTGGTCAACGTGTGTGTTTTTCCGATGCGAGCATCAGAGCGGATCTTGATCAGGTCGCCTTCGGTAATTGTGACTTTGCCGAGGACGTCCTTGTAGTTGATTTGCATGTCGAAGTCAGTCGCACCATCAAATGCGGCTGCGAATTCCGATGGCACTGCGAAGACCGAGCTATAGGCCATTTCCGTGGCGCTGTAGTCATAGGTGATGTCGCCGGGCATCCCACTGGCGGTGGCGATAAAGCCTTTTGTTTCCATCGCAAAGGGGATTTCGAATGCAGTGCCTTCTGCCATAGTGACTGAAATGGTCTGTGTTGTCGTGTCGGGATAGGCAATCGTCACTGTGCCATCCGCGCGGTTTTGCAAGGCCATATCGGGCAGCGTGACCGTGGCATCAAACAAAGGTGTGGGGCTGTCGCCAGCTTCCGTGGCGGGCATGTCGAGCGCGAGGCCATAGGTGAGGTTGGTGAGGGTCGGCCCGTCCGCAGTGTCTACAAGTTCGGCGCTGAGCGTGCCACCAACGGCAGCGCCATAGGCTTGCAGGTTGGTCCAAACGTCTTGGGCGGTGACATCGGCGTGCGCCCATGTGGCGGGCAGAAAGGCCAGAACGGCTGTTGTCGTGCGGAAGGGTGCAAATCTAAGCATTTGAAAATCAATCCTGAAATCGTTTGGCGCACCGTATGAATCCAGAACGCCTTGGGCAAGGATGGAAAACCTGCCCAAGGGGGTGACGCAGGGTGAGCTTAGCTGAGCGCGTCTTTGAATTTGAGGAAGCGCGCGTCGGTCATGACGCGTTTGTTCATCGCCTCGCGCAGGGCGCCGATGGTTTTATAGGGGCGCATCACAACTTCGAAGTGTTGAATTTCGCCAGCATCGTTGAGTGTGATCAAGTCGACGCCCACACAATCGAAGTCACCAACTTTGCATTGGAATTCCAAAGCCCAATCGTTGTCGCCGCCCATCACGCGGCGGTAGCGGAAGTCTTGGAACACCTGACCGACATGGCCAAGCACTGCTGCAGCCGCGTCGCGGCCCGTCCAAGTGGCCCAATAGGTGGGGGGCTGGAATGTCACGTCTTCGGCGAGCAGGCCTTTGATGTCGTCTTCGTTGCCCTTGGCGACAACTTCCTGCATTTTCACGATGGTTGGGTGCATGTCTCTCTCCCTTGGGATCTGTATATCTGATCAGTGCTCAGATTGCCGAGTGCGTGGATCAAAGCAAGACTGACGTTGGGTTGCCGACGCGGGGTCAAAACCGTATGTCGGGGCCTATGACCCAATCTGTTGAGCCCCCAGCCGAACCTCGCCATTCCGATATCACACCGTATGAGCCGCCTATGGGGCCGCTTGCAGTGTTGCATGAGGACAGCGATGTTGTGGTTGTCGACAAGCCGTCGGGGCTTTTGTCGGTGCCGGGCCGGGGCGCGCATTTGGCGGATTGTTTGATCACGCGGGTGCAGGCGGCGTTTCCGACGGCGTTGTTGGTGCACCGACTGGATCGGGACACATCGGGGGTGATGGTGTTTGCCTTGACCGCCCATGCCCAGCGGCATCTGTCGATGCAGTTTGAGCAGCGCAAGACGCGCAAGACCTATGTGGCGCGGGTTTGGGGGCAAATGACCGAGAAGACCGGTACGGTGGATTTGCCGCTGATTGTGGACTGGCCGAACCGGCCGCTGCAGATGGTGGATCACGAAAATGGCAAACCGGCGATGACGGAGTATCGCGTGCTGAAGGTTGGCGACACCGAGAGCCGTGTACGCCTGTTTCCAAAGACCGGGCGGAGCCATCAGTTGCGGGTGCATATGCTGGCGTTGGGGCATGTGATTCTGGGCGATCCTTTGTATGCCAAGGGGGAGGCGCGGGCGTTTGAGCGCTTGATGCTGCATTCCGAGGAGTTGCGGTTCAATCATCCGGAAAGCGGTAAAGGCATGTCGTTTCGGGCTAAGGCGCCGTTTTAGGCAGGTTTTTAGGGGCGTTGCCCCTCTGCGCCTTTGGCGCATTCACCCAAAGGTATTTGGAGAAAGAAAAAGCCGGGGGCGTGTTGCGATCTGGGACTCGCAATGAGAACAAAACGTGAATATTATGCGTTGCGTTATGGTCGCAGAGCTTTGCATCACGTCTAATTTCACGTTTCTCACCGGGGGGTCGCATCCGGAGGAGTATATGCGCCGTGCGGCGATGGTCGGGATTGAGGCGATTGCGATTGCGGATGTGAACAGTGTGGCGGGTATTGTGCGTGCACATACCCAAGCGCGTGAAATTGCGCGTAAAGTGGGCGAGCGGCGGCGGGCGGATGACGCAACGGGTTTGATTGGGCCGCCGCGGCCTGAGGGGGTTGCTGCACCACCGAGTGCGCCGATTTATGCGACGCCGCGGTTGATGCCTGCGGCGCGGTTGGAGTTCGGCGATGCGCCGCCGGTGACGGTGATCCCCGAGAGCCGGCAGGGCTGGGCGAGCCTGTGTCGTATTTTGTCCAAAGGGCGGCTGAGGGCGGAAAAAGGCAGCTGTATCCTCAATCTGTCGGATTTGGTGGATTTTGCGCAAGGCTTGCAGGTGATCCTGCATCCGGCGCAGCAGGGACTGGCGGGGGCGTGCGGCGCGAGTGGATGGGAGACACATGTGCATCGCCTGACGCGCCGCTTTGCTGGCAAAATGCAGCTTGGGTTAACGCCTGCCTATGATGGCGAGGATGGCGCGCGGTTTGCGGCCCGCGCAGCGGAGGCGGCGCGGATGGGGATGCCGTTGGTGGCGACGGCGGCACCGGTGATGCATCAGGGGCAGAGACGGCGGTTGGCGGATGTGCTGAGCGCTGTGCGGCTGGGCTGTCGGGTGGATGCATTGGGCCGTGGGGCGCAGGCCAATGGCGAGCGGCGGTTGCGGTCGGCATCCGAGATGGCGCGGTTGTTTGCGGGCTATGAAGAAGCTTTGGCGCGGACAGACTGGTTGCAGGCGCAGTGCACGTTTTCGTTGGATGAGCTGCGCTATGAATACCCCAGCGAAGTGGCGCGCGGGGAGACCGCCACAGAGCGGCTGCACCGGCTGGCCTTTGAAGGGTTGCGCTGGCGGTATCCGCAAGGGGCGTCGGAGAAAGTGCGGGCCATGTTGGCCCATGAGCTGGCGTTGATTTCCAAGCTGAATTACGAGCCCTATTTCCTGACGGTGCGCGATGTGGTGGCCTTTGCCCGCAGTCGCGATATTCTGTGTCAGGGGCGGGGAAGTGCTGCGAATTCAGTGGTTTGTTATTGCCTTGGCGTGACGTCGGTCAGCCCCGAGATCGGCACGATGGTGTTTGAGCGGTTTGTGTCTGAGGCGCGCGATGAGCCGCCGGATATTGACGTGGATTTCGAGCATGAACGCCGCGAAGAGGTGATCCAACACATCTATGAGCGCTATGGCCGGCATCGTGCGGGGCTGTGTGCGACGGTGGTGCATTACCGTGGCAAGCGCGCGATCCGTGAGGTGGGGCGCGCGATGGGGCTGACAGAGGATACGATCAGCGCGCTGTCCTCGCAGTTGTGGGGCTTCTTTTCCGTCGATGCGGTGCAGGATGAGCGCATGCGCGAGATCGGCTTGGACCCTAACGACAGGCGCTTGGCGCAGACCATGGACCTTGTGCATGAGATCATCGGCTTTCCTCGGCATCTGTCCCAGCATGTGGGCGGGTTCATTATGACCGAGGGGCGGTTGGATGAATTGGTGCCGATCGAGAACGCCAGCATGGAGGATCGCACGGTCATTTGTTGGGACAAAGACGACATCGATTCACTGGGGATTTTGAAGGTCGATGTGCTGTCGCTAGGCATGCTGACCTGCATCCGCAAGGGCTTTGATTTGTTGGAGCAGCATCACGGGATGGAGTTGGCGTTGGCGACGATTCCGCCTGAAGATCCAGTGGTTTACGACATGCTGTGCAAGGCCGACAGCGTTGGGGTGTTTCAGGTGGAGAGCCGCGCGCAGATGAACTTTTTGCCACGTATGAAGCCGCGCAATTTCTATGATCTGGTGATCGAAGTGGCGATCATCCGACCGGGGCCCATTCAGGGCGATATGGTGCATCCCTATATTCGGCGGCGCAATGGCGAGGAGACGGTGAGCTTTCCGTCAGACGCGCTGGGCGAGGTCCTTGGCAAGACGCTGGGTGTGCCGTTGTTTCAGGAACAGGCAATGCAGATTGCCATCATCGGGGCGGGGTTTTCGCCAGAGGAAGCCGACCGATTGCGGCGGTCTTTGGCGACGTTCAAGAAACATGGATCTGTGTCGGAGTTTCAGGATCGGTTCATGCGCGGGATGCGCAAAAACGGCTATGAGGAAGACTTTGCCGCGCGCTGTTTCAGCCAGATTGAGGGGTTCGGATCCTATGGGTTCCCCGAGAGCCATGCCGCGTCTTTTGCGCTGTTGGTCTATGCCAGCGCGTGGATCAAATGCCACCATCCAGGCATTTTTGCCTGCGCGCTTTTGAACTCGCAGCCGATGGGATTTTATGCGCCTGCCCAGATAGTTAGGGATGCACGCGAGCATGGCGTCGAGGTGCGGGCCGTGGATATTAACGAGAGTTTTTGGGACAATGTGATGGAGCCTGACGGGCGCGGTGGGTTGGCGTTGCGGCTTGGGTTTCGCCAGATACGACGGCTGCGTGAAGAGGATGCGGCGTGGATCGCGGCGGCGCGGGGCAATGGCTATCAAACAGTTGAGGATGTGTGGCGGCGTGCAGGCATTGGGCCGCATGTGTTGACGCGCTTGGCGGAGGCGGATGCCTTTGCGTCGTTGGGGCTGAAGCGGCGGGAGGCGTTGTGGGAGACCAAGGCGATCAATTCCGAAAAGCCCCTGCCGTTGTTTGCAGGCGATATGGATGGTGAGGGCATCATGGAGCCTGCGGCACATCTGCCTGAGATGAGCATGGGCGAGCAGGTGGTGGAGGACTATGTGTCGATGCGGCTGACGCTGCGCAAACACCCTGTCGCGCTGTTGCGGCATCTGTTGACGCCGGGGGAGCCGAACCAAGGGTTAATGGATTGATCTAGAGCAGTTTTCAGGGTCTGCAAAGCAGCAGTGTCACGTCGGTATTGCGTCGGTACGATATGCGTTTTGGGGCCGGCAAATGGCGCGCGCGTTGCGGGCAGACGACGAAGGGTGACGCAGAGCCTTCGCAGGCTATGGTCGTTTTTGCCAAACCGAGATGTGGCTGCGGCTGAGATTGGTGAAGGGCGCGCGGGACCAGTCGGACCAACGGTGTTCAAGCTGCATGCCGGCGATGCGGGCCATGAGGTCCATCTCGGCGGGCCACGCATAGCGGAACGGCACAGAAAGATGTTCGGCCCGCGCGTCGCGCAGCCAGATATGGTGAGAGGTGTAGGTCTGGGTGGTGACGTCGAATTCATCCACGCCCCAGTGGTCGGCGTCATTGGCAAAGGGCAGACGGGTTTCGCCCAACGGCAGGCGTTGCAGCGGCGGGATCAGGGTTTCAATCACAAACCGCCCTCCCGGCGAAAGGTGGGCTGCGGCGTTTTCAAAACAGGCGACCTGCGCGTCTTGCGTGGTCAGGTTGTCGATGGTGTTGAAGACCAGGAAGACCAATGAGAAGGCGCCGGGCACGCGGGTTGTGGTCATGTCGCCGACAGTCGTGGGAATCTCCGCTCCGCCCGGTTTGGCGCGCATCTTGGCCACCATCGGTTCAGAGAGTTCAATGCCGGACACAGCCACGCCGCGTTTTGCCAAAGGTAGGGCAATGCGACCTGTGCCAACGGCGAATTCCAGCGCCGGTCCGTCACCGGCAAGGTCGGCCAATGTGTCGGCGGTTTGTGCGATCAATGTGGTGTCGGTGCCACCGTGGGTCGCGTCATAGGTTTCAGCGACGTCGGCATCAAAAAAATTGCGCATTGGATCAACTCGGACAAAAAGCCAAGATAAGGCCACGCAGCCGGCCTTCCGTCAAGCGAGGCGTGCGAAAGCAAAGATGTGCCGGACCCGCGCCCTTAGAGATCGCAGGTGTACAGGCTGACCGACAGGCCGCCGTGGGCGACAGAGACAAAGGGGGCCTCCATCGGCAGGCCGGTGGATTTGGCTAAGCCTTTGTCAGTTGTCACAAGACCAACGCGCCATCCGGAGAAGTGCTTTTTGAGCGCGCTGCCCAAGCTGGCATGCAGCGAGAACAGAGGCTTCTTGTCACCAATGCGCGAGCCGTAAGGCGGGTTCACGATCACGATGCCTGGGGGGGCATCGGGCGGGGTGATGTCGCCTGCGGACATCTTGGTGAACGTACAGAGATCAGCGACGCCAGCGCGGGTTGCATTGTCTTGGGACATGCGGATCGCGCCTGCATCGCGGTCGGAGCCAAAAAAGCGCGCGGTTGGCGCAGTTGTGGCGTCCGTGGCGCGCAGGGCGGCGTAGGCTTCCATGTCAAACGTGGCGAGATGTTCAAAAGCAAAGCTGCGTTCGCGGCCCGGCAAAAGGCCAGCGGCGATTTCGGCGGCTTCGATGACAAAGGTGCCAGAGCCGCACATCGGGTCCAGCACGGTTTGCGTGCCATCATAGCCCATCTGACGCAAAAACATTGCGGCCATAGTTTCGCGCAAGGGCGCCTTAGCGACGGCGGCTTTGAAGCCGCGTTTGTGCAGGCTGTCGCCAGAGGTATCCAACGAGAAGGTAACCATGTTGTTGTCGATGCGCACCTTGATGGTGATCGGCGCATCTGGCGAAATGGTCACGCCAATCGCCTCGCGCAGGGCGTTTTCGATACGCTCTTGCGCGGCGCCCGCGTGATAGATTTTCGACTTTTGCGTGGTGACGTCCACCTTTACCGGCACATCGGGGCTTAGGAACGTGAGCCACGGCAGATCTGCGGTGAGGTTTTTCAGCCCCTCAAGTTGGATCGTCTGAAAGGAACCGACGCGGGCCAGCACTTTGACCGCGCCACGCAGGGTCAGGTTGGCGCGCCAAACGTCGTGCCAATTGCCGCGAAAACGCACACCGCCGGGCATCATCTTGGGCTTTTTGAAACCGGCTTGGGTCATTTCAGCCGCTAGCGGCTTTTCCAGGCCGGGGGCGGTGGTGACGAAGATCTCGAACTTGGGGGGTGCTTGGGTCATAGGGGCGGTTTAGCGGGAAAACGCAGCGGCTGCGAGGGGGAAACGGCAGGGAGGTACACACTCGGCGTGGGTTTGCGGACAATTGCGGGCGATCGGTACACGCCTTATGGACAAGGGGTGATCCGCGCGGTATCCCGTCCCCGCTATGGCGAAGAAAAAGAAAGATACGGATCCCAACTATAAGGTGATCGCCGAGAACCGGCGGGCGCGGTATGATTATGCCATCGACGACGATCTTGAAGTTGGCATGATGCTGTCCGGGTCCGAGGTCAAATCCCTGCGCGAAAAATCTGGCAACATCGCCGAGAGTTATGCAGCGGTGGAAGACGGTGAACTCTGGTTGGTGAATTCCTATATCGCGCCATACGAGCGGGCGATGTTTCCGCACCTGGAGCGGCGCAAGCGCAAGCTTTTGGTCAGCCGCAAAGAGCTGTCGAACCTGTGGAACGCAACCCAGCGCAAAGGCATGACCTTGGTGCCGCTGGTGATGTATTTCAATCACAAGGGTCTTGTGAAAATGAAGATCGGCATCGCTAAGGGTAAGAAAAATCACGACAAACGGGCTGATGATGCCAAGCGTGATTGGGGTCGCCAGAAACAGCGGTTGCTACGCCACGGCGATTGAGGCGGCCTTGTAGGCGGTGAGCCACAGCGCATCGACCCGGGCCAGTTCGGCCGCATCAAATTGATCTTGGACTTTCCAGTAACGGCCGTCAGGTGCCGCGTAATCCAGCGCCGCTTCCTGTGCGCGGGCGGCAGCGATGCCATGAAGATCCGCAAGCTTAGGGCGGGGGGTGCGTTTCACATCCTCTGGTGACAGGCGTGGAAACACCAGACGGCTGGGGTCCTTGGACAGGTTCACACAGGCGCATCCTTGCTCGGCGGCCAAAAGCGCCAGACGTGCGGATTTGGCCTCAAGAGATTGCAAGGTGATGTCGTCGCGCAATGGGTCTGCTGTGCCGGTGCCATAAAAATGCGTGCTGCCCGCGCTGGCGTACATCATATCGCAGCCCATGAAGGCCATAACGCGCGGCTTCAGTGCGCCAAGCGCCCAATAACCGGCGGTAAAGGCCATGGTGCCACCGGCGTAAACGATGCCGCCAAAGGCGTTTTGTTGCGGGATGTAGTGCGTGTAATCAACCAGCTGCTGGTCTTCGCGCAGGTCGAGCGGGCGGCGCTCTTCGGGGAAATCTTCGGGGTGGATCAGATGGGTCCAGTCCGGCCTTACGGCCCATGCGTTGTTGATGGCCACGATGTGATCGAAATGCGCGCGTGGCCAAGGGGCCGCCTCTACCGCATTGGGGGCGCTGCCAAGGATCAGGGCTGTGGAACAACTGGCGGACATAACGGCCTCCGCGATCGGGCGATTTACAGGGTTTGCTTAAAAGAAACTACGCGCAGTTGAAGAAAATAGATCAGATTTACAAAGGTTTGGAAACACGATGCGGCACTTAAGGCGGGGAGAAGTGGTGAGAATTCCCCTTATGTGACTTTGAAGCCGCAGCCTATGTAGCGGCAGGCGACAGGCCCGCCCCAACAAACAATGATTCAATCAAGGCCTGAAAACGAAGGGACGTATGATGGAACTTTTGATTTCGCTGATTTCAGGCGCTGTGGGCGGCAATGCAGCTGGTAAGCTGGTGGGCAAGATTGATCAGGGCCCGCTAATCAACTCGATTTCGGGTATTGTTGGCGGTGGCCTTGGCGGTCAGGTGCTGAGCATGATCGGCGCCGGTGGGCTTGCGGGCGGTGGCATGGACATCGCTGGCATCATCGGTCAGGTCGCCAGCGGTGGCGTAGGCGGCGGTGTTGTGCTGGCGATCGTCAGCGTTGTGCGCAACGCGCTTGCAAAATAACGCCTTTGGTGCGGCCTGTTGGGGTCGCACCCTTGCCTCTCTCCTCCCCCGGATGTAGGCATTCAGATGACTCTGGATTGGCCGCGCAACAATCGTGCGTGGCGGCGCAGAACGAGGGGGATAGAATGGCTTTGGACGATCCGAAAACGCTGGTCTCAACGGAATGGTTGGCCGCGCATCTGAAGGATCCTGATCTGCGTGTTCTGGATGCGAGTTGGTATCTGCCGGCGATGGGGCGCGACCCCAAAGCGGAATACGCTGAGGCGCATATTCCGGGAGCGCGGTTTTTCGACATTGATGACGTGTCTGACGCCCGCAGCGAGATGCCGCATATGGTGCCGCCGGTTGAAAAGTTCATGTCCCGCTTGCGGGCCATGGGCGTGGGCGACGGGCATCAGGTGGTGGTTTATGACGGCCACGGGATTTTCTCGGCGGCCCGCGTCTGGTGGTTGTTCCGCCTGATGGGGCAAATGAACGTCGCTGTGCTGGACGGTGGCTTGCCGAAATGGATCAAAGAAGGACGCGACACGGATGACCTGCCGCCAATGGTGCGCGACCGGCACATGACAGTGCGGCGTCAAAACCATATGGTGCGCGACGTGACGCAGGTGGCGCAGGCCGCCAAGCTTGGCGATCATGAGGTCATCGATGCCCGCGCCGCACCGCGGTTTCGCGGCGAAGCGCCGGAGCCACGCGAAGGATTGCGCAGTGGGCATATTCCGGGGTCAAAGAATGTGCCGTTCGGGACCTTGCTGACTGAAGATGGTACCATGAAGTCGCCGGATGACTTGCGCGCGGTATTTGAAGCGGCGGGTGTGGATGTGTCCAAACCGGCGATCACAACATGTGGATCGGGCGTCACCGCCGCGGTCCTGAGCCTCGCCATGGAGCGGTTCGGCAAGTCCGATCATTCGCTTTATGACGGATCCTGGGCGGAGTGGGGCGCGTTTCCCACCATGCCCGTAGCCACCGGAGAAACCTGATGCTCACGAACCTCAAAGAGCAACCCAAAGACAAAATCCTCGGCCTGATGGCCCAGTATCGCGAAGACCCACGCGCCACCAAGGTGGATCTGGGTGTGGGTGTGTACAAAAACGCGCAGGGCGTGACGCCTGTGATGCGCGCTGTGAAAGCGGCCGAACGCAAGCTGGTGGCTGAGCAGGAAACCAAGGCCTACACCGGTCTGGCGGGCGATCCGGCCTATTCGGCGGCGATGTGTGATCTGTTGCTGGCCGACAGCGTGGATCGTGCGCGCATTGCGGCGGCGGCGACACCGGGCGGCACAGGCGCTGTGCGGCAGGCGTTTGAGCTGACCAAACAGATGAGCCCGAACGCACGGGTGTTTGTGTCTGACCCGACGTGGCCGAACCATGTCAGCATTCTGGGCTATCTCGGCATCGAGGTGGTGAAATATCGCTATTTCGACGGGGAAACCCGCGCGGTGAATTTTGATGGCATGATGGAAGATCTGGCGGATGCGACGGCGGACGATGTGATCTTGCTGCATGGCTGCTGTCACAACCCGACGGGTGCAAACCTGAACCTGACGCAGTGGCAGTCGGTGATCGATCTGATCCTCGACAAAGGCTGTCTGCCGATGATCGACATTGCCTATCAGGGCTTTGGTGATGGTCTGGAAGAAGACGCCGCGCCGACCCGTTTGGTGGCGTCACAAGTGCCTGAGCTGCTGATCGCGGCGTCCTGTTCCAAGAACTTTGGCATCTATCGTGAGCGTACCGGTCTGTTGATGGCCATCAGCAAGGACGCGGCGGATACGCCGGTGACGCAGGGCAACCTGAACCACCTGAACCGACAGAACTTCTCGTTTCCACCCGATCACGGTGCGCGGGTTGTGACCACGATCCTGACAGATCCCGAGCTGAAGGCCGATTGGATGGCCGAGCTGGAAGAAACCCGTTTGGGCATGTTGGCGCTGCGCCAGCAGTTGGCCGATGAATTGCAGCGTTTGAGCGGGTCGGACCGGTTTGGCTTCCTTGCGCAGCACCGCGGCATGTTTAGCCTGTTGGGCACGACGCCTGATCTGGTGGAGAAGATGCGCGTGGACAATGCGATTTACATGGTGGGCGACAGCCGCATGAACATCGCGGGCCTGAACAAAGACACCATCCCGACGCTGGCACAGGCGATCATCGACGCAGGTGTCTGATTGGGTTTGCGAAGAAAATTGAGGCGCCCCGCTTGGTGAGAGTGGGGCGTTTTTGTTTTGGGGGTGGGGGAGCGGCGAAGGTCGGTTTTGAGCCCAGAGTCCTAGATTCTGGACGCCACACAAATGACCTGAATCCGCACAAAGCTGTCGTTCGACCTTTTTCAGCCCCGATTTAAGGGGAAGCTCACGCCGACGCCGGGTTTTCCCGAAAGCGGCCATTGGCTGCTGGCCTCCGTCGCGTGACAAAATGTTGTCAGTACGCAAATGCAAATACACAAATTTGTGTGAAGCGAAGATTCTTATTGAACCTCTAGTTGGTGTAGGTTGTACCTGTCATATGGAGCATGCGGCACATATTACGCAAATTGACTATTAGGACGGAGACAAGTTCAATATGCTGACCAGACGCCATTTCATCGCGACCACTACTGCACTTTTCTCAGCGCCGCTGGCTTCGCCCGCTTTTGCCAATACATGGCCAACGGCGTCACAAAAGGCTGCTTGGGACGCGCAAGTTACTCCAGAAAACTTCGTTCTTGAAACATCTAACCCATGGGATCTTGCACCGCGTTTCCTTCCGCAACGGGTCGAGGCACGGGATGGGCTGGCGCCTGGCGATATCCACGTCGATGCTGTCGCAAGATATCTCTACCACATCGAAGAGGGGGGCACGGCGATGCGCTACGGCGTCGCGATTGCGCGCGGTAATCTTTATGAACCGGGCACTTATACCGTGCGCCGTCTGGTCGAATGGCCGCATTGGACACCGACCCAATCGATGATCGAACGTGACCCTGAGAACGCGCGATGGGCTGACGGCATGGAGCCTGGTCCTACAAATGCCCTCGGCTCTCGTGCGATTTACCTCTACGTCGGGCAGCGCGATACGTATTTGCGTATTCATGGCACGCCTCACCCCAGATCGATTGGCGGCCGCGCGAGTTCAGGCTGCGTGCGGATGGTGATGGCGCATATCAATGCGCTGTATCCAAATGTCGAAATCGGCTCAACTGTATATCTCTACTCCGCTTCGGACAGCGTGGTCTCCACCAGCTAACAGTCAAAGCATCGTCGATGACTGCGAACAAATGAAGACAGCTCTGATGAATTCAGGGCCGTTTTTGTTTGTTATGCCTCTGCGGGCTGTTGAATGCAGATGGGACGGTTGTCAGCAGTCCGAAGCGGCAGAGGTGTCTTTTCAACCGGGCCATTGTGCATGTACCAATAGCAACTGTCTTCAGGACGCAGGAAGGCTGACATGAGGTCTTGGTTGGGTCCTGCAATAGCAATCACTTCCTCAGGAATGGAAGGTGTCGGGCTTGCGTCTTGAGGCTCGGTCATGGTGACCGCGCAAGCGCTCACGAGCGGTATGAGCGTGAATACGGCTGCATTTCGCTTGATCATCTTTTGGCTCCCTTTACCCAAGTATTGTTGCTTCGCTGATATGATGAAAGCCAGACGATATTCAATCGTTCCCGCCTTCGGCCTCAAAACTTCCTCCGGCGCGTTGTTGGAAGGTGACTAACTGAGGCAGGTTTTCGTAGTTCAAACGAATATAGGACGCGCTGTCATTTTTCTTCTTGTAGCTCTAGTTGCTGTAGCTCGTATCCTTGTCAAAATAGTCGCGAATCTAAGGATAACTCATGCCACACGATGCTGCTCATCATGATCACGATCATGCCGCTTCTTCGCCTGAAACAGGCACAAGTTGCTGTGGTGGTGATGCTGTTCCGCCAACGCAAGTCAGCGCCTCCGACGGGCGGAGTTTCCACGTCAGCGGCTTGGACTGCGCGGAAGAGGTCTCGATCCTCAACAAAGTCGTCGGTCCAGAGGTCGGAGGGGCGGAATTTCTGGCCTTTGACGTCATCAACGCCAGAATGACCGTTCTTGAAGGTGGCACGTCAGTGTCCTCGGACAACATCATCAAGGCGGTCGCATCAACTGGCATGACGGCCAAACCGTGGGATGCCGAGGACGCCAGCGCCGATCAGGCTGCACATCTGAAGAAACAAAAGCAGTTTACGATGTTGAGCGGAGGCTTTTGGGCGGCGGGGTTCACATACCATCTGGTTGAAACCGGGATTGGCGGGGCCATCGGCATCTTTTCCGGCCATGGGGAATCCGCGATGCCAATGGCGGAAGTTGCCTTGTTCGCTGGCGCAATTCTATTCGGTGTGTGGCTGGTGGCACCTAAAGCATGGTCGTCTGCGCGCCGGATCTCTCCTGATATGAACCTGTTGATGGTGGTTGCCGTTGCCGGTGCAATCGCGCTTGGAGAGTTCTTCGAGGCCGCAACTGTTGCGTTTTTCTTCTCACTTTCACTGTATCTTGAAAGCTGGAGCGTCGGGCGCGCACGCAATGCCGTCTCGGCGCTTCTCGACCTCGCGCCTCCGACCGCGCGGGTGATAAACGAGGATGGGTCTGAGACGGATATTCCCGCCGCGGCCGTCGCTGTCGGAACCAAGTTCATTGTGCGCGGAGGGGACCGCATTCCCCTGGACGGTGAAGTTGTCGACGGGGCGGGAGCTGTCGATCAGGCGCCCATTACGGGTGAAAGCGCTTTGGTGCCAAAAGAGGCGGGCGACGATGTCTACGCGGGCACCATAAATGGTGAGGGCACGTTGACCGTACTGGCAACGAAAGCGGCATCTGACACAGTGTTGTCCAAGATCATTCGCATGGTCGGCGATGCACATTCGCGTCGCGCAGAGGTCGAACAATGGGTGACAAAGTTCGCCCGCATTTACACACCAGTTGTGATGGTGCTTGCTATTTTCATTGCCTTAATCCCGCCACTTGTCGCGGGCGGCGATTGGGGCTTTTGGTTCTACAACGCACTGGTTCTTTTGGTCATCGCCTGCCCCTGTGCTTTGGTGATATCGACCCCTGTCTCCATTGTCGCGGCTCTTGCCGCCTCGGCGCGCAATGGTGTGCTGATCAAGGGCGGAGCCTATGTCGAAGCCCCGGGTCGCACGACAGCGCTGGCCATGGACAAGACCGGTACGATCACCATGGGTGAGCCCGAGGTTGCGGCCATTTATCCGCTTGGTGGCACAACCGAAGCCGAATTGATGGCACGGGCCGTGGCCCTCGAAGCGCGTTCCTCACATCCTCTGGCGCGGGCTATCCTTGGCCGTGCAGAGCAGGACGGAATAAAAATCGTCGCCGCCGAGGATACCCGAACCGTCCCAGGGCGCGGCCTTGAGGGTCAAATGGGCGGTCAGTCCATCTGGCTCGGCTCAGACCGGTTTGCCGAGGAAAAGGGCCTTGGCGGGGATATTCCGGCTGATCTGCGCAATCAGATCGAAGGCGCGGGCAGCACGCTGGTGGCGATCGGTGATGCCAACGGCGTCAGCGGCGTTCTCGAACTGCGGGACCGGATCCGGCCAGATGCCAAGGGCACTGTCGCGCGTTTGCACGCACAGGGTGTCAAAAAGATCGTGATGCTCACCGGCGACAACGCGGCCACGGCAAGAGCAGTGGCTGCCGAAGTCGGTATCGACGAGGTGCGGGCCGAGCTCCTGCCCGAGGATAAGGTCACCGCCATCGAAGAGCTGGTGGCGCAATATACGACCGTCGCGATGATCGGGGACGGAGTGAACGACGCACCGGCAATGGCGCGTGCGCATTACGGCATCGCAATGGGCGCGGTCGGGTCGGACGCCGCGATTGAAACGGCAGACATCGCTCTCATGACAGACGACATCGGCAAAGTTCCATGGCTGATCGGGCATTCGCGCCGGACCATGTCGATCATCAAACAGAACATCGGCCTGTCTTTGGCAACCAAGGCAATCTTCGTTGTCGCGACTGCCTTCGGTATGGCGTCCATGTGGGGCGCAATTGCTGCAGACGTCGGCGTATCGCTTCTCGTTGTCGCCAACGCCTTGCGGTTGTTACGAGCGCGCGACGACGACCAAGGACCGCGCAGCGGAGAGCAAGTTGGCGAGGAAATGGCAAAAGGCGCGCTGGCACACGGCCATTGATCGGAAAAAGACAACGCTGTATCCGATAAGCACATCGAACCTCCAATGAAGAGGCATAGGGCAGTGAAGATTACAAAATTACCAAGACGGCTTTTCCTATCTGGTGCGGTGGCGACATTCTTGGCCGGATGCGCCAACAAATTCAGGTCGTACACTGGTCCGGAAGTGACACGCCTGCGCCTCTACAAATCTCAACGACTGCTTGCTCTTGATGGCGCGCAGGGTGTGCTGCGCACTTACCCGGTCGGGCTTGGTTTTGCTCCGGAAGGACACAAGCAATTCGAGGGCGACGGACGCACGCCCGAAGGAACCTACACCATCGATCGCCGAAATCCCGAGAGCCTGTTTCATCTTTCAATCGGCATTTCTTACCCCAATGCCGAAGATCGCGCTTTCGCGGTAGCTCAGGGCCAGTCTCCAGGCGGTGATATCTTTATCCACGGTGGCCCAAGGCGGGGCATTGATCCGACAAATAAGCAGGACTGGACCGCCGGATGTATTGCGGTCAGCGATCGGCAGATTGAAGAGATTTATGCTATGGTGCGCGACGGAACGCCCATCGATATTTATGCCTGACAACGTGCCCTTCGCAGCGGAAACAACAAAAGTACCCCCACGCCACACACGACAAATACATCGGCAAGGTTGAAGGCCGGCCAAGACAGGCCCGCGATGTGGAAGCTCAGAAAGTCGGTAACGGCTTGAAATCGGAAGCGATCTACGACGTTACCGAGTGCGCCGCCAATGATCGCACCAAGCGCGACAGCTTCAATGTGATTGTCGCTGCGAAAAAGCATCACACCGAGAACAGTGCATATCACGAGCGCCAATGCCGACAGTCCCCACCAAGGCATGCCCCCGAACATCCCGAAGCTAACCCCATCATTTTGAACATACACAAGGTCGAAAATGGGTAGGATTTGAATGCCGGTGGCAAACGAGGACGCGTTGTCCATGACAAAGAACTTCGTGACTTGATCCACGAAAAGAGCGATCAACACGGCAGTGAGGCCGGGAAGGATGGATATCTTCATCGTTTTTTTACCCGAGCCAGACGTCCAAAAACAGCATGATGACCAAGCCGATCGCAAGGCCAAGCGTGGCCTTGTTCTGATGACCGCTTCGGTGGGTTTCAGGAATGATCTCGTGACTGATAACGTAGAGCATCGCGCCTGCCGCAAACGCCAAACCCCAAGGGAGAAGCGGTTCCGAGATCGTGATGATCCCCGCACCCAAAAGTCCGCCAATGGGTTCAACCATGCCAGTTAATGCGGCGATCCCCCAAGCCCGGACTTTCGAATACCCTTCGCCGAGCAGTGACACCGCGACGGCCAGACCTTCGGGCGCATTCTGCAGTCCGATCCCGATGGCAAGCGGCATACCGCCTGACACACCATCTGCGCCAAAGCCGACGCCCACCGCCAGCCCTTCGGGGAAATTGTGGATCGTGATGGCGATGATGAACAGCCATACCCTTCGAAGGGATGCTGCCTCTGGTCCCTCTCGCCCTGTGCTGAAATGCTCATGCGGGAGTTTCTCGTTCATAAGTGCCACGGCACCCATCCCAAGAAGGATCGCAATACAAACGATTGCGGCCGGTGCTGCCTCATTCACATACCGCAGTTCAGCCGCATCAAGAGCAGGAATAATCAGTGAAAAGAAGGATGCAGCAAGCATCACGCCCGCTGCGAAACCAAGTGACAGGTCTCGGGTAGCGCGAGACGGCACGCGACCAAAAAGCACGGGTATTGCGCCAATGGCGGTCATTGAGCCTGCGGCAAGACTACCCAGAAATCCGAGCATAATAGGGGAGAGAGTGTCCAAATTCAGATCTTTCGTTGTAAATTTATTCAGTCGCCAGAATAGCTTGAGAAGACTTCTGTCGACCCGTCGTTGTTGATGAGAAACACGTCGTAGGCCTCGCGCCAGCGGCTCTGATCCATACCGGGTGAGCCAAGCGGCATGTCCGGCACCGCGAGGCCTATTGCGTCCGGTCTTTCGCTGAGTAACCTGCGAATATCATCTGCTGGCACGTGGCCCTCGATTACGTAGCCCTCTACCAGACCCGTGTGACAGGACACCATTCTTTGCGGAACGCCATTATCGAGTTTGAAGCGTACAAAAAGGCCCGCAAACATGTCCTCGCCGGTGGGTACAAAGCCGTTTTCTTCAAGGTGGTTCATCCAAGCAAGGCAGCACCCGCAGCCATTCGTCTTAATGACGTCTATCGGGGTCGCTTCAGCGATCGTCTGTGTAGCGAAGTTCATTGAAAAAAATATTGCGAGCGTAAAAAGCTTCATGAGGATTGTTCTCCGGTTCTTGCAAGGATGCGGCGGATTTTCGGTACCGCGAACTCTCGTGCTTCATGGTAATCGATTGTGCTAGCAAACTGTCCTTCGGCATTAAACAGAAAGACGCTTGCCGTGTGGTTCATCGTATAGTCGCCGTCTGTCGCGACCTTCTCATAGCTCGCACGGAAACCTGCAGCAGCGCGTGCTGTTTCTTCCAGCGTTCCGCTCCATCCTTGGATGGCTGGGTGAAAGTAGCTGACATATTCAGCCATGGCGTCCACGGTATCACGCTCCGGATCCACCGTGATGAATACGACATTCATGTCGGCGACGTCATTTCCAAGATTGTCGAGCCAACCAGAGATATCTGACAATGTAGTGGGGCAAACGTCCGGGCAGTATGTGAAGCCAAAAAACACCATGGATGGATTGCCGATAAGTGTCGCAGGTCCAACGGTTGCCCCGTCCTGGTTGGTCATCTGGAATTCCATTTGTGTAAGCGGCAAAGGTCGTTGAGCCACCGGTTCAGGCGCACTCGGCCCATCAACCTGCCACCAGCCTATGAACAGCGTCAGCGCAACAACGCCGCTCACGGCTGCGCCATAAGTAAGGAGCGTGCGCCGGTTCATCAGCCCTCCGGCCCACGTGCCGCAATGCCAAGAATGGGAACGTCTACAGTCAGTGTCTCGCCATCAGCAAAGTTCAGTGTCAGCGGAAAGGTCTCCCCTTCGACCATCTTGGTTTGCAAACGCATCAACATGGCATGCATGCCGCCCGGTTCCAGCGAAACACTTTCGCCCGGAAGAATGGTGATTTCACCGACAGGGCCCATGGAACTGACACCATTTGAATCAGTTGTGGTTTCGTGGATGTCCGGCATCATGGCCAATGGGGTTTCCAGCCCGACCAATGTCACCGGGTCAGAGCCCGTGTTGCGCAGGGTCATGTAGGCTGCGCCCGGGCGGTTGGTGCCGATAGACGCGCGGGACCACGCGTCTTCGATCACAATGTCTTCCGAACCCGCAAGGGAAGCTGTGGGCAATCCGACCAGAATACTAAATGCAACGGCAGCGAAGGTAGATTCTCTCATAGGTCTGTTCCTGATCGTTTTCTGTTCAAGATCCACTCGCGGCGACTTCCGCTGCGACGAGGGCGCGCAACTCGTCAGCGCCGAAGGGATCTAGGGGTTTGCCGTTTACGAAGAAGGTGGGGGTACCACGCACGCCGACAGCGTCGACATCTGCGCGATCTTGATTGAGAACGCCAACCGTCTGTGGTGCCATCATTTGGGCTTTCGCGGCTTCCGCGTCCAGGCCAGCCTGTTCAGCAATTCCAATGATCCGACCGGGGTCTGGCGCGCCATGGGAGGCCCAACGGGGCTGATACTCTAGGAGTGCTTCGAGGACCGGCTCGAAAATGCCCTGCATGCGGGCCGCCTCAAGGACACGTATGGCCTGCTCTGAGCCTTCCCCGTGAAAGGGCGTATATCTCAGCACAACACGCACTGCGCCGTCATATTCGGCCAGTATGTCCTTCACAATCGGATGAAAAGCGCGGCAGGCTTCGCAAGCCGGATCGAAGAACTCGACGATGGTGACAGGGGCCTCTTCGGGGCCAAGGATAGGAGAGTAGGACCGGATCAGTGCCTCTGCAATTTCGGGCTGGACAGGTTCGACCTGAGCAACCGGCGCAGGGCGGGTTTGGTACCAAACGGCGGCGGCAAAGATCGCAAGGCCAACGATTAGGACCGATAGAACGACTGATTTGTTTTTCATGTGCGCTGCTCCTTCAGGGAGAAAATGGACAGGATCGCGATCAGCCCAAAGGCGACCAACGACAAAAGTGGGATTGGGACGCTGAGGAAGACCTGATTGTCATCGGTGCAGGACGGACCGGTCGCAGTGCAGGGTTGGATACGCTCCGGGAGGAGCCCGATATAAAGGCCCAGATGCCAGAGTGCGATGGCGGCCCCACCAAGGGCGAGCGCAACACCGTAGCGACCGACCCGGTGATCATCCCACCAGAGACCGAGGCCCAACACGACGGCCAGAGGGAACATAAACGCACGCTGAAACCAGCACAGATTGCACGGAGCCTGCCCCAGAACCTCACCTATAAAGAGCACGGCCAGCGAACTCCCCAAAGCGACGATCCACGCGGCGGTCAAAGCCGTCTCTTTTGACATCACCCGTCTCATATCGACATCCGCGCCTTCAGATCGGCAAGGATTTCCTCTGCCGGTGTGCCGTAGACCCACGCCCCCACATATCCGCCTTGCGGATCAAAGAGGAACAGCTGAGACGAATGCCCCATCGTGTATCCGTCGGGCGATGCCGCTTCCTCGATTTTCTCAAAGTACACACGGAAGGTTTCAGATGTTCGCTTGATCTGATTGGCCGTACCGGTCAGCCCAATGATGTTTGCGCCAAACGCCGGTACGAACTCTGCGAGTTGTTCGGGCGTATCACGTTCGGGATCAATTGAAATAAAGAGAGGCTGGACTTGGGCCGCGTCAGAGCCGAGCGCATCCATGACGGCGGCAACCTCGGCCATAGTCGTGGGGCACACATCGGGGCAATTCGCAAAGCCGAAGAAGACGAGCAACCAGCGCCCCGCGAAATCTTCGTCCGTCTGAACTATGCCTCGGTGATCGGTCAGTTCGAAGTCGGCTTGGAACGCGGGCGCATCAGCGCGCTGTTCCTCTCTGATAGAAACCTGCAAAAAAATGAACCCAACAACCACGATCGCGGTAAGTCCCCAAAGCATTTTTTGTAACGTAGAAAATTTCATTGGTTGTATTGCGCCCGATTCCGCCCATTTTTAAAGCGTTCTAAATGTTCTAGCTGCTAGAGGTTCAAGTTGTATTTCGGCATTGCGGCAGCGTGTCACGGATCTGTGATTACCGTGCTGGCTTGCGGATGCCAATAGCTATAGCTACCAACGCTATAGATATGGAGGTCACATGCTGACAATTGGAAGTTTGGGAAAGAAGACCGGAACAAAAGTTCAGACTGTCCGGTATTACGAACAGATCGGCCTGATGCCCGAACCAGGTCGCACCGAAGGCGGGCAGCGGCGCTACGGGGATGCGGAAGTTGACCGCTTGTCCTTTATCCGGCACGCACGCCAGTTGGGGTTTCCCCTTGAAGCGATCCGCGAGCTTCTCGATCTCAGTGATAATCCCGACCGCTCCTGCCATGAGGCGGATTCCATCGCCCGGCGGCAACTCAAGCAGGTAGAACTAAGGATGGATCGGCTGAAAGCGCTACGCACAGAGTTGAAGCGCATGATCCACGAATGCAGCGGAGGCAATACGGCGGACTGCAAGGTTCTCGAGGTCTTGCGCGATCACTCAGAGTGTCTGACCGACCACGATGAAATTGGGGCTTAACCGTTTCCACGGCTCTCAAGCTACCAAAACGAAAAGAACCCTTGAACCTAAAGTCACTGTAGCAATTACATCTATCTCAAAGGCGATTCGAGGAGATGAAAATGAGCGCTGATGATCCGTTGTTAGCAGCAACCCCAATCCTGAACTTCAACCACCCGTCGATTGCACAACTGATCGAGGACCGAGGGTGGAAAGCCCTTTCTCAGCATGACCGGATCGGCGCGGTCTACGATTTCGTCCGCAACGAAGTTGCCTTTGGGTACAACCGCGCAGACGATATCCCGGCGGCAGAAGTACTCGCTGACGGTTTTGGTCAATGCAATACCAAGGGCACGTTACTTATGGCTTTGTTGCGCGCGGTCGGTGTGCGGTGCCGCCTTCACGGGTTCACGATCCACAAAGAACTGCAGCGGGGTGTTGTGCCAGAAATCGTCTACCCCCTCGCCCCCAATGAGATCGTCCACTCATGGGTTGAGGTGCAGACCGAGACGGGTTGGGCGAACCTCGAAGGGTTTATTCTGGATGCAGAGTTTCTATCGGCGCTCCAATCCACATTTACCGATTCACCCAGCCTCTGCGGTTACGGGGCAGGCACCGACTGCCTGCAGGCTCCCCCTGTAGAGTGGACGGGTGGCGATACCTACATCCAAGAAACCGGTATTGCCCAGGACTTTGGTATTTTCGACGCGCCCGACGAATTCTACGCCGCTCATCAGCAGTCGTTTAGCTTCGTAAAAGGCATATTGTATCGCCATATAGTCCGCCATTGGATGAACGCCCGCGTGCGCCGGATCAGATCAGGCAATGTGCCGCAAATACCTGGCTTGGCGTTGCCCAATCATAAACACGAGGAATCGCGTCATGCCTCATGATAACGGTCACGCGCATATTGATCCCGCGTCAGGGGACCGCCGTGTCTCAATCGCGATCTGGGCCAACGCACTTCTGACGGTCGCGCAGATCGTCGGCGGGATCTTGTCGGGCAGCCTCGCGCTTATTGCGGATGCTCTGCACAATTTCTCCGACATGGCATCCTTGGTGATCGCTTTTGCAGCTCGGAAAATCGCAAGACGCCCTGCGGACGGGCGCATGACATTCGGCTATGGCCGGATCGAAGTTGTGGCTGCCTTGATCAACTACACCACCCTCATCCTCGTTGGGTTCTATCTCATCTACGAGGGCGGAATGCGCATGATCGAACCGACCGAAGTGGCCGGTTGGACCGTGGTGATCCTGGGATCGGTGGCGCTGGCCGTAGACACGCTGACAGCGCTGCTGACTTATTCCATGCAAAAGGGCAGCGTGAACATCCGGGCGCTCTTCCTGCATAACTTGTCAGACGCGTTGGCTTCTGTTGCCGTAATTATCGGCGGCTCGCTCATCCTGCTCTATAACATGTGGTGGGTCGATCCGGCGATCACGATCGGCATCGCGCTCTACCTACTTTATCTCGCCTTCACTGAAATCGGCAAACCCATCCGCATCCTGATGCTAGGTAGCCCACCCGACATCGACAATGATGCCGTTGTTGCTGCAATCAGGGAGGTCGACGGGGTCCATGATGTCCACCACGTTCATCTGTGGCAGATGCAAGAGAACGACGCGGCATTGGATTGCCATGTCGTGACGGCTGATGGCGCGTCGGGCGAAAGGATCAAAGCGGCAGTGAAAGCGCGCCTCGCCGAAAAGTTCGGCATCCAGCACTCCACTCTCGAATTGGAGGATCTGGGGAATGCACACGATGGAGCGCAGCTCTATGGGCATGAGGAGACCAGATAATGATAGAAGTCATCTTGATTTACTTAGGTCTGGGAATTGCTGCGGTGACACTTGCTTCGATCCTTTGGTCAATCGCTTTCCCCGCGCGTCGTATCTGGCCACCCAAGCGCTACACGTCGATCACACCAATTCTGGTCTGGGTGCCAACGTTTTCGTTGTTTGGCATTCTGATCATGCTTGGCGTCTTGGGCTGGGGTGATCTGGCGTTTCCCACCTGGCTGCGTTTCGGGGTTGGGATACCGCTCATTGTGTTCGGCAATATCGTAGTCTGGTTTGAAGTCTCGCATTTCGGGGTGCCACAAACGGGCGGCGCGAAAGGCACGCTGAGGACCGCTGGCATGTATCGCTACTCTCGCAATCCTCAGTACATGGCCGATATCGCGATTGTAGGAGGTTGGTTGATCCTTACTGCAACACCAACAACGCTCATTGTTGGAACGGCTTCGATCTTGGTTTTGGTAGCTGCGCCATTCGCGGAAGAACCGTGGCTCAAGAAGCAATACGGGTCTGATTTTGACGAGTATATGGCGTCAACCCGTCGTTTTATCTGAGCCGCCTCGCTAAGAAGCTTTTCGGAGGTTCGTTGACCCTTCAGCTGCGCGAGGCCTGAATCGCCCCTAGGGGCAGCAGGACTTACCTTTTTGAATCGGTGGGCATGGAACAGTTGCGTAAGAACAATAGACGCAGCAATCCCCCTCAAGCGGTTTCAAGACGGTCTGACATGATTTGCATTCATAGAACCACTGGCAAGCATCTGTCGGCATAGTCTCGGTCTCAGCGTGTCCACAATTTGGACATGTGAGAGTAGATTGCAGCACTACTTTTGTTTCTTCTGTCGCCATAGCGCGTACCCCGTCAGAATTAGAAATCCGGCCAATATCGGCAGCAAGATCGCATCGCTGTAGACGACACCAAGCAAGCCCGTCAGACCAAGCGCAGTCAGTACGACCGGCAGTAACGGTGTGAAGCAACAGAGCGCGGCCAAGATCGTGCCACCCACTCCTAGGGCCAATAGTTTGTTCTTCATTGTGTCGATCTCCGCAAATCCCACATAAAACGCTGTGCAGACGCCTCCCACATGGGCGAAGATAGCGCGACCAGAAAGGCGATGGACGCGACTGTAGTCCAGACGATTGTGGACTGCCTGCGCGTTGCACATGGCCTGCGCCGAAGCACCCGATACCATGCCCAAACGAGTGCAATCGCGACGCCGACAAGAATGAAGTCCCGGTAAGCGACGAATGGCCCAAGCATGGTGAGCCATGAACCACCTAGGCCCAGTATCGAAAGGCCGATAGGCAAAACACAGCACGACGCCGACAACAGCGCCAGAAGTGCTGCGAAGGGCATCACAAGCTTGGAAGCAACGCCAGAGTTCGCGACCGGTTGTTGATTTGCATTCAAATCCATTTTGCTTTTCTACTTCCTGTAGTGACTACAGGAGCAAGCAAAATGTTCACCATCGGCAAAGCGTCGGAACAAAGCGGCGTGAACATCGAAACGATCCGCTACTATGAACGAGAGGGGATTGTCCCAAAGCCCGGACGCTCCGCTGGTGGGCGTCGGTTATACTCGTCCGACGAAATCGCCAAACTCAGGTTCGTGCGCCGGTGTCGCGATCTGGGTTTTCCGATCTCGAACATACAGACCTTTTTATCCCTCACTCCGCAGTATGACCGATCCTGTGGTGAGGTGAGAACCATGGCCGAGAACCATTTGGGTGAGATAAACGCGAAGATTGAGAACCTTATGCGCCTCAGAGAAGCGCTCTTGAGCCTCTCCAAGAACTGCGATGACGGCACCGCAGACTGTCCAATGCTGGACGCTTTGATGAAGGATGGCTTTGGCGATGGCCTACACGAGCAAAGCAGCTGCTAGTTTAGGCTTCGCAAACCGCAACTTTGTCCTGCAACTCAATCATCTGAAGGTGAATTTCGCTAAAATTTGCTCGAACGGCTGCTTTTGCTAGTTTGACGCGATGCATACACCGGATCAATCTCGAACCGAATTCATCGGCGGGGGTCGCGATGCACCGAAACCGGCCGTCGATTCAATAGTACGCAAGGTCGGCTAGGTCCGCATAACAGCCATTGCTTTTCCGACGAAGGGCCAGTGCCAAATCTCCGATTTGGCAACGCCCGAACCACCCCAACGGGGTGGGCGCTTTGCTTCCGCCTCTCGGTTCGGGCGTAGTGGTTTCTGAGGGCGGCGCTCAGTGCACCACCATCTGAGCACGATGGGTTTGTGGCACGAAGGGCGCGGCGGTGCGGGTCATGGCGTCCATGGCGAGGCCGAATTCAGTGGCCAGCCCCGCGAAACATTGCGCCATGTCGGGGCGCACCAGCAGGGAGGCCATCAGCGTTGCGTCTTCTTGCGCGCTATTCAAGGCATAGCCCACGAGGGCGGCAAACACGGCTTCGTCTGCGTCGAGGCAATCGCAGGTGTCGGCATGGCGGCACAGCGGGCGGCGGCCGTAGTATTGCGCGACCTGCATCAGTTCGTTCAGCACTGCTTTGGTGCTGTGGCCGCGGGCGGGGCCAAGTGCGAGGGCCAAGTCGGCGGTCAGTTGCGTGTCGGAGGCGGCATCGCGGCCAATAGCGCGCAGGCACCGTACGGCCATGCGCTCCGCGGCGGGGAGGTCGGCCAACCAGCCTACGCGGCGTGCGCCGGGATTGCGGGGGCGGCTCATTTGGTGAGGATCAGCTTGCCCGCGCGGGTGATGCGCAGGGTGTAAAGCTGGTCGTTCAAGCGGATGTGGGCCAGTCCGTTGGTGCCGGTCAGAAGATCGGCGTCATGCACGGGCCTGGATGTGATCGAAGATGAATCGCTGAATTGAAAGGTCATGGAAGCCTCCGGTTTGCGCGTTGGATTCGTGGCTTCCCGCGTGGTCGGGTGGCTGTTCCGAATAACCTGACTGAAATAGTCGGAATATGCAAGCCTTTAGATTTCTTGTCAGGGTTTGGCGAATTTCCGCCAATAGGAGGCGGCGACGCGGCAAGTTCAATTGGCGCACCCTATCTGTGGAGCAGAGCATTACAGGCAATAGATTGGACAAAGAGATGGCACATGTGATGAACCCCGCCATTGAGATGGCATTGCAGGCCGCAGATCGGGCGCACTTGTTTCAGGATCTGCCCGGCGCAGGCAAGCCGTTGGCGTTTTTGCGGAACCCACAGGATTCGGTGTTTGATAAGCTGATGAAGGAGGCCAACGCCCAGCCGTTGGGTGTGTGTCTCAATCAGCAACTGACACAGGCGCGGGGACGGTTGCGGACCATGACCGAGCCGACAGAACGCAAGGAACAGATGCAGCTGATTGCAGATCTGGACGCGCGGTTTCACCTAGAGCTGGAAGCGATGCGGAAATACGGGTGAGCCTCTGGATTTTCAGAGATCACGGGACAACAACACCCTCGGGCGGGACCGCCTGAGGGTGTTTGTTTTTCACGTCGGTTTGCACAAAGAAAAACCCCGGACCAAATGGCCCGGGGTTTTCCGTTTGCTTATGTCGCCAAGGCTTAGCCGTTGGTGAAGTCAGGATAGGCTTCCATGCCGAGTTCGGACATGTCCAGGCCGTTGATCTCGTCTTCTTCGCTGACGCGGATGCCCACGACTGCTTTGAGGATGAGCCACAGAACCAGCGAGGCTACGAAGGTGAAGACACCGTAAGCTGCGATACCTGTCAGCTGTGCGCTGATGGTGGCGGAGCCGGAGAAGGCCACGGCGATGGTGCCCCAGATGCCTGCAAAGAGGTGAACCGGGATGGCACCGACAACGTCGTCGATTTTGAGCTTGTCGAGCATTGGCACGGTCAGCACTACGATGACACCACCGACACCACCGATCAGCAGCGAGCCGAAGAGGGAAGGTGCGAGAGGTTCTGCAGTGATGGACACGAGGCCTGCCAGTGCGCCGTTCAGGATCATGGTCAGGTCAGGTTTCTTATAAAGAACCTGTGTCAGGATCAGAGCGGCAACTGCGCCAGCTGCGGCGGCCATGTTGGTGTTGGCGAAGATGCGCGATACGTCGGTGACGTCACCCACTGTGCCCATTGCCAGCTGCGAGCCGCCGTTGAAGCCAAACCAGCCGAGCCACAGGATGAACGTACCCAGAGTGGCCAGAGCGAGGTTGGAGCCAGGCATCGGGATGGTGCGGCCGTCTTTGTACTTGCCGATACGTGGGCCCAGTACGATGGCACCAGCGAGAGCAGCCCAGCCGCCTACGGAGTGTACGATGGTGGAGCCAGCGAAATCGGAGAAGCCGAGTTCAGACAGCCAGCCGCCGCCCCACTGCCAGGAACCGGAGATCGGGTAGAGGATACCTGTCAGGACAACAACGAAGGCCAGGAAGGGCCACAGTTTGATGCGTTCTGCCAAAGCACCGGACACGATGGACGCGGTTGCGGCAACAAACATCAGCTGGAAGAAGAAGTCGGAGCCAACGGAAGCGTAATCCAGAGCAGCGTCTGCAGCGCCAAGGCCAACAGGCTCAAGCGTTGTGGGGACGAAGTTGAATGCGAAGAAACCGTTGAAGTCGCCAGGGTACATCAGGTTGAAGCCAACCAGCCAGTACATGATGGCTGCGATGGAGAAGAGCGCCATGTTTTTGGTCAGCTGCATGGTCACGTTCTTGGAACGCACGAGGCCTGCTTCGAGCATCGAGAAGCCTGCGGCCATCCAGAACACCAGGAAGCCACCCACCAGGAACAACAGCGTTGTCATGATGTAGGGGCCGATTTCATCAAAGCCGGGTGCAGCGGCTTCTTCTTGTGCAAAGCCCAAGCTCGGCAACGCGATCAACGCGGCGGGCAGGACCAGTTTCGTGAGGGTTTTCATTGTGTGTATTCCTTCCTTGCGGCGCCTTAGATGGCGTCTGCGTCCGTTTCGCCGGTGCGCACGCGAATGGCTTGCTGCACGTCGAGCACAAAGATTTTGCCGTCACCGATTTTGCCGGTTTGAGCAGTTGTTGTGATGGTTTCGACAACCTGGTCGGCCATGTTGGCTGCAACCACGAGTTCGAGTTTGACCTTCGGTACGAAGTTCACAGCGTATTCCGCGCCGCGATAGATTTCTGTGTGGCCCGACTGAGAGCCGAAGCCCTTGATTTCGGTGACCATCATGCCGCGTACACCGATGTTGGTCAGCGCCTCGCGGACCTCCTCGAGTTTGAACGGCTTGATCGTTGCAATAATCAGTTTCACCTTGTTCCCCTTTGTCGTGAGCGGAGCGTCCCTCCGCGTCTTTGCAGTCGCAGAAAAGACCGCTGGGCTGCCGAAAACGAAGGCTTGATTGGAATTTGGGTGCCAAAAACGGCGGCATATGCCCAAAAAGTAGGCGACACATGTGTTTCGCATAAAAATTAATCGAATAGTGTACGGTTTTGGCGCTGCCTTTGGCTCTACAACGGGGTGGGACTTCGATAGACTGAGCAAAAATATCGTGGCGAGCAGGGCTACTTGATGAGTGATTCACGTCGGAAGAAACCGCCGCTGGTGGCGGAGAAACGTTTTGGCAAAGCCACAGCGAAAAAAACTGCGACCAAGCGGACGACCAAGGCCGCGCCCAAGAAGACGGCGCGCAAACGGCGCGCGGCTCCGAAGCGTCCGGCCAAGAAGCGCAATCCGATCGTTGCTTTTTTTCTAGGCATTTTTGGTTGGATCTGGCGGGTGATCTGGGCGTTTACGTGGCGCATTGGTCTTGTCGTTGGCCTCGTGGTTGGCATGGCTGTTGGTTATGTCTATCTCCAGTTGCCGGACGTGGACGAGCTGTTGGACGGACGCGCGCGCGGGTCGGTGACATTGCTGGATCGCGACGACAAAGTGTTCGCTTGGCGTGGAGACCAGTTTGGCGGGGCGGTCACGGCGGAGACCGTGTCGGAACATCTGAAAAACGCGGTGGTGGCGACCGAGGACAGGCGATTTTACTGGCATTTCGGGGTGAGTCCGCGCGGTGTGGCAAGCGCCGTGCGTATCAACCTGAAAGAAGGGCGTGGACCATTGTCGGGTCATGGTGGGTCGACCATTACACAGCAGACCGCCAAGCTTTTGTGTTTGGGTGAACCTTACAAAGCCGAAGACTGGGAGAGCGAAGCGGCCTATGTGCAGGACTGTCGGCAGGGGTCGTTGTGGCGCAAGGTCAAGGAAGCTGTCTATGCGATGGCGATGGAAACCAAATACACCAAAAACGAAATCCTGTCGGTTTATCTGAACCGCGCCTATATGGGCGGCGGAGCCTATGGCGCAGAAGCGGCGACGCAGCGCTACTTTGGCAAGCCGGCGGCCAATGCCACACCCGCCGAGGCGGCGATGTTGGCGGGGCTTTTGACCAAGCCGTCGTCATTGGCGCCCACGGCCAATCTGTCGCGCTCGCAGGATCGCGCTGCGACCGTGCTGCGCCTGATGAACGAGCAGGGGTATCTGTCTGATGAGGAGACTGCCCGCTGGCAGGCCAATCCGGCGACACTGTCGGTGGCGGCTGAGGAAAACGCAGGCGGGTATTACGCGGATTGGGTGATGTCGACGGGCCCGGAGTTTTTCACCCGCAACACCACCGAGGATGTGATCCTTAAGACCACCTTTGACGGCCGTATTCAGCAGGCTGCCGAAGACGGGCTGGCTTGGGTGTTTGAGAACAAAGTGCGCGAAGGGTCCAAAGCGCAGGCCGCGATTGTGGTGATGAGCGCAGATGGCGCGGTGCGCGCAATGGTTGGCGGGCGACAAACTAAGGTCAGCGGCGCCTTTAACCGTGCTGTTCAGGCGAAACGGCAAACCGGCAGCGCGTTTAAGCCTTTTGTTTATGCCACTGCGCTGGATTTGGGCGGGCATTATGACGACCGCGTTATCGACGAGCCCTATTGCCAGAACATTCCTGGGTCGGGAGAATGGTGCCCGAAGAATTATACCGGCAAGTATTTTGGTGACGTGACGCTGACGTTTGCGTTGATGAATTCGCTGAACATTCCGGCGGTGAAAGTGTCCGAGAAGGCAGGACGCGAAAACGTGCGCACCGTGGCCAATATGTTTGGTATCGAAAGTGATCTGGCGGCAGGACCGGCATTGGCGCTGGGAGCATCAGAAAGCAGTGTGCTTGAGATGGCGGGTGCGTACGCCGGTATTCTCAACGGTGGGTCGTCGGTGACGCCCTATGGGTTGGTTGAGTTGCGCCTGATGGGCGATAAAGAGCCGCTGATGGGCACGGGCGGCGGTATTGGCGAACGGGTGATCTCGGATGCGGCGGCACGTGAGTTGGTGTGGATGATGGAAAAGGTCGTCAGTGAAGGCACCGGCGGACGGGCCAAGATTGATGGCTGGCAAGTGGCCGGAAAGACCGGCACCACACAGGCCGCGCGCGACGCCTGGTTTATAGGCTTTACCAATGAATATGTGGCAGGCGTCTGGATGGGCTATGACGACAACACGCCGCTCACAGGGGTGACGGGAGGCGGTCTTCCGGCGGAGATCTGGCGGGAAACCATGACGCGCGTGCATGAGGGGATCGAGCCGCGACCCTTGCCGGCCTTTGTTCCCAAGCCGCAAGCGCCGAAAACACGCCCCGGTCAGCGACGTCAGCAAAATGGGCTGGAAGGCGTTGTGAACGGAATTTTGAAAGACATCTTTGGCGGGCGCTAAGGCGAAGTAGTGATTTTGTAATCTGCGGCTTCGGATGCGCGAAGCTTTTGAGGACATGTTCCCGACGCGGTGAGGCAGGCCTAGTAGCAGACCTCCTCCATCGGGGCATCAAGCGGGTCCAGCACCAGCACCAAACGGGTTTCGCCGCTGCCTTCTATCGGGGGCGAGCGATGGCGTAGGCCGGTGTGGATTTTTGTGGGCCAGAGAGTTCCGCGCAGGATTGTTACTGCGCCCGTAGGAACGGTGTGAACGTGCGTTGGCTCTGCATCCACTTTGGCGGTGGCGAGTTGCGTACCCGTGCCGCGATAGGTGCACAGAAGGCGGGCAGTGACGGCGTCGATGTGAAATTTTCGGCAGGCGTTGGTGGTAACAACATCCAGACGCAAGCGCAGCCATTTGGCGGAGGTGAGTTTGGCGAACTGGTCTGCGAGCGCTGTGATGTCCTGTATCATTTGGTCGCTATGACGGCATGATTGCATAGAAGATTTGGCGAAAATATCCTGAACGGTGTTCAGCACGTCGCGGGGGGCAAAGATGACACGGGCCTTGGGCAGTTGCGCAGGCGGGAGTGTATCGATCCAGTGTTGAAATGCGTCCGAAGGCGCACGCGCGCAGACCGCCGCGCCGCAGTCCGGTTGCTGGATTTCGGCGAGCCCGTCCAAGGAGTTGGACAGGCGTACGCCTTGTGGAATCAGAGTGTGGTCCAGCATCACTCGGCGGCCTCGGTGCGGCGCCAAATCGGGAAAGGGTCAGGCAGGTCTGGCAGGGTGTCGATGCTGTCGGCGGCCATGGCGGGAACAAGTGCGGTATCCAGACGGGCTTTGAGCGCGGGCCAGTCGATACCGCTGCCGATGAAGACGATTTCCTGACGGCGGTCGCCCCAAGGTTCCTGCCAGTGCTGCTTGAGATAGCTTTGGGCGCTGTCGTTGTCGGGCCAATGGTCTTTGGGGACGGTGGCCCACCATGTGCCCAGCGGTTTCACGGAAGACAGTGCACCAGCGAGGGAAAATTCCGCGACCCATTCGGGACGGGAAGAGATCCAGAAGTGCCCTTTGGCACGGATCACACCGGGTAGGTCGCCGTTGAGGATGTCCAGTATCTTTTCAGGGATAAATGGCTGGCGGGCGCGAAAAACGTAACTGGTGACGCCATATTCTTCGGTTTCCGGTACGTGGTCAGCAAAGCCATAAAGTTCTTTGGCCCACATCGGGTGTTCATGCGCCTTGTCGAAATCGAACAGACCCGTGTTGAGGATGTCGTCAGCCGACACCTCGGAATGGTTGGTTTCGATGATGCGGGTGTCTGCGTTCAGGCTGCGAATGATTTTGCGCGCGGCGTCGGTCCGTTCGGGACCTGCGTCAGCGACCTTGTTCAGGATCACCACGTCAGCAAACTCGATCTGATCGGTCAGGAGATGTACCAGCGTGCGGTCGTCTTCCTCGCCCATGGTTTCGCCGCGGTCATGCAGGAAATCGTGGCTGGAATAGTCTTGAAGCAGGTTCACGGCATCGACAACGGTGACCATCGTGTCAAGCCGTGCAGCGTCGGCGAGACTCTCGCCAAATTCGTCGCGGAACTCAAAGGTGGCAGCGACCGGCAGGGGTTCGGAAATGCCGGTGGATTCAATCAGCAGATAATCAAAGCGGCCTTCGCCAGCGAGGCGTTTAACCTCCAGCAGCAAATCGTCTCGCAAGGTGCAGCAAATGCAGCCGTTGGACATTTCCACGAGGGTTTCGTCGGTACGGGAGAGTTCGGTGTCGGCGCGCACAAGATCGGCATCGATGTTCACCTCGGACATGTCGTTCACGATCACCGCGACGCGGCGTCCGTCGCGGTTGTTCAATACGCGGTTGAGCAAGGTCGTTTTGCCGGCACCCAAGAAGCCGGAAAGTACGGTTACGGGAAGGCGCGTGTCTGGCATTTGGGTAATCCTAGCATGTGGGGGGCACCTGATGGCGTCCGGTCAGAGGCACCCATGTATCAATTATGTTATAACATAACAATAGGATTTTGCGAGAAGTGGATTTGCCGGAGTCACATAGCCACAGCGGCTATTGGTCTATTCAGAAAAGCCGTGAAAAGGCGGGTGTCACCCAGCCTTTTTGAGGTCCGCGATCAGCCCGTTGATGTCGCCGCGATTCTTGTCGAGCATTGCGCCGATTTCGGATTTTTCCGACAGGCGCAGCGAGATGCCTTCGATGATCATGTCAAAAAACTTGCTGCTGCCAGACCGGTCAGACACCAGAAAGTTGACTTCAAACGGGGACTGTCCGCGCAAACGGGCGAGGGCTTTGACTTCGTGGAAGCTCTTGACCTTGCGCACGCCTTGCACCTCGATCTGGCCGCCGACAAATTCGTTGAACCGCTTGCCGTATTTGCGCGCGATATAGCCTTGGAAGGCTTTGGTGTAGGCGCGGGACTGGCTGCTGGAAAGGCTGCGGGCATCCGGCCCCAGTGCGCTGCGGGCAATGACGTTCACGTCGGCATATTTGGCAAATACCTTTTCGAAATCGCGGATCATTACGTTCAGAGACTTGCCGGACGCGATGACCTTGTTGATGTCAGCGACAGCGCGATCGATTAGCGATTTAGCCTGAGCATCCGTCAGCGCAAATGCTGGCACAGCAAGCGCGGCCAAGGCAGCGGTGGAAGTCAGAAAAAAACTGCGGCGGGTAACCTTAGAAATCGTCATACGGGTCCTCGTAAGGGTCAAATCCAGCTTCGCCGTCCTCGGAAGTGGTGTCTATGCCAAGCTCAAAACGGCGATTCTGCAAAAAGATGATGCGGGCCTGAGCATAGCTGTCTGCGCTGTCATACAGAAGCGAGTCCACGGTGTCGCTGTAATCGTAGCGCTGGCCCATGGCGTTCACCACATACGCCGTAGGGCCGATGTAGCGTTGCGGGTCGCGCAGCACGACAAAGAAAGGATCCATGACAATGTCCACCATCAGCCCGACAGAATCGCGCGTGGTAGAGGGGCCAAGGAAAGGCAGTTCAACATAGGCGCCTTCACCGGCGCCCCATGTGTGCAGGGTTTCCCCAAAATCGGTATCGTGGCGTTTCATGCCAAACAGCGAGGCCACGTCAACGAAGCCGCCAAAGCCGAGAATGGTGTTCATCACGAAGCGGGCGCCGCTGTTGCCAGCCGCGGGCAAGTCGCCCTGCAGTGCATTGTTGATAAAGTCGTTGGGCAGCGACAGGTGATCGCTGAAGTCTGTGACGCGGTCGCGGATCTCTTGTGGCACGACGCTGCCGTACCCGTTGGACGCAGGTGAAAGCAGGACGCGATCCACACCCTTGTTGAAGTTGTGGGCGGCGCGGTTGTTGTCTTCATAGGGGTCATAGACCAGTCCGCGATCGACGTTGTTGGCGGACCCACAGGCGGTCACCAAAAGAGCCGCGCAGAGGATGGCGGGTCGCAATATTGGGTTGCGCGTGATCTTTAGACGAGATGACACCGTATAAATTCTCAATTAGTAAACACTTCAAGGACATTTAGTCGAACACATGATGGACCAAAATGGTGCGCAGAGATTCTGTTGCGCCTGTGGCCATTTAGAAACAGTAAGGCCCCTTCGGGTATGATTGCCATAGTTTTGTGGCAGGCCAAAGCAAGAAGACGCAGGATTGATCGATGAACGCCAGATCCCCGCATAACGGATTGGAAGAATTGCGCAGCGCACGGGCGGAAAGCCGGGGGCTGTATTGGGCGGTGGGTTTGTTCAGCGTGTTTGTGAACCTGCTGATGCTGACCGGACCACTGTTTATGTTGCAGGTCTATGACCGCGTGTTGGGCAGCCAATCCGAAGAGACCCTGTTTGCGATGGCTTTGTTGGCGACGTTCCTGTTTGCCATGATGGGTATTCTGGATTTTGTGCGTGGCCGCGTGATGGCGCGGGTTGGGGCGCGGTTTCAGGCGCAAATGGACCGACGGGTGTTTGACGCGGCGATGCGCCGGTCCGCCCTTGGCACGTCGCAGCGGGCGGAAACCGGTCTGTCGGATCTGGAATCAGTGCAGCGGCTGATGACGTCCCCGGTGTTGATGAGCGTTTTTGACATGCCGTGGACGCCGGTCTTTTTGGTGGGGATTGCGGTTTTCCACCCGTGGCTGGGCGCTTTGGCGATTGTTGGGGGCGGTGTGCTGATTGTGGTGACCGTGATCAACCAGTTCTCGACCCGCCGGTTGTCGGCAGAGATGGCGATGGCAGGCCATACGGCCAACCGGATGTCGTCACAGATGCAGGGCGAAGCCGAAATGGTCAGTGCACTGGGCATGCGTGAGGCGGCGTTTGGCAGGTGGGAAAAAGCCCGCGACCGGTCGTTGCAGGCAACTTTGGCTGCGTCCGACCGTGGGGGCGGGTTTTCGTCGGTGACCAAGACCTTCCGACTGTTCCTGCAGTCAGCGATGCTGGGGCTTGGGGCCTATCTGGCGCTTAAGGGCGAGGTTAGCCCCGGTGCAATGATCGCGGGCTCGATCCTGCTGGGTCGCGCTTTGGCGCCGGTGGAGCAAGCCGTGAACCAGTGGCAAGTCGTGCAGTCCGCGCGCCGCGGCTGGACGAACCTCGCAGAACTGCTGAGCGAAGTGCCACCTGAACCGCAGCGCACGAAGCTGCCGGTGCCGGATGCCAAGCTTGAGGTGCAGCAACTGACGGTTCTGCCACCGGGAGAATCGCAAGCGACGTTGCGGATGGTGAGTTTTGAGCTGAAACCCGGTCAAGCCGTGGGCGTGATTGGGCCGTCGGGTGCGGGGAAATCAACGCTGGCGCGGGCTTTGACCGGTGTGTGGCGTCCTGCGGGTGGCAAAGTGCGGCTGGATGGGGCGGCGCTGGAGCAATACGATCCCAACGATCTGGGCAAATACGTTGGGTATTTGCCGCAGCGGGTTGAACTGTTTGACGGCAGTATCGCGGAAAACATCGCGCGGCTGGCCGAAGCACCTGATCCTGAGATGGTGGTTGCGGCCGCGCGCAAAGCGGATGCACATGAGATGATCCTGAAGCTGCCAAACGGCTATGACACACAGGTTGCGGCGCATGGCGGGCGGTTGTCTGGCGGCCAGATCCAACGGATCGGGCTTGCGCGGGCGATGTATGGCGATCCGATGTTTATGGTGCTTGATGAGCCGAACTCCAACCTCGACAACGAGGGTTCAAACGCGCTGAACAATGCGATCAGGGCGGCCAAGGCAGATGGGCGGTCCGTGCTGATCATGGCGCATCGTCCAGCGGCGATCAAAGAATGCGACCTGTTGTTGATGCTGGAGAACGGCGGTCGGCGGGCGTTTGGCCCACGGGATGAAGTTATGAAAGACGTGTTGAAGAATTATCAGGATGTCCAAGGCAGCACCGGTCCGGGAGGTGTGCAATGAGCAGCGCCGGTAAGCCGCGGAACCAGTTTGGTGTGCGCGGGCCTTTGGTCTTTGGCGTTCTCGCTGTGGCGGTGTTGTTGGGCGGATTTGGGGCCTGGTCTGTGATGACCGAGATTTCCGGTGCGATCATCGCATCGGGTCGGGTCGAGGTAGATCGCAACCGTCAGGTGGTGCAGCATATCGACGGCGGTATCGTCACGGAAATCAACGTCGACGAAGGTGACGTCGTCGAGGAAGGGCAGCTTTTGATCCGGCTGGATGACTCGTTGTTGGAATCGGACCGGTCGGTGGTGGAAAGCCAGTTGTGGGAAATGATGGCGCGTCGTGGTCGGCTTGAGGCGGAACGTGACGAGTTGGAGGAAATTGCCTTTGAGCTGGACCTGCTGAAGGCCGCGGCAGAGGACGGAGATGTGGCCGGAATCGTCGGCGGTCAGCGCAACTTGTTTCACGCGCGACGCGATACGATGAAGCAAGCCAACGAGCAGCTGAACAAACAGGTTGTGCAGATCGGCAACCAGATTGAGGGTATCGACGCACAGCTTCAGGCGATGGGCGTGCAATTGAGCCTTATTCAGCAAGAATTGGCGGATCAGCAGCAGCTGTTGGACAAAGGCTTGGCACAGGCCGCGCGGGTGCTGGGATTGCAGCGCGAAGAAGCGGGCCTTGCGGGGCGCGTGGGTGAGTTGACCGCAAACCGTGCGCAAGCCGAAGGGCGCATCACCGAGATCGATATCGAAAAGCTGAAGCTGGCGACGGCGCGGCGCGAAGAAGCGATCACCACGTTGCGTGATCTGCGGTATCGCGAGTTGGAACTGATTGAGAAGCGCGTGAATATCCTGTCGCGGCTTGACCGGCTTGATATCCGCTCGCCTGTGGCAGGTGTGGTCTATGGCTTGCAGGTGTTTGCCTTGCAATCGGTGATCCGGCCAGCCGATCCGGTGCTTTTTGTGGTGCCACAGGACCGACCGCTGGTGGTGGCAGCACAAGTGCCGACAATCCACGTCGATCAGGTCTATCCAGGCCAAGACGTGACGCTGCGGTTTTCCGCGTTTGATCAGCGCACAACGCCCGAATTGATTGGGCGCGTGACGCAGATTTCGGCGGATGCGTTTCAGGATGAAGGCACCGGCATGTCGTTTTATCGCACCGAGATTGAGTTGGCGGAGGGCGAAGAAACCAAACTGCCCACCGATGTGGAGTTGATCCCCGGCATGCCGGTGGACGCCTATTTGCGCACGCAGGACCGCACACCGCTGGCGTATTTGATCAAGCCGCTGTCGGACTATTTCGTGAAGGCCTTCCGCGAGAGTTAATCGCGGTGGATTTGCGCTTTCAAAACGGGTCGTGGCGGATTAGCGTCGCCGCGACAACCGTGATGGGAGCTAAATCATGAGTGCTATTGAAACACGTCTTGCCGAACTGGGTGTGAGCCTGCCTGATGTGGCGGCACCTGCCGCCAACTATGTGCCGTTCGTTCAGGTCGGCGACATCGTTTATATCTCTGGTCAGATTTCACAGAATGCCGATGGATTGATCCTTGGAAAACTGGGGCGCGACCTTGAAACCGACGCCGGTGCTGTCGCTGCGAAGACCTGCGCGATTGGCTTGCTGGCCGCTGTGAAGGCGGCCTGTGGTGGCGATCTGGATCGTCTGGTGCGGGTGGTCAAGCTGACAGGCTTTGTGAACTCGACCGGCGATTACACCGAGCAGCCCAAAGTCATCAACGGCGCGTCAGATTTCCTTGTCGAAGCGCTGGGTGAAAAGGGCCGTCATTCGCGATCTGCCGTCTCTGCCGGTGCACTGCCTTTGGGTGTTGCTGTCGAGATCGAAGGCATCTTCCAGATCAAATAAGGGGGCGCTATGCCCAAATTGGACCCTCGTTTTGTCACGACGCCATTGGCGCATCGGGCCTTGCACGATGTGACTGACGGGCGTCCGGAAAACAGCCGTGCGGCGATCCGCGCGGCGATTGACCATGGCTATGGCATTGAAATCGATCTGCAATTGTCCCGCGACGGCGTGGCGATGGTGTTTCATGACTATCAGCTTGAGCGGTTGGCCGAGGCCAAGGGCGCTGTTCAGCAGCGCACCGCGGCAGAGTTGGCCGGGATTCGGCTCAAGGGCGGGGACGAAGGTATTCCCACATTTGCCGAGGTGCTTGCGCTGGTGGCGGGGCGGGTGCCTGTGCTGGTCGAGATCAAGGATCAGGATGGGGTGATGGGGCCAAACATCGGCCCGCTCGAAGAGGCGGCGGCGCAGGATGTGGCAGGCTACGACGGGGCGCTGGCGTTCATGTCGTTCAATCCGCACAGTGTGGCCAAAATGGCCGAGGTGGCGCCGGATGTGCCGCGCGGGATTGTGACCGATGGCTATACCGCGCAGGATTGGCAATTGCTGAAACCTGCAGTGCGCGATGAGTTGCGCCAGATTGCGGAGTACGACCGCGTGGGCGCGTCTTTCATCAGCCATCAGGCCAGCGATCTGGACCGCCCCCGTGTGGCGGAGCTTAAGGCGACGGGTGCGCATGTGTTCTGTTGGACCATCCGGTCGGCGGAGCAAGAGGCGATTGCGCGGCAGGTTGCGGAAAACGTGACCTTTGAGGGCTACTTCGCAGCAATTCCACCGGCCTGATGCATCCGCGCGCTTGATGCAGGCGTAAGATGCACCAGATAGTATCAGGGCAGGGAGGCGCATATGGACGGCGGACAGATCGAAATCGAATTGCACAGCTCGCTGGCGTCGATCCCGCGGGAAGTGTGGGACGCTTGCGCCTGTCCCGAAGCCGAGGATGGCGGTCGCGCGAATGATCCATTCACCACACATCGGTTTCTGAGCGCGCTTGAAGAAAGCGGATCGGTCGGGCCGGGCACGGGCTGGCAGCCGCGATACCTGACGGCTAAATCTGACGGGCATATGATTGCGGTGGCGCCGCTTTATGCCAAGTCGCACAGTCAGGGCGAATATGTATTCGATCACAACTGGGCGCATGCCTATGAAAATGCCGGCGGGCGGTATTATCCGAAATTACAGGTGGCAGTGCCTTTTTCGCCGGTAACGGGACGGCGGTTTCTGACGCGTCCGGGATTTGAGGCTGCGGGGCAAGCGGCCTTGGTGCAAGGCATGGTGCAGGTGGCGTCCGACAACGAGGTATCGGGGGCGCATATCACGTTTTGCAGCGACGCCGAGGCAGCCGCGGGGCGTGAAATGGGTCTGTTGCACCGAACAGGGCAGCAGTTTCATTGGGTGAATGACGGCTATGGCAGTTTTGACGATTTTCTGTCGGCACTGAGTTCGCGCAAACGCAAGAACATCCGCAAGGAACGCGCCACCGCCCAGGGGTTTGGTGGCGAGATTGTTGCGGCCACAGGAGGCGATATTGAGCCCCAACACTGGGACGCGATGTGGCAGTTTTATCAGGACACCGGCGCGCGCAAATGGGGCTCGCCTTATTTGACGCGGGCGTTTTTTGACATCGCGCATGACAGCCTGCGCGACGACATTCTGATGGTTTTTGCAATGCGCGATGGCGTGCCCGTGGCCGGTGCCATGAACATGATTGGACGCGAGACGCTTTATGGGCGGTATTGGGGCTGTGTGGAGCATCATGCCTGCGTGCATTTCGAATTGTGCTACTATCAGGCGATTGATTGGGCGATTGCCAATGGATTGAAGACCGTGGAAGCGGGCGCGCAGGGTGAACACAAGCTGGCGCGCGGCTACTTGCCGGTGGAGACCCATTCGCTGCATTGGATACGCGACGCGGGGTTTCGTGAGGCGATTGCCAACTATCTGGAAGCGGAGCGGGCAGCAGTCAGCGAAGAGATTGAAGTGCTGACCGGCTGGGGGCCGTTTCGCAACGAGCCACAGGAGGACCACGAATGAGCGAAGTATTGAGCGACGCGGCGCGGGACGCCGTCTTGGGGCCGCTGTTTGAGAGCGGCTGGGAAATGGTTGAAGGTCGCGATGCGATCACCAAAACCTTTCGCTTCTCCAGTTTTGTGGAGGCGTTTGGATGGATGACGCGGGCTGCGATGTGGGCGGAAAAATGGAACCACCATCCTGAGTGGTTCAATGTCTACAGCCGCGTCGAAGTGGTGCTGAGCACGCATGATGTGGGCGGGCTTTCGGCGCTGGATGCCAAGCTGGCGCGCAAAATGGACGGGCTGGTCGGACAGTGATAGGTGCGCGGAGTCCGCGCACCTTACAGATTTAGAGTTGGGCCAGAAGTGTTTCGCCAGCGGAAATCTCGCAGGTGCCGGGCGCGTCTTCTTCGTTCAGCAGTTTCAGCGCGCCATCCTCAAACAGGGCTGAGTAGCGACGAGAGCGGTTTACGAAACCAATCGCGGGCGCATTGAACTCAAGGCCCATAGCGACTGTTAGGTCGCCAACAGGGTCGGTCAGCATGGTGACACCGGCATCGGATGCGGCGTGCGCCTTGTCCCAAGCATCCATCACGAATGGGTCGTTGACCGACAGGCAGATGATCTCGTCCACGCCTTTGGCTTTGAAGTCATCAGCCGTGCGCATGAAGCTCGGCAGGTGGGCGGTTGAACAGGTGCCAGTGAAGGCGCCGGGCAGACCAAAGATCACCACTTTGCGCCCCTTTGTCAGCGCGGACACGTCCACAGGCTCCGGTCCTTCGGCGCCGATTTTCATCAGGGTGCCCGCGGGCAGTTTTTCACCAATAGAAATGGTCATGAAATGTCTCTCTCCGATTGCGTTTCCCTAAGTCCGCGATATAGGCTCGTGGGCGGTCAACGCAAATCATTTCGAGGGAGAGTGACGTGACGCACGTGGTTGTGATTGGGGCCGGACAGGCCGGAGCGTCTTGTGTTGCAAAGCTGCGTTCAGGTGGGTTCAGCGGCAAGATCACCTTGATTGGTGAAGAACACGTGCCGCCTTATCAGCGCCCTCCCTTGTCCAAGAAATACCTGTTGGGGGAGATGGACGTCGAACGGCTTTATCTGCGACCCGAGAGTTACTATGGCGAAAACGCCATCGACCTGCATTTGAATGAAACGGTGACGGCAATTGACCGCGCGGACAAAGTGGTGATCGCGGGCGGGCAGCAGGTTTCCTATGACTCGCTGGTGCTGGCCACCGGATCGGTGCCACGGCGGTTGCCAGCGGCGATCGGTGGCGCGCTTGAGGGCGTGCACGTGGTGCGGACGTTGGCGGACGTAGACGGCATGGCGCCCGAGTTTTCCGAGGGGCACAGCGTACTGATCGTGGGCGGCGGCTACATCGGGTTGGAGGCAGCGGCAGTGGCCGCGTCCAAGGGACTCAAGGTGACGTTGGTAGAAATGGCGGATCGCATCCTGCAACGGGTCGCAGCGCCGGAAACCAGCGGCTATTTTCGCGACTTGCACTGCGCGCATGGTGTCGAGATCATCGAAGGCGTGGGGCTTGAACGGCTGACGGGTGTGAATCGCGTGGGTGGTGCCGAGCTGAGTGACGGGCGCAGTCTGGACGTGGATTTTGTGATTGTTGGCGTCGGCATCGGGCCAGCGACAGCTCTCGCAGAAGCCGCCGGGCTTGAGATTGAAAACGGTATCAAGACCGACGCGCAGGGGCGGACTTCTGATCCGAATATCTGGGCCGCGGGAGATTGCGCGTCTTTCCCGTATCGCGGCACCCGCATCCGGTTGGAGAGTGTACCCAACGCGATTGATCAGGCCGAAGTGGTGGCGGAAAACATCATGGGGGTGGGCAAGGACTATGTCGCCAGACCGTGGTTTTGGTCGGATCAGTATGATGTGAAATTGCAAATCGCCGGTCTGAACACTGGTTACGACCACGTCGTACGCCGCGACGGCGACGGCGGATCGGTGTCGTTCTGGTATTACCTTGGCGATGTGTTGCTGGCGGTGGATGCAATGAACGCTCCACGCGACTACATGGTGGGTAAGCGCTTGATCGAAGGTGGAAAATCACCGGATTCGACCGCGATTTCAGATCCTGAAACTGACCTCAAGGCGCTGATGCGCATGTAAGGAGCCGCGATGCGGATCATTGCCGGAGAGTTTCGTGGGGTGGCGCTGGCGAGCGTTGGCAAAGGCGACGCGGGTGCGCATTTGCGACCCACAACCGATCGCGTGCGCGAAAGCCTGTTCAATGTTCTTTTGGGGGGCAAGTTTGGCGACCCAATTGCCGACGCGCGGGTGCTGGACCTGTTTGCAGGCACCGGTGCGTTGGGGCTTGAGGCGTTATCACGCGGTGCTTCTGAGGTGTGTTTTGTTGATGACGGGCGCAAATCGGGTCAGTTGATCCGCGAAAACATCCGCATCACGCAGGCCAAGGCGTCGACGCGATTGATCTCGGCGGATGCGACGCGGTTGCCGGTGAACACAGAGGCGCCGTTTGATCTGATCTTTCTTGATCCGCCCTATGGCAAAGGATTGGGGGAAACAGCACTTGCGGCCGCATCCAAGAGCGGCTGGATAGACGACGCGGCGCTGATCGTTTGGGAAGAAAGTGCCCCAAAGCAGGCGCCAATCGGATTTTCAATGTTGGATCAGAGACGCTATGGCGACACGCATGTGACCTTTTTGGAGCCGAGCCAATAGTGCCGCCGCTGTGGGCGAGAGTTTGAATGGGCGGATTCTTGCGCCGTGAAGTGCATGTTGCGCGGAAGAATGACTAAATTTTTAGGAAATCGGGGTGTTGGTTGCGCGCGCCTTCGATTTGGAGTGTTTGCGTTAGGTGTCCGTTAACGCCGTGTTTTTATGTTTTTTGTTAACGGATTTATTTTCGGAGCATCCCATATGGCAATTAATCTCGAAGGCATTACGTTTAAACAAATCAACGCCCAGACCACTGGTGCCGCGCAAGGCGGGGACGAATTTGTTTCGTTTCAGAACACAGGCGCCGATTTAAAAGACCTTTCCGGTTGGCAAGTGTGGGCCGTGTCCACAGGCTCGAGTGGACTTGTTCTTGGGCAAAACGGGCTGGCACATGAATTTGCGAAAGCCACGTTTTTGGCGCCAAATGAGCCGCTTTGGGTGGTGACAGAGCTGAGTCAGGACAAGTATTGGGAACACGTTGCCAGCGAGGTCGAGATCGGACAAAACGCGCTTTGTGCGGGGGCTCAGGATGAGCGGATTGAAGGCGCGATTGCCTTGGTGAACCCGGACACGGGTGAGTACATCGTTTTCAATATTGCTGAGGCGTCTCCGGCATTTTACAATCTGCCAGGCTTCCCGGGCACTGCCAAAACGGGCGAGATCGCCGGTGCGGCGATGCAACAAGAGTCCAACGCGGGCATTTCGTATCACTACCAAGCGGCCTAACAGATCCGCGCATTCACGCAGACCGGGGTGCCGGAACTCTCTGAGGGCACCCAAAATACACGCAGACATTTCCGACGCGCCGCATTTTCACTTTAGTGACAGGGCTTCGATCATGGGCATCGGCGCCGCCATTGGCAGCGCCGGTCTTTGGCGATTGAAACTGGTTGGGTCAGCTGCGGGTCGGGTGAAACGCGCCGGTTGGCGAAAGGGTGAAAATCTCAAATCCGGTCGCAGTCACGCCGATGGAGTGTTCAAACTGGGCAGACAGCTTTTTGTCACGCGTGACCGCAGTCCAGTCATCCGCAAGCACGAAGGTTTCGGGTCTGCCAAGGTTGATCATCGGCTCAATGGTGAAGAACATGCCCTCTTCGAGCACGGCCTGCGTGCCGGGTTTGCCATAGTGCAGCACGTTGGGTTTTGAGTGAAACACCTGACCCAAACCGTGGCCGCAGAAATCGCGCACGACGGACATCTTGTGGCTTTCGGCAAAACTTTGGATGGCGTGGCCGATATCGCCGAATGTGTTGCCGGGCTTGACCGCTTCGATGCCCTTCATGAGCGCGTCATGGGTGACATCAATCAGCTTTGTTGCGTGTTTTGACGGGGTTCCGGCAATGTACATACGGCTGCTGTCGCCGAACCATCCGTCAACAATCACGGTCACATCGATGTTCAGGATATCGCCATCCTGAAGGGTGTCGTTGGTGCGGCGTTTTTCAAAGTCTTTGGAGACGGTTTCGCTGCCACTTTTGGGAATCGGCGCGCCGGGAATGCCGTGGCAGACCACGTGGTTCACCGAAATACAGCTGGCGTGTTCATACCCGCGATAGCCGATGGTGGCGGACTTGGCGCCGGCGGCGTCGACCATTTCTTCGATGATCCGGTCGAGTTCGCGGGTGGTTTGCCCCGGAAAGACATGGTCAGCGATGTCATCCAGAATGCGCGCGGTCAGCGCTCCGGCGGCGTGCATGCCAGCGAAGTCGGAAGAATCGTGGATGCGGATGCCGTCCTTGGTTTGGCGGGCCTTGCCGATCATCTTGTGGTGCTCCGTAGAAAGACTGCGTTTGGGGCTATTTAAGGGCTCTTTGCACAAAGAACCAGAGGTCGTGCACATCGGGGGCGTTGCCCCCGTCACAAACAGGGTTTGTGACTCCCCCAGGATATTTGGAGCAAAAGGAAGATGGCGGGCGATTTTAGGCTCAAACCGCAGGTTTGAGCCACGCCCAACGCTTTGAAACGCAGCTTGCTGAGGAGGCAAAGGGGCGGAAGGACGTGGGCATCAGAGGTGACGTTTGAACGGCAAAAGGTCGCCGACTTCGATGGCGGTGGGTGTGATGCTGCAGCTGAGCGCCATCACTTCGACACCCGCTGCCACTGCGGCGTCAAATGCGGAGGCATATTTGGGATCGATGTCTTCGGCGAGCGTGACAGTGTTCGCATCGGTGCGCTGCACAAGATAGAGCATCATCGCGCGATGGCCTTGGGCAACCATGTTTCGCAACTCGGTCAAGTGTTTTGCGCCGCGGGTGGTGACGCTGTCGGGGAACTCGGCAAGGCCCTGCTGGCGCATGAGTGTGACGGATTTGACCTCGACGTAGAGATCCGGTTTGCCGTCATCCGTCATTAGGAAATCGATGCGGCTGTTTTCACCGTATTTCACTTCGGGGCGCACCATCGCGTAATCGGCAAGACGCGCGACCTCACGGTTTAGCAGCGCGCCTTTGAGGGCGCGGTTGGGCACCGAGGTATCGACGCCGGTGAAATGGCCGTTTTCGTGGTCCACCAAACGCCAGCCGAAGTTGAGCTTTTTCTTGGGATCATCATTGGGCTCTAGCCAGATTTTCATGCCCGGCTCTGCCAGTCCCATCATCGAGCCGGGGTTGGCGCAGTGGGCGGTGATCTCGGAGCCATCTGCAAGACGGGCGTCCGCAAGGAAGCGTTTGTAGCGGCGGATCAGCACGGCGGGCACAAGGGGGGTGGAAAATCGCATGGCCTCAGACGTATAGATGGCGCTATCCTCTGGCAAGCTATGGAAACGGGAGACGGTGCTATGGCAAATCCGACGGCGGCGATGTTGGTGATTGGCGATGAAATCCTGTCTGGCCGCACGCGGGATGCGAATATGCATTTCCTCGCGGGCGAATTGACCAAGCTGGGGATCAGCCTGAGTGAAGTGCGGATTGTGGCAGATGATACGCCGCAGATTGTGGCGGCTTTGCAAGCGCTGAGCGCAGGGTATGACACCGTGTTCACCTCGGGCGGGATCGGGCCAACGCATGATGATATTACGGCGGATTGTGTCGCTGAGGCCTTTGGTCAGAGCATTGATGTGCGCGCTGATGCGGCCGCTTTGTTGCAGGCGCATTACGATGCCAGCGGGCAGGAGTTCAACGCCGCGCGTCAACGCATGGCGCGCATTCCCGAGCACGCCACGTTGATTGACAATCCGGTGTCGGTTGCGCCGGGATTTACCGTGGAAAATGTGCATGTGATGGCAGGGGTGCCGATGGTGTTTCAAGCGATGGTGGCAAGCGTTTTGCCGACCCTCACAGGCGGCGCGCCGCTGTTGAGCCAGACCTTGCGGATTGATCGCGGCGAAGGTGATATCGCCGGACCGTTGGCCGAGTTGGCCGCGGAATTTTCCGACCTGTCGATTGGGTCTTACCCTTTCCAGAAAAACGGTGCGTTTGGGGCCAACATTGTCATTCGCGGCACGGACGGCGCGCGGGTTGATGCGGCGATCACCAAACTTGCGGGGATGTTTGCATGAACTTGCCCACGGTGCAGACGTTGTATGACGTGACCGAAGCAACCTGGCCGCCTGCGGAGCGCTTTGATGTGGGGCGATTTACCATCCGTGACGGGCAAGGCGGCGGCAAGCGTGTTGAGGCTGCGACCGTCAACGGGGATTTTGACGAGGCTGAACTTGATGCCGCTGAGGCGGCGATGGAGGCATTGGGACAAGGCAGGCTGTTCATGATCCGTGACGGGGACGCCGCGCTGGATGCCGCATTGGCCGAAAGAGGCTATGGCGTGATTGATCCGGTGAATATCTACGCGGCACCTGCTGCTGACATCGCCACCGAACGCCCGCCGCGCACTGCGGCCATTCCGGGGTGGGAACCTCTGAAGATTATGGAAGAGATTTGGGCATCGGGCGGCATTGGTCCTGCGCGGATCAATGTGATGAAGCGCGCCAAGGGACCCAAGACCGGTTTTGTGTCACGATGGAACGACAAGCCCGCGGGCACGTCTTTTCTGGCGATGTACAAAGGTATCGGCATGGTGCACGCGGTTGAGATTTTGCCGTTTCAACGTCGCCAGGGCGTCGGGCGGTTTTTGATGCGCCGCGCTGCTTTTTGGGTGCTGGATCAGGGCGGGCATACGCTTTCTGTGATTTGCACCCAAGCCAATGACGGAGCTAACGGGCTCTATGCTTCCCTCGGCATGACGGTTGTGGGACAGTATCATTACAGACAAAAGACGACGGATTGAGGAGGAGAACTCATGTCGACACAGGGCAAACCAACGGCTTTGGACATTCCGATGGCGGACCCGCTGCCACCGGAAACGCAGCGCTACTTCGAGATCTGTCAGGAAAAGTTGGGCATGGTGCCCAATGTGCTTCAGGCTTATGCGATTCACGTCGAAAAGCTGAACGCGTTCACGGCGCTTTATAACGACCTGATGCTGGGCGAGAGCGGGTTGAGCAAGCTGGAACGTGAGATGATCGCGGTGGCCGTGAGCTCGATCAACAAGTGTTTCTACTGCCTTGTAGCGCATGGCGCCGCTGTGCGGCAGCTGTCAAATGATCCGATGCTGGGTGAGATGATGGTGATGAACTGGCGTGTGGCCGATTTGGATGCGCGGCAACGAGCGATGCTTTTGTTCTCCGAGAAAATGACCATGGCGAGCTACACCATCGAAGAGGCCGACCGCCAAGGGCTGCGCGATGTCGGGTTTTCGGATCGCGATATTTGGGACATTGCCAATGTGGCCGGGTTTTACAACATGTCTAACCGTGTCGCCTCGGCGACCGACATGCGGCCCAATGACGAGTACCACGCGCTCGCGCGATGATACGGCGCGTCGCCATAGCACTGGCCCTTGGGGTCGGGCTGCCTGCGGCGGCGTTTGAACCTGCGTTGCCGGATGGCGCGCAAGTGGTGGCAAATGAGCCGGCAGTGTCGCGGATTTATGCGCTGCCGACTGGCGCATATGAGGACGGGGCGGTGCCGGTGGACCGGGTGCCGGGTGATGTGCGGCAGCGCAGCTGGCGGATCGCCAGCGGGTTTGATGGCACGGCGGCCTTGGCGTCCAATCTGGCCTCGCAGTTGCTTAAGGAAGACTATGACATCTTGTTTTCCTGCGATGCGGCAGCCTGCGGCGGGTTTGATTTCCGGTTTGATGTCGAGGTCTTGCTGCCACCCCTGATGTTTGTCGATTTGTCCGACTATGTGTTTTTGTCCGCGCTAAAATCGTCGCAGGACGGTTTGCACGCGGTAGGGATTATGATCAGCCGCACGGACGAAGCCGGAATGTTGCAGGTGATCGACGTTGGTCCCTCCATAGAGGTGGTGCGCGGGCGGCCCAAGCTGCGACCGGGGTCCGTGCCGGAGCGGCTGACCGTGCCTCAGGCGTCGCCTGAAGCCTATCCGTTGGAAAGTGCCGGATACAAAACCCTGCGTGATCTGGAGTTTGAAACAGGATCGTCACAGCTGGGTGAGGGGCCGTTCCGGTCGCTGGAGGATCTGGCGGCATTTCTGAAAGCGGACGCTGGCCGACGTGTTGCTTTGGTGGGGCATACGGACGCCGTGGGCGGTCTGGACGTTAACGTCGAGATTTCGCGCAGGCGGGCGGCGGCGGTGATGCAGCGGCTGATCGAGGCGCATGGTGTGCCCAAGTCCCAGCTTGAGGCGCAGGGTGTCGGGTATCTGGCGCCGGTTGCGTCCAACCAGACCGACGCCGGACGAACGGCCAACCGGCGGGTTGAAGCGGTATTTTTGGATACCGAGTGAGGGGCGCCCCCCAACGGTTTTCGGACAGAAGTGAGCAAAAAAAGACCCGGGTCATGCAGGAACCCGGGTCGCAGGTGCTTTCGCGGTGAAAGCCAGGGAATTTCGGTGTCGTGGTGTTTTACCAGACGCTGGGGCCCTTTTCGGCAAAGGCGTGCACCAAAAAGTCGATGAAGGCGCGCACTTTGGGTTGGGTAAAGCGACCGGGGGGATAAACCGCATAGATGCCTTGGGTCTCCATTGGCAGCTCGGGGATCGCGTCCATCACCAAGCCTTGATCCAGCGCATCCGCATAAAGGAAGCTGGGCAGATAAGCGATGCCAAGACCGGACACAGCTGCGTTCAACAGGGATTGGCCGTCGTTCACCGAAAGCCAGCCGGCGGTGCGGACCTGACGTTTTTCACCCGAGGGTGCAGTCAGTTTCCAAACGGCGCCGTTGGATTGGCTCGAATAGTGCAACAGCTTGTGATCGTTCAGATCGTCGATCTTTTCGGGGCGGCCGTATTTTTCGAAATAGGCTGGCGAGGCGATCATACGTTTCGTAGTCTCAGTCAACTTACGGGCCCGAAGTGTGCTGTCTTCCAGCTCACCAATGCGGATCGCCATGTCAAAACCTTCGGAGATCAGTTCAACGTAGCGGTTGTTGAGCACCATGTTCACGGTGATTTCGGGGAATTCGGATAAGAATTCGCCCAACACCGGAGATAGGTGGTTCACGCCAAAGTCGGTGGCCACGGAAATGCGCAGAAGGCCCGAGGGTGCGGATTGCATAGAAGTAACCAGCGCGTCGGCCTCACCCGCGTCATTCAGAACGCGGCGGGCACGGTCGTAGTAGGCCAAACCAATTTCGGTTGGGCTGACACGGCGTGTTGTTCGGTTCAACAGGCGGGCACCAAGGCGGGCCTCAAGGCTTGAGACGTGTTTAGACACAGCGGATTTGGAAATGCCCATCTTGCGGGCTGCATCCGTAAATCCACCTTGGTCCACCACGGTGGCAAAAGCTTCCATTTCAGTCAGGCGGTCCATCCACTCGTCCTCTTTCTCGTCGTTGGGGACCATGAATGACGTCGAAATCAGGCAGGATGAGGGCAAAGGGCAGACAATATCTAGATTTTGTCGGGGATCGTTTGCGGCGGGGAAACAGAGAAACAGTGATTGTTTCGCTGGAAACGGTGGCGGAGAGAAACAAAAAGGGCGCCGTGTTTGGCGCCCTCTTGTTGTTTAAGTTTTGCGATCAGAGCGCGGCTGCGAGGCGTGTGCCTTGATTGATCGCGCGTTTGGCATCAAGTTCTGCGGCCACGTCGGCGCCGCCGATCACGTGACACGTCACCCCTTCGGCCTCAAGCGCGTCGGCTAGCGAGCGGTCAGACAGCTGACCTGCGCAGATCACCACATTGTCCACATCCAGAACCCGCGGGTTTTCGCGGGCTTCGCCAAAGGAGATGTGCAGACCATCGTCGTCGATCCTTTCATAGTTCACGCCGCCAAGCATTTCGACGTTCTTCATCTTGAGCGCGGCGCGGTGGATCCAGCCGGTGGTTTTGCCCAGACCTTTGCCAAGCGCCTTGGCCTTTCGCTGCATCAAAGTGACCTGACGGGCCGCTGCATGTGGTTGTGGACCTTCGGGCGCGAGGCCGCCGCGGTGGACTTCTGGATCAGACACGCCCCATTCGACCATCCACTCCGGCAGGTTCTCGGTCAGGCTTTCGCCTTCGTGTACCAAGAACTCCGACACGTCAAAGCCGATGCCGCCAGCACCGATAACGGCGACTTTCTCACCTACGGGCTTCTTGTCGCGCAGCACGTCGAGGTAAGACAGAACCTCGGGGCGGTCTTGACCCGGGATGCTGGGATCGCGGGGCATGATGCCGGTGGCGATGATGACCTCGTCATAGCCTGCGAGGCTGTTGGCCGTGGCTTCGGTGTTGAGTTTCACGTCGATGCCGAGGTCGGCGATCATGACTTCATACCAGTCCACCAGTCCACAGAATTCTTCTTTGCCGGGGATTTGTTTGGCGACGTTCAGTTGCCCGCCAAGTCTATCGGCACGATCAATCAGCGTGACCTTGTGGCCGCGCTGGGCGGCGGTCATGGCGGCGGACAAACCAGCGGGGCCTGCACCGACGACGGCGATGGATTTGATGTCTTCGGCTGCCAGAATGGGCAGGTCGGTTTCGTGGCAGGCGCGCGGGTTGACCAGACAAGACGTCAGCTTGCCGCCAAATGTGTGGTCCAGACAGGCTTGGTTACAGCCGATGCAAGGCGCGATGGTGTTGCCTTTTCCTTCGGCGGCTTTGTTGACAAAGTCGGAATCCGCAAGGAACGGACGCGCCATCGAGATCATATCGGCGCAGCCCTCGGCCAACACGTCTTCGGCCACTTCGGGTGTGTTGATACGGTTAGACGTAATCACCGGAATGCCAACTTTGCCCATTAGCTTTTTGGTCACCCAAGCAAAGGCGCGACGCGGCACCGAGGTGGCGATGGTCGGAACGCGGGCCTCGTGCCAGCCGATGCCGGTGTTGATGATGGTGGCGCCGGCTTTCTCGACTTCCTGTGCCAGTTGCACGACTTCTTCGTGGGTCGAGCCATTTGGCACCAGATCGATCATCGACAGGCGGTAGATGATGATGAAGTCCTCGCCTACGGCCTCGCGGCAGCGGCGCACCACTTCGATGGGCAGGCGGATGCGATTTTCATACGACCCGCCCCAGCGGTCTTCGCGCTTGTTGGTGTGGGTGACGATGAACTGGTTGAGGAAGTATCCCTCGGAGCCCATGATTTCGACGCCGTCATAGCCGGCCTCGCGGGCACGCACGGTGGCAGTGACAAAATCCTGGATTTGTTTCTCGATGCCGTCTTCGTCCAGCTCTTTGGGCGGGAAGGGAGAGATCGGAGATTTGATTGCAGACGCCGACACACATTCAGGGCCATAGGCATAGCGGCCCGCATGCAGGATTTGCATCGCGATCTTGCCGCCACCGTCGTGCACGCGGTCAGTGATGATCTTGTGGTTGGCGATGTCTTGGTCATTAAACAAGCCAGCCGCGCCGGGGAACACGCCACCTTCTTTGGACGGCGCCATGCCGCCGGTCACAATCAGGCCAACACCGCCACGAGCACGTTCGCCATAGAATTCGGCGACGCGGTTCCAGTCTTTGGTCTCTTCAAGGCCGGTGTGCATCGATCCCATCAAAACGCGGTTTTTCAGCGTGGTGAAGCCAAGGTCGAGCGGGGCCAGCATATGCGGGTATTGGGTCATGGGTGTCTCCTCAGGGGCGCCCGCGCGCAAGAAGGCGCGGAGTGCTTTGTGCTTTACCAAAACGTAAAGCGGGACCTCTGTCATCTTGAACGCCGCGTCATGAAACCCAGCGTCACAAAAAAGGGAGGCACCTCATCGCGTGGAAGCGCAAGCGACGCCTTTGCGTTGTCGGGCTTAAGTCATCAGCGCAGGATTTCACAGGCGCGGTTGTCCACCACAAGTGGGGTTTCGAAATAGGCAAATGTCGGGCGGCTGCCGTAAAGCGTTTCGGCCATGTCGCACCATGCGCTGTCGTGTGCGGCTTCGGCTGCGGCTCGATTGGTCCAGAGATAAATGCCGCCGCCACGGTTTGTGGCAGGGTCATAGAGGTACTGTTTGCGGATCAGGTCCGGATAATCCTGCCAACGCGCGACGGTTTTCTCAAAGAGGGCGAGCACAGTGTCGCGTGGCATGTCCGCCGGTAAGTCAAAGCTGACAATCTCGGTGATCATCGCCCCCCTCACATGGTTTCGACGCAGTGGCGGCGGAACGCCCGTTTGAGCATGTCGAGTTCGGCGCGCAACAGATCGATTTCCGCCCGCAAATCGTCCGCAAGCGCCTCGCCGGCGATGAAGGTGATCTTTTCCAGCCGCTCGCCGTTGCCAGCGTTTTCGATCAGAATGGTATGGGTGCCATCGGACAGGCTTTCGGGCGGCAGCGGGATGCGCAGCGCCCATTTGCCATCGTCCCCTGCCGCGCTCAGTGCCACGCCGGGGACGGCTTTCTCAAGATATGTCACCTCGACAGCGGGCTCCGGTCCGGTGCCGCCTTCATAGTGCAGCACGCCTTCCCAGTTGCCTTCAAACAGCCGGGTCTTGGTCAGGATCAATTGGCTCATACTCAGACTCCTAAGGCTGCGTCAAAATTCGGCGCGGGGGCGGCGGCTAAAGGTCAGGTCCCGCAAGATGACCTGGTTCATTTCGGGGCCCTCAAAAATCAGGTCGATCCACATCTTTTCGACCCGCTTTTCGTTGAGGTTGGAATAGGCGAGGTCAAACTCCACGCGGATGTCTTCGGCCTGAAGCGGCAACTCGCGCACGATTTGTTCGGTGTTGGGACCGTGGCGGATGTTGAGGCGGGCAAAGATTTCCAGCGGCTTTTCCATCTCGACGATGGTGTCCATGCGGATAACGTGGCTGCGCAGCAAGCCTTCAACACTTTCGATCGGCATGTCCACGACCAGAGACAGAAACGAGCCGTCAAAGCGGAAAACGTCCATGCGTAGGCCAAAAGGGGCGAGGTCTTTTTCGCGGGTGTTCCTGAGCTGGCGCAGGGTCAGTTCGGAAATTCGGCAATCGTGAAACAGCGTGACCTCTTCGCCGAGCTTTTCCTTGTTCTCCACTGCGGCGCGGCCTTTGACCGGGATCGGTTCCCGCCAGAGGGCGGGCCGCCATGACCAGTCGGTGCCGTGGGGTTTGGGAAAGGCGTTAGAGCCGATGATTGGCAGCGCCAGACGGCTTTCGCTCACCGAGATCAACGTATCCAAATGCTGGCGCAATCCTCGGGCGCGGCGACGCTGTACACGCAGAGCGGGCAGTTCGGTCAGGGCGGCCTTACGCGCGTTCTTGGCCCAATAGCGGGCTTGCCCCCATTGATAAATGCGTTCAATCAATCCGCTCGTGCGCGCCATGCTGTTTCGCGTGTCCTCAATTGTTTCCGAAGGCGAAACAATCCGGCCTTCGTTTTTACCTGTCTACCCAAATGGATGTCGTGAGACAAACCTGCATTGCACTTAAACCGCGTTAAGCGCAGAAAAATTTTCCGAATGACCGCACGGAGCGGTAGGCAGACCCGTCGCAATCGCCTAGGAAAAAGACATGAAGTCTTATGCAGCATTTGATGCCCTTGTGGCCCCGGCTCGCGCGCGGCGCGGTTTGTTGCGGCTTGGCACCGGAGTAGTGATCATAATCGCGCTCTATCTCGCGTTTTTGCTGATATGGGTGGTGTTCACGGCTTCTGTCTTGCCGGTTGAACCAGACATCGACGCGATTTTGCGCGGCGGGACGGTATTGAACATGGCCATCCTGATGAGCGGCTTTGGCACGCTTATACTGGCGCTGAAGATGGTGATCGGGCTGCTGCATAAACGCGATCTGGCCAGTCTGGTTGGGCCAAAATCGCTGGCGATGGCACAGGCGTGGCGGGTCGGCAAATACTGTTTGTTGCTTGCAGCTGTCCTGTTTTTGATACCTTTTCCCGGCGATGGAGCGGTGACGCAGGTTATGCCACTGGGCAATTGGGTGGCTTTACTGCCGCTGTCTCTGGTGCTTTTGGCCATTCAATGTGGCGCCGAGGAGTTGGTGTTCCGCGGCTATCTGCAAAGTCAGCTGGCGGCTGAAAGCCGATCGCCGTTGGTCTGGATGGGCGTTCCGAGCGTGTTGTTCGGCCTGTTGCACTATTCGCCCGAAATTTATGGCGATACGGCGGTTCTGGTGGCGCTTTGGGCGACCGTGTTTGGCGCCATGATGGCGGATATCACTGCGCGGGCCGGGACTTTGGGGCCGGCGATTGCGATTCACATGCTGAACAATTTCATGTCGCTCTGTGTGGTTGGGTTCAAAGACGAGCTTGGCGGGCTGGCACTGTTTCATCTGCCCTATGGACCCGGAAATGCCGAGGTCATGGGAGCCATGATGCCGTTTGAGTTCCTGAGCATGGTGTGTTTGTGGCTGACGGCGCGGATTGCCCTGCGACGCTGATTGCAATTCGTCGCGGGTCGTCTTATTTCATGCCCCAACGTTATCAGAGGGCCTGATCGCATGAACTGGATCACCAACTATGTCCGTCCGCGGATCAACTCGATCTTCTCGCGTCGCGAGACACCGGACAATCTTTGGACCAAATGCGGCGACTGCGGCACGATGTTGTTTCACCGCGAGATGGCGGGCAATCTGAACGTCTGTACCCAATGCGGCCATCACATGCACATCACGCCGCGGGCGCGGTTTGAGGCATTGTTTGACGGTGGTGCATTTGTCGAGGTTGCTGTGCCAGAGCCGGTGACCGATCCTTTGCAGTTCCGCGACAGCAAGAAATACCCCGAGCGTATGAAGACGGCGCAAAAGAACACCGGCGAAAAAGAAGCCATGCTGGTGGCCGAAGGCGAAATGGGCCGCACCCCGATTGTGGCGGCAGCGCAGGATTTCTCGTTCATGGGCGGATCCATGGGCATGTATGTCGGCAACGCGATCATTGCGGCTGCTGAGCGTGCCGTGGAGCTGAAACGCCCGCTGGTGCTGTTTTCGGCTGCAGGTGGCGCGCGGATGCAGGAGGGCATTCTGTCTTTGATGCAGATGCCGCGCACCACGGTTGCCGTTCAGATGCTGAAAGAAGCGGGCCTGCCGTATATCGTTGTGTTGACCCACCCGACAACTGGCGGCGTGACCGCGTCTTATGCGATGCTGGGCGATGTACATATTTCGGAACCCAACGCGTTGATCTGTTTTGCCGGTCCGCGGGTGATCGAACAAACCATCCGCGAAAAGCTTCCGGAAGGGTTCCAGCGGGCGGAATACCTGTTGGATCACGGGATGCTTGATCGGGTGATTGATCGCACCAAGATGAAAGACGAACTGGTCACCATCATCCGCATGTTGATGGGCATGACGCCAGCGGTCAAAGGCGATCTGCCGTCACCTGAGATGGTTGAAGACGGTGCAGACGGGGCTGAGGCCGAAGCGCCGAAAGCTGACGTGAAAAAGAATAAGCCTGAAGCGAAGGCATAAAGGCGGCGTCGCCCCTGAGGCGGCGCCACCTGTGTTGCAGCCGTGCGTAAAAGAGTGGGCAATGACTGAAAACACCTCCGACGCCATCCTCGCTCGCATGTTGGCGCTGCATCCGAAGATCATTGATCTGACGCTGGACCGCATGTGGCGGCTGCTTGGCGCGCTGGACCATCCCGAACGCAAACTGCCGTCGGTGATCCATCTGGCGGGCACCAATGGCAAAGGCAGCACGCAGGCGATGATCCGGGCGGGGCTGGAAGGGGCAGGCAAGTCGGTGCACGCCTACACCAGTCCGCATTTGGCACGGTTTCATGAGCGCATCCGGCTGGCTGGCACGTTGATCGGCGAGGCGCATCTGACCGAGGTGCTGGACGAATGTTGGGAGGCCAACAATCGCGAAAACATCACCTATTTTGAGATCACCACCTGTGCAGCCTTGTTGGCCTTTGCGCGCAGCAAGGCGGATTACACGTTGCTAGAGGTCGGCCTTGGCGGGCGGTTGGATGCGACCAATGTGATTGATGCGCCCGAACTTACGGTGATCACGCCGGTCAGCAAAGACCACGAACAGTTTCTGGGCGACACCGTTGCCAAAATCGCTGCCGAGAAGGCGGGTATTATCAAGCGCGGTGTGCCGGTGATTGTCGGACCGCAGCCGGATGAGGCGATGGATGTGATCGAGGCGACAGCATCGAAGCTGGGCGCGCCACTGATTGCTTATGGTCAGCACTGGCACGTGTGGGAAGAGCGCGGGCGTCTGGTGTTTCAGGATGAAACCGGCCTTTTGGATCTGCCATTGCCAGCCCTGCCGGGCGCGCATCAAATCCAGAACGCGGGCGCGGCAATTGCGGCGTTGCGCCATCTTGGCTGCGATGAGGCCGCTTGTGAGGCAGCAATGCGCGATGTGTTTTGGCCTGCGCGGATGATGCGGATGCGGGAAGGACCATTGGTTGAGGCCGCGCCGGATGCGGAGTTGTGGCTGGACGGCGGGCACAATGCCGCGGCGGGTGAGGCGCTGGGCGCACATCTGGCCAGTTTGCCCAAACGCCCGACCTTTTTGATTTGCGGCATGCTGAACACAAAAGACGTTGGCGGGTATATGGCGCCTTTGGCGGCGCAGGCCGAGGCGTTGCACGCAGTGCCCATTCCCGGAGAGGCGGCCACGCTGAGCGCTGCGGAAACGGCGGCGGCTGCACAAGCGGCAGGATTGACGGCGCAGGAAGCGGACGGCGTCGAGGCGGCTTTGGCTGCCATTGTTGCGCAAAACCCAAACGCGCGGGTGCTGATTTGTGGGTCGCTGTATCTGGCAGGGCATGTGCTGCGGTCTAACGGCTGAACGGCTGACAAATTGCGCAGGCGATTCGTCCATTTTTATCTAGTGCGATTCGTTTTTGCGAATCACCCAGTTGACTGATTCGAATCGGTGGCGCTATAGTCCTCCCAACGCGGGTTTTCCGAAGCAAAAAATCAAAATGCGGAAGACCTCGGACTTATCGGGACAGGCAGGCAAGAAAACGGGGGGCATCAGGCCCCCCGAAAATTTTTGGGGCCAGATCCGCGCGGCGTGGCTGGACAACCTTGGCCCACGGGGCAACCTCCACTAACGTAATCAGATTGAGAACAGTTTATTGCAGGAGTCCCGCATGGACGCGGATTTTGCCATAGTCGGAGGGGGAATTGTCGGCCTGTCGGTGGCGCTGGGTCTGCTTGACGCGGGCCAGGGCGTCGTCGTGCTGGACGGCAGTGACGCAGACCCCAAGGCGAGCCGCGGCAATTTCGGGCTGATCTGGTTGCAGGGGAAAGGTGTTCACCAGCCGAGATACGCGCGGTGGAGCAAAGAAAGTGCCGACTTGTGGCCGGGTTTTGCCGCCAGATTGAAAGAGACAAGCGGCGTAGACGTCGGGCTGCGGCAGGACGGCGGCTTGGACCTGCATTTCAACGACGACAGCCTTGCAGACGCGGTGACCGAACATGAGGCGCTGCAGGCTGAGTTGGGCGCAGAGTACCCTTTTGAGGTATTGACGCCTGAAACGCTGAGCATTGAAGAGCCTGAGGTCGGGCCCAAGGTGGCAGCCGCGATTTTGCACCATGGCGACGGGCATGTGGACCCGCTTGCTTTGATCAAAGCGCTTTCGGCTGCGGTGGTGGCACGAGGCGGGAGGATCATCGGCGCCACAGCTGTCACGGACGTTGCGGCGCGTGGCGCGGCGGACGCGGGGTTTCGTTTGACATGCGCGGATGGCGCGGAAATTCAGGCGGCCAAGGTTGTCTTGGCGGCAGGATTGGGATCGGCGCAGTTGGGGCCAGGTCTGGGTTTTGCCGCGCCCTTGCGCCCCGAACGTGGTCAGATCCTGATCACTGAAAAGTTGCCGCCGTTGATCCGACGGCCCTCGCTGATTGCCCGTCAGGACCGCGCGGGCGGTATTCAGATCGGGGCCACGAATGAAGACGTCGGAATGGACCGGCGAGTGACGCTGGACGGGATGGCGAAACTGGCAGCCGAGGCGGTGGACGCCTATCCGGTTTTGGCCCGTGCGCAGGTATTGCGGGCTTGGGGTGCCTTGCGGGTGATGTCGCCGGACGGATTGCCGATCTATCAGGAAAGCCCGACGTGTCCGGGCGCGTTTCTCATCAGCTGTCACAGCGGCGTCACGCTGGCTGCAGTTCATGCGATGTCATTGCCATCATGGCTTTTGCGGCGTGATTCTGCGCCCGATCTGGAGGTATTTGGTGAAACCCGGTTTGCGGCTTAAATCTTTGACACCGGATGCGCCTTTGGTGGAGGTGCAGTTCGGCGGGGAAGCCCTAATGTTGCCTGAAGGTGACAACCTTGCGGCGGCGTTGCTGGCGGCGGGGATCGATGGTTTCCGGCAAACTCCGTATCAAGGGGTCGCGCGAGCGCCGTATTGCATGATGGGCATCTGTTTTGACTGCCTGCTTGAGGTGGACGGCGTGTCACAGCAGTCCTGTATGGTGCAAGTGCGGGCCGGCATGGATTTGCGTCCGGCGCGGCAGCGGCGGGAGGGCCCGTATGCATCGCTTTGATCTGGCAATTGTCGGCGCCGGTCCGGCCGGTATGGCGGCGGCGCGCGAGGCGGCCGAAGCGGGGCTGAAGGTGGCGCTCGTGGACGAGCAGCCGCGCGCTGGCGGGCAGATTTATCGCAACGTGGGCCAAGCGGCGCAAACCTATGGCGCGCAGCTTGGCAAGGAGTATCTCCGCGGGGTACCGCTGGTAGAAGGCATTGACCACGAGGCGATCACCCATTTCTCGGGTCATTCGGTTTGGGCGATCGAGAAAGGGCAACTGGCGTTGAACTCGCCGGACGGGGCGCGTCAGATCGGGGCACGTTGCGTGCTTTTGGCCACGGGCGCGATTGAAAGACCGATGCCGGTGCCGGGCTGGACGTTGCCGGGTGTGATGGGCGCCGGGGCGGCACAGATTATGCTCAAACAATCTGGTTTGGCGGTTGAGAACGCGGTGCTCGTCGGCTCCGGGCCGTTGTTGCATTTGGTCGCCGTGCAGTTGTTGCGCGCGGGGGCGCCGCCTGTGGCATTGGTCGAGACGCGACAGCGTCGGGATTCTCGGCGGGCGTTGCTGATGTGGCGGCTGATGTTGCGGGCAGGGCGGTATATCCAACGCAGCCTTGCTGACCTCAACGAGCTGCGCAACGCGGGTGTTCCCCGCCATATGGCCTGCGCTGATGTTGCGCTGTTGGGGGAGCGGCGCGTGGATACCGTGAGTTTTTCTAGCGGCGGGCGGCGGCAGGAATTGAGCTGTGATGCGGCGCTGTTGCATCACGGGGTTGTGCCCCATGTGCAGGCCAGCCGCGCGGCGGGGGTGCCTCATATCTGGAGTGACAAAATCCAAGCGCATGTGCCGGTTTGCGATAGCTGGGGCCGCACCGAGGTGCCACGCGTCTGGGTGGCCGGAGATGGCGCCTGGATCGGCGGCGCGCGGGCGGCAGAATTGTCAGGGCGGATCGCAGGGTTGGCCATTGCCCACGATTTGGGCTTTGTGCATAGCCCGGAACGGGATCGTCGAACGTCGGGGTGGATTGAAGAGCGGGATTTCGAGTTGAGTTTGCGACCGTTGATTGAAAAGGCGTTCCCGCCTTACGCGGCCGCACTGGCTCCGGCGGACAACGTCACGGTGTGCCGGTGCGAAGAAATCAGCGCCGGTGAGGTGCGACAAGCAGTTCGGGACGGTGCGACGGGGATCAACCACGTCAAGGTGAGCACGCGGGCTGGAATGGGTCGGTGTCAGGGGCGCATGTGCGCAGCGGCATTGGCACGAATTGTTGTGCGGGAAAGCGATGCCAAGATTGATGAGATCGGCACGCTTAACGCGCGACCGCCGATCAAGCCGGTGACGCTTGGTGCGCTGGCCGGTATGCGGCGAGAGGCTGAGGGATCAGAGGATGATTGAGCAGCTCCCGACATTGATGTTTGTGTTGACGGTGATTGCCACCGCGGTGATGGCTGCGTCGGCTGCGATTCAGGGCGCGCGGCTTGAGTTGGACTTGTTTGGCGCAACCGTGATCGCCGTGACCACTGCGGTAGGCGGAGGCACGGTGCGGGATATGCTGTTGGGGCGCATGCCGGTTTTCTGGATCACCGACCTGACCTATTTGTACACTGCGGTGCCCGTGGCTGTGGTGATGTTTTACGTGTCGACGCGCTTGCCGACAGGCAATGGCAAGCGGTTGCGGCTGTTGATGCAGTTTGACGCCGTGGGGTTGGCGTTGTTCACACTGGTTGGGGTGCGCGTGGCTCAGGAGATGGAGACACATGCCGCGATTGCCGTGGTGATTGGCGTGATCACCGGCACCGTTGGGGGAATGATCCGCGATGTGCTGTGCAACGTGACGCCGTCCGTGTTGAAAGAAGATCTATACGCCACAATCTCGTTGATCGGTGGGGTGACCTATCTCGTCCTGAATGACTGGATTGGCGAGGAAGTGGCGTCAGGGGTGTGTTTCCTCGGAATGCTGCTGGTGCGGCTGATCGTGATAGCGCGTATGGATATGAAGGCTCAAAGTACATTGGACGGGTGAGCGGTAGAAATCCCTAGAAAATTCTGTGCGTTGCGGCAAAGCTGGCGACAGAGGTCGTTGGGAGAGCGCAGCCATGCAGCATGTCACAGAGTTTCCGTATGAAATCACAGAAGAGCCCCATGTCTGGATCACGATGCCTGACGGCGTGCGGTTGTCCGCGCGGATCTGGCGACCCAAAGACGCGGGACCGGTGCCCGCCATTCTGGAATACTTGCCCTATCGCAAGCGCGACAGCACCGCTGAACGTGACGCGCTGACCCATCCTTATATGGCGGGGCACGGCTATGCCTGTGTGCGGGTTGATATGCGCGGCACCGGCGATAGCGAGGGGTTGTTTGACGACGAATACTCCGAACAGGAACTGTCCGATGGTGTGGCGGTCATTGACTGGCTGGCGGCGCAGGCGTGGTGTTCGGGCACAGTTGGGATGATGGGCATCAGCTGGGGCGGCTTTAACGGTTTGCAAATTGCAGCACTGCGTCCTGAACCACTAAAGGCCGTTGTCTCGATATGCTCGACGGTGGACCGGTATGCGGACGATATTCACTACAAGGGCGGCATCATGCTGGGCGAAAATCCGGCGTGGGCTGCGACGGTGTTGAGCTGGTTTGCGCTGCCACCGGACCCCGAAATCGTGCGCGAGGGCGGCATGGACATGTGGCAAGAGCGGTTGGACGACACGCCGTTTCTGGTCGGGCGCTGGGCAGAGCATCAGTTGCGGGATGATTATTGGAAACACGGTTCGGTTTGCGAGGACTACAGCGCGATCACTGCCGCCGTGTTGAGCGTGGGCGGTTGGCACGACGGCTATCGCAACACGATTGCCCATTTGGTGGAAAATCTTGATGCGCCGGTCAAAGGGCTGATCGGGCCGTGGAACCACAAGTATCCGCATTTTGCCGTGCCTGAGCCGCGGATTGATTTTCTGGGCGAGATGCTGCGGTGGTGGGATCGCTGGCTCAAAGGGATCGAGAACGGTGTCGAAGACCTGCCCGACATGCGGCTTTGGGTGATGGACAGTGTGCCGCCGAAGGTGAGCTATGATCACCGGCCCGGGCGCTGGGTGGCGTTGGACGATTGGTCGGCGCGACCCAAGCCGGAGATCTTGTATTTTAACGCTGAGGCCTTGGCGGCGGAGGCTGGACCGGTGCAGCGCAAAGCCTATCCGGCGCTGGCATGTGGACAGGCAGCCGGCGAATTCTTTCCCTTTGGCTTTGGCCCCGGAGAATTGCCCGATGATCAGCGCATGGATGATGCCCTGAGCCTGTGTTTTGATGGAGCTGTGGCGCAACAGGCCTGCGATATCGTTGGTGCGCCAACGGTGAAACTGCGTCTGGCGAGCGATCAGCCACGCGCGCAAGTGGCGGTGCGGTTGTGTGATGTGGCGCCGGATGGCAGCAGCGCTTTGATCTCGCATGGGTTCTTAAACCTACGTCATCGAGGCGGGCATGAGGCAGCGGTCGACATGCCGGTGGGTGGCATGGTGGATGTGTCGGTTGTGTTGGATCAGTGCGGGTATCGTTTGCCTGCGGGACACAAGTTGCGGGTGGCGATTTCGACCAGCTATTGGCCGTTCGTGTGGCCAGAGGCGAAGCCCGTTACCTTACTGGTGGATAGTGGCACGTTGGCGTTGCCTGTTTTGCCTGAAGGCATGGGCGAAGGGTGGGCTTTTGAGCCGCCAAAGGCGGCCCCCAAGCGAGAGACGCGCATGCTAAGCGAGGGTACTGAAGCCAAACGGGTGATCCGGGATGCCTCTGATCGCAGCGTGACACTTGAAATTGCAAGCGACACCGGCATCGAAGAGGATCTTTCGACAGGGTTGTCGCATCGGATCAAACATCAGGAACGGTTTAGCATTCAAGAGGACGATGCGTCTTCGGCGGTGGCGGATTTCCGGTGGGAGCGGCGCATGGCGCGCGGCGGTTGGGCAGTGACCGTTGAGGCCCATGTGACCATGACCGGTCTGGACGACTGTTTCGAAGTGACTGCCAGCCTGCGCACCTCGGGGGAGGGGGATTACGCCTTTTACAAAGAATGGAATGCGCAGATCCCGCGCCTCTGAGCGGTGGCGACCGTGCACCGCCGTTTTTCAAGAATGTCCTTTCAGATTCTCTCGTTTAGCGAGAAAATCCCTGATTACGTCGTGTTAGGGTCGCCAAAGCCGAAAACCGACACTACTGTCGGAATCAGAACATGATGCGCCGGTTTTAGGGGGATGGCGAAGGGTGAGTTCAGCGTCGGAAACGACGCGGCGAAAATCTTGGCCGACCATTTAACTTTTTCCTTGCTTTGTACCGCGGGCGAACCGCAGCATGTAGAAAAACAAGAATTCAATAGGGAGTATAACTATGAATGATGAACTGAAATATCTCAGTCGCCGTGCTGCGACGGGTCTGTTGACCCGCCGTGAATTTGTCGGTCGTGCCGGCGCATTGGGTCTGACAGCTGCTGCTGCGACGACCATGATGTCCAGCGCTGTTATGGCCGCAGGTCCGCAAAAAGGCGGCACATTGCGCATGGGTCTGCAGGGTGGATCGACCACTGACAGTCTTGATCCAGCGCTGGCAACCAACCAGGTTGCGCTGATGCTGATCCGCCTGTGGGGTGAGCCGCTGGTTGAGCTTGCTGACGATGGTGGCATCGACGGCAAAGTGGCCGAAAGCTTTGAAGCAAGCGCGGACGCGAAAACCTGGACTTTCACTGTGCGTCAGGGCCTGACCTTCTCCGACGGTCAGGAAGTGACTGCAGCGGATGTTGCAGAAACTCTGGATCGCCACGCTGGTGAAGACACCAAATCCGGTGCGCTGGGCCTGCTGCGGGACATCAAAGATGTGCGCACCGACGGTCGCAATGTGATCATCGAGCTGAACAACGCCAACGCCGACCTGCCTTACCTGATGGCGGACTATCACCTGATCGTACAGCCGGGTGGCGGCAAGTCCGCACCGGACGCAGCGATCGGTACAGGCCCATATGTCCTAAAAGAAGTCGACATGGGCGTGCGTTTTGTCGCTGAGAAAAACCCGAACTACTGGGGTGACATCGGCCACGCACAGACCATTGAACTGATTGTGATCAACGACAACACCGCCCGCGTTGCTGCATTGCAGTCCGGTCAGGTGGACATGATCGACCGCGTGCCTCCGCGCACCGCCGGTCTGGTTGCTCGCGCACCGGGCATCACTGTCGCCTCCACAAGCGGTCCGGGCCACTATGTGTTTATCGCACATGCCGATACGGCACCGTTTGACAATCAGGACCTGATGCTGGCGCTGAAGCACGGCATCAACCGTCAGGAAATGGTCGACAAGATCCTGTTTGGCTATGGCTCTGTTGGCAACGACAGCCCGATCAACTCATCTTATCCGATGTTCACTGAAACTGAGCAGCGTGAGTATGATCCGGAGAAAGCGGCGCATCACTTCAAAAAATCCGGCCATTCCGGTTCGGTTCTGCTGCGCACGTCGGACAACTCGTTCCCGGGCGCTCCTGATGCGGCGGCTCTGTTCCAGCAATCGCTGGCAGGTGCTGGCATCGAGCTTGAAATCAAGCGTGAGCCTAACGATGGGTACTGGTCTGAAGTTTGGAACAACAAGCCGTTCTGCACCAGCTATTGGGGTGGTCGTCCAACGCAAGATCAGATGTACACCACAGCGTATCTGTCGACAGCTGACTGGAACGACACACGCTTTAAGAACGAGCAATTCGATCAGTTGCTGATCGCGGCACGTGCCGAATTGGACCTGGCGAAGCGTACTCAGATGTATGCAGACATGGGTGCCATCCAGCGTGACGAAGGTGGTCTGATTTGCCCAATGTTCAACGATTTCATCGACGCTCACAACGACAAGGTTGCGGGTTGGGTTGAAAACGCCAAGGGCTTTGCCCTGATGAACAGCTATGCGCCTGTGCGCATGTGGGTGACAGGTTAATATGCCACTCATTGTGAAACTACTGGTCCAGCGCATCGCGCTGGGCCTTCTTCTGCTCTTTCTCGTCTCGATTCTGATCTTTGCTGGCACGATCATTCTGCCAGGAGACGTAGCACAATCCATTCTGGGTCAATCCGCGACACCTGAAGCGCTTGCCAACCTGCGCCGGGATCTCGGGCTGAACGAACCGCCGGTCGCACGCTATTTCAATTGGCTGGGAGGTGTGCTGCAAGGTGATCTCGGGACGTCTCTGGCCTCAGGTCAAGACATCGCAACCGCCATTGGCAAACGCCTTGGCAACACAATGTTCCTCGCTTTCTGGGCCGCCATCATTTCCGTGCCTCTCGCGATTTTGCTGGGCCTTATCGCCGTGCGCTATCGCGAACGCTGGCCGGACAAAGTGATCTCGGCCGTCACACTGGCGTCGATTTCGGTGCCGGAATTCCTCATCGCTTATGTGGCAATTTTTGTCGTCTCGGTGCGTTTGCGCTGGGCGCCGTCGGTCACGACGATCAACGACTCTATGTCGTTGGGTGAAAAGCTGCACACAATTTCGTTGCCTGTGGCGGTTCTTACGCTTGTTGTGTTGGCGCACATGATGCGCATGACACGCGCTGCGATCTTGAACGTGATGCAGTCGGCCTATGTTGAAACCGCAGAGCTGAAGGGCCTGCGGATGTTCAACATCATCTGGAAGCACGCCTTTCCAAACGCCGTCGCCCCCATCGTAAACGTTGTCATGCTGAACATGGCTTATCTGGTCGTAGGCGTGGTGGTGATCGAAGTGGTCTTTACCTATCCGGGCATGGGTCAATACCTCGTGGATCACGTGAGTAAGCGCGACATTCCGGTGGTGCAGGCCTGTGGTCTGATCTTTGCGGCCGTGTACATCGGCCTGAATATGATCGCCGACATTGTGTCCATCGTCGCCAATCCGCGCTTGCGGCATCCGAAATAGGGGAAAAGCTATGAGAATACCCATTGCTGCCCTTATCGGGCTAATCTTCACCTTCGCGTATTTCTTTGTCGCGATTTTTGCACCGTGGATTGCGCCTTATGGCATGGCCGAAGTGGTCAGCCGTGATGTGTGGTTGCCACCATCATCAGAGTTTTTGTTGGGCACCGACAACCTTGGTCGCGACCTGCTGAGTCGGATGATCTACGGTGGGCGCACAACGATCTTTATCGCGACCGCAGCCACCATCCTGAGTTTTTCAACAGGCTCCATTCTGGGCTTCCTGGCTGCCGTACTTGGCGGGTGGGCAGATCAGGCCATGAGCCGGTTTGTCGACTTGCTGATGTCGATCCCGTCGTTGATCTTTGCGCTTGTGGTTCTGTCGGTGATGCCGGTGACCGTACCGGTTCTGATCGTCGTTATGGGGCTTTTGGACAGCACGCGTGTTTATCGATTGGCGCGCGCTGTGGCTGTGGACATCAACGTGATGGACTATGTCGAAGCCGCCAAATTGCGCGGCGAGGGGCGGATGTGGATCATCTTCCGTGAAATCCTGCCAAACGCCCTGTCGCCGCTGGTGGCCGAGATGGGCCTGCGGTTTATCTTTATGGTTCTGTTTGTGTCGACGCTGTCGTTCCTTGGTCTTGGGGTGCAACCGCCACAAGCCGACTGGGGTGGCATCGTGAAAGAGAACGCTGACGGCATCGTTTATGGCATCGGCGCAGCGCTCTATCCTGCGGTGGCCATCGCGACGCTTTCCATCAGCGTCAACCTCGTTGCGGATTGGATTCTCAACCGCACCACATCGCTGAAAGGGGGCCGCGGATGAGCGACGATAAGCTTCTAAAAGTCCGTGACCTGAAAATTGGCGCGACAGTCTATCCACCCGGTGAAAAGCCGCATGACATCGAAATCGTGCATGGCGTTAGCTTTGAGGTGGAAAAGGGCAAAGTGCTTGGTCTGATTGGGGAATCCGGTGCGGGCAAGTCGACCATTGGCCTTTCGGCGATGGCCTATGGCCGTGGCGGTGTCGAGATCACGGGCGGCGAAGTCTGGGTAAACGGGCGCGATATCCTGAAGACCGGTCTCGGCGATATTCGCGCCTTACGTGGCGGCGAGGTGACCTATGTCAGCCAATCCGCAGCGGCGTCGTTTAACCCCGCAAAACAGATCATGGATCAGGTGACTGAGGCTGCGATCCTGCAGGGCAAGTTTTCCAAGAAAGAGGCCGAGGCGCGAGCGATTGAGTTGTTCGCAAAACTGGGCCTTCCGGATCCGGAAAATATCGGCAATCGCTATCCGCACCAAGTATCGGGTGGTCAGTTGCAACGCTGTATGACGGCGTTGGCGCTGTGTCCGGAACCGGATCTGGTGGTGTTCGACGAGCCAACTACGGCGCTGGACGTGACCACGCAGATCGACGTTCTGATGGCGATCAAGGAAGCCATCCGAGACACCGGTGTTGCGGCGCTTTATATCACCCACGACCTCGCCGTTGTGGCGCAGGTGAGTGACGATATTTTGGTGCTCAAGATGGGCGACATGGTTGAATACGGCTCTGTGGATCAGATCATCAACAACCCTCAGGAAGAGTACACACAGGCCCTCGTGTCGGTGCGTTCGATTTCACACGAGGAAAAAGAGCCGACGCCAGAACCGGTTCTCAAGGTGCAAAACATCACCGCGCGCTACAAAGGCACGAACTTTGATGTTCTCAAAAACATCAACGTCGAGCTGCATCCCGGTCAGACCTTGGCTGTGGTGGGCGAAAGTGGCTCCGGCAAATCGACGCTGGCGCGCGTGATCACCGGACTGTTGCCACAAAAGCAAGGCCGCGTGCATTTTGCGGGGCGTGATCTGTCGATCGATTTGGCGGGCCGCGATATGGAAGATCTGCGCGAGTTGCAGATGATCTATCAAATGGCCGATGTGGCGATGAACCCGCGCCAGACCGTAGGCACGATCATTGGTCGTCCGCTGGAGCTTTATTTCGGCCTGAAGGGCGAAGAGAAGCGCAATCGCATCATCGAGTTGCTGGATGAAATCGAGATGGGGGTCGAGTTTATCGACCGCTATCCGGCGGAGCTGTCGGGCGGACAAAAGCAGCGTGTATGTATTGCGCGTGCGTTGGCAGCCAAGCCCAAGCTGATCATCTGTGACGAGGTGACATCCGCGCTTGATCCGCTGGTGGCGGACGGCATTCTCAAGCTGTTGCTGGATTTGCAAAAGGTTGAGGATGTGGCCTATCTGTTCATCACCCACGATCTGGCGACGGTGAAGGCCATCGCCGACAGTATTGCGGTGATGTATCAGGGTGAAGTGGTGCGCTATGGCGGTAAGACCGACGTGCTAAGCCCGCCGTTTGACGACTATACCGACCTTCTGCTGAGCTCCGTGCCGGAGATGAAGTTGGGCTGGCTGGAAGATGTTATCGCCAATCGCAAGATGGAAAGCGCCGGCAACTAAGGCAGCATTCCACAGTAAGAATATTGAACGCCTCGCAGTTTCTGCGGGGCGTTTGTTTTTGCTAGTAGTGACTGGTGTAGCCGCCATCCACGGCAAGGATGTGGCCGGTGACGTAACTTGCGGCGGGTGAGGCGAGAAACAGGATCGCTGGGGCCAGTTCGGCGGGCTCTCCCCACCGCCCCAGCGCCGAGGCGGCTTTGAGTTTGGCGGTGACGGTTGGATCAGCGGCGGCGGCCTCGTTCGGGGCGGTCTTGAAGTAGCCCGGTGCGACGGCGTTGACGTTGATACCTTGGGCGCCAAGTTCGGCAGCGAGCGCTTTGGTCATGCCGTTGATGCCTGCCTTTGCAGACGTGTACGCGGCGTCACCGGATTGGGCGATCAGGCCGGCGATCGAGGAGATGTTCACGATGCGCCCATACCCGTTGGGCGCCATTTGCTCGGCTGCGCGTTGGGACAACCGGAAAGGCGCAATCAGGTCAACGTCCATCAAACGGCGCAGATCATCGCGTGTGAATTCCTGCAAAGTGCGGCGGTCGCGCATGCCGACATTGTTCACAAGAATTGAGAGCCCGCCCGCCTTGGCCAACGTTGCGAAGGCCGCGTCGGCGGCGGCTTCGTCTGCCACATCGAACGGCAGAGCAGTGGCCTTACCACCTTTGGCAGAGATTTCGGCAGCGACCGCGTCGCAGCGTGCGCTGTCCCGTCCATTGATCCAGACATGTGCGCCTGCCTTGGCCAGAAGTTCGGCGGCCGCAAAACCAAGCCCGTCAGAGCTTCCTGTGACAAGGGCGTTTTGGCCCGAGAGGTCGAAAATAGGCAGGTCAGACATGTTGGCCTCGCTTGATTGTGGTCCGGCGAGGTTGCGGGCAAAAGAGGCGAAGTCAAGCTCTGCATTGCTCCTAAGCGCCGGCTGGGATAGTCATGCTGCATTGCAACATCTGCCAGCGAGACAGCCATGTCCTATATCGCCCGCATCGAGATCGATGATCGAAACCTGCCGCCTCCGACGCCGGAGATCGATCAAGAACGCAAGGTCGCAGTGTTTGATCTGTTGGAGGAGAACAGTTTCAAGCTGCCCGTGCGTGATGATCGTGTCGTCCCCGAGGGGCCATACGCCGTTGAACTGTCGATCCGCGACAAGCGGCTGGTGTTTGATGTGAAGGTGGACGAAGGCGACAAGGCGGCAGAATTCCACCTGAGCCTTTCGCCGTTCCGCCAGGTGGTAAAAGACTACTGGGCGATCTGCGAAAGCTATTTCGACGCTGTGAAAAACCTGCCGCCAAGCCAAATCGAAACAATCGATATGGCGCGCCGTGGTATCCACAACGAGGGCGCGCGCGTCTTGCAGGAACGGCTTGAAGGCAAGGCCGAGGTCGACACGGACACAGCGCGGCGGTTGTTCACGCTGATTTGCGTGCTGCACTTCGGGGGCTGAGGCGATGTCGGAGGAGACGCCTTTTAAACCTTTGCCGCAGTCCGTTCTATTCTGCTGTGACCAGAATTCAGTGCGTTCGCCGATGGCGGAGGGCATCATGAAAAAGCTGTATGGCACGGACGTCTATGTTCAGTCGGCGGGCATTCACTCGGATCTGGAGATCGACGGGTTTGCCATCTCGGTCTGTGAGGAAATCGGTGTTGAGTTGGCCCGCCATCAATCGCGCAGCTTTGACGAAATGGAAAAGGGCGGCGATCAACTGTCGTCTTTCGACCTAGTTGTGGCATTGACGCCAGCAAGTAAAGCGGAGGCGGAGCGGCTGACGCAGTATTACCACACGGAGCTGGAGTTTTGGCCGATATCTGATCCGACGGGGGCAGGTGACGGGCGTGACGCTCGGCTCGCGGCCTATCGTGGATCGCGTGATGCCATCGTGGCACAACTCAAGGAACGGTGGGGCACAGGAGCCGCCTAAGTCAAATATTCCACGTTGTTGAAATTCGTTGTGACCAAATCCTCGTCGAAGAATTTGAGTGTGACGAGATCAAAGCCGGCAAGCGACCGCCGAAACCTGCGTGACGGTCAGGTCACATTCCAACAAACGCGCTGAGAATCCCCTTGTATATCGCCGTTATTGGTCCCATTTAGGGGCAGCCCGCACCAAGCGGGTGCAATGTGAAGGAGAGACCATGGCCAAGGAAGAACTGCTCGAATTTCCCGGCGTCGTAAAGGAACTCCTGCCAAATGCGACATTTCGGGTCGAGCTGGAAAACGGCCATGAGATCATCGCACATACGGCAGGCAAGATGCGCAAGAACCGTATCCGCGTTCTGGCTGGCGACAAAGTTCAGGTGGAAATGACGCCATATGATCTGACCAAGGGTCGGATCAACTACCGCTTTAAGTAACCGCCTTGCGCGGGCGAAAGCGAGGCTTGGGATGAAATTGATCCTTGGCTCCGGCAGCCCGCGCCGTCGGGAATTGCTGGCACAAATCGGTGTGGTGGCGGATGACATCCGCCCGCCCGATATTGATGAGACCCCCCACAAAGGTGAACTGCCGCGGCCCTATTGCCGGCGGATTGCACATGAAAAGGCGCTGGCGGTGGCCGCCGCGCCTGATGAGATTGTTCTGTGTGCGGACACCACTGTCGCGCTGGGGCGTCGGATCATGGGCAAACCACGCGATGCTGCTGAAGCTGCTGAATTCCTGAACGCGCTGTCGGGGCGTCGACATCGGGTTGTGACCGCTGTTGCCGTGCGTACGGGTGATCACATCTGGGAAAAGGATGTGGAGAGCGTCGTCAAGATGAAGCGGCTTTCCTCAAACGAGCTCACTGCCTATCTCGCTACAGATGATTGGCAAGGCAAGGCCGGTGGATACGCCATTCAAGGTCCGGCTGGCGCGTTCATCCCGTGGATTTCCGGATCATTTACGGCCATTATGGGCCTGCCAGTGGCGGAAACCGCCAACCTGCTGCAAGCGGCAGGCTTTCCGCTTTACACATCAGACTGAAAGGGACGCCAATGAAGGGACGTCAGATTATTCTCGACCAGATCAACGGGCGCGAGGCCGCGGCTCTGATGGTGGACGGACAATTGGACGACCTGCTGGTTGAAGGCGATGCGCCGCGACCCGGGACGATCTATCGCGCGGTTGCGGACCGGCCTGTCAAAGGGCAGGGGGGAATGTTTTTGAAAACCCCGGACGGCAACGTGTTTTTGCGGCAGGTCAAAGGGCTGGCGCCGGGTGACGTGATGCTGGTGCAAGTGACAGGATACGCGGAGCCGGGCAAGGCGATTCCGGTGACGCAGAAAGTGTTGTTCAAGAGCCGGTATGTGATCGTGACGCCGGATGCGCCGGGGATCAATGTGAGTCGGTCTATTCATGAGGATGACGAGCGAGATCGCATTCTGGAGGTGGCGCATGAGGTCTCCCGTGAAGATGGCGTGGGGCTCATCTTGCGCTCTGCGTGCGAGGGGGCGGATCGAGACGAGATCGCCGAAGACATCGCCAATATGCTTGATCTCGCCGAGCAGGTCCTGGCGGACGCTGAAGGCGCAGCAGAAAAGCTGATTGATGGCGACGGCCCGCACGTGGCGGCTTGGCGCGACTGGTCCGAACCGGCAGAGGTGGTGACGGATGCAGGCTGTTTTGATACCCACGGCGTGTTGGACGCGCTGGAGGATGCGCAAGGCAGTCGCGTCTCGCTGGATGGTGGTGTGAGCCTGTTTGTAGAGCCAACCCGCGCCCTGGTGGCGGTGGATGTGAACACCGGCAGAGATACTTCGCCGGCGGCTGGCACCAAGGCCAATTTTGCGGCCGCGCGCGCGCTTCCAAGGGCTTTGCGTGTGCGCGGTCTTGGCGGGCAGGTGGTGCTGGACTTGGCGCCAATGCCAAAGAAGGACCGGCGCGGATTTGAAAGTGCGCTGCGCGCGGCGTTCAAACGTGATCCGATCGACACGACCCTTGTGGGTTGGACGCCTCTTGGACATTTTGAATTGCAACGCAAAAAGGCCCGTCAGGAATTGCGGGAGGTTCTAAAATGAGCTGTCCGATCTGCAAAAAAGATGCCGTTGAGAGGTATCGCCCGTTTTGTTCAAAGCGTTGCGCAGATATCGATCTGGGCAAGTGGTTTGACGGCACATATGCGGTGGCATCCGAGGATCCAGAAGCGGCGGAGGAAGCCATGGAAGAGATGGAAAAGCAGGCGTCACGTTTGCACTGAATTATTTCGCGAATCCCTCTGGACACCATGCCGAGCGTGACATAGAACGCCGCAACCCGAACGTTGAACGTTCACCCGTGCCCGGGTAGCTCAGGGGTAGAGCAGTGGATTGAAAATCCTCGTGTCGGTGGTTCGATTCCGCCCCCGGGCACCAATTTTATCCAATTTCAGCGCGTTACGCTTGTGCCCGATAAGCCTCCGATGCAGTTTGCCTTCTCCGCATTTTTTGCAGTTTTCTGGCGTTCGATTCTGACCACCCGCTGAAAACTTAGAATTTCGACAAGTGTCGCATCCGCATTATGGAAAATGGAGTTTGAGGGTGCGATACGTGAGTGGGCGGATAGCAGACACTCACTGTGGAATGCACCAATCACGTTTATGCGCAGTTAGCGGCGTTTGCAAAGTTGGGCCTTCAGCCGACAAAACAGTAAAGCCAACCCTGCAGTGCTGCGTGAGACGCTGCCATTGGTGTAGAGCGCCGTGAAGTTCATGGGTTGGATGTCGACTGGGCGGGACTTTGCAGCCATTTGTACGTGCGCGGTTGCGAACGCAGAGATCATTTGCAGCTGCAGTGTTTGCTCTTTCTCGCCACAGCAGATTTCCGGTTTCCAATTGTTCAGCAGCGCGAAGTTACTAGAAGGAAACCGCGCCTCAGGGACCTCCGAGAAAGCCCTGACTCGTTTTGAGGTTTTGCCCATTGGAGGTCTCAGCGAAGAATATTGCGGTTGCCTAAGCCCTCTCAACTTGGGCACGTCATCCCATCAATCTAATCAACAGTGGTTCAAAAAACTCGACAAATCGGAATGCTGTGGCAGAGTGATCACAATATAGTGTATCTGACCTGCGCCTTTGGGTTCGAGCTGGCCCAAACTTTGAGCGCAAGTCGGGTTCCAACGATACCAGTGCCTCGTGGGCTATCGTAAAACGAAGCACTGCAAAAACAAGTCAGGAGGGCTGGGTGTGAATTCTATGAAAATAATGCTCCGCGGCGTTGGGGTTGCGCTGAGTGATGGTCGCGTGAAATGGCTGCTTGCTGTCACTTTAGGAATGGTGGTTTGGGCGAGTGTGTTTTACCGATTTGTTGAGGGGTGGAGTTGGCTCGACGCAATCTACTTTTCTGTCATTACCATTTCCACAGTTGGTTACGGGGATTTCTCGCCGGAAACCGCTGCTGGAAAAATCTTTACAATGTTTTATCTGATCATCGGCCTGGGCGTTTTTTTAGCTGCCGCAACAACTTTTGCCGACGCTATCATAACCCAAAATCGGGACGACGACGGCAAGGCCTAAATCAAACTACAGTACTCAATTTAACAGAGACCATTGAGCACCAAACGACACAATGGTCCATTTCCCAAACACATGGGCAATAAAAACGGAGGTAATTATGTCAACCAATCAGGAAGCCAAATTTGTCGACATGGCCATTCGAATGGTTTTTTTGGGGCTGTTTATTTACAGCGCAATTGTCATGGTCACCCCATTGGCGAGCGTCCTAATTTGGGCGGTTATTCTTGCCGTAGCCCTCTATCCAACTTTTGACGGACTTCAAAAAAGGCTGGGAGGTCGCAAATCTCTTGTTTCGGCGATCTTTGTTCTGATCGGTCTGGCCATAACCCTTGGGCCGTTAGCTTCGGCAGTGTCGAGTTCGGCAAGTCTGGGCTCAGAGCTTGCAACGGGTTTGTCTGAAGGGACGCTTAAGGTGCCACCAGCGCCAGAAGGTCTGAGTGAGATTCCTCTGCTTGGCCAAAAGGCGAGCGAAGTCTGGTCGATGTTTGAAAGAAACCTTGATGGGGCTTTGAAAACCTACAGTGAGCAGATTATCGCAATCCTTCAGGCCGTTCTGGGCAAGGCCGTTGGACTTGGTCTTGGGCTTTTGGGATTGGCGCTTTCAGCGATCATTATGGGGGCCCTTCTGAAACCCGGCCCAACCCTTGTGGCGGGTGTTCAGCGATTTGCGAACCGCGTTTTTGCACCACGTGGCGGCGAGTTTATCCTTATGGCAGGCGCCACAATCCGCAATGTTACTAAAGGTGTTGTTGGCGTGGCCGCCATTCAGGCCTTCGTCGTCTGGCTTCTTTTGGCATCGTTCGGGTTTAGCTCGGCGGCAACACTGGCGCTGATCTCGTTGATCCTGAGCATCATTCAGGTTGGACCCGGATTGGTGCTTTTACCTGTTGTGATCTATGCGTGGAGTTCGATGTCCGGAGGGGCGGCACTCGTTTTGACTGTGCTTGCAGTTCCTACTGCAATTATGGATAGTTTTCTACGCCCAGTCTTTATTTCCAAGGGATTGGAAACGCCCATGCTTGTTATCTTGATTGGCGTGATCGGCGGTATGATGGCTTATGGCATGATCGGGATATTCATGGGGCCAGTGCTGTTCGCGGTTTTCTATGAGTTGTTCAAAGCCTGGATTGATGGCGACCAAGAACAAGAAGATGTAGACGAAACAACGGAACAGACGTCATGAGAAAGACAATTTGGTCGAGCGTAGGTTTTCTGGCGATTTTCCTGATTTGGTACATCGCTGCCGACAGAATGACGCCTTTCACAGGCAATGCGCGTGTCAAAGTGATCGCGACGCAGGTCGTGCCGGAAGTGAGCGGCACCGTTACCGAGGTTTTGGTCGAAAACGGGCAAATTGTCTATGCGGGTGAGGTCTTGGTACGGATCGACCGTAGACCTTATGAGATCGATAAGGCCAAGGCCGAGGCAGAGTTGGCTTCCGCTACACAGGATGTCGGCGCGTCATCCGCCGAAGTCAGCGGCGCCCAAGCCAGAGTGGCGCGGGCGCGTGCAGATCTTGATACCCTGGGCTTGCAGGCCCAGAGAGTTTTCGCACTTGAAAAAAGAGGATTGATCGCCCTCTCCAAAGCAGATGATGCGCGGGGACAGATCATGGAGGCGGAAGCCGAGTTGGAAAGCTCGCAAGCCGACCTGGAGCGCGCCAAACAGCAACTCGGACAGAAAGGGCAGGAAAACCCCAAGATTCAGAAAGCTCTAGCCGCATTGGCTGAAGCTAACCTAAATCTGGAACGAACCGAGCTTAAGGCGCCATCAGATGGTGTGGTTTCAAATCTTCTGGTCGCACCCGGCACCTATGCAAGGTCGGGTAGCGACCTGCTGACATTCCTGGATGCGCGAAATGTCTGGGTTGAGGCTTACATGACTGAAAACAACCTTGGGCTGGCCAAGGTCGGCGATACGGTCGATGTTGTGCTCAACATGCACCCTGGCCGCGTCGTCAAAGGGCGTATCGAAAGCTTTAGTGGCGCAGTTTCGGTCAGTGGTGCGGACACCGTAGGCGATTTGGCCAGCGCGCCAACAACCAAAGGCTTCATGCGAGAGGCGGAACGATTTCCGGTTCGAATTGTTCTACCAGGCTATGAAGAAGGCGATGATGAGGACGACCTGAAGTTTCAACTAAACGGGCAGGCCGATGTCATTTTTTACCTTACAGAACGTCCGATATTGAACTTTCTCGGCCGCGTATACATCCGGTCTGTGGCCTATATTTCTTATGCCTATTGAAGCCAGGCCAGCAATTCTACGTCTGACGTGCGGAACCGCAGGGGTGTTTTCGCTTGGGCTGCTTCTAGGGTGGCCAATGTGGTCGATTGGTGCTGTGTTCTCAGCGCTTTTCCTGCAGGCACCTGCGGCGATGCCGATCAGGGCCAGCATAAATCTGTTCAAGTTCGCGATCCTGGCCCTGCTGGGGTCATGGCTGTTGTTTTCTATGCTTGCGCCATACCCGTTTGTGTTTCTCTGCGGAGTGGCTTTGGCCATCATGGTCGCTTTTGCCTACTCAGTGTTGGGGGCTGGGGTCCTGCAGGGTATCATCGCGTTGATGGCGGCTATGATGGTCCCTAACATGGTTTTGCAATCCGGCGATTTGGCAATGCTGCTCGTAGTTTGGATTCCGGCAAATCTATTGATTGCCGGCCTTGTGACCTCCTTGTGCTTTGCAATCTTTCCAGCAGCCCCGCCAGACCCTGCACAGGCCACACCCCAAACTGCGCCCAAGGCGTTCGACAAGCGTCGTCGCTTGCTGCGTATGTGTCTTGTGACCATCCCCTTTGCTTTGGCCTTCTTTGTCTCGGGCTCGTCCGCATTGCTCGTACTATTCTTTGTCGCGATCCTTGCTCAGCAGCTTGCCGCCATGCCAGCCGCCGGAACAACGGTCGCTAAAGCCATGTTAACTGCGAACCTCTTAGGGGCGGGATTTTCGATCGTTTTGTATGAAATCACGGTCATCGCACCCTCAGTAATGACGCCCATTTTGTTGAGTGTCCTAACCTGTTTGCTTCTGGGCACCTTGATGAAGTCCGACCACAAACTCGCGCCCGCCGCAGGGTCCGCGCTGACCACGGCGATAATTGTCTACGGTGGAACAATTGCGCCATTTTCAGACGAAGCCGACGTCAAAAGCATTGTGCGCGTAATGCAAGTTGGTCTGGCAGCGTTAATCGTCATCACAGCTTACGTCGTTGTTGACGAGTTTCTCCCAGAACAAGGCACCGCCGATAGTGTGTGAATGGTGTTTGCAGCAAGAGCTTAATATCGACGCCGATTGCGATAGTATTTGAGTGGTCGAAGGTTATTACTTCGGGAAATACTGCTCACGACGTCCGTCTAAGCACAATAATCGAAGGTGTGTTGTGTAGCCTGTGTGCTTCAGGCCATTGGCGGTAAACAGACGGTTGCAACAGCGCTAAGTCGATGGTTTTGGTTTTTGCAAACAAACCAGAGTATGGGCAAAAATATGCTTTAAGCTCGTCAAACAAGGAAGGATTGATCGTATCACCAAGTTTGACCCCAAGACGCTATCAATAGCTCATCAAGATGTGGTTAAAAACACCCGTCTGTGGCTTGAACAAATGGTCGTAGGATTAAACTTATGCCCATTTTCCTCCAGCGTCATAACCCGAGATCAAGTCTACTATGCTGTATGTGATGCCACCACCGATGCATTACTAAAGCAGTTCTTTTTGGGTGAATTGCAGCGCCTGCTTGGAGCCAACGAACATGACATTGCCACCAGCTTGCTCATGTTTACTAAAGGTCTGGAAGAGTTCGATGAATACCTCGCCCTACTCGACTGGTTTCAGCAGTTATTGGAGCAAGCAGACCTGACAGAGCATGTGCAATTGGCATCTTTTCACCCTCAATATCAATTTGAGGGAGTGGCCGCAGACGATCTTAGCCACTTTACCAATCGCTCACCCTACCCAACCATACATCTTCTGCGGCAAGATCAGATGACCAAAGTCCTTGCGCACGTTTCCGATCCCGAGAAGATTTATTTGGATAACATAGAAACACTGAATAAAATTGGGCGTCGACAGGTCGAAGAACTCTGCCCATGGGGTACATAAAATCTGTTTTCATCGTCGTGAAACAGTGACCGTCGTCAGGTTATAGCACCTTCATCCGACCATTCTGTGGGCCAGCAACAAAATACCGAAACGGCAAAATCCGCTGGCTTGCGGTGCGTTTGGCCAGAATGATGCCCTCAAACGTCATTGGGATGTCATAGGTTTGATGCTGAGGTGAACTCTGCACATGGTTGAGGGTTCAACCGGATCCCGAGCGGTTATTTTACTACACCCATCAATGCCTCAACTTCGCGTTCTGCGAGTGCCACACTGGCATAGATGCCCTCAGGTGGCAGAACCGCCCAGCTCTCGATCATACCTGATCCTCCGTTTCCTAACTAATAGGGGCGGACCGCTTCAGTTCGGGGAGGACCAATCGGTCGTTGCACGGCCACAACTGCGCCCGCGCTATAGTGCACGACAAACCCGCTGGCGTCTTACTGCATTTCATTAATCCTGGTCATCCGGCGGTTCGACCACGGGCGTTGGCTCACTGACTTTTTCGAAATGCGCGTTGCGGGCTTCCATGCTGTAGTCGCTATAGTCATAGGCATTTAGCAACGACAGATGCCGATGCAGTACTGTGGTCGCGATAGCGCATTGGACACCGGCTTTGCGGGCGTGGCGATATACTTGGCCGTCCCGCGAGAACACCAATTTGTGCAGGATGCTTTTGCGCGCCATCACAAGGCGTCCCGCCGGGTTGAACGGATCAATAAGCGGCTCATCAGGCTGAATGGCTGGCAAGTCACGCTCAGGACTTGTGGCCTTGGTCAGCGCGTTGGCCTCGGCGCGAGTTTTGTCGTGCAGCAACGGCGCTATGTCGTCGTATGGAATGAAATCGCGCTTGTCGACATATGACCCAAGCAGACCTAGCTTAGGATTTTCGTCCATCAAAGTGCTCATCCGGGTCAGCCAGCAGGGGTCGCTGTCAAAGACCACGACGTCGCTGTCAAAAACCACGATTTTGTCACCGAGACCATCAGAATAGGTTCGTACAGCCTGCAACAAACGGGTTGGGTCGTTCTCAGAATGCCACTCAACTTTGTGAAACATCGATCGGCGTTCAAAGCCGCGCACAACCTCGCGCACCATCGGATCATCGGAGGCATTGTCGGTCAAAATGAAGCGTGCCGGGTGGTGAGTGTGGCGATACAAGCTGTCCAGGCACGCCCACAGGTACAGGGGGCGGTTGCGGCATTGGATGATGACGGTGATCGGGTCGACTTGGGCCAATCAGCAGTCCCCCTCTTGGCGCACAGCATAGCCGACGCCGTGTCGTCCGTATTCATTCCCGCAGTAAAACATATAGCTGGTTCCGTTGTGGCGGATGATGGAAGGGTAACATTGCATGTCGTGGTCCCAATCCCCCTGCTGCGGTGGATTGGCGTATGCATGTGCGGTATCGCGCCGTGTCCAAGCCCGTCCATCCGTCGAGGTGGCATAGCCTATTTTGTAGGCGCGCAGGCTTGGGTCGGATGCGTCATACCGGCCGCGCGTGCAGTACCACATTTCAAACCCGTCAGACGTCTGTTGAACCCAAGGGCGCATGTGCCCGCCTTCGTGTGGTCCGGCGAGGGCTATGGCGGGTGTAGTGTCCTCGCGCCAGCGTGCGAGATCGTCGGAAACCGCGTGCCGGATATCATATCGCAACTCAGGGTCGGTGTCGGACGGAAACGTCCATTCTCGCAGGCTGGAAAACCACATGTGCCATTGCGATCCCATACGAATAACTTGCGGAATACCACAGCCCGCAGGGTTGGTTGACCCGGCTGCAAGCACGGGGGCCTGACCGGACTTTTCGATCGTTTCCCCATCGTCCAAACTGTGAGCGAGGCCAATGCCAAGCTCGTATGGCGTCGCCGTGAGCTGCCTCAGGCCGGAGGTTCCAAAAACCACCTTGTCGCCATCTGGCGCGGCGCACGTGACGCCGGACGCATCCTGATCAAATGCACCTGCCGGCCCGACCCGCAGGCACGGTTGCGGCGCAATTGATAGAACTTTCATATCGTTTGACGGGTCAAGGTCGATGCGGACGCTGGCGCCACGGTTGTTGGCGTCTCGACCGGCCACATACAGCCGCCATAACCGGTCGTGGATTGGTAAAACCGTTGGAATTTGCGCATGTGATCGCCACCAGGGGTGGGTGTCCGGCACAGACAAAAACTGTCCCTTTCTAAGCCAGCACGACTGCATGCAAATATCTCCCCAATTGGCAATGCGTGCCGAAAGCTCTGGACCGGAAACGCGCCAATCAAAGCGCTGAGAAAGCTATGCCGATTTCTAATCCTCTGATAAGACATTGACTACGTTACAGTGTGTTTACAAGTGCAATTACCCGTTTATCGTGAAATGTATACAGGTGGTATCCCATTGAAAAGACTGTCTATCTGTCTGATTGCACCGAAATTTGAGCCTTCTTATTGGGGGCGGGAATACGCTTTGCCCCTGTTGCCCGGTGACAAGCGGGCTTGGACAATGCCGGGCGTGCTGACCCTTTTGGCAGGCCTTTTGCCTGCGACCCACGAAGTTGTGTTGATTGACGAGTCGGTGGAGGCAATCGACTTTGAGGCTTTGCGCCGGTTTGACGTGATTGGTGTGACCGGCCAGATCGTGCAACGCGCGCGCATGGTTGAGATTTTGGAACACGTGCGGGACCTGCCCGCAACTGTGGTTGTCGGCGGGCCATATGCCGCCATCAACGAGAAGTTTTTCGCCGGCTTGTGCGACGTAGTTTTTGTCGGGGAAGCTGATCAGACCTGGCCGGATTTTATCGAAGCATTGGCGCAGGGGGCTCCCGTTGAGGCCCGCTACGAGCAAAAAGAGCCGACGGATATGTCGACACTTCCGCCATCCCGTTTTGAGTTGCTGAAAACCAAGCATTATGTGTCAGCGTCCATTCAGTATTCCCGCGGCTGCCCGTTTACCTGCGAGTTTTGCGACATCATTGTGATCTTTGGCAGGCGTCCCAGGGTGAAGACACCGGAGCAGGTCGTTGCCGAACTTGAAGGCGTGCGGCAGGCTGGGTTCAGCGTGTGTGTGGTGGTGGACGACAATTTCATCGGCAACAAGGTCGCGGTCAAAAAGATGCTTCCAGCGGTCATTAAATGGCAGGAGGAGAACGGCTACCCGCTGTCTTTAGCGACAGAGGCGACGTTGAATCTGGCGGATGATCCGGAGTTGATGGATCTTATGGTTCAGGCCAATTTTCGCGAGGTTTTCATTGGCATCGAAAGCCCGCGTGCGGAGTCGCTCAAGGAAACCAAAAAGCTGCAAAACATTCGCGGTGAGTCGATGTTGTCCAAGCTCGATCACATTCGCGACGCGGGTCTTGTGACCTCAGCAGGTTTCATCGTCGGGTTCGATAATGATGACACGCGCATTTTTCAGGAGCAGGTCCAGTTCATCGAAGCCGCCAGCATCGCGCAGGTGTCTGTCGGGCTTTTGGTCGCCCTGCCCAAAACTCCGTTGTATGATCGGCTTGGTGCCGAGGGACGTCTGACGGATGACAATGACGCCTGCAATTTTGTCCCCAAACAGATGTCCCGCGAAGAGTTGGTTGATGGCTGCGCTGATGCGCTTCGGGAACTCTATTCTGCTGAGGCGTTCCTTGGGCGGGTTGTTCGCAACGTGACAAGCTCGGAAGGCTTCCGAGAGAAACGCGCGGCGATGGCTGCCCGCGCAGATACGGGGGGCAGTGTCATCGGCGCGCTGGTGTCTTCGGGGATCATCGGTTTTCGGTTGGCGCGCGCGATGGCGCGTGAAGGCATGTTGTGGCGCGGAATTCAGATGTACATGCGGGAGTATCGCAAGCAACGGGCCGTAAAGGCTATGTCTTTTCCTGTGTTTCTGTATCTGTGTGCGTTGCATTGGCACCACTATCGCCAGACGCATTTGTATGCCCGCGACAATACTGAACGTGGGATGAACATAATCGGACCCGCGCGTGTTGAGGCCAAGGAAGGTGTCGCGAAAAATCACATGGCGGACGTGTAATGGCTCGGGTGGTTTTGTTTGGCATCGGTCAGGTTTCAGAGACCCTGACGGTATATCTTGAACGGGAGTCAGATCATGAGATCGTCGGCTACACCGTGGACGCCGCATTCCGGGACGGAAAGACCCAATTCATGGGGAAACCGGTTTTCGACTGGGAAACGCTGGAGACCCATTTTGCGCCGGATCAGGGGGTGGTTTTTGGACCGCTGAGTTATCGCGGCATGAACCAGTTGCGGCGGGAGCGGTATGAGGAAGGCAAGGCGCGCGGGTATGATTTTCTGACGTTCATTCACCCTGCCAGTCACGTTTATACCGATCAGATAGGTGAGAACTGTTTGATCCTCGAAGCCAATACAATTCAGCCTTTTGCCAAGATCGGCAACAACGTGATGATCTGGAGCGGAAACCACATCGGGCATCACACGCATGTCGGGGACCATTGTTTCGTGAGCACCCATGTGGCGATTGCCGGCAGTTGTCGGATTGGCCCGTCCTGCTTCTTTGCCGGCAAAAGTGGCGTGGCCGACAACGTCACGGTTGGCGAAGGGTGTCTGATTGGAGCTGGTGCATCGGTATTGAGTGATCTGGAGGCGGGTTCATTTGCCCGCGAGAGTGCCACTCATGTGGTGCCTAAAGCTGCGCAACGTTTCGGGAAATTGTTGTTGAGCTAACAGCCGTGGCCTTTGCTATCGTCGCGCAGATGTCCTGCGTCGCGCCTTTGGGCATGTCGCAATAATACGGAATGCCCAGCAAGCGCCGCGACAGGTCGTGGGTGACCGGTAAAGGGTCAGCCTCAAAGGGGCCGAAACCTGGCTCGGCATGCAGACCAAACCCGTACCAGAACCGGCTGTCTATCCCTTTGTTTGCAAGGCGGTGGCGAAGGTCGAAGGCTTGCGCAGGCGTCGCCGACTCAAACAGAGAATAGGCATAAGAAACATCCCCGCCGATCCAGAGGAACGGCGTCACTGCGTTTGTTTTGGCCGCGCGGTGATAGGCGCTGGCCACCTGCTGAAATTGCCAGAGTTTGGCGGCCCAATCGTCCAACGCGGCCATAGCAACACAGGCGTGGTATTCGCTCATCTTGCCGTTGATATTGTCGCCGGTGACTTGCCGTGTGCCATAAAAACCGTTGTTTGTTGCGCGAACAGCGCGTTCCAGAAGCTCTGGGTCTGAAGTCAAAACGCCACCGCCTTCGCCGCAGCCAAATGCCTTGGTTGCATGAAAACTCAGTGCGATTGGGATGTCGGGCGGGTAGTCTTGGGCGCTGCGCAGCAAGACGTCAAAGCTTGCGGCGGCGTCCATCACCACGGGCACGCCGGTGTCGCGACTGAAGTTGGCCCAAGCCCCCAGGTCGGGCACACGGCCAAAGGGCGCGGTGATAACCACCAGACCGACTTCATCGAGACGGGGATGGGTGTGCAGTGCCTCTGGATCGGGCGTCCAGCTGTCGCGGGCGACGTCCACAAGATAGGGCGTGTAGCCGCAACATTGGATCGCGGAAACCGTGGCGACAAAGGTGTAAGATGGACATATCGCCAAAGGTTTTCGGGTGCCGGCGCGACCCGCCCGGGCCAAAATGGCCCCGATCAGTGCGGTAGAGCCGGACGACGTGAGCGACAGTCCGCCCTCAGTCACACCAAGCAGCATTCCGAGCCGCTTTTGAAGTTGTTGGCTGACCGGACCCAGGTTTGAGTAAATCCGGCTTTGATCCAGACACTCCAGATAAGGCATGATCGCCTGCGCCGTGGGCAAACGGGGCTTGGAGACTGGCACTTTCGGATCAGAAAGGGTGGTGTGGATGGTGTCTGCGGAGCGTGTCATCGTTTTGGCGACACCAAAGGCCGCGTGCGTTGTCGTGCCAGGTCATTTCGCAAGGCGGTCCGGTCGGATGTGGCCAGCGCGGGCAACAAAAACCGAAACGGGCCATCATAAGGCGGAAGGAAACTCAGGTTCATTCCGTTCTGAGAAAACCGGTCCTGGTAATAGAGCGCGTGCCCACCAGGTGGGTTGATATAGTGTGATGCCCCACGGCTTTTGGCGATTGCGATAATGCGGTCCTGCGCGCGCAGCGTTGGATCGATGTCGAGTTGCGAGCTGCGCACGTGAGCGCGTTGCACACCGAGATAGTCGCAGATCCGGTCGATTTGGCGACACAGGTAATCAGTGACAGAGGTGGTTGAAATACAGAGAAGGTCGACCAAGTTCATCGCTGTGCTGTGGGCTATGGTGTCATGCCATGGCTGACGCGCAAGGCGTTTTGACCATTCTTGGTTCGCGTTGTCAGCAAACTGCAGTGATCTGATTTTAATGGATCTTTCGGCCTTGGCGACGGGTAGCGTCAGCCAGCCGGCTCCTTCAACTGATGGCGTTTCGCAACGGTGGACCCGTCCGCGGCGCGGGAATTGCACGCAGTCAAGAAATACAACCTCGTCTGCCCTGTCAAACAAGGAGAAGTAGCCCATGTAGGGAAAGAAATAAGGCTGAATGATCGCGATGGATTTGGGGCGCATTCTGATGGTCCGATTGGTGGTTGGGCCGCCAGACAGCGTCCGGCGGCCCAGATTGTCTATGGGCGCGAGGGGTAGGTGCCTTCAAGCGCGATGCAAGTGTTGATCGCGGTGTAAGGCTGCATATTGGTCAGCGGTTGCTGGTTGCCATTGTTGCCCAGCGTCACGTTGTGCGTGAAGTTGACCGATCCGGCCCCCATCGTGACGTTTGGCGTGGTTGTGGTCGCATAGATTGCGGCGCCAGCCGGGAAGGTTGGTTTGTAGCTATTGGCCGGGCTCGCCGTATTCGGCGCATTGGAGCTGGCCGCCACTGACGCTGTCATCGTTCCACCTACAGCATGGGAGTGCGAAGGAAGATTGGTGATCGTATACGTGGTGTCAGTCAGGCCAATGACTTCGCCCTGGCGGTTCGGCGACAGGCCCGGGCCGGTGCCGACATGCATGTTATAGCGCCCGCGAAGGTCCGGCAGAGCAAAGGTTGTCCGTCCGTCGCCACCGTAAGTCGTGCCGAGCAGCGAAAACAACGCGGTATGCTGCGAGATCGCGAGGATCGCACCGTTGGCTGACGCCCAGCCCCGCGGGCAGAAGTTTTCGCCAACTTGCATGATGGTTCCGATAAAGGGGTCGGTGTCCGCAACCGATTGCGTTGTGCCCGCACCAAACGTGCACAGCGCCACGGCCAGAGTTTTTGTAATTTTTTTCATGTTATCATCCTGAATTTCTGAAAGGCCGTTTGTCTCAAGACCGCGACGGATAAATGCCAAAAAGGGCGATACAGTAGTTTGTCACCAGCGTCGGTGCGATGTTGATAACGGGTTGGCTGCCACCTGTGTTGGCGACGTGCTCCGCCGAAATGTCCACGCTCACACTGCCGGTTGCCATGTCCTGAATGGTGCCGGGCGTCGAAGCGTAGAAGTTTCCGGCACTGGTCGGCAGGTAGTTTCCATTGGGATCGTTGGTTGTGGGCGCTTCGCTGCTGGCAACCAATTGCGCACTGACGGTGCCTGCGGGCTGGTGGGTGTGCGATGGCATGTTGGACACTTGAACAAGCTCGGTTTCAGTCCCGGCACGCAGGCCTTCGGTGCGAGGTGTCAATCCCGGTCCACTGCCATTGCCAACCGGAATACGCCCGCGCAATTCCGGCAGGGCAAAAGTTGTGCGGCCGTCACCGCCATAGATCGTACCGAGCAGCGAAAACAGCGCGTCATTACCGCTGATGGCGAGCAGTTGGCCGTTTAGCGGCGCCCAATCTCGGGGGCAAAAGTTAAAGCCGAACGAGCGAATTTCGCCAATGAACGGCTCATCCGCTTGGGCTATGGGGGCTGTTGCGGCGACCGCTGTGGTTGCTGCAAACAGAAGGGTGATAATTTTCTTCATCGATTTATCCTTGGGTCGAAAACACGCGGCGGCTGAACAGGCCTGACCTGTGTCGCGCGCGTTTGGAAATAAAAATCATTCGCCACGGGCATCAGTTGCGCGAGGGGAAATCGCCAGTGGTTGCAATACAGTATTTCAGCACGCCAAACGGCTGCATGTTGTTCTGAGCTCTGCCGCTTCCGGTGTTTGCGAAAGTCACATTTGAGTTCAGGTCAACCGTGCGGTTGTGCATCAACTGAGGTGTTCCAAGCGACGTGGCATAGGCCTTTTCGTTGGCACCAAATGTACCAAGCATATTGCCGCCCGGAGCGTTTGAAGCTGTTGGGCTTGTTGTCGCCATCAGCTGAGTTGTTGGCTCACCGACAATCTGGTGGTTGTGCGTTGGCATGTTGGCGACGGTCATGGATGTATATTCCTGCCCGCCCATTGCGCCGACTTGATAATAAGGCAAGGCCGTGCCCTGACCGGCCGCAATCGGAGCCCGTCCACGAAGGTCTGGCAAACCAAATGTTGTGCGACCGTCACCGCCGAATTGTGTTCCCAAGAGAGAATACAGTGATTGGTTTTGGTTGATTGGCAAAAGCTGCCCGTCAGCATTGGCCCATCCGCGTGGACAAAAATTGAAGCCGATTAGCATCACATCGCCAAGGGATGGGTTGCTCCCGGCGTGAACTGGCGCGGCGGGCGCACTAATTGAAAGGGCAGCCGCGAACGCAGCTGGCAAATATTTTCTCATGACTAATCCCTGTTTTTTTAGATGTATTGGTATTGAGTGCCGTTAAGTTATCACGGACTGAAAAACTCTCAAAGGTTGAAGTGTTGAGAAATTTTTCTTGCAACCCAAACGAATTAGGCGAGCCATACGGTTTCGTATGCGAGGGGGAGGAGATGAAGGGTGTCCTTCGCGTTGGGGTTGCGTGGACTCAGTCGGGGCGTTCGCATGAACGGAAGTGGACGCCCCGTGTTCAGTGCATGTCGGGTTGCAGGTTTGGTGGGGTCTGAGCGTTGACTTGATCAAGCCCGAAGAACACGGCGCCAAATGACTAAGCTGTATCGCGTCGGTATTACGTCGGTAAGGCGTCGGTGGCGCGGAACGCCTTGATCCGGGCGCGTTGCGAGGTCTCTATGTGGTGGCGCATGGCAGCTTCGGCAGCGTCCGCGTCGCGCGCTTGCAGTGCATCTAGCACTGCTGTGTGTTCCTTCACAGCGCTTTCAAATCGGCTGGAGTCCGCAAGCGTTGTGGGTCCCAAAATCATCATCGCCCTTTGCATGGCCTGCACAGATTTTGTCAGAAACCGGTTCTTGGCCGCGTTCAGAAGTTGGGCGTGAAAATGACGGTTGAGGTGAAAGGCGCGGGTGCCTTGTCCGGCCTCTAGAAGTTCCTCGTTGAGTGCGCGCAATTCGGCGATTTCGACATCCGAGGCGGAGCGCACCGCAAAACGCACGGCGGCGCCTTCGAGCACTGCACGCATCTCGTAAAGTTCCATGACTTCGGCATAGCTGAGGCTGCGCACCGATGCGCCCTGACGTGGCACATGGCTAACAAGGCCGTCGGCCTCCAATTGCCTGATGGCTTCACGTACAGGCGTGCGGCTGATGCCTAGGCGATCAGCAAGCTCGGTCTCCCGCAGGCGATCACCTGGCAACAGCTTTCCATCGCGGATCTCGGACAGGAGCGCGGAGTAAGTGGCGTTTCCGTGTAGGCCGTCGGATGAGTGTGTGTCGTCTTGCATGTTTCGTGTCGCCTTGCCTCTTTGTGTCCGAATGTATACAAGTGGATGCAATACCGTCAAGCCGCGCAAAGATGAGTCGCTTTCCATGACCACCACACTTCTGAGAGCGAAAACCTTTGCCGCTGCCGCGTCGGGCGCTGGCCTTTTTTGGGCGCTTGGACTGCCCCTGCCGTTTCTGTTCGGGCCGATGAGCGCCTGTCTTGTGTTGGCATTGTCAGGCGGCAAGCTGTCGGGATTTGGGCAGGTGTCAGTGGCGGCGCGGACTATCCTTGGCGTGGCCGTCGGTACGTCGTTGACGCCGGAGGTGGTGGCGACATTGCCGCAGATGGCGGGATCCATTGCGTTGGTTCCGCTCTATGTGGTCTTGATTGCTGCAATCGGAGTGCCATTTTTCCGCCATGTCGGAAAATTTGACCCTGTGACGTCTTATTATGCGGCGATGCCAGGCGGATTGCAGGACATGATTTTGTTCGGACAAGAGGCCGGCGGCAGCGCGCGTGTCTTGTCCTTGATCCATGCAACGCGGGTTCTGGTGATCGTGACGTTGGCACCGGCTATTCTGACGGGGCTTTACGGCGCAAGTCTGAGCAATCCGATCGGTCAGCCCGCATCAGAGATACCGATAGGCGAGATGGCTCTGATGGTGGTCGCGGCCTTGGTTGGCTGGAAGGGCGGTGAAAAAATCGGCTTGTTTGGCGCATCGATTCTGGGGCCGATGATTGTGTCTGCTGCGCTGACGATGGCGGGTCTGTTGCATTCGCGCCCGCCCGCCGAAGCGATCCTAACCGCGCAGTTTTTCATCGGGGTCGGTATTGGCGTGCATTATGTAGGTGTCACGCTGCGAGAGTTGCGCCAGATCGTTGCCGCGGGATTGGCGTTCATGGTGGTGCTGGCGGCTTTGGCGGCGGCGTTTGCAGAAGCTGTGACGCTCTTGGGATTGGCCCCACCGATGGAGGCTTTTTTGGCGTTTGCACCCGGTGGGCAAGCAGAGATGACGGTCTTGTCGATTATTGTCGGGGCCGATTTGGGATTTGTGATAGCCCACCATTTGACACGCATTGTTGTTGTCATTTTGGGCGCGCCGATTGTCGCGCGATTGTTGCGCAAAAGTTCGTCTGGCGGCTGATTGGACTATCCTTTGATCGTGGATTCGGGATGCGCTGCATATGAGATCACTTTGGCGCATTCTCAGACAAGGGCAGTTTTTCATAAGCGGCATCGTGTGAGGTTCGGGATCGCCGCGCACGGTGAATATCCAAGCCATCAAGCAAAGAAGAATTACCCCGCGCCTTTGGTGCAAGGCGTTGAAGTAAAACGCAAAGCCACGTCTAATATCTGGCGAGCGGAAGATTGTTTTGATGGGTAATTTGGTGGAGCCTAGGAGGATCGAACTCCTGACCTCTTCGCTGCCAGCGAAGCGCTCTCCCAGCTGAGCTAAGGCCCCATCAATCAGGCCTCTCAGCCTGTGCGCGCCTGATTAGGCGTATTCAGAGGCGGGTTCAAGTGAAAAATCCCGCCTCCGATAACTTTGTGCGACGATCAGCTGTCGTCGTCTTCGGAGGCCACGTCTGCGATCTCTTCCAACGGAACGTTGTCGTCTTCTTCGTCGTCATCCAGAACATCGTCATCGAGTTCCAGATCCACGTTTTCATCATCCTCAAGCACCTCATCGGTGGTCTCAAGGTTTTTGGCTTTGAGCGTCGCCGCATCTTCGGCATCTGCCGCGATCATGCGGCTTTTGCCAGCTTCTACTTCCACCACGTCGCCCGTGTAGGGGCTGACGATCGGGTTTTTGTTCAGGTCATAAAAGCGCTTGCCTGTGGTTGGGCACACACGCTTGACGCCCCATTCTTCTTTGGGCATGGGAAATCCCCTTTGAATCGGTTGAGTCTCTCTCGACGGTCTGCGGCAACTGCCATATGAAAGAGGCCGTGTCAAAGGGGTTTCGCCCGAACCCGCCCAAGGAGGGCCAATGTCGCAACATATCTTCCCCGGAAACCCGCCTTTGACTGTGGTTTTGCGCCATTCGACCCGTGCGCGGCGGATCAGCCTGCGGGTGTCGCGCCTGGACGGGCGGGTGACGCTGACCGTGCCCAAGGGCGTGCGGGAGCGCGAGGCGCTGACTTTTGCGCGCGAAAAGGAATCATGGGTGCGGGCGCAATTGGACAAGCAGCCAACACAGGTTCAGATCGCCCTGGGCTCTGAACTGCCGGTGGGCGGGCGTATGCGGCGTGTGGTGGCCGGTTCAGGGCGATCGGTGGTGCTTGGGGTCGATGAGATCGCAGTGCCCGGCGATGCGGCGCGTGCGGGCGCGCGGGTGCAGGGCTTTCTGCGGGAGTTGGCGCGCAATCGACTGGCGGAGGCTGTGGATCATTATGGCGCCCGATTGGGACGTCATCCGACCCGAATGACGCTTCGGGACACGCGGTCGCGCTGGGGGTCATGTAGTTCCGCCGGGGCGTTGATGTTTTCATGGCGGTTGGTGATGGCCCCTGAGGAGGTGCTGGACTATGTCGCTGCCCATGAGGTGGCGCATCTGGCGGAAATGAACCATTCCAAAGTGTTCTGGGATCAAGTGACACGTATTCACGGAACCTATCGGGATCAGCGCAATTGGCTGCGGGATCAGGGGCAGGAACTGCACCGGTATCGCTTTGCATGACGGTGCATTGACCTTCGCGCCATTTGTGATCACAATTGACCAATGATCCCCTCAAGCCGTGCCCAGCAAGACGTTTCCACCTCTGCACATGACCGTGTTTATCGCGCGTTGCGGGCACGTATTATGTATGGCGAGTTGGCGCCGGGGGAGGCACTGACGTTGCGCGGGATTGGCAAGGAATTTGACGTGTCGATGACCCCGGCACGAGAGTCGGTGCGGCGGCTGGTGGCCGAGGGCGCGCTGTTTTTGTCGACCTCCGGACGGGTGTCCACGCCTGAATTGAGCAATGAACGATTGGAAGAGTTGGCGGCACTGCGCGCATTGATCGAAGTGGAGCTTGCGAGCCGCGCTCTGCCGCGTGCGCATATGGCCTTGATTGAGCGGCTGGTGAGCATCAACAACACGGTCTCTGAGGCGGTCGCGCAGCGTGACGCAGTTGGGTATATCCGTGCTAATCTGGAGTTTCATCGCACGCTTTATCTGCGGGCGCAGGCGCCGGCGATGTTGGCGATGACGGAAACGGTCTGGCTGCAACTGGGGCCGACGATGCGGGCACTTTACGGGCGTTTGCGCCGGACGGATCCACCGACTCAGCATAGGTTAATCATTGCCGCGTTGAAGGCCGGAGATGAGCCGGGATTGCGGCTTGCGGTGCGTTCTGATGTGACGCAGGGCCTGCGTTTGCTGGCCAGCTGAGGCCGCGTTTACTTTTTCAAAAAATGCCAAAATCGGGGTTCGGCATCGCGGCGGTATCACGTCGGTATCGCGACGGTGCGGATTTTGAGCGCCGTGTTTGTGAACGCAACGCGCGGCGGTGCAACGGTTGCGCGCCGAGCGACTGGCGTTAAGGGCGAGTCGGCCATGTATGGTGATTGTCGTCGATCACAAAGGCATGGCTGTGACTTTCGCGTCCGTATTTCAGCACATGGGGGTGGTCGTCCGGCAGGTCGGGGTGGTCGTGTTCCACCTCGTCGGGTGTGGCACGCCACAGGAGGCGGCCGCAAAGGGCGGCACCGGTCGCGAGGGCTCCGAGTATCAGCAAAGCGCCGTCCATGCCGATCTGAGCGCCGCTCCAGCCTGCGAGGGGATAGGCAATGAGCCAGCACGCGTGGCTGAGGGCGAAATGGGCGGTGAACACTGCGGGGCGATCGTCGGCATTTGCAGAGCGTTTCAAGAGCCGGCCTGAGGGTGTCAGTACCGCCGAATAGAGACCGCCAGTGAGCGCCCAGAGGCCAAGGAACATCGGCCACGGAAGCGGGCCGGACAGCGCATAGATCGCGCCGTGCAGCAAGGTGAGGCAGGCAAGTGCAAGGGCGGCTGGTCCCATAACGCGACGGTCAGAAATGGTGTCGAGCAGGCGAGGCAAAAGAAGCGCTGCGGTCATGCTACCTGCGCCGAAGCACCCCATCGCGATGGCGAGGCCGGTTTCCCCCAGCCCGTAGGTGTCACGGACCACAACCACGGAGTTCACCAACACAAAGGCCACAGCGGCGGCGGCCGAGAGGTTGAATGACAGTAGTCCGCGCAGACGGGGCGTGGCGAGGTAGATCCAACTCCCACGGGTTATGCGTTTGAGAAAAGGGCGCTGTGTGTTGTCGGTGCGAGGAGGCAAGTGCGTTTGCCAGATCAGCAGGGTCGAAAGCAGAAAGCCAAGCGCGGTGCCGACAAAGAGGCCGCTGTAGCTGATCAGCAGGAGCAGGACGCCAGCGAGCGCGGGGGAGAGCAGGTTTTCCAAATCATAGGCGAGGCGGGAGAGCGACAGCGCGCGGGTATATTGCGCCTCGTCGGGCAGAACGTCGGGGATGGTGGCCTGAAATGTGGGGGTGAAGGTGGCGGAGGCGGCTTGCAGCACAAAGATCAGCGCGTAAATCTGTGCGACACTGTCGACAAACGGCAGGCACAGCGCGACAGCAAGGCGCACCAGATCGGCGGCGATCAGCACGGAGCGACGCGGCAGGCGGGCGACCAGCGCGCCCATGACGGGGGAGAGGCCCACGTAGGCCACCATCTTGATGGTGTAGGCCACGCCAAGCACCGCACCCGCCTGTGGTCCTGCGAGGTCGTACGCCAAAAGCCCAAGCGCGATGGTCAGGAGGCCGGTGCCGATAAGGGCAACGATCTGAGCCGCAAAGAGGCGGGAAAAGGTCGGATGTTTGAGGATCGTCAGCATGGGGACAGAGTAGCGGACACAGGGTGGGCTTCAAGCGGGGATTGGGAAGGCGTTGGGGCAGCTTTGGGGGCGGAGCGGTGATGCAAAAATTGATAGCGTCGTGCAGTTCGGCTGGTTAGGATCGCCATATTCGGAAAACAAGTTGAACCAAAAAGGAATACTGCTCGTGCGGATTACTTACCTTTTTGCGTGCATGACCATGCTTTCGGGTGGTGCATCCCTAGCGCAAGTTTCTCCCCCTGACGCCAGCGATGCGTTTTTGAAGGGGCGACCGTATTCACCTTATGCGGATCGTGCCTATCCCGAGCGCGTGTTTTTTGGGGATACGCACGTACACACCGGCCTATCAGCAGATGCAGGTGGCGGCGGAACACGCCTAATGCCTCGCGATGCTTATCGGTTTGCGCGTGGGGAGCAAGTCACCTCGAATACCGGGCAGCCAGTAAAGCTGTTTCGTCCCTTTGATTTTTACATGATCACTGACCATTCCGACGCGATGGGAGCAATCACGGACATTATTTCCGGGGCCCCTAACATTCTGGCTGACCCGCAAGGGCGTGAGTTTCACAACGCCTTCAATGCAGGTGGGGAAGAAGCCCTTCGTGCAATGCAGCAACTCATTGCAGGTTTTGCCCAAGGCACAATCTCGCCTGCGCTCAATTACCAGCCTGGCAATTCGGCATTCGGAACGGCTTGGGAGAAGATCATTGATGCAGCGGAAGAGTTCAACGACCCTGGTGTCTTTACCACCTTCATCGCATTTGAGTGGACCTCGCTCGTTGAAGGCAACAACCTGCATCGCAATGTGATTTTGCGCGACGGTGCGGAGACCGCACGCCAGATACTGCCTTATACGACCACCCCACCGGTGGGCTCACCAAATCCGCGCGATCTTTATGCTTGGTTGCAGAATTTTGAAGACACAACGGGCGGGGACGCATTTGCGATTGCCCACAATGGCAACCTCTCTAATGGATGGGTGTTTTCGCTGGTTGATGACTTTGCCGAAGGCGGGCCACCTCTGGATCGCGAATATGCTGAAGCCCGTGCGAAGTGGGAGCCGCTCTATGAATGGTCACAGATCAAAGGAGATGGTGAAGCACACCCGTTTTTGTCGACGGAAGATGAATTTGCCGACTACGAGACTTGGGACTTTGGAAACCTTGATGCCAGCGTGCGAAAAGACCCCGAGATGCTTGCCGGTGAATATGCGCGGTCAGGTCTTCTGCGTGGTCTCGCCCTGCAATCTGAACTCGGCGTCAACCCGTTCAAGTTCGGGGCAAGCGCTGCGACGGATTCACACACGGGCCTGTCTGCCGTGGCTGAGGACAATTTCTTTGGCAAACATACGGCTTATGAACCTAGCTCAGAGCGTGCCAGCCATATTGGCAAAACACTTTCGGATGGTGATGTCGCGTATTACGGGTGGGGATACAACGCAGCCGGTTTGACCGCCGTGTGGGCGCAAGAAAACACCCGAACATCAATATTTGACGCCATGGAACGTCGCGAAGCCTATGCCACAACAGGTCCGCGAATGACTGTTCGTTTCTTCGGTGGAGACTACGCAGAAGATGCGATTGCGCGGCGGGATCTTGCACGCGTGGGCTATAGCGGCGGCGTGCCAATGGGCGCAGACCTGTCCGTTGCCCAAGGTGAAGCGCCGGATTTTTTGGTCTACTCTTTGCGTGACCCTGTTGGCGCAAACCTCGACCGAGTGCAGATAATCAAGGGTTGGGTAGACGCAGAAACTGGGGATGTGATGGAGAAAGTCTACGATGTGGCTTGGGGCGGAGACCGCAGCCCGGACGACAACGGAAAACTCCCAGCTGTCGGAAGCACGGTGGATTTAACCATACCAACTTGGACCAACACAATTGGGGCATCGGAGCTGGGGGCGGTTTGGACAGACCCGGATTTCGATCCCGCTGAACCGGCTTTCTACTATGCGCGGGTGATCGAAATACCGACGCCACGATGGACTGCCTATGACGCCGTCAAATTTGGTGTCGAGATGGGTTCAGATGTACCGATGACAACTCAGGAACGCGCGTATTCGTCGCCCATCTGGTACTCTCCCAACAACTGAGAATGAACCGCTCGGGGCTGCGTACGCTGGGGGCTCAGAACAGGCATCTCCTGCTCTCGGAAACCAAAAAAGCCGCCCCGAAAGGGACGGCCTGTTTTGCGTTGCGTTGAGCGTCGCTTAGGCTGCGAGGCCTTTTTTGCCCACATCGAGGAACTTTTTGCGGCGATCCGCAATCAGCTGTTTGCGGTCTTTCTTGCTCAGCTCCTTGAGCATTGCGGTGATTGCCGCCTTCACGCTGTCGATCGCAGCTTCGGCGTCGCGATGTGCGCCACCTTTGGGTTCTTCGATGATGCGGTCCGCCACGCCCAGTTTCTTGAGATCCTGCGCGGTCAGGCGCAGGGCTTCGGCAGCTTCGCGCATTTTCTCGGCGTCTTTCCACAAGATAGACGCACAGCCTTCGGGTGAGATCACCGAATAGACGGAATGTTCCAGCATCGCGACGCGGTTGGCGGTGGCGAATGCCACGGCGCCGCCGGAGCCGCCTTCGCCGATGATCACCGACACCAGCGGCACGCCGATGTTCAGGCAGGCCTCGGTCGAACGCGCGATGGCCTCGGACTGGCCGCGTTCTTCCGCCCCTTTTCCGGGGTAGGCGCCGGTGGTGTCCACCAGCGAGATCACCGGCAGATTGAAACGGTCGGCCATGTCCAAAAGGCGCACGGCTTTGCGATAGCCCTCGGGGCGCGCCATGCCAAAGTTATGGGCAATGCGGGATTTGGTGTCGTGGCCTTTTTCATGGCCGATCACCATCACCGGTTGGTCATTAAAACGCGCAAGGCCACCCGTAACCGCGAGGTCGTCGGCAAAGTTGCGATCCCCTGCGAGCGGTGTGAATTCGGTGAAGAGCGCCTTGACATAGTCGCGGGTGTGCGGCCGTTCGGGGTGGCGGGCGACTTGGCATTTGCGCCAAGGCGTGAGGTCTTTGTAAAGCTCGTCAAGCAGGTCGGCTGCTTTGCGATCAAGTGCCGCGGCTTCGTCAGCCACGTCCATTTCTTCGTTTGTCCGCGCCAGTGCGCGCAACTCTTCGGCTTTGCCTTCAATCTCCGCGAGGGGTTTTTCGAAGTCGAGATAATTGGTCATCGCATCCTCTTTGGCGGTCTTGCCCTGTGCCCGCTATATGACGCTGACCTGACGGAATTGCAACGTCTGTGGCAGTGTGCCCGCCGCTGGCAAATTCAGCAAGATTTGTGCGTTGGGGCTGTGGCAGAGTGGTGGCGAGAGCGAAAACGGAGCGGTCTGTGGCCAATTATGAAAAGCGGTTGATACGGGTGCTGCGCTATATCCATGATAATCCGGCGAGCGACATGTCGCTGGATCGGCTGGCCGATGAGGCCGCAATGAGCCGGTTTCACTGGCATCGGGTGTTTCATGCCATGACCGGCGAAACCTGTGCGCAAGCCGTGCGGCGGGTGCGGCTGCACAAAGCGGCATGCCTGCTTTTGTTGGAAGACACGCGGCCGGAAGAAATTTCGCGGGCTGTGGGATACGACAATCCGCGCAGCTTCGGACGGGCATTTGCCAGCCAATACGGCGCAAGTCCCGCGCAGTTCAGAAAACAGGGCGTACACGTTGCGCCGCTGATGACACGCAAACAGGGAGAAGGTCCAATGTTTCCAGTCACGATCAGAGACGAGGCGCCGCGGGTGATTGCGGGCGTGGTGCACAAGGGGGCCTATAGCCAGATTGGCGCCGCGTTTGAGGCGTTCTTTGCCACCTGCCAGAAAAACAACCTGTGGCCGCGGATTGGCAATCCGGTGGGGATCTATTTCGACAACCCCGAGGCCGCGCCAGAGGCGGATTTGCGGTCAATGGCTGGCGCGGAGCTGCGGCTGGACGATGTGCCGGAGGGGCTTGAGGGCTATGCAGTTGCCGGTGGTCGGTATGCGGTTTTGACACTGCGGGGGCCTTACGAGTTGATTCCGCAGGCTTATGAGGCGTTGTTTGGCAAATGGCTGCCGGAGTCCGGTGAGATGCCCGGTGATGCGCCGTGTTTTGAGATGTACCTTAACAACCCGATGGAAACGCCGCGCGAAGATCTGCTGACAGAGATTTGCCTGCCGCTTGCAGACAGAGCAGAGGCAACGGCATGAGCGGGAAGCTGGATTTCAAGAAGGCGGACAAGCCGTATTACAGCGGCAAGGTCGGTCGCTGGGATCGCGTTGTGTTTCCCAAGCTTCAGTTTTTGAGCATCACCGGACAGGGCGATCCTGGCGGACCGGTCTATGCCCGCGCTCTTGGGGCGCTTTATCCGTTGGCCTATGGTATCAAGTTTGCTCAGAAGGCGCAGGACGCGGATTTTGTGGTGCCGCCGCTGGAGGCGCTGTGGTGGGCGGATGATCCCGGCAGTTTTGTGCGGGCCGAGCGCGATGCATGGCGCTGGAGCGCGATGATCCGGATACCGGAGGCTGTGACGAAGACCGATTTGGACACTGCGCGTGAGGCGGCGCAGGTGAAGCTGGCCAAGAAGGGCGCGGAAACCTCGGCGCTGGCGGAGGTGTCCCTAAAGACGCTGGAGGAAGGCGATTGTTTTCAGACGCTGCATGTCGGGCCATATTCAGACGAGGCGCCGGTGCTGGCGCATCTGCATGATGTTGTGATGCCTGAGGCAGGGATGACGTTTAACGGTCACCACCACGAGATTTACCTTGGCGATCCCCGCCGTGTGGCGCCAGAAAAGCTGCGCACGATTTTGCGTCAGCCGGTGACAAGCACTGGATAAAGCGAGACCACCAGCAGGGCTGCCATGGTCCAGTTGAAGGTGGTCAGGCGGGTTGGCGATGTCAGCAGACGGCGCATTTGCTGTCCCAAGACGGTCCAGCTGCTGACGCAGGGCAGGTTGATGGCGCCAAACACCGCGGCGACAGACAGAACGGCCCACAAGCTGCGATCGGGCGCATAAAGCGTTACCGCCGTGAGCGCCATGGTCCATGCTTTGGGATTGACCCATTGGAACAGCGCGGCCTGAAGAAACGTCATCGGCGTGCCGCTTTTGCTGCCGTTTTGCGGTGCGCCTGCGTGGGCGATTTTCCACGCCAGCCATAGCAGGTAGGCCACCGAGGCGATCTTCAGGATGGTGTGCAGCACAGGGACATAGTCAAACAGTTGCATCAGGCCGACGCCCACCAGCACAACCATCACCACAAAGCCAACGCCGATGCCCAGCATGTGGGGAATAGAGCGGGCAAAGCCAAAATTGGCACCTGAGGCCATAAGCATCAGATTGTTTGGCCCCGGCGTGATCGAGGACACAAAGGCAAATAAGGTGAGGGCGGCGAGGATGTCGTAAGTCATGGGCGCAGTTTGAGGCATTATGGGCGCTTGCGGGTTGCGTATTTGTGCGCATGTCATCTATTTTTGCAATTAATGGCGGATCTTGATCACATTGACGAACATATATTGCGCGAGTTGAGCCGCGATGGGCGGATCAGCAATCTGGCGCTGGCAGACAAGGTTGGGCTGTCGCCGTCAGCCTGTTTGCGCAGGGTGGCTGCGTTGGAGAAGACCGGCGTGATCTCAGGCTATCGCGCGGTGCTGAACCGTGCCGCTTTGGGCACGGGATTCGTGGCTTACGTCACGGTGGGGCTCAATCAACACACCAAACACGCGCAGGAGGCTTTTGAGCGGGCCATGGCGCAGGCACCTGAGGTGCGGGAGTGCCACAATATCACCGGTCAGGTAGAATACCTGCTGCGCGTGGAAGCGGCGGATCTGCCATCCTACAAACGCTTTCACACCGAGGTTTTGGGCACAGTGGAGCAGGTACATGCGATCACCAGTTATGTGGTGATGGGCTCGCCCAAGGATGAGCGGGCCTAAGGAGATTGAGCCCGGAGTCAAGGCCGTAGGTCGCCGGGCCAGCGCCGGACTGGTCCCATGGGCCGGCGCTTTTTCTTAAGATGTGCGAAACGGGAACGTCTGGCGACAAGTGGCAGAGATAAAGTGCCAAGCCGGTGGGGTGTTGCGCCGTCCCCGGTCCGGCGCTGGCCCTTGTGCAAAAAAGGGGACCGTGGAGACACCTTTTTGTCATCGGTGTCTTTGGGTGTTTAGCCCGCGGCGATCAGCTCGGCTTGGGCGACGACCACTTCGGCCTGCTTAATAGACGCGATATCGACAAGGCGGCTTTTGTAGACCGTGGCGCCTTCGCCGTTGGCCTTGGTCTGTTTCATGGCGGCGAGGATTTCGCTTTAGAGGTTATTGACGCAATTGGTGAAAGCTTTCGACGCCATGATTTCGCTCACCGACAATCCTAGTACGTCGTACTTCACGACGCAAACAAGTTGTCCGAAAGTATCGATCCCGGATGGTGAAAGCGCATCGCCGAAGTACCCATAAAACAGATTTGCAGCTGTCTCTCCCCTAAGCCATGACTGATCAATTTCTTGCGCGTGCAAAACAATTAATTGGTGAAGCGAATACGCCTCGTACAAATTCTTCTTTTCCGCATCGTCAATAGACGCAGCGGCTGCAAGCCCCAAAACAAGAAAACCGGGATCTCCCGCCTCCATAGGTCCAATATTGTATTCTTCTTTCAAGCTTAAATAGCGTTTGTAGATTACAAAATAATCTTCGACGACGACTTCGCCAGGATGCAGAACTATCAGATTTAAATCCCTGCCGATGCCGTAAAAGAAAAAATCATCTGCGTCAGTACAAGGAACGAAACTGTCCCAGTTCTGGATTTCACCGGACGCATTAATGAAATCCTTTGCAGAAACGCAATTAGAAGAAGGCCCATTTTCATCGTCGCTCACATCGTGCAGCAGGCGTTCCTCAACAGCGCGCGAAACGATATCCACACCAATTTCCAACTCCCACGCAGCTCGATGCAAATCAACGCCTTGCAAAGACATTCCCCAAGCCGAAAAAGCCAATACTAGTATCTGCAATGCACCCACTCGATTTCCTCCACGCCCAATGTCTCTTTTCGCCCAGTAATTGCGTTCACTGGATATATCGCAACCTGAAATTATCAAAATGTTTCTTAATCATCGGCCTCGAACAGGATCGGTTGGAGCTTCGACCCAAAGTATGGCCAGTTTCCGGTATGGTTTAAGCCACTTCCTGCTCACAGCGGGCAAAGTCTGAGGAGCCACGGCGTCCGAACCGAGGGGCTGGAAGCGTAGCGCCCGCCCCGTGGAGGCGTTTCACCTCTCGGTAGCTTGCAGCGCAAGCCCCTGCCGGTCAACGGGGCGCTGCCAAAGCTTTGCTTTGGCATAAAGAAAGGGGCCATGGAGGCCCCTTTTGTCGTCATCATTTGTGAGCACTCAGCTCGCCGCGATCAGTTCAGCCTGCGCCACAATCACCTCGGCCTGCTTAATAGACGCGATATCGACAAGGCGGCCTTTGTAAACCGTGGCGCCTTCACCGTTGGCTTTGGCCTGCTCCATCGCCGCGAGAATTTCGCGGGCTTCGTTGACCGCTTCCTCGGACGGGGTGAAGACCTCATTGGCCAGCGCGATCTGTTTGGGGTGGATGGCCCATTTGCCGACCATGCCCAAAGTGGCCGAGCGTTTGGCCTGTGCGATGTAGCCTTCGTCGTCTGAGAAGTCGCCAAACGGGCCGTCAACCGGCAGCACACCGTGGGTACGACAGGCGGCGACGATGGCGGCTTGCGCCCAGTGCCACGGATCGGACCAGTGTTTCTCACCTTCGCGGACCATGTAGTAGTTTTCCTGCGTGCCACCGATGCCGGTGGTTTGCATGCCCATAGAGGCCGCGAAGTCGGCAGCACCCAGGCTCATGGCCTCAAGGCGGGGGGAGGCGGCGGCGATGGCTTCGACGTGGGCGATGCCGGCGGCGGATTCGATGATGACCTCAAAGGCGATGCGTTTGCTGCGGCCCTTGGCGGCCTCAATGGCGGTCACGAGGGCGTCGACGGCGTAGATGTCTTCGGCACAGCCCACCTTGGGGATCATGATCTGGTCAAGACGCTCGCCGGCCTGTTCCAGCAGATCGACCACGTCGCGGTACCAGTAAGGCGTGTCCAGACCGTTGATGCGCACGGACAGGGTTTTCTTGCCCCAATCGATGGTGTTGATGGCTTCAATGGCGTTGGCGCGGGCAATGTCTTTGTCCGAAGGCGCAACGGAATCTTCGAGGTCGATGTTGATCACATCAGCCGCAGAGACGGCCATCTTGGCAAAGAGCTTGGTGTTGGACGCGGGGCCAAACAGTTGGCAGCGGTTGGGGCGGGCCGGAGCGGCGGGTTGGATGCGGAAGCTCATGTCAGGTCTCTCGGTAAGGAAATTACGTCTGGCTTGCGTGAAGTGTTAGGAAGTTGCGCTGGTGATCGCAAGGCAATTTTCGCGCCTGCGGCATAATACGCTGCGTTGCGGCGGGGTTTCGGGAGATTCGGAGGGTTTCATAAAGATTGCGGGAGAAAATCCCGATTGGGGATGAAATAATCGAAGAATCTTCGACCCAGTGTGGATTTGGCAGGAGGTTCACAAGGAATTTGCGCGATGCGTGGGCAAATATAGGTCAACAAGATTGACTTGGGGATGACTGAAAGGATCGCGCGATGATCAAAACACCGTATCTTTTGTTTCTGGGCGATGCGCCGGATCAGCTGGCCGCCAAGGTGGCGATTGGCATCAAGGACTGGCGTCCGGAAAACGCTGTGGGGCAGTTCCGGATGGACGGCTGTAAGGCCGATCTCGGGCTGACCGACATGAGCCTTGTTGAAGCGCGTGAAGCGGGCGCCAAGACGCTGGTGATTGGCGTGGCCAACCGCGGTGGCGTGATTTCCAAAGAATGGAAAAAGGTGCTGGTTATGGCACTGGAAGAGGGCTTTGATCTGGCCTCTGGCCTGCACAACCTGCTGCGCGAGGAGCCGGACTTGGTGGCTGTGGCCGAGGCGACAGGGCGTGAGTTGCACGATGTGCGCATTCCCGAGGTTGAGTATCCGATTGCCAACGGCAAGACGCGCACAGGCAAGCGGGTGCTGGCCGTGGGGACGGATTGCTCGGTTGGCAAGATGTACACGGCGCTTTGCATGGATGCGGAGATGCGCAAGCGCGGCATGAAGTCGTCGTTCCGCGCCACAGGTCAAACCGGCATTCTGATCACCGGAGATGGCGTGCCGCTGGATGCAGTGATTGCGGATTTCATGGCGGGTTCGGTGGAATACCTGACGCCTGACAATGACGCGGATCACTGGGACCACATCGAGGGGCAGGGCAGCTTGTTCCATGTGTCGTATTCCGGTGTGACGATGGCGCTTATTCATGGCGGGCAACCGGACGCGCTTGTTCTGGCGCATGAGCCGACACGCACGCACATGCGCGGCTTGCCAGAATACGATTTGCCGTCGTTGCAAGCGCTGCGCGATATGGCTTTGCCCTTGGCGAAGGTGGCCAATCCTGGGTGTCAGGTGATTGGCGTGTCAGTGAACACCCAGAACATGGGTGAGGATGAGGCCAAAGCTTATTTGGCGCAGGTCGAAGCAGACATGGGCTTGCCCGCAACCGATCCGTTCCGGTTTGGGGCAGCCAAGCTGGTGGATGCGCTTGCGGCGGTGTAAAGCAATCAAGGGGGCTTTGCCCCCTCGGTCCGGCCGTGCCGGACCTTACCCTCAGGGTATTTAGGGCCAGAAAGAAGGAGCGGGCGCATGCAGATCACCGTTGAGAGAGATGTGTTCAAGCTGGCGCAGGTGTTCACCATTTCGCGCGGTTCGCGGACCGAGGCGAAGGTTTTGACCGTGAAAGTTGAGGATGAGGGGCATGTCGGTTGGGGTGAATGCGTGCCCTATGCGCGCTATGGCGAGACGTTAGAAAACGTTACGGACTTGATCGAAAGTGTCAAAGGCCCAGTCACAAGGGCCGGGCTGTATACCCTGCCTGCAGGCGCTGCGCGCAATGCGCTGGATTGTGCGCTTTGGGATCTGGAGTGCAAGAAAGCCGGAAAGCGGGCGTGGGAGCTTGCTGGGTTGCCTGCACCAAAGCCCGAAGTTACCGCATATACACTGTCGTTGGCGGAGCCTGCCGAGATGCAGGCGCAAGCGGCCAAAAACGCGTTTCGCCCTTTGTTGAAGATCAAGTTGGGCACGCCGGATGACATGGCACGGCTTGAGGCGGTGCGCGCCGGTGCGCCAAAGTCGACGATCATTGTGGATGCCAATGAGGGGTGGTCTGCCGAGGTTTATGCCGATCTTGCACCGCATCTGGTGCGGCTTGGCGTGGCGCTTGTGGAGCAGCCGTTGCCTGCGGGAGATGACGATGCCTTGATCGGGATGGAGCGGCCGGTGCCAGTTTGTGCTGATGAGAGCGCGCATGATTGTTCGACGTTGTCCAAGCTGAAGGGCAAGTACGATGTGGTGAATATCAAGCTCGACAAAACAGGCGGGCTGACTGAGGCGCTCAAACTGCGTGAAGCGGCTTTAGCCGAGGGCTACAAGGTCATGGTCGGCTGTATGGTTGGCAGTTCGTTGGCGATGGCGCCCGCGACGCTGGTGGCGCAGGGGGCAATGGTCACAGATCTGGATGGGCCGCTTTTGTTGGCGGAAGATCGCGACACGCCTTTGGTGTTTGACGACATGGGAGTACATCCTCCGAGTGCAGCCCTTTGGGGTTAAATTTTTGGGGAGACGGATATGGCCAACGCAGCAGCAAACAAACGCGAGCTGATTGAGGGGCGCGCAGCGCTGATTGTGATCGACATTCAGGCCAGCACGTTTCGCGACTTCAGCGAAGTGCGATCGATTGACAATATGCCGGGCTATGCCGATCGGATGTTGGCAGCACGCACCGCGATTGATGCGGCGCGCGCCAGCGATATTCCGGTGATTTTTATCCAAGAGGTACACCGTCCCGATCTGGTGGATTTTGGCCGCGAACTGGACGGGCAAGAAGACGTGCATTGTCTTGAGGACAACCCCAACACCGCGTTGGCAGTGGAGCAGATGGGGGTTTTGCCAACGGACTATGTGGTGCCGAAACGGCGGTATTCAGCGTTCTTTGGGACTGATTTTGAGATTCTGTTGAAGGGGCTCAAGGTCGACACGTTGCTGATGGTTGGCGGGCTGACAGATGTTTGCGTGCACTACACATTCGTCGACGGGCATCAGCACGATTATTTTTGCCGTGTGATCGAGGACTGTGTTGGTGGGTCAAGTGAGACCGCCCATGAGGCGTCGCTGGTGGCGATGGAATATCTACAGACCGGCGCGCGGCGCGGGTTGGATGAAACTGTTGCGGCAATGAAAGCCGTTGCGAAATCCGTGTGAATACCGCACATCAAGGGCAATTGAGACAGGAAGGATGATCAGATGAGCCGCACCGTTTATGTCAATGGCGAGTACCTGCCGGAAGAAGACGCCAAGATTTCGATTTTCGACAGGGGCTTCCTGATGGCGGACGCGGTCTATGAGGTGACGTCTGTGCTGGACGGTAAGCTGATTGATTTCGAAGGTCACGCAGTGCGCCTGAAACGCTCGCTTGATGAATTGGAGATGGCAGAGCCATGCACCAAAGACGAGTTGTTGGCGATCCATCGCAAGCTGGTCGCGGACAACGGCATCGTTGAGGGGCTGGTGTATCTGCAGGTCACACGCGGCAGCGATGGCGACCGGGACTTTGTGTTCCCGTCTGAGGACACACCGCCGTCGATTGTGTTGTTCACGCAGAACAAGCCGGGTCTGGCGGACAGCCCTGCGGCCAAGAAGGGTGCAAAGATCATTTCGATTGAGGACATCCGTTGGGGTCGACGTGACATCAAGACGGTGCAGCTGCTCTATCCGTCGATGGGCAAGATGATGGCCAAGAAAGCGGGCTGCGATGATGCGTGGCTGGTTGAGGATGGCCATGTGACCGAGGGCACGTCCAACAACGCCTATTTCGTCAAAGACGGTGTGATCGTGACGCGGCCTTTGTCCAACGACATCCTGCACGGGATCACCCGCAAGGCTGTGTTGCGCATGGCGGCTGAGGCGCAGCTCAAGATCGAGGAGCGGCTGTTCACCATTGAAGAAGCGCAGGGTGCGGATGAGGCGTTTACCACCTCGGCCAGTGCGTTTGTTATGCCGGTGGTGGAGATCGACGGTGTGGCGCTGGGCGAAGGCACTCCGGGGCCGATTGCGACGCGTCTGCGCGAGATCTATCTGGATGAGAGCCTGAAAGCGGCGATCTAAAGCTTTGTGAAAACGCAAAAAAGGCGAGGTGTTCCCCGCCTTTTTTGTTTGAGTTTGCCAAACGCTGCCGCGTGCTGCGCAGGGTCGCGGGTCTGTCAGTAGCTGAAGGCGATTGACAGGGCGGCAACGTCCTCAGCGGTCATGCCTTCAAGAACAAGCACCGTCTCAGCAGGAACCGCTACGGGGCCTGAGCCGCTGTCTTCGGTGCCCCAGATATCGATGGTGGCAATGCCAGTGGCCGCATCAAAGCTGACGGACCAATCCATGTTGTCCACTGCCGCATCGCTGGAAATTGCGATGGTGATGGCTTCGTTTTCAGCGTCCAGATCGGTGATGGTCACCGCGTCATATCCTGCGCCGAAATCAAAGCCGACACCAAATTCATCATGACCTTCTCCGCCGACAAGCGTGTCGCCGTTGTCACCCACCACAACGTCGTTGCCGTAGCCGCCGCTGACCCAGTCTGCCTCGGCATCAAAGACATCAACGTCAGCACCGGATACCGTGTCGTCGCCCAAGCCGCCATAGAGCGTGTCAGCGCCCTCGGCGTCCTGCAGCCAGTCATCGCCCTGACCGCCGCGCACAAGATCATCGCCGCCTTCGTTAGTGGTGGTTGCGCCGTCATAGCCGTAGAAGTCGTTGCCGTCGCCGCCGACCACAGTGTCGTCGCCTTCGCCGCCGGAAATGGTGTCGTTGCCATCGCCGGCAACCAAGCGGTCATCGTCTTCGCCGCCGTCAACGCTGTCGTTGCCGTCGCCTGCGGTGATCACGTCGTCACCAGCGCCGCCAGAGAGTGTGTCGTCACCAGCACCGCCATGCACAGTTTCATCGGCATCTGTGCCGGTGTGTGTATCGGCGCCATCTGTGAGAGCCACTTCAGTGGTTTCGGGCGCAGTGCCGGATTCCACCTCGGAAAGATCGTCGGCAAACAGGAGGTTGAGGGCAGCCACGCTGGCCGCGTCCATGTTCTCCAAAATCAGAACGGTTTCGGGAGGCAGGGCGACAGGGCCGCTGCCGGTGTCTTCGTTGCCCCAAATGTCGATGGTGGCGATGCCGGTGGCCTCGTCAAGGCTGACGGACCATTCCAGCGAACCGGGAACGATGTCACCGGTGACCGCGAGGGTCAGGGCCTCGGTGGTGGATTCAAAATCGGTGATGGTCACCGCATCAAAGCCCTGGCCAAATTCAAAGCCGATGCCAAAGGTGTCCACGCCTTCGCCGCCGTTGATGGTGTCGCCATTGTCACCAAGAATTACGTCGTCGCCATAGCCGCCGCCCAGCAGGTCGGCCTCGTCATCCAGCACGCCGGATTGCGCGCCGATCAACGTGTCTTCGTTCAGGCCACCCAAAAGCGTGTCGGCGCCTGTGACGTCAAAGAGCCAGTCATTGCCGCTGCCGCCACGCACGGTGTCGTTGCCGGACTCGTCCACGCCGTCACCGCCGTATATGTCGCTGCCGCCACCCAGGGCGATGCGGTCATCATCAGCGCCGCCGGAGACAGAGTCGTTGCCGCCGCCCGAGAGGATCCAATCGTTGCCACCGCCGCCGTTGATGGTGTCGTTTGCATCACCGCCCGAAAGCGTGTCGTCGGCGGTGGTGCCGTCAATCAGTACGGACACATCGGCAATAGGAAGATCTTCCGGATCGGGATCCGGGGCGTCTGTATCGGTTGCGGACGAAATCTCATCTTCAGCTTCGAGCGTCGAAATCAAGACGCTTCCGCCGACCACTGTTGCAAGTGCCAATAAGCCAATCATTTTCTGCCCCTAAAGCCTGAAATTAGGGGCAGACCTACCGGCCAAATTTACCGAAAATTGGAGCTAAATTGGAAACAATTGCGGCAAATGTGGCTGCAATGTGTTGGCTGATTAGTCTTTTCCGCCGACGTTTTCTTTGAAAGCGACCTCAAATTCGACCTGCTTTTGTGGGCTGGCGTCGGTTTGATAGGTGGATTTCCATTCGTCCATTGTCATGCCGTAGAAAATCTCACGGGCTTGGTTTTTGTCCATCTCGATACCGCGCGCGTTTGCGGCCTCTTGATACCAACGCGACAGGCAATTGCGGCAAAACCCGGCGAGGTTCATCATGTCGATGTTTTGCACATCGGTGCGCTTGTCCATCAGATGCTCGCGCAGAGTGCGGAAGGCGGCGGCTTCGAGTTCGATCTGGGTTTGCTTGTCCATGGGGTCCTCCTGCGACTGGCTTGGCTTAGGCCTAGCAATCCGTCGGCGCGGGGGCAAGCGGCGTCACATGATCTTGAGCGCGAGCCACGGTACGAGGGCGAAAACAAAGATCAGAAGTTTGTAGAAGGCGAGCCAGTTATAGAAGGTCTGGCGTGCGGCCTCTTGTTTGAGGCCGAACATGCGGGCGTGAAGCCCTGTGGCCCAGTCGCCGAGCGCGTAGATTACCACGGCGGCGAAGATCAGAACCGCGAAATGGATTACGGTCATCCAGCCGAAGAAAGCAGTAAGAGTGGCGATTGTCATGAGTGATCTCCTTTCCAAAGGGTCACCAAATATATGGGTATTTGACCTTGTGTTGGCAAGAAAGACGACATTGATTTTGCAGGATTATAAGCCGCTTTCCGCCAGCGCTTCGGTCAGAATTGGCGCAAGGCGTTCCGCCCATGCTGCTTGCCCTTCGGGCGTTTCGATTTCGTCGTTGCGCAGCTCGACAAGCGTGTTCAGGCGGCCTTGGCGCAGGGCGTGTTGGTCGATGCTGTCACCTGGCAGATGGCCGTCATAAGGCACGTTTTCGCCAACGGTCAGGTCGGTCTCGCGGCGCAGGCGGGCCAGCAGGGCGTGGCTGAAGTCTTGAAAGGTGCGCGAATAGAGGATGCCGATTTCCCACGGGCGCGGGGCGCGGCCGTTGAGTTTGGGGGAAAAGCTGTGCATGGCGACAACGATTACGTTGTCCCGCGCGGCTGCAAGGCTTTCCAGCGCCTCATGATAGGGGCGATAAAGAGTGTCGACGCGGCGGGCGATTTCGGGGTCGTCCACATGACGATTGGCGGGAATGATGGTGCCGTCATACAGGCGCATGACCAAGGTCGGATCATCCATGCCGCGGTTGGGGTCAATCACCAGACGGGAAAAGTTGGAGCAGATCACCGGCGCGTCCAGCAGCTCTCCGAGGCGTTGCGAGGTGCCTTTGATGCCAACGTCAAACGCGATGTGGCGGGACATGTTGTCCGCACCAATGCCGAGATCGCCGCCATTGATATCGGCGGGCACGGAATTGGAGGCATGATCACAGGTGATCAGCCAGCGGGCGGGACGGTCTGCGCCGTAGATGGAGAAAGATGTGTTTGTCATGGGCCTGTCATTGGTTTGATACACATCTAATCCAGTTCAATTCGAAAGGAAATCCGGCCGCTGAATGTTGCTTTTGTTAGCGTTAACAAGTATCGGGGTCGGCAAGAGCGATGTAGCAGGGTCACCTAAGGGTAAGACGCCAGTTCGGGGATGATGACATTATGAGACGACTGAGAAACGTAAAGATCGTGGCGACGCTGGGCCCAGCGTCGGAAACCTATGACATGATCCGTGGATTGCACGAGGCCGGGGCGGACGTTTTCCGTCTGAACATGAGTCACGGCAGTCATGACGAAATCCGCGAAAAGCACCGTATTATCCGGCAGGTCGAAAAAGACCTGCAAAGCCCGATTGCCATTCTGGCGGACCTTCAGGGGCCGAAGTTGCGTGTTGGCGTGTTTGCCAACGGTGAGGAAGAGCTGGTTGAAGGCGCGAAGTTCCGGCTTGATCTGGACGAAGCCGAGGGCGACATCACGCGCGTGTGCTTGCCCCACCCCGAAATTTTTGCCGCGCTGGAGGCGGGATCGAACCTTCTGGTCAACGACGGGAAGATCCGTTTGAAAGTGGACGCTTGCGGGGACGATTATGCGGACTGCAGCGTGACAATTGGCGGGACGATTTCCAACCGCAAAGGCGTGAACGTTCCCGACGTGGTATTGCCGCTGGCGGCGTTGTCGGAAAAGGACCGTGACGACCTGGAGTTTGTGTGCGGTCTTGGCGTTGATTGGCTGGCGTTGTCGTTTGTGCAGCGCCCAGAAGATGTCGAAGAAGCGCGCGGGCTGGCGCAGGGGCGGGCGGCGATCCTGTCCAAGATTGAAAAACCTGCCGCAGTCGAAAGCTTTGGCGAAATCCTGAAGGCCAGCGACGGCATCATGGTGGCGCGCGGTGATCTGGGTGTGGAACTGCCGGTCAGTGCGGTGCCGCCGATCCAGAAACGTCTGGTGCGCAAATGCCGTCAGGCGGCCAAGCCGGTGATCGTGGCCACACAGATGTTGGAAAGCATGATCGAAAGCCCAATGCCGACCCGAGCCGAGGTGAGCGACGTGGCCACCGCGATCTACGAAGGCGCGGACGCCATTATGTTGTCAGCGGAATCAGCTGCCGGCCAGTATCCGGTCGAAGCAGTGACCACGATGAACGACGTGGCGGTCGAGGTGGAAAGCGACCCGACCTATCGCGAGATCATCGAAGCCAGCCGTAGCGCACCACGCTCGACCGTGGCGGATGCCATCGTGTCAGCCGCGCGGGAAATCGCGGAAACCACCGAAGTGGCCGCGATCTGTTGCTTTAGCCAGTCCGGCACCACAGCATTGTTGATTGCGCGTGAGCGCCCACGGGTGCCGATCATCGCGATGACGTCCCTGCGGGGCACGTCGCGGCGGCTGGCGCTGAGCTGGGGCACGAACTGTGTGATCGTCTCCGATGTGTCGCGGTTCAAAATGGCGGTTGTGGCCTCGGCGCGTGCCGCGCGGGATCTTGGCTACGCCACCAACGATGATCAGATTGTGGTTACAGCGGGTCTTCCGTTCAACGTGCCGGGCACAACAAACATTCTGCGTGTGGCCCCTTGTGAAGAGCGTTTGATTTTCAACATGGAAGAAGAGTAGCGTGTGCCCGGACCAGCCGGGGTAACCATACGATACTATGACCACTGACTATCTGATCGCGATCGGCGCCTTGATCGGGCTGTTTTCCATACCGGCAATGTTGTCTGGCTATGCCGATGAACGGCGCCCGACCAAGGCGATGGCGGCGTTCATTCTGGCGGCATCGATTCTGGCGACCGGGTGGATTCTCGATCCGTCCAGATACTCGATTGCCGAGTTGCCCAATGTGATTGTGCGCGTGATTGCCTATATGATGCATTCCTGACGAACGGGCACTGGAAAAAGCCGCATTAATCGCTTGCAGAGTCAGAAAAGGCGGACTATACGGCGCCTCTATTCGCGCGACCGGCCTGAAAGGCATGCCGAGTCGCGTTTGTCACCGACCGAATACTAAAGGAGACGGAAATGCCTAAGATGAAGACGAAGTCGAGCGCCAAAAAGCGCTTTAAGGTCACTGCGACCGGCAAAGTTTTGGCAGGCCAGGCGGGTAAACGCCACGGCATGATCAAACGCACTCGCAAATTTATTCGTAACGCTCGTGGCACGACTACTCTGTCCGCCCCCGACGCAAAAATCGTCAAGGGCTTCATGCCCTACGATCGCTAAGAGGAGATTGAGATATGTCCCGCGTTAAAGGTGGAACCGTAACCCACGCCCGTCACAAGAAGATCATCAAAGCCGCCAAAGGTTATTATGGTCGTCGCAAAAATACGTTCAAGGTAGCGTCGCAGGCCGTCGATAAGGCGAACCAGTACGCAACACGCGACCGTAAGAATCGTAAGCGTAATTTCCGCGCACTGTGGATCCAGCGTATCAACGCTGCGGTACGTGCGCATGACGAAGCACTGACATACAGCCGCTTCATCAATGGTCTGAACCTGGCCGGCATCGAAGTGGACCGTAAGGTTCTGGCCGATCTGGCCGTGCATGAGCCCGACGCGTTCACCGCGATCGTTGAGCAGGCGCAAGCAGCTCTGGCCGCGTAAGCGACACAGCAGTTCAAGATTTGAAAGGCCGCTCCGGTAATCGGGGCGGCCTTTTTCGTGCGCCGGTATTGGGCGCCCGTGTCGAAAGCTGACAGGGACGGCGGTGAAGTTCACCAACTGAGCCAAACCCTGATTTCAACTCAAAGAAAAGTGACCAGATGCATCACACATATGCGGGGTTGTTTTTGCGGCCAAATAAACCTGATATCCACCCTTTCGCCACAATCCTTTCCTGAAGATTCACCATTCTCGGGCAAAAACGAGCGCTGTGACCGGGTCGGTTGCCGAGGTGATTTGGTTCTGAGTGAGGGTTTTAAATGGCGCGTATCAGCGAGCTGCACTATTCGAATGCCTATGCTGCATCGTCTGGTGTTAACGAGTTTCTGGAGGTTGCTCTAAACGGCAGCGACGACCCCGATGATTTTGTCGTCAGTTTCTACCAAAGTGACGGATCGGTCGGGATCGAAATACCGCTGACGCATCCGGATGTTCAGGTCTCCGTTGATCCGGACAATGGCGAGACCATCTATGTGATTTCTGCGGATGATTTCCCGATTCTGCTGACCGACCCCAATGGCGGCGGCAGCAGCAACTATGAGGCTTATGCTCTGACCAACACCGACACGGGCACGGTGGAGGATTTCTACGATATTGGTGGTGGCACGCAGAACATTCTGGCGCTGGATGGGGCTGCTGCTGGCGCGACCTCGGAAAACCTGCCGGTGCTGGTGGGACCAAATTCCACGACCACAACGTTGCAATTCAACCAGCCTGACCCTGACACGCTGGTGTATGACACGGTGAGCGCCGGTGACACGGGCCTGGCCTGTTTCGTGGCGGGCACGCGAATAAGGACATCGCTGGGCTGCCGTGCGGTTGAGACCCTGTCAGTTGGGGATTTGGTGCATACGCGGGACCATGGGCCGATGCCGGTGCGGTGGATTGGACAGCGTACCGTTGCGGGGCGCGGTGCCTTTGCGCCGGTGCGGTTGGCGCGAGGTGTGTTTGGGGCGAAGCGCGCGCATTACGTGTCGCAGAACCACCGCATCTTGGTGGAAGGCTGGCAGGCTGAACTGTTTTTCGGCGAGCATGAGGTGCTTGTGCCTGCAAAGGCGTTGGTGGATGGCGATCGGGTTGTGCTGCGTCAGATGCCGGAAGTGACGTATTTCCACATCATGTTTGACAGCCACCAAATCGTCGAAGCTGACGGGGTGGCGAGCGAAAGTTTTTATGCAGGCGCGCAGGCGATACGGGATGTGGACCTGGCTGCGCGAGCCGAATTGTTATCGCTGTTTCCGGAACTGGGCGAGTCGGTGTCCGCCTATGGAAAGATGGCGCGGCCGGTGGCCTCGGTACGTGTTGGTGGGCTGTTACAGTGACCTTGGGGAGAATTTCCGCCAATTTGCGCTAATTTACGCCGATTCCTTTGGAGAAGTGACCTAAGGACGGTTCCGGCGGGCTGGTGGGCTTGCGTCTGAGCGCAAAACGGCTAGGTGGAGCGGCAAGGGACGCTGGTTAAGGCATGTTGTCATGCTGGAAAATCATTTTGACTGGCGCTGATTATTAGAGGCCGCGCTATGTCGACGATCACCACTATTATTACCGAGATCAATTCGCTGCTTTGGGACAATGTGCTGATTTATGCACTGTTGGGTCTCGGGCTCTATTTCACCGCCCGTTTGGGCTTTGTGCAATTCCGCAATTTTGGTGAGATGATCCGGCTGGCGCTGAGCTCGGATGACAGCGACAAAGAAGGCATTTCACCGTTTCAGGCGCTGGCGGTCAGTCTGGCGTCGCGCATCGGCACCGGCAATCTGGCTGGTGTTGCCGTGGCCATCAGCCTCGGCGGTCCGGGTGCGATATTCTGGATGTGGGTTGTGGCGCTGTTGGGCATGGGCACGGCCTTTGCCGAAGCGGTGCTGGCGCAGCTTTACAAAACCCACGGGCCGAATGGCACCTATCGCGGCGGGCCTGCGTTTTACATGGCGCGCGGCATGAAAATGCCCAAGCTGGGCTATGTCTTTGCGATTGTGATGATCTTTGCGTTTGGCCTGATTTTCAACGCGGTACAGGGCAATGCCATCGCGGAATCCATGGAGCGGGCGTTTGCGTTCCCCAAGCTTAACACCGGTGTGGTCTTGGCGATCGCTACGGGTTTGGTGATCTTTGGCGGTTTCCGCCAGATCACCCGTGTGGCCAGCATTTTGGTGCCGTTTATGGCGGTGGGTTTCATCGCCGTGACGCTTTGGATCATGGCGGTCAATATCACCGAGGTGCCGCATATCCTGAAAGAGATCGTACTGGGCGCCTTTGGTCTGCAAGAGGCGGTTGGCGGCGTCGCCGGTGGTATGATGGCGGCATTGATCAACGGTGTGATCCGCGGCCTGTTCTCCAGCGAGGCTGGCATGGGCTCCGCGCCCAATATTGCCGCGTCGGCCACGCCTGTGCCGCACCACCCGGCGAGCCAGGGGTATGTTCAGATGCTGGGCGTGTTCGTAGACACCATGCTGGTTTGTACCGCCACGGCGGTGATGATCCTGCTGGCCGATGCGCATCTGATCGAAGGGGTGGAAGGCATTGCCATGACACAGGCCGCCGCGACCCACTTTATGGGGCCGTTTGGCGAATACTTCATTGCGCTGTCGATTCTGCTGTTCGCCTTCACGACAATCATCGCGTGCTACACGTATGCCGAAGCTGCGCTGATTTACATGAAACTGACCAGCTGGATCTGGATGGCGATCCTGCGCCTCGCGGTGATGGGCTTTGTGATCTGGGGCGCGGTGGAAGCCGTTTTGGTGGTCTTCCTGATGGCCGACACCACGATGGGCATTCTTGCGACGCTGAACCTGTTTGCGCTGGCGATGATGTCTGGCGTGGTGATCAAGCTTGGACGCGATTACCGCGCGCAACGTGCGGCGGGCGAAACCCCGACATTCCACATTGCTGATCACCCGGATATGGCGGATGGGGTCGAGGCCGACATCTGGAAATAAGCCAAACCGTCGGACGCAAACTTAATCTGCGTCCGACGATAAAATCTTGTGACCGAGTGCTGCGGCGATCAATGCGCCAGCGGGCCAGATGGCCCAGAAATGGCCTGACCAGCTGAAGAGGTTTATCAAGATCAGACCGGCAATCAGGACCAGAGCGCGGACATTGATGCCGCCGATGGTGTCGCGGCCCAACCAGACCGGCGCCAATTTTACGCCGGCCGCCATGGCCAACGGTAGCAAAGCCCAATGCGCCCAAATCGCACCACCGGAGAAGATGTTGATCAGCACGAGTCCGCCGGCAATCAGTGCGCCGAGGCGGAGCGCCTTGGACAAATCGGTGGTGGCGTCGGTCGCGGGTGTTTCCGCCGCAGGTTCAGATGCCGGATTTGGCTGCGGCTTGGGTTTGGTTTTAGGCCGGTCGGCGCGCGGTGCCACTTGCACCGGATCTTGCCAGATCGGCGTGTCATCATCGATGGCCGCGCCGGTTTCAACACGGTAGACGGCCACGTCGTCGGGTAGGTTGCGCGGACGTTTTTCCCCGAGGTATTCAAAACGGGTCGAGAGTTTCGCGTGCACCTGATCATAGACCTGTTGCGAGATCAGGATGCCACCAGGTTGGGCCATAGTTTGCAGCCGCGCGGCAAGATTCACGCCTTCGCCGATCAGGTCCTGACCGTCCACGATCACGTCGCCAAGATGGATGCCGACGCGAAAACGCAGCCCGTCTTGTTGTGTGGCCAGTTCGCGCTGGGTTTCGATGGCGCATTGTACGGCTTCGACCACCGAAGGGAATTCCGCAATCAATCCGTCGCCGGCCGTATTGGCGATGCGCCCGTCGTGGCGTTCTATCAGTTTATAAAACACGTCGCGCGCGGCGTGCAGAGCGCTGAACGTGCCAAGCTCGTCGCGGGTCATGGCAGCGCTGAAGCCTTCTGCGTCGGCGGCCAGAATCGTGGTTAGTTTGCGTGTGATCTTCTGTGACATGCACCCTCTCCCTCACGAAGTTGTCCCAAACATGGGGCTTTGGCGACGCGATGCAACCGCAAGTTTGCGCAAAAGGCGGTTCTGTTGCGCCATGGCCGCCCTTGCTTTCGTGGCCCCATGTGGTAGCAGGTCGCAAGCAGAATTTGAGGGGCCGTCATGGACGATCTGAAGGTAAAATATCTGGGCCAGATTGGTGAAGCTGGCGACGAAGCCACGCTGGAAGCAATCCGTTTGGCAGCCGTGGGTAAAAAGGGCGAAGTGAGCCTGAAAATGCGCGAGCTGGGCAAGATGACTCCTGAGGAACGTCAGGTTGCCGGTCCGGCACTGAACGCGCTGAAAAACGAGATCACCTCGGCACTGGCGGCCAAGAAAGCGGCGCTGGCCGATGCCGCGCTGGACGCGCGTTTGGCAACCGAATGGTTGGACGTGACTTTGCCAGCGCGCACCCGCCGTGTTGGGTCAATCCACCCGATCAGCCAGGTCACCGAAGAGGTCACCGCAATCTTTGCAGATATGGGATTTGCTGTGGCCGAGGGCCCGCAGATCGAGACTGATTGGTACAATTTTGATGCGCTGAACATCCCCGGTCACCACCCTGCGCGGGCCGAAATGGACACGTTTTACACGCACCGTGCCGAGGGCGATGCGCGCCCGCCGCATGTATTGCGCACGCACACCTCGCCTGTCCAAATCCGCACGATGGAAAAGACCGGCGCGCCAATCCGCATCATCTGTCCGGGTCGCGTGTATCGTGCCGATTATGACCAGACCCACACGCCGATGTTCCACCAGGTAGAAGGTCTGGCTTTGGGCAAAGACATCTCGATGGCAAACTTGAAGTGGGTGCTGGAAGAGTTCTTCACCGCCTTCTTCGGCACCGAAGTGAAAACCCGCTTCCGCGCGTCGCACTTCCCGTTCACCGAACCATCTGCCGAAGTCGACATTCAGTGCAGCTGGGAAGGCGGCACTGTGAAAGTTGGTGAAGGCGACGATTGGCTTGAAGTTCTGGGATCGGGCATGGTGCACCCCAAGGTGCTTGAGGCCGGCGGCATTGATCCGCAGGAGTATCAGGGCTTTGCCTTTGGCATCGGTATCGACCGTCTGGCGATGCTGAAATACGGCATTCCCGACCTGCGCGCCTTCTTTGACAGCGACCTGCGCTGGCTGCGCCACTATGGGTTTGCGAGCCTCGATCAGCCGACGCTGCACGGCGGTTTGAACCGCTAAGAGATCAGGGCGTCTTGGACGCCCTTTTTCGTGGCGCGTTTTTTGAAACCCATGTCGCGAACAGGCGACTGGGGCTTGGGCATGGTGCTAGGCTTTCGTGAAAAGGAGCGCCGCCATGACTTCGATTCTCATCATTGAAAGCAATACGCCTGATTTGCTGGCCAAGGGTAAATCAGGCGCTGTGCCGTTTTTGCGGGCGTTTCAGGGTCTCGCGCCGGAGTTGCGCATCTCTGTGGAATGCCCTTATGCCGCGCCGCTGGCAGACGATGCACTGGACGGCATCGACGGGGTTGTTTTCTCCGGTTCCGGCGTGGCTTGGGCGACGGATGCAGAGGAAGCTGCGCCTTTGCGGGCGTCAATGACGCAGGTGTTTGACACCGGACGTCCGGTGTGGGGCTCATGCAACGGATTGCAACTGGCAGCCGTGGTACTGGGCGGCGCGGTGGGGGCGTCACCAAACGGGATGGAGATCGGCCTTGCCAAAGAGATCGCCCCGACAGAGGCGGGCAAGTTGCATCCGATGATGGTGGGCAGGCACGACGGCTATTGCGTGCCGTGCGTACACCGCGACGAGGTTCAGGCCCTGCCGGATGGTGCCGTTTTGCTGGCAGGCAATGCCCATTCACCGGTTCAGGCGATGGCCTATGAGGCGGGTGGTGTCGATTTTTGGGGCGTTCAATACCACCCAGAAATGACGGCGCTTGATGTGGCAGGTGCCAGTGGCGGGCGCGGCGTGTTTGGCGACGGCGAAGACCTGACACCGTTTTTGAAGGTGGCTGACACTGATCCCGACGCCACGGTTCGATTGGGCGGGCAGGCTGACAGCTTGGTTCCCGGTGTGCGCACGCGCGAACTCGCCAATTGGCTGGCGCATGTGCGGGCGCGGGCGCACTAAGGGGCGCTGCCCCTCGCGCTGGCGCGCTCACCCCGGGATATTTCTGGCAAGAGGAAGCGGCGGGACGCGGGCAGGCCTAGGCTGGCACGGGCGCGGTTTCCGACGCGAGTTTCTTGCCTAAGGCAGTCATTTTGGTCACCCGATTTTCCTTGTCCGGGATGATGATGGATTTGAGCTTCTTCTGAACCATAGCGCTCATCAATTTGCCCATGAGTTTCGCCGACTTTGGCTTGGCAAAGCGCAGCTTGACCATGGTTCCGTCGCCCATCTCCATTAGTTCCATCGTTTCCAGCATCGATAGCCCCATCGGCAGATTGTAGCGTCCCGTCACATAGTCGCCCGGGCTCCAGTCTACGATTTCGAAGGGAAACAAGTCATCACCATGGTAGCAATGATACATAGTGCCGGGCTCGATTTTGCCTTTGTTGGTATTCAACAGATCCACCTTGTCTGCGCCAATCCATTCCGCGCGCAGGTCGGGTCGTGTGCAGATGGTAAAGGCGACTTCGGGGCTGACAGGCAGCGGTATCATCCATTCCTCAATCAGGAGGTCGCTGCCGGCCTCAACAAAGGTCCGATCAACGGTGCGGCGGCGCTCCCATGCTTTGCGCATGTCGCGCACGACGTATTCGACCTCGCCGATGTGTTCGATGTCTTCCGTGTAGAAGTCACTTTCGTCAAAGAGATCTTTCATGTCCATTGAGCGCAGCGCATCACAAGACACCAACGTGTAGGCGTTCAGGCCGGTGCGCTCTTTGACCGAGTTTTTCAGCAGGCGGAATGCGGTGATCACGTCCTGCCCTGCCAGTTCCTGTCGCCCGCCGGTTTCCTGAATAACGCAATCGCCGTGATGAACGACGATCTTGAGCTCCAGATCTTCGACATTGGCGCAGGCGTCACAGGGGCAACTGGTGTTCAGAATCATCTTTTCTTTCGACCGCGCGAACACGCAGTAAAGCTGCTCGGCGAAGTCCAGAATGAACTGTTTGGTCATGACGTCGCTTTCAAAAGCGTAGGCAAAGACCGCGTCGCCTTGCAGGCCCGAGACCTCAAGCGGCGCGCGGATCGCCGGCACCAGATCGCCAAACAGAGATTCCAGAATACCCTTGGCGTGTTCTATTGGCGTTTCGGCCATGAACTTTGTGTATCCGGATATGTCTGCAATCACGAAATAGGCGGTTTTTACGCCGTTGTCCTTAGCGGCCATGGCCAAGCTCCCTGTCATCCCTGAGGGTTACTATGCGTCAAGTCTGGCCATTATCAAAACACCAAGTGAGTCTCGCAGTTTGCGAGCCTCAGGGGCAATGCGCCCTTTCCCCTTTTGCCCATATCCGCTATTGCCCTTTCTGACCCTTATTTGACTGGCGGAACGGCGCGATGAAATTCACTCTTTCCTGGCTGAAAGACCACTTGGACACCACTGCAAGCGTTGACGAGATCGTCGAAGCGCTGACCGACCTTGGCCTTGAGGTCGAGGAAGTTGCCAATCCGGCGGACCGGTTGACAGAGTTTACACTTGGCAAAGTGGTGAAAGCCGAGAAACACCCCGATGCGGACAAGCTGCGGGTGTGTCAGGTTGCGACCGATGAAGGTGAGAAACAGATCATCTGTGGCGCGCCCAATGCACGTGAAGGCATCACCGTCGTGGTCTGTAAGCCGGGCATGTACATTCCGGGTCTCGATCTGACCATCAAGGTTGGCAACATCCGCGGCGTCGAAAGCCACGGCATGATGGCATCCGAAAAAGAGCTTGAACTGAGCGACGAGCACGATGGCATTATCGAGCTTGCGTCTGGCGAAGTCGGCGACAAGTTCGTGGACTGGCTGGCGGAAAATGATCCGGCCAAGGTCGACACGATGATTGAAATCGCGATCACCCCGAACCGTCCTGACGCGCTTGGCGTACGTGGCATCGCCCTGGATCTTGCAGCGCGCGGTCTGGGAAAAATGAAGCCTGCAAAAACCGCGTCTGTCGAAGGCCTGTTCGACAGCCCGCTGTCTGTGAGCATCGACGCCGATGCGGCAACGGACGGCTGCGAAGTCTTTGCCGGCCGTCTGATCAAAGGCGTGAAGAACGGCCCCTCGCCGCAGTGGTTGCAGGACCGCCTGACCGCGATTGGCCTGCGTCCGATTTCTGCGCTGGTCGATATCACCAACTTCTTCACCTATGATCGCAACCGCCCGCTGCACGTGTTTGACGCCGACAAGGTCAAGGGCGATCTGCGTGTGCATCGCACTAAGGGCGGCGAGACGCTCGTGGGGCTGGACGAAAAAGAATACACCTTTGCCGACGGCATGGTTGTCATCAGCGATGACGACGGCGTTGAGTCCATTGGTGGCATTATGGGCGGTCTGGCGACCGGCTGTACCGAGGCAACCACCAACGTGTTCCTTGAAGCCGCTGTCTGGGATCTGATCCAAATCGCCTATACGGGCCGTGGCCTGAAGGTGAATTCCGACGCCCGTTATCGCAACGAGCGCGGCATTGATCCGGCCTACAACATGCAGGCGATGGACGACGCGACACAGATGATCATCGATTTGTGCGGTGGTGAGCCGTCCAATTTGGTGGTTGCGGGCGACGTGCCGGACGTAAGCCGCGCCTATAAGCTTGATACTGACCGCGTGCAGTCGCTGGTGGGTATGGAAATCCCGGCTGAGACGCAGCGCGCGACGCTGACGGCCTTGGGTTTTGTGATCGAAGGCGACATGGCGCACGTGCCAAGCTGGCGCCCTGATGTGCGTGGTGAGGCCGATCTGGTGGAAGAGGTTGCACGCGTGGCCTCGTTGACCAAACTCGAAGGCAAGCCAATGCCGCGAGTGACGGCGGGTTTGCCCGAACAGATCCTGTCGCCAATGCAGAAGCGCGAACAAGTTGCGCGGCGCACGACGGCGTCTTTGGGCTACAACGAATGTGTGACCTACAGCTTCATCGACAAAGCCGCAGCAGAGCTGTTTGGCGGCGGGGATGATGCAACGATGCTGGAGAACCCGATTTCCAGCGAGATGAGCCATATGCGCCCGTCGCTGTTGCCGGGTCTTTTGCAGGCCGCAGCGCGCAATCAGGCGCGTGGGTTCAACGACATGGCGCTGTTTGAATGTGGCGCGGTGTTCCATGGCGGTGAGCCCGGCGAGCAGGAAAACATCCTGACCGGCATTCTGGTGGGCCGGACTGTGGGCAAGGACATTCATGGCGAGAGCCGTGGCGTGGACCTGTATGATGCCAAGGCGGATATGGAAGCCATTCTCGACGCGCTGGGCGCGCCGACGAAGCTGACCTACAACCGTGGCACCAATGGCTGGTGGCATCCGGGCCGCAGCGCCAAGGTGGGTCTGGGCCCGAAAAAGGTGCTGGGCGCCTTTGGTGAGTTGCACCCCAAAGTTCTGAGCGAGATGAACGTGAAGGGGCCTGTTGTGGCCTTTGCCATTCATCTTGCAGAGATCCCGATGCCGAAGAAGAAGTCGGCCTCGCGTGGTGCTGTGACCATGGCGGATCTGCAAGCGGTTGAGCGTGACTTTGCCTTTGTGGTGGATGCGGATGTTGAAGCGGTGAACCTTGTGAACGCCGCAGCCGGTGCGGATAAAGCGCTGATTGATGAGGTGCGCGTCTTTGACGAGTTCATTGGCGGCAGCTTGGGCGAGGGCAAAAAATCCCTCGCCATCACTGTGCGTTTGCAACCCACAACGACAACGCTGAAAGAAGCGGATATCGAAGCGGTGGCCGCCAAAATCGTCGAGAAGGTCAGTAAGGCCACCGGCGGCGCGCTGCGGGGTTGATCAATGATACCGCGCTTGGCCCACGCCTATGAAGCAGAAGCCATCGCGCGGTTGATCGACGCCGCCTACCAACCTTATCGCGACCAAGGCGTGGTCTTGCCGGATGTGTCTGGCGGGATTGACCGCGCCATTGCGGCGGGTCAAATCTGGGTCACTGGGCGCGCCGAGGTGCAGGGTGTTTTGATGGTGGCTTTGGCGCCGCCCAAGGCGCATCTGATGAATGTCGCGGTGTCTCCTGATGCTCGGGGCAAAGGGCTGGGCGGTAAGCTGATCGGCCATGCAGTGGCCCTGGCGCAAGAAGCTGGATGTAGCGAGATCGCATTGGCGACACACGTCGATCTGGCTGGAAATATCGCGCTTTACCATCATCTTGGCTGGCAAGAGACAGGCCGTGACGGCAATCGCGTGATGATGACTCGCGCGCTTTAGCCTTTGGCGAGGGCTTCAGCCAACACATCAAACACCAGCCGGATTTTTCGGCTGGTATGCAGCTCGCGGTGCGTGGTCAGCCAGATCGGATAGGTGATCGGCGCGAGGTCCGGCAGAATGCGTTCTACGCCCGTTGATTTGGCCGCTACCTCCTCGGCCATCGGCGCAATGCCAAAGCCCTGACGGCAGAGTTCCCACGCCACAAGGCCGCTGGCAGAGCCGGCGCGAAAATTGTCATGGGTGATCGGAAAGCCCAGAGGGTGCAAATATTCAAGCATGCGGTCGTTGTCGGAAAACCCGATGAAATCATGGGTTTTCAGATCCGCGAGGGATCTGGGACGACCGCGCCGGTCAAGATAGTCGGGCGCGGCATAGAAATACCCGTTTGCGTCGCGGATCAGGCGGGCGATCAGGTCGGGTTGTTCAGGACGCACATGGCGGATGGCGATATCGGCCTCGCGGCGCAGGATGTCGCGGATGTCATCTCCGGCCACGACGTCGATCACCAGCTTGGGGGCAAGCTGACGCAGGCGGGTGAGAATCGGGGGCAACAGATACGCAGAAAACACGTCGCTGGCGGTGATTGCCACGCGGCCCTCGATGGTCTGGTTTTGGCCCGACGCGGCAAGAGACACACGGTCGGCGGCCGCGCCCATCGCGCGCACATGCCCCAGCAATTCCGCGCCGGCATCTGTAAGGCGCAGTGAACGTCCAACCCGTTCAAACAGCAGCACGCCAAGATCGGCCTCCAAGGCAGACACCTGTCGCCCAAGGGTCGGTTGCGTCAGCCCGAGCCGCCGTGCTGCCGCGCTGAGAGATCCGTCTTCGGCGGTCGCCAAAAAGGCGCGGATGTGGTTCCAGTCAAAATCCTTCATGCATATTTGTATAACGTACTTGCGAATTTCGGCAATTCACATGTGTTTGCGCATGACTATCTTAGAGGCAACGAAGGAGAGAGTTATGACGAGTGCAGCAAATTTTTGGGACAAACAGGCGCGTGGCTATGCCGAACGGCCGATCGATGATGTGCCAGCGTATGAATACACGCTGGGGCGCACGCGCAGTTACTTGAAAGACAGCGACCACGCCCTTGAGCTTGGCGCGGGCACGGGCAGCACGGCAATCACGCTGGCGGACGGGGTGAAACACATCACGGCGACCGACATATCCGGCGAGATGCTGGACATCGGGCGCGAACGCGCGATTGAGGCCGGCGTCAGCAACATCAGCTTTGCCAACGCGGCGGCGTCCACTGCGCCGGAGGGACCATTTGATGTCGTGCTGGCGCACAATCTTTTGCATTTGGTAGATGATCTGGACGCTGATCTGGCCGACATCGCGTGGCGTGTGAAATCCGGTGGGCTGTTCATATCCAAGACGCCTTGTATCGCGGAACCCGGTTTGGGTCTGAAATTTGGCTTGATGAAACTGGCGATTCCTATGTTGCAGTGGCTTGGCAAAGCACCGTTTGTGCGTTTTCTGCACGTGAGTGAGCTGGAAAGTATGATCTCAAACGCGGGGTTTGAGATCGTGGAAACCGGCAATTTTCCGGTGCGCCCGCCAAGCCGTTACATCGTCGCGCGCAAACTCTGAAACTGCTTCAGGTCGGTTCGCGATTGGCGCGGGCGGCGCAAGGCGCTATCACCTCTTCAAATCCAAAAGGAGAGTTTTCATGACCCTAAGTGTTTACCTGAGTGGCGAGATCCATACCGACTGGCGCGAGCAGATCATCGCGGCCTGCGAAGGTCTGGATGTGGTGTTTGACAGTCCGGTCACAGATCATGCGGCAAGCGACGATTGCGGCGTGGCGATTATGGGCGCTGAGGACAACAAATTCTGGCACGACCACAAAGGCGCCAAGCTGAACGCGATCCGCACGCGGCGCGGGGTCGAGATGGCGGACGTGGTCGTGGTGCGCTTTGGCGAGAAGTACAAACAGTGGAATGCGGCGTTTGACGCAGGCTATGCCAGCGCGCTTGGCAAAAGCATCATCGTGGTCAGCCAACCGGAGCATCAGCACGCCCTCAAGGAAGTACACGCTGCGGCGTTGGCTGTTACGGATGAGCCAAAGGCCGTGGCGCAGATGCTGCGTTATGTTTTGACGGCACAGCTGCCCTAGGCTTTTGGCGCTGTAAATACCTTCGGGCGTAGCTTGCGAAGGTGCGGTGCAAGCAAGGGGGCAGACTGCCCCCTTTTTCACGTCTCGGATTAGGGGCGCGGTGGGATGTTGCGGCCTTTTTGAACCGCAGGTCGCGCCATAAAGCGATCGACGTAAGCGGCCACATTGGGGAAATCGTCAAAACCCACCAAGGGTTTCGCGCCATAGAAATCCAGCGCCCCGATCCAAGGGGCGAGCGCGATGTCGGCAATAGAGAAATCGCCTGCGATCCAGTCCTGACCTTCTAGCTGTTTCTCCATCACGCCGAGCAGGCGCTTGGCCTCATTCACGTAGCGCTCGCGAGGGCGGGGGTCTTCGATCTCGGATCCCGCGAACTTTACGAAGAAACCCATCTGGCCAAACATCGGGCCAACGCCGCCCATCTGGAACATTAGCCACTGGATGATCTGCGCCTTTTCACCGGCTGAGTTGCCCAGCAATTTTCCAGCTTTCTCTGCCAAATAAATCAGGATCGCTCCGCTTTCAAAAAGCGTGACCATCTCGCCGTCCGGTCCGTTGGGGTCGATGATCGCAGGGATTTTGTTATTGGGGTTCAGCGCGAGAAACTCGGGGCTTTTGACGTCGGCATCTGACAATGTCACCAGATGCGCCTCGTAAGGCAGGCCAAGCTCCTCAAGGGCAATGGACGCTTTCACACCGTTGGGCGTGGGAAAGGAATAAAGCTGGATCACATCGGGGTTTTCGGCGGGCCAGCGGGCGTTGATCGGGTGGTCTGTGACGTTGGTCATGTCTTCTCCTGTCGCGTGTATGGGGAAGATAGGGGCTTTTTCCCCTGAAACCACAAGCCTATCCGTGCGAATCCGAACATGTTAATGTTCGTGCGCGCAGCCAAAGAAGAGCAAAAAGCGCGACATACAGGGAAGGGAACGAAGACAATGATGCAAGAATTCAAGGATTTCATTGCCAAGGGCAATGTGATGGATATGGCCGTTGGGATCATCATCGGCGCAGCGTTCACCGCGATTGTAAAATCGATGGTGGGCGATTTGATCAACCCGTTTGTGGGACTGTTCATGGGGGGTGTGGATTTCACCAACATGTATGTGGTTCTCGCCGGTGAAGTGGCCGAAGGCGCCAGCCTTGAGGCTGCGCGGGAAGCTGGCGCAGCGGTGTTTGCCTGGGGTGCCTTTGTGATGGCGATCATCAACTTCCTGATCATCGCGTTCGTGGTGTTCATGCTGGTGCGCTATGTGAACAAGGTCAAAGAAGCAGCGGCCGAAGCCGAAGAAGAGGCGCCAGCCGAGGAAGCTCCAGCAGGGCCAAGCGAGCTGGATGTGTTGCTTGAGATCCGTGACGCGCTGAACAAGTAAGACGGGTATCGTTAGGTCATGGCGGTTGGGGCTTGCGCCTGGCCGCCATGTTTCGTTTTAGGGGCGGCAAATGTGATGGTTTGCCTACGGAGAGTGACAGGTGGAGACAGTTATGGAACAAGTTGCGAGCTTTGGCCCGCTGGTGATGGCAGCAGGCAAGGCACTGGTGGTGCTGGTGATCGGCTGGATTGTAGCCGGTTGGGTGAGTTCTGTGGTGCGCAAACGGGTAAATGCGTCACCCGAGATCGACAATACACTGGGCAATTTTGCCGCCAGCGTAGTGCGTTGGGTGATCCTGCTTATGGTGCTGGTTGCCATTCTGGGCATCTTTGGCATCGAAGCGACCTCGCTTGTGGCGATGATGGGCGCAGCAACACTGGCCATTGGTCTGGCGCTGCAAGGCACACTAAGCGATCTGGCGGCCGGGTTTATGCTGATCCTGTTCCGTCCCTATAAGCTGGGTCAATATGTGGACATCGGCGGTACAGCGGGCACTGTGGTGGACTTGAACCTGTTTGTGACCGAGTTGAAAACACCGGACAATGTTCAGATCATTGTGCCAAACGGTCAGGCCTGGGGCGCGGTCATTACCAACTATTCAGCGCATGACACGCGCCGCGTGGATGTGGTTTTCGGCATCGATTATGGCGATGACATCGAGAAGGCGCGCGCGATAATTCTGGAGTGCGCGGCCAAAGACGAGAGGGTTTTGAAAGATCCGGAATCCTGGGCGCGGGTCACCAATCTTGGCGACAGTTCGGTCGACATTACGGCGCGGATATGGTGTCAGGCGGATGATTTCTGGGAGCTTAAATTCGGCTTTACGCAGGCGGTGAAAGAGGCCTTTGACGCGGGCGGGATTTCGATCCCCTATCCGCATACAGTGGAGATCAAGCGCGAGGCGTAATGCTATCGTGCGATGGTTGGAAAAGCAGAAGGCGGGAGCAATTTTGCTCTCGCCCTTTTTGTTGGTAACGAAGCGAATCTTGGGGTTTTGCAACGCGTCGGTGTTGGATCGGGCTGAGCGCGGTGTTAGCGCGGCGAACGGTGCCCCGGTCGTGAAGCCCCGACACTGAGGCCGGGGCGGAGTTCGTCACAGGTTGTTTGGCTGAGCGATCAACTTTTGAGCGCTAGCGTTGGAGAAATCACGTCGATGCCAAGCGCCTTGCCCACCGCATAATACGTCAGCTGACCCGCATGAACGTTCAGGCCGTTCAGAAGGTGCGGGTCGTCCTCGCAGGCCTGTTTCCAGCCCTTGTTGGCGAGGTTCAGCAGGAACGGCAGCGTCGCGTTGCCAAGCGCTTGGGTTGAGGTGCGGGCCACCGCGCCGGGCATGTTGGCGACGCAGTAATGCATGATGCCGTCGACCTCGTAGATCGGGTCTGCGTGGGTGGTGGCACGGGAAGTTTCAAAACAGCCGCCCTGATCAATCGCCACGTCCACAAGCGCGGCGCCGGGTTTCATTTCAGACAATTGCGCGCGGGTGACAAGTTTGGGCGCGGCCGCGCCCGGGATCAGCACGGCGCCAATTACCATGTCGGCCTCGCGGACCAGTTCGGCGGTTGCACCCGCGGTGGAGTATTGATTTTTGAAGGTGCCGCCAAAGACGTCATCAAGGTAACGCAGACGAGGCAAAGAACGGTCCAGAACAGTCACATCCGCGCCCATGCCGGCGGCGATTTTGGCCGCATGGGTGCCAACAACGCCACCGCCGATCACCACAACCTTGGCCGGGGCCACACCCGGTACGCCGCCCATCAGAACGCCGCGACCGCCGTTGGCCTTTTGCAAAGTCCAAGCACCAACTTGTGGCGCAAGGCGTCCGGCCACTTCGGACATCGGCGCCAGCAGGGGCAGGCCACCGCGGTCGTCGGTCACAGTTTCATAGGCAATCGCGGTGCAGCCGGACGCCAGCAGGTCTTTGGTCTGCTCAGGATCGGGGGCGAGGTGCAGATAGGTAAAGAGCAGCTGGCCCTCGCGCAGCATTTTGCGCTCACCGGCTTGCGGCTCTTTGACTTTCACGATCATGTCGGCTTGTGCAAAGACTTCGGCGGCAGTGCCGATGATGGTTGCGCCGGCGGTGGTGTAGTCTTCATCCGTAAAGCCCGCGCCATTTCCAGCGCCGGATTGGATCAAAACGGCGTGGCCATGTGCCACCGCTTCGCGCGCAGCATCAGGCGTCATACCGACGCGGAATTCCTGAGGTTTGATTTCTGTGGGGCAGCCGATCTTCATGTCGCTCTCCTGATTGGACCTAGGGTAAAGGTAGGGAGCGGGATGTGGAATTTGCTTGATTTTTGGGCGGTTTGAAAACTTGGCTTTCGAAGATTCTTCGAATAACTTGGCCCAAGAAGCAAGGAGTGATCGTCAAGTGACAATTGATCAGACGGATCGTCGGATTTTGAGAGTCTTGCAAAAGCAAGGTCGGGTGTCCAATGCGGAGCTATCAGATCGGGTGAATCTGTCGGCCTCTGCGTGTCATCGACGCGTGCACAGGCTGGAGGCGGAAGGGTATATCCGCGACTACGTCGCGCTGTTGGATCCGCGCAAGATGGATGTTCCAACCACGGTTTTTGTCGAGATCACACTGTCGGGGCAAGCGGACGAAGTGCTCGATGCGTTTGAAAAAAGCGTGGCGCGCATACCGGATGTTTTGGAATGTCATTTGATGGCCGGAACCGCAGACTACATTCTGAAAGTTGTGGCGGAGGATACCGAGGATTTTGCGCGCATTCACCGCCAGCATTTGGCGCGGTTGCCGGGAGTCGCGCAAATGCAGTCGAGCTTTGCTTTGCGCACGGTGTTCAAGACGACGGCTTTGCCGGTGTGAGGCTTTTGGGGCGTTGCCCCCGTCGCCGCAAACGGCGACTCCCCCAGGGTATTTTGGCCAGAAAGAAAACGGGGGTCCAAGAACAAGCGCGGGCGCGCGGAAAGAGGCGACATGGAGTGGGATCACATTGTAGTGGGCGCGGGCAGTGCGGGCTGCGTTGTCGCGGCGCGGCTGGCAGAGGGGGGGCGCAAAGTGCTGTTGCTGGAGGCCGGTGGGCGCGACAGCTATCACTGGATCCATATCCCGATGGGCTATCTGTATTGCATCGGCAATCCGCGCACCGATTGGATGTATAAAACGGCGCCGGATGCGGGGCTGAACGGGCGGTCGTTGATCTATCCGCGTGGCAAGGTTTTGGGGGGATGTTCGTCGATCAACGGCATGCTGTATCTGCGAGGGCAGGCGGCGGATTATGACGGATGGCGGCAAATGGGTCTGCCCGGATGGGGGTGGGATGATGTGCTACCGCTTTTCAAGAAATCCGAGGATTACATGGACGGGCCAAGCGAGATGCATGGCGTGGGTGGCGAATGGCACGTGAACGAGCAACGCCTGCATTGGGATGTGCTGGACGACTGGATGGCGGCGGCAGAAGCGGCGGGTGTGCCGCGCACGGATGACTTTAACACCGGCGACAACGAAGGCGTCGGCTATTTCAAGGTGAACCAGAAGAACGGCTGGCGCTGGAACACGGCGAAGGCGTTTTTGCGGCCTGCCAAGCAGAGATTGAAGGTTGAAACCCAGGCGCATACCACCCGACTTTTGATTGAGGACGGGCGCGTTGTGGGCGTGGAGTATCGTCAGAATGGCGTGTTGAAGCAAGCGCGTTGCGCGGGGGAGGTTGTGCTGTCTGCGGGGGCTGTGAACTCGCCGCAGATTTTGCAGTTATCCGGAGTCGGGCCGGGTGAGTTGCTGCAGCAACATGGCATCACCGTACAGCATGAGATGCCCGGGATCGGGGCCAATTTGCAGGATCATTTGCAATTGCGCTGTGCATGGAAATTGCAAGGTGCCAAGACGCTGAACACCATGTCTGCAAGCCTGTGGGGCAAAGCCAAGATCGGGATGGAATATCTGGCGCGCCGCACGGGGCCAATGTCGATGTCGCCGAGCCAGTTGGGGGCGTTCACCAAGTCGCGGCCTGATTTGGCGACACCTGATCTTGAATACCATGTGCAACCGTTGAGCCTTGAGGCGTTTGGGCAGCCATTGCATGATTTTCCGGCCATCACCGCGAGCGTCTGCAATCTGCGGCCTGAAAGTCGGGGAAATGTGCGGATAGTGTCCGCGAACCCGGAGGATGCGCCTGAGATTGCGCCGAATTATTTGGCAACGGAGGGCGATCGCGCGGTTGCTGTGGCCGCGATCCGGCAGGCGCGGGCGATCATGGAGCAGGGGCCGATGGCGAAATACGCGCCGGAGGAAATGAAGCCGGGGATTACGGCGCAGGATGAGGCCGCGCTGGCCCGTGCGGCCGGCGATATCGGCACGACAATATTCCATCCTGTCGGCACGGTGCGGATGGGCAGTGACGCGGCTGCGCCTTTGGATGGCGCGTTGCGGATGCGCGGGCTGGATGGTTTGCGGGTGGTGGATGCCTCGGTGATGCCGGCGATCACATCGGGCAACACCAATGCGCCGTCGATCATGATTGGCGAGAAGGCGGCGGAGATGATGTTGGGAGCGGCCTGATGGTGACGCATCTTCTACGGGTGGATGATCTGGCTCGCGCCGGTGTGGAGGCGGTGTTGGATCGGTCTTTGCAAATGGCACGTGATTGGGACGCGCGGCGGATGCCGGCGGCGCTCAAGGGGCGGCGGATCGGGTTGATTGCCGAACTGCCGGGGTGGCGCAATCCGACTGCGCTGAAGTTTGGTGCAGCAGAGATGGGGGCGGTCTGTGTCGACACGGGCGCGACGCTTGAGGGTGGTGAGGCCGTCGAGGATCTGGCGGGGTATCTGGGCAATTGGTGCGACCTGATGGCAGTGCGCACGCCGCGGCTGTCGCAATTGCAGGTATTTGCCGAGGCGGCGGATTTTCCAGTGGTGAACTTGCGCACCCATGACAACCATCCCTGCGAGGTGCTGGGCGATCTGGCCTTCGTTTTGTCGCAACGGGGGGCTTTGGACGGGCTGAAGGTTGTGGTTGCGGGACCGAAGGGCAATATCGCGCGGTCCTGGCTGGAAGCGGCGCGGGTCTTGCCGATTTCGGTGACGCAATGGTGTCCGGCAGCGCAGGGATTTAGCGCGGAGGAATTGCCGGCTGGTTGTGTGGTGACGCAGGATGAAACGGCGTTTTGGGACGCGGACGTGATCGTCACTGATTGCTGGGCGATGGCGGCAGGTCAGAAGGTGCCCGGGTATGCGGTGACCGGCGCGCTGTTGGATCGCTGCCGGTCTGATGTTCTGTTCATTCCTTGCCCGCCTGTGACCCGTGGGGAAGAAGTAGACGCGGCGGCGATGGTGCACGAGGCGTGCGTGGCGACACCAGCGAAGGCGTACCTGATGCATGTTCAAAATGCGATGATGGTGGCGGCTCTAAACTAGAGCCTGTTGCAAGCTTCGATGTCTTCGAAAGTCTCGCCTTTGGTGCGGCGGTTTAGGGAAACGGCGACATCGGCCGTGATCCCGCTGTCAAAACTTGCCTTCCCGTGGGTCGGGATGATCAGGCGGCCGACCTGCTTGCGATACATGGTGCCAAAGCCCTCGGTGCCATCGTCACAGGTGAAAGGGAAGGAAATTTCCGCGCCGGGGCGTGTGGAAAACGGGATTTCACCTTTGCAGGCAAGTGTCTTGTTGCGCATGCAGAAGGCGTCGGGCTGGCCCGGTCGGAAGACGGAGAGACCGGTCAGGGCGCGGCCGTCTGACGTGCGTGCGGAGACGTCAAACACCGCGGCCTCACCCGCGGGTTGGGGGGCGGTCGCGCAGGACATCAGGAGAATTGCAACCGTGAAGGTAGCGATAAGGTGGGTCTGGGTCATTTTGGAAATTTTCATCTGTTGCGTTTGTGGGGTTACGTCGCGCGCATGGTGGCGAGTTTGGCGCCGAAGCCGAGGAAGACAACGCCAGTCACACCTTTGAGCCAGCGCTGGAAGCGGGGGTTTTGGGCGGCCTGCGACAGGCGCGCGAGCAACAGGACCATGGCGCCAAACCACAGCGCGTTGATCATCGAGTGGATGAACACGAGCAGGAAAGACGCAGCCGCGGTGGTTTCGCCCAGCGTGATGAACTGCGGGAAGGCGGCGAGGTAAAACATCGAGACCTTCGGGTTGAGCGCGTTGGTGAGGAAGCCTTCGGTGAAGGCTTTGGCAAGGGTGCGTTTGCGTTTGGCGGGGGCGGTGCTTGCGGCAGGTTCCACGCCGCGGAAGGCCGCGATCAGGGCTTTGATGCCAATCCAGCAGAGATAGGCCGCGCCGAGGTATTTTACGACGGAAAAGGCGAGCGCGGATTGCATCAGAAGGATCGAGATGCCGAGCACGGACATGGCGCCGTGCAGGTAGAAGGCGGCAACAAATCCGGCGACATTGGCAAAGCCCGCGCTGCGGCCCGAGGTGGGTACGGTTTTGGCGATCAGCACGCTGTTGGGGCCGGGGGACATGACCAGAAGCGCTGCGACAAAGGAAAACGTCAGAATTTCGGACCATGCCATCGGGAAAACCTCTTTGAATGCAATTGGATACAACCTAGAGGAATGCCCAACAGCGGGAAAGTCCGGTTTTACGGGATGTTATGAGTTTATGTCCGTTCGATGAGGTCGAGTGTCACCTGCGCCAACTCAGCGCCGACATCTTCTTGCAGGAAGTGGTTGCCACCTTCGAGGATGGTGTGGGGCTGATCCGCCGCGCCGGGCATCAATTTCTGGAAGACCTTGTCCACGCCCGCCATGATCTTGTCATCAGAGCCAAAGGCGGTCAGCACGGGGATGTCCAGCCCCATCAGCACTTTCCAAGCGTCGCGGTTGGGTTGCGCCGCTGGGTCGTCGGGGCTGGCTGGGACCAACATCGGGAACTGACGCGCGCCTTCTTTGTAGGTTTCGTCCGGGAAGGGCGCGTCGTAGGCGGCCACTTCGGCCTCGGTCAGTTTGGAGGTGGTGCCGCCGTAGACGATTTTGCCGGTGTTGAAGATGGGCGTCGTTTGCGAAAACTCGCGCCAGCCCTCAAAGGCTTTGCCCATAGGTTGGTCGCCCGTCGGCAGTGCGGTGTTGGCAACCACGACGCGGGCGAACCGTTCGGGCATGGCGGCCACAAGGCGCAGGCCGATTAGACCGCCCCAGTCCTGACAGACCAGAGTGATGTTTGTCAGATCGACCTGCCTAAGCCAGTCGCTCATCCAGTCGACATGGCGCTGATAGGTGTAATCCGTGCGTTTGGTGGGTTTGTCGGAGCGGCCAAACCCAACCAGATCGGGCGCGACGACGCGATGGCCGGCATCCGCGAAGATCGGGATCATGTGGCGGTAGAGATAGCACCACGTCGGCTCGCCGTGCATCACAAGGATGGGGTTCGCGTCGCTTGGGCCTTCGTCCAGATAATGCACGCGCAACTTGCCGCCATCGGTGTCGTCGATGGTTTTGTAATTGGCGGCAAAGTCGTAGTTTGGCAGGCCGTTGAAACGGTCTTCGGGTGTGCGCAGAAAATCCATGTCAGTCTCCGGCTGGTCAAATTGAGTTGCTGTGAAGTCTGCAGAAGTCGGCGCGTGCTGTCCAATGTTTCACACCGGGCGCGACGCGGGGTCTTTTGTAAGTGGGCCGCGTCGGGAATGACGGAGTTGATATCGCCAAACAGTCATGTTTTGCTTGCTCGGCGCACCTGCTGCGCCTTGATTGGATCTCGCTTTGATTTTTCTTCGCGCCTTGAATGACCCCCTATTGCGGGTCGCTTTTGTCTGCATTCTCTTGATGGGGCCGGCTGTTGCCTCGGTGGCGCCGTTCCAATCTGTGATCGCAATTGAGCGGCTAGGATTCGGCAACGCGGTCTATGCATTTGTGGTGACAGCAGGCGCATTATTCAGCGTGATCGCCTCAGTTGTGATCGGCATCATCGTGGATCAGACACAGCGGTATCGCGCGATCTTGTTGGCCTGTATCGGCGTGGGCATCGTTGCGGGCATTCTGATGGCAGTCTGGCCGACAGCGGCGGCGTTTGTGGTGGTGCATATGGTGCTTTTCCCAATCGCGGCGACGACATTCACCCAGTATTTCGCGCTGGCAGCTGTGGCCGCGGACCGCAATCCGCAGATCGACAAGGACGTGGGGCTGTCGCTGGTGCGTGCGGGGTTTGCGGGCACATTTGCGATCACGCCTCCGTTGTGGGCCTTGGCGCTGGCGCGTGGTGTGGACCTTTTGGCGGTCTATTGGACGCTGGCGGTGGCGAATGTGCTGGTGCTGGCCGTGGTCTTTCGGATGTGGCCCAAAGATACCGGAGATGACGGCGGCGGTTCGGGCCTGACGTTTGGCGAGGCGGTGCGCGAGGTGGTGGCGCCTGCGGTGCTGGTCCGGCTGGGGCTGATCACGGCTGTGACCTCGGCCAACGGGCTATATAATATTTTGCTGGGGCTGCTGGTGGTGACGCGGCTGGGCGGACAAGAGAGCGACATCGGCTGGTTTTCCGGCGGCGTGGCGATGGTGGAACTGCCGGTCATGTTGGCTGGAGCTCTGTTGCTGAGGCGTTTTTCAAGAGTGTCTGTCATTCTGGGCGGAGCAGTCATTTACGCAATCAGTTTCGCGGCCCTTGCGGTGGTGCCATCAATGGCGGCGGCGTGGTGGTTAATCCTGCCGTTTGGCATCGGCGCGGGCATCATCCTGTCGGTGCCGGTCGGGTACATTCAGTCATTGGTAGAGCATCGGCCGGGTGCGGGCAGTTCGTTGATCTCCATGTCGCATTTTGGCGGCACGCTGGTGGCGTCAGGTTTGTTTGCGGGATTTGCGGAGACCATCGGTTATGGCGGTGTGGCCGTGGCGGGGGCGGCGCTCTCTCTTGGCGCCGCACTCCTGTTGTTTGCGCTGGAAAGCGGGCGGATGCGCCCGCGGTCGGCCTAGCCCTCTTCTGGTTCCAGCTTGTCCTGCGTGCGGGTTTCGAAGTCCTCCGCAGCATGACGTTCGCGCAGCTGCTCGTTCGGCTCACCCCACGCTCGATTGACCATGCGGCCGCGCGTAACAGCAGGACGCGCGTCGATCGCCTTGGCCCAGCGTTGCACGTGCTCATAGCTTTCCACATCGAGGAACTCCGCCGCGCTGTAGAGGCGACCAAGTACAAGCTGGCCGTACCAGGACCAAATCGCAATATCGGCGATGGTGTAGTCGTCGCCTGCGATGAACTTGTTGTCGGCCAATTGGCGGTTCAATACGTCAAGTTGGCGTTTGGTTTCCATGGCAAAGCGGTTGATCGGGTATTCCCATTTCTCCGGTGCATAGGCGTAGAAATGGCCAAAGCCGCCACCCAGATAAGGCGCGCTGCCCATTTGCCAGAACAGCCAGCTGATCATTTCGGCGCGGTTTTCCTTGGGACCAAGGAAGGCGTCAAATTTCTCGGCAAGATGCAGCAGGATCGCGCCGCTTTCAAAAACGCGGACTTCTTTGTCGCCGGACACATCCATCAACGCCGGAATTTTGGAGTTCGGGTTCACGTCGACAAAGCCGGAGCCGAACTGATCGCCCTCGCTGATGTTCGCCAGATAGGCGTCATATTCCGCGCCGGTGTGACCGGCCGCCAACAACTCTTCGAACATCACAGTGACTTTGACGCCGTTGGGCGTGGCCAAGGAATAAAGCTGAAAGGGATGTTCGCCGCGCGGCAGGTCTTTGTCTTGGGTCGGGCCTGCGATGGGGCGGTTGATACTGGCGAATTTGCCGCCACTTTCCGAGTCCCATGTCCAGACTTTGGGGGGCGTGTATGTATCGGTCATGTAAGTACCCTGTTTGCGTGTTGTTGCGCCCAATCTAAGCGCATCTGCGCGGATTGACAGGGGGGCGGGATCAGTTTCCCAAAGCGGGCAGAGAATAGGGACCAGTGTCTTTGCCGAGCGCCATCATCAGGGTCTCTGTTTCGCGCCCCCTGAGTGTGGTGCGACCCATTTCCGTGACCGTCATTTGGTCAGGCATGTCCATACGAGCCAAGGTGTCGGCGTCGGTCATTACAGACACGCCATAGGGTTTGCAGGCATCCTGAAGCCGCTTGGCGGTGTTGATTGTGTCGCCGATATAGATCACTTGCCGTTTTTCCCAACCGCATTCACCAACGGCGACGGGACCCGCCGCCATGCCGATGCGCAGGGTGGGGGCGACGCCGAATGTGTCGAGGTATTTTGCCTGCACTTCAGCGGTTTTTGCGATCATATCGCGCACACAGCGCACGGCGCGGCCATTTTTGACACTGCCGCGGTCGCGCCAGCTCATGACAACTTCGTCGCCGACATAGTTGTGGATCATGGCGCCGTAATTGTGGATCGTCGGGTCGAGATCCAGAAAGAAGCCCGATACCAGCTCGAGGCTGCGCTGATTGCCCAGCTTGTCGGCCATGGCGGTGAACCCCACCAGATCGGCCAACACAAAAATGCGGTCTTCCTGTACCGGGCGGTTGTAGCGCCCCATCAGGAAGTGGCGCAGGGTCCGGCCGCCTACAAGCCGTTTTGACTGGAGGATCAGCTGCACGACAAACGCGGTGCTAGCGGCAAAGAAAAAATCGCGTGGCAGGCCACGTTGTACCCACATCCAGAAGTTGGCCCAGTCCGGTGAATAGAGCCAGTGGCTGAGCGCGAGGGCGGCGATAAGGTGGGTTGAGGTGATGATCGAGCGCAGGATAAAGGCGGGCACAAAGGCCATCGCGCGCATCCGGCGCTGTACAGGGCCGCGATGCACCAAAAGTTCCAGTGTCAGCACGGCAAGCGCGACAAAGATGCCGCGGCTTGCGCCCCACATCAGCACCTTGGCGGAGAAGTCGCGCCCCACGATCTGGGACATGATGTAGCCATAAAACGCGCCGACCACACCTGCAGCGATGACCGCAAAAAGGATCGTGGGCAAGTAGCGGTTCAGCACGGTTTTATCAGGCAAAAGTGTCATAAGGGCTCTCTGATCGGTTTTTCCGTGAAGGGCCACAGTTATACGGGGGGACGTCGGCGGTCCGTCGCCGAAAAAAACAAACCCCCGAAACCGAGGCTTCGGGGGTTGTAACTTCTTGTGTCCAAAGCTGGATCAAAGGGTGCTTAGAGCAGACCTTCGCGCTGGAGTTTCTTACGTGCCAATTTACGGGCACGACGGATAGCTTCAGCTTTCTCGCGCGCTTTTTTCTCGGACGGCTTCTCGAAATGTTGCTTGAGCTTCATTTCGCGGAATACGCCTTCACGCTGCAGCTTTTTCTTCAGAGCGCGGAGCGCCTGATCGACATTGTTGTCACGAACACTAACCTGCATGTGGTTTTCACCACCTTTCTAAGTTTGAGTTGCAATGAAATTGCAGGAAGCCGCCGTATAGCAAAGGGTCCAAACATTGTCTAGTATGGCTGCAAGTGCAGCATCACCTGCCAAATTGTGCCGGAGAACACCCCATGTCCGATGCCCCCGAAAGCGATCTGAAAACCCGCCTGCTTGAGGCCGCAGAGATGCATGTGCCCTTTGATGGTTGGTCCGAGGCCACCTATGCGGCGGCAGTGACAGACACCGGTATTGACGCGACTGTAGCGCGGGCGCTGTGCCCGCGGGGCGCGGTCGATCTGGCAGTGGCCTATCACAAGCGCGGCGATTCGTTGATGCGCGACGCGCTGGCAGAGGCGGATCTGGACGCGATGAAAATCCGCGAAAAGATCACCTTCGCGGTGCGCAAGCGGCTGGAGATTTGCCCCGATCGGGAAGTCATACGTCGTGGCACCACGTTGTTCGCTTTGCCGCAGCATGCCGCGCAGGGCGCAGAGCTGATTTGGGGCACTTGCGATGCGATCTGGACCGCGATCGGCGACACTTCGCGGGATTTCAACTGGTATTCCAAACGCGCGACACTGAGTGCGGTTTACGGCTCCACAGTTCTTTACTGGCTGGGGGACGACAGCGAAAGCAACACGGCAACCTGGGCCTTTCTGGATCGGCGGATCGAGAACGTGATGCAGTTTGAAAAGACCAAGGCCCAGTTCAAAGGCAGCCCGATCGGCAAGATGATGGCTGCGCCGTTGGACATGCTTGAGCGTATCCGTGCGCCCAAGGCGCCAGAAGGGATGCCTGGCAGCTGGACCCCGCCGCGCCGCTGACGCAGCGATCCGTTTGAGGTCTTGTCCAAAAGTCTCTGTTCCTTGCGCGCGTCGCGGTGCTACACCTGCGGGCAACGATCACTTTGGCCGAGGACACAAGATGAGCAGCATGATGCGCGCCGTGGAAATTTCCAAACCCGGACCGGCGGAGGTGCTTGAGCTTACCGACCGCCCCATCCCGCAACCCGGACCCGGCGAAGTGCTGCTGAAAATCGCTTATGCCGGTGTGAACCGTCCCGATGTGCTGCAACGCGCGGGGCTTTATGCACCGCCCTCAAATGCCTCGGATCTTCCGGGTCTGGAAGCGTCCGGCACCATTGCTGCAGTGGGCGAAGGCGTCGCGGAGTGGGCCGAAGGCGATGAGGTTTGCGCCCTGTTGCCCGGTGGTGGCTATGCCGAATATGCGCTGACACCCGCAGCCCATTGCCTGCCTGTGCCGCGTGGTATGGGATTGCGCGAAGCGGCCTGTTTGCCGGAAACTTTTTTCACAGTCTGGTCCAACGTGTTTCAGCGTGGCGGGCTAAAGGCCGGTGAGCGGTTTTTGGTGCATGGCGGCTCAAGCGGGATTGGCACAACGGCGATCCAGTTGGCAAATGTGCTTGGCGCGCGGGTGTTCGCGACAGCCGGATCAGATGAGAAATGCGCAGCCTGCGAGAAACTGGGTGCGGAGAAGGCAATCAACTACCGCTCTGAGGATTACGTCGATGTGATGCGGGCCGAAGGCGGTGCCGATCTGATCCTCGATATGGTGGGTGGCGATTATATCAAACGAAACGTCAAAGCGTTGGCCGATGACGGGCGGCTTGTGCAGATCGCGTTCCTGCAAGGCCCTCAGGTGGATCTGAATTTCGCACAGGTTATGATGCGGCGCCTGACTATCACCGGCAGCACGCTGCGCCCGCAGAGCGATCTTGCCAAGGCGCGGATTGCGGGAAGCCTCGCGGAACATGTCTGGCCTTTGTTGGATGCAGGCCGCGTGGCGCCGGTGATGGACAGCGAATTCACGCTGGAAACGGCAGTTCAGGCACATCAGCGCATGGAAAGCAGCGGCCACATCGGCAAAATCGTGATGAAGGTCGGCTAAGGCGCGGGCTAGCGCGTCGCCTCATGTTCGAACCGTTGTTTGGCCACAGCCTCGTTGTGCAAATACACCTGATGGTCTGACAGCGCGGTTTCAACAAACGTTAGATGCGCTTCGACGGCGGCACGGGCCGCTTGGGGATCGCGCGCCTGCAGGGCGGTGTTGATCGCACGGTGTTGTTCCAGCAGTTCGTGCCGCGTTGTGCGCTGGCGGAACATGATTGTACGGTTGTAAAACACACCCTCCCGCAAAAGCTGATACATCGAGCGCATCATGTGCAGCATGATCACGTTGTGGCTGGCCTCGATGATGGCAAGGTGGAAATCCGCGTCCAGCCGCGCCTCGTCCGCCGGATTGCGTTTGGGGTGGGCGGCCTCCATTTTGGAAAACACCGCCTGAATGACGCTCAAATCGGTATCGGAGGCCAGCGTCGCGGCGCGCTCCGCCGCCAAGCCCTCCATGTCGCGTCTGAAGGAAATGTAGTCAAACACCGCTTCGTCATGCGCCGCAAACAGTTGCACCAACGAGTCCGAAAAGGCGCTGCCCAAAACGTCAGCCACAAAGATGCCAGCGCCGGCTTTGGACGCCAGAAGGCCTTTGTCCTGCAAGGCCGAAATCGCCTCGCGCAGGCTGGGGCGGGACACGCCAAGGCGCTCGCTCAACTCCCGTTCGGCGGGCAGTCGTTCGCCGGGTCGCAGAATGCCGCGCAGGATCAGCAGCTCGATCTGGCGCACAACTGAGGTGGAGAGTTTTTCTGGCTGGACCTTTTGGAAGGGCATGGATGTCTCGCGCAAAGTGGTCAAAAGATTTGACCACATACGACGCGGCGGCGCAAGGCGTGCGGACTTGGTAAGGTTGCGTTAACCATATTTGGCCAGTCTGGGATCATGCGTTTGTTGGTTTTCTGTCTGCTTCTCACTGCCTGTAACACCCCAAGCCCGCATTTTTCTGGTACTGAGGTCACGCGCGTTTCGGTTATGGGAAGCACGTTTGATGTGCGCCACAAAGGCCGCCTGGCCGAGGCGATCCGCGTGAACAGGCAATATGCCCCGCGCCTAGACGGTATTGCGCCAAAGGCGGAAATCGCAATGCAGGTGGTTACCGGCTGCGATGTTGTCGAAATACGCGGCGACGCGGCCACAATCACCGGCATATTGGCCTGCGGTCCGGACGATGGGCCGCCACCAGCGCTTAGCTATCTCAAGGAAAAAGACTGTGAGGTGGTCGACATCTTTGTGCCCGCAGGCGGGGCAACAGCTTACCTTGAGGCCGACTGCGACTAGTCCAGCGTTTTGGTCATGAAGATCGAGGACGGGCTTTCCTCATAATCGCCAAACGGGCTGCAATCTTTGAACCCGTGCGCGTAATACAGGCTGTGCGCCTGCGTGAGCGTGTCGCCAGTCTCCAGTTTCAACACCGATATGTTCTGCGCGCGCGCTTCCCGCTCAAGATGATGCATCAACTTGTGCGCGATGCCGCGCCCCCGTGTTTTGGGGTCGACAAACATCGATTTGATCTCGGCATAGTCCCCCTTGTTGGCCAGCGCGGCACACCCCAACGTGGTGTCCCCGTCTTTGGCGACAAAGAAGCGGACGGACTCGACGCACAGCTCGTCAATTGACAGAAAATGGTTGTCTTCCGAGGAAAACAGAGACTGCATGAGCGCATGACTTGCTTGCAACAGACGGGTGGCTTGTGGCTCCCGAGGATTCCCCGGTACAACGCGAATGTCGCTCATCATCTTTCCCCCTCTGGTTTCGCGCGCCAATCTGTGGCATCGCTCGGCTGCTGTCCAGCCTCAGCTTTTGGAATGACCACCCGATGACGCATACGCTTTTTGTTTGTGACACCTGCTGCGCCGAAAATGAGCAGCCCAACGGCGCGACCTTCGCCGCCGCCTTGCGAGAGGCTGCCTGTGCGGATCCGGACTTGTGGGCGTTGGATATCAGATCGGTTAGCTGCTTAAACGTCTGCTCCGAGCCTCTGGCATTGGCGCTGCGCGCGCCTGAAAAGGCGGCCTACCTGTTTGCAGGCATCGTTCCCGAAACGGATCTCGCCGACACTTTGGCCATGGCCAAGCTCTTTGTTCAGGCTGAGGCAGGCGAGATCACCGACGCGCGCCCGGCGGGCCGTCTGCGGTTTTGCCTCAAAGGCCGCATTCCGGCGCTTTAGGCTTTTTGTTCTGAGAATGCCTTGGGGCAAGAGAGGCACAGCCCCTCCCGCCAAATGTTTAGCTGTCTTCGCCTTGCGCCATGAAGAAGGCGCAGAAATAGCCAAGTGTAACCCAACCAACGGCGGCAAAGCCAAGGCTCTGGGTGACAAACTCCGCCGACAACTCGGGTGGGGCGACGCCCCAGAAGGTGTCCAGATGCGGCGCACCGATCAGCTGGGGTGCTAGGATCACGATCAGACCCAAAAGATGCATCACCATGCCGCGCCCAAAAGCGATCAGCGCAAGGCCAACCATGGTGGCAAGGATGGTGCCGATCCACCAAACCTGACGCGGGGCCAACTCAGCAGCCGGTGTACCGGGCAATTCAGGTGGCAGGCCAACGGCAGGGGCCAGTTGTACCGCGATAAACCCGGCCAAACCCCAGATGATGCCGTTCTGCGCCGTGATCGCGGTGCCACGGTGGTCGCGTGCCAGTCCCATTGCCGCCACCATCAACAGGCCATAGCCGGTGTACGTCACGAGGTTGAAGCCGATCGTAACCAGATGACGACCCCATTCACCACCCAGTCCGGGCGCGCCACGGTCAGATTGAGGGGTACCATCCGCATGGAAATGCAGCCGGGAGCCGGATTCGTAAAGTTCACCTTCCAGCAAAAGCGGGATGACAAAAACGAACTGAAGCAGGGCTGCAATCAGCCCCGCTATCAGGCCAGCGAACACAGCGCTGGACAACAAATTTTTGGTCATTGTTTTACAGGCGTGCGCTTAGTGGCAGGGGAATGCCATGGCGTGACGCTGGTCGTGTGCCGCGTCATGCAAAACGGTGGCTTGCGCCATACCGGATACGGTCAGAAGGCCCAAGCCCACAATCAGAGTGAAGGCAAATGCAAGCGTGTTGGAACCGGTTACGGCGAAAGTCGCGGTTTTGGTCGTCATGTTCTTTTCTCCTTTCCCGTCACACCCGACGGGCGAAATGGGGTTTCACTGTCTGCACGGCCGGTCTCCTGGCTCGTGGGTCGACGCGGTGCATTCCCTTCCCGGAGAGACTCTCCAGTGGTTTGAACGCGCGCTCGCCACTCACAGTCGCGGGGGCGGCTGAGGCACAGAGCAGGGCTCCTTCCTCATTCCCGATTCAGCGCAAGTCGCGCCGAAATACCGTACACGCCCTGTTTGGCGGTTTTTTGCGCTAGGGGTCAAGGCCGTTTCCGACATAGTTGACGGCGCAAACGGCGTTCTGCCGCAAGGATGCAACACAACGGAATGCAATATCTTGTGGATAACTGGCAGTCTTTGGCCAGATGCTGTGGTTAGGCGTTGACTCAAACACATGGCGCTTTGCAGACTTGGAAATCTGCGGGAATCACACGCGCAGGCCCAATGTCCACTGAACCGAACAAAGGATCACCGCCACTTTGCGCTTCTCCAAACTCAGACTGACCGGCTTCAAAAGCTTCGTCGATCCAACCGATCTGATCATCGCGGATGGTCTGACCGGCGTGGTTGGTCCGAATGGCTGTGGCAAGTCGAACCTGCTTGAGGCGCTGCGCTGGGTGATGGGCGAGAACCGCCCCAAGGCGATGCGCGGCGGTGGGATGGAAGATGTGATCTTTGCCGGTGCCGCCACCCGTCCGGCGCGTAATTTTGCCGAAGTCGCCTTGCAGATCGACAACTCGGAACGACTTGCACCGGCGGGGTTCAATGATGATGACGCATTGGAAATCAACCGCCGCATCACGCGCGATGTTGGCTCCGCCTACAAGGTAAACGCCAAAGATGTACGGGCCCGCGATGTCCAGATGTTGTTTGCTGACGCCTCAACAGGTGCGCATTCACCTGCGCTTGTGCGGCAGGGGCAGATTGCGGAGCTGATCAACTCCAAACCCAAGGCACGGCGGCGGATTTTGGAAGAGGCCGCAGGCATTTCCGGGCTTTATCAGCGCCGCCATGAGGCAGAGCTGAAGCTTAGAGGGGCCGAAACCAATCTGGCCCGCGTTGACGATGTCATTGAACAATTGGCCAATCAGCTTGGCCAGCTTGCGCGCCAAGCGCGACAGGCGGCGCGCTATCGTGCCATTGGCGACGAGTTGCGCCAATCCGAGGGTCTGTTGTTATACCGCCGTTGGCGTGAAGCAGACGACGCCCGCGCGGCGGCAGATGACGAGCTGAAAACCCGCACCACGCAAGCCGCGCAGGCCGAAGGGCTAAGCCGTGTGGCGGCGAAAGAGCGACAGGTTCGCGACGACGCCTTGCCACCACTGCGCGAAGAAGAAGCGATAGCTGCGGCTGTGTTGCAGCGCCTTCAGGTGCAGCGTGACAGTCTGAACGATCAGGAGGCGCATGCGCTTCAGATCATCGAAACGTTGAAGAACCGCATCTTGCAACTGGGCCGTGACATGGAGCGCGAAGGTGGGTTGAACCGCGACGCTGTGGACACCATCGAACGGTTGGAATGGGAGCAAAAAGAGCTCGCCAAAGCCGGCGAGGGGCAGGCAGAGCGGCTTGAGGAGGCGCAAGACGAGGCCCGCGAGGCGGCGTCGGTGCTGCAAGAGCGCGAAAGTGAGTTGGCGCAGCTGACCGAGGATGTGGCGCGTCTGGCCGCGCGGCATCAGTCGGCGCATCGCTTGCTTGAGGACACCCAGAAAACCCAGTCAAAGAACGAGATTGAAGCCGCGAAGGCCCGCGCAGCTGTGAGCGAATCCAAGGAAGCTTTGGAGCGCGCGGCGGCCCAGCTTGAGAGTGCTGGCGAGGCCGAGGGCGAGGCGATCGAGGCGGCGCAGGATGCTGAGGAGCGCCTTGCAGAAGTCGAAGAAGACCGCGCGGAAACACAGTCCCGCGAGGCTGATGCCCGCGCGGAACGCTCCGAGGCCGAAGGCGAGTTGAACGCGCTGCGCGCCGAAACCACCGCTTTGGCCAAATTGGTCGAGCGCGACACAGCCGAAGGCGGCCAAATTCTTGACCGCCTGCAAGTGCAGCAGGGCTTTGAAAAAGCGCTGGGCGCGGCGATGGCAGATGATCTGCGCGCGCCTGAGGTCGAAGAAGACGGGCCGTCGGGTTGGTATGTGCTGCCGCAATATCACGACGTGCAACCGCTTCCAGCGGGCGTAACATCGCTTGTGGAACATGTCTCGGTTCCCGATGTTCTGGAGCGTCGCATGAGCCAGATTGGTTTGGTGTCGACAGAGGATGCGCTGAGCCTTCAGCCGATGTTGAAACCCGGTCAGCGGCTGGTGTCGCTGGAAGGGGATTTGTGGCGGTGGGACGGCTTTCGTGCCTGGGCTGAAGATGCGCCAAGCGCGGCGGCATTGCGACTGCAACAGCTCAACCGTCTGGAAGAGTTAAAGCAGACAATGGCGGTTGCGACGGCGCGGGCGGATGGTGCTGTGCAGGCGCATGAAACGCTGCAGTCACGTTTGCAAGAATTGGCGCAGATCGATCAGGCCGCACGTGAGGCGCGGCGGGCAGCAGATCGCGCGGTGGCGGATGCCAACCGTGCGCTAAGCCGGGCTGAGGCGGATCGCAATCTGGCGGAAGGCAGGCTTGAATCATTGGGCCTTGCTGTGACCCGTCACGAAGAGGAAGCCATGGCCGCGCGGTCGCAATTGCAGGAAGCCGAGCGCGCGTTGGCCGACCTTGGCGATCTCGATGCGGCGCGGGCGGACGTCGAAGACATCAAGATGACGGTCGAAGCCGCGCGGATCATGATGATGTCGCGCCGGTCTTCGCACGATGAATTGCGCCGCGAAGGTGAGGCGCGTCTGAAGCGGTCACAAGAAGTCACCAAAGAAATCAGCGGCTGGCGTCACCGTTTGGAAACCGCCGAAAAGCGGATGAGTGAGCTGGCCGAGCGCAAGGAAGCCTCAGAAGAGGAGCTTCTTGATGCTGGCGCGGCGCCCGAAGAAATCGCCGCCAAACGCGAAGAGCTGACGGACGCAATTGATCAGGCTGAAGAACGCCGTCGCGGTGCTGCTGATGTGCTGGCAGAGGCGGAGACGGCATCGCGTGAGGCGGAACATGCGTCGCGTGAGGCTGAGCGATTGGCTGGCGAGGCCCGTGAAGCGCGGGCGCGGTCCGAAGCACGGGCCGATGCGGCGCGTGAAACCGTGGCGTATGCGGCTGAACGCATCATGGAAGATCAGGAAGTCTCGCCTGCGCAGTTGTTGGAGCGGCTGGACGTAGATCCGGACAATATGCCGGATGCAGCGCAAGTCGAGGCGGATGTGAACCGCCTGAAGCGGCAGCGGGACGCGCTGGGCGCGGTGAATTTGCGGGCCGAAGAAGACGCCAAGGAAGTGCAGGAAGAATTCGACACTTTGACTGGCGAGAAAACCGATCTGGAAGAGGCGATTGCCACCCTGCGCAACGGCATTGCCAGCCTGAACAAAGAAGGTCGCGAGCGTTTGCTGACGGCCTTCGAGCAAGTGAACAGCAACTTTGGTCTCTTGTTCCGTCACCTGTTTGGTGGTGGTGAGGCGAATTTGGTGTTGGTTGAAAGTGACGACCCGCTTGAGGCTGGGCTGGAGATCATGTGTCAGCCACCGGGCAAGAAACTCAGCACACTGTCGCTGTTGTCGGGCGGGGAACAGACCCTGACCGCGATGGCGTTGATCTTTGCGGTGTTCCTAGCCAATCCGGCGCCGATTTGTGTGCTGGACGAGGTCGACGCGCCGCTGGATGATGCCAACGTCACGCGGTTCTGTGATTTGCTGGACGAAATGTGCCGTCGCACCAACACGCGCTTTTTGATCATCACCCACCACGCGGTGACAATGGCGCGAATGGATCGCTTGTTCGGCGTGACCATGGCCGAGCAGGGCGTCAGCCAATTGGTGAGCGTTGATTTGAAGGCGGCGGAAACTCTGGTGGCCTAACCGGTTCACCGCAACGTGACACCCGCGCGAGCTAAACCCCGCATAAGGTTATCTCAAACAGGAGATATTTATGCGCGTATTTGTTGCTGTTCTCACCCTCGTTGCCGCGCCTGCCTTTGCGCAGGACTGGAAGTCGCACTCCGGCGATGAGGCCTTTGACGCGGAGACGCTTGAAGCGCGCCTATCGGGGCAAACGCTGACGTTTTATGACGATGGGCGGTCCGTCTATGACAGCAACGGCGAGTATCAGTACATCTACGGCGGCGGTGGCACGTGGTACGGGCATTGGGAAGTGGCCGACAACTCGCGGGTCTGTGTGACCTTTGTCACCGGCGTCGAGCGTTGCGATAGGTTCGTTACCAACGGCGATCGCTTGGTGCTGCAGACGGCGGATGGGATGCGATTTCCCATCCGCCCGTAGTTTTTAGAGCTTGTTTAGCAACGCCGCTGTTGGCCACGCATCGGCGGGAAGGCCAAGGCGTTTTTGCTCGGCTTGCACAGCGCGGCGGGTCAGTTTGCCCAGAATGCCGTCAACCTTGCCGACGTCATGCCCACGTGCTTTGAGCTTCTTTTGCAGCGCTTTCATCTGGCCACCAGACAGACCCGGATCGGCGTTGCCTGCATCATAGCGTGGCGCGCCCTCAAGGCGGGTGCCGAAATAGGCGGCGGTGGTCACATAGACAAAGCTCTTGTTCCATTCAAAATAGACGTGGAAATTCGGGTAAGCCAAAAATGCCGGGCCTTTGCGGCCTTGCGGCAAAAGCAGCGAGGCGGGCAAGTTGGCCAATTTCCCCGAACGTGGTTTTACGCCCATCTTGGCCCAATCGCGGGCGTTCATAGTGTGATCCAGACCGGATTTTGACCAATCAAGGTTGGATGGCACTGAGACCTCCTGCAGCCAAGGCTCGCCCTTGCGCCAGCCCAGATGAGACAGCATTTTGCCGCCGGACATCAGCGCATCAGGGGCTGACGTTTTGAGCGTCACCTTGCCGTCGCCATCGCCGTCCACACCGTTTTCGATGATGTCGGCAGGCAGCATTTGCACCATGCCGATTTCACCCGCCCACGCACCAGTGGTTTTGGTTGGGCTGAAATCGCCGCGTTCATAAAGTTCCAGTGCCGCAAAAACTTGCGGGCGGAACAATTCGGGGCGGCGGCAATCGTGCGACAGCGTCACCAAGGAATTCAGCGTGTTGAAGTTGCCCTGGAACGCGCCGTAGTCGGTTTCAAAGGCCCAAAACGCCAAAAGCACGCCGCGCGACACGCCATATTGCTGTTCGATGCGGTTGAAGATGGTGTTGTATTGCTTGGATTTTTTGCGGCCGTTGTCGATACGGTTCTGGCTGATCAGACGTTGCGAGAAATCCAGAAACGGCATTTGAAACACGCCCTGACTGCGGTCTGCCTTGATCGTTGCCGGATCCTGACGGGCGGAGGCGAAAAACTTGTCCACCGTAGATTTGGAGTGACCTTTGGAAACAGCTTCTTTTTTCAAGCCATTGATAAAGCCGTTAAAGGAGCCGCCGCAGGGCACTTTGGCGGCCGCAAGGCCGGCGCTGAGAAGCAGGGTGGAAATGGCGAGTGTCAAACGCATAAAAAAACCTCTTAATCTGTTGCGTCGACCCTAAGCAGAGGGGCGGCGTAGGGCAATGAATTAGACCACTGCAAAAAATAGAACAGTGCCGACAGCCAGCCCCCATGTGCGCCACAGCGCGGAACAGGCGGTGTCGATGTCGTCAGGCGTGACTGTGCGACGACCATCTGCGTTCACAAAGGGGAAATCGCGCAATTCGCCGTCATAGGTACGCGGGCCGGACACGGCGATGCCCAAGGCCCGCGCCATGGCGGCCTCGGGCCAGCCCGCGTTAGGCGAGCGGTGCAGTGCTGCATCCGCGCGGATCGCGCCCCAGTCGCCCATGGTGCGATAGGTCACGGCGATCAATACAGCGGTCAGGCGGGCAGGGATCCAGTTCAGCAGATCGTCAAGTTTGGCCGCGGCTTTGCCAAACTGTTCATATCGCTCGGTGCGATAGCCGATCATGCTATCGGCGGTGTTGATGGCCTTGTAGATCAGCAGGCCGGGCAGCCCGGCGATCAGGAACCAGAAAGCGGGCGCAATGACACCGTCGCTCAGGTTCTCAGCCGCGCTTTCGATGGCGGACCGCGCCACATCGCTTTGGTCCATCGCCGCGGTGTCGCGGCTGACGATCATCGCCACCGCGCGTTTGCCGTCGCCCAAAGACACCCGCAACGCGTCGCCAACGGCCTGCACATGTTGCACCAGTGACCGTTGCGCCAGCAGGATTGCCGCCAAAAGCAATTCCGGCAGCCAGCCAATCGCCGCCAAGACAGACCCCAAAAGCCATGCCCCGACAACCAAGGCAAAACACAGGACAACGCCTTTGGCAAAGCGGCTCTCGCCCGTGTTCAAGCGTTCGTCAGCTTTGCCAATCACGCGGCCGATCAGGACAGCGGGGTGGGGCATGCGGTCCCACATCCAACGCGGCTCTCCCATTGCTGCGTCCAGTAGCATCGCAAGAAAAAGAACTGCGGCGTGGCTCATAACGCCGCCTCCAGCTGCGCCCAGCGGTCCGGCGCGGGCAGGCCCAGACGCAGGTAGGTTTTTGAATAGGGAAAGATGCGGGACCAGACGTGTTGCTTGGCAAGACGGTCCTGCCACGCGGCGGCGTCGTTGACTACATAAAGCCGGAACAGCGTGGTGCCGCCCACGATTTTGGCGCCTTTTAGGGTCATCAGGGCGTCAAGTCGGGAGGCGTCCGCGATCAATCGCGTTCGTGTCGCATCCGCCCAGCCGTGATCGCGCAAGGCAGCCGCGCCAATGCGCAGCGCGGGGCCGGAGACCGCCCAAGGGCCGGTGAAATCCGCAAGCCGCGCGATTAAGGCAGGGTCTCCGATTGCAAACCCCAGCCGTGCGCCGGCAAGCCCCCAGAATTTGCCAAAACTCTTGAGCACAATGCGGCCGGTCTGATCGGTTTCTTTCACCAGAGTGGCGTCGGGTGTGACGTCGCAAAAACTTTCGTCGATCACAGTCATTGGCGCAGTCAGATCGTTTTCGGTCCAAAGCCGTCCGGTCGGGTTGTTGGGGTGCACCAAAACGCGGGCGGCAGGATCGTCGGTCGAGACATCCCATCCCTGCGCCACAAAGGCGGCGGCGTGTTCGTTGTAGGTCGGCGTCGGAATATCCACACGCGCAGGTGATGCCAAAGCGGGAATGCGTGCGATCAAGGCTGACGCACCGGGTGCGGCCAGTATCGCGGCGCCCGGCGGAACGTTCCAGAAGTCCCGCGCCGCGTCGATGAGGGCATTTTGCGCGGCCTTGTCTGGCAAATCTGCCCAATCAGCGGCGTATAGGTCCGGCAGTGGATAGGGCACAGGATTGATGCCGGTGGACAGATCCAACCATCCATCACGGGTGCCGCCCCAACGGGCCACCGCTGCGTCGATGCCACCGCCATGGTCGCGCGGAGTGCGTGTTTCGGACGTTGAAATCATTCGCATTTTACCGACTCTTTGCTCTTGCTACCCGCGAATATGCGATATCCACCCGTATTGGCAAGAAATTGCCGTTTACGGAAAATTAAAGTTGGAATTGCTGGCGCGGACCTAGAGTCTTTGGGGATACGGCGGCGCAAGCAATGACCGCCAAATGTCAAAATCCTAGGGGGGATAGATATGGGCACACTTATAGTCGGCAAGACAAATCTTGCCAAACTGTGGGGCCACCACATCAATGACGCGGGTATGCGGGTCGATGTGGTGAAGACAAACGACGATGCAGCAATGCAGTTACGCACCTGTTCTTATCGCGTTGTGGTTCTGGATCTGGAAGGGGACACAGAAGACAATGCATTTGCACTGACGGATTATGCCTGCGTGCGTCAGCCGGAAGCACAGGTGGTGTTCGTGGCTGACAAGCCGTCACTGCTGGACGGGTCGCTGTTTAGGTTTTGCGTCAACATGGGTGGGCTGCTGTCCAAATCCACCCCACCTGAAGACCTTGCTGCGCTGGTCGGCCACCTGGCCAATACCGGCGACGGCCGCAAGCAGGTGTCTGGTCTGGCCATCTGATCTTTGATCGCAAAAAACTCAGGCGCGCCCGTGTGGCGCGTCGTAGTCGATCACCGGATTGAATGGCACAATGCGGTGCGGGTTTATGCTTTCGTGGCTGTAGTGATAGTGGCGCACGATGTGGTCAAAGTTCACCGTCTCGCGCACGCCGGCCATCTGATAAAGCTCCCGCGTGTAGCCCCAGAGATTGGGGAAATCGACCAGTCTGTTGCGGTTGCATTTGAAATGCAGGTGATAAACCGGATCAAAGCGGATCAGCGTCGTAAACAGGCGCCAGTCCGCCTCGGTCAGCGTGTCGCCCATCAGGTAGCGGTGCTCTGAAAGCCGTGCTTCCAACCAGTCCAGCGTGTCAAACAGCGGATGTACGGCGGCGTCATAGGCTTCCTGCGTGGTGGCAAAACCGGATTTGTAGACACCATTGTTCAGCGTGTCGTAAATCCGCGCGTTGACCTCCTCAATGGCGTCGCGTTGTGCCTCCGGCCAGTAGTCATCCGTGTTGCCGGTGATGCCGTCAAAGGCGCTGTTTAACATGCGGATGATTTCTGCGCTTTCGTTGCTTACGATGGTCTCGCGCTGCTTGTCCCAGAGGATCGGCACCGTCACGCGACCGGAATAGGTCGGGTCGGCTTTGGTATAGATGTTGTGGGCGTGGCTGAGGCCGTAAAGCGTGTCGCCGGTGGCGCCCTTGTCGTCCGTTTCAAACGTCCAGCCTTGATCCAGCATATCCGGATGCACGGCCGAGACGGTGATGTGATCCGTCAGCCCCTTCAATGCGCGGAAAATCAGCGTGCGGTGCGCCCAAGGGCAGGCGTAGGAGACATAAAGGTGGTACCGCCCGCTCTCAGCCTGAAACCCGTCGATGCCGCTGGGGCCAGCGGATCCGTCTGCGGTGATCCAGTTGCGGAACTGGCTGGCCGAGCGCACAAATTTGCCGCCCGAAGATTTGGTATCATACCACTGATCCACCCATTTTCCGTCTACCAAAAGGCCCATCTTCGTCTCCTCTGCGCGGTGTTGACGTTCTAGGTAAACGTCGTGCGGCCGTGGTGAAACCGCTGTCGCCGCAAAGCCTCTGCGCGCCAGTGCACAGTTTGCGGCGGATCCGCGGCATTTTGCCAGAGACAGTGTGTTTACAAAAACTTGGCTTGACCCCGGTAGGCTGGACACCGATTTTGATGGCAACCGCGGAGGAGATGACATGAGCACCTTTTTGCCCCCTGACGTGCAGGCTGGCTTGGATGCCGCCCGCAAGAAAGCATTGAAGCAACGCCATCGCCTGCGGGTGGAGGCGAACGGCCGGAGCTTTCGTGTTATCAAATTCGAAGACGACGGCTTTACACTGGATATCCAAGACGCCCCGCATCTGCGCGGTCTGGTCGATGTCTTTGACGGCGGCAATCACTTGTACCAATGCCTGATCGTTGCCTCTTCAGAGGAAGCGGACGAAATGCGCTACGACTTCAAACGCCACACGCTGGCGACGGACCAAGCGCCGGTGGATTTTGAACGGGTGAGCCAAGCGCCGGTGGCGTTGTTGGGGAAAGAGGGCTGAGGGTTGGGCTGTGGCTGACCGCAGATCATTGGTGAGGTTTCAGGATGGCTGGCGTTCTGGAGGAATGGCAGTTTTGAGCCCTGAACTACCACGCTCTATTCACTCAATCGGGGGTTCCTCCGTTCGGAAAATTCTCGATTATTTGGCCTAGTAACGCAATGAAGCCTTGCTTCTTATCCCAATAATTCAGGCGGTGGCTATATATCGTGTTCGCAGTATGTTTTGAAATTTGATCCCGCAACTCAGTCAACTGTGAAAGCACTTCGGCTTCGCCAAGTCTCGAAGCGACGCATTTGATGTCTTTTTGCTTAAACGAGAAAGCCTCAAGACCACAGCACCCAGCATCGCAATTGATCTCGAGTTGGTCCCAAAATCGAGCGCTTGGTTTGAGATATTCGTCGATTTTGACTGCAGAGTTTGACGTTCGTTGCACGATTTTGATTCCATGTAACCAATTGATATCTCGTAATAGTATGTCGCACTTAGTAAGGCTCTTTAGAAGGGTTTTGAACATACTCCCTTGTGAGGATTACTGGCTTCTAAGTCCCGTAAAGCCGACAGCTTTATCAGAGGCGCATCAGAACCTTCTCCCCCACAGCCAAAGCAAAGCTGTGGCTAGCGCCCGAACCGACCCAACGGGGAGGGCGCTTTGCTTCCTCCCCTCGGTTCAGGCGCTGGTGCGTTAAACTTAATCACTGCAAATCCGAAAAGGCTTCGGCCAGTCGCTCACAGGCTTCCTGCACCCGCGCGCGCGGGGTGGCGATATTGAAACGCAGGTAGTTTTCGCCGCCCGTGCCAAAGGTCGGGCCGTGGTTCACCGCGATGCGTGCGTCTTTCTCCACACGGCGCGTGAACTCTTCGCGCCCCATACCGGTGCCGGAGAAATCGACCCAGCTGAGATACGTCGCTTCCAACTCCATCGACGCCAGCCCCGGAATGTCGGCAATCGCTGTGTCCAGGATTTTGCGGTTTCCATCCAGATAGACCACCAGGTCATCGACCCACGCAGCACCCTCGGGCGAATAAGCGGCCTCGGCCATGAAGAGACCAAAACTGTTGGCCGACAGACCAAGTGCTGCCATGCGCGCGCCGAATTTTGCGCGCAGGGCAGGGTCCGCAATGATCACATTGCCGGAGTGGCTGCCAGCGATATTGAAGGTCTTGGTGGTGGCCGTCATCATCACCAAACGATCGGCGATCGAGCTGTCCACATTGGCCATTGGGATATGCGTGTTGCCGGCAAAAACCAAATCGTGGTGGATCTCATCGCTCACCAGAATGAGGTTATGGCGTTTGCAGAAATCCGCAACGCCTTGCAATTCGTCACGTGTCCAGACGCGTCCGCCCGGATTGTGGGGCGAGCAAAGAATGAGCATTGTTTCATGCCCCTTCATTTGCGTTTCCCAGGCGTCAAAATCCATCTCGTAACGGCCGTCGTTCAGCGCGAGCTGGCATTCGACAACCTCTCGACCCGCCGCTTTGATGACCTTGGCAAAGGCGTGATAGACCGGTGTCATCAGCACAATGCCGTCTTCGGGCTTGGTGAAGGCGTCGACACACATTGCGGTGCCATTCACCAGACCATGGGTGGTGAAAATCTCGTCACGTTCAACGGTCCAGTTGTGACGTTCCTTCATCCACCAGCGGATCGCGTCGCGATAGGCCGCGTCGTCACCGTAGTAGCCGTAAACGCCCATGTCGTTCATCTTGACCAGAGCATCCGACACACATTTAGGCGGGCGGAAATCCATATCGGCCACCCACATGGCAATGCCGTCTTTGGCAGGTACGCCGTAAATCGATTCCATCATGTCCCATTTCACGGAGTGGGTGCCAAAGCGGTCGATGATCTCGTCAAAGCTCATTTAGGTGGGTCCTTTGTTGGATTGAACGGCATGACGCTACCTCATTGGCGGGCATGCGCAACCCCGTTGCGCAATCGTGCTGCGTGTCCTAGATGAAAGCCATGAAACGTTCGATCCTGATCCACCCTGATCCCCGTCTGAAAAAGGTCTGTGCGCCGGTCGCCGACCTAAGCGATGAATTGCGCACTCTGGCCAATGACATGCTGGAAACCATGTATGATGCGCCCGGCATCGGCCTTGCGGCGCCGCAGGTTGGCGTGCTGGATCGGTTGATCGTGATGGACTGCGTCAAAGAGGGCGAACCGGAGCCTATGGTGATGTTCAATCCAGAGGTTTTGGGCAGTTCTGACGAAACCAACGTCTATGAAGAAGGCTGTCTGTCGATCCCCGAGCAATTTGCCGACGTCACCCGCCCCGAAGCGGTTCGCGTGGGCTGGATCGACATGGACGGCAACCCGCAGGAAAAAGACTTTGACGGGTTGTGGGCGACCTGCGTGCAGCACGAGATCGACCACCTGAACGGCAAGCTGTTCATTGATTATCTCGGCCCGATGAAGCGTCAGATGATGACCCGCAAGAGCCAGAAGATGAAGCGTGAGCTGGCGCGGGGATGAGCGTTCTGCCGATTGTTCTCTGGCCTGATGCGCGCTTGTCGCAAATTTGCGCCCCGGTCGGCGACGCGGATATTCGAACGCTGACCGATGAGATGTTTGAAACAATGTATGCGGCTCCGGGCCGTGGGCTTGCCGGTCCGCAAATCGGCGATATGCGCCGCGTTTTCGTGATGGATGTCACGTGGAAAGAGGGCGCGCGGACTCCGATGGTCTTTGCCGATCCGGCGATCACCGCCCGAAGCGTCGAAACTGTCGTGATGGAAGAGGGCTGCCTGTCTATCCCTGACCTGATGGTGCCAGTGACGCGGCCACGCGAGGTTTCCGTAACATGGCGCGATGAAGCTGGTGCCTCGCACAGCGCCGACTTTGACGGTTTTGCGGCCCGTTGTATCCAGCACGAAATGGATCATTTGGACGGCGTTGTCACGCTGGATCACCTCGACACCGCCACCCGGACCGCGCTGATAGAAGGATATGACCCCAAATGACTGTTCGTTCCTGTATACCTTGGCCTGACAAACGCCTGCGCACCGCCGCTGCACCAGTGAGCGGGATTACCGAAGAGGTGCGTCAGGTCTGGGACGATTTGATCGAGACGATGTATGCGATGCCCGGTGTTGGCATGGGGGCAAACCAGATCGGCGTGATGCTGCGCGTGATTGTGGTGGATGCGACCGAAGACGGCACCGAAGCGATCCGGATGGCCAATCCGGAAATCCTGCACGCGTCGGTGCAGCCGCGCGAGCACGAAGAAGCGAGTCCAAACCTTGTGGGCGTGTCGGCCAAAATCAAACGTCCGCGCGCGGTGACCGTGCGCTATTTGGACGAACACGGCGCAACCGTTGAGAAGGATTTTGTCGGTCTGTGGGCGACATCGGTTCAACATCAGATCGACCACATCAACGGCAAGATGTATTTCGACCACCTTAGCAAGACCAAGCGGGATATGTTGATCAAAAAGGCCCGCAAGCAGCGCTGAAGCGCCGCGCACAGGAGAAGCAGATGCGTATTGTTTTCATGGGTACTCCCGATTTTTCGGTGCCGGTTCTGGATGCTCTCATTGCGGCGGGTCACGAGATCGCCGCCGTCTATTGCCAGCCGCCGCGCCCTGCAGGTCGCGGCAAGAAAGACCGCCCGACGCCGGTGCATGCGCGTGCCGAGGATTTGGGTCTTGAGGTGCGCCATCCTGTGTCGTTGCGCAATGAAGAGGCGCAGGCCGAGTTCGCGGCGCTCAAAGCCGATATCGGGGTCGTGGTGGCGTATGGCCTTATCCTGCCACAGGCGATTCTTGATGCGCCAAAACATGGGTGTTTGAACATTCATGCCAGTCTTTTGCCCCGGTGGCGCGGGGCGGCGCCGATCCACCGCGCGATCATGGCGGGCGATGCGGAGACCGGCGTTTGCATCATGCAAATGGATGCGGGCCTTGATACCGGCGACGTGCTGTTGCGGCGTGAGATTGCGATTGGCGCCACTGAAACCACCGCCGAGCTACACGACCGCCTGTCGCAACTTGGCTCGGGCGCCATCGCTGATGCGCTGGCAAACCTGTCGGCGCTGAAACCAGAGCCTCAGCCTAGCGAGGGTGTTACTTACGCCGAGAAGATCGCCAAATCTGAGGCGAAAATTGACTGGACCGCGACGGCCGGAGAGGTTGACCGCAAAATCCGCGGCTTGTCCCCGTTTCCAGGTGCATGGACCGAGATTGACGGCCAGCGGGTGAAACTTTTGGCGTCGCGGATCGGCGCGGGGCAGGGTGAACCAGGCACGCTGTTGGATGATGCGCTTACCGTGGCGTGCGCGAGTGGGTCGGTGCAGCTTCTGCGCTTGCAACGTGCGGGCAAAGGCGCGCAGGATGCAGAGACATTTTTGCGGGGCTTTCCTTTGAGTGCCGGCCAAACCCTTTAAGGAGCGCACTATGTTCTTTGCCTTTTTCGGCACGGTCATCATCGCCGGTATCATCGGATACGCGTCTGAGAGATCGGGCTTCACCCACAACGGCTATATCCCGTCGATCATCATCTGTGTGGGTGGCGCGTTTCTGTTTTTTATGGTGTCGCGCATGTTCCATATCGGCTTTGGCAGTCCCGGAATGAACGCAATTGTGTCCGCTGTCGGGGCGCTCGTTATCGTGCCCACACATTTCCGCCGCTAGACCCGCTGTGGCGTTTCTGCCGCGAAAACCCTTGATTCAATTAAAAATGTAGACGTCGCCCCTGACGGCTTGCTACCCTGTACTCATAACAAAGGGTGGCCGAAAAGAGCTGCCCATGAGCATGAGGCAAAAACAGTGGCTTTCTTCGGATTTGGCAGCGAGTCCGCTGCCCCAAAAGTGACGGTTGTCACCACCATGAAGGACGAGGGTGCTTATATTCTCGACTGGGTGGCGCATTACAAAGCGCTGGGCGCGACCGACATCGTCGTTTTCACCAACGATTGCAGCGATCAAACTGATTTGATCCTGCGCAATCTCAATCGGCTAGGACAGCTGCATCACCGGTTCAATCGTGTGATGAAACGTGGCCCGCACAAAAGCGCGTTGATGTGGGCGCAGCATGAACCCTGTGTTCAGGATGCCGACTATATTCTGGTCGTGGATGTCGACGAGTACCTACAAATCGGCGTCGGCGATGGCACGTTCCAGGCGCTGATCAATGAGCACCCCGACGCGGACGCGATCTCTCTTGTGTGGCGCGTTTTCGGCAGCGCGGGCATTGAGGCGATCTCTGATGTGCCAGTGCCACAGCAGTTCACCTTGGCAGAACCTGAGGTGCCAACGGCAGACATGCATCCGCACCGGTTCTTCAAAACGTTGTTCCGCAACACCAAGAAATTCAACCGCATGGGTGTGCACCGTCCGTTCATTGAACCGGACGCCACAGACATCAATTGGGTCACGCCTGATGGCACACGACTGGATCACCGTCAGGTCAAAGGTGCGCTGCATATCGACAAGGGGTTTGGCTACGACGTGGCGCAACTGAACCATTATGCGCTGCGTTCGGTGGACAGTTTCCTGAACAAGCAACGCCGCGGTCGCGCCAATCATGTGAATGGCAAGCTGGAGCTGCCGTATTGGAACAAGTTTGACAAAAACCAGACCGAGGACCGTCGACTGGCCGAAGGGTTTGACACCGCGCTTGCGCTGAAAACCGAACTGCTCAAAGACGAAATCTTGGCCAAGCACCATCATGCAGCCGTGGATTGGGCGCAACGCATGGCGCAAAAAGCGCGTCGCCAGCGGCCGACCAAGATGTTCCTCGCCAAGCTTAAGGCGCGCGAACAAGTCGAGGCCGTCAACGAGAACAAGGCCGCTTAATCAGGTCTGAAATCTAAAAAAGTGAAAGGCGCGGCGATGGTCCGCGCCTTATTTTTTGGCCTTGAAGGGCGCCATGCCTTCGCGGGCCAATTCATCGGCGCGCTCGTTTTCTGGATGACCGGCGTGGCCTTTGACCCATTCCCAGGTCACATCATGGCGCGCCTGTGCCGCATCCAGCCGCTGCCAAAGTTCGACGTTTTTGACCGGCTTCTTTGCAGCGGTTTTCCAGCCATTGCGTTTCCAGCCGTGGATCCAGCCAGTCACCCCGTCTTTGACATAAGAACTGTCGGTCACAACTGTGATCACCGAGGGGCGCTCAAGCGTCTCGAGCGCCATGATCGCCGCCATCAGTTCCATCTTGTTGTTGGTGGTTTCCGCCGCCCCGCCGTTCAGCGTGCGTTCTTTGACGACGGTGTTACCGTCTTTGGCTTGCATCAAGGTGCCCCAGCCGCCCGGACCGGGATTTCCTGAACACGCGCCATCGGTATATGCAAACAAATCAGCCATGCGCGGTGAGTATGACAAATGTGTCGTCTGTGCCAGCCAAACCGACCCCGCTTCCGGTACGTTTTCGGGTCACGGTGAAACCGGCGGTCTCAAGCAAATTGGTCAACTCTTCCGGCTGGTAGTAGCTGTAAAATCTGCCCAGATGATCGCGCGCTTCGCCGTTGCCAAGTTTCATTCCAATGTGGAATGCGCCCGCAGGTTTGAGCGCTTGTTTCACACGGACCAGATGCGCAGGTAATTCTGTCTTCGGCGCGTGCAAAAGGCTGAAATTGGCCCAAATACCGTCGTAACGTGCAACCGCGTCCAAAGCATCAAACGTGCCAACTGTCACATCCAGATCAAACGCCGCCTTTGCAAGATCCGCCATTTCTGGCGAGGCATCCATTGCCTCTACGCGGTATCCGGCCGTGCGAATTTTGGCCGCCCATTGTCCGGGTCCGCAGCCGTAGTCCAGTACAAGCCCATCCTCGGGCAGAAGGTCAAAAAATGCGGTTAGGTCGCTGAATTGATCCACATCGATGTCATCGATACGCGAGAATTTCTCGGCATACGTGCCAGCCGCTTTGGCGTAGACGTCCAGTGTTTGTTTGTCGCTCATGCCCGCCCCGTCGCGCCAAGTCCGGTAGGGCTCAAATACGGTGGACCGGAGAGCGATCGGCTCATACTTCCAGGTCCCGCAATACCCGCGGAACTTTGAAGTTCACCCGTTCAACGGCCGTTTCCACGATTTCGACTGTCACATCAAAGCGGTCTCGGAAGGCGTCGATCACCTCGTTTACCAAAACTTCGGGCGCGCTGGCCCCGGCCGTGATGCCAAGTGCCGAGATGCCTTCCAATGCACGCCAGTCTATGTCGTCGGCGCGTTGTACCAATTGGCTGTATTCACAGCCATTGTTGGCGCCCACTTCAACGAGCCGCTTGGAGTTGGAGGAATTTGGTGCGCCCACCACGAGCATTGCATCTACCTTCGGCGCTACGGCCTTGACCGCCTCTTGCCGGTTTGTGGTGGCGTAGCAGATGTCTTCTTTGTGCGGCCCAACGATATTGGGAAAGCGCGCGTTCAGCGCGGCAACGATGCCTATGGTGTCGTCCACTGACAATGTGGTCTGCGTCACAAATGCCAGTTTGTCAGGGTCACGCACATCCACGGTGGCCACGTCGTCAGCGGTCTCTACCAGCAGCACTTCGCCGTCAGGCAACTGGCCCATGGTGCCAATGGTTTCGGGGTGGCCTGCGTGGCCGATCATGATGATCTGAAGGCCTTGTTCTGAGTGGCGCTCTGCCTCGATATGCACCTTGCTCACCAAGGGACAGGTCGCGTCGACATAAATCATATTGCGGCGTTCCGCTTCGGCGGGCACGACTTTGGCGACCCCATGCGCAGAAAATATCACCGGGCGGTCATCAGGGCATTCGTCGAGATCTTCGACAAACACTGCACCCTTGTCCCGCAGACCATCCACGACAAATTTGTTGTGCACGATTTCGTGGCGCACATAGACCGGCGCCCCCCATTTGGTCAGGGCCATTTCGACGATCTTGATCGCACGGTCGACTCCGGCGCAAAACCCGCGTGGGGCGGCCAAGTGGATCTGAAGCGGTGGTTTGGTCATGATGGTCTCCGTATCGCGCATTCACAGGTAAGCGTTTGCGTCGCTGTGGTCCAGCCTGTCCAAACACCGAGATGGTCGAGCACAAAAAGTTGAAGCCCGCTGGCGTGCCGAGTTTCTTGACCTTCCAGCGCTGGAAGTCCCTAGCGGGATGCCAACACAACAATACAAAGGAATATTACATGCGTTTTGTGTGGGGCGGAGCGGTTGCAGTGGTGGCCGCAGTAGCAGGCGTTTGGGTGTTTATGTCCGGCGCTGCCGCGAATGGCTTGCCATATCAGGATGCTGCCAGTGTGGCGCGCGGCGAACCGATTTATGCGGAAAACTGTGCGTCCTGTCATGGGGCTGCGTTGGAGGGTGAGGACAACTGGCGGCAGCGGAAGCCAGACGGCATGATGCCTGCGCCGCCGCATGACGCGTCAGGCCACACCTGGCATCACTCAGACGACATTCTGATAGCCATCACAAAGTATGGCACGGAACAGGTCGTGGGGCAGGGCTACAAGAGTGACATGCCCGGCTTTGGTGACGTGCTGTCGGATCAGGATATTCTAGATGTCCTAGGCTATATCAAAAGCACATGGCCTGAACGTGTGATTGATATGCACAATAAGGCCAACGGAGCATAGCGGGTACCGTAGCAATCGGGCACAAAAAAACCGGGGCGTTGCAGCCCCGGTTTCAGGTCGTCGACAAGCTGAGTTACTTGGCTGCGAATTCTTCTTCGCGATCACGCTCGGGCATCGGATCGCGCGGTGGGCGCCCAATGACATCGCGCAGGCCGTCCAGCTCGATAAAGTTGTCGGCCTGACGGCGCAGTTCGTCGGAAATCATCGGCGGCTGGCTGCGGATTGTAGAAACAACAGATACGCGCACACCTTGACGCTGCAGGCTCTCAACGAGCGGCCGGAAATCCCCATCTCCGGAAAACAGCACGATGTGGTCCACATGTGGTGCGAGCTCCATGGCGTTGACCGCCAGCTCGATGTCCATGTTGCCTTTGACCTTACGACGGCCTTGGCTGTCGGTGTATTCCTTGGCTGCTTTTGTGACCATGGTGAAACCGTTGTAATGCAGCCAGTCTACCAGTGGCCGGATCGGCGAATACTCGTCGTTCTCCAGCAAAGCAGTATAGTAAAAAGCGCGCAGCAACTTGCCACGCCGCATGAACTCGGCACGCAACAGCTTGTAGTCGATGTCGAAGCCGAGCGATTTGGCCGCGGCGTAAAGATTCGACCCGTCTATGAACAGCGCAAGCCGTTCGTCTTTGTAAAACATCAAAATGTCCTTTCTGAACCTGTCGCGCGTGAAATGTCCCGTGAGTGTTAAAATGAACGAGCGTGACAGCATCATAAGGGTAGTGATATTTGCGGCAGCATCAAGATCACCCCCTGGCTATTTAGGATAGGTCCCCAGAATGATGGCGCTAAAATGAATAAAAACATACTTTTAGCGCTCGGCGGGAACCTGCCGTCACGCATTGGTGACCCAAAAGAGACGTTGGCCGCCGCGCTTGCGCGGTTGAATGGGGCGGGGATCGCTCTCCTTGCGGTCAGTCGATTCTACGAAACACCTTGTTTTCCGGCGGGTGCCGGCCCTGATTACGTGAATGCCGCGGCCAAAGTTTCCAGCGATCTGGCGCCTCGGGATCTGCTGCGTCGGCTTCATGAGATCGAAGCGGAGTTTGGCCGTAAGAGAGATACCCGTTGGGGCATGCGGACACTGGATATTGACCTGATCGCAATGGGGGATTTGGTGTTGCCGGACGCCACCACACAGCGGTCCTGGCAAACCTTGCCGCTGGAAGAGCAAGTGCGCGCGACGCCGGAGCAACTGATTCTCCCTCACCCCCGTTTGCAAGATCGCGCCTTTGTTATTGGCCCGATGATGGACGTCGCGCCTTTGTGGAAACACCCGCTAACAGGTAAAACAGTGGCGGAAATCCACGCTCAATTGCCAAAACAGGACATTGCGGCGCTAAAAAGCCTTTGAAACGCGCTTGTCACCGCGCGAAAACCCGCATAAATACACCACTTCTGATCAGACCGTATGAATGGAGTGCCGCATGGCCCGCGTAACCGTTGAAGATTGCGTCGACAAGGTTCCGAACCGTTTTGAACTCGTAATGCTTGCCAGCCATCGCGCCCGCGAAGTGTCGGCGGGTGCTGCGATCACACTGGACCGCGACAACGACAAAAACCCCGTTGTAGCGCTGCGTGAAATCGCCGAGGAAACGCAAACCGCTGATGAGCTGCGCGAGCGTCTGATCGAGGCGAACCAGACCCAGATTGAGGTCGATGAGCCAGAAGAAGACAAGATGGCGCTTCTCATGGGAGCCGAAGCCGATACACCGGCCGAGGACGACATGTCCGAAGAAAAGCTGCTGCGCGCGCTGATGGAAGCGCAAGGTCAGGGCTAAGCCGCGAGGCTTCAGGGGAGTGTAATGGCCGACACAGACGACAAGGTCGCGCTTTTTCCGGCAGATGATCTTGTCGCGCTCGTTCGCGCGTATAACCCCCGTACTAATGAGACACTGATCCGCGCGGCTTATGAATTTGGCCGCGCGATGCATGACGGGCAGTTCCGCCACTCAGGCGAACCCTATTTTTCCCATCCAATTGATGTCGCCCGCATTCTGGCAGAACAGCATTTGGATGATGCCTCAATCATCACAGCGCTATTGCACGACACAATCGAGGACACCAAAGCCTCTTTTGATGGGGTGGCAGAACAATTTGGCGAGGAAGTTGCCGGTCTTGTGGATGGCGTCACCAAGCTGACCAATCTGCAGCTGAGCTCGACCGAGACCAAACAGGCAGAAAATTTCCGCAAGCTGTTCATGGCCATGTCCAAGGACCTGCGGGTGATTTTGGTCAAGCTGGCAGACCGTTTGCACAACATGCGCACGATCAAGGCAATGCGCCCCGACAAGCAGTCGCAGAAGGCGCGCGAGACCATGGACATCTATGCGCCTCTCGCGGGCCGTATGGGTATGCAGTGGATGCGCGAAGAGCTTGAGGACCTTGCCTTCAAGGTGCTGAATTCTGAAGGTCGCGCGTCAATCATCCGCCGCTTTATCACGTTGCAGAAAGAAACCGGCGATGTGATTGAGCGCACCACCGGTGACATGGAGACCGAGTTAGCCGCCGCTGGCATCGGTGCGCGGGTCATGGGCCGGGCGAAAAAGCCCTATTCGATCTGGCGCAAGATGCAGGAAAAAGATCAGGGGTTTTCGCGCCTATCCGACATCTATGGATTTCGCATCATCACTGAGAGCGAACAGGATTGTTACCGTGTCTTGGGCGTGATCCACCAGCGCTGGCGCGCAGTGCCGGGCCGGTTCAAAGACTATATCAGTCAGCCGAAATCCAACGGCTATCGCTCGATCCACACAACGGTGTCCGGGCGCAACGGCCGCCGCGTAGAGGTGCAAATCCGCACCCAGCAGATGCACGATGTGGCCGAATCCGGTGTTGCGGCGCATTGGTCCTATAAGGACGGTGTGCGCGGTGAAAACCCGTTTGCGGTGGATCCGGTAAAGTGGATCTCTGGCCTTTCTGAACAGTTTGATGCGGAAGAAGATCACGAGGATTTCCTCGAAGCCGTGAAGCTTGAGATGTACTCCGATCAGGTGTTTTGCTTCACGCCTAAAGGCGAAGTTGTGAAATTGCCGCGTGGCGCGACGCCGATTGATTTCGCATATGCCATTCACACCCGCATCGGTCACGCCTGTGTGGGCGCCAAGATTGATCACCGCCGGGTGCCGCTTTGGACTCGTATCAAGAACGGGCAATCGGTCGAAATCATCACCGCCGAGGGCCAGATGCCGCAGGCCACATGGCTTGATATCGCGACAACCGGCAAGGCGCGCACCGCCATCCGCCGCGCTTTGCGCGAGATGGACCGCGAACGCTATGTCAAACTGGGTGCACAGTTGGCCGTGGCAGCGTTTGAGCAGGTCAACAAAAAGCCAACCGACAAGGCGTTGGGCGTGGCAGCCAAACACTTCCGCCTGAAGGACAAGGACGAGGTTCTGGCACGACTCGGCTCGGCGGAACTGGCTGGCACCGAAGTGGTGCAGGCGGTCTATCCCGAACTGGTTCCGGACGAGAGCGAAATGGTGACCAGCGAGCGGGCGGTGATTGGTCTGGCGGCAGATCAGAGCTTTCAACGCGCGAAATGCTGTCAGCCGCTGCCCGGTGAACGCATCGTCGGCATCACCTATCGTGGTCAGGGTGTCGTGGTGCACTCGATTGATTGCGACAGCCTGTCCAATTATGAGGATCAGCCGGACCGTTGGCTGGACCTGCATTGGCATTCTGGCAAATACAAACCCATCTTTGATGTGAAGGTCTGGGTCACGATTGGCAACGACGCCGGGGTACTGGGACGTATTTGCACATTGATCGGAGAGAACAAGGCCAATATCTCTGACCTTGAATTTGTGGATCGCAAGCCGGATTTCTATCGCCTTCTGGTCAGCGTCGAACTTGCGGATGCCGAACATCTGCACAAGTTGATGCTGGCGCTGGAGGCAGAGAACGACGTTGCCGAGGTTTCACGTTATCGCAACCCCGAACCGGCGCGCGCGCCTAGCGGACCCTGACACGCAAGGACACCCAAGGTGGTATTCAAACGGCGCGATAGAAGACCATTCTTCCAGGCTTTGGGAGAGCTTTTCTATCCGCGTGGTGGTTGGAGCCGGGCGGCGCGGTATGTTCAACACAGGTTGCGACGCCTACCAGGCACGCCAGAGACCATCGCGCGCGGCATCTGGGCGGGCGTCTTCACCACCTTTACGCCGTTTTATAGCATGCACTTTCTGGTGGCTGCGGTTTTGGCGCGGGTGCTGAACGGCAATCTGCTCGCAGCTTTGCTGGCAACGTTCTTTGGCAATCCGTTGACTTATCTTCCGATTGGGGTGGTGTCGCTCAAGACCGGTCACTTCCTGTTGGGGACTGAATTTGAGGCCGGTGAAACAAAGACGCTGGGTCGCAAGTTTGCCGATGCGGGGGCTGACCTCTGGCATAATTTCTTTGCCATTTTTAACGAGGACGTTGCGGATTGGCACGGGCTGACGATCTTTTATGACGAAGTCTTCTACCCCTACCTGATCGGCGGCATCCTTCCGGGAATCGTTGCGGGCACGGTGGCCTACTACCTGAGCGTGCCGGTGATCCGAGCCTATCAAAAACGCCGCTCCGCTCGGTTTCAGAAAAAGATCATGCAGGTGCGCGCTATGGCCGAAGAACAGGTCGCCCGCACGCAGGTCGAGCAGGCCCAAAACGACAGCTCCAAAACCTGAAAAAACCGGTTTTCCTTCGACAGGCTGCGCCGTAGTGTCGGCCTAACGACCTTAGGAGGACTGCCATGTTGCGTCTCGGAGTGAACATCGACCACGTCGCCACGGTGCGAAACGCGCGGGGCTCTGCCTATCCTGATCCGGTGCGCGCCGCCAAGCTGGCCGAAGAGGCCGGCGCAGACGGCATTACGGCCCACCTGCGTGAAGACCGCCGCCACATTGAGGACGCCGATATCGATGGTCTCATGGAGGCGCTGACGGTGCCGCTGAACTTTGAAATGGCGGCGACTGACGAAATGCTGGCCATTGCTCTGCGTCACAAACCGCACGCGGTGTGCATCGTGCCGGAAAAGCGTGAGGAACGCACAACCGAAGGCGGACTTGAAGTCGCACGCGAAGAAAACAAGCTGGCGCATTTCATCGCGCCGCTGCGCGAGGTCGGTTGCCGTGTGTCGATCTTCATCGCCGCAGATCAAGCGCAGATCGAGGCCGCGAACCGCATCGGGGCGCAAGTGATTGAGTTGCACACCGGTGCCTATTGCGACTTTCACGCCGAAGGCCGCTTTGATGAACGCGACGCTGAACTGGCCCGCCTCACGGAGATGGCAACTTTTGCCCACTCGCTGGGCCTCGAGGTGCACGCCGGTCACGGCCTGACGTATGAAACAGTGACCCCGATTGCGGCATTGCCCGAGGTCATGGAGCTCAATATCGGTCACTTCCTGATCGGGGAGTCGATTTTTCTCGGCCTTGAGCCCGCGATCAAGGAAATGCGTCGTATCATGGACGAGGCACGCGCATGATCAATCCTCGCCGATATGCCGTTGCTTTTGTGCTGACACTTGTGGGGCTGGCGATTGCAGGATTTGCGTTAAGCTATTTTCGCATTGGCGTGCCCCCTGGCATGAACACGTGGCTGTCACCAGCAGTCGGGGCCCTCGTAACAGGACAGGCCATTGCACGTGACACGGGCGCACCTTTGCCTGTCGGGACCTATTGGCGTTTAGGTGTGCCTGCCACCGTGATTGCTGTGGTGTTGCATCTGATTGTGGCTACGGCGGTCATTGGCGGGCTGGCAGTGATGACCGGCGTCAACATGCTCTCTCATGTGGCGGGCATTGGCGCGCCGGGACTGGCGATCATCACGGCCATTATGGTTGTCGCGATCTATTTCAGCAACGTGTGCTTCCTGTGGATAGGCGTCAGAAACGTGCTGCGCGTGCAAGCTAAGAAGGCCAGCGGCGCATGATCCGACACGTTGTGATGCTCAACCTGCGCCCGCATGTGCAAGCCCCGCTTGAAGTGGTGATGGGCAAGCTGGCGGATCTGGTTGATCAACTGGAGGGCTGTGACAACTTCGTATCTGGCCCTAATCGAGATTTTGAACAGAAATCGCCGGACTATCCTTATGGATTTATGTTTGACGCAAAGGACGCCGAAACGCTGGCGACCTATGCCGAGCACCCCGATCACAAGGCGCTGGGCGCGCGGCTGGTGGCGATGTGCGAAGGAGGCGCCAAGGGCATCATGGTGTACGATCTGGAGATCGCGACATGATTTTGGGCGTCGGCACGGATCTCGCGAATATTGACCGCATCGCAGGGACGCTTGAGCGATTTGGTGACCGCTTTCGCAACCGTGTGTTCACCGAGGTGGAGCAGGCCAAGGCTGAACGCCGCCTCGACACGCCGGGCACCTACGCCAAACGCTGGGCGGCTAAAGAAGCCTGCTCCAAGGCATTGGGCACGGGCCTTCGCATGGGCATCAGTTGGAAGGACATGGCGGTTAGCAATCTGCGCACCGGCCAGCCGATCATGCATGTCACCGGATGGGCGGCGGAACGCCTCAAGGAGATGACACCAGAAGGCCATGAGGCCATCATCCACGTGACTTTGACCGACGACCACCCATGGGCGCAGGCCTTTGTGGTGATCGAAGCCCGCCCCATTGCATCCAAGCCGGGTTGACAGGCCCCGCCTGCGCCCGCATGTAACCCCCGACCCAATCCGGAGAGACCAGACCCATGGCCGACAAAGCCAAACAAGACAGCGGTATCGTTGAAACCATCAAAACCATTGTCTATGCGCTTTTGATTGCGGGCGTGTTCCGCACCCTGTTCTTTCAGCCATTCTGGATTCCGTCAGGATCCATGAAGGACACGCTGCTGATCGGCGACTTCCTTTTTGTGAACAAGATGACCTACGGCTACTCCTACGCGTCTTGTCCGTCGATCCGAATGCAGCGGTTTGGCGTGAACATCGATGCCAAGGATATCTGCGGCTGGCTGGATCGCGACAACAAACGCTTCTGGGGCGGCGAGCCCGAACGCGGGGATGTGGTGGTGTTCCGCCACCCCGTCACTGGGCAGGATTATATCAAACGGCTGATTGGTTTGCCGGGCGACAAGGTGCAGATCAAAGCCAGTGTGCCCTACATTAACGGCGTGCCGGTCCAGCAAATGCCGGATGGCGTATTTGAAGAACCCAAGGAGCTTCAGGGACCGGAACGTCGACCGCCGTCTTGCGAAAACGATCCGGTTGGCCTTGGTGGCATCTGTGTGAAATCTCGCAAGATTGAAACGCTGCCCAACGGCAAAAGCTATGGTGTGCTCAACATTGGCACAACGGCTGTCGACAACACCGGTGTCTACTCCGTTCCCGAAGGCCACTTCTTCTTCATGGGCGACAATCGCGACAACTCGGTCGACAGTCGCGTTGGCCAGAACCGGCGTGGGGTTGGATTTGTGCCCTATGAAAACCTGATTGGTCGTGCGGACCGGATCATGTTCTCTTCTGCTGGTCGATCCATGTTCTATTTCTGGACGTGGCGGGGGGACCGCTTCTTTAAGGCGGTAGAGTGAAGCTGGCTGCGGAACTGAAAGCGCTTGAGGCGCGGTTGGGGCACACTTTTGAACGCCCCGACCTGCTCGTGCGCGCAGTGACGCATTCGTCGATGTCTTCGCCCACCCGACAAGATAACCAACGGCTCGAATTCCTCGGGGATCGGGTGTTGGGTCTGGTGATGTCCGAGGCCTTGCTGGAACACGACAAATCAGCCGCCGAAGGCCAACTTGCACCACGGTTCAACGCATTGGTGCGCAAAGAAACCTGCGCCGATGTGGCACGCGAAATCGATATTGGCGCGGCTTTGAAACTTGGACGGTCCGAAATGATGAGCGGCGGCCGCCGCAAACAAGCCTTGCTTGGTGATGCGATGGAGGCGGTGATTGCCGCCGTTTATCGCGACGCGGGTTTTGACGCGGCCCGCGCGATGATTTTGCGCCTTTGGGGCAATCGGGTTCAGAGTGTCGAGGCCGACGCGCGCGACCCTAAGACGTCATTGCAGGAATGGGCGCAGGCCCGCAAGTTGCCGCCGCCGAATTACGATTTGGTTTCGCGATCCGGTCCGGATCATGCGCCGGTGTTCACCATCGCGGTGACACTTGAAAACGGCCTAAAGGCCGAGGCGACGGACAATTCCAAACGCAAAGCCGAACAGGCCGCGGCCAAGGCCTTGTTGGACAATGTGACCACGTCTTGACGTGCTCAGATATCGACACCTTTGAGACCGACGGCCGTCTGTGGCTGCGCGACGTGTTATCGGATCAAAATCTCATGGATCTTCGGGCCAATTGGAGAAGCGAGTTTGGCGCGGGTAAAAGAATATCGCCGACTGACCCATTGGCACAGTGCTTGGCGCACACCGGATTTCACGGTCAGGTCTCAGCCCTTTTCCCCGCTATGAAGCCAGTGCGTGTGGTGGGGTTTAACAAAACACAGGACAGCAACTGGGGAGTGCCCTGGCACCAAGATCGGATCATTGCGGTGCAAGATCGCGATATGGCGCCGGGATATGTCAATTGGTCCTGCAAGCGCGGGGTCTGGCATTGCGAACCTCCATTGGACGTGTTGGAAAATATGCTCTTTGTGCGCCTGCATCTAGACGACAACACCGACAAGACAGGCGCGATGGAGATTGCTTTAGAAAGCCACAAGGTCGGGGCGATCCCTGCGTCGGAGGCAGACAGTCAAGCGCAGCGATTTGACACTGAAGTCACTCAAGGTTCAGCCGGTGACGCTCTTTTGCTCTCGATAATGACGCTGCATCGTTCGCGCCCGACCACATCCCCACAGCAAAGACGGGTGCTGCGGATCGACTATGCCGCTATTGATCTGCCCGATCCATTAAAGTGGGCGCAATAGGCGGCCAAGCTCTGCATGGGGAAACAACCTTCCCCTAGCCCCTGCTGCCAAAGTAAGCTACAGACGCGCCTTAACCAATCAAAGGCCAAGCCCAATGACCAAACGCGCCGGATTCGTCGCCCTGATCGGAGAGCCCAATGCGGGCAAATCCACGCTCACCAATCAGATGGTGGGCGCCAAAGTGTCGATCGTGACCCACAAGGTGCAAACCACGCGTGCCCGTATCCGTGGCGTGGCGTTGCAAGGTGACAGCCAGCTTGTTTTTGTTGACACACCCGGCTTGTTCCGCCCGCGTCGTCGATTGGACCGCGCCATGGTCGCCGCCGCTTGGGGCGGGGCTGCGGATGCTGATGTGATCGTGCTGATGATCGAGGCACATCGCGGCGTGACCAAAGGTGTGGAAGCCATTCTTGATGGGCTTCAGGAAATTGGCAAAGGCCGCAAGGTGGCGCTGGCGATCAACAAAATTGACCGCGTTAAATCCGAAGTGCTGCTGGCGTTGTCCAAGAACCTCAACGACCGCTACGACTTTGTTGAGACCTTCATGATCTCTGCTGAAAAGGGCCACGGTTGCGAGCATCTTAAAACCTGGCTGGCGGGAGAGGTTCCAGAAGGTCCGTGGCTCTACCCCGAAGACCAGATTGCCGATCTGCCGATGCGCATGATTGCCGCCGAAATCACCCGCGAAAAGCTGACTCTGCGCCTGCATCAGGAACTGCCTTATCAGATGACGGTGGAAACTGAGAGTTGGGAAGAACGCAAAGACGGCTCCGCCCGAGTGGACCAGATAATTTACGTCATGCGCGATGGTCACAAAGGTATCGTTCTGGGCAACAAGGGCGAGACCATCAAAGCCGTGTCCAAAGCCGCCCGCGAAGAACTCGAAGAATTCATGGGGCGCCGTATCCACCTGTTCTTGCAGGTCAAAGTGCGTCCAAACTGGCTAGAAGAAAAAGAGCGTTATTCCGAGATGGGTCTCGACTTCAAAGACGGCAACGCCTGAGGATGCGCCTGACCGCGGAGTTTTGGGTGCAAGCCTATCTGGCGCGGCTTCGTCTGATGGACATCCCAGCCTTTGTCGTCGCGCATGGCGATGACACCGCTGGTGCGGTGCTGGTGAAACTCAACACGCTAGACGGTCAGGCCAAAGTGTTTGAACGTTCGTTTGATTTGATGAGCGGTGAGCGGCGTTGGGTGGTGCTATCTGAGGGCGCTGAGGCCGATGTGGACGCGGCGCTCGCACGCCAACGCGGATTTGACACCGATGCTTGGGTGATCGAAGTCGAAGACCGGCAAGGGCGGCATTTGCTGGACGAGCCCGGTCTTTCCGAGTGATAGTCTCCACTGAGGCGGATCGTGCAGGTCGATTTTTCTAGAAAAATCATCTCAACCGGTTTTGGATGGCGCAAAGGATTTGGCTATGGACTGGCGCGATCAGGGCTTTGTGCTCTCCACCCGAAAACACGGCGAGACCTCGGTCATTCTTGAGGTCTTTACACCGGAACACGGCCGGCACGCGGGTATCGTGCGCGGTGGGGTCAGCCGTAAAATGACCCCTATTTTGCAACCCGGTGGTCAGCTTGATCTCAGCTGGCGGGCGCGGCTCGAAGATCACATTGGCAGCTTTACGGTGGAACCTGTCCGCAGCCGTGCCACGGTTCTGGGGGATCGCTTGGCGCTGGCCGGTCTCAACGCCGTGACAGCACTCTTGGCGTTTTGTTTGCCGGAACGGGAACCGCATCCCGATTTTTACCACCGATCCGAACAACTTTTGGATCTGTTGGGGCAGAACGACCTTTGGCCTTTGGCCTATCTGCGGTGGGAGATGGCCTTGCTGGAAGAGTTGGGGTTTGGCTTTGACCTCTCGGCTTGCGCGGTGAAAGGTACCAACCAGCACCTGAACTATGTGTCGCCGAAGTCCGGTCGGGCGGTTTCAGTAGAGGGTGCGGGGGAGTGGGTGGATCGTCTGTTGCCTCTGCCGCAGGTTATGCTTGGCAAGGGCGACGCGCCTGATGCAGAGATCGCTCAAGCCTTCCGGACCACTGGCTATTTCCTGTCTGAAAAGCTCGCACCAGAATTGGGTCACCGCCCGCTGCCCGAGGCCCGTGGTCGGTTTGTTGACCTGTTCACCGCGCGTATGACACGCCCGTAAAGACCATCTCGCGGCCTGTATCATCGCTGAGCACCAGCTTGTTGCCAGAAACCTCTGACAGACTCATCTCGCTGAGCGCTGCAAAATACGCAGCCTCTTGCGCCTGAAACGCACAATCCTGCGTGACCTCGAGCAGCTGCACATCCTCAAGCGCAAACCAAGGGTAGGGCGCTGTCTGGCGCGCAGAATAAGTCGAACATGGCCCAAACCCCGATACGCTGCCGCGCGGTCCAAAGGTGATCTCATTGGGAAAACTCACTGGTTTCCCGTCTAGGATAAGCAGCCGCCACGGAAACGCGTCCCCACCATATTGGGTCAGGGTTTCATCACGTCCGCATCCCGCCAAAGCAAGCAGACCAACAAGAGGCAAAAGATATTTCATGACTTATTGATAAAGCGCCAAAATCAAATCCACCAGCGTGCCCATCGCAGCGCCGTTTTCCAGCGCATCTCGCGACGACAAATCCTCCATCCCGATGAAAGACGCATACAGAATGCGCACCAATTCCGGATTGGACAGCCCGATGTCCTGCATCAGCTTTGCCAAATACTGCATCCGCAGCCCATCGACCCGCGCCACAGCCTCTGACACCGCCGCATCACTGCGCCCCCACGCGCGGATTGCAGGCTCTAAAGCCATGCCGCCGTATTCCTCGGGCGCGCCAGACACGGCAATCTGCCCAAGTGCGCGCAGTTTCAACACCGACGTTTCGTGGGTCTCAAGCTGCGCAACGATGTCGTCATAGGCGCGGGCCTCCCAAGTGTGCAGCATTGCGTCGTGAAAGGCAGGCACATCTGCAAAATGCCAGTAAAACGATCCCTTGGTGGTGTTCAGCCGCCGCGCCATTGGCTCGGCCTTTAACGCCGCCACCCCTGCTTCGGTCAGGGCACGAAACCCCGCCTTCAGCCAATCTTCTTTGTTCAATCTTTTGCTCATGTCCAAACCATACGCTTCCGTATTGACTCTGGCAATCGTTATGACACACGCTCCCACCATACGGAATCGTATGGAGATGATTTATGAACTATTGGATGGTGGCCGCGACGGCCTTATTGGTGCTGACCAATTTTGTGCACCTCTTCTTGGGTGGCCCTGAAATTCACCACGTAATTCAGCAAAGCGAACTGGCCCCGAGCGTGCGCGGCGTGGCGGCAGTGCTTTGGCACGCGGTGACAGTGATCTTGGCGGTGTTTGCAATCGCCTGCGCCTATTTGGCCACGCATAGAAACCCCGCGTTGGCATATGTGATGGTGGCCGTGCAGGTCGGGTTTTCGGCGCTGTTTGTCTATTACGGTCTGGCGTTGCTTGGTACGCTTTGGATCATGCCGCAGTGGACAATCTTTCTGACCATCTCGGTCGTGACGGCAATCGGCGCGCGAGGCCCAAGCATAGCACTGGTTGTGGCGCGATAACGAAACAGACGCTCTGCAGTCGCAATACTGACGTTTTACAGACACCGGCCTTGCAGGATGCAGCGGCCACAAAAAAGCCCCGCGAAACGCCAAGGTTTCGCGGGGCTTTTGATGGAAATCTCGGGTCGATCAGCTCAGCAAACGCCGCGCGATCACCTGTGCCTGAATTTCCGCAGCACCCTCAAAGATGTTCAGGATACGCGCATCGCATAGAATGCGGCTGACGGAGTATTCTAGCGCAAAGCCATTGCCACCGTGGATCTGCAACGCATTGTCCGCGGCCGCCCATGCCACACGGGCGCCCAACAGCTTGGCCATACCGGCCTCAAGATCACAGCGGTGGCCGTGGTCTTTCTCCCAAGCGGAGAAATATGTCAGCTGACGCGCCACCATGATTTCCACGCACATCATCGCGAGTTTGCTGGCCACGCGTGGGAAGTTGATCAGCGACTTTCCGAACTGTTTGCGGTCGATCGCATACTGCATGCCAACATCCATGGCGGATTGTGCAACGCCGATGGCGCGGGCTGCAGTTTGAATGCGCGCGGATTCGAAGGTTTCCATCAACTGTTTGAAACCTTTGCCTTCTTCGCCGCCAAGAAGGTTTTCACCTTTGACTTTGAAGCCGTCAAATCCCAGCTCGTATTCCTTCATGCCGCGATAGCCGAGGACTTCGATTTCGCCTCCGGTCATGCCTTCGGTCGGGAAAGGGTTTTCGTCGGAACCAGGGGTCTTTTCGGCGAGGAACATTGACAGACCGCGGTGATCCGAGGTGTCAGGATTTGTGCGCGCCAACAGCGTCATGACGTGGGTGCGCGCCGCATGCGTGATCCAGGTTTTGTTGCCTGTGACCTCCCAATTGCCGTCCTCGGTCTTTACTGCGCGGGTGCGCAGCGAGCCGAGGTCGGAGCCGGTGTTTGGTTCGGTAAATACCGCGGTTGGCAGGATCTCAGCACTCGAGATTTTGGGCAGCCACTGCTGTTTCTGCTCTTCAGTTCCGCCACAGAGGATCAGCTCGGCTGCGATCTCGGAGCGTGTGCCAAGCGAGCCCACGCCGATATAACCACGCGACAGTTCCTCGGACACCACAACCATGCTTGCCTTGGACAGGCCGAACCCGCCGTACTCCTCAGGAATGGTCAGGCCGAAAACGCCCAATTCCGCAAGCTCTTCAATGATTTCCATCGGGATGAGCTCATCCTTCAGGTGCCACTCATGTGCATTTGGTTCCACGCGGTCAACGGCAAAGCGGCGGAACTGTTCGCGGATCATTTCCAGCTCGTCATCAAGTCCGGATGCCCCGAACATGATGTTGGCGGATTGCTCCTGCATCAGTTCAACAAGACGCATTCGGGCGGCCTGGGAATTGCCGGAATCGCATAGCGTCATAACTGCGGGCTGCATGAGGCCGCGCAATTCGTCCTGCGTCAGGCCGAGATCCTGCAAGCGGATGATTTCGCCTTGGCTCATCGGGATACCGCCATAGACCTGCCAGAGGTATTCGCCAAAAGCGATCTGGTGGATCAATTGCTCGATCTCGCCAAACTTGTCGTCTGATTGCAGCCGTTCGGCCCACGCCTGCATTTGCTTGAGAGACTGAGCGTAAGTCGCAAGCCAGGACAGGCCGTGAGCGGCTGTTTGGTTCTCTTCGATCAATTGGCCGGAAACCTTGCCGTCTGTCGACACGGTGTCGCGTACGCGGGCAGTTGCGGTGGCCAAAAGCGCTTCGACCGGGGCCACTGCCGCGCCAGTCAGAGTCAAAAGATCGGGGAGAATTACGGGGCTTGTCATCGTCGGGTCCTGTCCATCATGGGCCATGGAATTGTATCCTCTGTTTCTGCAGTGTGACATAATTCTTTTGCAGTTGCAGCGCAACAAAAATGCCAACTAACGCGACGTTTTGTTCATATGTTGCGCGCGTGAATTTTGCGGGTGCAGCAATTACGGGCTATAGCAGGGTATGGATGTATTTTTCTCAAACCTTGAGCCCGTCACACTTTTTCTAGCGTGTGGCGTGGCGATTCTGGCTGGGGTGATAAAGGGCATGGTCGGCTTCGGCATGCCGATGGTTCTGATTTCCGGGCTGAGTTCGTTCATCGCGCCGGAACTTGCGCTTGCGGGACTGATTCTGCCGACGCTAATCACCAACGGCATTCAAGCGTTTCGCCAAGGCATCCGAGCAGCGTGGCAATCCGTGCGCCGTTTTCGGCGGTTCCTTTTTGCCGGAGGAATAACGATGCTGATCAGTGCCCAATTTGTGCGAGTGCTGCCGTCGGAGATCATGCTTTTGATCATCGGGATACCAGTTTCGGTGTTTGCAGCCAGCCAGTTGCTGGGACGGCCAATCCGCATCGCCAAACCTTCGGCAAGAGGCGAGATGGCCGTAGGAACGGTAGCCGGCGTGCTGGGGGGGCTGTCCGGGGTTTGGGGGCCGCCTACTGTGACCTATCTGACGGCCATCGGCACGCCAAAGGTAGAACAGATCCGTGTGCAGGGTGTCGTGTATGGGCTTGGCGCCTTGTTGCTGGTGGGTGCGCATCTCGGATCAGGTGTTCTGAGTGCCGCAACGGTTCCGTTTTCCATGGCGCTTATCCCGCCAGCCATTCTTGGCATGTGGGTTGGCGGCCAGATCTCGGACCGGATTGATCAGGACATGTTCCGGCAGGCGACCCTTCTGATTTTGCTGTTGGCTTCCCTAAACCTGATCCGCCGCGGGTTACTAGGATAAGCGTTTCTTTGCTTTCCTTGCTTGTTCCTACGCGCACCTAGGGTAGGATGCATGGACTCAGAATGAGGGCGTCCCGTGACCCAAACCAACAGCTATCTCCGGCTTGCGACCGCGTGCCTAGCCGTGATTGCGGTGATTGCCTTTGGCTGGTTTCTGAACGCCGCGCAGCCGATCATCATTCCAATCGTTCTTGGTGCGTTGCTGGCGTTTTTGATGGACGGGATTTCCCGCGTTCTTGCCCGCATTCCGTATTACAGTGCTGTTGTGCCAAGTTGGCTGCGTATGACGTTGACCACGGTTGTTCTTTTTGTGGCGCTGACCGGCCTCATCAGCTTTTTCGCCCGAAACCTTGACCCGGTGGTGCGCGCGATTCCGGCTTATGTGACCGGATTGTCTGTTGCGGTCTCCGAAATTGCTGCGCGGTTTGATGTCGAATTTGAACTGACATGGCAATCGGTTGACCGGCTGATCTTTGACAATATCGATGTGCAATGGCTGATCCGATACACCTTGAACTCGGTCAGCTATTCCGCGGGATATCTGGCTCTGGTGTTCCTGTATGCCGTGCTATTCCTGATCGAACGGGAAAGCATAGCCGTTAAGGTCGCAGCAATAACGCCGGATGAGCAAAGTCGTCAGGATGTGTGGCATACCATCGACTTGATCACCGACCAGATCGGGACCTATTTCACCACCAAGACGATGATCAACGTTGTGTTGGGGCTGATCTGCTGGCTGATTTTTCAGATGTTTGGACTGGAATTTGCGGCCTTCTTTGCCGTGACGACGGCGATCTTCAACTACATCCCTTATGTCGGGTCGTGGATCGCAATGGCCCTGCCGATGTTGTTTGCCGTCGGGCAGCTTGGGCTGAGTTGGAACGTGTTCTGGCTGTTCTCGCTGCTAAGTGCCGCGCAGTTTGGGATCGGCTATTTTTGGGAGCCGCGTCTGATGGGGCGGTCGATGAACCTAAGTCCTGTAATCGTCATGGTCTCGCTTGCCTCTTGGGCTGCGATCTGGGGCCTGATTGGCGCCATTTTGTCCGTCATTCTGACCTCAGGCATTATGACGATCATGTCATTCTTTGCGGTCACGAGGCCAATGGCAATTTTGCTGACCAACAATGGCGAAGTGCCAAGCCGCCGCGAAGAGTTGTCTGACGCGGCCGATTAAGCGGCGTTGACCTTGTCATACCATGCCAGTAGCGCGTCGATGTCCGGGGCGACTTCGGTCGCCATACCGTCAGCAAATTGTTCGAACTTTTCGGAGTTGAGCGGGTTGGTGCCCGCGATCACCGTGGCACCGCTTGCGGCAGCTTCCGCGATGAGGTCGCGGAACCCTTGCCCGTCTGCTTCCTGTTTGCCAAATTTGTTGAGCATGAAGACATCATATGGCGCTTCCATGCTGCGCGCGACTTGGGTCACCGCATGTGCCATGGCATTTGGATCGAGACGACAGCCACGGGCCTCTTTGCCGAGATGCTGGCTGATGCGGATCACGTCCCCGTTCGGCAGAATTTGCACGTCCATGTCACAGCGATGATCGCTTTCACATTCGCTGTTGATTTGCACAATGCCGCGCGTGGCAACGCCGCGGGCCTCCAGACGTTTGGCAAGCTCCGCAAGCAGCAGATCAAGTTCGCCCCGTCCGTGGGCCATCGTGTAGGCGATTTTCATCATGTGTCCTTGTTGCTGGAACGCGGTTTGGAGTCAAACGACCGACCAATAGCGCGCGGCATCAAGCTGCTGACCAGAGAAACCAGAAAGGCTGTCGAAATGCCAAAACACAGAATGCCGGTCACACCACCGAATGCTCCGAAGACACGGAATTCGACCGGCAAGATAAGGTCGCCGTACCCGACAGTGGTGTAGGTGACGATCGAGAAATACAACGCATCGTAGAACTCGACCAAAGCGCCCATCCACATCAGGAAATAGGCCCAGAGCCAAATCTGAACTGTGTGGGAAAACACAATCATGCCAAAGGCGGCACCTGTGAGAACGGCCGTGCGAATTGCACGTCCCCGCCGCCGCATCCAGCGGCCCAGAATTTCCAGAGGCCCAATCATGGCAGCCAAAAGGCCGACATGAATGATGGCGCAAAGGCTGAGAACGACAGACCCCCAAAAGAGTTGATCAGATTGGCTCATCACTTCTCCCATGGGGTGTCCTATGCCTTGTCCACAAATCCTTTGGCGTCGGCGGACAGGGCGCGCGCGGCCTTAGCCAGAACGAGCGTGTCCATGCCCACGGCCACAAAAGTAGCACCCTGATCGAGGTGGGTTTTTGCGCCGTCCAAAGTCAGGGTCAATATGCCCGCTGCTTTGTCCGCGGCGCGGATTTTCTTGATGGCGGCCTCGATGGCCGTCTGAACCTCAGGTGCGCCGGCATTGCCGGGATATCCCATATCGGCGGACAGGTCAGCTGGGCCGATGAACACGCCATCGACACCTTCAACCGCAAGAATTTCATCCAGGTTCTCAAGTGCTTGGCGACTTTCGGCCTGCACGAGCAAACAGATTTCCGCGTCCGCAGTGGTGACGTAATCCGGAATAGACCCAAAGCGCGTGACACGTGATCCGGCGCCGCCCATGCCGCGGATGCCGTTGGGCGCATAGCGACAGGCTTTTACCATGTCTCGCGCCTGCTCAGCCGTGTCGATGAGAGGAACCAGCAGGGTTTGAGCGCCCGCATCCAGTGCCTGTTTGACAATCCAGTCCTGCCCGTAGGGTACACGCACAACGGCGTGGCTGGGGGAGGGATCGATGACCATCAACTGGTCGCGAATGCTGCGCAAATCATTGGGGCCGTGTTCTCCGTCAACGACCAGCCAATCAAAGCCGGTGGTCGACATCAATTCGGCGGCATAAGCTTCAGCAAAGGTCAGCCAGCAGCCTATTTGCGGTTTGTGTTGTGCCAGTGCGGCCTTGAATGTGTTTTTAGGCGCTGGCATGCCGTGTCCTTTCGAGCGAAATGAATTGCGTTTTTCCGATCAAAGACTTTCGCGATCAGGCTGTCCAGTCGAGATGTGAAATGTTCGCGTTAAAAAGAGAAGGGTCGGCCCCCACGGCCGACCCATCCCATAGCGAACTTTGTGCTGTGCGCCGGCTAGGCGATCAGCTGAGCCTCGTGACGCTTGAGCGACAAACGCGCGGCTGGATAGGCGGCGAGGCCTTCCTCATTGCGCAACTCCGGGAAGAGGGAATAGATCTCTTCGCGCTGGGATTTTTCGATGCCTTTCATCGAATAGTCACCAGGCTGGAAGCTTTCACTCCAGGCGCCGTCTGCCAGAACCACCTCGTGCTGTTCGCACATGATGTGGATGTAAGTCACGTCATCGACGTTAACCACGTCCACACCTTCGAGATGTGTCAGGTGCTTCGCGGCCACCAGAACCTCGCGCTCTTCAAAGAGCAGCTCGGCCTGCTCGGACACGAGCAGCATGCGGTGGTTTGGCGAGACCATCATGTCACGCTCTGGCTGGTTCGGTCCCAATGCGCCTTGGCGGATCATCACCGGACGCAGTTGTGGGCGCGCCGCAATCTCGGCAGTGTTCAGGCTGCGGGAACCGGCCCAACGGATTGCCTGCAAACCATTGTCGCGGGTCACAACCAGATCACCTTCGGAAAGGTTCTCCACCGCAATTTCGCCCATCGGGGTCAAGATTTTGGTGCCTGGTGTGAAGCAGACAACGGCGGGACCACCTTCGATGTTCTCGAAGTCCAGAGTGCCAGTGACCATACCGTCGGCATCAAGGAATTCGATGGTTCCGTCAAAACCATTTCCATCGCTATCTGTGACAAGGTTAGTCACGCGCCAATCAACGTCACGCTCACCGTAGATGTCGATAGTATCGAGGTCGACTCCAGCTGCGCCGCCAAAAATTTGGTCGCCAATGCCGTCTTCGGCAGACCCGATGACAAAGACGTCTTCGTCGGCTCCGCCACGAAGCTCGTCGGTGCCAGCACCACCTTCAATGGTGTCACTGCCGGTGCCGCCACGGATGGTGTCGTCGCCCTCTTGACCGAAGATCATGTCGTCGCCCGCGCCACCACGGATGTCGTCGTCGCCCGGTTCAAGTGCCAGAGCATCGTCGAAGTCCGCGGGACGGTCGACCAGTTCGCCGGTTGCCAGATCGAGGCTGTCTTCGCCATAGATAACATCGTCGCCGGTGCCGCCGGTGATGGTGTCGCCACCGATGCCGCCGCCGATGCTGTCGTTGTCCGCACCGCCGCTAATCACGTCGTCGCCAGAGTCACCGTTGATGATGTCATCGCCAGCGCCGCCGCTGAGGAAGTCGGGTGTTTGACCCACAGAGGCCACGCCGGTCACACCTGGCGTGCCGCCGGTGATCGCATCGTTGCCGTCGCCGCCGTCGATGGTGTCCACGCCCGCGCCACCAATGATCAGGTCGTCGCCGCCGGCGCCATCAATGCTGTCTCCGCCAATGCCACCAGTCAGCGTATCGTCGCCGTCTCCTGCAATGACCATGTTGTCACCGGAGCCTGCGTCAACAAAGTTGGCACCATCGCCGGTCATGATCACGTCATCGCCGTCACCAGCAAGGATCGAGTCGTCACCTTCGCCGCCGTCGATCGTGTCGGAGCCCTGGCCACCAACAAAGGTGTCGGCACCGTCGCCACCGATCAAAGAGTCAGCGCCGTCTTCGCCCCAGAGTTCGTCGTTACCGTCGCCACCGTATATGGTGTCGGACTGACCGCCGCCGTAGAGAACGTCGTCGTCGGCTTCACCGAACAACTTATCGGTACCGATGCCACCGAAGATGGTGTCGTCTCCGTCTCCGCCGGCGACATCGTCAAAGCCTGCACCGGCATCGATGCTATCGTCGCCTGCGCCGCCGTGGACGACGTCGTCACCGTCACCGGAAAGCACAGTGTCGTTACCTGCTCCGGCATCGATCGCATCACGTTGGTCACCGCGAGGCGCACCGCCTGGAGCTTCGAAGAAGCTGGACGGTACAGTTGAATCGAGGGCTTCGTCCAAGAAGTTGTCGAGCGCATCGAAATTGTCGACTCGGTCACCTTCCGGATCACCAACGTAGGATGCGTCAATCAGATCGTCTCCGTCAGTGCCTTCGACAACACCATCCAGCCCGCTGAGGTCGACGATTTCAACGTTCTCGATGTTCACGAATGTGGTGGTTACACCGGTGCGCACATCGTCCGCATCCAGATAATAGACCACACCGTTTTCCGGGTTGTCGACGTCGTATTCGATCTCGGCGTTGCCAAGAACTTGCAGCGTATCAAAGTCGTCGCCGCCTTCGGCACCGTCAATGAACTGGTTGTCTTGACCAACAACGATGATGGTATCGCGGTCGTCGCCTGCGTTAACAACATCTTCGCCCGGTCCAGTCGAAATCACGTCGTTGCCTGCGCCGCCTTCGATGGTGTCGTCGCCGTCGTTGCCGAAGATGGTGTCGTCGCCGTCTTCGCCCCAGAGTTCGTCGTTCCCGGGGTTTCCTTCAATGAAGTCGTTGCCAGCACCACCGAACACAGTGTCGTCGCCACCGCCCGAGTCGAGTTCGTCGTCTCCAGCGCCACCTTTCATAAGGTCGTCGCCGGAACCACCGTCGAGCGTGTCGTTGCCGGAACCACCGTCAAGGGTGTCGCTACCCGAATGACCTGCAAGGACGTCATCGCCGGCTTCGCCAACGAGAATATCGTTGTCGTCGCCGCCTGCGAGGGTATCGTTGCCGTCGCGGCCGTAAAGCACGTCGTCGCCAGCTGCGCCTTCCATGTAGTCGTCGCCCGCGCCGCCAGCCATGCTGTCGTCACCTGCGCCGCCGCCTATGACGTCGTTGCCTTCGCCACCAAATACGATGTCGTCACCTTCAGCCGCGACAATAGTGTCGTCGCCGCCATAAGCTACGATGATGTCGTCGTTTTCGGCATTTCCAGGGAAAATGTTGTCTTCGTTGTCAACAAAATCGCCGTCCGGATCGCCATCGTACTCCAGGTCGATCAGGTCGCTTCCCGCCGTGCCTTCGACGATGCCGTCACGTGTGCGGTCTGAAATCTCGTCGGCGAGAACGTTCTCGATATCGAAGAATTCAAACGCTTCACCGGTTTCTTCGATCACGGCCACGCCGTTTTCGCCATTCTCGGGATCATAGACGACTGTGATCGCACCAAGACCGCGCAGATCCAATGTGTCGTTGTCATCGCCGTCGCTTCCGCCGTCGACCAGATCCAGAGTAGACCCACCAAGTATGGTATCTGCATCTGCGCCGCCGTCGATGGTATCGACACCTGCGCCGCCGGTGATCTCGTCTTCGCCGTCCTGACCATAGATCATGTCGCTGCCATCGCCGCCCAACAGAACGTCGTCGCCGTCCTCGGTCGAGGTCACAACGCCATCTGTGGTGAAGTAGACGTCGGAAACGGTCACATCCGCTGACTCATCATCGAGGTTGATGGTGATGATCTCGATGCGCGCCACTGGACCGGGAATGTCCACCAAGACCGAGTTGCCGCCAGTCGCCGCGTCACCCGGAGCGCTACCGTCTGAGATTGCACCTTCGGTGGTGCCGTCGCCATCGATGTCCACGAGATGCAGGTTGCTGCCATCTTCGCTGGTCAGTGTGACCTCAATCCGGTTGCCTTCAGTGTCGTAGGCCCAGACCTTTGTCACGGCATTGCCGTCGATGTCATTGATGCGGAATTGAGCGTTTTCAACCGCTTCGGAGAACTCAAGCGCCGCAGTGGTTGTGGCACCGGTGCCGGCACCGGTGTCCATGCGCAGGCCGCTGTTCGGGTCAATCGTTTCGCCGCCGCCGTCGAGGCCATCGACGATTTGCGTGGCGTCGTCAAACTCTGGAGTTGTGCCGCCGGTGGTCGTGGAGGAATAAGCCACGGAAACAGAACCGGTGTCCTGTGTAACGGGGCCCGCGAGCGGGTCACCATCCGCCGGCGTGCCGATTTCGCTCCAGTTAAAGCTTTCAACACCGCCAGACGTGCCGCCGCTGGTATCGCTGACAGGCGCAAAACCACCATAGATCACGTCGTCGCCGCCGCCACCGTCGATGGTGTCGGAACCAGCTTCGCCGGCAAGCAGGTCATCGCCCGGTTCCGCGTCGCCATCCTGATCCGCGTCTTGCGGGTCGGATTCGTCGCCGAGAACCTCGTCGTCGCCGGCGCCTGCGAGAACGGTGTCGTCGCCGTTACCGGCATAAATTGTGTCATCGCCAGCACCGCTGACGACCAGATCGTCACCACCTTGCGTGCTGATTGCGGCGCCGGAATTTGCAGCTGCGTCACCTTCGCCGTCGGTGAAACCCACATTCACTACGTCATCGTTCTCGGTTCCGTCCACGATGCCAGGACCTGTCGGATCAGCCATTGTTCCCTCGTTTCCTTTGTGCACGGCTCGTGGTTCTAAATGAACACGAAGCACAGCGCTCCCACCGCTCAAAAAGAAGCGGCAATTCGACATCCCGAAAGATGCCTATTTGTTGATTGGCTGCCCCAGCCAGAACATACGCCCCCCAGATAGGCGTGACCCAAATATGGGCGAAAGAAGGCGGCGTTGAAACAAAAACATCTAAATTTGGTCGAAAAAGAACCGAAATTGTGGCGTTAACCAATTGTTAACCTTGTCTGTTTTTGCAGGGGAATTTGGCTATTGTTTCCGTATTGCGGCAGAAGTGTGGCGGAAAGGTGCGGTTTTCGGTGTGCATTTTTGACACAATTTGGTCCAAATTGCTCAATTGCAGCAAAGGCTTCGCGCCACATTTGATACCGCTGCTTCAGTCGTTTCCAAATGGGAACCAATCCGGAGATTTGGTGGATTGAGAATCTGTTGTGACGTGGCTGTTTGGGAGTAACCGGAATTGATTTCAATTCGCGAACAAAAGCGCGCGTTGCGCCTGATTGATCAGAATGCGCAAACAAAGGTGATTCGAATCAACGACATAATTTGGCGAAGGGGCGACGGTGTGAGTGCTAAGAATCATACGAGTGACATTCGGGCGAGTCGGTGCTTGCGCGCGGTAGATCGTCTTGCCGTATCTCGGGGGGATCCGGTGGTGCTGTGAGGGAGGATCGAACTCCCGACCTCACCCTTACCAAGGGTGTGCTCTACCACTGAGCTACCACAGCATTACCGTGGCGGGGATTTAGACTCAAACCACAGAGGGTGCAAGCGCAATCTGGACGGTTTTTTGCTGCTCATGTAAGGAAAGTGCATGGAACGCAAATCACCCTCCAAAAAACCAGCGCAAAAAGCGCTTAGCAAAGAGGACCGTCTTAAGGCGGCCCTTAAGGCCAACATGGGCCGTCGCAAGGCACAGGCAAAGGCGCGCGCCGCCGCGCCGGAGGGAAACATTGAGACAGTGAAGAGTGAAGGGCAGGAATAATGGATTCTATTGTAGTGCGCGGGAATGGTCCGCTTAAGGGGCAGATTCCGATCGCAGGGGCCAAGAACGCCTGTCTGACGTTGATGCCAGCGACCATTCTCAGCGAAGAACCGCTGACGCTGACCAATGCGCCACGGCTGAGCGACATCAAGACGATGACAACACTGTTGCAATCGCTGGGCGCCGAAGTGACCTCGTTGCAGGATGGCAAAGTGCAAGCGATGAGCTCGCACAACCTCGACAACCACGTCGCTGACTATGACATCGTGCGCAAAATGCGGGCGTCCAACCTTGTGTTGGGGCCGATGTTAGCGCGTCTGGGACATGCGGTGGTGTCGCTGCCAGGGGGCTGCGCGATTGGGGCGCGGCCGATGGATTTGCATATCTATGGCCTTGAGAAACTGGGCGCCGAGATTGAATTGAAAGACGGTTACCTGCATGCCAAAGCGCCCGGTGGCCTTAAAGGCGCCGAGATGGAATTGGCGTTTGCCTCTGTGGGCGCAACAGAAAACATCCTGATGGCGGCGACGTTGGCCAAGGGAACCACGGTGATCCGCAACGCGGCACGCGAACCGGAGATTGTCGATCTCGCGGACTGTTTGCGGGCGATGGGTGCACAAATCGAGGGCGACGGCACTTCTGAGATTGTGGTGCAGGGCGTGGATCGACTGCACGGTGCGACGCATCAGGTTGTGACCGACCGGATTGAATTGGGCACGTTTATGTTGGCGCCGGCGTTCTGTGGCGGCGAAGTAGAGCTGCTGGGCGGCCGCATGGATTTAGTGCAGAGCTTTGCGGAGAAGCTGGACCTCGCGGGCATTGACGTGACCGAGACCAAGGCGGGTTTGAAAGTCGCGCGCAGAAGCGACCGTGTGAAGGCTGTCGATGTAACGACCGAACCATTCCCGGGGTTCCCGACCGATCTGCAGGCGCAGTTCATGGCGCTGATGTGTATTGCCGAGGGTACGTCTGTGCTTGAGGAAAAGATCTTTGAAAACAGGTTTATGCATGCGCCCGAGCTGATCCGGATGGGTGCCTCGATCGAGGTGCATGGCGGTACAGCCACGGTGCACGGGGTTGAACAGCTCAAGGGTGCGCGGGTGATGGCGACGGACCTTCGGGCGTCTGTATCGCTCATTCTGGCAGGGATGGCCGCAGAGGGGGAGACCGTGGTAAGCCGTGTTTATCACCTTGATCGCGGCTATGAGCGGATCGAGGATAAATTGGGGGCCGTGGGCGCTCATATTGAAAGGGTGAAGGATCAGTGACTGAAGACGCACGTTTCGAAGACGGGGGCGACAAGCCGCTGAACCTTGGGGCGCTGGACGCCGAAGACCTGAAGGTGTTGTCCACCCTGACGCAGGATGCGGTGTTTCCGGCGAGTGAGATGCAGTGGCTTCCCACCGAGCGGCGGTTTGCAATTTTGCTGAACCGGTTTCGTTGGGAGGACCTCAAAGCCGCTGAGACGCGTAAGCGGGCGGTAGAGCGGGTGCAGTCTTTGCTCGTGATCGACAACGTGGTGCATGTGGCGAGCCAAGGTGTGGCGCGCGGGGATACAGACACGATCCTGTCGCTGTTGTCCGTGGCCTTCACTGTCGGTGAAGACGCTGACGGAGTCATCGAGTTGATGCTGGCAGGCGATGGCGGCATTCGGTTGCAGGTTGAAGCACTGGAAGTCTCGTTGCGGGATGTCACGCGGCCCTATGTGGCGCCTTCCAAATCGGCGCCGCAGCACGACGCGTGACAGGCACCGGTTTCTAAATTCGCCGAAAATGGTTAACGCCCTTATATCCTTGGGGTTTTGAGGTGCGGCATGGCGGCAGCATTGCGTCGGTATCGTGTCGGTGCGCCAGGCGCGGAGAGCGGCCGTAAAGGCCGCGTACGTTGCGCAACAGTTAGGTGCAACAAAGGCGCGCGGGCATTGCGCCTTGAGGGGAAGCTCTGCCAAGGCTAAGACACCCGCGCAAAGGAGTCTTTTTATGCCTCAGTTTCTGAACACCTCGGATGCCGATTTCGAAACCCGTTTTGCGGCCCTTTTGGGTGCTAAGCGTGAAGACAGCCCGGATGTGGATGCGGTTGTTGCCGACATCATCGCGGACGTTCGACATCGGGGTGATGCGGCGGTGATCGAGCTGACGGCAAAGTTTGACCGGCTGGAACTGACGCCTGAGACGATGCGGTTTTCGAAAGACGAAATCGACGCCTTTTGCGCTGAGGTCAGTGACGAAGACCGCACAGCGCTTGAGTTGGCGGCGGAGCGCATCCGCGCATATCACGCGCGTCAGATGCCGCAGGATGACAGTTGGACGGACGAAAGTGGCGCAACCCTGGGCTGGCGCTGGAGTGCGGTGAGCGCGGCGGGCCTTTATGTGCCCGGTGGGTTGGCAAGCTATCCGTCGTCGGTTCTGATGAATGCGATCCCCGCCAAAGTGGCTGGCGTAGAGCGACTGGCGATTGTGGTGCCAACGCCGGATGGCGTGGCGAACCCGCTGGTGTTGTTGGCCGCGCGCATTGCAGGTGTGGACGAAATTTACCGCATTGGCGGTGCGCAAGCGGTGGCGGCGCTGGCTTACGGCACAGACACCATCGAAGCGGTGGACAAGATCACCGGTCCGGGCAATGCCTTTGTTGCAGCCGCCAAGCGGCGGGTGTTTGGCAAGGTCGGCATCGACATGATCGCAGGCCCTAGCGAGATTCTGGTGATTGCCGACAAAGACAACACGCCGGATTGGATCGCCTTGGATCTGTTGTCACAAGCCGAGCACGACGAAAGCGCGCAGTCGATCCTGATCACCGATGATGCCGCGTTTGGGCAGGCGGTGGCAGAGGCGGTTGAGGCGCGGCTTGAGACTCTGGAGCGGCGTGCGATTGCTGGAGCGAGCTGGCGTGATTATGGCGCGGTGATTGTGGTGCGAGATTTGGCAGAGGCAGCGGCGCTGTCCAATCGCGTGGCACCAGAGCACCTTGAGCTGTGCGTGGCGGATCCGGATGGGTTGTCCAACCAGATCACCCACGCGGGCGCGATTTTCCTTGGCCAGTATACGCCGGAAGCCATTGGTGACTATGTAGGTGGGCCGAACCACGTTTTGCCAACAGCGCGGTCTGCGCGGTTTAGCTCGGGTCTGTCGGTGATGGATTTTGTCAAACGCACGACGCTGTCGAAGATGACGCCGGAAGCGCTAAAGGCAATTGGACCGGCGGCGGAGACGTTGGCGCAGTCTGAAAGCCTTGAGGCGCATGGGTTGAGTGTGCGGGCGCGATTGGATGCCTTAAACAAATAGGGGCTGGCCAAAGTGGGGGCACTGTTTTGGTTTAGGGGCGTTGCCCCTCGCACTGGCGCGCTCACCCCAGGATATTTGAGGCAAGAGGATAGGTCGGCATTTTTGTGTTCGGATGCCGCTCGGGAAGCGTCGTTTGCGGATTGTGCCGTAGCGACGGGCCAGCCTAGAGTTTGACCAAGGCAATGGGCTTGGAGAGACAATCATGGACCGCAAACTTTTGTTGATCATTCTGGACGGGGTGCCGTGGCGCAACTGGAACCGTTTGTTTGGCAACCTTGAGGGCTGGGTCGAAGACGGCACGGCGCAAAAATGGAAAATGCGCGCGGTGTTGCCGTCGATTTCGGCAAGTTGTTACGCGTCAATCCATACAGGCGTGACGCCTCAGGAGCATGGCTGCACCGGCAATGGCAATGTGTTCCGCATCAAGCAGCCCGACATTTTTGCGCAGGTGCGCAAGGCGGGCGGCAAGACCGGCGCGGTGGCACATTCGTTCTGGAGCGAGTTCTTCAACCGCCATCCATTCGATTACGTGCGCGACATTGAGTATGATGAACCCGATGCCAAGACCATCAACCACGGGCGGTTTCACACGATGACCGGCTATGGGGCGGCCAACCAGATGACCCCAAGCGATGTCGATTTGTTTGCGACCTTATCCAACCTGTGTCTGAAGCAAGGGCTGGACTACGGCATGCTGCACACCTGTACGCTCGACAGCATGGGACATCGGTTTCAGCACGAAAGCCATGAGATGGATCATGCTTGTTTTGTGATGGATGAGATGCTGGCGCCATTCATTCCGAAGTGGCGGCAGTTTGGCTATGAGGTGATCGTGACCGCGGATCACGGGCAAGACGAACGCGGCCATCACGGCGGGCGCAGCGATTTGCAGCAGGAATTCGCGCTCTATTACTTCGGTGACGCCAAAGGGCCGGACAGCGACACCGTTTTGCATCAGTTGCAACTGGCGCCGACGATTTTGAGCCGGATGGGCGCGGAGATTCCTGAGACAATGAAGGGTGAGCCGTTCCTGCGGTGATCAGGGCAGGCTTGCCGTCAGGGCTGTGTCGAGCGCATCGGTGATAAGGCCGATGTGGTCGTCTTGCATAATGAATGGTGGCGCCAGCAGAATGTGGTTGCCCTGTTTGCCATCAATTGTGCCGCCCATCGGGTAGCAGATCAGCCCTGCGTCAAAAGCGGCGGCTTTGATTTTGGCGTGCACTTGCAGCGCGGGATCAAACGGCGCTTTGGTTTCGCGGTCCGCCACAAGTTCCATGCCGATAAACAGGCCGCGGCCGCGGATATCGCCGATATGGGCGTGCTGGCCGAAGCGGTCGTTCAGCGCGGCGCGCAGTTTTTCACCCATAGGGGCCACGCGATCGGCAATGCCGTCGGTGGTTAGTCGGTTCAGAACAGCGAGGGCGGCGGCGGCGGCAGTTGGGTGGCCGTTGTAGGTGTGGCCGTGTTGAAAAAATCCGGTGCCGTCGCGGATGGTGTCAAAAATCTCGGCCGTACAGAGCATTGCGCCGATTGGTTGATAGCCAGCGCCAAGACCTTTGGCGACGGCGCAAAGGTCGGGAGTGATCTCGTCCTGATCGAAGGCAAATAGGCTGCCGGTGCGTCCCATGCCACACATGACCTCATCCAGGATCAAAAGGACGCCGTGGGTGTCGCAGATCTCGCGGATGCGTTTGAAATATCCTTCGACGGGTGGGACGGCACCGGAAGTGGCACCGACGACGGGTTCAGCGACGAAGGCGAGGACGTTTTCCGCACCGAGGTCGTGGATTTTATCTTCGAGTTCATTTGCAACCCGCTGGCCGTAGTCGAATTCGGATTCGCCGTCCTGTTGGCCGCGATAGGCGTAACAGGGGGCGATGTGATGCGTGTCCATCAACATCGGCGCAAAGGGTTCGCGGCGCCACATGTTGCCGCCCGCCGCGAGCGCCCCAAGGGTGTTGCCGTGATAGCTTTGGCGGCGTGCGATGATGTGGCGCCGGGCGGTCTCGCCTTTTTCCAGCGTATATTGGCGGGCAAGTTTCAGGGCGGATTCCATCGCTTCTGATCCGCCGGACACGAGATAAACCCGGTCTAGGTTGCCAGGTGCGGCTTGGATCAATGCGTCGGAAAGGGCTTCGGCGGGTTCGGAGGTGAAAAAGCCGGTGTGCGCGAATGCGACGGTGTCGATCTGGTCTTTGATGGCTTGGATCACTGCGGGATCGGAATGGCCGAGGCAGGAAACCGCGGCGCCGCCGGTACCGTCGAAGTAGGCTTTGCCGGATTGGTCAAAAAGGAACGGGCCCTCGCCGCGTGCAACGACGGGTGGGGTTTTGCGGCTGTGACGGGGGAAGACGTGGCTCATGGCGTGGGCTCCTTTCTAGAGGGTTCACGAAGCGCGGTGGCGATGCGGGCGATGTTTTCGGCGTTGTCCAAAGCGGGCGAGCCGTCGGGGCGACAAAGGTTATTTTCAAAACCGAGGCGCAGGTCGCCGCCCATCTTGGCGGCCTCAAGCATGACGGCGTGCTCGTTGGCGCCAAAGGCGCAGACGGTCCAGTTGGGGAATTCACCCTTGAGTGCTGCAACAAAGGGCGCAAGTTCGAAGGTGCGCGCTGGGCGCGGCGGGGTGTAGCGGCCCAGCACTAGAAGCACGTCGCGCATGTCTTGCGGGATGGTGCCGGCGTCGATCAGGTGGCGCAGGGTGTTTAGGTCGTCGGTGTCATAGAGGATATGCTGAACCCCGGTGCCGATATCGGCTGCGGTGGCGTAAAACTGCTGGGCCAGATCAGGGCTGCGCATGATTTCGCGCACCGACACACTGGCGGCTGCGGGTCGCAGACCCTGCAGGCAGGCCAGTTGGGCAGGCACGTCGAAAATGCCGCCAGCTTCGGTGGTGATCTGGATCGCCATGTCGGGGGCGTGGGTTTCGATTTCCGCGATGGTTTCGCGATAAAGTCCGGTGTCGAGCGTGTGACGTCCGGCTGTGTCACGTACGTGCAAATGGATCGCACTGGCGCCCGCGATTTGGCAGCAGCGCGCGGTCTTTGTGATCTCGGAAATGGTTAACGGAATAGCGGGATGATCCGCCTTCTGGCGCCGAGCGCCGTTGGGAGCCACGGTGATTCCCGGCATCTTCTGCCCGGTGGGGGCGGTGAGTCGCCGATCTGTCAAAATTTCTGAAAAATTGTAACCACCTGACATCTTGCGCTTATTCCTCGTGGATGTGTCTCTTGAGACAGTTCTGAGTGTCTTTGAAACAAATGTTTCTTCTGTTGACTTGGCGTAAAACGAATGGAATGTTCCTGTCAAGTGGAGGGGATTCGTGAACAAACCGATACGGATCGAAGACAGAATTGCAGAAAGCTATTCTGACCTGAGTGCGCGTTTGCAGGCAGCAGCGGATTACGTTGTGGCCAACCAGATGGATGTGGCGGCGCGCTCTTTACGGTCGGTTTCTGCCGCCAGTGGTGTGTCGCCAGCGACCTTGTCGCGGCTGGCGCGATCGCTTGGCTTTTCCAGCTATGAAGAGATGCGCGAATTGTGCCGCGCAGCGGTTGGCGGGCGGCAGACGTCGTTTGCGGAGCGCGCGGATCTGCTTAAACAAAGCAGCGATTCAAGCCAGACGATTTTGGACCGTCAGACAGCGGCCTGTGTGTGGAACCTCTCGGAAATGGGCGGAACGCTGGATCGCGCACGCCTGCAAGAGGCGGTGGACGCTTTGGATGGGGCCCGAAATGTGGTGCTGTTTGGCGCCTTCGGCTCGACCGGCATTGTGGAATACATGGCTTATCTGGCGAACTATTTTGCCACCAACTGGACGCTCGCGGGCCGCATGGGGGCGTCGCTTGGTGCGTCGCTGGCGTCGATGGGAGCTGAGGATGTGCTGCTTGTCGTGACCAAAGCACCCTATGCCAGCCGCGCTGTGCGGGCCGCGGAAATGGCGCAGGAGGTGGGGGCAAAAACCATCGTGATCTGCGACAGCCATGCCTGTCCGGCAAACAAATATGCGACTTTTCCTTTTATTGTGCCGTCAGAAAGTCCACAGTTCTTCTCATCTTATGCTGCGACTCTGGCCTTGATGGAGACAATTATCGCCATGCTGGTGGCGCAGTCCGGAACCGATACGAGTCAGCGCATCCGTGACGTTGAACGCCGGAACAAGAGCCTGGGGGATTTCTGGGCTGAGTAAGACCAAGACAAAACCCGCCCGCAAAATCAGGGCGCAAAAACAAAACACTAACTTTTACTATCATCAACTAGGGAGCCTAAGATGATTTCCAAACTGAAACTGGCAGGCGCAGCCATTGTCGCGTCGATGACCTTTGGCGGTGTTGCCACTGCACAAGAGTTTATCTCAATTGGTACCGGCGGCGTGACCGGTGTGTATTACCCAACCGGCGGCGCGATTTGTCGTCTGGTGAACAAAGGCCGCAAAGAGCACGGCATCCGCTGTGCTGTGGAATCGACCGGCGGCTCGGTTTACAACATCAACACCATCAAAGCCGGTGAGCTTGAATTTGGTGTGGCGCAGTCCGATTGGCAGCACCACGCCTATAACGGCACGTCCAAATTTGCCGACAGTCCGTTCCCGGACATCCGCGCTGTGTTCTCGGTACACCCTGAGCCGTTTAGCGTGATTGCGCGTGCGGATGCAGGCGTGAACAGCTTTGCCGATCTCAAAGGCAAGCGCGTCAACGTTGGTAACCCTGGCTCCGGTCAGCGCGCCACGATGGAAGTTGTGATGGCCGCTTATGGCATGGGCATGGACGATTTTGCTCTGGCGACCGAGTACAAAGGCTCGGAAATGGCAAAGCAGCTGTGTGACGGCAACATCGACGCAATGGTTTACACCATTGGTCACCCGGCCGCCGCAATCAAGGAAGCGACCACAACCTGTGCCGCGAACCTTGTGAACGTTGTGGGTCCTGAGATCGACAAGCTGGTTGCAGACAACCCGTTCTATCGCGTGGCGACCATTCCGGGCGGCATGTACAAAGGCACCGACGGCGACACCACCACCTTTGGTGTGGGCGCGACCTTTGTGACTTCGGCGACCATTCCTGATGACGTTGTGTACATCGTTGCGAAATCCGTGATGGAAAACATCGAAGATTTCCGCAAGCTGCACCCTGCGTTTGCCAACCTGGACCCAGCGGAAATGGTCAAAGACGGCCTGAGTGCGCCGCTGCACCCTGGTGCGGCCAAAGCGTACATGGAGCTTGGCCTGCAGTAAGGCGGGTATGACCCTGAGTTAAAGCCATTGAAAGCGCCCCGTGTGATGCGGGGCGCCTTCGCATATTCGTTCAACGGGGACAGACATGGCACAAGATCATCAAAATGATGGCACCGCCGCCGCCGACGCCATTGTGGCAGAAGCCGATACAGGCGCGCGCAACGCGACTGGATTTCAAGGCAAACTTATTATCTGGATCTGCATCATCTGGTCGCTTTTCCAGCTTTATATCGCGTCGAAATTGCCCGGAGTGCTGGCGCAACTGACCGGATTTACCGATTTTGCCAATGTGGTGGCGCAGGCGCGTTACATCCACCTGGCGTTTGCCATGTCTTTGGCGATTCTGGCGTTCCCGTTGTTTAAGACATCGCCGCGCGACCGCATTCCGCTTTATGATTGGGTGTTGATTGCGTTGGGCGTTGGGGCCAGCCTCTATCTTGTTTTCTTCCGCTATCAGATCGCTGACCGTCCAGGTCTGTGGACCGATACGGATATGATTGTGTCGGCCATCGGCATGATAGTCCTGTTGATCTGTGTCTATCGCTCGCTTGGATTGCCGTTGGTGATCATTGCGTCGATCTTTGTGTTGTTTGCCTTTTTCGGCGGTGAAAGCGCATGGGTGCGGGACATCACCAACTATGGTGGGGCCTCGCCCAAGAAGGCGCTGGGCCACTATTGGATGCAGACCGAGGGGGTGTTCGGCGTCGCGCTGGGCGTCTCGACGACGATGATCTTCCTGTTTGTTCTGTTTGGCGCGCTGCTTGACCGTGCGGGTGGGGGCAACTGGTTCATCAAAGTGGCGATTGCCCTTTTGGGCGCGCTGCGCGGTGGTCCGGCAAAGGCTTCGGTTTTGGCCTCGATGATGACCGGTATGATTTCCGGATCGTCAATTGCAAACACCGTGACCACAGGCACGTTCACCATTCCGCTTATGAAGCGGATCGGGTTTTCGGCCGAAAAAGCGGGTGCGGTTGAGGTGGCGAGTTCCACCAATGGACAGCTGACGCCACCGGTGATGGGGGCCGCGGCCTTTTTGATGGTGGAATACGTCAACATTCCCTACATCGACGTGGTGAAACACGCGTTTTTGCCTGCGGTGATTTCTTACATCGCGCTTTTGTACATCGTGCACCTTGAAGCGCTGAAAATGCAGATGCAGGGCTTGAAGAAGGCCGGGCGACATATCGGACCGATCCTTATTCTGATCCTGTTCCTGTCTGGCTTCCTTGTCCTCGGTGCCTGTACGTTCTTGATGATTGGCCTGCGTGGCGTGCTTGATCCCATTATGGGAGACAGCATTTATGCAGCCGTCGGCATGGTTGGGCTGATCTATCTGGCTTTGCTTTATGTCGCGTCGAAATATCCTGACGTCGAGATGGACGATCCCAATTCACCGCTTGAGGCGCCAAGGCTGACGCCGACGCTGATTGGTGGCTTGTATTACGCGCTGCCGATTTTCATTCTTGTGTGGAACCTGATGGTGAAGACCGACTCGCTTGAGCGGCTTTCACCTGCGCTCTCGGCGTTTTGGGCGACGATCTTTATGGTCATCGTGGCGCTGACCCATCGCCCGATCAAAGCGTTCTTCCGTGGCGAAGGTGCTTTGGCGGAAGCGGTGATGGCGGGCAAAGACGACTTTGTTCAGGGCCTCATTATGGGGGCACGCAATATGATCGGGATTGGTGTTGCAACGGGTGCCGCTGGTATCATTGTGGGCACCATCAGCCTGACCGGCGCGCATCAGGTGATCGGGCAGGTGATCGAGGTAATCTCGGGCGGCAACCTGATGATCTTGTTGCTTTTGGTTGCGGTGCTCAGCCTGATCCTTGGGATGGGGTTGCCGACCACGGCGAACTATATCGTGGTCAGCTCGCTCATGGCGCCGGTGATCATCGGCGTGGGCGCGCAATCGGGTCTCGTTGTGCCGCTGATCGCGGTGCATATGTTCGTGTTCTATTTCGGTATTCTCGCGGATGACACGCCACCGGTGGGCCTTGCGGCCTATGCGGCGGCGGCGATTTCGCGGGGCGATCCGATCAAGACCGGTATTCAGGGCTTTGCCTATGACATCCGAACCGCGTTGTTGCCGTTCATGTTCATCTTTAACACCGATTTGCTGTTGATTGACGTGGGGCTGGGCAAAGCGGTGCTGGTGTTCTGTGTTGCCCTGATTGCGATGTTGATATTCGCGGCGGCCACGCAGGGCTATTTCATCGCCAAATCGAAGCGATGGGAGAGCGCAGCGCTATTGTTCATCGCCTTTATGCTGTTTAGGCCGGACTTTTTCCTCGATCAGGTAAGTGAGAAATACACTGTTGTTGAAGGGCCTGCGGCGCTTGAGGTGATCAGTGCTCAGGAGCTTGGCAGTACCGTGCGACTGACGGTGTCGGGACCGGATTTTGACACTGGTAAGGACCGACGAACAACCGTGACTTTTGTCTATGATGGACCGGATGCGGACGCCGCAATGGGGGACAACGGGCTGACGGTGTTTGCCGAGGAGGACAAGCTGTTGCTTGAAGAACCCTTCCCGGGTTCGCCATTCTTCGGAACGTTGGGCACCGAGTATGATTACTACGGCGACAGTCCGGTGGTGATCGCAAAAGCCGAAGTGGAGAACGAGCGCTTGCCCAAAGAGCTGTTCTTTATTCCGGCCCTGTTGTTGCTGGCGGGTCTGATGTTGATCCAGCGTCCGCGCGCAACACAACCGGCGTTCTGAGGAGGAACGGATATGTTCAAGACAATTTTGCTGACGGTTGATGTGAATGACCTGAAGGGGGCGGAACGCCCTGCAGACGTAGCCTCCGAAATGATGAAAAACGGAGGGGAAGAGCTGCATGTGATGAACGTGGTGCCGGACTATGGCATGTCGATTGTCGGCAGCTTTTTCAGCGGTGATCACAACAAGGCGATCCTAAAGGAAGCTAAAGGAGCGCTTGAGGCTTGGGGAAAAGAACGCTTCGCCGAAGTTCAAAACCTGCGCCTGCATGTGGATCAGGGTACGATCTATGATTTGGTGTTGAAGGAGGCCGAAGCCGTCAAGGCCGACGCAATCATCGTCGGGGCCCACAAGTCGCATCTACAGGATTACCTGATCGGACCCAACGCGGCGCGGATTTCGCGCCATGCAAAACAGTCAGTGTTTGTGGTGCGATAAGCGGTTTATTAGAAAGTGAGAAGGGCGCTCCGACCGGGGCGCCCTTTTTGTTTGAAAGTGCCTAAAGGCCAGACTGACGGTATGGGATTGGCAGGTTTAGCCCGGCATTTTTTCAAAAGCGGGGAGCGCGTCGTCAAGAACCGTGGCCTGCATTTTGCTCGAGGTGTAAACATTCACTTTCGGGGTGAATTCCTGATGTTCGTTGATCAGGCCAGCGCGCAACCCCAACATGCCTTCGCGTGCCGAGTTTTGAGTGAACATAGGCGTTCCACATGTACCGCAGAAAGATTTGGTCATCGTGTTGCCGGTGTCCGAGCTGTGCTGGTAAGTCTTTGCGGTGCCGCTGACCTTTACGTCGGACTGTTTCATGAACATCAAAGTGGCGAAGGCGCTGCCGGTGGATTGGCGGCATGCGGTGCAATGGCAGTTTGCCATGACCGGCACATCGCCGTCAGCGTCGAATGAGATCTCGCCACAGAGGCATTGGCCAGTAAGTTTTGTCATCGGATTTCCTTTGAGCTTGCGCGTTGTTGTCGCGCCGACCCTATGGGAAACGCCACGATCATCAAGTCGGCAACGCAAGAGTGATCACATCGATCCTTGAGACGGTCTCCGCTGTTTTCAGTGATCGCGCGTTGCGATGTGAGGGAAAGGCCTGCTGGGTCACAGTTAGGTAGAATTATTTATTCTGACAAAAAAACTCGGATTGACATGATTGAGTGATTTTGTCAGATAAGTCTCGTGGGACAACAGGGAGCATGGGCATGACCTCATTTGAGGACCATCCGGTGTATGACGCGAAAGATCTGACCAAAGGCGAAACGCAGGCGCGTATCGTTTTGGACGGGCAGGTCTACACGCTGCGCATCACCAAAGCCAACAAGTTGATCCTGACAAAATGATGCGGCCCATCCGCATGAACGAGATTCCATCCAAGGACAGAGACAGTATGAAACGCACAATTTTGGGCACCTCGTTTGTGGCGCTGATTTCGGCCGGTGCGGCCATGGCGGACACAGCCGTGTTGACGACCTATGCCGATATTGCCGCGGCAAAATATGGCGACAGCACCGCAACGGCCAAAGTACTTGGTACGGCGGTCGACGCGTTGATCGCGGATCCGACCGAAGCCAGTTTGGCCGCAGCGCGAAGTGCTTGGGTGGCGGCGCGCGTGCCGTATCAGCAGACCGAAGTCTATCGTTTTGGCAACGCAATTGTGGATGATTGGGAAGGCAAGGTGAATGCGTGGCCGCTGGATGAGGGTCTGATTGATTATGTGGATCCGTCTTATGGTGGCACAACAGACGAGAACCCTTTGGCAGTGGCCAATGTGATCGCCAATCCAACGCTGACCGTGAACGGCGTTGAAATCGACGCGACCAACATCACTCCGGAATTTTTGGCGGAAACACTGCACGAAGCTGATGAGGTCGAGGCCAACGTGGCAACCGGCTATCACGCCATTGAATTCTTGCTGTGGGGTCAGGATTTGAACGGCACCAAGGCGGGTGCGGGTGCGCGTCCGGCGAGCGATTTCGCGGCGAATGATGCGTGCACTGGCGGCAATTGTGCGCGACGTGCGGATTTCCTGAGGGCTGCGACGGATCTGCTGATCAGCGATCTGATGTGGATGACCTCGCAATGGGGTGAGGGCGGTGCCGCGCGTGAGGCGGTTCTGGAGAACGAGGCCGTTGGGTTGAGTGCGATGCTGACCGGTATGGGCAGCCTGTCTTATGGCGAAACCGCCGGTGAGCGGATGCGTCTGGGCTTGATGCTAAACGATCCGGAAGAGGAGCATGATTGTTTTTCTGACAACACCCACAACAGCCATTTCTATAACGGTCTGGGCGTTCAGAACGTCTATCTCGGCAGCTACACCCGTATCGACGGCACGGTGATCAGCGGTGCGTCTTTGTCTGGTTTGGTGGCCGCCAAAGACGGTGATCTCGATGCGGAGATGCAGGAAAAACTCGGCGCAACCATGATGGCGTTGGGCGCAATCAAGGACGCGGCTGAAGGCGGTTTTGCCTATGACATGATGCTTGAGGCCGGCAACGCAGAAGGCGAAGCGCTGATTATGGGCGGTGTAAACGGCTTTGTGGATCAAACCAAGTCAATTGAACGAGTCGTGGGCGCGCTGGGGCTGGACGGCATCGCGGTTGAAGGATCTGACAGTTTGGACAATCCAAATGCGGTTTTTGAGTAACCGCAACTGCAAGGAACAAAAATGAGAGCGCGGGGGTGCGGACGATTGATCCGCACCCTTTCGCCGTTAGTATCAGGGCATGAGTATGTCGGTACAGAAGAGAGCTTGGTGGGGCTTTGCAGCGGGTTTGGTCTGTGTTGGATGGGCGTCGGCAGGCGAAAATCTGGCGGAACCGCATTTGTCCGTGGTTCCGAGAACAACCCAGGAGCAGGCGCGAATTGACGCGATTTTGCAGCCGCCGACAGATTTTTCCAAACCTGAGACCTATGAGGCTCTGAGCGGGGGCGCAGCGACTGCGCCACGGCGCACGGATGGTCGGGCGTTTTCGCAGGTGGCAAAAGATTTGCCAGAAGATCAGCGGCTGGATTTCGAGCTGGGCCGCGCGATGTTTGAAAAACTATGGGTGGCATCCCCGTCGTCGACGCGGGCGTCTGATGGGCTTGGGCCGCTTTATCATGCGCGCAGTTGCGGCAGTTGCCATATCAACGACGGACGTGGATTTTCCGGAACAGATGGGTTGTTGATCCGGGTTTCGGTGCCGGATGGCGATGGCGGAACAGTGCCACACCCAACGTATGGCGGACAATTGCAGCAGAAAGCGCTGAGCGGCATGCAGGCGGAGTTTCAGCTTGCTATAAGCTATGACGAAGTCGTTGTGGCGCTGGCGGGCGGCGAAAGCGCCAGTTTGCGTGTGCCCAGCTATGATTTTGATTTAAAGCAGGGTCCGTTGGGGGACGGTGCAATGATCTCGGCGCGGGTTGCACCTGCGATGATCGGATTGGGTCTTTTGGAGGCCATTCCGAGCGAAACCATTTTGGCCTTGGCTGATCCAGAAGACGCCAATAATGACGGGATATCCGGACGTGCCAATGTTGTGACCAGTGCCGAATTCGGCGTGCCGATGTTGGGGCGGTTTGGTCACAAAGCGACGCTACCGACGGTGAGCGAACAGGCGGCGGCGGCGTTCTCCGCCGATCTGGGTCTCTCGACACCGCTGTTCCCGTGGCATTGGGGAGATTGCTCCGAGGTGCAAGCCGATTGCCGTGCCGCCCCACATGGGGGCGATCCGGAGCGTGAAGGGCTGGAAGTGGACAGTCGCGCGATGAGAGTGGTGAACCTTTACAGTCGGAACCTCTCTGTTCCGGCGCGGTCCGATGTGACGTCGCCAATGGTCTTGCGCGGCAAGGAATTGTTTCATGTCTCTGGTTGCGCGGCCTGTCACATCCCCAAACATGTGACCCATCGCCTCGATCAGGCGATTGCGGGGAGTTTTCAACTGATTTGGCCCTATACCGATCTTCTGTTGCATGACATGGGAGACGGATTGGCGGACGGGCGGCCGGATGGGTCGGCAACCGGGCGCGAATGGCGAACGGCGCCTTTGTGGGGGCTTGGCCTTGTGGCCCAGGTCGGCGGGCAGCAGGGCTACCTGCATGATGGCCGCGCCCGCACTGTGCTGGAAGCGGTGCTATGGCATGGTGGAGAGGCTGAGACCGCGAAAGATAAGGTGGTGACAATGTCACCGGAGGATCGCGCCGCGTTGCTGGCGTTCTTGGAGAGTTTGTAATGTTCCGAAGCTTGGTCTTGAGCGTTGTTGTGATGCTGAGCATTGTGGCCCAAGCGGCGGCGCAGGACGTCGACCTCTCAACGCGGGTGACAGCGGCTGTCGAGCAGCATATTTTGCCAAGGTATGCACGGTTTGCGACGTCTGCGCGGGCATTGTCACGGGCCGCATTTTCCAATTGTAACGCCGACGATGCGGAGTTGCGCCGGACATATCACGCGGCCTTTGATGATTGGGTGCGGGTCAGCCATTTGCGCTTTGGTCCGAGTGAGACCGACAATCGCGCCTTTGCTCTGGCCTTTTGGCCGGACACGCGCGGCAAAACCCCCAAGGCCTTGGCGGGTTTGATTGCCGATGAATCGCCTGCAGGGTTGGCGGCTGCAGAGCTGATGCAGCATTCGATAGCGGCGCAGGGTTTTTATGCGTTGGATTATCTTTTGTATGATCCAACCTACATGACGATGGGTGTGCCGGAGTACCGCTGCGAATTGATCCGCAGTCTGAGCGAGGGAATCGCAGTGCGGGCTGAGGAAATCAATGGGGATTGGGGACAGTACTTTGCGGCCCAGATGATGGCACCCTCTAAGGCCGGAGCGTATCACACATCAAATGAAGCGGCGGGAGAGTTGCTAAAGGCTGTGGCGACGGGGCTGCAGTTCACCGAAGAGGCGCGGCTGGCGCGGCCTTTGGGTACGTTTGATCGCCCCCGACCCAAGCGAGCGGAGGCATGGCGGTCTGGTCGGTCACAGCTTCATGTGGTTTTGTCGCTGCAGGCGACCCGAGAGCTGACGACGGTCTTGGCCGGAACGACATCGGTTGGCGAGCGAATGGATGATGCGTTTGAAACCGTGTTGAACAATGCGACATTTGACGATCCGGTGTTTGCCGGTGTTGCGGAACCAATTGCACGGCTTAAGGTCGAAAGTCTGCAGCAATACGTCAATGCGCTGCGTGAACAAGTCGTGGCCGAAATGACCGTCGCGCTTGATGTGTCGATTGGTTTTAATGCGTTGGATGGTGATTGAAATGACGTCGCGGCGACGATTTCTAGCAGGGGCTTTGGCGGCGGGTGTGGTACCGGCGCGCAGTTGGGCTGCTGTTGGGGATCCAAGTTATCTGAGCGCGGCCCGGCGGTCTGACGGGGCCTATGTTTTGGTTGGATTGCGCAGAGATGCGACCTTGGCATTTGAGATTACCCTGCCCGCACGGGGACATGCCGCCGCGGCCCATCCGGAACGGGCGGAGGCGGTGGCCTTTGCGCGACGGCCCGGCACCTACGCCATTGTGCTGGATTGCTCGGATGGCAGCATTTTGGCACGGCTTGAAGCCCCCCGAGGGCGGCATTTTTACGGCCACGGCGCATTCTCCAAAGACGGCACCCGGCTTTACACCACCGAGAATGACTATGAGGGCGCGGCCGGCATGATCGGCGTATGGGATGCCAGCAATGGGTACCGGCGTTTGGGTGAGTTTTCGTCGGGCGGTGTTGGGCCGCACGAAGTGTTGCGTTTGCCGGGGCAAGATGTGTTTGTGGTGGCCAATGGCGGCATTCATACCCATCCCGAAAGCGGGCGGGAGAAGCTGAACTTGCGGCATATGCGGCCCAATCTGACCTATCTGGATGGCGATGGCGCGGTGGCGCAACGCGTGCAGATCGGGGACGATTGGCACTTCAACTCAATTCGGCATCTGGCCGTCAATTCGACAGGTCAGGTGGGGTTTGCAATGCAATGGCAAGGCGATGAATGGGACGCGCCACCGCTGTTGGGTTTGCATCGATTGGGCGGAAAGGCAAAGTTTTGCATGGCGCCCGAAGCTGAGCATCTGGGCATGAAAGGTTATGCGGGTAGCGTGGCGTATTGCGGTAGCGGTATGTGGATTGCGATCTCAAGCCCGCGCGGCGGCCATGTCCAGCGGTTTAGCGCCATGAGCGGCGCGTATCTGGGCTCAGTGGGTGCGGCGGATGTGTGCGGGATCAGCGGTGCCGGCATGGGCATGGTCGCGACGACGGGCGGCGGCCATGTCGTTGGCATTCAGGCGAGTATCACAGCGCACCATCCGCTGGCGTTTGACAATCACCTTGTGGCGATCTGAGACTTACTCGGCGGCGGCACGGTTGTGCGCACTGTTTAAAAGCGCGGCCAGTTCGGGTTTGCAGGAACCGCAATTGGTGCCGGCCGAGAGCGCAGCGCCGATGGCTTCGACGCTCATCAATTGGTCGGCCTGGATGGCGGATAGGATGGTGTTCACCCCGACATTGAAGCAGGCACAGACAGTGGCGCCGGGATCGGGTTGATCCGCGCCAGGATGGCCCGCGAGCGCGCCATGGCCGGAGGTTCCAATCAGATCGGTGGCGAAATTGCGCGAGACGCTCACAGGTGAGGGTCCGGCATACAGCGCGCCGATTAGGTGGCCACCTTTATGCAACGCGACGCGTGCGAGATTACGGGCGGGATCGGTGACGCTGCTGATCTGAGCATCCGGTGCGTCAAACAGGTCGCGGGCGTAATCCTGCCAGTGGTCTGGCGCCGCCAGATCGGCCAATTCTACCCGCCAGCCGGTTGTGGATTTCGCTTTGGCCCAATAGGCGGTGTTTGGTGCGATGTCTTTGGCGCTGACCGCAAAGCCGTACCAAGTGGCCGCGAAAGGCCGGATAGAAACGGCGGCGGATTTGCTGTCGGGTTGGCCCGAGATCGGGTCTGTTCTGGGGGGCACGAGGACGGAAACCCGCCCCGCGCTGGCGGTTTCGCCGGTCCAGTGGATCGGGGCGAAGACGGTGCCGGGCGTGACGCGATCCGTGATCAAAGCACGCAGGATGGTGGCGCCAAAAGGGCTTCCGACCCGGGCCAAATCGGCGGGCCGCAGGCCGAGCGCGAGGGCGTCTTCGGGGTGCAGTTCGAGAAACGGCTCGCCGTAGTGTTGGTTCAAGCGCGGTGCAAGCGCGGTGCGCGACATCGTGTGCCATTGGTCACGAATTCGGCCGGTATTGAGCCGGTAAGGCCGGTCGGCAGGCTGTTCCGCTAAAGCGGGTTGCGCGACAGGCAGCATGTTGGCGCGTTTGTTGATCGTGAAGAAGCCACCGCTGGCGAAGAAGCGTTCGGTTTGGGAGCCATCAGTGCGGATCGGCCAGCGCGTGGGTTTCAGGGCGTCATAGTCGGCGTCGTCCAGATCAGCGAGGCCGGAAATGTCGAAGTCTTTGCCTTGCGCCGCGGCGCGTTCGGAGAGGGCCGCATGTTCGCGGAATATCTGCGCAGGCGTGTCGAAATCAAAACCTGCAAAGCCCATGCGGCGGGCCACGTCGCTGATGATGTCCCAGTCGTGGCGGGCACCGCCAGTGGGTGGCATCAGAGCGCGTTGGCGGCTGATGGTGCGGTCGGAATTGGTGACGGTGCCGTCTTTCTCGCTCCAGCCTGTTGCGGGCAGGACGACGTCGGCCAAAAGCGCGGTGTCTGTTGTGGCTGACAGGTCCGAAACGGCTACGAAATCGCAGCCTTTGATGGCCGCTTTGACAGTATCGGCGTCGGGCATAGAGACCACGGGATTGGTGCACATCACCCAAAGTGCCTTGATCTTGCCCGCGCCGATGGCTTGGAACATGTCCACAGCCTTCAGGCCTTGGTGATCGGCCATCGTGGGGGCGTCCCAGAAGGTTTGTACCACGTCGCGGTGGGTGGTGTTTTCGATGTCGAGATGCGCGGCAAGCATGTTGGCCAGCCCGCCGACCTCGCGTCCGCCCATGGCGTTGGGTTGGCCGGTGACCGAGAATGGCCCGCAGCCGGGTTTGCCGATGCGACCCGTTGCAAGGTGGCAATTCAGGATCGCGTTGACTTTGTCGGCGCCGTGATCGGATTGGTTCACGCCTTGGGAGTAGGCGGTTACGGTCTTTTCGGTGCGCAGCCAGAGGTCGGCAAAGGCTGTGAGCTGCTCGGGTGGCAAGCCGGTATCAGAGACGTCAGTCGAACTAGCGGCGTCCAGCGCTTCGGCAAAGCCCGTGACGTGATCGCTGACATAGGCTGCGTCAACGGCGCCTTGGGCGTGGGTTTGCGCCAGCAGATAGTTGAACAGGGCCACATCCGTGCCGGGGCGTAGTGCCAGGTGCATGTCGGCCAGATCACAGGTCGCGGTGCGGCGTGGGTCAATAACGACGACTTTCATCGCCGGACGCGCGGCTTTGGCAGCCGCGATGCGTTGATAGAGCACCGGATGGCACCATGCTAGGTTGGATCCAGTAAGGATAACGAGGTCGGCCAGCTCCAAGTCTTCGTAGGTTCCGGGCACGGTGTCGGTGCCAAAGGCGCGTTTGTGACCTGCGACGGATGAGGCCATGCAAAGTCGGGAATTTGTGTCGATATTGGCGGACCCGATGTAGCCTTTCATCAGCTTGTTGGCGACGTAGTAGTCCTCGGTCAGCAGCTGACCGGAGACGTAAAATGCCACAGAGTCGGGGCCATGTTCGGCAATCGTGGCGCGGAACTTTTCGGCCACCAGATCGAGTGCTTCGTCCCAACTTGCGGACCGGTTGTCGATCTGCGGCGCGAGGAGACGACCGTCCGCAGTGACGGTTTCTCCGAGCGCCGACCCTTTGGAACAAAGCCGTCCAAAGTTGGCAGGGTGATTGGGATCACCCTTGACGGTCAGCTCGCCCGCATCGTTGGGCGTTGCCAGCACACCGCAGCCAGTGCCGCAATACGGGCAGGTCGTGCAGATTGATGTGCTCATTCTGCGGCCACCGAAGGTTTCACGGCGGCGGCGGAAATCAGAATGCGGTTGTCTTCGCATTTGATCGCATAGGTGCCGACCTTGCCTTCGTCCGCGCCTTGGGCCTCGCCAGTGGCGAGGTCGAAGACCCAGTTGTACATCGGGTCGGTGACCTTCTCGTCGTGCTGGATGCCGTTGGACAGCGGGCCAGCCTTGCCCGGTAGGTATTCATCCAGTGCGTAAACGTTGCCGGTTGCGGTGCGGAACACGGCGATGTCGCCGTGGTGGGTGCGCACAACGCGGGCGCCGCGCAGGGGGATGTCGTTGATGCTGCCAATGTCGATGAAATCACTCATTCTGCTGCCACCTTTGTAAAGTCCGCGATGGGGGCGAATTCATGGGCGTCAACGCCTTGCTTGGCGCGTTCCGCCCACGGATCGATCTGGTAGAACTTCTGGCTGTAGTGGAAGCGCTCGGCCAGCGCCTTGCGGTTTTCCAGATCGTCAACAACCTGCTCCTTGACCCAGTCCAGACCGACTTTGGCGATCCATTTATAGGGGCGGTGCAGGTATTGCGCCCCTTCGCGGTAGAGTTGGTAGAAAGCGCAGGAGACCTCGATGGCTTCTTCTTCGGTGGCGACTTGGACCAGAAGGTCGGTTTCGCGCAGATCAAGCCCCGCCGCGCCGCCGACAAGGATCTGATAGCCGCTGTCGACGCAGATGATGCCAAGGTCTTTGCAGGTGGCCTCGGCGCAGTTGCGGGGGCAGCCGCTGACAGCCAGCTTGAATTTGTGCGGTGACCATGCGCCCCACATGGCGTCTTCGATCTGGATGCCAAGACCGGTGCTGTCCTGCGTGCCAAAGCGGCAGTGATCCGATCCCACACAGGTTTTCACCGTGCGAAGCCCTTTGGCATAGGCTTGGCCAGACATCATGCCGGCCTTGCCAAGGTCGTACCAGATGGCGGGCAAGTCGTCTTTTTTGACGCCCAGAAGGTCAATCCGCTGCCCACCTGTGACCTTAACCGTTGGCACGTCGAATTTGTCTGCAGCATCGGCGATGGCGCGCAGTTCATTCGGGGTGGTGATCCCGCCGAGCATACGGGGCACAACCGAATAGGTGCCGTCTTTCTGGATGTTGGCGTGCACGCGTTCGTTGATGAAGCGGCTTTTACCGTCATCCTCATAGGCACCGGGCCAAGCGCAGACCATGTAGTAGTTCAACGCGGGGCGGCACACGTGGCAGCCGCAGGTGGTTTTCCAATCCAGTTCCTGCATGGCTTGCGGGATGGATTTCAACTCTTTGGCGACGATCAGCTTGCGGACATCGTCGTGGGAAAGGTCGGTACACTTACAGACCACTTCCTTCTCGGGCATTTTGAACTCGTCGCCGAGCGTGAAGCCCAGCAGATCGCCCACCAGACCCACGCAGCTGCCACAGGAAGAACCAGCTTTGGAGATGGATTTGACCGCGTCCAATGTATGGGCGCCGTCGTTGATGGCGGCGATGATTTGTGCTTTGGAAATGCCGTTACAGCCACAGATTTCGGTGTCATCCGGTAAGGCTGCAACGGCTGCCATAGGGTCCAGGGGGGACCCTCCTTGGTAAGCGGGGCCAAAGATGAGCGTATCGCGCATCTCGGAGATGTCCTCTCGGTCTTTGATCAGGCCAAAGAACCAGTTGCCGTCTGCTGTGTCGCCATACATGACGGCGCCGACGATGCGGTTGTCTTCAATCACAAGGCGTTTGTAGACGCCGCGTGCGGGATCGCGGAAGACGATGTCCTCGCGCCTCTCTGCGTCGGCGAAATCTCCGGCTGAGAAGAGATCGCAGCCTGTGACCTTGAGCTTGGTGGCGACTTCCTTGTTCGAAAATGCCGCCTCTTCACCCGCAAGGGTTTTGGCGATGACTTTGGCTTGGTCAAAGATCGGCGCGACAAGGCCAAAGATATCGCCGTTGTGTTCTACACATTCGCCAAGTGACAGGATGTTTTCATCCGAGGTGACCATCTGGTCGTCCACATGGATGCCGCGGCCAGTGGCCAATCCGGCCTCCGAAGCCAGCGCCACCGATGGGCGGATGCCGACGGCCATCACCAGAAGATCACAGGGCAATTCGGTGCCGTCATCCAGCAAGAGAGCTTTGACCTTGCCGTTTTCGCCAAGGATTTCCTTGGAGTTGGCAGAGCATTTGACGGTGATGCCTTTGTCCACAAGAGCCTTGCGCAGAAGGTATCCGGCGGCCTCGTCCAGCTGGCGTTCCATCAGGTGGCCCATGATGTGCACCACGGTCACGTCGACACCGCGAAGCGCAAGACCTGCGGCGGCTTCGAGACCCAGAAGGCCGCCGCCGATTACAACGGCTTTGGCATCAGGTTTGTCGCCAAGCGCGATCATCGCGTTGGTGTCTTCCAGATCGCGGTAGGCGATCACGCCGTCCAGATCATGGCCGGGCAGGGGGATGATGAAAGGGTTGGAGCCAGTGGCGATGATCAGTTTGTCATAGGCCAACACGTCGCCATTGTCGGATGTGACGGTTTTGGCGGCACGGTCGATGTTGGCGACCTTCTGGCCGAAACGGCAGGCGACACCGTGTTCTTCGTACCACTCGGCGGGGTGGGTGATGATGTCCTCAAACGCTTTGTCGCCCGACAGAACGGGGGACAGCATGATCCGGTTGTAGGTGCCGCGCGGTTCGGCGTTGAAAAGGGTGACGTCATAAGCGTCAGGGGCGGCTTCAAAGAGATTTTCGAGCGCGCGGCCCGCGGCCATCCCGGCCCCGATGATGATAAGTTTCTGCGTCATGTCTGTCCTGGTGACCCGCCATAAGCGGCGTCTTTCATCACGCCCGAAAGGGTCGTGTATGCGGTTTCCCAAGCGGCTTCGGTTTCAGCGTCGAAATCGTTGCCCAGCCCGGTTTTGAGCGTGTGGAGCAGCGCTGCTCCCACAGGTTCATAGTGATCAGCGGTCACGCCATAGCCCAAATGGGCCACGGCGAGGTTTTGTGCGACTGGCACGATGCGATCCAGATCGCGCAGTCCTTTGACGACGGCACCCAGAGTGGCCATCAGCTTGGCGCCCTGCTCGGCTATGTCGCTTTGGAAAAGCGGCGTGACCTCGGGGGCGATTTCAAAGAGGCGGGCGTAGAAGATTTCTGCCGCCTGTGGCGCGATGGGAGCCACTTTTTCGAAACTCTGTTGAACCAATGTGATCTGGGTATCGTTCATCTTTGCTACTCCGCTGCGATGGCCTTGGCCGGTTTGGCCTTTGGCTTCGCACCGTGCTCGTATTCTTCAAGAAAATCGAGCACATCTTGGCGGTAACGGTAGTAGTCAGGGTGCTCTAGCAACGCCTTGCGGGTGCGTGGGCGGGGCAGATCCACATCGACAATTTTGCCGATTGTGGCCTGTGGCCCGTTGGTCATCATCACCACGCGATCCGCCAGAAGAATGGCCTCGTCCACATCGTGGGTGACGCAGATCGCGGTCACTTTGGTGCGGTCCCAGACTTCCATCAGCACTTCCTGAAGCTCCCAGCGGGTGAGGCTGTCGAGCATGCCGAAAGGTTCGTCCAGAAGCAGGAGTTTTGGCGACAGGGCAAAAGCGCGGGCAATGCCGACGCGTTGCTTCATGCCGTTGGACATGGAGTGCGCGGGGCGGTCCATGGCGTCACCCAGGCCGACGCGCTCGAGGTAGTATTCGATCACGTCTTGGCGTTCGGCCATCGAGGCCTTGGGATAGACCTTGTTCACGCCAATCGCGACGTTTTCCTTGGCCGAAAGCCATGGGAAAAGGTTGGGTGATTGAAAGACCACCGCGCGTTCAGGATCAGCGCCTTCGACGTGGCGGCCATCAAGACGGATACCGCCTTTGGATATTTCATTCAGGCCGGCCGCCATTGTCAGGACTGTAGATTTGCCACAGCCGGAGTGGCCGATCAGAGAGATGAACTCGCCGCGTTGGATTTTGAGGTCGAAGTCTTCAACAACGGTGAGCGGGCCTTTGGGCGTGGGATAGATCTTGTGCAGTTTGGAGAAGTCCAAAAAGTTGTGATCAATCATGCCTTTCTGGGCATCTTTGACGGCTGCTGGCACGCCGTGGATCGGGGTGACGTCTGGCAGCACTTTGGTGCCTTCGGTCTTGGCTGCGATGCCGACGTCCATCAGGTATTTGGTCACCTCGGCGCGCAGTTTCTTGAACCCGTCGTGGTGGTTCATTTCCATACGGTCGCGGCGGCGGGGGATGTCTACTTTGAACTCTTGGCCCAAGGTGCCGTCAGGGTTCAGCGCGATGATGCGGTCGGCCAGAATGATGGCTTCGTCCACGTCGTTGGTGATCAGCACACAAGTTTTTTTCTCGGCCTGCCAGATGGCTTCGATTTCGTCCGCCAGATTGGCGCGGGTGAGAGCATCAAGGGCGCTAAGGGGTTCATCCAGAAGCAAAACTTCGGGGTTCATCGCCAAGGCGCGGGCGACGTTCACACGTTGGCGCATGCCACCGGAAAGTTCGGCTGGGCGACGCGTGGCGGCGTGGGAGAGGCCGACCATTTTGATGTAGTGATCGACCTTGGCCTCTTTCTCGGCCTTGGGCATTTTCGGGAACACGCTGTCGAGCGCGAGGCGCACGTTGCCGTTCACCGTCAGCCACGGCATCAGCGAGTAAGACTGAAAGATCACACCACGTTCGGGGCCGGGGCCAGAGATCGGTTTGCCTTTGAAGGTCACATTGCCTGATGAGGGGCTTTCAAGCCCCGCCATCAGGTTGATTAGCGTGGTTTTACCAGATCCCGAGAAGCCCAGAAGGACGAGGAACTCGCCCTCCTGCACATCCAGATCGATGCCGTTCAGGACGTCGGTTTTGGCGGTGCCTTCACCGAAGCTTTTGGAAACGTTTTCAAATTTGAGGATGCTCATGGGGATCACCGGTTTGATGTGAAGGTGAAGAGCGATTGGATCGCGTACATCAGGCGGTCCAGCAGGAAGCCGATGATGCCGATTGTGAAGACGGCGACCATGATCTTGGCGAGCGAGGAGGAGCTGCCGTTCTGGAATTCATCCCAGACAAATTTACCAAGACCGGGGTTCTGCGCCAGCATTTCAGCGGCGATCAGAACCATCCAGCCAACCCCAAGCGACAAGCGCAGACCGGTGAAGATCAGGGGCAAGGCCGAAGGCAGAACCAGTTTGGTGATCTTGGTATATGTGTTCATTTTCAAGACTTTGGACACGCTCACCAGATCTTTGTCGATGGAGGCGACGCCCAAGGCCGTGTTGATCAGCGTTGGCCAGAGGGAGCAAAGCGTCACGGTGATGGCCGAGGTCAGGAAGGCTTTGGAGAACAGGCCGTCGTCCACGGTGTAGGTCGCGGAGACAACCATCGTCACGATGGGCAACCATGCGAGCGGCGAGACCGGTTTGAAAATCTGGATCAGTGGGTTCACGGCGGCGTTGGCGTAGGGCGACAGGCCCGCCATGATGCCGACAGGCACAGCAATCAGCGTGCCGATCAGAAAGCCGAAAAAGACGGTTTTGATCGACGTCCAGATTTGCGTGTAGTAGCTCGGGCTGCCTGTGTATTTGATATCTTTGACTTTTTCGGGCTGACCGTTGGCGATGAACTTGGCGTTGCGTGCATCGACACGCTCAAGGAACTTGGCCTCTTTGGCGGCTTTGGCCTTGGCGTCTTCGTGCAGTAGCACGGCTTCGGTCCAGACCTCTTTGGGCCCCGGGACGGCGCCGAGTGAGGTTTGCACTTTGGGCGCGAAGTTGGCCCAGAGCATCAGGAAGACAAGGATTGCCAGAAGCGGCACACCCAGCAGGCGCCAGATTTCGGCGGCTTGGGCGCGCGGGTTGTCGCCGGCGGCGGCTTTGAGCAGGGGTGTCATGAAACCAAGGCCGAGGACTTGGAACCAGCCGTCGGCCTTGTTGATGCGGGTGAAGAGGCGGGCGCGGCGCGCTTCGCGGTCTTCGTCAGCAATGGATTGCGGGTCGATTGTGGTCATGGCTGGGTCCTTGGCGCGGCGGCCGTTCTCGCTTGGCTGTTTTGCGTCGGTATTGCGTCGGCAAACCGGCGGCGGTGTTAAAGGCGGAATGGCGGGTGGGTCGCTGGTTGCTCTGAGGAGCAACGCCGCCCCACCCGCCATCCCGAGGGAGTGATCGTTAGCCCTGGATCTCGGTGCCGACGACGCGCTGGTCGCCTTTCAGGCCAATTGGCAGGCTGTCGAGGTAGGCGTTTGGTGCTTTGCCGTCATAGGCGATGCCGTCGATGATATCTTCGGACGGGGTTGGCGCTTTGTAGCCGTCGCTGTCCCATGGGAAGTCAGCTTCGTTTGCCAGACCTTCGTCGACCAGCAGGCGGGCTGCTTCGAGATAGATCGCAGGCTTATAGACGGACTTGGCTGTCTCGTCGTACCAAGCGTCTGTCTTGGGCTCTGCGATTTGGCCCCAGCGGCGCATTTGGGTCAGGTACCAGATGGCGTCGGAGTAGAAGGGGTAGGTCGCGTTGTAGCGGAAGAAGACGTTGAAGTCGGGGACCTCGCGCTTGTCGCCTTTTTCATATTCAAACGTGCCGGTCATCGAGTTGGCGATCACGTCGTAATCCGCGCCAACGTATTCTGGCTGGCTGAGGATTTTTACCGCTTCTTCTCGATTGGCGTTGTCGTTTTCATCGAGCCACATGGCCGCGCGGATCAAAGCTTTGGTCACGGCGATGGTGGTGTTTGGATATTGCTCGGCGAAGTCGGCGTTGATGCCAAAGACTTTCTCGGGGTTGTTTTTCCAGAGCTCATAGTCGGTGATCACGGGAACACCGATGCCTTTGAACACGGCCTGTTGGTTCCAAGGCTCGCCCACACAGTAGCCGTAGATTGTGCCAGCTTCCATTGTGGCAGGCATCTGTGGCGGAGGCGTCACGGACAAGAGCACGTCTGCGCCGATCTGGCCGGTGATGTTTTCAGGGGAGTAGTATCCTGGCTCCAGACCACCGGCGGCGAGCCAGTAGCGCAGTTCGTAGTTGTGGGTCGACACAGGGAAAACCATGCCCATGTTGAAAGGCTTGCCTTCGTCGGTGTATTTTTCAACGACAGGCTTGAGCGCAGATGCGGAGATCGGGTGAACCGGCTTGCCTTCGGCGTCATGCGGGATGTTTGGCTTCATTTCTTCCCAGATCTGGTTGGAAACGGTGATGCCGTTGCCGTTCAGATCCATCGAGAAAGGCGTGATGATGTGGGCCTCGGTGCCGTAGCCGATGGTGGCCGCGAGAGGCTGGCCTGCCAACATGTGCGCGCCGTCGAGTTGTCCGTCGATCACGCCATCCAGCAAGACTTTCCAGTTGGCTTGTGCTTCGAGCGTTACAAACAGGCCTTCGTCATCGAAATAGCCCTGTTCATAGGCAACTGCGAGCGGTGCCATGTCGGTGAGTTTGATGAAGCCAAATGTCAGCTCGTCTTTTTCGAGCTCCAATTGGGCCAATGCCGGACCCGCGAGCAGCGTGGTGGCCGCGAGAATGGAAGTGATGCGTTTCATAAGACTGTCCTTTGCAGTGCCTGTGGCGAGGCGGGAGAACGAAAAAAGCCGCTGACCAGCGCCGAGGGAGGAGGTACGGCGACAAGTCGAGCGGCTTTGCTCTGTATTTTCCCCAACCTTGGGGAAAGCATGGGTCGGAACAACCTTGCTCCAAACTTGTACCTATCTGGCAGTCATCGCGGCGGCGCAGCAAGAGCTGGGAGGCAATTTATGCTGCGCCGCCGCATTGGTGCATGGGTTTGCACAAAAAATCAGCACTCAGGTCGCTCCGGGTCGAAAACCTGACCATCAAAAAAGCGATCCGGACCGAGAATCAGCGTGCCTGAGTCGGTTGCGGCGCGGGTGGGTTCGGACAGCGCGCCTTCGAGTTTTTCTGACGCTGCTGGCAAATCGGCGCCTAACGGACCGAGGTGGCGGCGGTAGAGATCAGAGCGGAAAACGGCGGCGGCTTTGGCGGCGGATTGTGCGCGGTCCAGACCAAAACGGGCCGCCATGCGGGCCCCGATCCAAGCGCCCTGACTTTTCCACGGGAAGGTGGCGGCGCCGGCGAAGAAATCCATCATCTGTGGCACATGGCGCGAACGGCCACGGGCATTGATCAGGAGATTTCCCGAAAGAGCGCGTTCAGTGATTTCGGCTGAGACTCCGAGATATTCCGGCCAGCTCAGGATCTCGGCGGCGGTGGCGTGTTTGTCAGGCTGATCGAGCCAACGGCCAGCTTTCCAAATTGCGCGCATCAGGCGGCCAGTGATGTCGGGTTCTGATGCCGCCCATTCGTGGCGCACGGCGAGGACTTTTTCCGGCGCGAACTGCCAGATGGCCGCGCCCGGCAACAACAACGTGCCGCCGCCGTTTTCAACGGTGATGGAGCCCCAAGGTTCGCCCACGCAAAAAGCGTCGACCTCGCCGGTGGCGATGGCGTCGGCCATGAGGGGGGGCGGGATGGTGCGTACGTCGAGCGCCTGGGCGGTGTTCAAGCCAGAAGCCGCGAGCCAGTAGTGCAGCAGTTCGGCGTGCATGGAAAACGGGAAAGGTACGCCGATGCGCAGAGGTTTTTTCAGGCTTGAAAGTGCAGCGCCGGCCGCCTTGGCATCGAGAAAATCAGGCGTGGATCCTGCGGTGTCGAGTTGATCGGCGAGCGCGTTGGAAATGCCTATCACGTTGCCATTTATGGATAAAACTGAAAGCGCATCGAGTTGTGTGGGCAATCCACCAAGCCCAAGCGCCATCGCCACAGGCACCGGAGACAGCATGTGGGCAGCTTCGATCTGACCCAGAACAAGTCGGTCGCGCAGGGTCGACCAGCTCGGTGCGCTTTGCAGGGTGAGAGCGAGACCCTCTTCTTCGGCGAACCCCAATTCACGGGCAATAACAAGGGGGGCGGCGTCCACCAGCGGCATGAAGCCAAGGGTCAGGGGAAGGGTTCTCATGACAGAAGCTCCGAGGCGGTGACGAGGGCTTGGGCGACGTCGGCGATCTTTTTGCCCTGGCTCATGGCGGTCTTGCGAATGAGGGCGTAGGCGTCGTCCTCGGACATGTTGCGGGCGCGCATGAGGATGCCTTTAGCGCGGTCGATGATCTTGCGTTCCTCAAGGGCGCGTTTGGTGGCGGCAAGCTCGGAGCGCATGCGCGAGAACATGTGGAACCGCGCGATGGCGGCGTCAAGAATGGGTTTGATGCGGTCCGGCTGCATGCCGTCCACGACATAGGCCGACACGCCGGCTTCAATCGCGGCTTTGGTCAAGCCGTCATCGGACCGGTCTACAAACATGGCAACGGGACGTTCCAGCGGGGAGGATGCCAGCGTGAGCGCGTCGATGGCGTCGCGGCTGGGGTTGGCCATGTCCAAAAGCACGAGGTCCGGGTTCATTTCAGCAACCGAACGCGCGAGGCCGGTGGAGCCGGACAGAACGCGGATGTGGTGATCACCGGTGGCCGCGAGGCTGTCGATGATCGCCTCGGCGCGGGTTTTGTCTGGTTCGACAATAAGAATGGTGAGCTTGTCGGTCACGGCTTTGTCCTGCTGGAGTGGCTTGCCCCTTTGGTATCGGGGCAAGGACAGCAGGGGCCAGAGGTGGCGTGGGGTGCATCATGTGGTTTGCTTAATTTATCGGCATTCTTGCGGCTTTTGCCGTATGATTGAGCAAATTGAATGCTGCGACTGCACAATCAAATACAGCGCCCCCCGTCGACCTCCATCAGTGTGCCAGTGATCATGCTGGCTTCGTCCGAGCAAAGGAAGGCAGCGGCGTTGCCCACGTCCTCGGGTTGGGAAAAGCGACCCAATGGGATTGTGGAGATGAATTTGGCTCGGATTTCGGGGGTGTCTTCACCCATAAACGATTTCAGCAACGGGGTTTCGCCCGCGACAGGGTTGAGGGCGTTGACGCGGATGCCTTGAGGCGCAAGTTCAACCGCCATGGTTTTGGTGGCCGTGTTTACCCAGCCTTTGGAGGCGTTGTACCAGTTGAGATTGGGACGCGGCGAGAGACCGGCGGTGGAGGAGACGTGCAAGATCGCGCCGGAGCCACGGGATTTCATGTGTGGCACGATGGCTTGTGCGGTGAGGTAGATCGATTTGCAGTTCACGGCGAAAACGCGGTCGAAATCGTCCTCTGAGACGTCTTCCAGCGGGGTTGGCAAGTGGGTGACGCCCGCATTGTTCACCAGAATGTCGATGTGACCCCATGCGGCGAGCGCGGTGTCGATCATGGATTGCACGCTGGCGCGGTTTGCCACGTCGGTTTGGGCGGCGATGGCGCTGTCGTGCTCGGCGGCCTTGGTCGTGGCCGCGTCACCGTTGATGTCGGCCACCAGCACTTTCGCGCCCTCGGTCAGGAATTTGTCGACGATCCCGGCACCGAAGCCCTGGGCGCCGCCGGTCACGATGGCTGTTTTGTTTTGTAGACGCATGCAATTGGTCCTTTTGGCTGGTAGCTGAGGCGAGATGAGTGCCTCCGACGGGGATATTTGGGGCAAGAGGAAAGCCTAGCCGTGCAGGGCGGCAACGGTTTTGAGTTGGGAGAAGTGAAAGAGGGCTTCAAAGCCTTTTTCGCGGCCGTGGCCGGAGTGGCCGGTGCCGCCAAATGGCAGTTCGACACCGCCGCCTGCGCCGTAGTTGTTGAGGAAGACCTGTCCGGCGTTGAGTTGCTTGGCGAGGCGCATCTGGCGCGCGCCGTTTTGCGACCAGACAGAGGCGACGAGGCCGTATTTGGTGCTGTTGGCGATCCGCACGGCGTCTTCTTCGGTGTCAAACGGGATCAGGACTTGCACGGGACCGAAGATTTCGTCCTGAGCAAGGCTGTGGTCGGGCGGCACATCGGCAAAAAGGGTTGGCGCGATGTAGTGGCCGGGGGCGTCAGTGGCGATCTGGCCTTGGGCAGCGTGGGTGAGGTCGGCGCCTTTGGTCAGGAAGTCTGAGACAAGCTGCTTTTGGCGGGCGGAGATCAGCGGGCCCAGATTTGCATCCTCGACCGCCGGTGCGGCGCGCATGTCAGCGTAGGCGGCGGCCATGCGAGTGGTGACCTCGTCATAGACAGATCGCTCAACAAGGATGCGGGACGAGGCCGAACAGGTTTGGCCGGCGTTCTGGATGCCGGCGTTCACCAGAAAGGGCAGCGCGGCGTCAAGGTCGGCATCCGCAAAGACCAGTTGTGGGGATTTGCCGCCGAGTTCAAGCGTGACAGGGACGACGTTTTGGGCGGCGGCGGTTTGCACAAGGCGGCCGGTGTTGACCGAACCGGTGAAGGAGATGTGCTGAATGTCCGGATGGCCTGCGAGGGCGGCTCCGGCCTCGGCGCCGAGGCCGGGGACGACGTTGAGCGCACCCGCGGGCAGGCCGGCTTGCATGGCGAGGTCGGCGAAGGCGAGTGCGGTGAGGCAGGCTTCCTCAGCAGGTTTGAGGACGCAGGCGTTGCCCATGGCGAGAGCGGCGCCGACAGAGCGGCCAATGATCTGCATCGGGTAGTTCCACGGCACGATGTGGCCGGTGACGCCGAAGGGTTCGCGCAGGGTGTAGACGGTGTAGCCGTCCAGATAAGGAATGGTTTCACCGTGCACTTTATCGGCTGCACCGCCGTAGAATTCCATGTAGCGGGCCAGAGCTGTGACGTCGTTTTTGGCCTGCGTCAGGGGTTTGCCGACATCCAAGGCTTCGAGCAGGGCGAGTGTGTCGGCGTGTTCTTTGACCAGTTCGCCGATGCGGGTGAGGATGCGGCCGCGTTCGGCGGCGGTGGTTTTGCCCCAAGCGCCCGCGCGGGCCACATGCGCGGCGGCGACGGCGGCGTCGATGTCGGCGGAAGTGCCGCGTGCAATGGCGGCGAGGCCCGTGCCGTCAGACGGGTTGGTCAGGTCGAGCGTTTCGTTGCCCTGAGCGGCGGTCCAGTGGCCACCGATCAGGCAGAGCGACGGGGCGAACGGCAAGTCAGGCAAGTGCATTTTGGACCTCCTTTAGGTCGGGTAAAACGGGCGCGGCGGCGATCAGGCTGCGGGTGTAGGGGTGTTGTGGATCCGTGAAGACGGATTCGGTGTCGCCGTGTTCAACGATTTCGCCGGATTGCATCACCAGCACGCGGTCGGTCACAGTCCGCACGACAGACAGATCGTGGGAGATGAAGAGGTAGGCGAGGTTGTGGCGGCGGGAGAGATCCGCGATCAGGTCGAGGATTTGCGCGCGGATCGAGACGTCGAGAGCGGAGACGGCTTCGTCAAAGATGATGAGTTCTGGCTTGGTGATCAGGGCGCGGGCGATGGCGATGCGCTGGCGTTGGCCGCCGGAGAATTCGTGGATGTATTTGTCGGAATCCGAATCTTGCAAGCCGACCTCTTCGAGCGCACCTCCGATCACGTCAAACCACTCCCGCCCGCGCGGGGGCGACGGATGATTGTGAAATGGCTCGAGAAGTATGCTGATGACTTTTTTGCGCGGGTTGAAGCTGCCGTATGGGTCTTGGAAAACGACCTGCGTTTTGGTGCGCTGGGCTGCGGGCATGGAGGGGCTGACCGTGGTGCCGAAGGCGGTGATGGTGCCGGATTGCAGCGGCTCAAGGCCGAGGATGGCGCGGGTCAGGGTGGACTTGCCGCAGCCAGACTCGCCCACAAGGCCGAGACGTTCGCCTTGGTGGATGTCAAAGGAGACGTTGTTGACGGCGCGGGCGTGTTCGCGCGGGGCAAAGAGGCGGGTGCGCGGGAGCGGGTAGTCGCGGGTGGCGTTTTCCACGGACAAGATGGGCACGGGGCCCTCGTCGGGGGCGGGCAGGTCGACTTGGTGCGAGGAGGCCTCAAAGAGGGCTTTGGTGTAGGGGTGGCTCATGTTGGCGAGCAGGTGACGGGTGTCGCCTTGCTCCACGATTTCGCCGTGGCGCATGACGATGATGCGGTGGGCCATGTCGGCCACGACGGCCAGGTCGTGGGTGATCATCAAAAGGCCCATGTCGAATTCCTGCACGAGGTCTTTGAGCAGGTCGAGGATGCGGGCTTGGGTTGTGACATCGAGGGCTGTGGTGGGCTCATCCGCAATCAGGAGGCGCGGGCGGCGGGCGATGGCCATGGCGATCACGACGCGCTGGCGCTGACCGCCTGAGAGTTCGTGCGGGTAGCGGGAGAGCGGGAAGCGGTCTTGCGGCAGGCCAACACGGGTGAGCATGGCGGCGGCTTGGTTGTGGGCCTCGGATTTGGTGCTTGCCGAGTGGATCAGGATAGTTTCGGCCACCTGTTCGCCGATGGTTTTCACGGGGTTGAGGGCGGTCATGGGTTCTTGGAACACCATGCCGATGTCGTTGCCACGGATGTCGCAAAGGTCGGATTCTGGGATTGTAAGCAAGTCGCGGTCTTGCAGGTGGATCGCGCCTTGGGTCGTGGCGGCGTCGGGTAGGAGTTGCATGACCGAGAGCGCGGTCATGGATTTGCCGGAGCCGCTTTCACCAGTGATGGCGACGATCTCGCCGGGGGCGACGGAGAAGGTCACGTCGCGCAGGATCGGCAGAGGGCCGATGGCGAGGGAGAGGTTTTCGACGGACAAAAGTGTCATGTGCGCATCACCCGGATTTTGGGGTCGAGGTGGTCGCGCAATCCGTCGCCCAGCAAATTGAGGCCAAGCACGGCGGAGATAATGGCGAGGCCGGGGATCAGAGCGAGGTGGGGCGCGAAGGCGACCATGGTTTGCGCGTCGGCCAGCATACGGCCCCATGACGGCGTGGGCGGCTGCGCGCCAAGACCAACGTAGCTGAGCCCCGCTTCGGCGAGGATGCCGAGCGAGAACTGGATGGTGCCTTGCACGATCAGCAGATTGGCGACGTTGGGCAGAATGTGTTCAAAGCTGATGCGGGCGGGGGATTTGCCGGCAACCCGTGCGGCAAGGATGAATTCGCGTTGCCACAAAGGAAGCGCGCCGGCGCGGGTGAGGCGGGCGAAGACGGGGATATTAAATATGCCGATGGCGATAATCGCGTTGATCGCGCCGGGGCCGAGAATGGCGGTGATCAGGATGGCAATGACGAGGCTGGGAAAGGCAAAAATCAGATCGTTGCCGCGCATGATGATTTCGTCAGCCCAGCCACCTTGGCGAGATGCCGCCCAGAGACCAAGTGGCACGCCTAGGCCCATGCCGATGCCTACCGCCACCAGCGCCACGGCCAACGAGGTGCGCGCGCCAACCATGATCATCGAAAAGATATCGCGCCCGAAGTGATCGGTGCCGAGCCAATGTTCAGCGGACGGGGTTTGCAGCTTGTTGGGGATGTCCATCTGGGTGATGTCAAACGGGGTCCAGACAAAGCTAATCAACGCGGCGGTGACGATCAGGCTGCTGAGCAGGCCGCCGATGAGAATGCTGCGCGACAAGGTCATGTGCGGGCCCTCAGGCGTGGGTCGACGGCGGCATAGGCCAGATCAACGACGAAGTTCACCATGATCACAAGGAACACAAGCAGCATGACCACGCTTTCCACCACGATCAGGTCGCGGGCGGAGATGGACTGAAAGATCAGGCGACCGAGACCGGGCAGGAAGAAGACCTGTTCGATGATGATGCCGCCAGCGAGCAGGAACGCGAATTGCATGCCAATGATGGTCAGCACAGGGATGAGTGCGTTGCGTAGGCCGTGGCGGAAGAGAGCTTGCCGGCGGGTGAGGCCCTTGGCGCGGGCGGTGCGCATGAAGTCTTCGCCCAAGATATCGAGCAGCGACGAGCGCATGACGCGGGCAAGGATGGCAGATTGCGGCAGGGCCAGCGCGATGGCGGGCAGGGTCAGGGATTTCAGGGCAGTCGCCGCGCCTTTGTCCCAGCCGGCAAAACCACCTGCGGAAAACCAACGCAGGTTGATGGCGAAGATCAGCACGAGCATCATTGCGAACCAGAAATTCGGCACAGCGATGCCAAATTGCGTGGCGCCCATCACGGCCATGTCGCCGGGTTTGCCGCGGCGGGCGGCGGCGTAGATGCCGACGGGGAAGGCGATGAGTGTGGACAACGTGAGGGCATAGAGCGCGAGGGGCAAGCTGACCCAGATGCGGTCCTTGATCATCTCGCCCACCGGCGTGCGGTAGGTGTAGGAGGTGCCGAAATCACCCGACAGCATGCCGCCGACCCAGTTGAGATATCTTTGGGTTTTGGAGACGTCCAAGCCGAGCTCTGCGCGCAGGGCAGCGACGGTGTCGGGTTGTGCATTCATCCCAAGCATAAAGCTGGCCGGATCACCGGGTGCGATTTCGATCACCGCAAATATCACTATCGACGCAACGGCGAGGCTGATCAGCAGCGACAGCAGACGTTTGAGAGCGTAGCGCAGCATTCAGGACACCCTAAGCCAACACACAGGCCGCGCCCTGTGAAGCCGGGGCACGGGTGATGGCGCCGGGAGAAACTCCCGCAAAAGTTGACGAATCGTGCCATTTCAGCGAGGGTTTTGGCATTGAAGACCTCATATCAGGGTCGCGCATTTGGCATTGGGTATTTTCAAAAATGCGGACGGATACCTCCGTCCGGTTGTTCTCGGCGTTGTGGTGTTTGCTGTCAGCGCTGGAGCCTACCTGTTGCCGGCTTATGACATTCCAGTATCGGACGGGCTCATGAAAACTCTTGCACTTGTGGCGGTTGTTCTTGTTTTGGCGGTTGTTCTTGGGGCGGAATTGGCCGGTAAGGACACGGCCCCCATCCTGCGAACGACGGTGACCTTTAGCTTTGCTCTGCTGGCGGTTTCTTTGTTCATTCTTGCCATGCTGAACGTCTTCAAGCCTGCGGCCAACAAAGGCGGCGTTGTGGTTGCACCGTTCGAAGTGATTGACCCGACGGGCAAGATTTCCAACGCGGACAGCGGGTTGGCCAGCCTGCTTGTGTCGCGCCGGGACGCGCTGGACAGCAAGATCAGTCTTGCCAACAAAGCCTTGCAGGGTGACGGGAACACGCCAAACGCACGCGATCTGATCAATGCTGCGGAAGGACGTGAACGGGAGGGGGATGGCACCACAGCGGCGAAGCTGTTGCTGTCGGGCAGCGGGTCGGCCGCGAAGCCGCCCGAGATGAAGATTCAAGGCGTGGACCTGACCGGTCTGTTGTCGTGGGTCACGGGGTTTCTGAAGCCCAAGCAAAAGAAAATCCAGTTCACTGTGCATATTCAGGACAACCGTATCGCGATTGCCGGGGACATCAAGGCGCTGGGCATTGAGGGGCATCAGACTGTCTGGTTGCCCAATGCCGGGGCGAGTATTCCGGAGGCGGTGGATACGCTGACTTATCGGCTGTTTCAGGTGAATTTGCCCGGTGAGTTGTCGCATTTGCGAGGTTTGCCGCCCGAACAGTTCCGCGATTTGATGATCAAGATGCAGGATGCGGAGGATCCGCAGCGCCAGACCGGATCGGAAGCACGACGGCGCGAGGACGCGCAGGCCGCCCACACGGCAATCGAGAAAATTCTGGCCGAGCAGAGACCCAAGGCGTCGCTCTTGGAGGCTGCGGGCGCGATGGCGCGGCGGGCTGACTTGGTCGATAAGGCCTTGTCGCATTATTCGCTGGCGCTTGCCCTGGTGCGGGAATTGCCAACCAGGGATCAGGACGCTTTGGTGGTGCGCAGGCTGGAGGCTGTGGTCGCGGATCTTCAAGCGGAACGCGACGCCAAGGCGACCTTTGTGGCTAAACAGGCGGATACTTCCGTGCGCAGCTTGTTGGCACGCCGGCCCGTGTCGTCGCTGAATGCGGACGATGTGGGTCTGTTGCGCGCAGGCTTCTCGGTCGAACTGGAAGGCGGCATTGGCATCATGGAACACCTGCGCGGCATTCAGAAATCGCGCCGTGCAAGCACGCCAATGATGGAACTGGCTTGGAACCGCGCCTTTTTGTCGGCGTCTGAAGACATCATCCGGGCGCAGGTGCCGGATTTTGCCATGGCCTGTTGGGACTTTGAAACACCGGTCACGGTGCCGCTGATCTATGGAGAGGAGACGGTGAACGGGGCCGCCAATCCGCTGTATGTTGGTCTGGGGTCGAACCCGACTTTGAAGATTTTGAAGCCGCAGGTTCAGGTCGCTTTGCAAGCCAATCCCTATGCTCAGAAAGGGTTTGCCGCCGAGGTCAGTGGTGACATCGCGCAATCCTTGCTTCGGGAATCGAATTTCGCGAGTTTCGCCGACAAAGTCGTGAACCTGTCGCGGGCACGACTTGGCGCGATGCTGGCGGAGTATGATCGCGGCATTGGCGTGGGGGTGGTTGATCCGCTCACGCTGGCGCACAATTGTGCGATGGACAAGCTGTGGGCGCAATGGGAGGCGCGGTACGGGTCGATTTTTGGTGACGAGTTCCTCCAAGAGGAATTGCCGCCCTTTGGGGTCACCGTCGCTGACGTGATCGATATCGGGTCGCTGGGAGTCAGCTATCCTTGACGGCACCCGCATGTCAGGCAGGCGGTGTGAGGTAATCGTCGTCGCTGACATGGTCGAGCCAATCAGCGCCGGACCCGTCTAAAACGTCTTGAATGGCGATGTGGCACATGCCGGTTTCAGGCCCTGCGCCGTGCCAGTGCTCAACACCGGGTTCGATCCAGATGCTGTCGCCGGGACGGATCACGCGGGGGGCTTCGCCGCGCAGCGCAATCAGACCGCACCCTGACACAACATGCAGGATTTGCCCGACGGGATGGGTGTGCCACGCGGTGCGCGCGCCCGGGTCAAAGGTGACGCGGGCGGCGAAAACCTGTGACGGTGGGCGGCTTTCGGTGATTACATCAAGGCGCACATTGCCGGTGAAATAGTCGGCGGGGCCTGTGCGGGTCGGTGTGGCACCGGCAGGGGTCAGTTCAAGCATAGTCGCACCTTTGAGAAGTAAAAACGCCGGCGGGTCGGGGGAAGGGTCCCGAACACCGCCGACGCCGGGAGTGTTAGTCAGCCCAGCTAACGGCTGTCAGGTCTGTGGCCTGTGTGGGTGCGTTTTCCCAAAGGCCTTGAACATCTGCCTTTGCGACAGTTGGGAAGGCGAGCTGGAACAAGTATCCGTTCACGTAGTCCTGCGAGATCATTTTTTGCGCGATGACCAGCAAAGCGGAGCGTTCCGCGGGTTTGGTCGCCTTGTTCAGGGTTTCCATGACCTGCTGGAACTCGGGGTTGTCGTACTGGAAATAGTAATCGGGCCGCGCGTAGATGCCGATGTCAAAGGGTTCGGTGTGGCTGACAATGGTCAGGCCGAAGTCCTTGCCACGGAACACTTGTTCAAGCCACTGCGCCCACTCCAGATTGCTGATTTCGGTCTCAATGCCGACAGAGCGCAACTGAGCCGCGATGATTTCGCCGCCGCGACGGGCATAGGAGGGCGGCGGCAGCTTCAGCGTCGTGGTGAACCCGTCCGGAAAGCCTGCCTCGGCCAGTAGTTTCACAGCGAGCGCCGGGTCATAATTCGACGATCCGGTCAGGTCGACGTAGTCCGGGTGATGGGGGGCGAAATGCGTGCCAATCGGAGTTCCAAGGCCAAACATGGCGCCGTCGATGATTGCCTGACGGTCAATCGCGTGGGCGATGGCCTTGCGCACTTTGACGTTGTCCAGCGGCGGCATCTTGTTGTTGGTCGACAGGATGGTTTCGCCTTCGGAGTTGCCGACGATCACCTGAAAGCGCGGGTCTGCCTCAAACTGAGGCAGCGCCTCGGGGGTTGGGAAACCGGCAAAAACGTCAACGTCCTCGGCCATAACTGCCGACATCGCCGCCGTAGGATCGGAGATGAATTTGAACGTGACATCCGTCAGCACAGCCGGTGTGCCCCAATAGGCGTCGTTGCGGGTCAGTTCAATTTTGTCACCCTGCACCCAGTTGGTGAATTTGAACGCGCCGGTGCCGATGGGCGTGGATTTGATGCCCTCGATGCTTTCGGGTGCGACGATCACCGCATCACCCCATGCCATGTTGAAGAGGAAATTGCCGTTTGGCTCGGACAGAGTGACTTTGACCGTCATCGGATCCATGACGGACACGTCAGAGATGCCGGCAAAAAGTGCCTTTTGCGCGTTCACGCTGTCCTCGGCGCGGGCGCGGTCCAGCGAGAATTTGACGTCGTCGCCGTCCATGGCGCTGCCATCGTGGAAAGTCACGCCGTCGTTGAGCATGAAAGTGTAGGTCAACCCGTCATCAGAGATGTCCCAGCTTTTGGCGAGGCCCGGAATGACCGCGCCGTCAGAGGCAAAGCGGGTGAGGCCTTCGAACACGTTGGAATAAAGCACCGAGTCGATGGCGCCCGCGGCGGCGGAGGTTGGGTCGAGGTGGGGTGGCTCAAGCTGAAGCGCGACAGTGATGTCGGTCTGGGCCGAAACGGCGGTGGCGAGCGCGAGTGGCAAGGCGCTGGCCAGCAGGAACGTGCGATGTTTCATTGTCTCTCTCCCTAATCGTTATTTTTATTCTGTTTGTGGCAAAAGCAGCTGAGTCAGGCTGTGGGCCATGACTTTGGCGCTGTCGATCATGTCGTCTATTCCGATATATTCGTCCGGTTTGTGCGCCAACTCAAGGATTCCGGGACCATAAGCGATGCAATTCTTCAGTTTGCCGATGCGGTCGATGTGCTTTTGGTCGTAGGTTCCGGGGCTTGCGACATAGTCGGGCGCCTTGCCCAGAACGTCATGAATGGCGCGGTCCACAGTGGAGACCACAGGCGCGGCACGGTCCGTCATAGAGGGCGCGACGTGGTTAATTTCGCGCATTTCAAAGCGGAAGTTTTGGCGGTTTTCCGCGAGGTCTTGCAACAGCTTTTGCACTTCGCCCGAGACTTGCGCGTGGTTTTCCTCGGCCAGATAGCGGCGGTCGATGACGATGCGACAACTGTCAGGCACGCAGTGGGCGGGCAGACCGGTGTAGTCTGCGGGCTGTTCGGGTTGGCCGCCGTGGATCGAATTGATGTTCATGGTCGAAGACCGCGCGCCTTCGGGCACCACCGGCATGTCGGTGTGGCGGGCGGCCATGGCGGGGAAGAGATCGGTTTCAAATTTGTCCAAGACAGCGCCCATATGGCGCACAGCGCAGTCCCCTAGGAAGGGCATGGAACCATGGGCGATTTCACCGAAGGTTTCGATTTCCGCCCACCAGCCGCCGCGATGGCCAAGGCAGATGCGGTCTTTGTTCAATGGCTCGGGGATGATCACGTGCTGCACACGTTCGGGGGCAAAGAAGCCTTTTTCTGCAAGATGCGCCACGCCGCCGTACCCGCCGGATTCTTCGTCCGCGGTGCCGGAGATTTCGATGGCGCCCGAGAAGTCCGGGAATTCCGCAATGAAAGCTTCGGCAGCGATGATGGAGGCGGCAAGTCCGCCCTTCATGTCACAGGCGCCGCGCCCGTAGATTTTGCCGTCGTGAACCTCGCCACCAAAGGGGTCAAAGGTCCAGCCGTGGCCGACCTCGACCACGTCGGTGTGGCTGTTGAAATGCACGCAGTCGCCAGGATGGCGGCCCGTCTTGCGGGCGACGATGTTCCAGCGGGGATATTTGTCGCTGTCGCCCGGGGCGCCGTGGGCGCGGATCAGTTGGGTGTCAAAGCCGTGGCGGGTCAGCCGCGTGTCGAGATAGTCGCAGATGTCGCGGTAGCAGTCGCCCGGTGGGTTGAGCGTTGGGATGCGGATCAGGTCTTGGGTGAGTTGGGTCAACTCGTCACGCATGGATTGAATGCGGATCATCAGGCGGTCGGTGTCAATTGGCATGTGGGACCCCGAGAAAGCTATGAACAAAAGATAGGACAGCATGGCTTGCGCAGGGCTACGGTATCAATACCGTAGGATTACGGTCTGAGAAGGGGATGGTCATGGATTGGGATATGCTGGCCTATGAGGCCGCGCCGGTGGGGATAGTGGTGACCGAACATCGGGTGATCAGGGCCTGTAACCGCAGCTTTGCCGAGATGTTGGGCTATGCGCGACACGCGTTGGTGGGGCAATCGTTTCGGCTGCTGTATGACAGCACAGCCGAGTTTGAGCAGGTACGCGATATTGGGATGGCGCCGTTGCGGCGCGACAATGCCTATAGCGATGAGCGCATGATGCGGCGGGCTGATGGCGGCCAGATCTGGTGCCGGTTTCGGGCGCAAACGCTGACTCCCGCGGAGCCTCTCGCGAGACTGGTGATGAGCTTTGCGGTCATTCACGACGGCCCGCCTGTGTCGCTAAGCCAGCGGGAGCGGCAGGTGGTTGGCGGCTTGGGACGCGGGATGACCAGCAAGGAGATCGCGCGGGAGTTGGGGTTAAGCCCGCGAACTGTTGAGGACGTGCGGGCGCGGTTGCTCAAGCGCTTTGAGGTCAGGAATGCGGCGGAATTGTTGGCGCATTTGACGATTGGCAGCTAGGTGCCGCGCGGCGGGGTTTATTGCCAGTGACGGGACAGTTTGCGCCAAGCGACCACAATCGACATGGGTTTCCAGCTGCCCATGCCGAAATGTTTGACCTCGCGCCAATGCAGGGCGGGGCGGTCCACAAACCGCACGCCGTCGATCAGGATGGACCGCTCTTTGCGCAAGTGGCGCACCAGATCGGGGGCAGAATGGCCGCGCTCGGAAAGCCAGTCGTAGATCACATCCGTCAGCACACCGGGGCCGGTTTTCTTGATGGTCCAGTCGGGATGGTCGCGGGTGAAAAACGGGTCATGCGCGTTGATTGCAATGCGGCGCGCGGTTTCGGCCAGGATTTCGTGGCCGGGTTTGAAAGCGAAGGTCCAGTTGGAGAAAGCCACGACGTTGTCGCGCCACCACAGATCAAGGTTGTAGGCGCCGCCGGATGCCACGTGACCGGTGGGCTGCCAGTTGGGGAATTTGTTAAGGTAGTCACCGTCGATGCCGATCACTGCTTCGTCACGCGGATCGATCCAGCTTGAGAGCGGTGTGCGGCAGATTGTGTCTGCATCGGAGTAAAGTCCGCCGTGGTGCAGCAGGACAAGAACGCGCCAGAAGTCGGACCGCTCCACCGGATTGAGGGCCATGTAGGTGTCGAGATGTTCGGGGAACACGTCGCTCACGAGGGCCAGACAGTCCTGATCATCGTTGAAGTTCACATGCCAGTCGGGGTTTTGTTTTTCCCACGACAGAATCCATCGCTGCATCGGGCGGTCCATTGCGGTGACGTCTTTGGTCTTCCAAGTTTGAAAGATCGAACGGGGAATGTTTGGCTGGGCGGAGATTGGATTTATCCTGTTGCAGTTTCCGCCACCCTAGGGCGACGACTGCGGGCGGGCAAGCTGTTGGTGAAACTTGGGATTTGACCTTTGGGACAGCCGCGCCAAGATGGCAAGGTGACCAAGAAAGGGCGCAGATTTGCCGATACCAAGAGGATATTCAGAGGCGATTGTCACTCCACAACAGTCGCGTTCGGTCGAGGCGGTGTGGTCCTATGTTGCCACATCTTCGGGCCGTGGAGTTATCCTGCCAGACGGGCGGTGTGATTTGATTTTGCGGTTTCGTGAAGACCAAAGGGGCACGGTTCAGCCAGTGGTTACGGGGCCAGCGACGCAGCCTTATGAAATACGCTATGCGGCGGGCGATGGCTGGGTTGGTGTGCGGATGCGGCCAGAGCGCGGGATCGCGGTGTGGGGCAACGCAATAGGAACGGCAAAGGATCAGGTGCGGCGCGGGGCAGAGGCTGTGACATTGGTGCCGGCCTTGGCGGAATTGGTGGATATGGCACCCTGTGAAGCAGAGCTGCGCGCGGGATTATTGGATGTGCCAGATGTCTTGGCGCATCAGGATGTGGATGCTCGCGTTGCACGGACGGTACAGCAGATACACCTGACTGGCGGACGGGTCAGTGTTGTGGAGTTGGCGGCGCGGGTTGGTGTCACGGCGCGGCATTTGGGCCGACTGTTTCAAAGCTCAGTCGGGCTTGGGGTGAAGACATACATCGGATTGGTGCGCTTTCATCGCGCGTTGCGGTTGGCGGCGCGGGGCGGTGTGGCGCTGAGCGAGGTGGCGTTTGAAGCGGGCTTTGCCGATCAGGCGCATCTGAGCCGTGCGGTGCGGCGGTTTGGAGGGATTTCGCCCGGACGCGTGCCACCGGAGTTGATTTTGCCGGATGTGGCCGGATCTGGGCAGGGATTGTTTGGCGCGGCAGGTCAATTTTGATGATGTCCGATTTGTTCAAGATCGGAGACATGGGCCACGGTACGGTGAGGGCATGAAACTTGGATACACAATCATTTATGTAGCTGATGTGCCCGCGACGGTCGCATTCTACGAAACCGCATTTGGCCTGACGCAGCGCTTTGTGCATGAGAGCAACCTTTATGCAGAGATGGACACAGGGGATACCGCACTGGCATTTGCCGCCGACAGCGCGGCGGAGATGAATGGGCTGGCCTTTGCGCCCAATGAAAAGGCGGCAGTGCCTGCGGGGTGGGAGATCTGTTTCGTCACTGACGACGTGGCGGGAGGTTTCGCCAAAGCTGTCGAGGAAGGCTGCACACCTGTGACGGCGCCCGAGACAAAACCTTGGGGTCAGGTTGTGGCCTATGTACGGGATATGAATGGTTGCATCGTGGAAATCGCATCACCGATAGACCAGGTGCGGGATTGATGGACACCGCAGAGATCGTAGCCGCGCTAGAGCAAATGATCGCTGAGGTCGCGCCCGAGTTACACGGGCGCGGCATGTACGGCGGACAGGTGCTGGAGCGAGAGGCAGGCGTGGCGGCGACTCTGGTGGGCGGATATTTCGTCTATAAAGCACATGTGTCGTTCGAGTTTTCCCATGGCGCGGGGTTTGCCGACCCTCACGGGTACTTGGAGGGCAAAGGCAAAGCGCGGCGGCATGTGAAGTTGCGCGATGTGGGTGATGTGGCGAGCAAAGATGTGGCCGGATTTCTGGCGCAGGGGGTGGCGCAAGTCTGAATTTTGCAGGTCGATTGCGTGAATGTGATCGACGGCGTTCTTTGTGAAAGCGTTTTGGCCAATCTTGGGCAACAAAATTTCCGCCACCACTTGCAAATCCGCTTTTTGAATGGCACCCGTTCTGACCAGACATGCAACGGGTGCCGAAAGGGCGCCCTCGCCATCCGCAGGAGAGCAAAAGATGCCCGATCTTCGTTCCAAGACCTCTACTTTTGGCCGCCGTATGGCCGCTGCCCGCGCGCTGTGGCGTGCGACTGGTATGAAAACCGAGGACTTTGGCAAACCGATTGTGGCGGTGGTCAACTCGTTCACCGAATTTGTCCCCGGTCACGTGCACCTCAAGGATATGGGCCAGTTGGTGGCGCGTGAGATCGAAAAAGCCGGCGGTGTTGCCAAAGAGATGAATACCATTGCCGTGGATGATGGCATTGCGATGGGCCACGACGGGATGTTGTATTCGTTGCCGTCGCGCGAAGTGATTGCCGACAGCGTGGAATATATGGCGAACGCGCATTGCGCTGACGCGCTGGTGTGTATTTCCAACTGTGACAAGATCACGCCCGGCATGTTGATGGCGGCGATGCGTCTGAACATTCCGGCGATCTTTGTGTCAGGCGGACCGATGGAAGCGGGCAAGGTGATCTTGGCCGATGGCGAGCACAAAGCCGATCTGGTGACCGCGATTGTTGGCGCGACCGATGAAGACCGGTCGCAGGAAGAAGTTGATAAGCTGGAACGCTCGGCCTGTCCGACCTGTGGGTCGTGCTCGGGCATGTTCACCGCCAACTCGATGAACTGTTTGGCCGAAGCGCTGGGGCTGGCGCTGCCGGGCAACGGGTCGCTTTTGGCGACGCACTCCAAACGCCGTGGGCTGTTTGAAGAGGCAGGCCACAAGATCGTCGAGCTGTGTGAGCGGTGGTACAAAGATGGTGACGAGACTGCGTTGCCGCGTGGCATTGCCAATTTTAAAGCGTTTGAAAACGCGATGGCGTTGGACATTGCAATGGGTGGGTCCACCAACACGGTGCTGCACCTTTTGGCAATTGCCCATGAGGGTGAGATTGATTTCACCATGGCCGATATGGATCGGTTGAGCCGCGAAGTGCCGCACCTGTGTAAAGTAGCGCCATCGACGCCGAAATATCACATGGAAGACGTGCACCGCGCGGGCGGTATCGCGCGGATCATGGGCGAGCTGGACCGCGAAGGCAAAATTCACCGCGATTGTTCGACAGTGCATGAGCGGACCGTTGGCGAATTCCTCGACAAGTGGGATGTGCGGCGTGAAAGCGCGGGCAATGAGGCGCATGACATGTTTATCGCCGCCCCCGGTGGTGTGCGCACAACGCAGGCGTTTAGCCAATCGCGCATGTATACCGAGCTTGATGTCGATGTTGAGGACGGCTGTGTGCGCGACTATGCCAACGCCTATTCCGAAGAAGGTGGGCTTTGCGTGTTGTCAGGGAACCTGGCGGAGCAGGGCTGTATCGTGAAAACGGCTGGCGTTGTGAAAGAGATGTATGAATTCGAGGGCACGGCTGTGGTCTTTGAAAGCATGGAAGACAGTATGCACGGCATTCTGGGCGGCAAAGTGAAGCCGAACTCGGTTGTGGTCATTCGCTATGAAGGCCCCAAAGGCGGGCCGGGCATGCAGGAGATGCTGTATCCAACTGCGTATCTGAAGTCGAAAAAGCTGGATACCACCTGTGCGCTTTTGACGGATGGGCGGTTCTCGGGCGGGACGGCTGGTTTGTCGATTGGCCACGCCTCGCCGGAAGCGGCTGAGAAAGGCTTGATTGCTTTGGTGGAGGATGGCGACCGGATCACCATCTCGATTCCTGAGCGTTCGATCCATCTGGATGTGTCGGATGAGGAAATCGCGCGCCGTCGTGCGGCGCATCCGCAGGCAGACAAGAAATCGTGGAAAGCTGAGGGGCGGCCGCGGGCTGTGTCGACCGCGTTGAAAGTTTATGCGGCGCATGTGGCGAACGCATCGCTGGGAGCCGTGCGACTGCCGCCTGAAGAAGATTGATCGCTTTGATCAGCGTGTGAATTTGAGACGGGGTCGCGGTGCGGCCCCGTTTTGCATTTGGGTATTTAGGGCCAGAAAGAAGGTGTCGCGAGGGGGCAGTTTCTGATGGCGGGTGCGTTACCGGTCGGCGTCCTGCGCGATCTGAGCGATTGCGTCGCCGCGCCTTACCTGCCCGAGGTGGCGTTTTGCGAGTATGATCCCCGTGTAGGGTGAGGTGACTTCGATGGCGTTCCGCCATGGCGTGGCGGGATCGTGGATCAGGCCGAGGATGTCGCCTTGCTGAACGTCGTCGCCGATGTCGCGAGTGGGTTCAAACAGACCGGTATCATAGGCATAGACGGAGCCCTGCACATGCAGCGCGCGGGTGCCGCGTTTTGCGTCAGGCGTATAGTCTGGCAGACAGCCAACAGCGTGCAGAATGCGGCGCAAACCGCGGGCGGTCAGGGCGAGAACATCGCGATCAACGGTGCCACCGCCGCCAAGCTCGGCCATAACATTGATCACCCCGTTTCGGTTTGCCGCGCCCATTGCCGTGCGGGCTGTCGAGCCGGTTCCGCCCCCACCAGTGAAGACCCACGCATAAGGTAAATCAAAGGCGTCATAGAGCAGGGAAAGCCCTGTTTCTTCTTGGGGCGAATGCGCTGGGCCGCGCAGGGTTGTGGCGGGATACACCAGCGAGGTGCCACCGGAGTGCAGATCAACGGCGTAGTCGCACATCGGCAAAAGCACGGATTCCAGATAATGCGCGATCATCTGGGTGGGGGTGCCTGCGGCGTCGCCGGGAAAGCCGCGGTTGAGGTTGCCGCCGTCAATTGGCGAGGTGCGTGTGCCCGCCCCGGCTGCGGGGGCGTTGACGGTTGGCATCAGGATCACGCGGCCCCTTATGTCGTTCGCGGTTAGGGTGCGGATCAGGTGAGTGACAGCGATCTGGCCTTCGTATTCGTCGCCGTGATTGCCAGCCGAGATCAGAATTGTCGGACCTTCGCCGTTTTTCAGAACGCAGATCGGGATCGGAATCCAGCCGTAGGCTGACTGATGCGTGGAGTGGGGCAGGCGCAGAAAGCCCGTGTGTTTGCCGTCTGTGTCAAATGGGACTTCGGATGAGATCAGGGAATTTGCCACGTGCAGGGTCCTTTTGCCCCACTGTGTGACGGTGGTGCTGTCCGTGCAAGCGGGATCACAAATTGAGGGGTGAAAACGCCGCCGTGATGCCTTGGCCGCCGCCGATGCCGATCATGGCCATGGCAAGCGCATCTTGGTGGGTGGGGGTGCGGATCAGTTGAGAGAATAGCCGTGTGACGAGGATTGCGCCGGACGCGCCAAAGGGATGGCCAAGCGCGATGGCGCCGCCTTGGGAATTCGGGAGCGTTTCGTCGATGTCGAGGGCGTCGAGGCAGGCGAGGGTTTGGGCGGCGAAGGCTTCGTTGAATTCGAGATGTGTGAGTGCATCAATCGACAGGTCGGGGTTGCGCGCCAGCAGTTTTTGGGTGGACGCGACGGGGCCGATGCCGAGCAGGTTCGGGTCGACGCCTGCTGCAGCGGCGTCCAGATAGGCCAGCACATTTGTGTGACCCAAGGATTTGGCGCTGGCAGCCGACGTGACGATCACCATACAGGCTCCGTCGTTGAGCGGGCAGGCATTGCCAACGGTGACGGTGCCGCCCTTGCGGAAAGCGGGCCGCAGGCGGGCGAGGCGGGTCGCGGTCATGCCAGTGCGGATGCATTCGTCTTGCGCTCGGCCCGCGATGGCGACGATTTCGGCGCTGAAGGCACCAGCGGTCTGCGCCTCGGCTGCGCGGGCTTGGGAGCGTTCGGCAAACGTGTCTTGGCGGGCGCGGGCGATGTTGTGGGCTGTCGCGACGTTTTCGGCGGCTTCGCCCATGTCGGGATCGCCAATAGCGTCGGGTGCAAAGCGGGCGCGTGCGTAGCTGAGCGCGGGGAGTGTGCCGCTGGCGGGGAGGCTGCGAAGAGGTGCGCGGCTTTGGCTTTCTACACCGCCCGCGAGAACACAAGTCGCGGAGCCGGATGCGATGCGCAAGCAGGCCTGCCAAACCGCTTCAAGACCGGAGCCACATTGGCGGTCGACTGTTACGGCAGGGATGGCCGCGGGTAGGCCGGCGTGCAGCGCTGCAAGGCGCGCGACGTTGCCACCGGGGCCGGCGGCGTTACCAAGGATGACCTCGTCGAGTTGGTCAGGGGCGAGGCGGGCGTCTGTGAGCGCGGCCTGCATCACGGGCGCGGCGAGGTCTTCGACTTCGAGCGAGGCAAACATACCCCCTGCACGGCCAAGGGCGCTGCGCCTTGCGGCGATGATGACGGGTTGGCGGTCAGCTGGCAGGGTGAAGCGGGACAAGGCGGCCGTCCTTTTCTTCGAGCCAGCGGAGTAGCGTGGCGCGGTCGGGTTTGCCGCTGCTTGTCAGGGGCCATTGGGAGGCGCGAAAGAAGCGGCGGGGCAATTTGTAGCGTGGCAGGCGGATTGCTAGCTGGCTGCGGATTTCCTCAAGCGGCGTGTCACCTTGCAGCAATGCGACGAGTTCCTGACCTCGCGATGGGTGCGTTCGGCCAAGGACCAGCGCCGTCGTGATGCCGGGAATTTCAGAGAGCGCAGTTTCGATTTCCTGCGGATAGACGTTGTGGCCCGCGGTGATGACCATGCCGCCCTCGCGGCCCAAGAGCGTGAGGGAGCCGTCGAAGTTGAGTTTGCCGAGATCGCCAACAGTGGCCCAAGGACCTTCGCGCCGGAAACCGGACTTGCGGCCGCCCCACAGGTAGCCCTCGATAGCCAGATCGCCGCGCACAAAGATGGTGCCGGGTTGGCCTTGGGCAACCTCGACGCCGTTCTCGCGGATCGAAAGCGCAACATGCGGGAAAGGGTGGCCGACGGAGTTTGCAGGCGCTGAAGAGCTGCTGCGGCCATGGGTGTTGAGGCTGACAAAGCCGAGTTCGGAGGCGCCGTAGTATTCGTGGATGCGGGCGCGTGGGAAGAAATCACGGGCCTTTGCGAGCAGGGCGGGGTCGAGCTTGGCGCCTGCGGTGGTGATCTCGACAACCTGCTCTTGTGGCGTGCCGTGACAGAGGGCCGCCAGAAGGGAGGGCACGGCGACGATGCGACGGGTGGTGGCCATTGCGTGATGCGCGTCGGCAAGGTCAAAGCGGGTGATGGCGTGAAAGGCGGCGCCGAGCTCCAGCGTTTCAGCCAGCGCATAGAGCGAAATGCCGTGGGCCAACGGGCCGGGGGAAAACGTGTGGCTTTGCTCGGAGAGGGCAAAGGCAAGGCGGGAGGCATCCAACGAGGCGCGCCAGCTGTGACGGGCGCGGGCGAAGGCCTTTGGTTGTGAGGTGGTGCCGGAGGTGAAGCCCACCATGAACATGTCGCGCGGGCTGGTCAGCGGCAGATCGGCGGGCGCCACGAGAAAGGTCTCGAAGGCATCCGTGTCAACCGTGATGGCGGGGATGTTCAACCGTTGGGCGGCCTCAATCAGTGCGGTTTGCGAGGACAGGCAAAAAATCACGTCGGGCGGCAGCTTGGCCAGCATGCGCTGGTGCAGGGCGGCAGGCCATTGCGGGTCAAGCAGCATGACCGTGTGGGGCGTGGCAAGGGCTGCGGGCAGAAGGGTGGCGGCGGCGGGGTGGTTGCCGATGGCGACGGCAAAGAGCCGGGCCTCTGGCGGCAGCGACAGGTCGCTGCGCGGGCGGTGTGGCAGCTCTATGAGTGCGGCATGCAGGCGTTTGAGGCGCTCAAACAGGGCGCCGTAGCTCAGGTTGGTGCCGGAAATAGAGACCGCCAGCGCGTCTGGGCGCTGGCGGGCGTGATGGTCTATGGCGTGGCGTAGCGGCAAGCGCGTCCTCTAGAGGTTGGGGTAGGCGCGGCGCAGACCGCGGGCGACGATTGTCGCCAGAACCACCTTTACCAGATCGCCGGGGATATAGGCCACCATGATGGTGAGGACTTTGCTCATGCCCAGTTTGCCGACGAAAGCCATCCAAGGAATACCGGCCGCATACATCACGACGATGCCGCCAAAAGCCACGTAAAGGCCAAGTTTGAGGGTGTTTGCGGTGGCGTCTTTTTGCACGAAATAGCCAATGATGAAGGCGCAGAGCGGCCAAGCGAGAAGGAAACCGCCGGAGGTGCCCAGCAAAACGCCCATTCCACCGCGGCCGCCGGAAAGGAGGGGCAGGCCAACAGCAACAAGTCCGATAAAGAGCAGCAGCGCAAGGCCGCCACGTTTTGCGCCCAGAACGGCGCCTGCCAGCATCACACCCAGCGATTGTGCCGAAATCGGCGGCAGCGCCGCGCCAGCGAAGTGGATCGGTGGCATCAGGCCAAGCGCCGCAGTCAGTGCCGCAAAAAGGGCAATATAGACGATGTCTTTGGTGGCGAGGCCACGGGTCATAGTGGAATCCATGGGGTGTGTCCCTTTAGTCTTGTTCGTTTGTCAGGACCGATAGGGAAGGGGCGCCAGTGGGCTCAAGCGCGGCTGCTGATGTTAGCGCAACTCAGGAACGATATCCCCGAGAATCGATGGCATCCGAAACATCGTCCGCTATCTTAATGGCGCGGATCGCCATGGGCATGGCGACGGCGATCACGGAGCGCTCCAGACCACGCACTTTTTGCGCTTCGCGCACTTCGGCGCTGATCCGGCCAAGCACCGGAATGAACCGCAGGGCGAGGGAGATCGCGAGGCTGACTTTGTCAGGGTTCACGCCAAGCGGTTTCAGCAGGGTGAGGGCGCGGGTCATGGTGTCGATCATGTCGCTGGCGCGGGTCGTCAGGGTCACGAGGCTGGCCAGAAGGATCAGTGCGGCGAGGCGCAGCACAACATAGGCCGCCAATTCAAGGCCGGAGAAATACCATTGAATGGCAAAAAACAGCACGAAGATCCAAAGCAGCGGGCGGACCTGCGCCAGGGCGGTTTTCAGAGGCAGGCCGGCGACACGGTAAAGCAGCAGGGTGGCGATAAGGGCGGCGGCGGTGAGTGGGAGGCTCTCGTTGATGAACAGAGCCGTTGCCGACGCCATCATCAGCAGCATCTTTGGCCCCGGAGTCATCCGGTGCAGGATCGATTTTCCGGGGGAATAGAGATCCAGCATCAGGCCATGAGCTCCTGATAGAAGGGGATCGCTTTTGAAGGGACATCGTCACAGACCACGCGGCCTTCGTCGATGACGATTACGCGGTCATAATCGGTGATCTGATCGAGGTCATGGGTGACGTGGATTAGGGTTTGATCAAGCGCGTTCAGAGCCCGCGTCACGCGGCGCTTGTTGCGCAGGTCAAGAAGCGTGGTGGGTTCATCCAGCACCACATAGGCGGGGTCCATGACAAGCACGCCAGAGATCGCCAAAAGCTGTTTCTGCCCGCCCGACAAAAGGTGCGCGGGATGTTCGCGCATGTCGGTCATGTCGTATCGCGCGAGGATTTCTGTGATACGCGCGTCGATGGTGGCTTTGTCCAGCCCGAGGTTTTTCATGCCAAACGCAAGGTCTTCTTCGACCACGGGAAAGACGATCTGGTTGTCGGGGTTTTGAAAAACAAACCCAACGCGGGCGCGCACGTCTTTGCCTTTCTTGGCGGTGTCAAAACCTTCGATTGTGACGGTGCCTGAGGTCGGCAAAGCAAGGCCATTGAGCAGCCGCGCGAAGGAAGATTTGCCGGAGCCGTTGGCGCCGATCACCGCGATGCGGCGTTCAGTCAGGGTCAGGGAAATGTCGTGCAGCACGGGATGGTCGCCAAAGGCGAGGCTGACATTGGTGAGCTGAATCATGGCTGTCCCTGACGGCGGTTTGGGCGCTCATAACGCAAATGCCGCGTCGGTTGAAGCGGTGGGATGCCTGCCGCGCAATATTTGAGGCATTTTAAAGGCGCGGTTGGGTGGGAATTTCGCGTCAGGAAAGGATCATCGTGGCGATCTTTTGCGCCATAAAAGGTGCAACCGAATATTTGCCGGTGTCGACGCTGATGTAGTCACCGGTTTTTGTGATGCCGTATTTGTCGCGGCGGTGGATGCTCGCAGAGGCCTGATCCAATCGTCCGCGCCCTTGCGCGTAAACCCAGCCACCTTCGACCCTGATGTCGCTGGCGGCGTTAAAGACCTGCGACATGTCCGGCGCGAGGTGTTCAATCTGTGTACGGGTTTGGTCAATGATGTCCTGATCGGATCTGTCTTGCCCTATGCAGGGCGGGGCAATGCCCTCTCCTTGCGCCACAAGGCCAGCGGGATACCACGACACGTAATACCGCGTGCCGTCATAGTTTTTCAGATCACCAAAGGGACCCACGACAAACACGCGACTTGGCACGTCCAAGGGATGTTTGGTGGTGACAAAAAGGGATTTGCGAAAGCGGTGCAGGCCTTCTTTCGCGACGGGCAGGCCCAAGGCGTGATCCAGACCGGGACGGCCTTCCCAGAGAGCGTTTACCACAATATCAAAGGGACCGTGGCTGTTTTGATCGCTTGTGTGCACGGTCCAAGGTCCACAAAGCCCAGACGTTGTCGGCGTCGCGCGGTCCACTTTGGCGCCAAGGATCGGCTCTATGGCTGGCGTGGCGGCAACAGCGTCGATCAGCCGGTCGGCAAGCCATTGGGTGTCGACCGAGTATTCGGGAACCTCAAAGCCATCCAAGCCAGCTCCGCCTGAGAGTTGGTCCAAAGTCGATCGGGACACCCGTCGCGTGGGGTGCTGAGCGCCGAGGCCGCGGGATGTGTCCTGATCGCTGATCATTTCATCTACATTCGCAAAATGCGCGGCCACTGCTGCGGGCGGCACGACGGAGTCGGGGTGGACGATATAGGTGTCGGAATGCTGTGTGACATGTCCGGCGACCGACGTTGCGACAAGGTCCTCGATCAACGGGCGAAACGCCAGTCCGGCAGCGAGCATTGCGCGCGCAGAGTTGCCGGTTTGGTCGCCGGAATAGAGATAGCCCAGATGAATTTTGCCCTCGTTCCACCGGCTGGCCCCGTTGATCATGGTGGATTGCTGGTCAAACAGACAGACTTTGGCGCCGCGACGTGCCAGATGGAGCGCGGTGGCAATGCCCATGATGCCCGCCCCTAATACGGCGACAGACTTTGTCATGACGCCTGAGCCTCGGGTAGGCGATCAATGCGGTCTGACACTTGGGTGCGAAAGGCAAGAACGCTTCGTGACACTGTGGCGTTGACGCAGTCCGTCGATGGTGTGTCCTGAAGGTCTGGCAGCATCGGGCGCTGGTGCCAGATTTCTTGCAGGCATGCGTGGGACACATCTTGTGCGTTCAGGATCTGCCAGGCTGCGCGCAGCACAAAGCTGTGTTTTATGAGGGCAAGCGCCTGCGGGTCAGCTATGCGGGCTTCGAGATAAGGCCAAAGGCGGTCCAGATTGGCAACCCATACGTTGCGAAGATCGCGACAGCCGGGCCTTTTTGCGCCGGTGGTTAAAGCATTGTCGCGGATCCAGCGAGTGTAAAGCGGCTCATCCACACCGATGGCGGGGCCTGCCAGCATAATGGCAGTGTGCAGGCCATAAGCCTGAAACATCTCTCCGGGTCCAACGCCGGGGCGCAGCAAGTCGGCAATATCAAGGGCCGATGTGCGGATCATGCTTCTGAGCGGGGCGCCCGGCACCTGATGATTGGCCAGCATTGTCAGCATCCGGTTCGCTGGGTCGAGGTCATAGCTGTGGGCGGGTACGCGTCTTTGGGCGCGGCCAATCAGATCGAGACTGCAGTTTGCGCTGGCAGCGTCTGGCGCGGATTTGAGGGCCTGAACCATGTGCATGCAGTAGTGCGGGGAGACAAAGTCGTCGTGAAAATAGACGAAGAAAAACGGTGTTTTTACGCGCCGGACAAGGCCCGCGACGTTTTCGGCCCATCCAACCCGCGTGCTGTGTTCAAAGACCTCGATGCGCGGATCAGTTGCGGCGATCTCGCGGCAAACGGCGGCGGTGGTGTCGGTGGACTGGTCCACCGAAATCAGGATGCGGATGTTGGGCAGCGTTTGGCCCGTGGCAAATCCCAGCGTCCGCCCAATAAAGGCCTCCGCCTCGTATGTCGGGATGCAGATCGTGACCTCAGGATCCGCCATGTCTTGGGGTGCCAATGATTTGTGTCCTTTTCCGTTTGGACCTTAGGTTAGTCCAAATAGCTGTCTTTGGAGTACGGTTCACTGCTCAGAACAAGTAGCCGGTCCGCCTCGGACCGGTAGGTCTGCGCGCTCCATGTTCCGGCCTCGATGATCGCGACCACGCCATTGGGACTCAGATCAAACCGGGTGGTTTGCGGGCCATTGCGCACCTGAATGCCAACGCGGCCCGAGACGCAGCAGAACAGCTGTTGGGCACTGCGGTGCGCGTGTTGGCCGCGCACGGAGCCGCCTTGCGAGCCTTCCACGAGAAAAAACCTTTGTGGCGAAAACGGCAGTTTGTTCATGTCAAACGGGATCAGCGCACCACGCGCGTCGGCGATTTTGTCATATTCCAGAAAACGGACGCCTTCGGGGAGCTCTGCAGCAACACTTTGAAAAACCTGCATTTCAGCCTTCTGTCCCGAGCCCCCACCTTCGCAAATAGATCACAGAAGCCTATGGCCTGCAAGCTGAGCGCGGGGGAGGATCCGGGGCGAGACGGTGCTGCCCAAGCGTCAGCGTTTCACCATCGTCAGAGTATAGCCCTTGTTCTTGAGCAGGTTGAGCACGCCATATTTGCCGGGAAGATGGGCCGCGCCCACGGCCACCATGATGCGCTTTTCTTTGCGCGACAGGATGCGTGGCATCCAGTTTTTGTTGCGCTCATCCAGGATGTATTTGTCCCGACTGCGCATCAGGCGGGAGACCTCGGAGCGAGAGACATTCAAATCGCGGTAACTGAAGGCTTCGTTGATCAGCATGGCTTCAGCCAGTTTGTCTTCAAAATAGCCGTTGCGCAGTGTGACGGTAGCGTTGGCGATTTCGGCTTTGCTGAGCATATCCCACTCCAGCATTTTGACCTGATTGCGGATTGGCTCCGCCGAAATGGTGCGCAGGCTTTCCTCGACGGTCTCCAGAGACATGGTGGGCACGCGTTTGGTGCGGGCGACCCGTTCAAGCCGCGCGTCCACGCCTTTGGAGCGGTTCCAGGCGAAGGGATCGCAGTCACCGTGCACAACCGAGCCGGTGATGAACCAGGGTTGAATGCGGTTGAGCTCGTCAGGGCTGAAGCCGTGCAGTTGCATGCGCAAGCTGAGTTGTTCCCACAGGTCTTTGCGCAGCAGTTGGCTCATGTACGGGCCGCGTTGGCGCAACAAAACACCGGGCTTTTTAAAGACGGCGTCCCATTGCGGTTCGATTTCCTTGGTGCGGATTTCGAGCATCAGCAGGTCAGCGTCTTTTAGGAATTTGGAGGCGTCAGCGACAACTTTGCGGTGACGCCCGTCACCGGAATGGTGGGTGCCCACGACGTGGATGGTCTGTTCGCCTTTGCGGGCTTCCCATATGATGCCTTCGGCAAAGGGGATACGGGCGGCTTGTTGCGCGAATTTCGCGCGGTCCTGCGCGCTGATGCCTTTGCGCAAATCTGTACCTTTGCACCGTGCCTCAGACGCGGTGGTAGATAGGGTCAAAAGGCCAACAGACAGGAGGCCGACAATGGCGGAGCGCAGCGCGTATTTCTTAATCATGCCAAATGAATAGAGCCGCGCCGGGCGCGGCTCAACTCAGGAGTTCATGACTTTTGTCAAATTCACGCTAGGGATGGCAGCCAGAGCACAATTGACGGGAAGGCCACCAGCAGCGCGATGGTCACAGCGTCCGCAAGGAAAAACGGTGTCACGCCTTTGAACACGTCTTGCACAGTCAGATCATCGCGGACCCCCGCGACCACAAAACAGTTGAGGCCGATGGGCGGGGTGATCAGGCAGAACTCGGCCATTTTCACCACCAGAATGCCGAACCAGATCGCGCACATGGTGCCGCTCATGCCAAATGTGCTTTCGGCCGCTGTCACGGCTTCGCCACCATTGAGGGCCATGACCGCGGGGTACACCACCGGCAGGGTCAAGAGCAGCATGCCGATCGCGTCCATAAACATGCCAAGCACTGCGTAGGCCAGAAGGATGCACACGAGGATCAACCAAGGGGACATGTCCAGCGCGGTGATCCAGTCGGAAAACGCGCCGGGAAGGTCGGCAAAGCCCAAGAAGCGCACATAGATCAGAACGCCCCAGATAATGGTGAAGATCATTACGGTGAGCTTGGCTGTGTCCAGCAGGGCCATTTTTAATTCAGGCCAGCGCATGCCACGGATGAGCGCGAGCAGGAAGACGATGAAGGCGCCGACGGCGCCGCCTTCGGTCGGGGTGCCCCACGCATCGCCAAACGGGTTGTAGACAAAGAAGATGATGATCACGACCACCGCCACGATCGGCAACGCTGGCGGCAGGGATGCAAAGCGTTCGCGCCACGTGAAGCCGGTTACCGGTGGGCCGACGGTTTTGAACACCACGGCGATACCGATGATCATACCGGCATAGATGATTGCTGAGAACGCGCCAGGAATGAAGCCCGCGAGCAAGAGCTTGCCCACGTCTTGTTCCACGATGATGGCATAGATCACGAGGATCGCGCTGGGCGGGATAAGAGATGCAAGAGTACCGCCAGCCGCAACTACGCCAGCCGCGAATTGTTTGTTATAGCCCGCCTTGAGCATCTCGGGGATGGCAATGCGGGCGAAAACTGCGGCGGTGGCCACGGACGCGCCGGACACGGCGGCAAAGCCTGCGGTGGCAAAGACTGTGGAGACTGCCAGACCGCCCGGCACCCAGGCTATCCAGCGTTTGGCTGCCTCAAACAGCGCCGTGGTCAGCTTGGCGTGATAGGCGAGGTAGCCGATCAGGATAAACGTCGGGATCAGGCTGAGCGCTTGGGAAGAGACCTTGGAATGCGGCACAGAGCCGGCGATGGCGATGGATTTGCCAAGCGCGCCGTCCCAGATTTCGCGGCGTTCGTTCCAGTAGAGCAATTTGTCCGGCGCGTAGCCGAACTTGGCCCAGAAAATCCAGACGATGCCAATAAAGCCAGCAAGGGCGGCGGCAAAGGCCACGCGCATGCCGAGAACCACAAGCACCAGCATGCCGCCGGTGACCCAGAGGCCGATGGTGATATTATCCATTGTCGCTGCCTCCGAGCTGTTCGACTTCGGCGCGGGCTTGTTCTTCGATGGATTGAACCAAAGGAACGGCAACCGGATTTGGGATGTTGAGCACGAATGCGCGTCCGTAGCCCCAGACCTGAATCATCAGGCGCAGGCACATGACGCCAAACGCCAGAGGTACAATCAGTTTGGAGGGCCAGATCGGCAGGCCGATGTCGATGGAGCTGTCGCGCGAACACAGTGGGCGGGCGCAGTCAAACGAGCGTTCAAAGTGTGCCCATGCTCCCATCGTCAGCGCGATCATCAAAAGCAGGATGAGCACAACCGACAGAAGCTCAGCACCCCAGAGAGCACGGCCGCGCAGTTGGCCAATCAACATATCCATGCGGATGTGGCTGCCGTCACGTTGCACATAGGCGATGCCCATGACCGCAATCAGCGGCATCAGGACTTCGATGTAGTCCACATAGCCTGAGAGGGGCGAGGCAAAGAATTTGCGGCCACCCACCGAATAGGCGGCAAGGAACATAAGGCTGAAGACGGCAAGGCCGCTGAGCAGCGCGAAAAAGGTTTCCAGCTTGAGAAGGTTGCGATCCAGCCGCGAAAGCAGGCTGTTGTCCTCAAGCACGGCAGATGCACCGGCCATATTATGTCCCCTTGTATGTATGCAAAACGGCCCCGCGCGATGTCGGGGCCGTTTCAGATTTTGGTCGACTTAGTTGCTGGCGCGGTGGTCAGCCAAAGTCTTGACGACGAGGTCATAGAGTTCCTGACCCGGCAGGCCTTGGCCTTCCATGTCAGCAATCCAAGCGTCGCGGATCGGATCAGCAGCCTTGGCGCGGAATTCGGCCAGAACAGCGTCGTCGATCATGACTTTTTCGACGCCTTTTTCAGCCAGAACGCTGTCCCACTTCTCAAGCAGGGTGCCGTAGTTGGCGACATAGTGGTCCAGTGCTTCGTCAACCGAGCTGTCCAGTGCAGCGCGGTGCTCGTCTGACAGCATGTCATATGCGTCGATGTTCACAACAACCGGGCAGTTCACGGTGCCGGGGTTGAGGTTCGCTGTCCACCACTCGGCTTGGTTGATGGTGCCAAATGCAAGGTGGGCGTGCTGGGCAAACGCCACTGTGTCGACCACGCCGCTTTCCATCGCCTGATAGGCTTCGGTTGCGGTCACGGATGTGGGAACACCGCCGACAGCCTCAAACGCTTTGCCCAGACCGCCGGTTGCGCGGACGCGCATGCCGTCAAAGTCTGCCAGCGTGTCGCGCGGCTCGCCAGTACCAACCAAGTTGTACTGTGGCATCGGGGAGGTCATCAGCAGCATTGCGTTCCACTGTTCCATTTCCTCAGCCGCTGCAGGGTGTGCATAGACAGCTTTGGATACGGCAACTTCTTCGGCCAGGTTGGCCACGCCGAGGAACGGTAGTTCCAGCACGGTCACAACGCGGTTTTTGTCGCGGTGGTAGCCGGCGCAGAACTGAGCCATTTCAAACGCGCCAATCGAGATGCCGTCGAGGTTTTCGCGGTTCTTGGACAGGCCGCCGTAAGAGATGTTCAGCGTGAAATCGCCGCCGGTTTTTTCGCTGACGAGTTCAGCCAGTTTTTCAACGTGCTCGGTGAAGGCGCGGCGTTTGCCCCAGACAGAGACATTCCATTCGGTGGCCATAGCTTCGGTTGCAAATGCCAAGGTGAGTGCAGCCGCAGCAGTGCGGCCCAAAAATTTCTTCATGATATCCTCCCATTGAATGGCTTCGGTGCCATTTCAAGCGAGAGGTTACCGCACGGGCATCACCGTGGATAGTCCGTAATAGTCGGTAGGCGATTTAGTTCAGTTGTGCCTTGTTATTGGGCGGTTAGCTCTGGAATGCCGCCGATTTCGCCGATCAAGGGCAGGATCGCGTCGAAGCCTTTGCCTTGGCGCAGGGACGCAAAAACGAATGGCCGGTCGCCGCGCATTTTGGTGGCGTCGCGTTCCATCACGTCGAGTGAGGCGCCGACATAGGGGGCGAGATCGGTCTTGTTGATGACGAGAATATCGGAACGGGTGATCGCAGGCCCGCCTTTGCGCGGGATTTCTTCGCCGGCCGCGGTGTCGATCACATAGATCGTCAGATCGGCGAGCTCGGGGCTGAAGGTGGCGGACAGGTTGTCGCCGCCGCTTTCGATCAAGATCACATCGAGATCGGGAATGGCTTTGTTCAGCTCGTCAATGGCGGCGAGGTTGATTGAGGCGTCTTCGCGGATGGCTGTGTGTGGGCAGCCGCCGGTTTCCACGCCTTTGATCCGCTCCAGCGGCAGAACTTGTTGGCGCATGAGTTCCTCGGCGTCTTCGCGGGTGTAGATGTCGTTGGTCACGACAGCGATCGAGAGCTTGTCACGCAGCGCGCGGCAGAGGTTGGCAGTGAGCGTGGTTTTGCCCGCTCCGACGGGGCCGCCGATGCCAATGCGAAGAGGACCATTTGGAGATGCCATGTCAGGCTCCTTGTAGGCGTAAAATGAGGAAGACCGCACCAATCGCAAGGATCATCGGGCTGTAGAGGCGGCGGTCAAGCGTGACGAAGGGGTCTTCGCAGAAGATTTTGCGCCAGAACGGGGTGTAGGCAATGGCACCGCGCAACAGAAAGACAACAGCGGCGCCGCTCATCAGAAGGTTGTGCAGCGGGAAGGCGGGAATATGCGGCAAGATCGCTGCAAACAGAAGTGCCATCGCTACCACGGCGCAGGGGACGGCCGGTGGCATGCGGGTGATGTCTTTGGCCCCGACTGTGGCGCGGGCGAGGGCGGTCTCGTCCTTGATCGGGGTCCAGTAGCCGATGGCCCAGAGCAAATGCAGGGCCGCGGGTATGAGAAGGGTGATGGTCAAAAGCGTCGCAAGAAAAGTCATGATCGGAAAAGCCTTGAGTACTGCGTTTCATGGTTCATGGACGCAATGTCGGAGGCAAATGTGGTTGAGGCAATGTCGTTGATTGTCTCAGTGAGCGCTTTGTCGGCAATCTGTTGGCACAGCGGGGCGGTTTTCAGCAGGACGGTCTGTGCTTCGGTCTGACCCAAAGGCACAAGGCGCGTGGCTGCCGAGGTCAGGTTGGCCGCAAACGCGTGCAAGAACAGGCGGGCGGTGTCCCTTAGTGGCAGGTCTTGCAAGCGGGCGGCGTGGCCGACGGCCACCGGATAGGTCAGGGCGGCAAGATCAAGGTTATGGATGGCTGCAATGGTGCGGGCAAAGGCGCCGCCTTGTTGATCCGTTTCAAGCAGGCGCTCTGCACTTGGCGCGAGGGCGCGGGCGAGGTCGTCGATTTCCTGAAGGTCGGCTACATCCGCGTTGTAGGCCGCTACAAGCAGGATCGTGTCGTTGCGGCCAGCGCCAAAAGACAGCGTGTCCGTCAACCAGTTCTCGAAGGTGTCGGCGTTTGTCACAACATCGGTGGCAACAAGATCTTCCAAGCCATGACTGTAGGTGAACGCGCCGACCGGAAAGGCGGGCGAGAGCCATTGAGTCAGGGTCAGGATTGGATCAGTGGTCATGATCGTGAGAAGGACCGTGATCGTGTGTGTGATCATGCGCATGAGGGTGGCTGTGGTCGTGGCCGTGGGTGCGACCGTGGCCATATGCGCCACCTTCGGGTGTGAAAGGCTCTATCACGTCGGTGACGGTCGCTCCCAAAAGTGCCAGCATGTCGCGGATCACGTGATCGGGTTGCAGCAACAGGCGATCAGTTTCGATCTGGCACGGGGTGTGGCGGTTGCCGATGTGCCAGGCAATGCGGGTGAGATCAGCGGCGGTGACCTGCATCAACGCTTCGGGTGCGGCGGTCACGGTGATTTCCGCGCCATCCGTCAACACAAGAACCCCGCCATGATCAAGCGAGGTGGTTTTGGGCAGATCAACAAGGATGCGGGTGCCGTCCTCAAGCAACAAGGTTTTGCGGCGGAGGAAGCGGTCTTCGTAAGTCAAAGCCACACGCCCCGATGACGGGGCATGTGCGTGGCCGTGATAGGCGCGGGCGGTGGGGATTGACGTCATGCGACACCCCCAAGGCCCGAGTCGATCAAACGTGCATGTAGTCGCCGAATACGTGGCGTACGATGTCTTCGCGACGCAGGCCGCGTGCTGCCAGCTGCTCGTCGGTCATCGCGTTCAGAGCATCGACGCGTTGGATGCGGCTGTTGCTTTCCATGATCGCCACGAAGAAGCGGCCGATTGCCTGGAATGGTGCAGCGAAGATTTTGCCCAGAGAAATCGGGGCGGTAGTGTGAGTTGTATCTGTCAGTGCCATTTCGAACCTCGTTTGTAAAAACTTTGGTCCTCCCTTGGGTGTAAATATGCGTCAGGTTCGTTGCCATGTGTAGGGTTGCTTTTGTCATAGCTGTCTTGCGTCCGCTGCAATGCAGCATTCTCAAAGGGTTAACGAGGTTCATTTCAGCGCCTCAGAACATGAAATAGCGCTGCGCCATAGGCAACACTTCGGCGGGCTGACATGTCAACAATTCGCCATTGGCGCGCACTTCATAGGTTTCCGGGTGTACTTCGATGTCAGGGGTGGCGTCGTTCAATTTGAGGTGTGACTTGCCGATATTGCGGGTGTTTTCCACAGCCAGCGTTTGTTTTGCCAAACCAAGTGACGCGCCGATGCCCTCGGCCTGTGCGGCTTCCGACACAAACACTACGGCAGCGTTTTCCACCGCGCGCCCATAGGCGCCAAACATCGGACGGGAGTAGACCGGCTGCGGCGTCGGAATCGATGCGTTCGGGTCGCCCATTTGCGCACAGACAATCGAGCCGCCGATCAGCACCATTTCGGGTTTTACCCCAAAGAAAGCCGGATCCCATAGCACGAGGTCGGCGCGTTTGCCTTCCTCGATCGAGCCGATGTGTTGGCTGATGCCGTGGGCAATGGCCGGATTGATGGTGTATTTCGCAATATAGCGGCGCACACGGAAATTGTCGTTCTCGCCGGTTTCTTCGGCCAGACGCCCGCGTTGTTTTTTCATCTTGTCGGCGGTTTGCCATGTGCGGATCAGGACTTCACCGACGCGACCCATGGCTTGGCTGTCGGACGCGATGATCGAAAACGCGCCCATGTCGTGCAGGATGTCTTCGGCCGCAATCGTCTCGCGGCGGATGCGGCTTTCTGCGAAAGCCACGTCTTCGGGGATGGATTTGTCGAGGTGGTGGCAGACCATCAGCATGTCGAGGTGTTCGTCCACCGTGTTGACCGTGAAGGGCCGTGTCGGGTTGGTGGAGGACGGCAGCACGTGCTCTTCGCCGCATATTTTGATGATGTCCGGGGCGTGTCCGCCGCCTGCGCCTTCGGTGTGGAAAGCGTGGATGGTGCGGCCTTTCATGGCCGCAACAGTGTTTTCGACAAACCCGCTTTCATTGAGCGTGTCGGTGTGGATCATTACCTGTACGTCCATCGCGTCGGCGACCGTCAGGCAGCAATCAATCGCGGCGGGCGTGGTGCCCCAATCCTCGTGCAGTTTCAGCGCGCAGGCGCCGCCTTTTACCTGTTCCTCAAGGGCTGCTGGCAAGGACGCGTTGCCTTTGCCTGCGAAGGCGAGGTTCATTGGAAATGCGTCCGCTGATTGCAACATGCGGCCAATGTGCCAAGGCCCCGGTGTGCAGGTCGTGGCGAGCGTGCCGTGCGCAGGGCCGGTGCCACCGCCGAGCATGGTGGTCAGGCCGGAGTGCAGCGCATCCTCGATCTGTTGCGGGCAGATAAAGTGGATGTGGCTGTCAAAACCGCCAGCTGTCAGGATTTTGCCTTCGCCTGCGATGGCTTCGGTGCCGGGGCCAACGATGATGTCGACGCCGGGCTGTGTGTCCGGGTTGCCAGCCTTACCGATTTTGGCGATGCGCCCGTCGCGCAGGCCAACGTCCGCTTTATAAATGCCGGAGTGGTCCACAATCAGCGCGTTGGTGATGACTGTGTCCACGGCACCTTCGGCGCGGGTGGTTTGAGCCTGTCCCATGCCATCGCGAATAACTTTGCCACCGCCGAATTTCACCTCTTCGCCATAGGCCAGCGCGTTTCCGGCGCTGGCGCGTTCGGCGGTCAAGTCGCGTTCGACCTCGATGATGAGATCCGTGTCTGCAAGCCGAAGCTTGTCGCCCACAGTGGGGCCGAACATGGCGGCATAGTCGGAGCGTGAGATTTTTGCGGGCATCAGGTGCGTCTCGTTGTTTGGAAGGGTTGGCGCAGGCGCGCCGCCCTTATGTTTTCTTCTTAGGTTTTGCGGACGTTGGCATGGCCGGCGGTGACGAAGGCTGGCGTGCGCGCTTACGTGGCGCCGGTGTGGCTGTGTCGGGCTTGGCGGGCGTACTTTGCGCCTTTGCTGCCTTTGTTTTCTTGGCGTCCATTGTTGGCATGGAGGCTTTTGGCTCTGGTTTCGGCACCTCAGTGACGACACCCTTGGCCACTTTCCGACGTGGTTTTGCCGTGGCGGCTGATTTTAAGGTAGCCACAGGTTTTTCTTTGGTAACGGGTTTTGCGACCTTGGCGGTTTTTTCGGGCGCCGCAGGTTTGGCGGTGCGGGCAGCGGCCTTGAAGACGGGCTTTTGCGGCGCCTCTGCGACAGCGGTCGGTTTCGCGACGGGTTTGGGCGCGGGCTTGGCTGCCACGATGGTCTTTTTTACGGCTGGCGGCCGTTTGGCCGCGGCCTTGCGCACGGGCGCTGGTTTCGCAGCTGGTTTAGGCGTGACGCGGGGCGCGGCAAACGGAGAGATCATAGCGCGGGTCACGGCGTGGGATGCGCGCATTTGGCGTTCCATAATGCGCGACATCAAAATGTAGCCGCTGAGCGAAGCAGTAATCGGGGCTTTCACAAAAGTCGTCATTGAAGTCTCCTTTGTTGAACATCAGGTCAGGAAAGAGGTCCCATGACCTTTTGGTTGAACCCGAAGATACGGCGCGCGCCACTGATGGGGATCAGTGGCACTTCGCGGCGCTGGCCCGGTTCAAACCGCACGGCGGTGCCCGCCGCGATATCAAGGCGCTGGCCATGCGCGGCGGCACGGTCAAAATCCAACGCCGGATTGGTTTCGGCAAAATGATAGTGGCTTCCCACCTGAATTGGCCGGTCGCCGGTGTTGGCGACCATCAACGTGGTCACTTCTGCCCCGTCGTTCAGTGTCAGGTCGCCTTCGGCTGGGAGCAGCTCTCCGGGGATCATTTGCCGGTGCCCATCCAGAGTGCGAAGCCGCCAACCAAAAGCCCGCCGACCATCAGGCCAAGCCAAACTGGGTTTTCAGCGTGGGGGTGCAGGTGCAGCCCTTCGTGGGCGACAGCAGGCGATGCGGCGGTCAGGGCGAAAGTGGCGATGGCAAAACGTTGCATAGGGGTCTCCTGCGTTCAGCGAATGGGGTTGTGGACGGTCACAAGTTTGGTGCCGTCGGGAAATGTGGCTTCGACCTGCACTTCGTGGATCATCTCGGGGATGCCCTCCATGCATTGGTCGCGGGTGATGATCTGGGCTCCCGCCTGCATCATGTCAGCCACCGAGCGGCCATCGCGCGCGCCTTCGACCACGGCGTCCGTGATCAGCGCAATCGCTTCGGGGTGGTTGAGCTTGACGCCCCGTGCAAGGCGCTTGCGGGCCACTTCGGCGGCCATGGCAATCAGCAGTTTGTCTTTTTCTCTTGGCGTGAGTTGCATGTGTTCAGAGCATCCAGGTTCGAGGTAGGTCGCCGCCGCGCAAAAGGCGCAGGGCAGGTATCAGGGTTTGACGCAAAGCGTGGCCGTCGTCGGCCAGCAGGCGCGCAAAAATCAGGCCGTCGCGGATTAGGCTGACACCACAGTTGGACGGCAGCAGATCGCGCAACGGGGCAAGGAAGCGCTCGGCATCCGGTGTCGCATACAGCAGCGCCGCCATGGCGCGCGCACCGCCTGCGATGGTCGGGCGATCCAAATGGGTTTGCACGTCGCCCGATAGCGCGACGCGGTCGGCAAACAGCAAGCGCCCGTCACGCCGAAGCGTGATCCGGTCTGACAGAGTGGCGTTGTGAATGGTTTCACCCATTGCGGTGCGGCCAAAGACCATCGGTTCCACCATCAGAAAGTCGGCGCCTGATGCGAGCGAGATGTCAAGAGACCGGTCAAGATGCGCGCCCTCAAAAACGATGGTTTCCTGAGGCAACCAATTGAGTTTGGCGCCAGTTTCGACGGTGAGGCACGTTTGCACCCGCGCGGGTTTGCGATCGATGCTGCGATAAGCGCGCTCTGCCGCCTGTGTGGTCACGGTCACTTGGCTTTTGATGCCTGCGACGATTTCAGTGTCAAACTGGTCGCCGCCCGTCAGCCCACCGGATGTGTTCAGCAAGACGGCCTCAAGGCTGCTGCGGCCGCGCGGGAATAGCACGCGGGAAGAGCCGGACAAGCGGAAATCGTCAAGCACGGTTTGCCCGTCGCGACACTTGCTGCGCACCAAAGCGGTGCCCACGGCGCGCGGCTGGGTCTCTATCGGTATGGTGGCAAGTGCCGGAATGGTGCTCTCCAGTCGGTTTGACGGGATCGTGGAGGTGCAATTGCCCAATGAACAGGCAACCACCGGCGTTCCGTGCCTGAAACGGGGGAGGAGGTGGAGTGACTTGGTTAAAATTTTGGCAATAGATGATGTTGTGGTGAAAAATTAGGCTGTTTGAGATTTTGCCAATCTTGCCAAAGGCCGTTGCACTTTGACGTGGCACGCCGCATTTTCCCACCACTGTCGAATCGTGTCGCTTTTGCGGTTTGCTGGGTCTTTAAATTCTTGCCTCACCGAGGGGAAACATCCATGTCCTTTGACCGTTCCATCAAAATTGCCCCGTCGATCCTATCGGCGGATTTTGCCAACTTTGGCGAGGAAATCCGTGCGATCGAAGATCAGGGCGCGGATTGGGTGCATGTAGATGTGATGGACGGGCATTTTGTGCCGAACCTCACGTTTGGCCCACCGGCTGTGAAAGCGTTCCGCCCGCACGTGAAAACCTTCATGGATGTGCACCTGATGATTTCGCCTGTGGATCCCTACATTGAAGCCTATGCAGAGGCAGGCGCGGACATGATCACCGCGCATGTCGAGGCCGGTCCGCACATTCACCGCACATTGCAGGCGATCAAAGCGCAGGGCGTGAAAGCGGGTGTTGCGCTGAACCCCGGCACGCCGGTTGAAGCCATTTCTGACGTGCTTGATCTGGCTGACATGGTGTTGGTGATGACTGTGAACCCTGGCTTTGGCGGGCAAAAATTCATCCACTCCGGCGTTGAGAAAACCCGCCGAGTGCGTGAGATGATCGGGGATCGTGAAATTCATATCCAGATTGACGGCGGTGTGACGCCCCAGACCGCACCTTTGGTGGCCGAAGCGGGCGCGGATGTGCTGGTGGCGGGGTCCGCTGTGTTCAAGGGGGGATCGGTGCAAGCTGCCGAGGTTTACGGCGCAAACATGCAAGCGATCCGCGACAGCATTTCCAGCTGATGAAATCCGCCTGTCGAAAGGCCGCGCTTAGTCGCGGATTTCGTCAGGCATAACACCCCAAAGATGATCCTTGGGTGTCCAACCTTTGTAGCCGCCTGCGTTGAGCTTGCACCAGTCGATGGTGCATTCTTCCAGTCGGGCGATCACACCCAGCTCCAAGTTGACCGTGACGGGTGTGTTTTCCGCCGGGCGCGCCATCAGCGGCAGCAAATCAGTTTGCACGATGACAGTGCGCACGCCTGACAGGAGCGAATAGTGCACCCAGCCGCCCGCGCCTTCGATGTCGCGTACTCGGCGCCAATGTTCATATTCAGCGGTGATCTGTAGCGGCATGTTGCGGCGGGTAAACACCCAGTCGATGCGGTGCGTGCTGGAGGGACCGCGGCGCACGTTGGCTTTGGGCGCCTTGAGCGACACATAGCGCGGCAAGGGCAGGTTTGTGACCGGCCCACGTTTTTCTTCTGCCGCCACGGCAGTTGAAAGCGCTGCAATCAGCGCCGCGCTTAGAATTATGCGCAATTTTCGACCTAACAAGACCATCTTGCCTGACATTTTCTGCTCTGGACCTCGCGGGGGTTCTTGTGCCCCGTCGATGTGTGGGGCACTGTGACAGCAACGCGCTGATTTGGAAAGACCGGGAGGCCAATCTATGCCCAAGCAACGTCTGAGTGTTGTCGTGACGCGACGCTTGCCGGAAGCGGTTGAAACGCGGCTGAGTGAGCTCTTTGACGTGCAATTGCGCGATGACGATACACCGATGAGCCGCGAAGAGTTGGCCGAGGCCATGCGCCAGACGGATGTGTTGGTTCCGACACTGAGCGACAAGATCGACGCAAATCTGATCGCGCAGGCCGGAGAGCGGCTCAAGCTGATTGCCAACTATGGCGCCGGGGTGGATCACATCGATGTGGCTTCGGCTCGGCAACGTGGGGTTCTTGTGTCCAACACGCCGGGGGTCTCGGCGGATGACACGGCGGACATGGCGCTGGCGTTGATCCTTGGGGTCACGCGGCGGATTGGTGAGGGCCTGTTGCGGATGCAGACCGGCGAATGGGATGGCTGGGCGCCAACGGCATTGCTGGGCGGCCGTGTCAGCGGCATGCGGTTGGGTATCCTTGGTATGGGGCGTATTGGCACCGCCGTTGCGCGGCGCGCTCAGGCGTGTGGGATGCAAATTCATTACCACAACCGGCGGCGCTTACGTCCTGAAATTGAAGAACAATTTGAGGCCACCTACTGGGAAAGCCTTGACCAGATGCTGGCGCGGATGGATGTGATTTCGGTCAATTGTCCGCACACGCCGTCGACCTTCCACCTGCTGAATGCGCGGCGGTTGAAGTTGATGAAACCCGGCTCGGTGATCATCAACACCTCCCGCGGTGAAGTGATTGACGAAAATGCCATGGTGCGCCTGCTCAAATCCGGTGAGATCGCGGGTGCGGGACTGGATGTCTATGAACATGGTGCGGAAATTCATCCCGACTTACGCGGGCTGCCCAACGTGGTTTTGATGCCGCATATGGGGTCTGCCACGATAGAGGGGCGGATCGAGATGGGTGAGAAAGTTCTCATCAATATCAAGACCTTCGATGATGGGCATCGCCCGCCGGACCTGGTTGTGCCGGCCATGCTCTGAGCCTTTGAGGGCCTTTGTAGCCATTGATCTGAGCGGGCCGGAAGCAGATGCGTTTCTGGATTTGCAGGAGCGGATGGCAGTAGGGCGCGCGGTGCCGGTTTCCAATTTGCATTTGACGCTGGCTTTCCTTGACGAGCAGCCCGAGGACCTTCTTCACGCGCTGCATGAAGAACTTGAGGACCTGCGACACCCTGTGTTTGAATTGAGGTTTAAAGGCGTGGACCTATTTGGCGGGGTGCGCACCCGCGCCTTAGCGGTATTGGCTGAGCCGGACCCGGTTTTGCGAGACCTGCAAGCGGCCGTAAAGCGCTGTCTGCATCGCGTCGGTATCGCGTCTGCATCGCGTCGGTGGCGTCCGCATGTCACGCTGAGCCGACTCAAAGACGGCGGACAGTCCCCCGAGCGGCTTCAGGCCGCCATTTCGCGCGGGGCCACAGCGCAGATCGGGCCGCTGGACATCACGCAGTTTTCGCTGTTCCGCTCGACACTCACCCCGTCGGGTGCGGTGCATGAAGTGCTGTGTGACTACCCGCTTTTGTCGTTTGAGAATGAAGGTTTTGAAGACGGCTGATCCTGATCTAAGCTGGTCAGGTAGTCTTCAGGAGCTTTGTCATGTTTTCACGAATTTCAGCAATTGCTGCGGCGCTGGCGATGGGTGCGGTGGCGACCACCGGCGCGTGGGCCCAAGAGGCAGCCGACGGTGTTGCGCCGGAAGTGTCGACCCAATTGGGGGCCAATGTGCCGCCAATGCTCAGAGGCTCGGCGGAGCGCAAGCTAAAGGGCCAGCCGAAGAGTGCCGACAAGTGGATGATTTCCGCGGCGCATCCGCTGGCCGTTCGGGCAGGATCCAAGGTCTTGGAGAAAGGTGGCAGCGCGGCGGACGCGATGGTGGCCGCACAGGCTGTTTTGGGTTTGGTGGAACCGCAAAGCTCGGGCCTTGGCGGCGGGGCGTTTCTGGTCTGGTATGACGCGGCCACGGGCGAAGTGACCACGCTGGACGGACGCGAAACCGCGCCGTTGGCGGCCACGCCGCGCCTGTTTCAGGACGACAATGGCGAGCGGCTGAAATTTTTTGAGGCCGTGGTTGGCGGGCGCAGTGTTGGTGTTCCGGGCACGCCGATGTTGATGCAGGAAGCGCACCGCAAATGGGGGCGCAGCGCGTGGCCAAGCCTGTTTACACCAGCCATTCGTCATGCCGAGAAGGGCTTTCCGGTGTCGCGTCGGATGGCGGCCTCGGTGGCGCGGGATGCGGAGCGGCTGGCGTCACATCCGGTGACGGCGGCCTATTTCCTCCCAAGTGGCACGCCATTGGCGCAGGGCGAAACATTGTTCAATCTGGACTATGCCGAGAGCTTGCGCATTTTGGCAAATGAAGGCGCGGCGCCTTTTTATACCGGCGAGATTGCCGCCGACATTGTGGACGCGGTGCAGGAGGCCAACAATCCGGGCGTGCTGAGCGCGGTGGATCTTGCGCTCTATCGGGTCAAGGAACGTCCGGCGGTCTGTGCGACCTATCGCAGGCATGACGTGTGCGGCATGGGGCCACCCTCGTCTGGCGGCCTGACCGTTGGGCAAATTCTGGGCACGCTGGACAGTTTCAATCTGGCAAAGATGGGGCCGGACAGCGCCAAGGCGTGGCGGTTGATCGGGGATGCGTCGCGTTTGGCGTTTGCGGATCGCGGCCGCTACATTGCTGATAGCGACTATGTACCGGTTCCGGTGAATGGTTTGTTGGCGGAAGAGTATCTCAGAAGCCGGGCCGAGCTGCTGAAACAGCCGAAAGCTTTGGAGAAGGTCGAGGCGGGGATGCCAGAGTTTGATCACGCCTTGAACTTTGCCGATGGTCCAACGTTTGAGCAGCCGTCGACCTCGCACATCTCTATTGTGGACAGCTATGGCAACGCGTTGTCGATGACGACCACCATCGAGAACGGGTTTGGCAGCCGCGTGATGGCGCGTGGGTTCCTGCTCAATAACGAACTCACGGATTTCTCGTTCCGGTCCCACATGAATGGTGTGCCGATTGCCAACCGCGTTGAGCCGGGCAAGCGGCCACGATCGTCAATGGCGCCGACAATTGTCTTAAAAAACAACAAGCCGGTGCTGGTAGTCGGAAGCCCCGGTGGTAGTCGGATCATCGGCTATGTCGCCAAGACAATTATCGCCCATCTGGATTGGGGCATGGATGTGCAGGCCGCGATTGACTTGCCCAATCGGGTAAATCGGTTTGGCACATATGACCTTGAAGATGAGGCGATGAAAGCCGCGCTGGAAGAGGCCGGTTATGAGGTCAAAGTGCGTGGGTTGAACAGCGGTGTGCATGCGATTTCGATTGGCGAAACTTTGCAAGGCGGCGCTGATAATCGCCGCGAAGGTCTTGCCTTTGGAGAGTAGCCCGCTTGACCCTGCGTGAGTGGAGGCTTACCCCTTTCGATGAGATATCGAAAGGGGAGGTCGGTCATGGGGGCTGCAGGGAATTTGCCGCGGAACGAAGAAGGCATCACTGCCGCTTTGGGCGTGTTGAAACAACAGTTTGGCGAGGCCTTTCAAACCGGCCAGTCGATCCGCGAACAACATGGGCACACGACCACCTGGATTGAGACACAGGCGCCGGATGCGGTGGTCTTTGCCAAGTCGACCGAAGAGGTCGCCTCGATTGTGAAAGTCTGCGCTACTCACAAGGTGCCGGTGATTGCCTATGGCACGGGCACGTCGCTGGAGGGGCATGTGAATGCGCCCGCTGGCGGGATTTGCATCGACTTGACCGAGATGAACGCCATCAAAGAAGTGCACGCCGAGGATCTGGATTGTGTGATCCAGCCCGGTGTGACGCGCGAGCAGTTGAACACCCATCTGCGCGATCAGGGGCTGTTTTTCCCGATTGATCCGGGTGCCAATGCGTCGTTGGGCGGTATGGCCGCGACGCGGGCCAGCGGCACAAATGCGGTGCGCTATGGCACGATGAAAGACAACGTTCTGGCGCTTGAAGTGGTGCTTCCCAGCGGTGAGGTGATCCGCACCGGCACACGGGCCAAGAAATCAAGCGCGGGCTATGATTTGACCCGCCTGCTGATTGGGGCAGAGGGCACGCTTGGGGTGATCACCGAGATCACATTGAAGCTGCAGGGTATTCCAGAGGCGATGTCGTCGGCGCGTTGTTCGTTTGAAACCATCGATGCGGCCTGTCAGGCGGTGATGATGACAATCCAATACGGCATTCCAGTGGCGCGGATTGAATTGCTGGACACGCTGGCGGTGCAGGCGGCCAATGCCTATTCCAAATTGGATTTGCCTGAGGAACATTTGTTGCTGCTGGAATTCCACGGATCGGAGACTGGCGTGGCAGAACAGGCGGAAATGTTTGGATCGATTGCCGAGGAATTTGGCGGCAGCGGGTTTGAATGGACCACCAAGGCGGAGGATCGCAACAAGCTGTGGCAGGCGCGCCACGACATGTATTGGGCGGCTTTGGCGTTGCGCCCCGGTGCGAAGGGCATTTCCACCGATGTTTGCGTGCCGATTTCGCGGTTGGCGGAATGCGTGACGGCGGCGAAAGACAAGGCCGACGAGCTGGGGTTGATCTCGACCGTGGTGGGCCACGTCGGAGACGGCAATTTCCATATGCTGCCGCTTGTGGATATGGACAACGCCGAGGAAGTGGCGAACGCGCAAAGCTATGTCAGTTGGCTCAATGAATTGGCGATTTCCATGGGTGGCACCTGTACGGGCGAGCATGGCATCGGGCAGGGCAAGAAGCCTTATCTGCGCAAGGAGCTTGGCGGCGCTGTGGACGTGATGGCGGCGGTGAAGGCAGCGATCGACCCGGATGGGATCATGAACCCGGGCAAGATTTTTTGAATGGCGCAGCCGGCACAGAACACAAAAACGCCGACTTGCCCTGCACTCGTTGATTTTTGAGTGGAAAACCCGTGCGTTCCAGCGCGGGTCTCCCACTAGTTTCGGGTTGCGAGGTAGGCTGTGCATTCTTCGGCGGTCAACTCCGTCGAGAGTGTTGTGTTTGTAAAGAAGTAAACGGCCCGACTTGCTTTGAGACCGGCACGAAAATACCCTTCCAAGTCTTCGCAAAGCTCCTGACTGCTTTCGACCTCGGTTGAGAATTCCCAATCCAGATGTTCCTGCATTAGGTCGTCGGCTTCGTAGTCTACCTTCGTGTGGGTGATCAGAACCTTGTTTTCGAGGAACATGCGGGTCAGGACGTTTTCTTCGTCGATACGTTGTGGGAGTTGCTTGTTGAGCTCATGGATCTCTAGCTTGAGCACAAACAAAGGCGTGTAGGTTTTGGGGAAGAAGAGCGTGCACCCGACATAGGATGTGTAGGCTAGGTTCAGGCTCATGATGACAATGGCCGTCCAACCCCAACCACCGGGCGTCCTGTTGTTGTATGCGGATTTAACAACGGCGCGCAGCAGGGCCGCAATCCAGACTACATTGAATGCGATGAGGACGTTATGCGCCAGCTCGACCCATTCAAAGCCGGTTTCTGCCGATGTTAGATAGAGGTAATTTATGTAACGATAGAGAGCTGTAAAGGCGAAGCCGGTGAGCACAAAGCCCAGCCAGTAGACTTTTGCCACAGAGCTTTCGCCGTTCAGAAATCCACGCATGTTCTTTCCCTGCCTCGATTTTTTGAGACACTAGATGAAAGGCGCGGATTTCAAAACACTTTTTACGTGTGTGCTGAAGGTTACGCAGGGGTACGCGTATTTAGCGATACACCTCATCCTCGCCCGGGAAAGAGCGGTCCTTGACGTCTTTGGCGTATTGATCCACCGCGCGTTCGATGGCGGGGCCGAGGTCGCCGTAGACTTTGACAAACTTCGGAGTCCATTCGTTCAGACCGAGCATGTCTTCGAGCACCAGAATTTGACCGTCGCAATCAGCTGAGGCGCCGATTCCGATGGTCGGGATGGCGACCTGTTTGGTGATTTTGGCGGCGAGCGGCTCGACCATGCCCTCAAGCACGATAGCAAAAGCGCCGGCCTCGGATACGGCTTGCGCGTCCTCTTCGTGGATCGCCCATGTGTCCTCGTCGCGGCCCTGTGTTTTGAAGCCGCCCATGACGTGGCTGGATTGTGGGGTGAGGCCGATGTGGGCCATCACAGGAATGCCGCGCTCGGTCAGGAAGCGGATGGTTTCCGCCATGCGTTTGCCGCCTTCGAGTTTCACCGCGCCGCAGCCGGTTTCTTTCATGATTTTGGCGGCATTGCGGAAGGCCACGGCAGGGCTTTCCTCGTAGGTGCCAAAGGGCATGTCCACGACCACAAGCGCTTTCTTGGTGCCGCGCACAACGGCCTTGCCGTGCATGATCATCAGATCAAGCGGCACGCCAACGGTGCTTTCCATACCGTGCATCACCATGCCGAGGCTGTCACCCACAAGGATGAAATCCGCATATTTGTCGACGATGGCTGCGGTGTGCGCGTGATAGGAAGTCAGCGAGACAATCGGTTCGCCACCTTTGCGGTTGGCGATTTGCGGGACCGTGGTACGGCGAATGGGGGTCTGTGTGCTCATGGTGTGACAACCCTTTGGTCAATCAAGAGAATGTCGCCAAATGCGACGGAGATCATGATGGCGGTGGGGCCCTGGAGGGGCCCGTCGATGGCATTCAGCGTTTCGGCCTCGACAATGTCCAGCCCTTTGAGAGAAGCGCGCGGCTCTGTGCTGATGGTGTCTGAGATCAACCCGTGCAGATCGTCCACCGTTGCGCCGGAAGCTGCGGTCTCGGCGGCGGTCAAGGCGCGGGAAATCACAGACGCCGCAGCGCGGTCTTGAGGAGAGAGGCGCACGTTGCGCGACGACATGGCGAGGCCGTCGGCCTCGCGCACCGTTGGGGCGCCGATGATTGTGAGCGGCATGTGCAGGTCCGCAACCATGCGTTTGATGATCTGCAGCTGCTGGTAGTCTTTTTCGCCAAACGCGGCGACATCAGGCGTCACGATGTTGAAGAGCCGCGTCACAACAGTGGCCACGCCGCGAAAGTGGCCGGGACGCACGAGGCCATGCAGCATGTTGGCCATGCGGGTGGTTTCGACGATGGTTTCATCACCCGCCGGATACATGGTTTCGACGTCTGGCATAAAGACCAGCGCGACGCCGGCGTCCTTTAGCATCGCCAGATCGCGGGCCTCATTGCGGGGATAGGCGTCAAGATCGCTGGCGTCGCCAAATTGGCTGGGGTTCACGAAGATCGACACAACTACGGCGTCGGCATTGTCTTGCGCTGTGGCCACAAGGCGCATGTGGCCTTCATGCAGGAACCCCATAGTGGGCACCATGCCGATGATCTGGCCTTTGGCGCGCACATCCGCGATGGCGGCGCGACAGTCTGCTACAGAGCGGCAAATCAGCATTCTCGCCTGTCTCCCTGAAAGTTGGTTTCGGGGTCTACCGTCCACGCCGCGATGCAGCAAGGCTTTTTGCCGCAACGTGGCGTCGCAATTGCGATATCAAGCGTCGGCTGGACCCTGCGATTTTGCGCCAGTTCGATAGAGTTGCGCCAAAGACCAGTTTGCAGGGAGTCGCCGGAGCGATGAAAACCAATGTAAAAGCCCTTGTTGTCGGTGGCGGTGCCGTTGGCACGTCGATTGCCTATCACCTTGCCAAGGCGGGCTGGGACGATGTGATGTTGATCGAGCGCGACGAGTTGACGTCCGGTTCGACGTGGCATGCGGCGGGGTTGCTGCCGCTCTTTAACATGTCTTATGCGACAACCCACATTCACCAGTACTCCGTCGATTTCTACAAACAGTTGGAAGAAGAGACCGGATTGAATGCGGGCTTTGCTGTGGTGGGCAACCTGCGTATGGCGCAGACGCAAGAGCGGATGGACGAGTATATGCTCTATGCCTCGACCGCCGAGACCTGTGGCGTGGCCTATGAATGGTTGTCGCCGGATGACATCAAGACGCGCTGGCCGCTGATTGAGACCGGTGATCTGAAGGGTGCGATTTATCACACCGAGGATGGCTACATTAACCCCGCCGACGTGACACAGGCGATGGCCAAAGGCGCGCGCCAGCGGGGCGTGATGATCGAGCGCAAGTGGCAGGCGGACGGGTTCCATTGGAACGGCGATGCTTGGGAAGTGACCCTGACCAAGATGGTCGAAAAGGGCGGCAACCTGATCGCGAGCGATGAGCAGGTTGTGGTGACCGCCGAGCATGTTGTGACCGCATCCGGCAACCACGCGCAGCGCACGGCGAAGATGTTGGGCATCAAGATGCCGGCGATTCCTGTCGAGCACACATTTATTGTCATGGATCAGGACCCTGAGTTGGTGAAATGGCGCGAGGCGGGCAATCCGGAGCATCCTGTGGTGCGCGATGCCGACAATGAATCCTATGCCCGCGAAGAGCGTGGCGGTTGGATTTTGGGGATCTACGAGAAAGGTGCGCCTGCACGGTTTGAACATGGTGTGCCGGACAGTTTCCGGGCTGATCTGTTCCCGCTCGATCTGGACCGGATTGCGGATCAGTATATGGCGATGGCCGAACGTGTTCCGTCTTGTGCCGACAGCGGTCTGAAAGACGATTTCAACGGCCCGATCTGTTACACGCCCGATGGCAACCCGTTGGTCGGCCCTGCGCCGGGCTTGCGGAACATGTGGCTGGCGGAGGGGTTCTCGTTTGGCATCACGGCTGCTGGTGGCACGGGCTACTACCTCGCGCAGATGATGGTCGATGGCGAGGCCGAGATCGACATGGCGAGCCTTGATCCAAAGCGGTATTCGCAGAACTGGATGACCACCGAGTTTGCAGCACGCAAAAACGAAGAGTGCTATGAGCACGTTTATATTCTGCACCACCCTGATGAGGAGCGCCCTGCGGCACGGCCGTTGCGGACAGCGCCGGCGTTTGATCGCCAAAAGGCAAAGGGTGCGCAGTTTGGGTGGGTGAACGGCTGGGAGCGTCCGAACTATTACGGGCCGCTGGATGCACCCGACAATTTTGACCATGACGCGCGCAGCTTCCGCCGTGGCGGCTGGTGGCAGCACGCCGTTGATGAGGCCAAAGCGATCCGTGAAGGTGTTGGTCTGATTGATGCGACGGCGTTCACCAAACATGTGGTCAAAGGACCCGGTGCGACGGCGTTCCTGGATTGGTTCACCTGCAACAAGTTGCCGAAGATCGGGCGCATCAATTTGACTTATGCGCTGACCAGCCATGGCACCACGCGCACGGAATACACCATCGTGCGCAATGGCGAGAACAACTATTACCTCGTGTCGGCGGGCGCTTGGACGGAATATGACGCAGATTACCTGCGCAAAGCGGCCGAAGATAAGATGGAAGAATTCGGCTATATCGAAATTCAGGACGTGACCACGCAGTGGGGCGTGTTTGCGATTGCCGGCCCCAAAACCCGTGATGTGTTGAACAAGGTGATCAAGGATGCTGATCCCGCGACAGCGCTGACCAACAAGCGGTTCCCGTGGTTGTCGGCGCGTCAGATCGAGTTGGGCATGTGTCCTGTGAATGCGATCCGTGTGGCCTATACCGGTGAGCTGGGCTGGGAGTTGCACCACCCGATCGAGATGCAGAACTATCTGTGGGATTTGTTGGTGGAAGCCGGTGCTGAATTCGACATGAAACTGGTGGGCGCGCGGGCGCAGAACTGGTTGCGGCAGGAAAAGAGCTATCGTGCGTTTGGCAACGAGCTTGGCCGCGATGCGACCCCAGCCGAAGCAGACTTGCCACGCTTTATCGATCTGTCCAAAGAGTTTCACGGCAAAGCCGAGATGGAAGCCAAAGGCATCCGCAGCAAATGCGTGACCGTGTTGATTGATGGGCCAGACGATGCCGATCCGTGGGGCCGTGAGGTTCTATATGCGGAGGATGGATCGCGCGTGGGGCGTTTGACTTCGGGCGGCTATTCGGTGGCGTTCGAGAAATCCATCGGCATGGGCTATGTGCGGCCTGATCTGGCGGTGGAAGGCACCAAGTTGAAGGTCAAGATGCAGGACAAGCTGTGGGAGGCCACGGTGACCTGTGACAGCCCATATGATCCGAAGAACGAGACCATTCGCCAAAACGGGTGAATTGGGGACCCCTGCCTAAGTGGCAGGGGCACTTCTCATTTTTGGGACAATGCGCGTGCAAACGCGCGATCATCATAGGGCACACCGCGAGTTGTAAAGCTATACGTATTGTTTTGGGTAAGAATGGGTTTGAAAATCCGCACCTTCACAAAGCACGGTTGAAAACCATCGCACTGGACCGACGAAGCGTTCGTAAATTTCACTGAAACGTCTGATTTGACTCCCTTGACGGGGACTTTGACGCCTCCTCCGGTTATGTTTCCAGATGCCAATTTGCTCTCGTTTGCGAGCATGCTCTGGTAAACGACAACGTAATATACGTCGTTTGTGGGGTCGTCATCTTTGTGTGATGCTATGGCGCTGTCCAACGCCCATTCGTCCCTTGCGGTATCCGGGTCTGCATTAATGTAGTTGTTCATGGCAGTCACGGTTTTGTCCAACTCCATAATTTTGAAGTTGCTGTACTCGATGCTCGTGGATTTTGTGGATTCAGTTTCTAGCTCCAATACTTGCGCGTCAGAAATTGCGAAATTCGCGCCTGATACGAACCCTTTGACCTGTGAAGCTACGGTTTTGCCTTCGGGGTAATTACGAATATAGACGTTTGGCGGCTTGGTTCCGTCGGTGATCTGCGGAAACAGCGCGGCTCTCGAGGCTGGCCTTGATCCCGGAACCCACTCATAGACGCGTCCAAGTGGATCTCTTGATGCATTCTGAATTCCTATGTCGGCCGTGGCATTTTGCAAAGAAATTGTCGCTTGCTTGCCGCACGCCGACACCGTGAATGCGAGTGCTAAGCTTAAAATTGTTTTGCATAATTTCATTGGTTCCCCCCCCAGGGGCTGCTGGTTTGATAATGAAACAACCTTAAGGGGCGGCGGGGGTTTTTTGCAAGTTGCGCGTTGACCTTGGTATTTTGGAAGACCGGCGCGCCTCGATGCGTTCCAGAAACCCCTTTTTTAGCTGTTTGTGACAAAGTAAGGTCGCCCCATCTGGATAGTCTCGATCAGACGTTGCCACTCAATTCTTGAGGGTGTTCTCAACTTTGATTGGGGTTTGGAAACTCCTCTAAACGGCAATTTTCGGGTCACTTATTCATTTCGGGTTTAGCCTTTAGAATTCTGTCTTCCGCGACGGGTTTCCAGGTCCGCTATAGGTGATGGCGGAGCACGCGCAGGTTTTGCCATAACCCAGTGGTTATCGGCTGCAGGCGATTAGCTATTTGCTCCGGCCAAGGTCGGGCAACCCGTTATCTGTGGTCCGAGTAGTTCGAAATTTTTTTGCTGTAAGGCAAGAGTACTTCGCCAGATCAGTATTCGCCTTTGGCAATCAACCCGTCTCCGTTTTTGTCCACCGAATTAAACCAGCCCAGCAATGCGGCATCCATCTCGGAACGGGTGACCATGCCGTCAAGATTTGTATCGATATGCTGGCGGCTCATACCGCCGACCGAGCGCAAGAGGAAAGAGGACTGCGATTGTTCGGCCGCCTCGGCGCGGGCCTTATCAAAAGCGGTGTATTCGGTGGTGTTGAGAGCGCCGTCGCCATCCGCGTCAAAGGTTTCAAAGATGCGGGTGCGCAGGTCTTGAATGTCGCCCAAGGTGATGGTTCCGTCGGCGCCAAAGCTCCATTGGGACAGGTCTTCGGCCAGAACGGGGCCGGCCAAAGCGCCAGCGACGAGGCAGCTGGACAAAATAGATCGAAGCATGAGGAGGTCCAATTTTTCTAAATGTTAGACCAACCTTATGCGTCATGATGGGGCTTGTCAGCCCACAGATAGCTCCTCAAAGCACTCTTGTGCCTTGGCCGCATACATCATCGAAGGGCCGCCACCCATCTGGATGGTCATGGCCAATACGTCGCCGATCTCTTCTTTGGTGGCGCCTGCTTTCACGAGTGTTTCGCAGTGCAGCACGATGCAGGCTTCGCAGCGCATGGCCACAGCGATCCCAAGGGCGATGAATTCTTTGGTTTTGAAGTCCAGAACGCCGCCTTCCTTGACCGATTTTCCAAGGGCGCCAAAGGCGCGGGTGGTATCGGGGATGGCTTTGTTCAGGCCACGCAATTGTCCGCGGGTGTCGTTCAGTTTGTCGCTCCAGCTCATGTCGGGCTCCTTGATGTCTGTGGTTTGTGTGTTTCGTATTCTATTTGGCGAATATGAAATTGACCCAGATCATATCAAGGCGGGAAAACCGCAAAAAAGCTGGAGAATTTGCGGTTATGAGGGTTTTTGCCAGATAAGCGCGAGGTTGTTGGCGGGCATTTCGCGGGGCGTGCGTGGGATCAGTCCCGCGGCTTTGCCCCACCCCAGCACAGTTGCATCGGACTTGTAACCGATCTCCGGATCCTGAGCGCGAAGGCTGTCGTCAAAGGATTTGTCGCCCTCGCTGATCAGCGCTTCGCCGCGCTTGAACGGGCCGTAGATCATAAGGATACCATCGGGTGCCAAGGCCTGTGCAGCTTCGGTGACAAGGGTTTGGGCTTCGGAGGCGCTGACCAAGTGCAGCAAGTTGGACAGGGTGATCAGGTTTTTGCCTGCATGGCGCCCGCCCCAGCCTGCGGCGGTGGCATCAAGCGGGATCGGCGTCGCCACGTTTGGCAGATCGGCCTCCGCCAGATGGGCCATGATGCTGGCGCGGCGCGAGGCGTCGATTTCGGTGGGTTGCCAGTTGAGACCAGGCAGGACAGCAGCGAAATGAACGACGTGCTGGCCGGTGCCGCTGGCAATCTCGAGCGCATGACCCGTCGGAGGCGCGATTTCGGTCAGCAAGTTTGCGATGGCGTCGACGTTGCGCGCTGCAGAGGGGGCGAAGAGTTTGCCACCCTCGCCCGGCGTGGCGACCGAGGCGCTGTCGGGAAGGTTGAGGCGGCGGGGCATCAGGCGAACCTTTGTGGGTTAAGCGCGTCGCGGGTTGCTTGGTCGAGTTCAGAGGCGCGACCCGCGACCTGATCGGCGACGAATTGGCTGGCGGCGGGTGCTGATTGGAAGCCGTATCCGCCCTGACCGGCCACCCAGAAGAACGATGGGTCGTCCGTGGCGGGGCCAAGCACAAGGTTGCGATCCGGCGAGAAGGTGCGCAAGCCAGCCCAGCTGCTGGTGAGTTGGGTGACTTCTTCGGTGACAAATTCCTGATAACGGGCAATGCCTTCGGCCAGAACCATGTCATCGGGCCAAGCATCAAAAGGTTGCATCGGGTCTTCTTCGGCGGGGGAGACCAGCAGGCTTCCGGCGTCGGGTTTGGCATACCACGTTTCGTTGATGTCGAGGATCATTGGCCAGCCAGAGACGTCGTGACCGCCAGGCGCAGGGATGCGCGCCATGGAGCGGCGCATGGGCGTGAAGCCTAGTGGGGCGATACCCGCCATCTCGGCAATGGGGTCGGCCCAAGCGCCAGCCGCATTGAACAGCATTTTTGCGCTGTGGGTTTCGCCGTTTGCCGTGACCTGCCAGCCGTGTGGCGTGCGGGTGATTGCGGTGACGTCCTGTCCGGTTTTTACGGTGCCGCCGATGTCGCGGACAGTCTTGGCAAATGTCTGGATCATGCGGTCGGTGTCGATGTCGAAGGCCGCGTCGTGGTAGGCGGCCTGACCGACGGTGTCCAGGTTCAGGATCGGGACTTTGGCGAGCGCGGTGTCCATGTCGATCGGGTCCACATGGAAGTCATCGCAGGCCTTGGCAAAGGCGTCCTGCTGGCCGTGACCGGCGATAAACATCAGGCCGCGCGGGCCTAGGAAACCGCCGTGGGCGTGGTGGAAAAAGTCGCTGCTGGCTTTGGACAGGGCGACTGTGCTGGCAAGGCCGTAGTTGCTTTCATAAAGCGCGGCGGACCGACCTGAAGCATGATAGCCAAGCGCGGTTTCGCGTTCCAATAGCAAGGTTTGTCCCAGCTCGGAAAGACGGGCTGCGGCGGAGGTGCCGGCGATGCCGCCTCCGATGACGATGAAGTCGGTCATGCTTCTTCCAGACGGTCTGTGGCCGGGGGCGGCGTGGGCGTGAGGGCGGTGAGGCGGTTGTAGAGCGTGTCGTCCATATCAAAGGACAGCGCGTCAAGAGAAGGCGCGAGTTGTGCGGCACTGCGTGCCGACAGGATCGGGCAGGGCTGGCTGGTGTGACGCGCGGCCCACGCGACCGCCAAAGTGGCGGGATGCATGCCCAATTCGGACGCAATATCAAAGAGTTGCGTGGCCGCATTGTGCATCCAGTCAAGCCCGTAGCGCGCCGCGTATCGGTCATCGGTGGCGAGGCGTCCGCTCGGTGCTTGGGCGGCGTATTTGCCAGTCAGCAGCCCGCCGCCAAGCGGCGAATAGGTCGCGGGCAAGATGTCGAGATCAGCGCACATAGGCAGGATTTCGACCTCGGCCTGGCGCTTCACCAGATTGTACATCGGTTGCAGGACATCGATGGTCAGATCGCGTTTTTCGGCCAGCCAAGACGCTTTGACCACTTGCCACGCGGCGAAGTTGGACAGGCCAACATGCGAAATTTTGCCCTCGCTTTTCAAAGCAGCGAAACAGTCGAGCGTTGCGTTGAGGTCGGTGTTGGGATCAAAGCGGTGAAGATAGAGGATATCCACGTGATCCATGCCCAGCCGCTTGCGGGAGATGTCAAATTGCGCCCGTAGGTTTTCGGTGCCAGCACCGCCCGTGTAGCCCGCCTTGGTGGCAATCACGAGGCCGTCGCGATGGGGGGCAATCATGCCGCCGAGAATTTCTTCACTTTGGCCGTCTGTATAACCGTGTGCGGTGTCGAAATGGGTGATGCCAGCGGCGAGGCAGGCCTCAAACATCTCTTGCGAGGCGCGGGCGTCGGCGGTGCCGCCGAACTGCATGCAACCAAAGGCAAAGTGGCGGGCGGGGGTGCCGTTGGGGCTGGAAATCTGCTGTGTCATGGCGGTGACGTTGCCACGGTTCAACGAGCGGGGAAAGGGGCTTTGGAGCGCTGTGCCAAAAGGCCCCTTCAGGTCAGCTAAACTCGGGGTGGAATACCCCAACGCTCACCTTCTCTCTGTTGGGTGGCCTAATAGGGATTGGCCGGTCCGCGCGTGGTGGACAGGGAGTCTTGGCGGGATTGCACCAGATGCTCGATGGCGTCGGCAAGGTGGGATTCTTGGATATTGTAGTCTCCCGCAGCGACACGCAGGCGGTGGGCGTGGATCATCACGTCGGCGTGTGAGCAGCCAAAAGGGGGCTCAAATTTGTAGCATGCGAGTTCGATCAGAAGGCCCATCGGGTCGGTGAAATAGAGCGAGTCCATAAAGCCGCGGTCTTTGGTGCCGGAATGGCTGATGCCTCTTTCATCAAGCTTTGCAACGGCTTGCAGGAAACTAGCGCGGCTGAGGTTGAAGGCGAGATGATGCACGCAGCCCGGATCGGTTGGGGTGCGGCGTGGGTCGGGTTGGCGGGTTTCATTTGTGAAGATGGTGATCAGACGGCCGTCGCCGGGATCGAAGTAAAGGTGACCTTCATTGGGGTCGTCGAGGTTGGGTTGGTCAAAGATAAAGGGCATGCCCAAAAGGCCTTCCCAGAAGTCGATGGAGGTTTGGCGGTCCGCCCCTGTGAGGGTGATGTGGTGCACGCCTTGGGCCTGAATTTTGCGCATGGGCTTTCTCCTGTTTGGGAAAGTGTAGCGCGCGGGCCCTGCCTTGCGAATGGGATTTGCACACGCAGTCAATGTGCGTCAGCGCTCAGAGCGAGGTAAGGCGATGGCATCGCGAGATTTTACACCGCGGTACCGCGGCTGCTTTACGTCGGTATTGCGTCGGTGTGCATTTTTGCAAAAGCGCAAGGGCGTGGTGCCTCGTAGGGGTGTCTTAGTAGAGGTATGGCACGAATTTTGCGGTGCGGGCGGCGTAGGCCTTGAAGGTGTCGCCGTAGCGTTGCGCAAGATAGGTGTCCAAACCGGGGATGTGGAAGAAGACAAACCCGGCAGTGATGAACAGCGGGATGGGGGCGGCGAGCCATGAGGCGGTGAGCAGCGCCCAGCCGGAAAAGAGCACTGTGTCGCCAAAATAGTTAATGTGCATCGAATGGGCAAAGAGGCCTTGAGTGTAACACTGACCTTTGTGGGCGGCGTGTTTTTTCCATCGGTGCCGCTGCATTTCGGAGCCGGTGTTCAGGTAGGAGCCAACGAGGATCATGGCGATGGCCAGCGCGTCGAGCGGGCCGAGCGGCGTGGCGGTTCCAGAGAGGGCGCCCGCACCAAGAAGCAGGAAGCCAATTTCAAACAGAGCCATGAAAGCGGCGAGGCCCAGCGCTTCGGAAAAGGCGACGTTTCGTTTGAGCAGCACAAACAGCGTGATCAGATGACGGACAAAGTAGAGCGCGGCGGCGGCAAACAGCAATGCTGCGCGGGTGGCGTCGGGCCACGGCAGGGCAAAGGCGAGATATGCGCAGACGGCGAGGATGGCAGCGTGCAGGGCCGCGAAGGTGAGTTTTGGCGCGATGGACGGCGCGTGGCTGCGGTCAACGCCGCCATTGGGTGCAGTGGACATGGGTGCCTTCTTTGTGGACCAAGTGGACGATAAAAATCGTCCTAGACTGAGTCGGGGAGATGTGTCAAAGGTTTTCGACCAGTTGGACGGAAACGAAAATGCCCAAGATTGTGGATCACGAGGCGCATCGGCGCACGTTGGCGGAGAAGGCGGCAGGCGTGTTTTCGGCCAAGGGGTATGGCGCCGTGGGCATGCGGGAGATGGCCGCGGAGCTGGGGGTGAGCAAGAGTGCGCTCTATCACTATTTCCCCACCAAACAGGCGCTGTTTCTCGCGGCGACCGAGGCGATGATGGCGCGGGAACCGGAGGTGCGCTTGTCGGAAGAGGGCAGCGAGGCCGACCGGTTGCGAGCGCTGGCCGTGGCGATGAAGGCGGATTTTGGCGCGGAAATGGCGCTGGTGTTTGACTATCTGCGAGGCAAGTCGTGTGAGGCCGTGCGCGAGGATGCGGCGATGGGCGTGGCACTTGAGACCTATGAAGGCATGGTTGCCGAAATCGTTGGCGAGGCGCGGGCACAAGACGTGTTGGTCCGGCTGATGGGCGCGCTGTTACTGGATGCTCTAAGCGGCGGCGCAATGGCGGCGGAGGACAGGGTCTAGCCGGTCAGCGCACGCGATAGGACGAAGATTTGCATAACACCGGATAAGTGAGTTCCAGTTTTTGCTGGTTTGGCAAAGACGTTCCGAAACATCCGACGAAAAGCGGGTCCGGGTTTACGTTTTTTGTGGTGTCGCCATTCGGGTGAGGATCTCCGTTGCGCATCTCTGATGTGCTGACGTCGACCGGCCGCCCGTCCCAGACATATTCGCGCACCTGTCCTGATTGGATGTGGATGAACACGGATACGGCGGTGCGGCTATTGTCTTTCCACACGCCTTGCCAGTGGCCGTTGAAGGGCCTCGCGTCTTGTGCAGACGCCATCGAGCAAAAGAAAGCCAGTGCAGGAAGAATGAGGAAAAAACGCGCCGCGGACATGAGCCCCTATCCTGTTTTGATGCTGAAATGCTGAAATGCTAGCAGGGTTTTGTCCGACGGCGGCAAAAAGGTTTGTTTGCCACAGGGAAGCGGCCCGATTTCTTAAGGCATGAGACCCGTCAGGGTTGTCGGGTGGGTTTTGGCAGGCTACTGATTCAATACGTAATTATTGATTTAGGTGATGATATGAAAAGCATTCGAAGGACTATTGGTGCCGCTGTTATTGGGGCGGTTGCGATGGCATCAGGGGCCATTGCCGGGACACTTGGTCAGCAGGCAGTTCTGACAACGTTGCAATCTGGAAAACTCGAATTTGACGCCGGCTCGGTTGCGAGTTTTGGCGGGGGTGGGGACGCTGGTGGCAGCTTCACGTTCAACCACGGAAGCTCACGCGAGAAAGGCACGTATAGCGTGGCAGAAAACGGGGTTGTGACCTGCTACAAAAAGAACGGCAAACCCTATTATTCTTTTGTTGTCGAGGACGAGAATGGCGTGAAGTCCTTCCGCTACGTGAGTGGCCGCAATAAGGGGAAGAGTTTCTCCTTTAAGTAACTCACCAGAAAAGCAACCGCCAAAGAAAAAGGCCCGCCGTTTGGCGGGCCTTTCGTGTCTCTCGGATCGCTTAAGATCAGTTCGGGATCTGAGCGGTCAGACCTTCGAGGTAGAAGTTCATGCCTGCCAGACCGTCGTCACCGAAGTCAGGTGCAGTTTCGCCTTCGGCCAACCATGCGGAGCCGTCCTGCTTGTTCAGCGGGCCGGTGAACGCGTGGTAGGAACCGTCGGCCAGTGCCGCAACCATTTCCATTGCGGAGGCTTTCACGTCGGCTGGAACAGCGTCAGAGATTTCACCGATGCCAACCATGCCAGCGCCGATACCGTCCCATGTGGAGACCGATTCCCATGTGCCGTCCATGACAGCTTGGGTACGGGCCACGTAGTAAGGCGCCCAGTCATCGATGATGGAGGACACGCGAGGGAATGGAGCATATTCGCCCATGTCAGACGCCTGACCAAATGTCACAACGTTGCCAGCGGCCTGAGCGGCGGCTTGTGGTGCGGTGGAGTCGGTGTGCTGCAGGATCACGTCGGCGCCTTGCTCGATCAGAGCTTTGGCTGCGTCAGCTTCTTTGGCCGGATCAAACCATGTGTAGGCCCAGATGATCGAGAACTCGACGTCGGGGTTCACTTTCTTGGCGTGGATATACGCGGAGTTGATGCCACGGATAACTTCGGGGATCGGGAAAGACGCGATGTAGCCAATTTTGTTGGTCTTGGTCATGTGACCGGCAATGTGACCCTGAACGGCGCGACCTTCGTAGAAACGTGCGGAGTAAACGGACACGTTGTCAGCTTGCTTGTAGCCGGTCGCGTGCTCGAACTTCACGTTCGGGAATTTTTTGGCAACGTTGATAGTTGGATCCATGTAGCCAAAAGAGGTGGTGAAGATCAGGTCAGCACCTTGCAGGGCCATCTGAGTGATCACGCGCTCGGCGTCGGCACCTTCTGGAACGCTTTCAACAAAGGTGGTTTCAACCTTGTCGCCAAAGGCAGCTTCGACAGCCTGACGGCCTTTGTCGTGCTCATAGGTCCAGCCGCCGTCGCCCACTGGGCCAACGTAGACAAAGCCCACTTTGGTGGTGTCGGCCATGGCGGTGGTCGCCAGACCCAGCGCCACTGCGGCGCTTGTGAACAGTTTGGTCAGTTTCATATCGGGAAGTCCCCCTGTTAGTGGCAGTTTTTTAGTTGGTGCCTCATTGCGAAGCGTGGAATGTGCGGCCAAGCGCGGCGGGTGCACCGCTTTTGTCGGCCGACATGATAACCAGAACGAGGATGGTTATCAGATACGGTGACATTGCCAAGTATTCGACCGGTATGGCAATGCCTGCCGCCTGCAAATTAAGCTGCAAGACGTTGATACCGCCAAAAAGATAGGCGCCAAGCAGGACACGCCAGGGTTTCCAGCTGGCGAAGACAACCAAAGCGAGGGCGATCCAGCCGATTCCCGCGGTCATGCCTTCGGTCCATTGCGGCACGCGAATGAGGCTGATGTAGGCGCCACCAAGACCCGCGCAGGCACCGCCGAACATGATGGCGAGCACGCGGACCCGGATCACGTTGTAGCCAAGCGCGTGTGCGGCGTCGTGGCTTTCGCCCACCGCGCGTAGGATCAGACCGGCGCGGGATTTTTTGAGGAACCAATAGACGGCTGCCGTCAGCGCGATGCCGAAATAAAGCACGGGGTCGTGGCTGAAGAAGATCGGGCCGAGCACGGGGATGTCAGACAGGATGGGCAAGTCAAGTTTTGCCATAGCGGGTGGTTTGACGCCCACGTAAGAGCGCCCCATGAGGGCGGAGAGGCCAAGGCCGAAGAGGGTCAGGGCGAGGCCGGATGCGACTTGGTTTGCCAGCGCAAATTGGGTCAGGAAGGCAAAGAGCAACGAGAGCACCGCGCCGCCGAGCATGGCGGCCAAAAGGCCGAGCATGGGCGAAGTGGTTTCCACCGAGATTGCAAAGCCGCAGATGGCGCCGGTGATCATCAGACCTTCGACACCAAGGTTTAGAACGCCGGAGCGTTCCACTACAAGCTCACCGATCGCGGCGAGGAGAAGCGGGGTGGCTGCGACCATCAAGGAAGCGATCAGCAGGACAGGGTTGATTGCGGAAAGGTCCATTAGAAGGCTCCTCCGAAGAAATTTGTGTAAAAGGCGCGGGCTGTTGCCCCAATCATACCGAGAGTGAAGCCGATCTTGGAGAGCTCGGCGACCAGCTTTTTCTGGGATTTTTCATTAGCTCGATGGCTTTCACAAAGCGCCGCGTTTTCGGAGTTGGAAGTCTCCTCGCGTTTGCGTTTCTCAGTCCAGCGACGCAGGAATAAACCGAGAAATCCCGCGGGGATGGCCGACAGTCCAAAAAAAATCGCAAGACAAACGAGCAAGAGTAACGCGTTGAAGCTGCTTGCTCCAAGAAAGAGCCACGTCCAGAACCACCCCACCAAGAGCCAAAAGCAATACGAGCCGCCGCAGACAAGGATGTCCCTTGGACTGAATTTCACTTCCTGCGCGAGCATCACGCCGCCCCCCTCTTCTTAAGCACAACGCGGTAGTTGGTCAGGAGGTCCAGAGCCAGCAGGAAGAACAGGAGCATACCCTGAAAAACCTGAATGGCGGCGGAGGGCAGGCCGAGGTTGCCTTGGGCCAAGTCGCCGCCAACGTACGTCAGCGCCATCAGCAGAGCTGCGAGCAGGATGCCGACGGGGTGCAGGCGGCCTAAGAAGGCGACGATGATGGCGGTGAAGCCGTAGCCTGAGGCGAAGTCGATGTTGATCTGGCCGGAGGGGCCGGAGACTTCAAAGAGACCCGCCATGCCAGCCAGCGCGCCAGACGTGCCGAGGCAGAACAGGATCAGGCGGGTGGGGTTCACGCCTGCGAAACGGGCGGCGTGGGGCGAGTCCCCCGTCAGGCGGATGTTGAAGCCGAGGATGTGGCGGTTGAGCAGCACATAGGCAAAGATCACGGCGATAAAGGCAAATGCCATGCCCCAGTGCAGGCCTGCGGCCTCGTTGATCCAGCTGTTGGCCGCCGGGTAGTCGGAGAAGTTGCGCGAACCGGGGAAGCCCATGCCCTCGGGGTTTCTGAGCAGCCCCAGCGACATGGAAGCAAGGAATTGTTCCGCCACATAGACCAGCATCAGCGAAACAAGGATTTCGTTGGTGCCAAACCGCACTTTGAGAAAGGCGGGGATCATCGCCCAGACCCAGCCGCCAAATGCGCCTGCGAGGATCATGAGCGGGAGAACCAGACGGCTTTCGGTGGGATAAAACGCGAGGCCCACACCAGCACCGACGATGGCGCCCATGATGTATTGGCCTTCGGCACCAATGTTCCAGATACCGGCCTTGAAACCAAGTGACAGGCCAATGGCGATCAGGATCAGCGGCGCGGCTTTGACCAGAAGCTGGGGGCGGTAGTAGAAGGCGAATTCGCCAAAGACCGGATCCCAGAAGATGGTGCGGATTGCCTCAAACGGGTTTTCGCCGAGCACCGCAAAGAGCAGGCCGCCAGCGATCATTGTGATCAAGACGGCGATCAACGGGGTCGCGAGAGACAGGGCGCGGGACGGTGTGGGGCGTTTCTGAAGCGCGATCATGCGCTTGCTCCTTCTTGTTCCTGGTCTCCGACGCTGGCGACTTCCATGCCATGTGCGCCGCCCATCATCAGGCCGATCTCGTCAACCGTCAGGCCAGCAGCGGGGCGGATGTCTGAGAGGCGGCCTTCGTTCAACGCGCCAAAGCGGTCAGAGATTTCCATAAGTTCGTCAAGGTCTTGGCTGATCACCACGATCGCGGCACCTTCGGCGGCAAGATCAAGCAGGGACTGGCGGATGGCAGCCGCAGCGGCGGCATCCACGCCCCAAGTGGGTTGGTTGACCACCAGAACTTCGGGACGTTGCAGCACTTCGCGACCGATCACGAATTTCTGCAGATTGCCGCCCGAGAGCGCTCGCGCCGCCACATGGGTTCCGGGAGTGCGGACGTCGAAACGTTCGATGATGGATTTGGCGAAATCGTTGGCAGCGGTCCAGTTCACGAAGCCGCGGTTGGTGAGACCTTCGCGGATGGATCCGGTCAACAGCGCGTTCTCTGTTAGGCTCATGTCAGGCGCGGCGGCATGGCCAAGACGCTCTTCGGGGGCGCAGAGGATGCCGCGTTCGCGACGGGCGTTGGGGCCGAGGTTGGCCACATCCTGACCTTTGACTTTGACCGCGTCCGGCCATGTCAGAGATTCACCCGACAGGGCGGCGAGCAATTCGTCCTGACCATTGCCGGCAACGCCGCCAATGCCAAGGATTTCGCCGGCGCGCACGGTGAAATGCACGTTTTTGAGCGTGGTGCCAAAAGGGTTGGTCGGCTCAAGCGTCAGGCCGGAAACGTCCAGCACCACGTCGCCGGTTTGCTCGGTGGTGCGGGTCGGTGTTTGCAGCGTGTCGCCGACCATCATTTCCGCCATATCGCGGGCTGAGGTTTCGGCGGGAATGCATTCTCCGACGTTTTTGCCCAGACGCAGGATTGTGGCGTGATCGCAGAGTTTGCGGATCTCTTCGAGCTTGTGAGAAATATACAGGATCGAGGTGCCTTCATCGCGCAGCTTGTTGAGCGTTTTGAAGAGGATTTCGACCTCTTGCGGTGTCAGAACCGAGGTTGGCTCGTCCATGATCAAGAGCTTGGGATCTTGCAGCAGGCAGCGAATGATTTCGACGCGTTGGCGCTCACCAGCGGACAGATCACCGACGGTGCGGTTTGGATCAAGCGGCAGGCCGTAGGTTTCGGACACGCGGCGGATCTGGCGGGCGAGGTCACGCATCGGCGGCGGATTTTCCATGCCGAGCGCGACGTTTTCAGAAACCTTGAGGGCGTCAAATAACGAGAAGTGTTGAAACACCATAGCCACGCCAGACGCGCGGGCGGTTTTGGGATCTGAGGGCGTGAAAGGAGTGCCCTGCCACAACATTTGGCCGCTGTCAGGTTTCACGAGGCCGTAGATCATTTTGACCAAGGTGGATTTGCCGGCGCCGTTTTCGCCCAAAAGCGCGTGGACTTCGGAGGGGCCAATGTCAAAGGAGACGTCGTCGTTGGCGACCACGCCCGGATAGGCTTTGGTCAGTCCCTTGATCGACAAGAGCGGTGTGGTCATGTGGTCCCCCTGCGTGCCGCGAATGTGGCGGCGTTGGTTGCTCTCTGGCATGAACTGCCGCTTCTTTGAGCGCATTCACCCTAGGGAGCGTCATGGCGTTCCTGCAAGATAAACTTGGCGAAGGAAAGGGGGGCAGTGCAAATGGGGCGCAAGGTTGTCGGTGTGCCGAGGTATGCAAAACAAGGGGTTAAGCAGATGCGGTTGTGGATAATTATCAATGAAGTGTTGAAAGTCTTGCAGGGTTTAGCGGTGACGTTGTGCATAATTTTTGGGCGGATGGTGTTGGTGCTGGCAAATCCCTGGCGTTTCCTTTTGTTGCAGAAGTTACGACAGGGTGGTCCTGAACTGATTCACCTTAACCGGAGCAACAGGTGCGGCAGTTGGGGTGGGCGCTTACCCCCTTTGTGACTTCGGCGCATTCACCCCAAGGCATTTTGGCGAACAAAAAGTCCGGTTGCCGCGCTTTGCGGTGAATGGGGCGTTTCCTCGTCGCGTGGGCTGCGATAGCTTGGGCCCATGAGCAGCCAAGCCCGATTCATTCATCTCCGCGTTCACACCGAATATTCCCTTTTGGAAGGGGCTGTTCGGACCAAGAAATTGCCCGGCATGTGTGCCGAAATGGGCATGCCTGCGGTGGCGATCACCGACACAAACAGCCTGTTTGCCGCGTTGGAGTTCTCGGTTGGCGCGCAGGGTGCGGGGATTCAGCCGATTGTGGGCTGTCAGGTGTCTGTGAAGATGCCACATGACGACCCGTCAGGGCGCACGGCAGCGCCCACGCCCGCGCCGGTGGTTTTGTTGAGCCAACGGGAAGAAGGCTATGAGAACCTGATGAAGCTGAGTTCTTGTCTTTATGTGGACAAGGATGGGGGTGAGTTGCCGCAGGTCACAATCGAGCAGCTTGAGGCGCATAGCGCGGGATTGATTTGTCTAACCGGCGGGCCTGAGGGACCGGTTGGGCGCCTGTTGCAGCTGGGGCAGCGTCCCGCGGCCGAAGAGATGATGGCGGGTTTCAAAGCCATTTATGGCGACCGGCTTTATGTCGAGATGCAGCGGCACCCCGGCGAGGCGGGGCAGCCAGAAGCCGAGCGGCTGACAGAGCGCGGGTTTGTCGAGATGGCCTATGCGATGGATATCCCGTTGGTGGCCACTAACGACGTCTACTTTCCCAAAACGGAGATGTATGAGGCGCATGACGCGCTGATCTGTATTTCCGAAGGCGCTTATGTTGATCAGCAAGATGGGCGGCGCAGGTTGACGGCGCAGCACTATTTCAAGTCACCCGAAGAGATGGTCACGCTGTTTGCCGATTTGCCGGAAGCGATTGAGAATACAGTCGAGATTGCAAAACGCTGTGCATTTGCCACGTATCGCCGTGACCCGATCCTGCCGAAATTTGCCGATGATGAAGTTGCTGAATTGCGCCGGATTGCCAACGAGGGCCTGCAGGCGCGTTTGGCGGTGATCCCGCATGCGGTGAGCATTGAAGCCTATCAGGAACGGCTTGATTTCGAGCTGGATATTATCGAAGGCATGGGGTTTCCCGGCTACTTTCTGATCGTTGCGGACTTTATCCAATGGGGCAAGGATCAAGATATTCCGGTGGGGCCGGGGCGGGGCTCGGGTGCGGGGTCGCTGGTGGCCTATGCGCTGACGATCACCGACCTTGACCCACTGCGGTACAACTTGCTGTTTGAGCGGTTTTTGAATCCTGAACGTGTGTCGATGCCGGACTTTGACATCGACTTTTGCATGGATCGCCGCGAAGAAGTGATCCGCTATGTGCAGGAGAAATACGGGCGCGACAAAGTCGGGCAAATCATTACGTTTGGTGCGCTTTTGTCCAAAGCGGCTGTGCGTGACATCGGGCGGGTTTTGCAGATGCCTTATGGGCAGGTGGACCGGCTGAGTAAGCTGATCCCTGTTGAGGGCGTGAAGCCGATGTCGATTGCGGATTCCTTGAAGGAAGAGCCACGGTTGCGCGAGGAAGCCCGCAACGAGGAAGTTGTCGACCGGCTTCTCAAATACGGGATGCAGGTGGAGGGTTTGCTGCGCAACGCGTCGACCCACGCGGCGGGGGTGGTGATTGGTGACCGTCCGCTGGATGCGTTGGTGCCACTTTATCAGGATCCGCGCTCGGATATGCCGGCGACCCAATTCAACATGAAATGGGTAGAGCAGGCCGGGCTGGTGAAGTTCGACTTCTTGGGTCTGAAAACGCTGACGGTTATTCAGAACGCGATTGAGCAGATCCACAGCACCGGACGGCCGTTGCACGTGGCCGCCGATGGCACGGAGTTGTATCAGCCCGCCGACGGGGCCGAGAACCAGATCAACGCCATTCCGCTGGATGATGATCCGACCTACAAGCTGTATTCCAGCGCAAAGACGGTCGCGGTGTTTCAGGTGGAATCCACGGGTATGATGGATGCGCTTAAGCGCATGAAGCCCAACTGTATCGAAGATATTGTTGCGCTCGTGGCGCTTTACCGTCCGGGCCCGATGGAGAACATTCCAACCTATTGCGAGGTCAAAAACGGGCTGCGTGAAATCGAGTCCGTGCACCCTCTGATCGATCATATTCTTGAGGAAACTCAGGGTATCATCGTTTATCAGGAACAGGTGATGCAGATCGCGCAGGTCATGGCGGGTTACTCGCTTGGCGGGGCGGATTTGTTGCGACGTGCGATGGGTAAGAAGATTAAAGAGGCGATGGACGCCGAGCGTCCGAAATTTGAAAAAGGCGCGGCAGAAAACGGCGTTCCGGCCAAGAAAGCCAGCGAAGTTTTTGACCTTCTGGAGAAGTTCGCCAACTACGGCTTCAACAAATCGCACGCGGCGGCCTATGCGGTGGTCAGCTATCAGACGGCGTGGCTCAAGGCGAACCATCCGGTCGAATTCATGGCCGGTGTGATGAACTGCGATATCCATCTGACGGACAAGTTGGCGGTCTATTTCGAAGAGGTCAAAAAGGCGCTAAAGCTGCCCTATGTGCCGCCTTGCGTGAACCGCTCGGATGCGACCTTCAAAGTGGTCGACGGGGCGTTGGTTTATGCGCTGGGCGCGTTGAAAAACGTCGGCATCGAAGCGATGAAGCTGGTGACCGAGGGCCGTAAAACCGACGGAGGCGAAAAGCCGTTTGCAACGCTGTTTGATTTTGCGCGGCGGGTGGATTTGAAGAAAGTCGGCAAGCGACCATTGGAGATGCTGGCGCGATCCGGCGCGTTTGATCAGCTGGACAACAACCGGCGGCGCGTGATGGAAAGCCTTGACGGGTTGGTGAACTATTCGGCGGCGATCCACGAGCAAAAGGGCAGCGATCAGGTGTCGTTGTTTGGCGAGGCGGGGGACGATCTGCCCGAGCCGCGTCTGTCGCCTGCGGGGGATTGGTTGCCAGCGGAAAAACTGGATGAAGAGGCCAAAGCGATTGGCTTTTTCCTGTCCGGACATCCGTTGGAAGACTATATGCCCGCGTTGAAACGCAAGCAGGTTTTGACGTTGGATGAATTGACCGACAAGGCGCGGGGCGGGGCGTGTGTGGCCAAGCTCGCCGGGCGTGTTTCGGGGCGACAGGAGCGTAAGTCAGCGCGCGGAAACCGGTTTGCCTTTGCGCAATTGTCGGACCCGACGGGGGCTTACGAGGTCACGATCTTTTCGGACACTCTTGAGAAGTGCCGCGAGTTTCTGGAGACCGGCTCAAAGGTTGTTGTGACGGTGAAGGCCGAGATGGAGAGCGACCAGCTCAAACTGCTCGCGCAGTCGATGACGCCAGTGGACACGATTGTTGCCGATGCGGGCAATTCGGGGCTTAAGATCTATCTGGATGACCATACCGCGGTGATGCCGGTGGCAAACATTCTGCAAGGCGCGAGGGAAGCGAACCCCAAGGCGCCCAAGGGGCCGGTGGTGTTTTGTCTGAACAACATGGAACTGCCTGGAGAAGTTGAAATTGATACGGGTGCAGGCTTTCCTGTGACACCGCAGATCAAAGGCGCGTTGAAAGGCATCGATGGCGTTATGGCGGTCGAGGAGTTCTGACGAAATCTTCTCGCCCTTTCGGGTTTGGAATGGCTCAGCCCTGACGGCCTGAGCCTTCTCAGGCTGCCGGCCTTTTTGTTCCTTAATAATGCGGCGGGCGTTCGTCCCCCATGACAACAGCGCCATCTGCGCCGGCCTCGCGGCCTGCCTCACGTTCCATCAGCATTTGCACGCGTCGGGTCAGCAGGGCGATTTCGGTGTCTTGGCGTGCGACCACATCGCTCATTTCGTCGACGGTGCGGGTCAGGTGGGCGATCTGTTCTTCGAGATGTTTCATGCACGTCAGATAGGGGCTTTGCCGCATTGGCGTCAAGCGACGTGGGGTTTTTCTTGTGAGCGCGCCTGAGCGCGTGTGTGATCAAGGCAGGGAGGACCATCATGACTGTCACGATCAGGGATGAGGGCCGCGTGCGCGTGGTCGAAATAACGCGGCCAGAGGCGCGCAATGCGGTGGATCCGGCAACCGCGCGGGCGCTGTTTGATGCTTTCTTGGCGTTTGAGGCGGATGACGGGGTGGATGTGGCGATCCTGACCGGTGCAGGTGGCTATTTCTGCGCTGGCTTTGATTTGAAGGCGGCGGCAGATGGCGTGGGCACCGATTGGACCGAAGCCGTGGACATTTCCGACGACTGGCGCGATGCGCGGGTTCAGCCGATAATGGGGCCAATGGGCCCTTCGCGATTGATGCTGTCAAAACCGGTGATCGCGGCCATTGAAGGGCCTGCGGTGGCGGGCGGCATAGAGCTCGCGGCGTGGTGTGACATGCGGGTTGTGGCCGAAGGCGCCACGCTGGGCGTGTTTTGCCGCCGCTGGGGCGTGCCGTTGATTGACGGTGGCACAGTGCGGCTGCCGCGGATAGTCGGGCAGGGGCGGGCCAATGACCTGATCCTGACCGGACGTGGCATTGGGGCCGCAGAAGCGGCGCAAATGGGGTTGGCCGATCGGGTTTGTGCGCAAGGTACGGCGCTTGAGACGGCGATGGGATTGGCGCACTCCTTGGTTGGCTTTCCGCAAGGGTGCATGCGGGCGGATTTTCTGTCGGCGCGTCTGTCCGGCGCAGATCTGGCATCGGCATTGCGGCGGGAGTGGGCGTCGTTTTCAGCTTTCGCAGGTGAAGGTGCCGCGGGTGCCGCACGGTTCGCGTCCGGTAAAGGGCGCGGCGGGGATTTTGAGAATATCTGACGTGGCGCGATTGCTCAGGTCGCGTCTGGGTCATCAACCCTGAGCGCCCAGAAATCGGCGGGCATGTCATGCAATAGCTCGGCGGTTTTGTCGTCGAGCCAGTCTTCTTGCTCGTCGGGCGACCAGAGTTGGAAATCTGTCTCAAGTCTGGCCAGGTGAGCCGCCACCGCTTGCGCCTGACGCAATTTCAGCTTTTCAACCGGTTCCTTGGGCACGATGGCATAGACAAATTGGCCGCCCATGGCTTCTGCCAGCTTTTGCATTTGTTTGATAGAAACGGCGCCCTCTTTCTCGCTGCGCTCGGCCTGATAGACGGCGTTGCGGCTGACGCCTTTGCGTTGGGCCACATGTTCGGCGGACATGCCAAGCGCGCGACGCATGGTCAATATCCAGCCGCCTTCGGGAACCGGCCAATCCTCGGCCCGTTGGGAGGCGTGGTCCAGAAACCGCGCCAGCCGTCTGCGTTTTATGAAATCTCCCACGGTGTGTTCCGATCCTTTGCCACAGCCCATGTTGATATCGAAAGCAGCATAGTATGTATGTAAAACTTTTGCAAATTACACATTGATAACTTGAAATTCACTTTATGGTTGCACATATATAGTTCAACTAAAACAAAAAAAGGGGAATTTATTGATGAGGGATGTAGATGTTTGAAACGTTTCTTGAACCACAATCTCTGCCGTTTTCCATTGCGCTGACGGTGGTGGCGGTCCTGTTTTTGCTGGAAATTCTCAGCTCGGTTCTGGGGTTTTCCGTTTTGGGGGCTGGCGCTGAAGGCGCGGAAGTGGATCTGGACGTTGATGCGGACTTTGATCTGTCGACGGGGTTGGACATCGACCTTGACGCAGCGGAACTCGATATGGATGGCCCTGACATGGCCGACACGCCGGACTCTCCGGCGGGATTGCTGGGTTGGTTGGGCGTGCGCGGTGTGCCGTTCCTGATCTGGTTTGTGTCCTTCCTGACGATGTTCGGCCTCATGGGGCTGTTGTTGCAGGCCGGACTGACCTCAGTAGTCGGCAAAGCAGTGCCTGCGCTTGTCGCGTCCGCTCTGGTCTTTGTCCCGGCGCTTGCGGTGACACGCTTCATTTCCAATTGGGTGGCGCTGTTGATGCCCAAGACCGAAACCACGGCGCTGCGGTCGCGCCATCTTGGCGGCTATAGCGGCACGATCACGCAAGGACGTGCGTCGCGCGGCAAGCCGGCCGAGGTCAAAATCAAGGACCGCTTTGGCAACACGCATTACCTGCGCGTGGAACCACTGGAGGATGACGCCGTCTTTGAACAAGGACAGGACGTCACCGTCATTCGTAAGCGTGGCGATCAGTTCTTTGTGATCTGAACCTGCGCGAGAAATCAAAAAATTATCAAGGATTGAGGAGTTCTAATGCTTTTTACACCTATTCTTACTGTTGCCGTCATGATCGTTGTTTTGCTGCTGTTCATCGGCATGATCATGGCGCGCCTATACAAACGTGCGACCCGCGAAACATCCCTTGTGAAAACCGGATCGGGTGGACGCAAAGTGGTCATGGACGGGGGCACGATTGTGGTGCCGTTCCTGCACGAAGTCGCTAAAGTGAACATGAAAACCCTGCGCCTTGAAGTGGCGCGGGTGAACGAGCAGTCGCTGATCACCAAAGACCGTATGCGTGTTGACGTGGGCGTCGAGTTTTATGTCTCGGTGAATGCCACAGAAGACGGCATTTCGCGGGCTGCCCAAACCCTTGGCGATCGCACGTTTAACGTGGATCAGCTTCGCGAGATGATCGAAGGCAAGCTTGTTGATGGTTTGCGGGCCGTGGCCGCGCAGATGACCATGGATGAGCTGCACGAGAACCGCGCGAGCTTTGTTCAGGAAGTGCAGAATGCGATTTCCGAGGATCTGTTGAAAAACGGTCTTGAGCTGGAAGCTGTGTCGCTGACTGCGCTGGACCAGACACCGTTTGACAGTCTGGATGAAAACAACGCGTTTAACGCCATTGGTATGCAAAAGCTGGCTGCTGTGATTGCGACATCGCGCAAAGAACGTGCAGAGATCACCGCCGAGGCGGATGTGTCGGTGGCACGGTCTGAGATGGAAGCCGAAAAGCGCAAGTACGAGATTGACCGCGAGCAGAAAGAAGCCTCGATCAATCAGGTGCGCGAAATCCAGATGATGCAGGCGGCCCAAGAAGCCGAGATCGCACAGAAGCAGGAAGAGGCGGACAAAGCCAAAGAACAGGCGCGGATTGAACGGGAACGTGCTGTGCGGGCCTCGGAAATTGAGCGCGAGCGCACCATTCGCGAAAGCGAGATCGCCAAAGAGCGGGAGCTTGAGGTTGCGGATCAGGAGCGTCAGATCATCGTGGCGCGCAAATCCGAGGAGGAAAGCCAGGCGCGGGCGTCTGCAGATGCGGCGCGGGCCGAGGCCAAGAAAGCCAGCGAGGCGATTGAAACCGCGCGTGCAGTGGCTGAGGCTGAACGTCAGAAGCAGATCGCGTTGATTGAGGCACAGAAAGAAGCGGAGCGTCAGGCGACTGCGATCCGACTGGCAGCTGAAGCCGAAAAAGACGCGGCGAGCGACCGTGCGGCAGCGCGGATGGAAGAAGCGCAGGCGGATGCGGATGCGTTGAAAGTGCGCGCGGATGCGAAAAAGGCCGATTTGCTGGCGACAGCGGAAGGTCAGACCGCGATTGCGAACTCGGAAAACGAGCTGAGCCGTGACATCATCGAGATGAAGCTGCGTCTGGCGATGCTGGAAGCAATGCCACAGATCGTGGAGCAGATGGTGAAACCGGCCGAGAAGATCGACAGCATCAAGATCCATCAGGTGACGGGGATGAATGGCGGCGCAACCGGTGGCACTGGCGAAAGCGGAACGCCGGTCAATCAGGCGCTGGATTCGGTCCTTGGCATGGCATTGCAGATGCCCGCGATGCAGGCGCTGGGCAAGGAGCTTGGCATCAGCCTTGAGAACGGCGTGGCCGGTGTGACCGACAGCTTGATCGCAAAACCGGCGGAGGCCGAAGCGGTGCCTGTGGTTGAGCAAGCCGAGGCTGCACCTGTCGAAGAAGGCGCGCTGCAGTAAGGTGTCTTGATAAAGTGCTTGAAAGCTCCCGCATTTGCGGGGGCTTTTTTCTTGGCCTGCTGCATTGGGCAGGTCTTCTGTTACAAAGCCTTTCCTTGCCCCTCTGCGAGCCATTCGATAAAGGCTCAAGCGATGTAATTTCACTCAGGGACCATACCCATGGCCAAGCAGAAGAAAGCCCCCCGCCCCAAGGCGATCACGCCCAAGGGGTTTCGCGACTATTTCGGCGTCGAAGTGTCAGAGCGCACCGAAATGCTGCATCAGATCGCCGGGGTTTATCATCGCTATGGTTTTGAGGCCCTTGAGAGCAGCGCGGTCGAGACCGTCGAAGCGCTTGGAAAGTTTTTGCCGGATGTGGATCGGCCCAATGAGGGCGTGTTTGCATGGCAGGAATTTGATGAGAAAGACAACGGCGAATGGATGGCGCTGCGCTATGATCTGACCGCACCTTTGGCGCGGGTCTATGCGCAGCACCGCAATGAGTTGCCCAACCCCTATCGCCGCTATGCGATGGGGCCGGTTTGGCGCAATGAAAAGCCCGGCCCCGGTCGGTATCGTCAGTTTTATCAATGTGATGCGGACACTGTGGGTACAGCCAGCATGGCGGCCGATGCGGAAATTTGTGCAATGCTCAGCGATACGCTGGAGACCGTTGGCATTCCGCGCGGTGATTATCTGGTACGCGTCAACAACCGCAAAGTTATGAATGGCGTGTTGGAAGTCATGGGGCTTGGTGAAGATCAGGCCGCGAAAGACAACGTGCTGCGCACCATCGACAAGTTCGACAAAGTTGGCGAGCGCGGTGTGCGTGAACTCCTTGGCAAGGGGCGGCTTGATGCCTCGGGTGCCTATATTGACGGCGTGGGCCTGTCAGACGATCAGGTTGAGCCGGTCATCGCGTTTTTGACGTCCAAAGCCGACGACGTGGCCAAGACGTTTGAGAACCTGCGCGGCGCGGTTGGTGCGTCGGCTGTGGGTGCCGAGGGCATTGGTGAGTTGGAACAGATCGGTGATCTGTTGGCCGCCGGCGGCTATGGCAGTGATCGGATCGAGATTGATCCGTCGATTGTGCGTGGGTTGGGATACTACACCGGGCCGGTGTTTGAGGCGGAACTGACGTTTGAAATTCTGGATGAGAAAGGCCGAAAACGGCAGTTCGGGTCTGTGTCGGGCGGCGGACGTTACGATGATCTGGTGAAGCGTTTCACCGGTCAATCGGTACCAGCAACCGGTGTGTCGATTGGCGTGGACCGTTTGTTGGCGGCACTGCGCGAAAAGGGACGCATGGGCGGCCTGGCGACAGGTCCTGTCGTGGTGACTGTGATGGATCGCGACCGGATGGCGGATTATCAGGCGATGGTTACTGAGCTGCGCAACGCGGGCATTCGTGCGGAGATGTATCTGGGCAATCCCAAGAACTTTGGCAATCAGCTAAAATATGCGGACAAGCGCAACTCTCCTGTAGCTGTGATCGAAGGCGGCGACGAGAAAGATCGCGGTGTCGTGCAGGTCAAAGATCTGATTTTGGGCGCGAAAATCGCCGAGAGCGCCACCCATGAAGAGTGGAAAGAACGCCCGAGCCAGTTTGAAATTGGTCGCGGTGATCTGGTTGCGAAGGTGCGTGAAATCATTGCCAGCCAAAACGACGGGCAGGCCGACTGATGAGCCAGAAAGCAGTGATCAAGGCGCGGGCAGCTGAGCTGAGCGCGCAGTTTCAGGCGGCGGGTGCGGTGCCGGTGGAGACGCCGGTTCTGTTGCCAGCAGAGGTCATGTTGGACCTTTATGGCGAGGACGTTCGCGGACGGGCCTATGTGACCAGCGATGCCTTACGCGGTGAGCAGATGCTGCGGCCGGATTTCACGGTGCCAGTGGTGCAGATGCACATGGCGCATGGTGCGGAGCCAGCACGTTATACCTATGCAGGCGAAGTGTTTCGGCGTCAGGAAGATGATGCCGCGCGGGCCAATGAATACCTGCAGGTCGGCTATGAGGTCTTTGACCGCGAAAATCCGGCGGCAAGTGATGCCGAAGTGTTTGCGGTGGTCCAAGCCGCGCTGGGCGATGTGCCTGTGCGGGCTGCGACCGGTGACATTGGCATTCTGGCAGCGGCTGTGGCGGGTTTGGAAACCACCGAGCGGCGCAAAAAGGCGCTGGCGCGTCACATCTGGCGGCCACGGCGGTTCAAAGCACTGTTGGACCGGTTTGCCGGTCGCACAGAAATGCCAGCCAGCCGTGTGAAATTGTTGGCGGCAGAATATCCGCTGGAGCACGGGTTTCCGGACATAGGTTTGCGGACGCAGGACGATGTGGCGGCTCGGATCGACTGGCTGCGTGAAGACTCCGAGATGCCAGCGATTTCCGCGATGCAGGTCGAGCTGATCGAAGCGCTGTTGAATGTGCGCGAAACGCTGCCCAATGCGCTGGAGCACATTCGTGATTTGGCAGTGGATATGCCTGCGATCTCGGAGGCGTCGTTTCGTTTGCGCGATCGGATTGCGGCGATGGATGCCCGCGGCGTGGATGTCGAGAACCTCGATTTCGAGGCGTCTTATGGGCGGACGTCGATGGAGTATTATGACGGCTTTGTGTTCGGCTTTTATGCCGAAGGGCGCGCGGACCTGCCGCCGGTGGCCACTGGCGGGCGGTATGACGCGCTGACCCAAGTGCTTGGGCAAGGGCGGGAAATTCCGGCGGTCGGCGGTGTCGTTCGCCCCGGAATTCTGGTCGATCTGGAGGACAAGGCATGAGCATCAAGCTAGGCGTGCCGTCCAAAGGGCGGTTGATGGAGAAGACGTTCGACTGGTTTGGCGCGCGTGGTGTGAGCCTGAGCCGGACGGGGTCGGATCGGGAATATGCTGGCGCAGTTGACGGCGTCGACGGTGTGGAGCTTGTTCTGTTGAGTGCGGGTGAGATCCCGCGGGAACTGGCGGCCGGGCGCATCCATCTGGGTGTGACAGGCACGGATTTGATCCGCGAAAAGCTGGGCCAATGGGAGCAGCAGGTTCAGGAACTGGCGGAGCTTGGCTTTGGTCAGGCGGACTTGATCATTGCTGTGCCGGGGTGCTGGGTCGACGTGGAAACGCTGGATGATCTGGACGCGGCAGCGGCTGATTTCCGTGCGCGGCATGGATTTCGGATGCGGATCGCAACGAAGTATCACCGGCTGGTGCGGGAATACCTGATGGATGCGGGTGTGGCCGACTATCAGTTGGTGGACAGTCAGGGTGCAACCGAAGGTACCGTGAAGAACCTGACGGCTGAAGCGATTGCCGATATCACGTCAACGGGTGACACGCTGCGGGCCAACCACCTGAAAATTTTGAGCGATGCCATGGTGTTGCAGTCGCAGGCGACGTTGTTCCGCAGTCGCGTGGCCGAGATGTCGGACGAAGACCGCGCTGCTATGGCGGCATTGATGGCGACGTTGCAATTGGGCGACTGACCTTTTACGCGAGCCAGAGTTGGATTGGAAAGAGGCGCGGCCCATGCGGGTCGCGCCTTTCTTTTTTTGCTGGCCTATAGCGGCGGGCCGACAAATTCCTGACCGTTGTCCTGCGCAATTTGTGCCATCACGTCTTGGGTGATTGCGCCGGTTTGCGCGGCGGCATGAAAGGCGCGGAACATGGTTTCCATTTTCAATGCGGGGGTGAAGACATACCGCAGGCGGCCTTTGGTTGCGCCGACATTTTTAAACGCATGCACCGTGCCGCGCGGGATAAAGGCAACGTCGCCGGGGGACATTTCGTGCAATACCCTGTCGATTTCGACAACAAAGTCACCTTCGAGAAAAAAGAAGGTCTCGTCCTGATCGTGATGAATGTGGCGGCCGGGACCGATGCCGGGATGCACGATGTCCTCAAAGATCTCCTGTGCACCGTCGGTGTCGTCTCCGGTTAGCAAAATACGCAAGGTAATCGCGCCGGGAAAATCCAGTGTTTCGGCGGTGGCGTAAGCGGTGTGAGTGGTGGGCATGGCGTGTCTCCTTGTGTTGGAGGCACGATGACGGGTGTGTGAATTTGCATAAATACCGACATCGATAGAGGCATCTGTGCAAATTTGCGGCTATAGCACGCCGATGTCCGCCAGTGCGCGGTTGAGGTCGTCGGGCAGGGTGTCGTCGTTGGCGCGCGACTTCGGAAGATCTGCGGGTGCGTCTTCAGGTTTGAGATACCGCCACCCTTGAAAGGCGCGTTTGGTGGCGTTGGCCGTGCGGTGAATTTCCGGGTCCAGAACAATTGCACAGCGGCGTATGCCGTCCTCGCCATGCACTTCGTCCAGACGCATAATCCGTTGTCGACATTGGATAACCCCTTTGATCACCCAAAAAATTGAGCCGCCCGCCAGAATCTCGGTCTCACGCTTGGGCCACATCCGAGTCACATGCCGTGGCAGTGAGTCTGGCATTTGGGCGCGCCGCATCTCCTGCCATGCGATCAGGCTGTCGACACTTTCGGTGCCAACGCTCAGTTTTACGAGGTTGATATAGTTATCCACAGGTTGCCCACAGATTCGTCCCAAGATACGCATGATATTGTATGTTATGAGGGTCGAGCCGCAACCTGTTGTGTTGAAATTGTGAATTTCTTTACGCTTTCCCTTGCGTTCACAGTTGTGCCGCGCGTGTGATCCATTATAGATTGGGGCCTCTTCAAGATAACGCGCAGAACCTACAGGGAATCTATAATGAGTCGTTTCGCTGCCCCCATCGCCGAGCAAATCTGGGACATGAAGTATCGTTTCAAAGAGGCGGATGGTGCTCCGATCGACATCACTGTGGAAGACAGTTGGCGCAGGATCGCGCGGGATCTGGCGAAAGTCGAGAAAGACCCGAAAGCTTGGGAAGACAAGTTTTACGCCGCGCTGGAAGATTTCAAATATCTGCCAGCAGGTCGCATCACTGCGGGTGCGGGCACGGCGCGTCAGGTGACACTGTTTAACTGTTTTGTGATGGGCACAGTACCGGACAGCATGGGCGGCATTTTCGACATGTTGAAAGAGGCAGCCCTGACGATGCAGCAGGGTGGCGGGATCGGTTATGACTTTTCCACCATTCGCCCGCGTGGTGCGGATGTGATGGGGGTGGCGGCGGATGCTTCTGGTCCGTTGTCGTTCATGGATGTGTGGGATGCGATGTGCCGCACCATTATGTCTGCCGGTTCGCGTCGTGGCGCGATGATGGCGACCATGCGCTGTGACCATCCCGATATTGAAAGCTTTATCACCGCGAAATCAGACCCCGCACGTCTGCGTATGTTCAACATGTCCGTTCTCGTTACGGACGCATTTATGGAAGCGGTCAAGGCCGATGGTCCTTGGGAACTGACCTTTGGCGATCGGGTTTATCACACGGTTGAGGCGCGTGATCTGTGGAACAAGATCATGCAGGGCACATATGATTACGCGGAGCCCGGCGTGATTTTCATCGACCGCATCAACCAGCGTAACAATCTGAGTTATGTCGAAGAGATTGCCGCGACAAACCCCTGCGGCGAGCAACCTTTGCCGCCATATGGTGCGTGTTTGTTGGGGTCGATCAACCTTGCGCGGTTGGTCAGCAATCCGTTTGAAGCCAATGCAGAGCTGAACGAAGCAGCGATGTCTGACCTTGTGGCAACAGCCGTGCGGATGATGGACAACGTCGTTGACGCATCAAAATTCCCGCTGGAACAGCAGGCCCAAGAAGCCCAAGCCAAGCGCCGGATTGGCCTTGGCGTGACGGGTCTGGCGGATGCGTTGCTGATGCTCGGGCTGAAATACGGGTCCGAAGAAGCGGCGCAGCAGACTGAGGCCTGGATGAAAGCGATTGCGCAGGCGTCTTATCTGGCGTCGGTGGATTTGGCGAAAGAAAAGGGTGCCTTCCCGCTGTTTGACAAGGATAAGTACCTTGCTGGTGGCATGGTGCAGGATCTGGACGAAGATGTGCGCGCGGCGATTGGCGAGCATGGCATTCGCAACGCGTTGCTGACGTCGATTGCACCAACCGGCACCATCAGCCTTTATGCAGGCAACGTCAGTTCCGGTATCGAGCCGGTGTTTGCCTATGCCTATACGCGCAAGGTGCTGCAGAAAGACGGGTCCCGCACCGAAGAGGAAGTTGTTGATTACGCTGTGCAAATGTGGCGCGACAAGTTTGGCGACAAGGCATTGCCCGACTATTTCGTGAACGCGCAGACACTTGAGCCTGCCGCGCACGTGCGCATGCAGGCGGCGGCGCAGAAATGGATCGACAGCTCGATCTCCAAGACCATCAACTGCCCCGAAGACATCAGCTTTGAAGAGTTCAAAAACGTCTACATGCAGGCGTGGGACACTGGCTGTAAGGGCTGCACCACCTATCGCCCCAATGACGTGACTGGTTCGGTTCTGACCGTTTCTGAAAGCTCCGAGGATGCGCCGGGTGAAAAGCCCGCGGATCACGTCGCTGACGGCGGTGAAGTGATTTATATGTCTGACCCGCTTGAGCGTCCGCAAAGCCTTGAGGGCGCGACCTACAAGCTGAAATGGCCTGATAGTGAGCACGCGATTTACCTGACGGTGAATGATGTGATCATCAACGGTCACCGTCGGCCATTTGAAGTGTTTATCAACTCCAAAAACATGGAGCACTACGCTTGGACGCTGGCGTTGACGCGGATGATTTCGGCGGTGTTCCGTCGCGGCGGGGATGTGTCCTTTGTGGTTGAGGAGCTGAAGGCGGTGTTTGATCCGCGCGGAGGCGCTTGGATGGAAGGCAAATATATCCCATCCATTCTGGCCGCGATTGGCGGCGTGTTGGAACGTCACATGATCGCGATAGGCTTCATCGAAGGCGAAGGCATGGGGCTCAAGGCGGATCCGCAAGCCGAAGCAATGGCGGTGGGCGAAGCGCCGCGTGGCAAGGCCTGCCCGAGCTGTGGTCAGTTTGAATTGCAGATGGTCGAAGGCTGCATGACGTGCCGCAGCTGCGGCCACAGCAAGTGTGGGTGATGAGCCACCTTGGGAGTGTGTGGTCCGACAAGGAAAGTCCGGTTTTGCGACAAAAGACGGGTTTTGAATTCCCGTAAAGACGGAGCCCAGGATCTGAAAATTGGCGGCACATTTGTGCCGCCAATTTCGATTGTGGCGCCACATAGTTTTCGGAGAAGAATGCAGACGCCGCGACGGGATGGTTGGCGCCAGAGGACCATGTGCACCAAGAGCTATGTTTTTTCTTTTAAACGTTCCCCAAGAGGCACCGCGCTTCAAATGTTCTGGATAGCCAGTAATGGCGTGAAGCAAGGTGTGAGCAATTGCCAGAAAAGACAGGCTGCGGACGAAGACAGATCGTGCAGCGTATTTAATACCCCGAGCTTTTCCCGTCCCTTTTAGATCAAAGCAAAACGTTGCCGAAGCGGGCGGAAACCCGATCTCGCAAGTGTGCCTTGAAGTCAGAGACCAGCTTGGTTTCGGCGCGTTGGGCGAGGGTGATCATGCTAACGTCTTGGGTCTCTTTCGGTAGGCTCATTTTTGCGACGGAGAGCCCATCACTGCCATCTGGTCTGAGCGCATAGCTGGGAAGGACGGTCATAAAATCAGTCTCTCTTAAAAGCGCTAGAACCGCACCGGCGGATTCGCTCTGGAACGCGATGCGGGGGGACTTAACGCCCATCTGTCTGAGAGCGTCTTCCATGTCGGTTCTCAAAATGCTTCGCTCGGAATGTCCAACCCAAATCACCTCGGCAAAGTCTGCCGTCACAGGATTGGGAAGAGAGATCACCGGATGCGCAATGCGCCCGACAATAACGTTGGCATCACTGAACAGCAGGTCGACAATCAGGTCAGAGTCGCCTCGGTCAACGAATTTGGAGGGTCCAACAATGACATCGATCTGGTTGAGATAAATCCGTTCCATCAGACCGGCGTGATAGTCCGGGATCAGATCTATTCGAATGTTAGAGCGCGCCGAAAGAAATCCGGCGATGGCCTCGGACATCAGGCTTTTGCACAAAAATGGTGGGGCTCCGATTTTCAAAACGCCAGCAAAACCCTCGGCGCCTAGATCAATCACCTCGGCGGCGCGCAAACGCGCTGAGCGGACGGCCTGCCCCTGTTGCGACAATTCGAAACCAATATCCGTGGGAGTCAACGGGCGGGTGCTGCGTTCAAACAGAGGCATACCGATCCGGGCTTCAAGCGTGCGGATCATCCGACTTAGAGCCGGTTGCGAGGTGCCAATTTTCTTGGCTGCCAGTTGCAGGGTGCCATTCTCGACGATGACGGCCAGTTGTTCCAGATGGCGAGGGTCAATCAACATATCAAAATCGTATGATACCTTATCTGATTAGTATTGGACTGATATGTTATGCCGGGCGACCTTGTTGTCAAGAACAGGGGGAAACCGCCGCGCTCTAGGCGCTGCGGATCGGATGAGTTTCCCGAAATTTGAACTTGAGAACCGGAAAGCGAGGCTTGCGCCAAGATGAATGTCCTGTGGATCATGGCCGATCAGCTTCGGTGGGATTACCTGAGCTGCTTTGGTGCCAAGCACATCGACACACCCAACCTCGACTGGCTGGCATCCCGAGGCGTGCGGTTCAACCAGACGTATGTGCAATCACCAGTCTGTGGGCCAAGCCGGATGAGCTTTTACACCGGTCGCTACATGCGTTCGCATGGGGCGACTTGGAACGGATTTCCATTGCGTGCGGGTGAGCCGACACTCGGCGATCATCTGCGCGAAATCGGGGTTACTTCAACCTTGGTCGGCAAGTCGCACATGATCCCGGACAGTGAAGGAATGCAGCGCCTCGGAATTGAACCCGAAAGCATAATCGGCACACGCGTCAAGGAATGTGGCTTTGACGTATTTGTGCGCGATGATGGTACAAATCACACCGACTATCCCGGTCGCCATGCGCCGGAAGACTATGACCAGTACCTGCGCCAGAACGGTATGGAAGGCGACAACCCGTGGGAGGAATGGGCGAACTCGGCTGAAGGGCCGGAGGGGGAGCTTCTTTCCGGGTGGCTCTTGGAGAATGCGCCACTGCCTGCGCGCGTGGCGAAAGAGCATTCTGAAACTGCTTGGCTGACCACACGAGGAATCGAGTTCATCGAGCAACAAGGCGACGAGCCCTGGCTGTGTCATCTGAGTTATATCAAGCCACACTGGCCCTATCTGGCTCCTGCGCCCTACAACGATATGTACTCATCGGATGATCTGCCTCCCGTCAATAGGGGCAATATGGAACGCCAGACTGACCACCCGCTAATGCAGGCGTGGATGGATATGCGCGTGAGCAAGAGTTTCTCGCGCAGCGAGGTGCGGGATTTGGTGGCGCCGGTATACATGGGCCTGATCAAAGAGTTGGACGACCAGCTGGGCCGGCTGTTTGCCTATCTCAAGGAAAGTGGGCGCATGGAAGACACCATGATCGTTTTCTGCTCCGATCATGGTGACAACATGGGCGACCACTGGATCGGCGAAAAGGATCTTTTCTTTGATTGCTCAGCCCGTATTCCGCTGATTGTTTTTGACCCGCGAAAAGACGCCGACGCGACACGCGGCACGGTTACCAACCAATTGGTCGAAGGCATCGATCTTGCGCCTACGTTCCTTGAATTTTTTGGGGGAAAACCCAAACCACACATCATTGAAGGCCGGTCACTGCAACCGCTTTTGCACGGCTCAGACAGCAATTGGCGCGATTTCTGCGTTTCTGAATACGACTATTCTACGCGCGAAAGTCGCAAGGCCATCGGAGTGGACCAGAGTGATGCAAGGCTGACCATGGTCTATGACGGACGCTGGAAATACGTGCACGCCGAAACCATGCGCCCGATGCTTTTTGATCTGCAAAGCGATCCGGATGAGTTGAGCGATCTGGGAAACGATCCGGCCTATGCCAGCCAGATCGAACGGTTGGGCGCGTTGCACTTTGAATGGGCGCGTCGCCATCACAACCGGATCACGCGAACTGCCGAGGCTGTCGAAGCCATGGCAGACGCACGCGAACCGCCGGGAATTCTCATAGGGTATAAAGACAGGAAAGAACTAGAGGACGACGGACTGAGTATGCCAAGCCATGTTCAGTTCTAAGGGAAAAATGGGAGGGAAATATGTACAATTTCAAATACTTGAGCACAGGGCTTTTGGCGGCAATGTTGCTTTCAGGAACAGCAAACGCGCAGACGAACCTAACGGCTGAAACAGCCGCACCGGTTTCGGTGGCCGGGACGGTCGTACTTGGTTTGGCGGAACTATCTTCCAGTGCCGGTGTTGCCAACATTCAGGTCGCGCCAGGTCAGACGCTGACCAATACCGTGCAGAACGTTGCAGAGGGCAAGACCGATATTGGGTCGGCCCCGTTTTTGCTTCCATTCCTTCTTTCCAAAGGTGCTGGTCCATATGCCAGCTTGGGTAAGGAAAAAGGCGCGGAACTTGCTGAAGACCTCGCCGTTTTGTTTACCTATCGGCTATCGATCTATGCGTTGAATGCGTATGAAAGCAAAAGTTTCGGCGGATGGGATGCATTTGAAGGTGCCACGATCTACAACGGCCCACCTCGCGGCGCGGCGCTCAACACCGCGCGCGGAATGGCGAAACTTGCAACCGGGCTTGACGATGGGGACGGATACACCGGCGTTCAAGTGAATTGGGGGCAAGCGGTTAAGACGATTGTTGATGGTTCAGCCGACGCGAATATCTTGCCATTGAACTTTCCCGATGGCCGCATGACCCAAGCGAGCGCGTCAGGCAAGATTGTCGTGTATTCGTTTCCCAAGGAAGTGTTTGAAAGCGACGGCGCGCAAAAATTTGCCAACGCTCCAGGCTCCACCGGCGTTGTCGTAGATGTGTATGACGAAATGTTCGGTCCAAATACGCGCGTGGAGACGGAAGACGGAAAATTCCGCGGCTTTGGCGCATTGGCGGGCGAAGTTGTGAATGTTTCGATGAGTGAAGAGATCGCTTACGCGCTGACCAAGACATTCATCGAAGGCATTGCTTCGCTTGAAGCAAAGGCACCGATGATGCCCAACGCGTGGCTCGGCGAAACCGATCAGGAGAAGACAGGTCTTTGTGGTCCGATGCCGATCAAATACCACCCCGGCGCTGTGCGGGCATGGGAAGAGGCAGGGTATACTCTGCCGGATTGCGCCAAACCTTAGACTGCGAAACGAAGTGAGGAGACCGGAATTTTCTGGTCTCCCACAAAAAATCGAGGACAAATCGTGGGCAGCCAACCGGACCAAATAAAACGACCTGTAGCACAAGTTGTACTTTATCTATTGTCGGTTGTTATAGTCTTAGTCGGGCTATTAAATGCCACGCCGGGAATTCCGGGATTAGACGATGGGGTCAGGAATTTAACGGGCGCGAACTGGCTTTCAATACGAAAATTTCCAACCGAGTGGTTCTACCCGATCGCCTTTTCTGCGATGATGCTTTGTGTGACGCTGAAGCACTCCATGTGGGTTGATTGGGCGGATCGGTCCAAAGAACGACGCAGGTTCGGTTTGTTCATGGACATCGCGCTCGTCGTTGCCGCGTTTGGTGTTTCACTAACATATGTCATAGAAATCGAATCCATATGTTTGATCGACCAATTCACTGGCGAGCGCGCAAGGTTGTTTGCCGAAGCCCTGAAGGCCGAAAAAGAAATCGCTGAACTTTATGGTTTGCCAGCGCCGACAACGGTCGAAGATCCCAAATGCGTTGGCAATACAGGGGGGTGGCTGGTGGCCATCATCGGTGTCACCATGCTGGTATTCCTCGCCTACAACATCAAAGTTTGGGGGCTTCCCCTAGTTGTCGTAGCTTTGGCGATCGCGCTTTATTCGATTGTGACCGTGCTGGTTTGGTATTTCCACGGACCAGATGACATCAACAAATATCTGATGACCAAACTGGCAGGCGAGCCTCGATTGCTGTCTGATGGTCGGCCGCGAGTTCACGATATTTTGGTCAACAACGCGTCGGGATTGCTGGGTCGGTTCATGGACATCATGCTCAACACGATTTTCCCGTATCTTGTCCTTGGCTCACTGTTTGGAGCGTCAGCGGGCGGGCAGTCACTCATAAAGATTGCATTTCGCTGGACCCGACACCTGCGCGGCGGCCCAGCACATGCGGCGGTTGTCAGCTCTGCGATGTTTGGCACGATTTCGGGCGGGCCAATCGTCAATGTCCTCTCGACCGGAGTTCTGACCATTCCCATGATGCTCAAACGCGGGTTTTCAAAGACCTTCGCGGGCGGTGTCGAAGCCGCGGCATCGTCAGGTGGATCGATCATGCCGCCTGTCATGGGAGTCGCAGCCTTCGTCCTAGCGGCGCTGACCGTAGTGCCCTATTCGGAAGTGATCATTGCGGCCGTCATTCCAGCGTTGGCCTATTTCTCGTGCCTGTTTCTCTCCGTGGTCTTTCAGGCTCAGAAGCAGGGCATCACGGCCATCGGTGAACTGACCGAGGACATGCATCTGAACCGTCAGGATATGTTGAACCTGACGATGATTTTCGGTCCAATCCTACTGATCCTGCTTCTGCTTCTTGCCACTAAGGAGACGATTGGCTGCGGCGTACTTGGCGGGCTTCTTGGGGCCGAGCGCGCGTTTGTTGATGGCGTTTGCAAGGTGTCAGAACTGTCTTGGTTTCAACAGATGATCCAAAACGCCGCTGGCGATGCCGGTAGTGCGGGTTGGTGGGCGGTTATGCTGTTGATAGCCCTCCTTTTCGTTGATCCAGAGGTGCGCGCCAAACCGCGTAAGGTGGTCGATGCCCTTTCTGCCGCAGGTGTTCTGGTATCAACGCTTTACCTTATGTTCCTAGCCGTCTCGATCATCGACTTCTGCCTGCAATTCACCGGATTACCTAACTTCATCTCGCTCGATGTCTTAAGCTGGTTGCAATCTTGGAATTTGGGACAAGGCGGGTCGGTTGCCTTCCAGATGCTGGCGCTGTCCATGACAATGCTGATTGCGATCCTGCTTGGCATGGGGATGCCTGCTGTCCCGGCCTACATCAATGTTGCTCTGCTTATGGGGCCGGTTTTGGCCGGGCTGGGGATCGCGACTTTCACTGCGCATATGTTCATTTTCTATTTTGCCGTAGCGTCGGCTATCACCCCCCCGGTTGCCCTTGCAGCTTTTGCCGCCTCGACAATTACCAAAGCCGAGCCCATGGCCACCGGGTTTTCTGCGGTCAAGTCGGGCATCGTGATGTTCGTGATCCCGTTCATCTTTGCGCTCTACCCAGAAATTCTGTTGATTGATGCGGCGATCCTTGATCCCTCCGTAAGCGCGTCGGGAGTGCCCAAATACCTGCCTGGTTACGATGGCTCGTCCGACTGGGTAGGGCTGGGCCTGCTATTGCTCCGCCTTGTCATGGCGCTTTACCTTCTTTCCAGTGCTTTGGCCGGATTTGACGGGCGTCGACTGAGCCGGTTGGAGATTGCCGCAAGACTGGCTCTTGCTTGCCTAATGATCGCAAAGGTAGATTTAGTGCCTTGGCTGGCCATGGCCGCAGCGATTGGATTTGTTGGGTTTCCTAAATGGCAAGACAGAATAAGAGGGTGAGACGTGTCAGGCGGATGCGTGACGAGCGTACTGCAGGTGTGTCAGGAAAATCTTTTCCAGCCCCGACCAAGCGATCACGAATGCGGTAGCAAGTTTTTTCATTTCACGGGCCTTCGGGGGTTGGATGATAGCCGCGGTAAAGATCAGGCAAGAAGCTGGCCAGATGGTTCATTTCCTCGGCACAAGTGGCGAGCATTACCGCACCGGCATCATCTTTGAAGATTTTGCCGGCCATAAACCCTAAGGGCAAAAGCCTGTTTAGGCCTGCGTCATTCATCCCACCTCAAAGACGTCAATCGCCAAGCTTGCGTGCCACCTGTTCAGAAAGAAACCCTGTCGCCGCCTTTGAGGTCCAGAATTTCACGGGCCTCGTCCGGGGTGGCGACTTCGCATCCCAAGTCCTCGACAATGCGTCGGATTTTGGCGACTTGCTGAGCGTTGCTTTCAGCCAGTTTTCCGCGGGTGATGAACAGGCTGTCTTCCAGCCCGACGCGCACGTTGCCGCCCATCTGGCTTGCGGTCGAGGCTAGGCCCATTTGAGATCCTCCAGCCCCCAGAACGGACCAACGATAGTCGTCACCAAACAGCCGGTCGGCGGTGCGCTTCATGAAGACCAGATTGTCCACTTCGGGACCAATGCCGCCAAGGATGCCAAAGATGAACTGAATAAACACCGGCGCCTTGAACAGGCCGATGTCCATGCAGAATTTCAGATTGTAGAGATGGCCGACATCATAGCATTCATGTTCGAATTTGATGTCATGCGGGGCGAGGGTGTCTGCGGCTTCTTTGATGTCGCGGAACGTGTTGCGAAAGATGTTTTGATCCGAGTTGGCAACATAGTCTTTTTCCCAGTCGAATTTCCAATCATCGTCTTTGTAACGGTTGGCCAACGGATGGAACGAGAAGTTCATCGACCCCATATTCATCGAGCACATTTCCGGCGAAAAGGTTTTGGCCGGAGTGATGCGGTCTTGGATCGACAACGTCAGTGAACCGCCAGTGGAAATATTCAGAACGGCATCTGTCGCTTGCTTGATGCGCGGTAGAAACGGCGCAAAATCGTCAGGATTGACAGATGGTGCTCCGGTTTCGTTGTCGCGTGCATGTAGGTGCAGGATGGAGGCGCCGGCCTCTGCGGCATCCATCGCCTGTTGCGCGATGTCGTCATAGGTATAGGGCAAGGCATCCGACATTGTGGGCGTGTGGATCGCGCCAGTCACAGCGCATGTTATGATGGTTTTCTGTTTTGCCATTGGTGCGGCTCCTTAGGGTTTGTCGCGTTTGAGGACGCGGTAGCCAAGTGGAAAGATTTGGATGTCAAAGCGGCTGCGGATCAGGCCCCAGAGACCTTTGGGGGCCTTGAGCATGACAACAATTGCGACAACGCCGAGCACAATCAGATATGTGGTGCCTAAGTCGGCGAGCGTTTCGCGCAGCAGGAAAAACACCAATGTACCGATGATCGGACCTTCGATGGTGCCGATGCCGCCGATCACAACGATGAAGATCACAAAGGCGGTCCAGTCGTTCACGCTGAAGGCGGCGTCTGGAGAAATCCGCAATTTCTGCAAGAAGATCAGCGCACCGATCATGGCTGTGAAAGCTGATGTCACCACATAGACGATAAATTTGGTGCGCCAGATGTCGATGCCAAGGCTGCTTGCAGCGGTTTCGTTGTCGCGGATGGCAGTCAGAGCCAAGCCTTTGCGAGAGCGGAGGAAGAAGTAGACAGCAGTGATGACCAACACGGCAGCGCCTAGCGCAAGCCAGTATGACAGGCTTTCACGCATGGCGCGCTTGCTGGCCAGTGATTTGACAATGGCGACAGGCAAGGAGGAGCCAGAGCCGCCACCGAGGGATGAGACTTGCGCAAATCCCAGACGGAACACCTCTGCAATGACCCATGTGCCGATGGCGAAATATGCGCCACGCAGACGGAAGATCAGAACCGCCACAGGAATCGAGATCAAAGCGCCCAACACGCCTGCGAGGGCGATGGCAGCAATCGGGTGCAGCCCGCCAAACATCGTCAGTGCAAACAGCATGTAGCCGCCAAAGCCGACATAGGCCTGTTGACCCACAGAGACCAACCCCGCATAGCCCGCCATCAGGTTCCACAGGCTGGCGAGCGCCAGATAAAGGAACAGCTCTCCCATCAAACGCATGTCGGCGCGACCGGCCCACCACGGGGCGGCGATCAGAAGGATCAAAACAAGCGCGCCCAGCACGGCGCCAACGCGGGCCGCCTGAGAGGAGCGGGTGACGGAATAGGTGGGCGTGGTCATGCCGAAATCCTCGGAAACAGGCCGTTGGGTCGTACGGCAAGGATGATCAAAAAGGCGATGTGGCCCGACAGGATTTGCCAACCGGGATCGATTTTGGCGCCCACGGTTTGCGCCACGCCAAGGATGACGCCACCAGCAAGCGTGCCCCAAAGGTTGCCCAGACCGCCAATGATCACAGCCTCAAAGCCAAAGATCAGGCGCCCACCGCCGATAGAAGGATCAAAGCTTGTACGGATACCTAGAAGGATGCCCGCAACAGCCGTCACCGCCAGCGCAAGCGCCATAGCGAGGCCAAAAATGTGCCGGCGATTAAGGCCCATCAGTTGCGCGATATCCTGATTGTCGGACACCGCGCGGAAGGCGCGTCCCAAAGGTGTGTGGTAAAAGACGCGTTGCAGACCCCAAATCACAACAACGGCAATCGCAAAGGTCAGTGCTGGCAACACACCAAGTGTCAGCCCTCCGAGGTCAAAGCTTGCGGTCTCCAATGCACCTGCGCTCAGTTTTTGCGGGTCCGCGGTGTAGCCTTCCAAAAGGGCGTTCTGGATGATCACACTCAGCCCGAATGTCACCAGCAAAGGCGGCAGAAGATCATCGCCCAGAGTTTGGTTGAGCAAGCCGCGTTGCAATGCGTAGCCGATGGTGGCCATGACAGGGACGACCACCACCAATGCCAGCAAAGGATGCATTCCGGTTGCTGTGGTGACCGTCAGCCCCAAATAGGCTGCCAAAACTATTAAGTCGCCATGGGCGATGTTCACCAAGCGCATGACCCCGAAGATCAGGGAAAGCCCCGCGGCAAAGAGCGCATAGAGCCCGCCCAAGAGGGTGCCTTGCACCACTGCGTTCAGCCAATCCATATTATTCGATCCCGAAATAGGCGCGGGAGATATCCTCGCGCGACACAGTGTCAGAGCCGCCTTCCAGCGACACGCGTCCTTCTTGCAAGCAGTAAACCCTTGAGGACACAGACAGCGCCTTGGTGATGTCTTGCTCGACAATGATGGCGCTCATGCCTTCGCCGATGATGCCAGGCAGAGCTTTGTAGATGTCTTTGATGATCACGGGCGCGAGGCCGAGGCTGATCTCGTCAAACAAAATCAAGTCGGGATTGGCCATTAAGGCACGCCCAATGGCTACCATCTGTTGCTGCCCACCCGAAAGTGACGTTGATTGCTGATCTTTACGCTCATCCAGAATGGGGAAGAGTTTATAGACGGCGTCCAGGTTCCACGGCCCTTTGCGCCCGACTTGTGCCCCGATCATCAGGTTCTCTTTGACCGAGAGCGACGGGAAAAGTTGCCGTCCCTCTGGCACCATTGCAATGCCGCGCATGGCAATTTCGTCCGCCCGCAGGCCGCCAATATCAACGCTGTTGTGGCTGATCTGGCCGGGCCCACTTTTGAGAAGGCCTGTGATGGCGCGCATCAGCGTGGTTTTTCCTGCTCCGTTCGCGCCGATGATGGCGAGCACTTCGCCAGCGTCGATGTGCATGTCCACGCCATAAAGCGCTTGGAAATCGCCATAGTGGGCATCAAGCCCGGTCATGTTTAAAAGAGCATCAGGCATCAGCTTCGATCCCCAGATAAATCTCTTTGACTTGCGGGCTTTCCATGATGGTCTTTGGATCGCCATCAGCAATCAGCTTGCCGAAATCAACCACGATCAGACGGTCCACCACGGAGAGCAGCGCGTGCACGACGTGTTCGATCCAAATGATGGTCACGCCGCTGGCGTGAATGTCTTTTATGGTGTGAATCAACGACTGACATTCCGCCTCAGTCAGGCCGCCTGCAATTTCATCCAGCAAAAGGAGGTCCGGTTTTGTGCAGAGCGCGCGGGTGAGTTCCAACCGCTTGCGCTCCAGAAGCGTCAAGCTGCCGGCCAAAACGTTGGCTTTCCCCATCAACTCGGTTTGCTCCAGCACTTCGATACAGTGGGCTTCTGCCGCGTGGCCATGGAGACCCGCCGATTGTGTGGCCGCGATCATTGCGTTCTCAAACACTGTCATACCAGAGAACGGTTGCGGTACCTGAAAGCTGCGTGCGATGCCTGCGTGGCTGCGCCGCGCGGCGCTCCAGCCTGAGATGTCTTTGCCTGCAAACTCGATGCGCCCGCTGTTTGCTTTGAGCGTGCCGGTGATCAGGTTGAACATCGAGGTTTTGCCTGCACCATTGGGGCCCAAAATCCCAAGCGCTTCTCCGCGTTGCACCTCATAGCTTTGATTGTCCGCAACAGTGACGGCACCAAATGCTTTTTTGAGGTTTTGGAGTTTTAGGATTGCTGTCATCCGGACTGCTTTCTTGAAGTAAATCCGCGGCGCCAAAAAAGGTATGGCGCCGCGCAAATGCGTTAGCCGAGCAGTTTAAGGTCGGCTGTCACAGGGATTTGAGGTGCCGCCGAATTGGCGACGATTTCCAGCTCAAATCCGCTGTCGCCCTTCTGCCACTGACCTGCGACTAGAGGCGTCTTGGTGACGTTGTTGATCGGGCCGTTGGACCAATCGACAGGACCTACAATTGTATCTAGCTGGGTGCCGGCAATTGCGGCCGTGATTGCCTCGGGATCTTCAAGATCTGCGGCGCGTTTCACCACATCTGCCACCACTTCAAACAGCGCGTGCTTAAAGCCGATCGGCTGCGTCCAGGGGCGACCGCTGTCTGCGGTATAGCCCATGGCCAGTTCTTTGGCCGAAGCGCCCGTCAGTGAAGAGGCAAACGGATGGTTTGGTGACCACCAAACCTCGGAGCTGAGCCCGTCGCCGCGATCTCCAAGGCTTTCGATGACGGATGGGAACAACAGCGCCTTGCCGATCGTCACGATCTTGGGATTAAAGCCCTGCTGGGCCGCCTGCGCCCAGAACGTGGCAAAATCTGGTGGGATCATATTGCCGGTGACGATTTCACAGCCAGCCTCTTTGAAGGCCGCAATATAGTTTGAGAAATCATCTGACAGCGGTTGATACCGACCCGGATCGATCAAGTCATAACCGGCTGCCGCCAAGGGCGTGGGCAGGCCTAGTTCCGGATGTCCCCACGCATTGCCGTCTGCGTCGTTGGGAAACAGCCCGCCGACATTTTTGGCGACGCCGCTGCCGCCCCACATGTCAAGGAACGCCCCGATGACGTCCTCTAGTCCCCAGAAGAAGTGATACGTTGAGGCAAAGCCTTCGCCGGGTACGCCATTGCGGCCAAAGAAATATGGCTGCCACGGGCAATCGGTTGTGATGCACGGCACCTCGTTGATCTCGGCCTGATCGGCGACGGGGTTCACGGTGTCCGGCGTTGAAGCAGCGACAATGATGTCGACTTCTTCGCCAAGGATCAGATCCGCGGCCACTTCGGCGGCGCGGTTCGGGTTGGATTGACTGTCCTTGGAGATGATCTCTACGTTCCAGTTTTTGCCGTTGTTTTGCAAACCGGACGACAGCGCGGCCTCAATTCCCTTTAGCACAAAATCGTCGGCCTCGGCAAAACCGGCCAGCGGGCCGGTGCGTGGGCTGACATGGCCGATTTTGAGCGTTGGCGTGGCAGCATAGGCCCGCGTTGATTTGAGTAACGCAGGCGCAGCAATCGCTGCTGTTGCACCCGTCAGGAACGCTCGCCGCGTAGTTGTTTTGAATATCTTGGTCATGTGGTGGTCCTCCCTTATCCCCAGCCTCCCCGCCGGGGTTTCTGATTTATGTTTCCAGAATGGTCTCTAGTTTGGTCAGATGGCTGGCGACCCTCGCCCGCACATCGTCGGCTTCCTGCTGGGTCCAGGTGCGGAACCCCTGGCCTGATTTCATGCCAAGCTTGCCGGCCTCGACCAGCCCTTGCAGATACGGCGAAGGGCCTTGTCTCGCTTCGAGATCAAAGAGCACGTTTTCGTGGATATCGAGCGTCAGATCCGTGCCCACCAGATCGGCGTTCTCCAACGGGCCAAGCACGGCCAGACGTCGACCAAAACTGGATTTGATCACCGTATCTACGGCCTCGGCGTCGCAAATTCCGTTTTCCACAAGGCTCACCGCCTCGCGCCACAGCGCATGTTGCAAGCGATTGCCAATGAAACCCGGCACATCTTTGGCAACCATCACCGGAGTTTTTCCAGCGTCGGCCAGCAGATCGAACATGGTCTGCGCGACCACCCTGTCCGTCCATTCGGTTTTCACAACTTCGACAAGCGGGATCATGTGTGGCGGGTTCCACCAATGGGTGCCAACTGCGCGCCTTTTCAAACGCAGATCGCTCATGATCTCTGTGATCGGCATCACCGACGTGTTGGACGCCAGAATGCAATCATCCGGCGCGTGCGCTTCGATCTCTGCGAAAATCGCTTTCTTCAGCGCCATCTTTTCAGGCGCCGCTTCAAACACCACGTCGGCTGTTGCGACAGCTTCGGGAGTGCTCGCTTTGACAATGATACACGCCAAAGCGGCTGGTAATTCACTGTCTGCGCAGCCCATGGCGGCCATGCTTTGGGCAATACGGTCTTTGACGGACTCACGCGCCGCGTCGACTGGGTCAGTGATCATCACTTTGTGACCCGCCCGCGCCAATGTGAGCGCGATACCGTGACCCATCAGGCCGGCGCCGATTACCGCGATGTTTTTGCTCGTCCCCATGGGTCAGCCCGCCGTATATCCACCGTCGGCATACAAAATATGCCCGGTGTAAAAATCGGATGCCTTGGAGGCGAGGAACAGCAGCGGCCCGGCCAGGTCTTCTGGCTCGCCCAGCCGTCCTTTGGGGACACGTGCGAGAAACCCGTTGCGTACTTTGGTAGCTTCTTCGGTGTCTTCGTACATCCACGCCGTCAGCGGTGATCTGAAGACGGTTGGCGCAATGGCGTTGACGGTGATCCCTGCGGGACCAAGTTCACAACCAAGCGCTTTGGTGATGCCGTCCACTGCCGCCTTTGACGCGCAATAGGCGGTATACCCAGCAGGATGACCCAGCAAGCCGCGCGCGGAGGATACGAGCACGATCTTGCCGCCGTCGCCTTGGGTTTTCATCTGTGCAGCAGCCGCGCGGGCCAATAGCCAGCTTTGTGTGACATTGGCGTCCATAACGGCGCTGAAATCTGACGGCGTCATGTCATTGATCAACGCCACTTTGTTCATGCCAGAGGCAACAACGAGGATATCAAGCCGCCCAAAACCCGTCACCGCTTCGGCGATCAGCGCCTCACAAGCGTCTTCATCGTTAGGGCGGGTGTTTACGGTTACAACAGCCGCACCGATCTCGCGGCATTCTGCGGCGATCTCATCCAGCGCGGTCTGGTTGCCAGCGGCCAATACAAGGTTGCAGCCCGATCCGGCCAAAATGCGTGCCGCAACCATGCCAAAAGCGCCGGACGCGCCAGTGATCAGGGCGACGTTGTCGTTCACGTCAAACATTGAAAGCGGGTTCATGGCTTATGCCTCTTGATTGGTTTCTGGCGGATAGGGGATCACAACGAGCATGGTGCAGGTGTCATTGCGCCGGTTTTCGATCTTGCGGATCTCGCCTGGCGGAATGGTGCAGCTGTCGTGTTTGCAGAGCGTGGTTTCGACGCCATCTATGATTACGGTCATCTCGCCATCGAGCACGACATAGACCTTCTCAAATGGGGTGGCGTCCGGACCAGCACCGCCGCCGGGCAAAAATTGGCTAAATCCAACCCATTGGTTGGTGGGGCCGCCTTCTTCAAACCCCTGCAATCGCAGCCCGTGACAACCGAAATGGTTGGGGGCCTCGTAGGGCTGAGCATCCTGAAAGCGTTTTACGTGCATCTGCGCATTCCTTCGAAAAAGGCCGCCGCCTAGGCGGCGGCCAGTTGGGAGTGGTGTTGCTTAGAAGTCTTCGCCTGGTTCGATGCGGTAGCCTTGGCCTTTGTCCATCATCGCCACGAGGCGAATGATGCAGCCGTCGCCGCGATCCCAGTTCCAAGGGAAGAACGCAAAGGTGCAGCGTTTTCCGGTGACCGCATCCAGATCGCCGCCGACATTCTCGATGCCGAGAATTCCCTTTGAGAACAGAAGGTTGTGAACAGGTTCCCACTCGGGGAAATCAACGTCCCAAGGAACGCCGCCGGACCATTCGAGATATTCTTGCTCAAGATGCGGCAAGATCGGGCCGTTGCGTTGTGGACCGATCGCAGTCGCCAAGGGGTGGTCATTGGCCTGTGTATCGTGGCCGACAACTTTCACACCCTTTTCGATCATCCATTCAGCGGCAGAGGACACGAGGCCGGGGCAATAGGCAAAATAGTCGCCGTCCTCATATTGCTTGTGCCAGCCGGTGTTGATGATCAACACATCACCCGGGCGGATCGCGTGACCGCACGCTTTCTCAAGGTCGTCGCCCGTGATCTTCTCCCACTTCTTTTTGGGGATCGACACAACCAGGCCGGACCCAAAGAAATGCGGCAGCGGTACTTCGTCGATGAACGGTGTGCCGGGGACAACGTGGGCCGGCGCGTCGATATGCGTGGTCACGTGCATTGTGGTGGTGATTGTTTGGCTCAGAACACCGGACTTCGCCATGTAGTGCTTCCGGTCAATCTGAACGTCTTTGAAATAGGGCCAGTTCGGGCACTGGAACCCATAGCGGTGGCTGAGGTTATAAAACTCCAGCCCCATGTCGTTGTCAGTGTTTCCCTGAAACTCGATGCCACGAACTTCAACCATTGGGCACATCTCCTCTGTTCGCCGACCAGCGGCGTTTTCGATTGCAAAATGTCAGGGTGGCTCCTCCCACCTGTCTCGCATAGTGATGCATATGCACCGTATCGCGGTCAACAAGTAAATCACAATACGGTTGACATGACCCGCATTGCGGTACAGTAGTGTGTAGCGTGACGAAGTAAGAGGCGCGTACATTTTCTAGCGATCGAGAATTTAAGTGACTGATACAGAAGACAAAAACTCTAGATCTGGAATTCAGGTCATTGCCCGTGCCGCAGCAGTCCTGCGAATCTTGAAGGACGCTCAAACAGGAATGAGCCTTGGCCAAATCGCGGAACGCGTTGGCTTGCCCCGCTCTACGGTACAGAGAATCACGAGCGCTTTGGCCGAAGAAAACCTTGTCATCGCCGCGCCTCAGGGACGTGGATTGATTTTAGGCCCCGAATTTTCGTCGCTCGCGGGCGCTGCCCCTTACAACATTGTCGAGCATTGCCGCCTGTTGCTGACTGAATTGACGCACAAGACCGGTGAAACTGCTGACCTCGCTGTCATGCGTGGCATTGGTATGGTGTTCTTGGACCAGGTTCCCGGGACGCATCGTTTGACTACGGTTTCGCAGGTCGGTGAGGTCTTTCCTTTGACCACCACGGCGAATGGCAAAGCGTGTTTGGCGCGCCTTCCGCGAGAGGAGGCAATTCCGCTCATTCAAAATGAATGGAGCCGAAACGGCATGGTTTGCGACATTGAGGTTTTCTTACGCGATCTGGAGAAGGTCGAAAGCGATGGCCTTGCCTATGATTTGGACGAGCATTCCGGTGGCGTGTCTGCAATCGGCTTTGCCTTTGAAGACTGGGCCGGAGATTTGCATGCCATTTCGGTGCCCGTACCTTCGTCGCGCTACGATGAACAAAAAGCGATAATCGAGCGGGCATTGCGCGAAACTGCGGCCAACATTCAGGCGACATTCGACTGAAAAAGAGGTTTCCGGGCCGTTCTTTCGGGAACATCGCTTTGTGTTATATCGTCGGCGTTTTGGGCGGCTGTTTGACGGACCTTAGAACATCCGGTCGCCGGCCTCGTCCGCCAACGCTTCGCCTTTGAGGTTAGGTTTGTCGATCACGATATTATCCAGCGAAAAGTCGAGGCCTTCTTTCTCGCTCCATTTGGCGGGGACTTGCAGGCCCATTTTAAGGTCAGGCCCAAACCGTCCGAGTTCACGTTCGCCCAAATTCCATTTCTTTTCGCCGAGGTAATCCACGCCTGCGGCGAGTTCCGCCCAGGCGGTGAAGACCAGCACCGGCTGAACGGATGCCTTGCCGAGTGCGTCGACCTCAAGTCCCTGCGCCTTGCTCCATCCTACGTCGACCTGCATGGAGGCATCCGCCCGCAGGCCTGCTTCGGCGTCGATCCCGATGGTGCCGCGCGCATAAAGGGCTGTAGCGCGCGCTATCAGGCTGACGTTGACGCCAAGGATCAATGCGGCATAGGCCGACATTTCAAAGGTGGTTGTGCCGGTCACCACCGCCTCATCGGGTTTGTCGAGATCCATTTCGGCAGTGATCTTGGAATTGGTAAGTTTGCCGGGGCCAACATAAGCGGTGTAGCTGAAAGACCCACCAACACGTCCCTTTATGCCGACGGAAACAGGGCCGACGCCAACGGAAAAAATCGGGAACTCCGGGCTGTTGAGGCTGAGGAGGGGTTTGTTGGGTGAGAAGTCCTTCTTGGGAAACAGCGGGTAGTCTTTGGCCAACGCGATTTCGCCGCGCAGGATGATGCCGGCCTCGGGCGTCAGTTCTATTCCGGCCGTGCCTTTGATAATTTCACCAAAGGTGATGGTGGCGGAGCCTTTGCCATAGACCCTGTAGTCGTCGACCGGAGGGCCATCAATGATGTTGCCCTCGTCATCCATCGGCGCGTTTGTCGCCGTGAAAGACATCTCACCGGTTGCGGGCCCTTTGGCCACTTTGATGTTGCCGTGCACCACGACCTTTTCGCCGTCCACCGCAACTTTGACCTGACCAGTGGCACCGGCGATGTCGAGATCCGCCAAGCCCCCGCCGCCAAACCGCCATTCACCGCTTTCAGGATCGCGTGAGGCATAAAGAGACGCTTTTGCGGATTTCACACCGGGGATGTTGGCAACCGGCAAGGGGATGTTGTCGGCGCCCAGCTTCAGGCCTTCCTCTTTGGTGTAAGTCATCGACACCACGGTGCCTGAAAGCGGTCCTTTGAGCGTGACTTCGCCGTTGCCGGTCACCGCCTCACGCGAGAATGTCGCCAGAAAGCGTCCGCCGCTGACGCCCGGAAGTTTGCCATCACCAATGGCCGTGTCGAGGGTCAGTTTCAGGGTGTCGTCGGCAAGGTTGTATTCAACACCGGCCTCGGTCTTGTCGAGGAAATCAATATCGAAATTGAACGTGCCGGCGAGAATGGTGTTGCCATCCTCTACGCGCGCCTCAACCGTGCCGCTGCCGAGTTGATCGACTTCAAGCGCGGCCATGCCCATGAGGAAGGCGCCGTTTTCGCCAACGCCAATACGGATGCTGGCCTGTGTGACCGTGACTGGGCCGAGGCTAAGTTTGTCAAACGGCACAGGGAAATCGATGAAAATGTCGGTGCCCAGAAGGTGGATGGGGAAATTGAACCCCTTGAGTAATTCCTTAGTGGCGAGCACGGAGCCTGTCGCATAAAGCAAGCCGTTTTCGTTGATGCCGCCTTCTTCAAAAGTGATGGGGCTGGTGTTGTTGACATGCGGCTTTAGGGCCCTGATCGCGCGTGTCAGATTGCCAGTGTCCATCAGACCCGAGTAGCCGCCGCCCTCCATCGCCGAGACCTGAATGCCGTCCTCCCCGCCAAGCATGGTTTCGTAGCGGTTGCCCTGATCATCCACCAACGCCTTGCCACGTTTGCGTCGAAAGGCCTTGCCGCTGATGTTTGTGATGTAGGGGGTTTTGATGTCTGCCGGATTGACCGTAGCCGAAACAAAATCAAAGCCGCCCAAAAAGCCTTCGGCGCGGCCGTCGGGCGCGACAGAGCCGTCCTTTTTGACCTTGAAACGCCTGCGAAAGCCCCCGCCCGCACCAAAGAAGAGATTGACGTAATCGGGCGTCACCGGATTGCCGTTTTCGTCGGTTGTTTTGATGCCTTCCTGTATCAGCTGCGGGTGTTCCATGACCTCGAGGTGTTCAAGGTGCTTGCCTTCCTTGATGTCACTGGCAAGCCAGTAGGCACCTTTCTGGCTTTTGATACTGAGGTCCTTGTACCCTTTGAATTTCACCTGCCACGTACCGGTTTGATTGCCTTTCGCAAGGCCCTCGTACGTCGGTTTCTTTGTGGCGCCGCCGTCCCCGAACAACCCCTTTTTGTCAATCGCTGCGATGCCATCGCCGATGTCACCTTCGAGCGCGTTAGCGATCTTGGCGCCGGAGCTGCGGTTGGCTGATGCGTTTAGCAGCCAGAAGTTCTCAAACGCGTCTTTGCCACCGAGTTGCAGTTCCATCGAGTGGTCGACGTCAAAGCCAAAGCTGGGTTTTTTGCCGTGTTCGTCCCAATGCGGGATCTTCAGGCTTTTGCTGTCGGCCAGCTGCTCGACCGTGCCAAAGAGGATTTTGCGCGCGTTAGAGGCGCGCTCCTTGTCCATCTTCAGATAGAAGATGCGCTCACCGCCTGGCCCGTTCAAAGCGTGTTTGTCGTCCCAGTTTTTGACCTTTTCCGGGATCAGACCAATCAAAGAGTTTTCAATTTCGCCTTCGGCTGCATTCAGGAATAGGTTTTTGGCCCATTCGCTGCTGGCATAGGTGTCGCGTGCGGTCGCGCCTTTGAACTCAAAACCGTCCGGCCCCATCGGGCTGCCTTTGGCCGACACACCGGGATGAGCGAAGTCGGAGGCGCCTTTGTATTTTCCACGAATTTTCGGCACGCGGAGGTGTTTGAATTCGATGGTGCCGCCGCCGTCCGGCTTTGGCGTGAACGTGCCGCTGTTGTTTCTGGTTGAAAAAGGTTTGGGAGAGAAATCGCGTTCTTCTTCTTTGTCCTTAGAGGTGTCAGCGGGAGCGGGTGCCCGCTGTATCGCGGTGGTTTGGGCCAATGCACCCAGGCCACGTTGTTGTTCGGTGTGCACCAGTTCGTGGGCCAGAAGGTGCTGCCCCGCGGGTGTGGCTGGCTGATATTGGCCTGCGCCGAAAAACACGTCACGCCCGACGGTGAAGGCATGTGCGCCGACATCTTTGGCGGCTTGAGCGGATCGGGCGTTGTTGTGAACGCGTACATCCCCCAGCCGCGTGCCCAGACCACGCTCCATGCCGCCGCGCACATTGGGCGCAAGTTTCTGACCACCTGCCGCGCGCATCTGCGCAATCGCGCCTTCGGCTCGCTGGGGCGCGACGCCGGGACCGGAGGATGATTTCTGGACCGCGGTGTCCTCTTCGTCTTCGACCTTTTTGGCTTTGGATTTCATGTCCGACTGCGTAGGTGGGCCCGCGCTCATGCGTTGCACCGCGTTGCCGGTCAGGCGTGAAATCCCCGGCGCGGCGGCCGGGGCGGAGGTGTTGCCGTGTGCAAGCGCACGGTCCGCGAGGCGGTCGGCTTCCTGCTCGTAGCGGTCCCGAGACGGACCAATCGCCAGTTTGGGCTGCACGACCGGCGCCGTTTTGGCGGGGCGGGCAACCTCTGGCTTTTGTTGCAGGAGGGCGACGCGTTTGTTCACCGGTTGCTCCTATTGCATGGCTTTCGAAATCCGCTGAATTGCAGCGTGGAGCGCCCGCACCTGAGGATCTGACAGCGCGGGAACCATGGTTTGCAAATTCGCCGGGTCCATCTTGGAGACGGCTGCCAGCCGTTTTGCAGTATTCAGTTTGGCCGCGGATTGAAGCGCCGACAGGTGATCCTGTGTTAACTTCGCTTTCCTGATTTCAGGGGCAAAGGCGAGGCTTGTCAGGAAGACGTCGATGTTGGCTTTGGCTTTGCCAGTGCCCACCGTAATGTCGATGGTTCGGGTCTTGTCGAACGGCGCTTTTGCTGCGGGGGCCTGGTCCAGGATCTGTCCTGCGTTGACAGGCTTGCGGGCGTATTTGATCGTGCCGATGGACAGATCATGCTGCGATAGCTGTGCTGCCACGTCTGCGAATTTTGAGCCAGTGAGGGTCGGGGTGGTGTCGGTCTCGTCTTCCGATGGTTTCACGGGGTCCGACTTTTTGGGACCGGTTGACACAAACAGGGTAATCACGCTGTCGCGCGGGACGGTTTCTGCGGCTGCGGGAGTGTGTTTGACGACGATGCCTTTGGCATAGCTGTCGCTCTCGATGTCTATAACTTTGACGTCAAGATTGGCGCCTGTCAGGCTGATCAACGCATCTGCTAGGGTCATTGATTTGAGCTGAGGCACGGTCACTGGTTTGGGCGTGTCGGCTGGCGCAGTAGGCTCGACTTTGGGGGTCTTGGTCGCGGTGTCTTTGGCCACATCAAGTTCGAGAAATCCGGTTGGTGTTTTCGCCAGCGGGGCGTCTTTCAGGATACCGCCAGTACCGTCGGACACGACGAGGCGCAGGTCAGCGGCCGCAGCTTTTTCGGCCTGAAGCACAAAGCTGCCGGCGGCGTTGGTCACCGTATGGCCCTGAGACGTGCCGTGTTTGTCGACAAGGTCAAGCCGCAGGCCTGCTTTGCCCAGACCATGTTCGGCAAGACGCCCCTGAACGATTGTGGCACCTTCGGCCGGGCGATGATCGGGCACTTGTTCGCGTTGCATTTGAACCTCGATGGCATTGGTCTGCGTCATCAACGCGCGCAGCTTGGTGTGCAGTGCTTCGGCTTTTTCAGGTTTGCCCCGCGCTTGGGCGCGTTGTGCATCACGGATGATTTGCCGGGCGCGGGCGCGCTCAAAGGTGCTGCCGATGCGCATCGCACCAACGCGGGAGATCGCGTTGATTTCCGGAAGCGCGCTTAGTTCGGCAAAAGTCTCGGTGTCTTCTGTGGGCGTGGCGCTGCGTTTCATGATTATCTCCTGGTGTCCGAATTGGTTTTCGCCTTGAGGAATGCGTAGCCTCCGAGCCGGTAATCGAGGTTATCGTGCAGCTGTGAGCGCAGGTTTTTTTCGGGTGTTTCTGAGGGGCCATCCGATTTTATGCAGGCGTCGAAGTTACACTGTTCCTCGCCGTCCTGTGCGCCAACGCAGAGGCAAACCACGGTGCCCCTTGGTACGCAAAGGCCCGCTGGAATGTCTTGACTTAGAACGCGACCAAAGAATTCCGGACTTTCAACTTTGCGGAAGACGTAGCAGGCGCTCAGGCCTGAATCTTGCAAGCTTTTTACGATGTCCTCTTGTTTCCAATGTTTGCCTTCCTTGATGGGCTCTGAGTAGTCATGCAGGCGCACGTGGTCTTTGTTGTTGCACGGGTCCAGCGTGGGCCAAGGCGTGCCGCCTGTGTCGACCGGGTCCGGCGTGCCGCCTGTGTCGACCGGGTCCGGCGTGCCTCCTGTATCGACCGGGTCCGGTGTGCCGCCTGTATCGACCGGGTCCGGCGTGCCTCCTGTATCGACCGGGTCCGGCGTGCCTCCTGTATCGACCGGGTCTGGCGTGCCTCCTGTATCGACCGGGTCTGGCGTGCCGCCTGTATCGACTGGATCTGGGGTGCCACCTGTGTCGGTCTGAACATCGTCGGGAAAGCCACCGCCGACCGTCAGGTCGCCGAGATATTTACCGATGCGTTCGCAAAACAACCCGTTGCTGTCCGGAAAGAGCTTGGCAAGGATGGCTTCGCCGACAGACTGGTTCATGTTCGCGTAGACATAAGGCGGGCCGGGATCAAAAAAGGAAGTAGCCAGAAAGCAATGTGTGCCTTGGTTAGAGACCTGATTGGCCAGAATGAGCGAATACGCCCAGCCGGAAAACAGCCCCTGTCCCAAGCTTTCTTGCATCCGGTTGCCGCACATGCGGACGGTGGCGCCAAGCCCCATGCAGTTGACCAGTGCCTGAGGCGACTGCCGGTCGATTTCAAGTTGGTTGTCTGCGACGCTGACGTCGTCAAGGCTGCTGATAAGAACCGAGCTGGTGATGCGCCCATTGGAGGTCGCCTTGGGCATCAGGTTGACCTGATTGTCGTTGAACAAGGTCTCGCCGCCGACGCGCCATTCCACGTCGTTGTCTTGTCCGAAAATGTCGGTGAATTCCTCCAACCAGGCGACATTGAAGACGGACACCGCAGAGCCGCCCAAGACCTCGATGGCGATTTCAGCCAAGGCAACCGACGCGCTGGCGAGGGATTCACGCGACATGCCAGTGATCAGCAGGAGCGACGCCATGCCGGCGCTGATGCCGGGGCCCGCCGCGGAGCCGCCAAGGAGCCGCGCGAGGAGCAGGGCGAAGAGGGACGGGTCGCGGAACGTGCCGTTCATGCGGTTGTTGGCGACCATCACCGGACCCAGAGCAACCACCTTCAGCGCTTGGCCGTTGGGACTGTCGATGAAGTTTTGGGACATGCAGAGCGCAGCTTTGCGTGAGGCAACCGCGCCATCCGTTTCGAGACGGGCGTTTTCGTAGCGGGTCACGCACCAGCCGATATTGACGCCGCCAAAGCGACCCGGCGCGTCTGCGCCCGCCAAGCCATTGTTGTAGATCTCGTTATTGTGCAAATCGGCGCCTTCGGCATAGAGCACAAAGACTCCGCAGATGGGCGCCTCGCTGTGGGTGCCGTTGTCGCAGATGCGGTTTCGGTCGATCACCAGATCATCCACCGCAGCAAGAGTGATACCGCCAAAGCCTTGCGTGTAGGCGCGGGTCAGCCCCGGTGTGCTGAGATCGCCGGTCAGGTTGTTGCAAATGACGTTGTCAGTGATGCGCACATCGGAGAGCGAGATATAGTCTTCGTTCTGGGACAGGTCGAAGAAATAGAACACCGAAATGCCCGACAATCCCATGTCGCTGATGGTGTTGCGCTCGATCGTCAGAGAGTCGATGTCGCCGCCCGAGACCGGCTCCCAGGTTAGGTCGACCGAGACGGATGGTGGCGTAATGCCGAAGTCAAAAACAAAGCATCCAGCCGCGTTGATGGTCACATCAAACCACCAGGTCCATGGGGTCACCGAGATCGTACTGTCGCTTGCCTCCCATTCGATGTGGCCCAGCGTGACGCCATTGCCTTTGCCGCCGATGATGTCGTTGTCGCGGATGATCACATCGCTTGAGGTGCCGCCGATATGCAGGCCCCCCATGGGGCGGATTTCGGCGCCGATGGTGCCGTCCAGATCGATGCGGTTGTGCGTGATTTTTACATCGTCGCCCAAGACAAACACCGCTGGGTGAATGCCGGAAAGCGGATTTACGGACCGCGACATGGTCAGGGCGCGCATTTGAACATGGCTGTCGTGGATCACCGTTTCGTCGCAGCCGTTCAGCCAGACCGCCGCCTGATCGCGGCCACGGATGACCATATTGGTTAGCGTGATCTGCGAGGAAAGTTCATCCACCGGTGTGGGGCCAGCTTCGGCACCTGCTCGGATCGTCGTCAAGCTGTCGGAACGGATATCAAAGCCGGTGAGCTTGATGTTCGAGCAGCCTTGCAAAGTAAGAGCTGCTGCGTCCGGCTCGGCTTGCCAGATCGTTTCGGGGCCGCAGCCCGAAAAGGTGATGTTGTCGCGGTTCACCAAAGCGACGCTTTCGGTGAAGGTGCCGCGCAACAGGCAAATCTTGCCGCCAGAGAGTGGCAGCCGCGCAATCGCGTCGGCGATGGAATTGGTGTCGCCGTGGCTTTTCTCGCCGTCGCCCACCGTGACTTCGCAGCAGGTTTGAATATGGCACAGTTTGCGGAACTTTTCGCGGCAGTCGTGGACAATCGGGGGCAACTCGCCCGCGACGGCCTCTGGCGTCCATTCGATGATCGCGAGCGGGGTCACATGACGTTCCGGACCCAAAGGTGGGGCAGGTGGCGGCGTTTCTATTGTGTCATCCATCAATCGCCATGGGGTGACGATGTCGGGTGCGTTGGGGCGGGCCGCAACAACCCAAAAGTCGCCCGCAAGACCGTAGACCGCGTCGGTTTCGCGGCGGAAGCGGACTTGCAAGCCTGTGTCGCCCAGCGTGATGTCGGTGGAGGAAAGATCGGTCTCACCGAGGGGGGGCGCAAGATCGGGAATGAGGTGGTCCGGCGCGTCGGCGTTTCCGGTGCCGCCGGTCCAGACGCGTAGATAGAAATAGGTGGGCGCGTCGGTGTCCATCGGGTTGATGTAGTCTGCGCCTTCGGCACCGAACCAAGCGTTCCACGCCGGATCGAGATCATGATCGATCAGGATTTGCTTTGTTGACGGGTCGAAATCGCTGGCGATATTGGCCAGAACGCCCATTGGCTCCGCAACTTTCTCGCCGTTGGGCAGCTGCGTGTTCCAGCGCAGTAGCTCAACAGATTGACCCGCGAGAGGGTGGGCGTGCGTGTCGCGCGGCAAGGTGATGAAGGTGACCTGTGTGCGCGGTGGCTCTGGTGGATCTGCGTCTTCGTCGCCGGGAATTGGATCGAGTCTTACGCGGTAGAGATGCGAGGCGTTGTCGCGACCCCAAATGAACCGGTTTGGCGCGGTAAGTTTGACGCGGAAGGTTTCGTTCTCCGCCCCCAGGTAGCCGCCTTGGACCTGCGGCGCGCAGAGATCGTCGGTGACGCCGATATCGGTGAAATCCACGGTCAGACCAGCGGCGCTGCGCAGGGCTTTGGTGTCTGGATCAAAAGTCAGACCTGCAAAGGTGTCTTGCATTGACTGGGTGCATGTCGATGCGCTGTTTTGAACCACCTGTACCCGTGCCATGCGGCGGCGACGGCCAGCGCCATCGGCACCACCGAGTGCGCGTTCGAGCAGTTCGCTGTCTTCAGTCGCGCTGACGTCTTGCTCCCACGCGTCCAGATAGAGGAAATCGAATTGTTCAGCTTCGGCCAGCGTTGGCAGGCTCTCTGGCCCCTGGCCGCGTTGCAGCCAGTCGGGTTGCTGCATCAACGTGGTGTTGGTCAGGTTGTCATAGCGCCGCCCGCCGATCCAAAAGGTGCCTTTGGCGATGTCGAAGTCATAGTCCGCCAGCCCCTCGAAAAGCCCGTCGCCATCCGCGTCGTCACCGGTTACGGAAATCTTGAAGCCGTCATCCGGCGTGCCTCCGGCGCAAATCAGGTCCTGCACCATACGGCGCAGCTCTTCGGCCTGAAGATCGGTGCCTTCGTTGAGTTCGCTGTCAAGCGGAACGCGGCCCTGTTGTTGTCGCAGGGAAACGTAATTCTTCGCCCGCTGAAAAGATTCTCTTGTAATATCATGTGCCACTGCGACGCCCTCCTTCAGGTTTCGAAGACAAGCTGGGTAATTGTGTTGATCGTGGTGAACTCGGACAATTTGTAGACAAGGTCATCACGCTTGATCGGGTCGAGCGCGCTGTTGTTGGCGCCCATTTCGGATGTGTTTTCCGCCCCACGCCGAATGGCGTCAGGGACGGTTTCGCTGAGTTGAACAAAATCCGGATCGCCAAACCGGCGGCTGAGGAACGTGTTGCGGGGCAGGCCATCGGCAAAGCCGACGGAGCGATAGGCGCCTGCCAGTCCAATTGCTTCGGTTTCGTGTGCCGCGCTGTAGCGAAAGCAGCTGCCTTGTTGATCCAGCGCCTGCACGGTGCCCTCGATCAAGCTGTCCTCGATCAGGTAACGGGCGGCGGAAATATCGCCGATGACGGTGCAGCGCGCCATTTCCAGAAACAGATTGCGACCGAGGAAAGCCGGCGTTGCGCGGCGGCCGCGCAGGATGCTGTCAAACATGCAGACCCGTGTACCGCTGCAATGGCCAAAGGCGTCGAGCGCTTCCTCGATCGGGCCTGTAACACACCGATCAAGGATGATCTGGTCGATACCGCCTTCGATCCTGAGCCGCACAAAGGGCAGCATGAAAACCTGATTGGCTGTCACCTGCGCCCGCCGCCCGCCCGGGTCGAGCGTCATGTTGCGTAGCGTGACGCTGCCGAAGTCTCCGGCAAGTACGATGTCGCAGGCCATTGGCGCGGCACCTGCCACGTTTTCTTCGGTCTGGCCTTCGGCAATCATGCCAAACCAAAGCCCGTCAAGCGTGATGTGCGCGCCATCAGGCCCGTTGATGACAAAGCGCCGCGCGCCGTCCACTGTTGCGCTTTCCAAACGGATATATGGGCGTTCACCATTGCGGGCCTGAAGATGAAGGTCCCCAGTCAGGGTCAGATCGGTGTTGGGGCTGTGGAGATAGGTTCGGCTGTCCGCGATCTGGCGCGTGCCTGTTGTGGGCAAAGTGAACGTCGTGACCGGCAAGTGCGGGCCTGCGTCAACCGCGCCCGGGGCCGCCCAATCTGTGGCTTGTGTCAAAAGTCCTGCGCTGCGCTCGTGTGTGCCGGCGCCAACGGGCCAGAAGCGACCCTCATAGAAGCGGCGGCTGTGCAGGTCTGCCTCGGCACCCTCTGTCAGCGCGCGGCCGTTGGCCGGATCAACCAGCGTTTCCACCCAGGTTTCAGTGGTGGGCACGTCGGTGATCCAATCGGCGAGATTGCCAGCCACCAGAGCGGCGGCATCCAGCGAGGGTGTAGGCACCGGTCCAAGCGCGAGGTCGATCACACCGTCAGCGACCAGTTGGCCGCGGTTGCTGGTCTCGGTCAGGGGGGCGGTCATCAAGGCCTGACCTTCGGCCAAGGTCAACCTGGCGGCGGGGTTATTGGTTGCTTGCTGTTTGAGGCCCAATGCGCGGTCAATCAGAGCTGCCGCCGTGCGGAAGGATTGCCCTTCAAGCGGCGTCAAGGCTGCCAGCCCGACAGTGTCCAACGCGGCGCGGGACAGATCGTAGCGTCCGTCGTTGTAGAGGCGGCAGCTAAGCGGTTGGCGCAACTGCCATTCCTCGCCGGTTTTGCAGCCGTCGTTTGCCGGTTGGCCAGGAATGAAGAGCGGGCAATCCCGCCCGGATGGGTCGAGCGTATAGCGCCCGCCGCCAAAGCTGTGTGGCGTCACGTTGTTCAGCTCAAACGCGGATTGGCGGAAGATGTGCAAATTTACTTTGGGGGTGTTGTAGCGCCCGTCACGGCCGCGCAGTTGGCGGAAATCAGGCAAGTGCGCGACATCGTCAAACGGGCCATAGGCGGTGTCGCCGACGCGGGCGTGGGTCAGGCGGGCCAACCCGTGTTGCGGTGTTGCGCTGATTGGGCCGATGGGGGCGGGGCAATCCAGACTGTGCCAATTGCGGAACAGGCGCTTGAAGGCTTCTTGCGGGACCGCGTCCCAACCGGCAATGTCATCGGCCAGCATCGCCAGAAGCGCGACCGTACCGGCCATGCGGCGATATTTGATTGTGTTGGCCACATCAGCGCGTCGACCAGCCGTGTTCTGTTCCGAAATCAGACGTGTGCCGAACAGCTCACCAATATAAGGGATTGCCCAGTCGTCACAGTCTTCGATGCTGCTGTCAGCCCACAGGCGATCAACGCTTCGACGGCTGTCTGCTACGGCCTCACCCAGCACATCGACCAAAGCCCTGAGCGCATCAGGGGAGGCGGATTTGGGATCTTCGTCGCGATAGATCGCTGGGATCAAACGCCAGATTTTCTCGGCATAATATGCGTCATAGCCGTCTTGGGCGGTGCGCAGGGAGGATGTTTCGCCAATGGCCATCAGAGCACGCTGATCCTTCTGCTGAAGTCAAAATAACTGCCGGCGCTGGAACTCATCGCCCAATCAAGCTCGCTGCCGTCCACCCGCAGTGACGGCACGCTGGCGACGCCGGGCACGGTCTGAATGGCTTTCACGAGGGCGGACCGGTAGAGCACGCCGCCGATGGGCACAGCCGAGAGGGCCAGCGTTTCGTCGGCCAGTCGGGCTTCGACGGCGGCTTTGGTGTCGGCGCTGTTATGATCGGGATGCACAAGAACACTGATCAGCAACCACTTTTCCAATCCGGTGGCGATTGTGACCTCAACGGGGGTGTCGTCGGCGGCCATGCTGATCAGCCAGTCACGCAATGCCACATGATCCAGGCCGCCGTCCTCGATCACCCAGACCGTCACAACAGCACGTTGCTGCGTGGCATCCCAAGCCCAGCCTGCGGCGGTGTTGAGCACGCCCGGATAGCCCGCTGCAAGCGCTTCGAAATCCTGCACTGATACGGCTTTGCCCAGTGCCAAAACTTTGGCGGGGGCGTTGGTTCTGATTTCGGAGGCGGCCTCGGCGTCGGCGCCGCCTGTGGCCGGAAGCGGGTTGAGAACGCGGCGAATGCCTTTGACCGGTTTTGCCATCTGCTTGATCGTTCCGGGCGGCGGTTTGGCAGCGCCCGCGCCCCAGCGATAATCGGCCACGACATTTTCTACACCGGTCGTTGGGCGTTCACCGCGCAGGCCATCCCCGAAGATCACCGAGGTTTTGCCATCGTCTGCTTCTTCCAGCACGTAGACGCGGTCTTCTGGCCGGGCGGTGTAGAGCGTTTCTGCGCGGTTCCAGCGGATGCCGTCAACGTAGACGTCAATCAGAGGGCGGAGGCCGTTCGGCTGGGAGGGGTCTTCGATCCAGCTCAGTGGGGCTTTCTTCAGTTGGAACCGGTTGTCGGGGCGCGCGGCGTCGGCAGAGCCGAGCACTTCGCCCCCCACACTTTCGCCGCGCACGGCCGTCACGACATTGCCAAAGACCTTGAGCGGCGCCACGAGAGGTGCGTCAAAAGCGGGTCGGCTGAGATTGGGGAGCAGGCTGTAGTCACGGCGGAGGGCATCGCGCATGACCTCGCCGTCGATGCTTTCGCCTGTCGGATTTCGGCCCTGAACGACAAAGGGGCCACCTTCTGCTTGATCCAGCCGCACGTCAGGTTGCTTCAGGCTGGCTTCGCCGCCGAGATCCTGAAGCGTCACTTCGGTCTTGGCTGGTGCGCGCAGGGCGCCGATGCGGATCGGGTTGAAATGGACGCGGTAGTCGGTGTGCTCGGTCAACACACCTGCCGCGAAACCTGCGTGGGTGATTTCGCTGGCCGGCGCGGTGATCGCGGGCTCGGAGGCAATAGCAAGTGCGAGGTCTTGGCGTGCAACGCTAGATATTTCAAAAGGATACAGTCCCGTTGGCGTTTCCAGAACGGCAAGTTCCATGGCCTTGAGCTGCGGGTATAGCCCATCAAGCACCAGCTTGTTGGCGACGAATGTGTGGGTCAGGGGCGACTTTGAGGCGGTCAGCCCCATTAGGCGCATCTGGACATCAGACAGCGTGGTGCCGTCAGTCGGGGAAAAAGGCGTTTCCAGAGTAACTTCGGTAAAGACACGGTCGTCGGGCCCAATGAATTTGGACACGCCGCCGATCTGGCTGGCGTGGGTGGGAACGCCGCCCACACGGAAGGCCAGAATACCACGTTTTGGCACGCCGTTGTCTTTGGGACGCAGCAGAATACGACCGGGGTAGATATCGGCCTCAATTGGATCGAGGTGCCAGATATTGCGCGCGGGCTGCGCGACATGCCGCGTCAGGGTTTCAAACACTTGGGGCGGTTCGTCCTCAAAGCCTTCGGAGCGGAAGCCGGTGCGGGCGGGCATGGGAACGTGGGAGCGCCCGTCGGCTTCAACCACCAGATCCGCCTTGGCCGACAGCGCTGGGCGGGGTTTGTAGCCAATCAGGCTGGTGATGCGCTTGGTGGTTTTGTCGCGTTGGGCGGTGTCGAGGTAGAATTCGCCAGCAATTTCGGCATCATAAAACCGGGTCACGTCAGCGACATAGGCCCACATATCCAGCAGCATGACGCCAAGGTCCTGTTGGCCATCAGTGCTCCATCCTGCAAGGCTTGGTTGACGGGCGACGGAAGACAGCAGCGCGCGGCGCACCTCGGCGAAGCCGCGATCCTGGAGGGGCAAGCGGGTCAGACCTGCGGGGATATCAGGGCAGGGACTGGTCGGGTCGGTATCACAGGGACAGGTTGCCATCAGCCGCCTCCATGGGTTGAGACCGCGAGGGTGCCGCGCTCGGGGCGGGCTGCATCGTTGGCCAATTGCAGGATCTGATGTGGGGCGACGGTCAGGCGGCTGGGCATGGGTTCAAAGGATCCGCGGCCGCGACGGCGTATGAGGATGCTTTCGACGGCGCGTACGCCAGGGACGCATTGTACGGCGGTTTCCAGAGTGGAGCGCAGCAAGGGCGTCCCGAAGGTGAAGTTGTCGGGGTGGAAAAAGGCATCCGCGCCTCGCGTCAGCCGGCGGGTGATCGCGCGTTGCAGTTTGGCGTTGGTGGCTTGTGGCTGTGCACAGACGTCGATTTCGATATCGATTGGCACCGCCATGGGGTCGCGCAAACAGACTTGACGGCCTGCCATGCGCACACAATCCAGTTCTGCGCGCACGCTGTTGCGCATGTTGTCCGTCAGGGTCTGGCTGCCCAACGGGTCGACAGCAGCGAAATCGGTGGTCCATGTGCCGGTCCAACGGGCGGTGGCGTTGGCTTGTTGAACGTCATCGCGGCGTTCCAGAATGGTGCGGTAATCCGCGCTTTGGACAGCACGTTTCAAGATGGCGCGGAAGGCTTCGGGGGCATTCAGGCGGACGGTGTCGGCGGTTTCCGGTGCGCGGGCGTTGCGGATCGGAAAGGGGTTGGTCACCGCTGTGATCTCGGGCGTGGGTGGCGGTGTTTCCGGCAAGGATGTGTGCGTTACGCTGTCGGCGGGCAGGTTGGCGGCGACGCCCGGCGCTGTGAGGTAGCGCAAATGAAAGACTGTGCCTTCGGGTGGGCTCACGCCGAAATCGCGGTCGCCGAAGCGGATAGTGAAACCACTATTGCTGGCATAGTCATCCAGCACCACGTCCCCTTCGGGGCGGTGAAATCTTGCGACTTCGGACCAAAGACCGTGTTCCAATGTAAACTGCCGATCCTCGGCATCCCCGCGCAGGGTGGTTTCGACAAACGCCCATTCCTGAGCCCCGATGGGGGTGGCGAAGGTGACCTCGTTAGGCGTGGTCAGATCTGGGACGACCTCATAAAGCGCCATGTGCGGTTCTTGACCACCTGCGCTGGGCGCCCATGCCACACCGGTGTCGTCAGACCCTGTCAGACCAAACCGAAGGATCACACCGCGCCCGCCCGCGGCGCAGGCGCCTTCGCGTTCGCTGGCGCGGGGCAGGTCGGTGAGCTTGCGGGTCTGAGCCGCGTCCGCGCCGACAAAGCCGGCCATTAGCGCCGTGTCGTCGCCCACGCGGAACGACTGCGTGACGGTTTCGCCTGCAACGAAACGGCAGGTGTTGAGGTGGGCCGTCGCCTCGTGGATCGGCATCTCGAACGGCAGCGCCTCGGCCTTGTCCCAGAACACTTCGCACAGTTCCGTGCCCGCTGGGGCAAGCAGATCGTCATAGGGTTCAGTCCGCGAGATGGTCACAGCCCACGCGCGGTTCGGTTCATCAGGCGCGTTGAGGCCAGAGCGTAGGATCATGCGCCGACCTTCCCAAAAACGGGCTGGTGTCAGTGTGCCGACCGGCGTTTGCAACGCGGTTGGAACATCGATTTGCAGACAAGCGCTGGTGGCGCCGATCGGCAAGCACGGCGACGCGCTGTCTGGCAGATAGAGGTCGACAGTGTTCCAATCGGGGTGTGCCCAGAGGTCTTCGGTGGCTTCAAATGGAATGGCGCCGGTGTCTTCGCGCAGAGCAAAAGCCCGCGCGGGTAGGCCACCGTCCACGCCGGTGGCAGCGCGCAATGTGGTGCCGACGTTCACAGAAACCGCCAACTCAGTTTGCGCGGCCTCGCCGTGGTCGATCTCATAGTCCACAAGGCGGGCCAGCTGGGCCACGCTTTTGCGCTGGGTGGCGGTTTTCAAATAGGCCTCGGCGGCGTAGCGATCCTGTGTGTAGGCCAACTCGTCGCCAAGATGGGCGAGTATTTCCAGCACCATCATTGCCTGATCAGCTTCGACGCGGGCTTCCCACTCGCCATAGTATTGCGCCGCGAAGTCCAGCAAAGCCCCGCGCAACGAGGTGAAATCCCGCGCAAGATAGTCGATGGCCACGGCGGGCGCATCCTCGTCCGGACAGTCGCAGTCGGTTTTGCAATCGGTTCCGGTGGGGCAGGCTTGTTTGAAGGAAAAGTCCACCTCGTCAAAGAAGCGATCCACAAATGTGTGGTCAAAGGTGAGCGTAAAAATCGCGGCGCTGCCGGGTTCGTCGACCGTGATTTCGAGGGCTTGGCGTTGATCGCCGTTGAAGTCCGCATCAATCCAAGTGGCGGAGGCGACATCGATTTCCTCGCCGGTTTCTTTGGCAACAATAGAGAGCCGTTCCAGCGCGGTGGCGGTCAGGTCGGTGCCGGTATTGGCGTTGGGAAAGCGTCGGGTGGCGAGGTTGTCGGGATCGACAACGTCGCGCGGATTCACCAGAAAGAACAGGCGCAGCACATCCTGTGTCGTGTGATCCACGACCTGTACAAAATCCAGCCCGGTCACAGGAGGTGGGGTTTGCAGGCAAATGCGGGTTCTGCGCGAAAGCTCTGTCATCAGCTGGCAAGCTCCACATTCAGGAAGCGTCGCTCACCTGTGGCGATGACGGAGTAATGCACTTCGACAAACAAGGTTGCATCCTCTGCGCGGGCCTCAACGTTTGCCACTTTGATGAAATTGGCGAGCCACCGCGTGAGAGCCTGATAAACAAGAGCCTTGCTGTAGGTTGCCGCAGAGCCGGAAGCTCCATTAAAGAGCATCGCGCGCAGGCTTGAGCCAAAGGTCGGTCTGTTGATCCGCTCCCCCTGATCGGTCAACAAGACCTGTCGGATCAGTTGTTTTATGTAAGCGTCGTAGTCGGATTCTTCACGCGCCCGGGCAGACCCAGGGTCGATCGAAAACGGGAAGGACAGAGTATTAAGTTGACTCATAGCGCTTTGACCCCACTGTCGGATTGGTTGAGCTTTAGAGGGCCGGTAGGGGAGGGCGCGCCGGACACGCCGGCGCCCGCGGAGGCTGTGGTCAGCATCGGCAGGCCGTTGATTTTGCAACGCAGGGTGCCCATCACCCATGCACCGGTCACCGAGACGCCGGAAAAGGTTGGCACATCGGTCACGAGGCCAATCGTGCCAAGCGCCGTGGATACGGTTTGGTTGGCGCTGACGACAGAGGAGGCTGGAGAACTGCTGCTGTCGGCCACCGCATTTTCGATTGCATCAACTGGATTTCCCATTGCGATCTCTCCTTAACTCACTGAAAACGCGCCGTTGTTAACGTCGAGGCCGCCCGCGCTGAGCGCCAGTTTTCCGCCGTTGGCGCTGGCGCTGACGTCGTTGGCCTCAAGTTTGATTTCACCACCACCAATGGTCAGCGTGGTGCCGTCGCCGGTTTCGATCGTTACAACCCCGTTGTCGTCGTCAAATTTGAGCGCGGCGCCGTCGGTACGCAGTGTTTTCACGCCGGGTTTGGATTCGTCACTGGCAACCTGATTGTCGGCCCAAAAACATCCCACCCAGATCGGGTGGCTGGTGTCACCGCCTTCAAATTCGACCCAGACACCGGCGTCTTTGGGCGGCAGCGCAAACAACCCGACGCCCTGACCAGCATAAGGCACACAGGGGGTGGCCCAGATCAGTTGATCTTTCATCACATTGGGCACGCGCACCTGAAGCCGCCCGCGGCCTTTGGGGTCTTCGTTGGATTCCACAAAGCCTCGGTATTTTCCAAAGAAACGTTCCTGTAGCGCTGCGTAGAGTTCTTCCAAGGCTTCGAGAGGGTTCATGCCGCTTCTCCTATGAAATTGGACCTCAGGGTCACGTCCATAAGGTGGTCGGCTGCGTTGATCACATGGATCACCGATTTCACCTGATAAGGGATCGAGTATTCCGGCCCTGCGCCTTTGACGTCGATAATGTCGTGCGGGGACAGGATAGCGCCCAGCATGTGGGCGGAGGTCGAGACCTTGGCCTCCACAAACCAGCTTGAGGCGCGCAACATGGCGTCCTGGCGTCGGGTCTGATCCTCGCCGGTGCCGGGACCGGCGGGTGCGACGGTGCGTTGTACGCCATCAACGAGACTTAGGGTCGGGCCGTCGCCTTGGGTTTCCGCGCTTTCCTCGGAAGCGGCGTCTTCTTCGGCGCCATCGGCCAAATCCACACCCTGGCCGTTGGCTGCATTGGGGCGCTCGGCGTCGACTTCGGCGGTGAATAGGTTCACGTTAGGACAGTCGTCGCCCAGCACGTTGACCCGAAACGACGGGGTGTCGTCGTTGGGGATCAGTTCAAAACCTCCGATGTCGAATGCGCCGTCTGGTACCTCTGGTGAAATGCGGAAATGGGCGTGTTCAGTGATTTCGGACTCGCCGGTCAGCGGGTTTGGATCGGAGGTTTCGTAGCTGATCCAGAAGTCCACGCCATTTTCCGAGGCCAGCTTGTTCAGAAAGGCAAAGTCGGTGCCGCGCTGGTTCAGCTGTTCTTCGTCATCATAGGTTTTGTCCTGCACGTTTTTGACGTCCGGCTGAAAGTCGTAGCCTTGCAAGACACTGGTGACGATGTCCTTTTCCGGTCCGGCCCAATTGACCTGAAAGGTTTCGCGATCCATTTCGACCTGTCGGCTCAGGCAGTGAGCCTCGATCCAAGAGCCCGGCCCTCCAAGTTGCGAGGAACTCTTGATCTGCGTCACACGCCCACGCACCAAACAGTCTTTGCTGTTGCCGTTGGCCACCATCACGCTGAGCATGGTGTTGGGGCGCAACTCGGGGCGGTTGGACACGGCGGGGGCGTCGCCGCAAAGGTCGTCTTCGAAACGGAGGGCGAATTTCGCAGGCTTGTTCAGCTCATGCTCGACGCGGACCTCGGCCAGCCACTGAGCCACTTCGGGGGGCAGAGGTTGGTTGTCGTCACCAAACAGGATTTCCGCACCGAAACTCATGATTTAGCGCCTCACCGGAATTTTGATCTGACGGGCATCGGTCAGGACGTCGGGGCTCATGGCGTCGTTAAGCCGTGCGATGCGCCAATAACCGGTGTCCTGGTCAAGATAATAGGAGGACAGATGATCCAGCCTTTGTCCGTCGCGGCGTTGATGCAGACCCAATTCCTGTGCCTGAGGCAGCTCGGCTGGCGTCAGCGCGCGCACCTCGCGCCCCTGTCGGTCGACCGAAGTGGTGACCTCGGAGTATTTGACGTATCTGCTGTTTTTCTCAAACGTTGCCAATGGGATGTCTCCTAGAAGGGCAGGGCGCCGACGATGGTTTTGGCCGAGGTTGCGATGTTGGCGATGGCCAGAATGTCTTCTTGCAGTTTGGTGAAATTGTAGGTGCCGACGGCGATCTCGGTGGCCGCGGTTTTCTTGCATTTGAAGACGTCCGGCGTGAGCACTGTCATTTCGATCTGCACCGTGGCCATGTGTGGGTAGAGGAACTGGGTGAATTCCTTGATTTCCACAGACATGCTGGTGACGCGGATCGGATAAATGATGCCTGGCCCCAGGATGAGCAGCACTATGGGCACTGTTGGTCGCTCAACCGCGGCGGCGCTGTTGCCAGCCAGTGCTTTGGCGGAGGCCACCAGATCGCCCAAGAGGCCCTCGGTGGGTTGGGTCAGCTTTTGCAAGGCGGCGATCTGGGGCGCGACTCCGGTGGCGACGGCAGGAGGGAAGCGGTCCTCCATGTCGTCGACGGCGGACAATTCCAGAGCGAAAGAAAATTTTTCCTGCGGTGCGTAGGGCTGCACGGTCGGCGCCTGCGCGCCACGGCTGGCCTGATCCACCTCAAAGGGGTTCCAGACCTCCCAGCTGCGCGACATGGTGGCGGGGTTGTATTGGAACGCAATGATATTTGGGATCGGCAGGACCACGTCGTCGATGATCTGCACGAAGGCTCCGGGGATGACTGAGGGCGTTCTCGGGTATCCGCTAGGCGACATGGCTCACCCCCTGATGTTGCGCCGCAATCATAGTGGCGAGGTCGTTGGGTAAGGATTTGCCTTCTTTTCGCAACTCGCGCGCAGCGGCGCCGAGCAGGTCGATTTGCGCAGGGGCATCAACGTTGGTGACCCCTGCGGCAAACCGGGCAGTCAGAACCGCGCTTTTGATTTGCGCCGGAGAGAATTCAAAGCGTTCCGCGCAGAGCGTCAGATGGGCGATGTCGGATGTGCTAAACAGAATGTCACAGAACCGCCGCCAAAGCGTCAGTCGGCCTACGGTATCGGGGCGGCGGAAATCGATGCTGTGGCGCAGGCGGCGGAAAAAGGCTTCGTCGATGTTGCCGCGCTTGTTTGTCGATAGGATCACCGGCCCTTCGTATTGCTCTATCAAGCGCAGAAGGTGGTTGGTGTCGCCGTTGCTGTGGCGGTCCAAACTGTCAGTACCTTCGGAGCGTTTTGCAAAAAACGTGTCGGCCTCGTCAAAGAAGATCAGGCAGCCGAATTGTTCTGCGCGCTCGAAAATTCGGGTCAGGTTTTTGGAGGTGTCGCCCACGTACTTACTGATGGTGCGGCTTACGTCGATCACGAGTAGCGGCAAGTCCAAAGCACCTGCAACGCATTCCGCAGCCATGGTTTTGCCAACGCCGGGCGGGCCGGAAAACAAGGCGCGCGGGGCGGCGTCGCGGGCAAAGAGACGGTGTATTTCGGCGTTGGTCAAAAGCGCGGTGCGCTGCTCGGCCTCCTGTGAGAAAACTTGCAACAAGGAGATCACGCGCGGCTCAAGCACCATGTCATCCCATGTGACTTTGGCGGTGCGGACTTCGCCCACTTCGTCAAGGTCGTGCCGGGCGAGACCGGTATCCTGAATGAGCGTGCCATCGGTGCGCAGGCGGGTGGCCCAGTTGCGCAATTGCTGCGCGCTGGCGCTGTGCAGAACTTGGGGCAAGTCGGATTGGCCGGTCAGCGCGTGCCAGTACGACAATCGTAGTTGTGGGGTCATCTGCGGCGGAGGTAATATCAGGTCGGTGACGCCGTTGATTGCCGCGGGGGCCGTGTCCGTGATGATCAGTTGCAACGGCACAAATCCACCGGGACAGGTCCAGTCGCGTGGCTCGGTTGTCCAGACCGGTACCATCGCGGTCAGAAATCCGAACCGCTGGGCCTGCCAGACTGGGACATCGCCCAGCGCCAAGCCGTCCAATTGCAGCGCTTCCAGAAGCGATTGGGCTGCCATCATCCCGTCAGTTCCCGTGCCGCCCAGCAACACAAGGCGCAGGGCGTCACAGTTGGCGCGTAGGTTTGTGACATCTTTGAGCCATGTGGTGAGATCCCAGTCAGGTGAGATTTCGGCGTGCTCCATTGGGCGGGCTTTGCCCACCATGGCTTCGCTCAGGCTGGCTTTACCGGCGTAATAATCGGCGATCCTTGGGTCTGCGGCATAGCTTGGCGCCGCGCCGGATGGATCCAGAATTGCGTGCACCATGTGCCACCGCATCAGCGGGCTGGTGGGTCGCGCGATTTCTCCGTCAGGCAGATCAAAGAGCCGGCGCGCAAGGGCTTCCGTAGGCTGTGGCCGCCACGGTTTGCCCTGTATCTCGGCTATCCGGGATTCAAGGGAGGGATCGAAGCGCGTGGCAATCGCGAGGTCCAGCAGTGCGGTTTCAGACGCATCAAGGCCAAAGCGCGTGAGCAAGGTGGCGCGCATTCCTGTCTTCGGCGCGGGCGGGCAGACGATTGAACCGATAAAGGCGCGTTCGGCCTCTGGCGTATCGATGGCCGGATTGCTGGCGAGAAAGGCAGCGCGGGCGTCGAGGCGGGTGCGAACGACGGCTGCTGCCCAATGGGCGTCGGTTTGAAAATGCGTGCTCATGGGCCGGCCTCGATCCAGAAGGGCTGACTTTCGGCGCCATTCACGAACAGCTGAAAGGCGTGTGCGCCTGTTAGCGGGGCAGGAAGATGGGGGCGCACAAAAATGTGGTCGGTCTGACGCACATATGTGCCCGGATCAGCCGGTTGCAGATTGACGGTGTCCTCGATGTAGTACTGACCATCGAGCGCCAGCAGGAGGTCTGCCGCTGTGAGATCGGTCGCGGCCTCGAGGTTGACGCGATACACGTCCGCAGCAGGGGCAGTATGGTCAATGATCCGCGCGCCCAACTGAATTGCGACTTTGCCGGCCTCATAAGTGCTTTCGAGCCGCGTCGTGCCTTGGAAACGGTAAGCGACGATCTCAAGCCCAAGTTCGATCCGTCCGGCAGTGATTGGCACGGCTGTGATCACGCCGCCGTCGGAGGTGGTCAATACGGTTTGCGGTATGAAGCTGATTTCGTTGGTTGCAAATTGCGCGTCCCAGTTGGGGTTGAGCGCCGGATCAAGTGCATGTGTCTGGCCATTTTGAGAAAGGGTCAGGCGTTGCAGATCACCTGCAGTGAGGTTGTCTCCGGTGAGATAGACGCGCTCTTGCGCCGGGTTGGGGGCTGCCCAGAGCACGGCGCGTGCGGGAACAACATCCAGCGCCTGCGCGCCCATGCCTGTTTCGGCGGGCATGTCGAAGCGAAGCACAGCGCGCGAGTTGGACAGTTTGGCCACCGACGCGCTGCTGACGTATAGGCCCACGTCAAACACGGTGCCATTGGTGGTGGTCGGCATTTCCGGAGGCAGAAAGGCGGCGCGAACTTCGTAATAGGCAGACAAGCGCGGTGTTTTCTGGTCTTCGGTGGACCAGAAGTTGATGTTGTCCTCGGGTTCTAGATTGCGCATGGCGATTTCGATGCGGTGGCCGCTGGCCGCAAGATTTGCGGGCATCACCGGCAAGTTTGGTCCGCCGCCCACGACCTGCACAGACAGGCCCGGGTCGATCACCGGAAAATCGTGCAGGGTCTTCATGGCGGCGCTGAGAAATTCCTGTTTTCCTTGCGGGTTGGGCAAGCCGTTGGCGTCCTGATGCGGGGTGAGGATGTAAAACAACCGAAGCGCCATGGGTTGCCCCGAAATCGGTGGCATGACCGTGTCGTAGCCAACGGCATTGCGGTGATGCACGTCCTCAGACACATGATAGAGGTGCAGATTGATCGTGGGCACGGTGTCGGCGGCCACATCTTCGGGCGGCAAAAGTGTCACGTGGATTTCGTTTTCGGCAAAACCGTACATGCGCCGGATGTTGAACCAGACCAGATTGCGCAGAGCGGTTGTCACGTCAAATATGGATGTCTGGATCATCTCACGCCCTCCGAATACCAAAAACGCTGTGCACACGGCGACGCACGGGCAGGTCGCCGATTTTGGAGGCGCTGGCGGCGGTTATTGGTTTGCGCTGGGCAGGGGACGGGGAGTCTGCGGGCGACGCCGCAGGTTTTTCGATCACCCGTTCTATGGTTTTTTCCACAATCCTGGGTTCCGACGTTTCCTGTGCCGTCAGGGTGGCTTGGTCGGCTTCGGTCACTGGCGAAACAGCTGTGGGAGGGCGGGCTGTGATCGTTGGGTCCGGTGCGACGTCCAATTCGGAACGTGGCGGCGAGACATCTTGAGGCAAAGGTGAGGGCTGCGGCGCGGCAGATGGCTCCAAGTCGCCCTCCGTGGGCCAGAAGCTTGGCGTTATGGGGGGCGTTTCTGTTGGATAAGACGTGGGCGGCGGCGACGCTTGTGCTGTGACGGGGGCGGTTCGCGCAGCAATATCGGGCGCAGCCAGCGACGACGTTCGCGCGTTTGAGGTGTTCCGCTCCGAGGTGGGTTTAGGCAAAGGCTCCGCTCTCGCGGTGGGCGGCGTTGCAGATGCGGTGGGCGGGAGGTCGTGAGGAGGCGGGGACTCCGACAAGGGTTGAGGCGCGTCCAAAGGCTGTGCGCGGAGCGCGGCGATTGGATCAAAAGGCGGCATCTGGGTGGTTGGGGCCGCTTCGGCTTGAGCAGGTATCGGCGCCGCAAAGGGAGGATGCGGGGTGTTTGGGTTTTTCGAGCGTGATTGGGGGGCTGTGGGATGTGGTGACGGCATGTCCACCGTTGTGGGTGTCTGCGACGAAAGCGGGGGTTCGGTCCGTGGGTCCAACAATGGTGCGGCGGGTACGTCAAATGCGCCGCCGAGACCGCGAAAGGATGGCGTGTGCAGGCGTTGATCATGATCGGCCAAGGGGGAGCCGGAGCGGGACAGAGATGTCGGTGATTGAGGGGCCGTGCTAACGCCGGCGCCGCGATCCAGTAGCCTTTGGATGTATCCGCTCATGATGCGGCCCTCACACGTGGACGTTCGGCCACGATAAGCGCGGCCATATCCCGTCGCGCGGACCTTGGCAGATCAAGAATGTCTGCCAGCGCCCAATGGTAGGTCTTGGCGATCAGGTGGACTTCGCGCCAAAGAAAAGCAGTCTCCCCCTCGATTGACTCAACCAGATAGCGGGCCACATCAAACCGCACTGTATTGGCCGCTTCGCATTCGGGGCAGGTGGTTTTTATGTCCTTACTGAGCAGGGGCCCTGCCTGTGCAAGATCGGCCTGAACAGCCTCAAAATTCGTGTCGCCTTCGATCACACAGGCTTTGGCCCATTCCTGTGCGGTTGCATGTTGCAGGGTCGAGAGGTCTTTGACCCGTGGCAGGCGGATAACGCGGCCGGATGGGGTGGACAGGCTGTCCCAGTGTTGACCTTCAAAGTTTGAGGTATTGGCCCAAGCTGCAGATTGCAGATCCGGTAAGTTTAAGCTGAACTCAAACGGTTCTTCGCAATCTCTGCACCGCGCCTCGCACAAGACTGTTGGTTGGTACAGATATTGATAGAGGCCGGACAGGGCCACATCGTACTCCGCAAGGGTCAGGTCTTGCAAAGTAACTGGCTCGCCCTTGCGCCAAGCGCCTGCGAGCAGCGCGGACAGCAACCCCAAAGCCCGCGCCGCGGTGTCACCGGAGGCCGCAGCAATGTCGGCTTCCTGCCGTCCTGTGAGAGGCAGAAAGCGAAAGTGCGTGCCGCACGGGGCTGTGTGGTGGGGGCTGCTCATTGCGGAATGGCCTTAAAACTCGAGCTCTTCCACGACCGCCGAATCCCGCATGAAGCCTTCGTTTTGCAAGACAATGCTTTCGAAGGCGACTGCGTTTCCGTTGGCGTCCAGTTCCGGAACAGCGGTCATTTCGCTGACCCAGCAGCGGAAGACCTGCCAGCTTAGAACCTTCACGCCTTGCAGGTTGTAGAGATCGATTGTGATGTCTTTTCGGAAGTTGGCGAGGCTTACGCCGCCATCGCCTTCGGTCGAGTAGACGAGGTTGGCCCAGTCTTCAAAGGCGTGATCGTGGCTGAGGCCGCGTTCCAGTGTGATGGGTTCAAATGACGTTACACCGGGGGTGTGGCGTTTGGTCGACAGATCCCCGCCGTGCCGGTGGCTGACCACCTCACGGGAGGCTTTCAGGCCGCTGACTTTGCTGACGCCAGCGACGACTTGACCATCCCAAACGACGCGGAATTTGAAGTTGCGGTAGGGGTCGATGCGGGTTGAGTTGACTGTGAATTCCATAACGACCTCCGGTTATGATTGGGCTTGGCCAGCGATCTGTTTGACCGTCAGCACAACAAATTCAGCGGGTTTCAGAGGGGCAAAGGCAACGACGACATTTACGATGCCCAGATTGATGTCTGTCGGGGTTGTCGTGGTTTTGTCGCAGATGACGTAGAAGGCATCCGAGGCTGTTTCGCCTTTGAAAGCGCCTTGACGGTAGAGACCGTTCATGAAGGAACCAGCCGCCAGCCGAATCTGTGCCCAAAGGGGTTCCGCGTTGGATTCAAACACCGCAAACCGGAGGCCGCGATAAAGGCTTTCCTGAATGAAGTTTTTGGTGCGCACGACGTTGGAATACTTGTTGTCCTGATCGCCCGAACTGTTGAAGCCAACAAGAGAGCGCGCCCCCCAGCTGAGAACGCCTGACGGGAAGAGGCGGATGGCGTTGACCGCAAGCGGGTTCAGAACGCCGTTCTGATCGTCGCTCATGGGGTATTCCACACCCGCGATGCCGCGGATTGTGGCTTCGACGCCTGCAGCGGCTTTCCAGACACCGCGTGTGCCGTCGGTGCGGGCCATTAGGCCTGCGATGGCGCCGCCCGGGTCCTGAAAGGTGCCGTTGGCCATTTTGAGGCGGGGCCAGTAGACGGCGGAACTCTTGGTTTCCAGACCGACGCGCAGGAGATTTGCCCCGTTTTGAGCGGCCGTGACCGAGTTCCATGCGTTGACCGGATCGGTGGCGGGGGGATCGACCAATAGGAAGGCGCGTTCTTTGGCGCAAATTGCGCTGCCGACGTTGAAGGCGGCCTTTCGGTCGGTGTCGGATTGCTCGGCAATACCGTCGTTACAGCGCGGCAGAACCATCAAGTTGAAGAGATCAACCTGTTCTTGCAGCTGCGCAAACGCAGCGCGGTAGTCTGGCAATGTCGGCACGGTGCCGTCATCGCCGTCTGCTGCACCGGCGCGGTTCTGATATGCGCCAGCGCCCGCAGCACCGGAGGCGGTGCCAAGGGTGTAAGCTTTGACGTTGAACAGGGTGACTGTGCTGTCCAATATCTGACCGGCGGCCTCTAGAGGAGCCGTGATCGGGTTTGTGAAATCCGCGTTTGAGGTTTGCACCGCAAAGTTGGCATCGGCATCAGAGCCGGTGGAGGCGGTTTGGATGACGATACGGAAGCCGTGCACGGAGACCGCGGCCGCTGTGCCCAAAACCGTACTGAGCGCGGTGGCCAATGATTGTAGGTTTTCGCGCAAATTCAGCATGGACCCTTCGGCACTGTCAGGCGGCGCAGGTACGTAAACCGTGCCGGTGCGCATGTCGCCAACCGTGGAATAGGTCACGGCCTCGCCATCTCCAAAACCGAGGTCGCCAGAATGTGTGGCGCCGATGTGGGTCACGGCTGTTTTGTTGAGGACTGAAAAATCGGTAAGCCTGTCAAGGTCGCCACTTCCAGGTGCGGCGCTGACGCGACTAGCGAGACCATTTGGCGCTGGACGCAGACCGGCGTAGCGGTCCAGATAGAGCGCGCCTTGAGCCTCAGTCAGCATAAACGCGGCGGTTAGGTCATCGGATACGCCGGGCAAGAGTTCAAAAGCGTGATCCGCGCAGGTTATGACCATCTGTCGGCGGTTCTGGCCGGCGTTGTTGTCCCAGCTGACCGAGAACACCACACCGGGATCCGTTGCATCGTTTAGTGCATCGGTGAGCGCATTGCCGATCGCGGTCAAATTGGCCCCATCGGTCAACGCGACAGGGCAGGTCACTGGCGGCGCCTGATCTATCCGGATTTGAAGGTTAAATGTTTTGGTGGCTTGCCCGTCGTAGTCCAAACGGGCGTGAGCGACCGCAATGGCGGCGGCTGGCGCATTGGGATAGATCAACCCGCTGTAGAGCGTGCTGTCTGCACCTGGTGCAGGAGCCGCGGCCCTGTTTTCGACGCTGACAAGCGCACTTTGAATGCCAACGACTGTTTCCACATAAGCTGGATGCGACGGGTCCATCGACAGATTGGTGAACGTTTCGACGTCGTCTTCGGTTACCACACCTGTTGTGGTCATGTTGCGCTGGTAGATCCGCAGGTTGAACAGGCTTTCGGGTGAAATGGAATCGTATGTTACCTCGACCCGGATCTTGTTGCCCGCAATGCCATGACCCTTGGCGGTGAACTCAAGTGCGGCATTGCCGGCTTCGTCGCGCACCTCGATGGTCGCTTGTTGGGCGTTGTTGGCAATGCGCGTGACATAGGCCTGACCGCCGCCGTTGTCATAAAACAGTTTGACCTGTGGCAGCATCTGTCCGCCGGTCGGGCCTGAGCCGAACACACGTTCATAGTCTTGCAGGTTGAAGACTTGCGTGGGTTCGTTCAAGGGACCGCGTTCTGTCATGCCGACAAAGGCCGCGATGGATGTGGGGACACCGGCGACGGCGCGCGCGCCTGAGCTTTCTTCGCGCACATAAACCCCGGGATAGGTCGGATTAATCATGAGAAACCTCTTTTAATGCGGGTTGGGGGGCGCCGATGCCGACGCCTCCGTTTCGTTGAGCGCTTGGCGGATTGCCTCGAACGCTTCCGACAGGGATGTGAAATACTGGATCTGCTGCTGAGCGACGTCTTGCACACGCACACGCCGCGAGGGGGCCAACCAGCCTTCGGGCGCGAAAACGCGCACAACGAATGACATTGTGTCCGGCTTGGATGTCGGGTCGTGGTTTAGCACCTTATTAATACCTCTGCGGTTCAATCCAGTGACGATGAACCGACTGTAGAGGTGGGGGATTTTGGGCGGCTTGTGCGCATGGCACCATTGGATCACGCAGGCGGCACGTTTGGTCAGAGTTTGACACACCAGTCGGTCACGTTTGGCTCACAGTTCTATCACAGGCTGATCACTGGCAGGGATCAGGCACGCGAAATGCGCCCGGCGAGATGCTGGCGTATGGATTTGGTGAAGGAGCGACTGGCAGACAGATGTGAAGAGGCGCCGGAGCATTGCTCGCGCGTCGGGTGGTCTAATCAAGGGCTAGTTTGTGGGTCAGTTTCGTCAGATCAGACTGCGGCGTGCAGGGCCGAGCCGATGGGTGCTGTCTGGATACGGAAAGAGCGCGGATCGCAGGGTGTCGGTCCGGCAAGCTTTGCCGCGAGGGCAACCGTTTCCGGCAGGGGCGCAATGTCCAACTCATCCCTCAGTAGCTTTTTCAGCGCCAGATAATGCTGGATCGCCTTGGCGCGCTGACCATTGAGCGCATACAGATGCATCACTTCGCGTTGGATGGTTTCCCGAAAAGGATCCGCCGCGATGATCGCTCGGCCCCAAGTCAAAGCCTTGCCAAACTCAGAGCGTGCGGTCGCGAAGGCCATAAGGTAGTGCAGTGCCTGCACCCAGACCTCGTGATATTTTTCCCGCAGCGGCAACGCCCAATCACAGGTCAGACCGTCCATGAACGGCCCCCGGCACGTGCCCACAATCTGTGCGAGGTGGTTTTCGAGGGCTGCGGTATTGGTTCCATCACTTTTCTCGGCCGTTTCCACCGCGGCTTCGAGCGCCACGACATCGACCACCGCTGGAGACAGAAGGTTCAGCTTGATGATGCCGTCGTGGGTGGTGACAGAAGCGCCCTCAAAGTGCATCAGCACCTTGTTGATCCGCCACACGGCAGTGTTTAGCGCTGAGTTTGCCTTTTTCTCGGTGGTGTCCGGCCACAAAGCTTCTGCCAGCCGGGCGCGGCGGATGCCGCGGTTTGCATGCGCTGACAACATGTAAAACAACGCCCGGGTTTGACCATGAATCGCCAGCTGTTGCCGCTCGCCGTCTATCCGAATGGCTGGTGGGCCCATAAGAGAGACAAATATGGCGCTTTTGGCGGTCATAAAACATCCTAAACAACGGCAAACATGGCGGCGCGAGTGGCGGCCTTAAAATACACATTAAGGATGTTGGATAGTTCTGATTCCAGCAAGGCGGTATTTCCTGACCCTGATTTTTGGGTGTGTTTCCGCCCATTCGGATCGCTAGTCGGGGAGGCGGACGTCGATACAAAACACGCCCTTTCCGTTGACCTCAGGGGGTTGCTGCAAAAGGGATGGCCCAAGCAGGTACTACAATTTTTGGTGGAATGGATCGCTATGAACGCGGTTTTTCAAAGCAGCCGAACGAAGCGATATGCTCCGTTCGGCGCAGTACATTTTATTCGCCAGCCGCTGGCTCAGCGTTTTGGAGACGGTCCCTTTGTCCATCCCGGAACAGAGCCTTGGCCAAAGAGATGCACATCAACCCCATCACCATAGTGAAAGGCAAAGCTCCTATGATCATGGCGCTCTTGAGGGCCTCCATTGGATCGGCGCCGCCATTGGTCTTGCCTGCTATGAGCAGGGTTCCGATCACAGCTGTCAGGATGACACCCCAAACCACCTTGTGTTTGTTGCCGACTTCCTGATCACCACCGGACATGATCGTGTTCATGACCAGAATGCCGGAGTCCGCTGAGGTCACCAAGAAGGTCATGATGAGCACAACGCACATCACGGTGATCGCACTGAGCAACCCGCCAGACAGCATTTCACCCAAGGTGACAAACAGTTTGGCAGTATTAGACGCGCCAATGATGGCCCCTTCTGCGCCACCGGTGAGTTCCAGATCAATCGCTGTGCCGCCAAGAATGGTCATCCAGGCAAAACAGACGAGTGCCGGGGCAAACATGCAGCCAACAATGAACTCTCGCACGGTGCGACCGCGCGAAATACGCGCCAGGAACAAACCAACAAACGGTGAAAAGGCGATCCACCAAGCCCAATAAAAGGTGGTCCATCCGGCTTGCCATCCAAATTGGCGGCCAGGTTCGCCAGCTGCATAAGCGGCTTGCAACACGCTGTCAGATAGCGCCGCGGCGTCCCCTTCAAGTCCGGATTTGAAACCATCAAATGAGCCCCAAGCATTGGTGGCACCACCGCGGAGCGCGTCCGCGAACGGAGCCGCCTCGCTTGGCAGAGCCGCAGCAAACCCGCTGGCAGATTGCGGGCCAAATGCACCGAAACTCAGCGAGACGAAGTGCAGCAGATAGTCGACCAAAGCCGTTGCATAGGTGGTCATGGCAAACATGAAAGAGCCAAAAACCACAAAGGTGAACAACAGGATCAGCGACATTACCAAATTGAGGTTGGAAAGATACTTCACCCCTTTGCCAACGCCGGAAACTGCAGACACAATGGACAAGGCCATGATGACAAAAAGGCCGGAAATCAAGCCGACGGTGCCGGGTGCCGGTGTGTCGCCAGACATGTCCATCATCCATGTCATGCCAGTGATCGCATACATGCCGTCAATGAACTGAGACACACCAAATCCAATTGTCACCGAGACGCCAAGGATGGTGGCCACCACGCCCAGCACGTCAACCACATGCCCAAAGACGCCGTTCATAAGTGAGCCGAACAGCGGGGTAAGCGCCGAGCGGATCGTGAGTGGCATGCCGCGGGTGTAGGCATAGTAAGCGAGCGACAACCCGGTCACCACATAGATCGCCCAGGCATGAAAGCCGTAGTGCGCAAAGGTGTATCGGTATGCCGACTGAAGCGCCTCCTCGGTGTTGCCAGCTACGTCACCTGCAACCACAACAGGGTTTGAGCCCCATAGTCCGAGCGGTTCAGCCGTGGCGAACACCATAAGGCCGACGCCAAGACCTGCACCAAACATCATGGAAAACCAAGAAAAGTTAGAGAACTCGGTGCCTTCACCAGGTCGTCCCATAATGCGTTTGCCGGTTTGGGGCAGGATGGCGAGCACCACGAGAAAGAAGGCAAAGATGCCAACAATGATGATGTAGAACGTGTTAAAGTTTTCCAGCAGCTTCCAGTTCAAGCTGCCAAGAACGCCGTTAGCATTTGCCGGCCAAACAAGTGCCCAAAGCACCAGTCCGACGAGAATTGCCTTGGAAAACAGCGCGATTTCCACGCTGTGCCCTTCGTAAAATCCGGACGCGGCCCTTTTGACCTCGACCTCTGTAAACGGTGGTTTGATTGACATGCGTTTCCTCCCTGTATGTCAAATTCCCACGGCCTGTTCCTGCGTCCTCTCACCACGAGGTCAGCCGATAATGTTTTGAATCCTTTCCAGCGTAGCCACGTTCACCGGCACGCCATCTATGCGGGCCTGAAGGCGGTTTTTGTTGCGACCATCGCCCGGAAGCCTTGCGCCGTCTTGGGCGTGAATTGTGTCCGTAAGCCGGGAAACCAAAGCCGCAAATTCGCCGCCTGATGTGGCCTTTGGATCAATGGCGATGAAGAATTGCCCGGTGCGTGGTGGACCGCCTGCAGTGCCGGAAAACGGCGAGGCATCTATGCCCAAAGTTGCGCCTGTCAGGGCCACTGCCATGAGTTCAACCAACAAGGCCGTGCCAACACCCTTGTAGCCACCAGAGGGCGCCATCGAGCCTTTGAGACCAACAGCCGGATCTGTTGTTGGCTGCCCTTCACTATCCAGCGCCCAGCCCACAGGAATGGGTTTGCCTTCACGGGCGTGTTTCATGACCTCGCTTTTGGCGATGGTGCTGGCGCTTTGATCAATCAATACGGCGGGTTCGCCGCCTTCGCCCGGGGCGGCAACGGAGAACGGGTTGGTTCCCACGACGGGTTTGAAGCCGCCGGAGGGGGCAATCGACGCAGGCGCGTTGGTGAAACCAAGACCAAGCAGACCAGCTTTGGCGAGTTGTTGAGTGTGGTAACCAAGCACGCCGCAATTGTAGCTGTTTTTGATCGCGAGCGCCGCGATACCCTGACTGCGCGCCAGTGGGATTAACGCATCAAACCCCAAGCCAATGGCCGAGTGAGCAAATCCTGTGGCTGCATCGACGGTTATCACCGATGGGGCTGTGGTCTGCAGCTGCGGCGTGGCTTGGCCATCAACTTTGCCACATTGGACGTGCTCGCAATAGATCGGGATATAGGCAAGGCCGTGGCTGGAAATTCCGTCCGCCTCTGTCGCTGCGGTTGCCACCGCCAATGGCCTTGCATTTTCAACCGACGTCCCTGCGGCCACGAGGGCGCGCAGGCTCAGATCTTCGATTTCGGCAAGGCTCAGTGTTTTGGTTTCTATCATGATTTCCTCGGATTAGTCGTTGTCAGTTGTCCCCGCTCCGGCACCTTTGAGGCGCGACGCTTCGGTTGCAGGTGCGTATGTTCGGTGCGCCAATGATTGCAGTGTTTCCCAATCGCGCTTGTCAGGGTTGGCGCGTGAGCAAACTTTTGGGAACGCCCCTTTTTCGTTGGTCATTTGGATGGTGAGACGGTTCGCGTGATCTTTCCATACACCGCTGAGTGTCAGGGTCTCTCCGTCTGTCACGGCTGAAAAATCCGATGCGGACAAGGCAATGGGCTGCCCTGTCCGCGCCGCTATTTGCGCAGCGAACGGGACCAGCATGATCGGGCTAGCCACGTTTTGAAAGTTCCAGCCGACCGACCCAAGGACCTCTGCCCGATCAGCGATGCAGGCGCCGGCGATCAGGGGGCATAACGATCCGGCCTTTGATCGCAATGTGTCGGTTTCAAGGGTCAGAGACCTTCCGGTTTCAACGTCGTCAGCGGTGAGGAGCCGCGCAAGGTTGCCACATCCATCGATGCCACGGCTGCAAAGCCAACGCGTCGCTTTGGCAGCTTCTTCGGCCATGCCCCAAGTGTGGCCAGCCCCGCGGGCGGCCTTTTTTGCAGTGGCCTCGATCTCGTTTAAGGACATGTTCATGGCGCCATTTCCGGATACACCCAATCGTCCGCGTTTAGCGTCGAAAGCTCTTCGGGATAGGGGGCGCCCGCAAACATGCAGATGCGAACCCAACGGTCTGAGCGTGGGTCAAAGTGGGTGGCGCCAAAAAACGACAGCTTGGCGCGCAGCATGTCGATTGGAAGTACGTCGTGGGAGATCGTGTTGTCCCGAATTTCGCCGTAGGGCGCGATCCGGCTGAGTTGGGCGCGACGCACGGTGTGCCGATGTTCGGGGTGGCGGAGCAAAAAGTCAGCGACTGTGTCCGTCGGCGCCCAGCCTTGGAGGTCTGATATGGCAAGAGAGGCATCGCGTGCCGGCGCCAAAGGTTGCTCATATTCTGCAATCGGTTCTTCGAACCGTTCGCCCAAACGTGGTTCCAGCTTTTCTTCGGACACATACCAAGCCCGCGCGCAGTTTTTCGGATCCTGCCAGTCAAGGTCGGCCGCCCAGCCAAAGCATGTCTCAAGGAGATTTCGCACATCGCCAATCGGCATGGCGCCGTCGATGCTGGAAACCGCGGCGCCGTCATCAGCCATGCAATCCGCGAGGCCATCAACCAATTCCGGATAGGGTTCCAGAATGAGCGACGCCAAAAGCTCTTGGCCTTCTGAGCTTAGATTGACCTCCGCCCAGATCATCATTTGATTCCAAGGATACGCGTTTGCAAAATCTATTTGTTCAACGTGCTTATTGAGGCGACGAAGATCATCACGTAGGGCGTCAATCTTTTGTATCTGGATTGGATGTTCCGAGGCCCATTTAGAGACGGACAGCGCGCTGCGCTTGAGGCGGTCAGAGAAGATTTGCACGGCTTCGTCGCTGGCCGATATCACCGAACGTGCGCGGCAGATAGCTTCCTCCCGCGCCATGATCCAGTTGTTAAACAGCACCGGATGGTTGACCACAAAAGGTGCCATGCCCAAGCCGGTGGAATTGCCTATCCCCAAACCGCGTGCGAGGGATGTGTCCAATTTTGCGGCTTTGGTGCCCCCTTTGGCCTCGGCTGCGTGTTCAATCAGATCGCGCACAAAGGTTCGCGTCAGATAGACCGACAACATCTCAATTTGGAAGGGAGGGTGCAATTCCGCTCGCTTAGAAACTGTTTCGCGGTCAGCCGCGCCGAATTTTCCGGATCCGTATACGGCGGTCGTGCGCATTAAATAGCCGACTTGTTCGATGGTGTGCATGTCGGGTTGTTTTCCGGCTGCTAAGGCCGACACGACATGCTCCCAAAGGCGCACAGACCGGTTGGCCCGTGACAGAGACAGCTCACTCTCGGAGATACGGCCTGCTTCTTGCAGCGGGACATTTTGTTTTAGACGAGCAATGTCGCCAGCAGTCGGAACGCCGTCAAACATGGCAAATGTCGCATCCCAGGCTTCGGCGATTACGCGATCAGAGCGCATCTCGGCCGGAAGGTCATGCGCAAAAGCAACGAGGGAATAGCTGCGGTTCGGGCCTTTGGCCGTGTAGACGGCGCACCCTACGCCGGTATCATCGATATCAAACACTGGACGGGAGAAATGCCAGTGCTCTTCGGCCATTCGCCGCATCAAAATCCGCATGAAACTCAGTCGGCACTGGTGCAGAGAGCCAAGCCGTTCCAGCCGCATGACCTTTGACGGGGGGCGTCTGGTGATATGTGGACGGATGCTGCTCATGGCGCCTGCGGGCCGAAGTTTTCGTCAAAGAAGCGGTACCAGTTGCCGCCCATTACCGCGGCAACCTCTTCGCTGTTCATACCAACGTCCCGCAAGCCGGTTTCGAGATTGCCAAAGTCCCTGTTGTCCTGAAACCAGCTTGGCATTGCGGGAAATCCTGGTGCAGCTGCGGAGCCTTCGCCAAAATCAATTTCCTTGCTCCAGCGCCCGGTACGCATCCATTCCACGATGCTGTCGGGCTGATCCTGGCACAAATCCGATCCAATTCCCAAATGCGCGACGCCGTAGGCATCAGCCGCGCGGGCGATCATTTCGCAGAAGCTCTGAAGGGAGCAGGCGGATTTGTCCTTGAGATGATGAGGGTAAAGCGAAAAGCCCAGCATGCCGCCGTTCTGGGTCACGGCGCGGATCACATCGTCCTTTTTGTTGCGCAGGGCTGGCGACCATTCAAACAGATTGGCGTGGGTGATGGCGATGGGGCGCTCGGACATATCGGCGGCTTCTATCGTGGAGCGGTCTGCTGAATGGCTCATGTCGATTACGAGACCGACGCGGTTCATCTCTTTGATGACTTGCTTGCCCATGCGGGTGATGCCGGTGTCCCTGTCCTCGTAGCATCCCGTCGCGAGCAGGGATTGGTTGTTGTAGGTCAGCTGCATGAACCGCGCACCCAAAGTGTGCAGGATCTCAATCAAGCCGATGTCGTCCTCCATCGGGCTGGGATTCTGAAATCCAAAGAAAACCGCCGTGCGGCCTGTCGCGCGCGCCGTGTCGATATCCCGCGCGGTTGTGCCCTTCATGATCAGATCGCTGTGCAGCTCAAACCAGCGGTTCCAGCGCTCAAAGTTCAGGACGGTTTCGCGAAAGGTCTCATGATAGGCGATGGTCACATGGATCGCGTCCACGCCGCCTTCGCGCAGTTGGTGAAATATTTTTTCGGACCAATTGGCGTATTGCAGACCGTCTATGCGCATCAGGCAGGCACCCCGGCGCTGATGTAGGCTGTCTTTACGGTTGTGTAGAACTCTGCCGCGGATTTGCCCTGTTCGCGAGGGCCGTAAGAACTGTCGCCGCGTCCGCCAAAGGGCACGTGGTAGTCGGTGCCAGCGGTCGGAAGGTTGACCGTCACGACGCCGGTGCGGGCATTGCGCCTGAAATGAGTCGCCCGTGCAAGATCGCGCGTCACAATGCCGGATGTGAGCCCGAAGTTGGTGTCATTGACCGTCGCAAGTGCTTGGTCGTAGCTGTCGACTTTGATCACAGCTGCCAGCGGTGCAAACATTTCCTCGCGGTTGATGCGCATGTCGTTGGTGGTGTTCAAAAAGATGCCGGGGGACATATAAAACCCGTCATGAGGCATATCCAAACGCGCGCCCCCGCAGGCGAGTTCTGCTCCTTCAGACTGCCCCAACGCAACATAGTCGAGGTTTTCTTTGAATTGTTGGGCGCTGACCACGGGTCCAATTTGAGTCCCGTCGTGCAGCGCATGCCCCACTTTCATAGCTTGCGCCCCAGCCACCAGTTTTTCGACGAAGGCGTCGTGGACCGCGGCGTGGACGACAAGGCGGGAGGACGCCGTGCACTTTTGGCCAGTGCCGCCAAAAGCCCCACCAAGCGCGACAGAAACCGCAAGATCCAGATCGCCATCGTCCATGACCGCCAGCGCATTTTTGGAACCCATTTCCATTTGAACTTTGGTGAGGTTCTGAATGGCGGCCGTGGCAATGCCCTTGCCGACCGGAACGGATCCGGTAAAGGAAATGGCGTCAACAGACGGGTGTTCAACAAGACGTTGGCCAATGGTGCTGCCAGCGCCCATCACCAGAGAAAACAGCCCCTTTGGAATGTCTTGTCGCGCAATGATTTCGGTCAATGCAACGGCGGAGGCGGGCGTGATGTTGGCAGGCTTCCAAACCACCGCATTTCCGTAGCACAGCGCGGGAGCAATTTTCCAAGAAGCCGTCGCCGTCGGGAAGTTCCATGGAGAGACAACGGCGACCACACCAACGGGTTCCCGTCGCACATCGATCTCGACCCCGTCGCGTACGCTGTCCGCGTTCTCACCCAATTGGCGCAAACACTCGGCCGCGTAGTAGGTGAAAAACTGACCGGCGCGAAAAACCTCGCCGCGCCCCTCGGCAAGTGGTTTGCCTTCTTCGCGACTAAGCAGGCGGCCGAGGTCTTCGGCGCGTTGCATCAATTCATTACCGATGTTCATCAGGACCGCTTGTTTGCGTTCCATGCCATAGGCCGACCATTCAGCCTGTGCTTTGCAGGCTTGGTCGAGCGTCGCGTCGAGCTGATCAAGATCGGCTTGTGCAAAAAGACCAATAAGATCGGTGGTGTCTGAGGGGTTGCGATTTTCGATTTCTTGCGCGCCGCTTGCCCATTCGCCAGCAACAAAATTGCGATTGATATCCGACATACAGTGTTCCCCCAGTGCAGGCCGCAAAGACCTCAGATTGTTGAGTCACCGTGGACTTCTTGCCCGACCTCAGTCAAACTTAAATATCTGAACTCAATTACAGAAAAATTGAAGCCATGATGAAAATTGATACGTTGCGATGCTTTAGCACCGTCGCTCAGTTAGGAAATTTGTCAGAAGCGGCTGCAAGGCTAGGGCGCACGCCATCGGCGCTTTCAATGTCGTTGAAGCAATTGGAGGCCCATCTCGGCGCGCGGCTTTTTGAGACTGATCGAAAAAACAAGCTCACGCCGCTGGGCTTGGAGGTTTTTCGTCTCGCGCAGGTACAGCTGCGGCAATTCGACGATACGGTGACCTCGATTGAAAATGCAGCCAATGCACCGCAGGGTTTGCTCAAGGTGGCGTCAATCCCTTCGGCAGCGGGGTTGGCATTGCCCCGGTCCATTGCGTCACTGATGGATTTGCACCCGCACCTTAAAGTCGAATTGAGAGACATGGACAGTGCCATGGTCGCTGAGGCGCTTTTGAACGGAAAAGCGGATATCGGAATTGCATCAGGCAACCAATCGTTAAACGATGTCGAATGCGTCACCCTTTTTGAGGACACATTCGGGTTGTTGTGTGGGGCTGAGCATCCGTTGGCGCTTCAGCAAACACCTCCTACCCTTCATGAGGTGTTCAAATACCCGTTTATGAGTAACAAGCTCTGCGGGCACATAGACTTGGCGGACGTTAGGAACGCGTTGGCCGACGCCAAGCTGACTGTCCACAACACACACTCGCTGATTGCCATGGCGCAGACCAACAACTGGGTCACTATTCTGCCGAAAAGTGTGGCCTATAATTTGTCAGGAAAGCTAAACTTTCGTGCGATTGATGGATTGAATGACAGGCGGACCGTGTCGTTGCTCATTAGTCAGCGCGCGCGGTTTCCAAAGGTGTTGGAAGATTTTTCCAAATTGCTCCTACAGTCCGACTGGACGTGAGAGAGGCTTGCGCGTCGCGGTGAGTTTCTTATGAGGAGCGGCCCGCAGTGGGGATAGACATGTCGGCGGTAGAAATTTTCACGTAAAAGAGCCCTTCCGCCGGCAGAATTTTTCGCGGCGCTTTTAGGTGTCTTTTGAAGACTTCAAGTAGAGAAATTATGACTTGATCCACCTTAGAAAATGGTGACTGTGAGAAAATTATTCCTCAGACTTTTTGTATTTGAATTCTTAGCTGATTGTGAAATTTAATGGCGGATGGTCATGGCCTAGAGACGAAGAAGCCGCGCTCTTCTTTGCCCGAGCAAACCTGGGATGCAGCGATCGAGCGACTGTATGATGTGGCGCTAGACCCAACCCGGTACGAAGCACTTCTTGATCTTTGGGAAGACGCAATGGGACCGCTGCGAAGCGATGCGGATTTTGCGTCGCCGCACTTGATGGACGACCATGTCATCACGAGTCACTTCCAAAGGGCCAGCAGGTTTCTGGATCACGTGGAAAACTCTGATGTACATGATGAACTTGACCAAATCCTGAAGCCTTTCAATCGTGTGCCGGCCTTTTTGGTGGACGAAACTATGCGTGTAAAAGCGGCCAATGCCGCGGCGCGGGCAGCTTTCGGGATCGCAGAGGGCGCCCCGATGCGTCAGCTTACCGAAATGGACGCGGAAGCGTCGGTTCTGCGCAATGCAGTGACGGGGCTTTTGTCCGGCAAGGGCGAGTCGACAGCCATCCTGCGCATTCCTGCGCAAGAAGAGCGAAAATTCCTGATCTTGCGATTGCAAAGATGCCAGACGGCGGAAGGCACGCCAATGGTTCTGGCCGCCGCGAACGAGTTGTTTTTCCCGGCTGACGGAAAAGAGGTTCTGCGCGACGCGTTTGACCTGACCCGTGCCGAAGCTGAGGTGCTTTGCGGGTTGGTTGAATGTGGCTCCCTTGCGGAGATTGGTGCGCGCCGCGGACGCTCGGTGGACACGATCCGGTCGCAAATCAAGACAATCATGTCCAAGACCGAAACCCGGTCTCAGGTCGATCTTGTCCGTCTCGCGTTGTCGGTGGTGGACATGGCGAGCCCGGCTTTGGCGGCGTCAGATACCTCGCAGCCGCCCAGCGGTGGCGGGGCCTCCCTTGAGCCGCGGAAGTTCCAGACTCTGACTCGCCCTGATGGAAGGCGGCTGGACTATCTGGTCTTAGGCGCTTCGCAGGGTCCCGCGGTTCTGTATTTACCTTTGACCTATGGTCTGACGCGGTGGCCTGCGTCGGCAGAGGCTGAAGCACGCAAACGCGGATGGCGGATCATTGTTCCTATACGTGCGGGATACGGGTTTTCCGATCCGCTGCCCCGAAGCCAAAACTATGATCAGGTAATGCTTGAAGATGTTGTCGCGATCCTTGACGCCGAAGGCGTGAAGCGCTGTCCGTTGCTGACGCTGGCGGCGGAATCCTATTACGCGGTGCAATTTGCACGGCACTTCCCTGACAGATTTACAGCGCTTGTTTGCACAGCCGGAGCGTTGCCGTTGAGAGATCGCGAAGCGTACGAGAGGATGGACAAATGGCATCGGTTTATTATGGCCGGCGCGAAATACACGCCGCATCTTTTGCCGTTCATGGTGAAGTCCGGATTCTTTCTGGCCCGCCGGATCGGCAAACACGGGTTTTTGAATGCAGTTTATGGCGCCTCGGAGGCCGATGTCGCAACATTTGAAATCCCTGAGGTGTTTGAAGCCTTGGCGGTTGGTTCCGAGGTGTCGCTTTCCAAGGAACATTCGGCTCACGAGGCGTTTTCACGCATCCTCACGGGTGGCATGTTTGGCGACTGGCGTGACGACCTAGAATCTTTGCGCAACCAGATCCCCATCACCTTCATGAATGGCCTTCAGGATCCGATGGTGCCGCAGGAAACGTTGGAAGAGTTCCAGCGCGACTACGACTGGATAGAGTTCCGTGTCTACGAGGACGCCGGCCAACTGCTTTTCTTCCGTTATTGGATGGACAGTATTGAGGCCTTGGCCCCGTTTGTTGGGGAGTGAACACTTGATCAAGCGGGACATGTGCAAATTTTAGCGCAGTGTCTGTGGCGAATATCGCGTCGGGTGCGACACCAGTTCTGACGACAAATTGCCCTTTAAAGAATTCCGTTCAGGCGTGCGCTGAATTGCGGCCCAATTCCAAAATTCCGAGAGATAAAATTAGGCGTCGGTATTTTGTACTTGAATTGTGCCTCTGAGAACACACTGGCTGCCAATTTAAGGGGTTCAATTCGCACTGCGAATTCTTCGCGACAGGCCTGGAAAATCAATATCGTGTAATTTTTGGAGACCTAGGGTGGTAAGAATTGGCGGTTGAAATTGGCGGTTTTGTTCGGTCTGATTATTATGCCTGAATATTGGGCGAATATGAGGTTTCGCTGCCCATTTGCATCGCGAGTTTTTAGATTATCACTATAATTTTAAACGATAAAAAAATTTACCATTCGCTAAAAGAAACTTTACAGAATTCCTCTCCCATTTTAGCCAAAAACTGGGAAAACACTACGAGGGAACGCAGCAATGGCCACATTTTTCACGGACATCGGCTTCAACATTAACTCTTTCTACAGCCTGTACATGTTTTGGGCAGATCGCGACAGCGGCCCGGTATTAGAGGACAACATCAATTATACGCTCGAAGGGCATGTCATCGTTGATGCAATCATTTTGGCTTGGGAAGACGGCTGGTACTTCGACGGCGAAGAATACCATCCGATTCTGTACGACTTAACGCTTGATGGAGACAGCCTAAGCTTGTCCGGCGGTCAGCCTTCCGGCACGGCCTCGATTTTGACCGAGTTCGGTCCGAACGGGGTTGAGTGGGGCTTCTTCGGAATCGAGTTGGACGCCGCCGCGTTTTATTCTGCGATGCAGACATTGTCGAGCGCGGACGATATGGCCATCTTCGCCGGCATTCTTGGGTCTGATGATGAATTCACCATGAGCCAAGATGCAGACCAATGGCGTGGTTTTGCCGGCAACGACACTTTCTTCGGACGAGGCGGCAACGACACTCTTTATGGCGACGAGGGTGATGACACGATCGATGGCGGTTATGGCAACGACTTGATCGATGGGGGTACCGGCAACGATACGGCTGTGCTCGACATCACACGTAACGGCGCGTCGGTGACGGATTTGGGGAACGGCTCGGTTCAGATCGTTTCTTCATACGGCACAGACGTGTATCACAACGTCGAATATTTCCAGTTCTCAGATGGTACGCTGACCGTTGCCGAGTTGTTGGGGCAAACGTCAGATCCCACGACTGGAGATGACACCATCGAAGGCACTTCCGACCCGGACACCATCGATGGGCTAGCAGGCAACGACTTTATCCGTGGCCTCAATGGCCGCGACAGCTTGCTGGGTAATGCCGGCGAGGACACTTTGCTGGGCGGTGTTGGCAACGACACGCTGATTGGCGGTGCTGATGCTGACCGTCTGGAAGGCGGATCTGACAACGACCGGCTGCTTGGCGGCAATGGCAGGGACACCTTGTTTGGTGATTTTGGCGAAGACATATTGTTTGGCGGCACGGGCAACGATCTGCTACGCGGCAATGGCGGCAACGACAGGCTCTATGGCGACACGGGCAATGACACGTTGATTGGCGGCAATCTCAGCGACTATCTGGATGGCGGAGACGGCGACGACCGCCTCGACGGCGGCACATATGCCGACACGCTGCTGGGTCGGGATGGCAATGACTTGCTTTTGGGCGGTGGCGGTCAGGACCGTTTGTTCGGCGGCGCGGGCGAGGACAGCGGAGAAGGCGGCAATGGCCACGACCGTTTCTGGGGCGGCACCGGAAACGACACCTTCACAGGTGGCGCTGGTGACGACAAAGCCTGGGGTGAGGCCGGAAATGACTTGCTTCGTGGCGGTGGTGACAATGACACGCTTTACGGTGGTGGCGGTTATGACACGTTGGAAGGCGGCGTCGGTGACGACGTGCTAACTGGCGGAAGCAACGCGGACACATTTGTCTTTGCGGATGGCCACGGTGACGACACGATCACCGACTTCAACGCCGCCAACGGCAACGAAGACATCGACTTCTCTGCCGTATCAGAGATCACTGACTTCACCGACTTGCTGTCCAACCACATTCTGTCTGACGCAGGTGGTAATGTGGTGATCGAAACGAGCGTCGGCAACACAGTGACGCTGGTTGGCGTTGACCTTTCTGATCTGGGCGCAAACGATTTTATCTTCTGATCGGGCGCATTGCCATGAATAGGAGGCGGGCCTTTCGAGGCCCGTTTTTGTTTGTAACGCCTTTCGGGGCGATGTCGTTTCTTGCATCCCCAGTTCGTAAACAGGGAAAACACATGCCGCTTTGGCCGATAGCCTCCCATTAACACACTTACGTTGAAGGAGAGGCCAAATGGCTTTGGACACACGTCGCCGGTCTGGCGGACGGAGCGCCCGTCGTGCTGCGCGGACCGCTTTTGATTTCACTATGTTGCCAGGGCTGACCAATCGGCTCCCGGTTTGCGAGGTTATGGACGGATCGCAGGTGGAACGGATTGACGCGGCCTCGATGGATATTCTGGAAAATGTCGGTGTCGTGTTTCGCGATGACATCGCACTTGCGGATTGGCGAAAGGCTGGCGCCAAGGTTGTCGGGGACACCGTGTATCTGGATCGCGGTTTGGTGCGCGAGTTGATTGCGACGATCCCTGCGACGTTCACCTATCACGCGCGCAATCCGGCCAACAATGTGGACTTGGGTGGCAATAAATCGGTATTTGTGCCGATGACCGGAGCGCCGTTTTTGCGTGATCTTGATGATGTGCGGCGTAATCCAATGCTTGATGATTTGGCGATGTTTCACAAGCTGAGCCACATGATGCCAGCGCTGCACAGTTCCGCGCATCATATTGTGGAGCCGTACGATCATCCAATCAGCCAGAGACATCTGCGCATCACTTATTCGTCGATGAAGTTTTCCGACAAGATGTTCATGGGTATGACGACGAGTCCAAAGAACGCCGAGGATGTGTTGGACATGTGCGCGATCCTTTTTGGTGAGGACTTCATCGAAGAGAACGCGGTGACGACCGGCAATTGCAACGGCAATAGCCCGTTGGTGTGGGATGAAACCATGTTGGGCGCGATGCGGGCGTTTTGTCGGCGCAATCAACCTGTGTTGTGTTCGCCTTTTGTGTTGGGCGGGGCAAATACGCCCGCAAGCGTTGCGGCCTCGGTTGCGCAGCTCAATGCCGAAGCGCTGAGCGCGCTGGCCTATACGCAGGTCATTCGCGAGGGATGTCCGGCGATCTATGGGCATTATTTGTCGACAGTCAGTATGAAGAGTGGCGCGCCGATGGCGGGGACGCCGGAAATCAGCCTGATGAACTTTATGATTGGTCAAATGGCGCGGTATTATGGCGTTCCGTGGCGGACATCGAACACGTTGGGTGGGGCCAAAACTTTTGATGCGCAAGCGGGATATGAAAGCGCCACAACGCTAAGTTCTGTGATGCATGCGGGGGCGAATTACATCTGGCACAGCGCCGGCTGGAATGAGGCAGGTATGCATTGTTCAGTGGCAAAATTCATCGTGGACGCTGAGCAATGCGCTATGGCCTACCGCATGGCTGAGGGTGTGAAGTGGGACGATTTTGACGAGGCGCTGGCCGCGGTGCCGGATGTTGGGCCAGGAGGACATTATCTGGGCCATCCGCATACACAGGACAATTTCCAGAGCGCGTTCTTTATGCCGGAACTGTTTGATAACAATTCGATCGAACAGTGGCAGGCCGAAGGGGGCGTTGAGATCACCGAACGCGCGCTTGGACGCGCGCGACAGTTGTTGCAAGCGTATGAAGAGCCGAGGCTGGATTCGGGCGTCAATGACGCGCTTTTGGACTATATTGCGCGTCGGGAGCGTGAAATCCCTGCGGCGGACGCTCTCAATCAGGAATTTTAAACGGTCAACCTGTGTGTCGGAGCCGACATTTTGCGTCAGTTGACGGCTTGAAGAAGATCTTAGAAGTGAAAATTAGGGGCATTTGAAGCACTTTGACCGGATGATTTTTGTCGGCTGTGAACCAAATGTAAACCCGCCGAGAGTCACAACATTCTGAGTACCCGCAACGCACAAGCGACTTAGACCGACATGAGCTCTCAGATTTCCTCAGATGGCGCCCCGCGTTCCGTTCAAGATGCCATTGCTGCAACACGGCGCGAAAAGGAACGACTGGACGACTATGTCAAGGACAGGGTGAAACGCACTCGAGTGCGTATGTTTCTGTACGTCTTTGGTTGTGTAGTGGCCTATAGCGCGATTGGGCTTCCGTTGAGCCTCGCCGCATTTGCTTTGTTGGTGGTATCCGACCTTCTGGATGTGTTTCTGTTGGCGCGCTACGCACACCCATTGTCGCTGGCTGGGCAAGTGCGCAAAGCGCAAAAGATCGCTTTGATCGGAGGGGTTGCTCAAGGGGTTGGATTTGCCCTTGCGCCGGCCTTATACTTTTTTACCGTTGAAAACCCTGACGTCATATTTGTGATTGGGTGTCTCGGGTTGGGTGCGGTAAACGCTGCAATGGTGTTGCCGCAAAACCTTGCTGTCGGAGCAGCCCGTCTGACGATTCACGGCATAACGCCGGGCGTGATGCTTTTGGTTGAACGGGCTTTGTCCGGAACTTGGGAGCTCGACACCTTTACAAATCCGGCCACAGTGATGTTGCTGGGGTGCATGATCTACATGCTCTATACGTTTTCAAAGGCGGGTGTGATTAACCATAATATCAACCGCGCGCTGTTGCGCAGTCGGGAAGATTTGAAGTTGGCGAACGCACATATGGCGCGCCAGCAAGCGGAAATGCGGCGTCTGTCTCAGGTGACACAAAAAGCAAACGACACGGTTATCATCACCGATACACAGCGTCGCATTGTTTGGGTGAACGAAGCGTTTGAGCGTGGCACAGGGTATACGTCCAAGGAGGCGATCGGTCAGAGCGTCGCCGAATTGCTAACCCAGAACGTCCCGGAGTTGCTTGCAGATGATTCGATAGATCGCGCGGTAAAGGAAGGGGTGCCATTTCGCGGTGAAGTGCAAAGCTTGCACAAGGATTCCACCCCGTTTTGGGTAGATGTGAACCTGTTTCCGATCCGCGATGAAGATGGAGAGATTGAGTTCTTTGTGACCATCGAGCGCGATGTGACAGAGGCGCGGAAGTTCGCGCGTGAAAGGGATGAAGCGCGGGCGTTGGCTGAGGCCGGGGCCAAAGCGAAGGCAGAGTTTCTCGCCAATATGAGTCATGAAATCCGCACGCCGTTAAGCGGCGTGATGGGCATGGCGGATTTGCTGGCAGAGACTGAACTGGACGATGAACAACGCAGATTTGCGGATACCATTCGCGGTTCTTCATTGTCTTTGATGGCAATTATCAATGACATTCTCGATTTGTCGAAATTGGATGCCGGCCGCATGGAAATGCACCCCGTGGCCTTTTCGCCGGAGGCTTGTTTTCGGGAAACAGTGGATTTGCTAACCCCTATGGCACGCGCAAAGGACCTGACGTTCGATCTAATCGTATCGCCCGATCTACCGGACAGGGTGTGGGCAGACGACGGGCGAATCCGGCAAGTGGCAACGAACATTATCGGAAATGCGATCAAATTCACCGAAACGGGTGGCGTGTCGCTGCGGTTGTTTGCGGATTCGCAAGGTGGGATGTGTTTTGAGGTGCAGGACACCGGGATCGGAATCGCGCAAGACAAGCTGGATCGGATATTTGATCATTTCACACAGGCCGAAGAGTCAACGACGCGCCGGTTCGGTGGCAGCGGTCTTGGATTGTCGATCTCAAGCCACATCGTGGAGGCCATGGGCGGCGAGATCAGTGTGATTTCGGAACTTGGCGCTGGGTCGACTTTTGCTGTTCGGGTTCCTGTAGAATTGGTCGAGCGGACAACGGAGGCACCGCTGCCGACGATCCAAACATCGGAGAATGAAGGGCAGATCAGGTTGGACAGCGGGCTTTCAATATTGATCGTCGAGGACAACAAAACCAATCGCTTTCTGTTGAGTAAATACCTGAAAGATCAACCTGTTGAGGTCGCGTATGCCGTGGACGGCTTGGACGGATTGGAAAAAGCTGCGAATGGCGGGTTCGATCTTGTGTTCATGGATATGTCGATGCCGCGCATGGGCGGGATCGAGGCCACGCAGGAGATACGAAAGCTGGCAATGCCGCAGCCTAGAATTGTAGCTCTGACAGCGCACGCGTTTGATGAGGAGAAGCAGGCTTGTTTGCAGGCCGGCATGGACGACTTTTTGACAAAGCCGATCCGAAAAACAGAATTCCTTTCCTGGATTGCGGCCTTTCAAGGCGTCAAAGCGAAACGTTCGGACGCGGCCTGAGGCGGGAGGTTAGGACATCTCGTGGCGCCAAGGCGGGTTTGCCCCAGCGCGGCTGACGGTGTGGGCTGCGACTGCCGCACCAAAGGCCAGCGCCGGTACGAGACAGTCCTGCGATGTCAGCCTGTCTTCGTCGGGCGTCAGGGATCCCAGGTCTGCCAAGCCTGCCAAGAAACCGGCATTAAACGTGTCACCGGCTCCAACAGTGTCGCACACGTCAACAGACGGCGCCGGTACGCTGGTTTTTCCATGCCGGGTAAAAGCCGTCGCACCTTCAGCGCCCTTCGTGACAATGACAACCTTGGGACCTTTGGACAGAAGTGCTGCGACCTGTGTGTCCAGATCGGGCTGATCGGGGATCAGCCAATCGAGGTCTTCATCAGACGTTTTTACAATGTCGGTGTGCTTAAACATTGCGGTCAAACGGTCACGATATCGAGCTTCGTCTTTGATGAAATCGGGGCGAATATTTGGATCAAGCATCACCAACCGGTTTTGACCTTCCCGGGCTAACAAGCTTGCATATGTGTCCGCGGCTGGCTCTGCCGCGAGGCTGATGCCGCCAAAGTATAGCGCCTGAACGTCGCTTGAAAGCTGTGGCAATTCTTTGGGTGAAATCATTCGGCCGGCAGAGTTGTCGTCGTAGAAGGAATACGTCGCACTGCCATCCTTGAGGTGGACAATTGCCAGAGTTGTCAACTTGTCGCTTCGGATCAGATGCTCGGAGGACACGTTGCTGGCAGCCAGATCAGCGCAGAGCTGTTGCCCAAAGGTGTCGGTGCTGACACCGCTAAGAAAGCCGGTTGGCACATTCAAACGCCCCAATGCGATGGCCGTGTTAAAAACCGAGCCGCCACTATGTGGAACAAAGGCCGTTTGGCCTTGTGTTGTGGCAGTCGGGATCATGTCGATCAGGGCTTCGCCGCAGCAAAGGATCATGGCGTGAGCTTTCAATTGGGGCGCCTCACAGGCACAGAGTGAACGAGAACGGGCAGGTTTACACGGTCCGTAGAGACGGTCAATTGAGATGGCGTGGATAACGGACTTTATCCGGGCGGCGCGAACAGAGAGACGGCTTTCGGATCGAGAAAACGGACGCCATGAGGAGGCACCATGGGTTTGGGCCCGCGCTAGACGTTCAGACGTTTGATCACTGTGTTGACCGCAATGCGAAACACATGTTCGGCGGGAGACGGCTGGTTGTCGGGGCGCGCCATCAGCCCAACCGGCCCTTTGGTAAGCGATGTGTCAAACGGTAGCCTCACCAACGTGCCATCTGTGACCTCTTTGTCAATCACACCCGTCGAGATGATCCAGACCGCATCGTGGTCGCGCGCATAGTTGCGCCCGAACGCGCCGGATACGGTTTCAATCCGAGTTTCTAACTCGCCCACGCCATGCGCAATGAGAACACGTTCCACCAAGGGTCTGATTGCCGACGCTTCAGGCGGAAAAACAACGGGCCAATCGCTGATGCGCCGCATATCAGTGTTGCCTTCCATGGGATGACCTTTGCGGACGACAAATTCGACATATTCATCGTAAAGCTGGGTGAAGGAAACGCCCTTCATCATGTCGGGTTGCCCCAAGCGACCGATCACCAGATCAAGGCTGCCATGGCGCAGAAGATCGATTAGATATCCGTGTGGTCCGTCCACGATGTGCAACGTGATACCCGGAGCGAGGGCGGCAAATTCCTGTGCGACATCTGGCATAAGGCGGGCTGCGACACTGGGCAAGGCGCCGACCGAAAGGGTGACCTTGCCGTCTTTGCCAATCTGCTCAACGCCGTCCAACCCTTGTTGCAGCGCAGCGACGCTCATTTCAGAAAAATGCAGAAAGACTTCTCCCTGACGGGTCAGTGAAATGCCACCACGATTGCGCACCAAGAGCTCTGAGCCGATGATGTCTTCCAGTTCTTTGAGGGTCTTGGAGATAGACGGTTGCGTCAGAAAGAGATGCTCTGCCGCTCGCTTCATGCTCTTGTGGCGGACGATCTCAACAAAACACTGAATGTGACGGAACTTGATACGTCGATCAATCATCAGATGATTTCCAAAAACAGAAAGTTAAATGCAAAAATACTCATTTTACATCTAGGTTTCAATAATTCAAATTGCCGTCAGGAGGAATTTCCATGCGCACTCAAGTTTGTATCATCGGCGGCGGCCCGTCTGGCTTGCTTCTGTCTCAACTGCTGCATCGCAAGGGCATCGACACAATCGTTCTGGAGCGCAAGACACGGGACTACGTGCTTGGCCGCATCCGTGCAGGCATCCTTGAAGTTGGGTTTACCGACTTGATGCGAGAGGCAGGTGTCGGCGCGCGTATGGACGCCGAGGGATTCAAACACGACGGCACCGTCATTGCCTATGGAGAGGAAGAATTCGGTGTGTCCTTTCATGAACACACCGGCACCGATGTGTTGGTCTATGGGCAAACCGAATTGACCCGCGATCTGTATGATGCGCGTGAAGCCGAGGGTGGTAACCTTGTGTTCAACGTCGAGAATGTCGAAATTCACGATGCAAAAGGGGACGCGCCTTACGTAACTTATCAGGTGGATGGCGGCGAGCACCGCATTGATTGCGACTACGTGGCCGGGTGCGATGGGTTTCACGGTGTCAGTCGGCAGAGCATTCCTCTTACCGTGCGTCGCGAATATGAGAAGCTTTATCCGTTTGGCTGGCTTGGCGTGCTGTCGGAGACACCGCCAGTGCATGATGAGTTGATTTACGCCTGGTCTGAACGCGGATTTGCGCTTTGCTCGATGCGCAATGCCAACCTTAGCCGCTACTACATTCAATGCTCGCTGAGTGACGCGCCGGAGGACTGGAGCGACGAGGCATTCTGGAACGAATTGAAACGCCGGATACCGAGCCGCTATGCCGATGTGCTGGTCACGGGGCCTTCAATTGAAAAATCTATTGCGCCGCTGCGTAGTTTTGTGACCGAGCCCATGCGCTGGGGGCGCCTGTTCTTGTGTGGGGACGCGGCGCATATTGTCCCGCCGACAGGCGCCAAGGGTCTCAATACAGCGGCTTCTGATATCCACTATCTTTATCACGGCTTGACGCAGTTTTATCGGGACGGCGACAGCGCGGGACTTGATGCATATTCCGAAAAGGCACTTGCCCGTGTCTGGAAGGCAGAGCGGTTCAGCTGGACCACCACCAACCTATTGCACCGTTATCCGGATCAATCGGAATTTGATCTTAAGATGCAGCGCGCAGATATCGATTTTCTACGCAGCAATGACGCCGCGCAGAAGGTTTTTGCGGAAAACTATGTCGGGTTGCCGTACTGATGCGGATAATTTCGGCAAACGGTGTCGTGCATCATATGCGCGAGGAGGGCGACCCGGCGGGGCGGCCCATCGTTTTTGCCAACTCTCTGGGAACCGATTTGCGCCTTTGGGACAACGTTTTGCCGTTGCTGCCTGTTGGGATGCGGGTGATCCGGTTTGATATGCGCGGGCATGGTTTGTCCGACGTGCCCGCCGGACCTTATCAGATGGGCGATCTTGTTGACGACTCGGAAGCGTTGTTGGATGCGCTTGATGTTCGCGGCGCTTTGTTCGTGGGGCTTTCAATTGGTGGAATGATCGGAATGGGGCTTGCTGCACGTCGGCCCGACATCGTCGGAGCCCTTGTGTTGTCAAACACCGCTGCCGCGATGGGGACAGCGGATATGTGGCAAGCCCGGATTGATGCGGTCAAAACCAACGGGCTTGAGAGCATTGCAGACAGCGTCATGCAGCGCTGGTTCAGCCCCGCATTTGGGCGCACGCCTGAGCTTACTGCATGGCGCAATATGATGGTGCGCACAGCGCCGGAAGGCTACACCGGATGCTGCGCAGCAATCGCCCATGCAGATATGACAGCACAGGTCGCGTCGCTGACGCAACCTGTGCTGGGCATTGCTGGTGAGATGGACGGCGCCAGCCCGCCGGACTTGGTGGAAGATACTATTCGACGCATAAAACATGCACGGTTTGCGACCATCCCTGCCGTTGGCCATTTGCCTCATGCCGAAGCGCCTCAGGCCTTTGCGCATTTGATCACTGACTTTATTGAGGAGACCACCCATGTCTGACAGAATTGAAGCCGGAATGACTGTGCGCCGCAAGGTGTTGGGTGACGCTCATGTGGATCGCGCCGAAGCGGCCAAGACTGATTTTGACAAGCCGTTTCAGGAACTGATCACGCAAGGCGCTTGGGGCACAGTCTGGGCCAGTGACGGCATCAGCCTGCGGGAGCGATCGATGTTGACGCTTGCACTGTTGGCTGCGACCGGAAATTTTGAGGAAATCCCGATGCATATCCGCGCCACGGCCAATACCGGCGCGAGCAAGACGGATGTTCTGGAGGCCTTTCAACATGTTGCGATCTATTGTGGTGTGCCGCGGGCGAACCACGCAATCAAATTGGCCAAGCAGACTTATGATGAAATGGAATAATTGGATAACGCGCCCAACCCGAGGAGGAGAGCCAAGATGACGAAACCTGGCGAATTCTACCAGCGAGACCGCAATTGGCATCCGCCAGCTGTCACGCCAACTTACAAAACGTCGGTGGCCCGTTCGCCACAATACTCGATGATCAGCTTGGAGCAGTCTGCCAGCGAGATCACTGGCCCAAAGTTCGGCCACACCGACATCGATCCAATGGATCGGGATATGATCCACAATTATGCCGCAGCTGGCGAAAGTGCGATTGGCGAGCGGATTATCGTTCATGGTCGCGTGTTGGATGAAAACAGCCGCCCAGTGCCAAACACGCTGGTCGAAGCCTGGCAGGCCAACGCCGGCGGGCGATATCGTCACAAGAAAGATACTTATCTTGCGCCAATTGATCCGAACTTTGGCGGGTGCGGTCGCACGCTGACGGATGAGAACGGGTATTATTATTTCCGCACTGTGAAACCTGGTGCTTACCCGTGGCGCAACTGGGTCAACGACTGGCGTCCAGCGCATATCCACTTGTCGATTTTTGGCACCTCCTTCTCGCAGCGACTGATCACTCAGTGCTATTTTGAAGGTGATCCGCTGATTGCAAAATGCCCGATCGTGAACACCATCCCCGATCAGGCCGCGCGTGGACAGTTGATCGCGGCGTTGGATATGAACGCGACAATCCCGCTTGATACCATTGCCTACAAATTTGACATCGTACTGCGCGGACGCCGTTCGACGCTGTTTGAAAACCGGATGGAGGGGAACTGATCATGGTCCAGAAATTGGAGTACCTCAAGGAAACCCCGTCCCAAACCGCCGGCCCTTATGTGCACATCGGCCTCGCGCCCGGTGCCGCGGGATTTGACATTTACGAGAACGAGTTGGGCTGGGACATCGCTGGTGCCGACGCCAAAGGCGAACGTATCCGCGTTGAGGGTGTTGTCATCGACGGCACCGGCAGCCCGATCAAAGATGTGATGTTGGAAACTTGGCAAGCCAATGCCGACGGTGTTTATGCACATCCTGAACACGACGGCGAAGTCGAAGCCGGTTTTCGCGGGTGGGGGCGAGTCATTACCGACTTCGACAGTGGCGAATGGGGTTTTGATACGGTCAAGCCGGGCGCTGTCATGGGGCGCAACGGTCTGATGATGGCGCCACATATTACGCTCTGGATTGTGGCGCGTGGTATCAACATCGGACTGAACACGCGGGTGTATTTTGAGGATGAGGCCGAGGCAAACGCCGCCGATCCGGTGCTGAACATCATTGAATGGGAGCGCCGTCGCGCGACTTTGATTGCGAAACGTACTGAACGTGATGGGCAAGTTGTCTATCGTTTTGATATCAAGCTTCAAGGCGAAGACGAAACCGTGTTCTTTGACATCTGACACTTTTGAAGTGCCGCCCCTTTGGGCGGCACTCTCACCGGAGAAAAAGTATGAACAAACCTTGCATCCTGTGCTGCGCCATCACTGGTTCCGTGCCCACCAAAGCCGACAACCCAGCGGTGCCCACCACCATCAGCGAACAGATTGAAAGCAGCCATGCCGCGGTTGAGGCTGGTGCCTCGATCATCCACGCCCACGTGCGCAACGACGATGAGACACCGTCTTCAGATCCTGAGAAGTTCGCGCTTTTGAAAGAGGGCTTGGAGAAGCACTGTCCTGGCGTGATTATCCAGTTCTCGACTGGCGGACGATCCGGCGCGGGTAAGACTCGCGGTGGCATGCTGTCGCTGGCGCCCGACATGGCCTCGTTGTCAGTGGGTTCAAACAACTTTCCATCGCGTGTCTATGAGAACCCGCCGGACTTGGTTGACTGGCTGGCCAGCGAGATGCGCGCTCACAAAGTTATGCCGGAGGTCGAGGCTTTTGATCTCTCCCACATTTTGCAGGCGATCCGATTGCACGAAAACGACCGTCTTTACGGCAAGCTTTATGTGCAATTTGTTTTGGGCGTGAAAAATGCCATGCCGGTGGATCGGGCGGTTTTTGATTTCTACGTTCAACTGATGCGAGACCGCGCGCCTGATGGTGAATGGTGTGCCGCTGGCATCGGCGCTGGGCAGATGATCGTCAACGAATGGGCCATTGCGGCCGGTGGGCACACCCGCGCAGGGCTGGAAGACAATGTTCGGCTGGATCGCAACACACTTGCGCCGTCCAATGCGGCACTGATTGCTCGCGCTGCCGAGCTTTGTGAAAAGTATGAGCGTCCGGTTGCGACACCGGCGCAGGCGCGTGGCATTCTTGGTTTGCGCCCGGCTGCTTGATGCAGAGTTTGACGAACGGGTCACCGTTGGCCTCTATAGAGGCTGACGATCCCTCGAAATCAGTGACCGTAAAGGCATATCAATGAACCCGCTGACCCGTTCTGATCATCTGTTTGGCCTGTTGTTTTCCAATGCTGACCTTGAGGCTCTCTGGAGTTCGCAGCGGTTTGTTGACACGTTTTCGAAATTTGAGAGCGCACTTGCCGGCGCTCTTGGCGATGTTGGTGTTGTCTCGCGGGACGTTGCGGACACCGCAATGGCAGATATCGCCGCTTTCTCGCCGGATCTGGCTGCAATCCAGAAACAGGTGCCCGTAGACGGCGTGCCTGTGCCGGCTTTTGTGCGTCAGCTAAAAGCGCATGTCAGTGTTGAGGCTCTTCCGGCGATTCATATTGGTGCCACAAGCCAGGACCTACTGGATACCGCTATTTCGCTGATTTTGCGTGATGCCAATGCGATGCTTGAGGACGGCCTTAGGCATGTCTGCGAGGCCATAGAGGCCATGGACACACAATGGGGCGCAAGCACGATGATGGGACGGACTCGCATGCAAGCCGCCCTGCCAATCACTGTGCACGATCGCCTTGCTACGTGGGTGATGCCGATGCAATTCCATCTTGTCCATTTGGGTGAGCTGCGGTCGCGTGTGGAAATTTTGCAGTTTGGAGGCCCTGTCGGAAATCGTGCAGGGCTTGGCGAACACGGCAACGCTGTCGCAGCGGCTTTGGCGCGGCGTCTGGACCTGGCTGATCCGGGGCGGGCATGGCACGCAACGCGCGGCAATCTCGCAGACTACGCAAACTGGCTCTCGTCGGTGACCGCCAGTCTTGGAAAAATGGGGCAAGACTTGGCATTGATGGCGCAGCAAGGCATCGAAGAAGTGCGTTTCACAGGTGGCGGCACCAGTTCAGCGATGCCGCATAAACAAAACCCTGTTCTGGCGGAAACACTGGTGTCGCTGGCTCGTTTTAATGCGGCGCAACTGTCGTTGGTCCACGGCGCGATGATACATGAGCAAGAACGGTCTGGTATCGCATGGGCCACAGAGTGGATGACTTTGCCAGCTATGGTCACCACATCCGTGACCGCTTTGAGGCACGCGAACACGCTGCTGAATACCATCGAGAGCCTTGGAGCCGGTCCCGACTGACGCGGAGCCTTATTGGGTCACGATGCGACGAGGCAAGCTGAGAAACCGGTGAGGTGGGGTTCGTTTGCGCGGCCGGCACATAAACTATGGATGCCTAGCAAAAGCTTACTCAAAATCACTTTGAAAAGTGGAGGCGAGTACGAGAATCGAACTCGTGTACACGGATTTGCAATCCGGAAAACTTCGTTGATTTAAAAGGGAAAAATTGTAAACGGTTCCGGTTTGTTCACGGTGGAGTATCAAGGAGTTACGGGAAAGTTGTAAACGGTCTTCCGCGCTCAATTTGGCAAAGAAAAACCGCTGAGGGGGCGGCCACCCACCTCAACGGCATAGAAGAATATTTCCGTCCTCATCACTACGCGATTTTCGGTCTGACCTCAACCCAATTGGCGGTGCGATCATGAGCTGGCGCATCGCAAATGAATGCGCCGAGCGCCGCTTTGGCAGCGCCGCACGCAAGCAAATCATCATGTTCCTGGCGGACAAGGCGAGCGACGACGGCTCGGGCATCTGGTGCTCCAAGGGAACAATCCAGCGCCACACCGAACTAGGTGAAAGCACGGTGAAGCGCACCATCAACGATTTTCTACAAGAGGGCATTCTGATCCAAACTGGGCAACGGCGCTGCCAGAACGGATACACCGTCATTTATCGCATTGTTTTAGCCAAGCTATCTCAGCTGGAATCTACTGCGGAACCCGAGGTCGAGACGGGGTCCACAGTGGACCCCGTCCAGAGTGAACCGGGTAGGGGGTCCATGGTGGACGGGGTAGGGGGTCCACAGTGGACCCCAAACCATCCTAAAACCATCCATAAACCACCTACGCGCAGGCGCGAGGCGGCGGAGGAGGTAGAAGATTTTGAATCTGAGAAAATCCTCGCGGCCTATCCCGAGGACAGGATCCGAGATCGGCGGACCAGCCTTCGCCTCATCGCAGCAACTGTGAAGGCCGGAGTGAAGCCCGATGACCTGCTGCAGGCGGTCAAAGCTTATGCGAAGGAGAGCGAGGGCTACACGCGCAGCAAGGTCTGTTTCTCGGACAACTGGTTCAAGATGCGTCGATGGGAGAAGGGGCTTGCCCAGGTACAGGCTGACCGTGAGAAAGCCCGAGAGGCTGAAGCGAAGGGCCGCGCCAGCCTCGCTGAGTGGATCCAGGAGCGCCACCCTCTGTGCCGTCATATCACCAACCGGCAGATTGAGGACCTGGTCGCGTCAAAGATGGTGACGCCAGAGCAGGTGCGCGCAGCAGGATTGCAGGCATGACAGTTTTTGCGCCATGCGGGATCATACGACCTTCAGCATCCGCCTTGCAAAGAACACGGGTGCAATTTGAGATATGGAATTCGAAGGCGCATTCTTTTCGTCGTTGTCGCTGTTTCAGGGCAGTAGACGAGGAGAGAACGAGCCCTTGGAAGTCCTCGCTGTCTATTCTTGTTTGGGTTCGACGGGGCAGCGCAGGTTGCCATAGCCAAATCGTGATCGCGAATGTCGTGTTTCTTACTGCTGAACATAAGCAGGCAGCCGTGCAAGACGCGGTGTGGACACCGCTTCAACAGGAATATTCCCCTGCGCCAGCGCATTCCTCGCGAGCCAATTTTCCAGCTGACATCCCCTTGGTGCCCGCTTTGGCCATGTTCATCGAAACACTTCAAATGAGGATCAAGCAATGGCTACTCAAACTCTGAAACTGAACGTCAAATCTGGCGAAAAAGACGGCAAGAACTTCTGGGACCGCTGCGGCGTTCTGTTCGTCAGCACCGACGACAACGGCAACATCACCTCAATCAGCGTCAAGCACAGCATGTTCCCAGACGTCGAGATGGTCGCATTCCCACGCCGCGAAGACGATCCGGTCACCGAGTGACCGGTGCGCCGGGGCGGATTTCCCGCCCTGGCTTTCTGCAAAGGCGATAACGCTTAGCTGTAGTTCATCTTTCTCTTTAAATTTCATATAGATACCGACCAAAGTCAAGGTGCTTGAGTGTGGAAACTTCTACACCAATCCAGGCGTGTGTTGTGATTTGAATCTATGAGCCGGGCTTTAGCTCGATGGCAATAGGCGCTCTACCGTTTTCGGTTTTGAGACCAATTCACAACAGTGCTTCTGGTGAGCCAAGACCCACGCAATAGATCAGGGGGTGGTAGAGGTGACGTGCCGTGCCCGTTGGCGCAAATCTATGCGTCAATTTCTGAGATTCGTGCGTGATAGAAGTCTTGAAGTGCACAAATCCGATCCTGGTCTAACACCTCACCACTGACAATCTCGTGGAGTTGTTCTTCTACCGTTGCCTTGGTCGTCCATGGCGTAGATGGCTCGCTGGTCAGCCAGCGGTCCCGGATCGCAACGCTTGCTGCCGATCGGTAGTTCATGGATGCAAACTCTGGGGCATTGGAGAAGATAAGTCGCATACCCAGTTGCTTGAGCCGGATGTCGTCCAGTTGAGTGACAATTCGAGCGCGGTCACGCCAGTCGGCTGCGGTGAATTCTTCAAGGACCTGTTTGTCACCGGCGCTGTAGAATTCGTCATAGATCAACTGTTCGACGTATTGAGCGGGCTCCTTATCCGCATAGCGATTGGCCAATGCCTGCCCCACTCGTTTATGAAATTCAGGGTGCGCAGAAACCAACTGGGCGAGAGAACTATGCGAAGCGCTGGGGCTGGCTACTGGAAAAACGTTCGGGACTTTGTTTATTGCAATCGTCCGTATCCGCTTGGGTGAGGCAGCAACCGCTTTGGCAAGATCTTGATCGTTGGCATCGATGATAGAGGCATCGCAGAGGTCTAGGTCGAGGAAAGCCACAGAGTTCCTGTTCTGCGGGTTTGTGCCTGCGTAAGCACCGAAATAGGATCGTGGTGGTGCCGCGCCAAATCGTTCGATCAGGCGCACGGGATGCCCGCTCTTTAGCAATCGATCAACTTGGTGTTTGTCGCGGTTCAACAAGCATTGATCCCAAACCGCAGGCGCGCGCTTGCGAATGAGTGATGCCATATGGATCGTTGCCTCTACGTCGCCGAGGGCATCGTGGGCGTCATGATTGGCAAAGCCGTTGGAAGGGGCGAGACGGTCCAGTTTGAAACTCTCGCGGCCAAGATCATCTATTGGCCATTCGAGGGCGTCTGGCACGCGCTCCCGGACAGCGTAGATCACTTTCATGAGGTCTAGCCGGTCATTGTTGTCAAACTGGGTTTGATACAAGTTGGAATGAAGATTTTGATAGAATGACTGCCTGAGAAACTCTTCGTCAAAGGCAAGTGTATTGTATCCGGTCCATGTCGCCGGAGCCCAGCGTTTGATCAGGTCGCTAATCTGATGCGAAAACTCGAACCAGGATGGAAGAGCAGGGTCCATCAGCTGATCTGGCGAGACACCTGTCACAGCAAGTGCCCATGGTGCTGGAAGTATGTGCGGCGCGAGCCTGCAGCGAATGTCCACGCTTTCGACCTGGTTAAGGTCGTCGTCCGTCAAGATCGCCGCAAACTGTAGGGGCTGGTCGAAGGCGGGTGATGTCCCAGTGGTTTCAAGATCGTAAAATGCGAACATGCGTGACTACTACCTGCCTTCTTCCGCTAAAGTCCAATTCCGACCGGCCGTAGCGACGATAGCCTAAGGATGCTTCATCTAGCTGGGAATTCTCACACCAGCCTTGAGGAGGGTCTGAGCAAACTCCCGAAAACTCGGTCCTTCATTGCTGAAATTGAGAGTATTCAAGTCTAAGACTTCCTGATCAAATGCTTTCTGTGCCACTCGTCGAGGATCGGTCTCTATCATGTAGCGGGATTTTAGGTACAGAAGTCGGACGTCATTATCTGCTGAATGGTCGATGATAGAAACATCGAAGGTGTCGAACTCGACTTTCACCCGGGTCATCAAACGCGGCAGAAAAGATGTCTCAAAATCGGCATAGGTTAAGGCAGTCAGCTTGCGGCTATATATGTGTATTCTCAGTAGGTTTGTTTCGGACAGGTCACCAGACAGTCTTTCAGCGAGTGCCACATACCCTCGAAGCCTGACGGACAAATCTTGGAGCCTATGAGCGGGAAATTGGAATTTTCCGTGTTCTAAATGTCCGATCCTAGAAGCGGCTGCCGTGGCGGCATCTTCTAAGAGAAGGTCTTGGTTGCCGATTGAATAGAGGAGCGCTTGTCCAGCTTCCTGTGCTCTCTTGTGACTGCCAAAGAAAGCCCGAATGTCGCGCCTCAGTTCAGGTGGAAATGAGCCATACGATTTTCTTTGCGAGAATGCGTGCATTGCAAAGTGGAGGCTTAGATCTTCAGTTCTCGCGGCGACAATTTCTTCAAGTTCTTCATGACCTATGTCTGCAATTGCTCGACTTGCCGCATACTGAAGGCCTTGTTTTGAACGTGAAAGCCTCGTCACAAGACTTTTTGGAAGTTCTGAAATGTCGGGCTGACGGCCATAGGCCCTGATCTCAGCGGCCAGGTCTTGGATGGTTGTTTTGCTGAGCTTTTCGGTGGATTCATCTGGGGTATTTTTTTGCGGTGCACTTGGTTTTGGAACGGCGCGATATTCCCGCCCCCTGAAGCCAATTTGACGCCTTAGCAGATATCTTTGCTCTTCTAACTCGTCCCGAAATACCAAAAATATACCTTGGCCTACGGCTAAGGGCTCGACATTCAAAACGCTGCTGATGAAGTCTCTGAGTTCGGCCTGGGTATAGTACTTTTGGAATGTCTTTCGGGACGTCAAGTATCCGTCTCGGTAGGGCCGTGCGCCACTCAGGTCAGCCTTGCCGTACAGCATGACGGATACGGCCAGGCAAACCTCCGTTAGGCTGAAGGCGCGTTTAAGTGCCTCCGCCCGTTCTTCAGGATCTTCGATAACGTTGAGGACAAATCCAAGATTGGTGACTTGGCTCTTTTTCAGAGTACTGGGATCTGGTTGATAATGTGGATCCCACCCTTCGACGGAATAGCCATCAGACTGTAGGGCTCGGATGTCATCACCTTGACCGCATCCATAGTCCAAAACGGTCCTATCGCGACGGATCAGACCACTTGTAAACAGCAGGTACATTGGCGCTGAGAGCGCGGCTCGCGTGATCGCTGTTTTGTGTCGCTCAACCTTATTCTTCTCTAAGCCATTCATGTCATCGGTTGAAGCCTTGGGGGACTCTTCTGAGTCTAAACCACTCTTCACGATGTTTGGACCTTCGACCGTCAATCCGGCTTCAGCCAGTGTCTCCATCCAAATCCGCCGCGTTCCCTTGTTTGCCATGTTCTTAAAAAGCCCCTTGCTCTCTAAGGACAGCGTCAGCTTGGCAAAGTCATCTCTTAGAGGATGATCCGGGGCTAGGAGTAGTTCCTTTCTGTGGAGAATGGGTGGGTTTGCGTCAGAGTATTTTCTCAGTTTTGCGCCTGCTTCTGAGAGGTTGACGAGTAGGCTTGCCCGCAGCTCTGGAAAAGCCACGGCGCTGAAGTCTTGATAGTCCAAAAATGAGAAGGTCTGATCGTCTTGCCCCGAGATCTTCAACACCGACCATTGGAAGTCTTCCGGAACCCTTTGCAGTGCAAGGCTCAGTTTATCCTTTGCGCTCGTCTGAAGATGATCAACCGCGCTTCGGTGCACATAAATCGCTTGGCCGACCTTTTTACCAACCGCATTTTTGAGAGATTTTTTGATTTGCAAGTTTCACCCCTCGGGTTTGGGTCTTTCTAAAGGCTCTTTTGAAACATCCTACCTGACCGAAGGGCGATCGATCTAGAGTACCGCTATAATGGCGTCGGCGGCTTCTAGAACTTCATCCGATGTATTGGTGTGCCCAAAGCTAAAGCGTATGGAGGCTTTCGCGTCATCCGATGTAAGCCCGATTGCACTTAGGACGTAGCTTGGTTCCGTAATTCCCGAAGAGCAGGCAGAACCTGTCGAAGCCGACACGATGGGTTGTAATCTTTGGAGCATTTCATCGGCATCGTATCCTTCGAACCGTAGATTCGCATTGCCAGGATGACGGGAGGCGAGCTTATCGCCATTTAATCTTATATGGTCGCGGTTCGATTGCAGTTTGTTTACGAAGAGGTCTCTTAGACTTGCGACACGCGCTCTCATGGCTGTTCCAGCCTCAGAGGAATGGAACTCCGCAGCTGAACCAATGCCAACACACAAAGGGAGGGGCAATGTACCGGACCGAATTCCACCCTCTTGCCCACCTCCGTGAAACAGAGGTTCAATCCGGTCTTTCAACTCACGACTCACATAGAGCGCGCCAACACCCATGGGCCCACCAAATTTATGCCCCGACAGACTAACCATGTCAGCCAAATCCGCATATTCTAGAAGGTCGACTGCGCTTGGAGCCTGCGCGAAGTCGGAGTGGAGGATTGCGCCCGTATCGCGGCAAAGTGCTGATATTGAGGCAAGATCTTGGATGGTTCCGATCTCATTGTTGACCAATCCTACGCTTACCAACAAGACATCCTCGCTTAGCATGTCTCGAAGTTTGTCGAGGTCAACGTGGCCTTTTCCGTTGACCGGAATCTCTCGAACCATACATCCTTTTGTCTGTGCAACAAAAGCGGCACTTTCCAATACGCACTTATGTTCCGTCGCCGAAACAAGGATTGTCGTGCGCTGACTTTGCGTTTGCTTCGGAGTGCTCAGTCCCTTGATGGCAAGATTATTCGCCTCTGTAGCACCGGATGTAAAAATAATCTCATCCGGATCGGCTCCAATATAGTTGGCCACTTTGGTCCTCGATGATTCAGTAGCCTTGTTAGCAGACCACCCTGTTGAGTGCTCTGAGGAGTGCGGATTACCATGGAAATCCGTCCAAAACGGCTGCATTGCGGCCCGAACTGTTGGCAGGATCGGGGTGCTTGCTTGATGATCAAGGTATATGGTCAAAGGGCTTTTCCTACCAAATAGGAGGTCATCTGTAGACCAAGCTTGATCCTGGGGTCAAGCACCAGGACGTCGTTGACCATCCCCTTGGAAGATCGCTATAACGGGCCCGAAGCGGGGTAGCAGCAATATGAAAAAACAAACAACATTTACACAGGATTACAAGCCGCAGTTCTCCGGCCACGAAACCTTTCCGTTGCGCTACGGGTGGTTGGAGAAAGCTTTTGAAGCTGTTGATTCTAGTGGTCTGAATAACAATAAGATTTTCTCAGAGAGTGCGGCAATTGCGCATTTTGGCGTCGGCAAAAACATGGTGGCGGCAATTCGATTTTGGGCGCAGGTCGCAGGCATTCTCACAACGGATGGGAAGGATGTTAGAACGACCGATTTTGGTCAGCTGTTACTTGGGCCCAATGGTCGCGATCCATACCTTGAAAGCGCCTCGTCTCTTTGGAAAATCCACTGGGATATTGCCTCTAATCCAAAGCATACAGCCACCTACTGGTTGTTCAATGTTTTCAATGAGCCAAACTTTGACCGCGATACGGTTCTGCGAAGATTGATAGAATTTATTGAACAGCGTGGATGGAAGGTGCCAACGGAAAAGACGTTGTCAAACGATATAAGCGTCTTGTTGGCTAACTACGTCCCTAGCGTCCCAAAGCGGGGCCCAAACGAAGAGGCATTCAATTCTCCGCTGACCGAGCTGGGTTTGATCCGGCGGCGGTCCAGTGGAAAGTTCGGAATGAACTTGGGGCGAAAACCGAGCCTGTCTAACGGCGTTTTCCTCTATGCGGTGTGCGATTTTTGGGAGCGCACGTCTTCCGCAAACACGCTTAGCGTTCAGTCAATGTTACTAGAGCCTGGGTCTCCTGGAAGGGTTTTCGTACTTGAGGAGTGGGAGCTGATAGATCGGTTGGCCGATGTTGCTGACATGACTGACGGTTTGATTTCCTGGTCTGAGACGGCTGGATTGAAGCAGCTTCTTAGACATGGGGAGTTTCCCCAAGACTTTGCAGAGAACCTTTGGTCCTCCGACACTGCCGTCTTGAGAGGGTCACATGCCGCTTAACGAAATTGTCTCGGTGAATGGGCGCTTTCTGCGATCTGTTCGAATTGATCAAGATGACCGCAATGAAGCCCTAGAGGGCTTTGTCTTCTCATCATCTGTACGGGAAATCCTCAGTAACTTTTCACACCAACAATTTGAGAGCGGGCAAGGTGCCTTCACTTGGACTGGTCCGTATGGAAGTGGGAAGTCGAGCCTCGCACTCGCTCTCTCCGCGTTGTTGAGTGGGGGTAAGCAAGAACGGGCGACGGCCGCGAGCAAGACTGATCCAGAGTTTGCAAAGGAACTATGGAGGTTACTTCCTCCGAGGCGTGATGGCTGGAAATGTGTGTCCGTCGTGGGGCGCAGCATGGAACCTTTTCAGCTGATCGGTGATGGGATCAAGGATGCGAGACTTGCAGCGCGCCAAAGGAAGTTTGATACGCCTGAAAAGGTCATTGAGTACTTGCAGTATTTGGCCTCCGAGGACAGTGAACACTCTGGAGGGTTAGTCCTCTTTTTGGATGAAATGGGGAAGCTGCTCGAGCATGCCGCAACCTCATCAGGAGATGCCTATTTTTTCCAACTACTTGGTGAAGCAGCTTCGAGAAGCGGCGGCCGCCTCATCGTTGTGGGTATCCTTCATCAGTCATTCCAAGAATATGCGAGCCGCTTGGCACGCGATATCAAAGATGAGTGGGGAAAGATCCAAGGTCGCTTCATCGACATTCCCGTCAACGTATCTGGCGATGAGCAGATTGAACTGGTTAGCAAGGCGATTATTGCTGCAGATCAGCCGGATAGCGCTAGGCAGAACGCAGAAGCTGCTGTGGAACTCCTTGCCGACGCTCGACGCGGCGCGTCCGCCGTTTCGAAAGAGTTGCTTACCAGCGCTTGGCCCCTCAATCCGCTTGTTACATTGGTGCTCGGGCCTGCATCTCGACGTAGTTATGGGCAAAACCAGCGTAGCATCTTCAGTTTCTTAGGGTCCTCCGAGCTGTTTGGCTTTCAGGACTACCTTGAGAAGGCGAGCAAAGACGATCCGAAAGACTACGGATTGGCTGATTTTTGGGATTATCTCGATTTCAATCTGCAAGCTGCAATCGCCGTGTCTTTGGACAGCCACCACTTTGCAAATGCGAGGGATGCAATTGCGCGGTGGGAAGCGAAAGATGGCGGTGAGATCGGTGTGCAACTTCTGAAGTCGCTAGCCATTTTAGAGCTGACGCAAAAGCAAACTGGGGTAGGTGCGACACTAGACGCACTTCGCCTTTCAATGAACCAAACAAGCGCCGCGGTAGAGGAGCTTTTGTCAGAACTTGAGGCGGCGTCGATTGTTGTTTTTCGAAAGTTCAGAGGCACTTACTCTCTCTTTGACGGGAGCGACTTCGACATAGAAGTGGCGCTCGATGAGGCATTGAGGGAAAGATCAGACTTCGATCTCAGCTCAATCTCAAACGCGTTGTCTTCACCAAATATCGTGGCGAAACGGCACTACCGCGAAACTGGTGCTCTGCGCTGGTGCGAACTCAAGGTATTGCTTGAAAGCCAGGTAGAAAACTATGCTACCAGCTTCGCACCTACAAATGGATGCTTTGGCGCATTTATCATTTCACTGGACGATGCGACGCCAAGCATTGTTGAGGATTTTAGTGAGTATGGGTGGGGAGCTGACTTCGCGGTTGTAAGGTCTGAAAAATCGAAGAACCTTGTGGCACTTGCACGAGAGCACTCCGCTTTGAAGGATATCTTGGCATCGAATGCTGAGATCCACCGAGACAAAATTGCGCGCAGAGAGCTTAACGATCGTATCGAGGCGATTGGAGGCCGGATTGAGCATGAGGTCTGGCAATTAATCGCAAGCGCAGAATGGCAAACTGGAATTGTTGATCTTCCAATTTCCGTGCGCCGGAACCTCACAGTTTTGGCCTCAGAAATGGCAGACCGTCGGTTTTCGCAGTCGCCCAAACTAAACAACGAACTGCTTAACCGCACCAAGCCATCGGCATCGGCCAATTCAGCGCTCAAGCTGTTACTGCATGCTGCCGTCCTTAAAGAAGGTATTCCTGGGCTTGGGTTTAAGAAGTTCCCAGCGGAAAAAGCTCTGTTCGTATCGCTCGTTGAGGCCAATGGATTGTACCTAGAAGAGGGCAACGAATGGAAGTTTGTGCCACCATCCGGAGAAGATGTCGCAAATCTGTTGCCCATTTGGAAAGCAACGAAAGACTACTTGAAGGAGCGCGGTAACCGCAACGTACAACTTACCGATGTTTATGACCTATGGCGGGCACCTCCTTTTGGGTTGAAGGACGGTTTGATGCCATTCCTTGCTGTGCTGTTCATGCTAGCTGAACGCCGGAACCTGTCACACTATCGGGAAGGTATTTTTCTATCGACTATTTCGGATGTCGACGTGGACTATGTTCTGAGAGCCCCGCAAATGGTCCAGCTGCGCTGGATTGAAATGAACCGAACGACTAAGAGGCTGCTTACTGAGCTGGCAAACGCGGTCGGTGAAGTTGTAGACAAACCAATCTCAACCTTAAGTCCGCTAGAAGTTGGGCGCGCGCTCATCGCAGCTTACGAGACTTCAGCACCTTGGGTTCAACGAACCGCACGTCTTCCTGAGCACGCAAAAAAAGTCAGAGCGCTCTTTAAGCGTTCTAATGACCCACAAAAATTCGCATTTGATGACATTCCTGGCCTCTACGGACAGGACATCGACATTCTCACAGATCAAGGAATCTCTGAGATCGCTCAAAACATCAAAGAAGGGCTCATCGAAATCCGTGCGGCTTACCCCGCGATGCTCACAAGAATGCGCGAACACATTCTGAATGAGTTACAAGTTCACGGGCGCACTGCGAAAGCGTACCGAGAGCTGAATGAGCGCGCCAAGAATATCCGAGATGTTGCAGGTGACTTGCGGCTTCGATCTTTCATCACCCAGCTCACAAGCTTCGGAGATGACCTACAGTCGATGGAGGCACTTGCGGGGCTAGGTATCAACAAACCCGCCAAAGCATGGATTGATAGCGACATTGACCGAGCAGTTGTTCAACTCACCTTGCTTGCGCAGCAGTTCAATCAACACGAGTCTGTAGCGCGTGTGGCTGGGCGGAAAGACAAGCGCTCTGCAATGGCGTTGATTGTCAGCGTTGATGATCGGCCCACGCCTGTGATGGAGGAATTTGATGTTTTGGACTCCGACAATGAACAGGTGAACAACCTTAGTAGGAAGATTGAAGAAGTGTTGCAGCAAGCTGCGGAAGGCACCGGTAGAAACGTAATCCTTGCTGCATTGGCCAAAGTCGGGGCAGCGAGGATCAAACAATCAGACGCGAGTGAGGAAGTAGATGGCTGACAAAGTTAAACATGTCCTAGGCTTGTCTGGGGGCAAAGATAGTTCAGCCCTTGCGATCTATATGAGCCAGGCTCACCCCGAACTCGATATTGAGTATTTCTTCACTGACACTGGCGAAGAACTAGACGAGGTTTATGAGTATTTAGCTATGCTCGAGGGTTTCCTTGGTAAGAAGATCCGGTACTTGGATCCGGGGCGAGATTTTAAGTTCTACCTTGCCCAGTATAATCAATTCCTTCCGTCAGCTCAGACGCGTTGGTGTACGAAGGACCTAAAGATCAAGCCTTTTGAAAAGTGGGTCAAATCCGAATTTACCGAGCAGGGATATACTGTCTATAGTTATGTCGCGATCCGGGCTGACGAAGATTTTCGCCAAGGCCTGAACTCGAAAAATGGCAGTCTGATTACCAAGCTGCCGTTCAAAGATGATGGGATCGACAAGACTGGCGTTTTTGAAATTCTTGAGAACTCGGGGCTCGGCCTTCCATCTTACTATGATTGGCGTTCCAGAAGTGGCTGCACGTTTTGTTTCTTTCAGCAAAAGATTGAGTGGGTTGGTCTAAAGGAGCGTCACCCTGAAGCCTTCGAGAGGGCCAAGCAAATGGAGAAAACCTCTCTTGATCACGGATCCCCGTTTTCGTGGAGTGAAGGTGAGACACTGCTTGAGCTGGAAAAGCCAGAACGCATTGCTCAAATTCGCGCGGATCATGAAAAGCGTGTCGAACGGGCTAAGGCGAAGAGAAAGGTTGATCCTTTACGGCCGGAGCAAGGCGCTGTTGATCTAGATGAAATTTATGGCCAGCAAAAGGTTTGTTTGGCCTGCCATAAATGAGCGGCTTCCAAAAAATAAAGAGACTGGTTCAGAATTGGAAACGGTGAAAATTTACCCAAAATCAAAGATCTAGGGCTGGTCTCTTCTAGAGAAATCTAGCACGATCAGGAACGAAAAATTTTGGAGGACCAATCAATTGGGAACGGGTAAACTGAAATCTGTGCTTGGTAGGTTCGGTGTAGCAAAGCTATCAGAACTTGTGGGTATGGAAACGCTTGAGAACATGGAGAAGTGGTTCCGTGTTCGTGTAACCGCACCTAAGCTGATTGATATTCTTCTTCAAAGATACGGTTCATCAATACTTGGAAACTCCCAGATAAGGAAAATGGTGCTGAACCATGTCGATGACTTCGACCGAAAGTACATCTTAGGGACCAGCTCTAAAGTAATTTGGTCAAGCAGCTCCAGCAGCGCTCAACGCCTAGTGCAGACTCTTGAGTTGGGTCCCGAATTCCTCCCGCCTGTCGCAGAGGTGAGCCCTCCGGCAAGTAATTCTATTCCCGTTTCGGCACCGCTGCATGAGTATCAGTATAATGTCAAAGCAAGAGCCATTGCTGCGCTGAAACTTCCTAGTTCCCGAATACTATTACACATGCCAACTGGCGCGGGAAAAACTAGAACGGCCTGTGAGCTGATGGTTGATGCGTTGAGGGCCGAGCCGCCTGGCCCCGCTTTGATTGTATGGCTCGCTCACTCGGAAGAACTTTGCACACAAGCAGTTGAGGCAATTGAACGAAGCTGGTCAACAAAAGGTGATCATCAGGCATCTGTTACTAGAATTTGGGGGGGGTTTGAACGACCTTCGGATGCCCCGCTGAGAGGATTCGTGGTGGCCAGTTTTCAGTCAATCCACGCCCTTTTAACCTCTGCATCAAGAGACTTAGGCCTGCTAAGAGAAATAGCGGCGGCCACCAAAATGATCGTTATCGATGAGGCACATAAAGCCATTGCGCCAACCTATGAAATAGCCATTAACTCCCTATCCATGGCAAGTACTCCGCCAAAACTGGTTGGTCTATCTGCAACACCGGGTCGCAGCGAAAACCGTGAAGAAAACAGAGAGTTGTCTGAATTTTTCGACAATACCAAAATCGGCTTGTGTGACGATAGCGGTAGAGAGCTGGAGGATGGTATCGGTTACCTACAAGACATGGGTGTCTTGGCCCGTCTTGATCGCGAAAAAATTGAAACAGACGTCTCAATTGACCTAAGCGAGAGTGAAATGGCCAAGCTCTCAGAGCTCATGGAACTTCCAGAGAGTTTCTTGAGACGTCTTGGAGGGCAACACGAGCGGAACTTGTTGATCTTCAATCGCATGATGGAGCTGTCAGACGCCAAACGGCAAGTCATTTTGTTCGCTTGCTCTATAGCTCATGCAGAATTGCTAAGTGATTTATGTGTTGCACGGAACATAGCTGCCCGCTTGGTTACTGGACAAACCGATCCGAAAGATCGAGCAAGATACATCGCTGAATACAAAGATGGCAAAGTGCAGCTACTGATTAACTATGGAGTTTTGACAACTGGATTTGACGCACCCAATACCGATACCGTTTTCATTACTAGGCCGACGGCATCCGTCGTTCTTTATTCGCAAATGATCGGTCGGGCTATTAGGGGGCCAAAAAATGGTGGGAATGAACGCGCGAGAGTGATCGATGTGGTGGACAACTTGAACGGAATGCCATCCGAAAACATGGCCTACAACTATTTTAATAATGTCTGGAGCACACAGCAATGACAACGTACATTTTCCCTGCATCCACTGCAATTGAATCGTTTCGGGATGCGGGTTATCGCGATACTTCGATGGCTTTGGCGGAACTCGTTGACAACTCGATTCAGGCAGAAGCTGACAACGTTCGAATTCTCGCCATCGAAGAAAACGTCAGTGTGCAGAGAACTGTCGCCAACGTAGGCTCGTTGGCCGTCTATGACGATGGTGATGGTATGGCCTCAGACGTTTTGGAGATTTGCTTGGCGTTCGCGCAAGGCACGAGGCTAAATACGCGCTCGGGGATAGGTCGCTTTGGGGTTGGGCTTCCACTCGCCTCGATCAGTCAGTGCAAGCGAGTTACAGTCTACTCATGGCAAGAAGGCAAATGTCTTACCACTCATCTCGACATAGACGAAGTCAAAAAGTCGAAACAGCAAATGACCAATGAGGTGAAAGAGTGTGAAGTTCCCGGCGAGATCCTGCGGCACCTCGACGTCTCCGTCAAAGAGCATGGTTCTCTGATTGTATGGGAAGACTGTGATAGGTTAGACCTTAAAAGAACTCAGACGCTAGTTAAGCGCATGGAGGCTAGTTTCTGCCGGATCTACCGTCATTTTCTCGACGACGATGATACTTATGGGCGGAAAAGAGATATCAGAATTCTGATAGTAAAACCGGATGATCAGGAAGTTGAAAATATCAAGTTGCTCCCTAACGATCCCCTTTACTTGATGACGCCAAACAATCTTCCGGGGTTTGAGAACGAAGCAACCAATGAAGCTTTCGGTGAGATTCAAAAAATCCCAGTTCAGTTTGGGAATAGCGGCAAGAAATCAATTGTTGAAGTTAGATTCTCCACGATCCGCCAGGATATTGCTAGGTGGACTAGGGATGCAGATACAGCATCCGTTGTAGATCACTATAAGGCAAACACCGGAATATCTTTTGTGAGAGCCGGGCGCGAAATTGATTTTGGGTCTTTTGGGTACTTTAATCCGCAAGAACTAAAGGAGCGTTATTGGGGGTGTGAAATTCGCTTCGGCCCCGAGCTCGATGAATTATTTGGCGTTACCAACAACAAGCAGGCAGTGCGCGATGTTGACTTCATTGAAAGGGAAGAAGTCGAGCTACTTCACGAAGGCCTCAGTGAAGATGACATAGACTTTGATCATAAGATCGCTCTCAGAGCAGAATTAAGCAAACGTTTCAAGAGTGCCCACAAGGCAATCAAAGCGCGTATAGACAGTTTAGCGCCTGAGACCGGGCGAAGTGTCTCCGGTAGGAAAACAGATCCGGCCGCACAGAGTGCGGAGTTAGCCGGTCAAAACTTTAAAAATGATCCAGCAAAAACAAAGACAAAGATCGATAAGGACGCAGTACCTCCGGAAGAACAGGACACAAAGCTTAAGGATATGCTGGTTCAAGAACATGGGAATGACATTCCAGAAGATGAACTTGACAGGATGGTTGAAGAGATCAAGGCGACGGGAGTGACAATTACTGAGAAGTCCTGGCCTGGGAACCAGTTTTATACGATCGAGCGCCCTGGCGACATTATGACGATCGCACTAAACGCTCGGCATCCTTTCCAAGTGGAGCTGTATGACAAAATTTGCAAAGGTCCTGATACGCAAGAAGCTTTGGCTATGAACCTTTTTCTATTGGCTGCTGCGCGAGCTGAAGACGAGCTGTGGGATGATAGATCGCAAGAGACTCTTGAAGAGTTTAGGGAAAAGTGGGGGGGCTGGATTAAGAAGCTGCTGACTCAATTGAACAACTCATAGTATGCTTCTCCCAACTGCAGAGCTGAAAAGTAGATTGAAGCAACAGTTTTCGGATTCACGAAGGTGCTGGATTTACAGTGCCTTCGTATCTCAACCCGGTATTGATTTTGTACTTGGACATCGACGTGAGTTCAGCTCAGATCGCTTACTAGTGCGCTGTGACCTCAGAGACGTTGTTACAGGTGCATGTTCGCTCGCAGCGTTGAGAAGTGCTCTTGATGCTGGTTTTGAAGTTAGGTTGTCGTCTGCGCTGCACGTGAAATTGTATTTTTTTGACGAAAAACTGTTTGTAGGAAGCGCCAACCTCACTGGTAAAGGTTTGGCTCTAGTTGGGTATTGTAATGATGAACTTAGCACGGAAGGTAAGCCTACAGCTCGTGATGCAGAAATAGCCGAGAATCTGTGGTCCCAAGGAACAGAGATCAATCATGCTCGACTCATTGCAATGCAGGAATTCATCGAGCAGCTGGATACTGTTTCTAGTAACGCTCTCGCTAGCTGGCCTGAATCGATCTTTGTTGAAGAAAGGGATTTATACTGTTCCGACTTCCCTCAAAACACAACCGCAGACAGTTTTAGGTGGAACGACATTGAAAAGTTCAAAGTAAGTCCTGCATATTTATGGCTGATACGTTCTGTTGAGGAAAATGGTGGGTCGGCTTCATTTGGTTGGCTTTCGAAGAAACTTCACACGGATGTATATGATGATCCCGCGCCCTACAGGCGCAACATCAAAGAGCTTTTAGAGAATCTGCTCGATCTTGTTGTCGCGTTTCAGCCCGATGGGGTGTTCGTTGAGAAGCCAAACGTGTCTTCGGTTGTTTTTCTTCGCGACTAGCTTTCTGTGGTTTGCGTAGGTAACGCTGGTTTATTTTCCGCTGTTCTAGTTGAGTTTGGAGTTAGTATCATGCGGGATCTCCGATTTAAGGAACCGCGCTTTAGTGCGCGGACTCTGATGTCAATCGACTAGACCGGGGCTCAACGGGCCCAGGGCCCGCTCACCCCAATCCAGGCATCTTTCTAATTGTTTGGTCCGCCCAACATCCCTGACCGGGTCGGTCAACCTTAGTCCATCCCCGAAATCAGCCACCAATTTCCCCTGTCTCGCAGGCGAGCCATTCCTCGCGGGGCAAATTGTCGTCCGATTTCGGCGCAGACATTTTCTTCGCAAATGTGGCCGATTGACAGCCCCGTTCAAGGCCGTGGGTCGGGCTTTGCCCTCTCCCACTCTGTTCCGCCGAATACATGCGTATTCGGTCAGATCAGGTGGCCGAGGCGCAGCCCATCGGCGGAAGGGGGCGCAAAGCCTCACCCGCGTCACTTTGATCGAGGAGGCCACAAATGGCACCGAAGTTTGATGTTTATGCCCACGTCACCGACACCATTATTGCAGAGATCGAGGCAGGCACGCCGCCATGGCGCAAGCCGTGGACTGGGAGCGCGTCCGGCGTTACCCTGCCAACCCGACACAACGGTGAAGAGTATCGCGGGATTAACATCCTGATGCTCTGGGTCATGGCGGCGAAGCATGGCTATGTGTCCAGCCGCTGGATGACCTACAAACAGGCGCAGGAGCTGGGCGGCCAAGTCCGCAAAGGCGAAACGTCGTCGACCGTGGTCAAATACGGGACGTTCACTAGAGATAACGAATTGGGTATCGAGGAGGAGCTGCCCTATGCGCGCGCCTACCGCGTCTTCAATGCGGATCAGATCGAAGGTTTGCCCGAGGACTACTACATCCGGCCCGAAGCACCGCGCGATCTTGGCACGGCGGAAGATCCCGAGCTTGAGGCGTTCTTTGGCCGGACGGGGGCGGAGATCCTCACCAGTGATGACCCGCGCGCCTATTACAGCCCGGCCAAAGATTACATTCACATGCCGCCGATTGCCACCTTTCACAATGCGGCAGGCTACTATGGGACGTTGGCCCACGAAGTGATCCATTGGACTGGCAGCGAAGCGCGGCTGGAGCGGATCACGAAATTTGCGAACCGCGAAGCCTATGCCTTTGAAGAGCTCGTGGCAGAAATCGGTGCTTGTTTCCTTGGGGCTCAGATCGGCGTCGCGCCGGAATTTGACCAAAGCGCCGCCTATGTCGAAGGGTGGTTGAAAGCGCTCAAAGAGGACAAACGGGCGATTTTTCGTGCGGCATCTGAAGCGCAGAAAGCTGCCGACTTTGTTTTGCAAGCAGCAGGTCAGAGCAAGGAGGTGGCAGCATGACCCCTGACTATCACAGCGATGATTTCGGGACCGCGCGTCTGGAAGATGCGGTCAGCTTGCGAAGCGCCGCCCGCGAGGCGCGCGCCACGCTTTACGCAGTATTGAACCGACTGGAGCTGAACGATCTGGACGGCGAAGAGCAGCCCTATATCGACGATTGTCTTGGGGCTCTCGCAATCCTTGAGGAGGCGCTGCGATGACTTTGGACGAGATCAAAACAGCAGTGGACGCGGGCAACCGCGTTCACTTCACGGTTTGGGGCGAGTTGTCGGCATCGGCCTGCTCGTGCGGAGGGTTCTTTTGCTCCTTAATCCTCTGCTCCAGCCGAGACGAAAAACTCGAAACCTCAGCTGCAAACCTAATCGATTTTGGGATTTTGGGTCGCATTTCGCCTTTTTTATCTGAGGCGGCACATTGAGCCGCATAGGACAAAAGAATCCGATTTGCTTTCTTTCTTTGCCTTCCAACTTTTTGCCGGAAAGGCTTGTGGTACCCGTTGCTTTTCGCATCCAGAAGCGGGTTTCGACGCTTGTCGTCGCCGATACTAGGCCACTCAATTCCCAAAATTCTGCAGCAGGCACACGACAGGGAAAAATGCTCTAGAAAGTCTTCGCTTGTCGGCACGTTTTTGGGCTTCTTGGCTTTGGCTTTCTTCTTGCCTTTCTTGCCCTTGGGTCCTGTCATCGGAGAAAGCGGGTCATAAGACCAGCCGCGCCCGCCTGGGTAAATGATTGTGCTGCCACCTGAATAGCCGCCGCGCCCCATATCGAACCTCACAAAACAAAAAACAATATCGCCAGTGTAGCGCCGGTCTGTGTCAGCGCAAGCATCTGGCGGTAGCAGCCTATGGCTGCTCCAAACGGAATACCGGCAGTTGATACAATATTATAATATTGAATCAATTATGGCGAAGTGCCATAACAGGGCTGCCTGTATGATGCTGGCAAGAAATAGGGGTGATTACTTCACATGGGCCGAGCGCGCTCACCACGGCACAAGCGACTGACGCAAAACCAGCGTTTTGCTATCGTACGCAAGCGTGCCGAAGGTGTCCCGATCGAGGATCTGGCGCGCGAATTCGGCGTCACGACCCGCAGCATCTTCTACACATTGAAGGCCGATCAAAGCCGCAAGCTTGATGCGCGCGTGCGCTCTGAACTGGTGAATGTCCGGCTCACACCAAAGGAGCTGGCGAGCTTTGATGCCGTGCTGACGCGGCACGAAATCACCAGCCGTGCGGAGGGGCTTCGGCGGCTGATCCATGCCTCAAACGATCTCTTCGTTCCTGACGATGAACTGGCGAGCCAAATGCAGGGACTATCGGCCTCGCTCAATCGCACCGGCAACAATATCAACCAGATTGCGCAGCGCCTGAACGAGGCAAAGCGCCAGGGCAAGACACCGCCTTATGGCAACTCCGCACATGCCCAAGTACGCGCATTGGCCGGGCTGATCTTCGACATCGCTGACCAAGTTCAGGACATGGCGCAGCGCCGCCGAAGTGCGCTGTCCGGCGAGGTTGCCCGCGTTCTGGGAGGCATTGCCGATGGCCCGGAATAGCGCTGTTGCCGCCGCGCAGGAGGCCTTCTTTGATCGCGACTGGAGCCGCATTCGCGGCAGTGTGCCACGCGCCCGTGCCAAGCAGATGGCGCGCGCGGCCATGGGGCATTCTCCCGCGATCTTCAAAGCGATCCGGGACGGCGGCACACACAACAAAGCGCAGCTGCGCAATCAGCTGGAATACCTGACCACCAAGTCGAGCTTTATCATCGACAGCCGTGGCACTTATGACGGCCAAAGCGTCCTGTCAGCCAAAGAGATCGAGCAGGTTACGCGCCGGTTTTCGGCGCAGTGGAATGAGGGGTTCCACCCGAAGCTGGGGCACACCTCGCATCTCCTGATGGCCTTCCCGATTGGCACGCGCGGCGCGGATGTCGCCGAGATCACGCGCGAGATTTGCGAGCGGTTCTTTCAGGGCGAAGGCAGTCACTTCGACTACATCGCGGCCGTGCATGAGGATCGGGACCACCCGCACGCGCATATTGTTCTGAACCGGCGCAGCAAGGACGGGGAGTTCTTCTTTCTGAAGGAAGGGCACCACTTCAACTACGACAGTTTTCGGGAGGCGATGGTTGAGGTGTCGGACTGCTATGGGCTGCGCCTTGAGGCGACGCGAAAGCTCGAGCGCGGGATCACGACAAAGAGGCCAAGCGATGTTGACCAACGTCGCGCAGAAGCCACGGGCCAAAAACTGACCGAGCGCGAGCGCGTTGGTCCAGAGCTCGACCATGCCTTGCGTGAGGTAGCACAGAACGCGCGGCTTTATCGCGGACTGGCGGCCGAGGCCTCGCGTGAGAACCAGCATGACATTGCAGCAGCCTTGGATAAGGCGGCGACGCTTTTGCGGCAGGGCAAACCGATTGAAGCAGATGGAAAGGTATATGGTATGGCCGAAGAACAGCATTCGTTTGATGAGATCGTGGATGCCTTTCATGACAAAATCAACCAAGCCGAACGCATTGTTGCAGACGCCCCGGTCGATCGGCGTGCAGCGCTCGAGCATGAGCTGAACGACATCTATCGTTCACTGTCACATCTCAGCCCAATGGGAACGCAGTCCCAAACCTTGCTTGAGGATGCGTCCAAGAGTGGGATTTATTCGGCCGCGAACATTCAGGCCGAGGCCCAAGGTGCCTTGCGGGATCCAACGCTCGCCGAACGTCTTGAACAGGCTTTGAAAGGCACCGGCATTGACGCGCAGGAGGTGACGCGTCGTGTCGAAATTGGCGCAGGTAATGCCGCGCTGGAACGGCAATGGCTTGGACAGGATCTGAAGGTAATTGCCGACAAAGAGGGCTTTGACCTGTCACGCGCCGATGAACTGGAGAAGGCGATCGACCGCCTCGACCAGGTGCACCGTGATTTGGGTCGTTTGTTGGCCGATGCTGAAGTTCTCAAGGACAGTGGGGCGGTGGAGGCCGACCGGCAGGAAGCCATAGTCGACGGGTTGCCGCCGACCACGGCTGATTTCCTGAGCCGTATGAGGGACGACCCAACCACAGATCCATTCCGAAACGATCTGGAACGCGAGACCTTGCGTGCTGAGATGGAGGAACTGGTCGGTGAAGAGGGCACCCAGGACTTGGCGATTGGCGATGAGACGGCGCTGGACGAACATATCGAAGATCGTCTGGACCGTCTCTATGCGGCCAAGGCCTATCTGCAGACCGATGCTGCGCTGGCAAACAGTGTTGCGATGGAGCATGTCCTCGACGAAATCGCCAATGAAGAAATAGACGTCCGACGCGAGAGGCACGTCGATGCCGATGGCGAAAAGGGTGTGACGCATGGGTAAGGCGCGGATCGCACTCGGCGTCATGAGCTTTGCTCTTCTGGGCGCGATGCTCGGGTATGTTCTAGCGTCGGCATTTCTGACGTTCCGCTGGTTCGGGGTCGGGGCGGAAATCGATTTTCTGATGCTGGCGCGTGGTTATGGAGGGCTTCGCACGACCCATTCGAGTGATATACAGATTGTTCACTTGATTGTCGGGATCAGCTCCGGTGCCGGTGTCTTGCTCAGCGCTGTCTTGATGAATGACGCGCTGACCAAATTCGGTGAAACCCACTGGCAGCACATGTCCGAGATGAAACGGAACGGCTTTTTTGGCAAGCCAGGCCATGGGTTTGTTCTTGGCAAGATGGGTAAGCCCAAGAGCCGCAAACCCTTTGTCATGTCCAAAGTCTTCCCCCATGCACTTATCGTGGCCCCGACCGGACGCGGCAAGACGACGGGTTTTGTCATTCCGAACTTGCTAACCTATCAGGGCAGTGCTGTGGTTCTCGACGTGAAGGGCGAGAACTTTGAGGCAACTGCCCGCCACAGGGCCGCGCAGGGTGACAAGGTATTCCGGTTCGCGCCCACAGACTGGAAGGATGGCCGCTCGCACCGGTACAACCCTTTGCTGCGCATATCGGCGCTCGAAAATGTCGACCGCCAGCAGATGGAGCTGCAGCTCTTGGCTTCGCTGTTCCTTCAAGCCGAAAACGATCGCGTCCAGGGGCTCCTCGATGGCGGTATTGACCTATTCGTGGCGGCAGGGCTTTTGGCGTTCGAGCGAACGCGCCCGACCCTGGGCGAGATCTACCGCATCACCGCGTCTGGCGGGGACAAGCAAAAGGAATATCGCCGCCGCGCCGATGAAGTGGTCAATCCAGCCGCGAAGCTGATCTTCGTGCGCATGGCCTCGACCAACAACGACACGCTCACCTCTTATCTGTCGCTCTTGATGACATCTGGCCTCAAGCAATGGTCGAACCCTGCCATCGATCGCGCAACAGCAACTTCAGACTTCGATTTTCGCGACATCCGAAAGACGCCGCTTTCGGTCTATCTCGTGGTTGAACCACTCATGGTGAAACCCCTCGCGCCGCTGATCCGCTTGTTCTTTTCGGACTTGCTGGCATCGCTCCAGGATCATGAACCTGGCAAGGACGAGCCCTGGCCGGTGATGATCATGCTCGATGAGTTCAACCGCCTCGGCAAAATGCCCATCGTTCTGGATAGCATCGAAACCCTGCGATCCTACCGCGCCAATCTCGCAATCGTCACACAGACGATCCCGGCGCTAGATGAAATCTATGGCGAAAATGCCCGCCGCGCCTTGCAGGGCAACGCGGGCATCAAGCTCTATCTGACCCCCTCAGATGAAAAGACGATTGAGGAGCTCAGCAAAGCCGTTGGCAAAACCACCAAGCGCGTTGTGACCCGCTCACGGTCGGTCGGCCGCAACCCGTTCGCGGGGCGCAGCATGTCTGAACGGACCGAAGAGACCGCGTTGCTACCCGAGGATGAGGCGCGGCGCATGGATCTTGATGACATTGTTCTGGTCGTCGACGCGCAAATGCCCGTACGAGCCAGGCGGATAAAATACTATGAGGACCGGTTCTTTCAGCAGATCTTCGACAAGCAGACCGGTGATTTGCCATATCCTTCAGCAGGGGATCAAATGCGCGGCCTGCAAGGGCAGATCAAGGCGCTGGAGACGAAAATTGGGGCATTGGAAGTGCCGAGAGAGGCCGCTCATGATGCTACTAGTGGCGGAGGTAAACGTCGCGAAGAGGTCCATGCAATGGTCTCTGGCTGGCAAGATGCCCAATCCGGCGATCAATCCAGTTTAAGCGACTATCAGGCTGGAACAGAAAAAGTTGAGCGATTTATGGAAAAGGCCGCTGAAGGATAAATGCGGGGTGCCGCTGTTAGCTGCGTAGCGTAGGAACGACAACAGAGCACATAGATCCGGGCTTTAAAGAAACTCGACTAGGTGCCATATTCGCCCCAACGCAAAATTTCCATTACATCACATTTTATAATGAACCAGATCGGCAGGACTTTTTCCAAATTGAATATGTAATTGGTTCCACAAACCAAGAGAACGGACAAGCTAACCCATGCCAAATTCCTATATGCTGCATCAGGAAGCGCGGTCTGCGCTGCGAATGCGGCGGCCCTCGTTTGCAACTGGACTGGCGTCGTAGTTCACATGCATGCTCACCATAAAAAGGAACTTCTTAAGCTTTTGTCCCGGTTCGAGGATGAAGATCTATTCCACCTAATCTGGGCAACAAACATCCTCCAGTCCACAAACTATGAGTCTGCACTACCGCATATAGATCGTGAGACAATCAACCCAAAGGCAATCGGCATTCAGGGGCCTCACGAATTAGCCATACATAAATGGGAGCTCGAAACCCTGGCCAATGAGGGGCTGACCACGCCAATGTCCAATGCGAAGAGGGGCAAGATCGTACGGTTCAAGCATGATCACTTTGGAAATATAGTGAATTGTGTCAATCGACTGCGAAAGCTGGAAAACAAGGAGTTCAAAGTAGGGGGGCATAAAAATAACATTTTTGGAGAGCTCGTCCGAATTGGCAACAGACAATTTCCCTGGCAGATAGGGTCTGCTAATTCGGCTAACCTGTACAGGAACAACTTCGTATACGGGCAGGGGAAGTGCGGAGAGGAATTCAACAAGAAGTTTGGGATTTCTGTCGCCGAATTCTCAAAAGTCTCTTTTGGCCTTTTCGCCAGTTTCATGTCTCACCCTGTTCTGGTTGGAGACCAAGCTCTCAAAGTTATAGGGGTTTCAGAAGAGCTTTATCGGTCCGCTCTGAAGCCTTTATGCTTGCCACTGAAGCAAGCAAGGCAGGTTGCAATGCGGGAGCGCCAGAGCATCATTCACGTGGCCTACAAGCCATCCATATTTCGCCAATTTCCTTGCGTAAGCTTTTCTGATGAACCTCTGAGAGTCCGCGCCCCGTTGCCTCAGCTTATCATGGACCGAATGACGACCGGTCTATTTTATGACGTGGTGTCTGGTGGTGGCCCAGTCCGGGAAGAGTATGGCCGCCGCTTTGAAGAATATTGTCTAAAATTCTCAATGGCCTCCCTGCCTCAATTCGTCTGGACGCCGGAAGACAAGTACAGGGTTAAGAAGCAGACCTTTGACACACCAGACATCCTCTGTTTCGACGCGGACCGCCTCACGTTGGTCGCCGAATGCAAAGCAACACGAATGTCGCGTGAGGCCATGTTTGGCAAAGACCCGACTACGGAACGCGGCTTTGATGATCTTGTCAAAGCAGTAAAACAGCTATGGCGTTTTTTTGCACACTGTAGAATTGGCAGACACGGAGCCAACCTCGCTCCCGAAGCTGTCGGTATGGTGATTACCTTGGACAACTGGCTGGTCATGGCGGAGAAACTCAAAGAAGAAGTGTTCCGCCGAGCCAACGACGAGATATTGGCCTTCAGCCAAGGCCTTGTTCAGGACATAGACAAAAGGAAGGTTATTTTCGCTCCTATTCAGCAATACGAGCGGGTTCTTTCTACGGCAACGAAAGCTAGTTTCACCGAACTGCTATCGAAAGCGAACGGGGACTCAAACGCAGGGTGGAATCTGGACATGGTCCACGAAGAGACACCAAGCTATAATAGTAGTGTGAATCGGGAGTATCCGTTCAAAGGTGAAATGCACAAGGTGGTACCTTGGTGGGACACGTTTGATGAATACCGGTAGCGCATGGCTTCGATACCTAATTTTCGAGTGGCGTTCGAACGAACAGCGAAGGTCGGATAAAGAGCATACCCCTTATTCCAAGCGTTTCGCTCGTTCTGCCACTCGCTGAACCATCGAAACAGTAGCTCCGCCCGCCTGCCGTATACCGGCCCCCGCAATCTCAGCGTTCGACCTGGTTCCAAACCTCGCCCTCGCTCTTGACCCTTTGGTGCCGATCAAACCTTTGGCGAACCCGCTTGGACCCGGAATACTTGGCGGTCCGACCATCATGAAATTGCCCGAGATAGAGCGGACGATCAGCGGGGTGGCGATGATCATACCGCCTGCGAGGAACATCATCATGAAGAAGGGCACCAGCGCGCCGATGTTGCTCGCCCCGGAAGGATCTCCGAGCTCGGTCATGAGCGAGCGCGACATGCCGACGACAGTGGAGAACACGCCTGCGATCACGAGAGGGTAGAGCGCGTAGGATACCGTGCTGGAAAGCCAGCGATGGAAGTAGTCCTTGCTGACGTCGAACAGCGACAGCGCGATCATAACGGGGGCGATGCCGATCATGAAGGCCAGCATGATCTTGGCGAAGATCAGGACAAGGCCGCAGAGCGCGCCGATGACGCCTAACAGGAACGCGCCGATGGCACCGATGAGGGCACCGGCCATCCAATGCATGTTGTCACCGGCCGCGTTCAGATAGTCACCAAACTCCTCGATGAGATCGTCAAAGGCCCCGGCAAAGTAGGATGCACCCGCACCGCCGCCGCCAAGCCCCGCCACCATGCCGCCCGCGAGCTGGTCTAGGCCGTCGATCAGGGCGCTGGCCACGGCGTTGAATTGGACCCAGTTCATCGCAAACAGAGAGATGAGCATGAGCTTGAGGGCGAACCAGAAGGCGGTCCGCCCGTCCATGGATTTGTACTGAAACACCATGTTGAGAAAGACGCCGATCACCGCGAGCGTGGAGGCCACGGCAATGACGCCGCCAAGCTGACCGGCGACGTTGCCAAAGGTGGTTTGGGCCGCGTCGTCCAGAAAGCTGTCGGTTGTCTCAACCATCCAGGTGACAACGCCCATGGGATCCTCCTCGGTTTGCCTTTAGGCGCTCGCACCGGTGCGGCGTTTCAGGAAGGCCTTCAGGATATGCTCGCCGTCGAAATCCGGCACGACGGAGACCAGCTCCCAGCCGTCCTGACCAAGAGCGGTCAGCTGCGCCTCGATCTTCGGTGGCTTTGTCTTGGCGGTGTTGATCTGTTCAATCTTGTATTCAAACATGGGCTGTTTCCTTCGTTTGGGCCGGATCAAATGGCAGGTAGAATTCGGTAATGCCGCGCGCGCCTTCATGGCGACCGGCTTGGATAATCACATCGATCGAGCGAGTGATGTAGTCGTTCATGTCCTGGTAGGTCATAGGCACGTCGGTCTTCAGGGCGGCGATTGCGAGGCGTTGGACCGCCAGTTGCGGCGTTTCAGCATGTAGCGTGGTGAGTGAGCCACCATGGCCGGTGTTAATCGCCTCGAGGAAGGTCATGGCCTCTTTGCCGCGCACTTCGCCCAGGACAATCCGGTCAGGCCGCATGCGCAAGGTCGAGGTCAGCAGAACATCGGCGCTGCGTGTGGCTTCATCACGATCAGACATCAGCGTGACGACATTGGGCTGTGCTGGACGCAGCTCCGCAGCCTCTTCGATCGTGATGATACGTTCGTCGGTGGGCACGAAAGAGAGGATTTTGCGCGCCGTGACGGTTTTTCCGGTCGAGGTGCCGCCAGAGACGATCATGTTGAGCTTGTGGGTGACGCAGAACTTGAGCGCGGCGTCGATGTCGCCTGTAGCGACGACATCGCGCAGTTCGGCATTGCGCTTGCGCCGAGCACCTTCATTGCTGCGCTCTTTGCCGAAGAGGTAAGACAGCTTGATCTGATCGAATGGCAGGTCCGCAAAGAACCGCAGTGAGATTGCGTAACCGCCATCAACGGCTGGGGGCTGGATAACTTGCGCGCGGATCGGGCGGTCACGGTAGGTGATGCTGACCGAGACGATGGGCTTGGTCCGGCTGAGCGTGGTATTCGCGGCCGAAGCAATCTGATTGCCCAAGTCCTTGATCTCGCTCTGCGAGAGCCGACGATTGACGGACCGCATGAAGTGATCTCCCTGAAACTCGGCCCAAAGCGTGCCGTCGGGGTTGATGCAAAGTTCGATCAGCTTCGGATCACGCGCCTCGGGGATCTTGTCCATCGAGCTTTGCAGGTAGCTGGCCGCCATGATCAGAAGATCTCCAGATCACGGTCGACCATCACTGTGACACGGGCACCCTGATCCACATAGATCACCGGCGAGACGGAGAGGTATTCGCCCATCACGCTTTGCGCGCTGTCTTGCAGGTCTTCGCCAATGCCCTCGAGCACATCCGAGGCGATCTCGTCTTCGGTGTTCTGGGCTGCCACGGCAGGCAAGGCTCCGATCAGCGATATCAGGGCGGCTGACCCGAACCGCGAGCCAAAGCGGCTGTCGACGAAACCTGTTGTGCCGGAGCGCCCCAGCTCATCGCCACCGAAGGCACTGATTTCAACAGTCTGGTTGTTGGGCAGAATGATCCGGTCCCAGGCGATTGTTACGCGTTGCTGTGCTATGTCGAGGCCGGATTGATACCGCCCGATGAGACGCGCGCCGCGTGGGATCAGGATCCGCGAGCCGTCATAGGCGTGGACATCTTCCGATACCATCGCGCGGACCTGACCGGCGAGCGAGCTGTCGATCGCTGTCTCGAGCACGGCCTGGATCATCGTGCCCTGAACGACCGTGTTTGACGGGTTCACGATCAACTGGGCTTGCGTCACCTCAGCAGGTTCAGCGCCATTGCGGACAAAGTCTGTGTCGCCATCGAGCCTCCGCTGCTGCGCGGCGGTTTCATTGTTGCCGCCCCCGGTGCCCCCAAAGGCGATAATTGGGCTGGCGATACGGGCTTGCAGTTCCTCAAGCTCCGCTTGCCGTCGCCGCTCGAGTTCCTGAAGGCGCAGTTCTTCGGCCGTTGGGCCGGTTGCTGCAGGCATGCGAGGTGTTTCAAGGCGTGCGAGCTCCAGATCGTTCTGCAATCGCTGAATCTGACGTGCGCGTTCTTCCAACTCCTCGCGCAGGGCGGCCTGTGTTGCAGCGGCCTCACTGCGCAGGGCATCTATCTCAGCGGCCAAGGTGTCCAGTGCTTCTGTGTTGACGGTTGGGGTTTCAGGCGCTGGCGCATTGCGTAGGGCTTCAAGCTCGGCCCGCATCGCGTCCATCTGTGCGCGAAGCTCTTCGGTCTCCGGGCTGGATTCCGGCTCGACGGGTGGCGGAGTTGTGTCGATCGGCGCAGGGCTGGGCTCAAGAGTGCCAAAGCCCGGTCCCGCTGCTTGGAATTCATCCGGGGAGGCGGTTTCTAGGGCTTCCGGTTCAGAGCTACCGGAGAACAGTAGCACCAGGCCACCGAGGGCCACGATAGCTCCAATGCCCAAGGCAACGGTCATAAAAGATGGTCTCGTTCTTGGGTTTTGTGGTTTGCCTTCAAGCGCTTCGAGGCGCTTCTTAAGCTCAGCTGTTTCACTCATCGTGGTTTGCCTCGCTCATCTCTTGGACGCAGATCTCGTCGTCGCCGAGCCTGAGAACCCATCGATCGCTGACACCTGACACGCGGATCACGCCGTCTGGCCGCGCGAGCGCATTCACGCTGCGCTCATTACCGCCGGACCAGCGAAAGATCGCGGGTAAAGGCGCATTCGCGGCAAAGCGGAAATACGTGAAGGTGCCATCGTCCCAGATTTCGCGGGGAGTGATCTCGGATCGCGCGCTGACGCCATAGGCGTGGTTGGCAGGTTGGCTTGCGGCAATGCGCGATTGCCGAGGGGCCGCCTCGGGATAGGTGAAGCGAATGACGTAGAAGGTCGGTGAACTCGCTTCGGTCACGTTGAAGTAGTAGCTGCGCCGGTTGGTGTAGACCGTGATGTTGGTATGTGCGCCGCGTGTAACGGGCTTGATCGCAAAGGCCTGACCGCCGGGCACGCCGTCGAGAAGGAAGCCCTCGGTATCGCCTGCAATGATTGAGCGGATCGTCTCGCCCTGACCAAATTCAATGCTGGTCACATGGGTCAGGCTTGTGCGGATGCGATAGACCTGCCCATCCTGATAGGTGGACTGCCTGACACGGGCATCATAGGGGCCTTGGCGCGGCTGCGTTTCGGCATAGGCGGTCCCAACAAGAGGAACAAGGAAGGCGAGGATCAGGAACAGGCGGCGCATGGGTTACTCCAAACGATCCGAGCGGATCGCGTATTCGGTGACAGTGAAGCCAAAAGGGTTCTGCCAGACATCATCGATCGACCGGCTATTCTCGGGCCGAAACTCAAACATCAGGGTTGCAGTGAAGAGCCCGTTTTGCGTGCCGCGCGGCGAGTTGAGCCGCTTGCGAAGGCGCACTTGGGCGCGATTGACGCTGATATGGGTGATCGACAGAACCTCGACATCAAGCCGGGCATCTGTTCCGTAGCTGTCGGGCGGATAGGCCTCATGGCCGCTGGTCCAGAGCGCGCGCAGCCCAGCGGATGCAGCTCCACCCGACTGATCCAGAACCCGCCGCACGCGCACGTCATTGTCGAGCTGATTGTACGTCTCTCGATCAATGACATAGCGGTAGACCTGTGCCTCGATGATAGCGGGGCGTTCCGTGAGTGAGACCGTTTCAACCATGGCATTGGGGAGGGCCATGCCGGTTTCGCTATCAAAGGGCACGATCATGGGCGGCGGGTCCACGTCGAACAGGGCAACGAGGGCGGCGGCGAGGCAACCTGCCATGCCAAACGCCATGCCTGTCAGCCCCAGTTTCTGCCAAATAAGCTCGCGTCGTCGTGCGCCGTAGACGAGCTCTTCCTCGATGATTTCTGCCTCGCTGTTCATATGATCAGTCCGCGCGCAGCTCTGGCAGCGTGAAGTCCATGTAGCGGCGCTCTTCGGCCAGCGTGGCGGCATCCACCACGCCGGATTGGCCCGCGCCGACGGTTTGAATGGCTTCGAGCTCCCACATGCGCGTCATGGCAATGGCCAGCTCGGCCGTGACGCGGGTGTTGTGATCCACGGCTTCCTTGAGGGTTTCCATGTCCGGGATCAATGAGACCAGCTGCTCGACGCGTTCGAGGGATTGCGCGGCCTCGTCATAGCTGTTCTCGGCCGCCGCTGACATAATGGCCCCAGTGCCCGCCTGGCTGGCGATACGCTCAGCCCCCGGATTGCCGCTGTTGGCTAGGTCAGAAAGGCTGTCTTGGTCAAAGCCTGCATCTTCAAGCGCTTGCGTCATGCGGCCTTCCATCTGAGGGGCCTCGTTACCGATCAGGCCGCTGAAATCACCGCTTTGGATTTGCCGGATGGTGCCAAGGAGATCGCCGAATTCTTGGTCTAGGAGACCATCAAGATCACCACCCATGGCCATCTCGATAATGTCCGTCGCTCCGGTCAGGGCGGCGTAGGTCTCGTTGAGCGTGTCGAGTTGCTGCTGCACCAGATCCAGCTGTTCGAGAAGCGTGTCGAGCTGGTCGGTCTGAATGCCAAAATCTTCGAGCATCTGCTGCAATTGGCGAATTTCTTGCGCGATGTTGCGCGTGTCGATCGTCGGCACGCCTTGGGCGCTTGCAGGTGAGACCGCGAGCATTGCGCATGTGATGATGGCTGAGAAAATGCGGATCATTGAAGTGCCTCCAGATCGAATTGCATGAAGTCTTGTTCACGCGCTTGTGCGGCCGCGATGGCCAGCTCTGCGGCGCCAAGCGGACGGGTATGGGCGGCCTTGAGGCGCGTGCGGATTGCAGTCAGGCGGGCGAGTTCTGCCCGCGCGTAGGTGTTGAGCGACATGGCCGCATGGATGTCATCTGTGTCGCCAATGCGGGTAATGATGTCCTGCACCCGAAGCGCGGCCGCTTGCACCGAGACCAAGGAGTAATCGCCATAGACGCCTGCGCCAAAAGAGGTCAGGCTCATGGTGGAGTTGGCAAGCAAGACGGGATCAATGGTGCCAAGCGCATCAACGCCGCCAACGCGGACAAGGTAGAGGTTGTAGCGCTCGGGGATGACCTGAACGTAATGTTGCGTTTCTGCGAAAGGCGGCACGCCACCATAGCGTTGCACATTGCCGGGACCGGCATTGTAGGCGGCCAGACCGTGAATGATGTTGCCGTCAAACATGGCTAGCATCTGTGCGAGATAGCGCGCGCCGCCGGTGACCTGGATGTAGGGGTTTTCATAGTAGGCCGGGTAAATCCCGAGATCCTGTGCTGTGCCTGGCATGATCTGGGTCAAACCAAACGCGCCGACGGGGGAGCGCGCGCCGATGGTGAAACGGCTTTCTTGCCAGATCAGCGCCTGCAACAGGCAACGCCATTGCTTGGGCGACAGACCCGCTGCGCGTACGCCAGACAAATGGTGCGTTTCCTGAGAAGTGCGAATGATCAGTTGTTCGATCGAGCCAGAGGCGTCGCCGAACATCTGGGCTGCGCCGGGGTTTGGATCAACCGGACCGTAAAGCGTTTCTGCGCCGCTTTCAGGTGATGAACCAGCTTCCAAACTCGCAACCAGCGCGCCGGAGTTCCCGCTGGCAAGCGTCGACGCATCGAGGATGTCTTCCAGCGCTTGAAGTTGTTCTTGCTCGAGCTCTTCAAGCTCTTCCTCTCTGGTCAGCCGTTCCCGCTGCAGCGCCAGATCCTGTTCGGCTTGCTGCAGCACACGCTCGCGCTGCAAGAACATGCCTGCATCAAATGTGGGCACGCCTTGGGCAACGGACATTGGCGCGGCGAAACAGAGCAAGCCCGCAAAGATATGCAGGTTGTGCTTACTCACTGAGATTGCCAATCGGCCCGAGCAGCTCGAAATTGCAGTTGCTGCGGCTGACTTCGGCAAACGAGTTGAAGCAATCTGCTTCTGACGGCCGGTATTCCGCACAAGCTGTCAGGGTCAAAAAGGTGAGGGTCAGCACGCAAAGTCTAGGCATCAAATCTGTCTCCAAAATTCAGGGTTCTGACGGTAGTCCGCGCCGACCAGCGCCTCACCTTTTTCCATGCCGCCAAGGATCGTGAGATAGGGGCCAAGGGCGCTGAGATCGGTATCGATCACAACCGAGCCTTGATCGTCACGAACCAACGCCAGACGGGAGTTGCTGCCGGTGCCGAGCAGCACGCTGAGCTCTTTTTCAGCGAGACCCAGCATCGTGTAATCGCTGGCGGAGGCACGAATGTTGGGAAGCAAAAGCTGCGTCGGGACCGCCTCGATAATCGTTTTGCCGGTGCGGGTTTTCTCAAGCTGGCTCGCGTATTGGGTCATCATCACGACGATGGCGTTCTGTTTACGCGCCGTGACCAGCCAGTTACTCAGACGGTCAGCAAAATACGGGTTGTCGAGCGCCTTCCAGGCTTCGTCGATGATGATCAACGTCGGTTTTCGATCTTCGATCACACGCTCCACCCGACGAAACAGATAGGACAGCACGGCCATGCGCTCTTTCTCGCTTTCGCTGTCGAGAATGCCGGTTAGGTCAAAGCCCACTACATCGCCCTCAAGCGAAAAGCTGTCCTCGAGGCTCTGCCCGAAAATCCAGCCATAACGCCCATCAGCCGTCCATTCTTGGATCCGCTCGAACAGATCTCCTTCATCGGCCCCCGCCACAAAGAGGGAGGCTAAATCTTGCCAATTGCGAAGGGCGGCATCACTGGCTCCGGCGTTCTGGCGCACGACTTCTTGGATGCGGTTAATCTGAACTGGGCTCAGCGGTTTGTCAGCGCGATTTAGAAGCGTGGCCACCCAATCGGACAGCCAGGCTTGCCCGCGCCCATCGATTTCTGTGCGGAGCGGGTTCAGACCAGTTGCTTCTCCAGCCTTGATGGCACGGTATCGCCCGCCATTAGCCCGCACCGCCATTTCCATGCCTGCGCGATAGTCGAACACGAACACGCGTGCGGCGCAGCGGCGGGCTTGGGTCATTAGGAAAGCAGACAACACCGACTTGCCGGAGCCAGGGCGACCAAGGATCAGAGTATGCCCGCCTGTCGGCTCTTTGTCCGGCTGACCCGCCTCGTGGTAGTTGAACAGGAAGCCCGAGCGTTCAGGCGTCGGGAACAGGGAGATTGGTTTGCCCCAAGGCACTTGGTGGCCAGGTTTGCCCAGTTGACCGCGATGCAGCGCTGCGAGGTCGGCAAAGTTCGTGTTGGTGATGGCGGCCTTGCGGCTGCGCATCTGCCCGTTGCCCGGATGCTGCCCGAAATAATGGGTTCGCGCCGCAAAGCTCTCGTTCACCAGATTAACACCTTCACTGGCCGCGATGTTGCGCACCTCGGCTGCGATGGTCTCCAGCTTTTCCTTGCTCTTGGCGAAAACCGTCACCGTCATGTGATGATCGCCGAAGCTGAGGCGCTTGGATTCCAGATCGTCCAGCGCGTCTACCAGTTCTTCGGCGAGTGAAATCGCGCCATCGTCGCTGGCCTTCATCAGACGCTGTTGCCGCTTGATCCGACTGGCCATGATATTGCTGTTGATCGGCGTGAAAGAATGCGTGACCACCATGTCGACAGGCAGGTTCAGCTCATCAAACATGGTGCAGTTGGTTTTAGCCGGATAGGTCTTGATCGCAAAACTGGTGCCAACCCGCTTGCCCGCCGTCCCATCGTCGAGCGTAAAGCCTCGCCCCTGAAACGTGACGCGCGTGTTCGCCACATCTTCGGCAATGATGCCAAAGCGGGATTTAGCGTATAGTGGCCGTTCTTGGCCGATGTTGAGCGCACCTAGGAAGCCCAGTAACTCGCCACTTTCAGCTCCAAGCAAGCGCGGGTTCATCTCAGCAAAAGACGATCTCAGAAACCCGACAACTTCCTCGAGCTTGCGCAGTTGTTTGGCCGTCTGATCTTTCATCTGCGCGATTGAGTCTGAACGCTTCAGGCGCAGCCGCGCGCCGAGGGGAGGACGTTTCAGCACCGTGAGCGTGAGCGTTTTGTCACGAAGGCCCGCCCGCGCCATGGCCGATTGCCAGCGGGTGTCCAGCGCGTGCGCAAAACCCTTGTTGGACACCGGCGGCAGGGTGGTCTCAATCGCTTTTGAGACCTTGTGCACGTAGAAACTGTACTCCGGCCCGATCTGCGCGATGATCGCAGCAAAGAGCGCGCGGGTCTTCTCCAAATGCGCGTCATCGCTGGTCATGCTGTTAACGCCATCAAGGCGGATGCACTGGAATAGTGCATTGCCGCGCGTGCGGATCGTTATGTCATTCACCAGGCTGACGTAGGGTAGCATGCTGGCCATCGGGCGCTCTTTGCGCGCCCAGTCTGGCAGCATCGCAAGATCATCCGACGGATCACGGAGCATAGCTGTCCCCCGAATGGATCTTGCGGTTTGAGGTCGGCGGCGTTTCCTGCAGTGCGGTGACCATTACCTCAAGAAAGGCCGGATCCCAGTCAGCCGCTTTCCACAGCGCAGGATAGGCCACAGCTGCGATGATGATCACCGGCCAGCTCTGAACCCAGAGAAACAGCAACACAAACCCGAACAGCCAAACCATGGCATACATGATCGGCAAGCCGATGAGCTTTGGCGGCCGGATCAGGCCGAGGAAGAGGCGGGTTTGCGTTGCCATGTCGGTTTTACGCGCCCCAGATGGCGGTCACGATGGTCGGCGCAGCCGCGATGCCCGCGATAGCGACCAGAACCCAGAGGGCTTGGCGGAAATCCAGAATGCCAAAGAGCCAGGAGAGGAACACACCGATCAAGGCCAGGGTGCCGATGACAATGCCCAAGGGGCCGGTGATCGTGTCGACGATGCCTTGCAGCAGGTTCTGGACCGGCGAGAGGTCGATGCTCTGCGCAAATGCGGGGTTGGCAAGCATCAAGCTGGTCAGAGCCAGCGACAGGATCATGCGGAAATGTGTGTGCATCAGGAGGCTCCAGTCAGTCGATCACGCACGGCCATGACGCGGCGCACGTGATTTTGGGTTTCTCGGTAAGGGGGAATGCCGCCATAGCGCGCGACCGCGTCTGGCCCCGCGTTATAGGCGGCAAGTGCCAGCTCAGGCGTGCCAAAGCGCGACAACATCATCAGAAGGTAACGGGCAGAGCCGTCCAAGTTGGCCTGCCAGTTGTGGGGATCGACACCAAGCTGCACAGCTGTCGCAGGCATCAACTGCCCGAGGCCAATCGCACCTGCGGAACTGCGCGCATTCGGGCGATAGGCACTTTCGATCTCGATATTGGCTTGGAAAAGCGCGCGCCATTCAGTCACAGATAGACCGGCGCGGCGCAGGGCAGGGTGTCCGCCATAGCGATGCGCAGTGCTTTCAAGGGCGGCGAGGATTTCGGGGCGGGGGACTGCACGGGCGGGTGCAGGAGGGGGCGCTTCAGGCTCAGGTGCAGCGAAGACGATCAGTTCTGGTGGGTTCGCGCCAATCCCATCGATATATCTTTGCGCGAATCCGGATTGCGGTGCTGTTGTCTCCAACTGGCCATCGGTGCGCATGGAGAGCACGAAGCCTTCAGAGTAAGCAGGCGCAGCGAGAAGCGACGCACCAAAAGCAAGTAGCTTAGTCGAGGTCGTCCAGCTGATGCGAGGCGACTTTGCCCTCAGACATCGGGATAGAAATGATCGAAACGCCCAGCCCTGCAAGGAAGCTCGATAAGCCGTTGATTGTCTTGAATTCTCGGGCGGCCATGTTGTTGCGCGCGGTGACAAGCAAGCGGCGCGTTTCACCGTCGGGCGAGACGCAATGCACGGTCCAAATTCCGGACCACTGAGCACCTGTACGTTTGGGCGTAACCCGGCACACGACATCTGCCGAATGTCCTTCGGCAAGCAGTGTGCGCAGTCCGTCTTCGCTGACAACATTGGGGGCGTCTTGCATCAAATTCATAGGATCGAGCCTTGCAGAATTGTGCACTAGCCCGGCAGTCCCTCATGGACTACCGAACCGATACAATATTATAATCTTGCAATCAATAGGTGCATTTTGATTTATTGCGCCATTCATGCTTTGAAACGAATTTACTGCAACGGAGTGGCTGAGCCAAGATAATATGGCGATTTTGAAACAAATATGGGCGGCTCTGGCTGTTTTGAGTTGGGGGTCAGCCTCGATCGCGGGCAGTTGCCTGCCGCCTGTGCCGCCATGGATGCCCACCGATCCCGATGATGTCACGGCATATGCTGACCTGTTGAGGCGTGATGCTGAGGCATACTTTGACGATGCCGAGCAGTACTTCCGGTGCCAGGACCAAGAGCGACGTGAGGTTTTTGAGCAAGTGCGGGCAGTCAGCGAAGACTATGCGCGCGTTTTAGAAATTTTGAGGAGTGGTAGTTAGGAGTGGCTGCGTCGTCGCAAAAGCAGCCACTCACAATCATGGTGGCGAAGGTCGCCAATGCGGACAAAACCGACTTTGGAGATTATTCTTCTAATGGCTGCTTTTCCAAGGCTGCATTTGCAGCGATAAACAGCTGCTGGAAAGTCGACCTTCGCTCCATAGAAATAATATCAGGTGGAAGTTCATTCAACTGACTTTGATCTGCACCCAATTTCCTTTTGTTTTTGGCGACTTCAACGGGCGGGAACAATTCCGACTTTTGTTGTCATACTCGCTCCGTTGATCACCAATCCGGAAAGCGGCTTTCGATGGCTTTCACGAGACTGTGGGAAAAGAAGCCTTTCATGGCAGATTTCATTGCGATCAGTGGTGTAATACTCGCTTTGGCGCCATCTTGAGGGGCATACCCGATTGTTCTTTTTGTTTCAGAGATATCCCACCGCATGCCCGGATTGTCCGACATCAGGTTCAGTGCCGCAAACTCGACGTTGTCGGCAACAATCGCTGCGTGCATGCCTTGCAGAAAATCCCGGTCACTTAGCCACATTTCCTGCCCCCACCGGCCCATCGCCATATGGGGGCCGGGTTGGTTGTCATGTGTCCATTGTGTCCATCCGATCCGCATGCAAATGACCGAAAGCCCGTGATGTTTGGCGAAATAGGCACCGGTCCGTTCACAGAAGAGTTTTGACATACCATACGCGTTAACCGGACCCGGTGGTGTACTGCTGTCCAGCCGATCCTGCGCAAACCGCTTGTCACCGTGGACCCAGTTTGAACTCGCCAGCACCACGCGTCTTACGCCCATCGCTGCCGCATGGTGGTAGAGAGAGAGCGTTGCATCCATGTTGTGTTTGATTGCCGAAGACCAATTTGCAGCCGGTTCCCGGTCACCTGCCAGATGGACGATGACATCAACACCCTTAAGCCGTGCAACCCATTTTGGATCGCCTGAGAGATCTTCGGTGTGGATGTTGGGATGGTCCACAGGCCGGATGTCGATCCCAGACACAGTGAATTCAGGGGTCGCTTCGAGCGTATCAAATAGTTTGCGGCCCAGATGCCCGCCAGCACCTGTGATCAGGACATGCATGTGACCAACTCCTTTTGAGTTCGATGGGATGTGGGGGCATCAGCTGAGCCAATTTCAAAGTCCTGCCGATATTGCATTGATTGATCGGGGCCCAAATCCCTTGCCGGTGAATGCCATTCGGCTTCGCAATAGGGGTAGTCACCCGAGTTGAAAATCTCGACCGGCTGACCGTGGGCAAAAACGTCGCCACTGGCGAGCTTTGGAGTGGAGCACATCATCCACGTGCCGGTTTCATCATTTTTGATGAGGGTCTCCCCGTACGGGTTGGCAAGCCCGACCTTGAATTCCTGTTGTTCTGCGCAATTCGCAATGACGCAATTTGTTGTAGCTGAGATCAGGGATCCTGCATGCCCAAATACAGTGTGAGCTGTGGGGTTATCCATCGCAACGCCAATCTTTGCAGGTGTGTTTATCATCATGACAGACCAGATGCCTGTCATGCGAGGCTTGGTGCCGTGGTTAGTCACGGTATGTTCGATGTTCCATCTGGTGGGGGACGCAACAGTGATGCGCCGCGCTGCAGACAGGTGCGAGTGAGGACAGATCGCGCTTTCCAAGACGACGTGATCAACATCTTGCGACACCACTTGGTAGGGGCCACTATCCAGCGTCGCAAAGGGCCCACCATCTTGCCACGACGTATCAGGGGCAATCCATGTTTTTTCACCGCCCCACAACGGAAAACCGAACTGCGGGGATCGTGTTGGCAACTCAGATAAGGCATCAATATCAAATTGAGTTCCGAGCAGGTCAGGGTTCTGAAAGAGCAGCGATTTCCCTTGAAAAACCACATCCCAAATGCGGCCACCTATGCCGGGGAGGATCACCAGTTCCAGATCACCGCTCGCCAGTTGGAAAGATGTCCATTGGTTTGGCATGAGGCGCTTTCAGTTGCGGGCGCCCGGCGCAGTTTCTTGCGCCGGGGCTTCGTTTAGACGTGTTTGAACTGCGCGACGTTTTCGGCCGTGATAGGCATTACGCCAGTCTCGACACGCTCGGGCAGGGGGTTGATACCAGCGGCTTTCCAGTCCGGCAGCACCTTGAGCCCATCCGTATTTTGCCAATGCATCATATGGAAGGCGAGAAAAATCTCGAGGTATGACTTCTGTGCCACCGCTCCGTGAATTGTTCCGTCTTCGATGTATGGGAGCATGTCATCGTTGCGGTCCATCGCAACGATCTTGATATCAGTACGCCCGGCTTCGTTTACCGCAATTGCAGCCCCTTTGCCGCTGTCACCATCGGTTCCTCCGATGCCGACGATGTCAGGATTGGCCTGAATGGCCTGAAGGTAAGCCGTTGGCGCATAGGATGGGTCGGCGCGGTCATTGACCACGTCGACAACTTCGATCTCCGGGTATTTTTCTTCGAAAATCTGCTTGTAGCCGTCGACACGCTCCAGCGTTGAAGGTGCGGGGAACGTGCCAAGGATGACCTTGCCCTTGCCGCCGATAGCTTGCGCCAGCATTTCGCCTCCGACACGTCCAGCTTGCACGCCGTTGATCCCCAAGAAGGTAGAACGGGGGCTATCAGGGATGTCACCGATACAGCAAGTCACAGGAATGCCGGCTTCAACCGCGCGCTCGACACCAGGTGCCAAAGTGGCTGGGTCGCCTGGGAAGATCAGGATACCAGCCGGACGGCGGGCGATCAGTTCATCGAGCTGACGCGCCTGCGCGGCGGTATCGAAATCAAGTGGGCCGGTGAACGTGGTCTTGATCCCCATCAGTTCTTCGAGATCTTCCATCGCGTTGCGGTAGTCCACCCAGAATGGCACTTGCGTAACGATGGACAAGAAGACGTATTCCTTGTCAGCGTTCTGCGCCATCGCTTCTTTTGAAAGCATAGGCAGACCAAAGGCGGCGGCCAGGCCCGCTGTGGTGCTCGCTGTTAACAGCTTTCTGCGGTTTACTTTGATGTCGTTCATTGTGATCTCCCTTGTTGGATCGTTTGGTTACTGGTTCGTTTGAATTTGGTGTGTTGGCCTAGCCGCGCTTGCTGCGGATCAGCATGTCGAGTGCGACAGCACTGACGAGGACCCCGCCGATGACAATCATCTGCCAGTAGATCGAAACCGCCTGCATGGTCATCGTGTTGTTGATCAGCGCAACGAAGACGACGCCGAGGAATGCGCCAAGGATCGTGCCTTCGCCGCCGCGAAGGGATGCGCCTCCGATGACGGCTGCCGCCAACACTTGCAGTTCAATTCCGTTGCCCGCCGTGGGCGTTCCACTCATCAAACGAGAGGCCAAAAGGACACCAGCCAAGGCGGCTAGAACGCCTGTCAGGGCATAGAGGATGATGCGCACGCGCGTAACATGAATGCCTGACAGCATTGCGGCCTTTTCATTGGCCCCGATGAAATAGACCTGACGGAAAAACCGCGTATGGCGTACGGCCAGATCGAACAGGATGACGAGCAGCACAGTAAGCAAAACCATCACCGGTAATCCGCCAATGTCGGCTTTGCCGATCCAAGCGAATGCAGGTGGCAGACTGGAAACCGAGAATCCCTCCGTTAGAACCAGCGCGATACCGCGGGCAATCGACATTGTTCCCAGCGTCGCAATAAGCGGATTAATCCCAAGGCCCGTTACGAGTACTCCGTTCACAACTCCGACAACGCCACCCAGGATCAGGCCGCAGACGACGGCAAGTGGAATTGGCATCCCCGTCAAAAGCAACATCGCAACGACTGTCGAAGACAGGGCCATGACGGACCCGACCGAAAGATCAAACCCGCCCGATGCCAGCAAAATTGCCATCCCAATAACGATAATTGCCGTCGGGGCCATGCCTACAGCCACGGCTCGGAAATTGGAGAGGCTCAAGAAGTACGGGTTAACATTTGCCATCACGATGATAATCAAAGCGATCAGAACGATCAGGGTCAGTTCGCGGATGTCAACGAACGCCTTGAGGATACGGCGTATGAGCGGCGGTTTTGGTGTTGTGTCTGCATGAGCGACCATGGTCATGATGTGGCTCCTGTAATTGTGTTTGACGGTGCGATTGACGGGGCTGCGGTCCCTGCGGCCATCTGCAAGACAACGTCCTCGGTTGCTTCCTGCGCGGCGATATCGCCCTTAAGTTGGCCATCGTGGACGACAAGAATGCGCGAGGATAACGACAGCAATTCCGGGAAGTCAGAGGACACGACCAGAATGGCCATGCCATCGGCTGCACGCCGCAGTAATTCAGTATGAATCTGGAATTTGGCGCCCACGTCGACACCTTTTGTCGGCTCTTCCACGATCAAAAGGTCGGGTGCGCGTTTCAACCATTTGGCCAACATGATCTTTTGCTGGTTTCCACCCGAGAGTGCCCCGACTTCCTCGGAAACACCGCTTGCTTTGACGCTAAACGCGTCAATCGCCGTTGTGGCAGCGCCCTTAATCGAAGCTCTGCGCATAACTCCAAGGCGTGTGTGATCAGACAGGCTCGCGGCGATCAGATTGTCGCTGAGCGATTGCTCAAGGAAGAGCCCTTCGGTTTTGCGTTCTTCGGGAACAAAGCCAACGCTGTGCCGCATGGCTTGGCGCAAACAAGTGAATTTGACGGGCTGCCCATGCATATGGATGTTGCCCGTCGCGCCGGGCATGAGCCCAACGAGTGAACGGACGATTTCACTGCGGCGCGCGCCCATCAGCCCGGCCATACCGACAATTTCCCCAGCCTTGATGGAAAAAGAAATGTCATCGAAAACTCCTGGATGCGACAGCTTGTTGACGTCAAGAACCACTTCGCCGGTGGCATCTTCGGATCGGTTAATCTCGTCGGGGTGCGCCCCGCCGATCATTTCAGCAACGACCTGTTCCTGAGACGTTTCTGAAACGGGCAAGGTGCTGATCTTGCGGCCGTCCCGCAGGACCGTGACGCGATCGGAAATCCGGAAAATCTCGGCCATGTGATGGCTAACGTAGACGATCCCAATCCCTTTCTTGGTCAGAGAACGGAGGACATCGAACAAAGCATCGACTTCGTCTGGGGCCAGTGCGGATGTGGGTTCGTCCAGCAACAAAATACGCGAATTGAGGGAAAGTGCTTTGGCAATTTCGACAATCTGGCGGGAACTGATCGGCAGGCTGTCGACGGGTTTTGACACATCAATGCGAAGACCGAATTCAGCCAGAAGCTCTTCAGCGCGGCGGCGCAACTCCGGCCAGTCAACGACACCGAAGTGGGTTGGCGCACGCCCAGCATAGATGTTTTCCGCGACAGAAAGTGCGCCGGCGAGACTCAACTCCTGAAATACGCACCCCACACCGAGTGATTGCGCATGTGAGGGAGTATCGATCCGTTCTTCCTTGTCGTTGAGAAGAACTCGTCCACCAGATGGTTGATGTAGGCCATAGAGAAGCCCTAGGCAGGTGGACTTACCGGCGCCGTTCTCCCCACATAGGGCGTGAACCTCACCAGGGTGCAAATCAAAATCCACGCCGTCCAGAACGACATTCATGCCAAAGCTCTTGCTCACCCGATCCAATCGAATCAGGGGTGGCGAAACGCTTGGATTCCCTAACAAGCTTAACGACATCGTATTCCTCCCAAGCCCTGCCTGACATCTGATATCTCAGATGTCAACCGATAACGAAACGGAAGCCTCGGCCATGAAAAAGGCGGCCCCTTTTGGGGGCCGCCCTCAGATAGTCGTTCGTGATCCTTAGGACGTCTTCATGCCTTCCAACACGATGGATGCGCTCTTGTAGGCCTGCCGCGTACGGTCAATGTGTTCTACCAGGAGTGCCTTGATTTCCGACATGTCTCCTTGGCGCACGGCTTTGGTAATCTTCCTATGCTCGTCGAATGAAAGTTCAGTATGTTGTGGCAACTTCGCTAAATGGGTTCGAAGCGCGGCAATCTTGCCGACGTAGCGTGTATAGCTCGCCGTGAGATAATCATTTCCGGCGTGCTCAAAAATCAACTGATGAAACTGTGTATCAAGTGCCAGATACTCTTTCTCATTGGCGCGCCCGCGTTCGCGCTCCATCGCCTTCACCACTCGCAGCATGCCCTCGGCCAGGCCATCAGGGTCTCTTGCTAGGGCATATTCAAATGCAGCCGTTTCGATTGCTTGCCTGAAGTCGCAGATCTGCGTGACTTCCGAATCAGAAAGCGAAAACACGCGGGCGCCTTTCTGCGGCTCGATGCTAACCAATCCCTCGTCCCGCAACTGTGCAAGCGCTTCGCGCACCGGGGATTTTGAAACGCCCAACTCCTCCGAGATTTTCCGCTCCGATAGGATTTGCCCCATCTTTAGAGAGCCATCAATTATGCTGTTTCGCAAATGTTCCAGCGCTAATTCCCGGAGCGATTTGGGCCGTTCGAGTGCCATAAACAGGCCTCCCTAAAAAATGAGTTGCAAGGGTCAAGATATCTGATACACCAGATAGGGCAAGCTGGAATATCAGATATCAGAATTGCACCCTGGGAGGAAATTTTTGATGCATGCGGAGCTGGTTCTCGACTGCAAAAACGAGCATGGCGAAGGGATCTTTTGGAACCCCGCAGACGGGCTTGTTTGGTGGACGGATATCGAAGGCCGCGCCCTTTGGTCTTATGACCCTTCGACCTCTTCCAGCGCTTCGCATGAAATGCCCGAACGGGTTTGCTGCTTTGCCCCACGAGAAGTTGGCGGATTGATCGTAGCCTATGCTGATCGGGTTGTTCTGTTTGATCCAGAAACGAAGTCTGAAACCCTCGTCACGCGATTCGAACCTGAAAACCCCGAAACTCGATTGAACGACGGGCGGACCGATCGGCAGGGACGTCTTGTCGTCGGCGGCATGAACGAAGCGTCGGGTTCGCCGGATTCGTCGGTGATTTGCATCGACAGCGATCTCTCGGTTCGAACTCTGATCGACAAAGTATCCTGCGCCAACTCCACCTGTTTTTCCCCAGCTGGCACCACGATGTATTTCGCCGATACTCCAGACCGCGAAATTGTGGCCTTTGACTACAATACCAACACTGGGTCCGTTTCCAGACGGCGTGTGCACGCATCTTTTAAAGCTGAGCCCGGATTGCCGGATGGATCCTGTGTCGATGCCGAAGGCGGTGTTTGGAATGCCGAATGGGAAGGCCACCGCGTCGTGCGGGTTGGGCCCGACGGCACCATTGATCGCGTCATAAACGTCCCGGTGTGGAAACCAACTTGCTGCGCGTTCGGGGGACCAGACCTCGACACGCTCTTCATTACGACCTCTCGCCTGATGAGCGATGAGGCTGCCTTAAAAAAAGAACCGGACTCCGGCGGATTATTTGCCGTCAAACCCGGCGTTCACGGCGTGAATGACACGCCCTTCACTGGATAAGTAACCATTCTCTGGGAGGAGAAAAATGACAAAACGATTGATGAACACAACACTTGCTGCTGGTTTCGCCATGCTGGCAACTGTGACATTTGCGGAAAACTATCCGACACCGGTACTGCTTCAAGATGGTGCACAAGCCCCAATTGACGCCATCACGCCGACGAATGAGGTTTTTCGGATCGCCTACATGCCGCCAGCGACCGAGTTCAACTACTACATCGCTATCGGTGAGGGCATCAAAGCTGTTGCTGCCGAAGCCGGCGTTGAGGTCTTCATGCTCGCCCCGCAGTCGGGCGCGGACATTAACGGCCAGATGGGCATGATCCAGGATGTGCTGACGCAAGACGTTGACGCAATTATCTTCGGAACCCATGACGAGTTCGCCGCGGCCCCCCTGCTTGAGCAGGCTGTCGACGCCGGAATGGCCGTCTTGATGATCAACTCGGACATCCCTAACTTCCCGACGCCGATCCACGGTGTTGTCGGCTATTCACAACGCAATGGCACCCACGCCATCGCAGACTGGGCCATCGAGAACTATGGCGATGAGCCCCTGCAAGTTGGTATCATCGAGGGCCAGCCGGGCTATCACTCCACCGAGCGCGTGGGTGGTTTCCTTGACGGGATCGAAGGCAATGAAAACTTTGAGGTTGTCGTGTCCATTGACGGCAAATGGAACGTCGAGGGCGGCAATACTGCAGGCATGGACATTCTTCAGTCCAACCCTGATCTGGATATGATCTTTGCTGCAAACGACTATATGATCATTGGTGCATCTTTTGCCGCCAAGGCGCTTGGTCGGGACGACATCGTTTTGCTCGGCAACGACGGCGACACTTCTGGACTTGAAGAAATCGCTGCAGGCAACATCACGGCGACCGTCAACACGTCGCCGTTCTTGATGGGCAAAGCCGCGATGCACGCAACTCTTGACGCTCTCAATGGCACTTATCCCGGAGGGTGGATCGAGACACCAACCTCGATCGAGGACATGGAGGGCGCGGTTAGCGTTCTGCAAGAGCCAGAGAAGCTGTTCCCACAGCCGTCCAGAGAATACTAACCTTTCTCCCTGTTTCCCGGCGGCGCAAGAACGTGCCGCCGGGAGGCGCTAGCCAACTCAATGTCACCTTCAAGTCGAGGCAATAGCATGACCAGCGAAACGCCCCTTTGGGAGTTTGTCGACATCAGCAAGGCCTATCCCGGTGTTCTTGCGAACGACAAGGTCTGCATCAAGCTCATGCCAGGTTCTATTCACGGGCTGTTGGGCGAGAATGGCTGCGGCAAATCCACAATGATCAAGACGCTTTCCGGCGTTCAGCAGCCCGATAGCGGCAAAATACTGCATAGCGGAACGGCGGTGACGATCAGTGATCCACAAGCTGCCCGTGACAATGGGATCGCCACTGTTTTTCAAGAGTTTTCAATCGTGCCAACCTTGTCGGTGGGTGAAAACATTTTCCTCGGCAATATGCCTCGGTCGCGTCTTGGAGTGATCAACTGGAAAAAAGTTCATGATGATGCCGCCCGTGTTCTCGCAGAAATGGACGTTGATGTGTCGCCCAATGCGATCACCGGAACGCTTTCTGTTGGCGAACAACAACTTGTTGAAATCGCCAAAGCCATCGCAATGGACGCCCGAATGATCATTCTGGATGAGCCGACGGCAGCCCTTGGCGAAGAAGAGATCGAACGCCTGCACCAGCTTTTGCGCAACATGCGCAGCCGTGGCACCGCAATTCTTTATGTGTCTCACCGTCTCGACGAGGTCGAACGGATCGTCGATGAGGTGACCATCCTGCGCAATGGCCGCGTGGTGCGGGCCAGCGGCGAAACTGAAATCAATGTTTCTGATATCGTTAGCGCCATGGTCGGCGAAGACATCGGTGAGCACTATCCGAAAGAACACAATGCGTCCGACGACGTCGTACTTGAGGCGCAAGGCCTGGTTACCGAGTTTGGCGTGACTGACGCCTCCTTTACGCTTCACAAAGGTGAGGTTCTTGGTCTGGGTGGCGTGTTGGGCAGCGGTCGGACGGAAATTGCCCGAGCGTTGTTCGGCACCGATGAACTGAGTGCTGGTCAGATCTTGCTAAGCGGCAAGCCGGTCCGTTTTCGGCGTGAAATCGATGCGATCCGTGCAGGTTTGGCTCTGGTTCCAGAGAACCGCAAATATGATGGGTTGTTCTTTAACTTCCGCGCCAGTGGAAACATCACGGCGGCCTCATTGGGTGGTCTCAACCGGTTTGGCGTCTTGAACCTCAAGGCCGAGGCGCAGGCCACCCATGACCTGATACGCGACCTGGAAATCTCGACCCAAGCTGAAGAAAAGACGGTGAATTTCCTGTCCGGTGGAAACCAGCAAAAGATCGTGATCGCGCGCTGGCTGTTCTCTCAATCAGATATCCTGATCCTTGATGAACCCACCCAAGGGATCGACATCGGCGCCAAGATCGCTGTCTACAAACTTATCAACAAACTGACGCGTGCAGGCAAATCCATCATACTGATCAGTTCGGACCACGATGAACTATTGGCGATGAGTGATCGGATTGCGGTCGTTCAGCACGGCGCGATCAAGCGCACTGTGAAGGCATCAGACCTTAACCACGATGATCTTGTGCGGGCATCTGCGGACGCCTTGCATACCAAGCCTGAGGAGGCGTTCGCATGAAGCGAGTTTTTGACACACAGTTGATCGGTCCCTTTGCGGCCATGGTGATTGTCGCGCTTATCGTTGCACTGACCACCGATCGGTTCCTAAATCCCGGCAACCTATCCAACCTGTCGTTGCAGGTAAGTATCGTGGCGTTAATTGCCATCGGGTCCACCATCGTGATTTTTGCAGCCGGCATTGACCTAAGCTCGGGCTCGATGGTGGCCCTGCTGACCATGATCCTTGCTCAGATGCTCAAGTTCATGGGCATTCCGCTTGTCTTAGCACTTCCGCTCATCCTTCTTGTGGGCGGTTTGTTGGGGCTTCTTATTGGTTTGATAACGGCTTACGGGCGAATACCCTCGTTCATCACGACTTTGGCCGCGTTGATTGCATTCCGTGGTCTTGCGCTGACGTTCAATAATGGCTCGCCGATCTTCTCGCTTGATCCGGCGTTGGAGCCAATCTTTTACGGTAAGTTGCTTGGCGTTCCGTTGCCCTTTTTCTACCTCGTGTTCTTTTACGCACTCGCCGCTTTCACGATGAACTTCACAAAGCTGGGCCGCGAGATTTATGCCGTTGGCGGCAACCCTGCGGCTGCCGTTCTGACCGGTATCAACGTGCGTAAAGTTCAGACGATGACGTTTGTCATTGCCGGTTTCATGACGGCGGTAGGGGCAATCCTGATGTCAGCGCGCCTCAACTCCGGTTCACCCAATTACGGTCAAACGCTTGAACTGCAGGCCATTGCGGCCGCCGTCGTGGGCGGGGCCAGCCTTGCAGGCGGGCGGGGCAATATCCTTGCCACGTTGATGGGCGCAATGACGATTGTGATCGTCCAGAATGGGTTGAACCTGAACGCAGCGCCATCCTCAGTGCAGAACATTGTACTGGGTCTGATCATCCTTCTGGCAGTTGGTATCGACATGTGGCGTGCCGAAATCTCCGGCCTGATGTGGCGTGTTTTTGGGCGCAAATCATCTGCGAAGAAAGTCAAGTAGAATAGGGGACGTGACATGGATTTAGGACTGAAAGACAAGCTTGTTCTGGTCACCGGTTCAGGATCAGGTATCGGGAAGGCGACCGCAAAGACCTACTTGCAGGAAGGTGCACGACTGATCGTGCATGGCCTCACAGAGGCAGAGGTCACTGCGTGCGTGAATGACCTGTCATCACTTGGCGATGTCACCGGCATCGCGGCCGACCTGTCCAAGAGCGAAGATGCGACCGCATTGGCAGAGTTTGCCAAAGCGCAGGGCGATGTTGACATTTTGGTCAACAATGTCGGTATCTTCTCGGTCAAGCCGTTCGAAGAGCTGACCGATGAGGACTGGCTGCACTATTTCAACATCAACGTTCTGTCCGCCGTTCGGATGAGCAGGATTTTCTTGCCCGCCATGCTCAAACGTGGCGAGGGATCTGTCATCAACATGGCCAGCGAAGCAGCTGTCAAACCGTTGCCCCAGATGGTGCATTATTCGGTGACCAAAACTGCCATGTTAGGTCTGACCCGTGGCATGGCAGAATTGACCAAAGGCACGAAAGTGCGGGTCAACTCAATCTTGCCGGGCCCAACCTGGACCGAAGGTGTCGAGGCTTACTTTGACGGCCTTGCCGACCAGAAGGGCGAGCCACTCGACACGATCGTGAATAACTACTTCAAATCCGATGAGCCCACCTCACTGATCCAACGCTTCGTCCAACCTGACGAAGTCGCCCGCATGATCGTCACGATTTCCGCAAGCACCGCCTCGAACGGTGCGGCGCACCGGATCGAAGGTGGCATCGTTCGCAACATTCTTTAACACCCAAGAAAGAAGGAGCCTGTCATGGCTGCACTCACGTTTTCTCACATCGGCATCACGGTTCCGGACCTCGAAAAGGCCGTAGATTTCTACTCCAAGGCGTTTGGTCTTTATGTGCTGATGGAACCGACCGAAATCCTACACGACGACAGCGCCATCGGCGAGATGTGCGATGACGTATTCGGCGAGGGCTGGGGCAAATTCCGCATAGCCCACCTTTCAATGGGCGACGGCGTCGGCATCGAATTGTTCGAATTCCCCAAGACAATCGAAGAAGAACGGCCATTCGAATACTGGCGTCGCGGATTGTTCCACTTCTGTGTGCAGGATGAAGATCTTGAAGGCCGCATTAAAGTCATCGAGAGCCTGGGCGGCAAGCAGCGCATGAAACAGGTGCGTAAATATTACCCCGGCGAAAAACCCTATCGAATGGTCTACATGGAAGATCCGTTCGGCAACATCTTCGAGCTCTATAGCCACTCGTATGAGTTGACGTATTCGGCAGGCGCCTATGACTGATCCCGTCACAATAAAACCCCGCACAGATAGGCCCAAGGTCGTGATCACTGATTACGACTTTGGTAACGTAGACGTTGAGACCGAGATCCTTGAAGCGGCCGGCGCAGAGGTCATCGCGCTTCAGGCCAAGAACCAGGAGGATTTGTTCGAAGTTGCCCCTGATTGTGCGGCGATGATGAACCAGTACGCGCGGATCGGTAGGGACACCATCTTGCGAATGCAAAAATGTGAAGTCATCGCGCGCTATGGCGTCGGTGTTGACATCGTGGATGTGGAAACTGCGACTGACAAAGGCATTCTTGTTACCAACGTCCAAAACTACTGCACCGAGGAAGTCGCCGATCATGCCATTTCTCTTTGGCTGACGCTCGCGCGTAAATTGCCCGACTATGATCGCGCGACCCACGCAGGCATCTGGCAATGGCAAAGCGGTCAGCCAGTCTATCGATTGCGCGGGCGCACAATGGGTATCGTATCTCTGGGCAAGATTGGACAAGCGATCCTGGCGCGGTCGCGGGCCTTTGGAGTCAGGGTCATCGCCTATGATCCTTTCTTGCCTTCAGATGTCGCCGCTAACCTTGGCGTCGAACTTGTGAGCAAACCCGATTTACTGGCCCGTTCCGACTATCTTTTGATGCAGGCGCCGATGACTCCCGACACCCGTCACTTTCTGTCGGATGCCGAGTTTGCGGCAATGAAGCCCGGGGCCATTCTTGTGAATACAGGGCGCGGCCCCACAGTCGATAACGCCGCACTCTTCCGCGCATTGAGCGGGGGGCATTTGGCCGCAGCAGGTCTGGATGATCCGGAAGAAGAACCGGCCAAAAGGGCGAATTGGACTCCCGATGATAACCCGCTTTTCACGCTGCCAAATGTGCTCGTGACGCCCCATGCGGCCTATTACTCAGAAGAATCCATTCTTGCGGCCCGCGTCACCGCAGCGACCCAAGTGGCCAAAGTCCTGACAGGGCAACAGCCAGATTACACCGTCAACGCCGATGCGTTGGCCGCACTCACCGCTTAATAGGAGACAGATATGCCAGACGTGAGCACAGACCTCAGGGTCTTCAACGACTTCGACCGAAACCCAGATTTGCTGAAGAAATTCGACAAGGTGTTGGAGGCTTATTCCGCCGCCGCTATTTTTGCAGATGTGCAGTACCGCACTGGCGTGATGGACAGCGCCATCAAACCGGCTTTTCGCGCAAAGGTGACAGGTCAGGCCGTCACGGTTCAATTGTCCAAGGGGGACCTTGTTGACCCCTTACGAGCGCTTGAGATGGCACAGCCAGGCGACGTTATCGTGGTTGATGCGGGTGGCGATCTGCAAACGTCGGTCTGCGGCGGCCTCATGGGCGGATTGGCTCAGAACCGCGGAATTCGCGGCATGATTGTTGACGGTACGGGTCGCGATACGGATGAGCTGGAAGACATCAACTGGCCGATCTGGACGCGCGCGATCACGCCACGCGGGACGCACACGATGTTTTCAGAACGTAAGGAAGAGCTTTCGATCAATGTTCCCATTGCCTGTGGCGGCGTGGTCGTGAACCCTGGCGATTTCATTGTCGCTGATCTGATGGGGGTCGTCGTGGTTCCGCAGCAAATTGCTGAAGAAACTGTGCGCCTGGCACAAGAACAGGCGGATCGCGAAGAGAAGACACGCGAATGGGTCGCAAAAGGCAAAACCGTTGAGGATCTGTTGAATGAATTCGGCCGTATCTGAACCAGCCCTCATCGGTGTTGATTGGGGGACGAGTTCGCTTCGCGCTTTTCTTATCGATACGGATGGCCAGGTTATTGAGGGTGTCTCTTCTCCCGAAGGCATTATGCAGGTGTCTGGAAATACCTTTGAGGCGGTCCTCGACCGCCTCATTGGTCCTTGGGTGTCGCAAACCGATCTTCCAATCCTTGCATCAGGAATGATCACAAGCCGAAACGGCTGGGTTGAAACACCATATGAACAGATGCCGCTCGGGGCGTGCCGCCTCGCGCAGGCCCTTGTACCACATGACACCGAAAGCGGTGTTCGCGTTCACTTCGTGACGGGTGCCTCTGTCGAACATGCTGGTGGACCGGACGTAATGCGCGGAGAGGAGGCCCAGATCATCGGCGCTTCTGCCCTTGGTTTGAGCGAGGGCGCTTTCGTGATGCCGGGCACCCATAGCAAGTGGGTGCAGGTTGCGGATGGCAAGATCGTGGATTTCTCGACCTATATGACGGGTGAGATTTTCGCGGCACTCAAAGGCCATACGATTCTGGGCACCCTGATGACAGACGACACCTTTGACGAAGAGGCGTTTACCATTGGGGCAAAGGCCGGGCTTGAGGGCTCATCAAACCTTTTGCACAGCCTTTTCCACGTCCGAACGTTGCCACTAATGGGAAAGATCCCCAATGGTGCGACGGCCGACTATATGTCTGGTTTGCTGATTGGCACAGAAATTGCCGCAGCCATCATAGACGAGTCTGAAATGGACGCGGTTACCATCGTGGGGCGGAACGACCTATCAGAGCGATATGAGATCGCTTTGCGCCTTGCGGGGCTTGAATGCCGGCACGCGCCTGATGATATCGTAGCAAAGGGCCATTTCCTGATTGCCCAGGCGGCGGGGTTGGTCGGATGATCGAACTTGCGACAGCTATCTCTCAGAACCCGCTGATTGCGATCCTGAGAGGGTTAGCGGCGGCAGACGCGGCCTCTGTTTCTGACACTCTGGTCGATGCTGGTTTCCGGATTATCGAGGTCCCGCTGAACTCACCAGACCCGCTGGAGTCGATTGCTGCGATTGCGAAGCGGCATGGATCGCAAGCAATTGTCGGCGCAGGGACCGTTTTGACAGTAGATCAGGTCGATGCGGTTGCCGATGCCGGCGGCCTGATCATCGTATCGCCCAATATGAACCCGAATGTCGGCCAAGCCGCCATCGCGCGAGGGTTATATTGGTGCCCTGGCATCGTGACGCCGTCCGAAGCCTTTGCGGCGTTGGAGATTGGCGCGTCAGTACTGAAGGTCTTTCCGGCTGAAATGGTACCGCCCGCTGCTATTGCTGCGATGCGGGCCGTTCTGCCCAAAGACGCGATCATCGCGGCAGTGGGCGGGATTACACCCGAAACAATGCCACCTTATCTTGCAGCGGGTGTGAATGGCTTTGGACTGGGATCAGCCTTGTTCAAACCCGATTATGAAATCGAAGACATCGACAGACGCGCTAGGGCGTTTGTCGAAGCAATAAAGAGGCGAGAATGAAACAAGTCCTTGTCACTGGTGGGACACGCGGGATCGGCGCAGGTGTTGCAAGGTCGCTCGCATCGGCGGGCTGGTCCGTTGTCGCAGCATCGGTTTCGCAGGCAGAGATTGATGCGTTTGATCCACAGGATAGGATCACGACATGGCTTCTGGACGTCACGAGCCAGACGTCTGTTGATGCGACTTTTGGTGAGCTTACCCAACTTGATGCCCTCGTTAACTGCGCCGGCATCCTGTTGCGCGGTGACGAATACGACATCGACGTTTTTGCACGCGTGCTGGACGTGAACCTGACGGGCACCATGCGATGCTGCCTCGCGGCGCATCCTTTGTTGACGGAAACCGGCGGTGCAATCGTCAACACCGCCTCCATGCTCAGCACCTTTGGCGGCCCACTCGTACCCGCTTATTCGGCCTCAAAAGGCGGCGTCGCACAACTGACCAAGGCGCTGGCTGGAAGATGGGCTGAAGACGGCGTCCGCGTGAACGCAATCGCTCCGGGCTGGATCGAGACAGAGATGACCCAAGGGCTGCGAGACGACCCCGACCGGACCGCAGGCATCATGGCGCGCACGCCAATGAAGCGGTGGGGAAAACCCGAAGAAGTTGGAGCGCTTGTGCACTGGCTACTGAGTGAGAATGCCAGCTTCGTCACCGGATCAGTCTATCCGGTCGACGGCGGTTATCTGGCAATGTGAGGAGAGCAAGATGACTGAAGATACAAGCCGGATGCCGTACCAATTGCCGTTCCCGAAGGATGCGCAGGAAGAGATCGTGATACCCAACGCCATGAGCGAAGATGACAAGCTTTGGGTGCCGCAAGCTGAGAATGTCTGGTTTCGCCCGCTGTGCCTAAACCGCTCGCAAGGCTATTGGATGAACCTGCTGAAAGTCCGCAAAGCTGGTGTCCTGTCGCGCCATCGTCATCCGCAGCCGGTTCATGGGTTTGTCCTGAAAGGCCGCTGGCACTATCTGGAGCACGACTGGGTCGCTGAAGAAGGCGGTTATGTCTACGAGCCACCGGGAGAGACCCATACGCTCGTCGTCCCCGATGAAGTCGAAGAGATGGTGACCTATTTTCAGGTCAACGGTGTGATGTGTTACGTCGATCCCTGGGGCGAAGTCACCGGCTTTGAAGATGTTTTCACCAAGATCGATCTTTGCCGAAAGCACTTTGACGAGGTCGGGCTGGGAGAAGACTACGTTGAACAGTTCATCCGCTGAGCATTTGTGTTTTGCGCTCGTGGCGCATGACGCAAGAAAAGATGAACTTGTAGAATGGGTGAGGCACAACAAGTCCTACCTATCTGATGTGCGTATCGTATCAACTGGTACGACTGGTGGGCGGATCAGTGAATCATTCCCGAAGCTAGCCGTCACAAGATTAAAAAGCGGCCCATTGGGCGGTGATCAACAGATTGGCGCGCTTATCTGTGAAGAGGAGCTTGATGCGTTGATCTTCTTCGTCGATCCACTCTCCCCGATGCCGCATGACGTTGATGTCAAAGCGCTGACACGTCTTGCGACCGTTTATGATCTGCCCATGGCGTGTTCGCAATCAACGGCAGATCTCATCGTCAGCGGGCTCTGCGGGCAGCCCACAGCTTAACCTGCCCAATCCGTCGGATTTCACCCGTTCAACTCATGCAGCATCCAAAAGGTATTGTGCAAGCTCGTCCAGTCGTTCGGCGCCCAGCTGGCTCATATTCGCTGTGATGTCGGCCTGCAAAATGTGCACGAGGTGCTCGATGCCCTTCGCTCCGAATGCCGCGACCGCATATTGAAAAGCTCTGCCCACCATGACGAAATCAGCACCCAAGGCCCACGCGCGCATAATATCGAGCCCCCAGGCAACGCCGGAATCGTAAATCAGAGGCACGTCTGGGCCAACCGCTGCTCGGACCTTCGGCAACTGGTCGATGACGGCGGGGCCGGCTTCGAACTGGCGGCCAGAATGGTTTGAAACCCAGATGCAATCAGCCCCCATGTCCACCATGCGTTTTGCATCTTCCGGCCGCAGCACACCTTTGACGACCAAATTGCCGTCCCATTCTTCGCGCAGTTCATTAAGGTATTGCCAATCTGGAATGCCTCGAATGAGAGCACCAGCATGGGTAAAGCTCTCGCGGCCTCGCTGGGGAACATAGTCGTCAAAGAACCGCATCCGCGGCATGATCCCTTCCCGCAGATGTGCAAGGCACCACGCGGGACGCACGGCCATCTCGATCAGCGTTCGCAGGTCGGTTCTTGGTGGCACGGTCAGGTTTGCCCGCCTTTGACGTTCGCGCCGGCTTTCTTCCGGGACATCAACGGTGATGATGAGCGTGTGAAAGCCCGCCGCCTTGATACGTGGCAACATTTCTCGTCGCAGGTCAGAGCTGTTAACCGGATAGTGCTGAAACCAGCCATTCTGACCGATGTGAGGTGCGACATCCTCGGGGGATGCAACGGCCACGCTGGACAGTGAAAACGGGATGTTATGGGCAACGGCAGCCTGCGCCAGCATGCGTTCGGCCCCCGCCCACATCAGGCCTGACATGCCGACTGGCGCAATTCCAAATGGCAGGTCAAAGGTCTGGCCCAGTAACTCGGTTTGCAGATCTGCTTTGGTTCGCCCGCACAGGACGCTGGGCATGAATCCGATCGCGTCAAGTGCGTCCCGGTTTACCTTCAAGCCCAATTCGCGACCTGTTGCGCTGTCGAGATACTCGAAAGCAAACTTTGGTATTCGCTTTCGTGCCGCAAGCCGAAGGTCTTCGATTGAAGGGTGTGACAGATCCAGGTCCATTATGCGCCAGCCCTGTTCGGTTGGACTACCATAGCGATGGTAGTGCCAAGGAAATGGCTGGCACGTAGGTGATCAGCATCAACAGAACCAGCATACCCACAAAGAAGGGCAGGATGGCCTTACTGAGCTGTTCGATTGAAACCTTCGAGATGCCGCTTGCCACAAACAGGTTCACCCCGAGCGGAGGCGTACAAAAGCCAATGGCGAGGTTTACCGTCAGGATGACGCCGAAAACGATGGGATCGACGCCAAGGGCGGTTGCGACGGGCAACAGGATCGGCGTCATGATGATGATCGATGAAATCGTCTCCATAAACATGCCAATAACCAACAAAAGAAGATTGATCAGCAAAAGGATCATGATCGGGTTGTCCGAAAGGCTGGTGATCGAGGCAGCCAGTTCCGTCGGAATGCGTGCCAAGGTGATCAGACGCCCGAATGCCGTTGCCATGATGACCAGCACCAAGATCGTTCCGCTGGTCTTGGCGCTTCCTGCGAGGATTGAGGGCAGGTCAGTGAACGTAATGTCGCGATAGACAAATATCCCGATGATGACCGCATAGACGACAGCCACTGCACCCGCCTCGGTTGGCGTGAAGATACCGCTATAGATGCCACCCAGGATGATCCCTGGTACCAAAAGGGCCCAGATTGAGGTCCGGAAGCTCTCCCAGACACCGGCACCTGAAAAGGTCGTCGTTGATTCCTGAACCGTTTTGTCATTGCGGAGCAAAATGCGAGCGACGAGCATGAACATCAACGCAAACAGAATGCCTGGCACGACGCCAGCAAGGAAGAGTTTGCCAATTGAGACCTCTGCCGTGACGCCATAGATGATGAATGGAATGCTGGGCGGGATCATCACGCCAATCATTCCCGAAGAAGCGGTCAATGCGCCGCTGAAGCGCCGTGTGTAGCCGACTTTTTCCATCTCGGGGATCATGTTGGATCCGATGGCCGCGACCGTCGCGGGCGAGGATCCGGAAATGGCCGCGAAAAACACGCAGGCCAAGACATTCACATAAGCCAGACCGCCGCGAATATGCCCGATCAGTGCATTTGCGAAACCGACGATCCGGCGCGACATGCCACCATGCTGCATCAGGTCGCCCGCGAGGATAAACAAAGGGACAGCGATCAGTGGAAAGGAATCCGCTCCAGTCACCACAGACCGAGCAAGCAGGACCATGGGCGGTGTGCCGTCAACAATGACCATGACAATCATTGTGGCCAGGCCGAGGCAGATCCCGATCGGCACGCTGAACAGAAGCAAGGCGAGTAGGGTTATGAAGAGAATGGTTGCCAGCATGTGTTCGCCCTCACGTTTTGGTTTGCGCGATCAGACGCAAGGTGCGCAGCAAATGCTGAACAACGCGGATCGCTGAAAGTGCCGCGCCGACAGGCGCCGAGGCATAAAGAATGGGAATGGGCAGCCCCAGGACGACCGACGACTGACTGGCAACAAAAGGCATCCTGATCAGCTTGATGCATTCAATCGTGAGCATTATGAGAAAGCCAAGAACCAAAACAGCGACGATTGCATCGACGATCAGTCTGCCCCGGTCGCTCAGGATGTCTCGCAGCACAGTAATGCGCACATGTTCGCCGGTGTGAAACGCGTAGCTGACGCCGATCCAGACGAACCAGACGAAAAGCCAAAGAGTAAGTTCCTCACCCCATGAGAGGGAGGCGTTCATAATGTAACGCATGAACACGTTGCCACTGATCAACAGAACAATCGCAGCCAGCAGCAAACTTGCCAAAGCCCTTTCTGCGTTCTCGTTAAGCCATTTAAGACCTGACATTTCACCCCTCCCAATTGGATGCAGGCGCCCCGGCGTCATCTGCCAGCGCACCTGCGATTTTAGATCAACGGAACCTTAGTTCGCGCTTGCTGCGGCAACCGCTGCAACCCAAGCGTCGTAAGTTTCTGCACCAACTTCATCACGATACTGCAAGCGGACGCTTTCGGTCGCATCGGCAAAAGCCTGACGCTGCTCTGCAGTCAATTCCAGCACCTCAACACCAGCGGCCCGGATCTCTTCCAACTGCGAGGCGTCTTCGGCAGCCACAGTCTCGGCCTGGAACGTGCGCGCTGCAGCCATCGAATCGCGGATAAGCTGTTGATGTTCTGCGGACAGAGAGTCGAAGAATGGCTGGCTGATCACTGGCATGTAGACAGCAAAGACATGGCCGGTCGTGGAGAGGTAGGACTGAACCTCGTAGAACCGCTGCGATGTAATGATGGCCAGCGGGTTTTCCTGCCCGTCGATCACACCCTGCTGCAGAGCGGAGTAGACTTCGCCGAAGTTCATCGGTGTTGGGTTTGCGCCGAGCGCCTGGAACGTTGCCACGTGGGCAGGTACCTGCATTGTACGCAGTTTGACGCCCTCAAGATCAGCAGGAGATGCGATAGGGCGCACGTTGTTCGTCACGTTACGAACACCCAGCTCCAGCCAGCCAAGACCCACAAGGCCCTGCCCTTCGATGCGCTCGATCATGCCGTCACCGGCTTCGCTCTCCAAAACGTTGAACGCGATGTCCTTGGACGCATACATGTAGGGCAGTTCGATGACTGCGAAAGCAGGGTCCCAGCCCGCGAAGAAGGACGATGGCGGAATGGCCATTTCCAAAACGCCAGTCTGAACGCCTTCAATCATTTCACGATCAGGACCCATTTGCGAGGACGGGAAGATTTGCACGTCGATCTCACCGTTTGAGCCAGCTTCCACCAACTCTTCGAAATGCATAAGAGCACGGTGCATATGAAATGACTCAGCCGCTCCATGACCCACTTTGATGACAGTTTCGGCAGACGCAGTGAACGCAAGACCTGCCGACAGGATCGCACCGAGTGCGATGTTTGATTTCTTAGACAAGGTATCCTCCCTAGGATTTAGTAAGTTAGCATTTCGGCTACTATCTGAGATATCAGATATGATATAGAAATCAAGCTTACATGTGGTATCGTGTGGGTGTGACCATTGGGACCGAAGCGATCATGACTGAGATAATGCAAATTAAGCGGCCGGATTCATTAAGCAAAATTGCTGAAGAGCGTATTCGGAAAGGGATCATTAAAGGCGCGTTTCGCTTGGGCGAGTCGCTGCAAGAAGCGAAGCTTTCGGAAGTATTGGGCATCAGCAAGACCCCGATTCGCGAAGCTTTGGCGGCATTGAAACTGCAAGGACTCGTCGAAATCATACCGCAGCGCGGTGCTTTCGTTTTTTCCCTCTCACAAGATGATGTGGTTGAGCTTTGCCAGTACCGGCTGTTCCTTGAGACTGCAGCTCTCGAACGGGCAATTAATGTAAGTCGCGACGCGTTTCTTGCAGCGCTAGGAGATATCGTCACACAAATGGCGGCGGCTCGCAGCGCAGATAGCTTTGAATTGTATCTGGAACTGGATGCAGAATTTCACGACACATTCTTCAGTTGTTGCGGCAACCATTACCTGCAGGAAGGATATCAGAAGGTCGGCGATATCGTGCGAACCATGAGGACGCATCTTTCAAAGCAATCGGAACGGACAGAAAAATCGTTCGCTGAGCACGAAGCGATCGTGACGCATTTAGACGAGGGAAGGTTCGACACAGCGTTGGCTGTCCTAAAGCGGCAAATCACGCGCGGTGAACGTTCATACTCAGACTTGATTGGTGCGAACCAATAAGACACACGCCGCTCCAAGCTCTTACGCGCAGCGAATGGCTGCAATTCGGTCTGCGGTTACAGTATGAAGAGTGCTTGCTGGATATCGGCCATTGCCCGACTCAACCTCGTACGGTTTTCGTCGTTTCCGCGAAGCCGACATTAGCGTCGTTGCAGCATTTCGGTACTTTGGGCTCTTTCCGGTCGTTAGCCGCGATTTGCACCAAGGTCCGGTTTTGCACGTTGCTCTGGGCAGATTGTCGATCGAAGCAGGCCGTCTCCGTTCAGAGCGGCCTGCGTGTCACCGTTATCCCACATATAAAGTAGGCCGATTTCGACGCCTGTTTTGATGCACGTAATACGGCCGATTGCTTCGGCGGTTGTGCGACTAATCTCAAATTCGGGCAAAACTAGCCCCTCTTATTAAACAGCTCTTGTGGATCGACTTCGAGAGCAAGCGCAATTTGCTCCAGAATATCGATCGATGCAGAGAATTTCGCGAGCTCGATCTCGCTGATATAGCTGCGATCCACCTCAGCAGCTAAAGCTAATTGTTCTTGGCTCAACCCTCTGGAATTTCTTAGATTCCGGATATTTAACCCTACTTGTACCCGTAATTTCATGGCCTGTATTCGGCCAGATCACAAGAATTGCTCTACGGAATATATTCCACAAAACGCGCGCGAGTGGATTTAATTACTTGCTCGCATATGGTGTGCAGGGCGAAGTTGGGCGACAACCTTCAATATTATAGGTATGATGTCAAAAGGCGCTTATTGATATGTGGCTCAAATCCATCCGGAATTTTCTTGGCGGGATCGCCGTGGGTGTCGTTTTCAGCTTGGCTCCGCAGACGGCAAAAGCCTACCAAGTTGATTGTGCAATTCTGCTTTGCCTGGCTGGCGGGTGGCCAGCTTCAGCAGAATGTGCCCATGCCCGTGCCGTTTTCATTAGGCGGATCACGCCTTGGCCGATCGAGCCGCCGTTGCAGATCTGGCGTTGTCCGATGGGGGTGGCGGAGCGAGCACCGTTGCAAAGCACGGCACCTCGAGTTTGGGACGCAAGCAATCATGCGGGAGAAAACCTCGGTCAAGTCATTCTAGCGCAGGTGATGGAGGGCGGTGCCGATATCGACATCAGCGGCCTCGAGTTCGACTTCGTACGCTCGATCCGCGTCTGGGATGTTCGGCACTATAGCCATCGTGAACGTGGTCGCGATGATGATTGCTCTGAGAGCTACAACATGCTCCTCGGGACCTATGGTATGCAGGGCAGATTTGGCTGGCAGCGGACGACACCAGCGGCCGCCCCGCGATGGGTTTTGCCGTCGCGACGTTGCTCTTCATCGAACTGGCGACGCGGTGTTGGCGTTGAGTGGGAAGATCACGAAGGCAACCACGGATACGAGTGGGTGGCCTATTAGGGCTATTCCCCGATGTCCTTCATACGTTCAGCGATATCACCGGCAATGCGCTCGTATAGGGAGGCTTGTTTGTCTCTGGCGGATCCCGGCTTTGGGTTCCTGCGACGGATTCGTTTGGCAAGCCAGAAAAGCATCCGGGCAGCGGGATCCGACGTCGCATCCGGTTCTGCTGCAGGGTACTTGTCTTCGAGCGCGACAACGATCTCCTGTGACAGGCTGCGCCGGTTGAGTGTGGCATGCGTCTCCAGCCGCTTTTTGAGGGCAGCAGGAAGCAAGAGTTTAAACTGGACCAAGGCTTCATCTTTCATGATTGCATGATGGACAATATTTGTCCTCAATTATATGGACATTTAATGTCCTTTTGTTGAGGTGTAAATATGAAGACAACCCAGTTCAAACTTAACCTGCCAGCGGACGTGAAAGCTTGGCTCGAAGAGGAGGCAGTGCGGAACTTGCGCTCGCAAGGAGCACAGGTTGTATCCTGTCTGCGGGTAGCTATGTCGCGACAGGAATCATTGGGCGAGGGGGCCGAGAAATGAGCCCAAACCAAATTCAACTCATTCCGACGCCAGAGCTGGCATTGTTGTTTGGGTTTGGAGAACCGAGCGCGTCGTTTTACGATTTCTGTCGTCGGACCGGTATCGCTCCGGTGCCTGGCCGGAAGGGTTGGTACGATCCGAAGCTCATTCGGGCGCGGTTGGATGCTGTTCAGGGAATCAACGCTGTGGAGCGTGATGCCGAGACGCGGCCGAGCCTTGTCACGCAACGGAGGGCTCGCCGTGCCCAAAAGTAATCTGCCAAAAGGGGTTCACCGTGTTCGGCGGAAAGTCGTGGCCGGTGTTCGATACCACTTCTACGCTTGGCGAGGTGGTCCAAAATTCTGGGAAGGGACGGAGCCAAACCCTAAAGAGCCCGAGTTTTTCCATGCCTTTACCATGTGCGGCACGCCTTCCAGTCCTTCCGAAAACCTGACGACCTATTTGGTTGATGATTTTCTCTCCAGCGCGTCTTTGCCCAAGGCCGAGCGTTCCAAAGCAGATATCCGAAAGTGGCTGGAACTCTTTCGCGAGGAGTTCGGAGCGGACCCTGTCGCAATGTTCGAAGAGCGCGCCTCGCGGGGTGAGGTGAACAATTGGCGCAAGAAGTGGCTCCATTCACCCAAGCAGCATGACATGGCTGGCACACATGCGACCCGCATTTTGAATTGGGCGGTGGAAGAGGGAAAACTAAAAGAGCACCACTGCCACAAGCTCAAGAAGCTCTATCAATCGAATCGCACCGAGATCATTTGGACCAGCGGTGATATTGCGCAGTTCAAAAAACATGCGCCCAAATGGGTCCAGCGGATCTTAACGGCGGGATGTGAAACCGGTCTGCGGGCGGCCGACCTGGTCCAGGTTCAGATGGACCAATTCGAAGACACGCCGCACGGCAAACGGCTTCGCTTTCGCACAAGCAAACGTGGTCAGATCGCGTATATCCCAGCCACTGCAGCCCTTGCGAAACTGATTTCAGATACACCGGAGGATCAGGAAATGCTGCTGGTGTCCGAGTTGAGAAGGCCTTTGACGGCCCGTTGGGCATCAAACCAAATAACGAAGTGGCGGCGCGAAGCACAAATTCCGCCATGGATCGATGGTCGTGAGAAGACTCTGTCCGATACACGCGGGACAGCTGCGACAAGATTGCTGAATGCGGACCTGTCTTTGCGTCAAATTGCGGTCCTGATGGGGTGGTCCGTGCGCTACGCCGCGCAGGTTATCGAGCATTACGCGCAGGTTAGCCCGGACGAAAGTGACGCTGTTTTGCGCAAACTTAATCAGGCCAAATCGCAGTCTGAAAACACAAAAATGTAAACGCCCCTGTAAACGGTAGGGCCCAAACATGGGAAGGAATGATCTAAGTGCTTGATTTTAAATGGAGGCGAGTACCGGAATCGAACCGGTGTACACGGATTTGCAATCCATTCTCTCCATCAATGAAAACAAGTACTTAGAGGCAAAAAAGTATCAGGACATTAGTCGAACATGGTGCGAACCTGATACTCATGTTTTAACAGGTCTTTTGCCATGAGTGGAATGGCATTGATCTGGGCCGCGAATGTCAAAGGTCTCAAGCCCGCCGCCAAGATCGTGCTGATCCAACTGGCGGACTTTCACAATAAAGAAACGGGCCAGTGCAACCCAAGCGCAAAACGGTTGGCCGATGAATGTGAGATGGGTCGAGCAACTCTTTTTCGGCATATGACGACGTTGGAGGAAATTGGGCTTGTCACGCGCCATGCCCGAGGGGATGGCGATGGTGGGCGCGGATCCAATCAGTATGAGCTGCACCTTGATATCACTCTCGGCCCCAGCTCGCGTCCGAAAGGCGCGGGCAGCGGTCCTGATGGGGTTGTGTCTCAAAGTGAGACGGGGGGAAACGTCTCAAAAATTCGGGGGAAAAGTCCCAACGGTGAGACGGGGGTGGTCTCAAATCGGGACACGAACCTTACCATTGAACCTGTGAAAGAACCACCTACGCGCAAGCGCGAGGCGGCGGTGGATGAAGAAGCTGAGAAGATTTTGGCGGCGTATCCATCCGACCGATTGCGCTGCAAAGCGTCCTGTCTTGCCCAGATCGAGCAGGCCATGAAGGAGGGGATCGCACCGGAGGACTTGCTGCAGGCCGTCCAAGCCTATGCATCCGAAAGCGAAGGCTTCACCCGCTCCAAAGTGTGTTTCTCCGACAATTGGTTCACGTCTGGCCGTTGGTTGAAATACCTTCAAGATGTTGAGGAGGCGCGAGAAGCAGGCAAAGCCAAAGAAGCCGAACTGCTGAAAGGCTTGGCCGACTGGGTCACGGACAAGCACCCCCTTTGCCGCCACATCACACCCGGCCAAGTTACCGCCTTACTGGCTGCAAACCTGGTGAGCCCTGCTGAAATCGAGGCCGCAGGGCTGAGATCATGAACGCAACTGATCCCCACAAAGAGCAGAGAGCAAGGTTACCCACCGATTACATCGGCGGGACTTGTGAGGGGCGGCAAGCCTCCCCTTCAAACCCCAACCAGACGCACGCAAGCGGCGTCAAAGAGGGCTTTTCCGAGAGCGTGATCTTTCGATGCACCCCGTCAGAAAAGGCAGCACTTGTTGCCAAGGCGCGCGCCGCTGGCCTGCCCAATGCCACGCTGATGCGCGAGGCCCTGGAGCTGACCGAGGCACGTCGGCGCAAGCCGGTCCCCCGAGTTGACCCGAAGCTGACCTTTGCGATTGCCCGTGTCGGCGGCAACCTCAACCAGCTCTCCCGTTGGATCAACGGCGCGGTCAAGTCTGGCCGCGCGAGCCAGATCGATGCGCTTAAGGTCGCGACGCAGCTGGTGGCCATCGAACGGCAGTTGGCGCAGATCGTGACGGCACACACAGGCGGCGGCGAATGATCATCTCGTTCTTCTCCACCGGCACTGGTGGCGGTGCAGCTCCCGTAGACTACCTGACAGCGCGTGAAGTTCTGGCCTATGACGAGAACCGCAATCTCATCCGCGATGACACCGGCCAGCCGCAAACCAAGATCCGCGTCCCGTTTCCCGAGGTGCTGCACGGCAATCCAGACCACACCCGCGACCTGATCGATGCGAGCCCCAACAAGTGGAGCTACACGGCAGGCGTCATCAGTTTTGCCGATAGCGATGATCCCAGTCTCGCCGCCCAGCAAGAGGCCATTGAGCTATTTGAGGCTCTGGCCTTTGCTGGGCTGGACAGGGATCAATACGACTGCCTTTGGGTGCGCCACTCGCATGAGGGCAACGTCGAGTTGCACTTCTGCACGCCACGCCTTGAGCTCAGCACCGGCAAGGCGCTGAACATCGCACCGCCAGGCCATGAGCGCGCTTTTTCCAGTCTGCGCGATTTGATGAACAAGACTCACGGTTGGGCAGACCCTTTGGACCCAGAACGCGCCCGTGAAGTGAGAGCGACGATTGAAGCGCCGACGCGCGCGCAAGGTCGCGAAGCGCTACACGATTGGATCCTCGATCAGATCAGCGTCGGCATCATCACTGACCGCGCTAGCATGATTGATGTTTTGGTCGATGCGGGCTTCGAGATCCCCCGTGCTAGCAAAAATTACATCACCGCCAAAGACCCCGACACTGGCGAGCGCTGGCGTTTGAAAGGAGAGATTTTCCATGACGACTGGCAAGCCGAACCGCCTCGCCGAGAAATTGAACGCGGACCTGGAGACGATCCGGAGCGACCACGCCGCCTTGATGGCATCTCAGCTGGAGAGCTTCAGGAGCGATTTCAGCAGCATTGCGACCAGCGCGCTGCATACAATCGAGACCGATATCAAGTTCTTTCTCAACGACAGCAGGAGCGAGTTGGAGAGGCGGAGCGAGACGATCAGGCGCTGGTTGACGATCTCGCCGTGGGTGATCGTGGGGATGGTCTCAGCCTGGATCGCGACAGTGCTGATGGCGAGTTGGTTTTGGACGGGTTTGATCACGCGCTCGGAGCTAACGCAGATGGGTATGATGCGGATCGAACAGGCGGGGCAGACATGGGTGACGCTGGACCCCGACCGGACGGAGTTGAAGACCTGCACGATGGCGCAACGGCCCATCATCTGTATCGAGATCAAGGAGCCTTAGATGACCATTCCACCGACAACACCCCTGACAGCATTGGAGCGCGAATTGCTTGCATCCGTCGAACGGTTGGTGACGGCCTGCGAGAGTTCGGCCAAGGAATTGCACGCCTTGGAGAAACGCTCGACCAGCAGGATCGAAAGCAAGGTGAATGGCTTGGCGCACTGCGTGGCGCTATTGATGAAATCGCATCTCACGTCCGTCACCACATTGGCCGACTTGCTGCGCGAGGAGCAGAATTACGCGACGCTGCAGGCGGGGTTAGAGACCAGCTGGAAACTAGCGAAAGACGCCGAGAAGCGGCTGAACGAGAGCTAGAGGCACGTGATAGCCACCGCAGCGCGGGACACACGCTTTGACGAATTTCAGGACGCAGAAAGGCACCACATGCAATTCGACCACACCCAATTCACGCTTGGTTTCCGGCAAGCCCTAGAATACGGCATCGACTATCGCGACTTTCAAAAAGTTGAGCGTTTGCCCGAAGGCATCCCTCTAATGGCCATCGCTGGCGTTTGGGGTGACTACAGTGATATCCGTTGCCTGTTCATCGACCAAACAGGCAAAACCTACCGTCGCCATATCACCGGCCGTGCTGGCGAGTATACCATCCACGAGCTGAATCTGAACGCAATAGAAGTACAGGTGGGACAGGTTATCTTGATATCCGGCTGATTGTTTAACACACGAATTTTCATTCGCTTCCGGTGCTTCGGAAAGGCAGCGCCGAAACTGGGGTGAAATAGTAATTGCATCTCATTATAGTAGTTTGTGTTGCGCTATCCACTATAGATTGTGTGTCTGTGGTGATATACTATCCTTATTTTTAGGTAGGGATAGTTGGATGGCGATTTTTGATATTGAAAAGGATGATTTGCTGCGGCTCTCCGATACTCTGTTGGAAGAGTTGATTGCACGGCTCGCTGAAGCAGAGGTCGCCGCACATGGACATAGCCCTTCGAGTGTCAGTTGGTCTGGATCGATCAAAGCGCCTGACGACGGCATCGACATACATGTGCAGGTGAATGTCCCCAAACTGGACACAGGTTTCATTAGCCGCCCTGATACGATCCTTCAGTCCAAGAAGGACGCGATGCCGAAGTCCGCGACTACAGCGGAGATGACGAAAAACGGCGATCTTCATCTAACTATATCAAACCAAGCGAAGATCGGGGGCAGCTACATCATTGTGAGCCTCGCCGACGATTGTTCGCCACCGATGAAGAAGGATCGCCTCGACGCCATGCGAAAGGCTGTGGCCAATGATCCCAACAATGAGGACATCCACCTCGATTTCTTCGACCGTTCCAAGCTGGTTCAATGGGTTCGACAGCACCCGTCGGTGTTGCTGTGGTTGAAGGGCAAGCTCGGTCAAGGCTATTCGGGATGGCAGCCCTATGGAGCCTGGAGCAACCCTCCAAAGGGATCACCTGACACTCTCATTTCTGCCCCAGGGATCACCGTCCATTTGCCGACGGATCAGGGTCAGGAGTATTCAATCGAGGACGCCATAGAACCTATGCGGCGTTTGATCCGCACATCAAACAAGGCAATCCGGATCACGGGGCTTTCAGGTGTTGGTAAAACACGAATTGCGCAAGCACTCTTTGACGAAACTGTAGGTAATGATCCACTCGACCGGACTATCGCTGTCTATGTGGATACGGGACAAGACCCCGACCCCTCAGCGTCGGCCATGCTTGATCGTTTGATTGCCGAGGGGCGTCGCGCGGTGATGATCCTAGACAATTGCCCATCCGAACTGCATTCGATATTGGCAGGCAAGGTTTCGACTGCAAGTGGAGATGTCAGCCTGATCACAGTCGAATACGACATCAGAGACGACAAACCGCAAACCACTGAAGTGATCCACATCGAGGCGAACGGACCGGAAGTCGCCGAAGAACTTCTGATACGCCGTTTTCCCGAAATTGGACAGGGTAACGCACGACGAGTCGCCGAGTTTGCCGATGGCAATTCCAGGGTGGCCTTGGCAATCGCAGAAAGGGTTGAACAGGGTGAGGGCCTAGCCCAGTTGTCAGACGCAGAATTGTTCGACCGTCTCTTCCAACAGCGGAAGGGAGACGATGGTGACCTTCGCGAACAGGCCGAGACTCTGTCACTGGTGTATTCGTTCTCGGTTTCTGACCCAGAGGTCGGTCAGAATGAACTGGAAGTGTTGGGCTCGATTTCAGGACACACAAAGGCTCAACTTTTCCGAGCCGCCAGCAAGCTGGCGGATCGACATGTTGTCCAACGGAGAGCCCATTGGAGAGCGATACTGCCACATGCCGTCGCAAACAGGCTGGCAAGCTCCGCGCTTGAGAGTGTCCCTGTCGAGACCCTGACATCGACGTTTGAAGCACAAGGAAACAATCGGCTTCTGATGTCCTTCGCTCACAGGCTTGGCCTGATGCATGATCATCCAATTGCCCGAGAGATTGTTAAGGCTTGGCTGCAACCGAATGGCCTGTTGGGCCGTATTTCAGACCTCGATGAGAATGGCTCGAGGATACTGGACTACATTGGGCCTGTCGCACCAGATGCGCTGCTTGATCGGATCGAAGCCGAACTCACGTCGCCAGACTTTCAAGGAATGGAGCCGAAGCATAATCCGCGTAGGACCACGATCCTGAACCTGCTCCAGTCTTTGGCATACGAGACCGATGCCTTTGACCGTTGCATGTCACTTCTGATCCGCGTCGCGGACCATGAAGATGAAAACAACAACTATGATGCTGTAAGGGGAAAGATCTCGGGATTCTTTCAGCCCTATCTGTCCGGCACTCATGCTTCTCTGGCACAACGCTTAGCCATAGTGGAGGGGTGTCTGAGTTCTGAAGAAGTGGGAAGACGTTCCTTGGGTCTGAAGCTGCTCTCGACAGCTCTAGATGGGCCACCATGGACAGGCTTCGGTCTAAACGAGTTTGGGGCACGGCCAAGGGACTATGGCTACCGTCCCAGCCATGACCAACTTGTCGAGTGGCGCACTGCTTTCATCGATCTGGCAGTGCGGCTTGCAAATTCTGATGACGAGGACATCAAGAGCCGTGCGCGGCAGGCCCTAGCGAATGAATTTCGCGGTCTGTGGCATCAGGAAGCAATGCGGGATAAGTTGGTCGAAGCAGCGCGGGCGATCAATGATCACGAGCCATGGGGAGCAGGCTGGAAAGCGGTTCGTTCAATCATATACTTCGACCACAAGAGACAAAAAGGCGAAGCTGAGCCAGAACCACTTCCCCAAGACCTGGCTGACCTAGATCGGGATCTGGAGCCTCGCGACCTGATCGCAAAGATCAATACATACGTGCTTGGCAAAGGCCATGATCATTGGGCGCTTGATGAAGAGTTCGACGAGAGCAACGACGACAGATACAGCGCGGCTGAGGATCGGTTGGCGGCAAAGGCAACAGACTTAGGTGAGAGCTTTGCGGCTTCAGACCATACATTCGATGAATTGGGGGCTGACTTGTTCTCAAACGAATGGATGCCCTATCGTAGGGCGTTCGGTGTCGGCCTTGCGAAGGGTGTCCACAACTATCGCAAAGGTTGGCAAGCTTTGCTCGGACATCTCGCTAATTCATCCGGTTCGAACCACGACTTTGCGGTGATCGGTGGCTTCATCGAAGAGATCGCAGCAAACGATAACGGACTTTCAAGAGAAATTTTGGATGAATGTGCGGAACACCCACAACTTCAGAAAGTCCTCGTGGGATTGCATCCGTGGAACGAGTTCACGGAGGCCGATCTCGATCGGTGCATAGCTCTGCTCGATCAGGAAGAAACACGAACCTGGATGTTCGGACCTATCCTTTGGCGAGACAACTACGCGCATCTTCCGTCAGAAAGACTGTTGGAGCTTGCACAAAAACTAGTGATGAAGTCGGGCGGCGACGACACTTTGCTTGAAGCGCTCAGTATGAAGCTGCACGGGGAGGACCCTGCGGTCGATACGTTGGGGCCTGAACTGAGAAACCTTGGTTTAAAGGCGGCCACCAAATCACTGTTGTCGGATCATAGCGACCCAGGTGGCAGCAAAGATTATCGCATGGAAAATGTCATCAAGGCTGCAATGAGCTTCGATGGCAATGACACTGAAAAGACTGAGTGGTTGGATACCATCTTCTCTGTGGTGGACGAACGTTACGGCTACATTCATTCGTTCGAGAAAGCGATTGAGACGACAGCGGGTCTAATGCCCAAGGCATTTCTGTATCGTGTTTTCCAAGGGACAGATGACCAGCAAAGCCGACGTAGGTTTTTCATTCGTAACGGGGGTATACGGCGCTGCCCGCTCTCCAAGATCGATGTCGCCGATCTGATTGAGTGGTGTCAGCAACAGAACGAAACGGATGTCTGGGGTTTGGTCGCGTCAGGCATTGAACTTTGGGAGAAAGGGGATGGGAACAGAGATGGTTCTTCCATAACGCCGTCCGCTGTTGAGTTTCTTGAAGCTGCCCCAGAGCACGAACCAGTCCTTCACGCGTACGCAGATCGTGTTACCCCGTCGTCGTGGTCTGGGAGCCGTGCAGATGTCATGCAGCCGAGGGCCGATGCCATTGCTGAACTGAAGCTGCATGAGCGGGAAGAGATAGCGAAGGCTGCAAAGTCGGTGTCAGGCCGGCTGGAAATGGAAATCGAACGCGAACGGGTTCGTGATAGACAAAGAGATGAAGAACGCGAGCAGCGTTTCGAATAATCGGCCTTTAAACATTTTCCATTGTGTTTCGGAGTGAGTGTGGTGCGAGATTGGAGGTTTTGTCATCGATCTGCGTGGAGAGCTTGGGGGCCAGAGCTCAGGCTCAAAAAAGAAAAAAGCAGGCCGTAAAGCCTGCTATTTCCATAATTTACGATGACCTAATGGTCAAAGAACAAGCCGCTGCCAAGTTCACTAGTACTCTGTCTTTACGACACGGCCCTAGCAGGCGCCTACGCGGGATGCTTCTGGTCTTTATCGAGCGGGGCACCTCAAACGCACTCGGCTAAAGTTTTACCTCTAACGCCCTAAGATATAGTAAATCCTGGGGGTGAGAGTCAATCGTTTAGTTTTTCTGTTTGGCTACAGATAGTTATCGGCTTCAAACCTTGCTGAACCAAGTTGCTGCTCGACTCGAGGTTTGTTCCCCCGGACCATACAACAGGTCATGGGCGGCTAGCAATGTCTCACCTGTAGCCAACAAATCGTCAACAAAAAGTACGCGATCTTCGGCTCCTAAAGGCGATGCTCCACCACGAAACTTTAACGGGTCAAAATGCTGCCGTAAGGACGTTCCGATGTCCTTTGCCGAATATGGCGCAGCGGCCTGCTGCATTCCTACTTTTACGATACGACGAAGTCTTTTCTCATCATCAGGGGAAACCCCGGCACCAATGATGTTTGCTTTGTTGCCTAATAGGGCTCTGACGCGCGTTGAAGCTTCAAAAAAAGTTGCCTTTCTGAAGATATGTTCGTGTACTGGGATGCCAATAGCTTTCCCCAATCGAGATGCTAACATCTTTGCGAGAGGGTGCCGTGACGGAATAAGTACAATACAATCAACATCACCTTCTAGCGCATCGCAAATTGTCGAAATGATTAGTGGGATGTACGTATTGAGCTGTTTAATGCTGTGTCTGGAAACCCATAAATTTTCACTTCCTTTGAGTGCGTAAATAAGCGGGCAATTGTCTCCGATCTGTTTGGCGCTGCGGTTTCGGCGATTCTTGCCCGAAGCCTTTAAACGCCGGAAAACACTATGGACCTGCATGGGGCCAAGTCTACTTAGAACAGGGTTGCCCTTTTCGGTTGTGTGCAAGTGTTCTTTTGAGGTGTGATCAACAATCACTTCGTCGGTTTTTAGATCTAAAATCAGTCCCAAAAGAATGTCTTTCTGGCTTCTTGTTTCTCACATCAGCAACTCAGCTGCCAAGTGGTCTATTGTATAGTAAACACAGTCTAGGACAGGAATATCTTGTTTCGAGCCTAACTTAGTGTTCGGTGCTAGAGCTCAAAATATGTTTAGCTCTGTCCGGCGGTGTTTCATCAGAATCCGAACTAACCTATTGCCTAGGAATAGGCCGCACGGACCGAGGGCTAGCATTGCGATGAATAGGATCCGGGGTGCATCCCAGGTTGTTTGGCTCATTGTCGCGACTAGACCGAGTGCGCCGGAGAACATCAGGACGCCGCCAGCGATGGAAATCTGCCGGGCGAATGTGAAGATCTCTTGGTCGCAGGGGCCCAGCTTTGATGTTTGAGTGTCGTGGCTTATGTCGGTCATAACAATGAGTTACCTTTACAACGTATCAAAATATTTGGTTGCTAGCTCTGTGGGGGCGTCACCTGACTGCACTGCCTGAGACGCGACAAAGCCGATTATCTTGCAGAGCTTTTCAATCGGCAGATCAGTTTGTCTTGAGGCGTTTTCGAGCAAGACAGCTTTAGCGCTGATTTCTGCCAGTTCCGGATCATCGCTGCTTCGCGCTTTGCCACGTCCAGCCAATAACCACTCCAAGCTTACACCAAAGGCATCGCAGATCGTGATGGCTGCAGCCGCAGGAAGGTCGCGTTTCTCTTGCTCGTAGTTCTTGTAGGTACGGTCAGTGACATCAATGGCGGCCGCCATGACCTGCTGTGTCAGGTCATTCGTTTTGCGAATTTCTCGAAGGCGCAGGCCGATTCCTGATAAATCCGTTGACAAGCGTCAATTCCATTCACTAAAAGTGAAAATAAATTCACTTATGCTGCATTTTGTTCGATCCTGTTCACCTTGCAGACTTGCGATCAAAAATACAACAGAAAGGTGAGCTGTGACTAAGCCTCTCGAAACACCCAAAGAATTAGCAGCCCGCGTAGGATTGCCCGTCACGAACATTCGTTATCTGATCCGCGAAGATATGCTCGACCACATCTTTACGGCACCAGGGAAGCGCAATCCAAAGATCCCGATGGGAGCTTGGGAAAAATATGTCGCGCAGTTCACGGTGAAGGCGCAGCCTGCGACGCAAAGAATAAAGGGTGCGCAATCATGAGGACACAAGCGCCGTTATTAGCGAGTGAGACAACTGCGGCACGCCTGCTTGATCTCGGAACTCGGCAGTTCAAGGCATTGGTAGAAGAAGGCCACTTGCCGCAAGGCCATGAAATCGCCCCTGGTGTTGTCCGTTGGGATACGGATTTGCTCAAGAAAATCTCAAGCGGGCAAGGGACTGGCGATTGGGGGCAGATTCAATGGTGACCAAACGAAAGAAATTCCTATGGCGACACAAATCGGGGCGCTGGTATGTGCGTAAAACTATCAATGGCAAACTGCATTATCTCGGGCGCATTCAGGCTGAGGAGGGCACAGCCGATTTTGATCGCGAGTATTGGGAGATCGTTGGCGGCAAACGTACCGCAGTAAAAACCTCCTGGAACGCTTTGATCGCAGCCATGCGCGAGACGGATAAATGGGCGAGTTTTTCGCCACGCTACCGCAAAGACCTGGAACCGGTCTTTCAATATCTCGCGGATAAGCTTGGCAGTGCCGATGTTTCGCGTCTGACCCAGGCCGATGTCTACGACGCTATGGATAAGAACCGCCATCGCGTAAACTTCGCCAATTACATCCCGATTGCCATTCGCATGTTGTGCAAGTTGGCTATTCGGAAACGCTGGAGGCAGGACAATCCGGCGATCGGAATTGAAAAACTGAAAGTGCCCAAAGCGCGCAAGAAGCCACATCAACCTTGGACTGATTGGGCCGTTGAAAAAATGCGAACCGAGGGGAAGCCATTACCGCGCCTGATTTTTGAAATTGGTGTCGGGAGTGTGCAGCGACCAGGTGATTGGTTGGATTTCCAATGGGGTGATTACGATGGCGACACTCTGAAATTGCGCCAAAACAAGACCGATAAGCCGCTGCTCTTGCCTTGCACGCAAGCGCTTCGGCAAGCCTTGGATCAAGCAAAGGCCGATTTGGGCGCTGCACCACATCCAACGCGGCACATCCTTACACGGCCTGACGGATCCGCAATGAGCTATCACGCTATGGCGCGTGTCATGATCAGCGAGCGCAAGCGGCTCGGGTTGATGGCCTTCGACCAGCATGCGCTTCGGTATCGTGGTGTCATGGAATTGGCGTGGGCAGGCTGCACCGACGATGAAATCGCAAGTTACAGCGGGCACTCTTCAAAGAAGATGATCATCAAATATGCGGGGGAGGCGCGGCAAATCATGCGGGCGCGACAGGCAGCAGCAAAGCGCAAATGATCCCGAACAGAACAGGCACAGAACGTGAAACTGATACCAGAGGTGATACTCAATGAGCAGAGAACTTTCTAACCCATTGATTTTATTGGAGGCGAGTACCGGAATCGAACCGGTGTACACGGATTTGCAATCCGCTGCGTCACCACTCCGCCAACTCGCCATCCATGGTGCTTCGGGGCCTGACCCTCGAAGTGGCGCATACATGAAATGAATCCAGCGGACGTGCAAGTGGTTTTTTGCGCGTATTTTCGAGTGTCGTTTATGCCAGCCGAGAAGGCGACATATTGGACACCTGCTGTGAATTCCGTTCGGCAGGCGTTGCTCAACCAAGGCAGTTGTGGCAAGAGATCAGCAGATGAGTCCAATCAAATGAGTTGGAAATGACAGACTACACTGCCCTCCGCACGACTATGGTCGACACGCAAATCCGTCCTTCTGACGTCACAAAATACACAGTCATTGAGGCGATGTTGTCCGTCCCGCGAGAAGCCTTTGTTCCAAGTGGACAACGTGACGCGGCTTATGTTGGTGAACATGTTGCGCTGGAAGGTGGCCGTGTGGTGCTTGATCCGCGCGTGCTCGCGAAGATGCTGGACGAGCTGGACATTCAGAATAATGAACTGGTTCTCGATATCGGCGCGGGTCTTGGCTATTCCTCTGCGGTCATGGCGCGCATGGCCGAAGCCGTGATTGCACTGGAGAGCGACGAGTCACGGGCTGAGGATGCGCAGACAACCCTGTCAGAACAGGGTGTGGACAACGCCATTGTGCACGTGGGCCCGCTCACTCAAGGCGCGGCTGAGCACGGTCCATATGATTGCGTGGTGCTGCAGGGGGCGGTCGAGCACTTGCCCGACGACATTCTCGCGCAAGTCAAAGAGGGCGGCCGGATCGCGGTTTTGTTTGTTGACGGCGCTTTGGGGGTTGTGCGTATTGGTTATAAAATCGATGGTGAGATGAATTGGCGCTTTGCGTTCAACGCGAGCGCGCCTGTTTTGCCCGGCTTTGAAAAAAGCCGTGCCTTTCAACTCTAAGACAAGACGCGCCCCGCGCGCAAAATGCGGAGCAACAAGGATTACCATGCTGCAAAAGCTTCAAAAAGCGGTTCATGTTGGCGTACTGGCGCTGTCGGTTTCATTCGGGACAGCGCAGGTGGCAGCGTCACAGACGTTGGCCGACGCGATGGCCATGGCCTATGAACACAATGGGCTCTTGGATCAGAACCGCGCTTTGCTGCGGGCGGCAGACGAAGACGTGGCAATTGCCTTGTCGGCACTTCGGCCAATTATTGGCTGGTCTGGGAGCGTCGACTACAGCTATGGCCGGGTTCGGTCGCCTAGTATTGTTGGGCCAGTTACCAACATATCCCGCACACCGGACGCACAGATTGGCCTGAGCGCCAGCCTTCTTGTGTTTGACGGCGGCGCTGCGCGTTTGGCCGGAGAAGCTGCAAAAGAATCCGTTCTGGCGACGCGCCAAGGGCTGATTTCAGTAGAGCAAACTGTTTTGTTGAGCACTGTTCAGTCCTTTATGGAAGTTGTCGCAAATCGAGAAATCGTCGAACTGCGCCAAAACAATCTGCGTCTGCTGGAACGCGAACTTCAGGCCGCGCAAGACCGCTTTGATGTCGGAGAAGTCACACGCACGGATGTGTCGTTGGCTGAAGCCCGGCTTGCAGGCGCACGGGCACAACTTGCCGCCGCTCAAGGCGATTTTGCCGCAAGCCAAGAGTTTTACGCGGCGACTGTCGGAACTCGTCCCGGCAATCTCGTTGCGCCTCGCTCTTTGCCACGCACCGCAAAGTCGATTGACGATGCCAAGGCAGTGGCCATTCGTTCGCATCCAGACATGATTCAGGTGCAGCACTTGATTGCCGCGACTGAGTTGAATGTGGACGGCGCACGTGCGGCATTGAATCCGTCGGTTAGCCTAAACGGCGGTCTCTCCGTCACGCATGAATTTGGGGCCAACGCCTTCCAGGAAGGTGCCAGTGTAGGCGTTAGTGTAAACGCGCCAATTTATCAGGGTGGACGCCTGTCCGCTTTGGTACGTAAGGCGATGGCGCAGCGCGATCAACAACTCGCCAATCTGCACATAACACGGCACAGCATTCGTCAGCAGGCTGGTACCAGCTGGTCTCGGTTGCTGGCTGCCGGCGCGCAGATTCAAGCCAGTGCCCGCCAAGTTGAAGCCGCGCGCATTGCCTTTGAAGGTGTACGGGAAGAAGCCAAGCTTGGCGCACGGACCACATTGGATGTTTTGACTGCCGAACAGGATCTGCTGGACGCGGAAGCAGACAGGATTTCCGCGCAAGCGACGCAAGTGATTGCCGCCTATGCACTTTTGGAGTCGATGGGCCAATTAACGGTAGATCAGCTTAACCTGAAAGTGGCGCGCTATGACCCTGAGGCGTACTACAATTTGGTGAAAGACGCGCCTGTGCTTCACTCCAAACAGGGTGCGCAATTGGATAAGCTTCTCAAAGCCATTGGGAAAGAATAACAATTTTTCCTATCTGTTGTGCGGGCGAACCCCAACCGTTACACTCTTGCCGAGGTAAGAGTGGTGAAAAGAGATGCCAGATCCAGTCAGCAACGCTGAAATAGAAGATGTTTTGACGTCTATTCGACGGCTCGTGTCAGAGAATCGGCAGGTCGCATCGGCGCCTGAGTCTGAAGATGAACAATCCGAAGCCTCGATTTTAGACAGCGATGAGCCTGTGACCAATGCACCTATGGCACTTGTTCTGACGCCCGCGTTGCGTGTTTCGGAGGACGCTGCGGCTGAGGATGAAGGTGCGTCTGTCGAAGACAGAAGCGTCGAAGTTTCGACACATGCCGTTTCGGACTTTGACGATGATGACGCGGAGGCTTTGGATCTAACGGATCACGCCGTTGAAATCTCCGAGATTGAGCCGGTTACTGAAAGCGACATGTCGGAAAGCGGTATCGGCGAAGTGGATGCCGATGCAGAAGAGTTTCTGGTGGAAGAAACGCCGGAGGACGTGCTGTCAACGGAGTTGGACGACGCGACTGATGACAGCGCCGAGCTGGCGTGGGACGTTGAGTTTTCTAACGATGCGACGGTACCAGATGAAATCGATGACGCGGTCGATGATGCCGCCTCTGCGGCCAGCGAAAATATTCTAGAATCTGTGACCGAAGTAACTGACGACGCGGACAGCGGCGGAGTGGATCACGGCAATGAAGCCAAAGTCGCCGAAGTGACTTTGGACGTGTCTGAGGCGCCACTAAATCCGGAAGGCAACGCAGTCGAAGTCGCGGACAGCGGTTTGGAGCAAGTGGAGGAAGAGGCGGGCTTTGTTGAAGTTGACGAGCCGCAGGACGGTGTTGAAGACGAACCGTTTGATTTCAAAAAAGTGCTAGAGGCGCGTCTGGTGAACTGGCGCGATGGAGATGGCAGTGAAGTTGAGGCCGACACAGAGGAGCCTGTCGATAGTGACTACACAGACGATGAGGCAACTACTTCCGCTTGGGAAACACAACTAGAGCCGAGCGAGACATTGGATGCGCCAGGTGCGGCAGAGGTGATCGAAGCCGTGGCTTTTGTGCAGGCGGCGGAAGACGTAGCTGACGCAGTCGATGCGGGCCTGAGTGACGCTCTGGACGAGCCTGCTGTGATCGACGAAGAAGCCCTGCGCGAAATGGTTGCAGATATTGTGCGTCAGGAATTGCAGGGCGCCTTGGGGGAACGGATTACACGAAACGTGCGCAAGTTGGTGCGGCGTGAAATCCACCGGGCCTTGGCGGCTCATGAACTTGACTGAAAGTTCGACGTAGCGGACATAAAAAAACGCGCCCTTTTAGGGCGCGTTTTTTTTGGCAGCTTTGAATAAATCAGGCAGCTTCGGCCTGTGCAGCGGCGTTGCGACGCTCGCTTTCTTCGCGCGACAGCGCAACAGACGTCCGTACACCTTTGGCGACGAAGTCCATCAGTCCAGACACAACGCGTTCGTTCGGGTCGATACCGGCGCAAGACAGCACCTCACGACCGTCGCGGGAGCGTGCCCAGCGAGCGATTTGCTCAGGCCCATTGCCATACTTCTTATCGTCGGCAATGGCATCATCCAGCGCAGCCAACACAACGGCTGCAAAAAGTTTACGGGCACGGTTACCTTGTTCGTTATTGAAAGCCGCTCCGTCAACGAAATCTCTCATCTCGTCGTCCTTATATTATTGCTCTTGTGTTTTCGGCGTGACGCTCCTTATGGAGCATTCTGCGTGATTCGGGTAGGCTGAATTTGCATAGCTCTTATGCTGCAAGCGCATGACCAAAGTGTTAACGCTGGATCCCTTGGTTGCCTTGCCACCAGTGGACTGGGCAGATATAGGACTTCGAACCCTTCAATCAACCTTTGTGCACAGGTTTTACGACAATGCCAAAAATCAACGGTAACGAAATTCGCCCTGGCAATGTGCTGGAACACAACGATGGTTTGTGGGCGGCGGTCAAAGTGGATCACGTGAAGCCCGGCAAAGGCGGCGCGTTTGCTCAGGTCGAGTTGCGCAACCTGCGTAACGGGTCCAAGCTGAACGAACGCTTCCGCAGTGCCGACAAAGTCGAGCGCGTGCGCCTTGAGCAGAAAGACCAGCAGTTCCTGTATGAGGACGATGGCATGTTGATGTTCATGGACACTGAAACTTATGAGCAAATTCAATTGCCTGCGGAGATTTTGGGCGATCGACGTCCTTTCCTACAGGACGGCATGACGATTGTCGTCGAGTTCCACGAAGAGGAAGCTTTGAACGCGACAGTGCCTCAAAAAGTGATCTGCAAGATCGTTGAAACCGAGCCCGTGGTCAAAGGTCAGACCGCCGCGAATTCGTTCAAACCGGCCATTTTGGACAACGGTGTGAAGGTCATGGTGCCACCTTTTGTGGGGCAGGATGAGAGCATCGTGATCAACACAGACACCATGGAATACTCCGAACGCGCCTAAAATTGGCGATCTGATGATAAGCAAAAAGCCGCCTATCTGGGCGGCTTTTTGCTGTCTGCAAGACGTCTGTAACGCGTCGGTATTGCGGCGGTGGGCGCTGTCGAGACTCTGCAGTCGTCGATTAACCTGAATGAAAAATGCGTAAAATATTTAGAGTAGTTTGATCTTTGCTGTCTCTGCCAGCATGCCATCTCCGGCGCGATCGAACCGCAGATAGGCCAAGGCCCTGCCGTTGGCCTGAGAGAACACTGTGCCCACTGGCCGGCCTTCTCGGGTGATGGCTGTGCCAACGGCTGTTTCGCCGGAAATGGCCACAACCGCGAGGCCTTTGCGCAGCTCGGTTTTGTGTTTCATGCGAGCAGTGACCTCCTGGCCAACATAGCAGCCTTTGCGGAAATCGACGCCGTTGAGCCGTTCAAACCCGTTTTCCAGAATGTAGCTGTCGGCGCTCAGTTCGACACCTGCTGATGGTACGCCGTGCTCCACATAAACTGCCGTCCAGTTTACGGTGTCATCAGCTTGTTCTGTCGTGCGGTAGGCCCGCCAGCCAAGACCCTCGGCGCGCGGGTCCGCAAACCCATCGGCGGGCACTGCATCCGTGCCACGGTGCAGGAACAGGTCAGTCACTTCGATGGTGACGTCGGCGCGCAGTTTGTACATCCCAAGGCGGGTGACAAGCGCCGGGCACTGTTCCGCGTCAGCGTCCAGAAGAATGTCATCCCCGTCGCGGCAAAGAAAAAAGTCGGCAATGTATTTGCCCTGCGGTGTCAGCAGCGCTGCGTAAAGCAGCCTGTCGCCCATAGCGTCGAGATCGTTGGTCACGAGCCCTTGCAGAAAGCTTTCGATGTCTGCACCGCTGAGGCGGAGAATTTTTCTGGGACGGTCGGTGAGTGTGCGGTCCATAATTTTGTCGCAGCCTGTTCTGTTCTTGCGCTTGTTTGTTCATATAGACACCATTGGTCCGTGCAACAGGGTAGGAGACAACAAATGCGTGCACCGCTGTCGGTGGTGATCCCCACTTTGAACGCGCAAGCCGCACTGCCGACCTGTTTGGCGGCGCTCTATGAAGGTGTGGAGGCGGGAGTGATCCGCGAGTTGATCGTTGTTGATGGCGGCTCGATTGATGCCACCTGTGAGATTGCGGACGAGGTGGGGGCAACGATCCTGTCGACGCTCCCGTCACGCGGTGGTCAATTGAAGGCAGGTGTTGAGGCGGCACGTGGAGATTGGGTTTTGTGCCTGCACGCAGATACGGAGCTGGCGCCGGGCTGGACGGACGCAGTTGGCGCGCATATGGCGCGCGGACCTGATGTTGCCGGCTACTTCCGGCTTGGGTTTGATTCCGGTGGCGGATCGGCACGGATGGTGGCCCGATGGGCAAATTTGCGGTCGCATTTTCTTGGATTGCCATACGGCGATCAGGGCCTGTTGGTGTCGCAGAAACTCTATCGGGAAGTTGGCGGCTATCGCGCGATGCCCTTGATGGAAGATGTGGCTATGGCGCGGGCCTTGCGCCGCCGCCTTAAGGGCCTGCAACATTTGGCAGTCACGAGCTCCGCGAAATATCAAGCGCAAGGGTGGATGCGGCGCGGCGCACGGAACCTGTGGACGCTGACTTGGTATTTTTTGGGGGTGTCACCGGAGCGATTGGCGGTAGCCTATCGCAAGTAAGGGGCTTTTCCCCCTTCGCCTCGGTCTGGGATTTCCCACCAAGATATTTGCGCATAAAAATACGTCCGGGCGTTGAGGCGTTAGAGCGCGAAGACGTCGGTGGGATAAGTGACATCTGCGAGATACAGGCCTTGGGGAGGGCAGACCGGGCCACAGGCGGCGCGGTCGCGCGCCTCCAGCGCGGCGGAGACATCATCTGGAGTCCACGAACCAGCGCCGACGCGTTCGAGCGTGCCGACAAAGCTGCGGACCTGATTGTGTAGGAAGGATCGCGCACGGACATGGAAGTGAATTTCAGGACCGCCAAGCGTTTGGACGCGTTCGATGCGCAACCCATCCAGCGTTTTTACAGGGCTGGCCGCTTGGCAGATGGTGCTGCGAAACGTTGTGAAGTCGTGGTTTCCTAACAGCCGGTTGGCAGCGTCTTGCATGGCTACTTCATCGAGGTCTTGTTTGACTTGCCAGACGAGGCCCTCCTGATGCGTTGCCGGTGCCCGGCGCATCAGGATGCGGAACAGGTAATGCCGTTCCAAGGCAGTAAAGCGGGCGTGCCAGTCATCATCAACCAGAGCGCAGGCAGTGATCGCGACAGGCGCGGGTTTGAGTTGGTAGTTCAGCGCCTCCGACAGGCGGAACGGGTCCCAATCTTTGATCAGATCGCAATGGGCGACTTGGGCCAGCCCGTGTACGCCCGCGTCTGTGCGTCCGGCAGCGGCGATGGTGTGTTCGCCCGGTTGCAGTTTGGCCAAAGCGGCCTCGATCGCGCCCTGCACAGAGGGGTGATCGGCCTGACGTTGCCAGCCTGAAAAGGGCTTGCCGTGGTATTCAACTTTGAGGGCGTATCTGGGCATGGCGCGCAAATAGCGCACCTTGGGGGGAAATAGAAGGCTCTTGCACCACTGGTAATGGCACGCGGCAGGGCTTAGGTTTTGATGCGAAACAGGAAAAGGGGCCTTTGCGTGGTCATTTCCAGCATAGCCGACGGGGTATTGCGTCGGGTTGAGGCAGTCAGCGATGGGGTATCGGAGGCATTGTTCGAACCGGTGATCCGGCTCGGCGTGACTGGTATGGCGCGGTCCGGCAAAACGGTATTTATCACGTCTCTGGTTGCAAACCTGCTTGATCGCGGGCGTATGCCGCAACTTTCGGCCCATGCCGAAGGACGCATCGAGGCGGCGTTTTTGCAACCACAGCCAGATGATCTGGTGCCGCGGTTTGACTATGAGGCGCATTTGGCGGCCATGACGGGGGAGACACCGAACTGGCCTGAGAGCACGCGCGCGATCAGCGAATTGCGAGTGACATTGCGGGTGAAACCTGCGGGCATGTTTGCAGGGCTTCAGGGTGCGCGGACCGTGCATCTTGATATAGTCGATTATCCCGGAGAGTGGCTGTTGGATCTGTCGCTAATGGGCAAAAGCTTCGCACAATGGAGCGCCGAAGTTTTGGACGCTCTTAAGGCACGTGATGCGGCGGCAGATTATCTGGCGGCTTTGGCGAATGTGGATGGTGCGGACGCGCTTGATGAGCCACAGGCGCAGGTATTGGCGGCGGCATTTACGGGCTATCTGCATGCGGCGCGCGCGGCTGGGTTCAGCGATTGCACACCGGGTCGGTTTTTGTTGCCGGGGGATCTGGAGGGATCACCTGCGCTGACGTTTGCGCCGTTGGCAGAGGTCGACAAGGCAGGGCGACGGTCCTTGTGGCGGGCGTTTGAGCGGCGGTTTGAGGCCTACAAGGCGCGGGTCGTCGCACCGTTTTTCCGCGATCATTTTTCTCGACTGGACCGTCAGGTGGTGTTGGTGGACGCATTGGGGGCGATCCATTCCGGGCCTCAAGCCGTAGAGGATTTACGGGGTGGACTGCGTGATACGTTGGCAGCCTTTAAGCCGGGGCGGAACTCGTTTCTGGCGCGTCTGATGCGGGGGAAACGGGTGGAAAGGGTGCTGTTCGCAGCAACCAAAGCCGACCATTTGCATCATTCGCAGCATCCGCAATTGACGGCGATTATGCAGGCGCTGACCCGGGATGCGGCGGATCGGGCGCAATTTGCCGGGGCTGCGACGCAGGCGGTGTCTTTGGCGGCGTTACGCGCGACGGTAGAAGAAACTGTGATACATGGGGGCAAGCCGCTGGATTGCGTGCGCGGTCGGCTCTTGGATGGCGGTAAGCAGGCGGCGTTTTATCCCGGCGCCTTGCCTGATGATCCGAGTGTCTTGCTTACGCCGGCGCGGGATGGGGCCGCAAAGTGGCTTGGGCAGGACTATCAAGTGATGAAGTTTGCGCCTGCGCCTTTGACTTTGAGACCGGGTGAAGGGCCGCCGCATATCCGACTAGACCGTGCGGCGCAGTTTTTGATTGGAGACCTATTGTGAGCCAGGGGCCGGTGTTGATCGATTTGGAAGAAGGCGACGCGCCCAGCGTGGCGGAAGCTGCCCCAGTACCGGAACTGGGCGCCGTGGCTCCGCAAGGACAGGCGATGCAGGTGACCGCTCGGCTCGGTACGCGCAAGGTCAGTTGGCTTACGAGCCTGTTCTGGGGCTTGCTGGCGACATTTGTCAGCGCAGCCGTTTCCGTGGCTGCTTGGGATTTTGCAGTAGGTTTGGCAGCCCGGTCGCCGACTTTGGGCATGGCGGTGAGCGTGGTGGGGGCGGGCTTGCTGGTCGTGGCTCTGTTGATGATCCTGCGCGAGATGGCAGGGTTTGCCCGGTTGCGGCGTGTGGATGGGCTCAAGAATGAGGCGGCCCAAGCTGTTGACGCCGGAGAGCTCGACGGAGCCCGGAGGCTTGTGGACCGGCTTTTGCGGTTCTATCGCGGGCGAGATGACTTGAGTTGGGCACGCGAAAGTCTGCAAAAGCGTCGCGCCGAGGTGTTGGACGCCGACGCTTTGTTTGTTTTGGCCGAGACCGAGTTGATGGGGCCGCTCGACAAAGCTGCGCAGATGGAGATCGAGGCGGCGGCCCGGCAGGTGGCGGCCGTGACGGCGCTGGTGCCATTGGCGCTGGCCGATGTTATTGCGGCTTTGACGTCCAACCTGCGCATGATCCGGCGGGTAGCGGAGATTTACGGCGGGCGCACAGGTGCCTTGGGAAATTGGCGACTATTTCGTGCCGTTATGACACATCTGGTGGCCACCGGCGCTGTGGCGGCTGGTGATGATCTGATTGGGTCGATGGTCGGCGGTGGCGCCTTGGGTAAGTTGAGCCGACGCTTTGGAGAAGGCATCGTCAATGGGGCTTTGACAGCGCGCGTTGGCGTCGCGGCGATGGTAGTCTGTCGACCTATGCCATTTGGCGAAGGCCGTCGGCCGTCGGTTACAGGTTTGGTCAAACGGGCCTTGGCGGGGCTGTTTAGCAAGGAAAAGTAAGAGGTTGTTGTGACCCAGCACGGACATTCTCAGGAAGAAGTCGCACGGCGCATTGGCAACCCGCCGGGGCGGGGGCTGTTGCGCGATATCGTTTATGGCGGCATCGACGGATCGGTGACGACGTTTGCAATTGTTGCTGGTGTTGCGGGGGCGGGGTTGTCGCCGTTTATCATCGTGGCGCTGGGCATCGCCAATGTGCTGGCCGATGGGTTTTCCATGGCGGCAGGCAATTTTCTGGGCACCAAGGCGGAATTGGACGATGCCAAACGCCTGCGTGAGGTGGAGAGACACCATCTGGAAACGTGGCCTGAGGGGGAGCGGTTGGAAATCCGCGAGATTTTGCGCCTCAAGGGCTTGGACGGCGAAGTGCTGGAAGCAGCGACGGATGCGATTGCGGCCAATGAAGAAGCGGCGGTGCAACTGATGCTGGAGGGCGAATACGGCTTGGCCGGAGTTGATCCGCATCCGCAGCGGGCTGCGATGGCGACCTTTGTGGCATTTCTGGTGGCCGGCATGGTGCCGCTGTTGCCATTTATTTTTGGCGTGCCAGACGCATTTCGCTGGTCAGCAATTATGACGGGTGTGACGTTTTTTGCGATTGGTACAATGAAAGCGAAATGGTCGCTGGAGCCGTGGTGGAAATCGGGGATGGAGACGTTGGCGATTGGCGGCGTGGCGGCAGTGATAGCCTATGGTGTTGGCAGTTTGTTCAACGTGGGTTGATCGACGAGATCGGCGCTCTGTTACCTGAGTATCGGGACACCATCCGGACTTTTGACCTTTTCTACCACGCCAGCGCGCAGGCTGCGGCCGATATTGTGGGCGAGTGCGGACCAGGCGGCGGCTTGGTCGGGACGCAGTTCAGCGACCAGAATCCGGTCAAACAGGGCCAGCCACGTCTCAAACATGCCGGGCTGTACATTGCCGGCATTTCGGTGGACCAAAAGCGGGTTGCCATCATAAGAGCGTTCAAACAGGATCGCATTGGCCCAGAAATTGGCCACCTTGGCCTCATGTGGTTCCCAATCTGAGATATGCGCAGCAAAAACCGGCCCGAGCCCGGGATGTTCCCGAATGCGGGCATAAAAGGCGGCAACGACCCGCTCGATCTCGGGGCGGGTGATGTCGAATTTGGGGGGGATACTGGCCATGGTCGGACCTCGAATTTGCGCTGCTCAGCGATACCAACTTCGGCTGACGGGTTCAATCCTTCAGCAGTTGCGAGCAAAGTCTACACCGTAGCGTGGCAACGGCTCTGATTTTCGGGTCACCACGTACCAGTAAGATGCTTTTTGGTGGCAGGAGTTGTTGCGCCCGAAGGCTTCCGTGATCAGTTGCTCGACAATCTCGTTTCCGTCGACAGTGACCGCTTCGCAGCGCCAAATGGCAAAAACGACTTGTTGATCCAGATCGGAGTTTACCGACACCAATCTGGCATTCTGAAAGCAGGAGCCGCGGGCATCATAAAGCGAGCGATCACCGTAAAACATGCTGCGCTCGCCAAGCCTATCTTGCGCAAGGACGACACTCCCCCAGTCCAACGTGCGAACCGTCGCTTTGTGTTACCAAGGTGTCAGATAGTCTCGCAGTAAAAGTCCGGCGGCAAATGCCACACAAATTGCCACAATCATACCCTTATTCATCAAAGTTCTGCCTGCAATGCCTCGCGGGTATCCTATCGCAGCTTTACCACGTGACAAGAGCAGCCTATAACGCGCCTATGATGAAGATACATGCCATCATTATTCGAATTATCAGCCCGGCGCTCTGATCCATCGAGCCGCCGGGACAAGGCGTATGGAACACCGCGCCGCCCCTGAACCATTCCCGAAAAGACCGCCTGAAAAGGACCGGACACATGTGTGCCGATACACCCGAATATAAGACGACGCTGAACCTGCCGAAAACCGATTTCCCGATGCGTGCGGGGTTGCCCAAACGTGAGCCTGCTTGGCTGGAACGTTGGGAGAAAATCGGTGTTTATGACCGCCTGCGCGAGAAGGAAGGGCGCACGCCCTTCACGCTGCACGACGGCCCGCCCTATGCCAACGGGCATTTGCACATCGGTCATGCGCTGAACAAAACCATCAAAGACATGATCGTGCGCTCGCATCAGATGATGGGCCATGATGCGCGCTATGTGCCGGGTTGGGATTGCCATGGTCTGCCGATCGAGTGGAAGATCGAAGAGCAGTACCGCAAGAAGGGCAAGGACAAGGACGCGGTGGACATCGTCGAGTTCCGTCAGGAGTGCCGCAAGTTCGCCGAAGGCTGGATCGATATCCAGCGCGAGGAATTCAAGCGCCTGGGCATCACCGGCAACTGGCCTGATCCCTATGTCACGATGGATTATCATGCCGAGGCGGTGATCGCCGAGGAATTCATGAAGTTCCTGATGAACGGCACGCTCTATCAGGGCAGCAAGCCTGTGATGTGGAGCCCTGTTGAGAAAACCGCGTTGGCCGAGGCCGAAGTGGAATACCACGACAAGGAAAGCTTTACGATCTGGGTGAAGTTTAAGGTGGCGACGCCTGAGGCAAGCCCACTTGCCGGTGCCTATGTGGTGATCTGGACCACGACGCCTTGGACGATCCCGTCCAACAAAGCCGTCGTGTTTGGCAAGGACATTGCTTACGGGCTTTATGAGGTGACCGGCACGCCGGATGAGAGCTGGGCAAATGTGGGCGACCGCTTTGTTTTGGCAGACAATCTGGCGGGTGATGTGATGACCCGTGCCCGTTTGGATGACACCATGTGGAAACGCGTTGGCGATGTATCTGGCAGCGATCTGGAAGGCGTTGGTCTTGCGCACCCGTTGCATGGTGCTGAGGGCGGTGAGGGCGAGTGGGATGACATCCGCGACTTCCGTGCAGCACCCTTTGTGACCGACACCGAAGGGACCGGCTTTGTGCACTGCGCGCCGTCCCACGGTATGGAGGAATTTGAGCTCTACCGTGACCTTGGCATGCTGGAGCAGATGATCACCTACAACGTCATGGACGATGGTGGGTTCCGCAAAGATTTGCCGTTTTTTGGCGGCACCTACATTCTCAACCGCAAGGGCGGTGAGGGGGATGCCAACAAAAAGATCATCGACAAGCTGGTCGAGGTTGGCGGGCTGCTGGCGCGTGGCAAGATCAAGCACAGCTATCCGCACAGCTGGCGCTCCAAAGCGCCGATCATCTATCGCAACACGCCTCAGTGGTTTGCGTCGGTAGATCGGGCTGTTGGCGACGGTCAGGATGCGCTTGGCACCTCGATCCGCGAGCGGGCTTTGAACGCCATCGACCAAGAGGTCAAATGGTGGCCGCAGACGGGTCGCAATCGTCTCTATTCCATGATCGAAGCGCGGCCCGACTGGGTTCTGTCGCGCCAACGCGCGTGGGGTGTGCCGCTGACGTGTTTTGTGCGCAAAGGCAAACTTCCGACTGATCCGGATTTCTTGCTACGTGACCCGGAGGTCAACGGACGGGTGTCGGCGGCCTTTGAAACCGAAGGCGCGGATTGCTGGTATATGGATGGTGCCAAAGAGCGCTTCCTTGGTGACGGCTATGATGCTGATGAATGGGAGCAGGTCTTTGACGTGCTGGACGTGTGGTTTGACAGCGGGTCGACACACGCCTTTGTGCTGCGCGATCGTGAAGACGGTACGGCCGACGGCATCGCGGACGTGTATATGGAAGGCACCGATCAGCACCGTGGATGGTTCCACAGCTCGTTGCTGCAATCCTGTGGCACCAATGGGCGCGCGCCTTATCGCAATGTCGTGACACATGGTTTCACGCTGGACGAGAAGGGCAGCAAGATGTCCAAATCGCTTGGCAACACCATCGTTCCTGAGAAAGTTGTGCAGCAATACGGCGCGGATATCCTGCGTCTTTGGGTTGCCCAGACCGATTATACCGCCGATCAGCGGATCGGGCCTGAGATCCTCAAAGGCGTGGCGGACAGCTATCGCCGTTTGCGCAACACAATGCGGTTCATGTTGGGCTCGCTGAGCGAGTTCACCGAGGCCGATCGCGTTGACGTTGCCGACATGCCCGAGCTTGAGCGTTGGGTTCTGCACCGTCTGGCGGAGTTGGACCATCAGGTGCGCAAGGGCTATGCGGAGTTCAACTTTCAGGGTGTGGTTTCGGCTGTGTTTAACTTTGCCACCGTTGAGTTGTCGGCGTTCTACTTCGATATCCGCAAGGACGCGTTGTATTGTGACGGGGACACATTGAACCGCCGCGCTGCCCGCACGGTTCTGGACATTTTGTACCACCGTCTGACCACATGGCTGGCACCGGTTTTGGTGTTTACCATGGAAGAAGTCTGGCTGGAGCGCTTCCCGGGTGAGGATAACTCGGTGCATCTGGTGGATTTCCCGGACACGCCTGCGGATTGGCTGAACGAGCCTTTGGCCGCGAAATGGGCCGAAGTGCGCGATGTGCGCCGTGTGGTGACCGCCGCGCTGGAAGTGCAGCGTACGGACAAAGTCATCGGTGCGTCGCTGGAAGCGGCGCCGGTCGTGCATGTGCGTGACGCAGACGTGGTCGAAGCATTAAAATCGGTGAATTTTGCGGACGTTTGCATCACATCGGACATTGTTGTGACCAATGATCCTATGCCCGCCGAAGCATTCCGCTTGCCGGAGACGGAAGGTGTGGGTGTGGTGTTTGAGCGCGCGGACGGTGAGAAGTGCCAACGCTGCTGGAAGATCCTGCCTGATGTGGGACAGTTTGCACATGAAGGCGTTTGCGGCCGCTGTAACGAAGCGTTGGGCTAAGCCTCAAGCGCGGTTTTTCGACCCCCGCGAGGGAGCTCGAAAAACCGGACCCGCTCCGAATGTTGCGCAATATGAGGCGTCCCGCTTGCGGGGCGCCTTTTCGTTGGGCAGGGTAGGGGCATGTTGCAGATCACAGTAGATACCCCGACCGGACCAATGACGCTGAGCGAGCGTGACGGCGCGATTGTGCGGGCGGAATGGGAGAGCGGCGGGACAGATGACACACCGCTGTTGCGGAAAGCGGCCGCGCAGCTGACGGCGTATTTTGAGGACGCCAGCAATGGGTTTGACCTGCCGCTACGGGTAGAGGCCTCAGAGTTCCAGCAGGCAGTCTGCGACGCCATGGTTGCGATTCCGCTGGGTGAAACAAAGACTTATGGGGAATTGTCCCAAGAGCTTGGCGTTCCTGCGCAGGCCATTGGTCAGGGCTGTGGCGGCAATCCGATTCCGGTGATTATTCCTTGTCATCGCGTGCTCGGGGCAAACGGGCTGGGCGGGTTTTCTGGTCTTGGCGGTGTAGAAACGAAAGTTTGGCTGCTCAAACATGAGAAGGCCGGCGGGCTATTGATCTGAAATATCAGAGCTTTTCGCGATAGATCAGTTGCTGAGCAGCACCGGCGAGGGTCAAGTAGACCGAGGTTGCCACAAGGCCCCAGTGCGCCCAGCTTTGCGGGTCGAAATTTACCCACGCGGCCCAGCCAGCGAAGAAGGTCCAGCCCAAAGCCATGGGCAGTGTCAGCCAACGCCAACGTTCGGTGCGCACAGGGTGTACGAATTTGATGGGTAGGAACATGGCCAAGGCCAGAGCCGATACCAACCCAAAGCTGACCCAGAAATTCGGCTGTACTGCAAAGATCACGATCACCAGCATGTTCCAGCACCCAGGGAAGCCGGAAAAGGAATTATCCTTTGTTTTCATGCGAGTGTCGGCAAAGTAGAGCGCCGAAGCAAAGGTGATTACGATGATTGCGAACCAGCCAGTCCAGCCATCCATCAATCCGGATTTGAACAAGGCAAAGGCCGGAATAAACACATAGGTCAAGTAGTCGATGATCAAATCGAGCAGGACGCCGTCAAACTCGGGCGCGTTCTTTTTCACGTGGTAGTGGCGTGCCAGCGGGCCGTCGATGCCGTCCACGATAAAGGCGACCACAAGCCACAGGAACATGAGGCTCCAGTCGCCGTCTACTGCGGCGAGCATGGCGAGCATGGCAAAAACCGCACCGGTTGCAGTGAATAGGTGAACGGCGAGGGCGCGGCTACGAAGTGTCATTCAAACGTCATGCCGGAAACCGTTCGGTTTGGCAACGGTAACGCGTCGGTATTGCGTAGGTGCGGGAAACGCGCAGGATTTTTGTGGAAAACCAGCGGCTCAGCGGCGTTTTCTAAGTAGATTTGGTGTGTTGATTTCGCGGACCAAGGGCACGGATCGCCGCCTGGACGGTTTCCGGAAGGGTGGTGTCAGCCTGATCCGGCGCGGCGTCCAGCGCGGAAGCAACGTCTTTGGTGAGGATGCCAATGGTGTTGTCGGGCTGCCAGCCGTCGCGGGTGAATTCAATTTCTTCAAATCCGGAGGCAAACCAGTTCTGACCAGAACTGGTATGGATCAAATCAAGAAGTCGGGTTTCATCGATGTCGGCGGCATCGGCCCAATCCAGCACAAGACGGGTCATGGCCGTGTTAGACGCGGCCAGAAGATTGTTCAGCACCTTGGCCTGCATGCCCGCGCCTAAGTGCCCCATGCGGTGGAAATGTGCACCCATTGCGTCAAACAGCGGCTGGTGCGCATCAAGGTCGTTCGCCTCGCCACCCAGCATGAACGAAAGGCGTGCCTCGCTTGCGGCGACGGCAGCGCCGGACATCGGTGCATCAATCAGCGTGATGTGATCCGGTATGCGGGCGCGCAAGTCGGTTACGTAGCGTGGCGATAGAGTGGAAGAGATGATGACGCTGCGCAGGTTTGGGGCGGTGCCAACGAGGTTTTGGGGGCCAAAGAGCACGTCGTCGGTTTGTGCGATGTCGCGCACCACGGAGATGAGGATTTCGGTTTGATCCCGAAAAGCGGGCAGGGGCAGCATTTGGGGCGCGAGCGTGCCGAAATCGGTGGCTGGGCGCACGTCAAAGCCTTTGGCGTCAAATCTTGCCGCGCGCAGAGCAGCAAGCATGGGCGCGCCCATACGTCCACAGCCCGCAATGCCTATGCCTGTGAGTGTCATGCTGTCTCCCCCGTTTTGCGGGAGGGTAGCGGTGTGTTGGCGGTTTAGTCCAGCCCTGCGATGATGGCGCGCAGTGTGGCGATGCCGTCGCCTTTTTCAGAGCTGGTCAGAACCATCTCGGGGTAGGCCGCGGGGTGTTTGGAGAGCTTTTCGCGCACCTGATTGAGGATCTTTTCGCGATCCTTGTCTTTGACCTTGTCCGCCTTGGTCATGACGACCTGAAACGTCACGGCGGAGCTGTCGAGCAGGCTCATGATCTCTTCGTCCACCGCTTTGACGCCATGGCGCGTGTCGATCAACACAAAGGCGCGGCGCAGATTGACGCGGCCGGAGAGGTAGCGTTTCAGCAGACGTTGCCATTTTTCGACAACCGGGATGGGCGCGTTGGCGTAGCCATACCCGGGAAGATCCACGAGGTAGTGGCTGTCGGTTAGGGTGAAGAAGTTGATTTCCTGCGTGCGGCCCGGGGTATTGGAAGCACGGGCAAGACCTTTGCGCCCCGTCAGGGCGTTGATCAGGGATGATTTGCCGACATTGGAGCGCCCGGCAAAGCAGACCTCAAGCCGGTCGCCTTCGGGCAGACCGTCCATGGCAACGACGCCTTTGAGGAAATCGGAGTTAGACCCGTCAAACAGTTTGCGGCCACGTTCAGACGCGATGGAGTCGGGGTCTTCGACCAGCGGGAAGGGAAGTTGCATCAGAGCACCTCTGCAGTGTCTCCGACGGAGATGTCGCCGGAATTGGTCACGACGCCATAGACGCCAAAATCCTGATGGCCAAAGGAGTCGTTCAAAACGCCCAGCGTGTCTGTGTCACGGTGGCCGGTGTCGGGGTTGGCGGTGGTCGCCAGACAGCGCGTGATGCGCTCTCGGATTTCGAGCTCGGCCGTGCCGATGCGGAGGGTTTGGCCGATCCAGTCGAATTCTTCCCACGGGGCAAACCCGTCCAGCCAGATATTGCCGCGCCAGCGTTCGGTGGAAATCGGGCGGCCAAGGCGGCCTTCGACGGCGCGGTGGCTGGCAGTGGTGTGAATGGCGATGGAGGCAAACGGGCTGTCGGTCATGCCGTTTTCGCCTGCGGGCACCAGTTTTGTGCTGGCGGCGCGGTCGGCAGGCATCAGGGGGCGGACCCAATGGATCAGTTTGTCGCCCTGCGTTTCAGGATCAAACGTCAGCTCCCACAGATCAGGGTGCTGCAGGGTGATTTTGCCGGTGGCTTCATCAACTTTTGCAGTGATCGCTTGCAGCGCAGGCGCTTTGGCGGCGCGCGAGAAATTGGCACAGGCGGCCCACTCGCCACCCGATGTCTTGGCTGCTTCGTGGGCGACGGCATAGCGTCGGTCCCAAGGGAAGGTTTGGCCCTCCACCAAAGAAACATGACCCACGGACTCTCGTCCGTGGGCCTTGATTGGGTGTCGCCAAAGAGCTTTTACAAGGCCCATTACTTGGCGTCCTCCTTAGCCTTTTTCTTAAAGCTTGAGCGGATGTTGCCAAAGACGTCTGGCTTATACCCGTGCTGCCGCATGATCGCGTATTGCTGCACGAAGGTGATGACGTTGTTGGTGATCCAGTACACAACCAGACCGGAGGCAAAGCTGCCGAGCATGAACATGAAGACCCATGGCATCCACGCAAAGATCATCTGTTGCGTTGGATCGGTGGGGGCCGGGTTCAGTTTCTGCTGCAACCACATCGAGATACCCAACAGGATTGGCAGGATGCCGAGGCTGAAGATTTCGAGGAAACCCAGTTCAGGAATGGCGAAAGGCAGGATGCCAAACAGGTTGAAGATCGAGCTGGGATCGGGTGCCGACAGGTCGGTGATCCAGCCAAACCACGGTGCGTGGCGCAATTCCAGCGTGACGAAAATCACCTTGTAGAGCGAGAAGAAGATCGGGATCTGGATCAGGATCGGCAAACAACCGGCCGCCGGATTGACCTTTTCCTTCTTGTAAAGCTCCATCATGGATTGCTGCATCTTCTGGCGGTCGTCGCCAGCGTCTTCTTTCAGCTTTTCCATCTGTGGCTGGAGTTCTTTCATCTTGGCCATAGAGGCATAAGATTTGTAGGCCAGCGGGAAGACGATGATTTTCAGGATCACAGTCAGGCCGATAACAGCCCACCCCATGTTGCCGATGACCGAGTTCAGCCAGTGCAGCAGCGCAAAGATCGGTTTGGTCAGGAAGAAGAACCAACCCCAGTCAATGGTGTCGAGGAAGTTACGCACGTCGCCTTCGCGTTCGTAGGCGCGGATGGTTCCCCATTCCTTGGCACCTGCAAACAAACGCGTGGTGGCGGATTTGGTGTCGCCAGCGGCCAACGTGATCGTATCTAGACGTGCCACCGAGCGATAGACGTCGCGTGAGGCGTCGTATTGCAGCACAGAGTCAAATCCGGCGTTGGTTTCGGGGATCAGCGTGGTCATCCAGTAGTGATCTGTGAAACCGGTCCAGCCGCCCTGAGTGACACGAGCCACATCGGCGACAACTGAGCCACCAGCCCATGCGTTCTGGCCCTCAAAGCCACGCAGCTTTTTGTAGTCTAGGTATTCACGTTCATCATCGTTTTGACGCAGCGCGCCTTCGTGCAGGATGAAGAAGTTCTTGAGATCTTCCGGCTCACCGTGACGGGTCAACATACCATAGGGCGCCAAGGAAACTGTGCCGGCACCGATGTTTTCCACGGACTGATCGACCGAGAACATAAAGTTTTCATCGACCGAGATTGTGCGCGTAAAGATAAGACCTGCGCCGTTGTCCCATGTCAAAACAACAGGTGTTGAAGCGGTCAACGTGTCGTTGCCAGCCACAGACCAGAGCGTGTTTGCGCCGGGTACTTGGTCAAGCGAAAGACCCGCGCCGGGGGCCCAGCCGTAAAGCGCGTAATAGGCGTTTGGCGCACCGGTGGGCGACAGAAGCGATACAATCTCTGCGTCCGCATCCAGTGTTTCGCGATAGTCGTTAAGTTTCAGATCATCAATGCGGCCACCCTGAAGCGAGATCGAACCGGACAAACGGTCAGTGGCGATGTCAATACGAGGGGCATCAACTGCGGCATCAGCCGCTTCGGTGGCGCTGGTGTTTGCGGCAGCGGCTGAAGCGTCTGCATTTGCAGCGGCTGCAGGCACAGATGTGTCACCCAATGTGGCCTCGGCCGCGGCCGGTGAGTTGGGATCGTCGACCATCTCCGGGGGCGGCATAATCAAGAACCAGACCAAAATAACGGCAAAGCTGAGCACCGTCGCGAGAATGAGGTTCTTGTTCTGATCGTCCATAGCCACTTGCCATCTGTCGTTGAAACGTTGGGGAGGTTCAACAGAGAAGGGGCACAAAGGTCAAGCGGATTCCGCTTGAGACCCCGCTTGTCGGCGAGGATTGTTCAGGAAAACCAGCTTAGCCGGACTTTTGTCCGATGGTCATGGCAGGGCCAAGCTTGGCCTTGTGATCTTCCATCCATTGGATGGTGTCCTCAAAGGGCATTGGGCGCCCGATGCCGAAGCCCTGCACGTGGGCGCAGCCCAGTTGTGACAGCATCGCGTGTTCCGCTGCGTTTTCAACACCTTCGGCCAGTGTCGACAGGTCGAGCCGCTCGGCCAGTGTGACAATTGCGGCGATCATGCGCTGCTGATCGGTGTCGCGGTCAACGTTGGTGACAAACGAGCGGTCGATTTTGATGCGCTTCACTGGCAAGCGGCGAATCGACGAAATCGACGCATGGCCGGTGCCAAAGTCATCCAGATCAATATTGCAGCCCATTTTTGCTATGGCCTCTACGTTGCGCACGACCATATCGTCCGGTGTGCCCGCGATCACGCTTTCCAGAACCTCGATGCCCAGACGGTCAGCGTCGAGTTCGTTGCGGTCAAGCTCCCACTGGAGGCGTTCCACGAGGGTGGGGCTGCGCAGCTCATCGCCTGCAAAATTTACACCGACACAGGGCACATGAAGGCCGGCATCGTCCCATGCGCGCACGGCATTGAGGGCCTGGCGTGTCATCAGATCGGCCAGCTCGCCCATCTGACCGGTTTGGTTCAACACATCAAGGAACTGCACCGGAGCGAGGATGCCGCGCTCGGGATGTTCCCAGCGGGCCAGAACCTCAAAACCGGTGACTTCACCGGTGTCGGTGGATATCTGCGGCTGGAACCACGCTTTGATCTGGTCTTTTTGCAGGGTGCGTGCGGCTTCGCTTTCGGTTTTGCGGCGCGAAATCACTTTGCGACCCATATCGGCAGTGTAGGCACGGATGTTAGAGGTGCCAGACAGATGGGCCTCTGACATGGCCATTTCGGCGCCCTGAATCATCGCTGTGGCGCTGGGTCGGTTCAAACGTGACGACAGGCAGAAGCCGATAGAGCAGGTGACATAGATCGAGGCCATCTGCAGAGGAATGGTTTCCTCCACCGAAGCTTGGAAGCGGTTGGCCATCTGGATCGCGGTTTCAAGATCAAGGTTTGGCACAGGATCGAGCGACACCAAAAAGGCGCTGTCACCAGAGCGCGCGACAATGTCACGGGAGCGCAAAGCGCCGCGAATGCGGTTGGCCAGAACGCGCAAGACTTCTTCGGCGGTTTGGTCGCCGTGGTTTTCGCGCAACCGGGCAAACCCGTCGATCTTGATCGAAAAGCAGCAAGTGGCATTGCCGGCGTCGGTCAGATGCGCCATCTGCGCTTCCATCCGGCGTTCCAGCGCGGCCTGCAGCAGAAGGCCGGTCAACCCGTCAAAGTCACCGCCATCGGCGTCCTTACGCTCGCTGGATTTGAGGGGAGACAAAAGGAACGGCAGCGGCAAAATCGTCGCGGCCAGCATCAGCCCGATTTCACCCAGAACCGCCCAAGCCGCCAGAGTCAGAAACGGGATGGCGGCTGGAAATGCACGACGACGCAGGAAATCCCGCGTTGCCGCGGACTTCAGGGTCTGAGTAAATTTTGCACTGCGCAGAGGCATTGGCACGTCCTGATCGGAGAATTTGTGACGACGAAACTACGTAAGTTTCCTCATTCTGGGGTTAACGGAACACTGGTACATCCTCGTCCTTTTCTTCAAATTTGAACCTTTCTGTTAAGAGACCGGCGAAATCGAAGAGTTTAGGGTCGAGCATGTGCGAGGGGCGGATATTGGTGAGCGCGCGGAACATGACTTGGCGGCGTCCGGGGCTGTTGCGCTCCCATTGGTCGAGAATTTGTTTGACTTGCTGACGTTGCAAGCCGTCCTGAGATCCACAAAGGTCACAAGGAATAATCGGGTAATTCATGGACTTAGCGAACTTTTCGCAGTCCTCTTCGGCCACGTGTGCGAGAGGGCGATAAACAAAGAGATCACCCTCTTCGTTTACCAGTTTCGGAGGCATTGTGGCGAGCCGCCCACCGTGAAACAGGTTCATGAAAAACGTCTCGAGAATGTCGTCGCGGTGATGGCCAAGAACCACTGCGGAACACCCTTCTTCGCGTGCGATCCTGTAAAGGTTTCCTCGCCGCAAACGGGAGCACAGTGCGCAATAGGTGCGTCCTGCTGGTACTTTATCTTTAACAATTGAATATGTGTCCTGGTATTCGATTCGATGCTCGACCCCCATTTGCTCCAAAAACTCTGGCAAAACTGTGGCTGGAAAGTGGGGTTGACCCTGATCTAGGTTACAAGCGAGCAATTCGACGGGTAAAAGTCCACGCCACTTGAGTTCGTGCAACACTGCGAGCAGGGTATAGCTGTCTTTGCCGCCTGAAAGGCAGACCAGCCAGCGGGTGCCGCGCTGGATCATGCCATACTGTTCGATGGCTTCGCGGGTTTGGCGAACAATGCGTTTGCGCAACTTCTTAAACGAGGTCGAAGTTGGGGCGCCGTGAAAAAGCGGGTGAATATCATCAAGATCATCAATCATGGCTTGCCTTACGTGACTTCCATATTTGTGGTCAATCGGCGACCCGTATTGGTTGGGTTAAGGGTTTGAGCGGCGCACGGCCGGAATGTGTCTGCTGTCTGAACAACATTTATGCAATTTAGATGCAAATTGGATTGGTCGGCTGCGCCAAAAATATGCGAATTGCTGCCGAACTCGGCCCGGTTTGCGGAATTTCGCCAATAAATTGGGTGTGCAAAGCATCGTCGGCGCGTCTTGGGAAGCAAAACCGGACCAGAATCGCCGATTTTACGGACCCATCGTTTGGCGCGAACGAAAAGAACCGCAGCAAGGCTGCGGTTCTGAAATTGTCTGGGCTGATTAGACTGCGACGCTTAGTTTAGTTGGTCATCGTGGCACTGACGGGCCAGTTCTATTGCCTTGTAGGTCCCTGCCAAATTCACAGAGAAGGCGTATTCTTTTTCGGGAAATACGGTCATGACATATTCTTTGGCGATGTCTTCAATCACCTGCGGATCATTGGTGAGAACGTACCCGCCGCTATACCCTTTGGTGATATTGCCACGCATGCCAGTTGCCTCGCCCCAATAGAGGTTCGGTCCAATTAGGATGGCGACTTCTTCCTTGGAACCGCGCTTGATTTTGGTTTTGGCTTTGGTGAACACGCCGATATAGGCCACGTCGCGTTCCTCTGTCAGACCCATTTGAACCACGTTGTCCAAATCGTCTTTGGCCTCGATCATGCAGGTGCCTTTTTCTGTATCGACATAGACATTCCACCCTTCGATGGCGCCATACCCGACAAATTTTTCGGCGGCGGCAGGGAGGGCAGTTAAGGTCAAGGCGGCTGCAAGGACGTGGGAAATAATGCGCATAATATTACTCCAGAATAGCTAAATTGAATATCCTGACGCTAGAGCCCGGCGGTGGCGCTGTCCAGTTCGGCAAAGCGCTGGTCGCACTCAGGGCTCGTCTTTGTGGTCCGGTACTGGATCGTAACCGCTTCCCCCTAGGGGATGGCAGCGGCCAATACGTCGCAGAGTGAGCCAACTGCCTTTTACCGCACCATGTTTTTCCAACGCTTCCAGCGCGTAAGCGGAACATGTGGGCTGATATCGGCAGTTAAACCCCACCCAAGGGCTGAACAGCAGGCGGTAAAGGCGGACCGGCAGGGCGGCAATATGGGCGAGCGGCGTCATAACGCCTATGTAGACGCGCGGTGCCAAAATGAGAAGAGTGGGACCAAGGCCCCACTCGCATTATTTCACAATGTGTTCGTCTTTGACGAACATGTTCGCCCAAGCGCGGTCAATCAACTCAGGGGTCATTTGATATGGGATGCCCTCGAATTCGCAGATCGCAATCATCTGATCGATGAGGAAAACCGGCTGATAGTTGGCGTAGATGTTGTCGATCGTCGGGTATTTGTTTTTCAGCAAGTGAATGAGCGCGGGCTCATTCAGCGGCAGGCCCTTTTTCTTGGCCACGAGGGCGAAGATTTTCAGGAAATTTTCCTGGCTAGGGCCGTCGATTTTGATCTTGTAAAAGATCCGGCGCAGCGCCGCCTGGTCAAAGATTTCGTTTGGGTGGAAGTTGGTGGAGAAGATCACCAGCGTGTCAAACGGCACTTCGAATTTTTCACCCGATTGCAGGGCGAGAATGTCTTTGCTTTCTTCAAGCGGAACAATCCAGCGGTTCACAAGTGACTGGGGCGGCTCTTCCTGACGGCCCAAATCGTCGACGATGAAGATGCCGCCGGTGGATTTAAGCTGCAAGGGCGCCTGATAGGTGCGGGCCGTGGGATTATAGACCAGATCCAGCATCGACAGAGACAGTTCACCACCGGTAATCACAGTCGGGCGGTCACATTTCACATAGCGGCTGTCAAAGCGTGCAACACGGCGCAGGCTGCCTGCATCTTGCGTATCGCCCTCTGCGGCAGAGTGTACGATAGGGTCGTACACGGTGATAACCTGACCGGCATATTCGATGGCGTGGGGCACATAGACCTTGTCACCCATCGCGTCGCGGATGCCGTTGGAGATCGAGGATTTACCGTTGCCGGGCGGGCCATACATCAGGATCGAGCGGCCAGAACTGACAGCAGGGCCAAGTTCGCCGAGGAGCGACGGTGGCAGGATCAAGTGGCCCATGGCGTCGGTCAATTGATCGCGGGTGATTTGAATGTTGCGGATCGACTGGCGTCTGATCTGTTCGCGATAGACGTCCAGCGGCACCGGCATGGCGCCGAAGTATTCAGATTGTGCCAAAGCATCCAGCGCGCGGGCTTTGCCGACATCGGTCAATTGATAGCCCATCTCATTGCCGCTGTTGGCATTGAGCGTACCGGTCGCCTCAAGCAAGCGCTGTTCACGGGCCATATCGATGAGCTCTTGAGTGACTGCTGTTGGCAGGCAAATCGCGCGGGCCACATCTGACACCATGTCGATGTTCTTGCGGAACATGGTTTTGAGCATGATATCCCGCATCATCACCACGGGAAGCTTCATGTCCTCCAGCCGTTTGGGTGGGGGCGGGGCCATGACATTGCCGGTCTGCATGTTCATCGTCGAAAACTCCAAGTTCAGGCCATTTTGGACCCTCTGTGTTTCCAAACCTTAAACAGTGCAAAATGGGCGATTTTGGGGCCGGTTGTGGCCAGCGATAGGGAAAGTGGGCGCTTATTGCCCGATCATCACCGCGCGGATCAGGTAGGCACAAAGCATCAAACCAAGGCCCGTGCCCATAGGAACAGTGAATTGCTTTCCACCGCCGACTGCGTTGGGATCGTCTTTGTCCGGTGACCGCCATGCGGCCCAATCAGGGGCCATCCGTTTGAGCGGTGTCCAGCGCGCCAAGAGCGTCGCGGCGGTGGCGCCGAGAATAGCCGCAAAGGCAATCCACATCACCACACCCGCATCGGCGCGGTCGATGAACAGCGCCATAACCGCGGCGAGTTTCACATCCCCTGCTCCGACCTGACGTAGCATCCACATCAAAAGGCCCACGACGAAAACAATACCGTAGTTGGCAAAGCGCCATAAGAAGTCTTCGAATGGCAGCAGGATCAGGCCAAAGACCACAAAGACAGAGAACAGCAGCCACACGACGCGGTTGCTGATCTTTTTGTATTTCATGTCCACAAAAAAGATGTGCAGACAGATCGGCAGCACTGGCAGAAGAAACCAGAGAGCCGTGGTGGCAGGGATGTGCATCAGACCAACGTCAGGTGTTTTCGAGCGCGCGCAAAGCTCTTACTGCGGCCTCAAAATGCTGTGGGTGGGTCGAAATTGCATCGCGCAGCAGGGCCTTGCCGGTTTCGGTGTCGCCTTGCTTGATCGCTGAAAGGGCCAAGGTGTGCAGCAGTTGCGCGCGCTCGGTCTGAACCATTGGTACAACCGGAAGCGTATAGTTGCGCTGTGCGCCACGGGCCAGAACCATGTTGTTTTTGGCGGTGAAAAGCGTGCTGTCCTGACGGATCGCTTCGCCAAACAGACGCTCAGCTTCGGCATAGTTGCCACGGGTCAGCTTGGAATATCCCCAGTTGTTCATGACGCCAGCAGGGCGCGTGGTCAGACCCACGGCGGTTTCATAAAAACTGTCGGCCTTTTTCCATTCCTGATTGCTGTCGGCAATCATTGCTTCAAGGCGGTACCGCTTGAAGGTTTCATGCGTGGGCGGCACGGCGTCCAAAGTGGCTTCAGCCTCTTTCCATTGACCGCCGCGGATCTGCGCGTCTGCCAGATCGACCCGATCGCTAGCGGTGCTGTCGGCGTGTTTGACAACACGTTGCCAAGCGGGCACGGCCTCGGTGAAACGCTTGGCGCGCACAAACGAAATCGCCAGACCCCGCTGGATATCAACGCGGTCAGGGTTTTCCTGGAGCGTACGCTGGAAATACGTCACGCCTTCGTTCGGGTCTGCCACTGTGAGCATCACATCCGAAAGATTGGCGCCGTCTACGGCATTCACGTCCTGAAGGGCGCGTTCGACATTTTCCTGTTCCTTGTCAGCGCACGCTGACAGGACCAGAGCCCCTGCAAGACAAACTGTCCCGATGAAAGGATGGCGCATAGTGTGCGTCCTTTACTGCTTCAACCTCATTCTGGTGTCTGGCGGATCAAATAGTCACTGCTTCCCCGACGCACCAATTTGTATTCTTGTATTTTTTTATCATCATAAGCAGGATTTTCTGTTTTTGCGAGTACTAAGCGCAAATTATCGCGAATTGCGTCACTTTCGCCATTGTCGAGCGCGAATGCCTTTTTCAGAACCAGCTCTGCTTCTGGGAATGCACCCTTTTCCATAAGGACAATTCCGAGATTATTCCATGTTTCCGCATGGTTGGGTTGCTTGTCCAGAGATTGACGCAAAAGGTCTTCTGCTTGGCCCAATCGGCCAAGTCCAAGGTTGGCGGTGCCGGCCGCGGCCAGAATTTCCGGCGTGGCTCCATGCGTGTTGGCTGCACGGTAAAAGGTCTGCAAAGCCAATTCGTATTCGCCTGCGCCCATCAGCCGCCACCCGACAATTACGGGGTCTACGGCGTCTTTGGAGGTGTCCACTGGGGGGGCGAACGGGCTGTCAGGGGAAACACTCTGGCCGCCCGTGAGACAGGCGGCCAGAAAAAAGCATATCGTCAGAAGGGCAGTGGCCCGGATCATGGCATATTCAATCGGTTATTGGGGTGCACCGAAGTTCATGATCCCGATGATGGATGGAGACACCAGAATGATCAGCAGCGGCGGCACTGTGAGCATCATTGTGGCAAGCGTCATTTTGGTTGGCAACTTGTTTGCGGCCTCTTCGGCGCGCATCACTCGTTTGTCACGCATTTCTCCGGCATAAACCCGAAGCGCGTCGGCAATTGACGTACCAAACGTGGCCGACTGTACCAGAACGGTGGTGAACGACGACACGTCTTGAACGCCACAGCGCTCGCCCATATCAGACAGTACTTGCGATTTGTCTTTGCCGGCCTTCATTTCATGCGCAACGATCTGAAATTCATGCGCGAGCGCAGGGTAAGAGGCGCGCAGTTCTTCGGCAACGCGGACAATGGCCTGATCGAGTGATTGGCCGGCTTCAACACACACCAGCATCATATCGAGGCTATCCGGGAAACCGGCTGTGATTTCCTCTTTGCGCGCTTCGACACGGCGGGTGACCCAGTATTTGGGCAGCATATAGCCAGCGGCACCGGGACCGAGTGTCCACATTAGCATGTCTTTGGTGGTGGACGCGTCGGTCTGTTTGACAAGAATGAAATACGCCACGCCAGCGATGAGCCCGCCAATACCAAGCACCATCTGGGCAAGGTGAAACGCACGCACAGCGTCGCGGGACGGGTAGCCCGCCTGCATCAGTTTGAGCTGTACTGAGGACAACTCCTCCGCGTCTTGCGGTTCAAGGAAGGCTTTGTATTTGTCGAGCTTGGCGTTGGCAGATTTGCGGCGCAGCACTTCTTTCTTGCCGGACGCTTTATCGCCTCCGCCAGCCTGCGCGCGCTTAAGTTTTTCAATCGGATCGTCGCGGCGCGACAGAAGCAGCGGCACGGCGGCCAAAGCTACAAAGGCAACAATCACACCAACTGCGATCATCGGGCCATTTGGACCCAGCATGTCGGTGAGCATCAGGACGAGGGCTTCCATCGTGGTCATAGCGGTGGTCTCCTCAGACTTTGATGTTGGTGAGCACGCGCATCACAAACAGGTTGACGGCAAGGAACATGCCAACGGCAATACAGCCAGGAATGAACAGTTCGTGCGTTTTGACTTCGTCGTAGTAGTTCGGGTCCATCACATTGATCACAATCAACGCGCCAATCGGGAAGGCGGACAGGAACTTGCCCGACCACTTCGCCTCGGCGGTGATGGCTTTCACACGACGGAACAGACGGAAGCGGGCGCGGATCACTTTGGACAGACCCGCAAGGATCTCGGCCAGGTTACCACCGGCTTGTTGCTGGATCGTCACGGCCATCGCAAGGAAGCGCATGTCTTGCATATCCAGACGTTCGGACATGTCTTTGAGAGCTTCACCCATGTCGCGGCCATAGGCGCTTTCGTCGGCAATCACACCAAACTCTGTGGCCAGAGGGTCTTCGATCTCTTTGGACACAATCTGAATTGCTGAGGAAAACGGGTGGCCGACGCGCAGCGAGCGCACCATCAGTTCAATAGCATCAGGCAGTTGTTCTTCGATGAGGGAAATCCGCTTTCCGGCCTTCATCGAAACCCACATATAAACCCCTCCGACACCCACCATTACGGCGATCCCGGAGCGCACGGCCAGACCAGTGCTGGTACCAATCGACAAGCCGGCAAAGGCAAACACAGACATGCCCAGCATCATCAGCATCAACTGCTGTGGCGTAAAGGCAATGGCCGCCTTCTGCGCCTTCTCCGCCAGAATTGAGTAAAGCGGAATGGTTTTGTTTTCGGCGTGTTGGCTCATCTCCTTTCGGAGTTGTTCCAGCACCTCTTCGCGGCGCCCGCCCTTGTCCATCATCTCCAGGCGGCGGTTGACGCGGCTGTTGAGGCTGATGGATTTGCCAAAAACGGTCAGGTAGACGCCTTCGACGAGGAAGAACACCCCAACGAAAATGGCACCATAAACAAGAAGTTCGGGAGAAAATGGCATAGGTCTTACTCCGCGGTCGGTTCATAAATGGCCGCTGGCAGGTCATAGCCCCACAAGCGGAAACGTTCGGAATAGTGCGAGCGCACACCGGTGGCGGTGTAGTGCCCGATAATTTTGTTGTCTGGCGTCAGGCCTGTGCGCTGAAAGCGGAACAGTTCCTGCATGGAGATCACGTCGCCTTCCATGCCGGTGATTTCAGTGATCGACGTCATGCGGCGCGAGCCGTCCTGAAGGCGAGAAGCCTGCACGATCAGGTTCACAGCCGAGGAAATCTGCGACCGGACAGCCTTGAGCGGCATTTCGATACCAGCCATCGCGATCATGTTTTCCAGACGTGAAATCCCGTCGCGTGCGTTGTTGGCGTGGATCGTGGTCATCGAGCCGTCGTGGCCGGTGTTCATGGCCTGCAGCATGTCGATCACTTCTTCGCCACGCGTCTCGCCCACGATAATGCGGTCAGGCCGCATACGCAGGGCGTTTTTCAGACAGTCGCGCGGGGAAACCTCGCCCTTGCCTTCAACGTTGGGCGGGCGGCTTTCCATGCGACCCACGTGGGTTTGTTGCAATTGAAGTTCCGCCGTATCCTCGATGGTCAGGATACGTTCAGCGTCATCAATGAAGGAGCTGAGGGCGTTGAGCGTGGTGGTTTTACCAGACCCGGTACCGCCAGATACAATCACGTTCAGGCGGGTGGACACGGCGGCCTGCAGGAAGGCGGCCATTTCTTCGGAGAACGCCCCGAAACGCACCAGGTCATCAATGCCCAGTTTGTCCTTTTTGAACTTACGAATGGAGACCAGAGAGCCGTCCACCGCAACGGGCGGTACCATGGCGTTGAAACGCGAACCGTCCTGAAGACGGGCATCCACATACGGGTTGGATTCATCGACGCGACGACCCACGGCGGACACGATTTTGTCGATGATGCGCAACAGGTGCTTTTCGTCTTTGAAGACGATGTCGCTGAGTTGGAGTTTACCGTCACGTTCCACAAAGATCTGCTTGGGACCGTTCACCAGAATATCGTTTACGGTGTCATCTTGCAGCAGAGTTTCCAAAGGACCGAGGCCGGTGACTTCATCATAGAGTTCCTGAAACAGGGTCGAGCGTTCTTCGCGGTTGAGAACAATAGCCTTTTCTTGCAGCACTTCGGTGGCAATCGAGCCGATTTCGGCACGCAGGTCTTTCTCCGTCGCCTTGTCGAGTGCGGCAAGGTTCAGGTTGTCCAAAAGCTCGCGGTGCAGCTCGAGCTTGATCTCACCAAGGCGCTCCTTGCGGCGGCGTTCCTTGTCACCAGTTGCGGCCACAGCGGCTTTGACCGCCACGGGGCGGCGCATGACCTTGCTTTCCTCAGACACGGCCTCTGGCCGCGGCGCGGCTGTAGGCGTTTTGGGCGCTTGTTTGGCGGCGAGGGCAGCGGCCTTTGGGGCTTTGCCTGCGGCCGCTGGCTTGCCAGCTTCGGGTTTTTTGTACCGTGAAAACATTTAATTAGCTCCCGTTCACGCTGCCTGATCGTCGGATTGGTCCAACTCGTGCAGGCTTTTGGCGAGTTTGGCGATTTCCTTGCGGAGTGGATTTTTGGCGGCGCCGACTGCCAGCGGTTGGCCGTGGTCAGCCGCCTGCATGATTTGACGTGACCCATCCGGAAGATTGATATCGATTGAAATTCCGAGGCTTTCGGCCAAACGCTTCACGCGGCTTTTGCCGGCAAGATCGGTGAACTTTGGTGCGCGGTTCATGACATAGCGCAGCTTTTCAAACGGCAGATCCTCGGCCTGGAAGGCGCGTTTGATACGCATGGCGTTCTGCGCCGACCGCATGTCGATCTCCATCGTGGCGAAATAGACGTGGGCTGCTTGCAAGACCACTTCGGACCAATGCACAAGCGTGCTGGGCATGTCGACAATCACGTAATCATAGTGGCGACGCGCCATGTCGATAATGCGATCAATGTCTTCGGGCCCGATCAAATCGAGCGGGATCACATCGGATGGTGCCGTTAGAACATGCAGTTTGTCCTCATAGGTCTGCAAGGCTTGTCCAAAGCTGTCGCTGTCCATGCTGTCGGTGTCGGTGATCAGTTCAAAGACGGCCTCGATGCGAGGGAGATCCAGATAGGTGGAAACAGTGCCAAACTGCAGATCAAGGTCGAGGACGCAAACAGAGGGCGCTTTCTTTTTGTCGATATTGGCAAGTTCCCAAGCCAAGTTCACGGCAAGCGTGGTCGCACCCGTTCCGCCAGCCAGACCATGCACGGCGATCACGACGCCTTCACGCGATTCGCCGGTGGTTGCCAGTTTGACCGTCGCTTGGGGTTGCTCCACTTCGGGTTCGACAGGGGCCGAGCGGATCTTGTCGATTGCGGCCTGAAGTTCGCCGGGTGGGATAGGGTAGGGGATAAACTCATCCGCGCCGTGACGCAGCAAATGGTGCAGCGAGGCCGGCGTCACATCCTCTGCGATCAGCAGGATGCGGATGTTTCTGTTGCGGGCTTCGGTGATGATTTCCGTCAGAACGTCGAGGTGATCCTCATCCATGTCATCAATGGCGAGGGCAATGAATTCAAGATGATGCGCGTCAGGTTGCGCCATGAAAGGAATAGCGTCCTCGAACCCGAGGTCGCCCCATTGCTCACCAAGAGCTTCTTCCATGTCCACGATCAGAAGTTCAAAGTTCTGAACGTCCCGGCAAATGGTACATGCCAGGATTGGACTTGGTTCTGTCTGAATCGGCTCGTTACTCGACATCAGCCTCTAGTTCCTTATTCGCGGTTTCCGCGTATTTTTTGTAGGACACCCAGCGCAAAAGGCTGATTGGTCCCCCACCGTGCTTTTGGAATTGGTACCCGCGACTCTGGTGCGCATACTTTTCCCGTTGTTGAGAAAATCACCTGCAAGTTGGGCAACATTGGGGCCAAAAAGCCGAAATTGTGCGGAATTATGCGACGATAGGGTGGAATTTCGCAGACCGTTTCCAAACGAAAAAAAGGCCGGTCGTGATGCGACCGGCCTTCAAGTATTTGAATTTGTTCGATTTATCCTTCGTCGCCGTCCGATGTGAGGCCGGAGAGGCCTGTGGCTGGCACTGCGCTGCCAACATAGTCGCGATAAATGATTTGCGCGTATTTGCCGTCCAGAACCGTGGGATGGCGAGACACAAAGCCGGTGACCTCTGTCACAGTGCGGCGATTTTTGCGTTCACGGCCCTGAGTCACGATCAAAGGCTGGGTTTTTCCAAGGGAGACCACAGCTTCGAGTCGGCTGCGTTCCACGCCTTGCGAGACCAGATAGTTCACTGCGGCACGTGCGCGGCGCAGGCCGAGCGACTTGTTGTACCCGGCACTGCCAACTGCGTCTGTGTGCCCGTAAACCCGGAAGCGTACTTCTGGGAATTGGCGGATCCAGTTGGCTTGTTCGTTCAAGAGCGCGCGGGCTTGGCCGTCAATCTTGGCGCTGTCGAACTCGAAGTTGATCGTGCTGTCGACCTCTTCAGAGAAGCGGGTGGCCAGCGAGAGCACATAGCTGCGTTCGCCGTTGTGAATGCCGATGTTGTTGTTGACCGCTTCGCCAAAGCTGTCGGTGTCGATCACCGAGCCAGCTTCACGGAAGAAAGAGGGGGCATAAGACCCGTCGCCGTCCGAACATGCGGTGACAAACAACAGGGCGAGGGCTGCAATTTTCTTGATCATCGCTTTGCTCCCTTAGTCCATCACATAGCCGTAGGAACCCGAGAAGTCTTGTTTCGCGACTTCGCCTACGGCGCCTTTTTGCTTTTTCTCACCACCGGTGACATGGCCAAACAAGAAGAGCTCCTGTTCGGTTGGTGGTTTCACGCGGTCAGTGGGCAGGGCCAGCGCCTCGCCGGATGTTGGCGTCACAAGGTGGGCTGTGACAATGATCACCAGTTCAGATTGAGACCGCTGGAAGTTGGCGCTGCGAAACAGCGTACCCAAGACCGGCACATCGCCGAGCCAAGGCACCTGAGAGTTGCCGTCGGAAAAGTCATCCTGCAACAGGCCAGCAATGGCGAAGCTTTCACCATCGCGCAGTTCCACGGTTGTCGAAGTCTCACGACGCTTGAAGCCGACAACTTCGAGACCACTGCTGATAAAGCTGTTGGCAGAGTCAGGGGAGGACACCGCAGCCTGAAGCTCAAGGTTGATCAAATCGCCATCCACAACCCGTGGGATGAAATTCATTTCAACACCAAAAGGTTTGAATTCAATGGAGATTTCACCACTGTCTTGGGCCACGGGGATTGGATATTCGCCGCCAGCGAGGAATTTGGCTTCCTGACCGGACAACGCCGTCAGGTTTGGTTCCGCCAGAGTGCGGACAACGCCTTTGGATTCGAGCGCTTCAAGCAGGATCCCGATTGAGAAGGAGCCAGAGGTGAAGCGGAAAATTGCGCCACCGGTTGACTCGGCTGCCAGAGGTATACTGCCATCTTCATTGGGGGTACGCAAAAACCCACCTGTCGAGATGCCACTGTTGCCGTCAGTTAAATCGAAACCGGCGCCCAATGATTTGGCCACGCTGCGCTGCATTTCTGCGAAACGCACTTTGAGCATCACTTGCTGGATACCGCCGACAACCAACAGGTTGGACACGCGTTCCGGGGCATAACGTTCTGCCAGATCCAGCGCGCGTTGCTGCTTGTGTATCGACGACACGATGCCAGACAAGACGACGCCGTCGTTTGCCGTACGCACTTCGATTTTTTCGCCTGGCAGAATCTGCTGCAGGCGTTCTTTAAATTCGGAAATGTCCGGTGCGACGCTGACTTCGACGTTGGTGATCAGCTTACCAGTGCCATCTAGCAACGTAAGCGTTGTGCGGCCCGGGGATTTGCCAAGCACGTAGATCGTGCGTTCCGACAATGACGAAATATCGGCGATGGCCGGGTTCGCGATGGAAAGTTCCGCAAAGGGCACATCGCTTTCGACCACCACTGCGCGGTTCATCGGAACCCCCAGCGTTGACGACGTGCCACTGCGGACCACGCGCAATGTGTCTGCTTGAACAGGAGCTGACACCAACGGCACAACCCCAACGGCAAAACCCAAAAGGGCCGCCTTTAGAAAACGTAAATATGTCATGTGACCTGCCTCTCGATCACGCCTCGGTATGTGGATCTTTTGTCCACTCTTGGACGTACTGTGCGCCAGTTCTGGAAATATTGCAAGAATCAAAGGCTTCCGGCCACCTTTGAATGTGGGAAGCATGTCACATAAATACATAGAAAAGGCGCCCGAAGGCGCCTTTGGTCAGTGGTTTGTTCGAACCGGATGGACAATCGAGGGTGCCTACCGGGCCGATAAAGGTCAGTTTGTGCAGGGGATCACAATTTTGATTTTCTCTGTACCCTTGTTGTTGGTGATGGTGCAGACACGTTCCTGCTCCACCTCTGCAACTTCCTGCACGACTTCTTCTTCCTGAATGATGCCAAGCAGCTCTTTCTGGTCGATTTCAACCGAGGCGGATACTGTGTCGTCAGTTGCGCCGACGAGGGTCAGCGACAAGCGTCCTGTTTGCTGGGCCAATTCCAAGCCGGCAACCTGACGCAATGTGCCCGCAACAGTTACAGTGCGAGCCACGCGACCGGCTTCTTCTTCTTGGTTGGTGGACTGGTCAATTGCCACGATCTGAACGTTTGCGTCGATCAGCTTGGTTATTTCGCCACGGCCACGTTTTCCACCAGGGGAGCCGGTCCAAAGGACGTCGACACGATCACCAGGCCGCAGAAAGCCGGAAACGCCAGAGGTTGCGTCAACTTTGATGGTAAACGCACGTTGTCCGGTTTGCAGGCGAGACGTGATGCCCGCATGCTGGCCGGGTTCTGTCACTTTGACGGCGATCAAAAGTTCACCTTTTTCCATGCTGCGCAACATGACGCGGTCGCGATCAGTGTTGGGCGGGAAAATAGCGTCAACGGATGTGAACATACCTTCCGGCATTGCGTTTTTCGGCCATTTGACGCGGCGAAGATCTTGTTTGGTCAGGGGCTCGCCATATGCCATCGCGCGTTTGGTCACATAACCTTCGACCAATTCGATGCTCGGAGCCTGCACATTGGATTGCGCGGCCTCGATGCCTTTGATGTAGCTTTGAGCCATGTAAACAGCGGCCCCGGCAATGCCTAGGCCGACCAAGAGAATAACTGCGAAGATAGCGCGCATGATATGTGACCTCTTTTTAAATGTGCTGTGACCATTGTGGTCGGCACGCGGGGTGATTCAAACGCACTGTGGACCGCCAATGTGGCAACAATAGGGAGTAAACGCACAACATTGGTGACAGTTTTCCCCGTTTGGGCGGCAACCAACGACCCTGAGGCCCGCAGGCACAGAATGCGCAGGCCGATACGAGCCCGTCGGGCCGATCAAGGGGTCGCGCGGTTGCCGATTGCGGTCGCCGTGGAGTCCGAAAGATCGGTTGTGCTGGTCGTGATCATTGTGGTGACACCGATTGCCAAGCCTACCAAGGCAGCGGTCAAAACAACCCAATCAACGGTGACAGCACCGGATTCGTTGCGCTTAAATCTAGACAAAAAGGATTTCACTGGAGACACCTACTAGCTTGACTCCCGGCTATGAAATTGGTCGCACATCGTGCGATTACATCGCCGGAACGTCGGTTGATGAACCCAAAAAGGGCCGACACTGTGGCGGCCGGCCCTTTTTGATTTTGCCATACGTCCGATATTACGGAGTAGATGTCAGGTCGTCTTCGGCAGCAATCGCACCAGCTGCGGCACCGGCCAGAGCGTTGGTGTTGGTTTCGATTGCGGAGTAAGCTGCAACGGCCAGGCCAACTACGGCTGCGGTCAGAACAACCCAGTCAACAGTTACTGCGCCAGCTTCGTCTTTGCGGAAGTTTTTAAAAAATTTAGTCATGTCGTGTCCCTCCAAAGGATCAATTAATTACTTCACCCTGTCGAACCTTAGTGGCGTCTCTCTCTCGCCAGTCCGACTTGGTATGAAGGCAATATGTCCATGGAATAGGGCAGGATTTGGGCGTGTTCAGAGCTTTTTCAGTTCTTTTTCAACGCAATTGCATGTCGCGCCGACTTCCGATCAAGTCTCGATGTGACCCGTGAGGGAAGCCCGCGCATGGCGGCGGCGTCGGTCGCCCTGAAGGGAACGCACACTAATGTTGGGCAATGCGTTCCCTTGGGGTTTTGACTTACGGAGTGGAAGTCAGGTCGTCTTCGGCAGCGATTGCACCAGCTGCTGCGTCTGCAAGGTTTTGCGTGTTGGATTCGATTGCCGAGTACGCGGCAATGGCCAGGCCAACGACGGCTGCGGTCAGAACAACCCAGTCAACGGTTACTGCGCCAGCTTCGTCTTTGCGGAAGAGTTTAAAAAGTTTCATTTTGCGTCCTTTAGATTCAAGAGCCAAAAGCCCTTGCGGTTAAATCCAAGAAGTCACATCGACTCTCGGTCTACGCATTTTTTCACTCAAGAATGGGGCGACAATTGGGCTTTGTGACCGGATTAAGGCGGCACTTCGAATCGAATTTTCTTGAAAATCTATGCAACTGAACTGAGTGGCGGACAGGTTCACGGCAATGCGGGCTCTGCCACAACGAAAAAGGCCGCTCCCAAAAGAGCGGCCTTAAATCTGATAGCTTTGACGTGTGACTTATGGAGTAGAAGTCAGGTCGTCTTCGGCAGCAATCGCACCAGCTGCGGCACCGGCCAGAGCGTTGGTGTTGGTTTCGATTGCGGAGTAAGCTGCAACGGCCAGGCCAACTACGGCTGCGGTCAGAACAACCCAGTCAACAGTTACTGCGCCAGCTTCGTCTTTGCGGAAGTTTTTGATAAATTTAGTCATGTCGTGTCCCTCCAAAGGATCAATTTGTTAATCGACCTTATCGAACCTTAGTGGCGTCTCTCTCATGCCAGCCCGACTTGGTATGAGAGCAATATGTCGATGGATTGGGGCGGGATTTAGGCGCAACTGGTTCGATTTTGGATCATAGGAAGTTTTGCTGCATTTTTGAGTTAATAAATTGAAAATAAAAGAAAAAATAATTCAATTTTCCGCATTTTCTTACGTGTATTGATCTGGGAGGCGTGCAATCTGGGGTGTTTTTGAAAAGATCGCGGTCCAAAAACTGGTCCGGGCGCGGATATTTTGCGATAGTTGGCGCAAGCAGGCAGGTAGAGGTAAGGGTATGGCAGTATTGCGCGCGGGTTTGGTGTGTTTTGTTTTTCTGTGCGCGTTGCTGAGAGGTGAGAGGGCTTTGCATGCTGAGGCTCCCAAGCCGTTTCCTGATTTCAACGCCAAGAGGGTCAAACCGCCAAAGGCCGGTCAAACCAAACGCATCACCGTTCAAATTGAACCGCAGGCTGCCGCTGCGGTTGATGTGACCCAAACGGACGACAGTGACGGGACGGTGGCCGAGGCCGCGTCAGCACTTGGGTCGTACCCTTGGTTCTGGTCCAGAGTATCGCCAGCTCTGAGCGAGACGGGTCCTGGGCGACTTGAGCCGGCCTTGGTTGCGCTAAGCAATGCCCCAAGCGGTCAAGGCGTGCGAACGCCGCGTCTGGAAGCGTTGCGGCAAGTGATCGACACGTATGGAACAGACATTTTGATCGCCACGATCGGCACGGACGTGTCACCGGCGTTGGCTGTGGCGGTGATTTCGGTGGAATCCGGCGGACAAACTGATGCGGTGAGCGGTGCAGGCGCACAAGGATTGATGCAACTGATGCCGGCGACCGCCGACAGGTTTGGGGTGACGGATGCCATGGAGGCCAAAGATAACATCACGGGCGGCGTGCGGTTTCTGGATTTCTTGATGGATGAATTTGAGCGCGATCCGGTGCTGGTCCTTGCAGCCTACAATGCCGGTGAGAATGCAATACCCGCCCATGATGGCGTTCCACCCTATGCGGAGACGCGAGATTATGTGCCTAAGGTGCTGGCGGCTTTTCAGGTGGCAACAGCCTTGTGTGTGACCCCGCCACAGCTGATCACGGATGGCTGCGTATTTGCGCGCCCCTGATGCCGGTCGTTTTAGACGTCTGGGGCGCTGAGGGTACTTTGGGCCAGAAAGAAGCTTTGCTGGATCAGCAATTCGGCACGTTCACAGCTAAGCCGCCAAGCGACGTCTCTTTGTATTTCTCATTCATGTCGGCGCCGGTTTGGCGCATGGTTTCGATCACCGAATCCAGCGGCACCAAATGGGTGCCGTCGCCACGTAAGGCAAGCGAGGCGGCAGAGACGGCCTTGATCGCGCCAAGACCGTTGCGCTCAATGCAGGGCACTTGCACCAAGCCTTTGACAGGATCGCAGGTCATACCAAGGTGGTGTTCCAGCGCGATCTCGGCGGCGTTTTCAATCTGCTCCGGGGTGCCTCCCATGACGGCACAGAGACCTGCTGCGGCCATAGCAGCAGCGGAACCAACCTCAGCCTGACATCCTGCTTCGGCCCCTGAGATAGACGCATTGAATTTGACCAAGCCGCCGATGGCGGCAGATGTTAGCAAAAATTCGTCGATCCGCGTCGTGGTGGCACCCGGCACATGGTCGAGCCAATAGCGGATCACTGCGGGCAGGACGCCCGCGGCGCCGTTGGTTGGGGCCGTGACCACCTGACCACCGGCGGCGTTCTCTTCGTTGACGGCCATGGCATAGGCACTCATCCAATCGTTGATGGTATGCGGCGCGTTAAGGTTCATGCCGCGCTCCGCCTGAAGCGCGTCGTGGATCGACTTGGCGCGGCGTTTGACGTTCAACCCACCGGGCAAGATGCCGTCAGAGGTCAATCCGCGATCAATACACTCGTTCATCACCTGCCAAATCCGTGCACAGCCGCGGGCCAAACCGTCAGCGCCACCTCTGGCGATTTCGTTGGCTTGTTTCATCTCGGCAATGGACTTGCCCGAGGTTTGCGCCATCTCAAGCATTTCGGAGGCGGATTTGAACGGGTAGGGCACCGGCGCCCCTTCATCGGTGTCTTTTCCTGCTGCCAATTCGGCTTCGGTCATCACAAAGCCGCCGCCAATGGAGTAATAGGTCTCTTGCATCAGGACGTCGCCTTGCGCGTCGGTCGCCATGAGAATCATGCCGTTGGCATGGCCCGCAAGGTTGGGGCCGAAGTCAAACTTGAGGTCCTCGCGGGGGTTAAATTGCAGGCGGGGTAGGCCTTCTGGCTGCACGTGACCGTTTTCGCGGATGGCGGCCAGCGTGGTTTCGGCTTTGGCGTGGTCATAGGTATCCGGCAGAAAGCCCGCGAGCCCCAGTATCGTGGCGCGATCCGTGGCGTGGCCGATCCCTGTGAACGCCAGTGAGCCATGCAGTGACGCGCGCAGGCCGTGAAATTCAAACGGAGCGGCGCGCAGCACATCAAGGAATCTGGCGGCCGCCACCATAGGGCCCATCGTATGGGACGAAGAAGGGCCAACGCCCACCTTGAACATATCAAAGACTGAGAGAAACATTTAGAGAGCGGATCCTTCGGGCGGGGTTGGTGGTTTTGGCGTGCTGAATGGGTTGGCGGCCATTCCTTCGGCTTTGCACAGGGCCGCGGTGGATGGACGTGCGTCGAGTTTTGCCGCAAGCATGGCGAGGTTGGGCCAGTCCGAAAGGGTGAACCAAGCGGTGTCGCCTTTGGGGTAGAGCGCCATCCAGCGGAGCATCGCACATATATACAAGTCGAGGGCGCCAGGCGTGGTGTCATTGATCCACGGGTGTCCCGCGCCTGCGAGTTCATCCAGTAGGGCAAGCGCCGCGTTCAGATTTTCGCGGGCGCCCGCAACCAGTGCGGTGTGATGTGCTTTGGCGATGTATTGGCCGGGATAGAAGGTCATGCGCAGATTGGCGTGCATGGTATTGGACAGAAAAAATAGCCAGCTGACAAAAGCGGTGCGCTCGGGCGCTTTGGGTGCTGGTGCCAAACCGTTATAGGTGTCCGTCAGCCACAAAAGGATCGCGGCGGTTTCAAAAACCGGCCCATCGGGTGTTTCCAGAGCGGGAATTTTCCCGGCCGGATTGATGGCGCGGTAGAAGGGCGAGCGGTGCGCAGCTGCGCGACGATCAACAAGCACGGTTTCAAACGGCACGCCCAGTTCCTCGAGCGCGAGGCGCACGATCAGGGACGCGTTGTCCGGGGCGTAGTGAAGGCGCAGCGGTTTCGTCATGGGGCCACTATGATGGATCAGGATGATACACAGACGTCAGATTGCGACGTTTCCGATTGGAAACACGCTCTGACGGTGGTTGCAAGACCGCGCGTAAACCGGCGCTTACACGCCGTTGATGCGTGAAATGCACAAGTTTTGGCAATCTGCTCTCGCCCCAAGGCGGCTTCTTTCTTATAACCGTTCAAAAGCAACGAGGAGTCGCCGCAATGACCGGAGAACTGTCGCCCATCGACAAGGCAAAATTCGTGGCCGCGAAACAGGCCACGGACTATGTCGAGGACGGGATGCGTGTCGGTCTTGGTACCGGGTCCACCGCCGCATGGCTGGTGCGCTGTCTGGGAGAGATGGTCCGCGATCAGGGTCTGCGCATCAAGGGTGTGCCGACGTCGACGCGAACCGCGCGGTTGGCGCGTGAGGTGGGCATTGAGGTGGTGAGCCTTGATGAAGCCAAGTGGTTGGATGTGACCATTGACGGCGCGGACGAATTTGATGCGGACCTGAACCTGATCAAAGGTGGCGGTGGAGCGTTGTTGCAAGAAAAGATCGTTGCGACCGCGTCTGATCAAATGGTGGTGATCGCAGACATCGGCAAAGAAGTCGAAACATTGGGCAGTTTTCCTCTGCCTGTCGAGGTGGTGCCTTTCGGATGGCAGACCTCACAGGCGCTGATAGAGGAAACCCTTGTCAGCATGGATGTTTTGGGGCGCTCAACCACGTTGCGGATGAATGGTGCCGCTCCGTTTGTGACGGACGAAGGCAACCACATTCTGGACCTGCATTTGAACCGGATCGGTGATGCGCGTCAGCTTGCTATGGTGCTCAATCAGATGCCGGGTGTGGTTGAAAACGGGCTGTTTATCGATATCTGTGACGCTGTGGTTGTTGGTTATGGCGATGGGCGCGTCGAAGTGCGCGACATCAACGCTGGCACCATTGAGGAGGCGATGCTGGACTTCGCTGAAACAGATAATCTGTTCACCGATCTGGTGGACTAAGGGAATACGAACAATATGTCGTTTGATTACGATCTTTTTGTCATCGGCGGTGGGTCCGGCGGTGTACGGGCTGCGCGCGTTGCGGCAGCTGGTGGCGCCAAAGTGGCTTTGGCTGAAGAAGACCGCTATGGCGGCACCTGTGTGATCCGTGGCTGCGTGCCCAAAAAGCTGATGGTTTTTGCCAGCGAATACGCCGGCATGGTCGAAGATGCGCAGGCCTATGGCTGGGACATTCAGTCAGGTGATTTCAACTGGGGCAGCTTCAAAGGCAAGCTGCACGCGGAACTGGACCGTTTGGAAGCCATCTATCGCAATCTGCTGAAGAACAGCGGTGTAGAGACGTTTGATCAACGCGCCAAGATGGCGGATGCGCATACAGTCGAGCTTGCTGATGGCACCAAGAAGACAGCCAAGCATATCCTGCTGGCGATGGGCGGTCGGCCGGTGTGGCCGGACATGCCGGGTGCTGAACTCGGAATTTCGTCCAACGAGATTTTCCATCTGGAGACACTGCCAAAGGACATGTTGATCATCGGCGGTGGCTATATCGCCTGTGAATTTGCGGGCATTATGAATGGCCTTGGTGTGAAGACCACACAGTATTATCGCGGGGCGCAGGTTCTGCGTGGCTTTGATGACGAAGCGCGTGGTTTGGTTTCTGAGGAAATGTGCCAGCGCGGCGTGGATCTGCATTGCGGCACCAACATTCTTGAGATGCGCAAAGAAGGCGACAAGATTTGGGTCAAAGCCACCAATGGTGACGAACGCCTGTTTGATCAGGTGATGTTCGCCACTGGCCGCGCGCCCAACACCGTAGACATGGGGCTTGAGGCGCTGGGCGTCGAGCTTGGCCGCAAAGGTGAGATTGTTGTCGACGAGTACAGCCAGACAGCTGTGCCGTCGATCTATGCCATCGGTGATGTGACCGATCGGGTGAACCTGACGCCGGTCGCAATCCGCGAAGGCATGGCGTTCGTCGAGACCGTTTTCAAAGGCAACCCGACGCCAGTGGATCACGACTTGATCCCGACAGCGATCTTTACGCAGCCGGAAATGGGCACCGTCGGATTGAGCGAAGAAGAGGCGCGGGAACTTGAGCCGATTGAAGTCTATGCAACCAGCTTTAAGCCGATGCAGCAGAGCTTTGCCGGACGTGCGGAGCGTGTTTTGATGAAACTGATCGTAAGTCAGGCATCGCGCAAAGTGTTGGGCTGTCATATTGTGGCCCCGGGCGCGGGCGAGATGATCCAGCTTGCCGGTATCGCCGTAAAGATGGGCGCGACCAAGGAAGACTTTGACCGGACAGTGGCGGTGCATCCGACAATGTCCGAGGAACTAGTGACGATGAAGGAGCCGGTGCGCACAGCGTGACATGGCTGATGGCTTGATTTTTCTGGTGTAACCCTCAGATTTAGGGGAACGCCAAAAAGTTTGATGAAAGGGAAGATCCCGAATGGCAGGAAACAACGGCGGCCCCTGGGGTGGGGGTGGCGGCAACCAAGGCGGCGGTAATCGCGGCAACAACGGGAACGGGCAACGCCCGCCCGAAGGTGATGGTCCGCAAATCCCCGATATCGATGACCTGATGAAAAAGGGTCAAGACCAGTTGCGTGTGCTTATGGGCGGACGCGGCGGTGATGGTGGCGGCACCGGAAACGGTCAAGGTGGTGGTCAAGGCGGACCCGCTCTGAACCGCGGCACTGTTTTTCTGGGCCTCGGCGTGGCGGCTGTGCTTTGGGGCATGGCAAGTTTCTATACCGTCAAACCCGAAGAAAAATCGGTTGAGCTGTTTTTGGGGAAATATTCCTCTACTGGCGGTCCCGGTCTGAACTTTGCGCCCTGGCCTGTGGTCACCGCGGAAGTTGTGCCGGTTACAACCGAACAGATCGAAGACATTCCTTCGCGCTCTGGTTCCACCGACGGTCTGATGCTGACCGGCGACGAGAACATCGTCGACATCGATTTCCAGGTGGTCTGGAACATCAACGATCCGGCGCAGTTCCTGTTCAATCTGCGTGATCCGCGTGAAACGATCCGTGCGGTGTCAGAATCGGCGATGCGCGAAATCATGGCGCAATCTGAACTCGCGCCGGTGCTCAACCGTGACCGTGGTGTGATCACCGATCGGATGTTGGAGCTGATCCAATCGACGATGGACAGCTATAACTCCGGCGTGAACATCGTCCGAGTTAACTTTGACGGTGCCGATCCCCCCGAGCAGGTTAAAGATGCCTTCCGCGAAGTGCAGTCTGCATCGCAGGAGCGCGACCGTCTTGAGAAGCAAGCGGACGCTTATGCAAACCGCAAACTGGCGGGCGCGCGTGGTGAAGCCGCGCAAATCCTCGAAGAAGCCGAAGCTTATCGTGCGCGTGTCGTGAACGAGGCCGAAGGTGAAGCCAGTCGCTTTAGCGCGGTTCTGGAAGAATACAAGAAAGCACCGGAAGTGACACGCAAGCGACTGTATCTGGAAACCATGGAACAGGTTCTTGGTGACATCGACAAGGTGATCATCGACGACCAAGCCGGCGGTCAGGGCGTGGTGCCCTACCTTCCGCTGAACGAACTACGCAAAGGGGAGAAATAAGATGCGGAGAGCGACTTATCTACTGCCCCTTCTGGTGATTTTGGTCGCCGGTGCGTTGTCGAGCGTGTTCATCGTGGATGAGCGTGAAAAGGCACTGGTCCTGCAATTTGGTCGTGTTGTCACGGTCAAAGAGGAGCCCGGTCTGGCGTTTAAAATCCCGGTGATTCAGGAAGTGGTTCGCTATGACGACCGTATCCTGAGCCGCGAAGTGGGACCACTTGAGGTCACACCTCTGGATGATCGCCGTTTGATCGTGGACGCCTTTGCACGGTATCGGATTGCTGACGTGACCCAGTTCCGTCAAGCGGTTGGTGCCGGTGGCATTCAGTCTGCCGAAGGCCGTTTGGACAGCATCCTGCGCTCGCAAACGCGTGAGGTGCTTGGTTCTGTACGCTCAGATTCGGTCCTGTCGACCGATCGTGTGTCGCTGATGAACCGCATTCGTGACAATGCGATCACCGAAGCGCGTGCGCTGGGTCTGGAAGTGGTCGATGTGCGTTTGAAGCGCACCGATTTGCCACAGGCCAACCTTGAAGCGACGTTCAACCGGATGCGCGCTGAGCGTGAACGCGAAGCCGCGGACGAAATCGCGCGTGGTGACGAAGCCGCGCAGCGCGTGCGTGCGCAAGCGGATCGTACCGTTGTTGAACTGGAATCTGACGCCAACCGTCAGTCCGAGATCATCCGAGGTGAGGCCGATGCGGCACGCAACGCGATCTTTGCGACTGCCTATGGTGCAGATCCTGAGTTCTTCGCATTTTATCGGTCACTTAACGCCTATCGTGGTGCTTTGAAGTCCGGCAACTCATCCATTGTGATGTCGCCTGACAACGACTTCTTTGACTACCTGAAGAGCGATCAAGGTCGGAACTGATGGCCGTCGCGCTTTATGCGATAGGGCTTGTAATGATTGTGGAGGGGCTGGTCTATGTACTGGCCCCTTCTGTCGTTGAAGACCTGCTTGCGATGCTTCGGTCGCTGCCCGAGGGCCAGAGGCGCACACTTGGATTGCTGGCAGTGATTGCCGGGATAATCTTTGTTTGGGTGGCCAAATCTCTGGGCGTCTGAGCCAGCCATATTGCGAATGTTGAGTTTACCAAATTCACAGAATGGTCACGCGCAATTGTGAACATGCGATGTGGCGCCTGTTGCACTTACCAAACCAAAGCCCCATTCTTTGCACCAACGGTTTGGGGGCAGCCCCATCCTCAGGTTTCTAATAACAAGGAGATCCAACGTGATTTCGAAGGCATTTCCCATGCAAATGGCACAAGGCGCAGCGCTGCGCGCGATGATGGTGGCCGTTTTGGCGACTGCTGCGGTGCTGTTTCAAACTTTGGCGGCGCAAGCGCGCCCGGACAGCTTTGCCGATCTGGCCGAGCAGATCAGCCCGTCCGTGGTCAACATCACGACCTCTACGGTGGTCGAAGGCCGCACAGGCCCGCAAGGCATTGTGCCCGAAGGATCGCCGTTTGAGGATTTCTTCCGTGAATTCCAAGACCGTCAAGGCAACAGCGACCGCCCGCGGCGCACCTCTGCCTTGGGATCGGGCTTTGTGATTTCAGCGGACGGGTATGTGGTGACAAATAACCACGTGATCGAGGGCGCGGACGAGATCCTGATTGAATTTTTTGAAGGCGATGAATTGCCTGCCAAAGTGATCGGCACCGATCCCAACACGGATATTGCGTTGCTGAAGGTCGAAAGCGATGAGCCGCTGAAGTTCGTTGAATTTGGTGACAGTGACACCGCACGGGTTGGCGATTGGGTTCTGGCGATGGGCAACCCGCTCGGGCAGGGTTTTTCGGTCTCCTCCGGTATCGTGTCGGCACGCAATAGGGCGCTTTCGGGCAGCTATGACGACTACATTCAGACCGACGCTGCGATCAACCGCGGCAACTCAGGTGGGCCGTTGTTCAATATGAATGGCGACGTGATTGGTGTGAACACCGCGATTCTGTCGCCAAATGGCGGCTCCATCGGTATCGGCTTTTCGATGGCGTCAAACGTGGTGACACGGGTGGTCGCGCAGTTGCAGGAATACGGTGAAACCCGTCGTGGCTGGCTGGGTGTACGCATTCAAAACGTAACCGAGGACATGGTCGAAGCGGTTGACGGGCTGGAAACGGCATCTGGCGCTATGGTCACGGATGTGCCGGAAGGCCCAGCGATGGATGCAGGAATGCAGGCCGGAGACGTTATCATGACGTTTGATGGCGCCAGTGTCGCGGATGTGCGTGCGCTGGTGCGTCGCGTGGGCAACACCACAGTTGGCAAAGCGGTTGATGTGATTGTGCTGCGTGGCGGTGAAGAAGTGACCTTGCAGGTCACCCTTGGTCGTCGTGAGGAAGCAGAAGGCGCGGTACCCGCCAGCCAGCCGGTCCCGGAGGTTGAGGACGAACCCGTCGAAAAAGAACTGCTTGGTCTCACCGTGACGCCTCTGAATGACGCGTTGCGCGAGGAGTTGGGCGGATCTGATGACCTGGAGGGGCTTGTGGTCAAAAGCGTCGACGAGAGCTCCAAAGCCTATGAAAAAGGCTTGCGCGCGGGCGATGTTCTGACAGAAGCCAGCCATCAAAAACTTCGGTCCGTGGGTGACTTTGAGGCCCGCATTGACGAGGTGCGAGAGGCTGGACGGAAATCCGTGTTGCTACTGGTACGTCGTGCTGGTGAGCCCCGTTTTGTGGCGCTGTCTATCGTAGACTGATTGCGTGAGCGATTTTGAGATTGATCAAGGGCGCCGGTTGCGCCCTTTTTCTTTTCCCGATGGGGAGCGCTATTCTTCGCGCTCCACCGCGACGAGGCCAAGGCGTCGCGCGCTTTCCAACGACAATATCACGCTATCAAGACCACCCGCTTTTTGATACCGCCGGATGGCCGCGCGGGTGCGGGTGTCGTGGATGCCCGTAACTGTTCCAAAAAACAATCCACGTACCTTGAGCGCGCGTTGAACTGAGGCGGTGAACTCCTCTGTCCAAATGTGCGGGCAAGGCGTTTCGAACCAGGTTTCGCGGCGTTCCTTGACGATGCGTTGCTGTTGTTCCGTACGGAAAATGCCCGGGCTGATGACGGTTCCGTCCGCTAGGACCTCGGGCGGTTGCACCATGATCTGTTCTGTTACGGTTTCCAAAACAGCCGGCGTCACGTCGCGACCCCAGCAGCTTCCGGGACGGGCATTGGGCGGCGCTCTCGGGTCCTCTGCGCGCACGATCTCGGGCTCGGACCAAGCCGCCAGATATGGCGGGTCCGAGATCGTCTCCTCGCAGCCTGCTGTGGCCAGCAGGGCGAGTGCCACAAATGGGGCGATCAGGCGTGTCATGCTCGTGCCTCGCGCTCAAGGCGTGTTTTTCTTGTTTTCCTTGTAGCGTGTTTTGGGCGCGGTCAAAAGCCTCAGCTGTCTTGTGGCACCAGCAGGCTGTCCAGCATGGGGGAAATATCGTCGACCCGTTCGGCAATCAGGTGAGTGACGTTGTTTTCGCGCTGGATGCGGCCGGTGACACGCAGCAGGCGTCCGGCAATCACCGCGCGGCGGAAGGCATCATATAGCTTTCGCCAGACGATGACATTCACCACGCCCGTCTCATCCTCGAGCGTGATGAAAATCACGCCCTTGGCTGTGCCGGGGCGCTGACGGAGAATCACCAACCCCGCAACGGTCACACGGGCGCCGTTGGGCGGTTCGCCCAATCGGGAGGCCGCCAAAGCCGCAGGCGGCCTGGGCCACGCAGATGTGATCGCCTTGGTCATGGAACAAATATAGAACAAATGAACTTTGTCGCAAGGGGACAGGCCTTGCGTCGCAAAAGGGGGTGGCGGGAGGCGGATCGCTTGACTAACTAGGAGCAACGCACTGCACGAGAAGGAGCCTCCAGGCATGGCCAAGATAACCTATGTCGAGCACAACGGAACCGAACACGTGGTGGAGGTCGCAAACGGCCTGACCGTGATGGAAGGCGCGCGCGACAACAACATTCCCGGCATCGAAGCCGATTGCGGCGGCGCTTGCGCTTGCTCAACCTGCCACGTTTATGTGGATCCGGCTTGGGCAGACAAGATCCCGGCAAAGGACGACATGGAAGAGGATATGCTGGACTTTGCGTATCAGCCGGACCCAGCCACGTCGCGCCTGACTTGCCAGATCAAGGTGACAGACGCCATGGACGGTTTGGTCGTGAAAATGCCTGAGAAGCAAATCTGATGATTGGCAGGGCGCGGCATCAAACGTTGCGCCTGATGCGCGGTTTTGTCCGTCGCGCGTGGCTGGCGGCGTCGGTGTTGCTGGCTGGCGGTTCTGGCGTATTGGCTTGTGAGATTGATCTTTTCAAACGCACAGGCGCCATTCCGGCATCCATGGTGCAGCAGAGACAGACGCACGCGGCCTATGCCAACCTTACACGGCGCTACAGCCATGGGGTTCTGGGAGATGCGCTGGAGCCGGAGACACTTCTTGTTGAGGGGCCAAATGCCGGTTTTTGTGACAGCGAAATTACTTTAGATACCAGCCACGTTTTTGAGGACGTAGCCCCGCGACTTGTTGACCTTGACCGCGATGGGGTGCTCGAGATTGTTACAGTTCGCAGCCACATCAACAAGGGTGCTCAGATTGCTGTTTATGGGTTCGAAGGTCGCGGCGAAGTATCTGACCTGAAACTTCTCGCCACAACACCTTATATAGGTCGCAAGAACCGTTGGCTGGCGCCCATTGGTGCCGCTGATCTGGATGGTGATGGCCACATTGAGATCGCTTACATCGACAGGCCGCATTTGGCCAAAACACTGCGTGTTTGGCGCTTTAAGAGCGGCAAGCTCACGGAGGTCGCCAACCAAAAAGGGCTGACCAATCATCGCATCGGCGAGGATTTCATTTCCGGCGGAATACGAGACTGCGGCACCGGGTCCGAAATGATCACGGTAGACGCCAACTGGCAAAAGGTCATGGCGACGCGATTTGACGGCAAACGTCTAATGACCGAGCCGCTTGGTGGCTTCACCGGCCAAAACGCGTTGCAAGCCGCGCTGAATTGCGGGTCCAACTGAATTCCTTTTGCCAGAAATATCCCGGGGTATAGACACTGCACAGCAGTGGCCGAGGGGCTGGCCCCTCGGCGTCCCTATCGGACGGTGCCGTCGCTGGCAGAATAGATGTGGCGCGTGCCGATGGCGCCAAGCGACTGAAACAGACTTGCCGTGTTGCTGACGCCAAACTTCTTAAGCAGTTTGCCGCGATGCACCTCAACGGTGCGATTGCTCATCTCGAGCTTTAGCGCGATTTCCTTGGACGTGAGACCTTCAGCCAAAAGCGAAAACACTTCGCGTTCGCGACGGGTGAGCGGTTGGTAAGGGCGGGTGTCGGAAATGTCGGCAAAGCTCCAAACTGCGCGTTGCAGCGGCTCGTCCGGCGTAAACGTATGCCCGCGGACGCGGCACCAGAACATCTCGCCGCCACGTCGCATCATGACGCGCTCGTCCCAATAAAAGTTGCTTTCGCGCAGCTCCTGCACGCCGCGATTTCGGATGTTGGCGAATTCTTCCTGTGTGGGATAAAGCGTGGCAAAGGTGCTGTCTTTGAGCGTGGCACGTTCGTAGCGGAACATGTCAGCGAAAGTGTCATTGCAATCGCGGATCACACGGTTTTCCGTCACAACGATGCCCACCGGCGCAAAGGAAAACGCCAGCTCGACGAAATCGCCGTCCGCATAGGCTTGATCTACTGATTTGGTCATGACGTCTCCCCCGTCTTGTGGCGGAGAATAGGGTGCGGGCGACGTCCGTGCAACGCCCGCAGAAATACCCTATGTCAGAGCGCGCGCCAGCCGATGTCCGCGCGGTAAAACCCTTCGGTCCAGTCGACCTGGGCGATCATCGCATAGGCACGGTCGCGGGCTTCTTGCAGGCTATCGCCGCGTGCTGTGACATTCAGAACCCGGCCACCTGTGGCGGTGATCGCGCCGTCCTTGGCGGTTGTGCCGGCATGGAAGACCATGTTTTTGCTGTCTTCCGTCAGCGCGTCCAAGCCACCAATCACAGACCCCTTTTCATAGGATCCGGGGTAGCCATTCGCCGCCATCACAACGGTGATCGCGTGATCATCTGCCCAGTTAACCTGTGTTTCATGCAGGCGTTCTTCGGCGGCGGCATGCATCAAATCAAACGCCTGCGCGCCAAGGCGCATCATCAGGACCTGGCACTCAGGATCGCCAAAACGCACGTTGTACTCCACAAGACGAGGCTGCCCGTCCTTGATCATCAAGCCAACATAAAGAACACCCTGATACGGTGTGCCACGTTTGGCCATTTCGTCGATCGTCGGCTGCACAATCTCATCCAGCGCTTTTTGCGCGATTTCATCGGTCAGAACCGGTGCCGGAGAATAGGCGCCCATGCCGCCGGTGTTGGGGCCGGTGTCGCCTTCGCCGACGCGTTTGTGGTCTTGTGCGGTGCCAATCGGAAGTGCGGTTTTGCCGTCACAAAGAATAAAGAAGGAGGCTTCTTCGCCTTCCATGAATTCTTCGATCACCACTTCGGCGCCAGCGCCACCAAAGGCGCCGCCGAACATGTCATCAACGGCGTCCAGCGCGGTCTGCTCGTCCATCGCGACAATCACGCCTTTGCCCGCCGCCAGACCGTCGGCTTTCACCACAATCGGAGCGCCTTCCTTGCGGATATGGGCTTTGGCGGCCTCGGCGTTTAAGAAATGGCCATAGCCGGCGGTGGGCGCGTTCGCGGCGTCGCAAATTTCTTTGGTGAAGCTTTTGGATGCCTCCAGTCGCGCCGCTGCTTTAGAGGGGCCAAATACCAGCACGCCGGCTTCGCGCAGGCGGTCCGCAACACCGTTGGCCAGCGGGGCTTCGGGGCCAATAATTACAAAATCGATGGCGTTGGCAGCGACAAAATTGACAACCTCACCACCATCGTCGATGTCAAAGGACGCGCAATCCGCGATCTGGGCAATACCTGCATTACCGGGCGCCACAATCAGCTTGTCGCACTTTGGGTTTTGCATCACCGCCCATGCGAGGCTGTGTTCGCGCCCGCCGCTGCCGAGGATGAGGATGTTCATAGGTGTCGCCTTCCGCTTGGCCTTCGGTTGCGGGCGTTCTAAGCTGTGGTGAGCCTTCTTACAAGCGAGCCGAGATGTCTGACCTTATCGACGACCCGATTGAGGGCGAAAACGCCCCGGAATTCAGTGTTTCCGAGCTGTCAGGTGCGATCAAACGCATGATCGAGGGCGAGTTTTCTCATGTGCGCATCAAGGGAGAGATCGGGCGGGTGTCTTTTCCGCGATCGGGGCATGTTTACCTTGATCTGAAAGATGACCGCTCGGTCATCGCCGCAGTGATGTGGAAAGGTGTCGCGGCACGCGTCGCAACGCGACCCGAAGAGGGCATGGAAGTTGTCGCCACAGGGCGGCTGACGACCTTTCCGGGGCAATCCAAATATCAGTTGGTGGTCGAAGACCTGAAACCTGCCGGTGTTGGCGCCCTGATGGCGATGCTGGAAAAGCGCAAGGCGATGTTGCAGGCCGAGGGGCTGTTTGAGCTGGGGCGCAAGCGGCCGTTGCCGTATCTGCCGGAAATCATCGGAGTTGTTACCTCGCCCAGCGGGGCGGTGATCCGCGACATACTGCACCGATTGCGGGATCGGTTCCCGCGCAAGGTGATGATCTGGCCAGTGGCTGTTCAGGGGGAGCAATGCGCACCGCAAGTGGCGAATGCGATTGCAGGCTTTAACAAGATGACACCGGGCGGCGGGATGCCGCGGCCTGATTTGATCATTGTGGCGCGCGGTGGCGGTTCGATCGAGGACCTTTGGGGGTTCAACGAGGAGATCGTGGCGCGCGCTGCGGCGGCCTCCGACATCCCGTTGATTTCGGCGGTTGGCCACGAGACTGATACAACGCTGATTGATTTTGTCTCAGATAAACGCGCGCCCACGCCCACTGCGGCGGCGGAACTGGCGGTTCCGGTGCGGTTGGAAATCGCCGGATGGGTCGAGGAGCAAGGCGCGCGGATGACGCGCAGTCTTGGACAGGCGCTCAGTCTGCGAGATCAGCGTTTGCGCGACCTGTCGCGGGCGATGCCGCGTGCGGACGCGCTGTTGCAGACACCACGTCAGAGATTGGATGGAGCCGGAGACGCGCTGCCCCGGGCGTTGCAAGCCGGGGTGCAAAGCCGTCGCGTGGTTTTGTCTGAAAAAGGCGGCACATTGCGGGCAAGCACACTGATGCGCATGATCGAGACGCGGCGGGAGGCGTTGGGACGCCGTGCCGATCGACTGACTCCGGTGGGGTTGTCGCGCGACATTGAGCGTCGCAAGGAAAAAGTAGCCGACATGAGCCGCCGTATGGCGGATGCGGGCACGCGGCAGGTTCAAAAACTTGGGGACCGTCTGGCGGCAACAGACCGGATGCGCGAGACTTTGAGCTATCGGGCGACGCTGGAGCGTGGTTATGCGGTCGTGCGTGGTGACGGCGATCTCGTGAGGACTGCGGTACAAGCAGGCGGCGCCAGTGAAATCGAAATCGAGTTTGTTGATGGGCGGCTTAAGGTTGGGCAGGATGCGGTTGTGGCACCCGTTGTGGAGGCTGCAGCAGTAACACCCAAGCCGAAACCAAAGCCTAAGCCCAAGAAGCCGGATGCGCCTGAGCAGGGTACCCTGTTTTAGACGCCGACTTCGGGCCCGAGACAGAGCATGTCTTCGCCCGTGTCTTCGATTTCATAAAGCACGGTGCCGTCCGGTTCGTTTTCAAAGCGCGCCGAAAGACCTGTGTTTCGTTCAAAGAAAGTCCAGCACTGCGGGGATGGGTTGTCCTCGTAGATAAAGCAGATCTGACCCGCCTCCTCATACCAGAGACCTTCCTTGCATTTGCCATCCAGAAAAGACCAGCGCACGCGGCGGTCCGGCAAATACTCTTCGACCCCATAGCGGGAGCCTTCGGCGGCAAAGAACAAGGTTTTGCCAGAGACATAGGCTTCGAACTCCGCAGCTGTCATAGCGGATTGCGAGAAGGCCGGTGAGGCAAGCAAGAGGGCGGCGACAAGAATGCGTTTCATAGGGGGATGCTGCCACCGGAACGCGTTTCGATCCAGACTCAATCTGCTGAGGCTTGCAGTCTTTGGACTCGGGGGTCCATAACGCGACGCCAAAAGCGTGGCCAAAGCGCGAGTGTACCCATCAACGGCAGCGACCTCGGCAGGATCGGCATCACCGTTTCGTTTAGCCGCAATGATGGATAGTCGCGGGTCGGGTTCAGGTGATGGTCGGAATGGCGCGGCGCGTTGAGCATGAGCGCCGAAGAATAGAACTGAGGCGCATTCCAGCTGTGTTCGGGGCCGACGGGTTCATATTTTCCGGCGCTCAGCAGTTTGCGGGACAGTCCGTAGTGCTGCACATAATCCGAAACCAAATGCTGCATTTGTGCGTAGCCCGCGACCATGACATAGGCCAATAAACCGGCCCAGCCAAAGACAAGGCCGCTGAGTATTAGGCAAATCACCGCGCCGCCAACATAAGCGACATAGGGATGCGTCCACTTTGGGGGATGCGGGGTTTTGCGATTGCGCATGGCATTTTCGACGCTCAGGCCTTTGCGAAAAGACCCAACCCATGCCCGCGGCCAGAAGCGATAGAAGCTTTCGCCTGGTAGGGGAGTGTTTGGATCATTTGGCGTGGCGACCCAAACGTGGTGCACTTTGGGGTGGGCTGAGGCGTGGTGGCCAAACAGTAGGGTAATGTAGACCAGCGTCCCGAGACGGCGCGGAAATCGTGCGCCCTTGTGAATCAGCTCATGGGCGTTGGCATTGCTGACCTGTCCGAAGAAAAGGCCAAAGGCGAGGAAACACAGGAAGCGTGCGCCCCAGCTAAGGCCGGTTGCGCCGGAAACAGCAGCCACCGCGAAACCGATCAGCGCCAGATGCGTAAGGCCCAGAAGAATCGACAAATGCGCGCCGCTGGGAAATTCGCCGTCCGTGCCGCATTTGGCCACAGCACCATGTACGAGACGATCCATGATGTGCACAAAGACCGCCATGTAAAGAAAGGCCGCCAGCGACCATCCCGCACCCGAGAAGGCGGCGAGGCTTAGCAAAGCAACAGGCACGGAGGTGGCGATCCAGAACCAGATCATACGGTGTTGTCGTCCCCTTGGTGGTGGTTGTAAGAGACTAACGGCTTTGAGGGCGGCTGCAATGGCGCCGATCCGCACAAATCTGGGCTCCCCAAAAGTTTCTTGGGGGAATCCCATTGACTCGGGCTGGTGCATCAGTAAAAGGCACCTTCATAGATTTTCACGGGGCGTATGCGCCCTGGCGCAGGAGAAGACAAATGGCGAAGCCGACGACAATCAAGATCCGTCTGAACTCGACCGCGGGCACGGGCCATTTCTACGTGACCAAGAAGAATGCGCGCACGATGACCGAAAAGATGGTCGTACGTAAGTACGATCCGGTGGTGCGCAAGCATGTCGAGTACAAGGAAGGCAAGATCAAGTAAGATCCTCCCTCCGAGACATTGCAAAAGCCGCGCCAGACCAAGGCGCGGCTTTTTGCTTTTGAAGATGCCGCGCCCTGACAAAAAAGACCAACAGGACGCAGATTATGACTTTTCCATTCTTTATCAGACCCGCTCGTATTGACGACCGTGAGGCCGTTGATGGTTTGTTTGAACGTTCCTACCCTGAATTGTTGCCGAAGGATTACGACAGCGAGACGCTTGATGCTGCGCTGCCGCTGATCACACGCGCGCAGCCCGCGCTGTTGACCAGCGGGACCTATTTTCTGGCTGAATGTGTTGCAACAGATGAGGTCGTTGGCGCCGGCGGGTGGACTGATTTCAGCTCGGTACGCGGCGCTGGCGCGGCGCGGCAAGCGCATGTGCGCCACGTGGCGACTCGGGCTGACTGGGTCCGTCGTGGGGTGGCCAAGGCGCTGGTGGACGTGATCCTCGCCTCTGCTGAGGCTTATGGCATCAAACGGCTAAGTTGCATGAGCACGTACACAGCGCGGAGTTTCTATCGCGAAATGGGGTTTGCGGAGCGGGGTGAAGTTGAACTAAGCCTTGCACCGGGAGTGCATTTTCCAGCGGTGCAAATGCAGATGGCGCTTGCCGAGTAATCAGGTCGCAGCAAAAAAAAGGCCGGTCGCAATGACCGGCCCTTTTGCATTCAAAAAGCGTTTGCTTACTCGCGGTTGCCAAACAGCTGCAACAGCATCATGAACATGTTGATAAAGTCCAGATACAGGCTCAGCGCACCCATGATGGCCGCTTTGCCCAGCCACTCACTGTCGCCGCTGTGGGCGTGTGCAAGGTAGGTATTCTTGATTTTCTGCGTGTCATAGGCGGTCAGACCAGCAAAGATCAGCACACCAATTACCGAAATCGCAAAGGTCATGGCCGACGAGGCCAGGAAGATATTGACGACTGAGGCAATGATCAGACCAATCAGGCCCATAATCAGGAACGTACCCATTGGGCCCAGATCGCGTTTTGTGGTGTAGCCATAGAGCGACAAACCAGCGAACGCGATCGCGGTAACCAAGAAGACCTGAATGATGGATTCACCGGTGAAAACCAGGAAGATTGAGCTGATCGACAGGCCCATAACAGCAGCGAAGACATAGAACACAAGCTGAGCTGTCGCGGCCGACATACGGTTGATTGCGGCGCTTAGGCCAAAAACAAACAGCAGCGGGGCGAACATGATCACCCATTTAAGAGGCGAGCCATAGATCGCGTAGCCGAGTGAGGTCAGGTATTTGTCCGCGCTCAGTTGAGCAACAGCGCCCGAAGGATCGGCGGTAACCGCGAGGTTCGAAATCGCCCAAGCTGCTGCAAAGGTGATCAACATGCCTACGGACATTGTGCCGTAAACTTTGCTCATGTGGGCGCGCAGGCCCTCGTCAATCTGGGCGGTCTGCGTGCCAGCAGCGCTCCGGATTGTGTCAAATTCAGCCATGTAAGCCTCCGATAATAATTCTGTTAGGCCGCCGAGTTCCCTCGACGGCCGTTTCAAGAAATATCGTGCAGGTTGGGCCAAATTTCAAGGATAACCCGCGGGGTAATCGTTGAAAAAAGCAGCGAATCGCCGCCAACTTCGTTAACAGCTGTGATGACTTAGCCGCGCCAATGGCATGGCACGTCCCAAACGGGGCGCTTCAATTCATGAGCGACATCAGCGCGGGTCAGGCCCATATCGTCAAGCGCCCGGTCATCCAAACGGGCAAGTCGATTGCGCTGACGGGAGACGAGGAACCAGTTGAAAAGCTGTTTGAAGCCTTTTGTGCGAAGGCTAGGGTTGTGGCCTGTGATGCTATAGGTGGTCATGTTCGCTCCTTTCAAAAATTGATTGAATTTCGATTTATCATCAAGTTGCTTGATGTGTATGTCATCCTATGATCTATTTGTGAAACGAATGTTAATGAAGAGATACATCACAAGGATTGATGCAATGCGGAATTTGGATGTCACCACCCTGCGAAGTTTTGTTGCTGTCGCGGATCTTGGCGGAGTGACCAAGGCAGCCGGTTTCCTGCATCTGACGCAATCTGCGGTCAGCATGCAGCTCAAGCGTCTGGAGGAATTGATTGGCGTTGATCTGTTGGACCGGTCAGGTCGCGGCATTGCCCTGACGCCTCAGGGCGAGCAAATGCTGGGCTACGCGCGCCGCATGGTGACCCTGAACGACGAAGTGATTCGCCGTCTGACACATGACGAGTTCGAGGGCACGATCACGCTGGGGGTGCCGCATGATATTGTCTATCCGGCCATTCCACGGGTGCTGCAACAGTTCAACGCAGCCTATCCGCGGGTAAAGGTGGTGCTGCATTCTTCCTTTACAATGGAACTTAAGGCGCAGTTTCAGAAAGGCGAAATGGACCTGATCCTGACGACCGAAGCTGAAAGCCCCGAATCGGCGGAATTGCTGTGCAAGTTGCCGCTGGCTTGGGTTGGGGCTCCTGGCGGCGCCAGTTGGCGGCGGCGGCCCATTCCTTTTGCGTCGGGGCGGCAATGCCTGTTCCGTCCGCGCGCGATTGCGGCGTTGGACCGGGCTGGAATTGAATGGGAATCGGCGATCCTGACGGATTCCGACCGAACTGTTGAAGCGACGATATCGGCCGATTTGGCGTTGGGGGCGATGATTGAGGGAACGGAACCGCGTCACCTTGAGGTGATTGATCACGGCGGCGCTCTTCCGGAGCTTGGAGAGCAGCACATCAACATGTACGGCGCGGACACCAGTAAGGGCGATGTGATTGCGGATCTCGCGGGTCTGATCCGAGCGGGTTTCCAGCCTATGCGTGGGCGTCCGGACCATCCGGTGCGGCTTGGAGTCGTGGGCTAGGAGCCCACGACAGTCATATCAGGTCGACTCAAGGCACGCTGACCACAACTTTGCCTGTGGACTTGCGCGACCGCAGCAATTCATAAGCATCCGCGGCCTGATCCAGCGGCAACACGTGGCTGATGTGGGGCTTGATTTTGCCTTCGGCATGCCAGCCAAACAACGTGCGCATGCTGTTGAGGATCACCTGCGGTTTGAAGGCCATGTAGCCACCCCAGTAGAGACCCATAACCGTGAGATTCTTCACCAGCAGATGGTTGGCGGGGATTGACGGAATGTCACCGGACGCAAATCCAATTGGCAAGAGCCGTGCCTCGGGACGGCAGGCGCGGAAGGCTGCTTTGAATTGCTCGCCGCCGACCGGGTCATAAACCACATCTGCACCACCAAGTGCCTTAACCGCGTCGCGGATGTCTTCGCTTCCGGCATCGATCAGGTGGTCTGCACCCATCTTTTTGGCGACCTCAAGCTTCTCGGCGCCGCGCGCGCAGGCAATCACGTTGGCGCCCATGAGTTTGCCAATTTCGACCGCCGTAAGGCCGACGCCGCCAGCTGCTCCCAAAACCAAAAGGTTCTCGCCTTCCTTCAAGCGGGCGCGGTAATCCAACGCTACATGGCTGGTGCCATAGGCCACCGGAAAGGCTGCCGCCTCTTCAAAGCTCATGCTTTCGGGTAGAGGAATGGCGCTTTCGGCACGATAGCAGCCAAATTCCGCAAGCCCACCTTTGCCGCCAAACACCAGCACCTTGGACCCTACAGCCGGTCCTTTGGTGTCGGGCCCAAGCGCGTCGACTTCGCCGGCAACTTCCATGCCGAGAATAAAGGGCAGTGGCGGCGTTTCCTGATAGGTGCCCTTGATCATCAGGAGATCGCCGAAGTTCAATGCGCAGGCGCGAATGCGCACGCGAATTTCGCCTTTGGCCGGTTCAGGTGTCGGAATGTCCTGAATGGTTGGCGTGGTTTCGTGGGATGTGACTTGAAATGCGCGCATGAGATTCTCTCCGGTTGGTTGCCTCGATTAGACAGTCGATGTGATCGCTGTCAAAGCGAGAACCGTCTTCACAAGCCTAACGCGACACAACGTCACCGAAAAATCCAAAGAGAGTATCAATTTAGAATTGTACATATTGACGCGGGCTTAACCGTCAGCTTGTAGGATGGACCTTGATTACAAGGCAAAAACTGTTAAGTTGACTTACCGCGAAGGGATGCGCGGTGAATTCATAATGGTAACTGAGTAACGCTCTTTGAGTGACGAATACTGATTGGGCGAAGTCAAAAGTTGATTGCAAAGGAGAGGCGGAATGACGCATCCAGTGGACGTGCATGTTGGCAAAAAAGTGCGACAACGGCGTTGGCTGACGGGGATGACCCAGCAGCAACTTGCTGAGCAGGTTGGGATCAAGTTTCAGCAGATTCAAAAATACGAAACCGGGGCCAATCGCGTAAGCGCTTCACGCCTTTGGGATATTGCCGATGCACTGGACGTGCCGGTCAGCTTCTTCTTTGAAGGGCTGGAAGCGGAAGAAGGCGACGTGGCCAGCAAAGTGCCTGCCGACCTGATGGGCGATAAAGAAGCGCTCGACCTTATCCGCAGCTATTACGCAATTCCGGAAAACCAACGCCGCCGCCTGTTTGAGTTGGCGCGCGTCTTGAGCGACGTCGCCTGACAGCGCCCCAAGGCCGGAACACAATCAGACGCTGATTGAGAGCACTCGCCTCATGAGGACGCTGCTTGTTTCTTTTTCCGCAGTGAAGTAGCCCAAAGATGGGCGCCCACTGCGGAGGAAGTTACATGAATGATCAAGATCGCAGCGATATCATTGCTGTGGCCAATGAGATGGCCGAAGCGGCCCGTGCGGCCATTCTTCCGCATTTTCGCGCAAAAAACCTCACCGCTGAAAACAAACTGGATCACGATTTTGACCCCGTGACAGTGGCTGACCGTGCCGCCGAATTGGCGATGCGCGATGTGCTGGCAAAGCGGCGACCTCAAGATGGCATATTTGGAGAAGAGTTCGGCAAAACTGAGGGTGAAAGCGGCCTCACGTGGGTGCTGGACCCGATCGATGGGACGCGCGCCTTTATTAGCGGGACGCCAACGTGGGGGGTTTTGATCGCGCTATCTGACGCCAACGGGCCGATCTTTGGGATTGTCGATCAACCCTATATTGGCGAAAGGTTTGTTGGTGGTTTTGGCTTGGCCGAGGTCACAGGTCCCGCAGGAACACAGGCCTTGCAGTGCAAATTCACAGACGCATTGCAGGACGCAATTGTTTTCACAACTTTTCCCGAAGTTGGTAGCGCAGAGGAGCGCGCAGGGTTTCGGGCCGTCGCCGAGCAGTGCAAGCTGACCCGCTATGGCATGGATTGTTATGCCTATGCACTTTTGGCTGCCGGGCAGATTGATTTGGTTATAGAGGCGGGTCTGAATGCTTACGACATCCAAGCGCCAATCGCGGTGATAGAAGCGGCAGGCGGACGTGTCACAGATTGGACAGGCGGACCGGCCCACGAGGGGGGGCGGGTGCTGGCAGCGGCCAATGCCGAAATCCATGCCGCAGCGTTGAATATTCTGCGCAACGCTTGAAACCCAACAGGCAGCGGCGTTACAATTGGCAACGCGTCGAGTCCTTTGCCCGTTTTCTGTCGATGCCTGATCACACTTCACCGAAACGGGGCGAAAGGAGTGTGGCTTAATGCAAGTATCTGAAACCGTTATCAAGTCAGCCAGTGTCGTTTTGACTATGGATGATGCGCGGCGAGAGCTGTCTGAAGCGGATGTGCGGCTGCGAGGCGGACAGATTGTCGAAATCGGCACAGACTTGGATAGCGATGGCGAAATTGTGCTGGCTCAGGGCTGTGTGGTCACCCCCGGCTTGGTGAACACCCATCACCATCTGTACCAAACGCTGACCCGAGCGGTCCCGGGGGGACAAGATGCCTTGCTGTTTGGCTGGCTTCAGACCCTGTATCCAATCTGGTCGCGGTTTGGCCCCGAGGAGATAAATATTTCGGCACAGATCGGGCTTGCAGAATTGGCTTTGTCGGGCTGTACGATGACCTCGGATCACCTGTATCTTTATCCCAATGGCGCGCGGCTCGATGACACGATTGATGCTGCCAAAGAAATCGGAATGCGGTTTCATCCCACCCGTGGGTCAATGAGCATTGGCGAAAGCGATGGGGGCCTTCCGCCAGACTCGCTTGTTGAGAACGAGGCAGCCATTCTAAACGACACAATCCGCCTGATAGACGCGCACCACGATGCCAGCGAAGGCGCAATGGTGCGGGTCGGTGTGGCGCCTTGTTCGCCCTTTTCTGTTTCGCGTGAATTGATGCGTGACGCAGCCACATTGGCGCGGGACAAAGGGGTGATGTTGCACACGCACCTTGCGGAGAATGAAGAAGATATTGCCTATTCTCTCGAAAAATTTGGCTGCCGCCCCGGGCAATATGCCGAGGATCTGGGCTGGACAGGCGAGGATGTGTGGCACGCGCATTGCGTGAAATTGGACGGGCAGGAAATCGACCTTTTTGCGCGCAGCCAAACCGGAGTGGCCCACTGTCCCTGCTCTAACTGTCGGCTTGGCAGCGGTATCGCGCCGGTGCGTCAGATGCGAGACGCGGGAGTACCTGTTGGGCTTGGTGTGGATGGGTCGGCCAGCAATGATGCCGGAAATCTGGTGTCTGAAGCACGCCAGGCGATGTTGCTACAACGCGTGTCTCGCGGCGCGGACGCGATGAGCGCGCGTGAGGCATTGGAAATTGCCACGCGGGGCGGTGCGCAGGTTTTGGGGCGTTCCGATTGTGGGCAGATTGTCGTTGGAAAACGGGCGGATGTCGCAATTTGGGATGTGTCGGGCATCGAAGCAGCGGGCAGTTGGGATCCGGCGGCACTTTTGCTTGCGGGGCCGACGCGGGTGAAACATTTGTTTGTCGAAGGTCGGCAAGTTGTGCGCGATGGCCATGTCGCGACGATTGATCTGCCACGAGTGATTGAGCGGCAAAATGCTTTGGCACAGGCTTTGATGGGCTAAAAACAAAAAGGGCGCAGGGTGACCTGCGCCTCTTTTGAAATCCAAATGGAGCGGGCGATGAGATTCGAACTCACGACCCTAACCTTGGCAAGGTTATGCTCTACCCCTGAGCTACGCCCGCGTCCTTTGGGTGAGGCGGATGTAGCCGCAGAGTGCGCGAGGCGCAAGGGCTAAATGGTGCAATTTTCTCGGTACGGTCAAAAAGCGAAAAGGCGCGGAATAAACCGCGCCTTGTTCGGCTTTCCCTGAGAGGGAAATTGGAGCGGGCGATGAGATTCGAACTCACGACCCTAACCTTGGCAAGGTTATGCTCTACCCCTGAGCTACGCCCGCGTCCTTTGGGTGAGGCGGATGTAGCCGCAGAGTGCGCGAGGCGCAAGGGCTAAATGGTGCAATTTTCTCGGTACGGTCAAAAAGCGAAAAGGCGCGGAATAAACCGCGCCTTGTTCGGCTTTCCCTGAGAGGGAAATTGGAGCGGGCGATGAGATTCGAACTCACGACCCTAACCTTGGCAAGGTTATGCTCTACCCCTGAGCTACGCCCGCGTCCTTTGGGTGAGGCGTGAGATATAAAGAGTCGGTCAGGGCTGCAAGTCCAAAATCGGCAAAAACAAAAAAAACTTTGTACGACGGAAATACGCGGAGTAGGCGTTTCAGTATCCAAGGAGAGAATGGACCATGCTCACAAGACGGGCCTTCATAGTGGCCGGACTGGCAATGCCGGTAGCGGCAGCGGCGCATGACGGACACAGCCATTTGCCGCTGACTGTGGCGGCCGAAGGGCGCGTCGCGCGGGGCGGTGGTGTTGTTGTGACACTGACACTGTTCAACACCTCTCAGGCGCCCGTCACGTTGTCTGGTGCTGCGGTTCCGGACGCGGCGCTGACCGCGTTTGAACCGGTGCTGGTATTGTCGGGAAGCGTGATAGAGGCGGAATTACACCTTAGTTTTCAAGGTAATGTGCCGGAAAGATTCTCAATTTTTCTGGATTTCGGAGATAGGGGCAACGGGCGTGTTGCCGTGACGATGTGACGTAAGAGGAGCGGGGCAGTGAGACAGCAACAAAATGTAAAACTTGTGGTTTTGGCGATTGCGATGGCGCTTGGAGTGGTGGCGCAGGCTGAAGCACAGGGTTGGCCCAAGACGCAGTGCGACATGACAGCTACAACAGACGCTGTGCACTGAAGACGCCGATCCGGCTCACGGCCAGATTTCTAATCTCAAGCTGTCCGGTCACCCCGTGCCGAAGCTGGCAACGCACGTACGGATCACCGGTGAGGGCACGCGTTAACTTTGGGGAATCAGCAGAAAACACCTGTCGGCAAAGCGTCGGTATGACGTCGGTATCGCGACGGTGCGGTTTTTGACCCGCCTTGTGATTGCCGCACCGCGCGACGCGTTCACCAAAAAGACTCAGCGGGACAGGCCAGCGGCCTCAAGTTCGTCGATGTGAAAGTCGACGTGCAGGTGATTGCCGTCCGGATCGTGAATATTGACTTGCACTATGGGCACGCCGGGCGGAAAACCCAAAAAGTAGTCGACGTCGTGGTTTTTCAGACCGGTGACAAACGCGGCCAGATCCGTGGCGCGAAACGCGGCGTGTTCAAGCGCGAGATCGCCGTCTGTTTGCGGATTGCCATCAACACCCACCAGATGCACAACGGCGTTGTCCCCCAGATAAAGCCAAGCGCCCGGAAAATCGAAATCCGCGCGAGGGCCGTTGGTCATGTTCAGCACCTGCTCATAAAAGGCGATCATGGCCTCAAGATTGGTGGTGCGGATGTTGGCGTGGTCAAGCGTGTGTACAGGCATGGGGTGACCCTAGGCAGCGAGATGAGGAGGGTCAAGCGATTGATGGTTGCGCTAACGGGCGCGGTTTTTTGTTAGCTGCGTTTGACTGTTCCGCTGCATCCCGGAAGGCCTGCGGGCAGCACCAAGAGCGCGCCGGCCGCGTAGAGGGATTTCACGAAATCCGATCCGGTTGAGGCCACAGTGACGCTGACCAGGCTGCTGTCGATGATCGCCACATCGGGGGCGAGGCTTGGTATCAGACCTGAGGGCGGGAACAGGATCATCTGGGCGGGGGCGCTGTCAGAGACAAAGCCCATGCCGACCAGTACTGCGAGCCAGCCGCAGATCAATATGGGCAGACCTATAGAGAGCTGCCTAATAGTCATGGATATGTTCCAGCCGATGACCGCGCGCGTTCAAATTCCGCAGCGCTTGCGCCAGATCGGGGACTTTGACCATTTGAATATGGCGATAGTCAGTGTGACCTTGGCGCGGCATGACGGAAATGGCGTCCTGTGTTTGTGAAGACGGAGCGATGGTGGTGAACATGATATCATCATTGCCCGCGATTTCGATAAATTGCACGCCGTCCTTGGCCATCTCGGCAAGCAAGTGGGTCAGGGTGCGGTACCGCGGCGTTTGCAGAATTGTTAGGGCATCAGAGCTGCCAACGACTTCGACCGCGTCGTAAGCCGCGAGGTCGCGCCCTTTGGCGTCAACCACCATCCGCAGTGTCAAAGCGTCAGCGCCGACGTTTTCCACGGCTTGGGCGATGACACCGGCGTAAGCTGCCTTGGCGCGATATTCGAGGCCAACTGCCAGTCGGCGTTCGGTGTCGCGAAAGCCTTCGGATGGCGTGGCGGCGAGGGCAGTGGCGTCTTCGCTAAAGTGCCATTTGTACCACGGCACTTGTTGCAGGAATTGCGCATACTCGGCGGCTTGGTGCGCGGTCAGTGTGTCCAGCGCGGCATGGTCTGACCCGCGAATCCATGTTGTTACGCGGCCAAAAGTTTCCTCATAAAGCGCCTTGAGTGCCAATTCGGCGGTGAAGCTTACCCCGATCACATAGACCATTTGTTTGGTGCCGCTATCGACGGGACCAAGATGGGCCGATTGGCGGCTTAGATCACAGAGGGACGACCAAAACCCCCCGATGGCGGAGAAAAAGCCGAAGTCGTGCGGGTCATTGGTGGTGATCACCGTGGCGTAGTCATCATAGGCATGCACGATGTGCCATTCCGGATAGGTCATCAGCGTGCGGGATTCGGGGCGGTGATCCTCGGGTGGCAGGATTGGCGTGTAGGCTGTCGCTGCGGCGTCGCCGCGGCACATGGTTTCCACATAGGCCACCGGCGACAACAGCAGCGCCAGCAAAAGCACGAGGCACAGGCTGCCGCGCAAGGCCCATCGCAACAGGCGTTTCATGCTGTGCGGGCCCGCAAGCCGGCGACAATAGCCAGTCCGCCAAGGCCAAGATGGGGCAGGTTTGCAAGGAAGCGGCCCAGCGAGAGATCGAGACCAAGCGAGGCGTGGGTGAAGATGCCCATGTCGAGGAAACCATAGCCGGTGAACATGCCAAACACGCCGTCCGCCAGATAGGCCGCGCCGAAGAGGATCATGAATGTGCGGGAGGCCTTGTGTGAAATGAGCCCAGCCGCCAGCGCCCAAAGTGCCGAGGCGACGTGCAAGGCGTCGTCATAGGGATCGAGCGCAAAAATGCCAAAGGCCAGCCCGTCGGCGTCGGTGAGACCAGGAATGTAGTTGATCGAGGCCGCAATCATCAAAGCGACGAAATAACCAAGCGCGAGATATTGAAGGCGTGTCATAGGTGCTCCAGATAGCTGTCCCAAAGGTTGTTGCGGAGCAGACCATCGGGATCCAGCTCACGTTTCAGGCGGGCGAATTGCGCGGCTCCGGGGTAGGCGGCGCTCAGTTGGTCCAGACGCGCATGGGGGCGGTAGGGCAAATAATAGGCGCCGCCTGCGGCCACGATGCGGTCGATTAGGGCTTGCGTCATGCGGGCCATGTCGGCCTCGCCGCGTTGGGTGAGTTCCTGACTGAAGGACATCACCGCCGCGATGCGGGGCACGCTGGCGTAGCTGAGCACGCTCTGATCGTCTTGGGCGACATATCGCAGAGTGACGTTCAGAAATTCCTGATAGGAGGCGGGAATGACATCGCGGCAGGCCGCGAGGAAAGCATCAAATTGATCAAAGCCGATGAAGTATTCGTGCAGGATGTCGACACGTTCAGAGGCGCCGTCGTCCAGCGTGACCACTGGTTCGTTGATTAGCGCGTTGCGTGTGGTTTCACCGCTGCCAAGCATCGGGCCAAGCGTGGTCTCATTCCACCAGCGGAAGGATTTGGCCGGCTCGTTACCAAGCTGCGCCCGATAGATGCGGCTGGCGACATGGGACATCCAACCGGAGCCGGTCGCGGCGGGCAGGGCGTCTTGGTCCTCGGTTTCGCGGTAGGTGATCAGCAAAGCTTTGGTGAAGAAGTCGGCGCGTTCGACGTTGAGCCGCCCGTAGGCCATCGTCACGTCGGGATCATTGATGGCGCGCTGAAAGGCGGCGGCATAATCGCTGGCGGCCATTTCCTCAAAGCTGGGCACAAGGCGGGTGTTGCGGGCGGCTTCGACCTCCAGATCGATGATCACGCCGATCAGGCCGTAGCCGCCCATCGCAAGGTTGAAGAGGTCGCTGTTTTCGGATGGCGAGCAGGTCACGAGATCACCAGAAGGCAGCACCATGCGCAGGGATTTCACGGTGGACCCCATCGGACCTTTGGGCACGGGCCAGCCGTGGGCGTTGACCGAAAAGGTGGCGGCAACGCCGAAATCGTTGTTGGACTGCATCACCATGGGCGACAGGCCCGCGGGATCCAGCGCGGCGATGACCTGCGACCAGCGGGCGCCGGCGTGGGCGCGGTAGGTTTGGGCTAGGCTGTCGATCTCGACCAGACCGTTGTCAAAGGTGATCGCGGTGCCGTCGCGCGGAATCGCTTGGGCGCCCATCGAGTGGCGTGCGGCGCCGACGTTCAGGGGGCGGTTTGCGGATTTGGCCTCGGAGAGTTCCTCCCGGATGGCATTGATCAGGGCCGCGTCCGGATCCTGGGACAGGATGATGTGTTTGTGGACCGGCGTTTGCGAAAGCTCGCTGGCGTCGTTCATGATTTGCGGGCCGCTGGCGGGAACAATACGGGCGGTGCCGTCATTGACGGGCAGATTGGGCCGCAGTTTTTGGGCGGCAATCCAGCCGGCGGCGCCGCCAAGACCGGCGAGAAAGGTTCTTCGGGCAAGGGTTTTCACGTTATGTCTCCTGCGTCATCTGTCTTAGTACATCCAGAAGCGCCTGCCAAAAGACTTCGGGGGCTTCGATTTGCGGGATATGCCCGACGTCCGGCAAGATCGTGAGCGCTGCGCCTTGGGTGGCGGCTTGCAGGTCGTGGGCTTGGGACAGCGGGGTGATGGTGTCGGTTTCACCCCAGATCAGCGCCAATGGCAGCGGCAGGGCCTGCCAAGGTTCCGGGCGCGTACTGTGGGCGTTGAGCGGCGTGGCAAACAGCTGCGGCAGCCAGTCTGCGGCGGCGGCGGTGTAGCCTTTTCTGCTGAGCGGCGCTTTGAGAGTTTGCACCACATCAGGGGTGGCCGCGTCTTTCACCGACATGAAATTGCGCAGAAAGAGCCGGGTCAAAAGCGGGTTGGACAGGGTGGCCGAGGTGAGAAGGCGACGCAGGCCTGCGGAGCGCAACCAGATTGGGTTTGTTTTGGGCGCGAGATGGCTGTTGAGCGCGATGGCGCCATCGACAACCACAAAGCCGTCAAACAAATCGGGGCGCTTCATCACCGCCTCCGCGAGCGGACCGGCACCGACTGAATGGCCAATGGCGATGGGTCTTGTGTCGAGCGCCTGAACCAGCGCGATGATGCGTTCGGCCTGACGTGGGCGGCTGTAATCGCCATCGGCGGCGGGATGCGAGAAGCCAAAGGGAGGCAGATCGTAGGCGATCGCGTGAAACCCCTGTGAGGCCATATGATCCAGTGTTGGAAGCCAAAGGCCGGACCAAGCGGCAGTGCCATGTGCAAACAGGAGCGGCGTGCCCGCACTTGGGCCACGTTCGATGACAAAGATTGACCCTTCGGACGTGGACACAGCGCGTCCGGATACGGGTGGCAAAACCGTCAGCGCGTTGGTTTCCCGAGCCTGAGCCGCGAGACGGAACAAGCCAAGCGCCACCATGGTCAAAAGCAGGGGCGCCACAATGGTCGCCAGAAAAATGGTGCGTGGTTTCAAAGGGTTCGCCTCCTGAAGTTGTCAACACCTAGGAGGCCTCGCAGATGCGTGCAAGTAAGGTATATCGGTACTTGAAACGTGACAGCAACTGATGGGCGCGTGTAGATCAATGGGCTCGCCATTGGTCGGCGGCAGCCACAATCAGAGGCGTAGCGGTCACGGATCTGGGGTGACGGGGTCTTTGCCAAACAGCCGGACGGGGTCGGCACTACCGCGCAGTACGGTTGTGCCAAAGTCGTGCCAGCCGGTTGGGGGTAGGGCGGCGGCCTTAAACACCGGTTCAGAGGCCACAATGTGCAAATCTTGTTGTTTGGCCAGCCCTTCAATGCGGGATGCTTCGTTCACGACGCTGCCAAATACACCAAATTCCAGATGACGGTCGCCGCCGATGGCACCCGCGATCACAGGTCCGGTGTGTATGCAGATCACCACGTCTACCGGATGCTCGCCGCAGGCGGCGCGTTCGTTTGACCACGTGGCGATGGCTGTGCTGAGTTCGGTGGCAGCCTTGAGCGCGTTGAGAGCGGCGACGTCGACAGGATCGTTCAGGCCAAACACCAAAAGCGCACCGTCGCCGATAAATTTGTCCACCACGCCCCCGTGGGTCTGTGTGCTAGACAGAACGAATTCCCGAAACCCGCTCAGTAATTTCGTGGTGTTACGCGGGCCGATTTTTTCAGATTGGGCGGTGAAGCCGCGAATGTCGACGAACATCACCACCACATCCACCGAGCGGCCCTGTTGCAGCTGGTGCAGACGTTGATCGCTGAGGTCGCCGCGCAACTCGGACGGAAGGAACCGGGAGGTGTTGCGGCTTTGCTCGGATTTGTGGGCGATGTCGTGCACCATTAGCCGGGTGCGCCAGACCGCCACGATACAGACGACGCCGATCATGGCCACGATCACCAATCGGGCGATGTTGGGCTGACTTTCGTAGTTTTCTATCAGATAAGCTTCGTCCAGAGGAGACAGCAATATGTCGGCGTCCACGAGGGTCAAGGTGAACAGCCCTATCAACAGGCACAACGTCAGGGCAATCTGAAGACGCAGGCGAACCCGGAACAATTGGGACACAAATACCAGAATGGCGAAGAATGACGCGGGCGAGGCCAGTGCAATCGATGGGTTGGTGCCGCGGATGTCTGAAGTGAAATACATGTTGCCCAAAACCAGCAACACATCGGCCATGCCAAACACCCAAGGCATCCAGGGTTTGAACAAACCGGCACGCACCACAGTGATCGAGGCCACCCCGATCAGGAAATAGGTTGTCATTATAGTGACCGACAAAATGACCGCGGATTGGTCCATGATGGACGGCAGTTCTGTGCGTCGCACGAAGAAAGCCATGAAGGCCAACAAAACTGCGGCCACGGCAACGCGGGTTACGCCAATGAGTTGCTCTGCCTGAGCATCCGCGCGCTCAAGAGATCGATCCGCGTAGGAGGCTGACGACATTTCTTTCCTCTGAATTTGCGGCCTGAAGGTAACACGCTTGGCTGCAACTGCAATGTGCGCTCACTGGGCAGGGCAGGGTGTGTTTGTTTCCAAGTCCACATGCCTTTTTCATTGCATTTTACCACTGAATTGCTAGAATTTGCCTCGCAAAGCCACGGCAACAGGAGCGCCAGCATGCCCTCGACAAAAGCCATCAATTTGAGAATTGAGCACGAGTACGAACAGTTGGTGCGGGATGCGTTTGCACGAATTCGCAATGGTGGTCCCGGGTTTCGCAAGGCGTTGCGAGCGCTGATTGATGATGAAAACGCCGCCGCCTATGTCCCGGCGCATGAGGTTCATGCCCGTTTCGGAGAGTTGGAGCGTTTGGTTCACAAAGCGTCGATAGATGGTGGCGCGGGCGTGATGCCTGAGCACATTGAAGAGAAAATGCACGCTCTGGAAGCTCAAATGCAGGCCGCACTTGAGGATGCCAATGATCGGTTTGTGGCGGCTCCCGAGGTCTTGTCGCGGTTCGCGCGTATCGAGAAGCGGCTTGGCATGGCGGGTGAAGAGAGCGAGGCCTATATCCCGGCCAAGGAACTTGATGACCGGTTCGCGACAATTGAAGCCTCGATTGGTGCGCGCGAAGGTGATTCTCTGGAACAGTTCCTGCCAGCGACGGAGATCCGGGCGATGTTTGGTGAAATAGAGCAGCGGTTGCGGAAGCTGGAAGGGGCATAAAGCCCCGCACCAGAATCGAATTCGTAGAAGGCGCCCTTGTGGCGCCTTTTTGACGTCTGCACACGTTCCCGTTAGCTGCGCTTGCAAATTGCAATCAATTTACATACTATTGGTGTGTGATTTAAGGCAAGGACCCGCCGTTCTAGATGGAGCGAAGCAACATGACCGCCACGCAGGGGAAGACAAAGGCCGTAAATCTGCGGATTGAAGAGCAGTTTGAGGGGCTTTTGCGTCAATCCGTTGGCGGGATCCGAAAAGGTGGCCCGGAATTCAGGAAATCGTTGCAAGAACTGCTGGATTCGTTGAAAGCGGAGAACCCGACGCCAAGTGAAGGGCTGCAATGTCGGTTGCTGGATCTGGAGCGGCGGATTCTTGCCGTGGAGCAAAAGTGTCTGGTGCGCAGTGACGGTCTTGATTTGTAAGGATCTTTTCAAACTCACTTGATCTGGATCAAATTTCTATTGAAATGAGCATCTTAGGGCGCTTAAGCTTGCTCTATTATTTTCCGTTTTTTTGGTGTTGACGCATTGGATGAGTGGGCGATGTGCCTATATGGGTGTTAACAGACACTTAACTTTCGCACACTCTTGGCAGATTGGTCACAGAAATACGCGCTAGCTTTGCCTGTTGAGGCTTCGACATTCTGACGAAGCGGATAAACATAGTTAAATCAAAGAAGTAGGCCCGATTTGAGTGATCGGCGTCTTATAGCCTATGAGGCTTGCGTTGCTTGCAATCAAAATGCTAGCAAAATGATGTGAAAATACAATCGAAATACTTGCAATTGCGTTGCAGGCACATTAACTCCGCTGTCGAAACGCAATCGAACTCAAAAGTTTTCCCAAGGAGGGGACAATGACCAAGTTCAAATTCCCCACAGCATTCACAATCCTGTTTGTGCTTATTGCTGTGGTCGCCGCACTGACATGGATCGTGCCGGCGGGTGAGTACGCTCGTGAAATGAGCGAAGAAATGGGACGCATGGCACCAGTGCCCGGGTCCTACGCAGGTGTCGAAGCAAGCCCTCAGGGCATTGTGGATGTCATCCTGGCGCCGTTCCAAGGCTTCTACGCTGCTATCGACGTTTCGCTTTTCGTGTTGATCATCGGGGGCTTCCTGATGGTGGTTACGAAAACCGGTGCAATTGATGCAGGAATCGGCGGACTGCTGGCCAAACTGAAAGGCCGGGAGCAGTGGATGATCCCGATCATGATGATCGCGTTCGCCGCTGGTGGTACCTCGTATGGTATGGCCGAAGAATCGTTGGCCTTCTACGCCTTGCTGATCCCCGTGTTCATTCGCGCCGGTTATGACTCGCTGACCGCTGTGGCTGTTATCATGCTGGGTGCCGGAATCGGTACTTTGGGCTCTACCTTCAACCCGTTCGCAACCGTAATCGCATCTGACGGTGCAGGCATTGCGTTCACCGACGGTCTGATGCTGCGCGTTGCGATCCTCGGCACAAGCTTGCTGGCCGGTATCATCTTTGTCATGCGCTATGCTGCCAAAGTGAAAGCCGATCCGTCCGCTTCGCTGATTGCGAGCCGTACCGAAGAGAACCGCGCGCACTTCCTGTCCGACGCTGACGATGGCGCGATGCCAGAGCTGACCGGTGTTCGTAAGCTGATCCTGGCCCTGTTTGGCCTGAGCTTTGCGATCATGATCTATGGCGTTGTGTCTCTGGACTGGTGGATGGACGAAATGTCCGGCCTGTTCCTGGTGATGTCGATCGTTGTTTGGTTTGTTGGCAAATTCGCTGAAGAAACCCGCATGGACGAAGGCACCTTTGTGGAAACCTTTGTTGACGGTGCCCGTGACCTTCTCGGCGTTGCTCTGATCATCGGTGTTGCGCGTGGTGTGGTTGTCATCATGGATGCCGGTAAAATCACCGACACCATTCTGTTCTCTGCAGAGGGTATGATCTCTGGCCTGTCCGAATTTATGTTCATCAACGTGATGTTCGGTATCCAGTTCCTGATGTCCTTCCTCGTGCCGTCTTCCTCCGGTCTTGCTGCTCTCAGCATGCCTGTGATGGCGCCGCTGGCAGATTTTGCTGGTGTGGGTCGTGAACTGGTTGTGACCGCGTACCAATCTGCAAACGGCCTGGTGAACTTGTTCAACCCGACCTTCGCAGTTGTGATGGGTGGCCTGGCCATCGGCCGCGTGCCTTACGATCGCTGGCTCCGGTTTGTCGGTCCGCTGGTTCTGATCCTGGCAGTGATCATCGCCGTATTCCTGAGTGTTGGCGCAATCACAAGCTAACGCCAAGCTCAACGGCCCTTGGGTGGGGCCACGGTCCCACCCATTCAATTCCCTTAGTACTCCCCAGTCACCGTTCGTATTTTTTGTCGGTGGCGTAACAAGAAATCTTTCGAAAGGATGAAATAATGACATTTGGTGTGCATTCCGAAGTTGGTAAACTTCGCAAAGTCATGGTGTCACGTCCCTCTCTGGCGCACGACCGTCTGACCCCAGGCAATTGTCACGAGCTGCTGTTTGACGACGTTCTTTGGGTTGAACAAGCCCGTCGCGACCACGCCGACTTTGTAACCAAAATGCGTGAACGTGGCACAGAAGTGTATGACGTACAGGACCTGTTGGCGGAAGCGTTCGACCACAGCGACGATGCAAAAGACTTTGTGTTGGACCGTATCATCACTCCAAACAACATCGGTCCAGGCGTTGCCAAAACTCTGCACCCATGGCTGAAAGACAAGTCCGGCAAAGACCTGGCGCGTCAACTTCTGGGTGGCGTCATCATCGATGACATCCCCGAAGACGAGATGACACATTTCCTCAAGTCTGAGTTGCCTCGCAGCGAGTTTCTGGTGCCAGCCGTACCAAATGCTCTGTTCCAGCGTGACCCGTCTTGCTGGATCTATGGCGGCGTAACAGTCAACCCAATGTACTGGCCTGCGCGTCAGCCGGAAACTCTGTTCCAGCGCGCTGTATATAACTTCCACCCAATGTTCACCGAAGCAGAATTCGAATTCTGGTGGGGCAACGATGACCAAAACTTCCAGCGCGCCAGCGTTGAAGGTGGAGACGTCATGCCAATCGGCAACGGCACTGTTTTGATCGGTATGGGCGAACGCACCACCCGTCAGGCATTTTCGCAAGTGGCGCAGGCCCTTCTTGAAAAAGGTGGCGCTGAGCGTGTTGTTGCATGCTTGATGCCAAAATCGCGCGCCGCGATGCACCTAGACACCGTGTTCAGCTGCCTTGACGTGGACAAGGTAACCGCCTTCCACGAAGTTTGCTCCGAAATCCAGTGCTTCTCGGCATACAAAGACGGCCGCGTTGTAAAGGAAAAAGGCGATCTGTTCGACGTCTACAAAGACGCAATGGGTCTGGACAAGCTTCAGGTGATCGGCACAGGCGGCAACGAATTCCAAGCCGAGCGCGAACAGTGGGACGACGGTAACAACGTTGTGGCACTCGAGCCCGGTGTGGTCGTTGGCTACAACCGCAACACCTTTACCAACAAACTACTGGAAGACGCTGGCGTCGAAGTGATCGGCATCAATGGCCAAGAGCTTGGCCGCGGTCGCGGGGGCGGACACTGCATGACCTGCCCGCTGGAACGTGACGCCGTCTAATTCAAATCAAACCAAATACACACATTCAAAGGAACCAATACCATGGCTTTTAATCTTCGCGGTCGCAGCTACCTGAAAATTGCTGACTTCACCCAGCGCGAAATGCTCTTCCTGCTGGACCTCGCACGTGATCTGAAGCGGGCCAAATATGCCCGCGCCGAGCAGCAGGCCCTGACAGGCAAAAACATCTGTCTGATCTTTGAAAAAACCTCGACTCGCACCCGTTGTGCTTTCGAAGTCGCTGCATACGATCAAGGCGCCAACGTCACGTATCTTGACCCCGCCGGCAGCCAGATCGGCCACAAAGAGTCGATGAAAGACACCGCGCGCGTTTTGGGCCGGATGTTTGACGCGATCGAATACCGCGGCTCTTCGCAGGAACTGGTGAAAGAACTGTCAGATTACTCGGGCGTTCCGGTCTACAACGGTCTGACCGATGACTGGCACCCAACACAGATGCTGGCCGACATGCTGACCATGATGGAGCACGCCGACAAGCCACGCAGCCAGATTGCTTATGCTTATGTGGGTGATGCTCGCAACAACATGGGTAACTCCCTGCTGATCCTCGGCGCCATGATGGGCTGTGACGTGCGGATCATCGCACCGAAAGAACTGCAGAACGAAGACAACATCCAGAAAATGGCGCAGGATATCGCTGCTGAAACTGGTGCGCGCATCACCATCACGGATGATGTGAACGCGGTTGACGGCGTCGACTTCATCCACACAGACGTTTGGGTCTCCATGGGCGAGCCAGCCGAAGTCTGGAAAGATCGCATCGAACTGCTGATGCCTTACCAGGTGAACGCAGACCTGATGGCGAAAGCCAACAACGCCAACGTCAAGTTCATGCACTGCCTGCCTGCGTTCCACAACACGGAAACCAAAGTGGGTCAGGACATCGCTGACAAATTTGGCGTGACCGAGCTGGAAGTGACTGAAGAAGTGTTCGAAAGCCCCAAAAACATCGCGTTTGAGCAGGCCGAGAACCGTATGCACACCATCAAAGCGATCCTCGTCGCTACTTTGGGAGCATAAATCATGCGTGTTGTCGTCGCCCTTGGTGGCAACGCGCTTCTTCGCCGTGGGCAAGCTCTCACGGCGGAGAACCAGCGCGAGAATGTGCGGATTGCGGCAGAGAGCCTCGCCCCCCTCGCACAGGAACATGAACTGGTCGTAACCCACGGCAATGGCCCGCAGGTTGGTTTGTTAGCACTTCAGGAAGCTGCTTATACCGAAGTGGACGAATACCCACTGGACGTGTTGGTTGGCGAAACGATGGGCATGATCGGCTATATGATCGAACAGGAGATGGGCAACCTTTTGCCGTTCGAAAAGCCGCTCGCCACTGTTCTGACCATGGTCGAAGTGGATCCGAAAGATCCCGCATTTGAAGATCCGACCAAATTCATAGGACCGGTTTATTCGGAAGAAGAAGCCAAGAAAAACGCCGATGAAAAAGGCTGGGCGATCAAGCCGGATGGCGACAAATGGCGCCGCGTGGTTCCATCGCCAGCACCCAAGCGGATTTTCCAGGTGCGTCCAATCAAATGGATGCTGGATCAAGGCGCGGTTGTGATTGCGGCCGGCGGTGGTGGTATCCCCACCATGTATGACCGCGAAGGTCACCTGACTGGCGTAGAATGCGTGATCGACAAAGACAACTGCTCTGCGATGTTGTCGACCGAGATTGATGCCGACGTGTTTGTGGTCGCCACCGATGTCGAAGCTGTGTTCCTCGATTGGGGTACTGCGGATCAGAAAGCGATCCGCGAAGCCACGCCTGACATGATGGACGAGTTCGGGTTCCCCGGCGGCTCCATGGGTCCGAAAGTCAAAGCAGCTCAGGACTTTGCCCGCGCCAGCGGCAAACGTGCCATCATCTGCGCATTGAAAGACGTGCAGGCGGCTTTGCGCGGAGAAACAGGCACTACTGTGTCTGAATCCGTGACAGAGTTGAAGCTTGTCGCCAGCTGATTATTTGAAAATTGAATGGTCTCCCGGTTAGCCGGGAGGCCATACCAAAACTCCCCAATTTCCGTTCTGGAGAATTTCGATGAACGATTCAGCCACAAATCAAAAACAAGACCTCAGCGGCAGTTTAGCGCCCTGGACAAAAGCTCCGCAGGAGGTGGCCGAAACACTCGCCAGTGATCCAAAGACCGGTCTGTCCACGCAGGCAGCCACTCGGAAGCTTGCAGAAGTCGGCCCAAACCGTCTTGCAGACACCAAAGGCGTTTCCCCAATTTTGCTGTTTATCGAACAGTTCAAAAGCCCGCTGCTTATCATTCTGATGATCGGTGCGGCGATTTCATTTTATACCCAGCATTATGTGGATGCGGTCGCCATTGCCGTTATCGTCATCCTGAATGCTCTGATCAGCTTCATGCAGGAATTCCGCGCCGCGCAATCGCTGGCCGCACTCAAGGAAATGTCCGCGCCGTTGGCGTTTGTGAAGCGTGACGGCAACTGGGTGGAAATCCCTGCCGCGGACATCGTGCCCGGTGATCTGATGCGCTTTAAGGCAGGCGACATCATCGCCGCCGACGTGCGCTTTACCGAAGCGGCGCGACTGGCCGTTGATGAAGCCGCGCTGACCGGAGAATCCGAGCCAGTCGACAAGCATACGCTGCCGATTGACGACGAGAAAATCGTGCTGGCCGACCGCCTGAACATGGGCTTTATGAGCACAAAAGTGACCAACGGCACCGGTGAGGGCATCGCCACAGGCACCGGCATGGCGACCGAAGTGGGCCATATCGCGCACCTGATGGCGACCGCTGAAGACCCCAAAACGCCGCTGCAAATCCGCATCGAGAAACTCTCCAAAGTGCTGATCGCGGCTGCGCTGGGCGTTGTGGCGATTGTGATTGGTATCGGCATCTTCCAGGGCATGGATGTGACCGAAATGCTGAACACCGCGATTTCGCTTTCGGTGGCTGCCATTCCTGAAGGTCTGCCAACTGTTGTGACCATCGTTCTGACCCTCGGGTCGCAGCGGATGGTGGCCAACAATGCGCTGGCCCGCAAACTGTCTTCGGTTGAAACGCTGGGCACGACTTCGGTCATCTGCTCGGACAAAACCGGCACCCTGACGCAGAACCAGATGCAGGTGATGCGCACATGGGCCGGTGGCAAGACCTGGGACGTGAGCGGCGAAGGCTTTGACCCCAACGGTGAATTCGTCGATGCGGACGGCAACGTGGCCGACATCCGCAAGGAATTCGACCTGCGCCAGATGCTCAACATCTCTGCCTATTGCAACGACGCCGAGTTGATCACCAAAGACGGTCGTCCTGCGGTGCAGGGCAACCCGACCGAAGGTGCGCTTGTCGTGGCTGCGGCCAAGGTTGGCCTGTCGCGTGCGCGTTTGCAGGAACGCAAAGTGCAAACGATGGAAGCCTTCCCGTTTGACAGCACTCGCAAGATGATGAGCGTGCACACAAAATTGCCAAATGGTGAGAACTTCCTCATCGCTAAGGGTGCGCCTGATGTGATCCTGAAGCGCGCTAAAGGTGTTTGGTTGAACGGCGAGTTGCACGAGCTGACCGACGAGATCCGCGCTCAGGTCGAGGGCGTGATCGAGGACTTTGGCGGCCGCGCGTTGCGTACGTTGGCGATTGCCTTCCGTCAGACTGACGATGGGACGTTTGATCCGGAAGATCCGGAGCAGAACATCATTCTGATCGGTATCCATGGCATCATGGACCCACCGCGCCCTGAAGTGCGAGGCGCCGTGGAAGATGCTACTTCGGCTGGTATCCGTACGGTGATGATCACTGGCGACCACGCGGTCACCGCCCAAGCGATTGCTGAGCAAATCGGCATCAAAACCCGCGACGACCAGACCGTGCACACAGGCGTTGAACTCGACGCGATGAGCGACAAGGACCTCGAAGGTATCGTTCCTAATGCGGCTGTGTTTGCCCGTGTGACACCGGAACACAAGTTGCGGATCGTGAAGGCGATGCAAAACACCGGCGAAGTGGCCGCAATGACAGGTGACGGCGTGAACGACGCGCCAGCGCTGCGGACCGCGGACATCGGTGTGGCCATGGGCATTGCCGGCACCTCGGTGGCGAAAGACAGTGCCGCGTTGGTGCTGTTGGACGACAACTTCTCGACCATCGTGAAAGCGGTGAAAGAGGGTCGTCGGATCTATGACAACCTGCTGAAGTTCGTGCGTCAGGCGTTGACCGCAAACGTGGCCGAGGTGTCGACGATCCTCTTTGCGTTCATGTTGATGGGTGCCGATCCGCTGATGCCGCTGACGCCGCTGATGATCCTTTGGGTGAACCTGGTTTCGGATGGTATCCCTGCTCTGGCGCTTGGCTTTGAGAAAGCCGACGACGATATCATGGAGCGCAAACCAAGGGCAAAAGACGAAGACATCTTTGCTGGTGGTTTGAAAGAGCGGATCTTGGTGCGCGGCCTTGCGGTTGGCTTTGTCAGCTATCTCGCGTTCAAGGAAGGTCTGAGCCTTGGTCTTAGTCTTGAAACCGCGCAAACAATGGCCTTTGTGACCATCATGTTTGCCCAGCTGTGGCACGTGTTTGACGCTCGCACCAATACATCGCTGTTCCGCAAGTCGCCGTTTGGCAACCCGAAACTGCTGATGGCTGTGGCTCTGTCGCTGGCGCTGTCTGCAATCGCGGTCTTCACCCCACTGGGGCACTTCGTTCTAGGCACCACAAGCCTGTCCGTATACCTCCTGCTGGGCTGTGCCTTTGTGGCTGCGTTGCCGACGTTCCTGCTGTCGGGTGCCAAGGAAGTCTTTGGCTGGAAGTGGCTCTAAGTCCTTCCGGGATACATTTGGAAAAGGGGCGGTCGCAGCAGCGGCCGCCCTTTTTCGTTCCGTCCGTCACGGCTGGGTTTTGGCGGTTTTCGCAGCCGTTAAATCGAGAGGGCGATTCGCCGGAACCCACCCGATCTCGATCATCGCCTTTGGATTTACGCTGACGTTTTCGCTGCAAGAAGCCGGCCTTGTCCAAGGCCGTGCGCCGGGCGGATAAATTCGTCTTTAAAATTCATTTGGTTAGCCGTGGAGCGGCCCATGTGGCGCCGCCGGGCGGCAGTGTGATTGAGGGGCGCAATCATGATGGGTGCGACTTGCAATCAAAGACCTTGATAAAAGCGTTAACAAATGGTAACTTGCAATCAGTATGCAATTGATGGTCGCCGCAGGATGTGGTGATCGAAGTGAAGAGAGGCTTGCGTTTGTCCTGACTGGAGGGGCGTTTGCGAGTGGGAAGAGGCCAACATGCAAAGAGATAAAACATTTCATGGTCACGGAGCGCGTGGCTTTGGCGGAGCTGAGGAAGAGGTGTTGAGCCGGTCCTTTGGCTTTGAAGAGCGCAGCCATTTGGCCACGAATGGTGGCGAGGCCAGCGCAATCTGTGACCGTCTGGCGCAGGATTTTCGTGCCCATTTTCATTCAGAAGAAGGAGAGCGTCTGTCGGCATTGCTGTCCTTCTAAAACTGATCGGCCTGCGAAACCGATCGGTCGAAAGCCTGAGGCGGATCTCCCTCATCCGTCTTGGGTTTCCAAATTCACACAAGTCGCATTTTCGGGTCGCTGCGTCGGGTGTGCTTCACAGCAGATAGGTCAATATCCATGAAGATTGTTGTCTCTTTGGGTACCAACGCCCTCCTTCAGCGCGATCAGAAAATGACCGCTGACAACCAAAAAGCCAGTGTGCGCAAGGCCGCCGAAGCCTTGGCTGCGCTGGCACGCGAACAACATTTTGCAAAAAGACCGAGTGACCGAACGAGCATGACCCAATGGAAGTAAACGGACTGGCCGGTTCACCAAATGCTTGACGGAAGGAAAAGACGATGACCGTGCAATGTAGTGGCGCCGAGCGTTCTGAAGCGTTCCTGCTGGCAGCAATGTCACGGGCTGGAGCGAGCCCGCGCGACATGGCGCATATCAAGCTGAGCTTCTCGGACCGTTTGGCGCGGACGCGGGGCGGGCGTGATCTTGACTGGGCGGATCGGCAGGCGATGTGGGTCCACGCGGCCTGTGATGCTACGGAAAACACCACATTTGCTGCGCGGATTGGGCTCGCGCTGCGGCGGGATGGAAACCTGGTCGAGTATATCGGACGCACCGCGCGCGATCTGAGGTCTGCGATTGAGAGCACGGCGCGTTTGCACAGGTTGGACAGCCCTGCGCTGAGCTGGTCGTTGCAAGAGTCAGAAGACGAGGCGCGCATGGTTTTTGTCTGGCGCGATGCAAAACACCTTGCGGACCACCGGCTTGTGGAATTCGCAGTGTTCACAGCGCTTGCGCGTATCAGGGCGGCGACGCAGTCCGTTGTGGCGCCTATCGAAATCCGGTTTACGCACCGTGTGGCAGACGATGCCGAGCGGTATCGCCAAGTGGCGGCCTGTCCGGTGGTGTTTGGCAGCGACGAGATCGCCTTGGTGTTTTCGCTGACTGCCATTGATACACCGATCCCCACACACGATCCTGATCTGCTGGCGCATTTGACGGGATACGGCCAACTGCTGTTGGCGGAAGAAGGCCCCGTACCGAACCCTTTGCGGGCACGCGTGGAAAACGTGCTGACCGAAGCCTTGCCAAATCACATGCCAGCGGTCGAGAAAGTTGCCGAAGAACTGGGCATGAGCACGCGCACTTTGCACCGCAGATTGCTGCGGGAAGGCGTCAGTTTCCGCGACATTGTTGGCGAGTTGCGCAACAATCTGGCCAAATCCCTGATCAAGGACGAGGTCCGCATCAGCGAGATTGCCTATGCGCTGGGATATTCGGACCAAGCGTCCTTTGCGACGGCATTCCGCCGCTGGAACGGGATGTCCCCGCGCCAATTCCGGGTCACCTGTGAGGAGCAGCGCGCGGCAAATCCATGTGACGTGGCGGTGCGGCCGGCGGCGCAGAAAGACAGCACGATCTTGCAAATGCCAGTGCGGCGTTTTGGTTGACTGCTTGGTGTAATTTACCTGCGTCATCTCCACTAAGCTGAACGTTTGTCCAGGGGTTCGTTGCAATTGATACGGCGAACCAAAAATCCGTCGCGTGGCCAGCAATGATCTGCGCTCTGGACTGGAGCCCAAAGCCCGGTGGGGCTGTGTTGGGTCAGCTTACCCATGGGTTGAATGTTAAAAAAAGATTTAATCAGGGGTTGATTTAAGGTGAGATCTTGCCGCACCTTTAACGCGAAGATTTAGCGAAAATGTATTTTATGCGTGTCCTTGAGCACGCAGAGGAGGCCCGCGTGCGGCACGCGTTTGAGCGGATACTCGTTGTGATGATGGAGAACCAATACCGCAATTATGTGTTGGCAGATCCGTTCATGGAAAAGCTCGCGCGGGCGGGGATGTCTCTGAGCAATTCGTTTGGGTGTTTTCACCCGTCGCAGACCAACTATGTGGCGGCGTTGGCCGGGCAGTTATGTGATGTGACAAATGACGACGCACCCACTGCGGCGTTGCCACAGGCGAACCTTGTCGATCTTTTGGAAAACAAGGGTGTGAGTTGGAAAGCCTATATGGAGGCGTTGCCGCAGCAGGCGTGGAACCCCGTTTGGGCGGACCCGACCTATCCGGCGCCCGAAGCGCCGCTTGAGCAGTACCCCAACACGAATGACGCATTGGCGCGATATTTTCGCAAACACAACGCGTTTGCGTCGTTTCAGTCGGTGCAGTCGCAACCTGACCGTTGGGCAAAGATTGTAGATGAGGCGGCTTTTTGGGAGGACGTCGAAGGCGGCGATTTGCCGGACTATGCGTGGTTCACGCCGGACATCTGGAACGACGGTCATTACCTTTACAACACCCATTTTGACACCAATCCGCGTACGCGGCTTGTGCCGCAATTGTCGGCCTGGCTGGAGTTCGTGTTTTTCGGCAATCCCGGAGTGGAGAACGTCCAAGGCGCGGCGGGATCGAGGCTGAGCAATATCGGGCTTGATCTGGATGTAGATATGTTGCTGAGCGATCCGGCGGCAGCATGGAAAGCATCACGGGTTCCGCCCGGCACTTTGATCATGGTTACGTTTGACGAGGCGGATTACGACGCAGTTGGATATGACACCAATTACGACGGGCCCAACCAGATCTACTCGGTCCTGTTGGGGGACATGATCACACCGGGCAGCACGTGGGATCGGCCGTTCAACCACTACAGCCTGCTGCGCACGGTTGAGGAAAACTTTAATCTTGGCACGCTGAAGACCAACGATCGCGGTGCGGGGTGGGTGCGGTCGTTGTGGGGACAGTCGTTTGACTGGTCGGCACCACAAGAGACTGGGCTTGAGCTGGGCAATGAGGCGGAAGCGGCGCTGTGCCATGGGGTGCCATGTCTGGTGACCGATACGCCTGACGACGGGCCCTTGACGTTGTCGCGACTTGAAGACGGCGCCTGGAGCGCGGCAGAGCCGATTGGATTGCCCACGTTTGGGGGCGCGATCTGCCTTGGGTCAGACGCCCATGGCTTGATGATGGTTGCGCAGACAAAGGACGACAGATTTGTGTTTAGTCGGTCCAAAGACGGCTGTGATTGGGTGGACTGGCAAACTTTGCCCGACGAGATGCGGGGCAGCAATCCCGCGCTGCTTGGCTATTGCGATGTCGGTGACAGTGATCGGCGCAAGATGATGATGGGTTGGCAGGATGCCCACGGGTTCATTCAAAGCGCAGTGTTTGACGGAGAGCGCTGGGGTGCGGCAGTTGCGGTTGGGCAGTTGTCGGACGGGCCAATGGCGCTGGGCCAGTTGGGGGCGTCATTGTTCCTTGTTTACAAGGAGCGCAACACGCAGGCGATGCGCGTGACGTCTTATAACCTTGCCGATTTCAACGCGTTGCAGGCGAAGGATTTCCAAGGCAACCCGGCGCCTGACAACGACACCACGCAATACACCTGGACGATTGCGGATTTTGCTGTTGGGAATTTCGCCAAGAAACTGGCTGCGGTGGCACATGAATATCTGGCGGATGGCAAGCTGACGCTGGCCACGATGGAAGGCGAACTGCATTTGGTGCATCGCGGCGCATATCCAGACACGCCGCAGGCCTATGACGCGGTTTTTGGGCTGACCGGCGTTCTGTCCACAGCATCAGCAAAATCAAACGGGTTTGGCACTCTGGATCAGGCGGGGTGGACGCGGGAAGCCGAAGTTCCGGGCGCTGTACTGCCAGAAGGCGGTCAGCACGCGCTTTGCGAAGATGGTGCGGGCGGGATGGTGATGGTCTGGCGCGATGCCAGCAGCAAGGTCGTGAAGTGGACCCGTGCAGGATATCAGGCACGGTCCAAAAAATCATAAAAGACAATTTCAACAGAGAGTTAGAGGGTAAACCGATGGACAACCAAGTTTCGTTTTTTCTGAACGGTAAGAAGGTGACGTTGGACGCGCCATCGCCCGACATGCTGTTGATCGATTATTTGAAATCGCCTGATGTGAATTTGACGGGCCCCAAGAAACCCTGTGGTCAGGGCGGCTGTGGGGGCTGTACTGTGATCCTGTCAGACTGGGACGAAAAGATCCATAAGCCGCGGCATCGCGCGATCAATTCCTGCTTGCGGCCTGTGACGGCTTTGAATGGGTTGGTGGTGACAACAGTGGAAGGCACCGGCACGCCGAACCAGCCGCTGCCGGCGCGGATCGAGCATAACCTTGTGATGGGGCGGGCGGGCGCGCCGAGAATGGGCAGTCAGGATCGCGTCGCCCCTGATCCGCTAAAGTCCGTCAATGCTGCCAAAGCGGTGCATCAGGAGGTTGTTGCCAAAGCCGAAACCGCCGCGCAGGTGGTGAAAGACGGAGCAAATGCCGATCTGTCCCAGCTGCCGCTGCATGGTGGCATGAACCCTGTTGCCCATCGATTGGCGGCCAACAATGGCACGCAATGCGGTTATTGCTCGGTCGGGTTTGTCATGAACATGACCGAGTTTCTGTTCAACAATCACAACGCGACAAAGCGCGAGATCGAACAGGCGCTGGATGGCAATCTGTGCCGTTGTACCGGATACCGCGCGATCCTGACCGGGATGAAGACCTTTGCCGGGGACTGGAGCGAGGAAGACGAGAAAGAGCGGATGAAATGCCGTCTGGATCACGAGGCGCGGACGCAAATTCCTGCCTCAAAGATCACGATCCCGTTTCCCGAAGCGGCAGAGGCGGCCCCGACGCCTGCTGCGCAGACAGATGGAGCACGCAAATGGCTTGCGCCGACGTCGATGGCCGAGCTTGTGGAGTTGATGAACGCACTTCCCGAGGCGCGGTTGGTGCATGCCAACACCTCTTATGGCATCTACGCGGATGAATATCAGGCGGCAGATGTGTTGATAGACGTGCGCGCCGTGCCTGAATTGCAGGGCGAGCTGTGTCAGGAGCACGGGTATTACAACATTCCGGCGGGAACGGATTACAGCACCCTGTTGACGAAGCTGGAAAAAGAGATGCTGGCGTTGGGCCTGACCACCACCGATCCGGACGGGCGGATCATCTATCCCAGCACGTCGCCGCTGGGCGCGCTGCATCACATGGCGATGCGCACGGCGGGACGTTTGGTGCGCAACGCGGCGACGATTGGCGGCAACTTTATGTTGGTCGCGCATCATGTCGCCGAGGGCGAGCCGTTTCCGTCTGATGCGGCCACGGCGCTTACCGGGACGGAATCCTGGGTGGAATGGGTCGATGTCCGGTGTGGACCGGAGCCTAAGTGGAGCAAAATTGACGACCTGTTTGATGAGCTGAGCCGGGACGCGAGCATTGCGAAGCACATGGTCCTTACCCGTTTTCAGGTGCTGCTGGCGCAGGAAAAAGGCGTGCTGACGTTGGCGCAAAAGGTGGCGTTGCGGGAGGTGAATTCACATTCTCTGGTGAACACGACATCGCAAATCACGTTGGATGATGACGGGCTGATCAGGCACGTTAACCTTACGTTTGGCGGTGTGGCGCCTTACCCTTGGCGTGCGCGGCAGACCGAGCAGTTGATGCTCGGAAAGCCTTTTAATCTGGATGCGATTGGAGAAATTGCCGAGAGCCTTTTGAAAGAGGTTCTGGCGGAATTTGACGCGCAGAATGAGCGGATGGCGGGCTTGCCTTACGAAGGCGTGTCCAACGCGTACAAGGCGCAGTTGGCGACCAGTTTCCTCTACAAAGCCTACGTCAACGGCTTGGAGCAAACCGGCGGGCTTGTGCCAGCGCCGGATCAGTCGGCCGGCGTGGAAAGCTGGGGCAACTGGGAAGTGAGCCACGGGCATCAGAGCTGGGAATCCGATGCGCCGATGGAACGTCAACCTGTGGGTGTGCCCTACATCAAATATCTGGGCATGGAGCAAACTGCGGGCAAGCTGCGCTATACTCACGAGCTGCCAAGCCCGTATGGCACCCTGTTTGCCAGCCTTGTGCACAGCTCGGTGGCGTTGGGCGTGTTCCATTTTAAACATCCGGAGAGCGGTGCCAAATTGACCGTTAAGGAGATGTCGGAGTTTCTGGCTGAGAGGTTTGCTGCATTTGAGGAGCTGATCACCTGTAAAAACGTGCCGAAGACGGGCATCAACCCTCAAGGGATGGGCGCGGATCAACCGCTGTTGAGCGACGGAACGGTGGTTTATGTCGGCCAGTGTTTGGCACTTGTGGCGGCGACATCGCCAATGGCCTCCGAGGAGATCGCGCAATTTGTTCAGGCGAAGTGCGTTGGCTACACGGCCAAAGTTTATGAGGCGCCCGATGGCGGGGAAAAACCGGCGTGGTGGGACCAGCCGGTTCTGACACTGGAGGACGCGATCAGCGTTGGATCGGTCTATCCGGATTGGCCGTCACAGGCGAGTTTTGTCTCTCACATCTGGAAAATCACCCGCCCTGGCAGCGTAATGGGGTGGAGCGATTGGGATGCGGACCCAATCACGCGCCCGACACGGGATGATCAGATCAGCATTGATGGCGTCAGCTGCACTGTGTCTGGCAGCACCCACAAGATCGGCGGGCAGGTGCATTTCTATATGGAGCCGCAAGCCGTTCTGGTGGAACCCGGAGACGCACATACGATGACGGTATATCCGTCCACGCAAAGCCCACAGGAAATGCACCAGACCAGCGCCATGGCGATTGGGGCGCAATACAACCACTTGCAAGTCAACGTGCCGCCAGTGGGCGGTGGCTTTGGCGGCAAGACCGAGCAGACGCGTTTTGTGGTGGGGCCTGCCGTGGTGGCGGCCAGTGCTACTGACAAACCCGTGCGCCTTGCGCTGAGCCGTGACGAGGACACGTCGATGATCGGCAAGCGGCACGGCTATTTCGGTAAAGTGCAGATTGCCTTGGACAATGGCGACATTGATCCGGCGGATCGGGGGCGTATTCGCGGTCAGAACATTGAGTTGTGGGGCGATGGCGGCGCGTTTTATGACTGCTCGTTTATTGTCTCAAACTGCATCATCACGCGGGCGGACAATGCGTATTCAGTGCCAAATTATCAGGCGCAGATCGACGTGTGTCGCACCAACACCGCGCCATCAACAGCGATGCGGGCCTTTGGCGACATTCAATCCAAGGCCATCGTGGAGGCAGCGATTGATGACGCGGCGTATGCGTTGAGCCTGAAGGGTGACGCGATCACCGGCGAGGAGGTGCGAGAAAAGAGCCTTTATGTGCGCGGCCAGGCGACGCCGTTTGGGCAGGCGCTGACCTATTGCTATATGCAGGAAGTCTGGGAGTGGCTGAAGGACAAGGCGGATCTGGCGGCGCGGCAGCAAGAGGTCGCTGAATTCAACGCCAAGAACCGTTGGCGCAAGCGCGGTGTCGCGATGCTACCGGTTAAATATGGCTCGGGCTACAACCTGCCGCTGCTGGAGCAGGCCACAGCCAGTTTGGCGATTTATCAGTCCGACGGCACAGTGGTGATCCATCAGTCCGGTGTGGAAATGGGGCAGGGTTTGTTGACCGTGGCGCGGCAGGTAGCCGCGATGGTCCTCAACATTCCGATGGACATGGTACGAGTGGAAAACGCCCACACCGCGGTCACGCCGAACCCGACATCGACAGGCGGCTCTACGGGCACGTCCTACAATGCAGAGGCGGTCAAACAGCTGTGTCAGGAAATGCGCAAACGGTTGATGGCCTATGCCGATTATCTGCGCGATCAGAACGGCGAGCAGTGGTGTGTCAATCTCGGTGTGGACTATTGGAACTATAAGCATGAGGGCTGGCAGGCGATCAGTACCGTTACCGGCAAACAGATCTGGCCGACCCTGATTACGCAGGCCTATGGCGATCGGGTGAACCTGACGGCGACACACAATGCGCAGATCGAGGGTGGTTTGGATGACATGCCAAACATCACCTACAAATCGTCCAACCCTAAAGATCAGCCGTCTATTCCGGGATACACCGTGAGCGACACCCCCATTCCCGGGGCATTTACGGAGTTCTGTGGGTGGACCTATTCGGCAGCCTGCGCGGTTGTCGAAGTGGATGTGCTGACCGGTGAGACCAAGGTCCTGTCGGCCGATCTGGCCTATGACATGGGCATGAGCCTCAATCCGGCGGTGGATATCGGGCAGGTCGAGGGCGCCTTTGTGCAAGGCGTCGGGTTGATGTTGACCGAGAAAATGGCGTTCCAGCCCAAAGGGGCGGACGACGAAGGGCGGCTGAACACAGTCAACACATGGCGGTATAAGATTCCGGCGACCACCACTATTCCGCTGCGACTGGACACGCATTTGTTCCCGCGCAGCAAGGTGCCGTTTGAATTGAGCCCCACCGAAGGCGTGCTGTCGTCCAAGGAAGTGGGTGAACCGCCGCTTGTGTTGGCCACCAGCGTTTTCCTAGCGGTGCGCAACGCGGTGCGGGCAAGCCGGGTCGAGCGCGGACTTGATCCGTTCTTTGTGCTGGATGCGCCCGCCACGGTCGATGCGGTCAGCACCGCGCTTGAAGTCACACCAGAGCAGTTTTCAACATCCTGAATTTCAACAAAAATGGGAGGACAGACCCTTGAGACACAGACAAATTTGCCTAGCAGGCGTGGTTGCCTTGGCATTGCCCGCGATGGCCATCGCCGAGGGCAAGCCAAGCGACATCAATCCGCTGTGCCCGGACAATTCCAGCGCACCCTTGCCGCCAAATGCGAACAAGCCGGTGAACCCGCAAACCGATCCGGCGGCGTTTGATTTTCACAACAGCCCCTATCCTGATTTTGGCTTTATGGTCAGCCAGCAGGAGTATTTTTTCTGCTGGTCCGATCAGCCGATTTTCCGCCTGAAGACCGATTTCCCCAACACGTTGCCTGACACGGTACCGGATTTTGTGGGCACCGGTGAGTTCATGGACCCAAGCACGGCGGCGGAGTATCTGGAGAAGGTCAAACGCTATTCCCTGACGGGCAACACGCCGAACTGGAACCCGTTCGAGAACACAGAGGCGAACTGGTATCACATTCCGTGGCTGCACAGCTCTCCGACGGCCTATCCGCCCAATGGCGGCACCGAAGGGTTTCGTGGTCTGATCAAAGAAGCCCCGATGAGCCCGCATCAGATTTCGGCGGGGCAGGACGGACAGGACGGCAACTATTCCGTCTATGCGATCACGTTGGTGAACGACATTGCCGCCTATACGTTGCATGAGATGTGGAAGAACCCCGAAGGACCAGATCCGCGTGTAACAGATGCGCGCTATGGTGGCGGTTTCAAGGACGGCGCGGTGTTTGCCAAGTTGCTGTTCACAGATGCGCCGCGGGGCAGCGACAAGGGCAACATTCCGTTCCTTGAAAACCCCTATTCCTGGTTTGGCTATATCACACCGACCTTTGATCCGGTTGGCGACGGGCCAGTCACGCGTGAAGTGCATCAGGTCAATCTGTTGCAGATGGACATTATGGTGCGCGACAGCACGGCGCCGGTGACCAATTGGGTGCTGGGAACCTTTGCCTATAACGGTCAAGCGGATGTCAAAGGTGCGCCTGCGCCCGCCGATCGCAGCGACGCCGAGAAGCTGCATCACAACCTGATCCCGGTCGGGTTGATGTGGGGCAACGATCCGCAGGACACCACCAATACCACCACACCATTCCCGCCCACGAAGACCGTGATCAATCCTGATTTGAAAGAAACCATCATCACCGACAGCGCCAATCTTCCGGCGCAGCATCTGGGATGGAACGGGCGTCTGAACGGACCGGCGGATTTGAACACCACCTCCTGTTTGGCGTGTCACATCATGGCGCAGTATCCGGCTTTGACGTCGTTGGTGCCTCCGGGATCGGTGCCGGACGGTGGCCCCAACCCGCCTGACATCAAAGACATGGACGAGTGGATGTTCTGGTTCCAGAACATTCCAGCGGCGACATCAAGCAACGCTTCGGCCTACTCGACCGACTTTAGCTTTCAGGTGGCGATCTCTCTGACCAACTTCTACGCGGCTAAGGACGCGGCCGAGTTTGGCCATCGTGCGGACGAGTATCTGGTCGCGCCTGTCCCGATTGGGCGCGGCGTGTCGGACTGACGGCGCATTTGCCAAACTTGTTATGACCGTTTGACCGGCGGCTTTCCTTGGGGGAGGCCGCCGGCTCTTTTGTGGGGGCGGTGTGTCCAGTGACGGGGCGGCAATTGGATGGGTTTGCATTGTGTGACCGTCGATTTCGCGGTTCCATCAGCAAGACCGGCAGTGGCCGGAGGCACAGCATCAAAATAGAGGCGCGGACATGGAACTTGATCAGGCAATACAGGAGCGCCGCTCCATTCGGGGGTTTACGGATGAGCCAGTGTCGCGGGAGTTGCTGGAAGAGGTGATTGCGTTGGCAAACCGTGCGCCGTCGTCAATGAACACACAGCCCTGGCATTTGCATGTTCTGACCGGAGAACCGCTTGAGCGGGTGCGGCGGGGCAACACAGAACGCATGCTTGGCGGTGTGACACCGACGCGGGATATCGAGGATTACGCCGCCTACGAAGGCGAGCATCGCGCGCGGCAAATCGAAATCGCGGTGCAGTTGTTTGAGGCGATGGGCATTGAGCGCAACGACAAGGAGCGCCGTCAGGATTGGGTCATGCGTGGGTTTCGGCAGTTTGATGCGCCGGTGTCGATTGTGGTCTGTTTTGACCGCAGTCTTCTGAGCAACACGATTGCGCATTTTGACACCGGTGCCATGACCTATGGGTTGGTTCTCGCGGCGTGGAACCGCGGCCTTGGTGCGGTGATCAACGGGCAGGGCATCATGCAAAGCCCTGTTGTGCGGGAAGTGGCGCAGATCCCCGAGGATCAAGTCATCTTGACGTGCGTGGCGCTGGGCTGGCCAGACGAGGATTTTGTGGCCAATTCAGTGGTTTCCCGTCGCCGTCCGGTGGAGAACGCGGCGCGGTTTCTGGGGTTTGAGGGCTAAGGTCACATTGGCGGGTCTGGTCAGTCGCGCCACTTGTGTTTGCTAAAAGGGCTGCGCTCTCTCGCCCTGTCGACCTGATTGTCCATTGTGATAAACGGGTAATTCTAACAGGAGTTTCAGATGGCCCAGCAAAAAGTTCTTATCGCAGGCAGTGGCATCGGGGGGCTGTCGCTTGCGCTGACCCTTCATCAGATTGGCGTTGAGTGCGTCGTGTTTGAAGCGGTGCGCGATTTGAAGCCGCTTGGCGTCGGGATCAATTTGCAACCAAACGCGGTGCGCGAGCTTTATGATCTGGGCTTTGGTGCTGCCGATCTGGATCAAATCGGCGTTCCTGTGAAGGAATGGGCGCTGGTCGGGCAGAATGGTCAGGAGATCTATGCAGAAGCGCGCGGCACCGAGGCGGGCTATCACTGGCCGCAATACGCCGTTCATCGCGGTGAATTCCACATGGCGCTCTATCGGCGGTTTGTAGAGCTTGCTGGCCCTGACGCGGTACGGCTGGGCCACCGTGCGACGGGGTATGAGATCGAAGACGACGGTCGCGCAACGCTAGTCCTTCAAAAAGACGGACAGGAAGTGCGGGAAACCGGCACAGTGTTGATCGGAGCAGACGGCATCCATTCCGCCATTCGGGCGCATATGCATCCCGATCAGCCAGACATTCATTGGGGCGGCGCTGTGATGTGGCGGGGCACATCTTGGGCCAAGCCGGTGAGGACCGGATCATCGTTTGTCGGTCTTGGCACACATGCACAACGCATGGTGATTTATCCGATTTCGCCCCCTGATCCGGACACCGGCCTGGCGTTGGTCAATTGGATTGCGGAAGTCGTTGAGGAGGATCCTGAGTCCCGAAGAACCAAGGGGTGGTTCAAGCAAGTGGAATTGCAGGATTTCATCCATCATTTTGAGAATTGGACTTTTGACTGGTTGGATGTTCCCGCGATGATACGTGGGGCAGACGTGGCGTACGAAAACCCTATGATCGACCGCGATCCGGTGCCCACATGGGTAGACGGACCTGTGGCATTGATGGGGGACGGGGCGCACGCGATGTATCCAACCGGATCAAACGGGGCCAGTCAGGCGATTATTGACGCGAGAACCCTTGGCGCCATGTTTCTGGAACACGGTGTCGGCGTGCAGGCGCTGGCGGCTTATAACGATGTGCTGTGTGGGCCGGTTTCAGAACTGATTTTGCGCAACCGCGGGGCAGGGCCGTTTGGGCTTCTGAATATGGTGAACGACCGCTGCGGTGGGGAATTTGACGACATCGACACTGTTATCGCCAAAGTCGAGCGCGAAGACTTTATGGCAAAATACAAAGCCGCCGCGGGATTTGCGCGCGATACCTTGAACGCGGCGGAGCCGACCATCGTCCCATGACCTGAGATCAATGGAGCCAATGGTCAATCGTGCGGTACCGGAAAGGTCAAATCGTCTTGAATGCGCTCTTGAGTCTCGTCTGCCGGAACTAGGATGTTTTTAAAAACGGTTAGGAAGGACGCTCTTTTTACGCCCAAGACTTCAGCGCTGGGCGCCAAAGAAATACAAGAACTTGGGCCGTCTTGCGGCTCTACTGAGATGCGGCGCCTTTCAGCTCGATTGGCGTGATGTAAACAATGCCGTCATCGACGCTGGCCATCACATCGCCATCCTGAATGTTCACTTGTAGCTTCATCGAGCGGCTCGCCAGTTTTGCCAGATCAGAGGTGGCGGTCTCGGGCAGGTTCACAACCCGGAGATTGTCAAACCTAGAGGTGCTGTTTTTGAGTTTGTCCCACCACATCTCGGCGGTTCTGCCGCCGTAGCTGTAGATCACTACATTTTTGGCTTTGCCGCAGGATTGCCGCACGATCTTTTCGCTCGGAAGCCCCAAAGCGATCCATAACTCCAACTCGCCGCTTAGGCTTTTTCTCCAGACGTCCGGCTCATCATCTGTGGACAGTCCCTTGGTCATTTCCAAGCCCTCTTGGGCATTCAGGGCAAATGCCAGAACACGTACCATCAACCGCTCGTCAGTCTCTGAGGGATGCTTTGCGACGGTCAATCGGTGGGTGTCATAGTAGTGACGGTCCATGTCCGAGACAGAAAGCTCAATTTTGTAGATTGTGGCTTTTTGCGCCATGTTTGGTTCCTGAAGTTGCAAGGGGGCGATGCCAGTTGCGACTGGTCTTGTTTGCGTCACCCCTGCCGTAACGGACGGCCGTCCGTAAGTACAGGTTTGGATTTGATCGCGCGCTATGGCCGATGGAGGCGCACTTTCGCGGACATCATCGTATAGCCTATCTCGGCAAGCTCGGTTTGGTTGGAACTTGTACCAAATACGCCCGTGACTTCTACGGGATCAAACATGTCTTTCATCACATACGGTTTTTTTGCGCTCACCAGAACAAGTTGGTTCGCCGGCGGGGGCGGTACGTGAATGCAGGCCCCGACGAATGGCGCGAGGATGAATTCTGTCACGCCGCTTGCGCTGAAATCTAAAGGGACGACGAAGCCGGGCAAACGCACGATTTTTCCGTCAAACGCGTCTGTTACGCCGCTGGATTCCAGTTGTTCAAATCCTGTGGACAGCTGGTTGTGTTGTACCACACCAAGCCCGCGCAGTTGTTCAATCAGCTGTCCGGTGTCTCCTTCGGGTATGAGATCTGCCCAATCCAACTCCAGCAGGTCGCGCGCCATTGCTGGCGAGACATTTGCGACGATGGCAGTGGCGGCCATTTTGGCCAGAAACGCGCGACGTGACTGCATGGTTTTCCTTTTTGAACGTGTCAGTTGCGCACCTGCATCCCGTCTGCGAGAGACAGGAAGTAAGCACGTAGGGCAGGGATCAAGCTCACTGCCGTTCCAGCCACAACAACCAGCGCCAAGACGATATATTCGCGTGCCGTGGGCCATGTTATGTCCAGATACAGTCCAAATGCAGCATCAATGTGGGATCGTGCAACAAACAATCCTGTGTAGAGCAGCGTCACGCCCAGTAAAACGGCCACGAAGCTCATCAAAGCGGCCTCGGTGGTCAGAAGCATCAGGATCGTTCGGGGCCGCGCGCCTATTGCGCGCAGCAAAGCCATTTCCCGTCGTCGCTCGTTCAAGCCGGAGAAAATCATCGCCACCATGCCCAGAAGCGCGGTGATGACGACCATGATCGAAACCCCGACCAGAGCGGTTTCAGCCACGCCAATTAGGCTCCATAGCTCGCTGAGCGCAACACCGGGTAAAATCGCCAAGAGGGGCTCTTCGGAGTATTCATTCACCCAGCGTTGCAGACCGAATATCTTGAGTCGCGAAGTGACCCCAACCAAGGCGGCTGTGACGGCTTTGGGTTTTAACTCCATCTGCCGCACGTCTTCGGCGCTGATTGTGTTTTGCGAACGACCGCCGCCTTGCCAGTCGATGTGAATGGCTTCGATCGCTTCCAGACTGACAAAGACGGTGCGATCTACCGGGGTGCCGGTTTTCTTGAGAACGCCTGAGACTTTGAAAGGTTTGTCGTCATGCTCGGTGAAAGACGCGATCCCGTGTGCAACGATTATCTCGTCGCCAAGGGTGTAGTCCAAAGCGGCCGCTACATCAGCGCCGATCACGGCGTCAAATAGGTCGCCAAACGCTAGACCGTCCACGAATTGGACGTCTCGGCCACCACGGTATTTGTAGCGGTCAAAAAATTCAGCCGTTGTGCCCAAGACGCGAAATCCGCGATGGCTGTCGCCCAGAGACAACGGCACAATCCATTCGACTTCGTCGCGGTTTGCGATGTCCTGATAGCTTTGCCAAGTGACGTTGTTCGTGGCATTTCCGACGCGGAACACGGAATAGAGCAACAGTTGCACACCGCCTGACCGTGCCCCGACAATCAGGTCGGTTCCGGAAATTGTGTCCGCAAAGCTGGCTTTGGCGCCGGTTCGAACTTTTTCCACCCCGAGAAACAGCGCAACCGACAGGGCGATCGCAAAAATAGTCAGGCTGACGGTCAGAATTCGGCTGAGCAGGGATTTGAAGGCGAGGCGAAAGAGGATCATGGTGTCCCCCGCGTGATCCGGGACACATGCGCCAGATCCAAGCTGCGATCAAATTGCGCGGACAGGCGTTGATCGTGGGACACCATGATCAGTGTCGCGCCTGCGTCCTCGGTCTGGGTCATAAGAAGCTTGATAAAGGCCTCTTGCGTGGAGGCGTCCAAAGAAGAGGTCGGCTCATCTGCGATGATGAGCTTGGGTTTTCCGATCAATGCGCGGGCGGCGGCCACTCGTTGTTGTTGGCCGATGCTGAGTTCGGTGGTGTTGGCCTGCGTCACCATTTCCTCTGGAAGTCCCAGAGCCGTCGCCAAGCGCATCGCCTCGTCTTTGGGGACGTCGACCTGAGCGCGTCGCGCTGGCGCAAAGGACAACGGCAGAAGGATGTTTTCCAGCGGGGAGGCGTAGGGCAAAAGGTTGAACATCTGAAAGATGACGCCAATGTGCTCGGCGCGAAATTTGTCGCGGGCAGCCGGCCTGAGATCAGACAAAGACACCCCGCCAATCGAGATCATACCCCGATCCGGTGTGTTGATGCCGCAGATTAAACTGAGAAGTGTGGATTTCCCGCTGCCGCTTTCGCCGAGCAAAAACAGCTTTTCGCCCGCCGTGACCGAAAGTTCCGGTATGGCGAGCGAAAACGAAGTGCGACCACGCCACGTAAATGTCACGTCGTTGATTTCTACAGCGGCGGTCATTCGCAGGGGGGCGTCCTCTGGTCTAGTTCAGTTTGATCGTCGGCATATCGGCGGAGGCTTCAACTTTGGAGGCACCTGCATCGGTGACGACTTGCACCTCCAACTCTTCCGCATTTGGGAAGACATTGAAATAGGTCAAATCGATCTTGGTCAGCTTTGAGGGGTCATCGCAGGTGAATTCGTAAGATGCGTGAAATTCGGAGTGGCTTTCGCCTTCGGAGTGGTCATCATGGTCATCATGGTCATCATGGTCATCATGGTCATCATGGTCATCATGGTCATCCGCGTGATCCTCACTACCGTGATCATCGTGCTCGTGCTCATGTTCCTCGTCGTGGTGGTCCTCCCCCTGATCTTCTTCGCCATGCAGGTCCACAGACGCCTCACTCAATTGGCAAGCTGCACCTTCGGGTAAGGAAATCAAGTCCATCGGTTTGGAAAGCTGCGCGAGTGCCGTTTCAATTGCGGCTTTGTCGGCATCTGACGTGGCGGCATGTTCAAAGCCAACGATGTCGAAGCCAGGAGCTTCCAGTTCCATCATAAGCTGGCTGCCTTCAAGAGCGATATTCAGCGCCCCATGCCCGTGCATATGGGCGGAAAGCTCGCGCTTTTCCTCCGCGAGGGCGGGCATTGCGACGCACATAATCGTCGAGCAAAGAAGAGCGGATTTGAGGGTCATGGGGTGTCTCCGGTTGGAACGTACTGAAAGATTCGCAGTATATTGTTATGTTATTGTATCTCACTTCCGTAAGATCAAGGCTGCTCTGATTTCAGGCGTGGTGGTTGATTGGTGGCCGGACGTATCGTGGAGACTTCGACGTCATGATATCGCGTGGCGTCACCGCGCCGCGGCCTCACCGAAAACTGGTGCGCTTCATCGAGTAAAAGAAAAAACGCCACCGGTGGTCTCCGGCGGCGTTCTTATGTCTAGCGATCCGATTGTGGACCAAAACCCAGTGGGTTTTATTCCAGCTCGATCAGCAGGTCTTTGGCGTCGATTTGACCGCCGGGGCCGACGTGTACGGTTTTGACCGTGGCGTCGTGCTCCGCGTGGATGCCGGTTTCCATTTTCATGGCTTCAATCGTCAATAGCATGTCGCCTTCTTTGATCTCTTGGCCGACGGTCACGGCAACCGAGGCGACAACACCAGGCATCGGCGCGCCGATGTGGTTTTTGTTGCCGACTTCGGCTTTGGGGCGCGTGGCAGTGGACGATTTGACCAGACGGTTTGGCACACGGATCACGCGGGGTTGGCCGTTGAGTTCGAAGAAGACTTTGACCTCGCCGTTCTCGTCGGTTTCGCCAATCGCTTGAAGCCGGATTTCTAGCGTCTTGCCCGGGTCGATTTCGGCGGTGATTTCTTCGCCGGGTTCCATCCCATAGAAGAACGCGCGAGTCGGCAGGGCGCGCACTGGGCCGTATTGGCGGTGGCGGCCCATGTAGTCGAGGAAGACCTTGGGATACATCAGGTAGCCGTTGAGATCCTCGTTATCGACTTCAAAGCCTTCGAGTTCTTTGGACAGCTCGGCGCGGGTGGCTTCGAGATCAACGGGGGCAAGGTGTTTGCCGGGCCGCTCAAGGTTTGGTTTTTCGCCTTTAAGCACCTTGTCGATGATCGCGGAGGGGAAGCCGCCGTGGGGCTGGCCCAAGTTGCCGCGCATCATGTCCACCACCGAGTCAGGGAAAGACAGGTCGGTGTCGGGGTTTTCGACCTCTTCGCGGGTGAGGCCTTGGGAGACCATCATCAGGGCCATGTCGCCGACCACTTTGGACGACGGCGTCACTTTGACGATGTCGCCAAACATCTGGTTCACGTCGGCGTAGGTCTGGGCGACCTCGTGCCATTTTTCCTCAAGGCCAAGGCTGCGGGCCTGAGCTTTGAGATTGGTGAACTGTCCGCCGGGCATTTCGTGCAGATAGACCTCGGAGGCAGGCGCGGCGAGGCCGCTTTCAAACGCAGTATATTGGGCGCGTACGCCTTCCCAATATTCAGACAGTTCGCGCACGGCTTTGATATCAAGGCCGGTGTCGCGGTCGGTGTTGCGTGTGGCCTCAACAATGGAGCCGAGGCACGGTTGCGAGGTGCCCCCCGAGAAGGCATCCATTGCGGCGTCAACGGCATCTACGCCAGCATCAGCGGCGGCGAGAATGGTTGCGCCGGCAATGCCGGAAGTGTCGTGGGTGTGGAAGTGGATTGGCAGGCCGACCTCTTCCTTGAGCGCTTTGATCAGCACGCGAGCGGAGGCGGGTTTCATCAGGCCGGCCATGTCTTTGAGGCCAAGGATGTGGGCGCCTGCAGCCTCAAGCTCTTTGGCCATCGAGACATAATAGTTGATGTCATATTTGGCGCGGTTTGGATCCAAAAGATCGCCGGTGTAGCAGATTGTGCCTTCGCAGACCTTGCCGCTCTCGACCACAGCATCCATCGCGACGCGCATGTTCTCGACCCAGTTGAGGCTATCAAACACGCGGAATACGTCGACGCCGGTTTCGGCCGCTTGGCGGACAAATTCCTGCACGACGTTGTCGGGGTAGTTGGTGTAGCCGACGCCGTTGGAGGCGCGCAGCAACATCTGTGTCATCAGGTTGGGCATGGCCACGCGCAGATCGCGCAGACGCTGCCATGGGCATTCCTGCAAAAAGCGGTATGCCACATCAAAGGTCGCGCCGCCCCAACATTCCACCGAGAACAGCTGCGGCAGGTTGGCGGCATAGGTCGGTGCCGCCTTGATCATGTCGATCGAGCGCATGCGGGTGGCGAGCAAGGACTGGTGGCCGTCGCGCATGGTGGTGTCGGTCAAGAGCAGTTGTTTCTGCGCTTTCATCCAGTCGGCCACAGCCTGCGGGCCTTTGTCCTCAAGCAGGTTGCGCGTGCCATATGCAGGCGCGGCTTTTTTGGCAGGTGCAATCGGCGTTTTCATGTCAGCGGCGGGCGCGGGACGGTCAGTTGTCTCGGGGTGGCCGTTGACGGTGATGTCGGCGATGTAAGTCAAAACCTTGGTGCCGCGGTCACGCCGTTTGGCGAATTTGAACAGTTCCGGCGTCTGGTCGATGAAGGTTGTCGTATACTGGTTGTTTAGAAACGTCGGGTGTTTCAGCAGGTTTTCGACAAAAGAGATGTTGGTCGACACGCCCCGCACACGGAATTCACGCAGCGCGCGGTCCATGCGCTTGATCGCCTTCTCCGGTGTTTGAGCGTGGGCGGTGACTTTGGTCAGAAGCGAGTCATAAAACCGGGTGATGACGCCGCCAGCGTAAGCGGTTCCACCATCGAGACGGATGCCCATGCCAGTCGCTGAGCGATAAGCGGTGATGCGGCCATAGTCCGGAATGAAGTTGTTCTGCGGGTCCTCGGTGGTGACGCGGGTTTGCAGCGCGTGACCGTTGAGGCGGATGTCATACTGGCTGGATTTGCCGGTGGCCTCGGCCAGCGATTTTCCTTCGGCGATCAGGATCTGGGCCTGAACGATGTCGATGCCGGTGACTTCCTCAGTTACGGTGTGTTCCACCTGCACGCGGGGGTTCACCTCGATGAAGTAGAACTTGCCGGTTTCCATATCCATCAGGAATTCGACGGTGCCGGCGCATTCGTAGTTCACATGGGCGCAGATTTTGCGGCCCAGTTCACAGATTTCCTCGCGCTGTGCCTCAGAGAGATACGGTGCCGGCGCGCGTTCAACGACCTTTTGGTTGCGGCGCTGAACGGAACAGTCGCGTTCATACAGATGATAGATGTTGCCCTGCTGGTCGCCAAGGATTTGCACCTCGACGTGGCGGGCGCGGGTGATCATCTTTTCCAGATAGCCTTCGCCGTTGCCAAAAGCAGCTTCGGCTTCGCGGCGGCCTTCGAGGACTTTCTCCTCAACTTCATCTTCGGAGAAAATGGGTCGCATGCCGCGGCCACCGCCGCCCCAGGAGGCTTTGAGCATCAGAGGGTAGCCAACTTCGGCGGCCTCCTTCTTGATGGCGTCCATGTCGTCGCCGAGCACTTCGGTGGCAGGGATGACGGGCACACCGGCCTCGACCGCAACATTGCGGGCTGAGGCTTTGTCACCAAGGGCGCGCATGGTTGCGGCTTTGGGGCCGATGAAGGTGATGTTATTGGCGGCGCAGGCATCCACGAAGTCAGGGTTTTCCGACAGCAGGCCGTAGCCGGGGTGGATCGCGTCGGCGCCACATTCTTTGGCGACGCGGATGATTTCCTCGATCGAGAGATAGGCGGCAACGGGCCCCATGCCTTCACCGATGCGGTATGCTTCGTCGGCTTTGAAGCGGTGCAGACCAAGTTTGTCTTCTTCGGCAAAGACGGCGACCGTCTTTTTGCCCATCTCGTTCGCGGCACGCATGACGCGGATGGCAATTTCGCCGCGGTTGGCGATCAGGATCTTTTGGAAATCGGGCATCGGCAGGCTTCCCCCTTTGTGGCTCTGTCGGTGTTTGCGCGAATTGCTAGCCGTTCGCCGCAATGCAGCGCAATACCCAGAGACCCGTATTTGTAAGATTTGTGTTACATTTGAAGGCGTGCCTATAGGTGTCAGCGATAACACGGTGGTGCCGAGACTGAATCGTGCTGAAAGTCGTTGATTTGGGTACTATTGTAACTTGGTCGATTTTTTCGCAGGTGAGTGCCTTGCGCATTAATGCCCTGCATGGCAAAAAACATACGCAATAATTGGAATGTGTTTATGCTGACTCGTCGTGTTTTTGTGATGGCTGCTGCTGCTTTGGGTTTCCCAATTGGCGCGCGCGCTGAGGTGGAAACTTTGAGTGCCGGAGCGGCCAGCAAAGCGCTCGCCTCTGGCGAATTGATTTTGATTGATGTGCGCACGCCGCAGGAGTGGCAGGAAACCGGCGTCGCCGAAGGCGCCTGGCCACTGGACATGCGGCATCAGGACTTTGGCGGCTGGTTGATGGCGGTGATTGACCGCAATCCCGGACGCAAGGTGGCGATCATCTGCCGGACGGGCAACCGCACAGGGCGTTTGATGCAAGCGTTAGCGCAGAACGGCATCGAGGGCGTTCTGGATGTGACCGAAGGTATGGTTGGCGGACCGCGCGGCACGGGCTGGATCACGTCTGGATTGCCGGTGGTTACAGCGCAGGTGGCGTTTGACGCAATGCCGAAGGATTTGACAGCGGAATAGCCCGGCCCGCCTACGTCACCAATGCGGCCGGCACATCGGCAAAAGTTCTCGCACCCAGCTGGCCCATGTTGGCCTCCAGGTCTTTGGCCAGAATATCGAGAAGATGCGCGGGGCCGGTTTCACCCAAGGCGCAAACTGCGTAGTGGAATCCGCGTCCCATAAAGACAAAGTTGGCACCCAAAGCCAACGCCCGAAGGATGTCCAAGCCGGTTTCAAAGCCGCTGTCGACGATCAGTGGCAAGTCGGTGACCGCGCGGACGGCTGGCAGGACCTCAATGGGCGCAGGAGCTGCGTCGAATTGACGGCCTGCGTGATTGGACAGCCAAAGTGCGTCAACGCCTGTGGCCGTGAGGCGTTTGGCGTCATCAGGCCGCATCACGCCTTTGACCACAAGCGGGCCGTCCCAATGATCGCGCAGCCATTTGAGGTAATCCCAATCCGGCGAGGTGCGCAGAAGATAGCCTGCGTGCGCGGTGGAACTGAGGCCGCTGACCTCCTCGGCATAGTCGTCAATCAGCTTCATGCGGGGCATGCCGGCGCGCGCGGTGGCCAAAGCCCAAGCCGGACGCATTGCCACTTGTGCCAGCAAGCGGGGGGTCAAACGGGGGGGCGTTGTCAGGCCCGAGCGCACCTGACGTTCGCGGCGGCTGGCGATGGGCACGTCGACAGTCAGAACCAATGTGGAAAATCCGGCAGTTTTGGCGCGGGACAGGAGGTCTTTGCGGATGCCTTCGTCGCGGGGTGGATACAGCTGGAACCACGCGTTTTCGCCAATGTGTGGCGCCATCTCTTCGGGTGTCTTGGTTGCGACAGTCGAGATGCAATATGGCACATTTGCTGTGGCGGCGGCGCGGGCGAGCGAAAACTCAGCGTCGGGCCACATCAGGCCGGACATGCCTATCGGGGCCATGCCGACCGGCAGCGGATAGCGCTGACCCAAAAGCGTGGTTGTGGTGTCGGGTGTGATGTCGCCGTGCAAAATTGAGGGATTGAACAGGATGTCGTCCAGCTTGGCGCGGTTGCGGGCCTTGGTGCGCTCTTCTCCGGTGGCGCTGTCGAGATACTCCCACACGAATTTGGGGATTCGGCGTTGTGCCTTGGCGCGAAGGTCGCTGAGTGCGGGGTATTTGGCGTGCAGATTCATTATTGGTCGGAAGCCTTCCAAGAGAACTTCTTCCGCCATTCTATCACTCGTTCTTCAAATTTGGCGATCCGCTTAGTGTGTTTACGTTTTAGTCTTAGGCCGCTGGGTTGATCCGGTCGAGGTTTGTTGTGGATCTCAGCTAGAGCGCATCTCATTGCGAAATTGTCCATTAGTTTTTGCTTTGCTTTTTGAGCGTCGAGTCTGCGCTGCTTTTTGGATACTTTAACTGAGTTTGCGGTTCTTTCATTGGACGTCGACGGTGAATTAGCCTTTGCCTTCTTTGGTTTTTTCTTCTCCTCCGCTGGATCCCAGGTTCCCCAGGCTCCGGTCCGCGAGATTGTCGAATGTCCGCCTATGTAATTTGATTTACCCAAAAGCTCTCTCCTGATTACATGAAAGCAGTATCTGACTTACAAGCCAAGTGAACATAAAGAGAACTTTCAATCGCGGATTTGGCGCGATAGATTGCCGGTCATGAGCAGTTTTGACGATGAATTCGCCGCCTTCGAAGGCGCATCCCTGTCGGCCCGCGCGATGATGGCGCGGCCGATGCCATACCTGAACGAGCTGAACCCAGCGCAGCGCGAAGCGGTGGAGCAAATGGACGGGCCGGTGTTGATGCTGGCGGGCGCTGGCACGGGCAAGACCAAGGCGTTGACGGCGCGGATTGTGCATCTACTCAATATGAACAAGGCACGGCCAAATGAGATTTTGGCGGTGACGTTTACAAATAAGGCCGCCAAAGAGATGAAGACCCGCGTGGGCAACATGCTGGGCCATCAGATTGAGGGCATGCCGTGGCTTGGCACGTTCCACGCAATCTGTGTGAAGCTTTTGCGGCGCCATGCGGAACTGGTGGGGTTAAAGAGCAATTTCACCATTCTGGACACGGACGATCAGCTGCGCCTGCTCAAGCAGTTGGTGTCCGCCGCCAATATTGACGACAAGCGTTGGCCGGCGCGTCAGCTGGCGTCGTTGATCGATGGCTGGAAGAACAAGGCGCTGACGCCGGAGAAGCTGTCGGCGGCGGATGCAGGGGCATATAACCATCGCGGCGGCAAGCTTTATGCGCAGTATCAGGTGCGCTTGAAAGAGCTGAATGCCTGTGATTTTGGCGATTTGCTGCTGCATGTGGTGACAATTTTTCAGCAACACCCCGATGTGCTTGCGCAGTATCAGCGCTGGTTCCGCTATATTTTGGTCGACGAGTATCAGGATACCAACGTCGCGCAGTATCTGTGGCTGCGCCTGTTGGCGCAGGGGCACAAAAACATCTGCTGCGTGGGCGACGATGATCAGTCGATTTACGGCTGGCGCGGGGCCGAGGTGGGCAACATCCTGCGCTTTGAGAAAGATTTCGAGGGCGCGCATGTGGTTCGGCTTGAGCAGAATTACCGCTCGACGGGCAATATTCTGGCGGCGGCGAGTTCAGTCATTCGCGGCAATGAAAACCGGCTAGGCAAGGAGCTTTGGACGGAGGCGGACGACGGCGAGAAAGTGCGTTTGATCGGCCATTGGGATGGCGAGGAAGAAGCGCGCTGGGTTGGCGAAGAGATTGAAGCGATGCAGCGCGGCACACGCGGCATGGAGCGCAAGTCGCTGGAGGATATGGCGATTTTGGTGCGGGCAAGCCATCAGATGCGCGCCTTTGAAGATCGCTTTCTGACGATTGGCCTGCCTTATCGTGTGATTGGCGGGCCGCGGTTTTACGAGCGGCTCGAAATTCGCGATGCGATGGCCTATTTCCGGCTGGTTGTGAGTGCGGAAGACGATCTGGCATTTGAGCGGATTGTGAACACGCCCAAGCGGGGCCTTGGCAATGTGGCACAGCAGAAAATCCAGACCTGCGCGCGGGCCAATGGGGTGAGCCTTTTGGAAGGCGCACGCATTTTGATCGAAGAAAAAGGCATCGGCGGCAAAGGGGCCAAGGAACTGGCGATCTTGCTGGATGGTGTGGACCGCTGGCGTCGGCAGGGGGCTGCGCCGGTTGTCGGGGTGGCTTTGGACGACGATGCCGTGATTGATGATGGCGCCACAGTGCAGGCGACGCGTCTTCAAGAGGGCCAGCCAGAGCTTGGCCATGTTGAGCTGGCGCAGGTCATTCTGGATGAGGCGGGATACACCGCTATGTGGCAGAACGACAAAACGCCGGAAGCGCCGGGGCGGCTTGAAAACCTTAAGGAGTTGGTCAAGGCATTGGAAAGCTTTGACAATCTTCAGGGATTTCTGGAGCACGTCAGCCTGATCATGGATCGGGACGACAATGATGGTGATGAAAAAGTTACCATTATGACCCTGCACGGCGCCAAGGGGCTTGAGTTCCCTGCCGTATTCTTGCCGGGGTGGGAAGACGGGCTGTTTCCAAGCCAGCGGTCGATGGACGAAAGCGGCCTTAAAGGGCTCGAGGAAGAGCGGCGGTTGGCCTATGTGGGCATCACGCGGGCCGAAGAAGTCTGCACGGTTTCCTTTGCCGGCAACCGGCGTGTGTTTGGGCAGTGGCAAAGCCAGATGCCAAGCCGGTTCATTGATGAACTGAGCGAAGACAACGTTGAAGTACTCACGCCTCCTGGCCTTTACGGGCATACCGGTGGCGGAGGCGGCGGCGGCATGTCGTCGGGGCTTGAGGCGAAAGTTGCGGACGCGAATGTCTATAATTCGCCCGGTTGGAAGCGGATGCAATCGCGCAGCGGGCACTATGGCACCAGCCAACCCAAGGAAAGCAAAGCCGCGGCAATAGATTTGACAGCGGTGAGCAGTTTCACCGTTGATGATCGGGTGTTTCACCAGAAATTTGGCTATGGCGTGGTGACCGATATCGAGGGTGACAAGCTGACCGTGGATTTTGAGAAAGCGGGCGAGAAAAAAGTTGTCGCACGATTTGTGACTGCGCCGGGTGATGTTCCGTTTTGAGGTCGATTTTTTGAATAGCTAGGGGGGCTTTGCCCCCGCGCCAGCAAGCTGGCGCTCCCCCAGGATATTTTTGGCAAGAGGAAGCGGCTTTCGTTTACTGGCGGGCGGACGCTTTGACGAGGCGTCAGACGGGGGTGATCTGATTGACAGTTTGCCGCTTGCGGCGTTGGCTGGGAGCAACCAGAGGAGGCCTTCATGATCTTTTACGACTGTTCCACAGCGCCCAGCCCGCGGCGCGCGCGCATGTTTATGGCCGAAAAGGGCATTGATGTGGAGGTGCAGCAGGTGGATTTGCGCCACGATGCGCACCGGAAGCCCGAATTTTTAGCAATCAACCCTCATGGCACCGTGCCGGTTCTTGTGACAGATGAGGGTGCACCGCTGACCGAAAACATCGCCATTGCGGGCTATTTGGAAGCGATGTGCCCTGAGCCGCCGTTGATGGGCGTGACGCCTGATGAGAAGGGCAAAGTGTTGATGTGGAACGCGATCTGCGAGTTTCATGCGGGCATGGCCATCGCAGAGGCGTTGCGCAATTCGACGCCTGCTCTGAAGGGGCGGGCGTTGCCGGGGGCAGTGGATTACGCGCAGATTCCGGCGTTGGCGGAGCGGGGCATTCTGCGGCTGGGACGGTTCTTTGATACGTTGGAGGCGCGGTTGTCGGAAAGTGCGTTCCTTGCGGGGGATGATTTCACGATGGCCGATATCACGGGGTTTGTATTCTGCGATTTTGCGCGGATCGTGAAGCAAGGCATACCTGAAGGAAACGCGGCCTCGCAGGCGTGGTTCGAGAAGATAAAGGCGCGACCGAGCGCGGGTCTTTGACGCCTTAACACATAGGGGAGCTGACCCCGAAAACAGCCTTGAGAAAAAAGAAACGGCGGCGCCAGGGAGGAGGAGAGGCGCCGCCGTTCTTGTGTCAAAGCCCTCCAGGGAGGAGGAGAGGAAGGCCCTGATCTCGGTGGGCCGGATCGGCCCGATGTTGGTAGTGCGACGACGCCAGGGAGGAGGAGAGGCGCCGTCGCTCTAGTCTCAAAGGTTCCAGGGAGGAGGAGAGGAACCCTTGATCCCGTTGGGCCATGTGGCCCGATGTTCTGGTGCGACGACACCAGGGAGGAGGAGAGGTGCCGTCGCTCTAGTCACAAGATCTCCAGGGAGGAGGAGAGGAGACCTTGATTCCGTTGGGCCTTTGGGCCCGATGTTCTTGCGATGATGTCAGGGAGGAGGAGAGACACCATCGCTGAATTGGAAAGCCTGAGGGAGGAGCGGCTTCCCGAAATTTTTAGTGCTCGCGGCTGGCCTCGATGGCCAGGCGGCGGATCATCGAGCGGTTCAGGCCCAGATCAGCGAGATCGCGATCAGACAGGTCCATCAGCTCGGAGTATGTTTCGCGGTAAACGCGGTATTGGCGCCATTTCTCTGCGAGGTTCGAAAACAGAACCGAGAGGCCGCGGGCTTCGGTGGCGGTTGCCACGGTGTTTGTGTTTGTTACATATGCCATCTTGATACCTCGAGCATCGTGCGGTGTTCGTTTCGTTTCGTCTTGATGATGGTGATATAGGGTGTTGCTGCAGGTGCACAATACCCGGCTGTGCAAAGCAGCTATGCGTCAGTGGAATACGAACGTAGCGTCACCTTGGAAAAGGCAGCAATTTAGGCAAGATACGGAAAACAAAGGCCTATTTGTGAAGAAATTGTAAAAGTGAGCGTGCCTAAAAAGTATGCTGCAATGCAGAAAGTGAGGAAAATGGTGGCGGTAACAAAAGAGTCAGTGCTTGCGACGTTACGTCGGATCTCTCTGCCGGATGGTGGCGATCTTGTGTCGCATGATTTTGTGCGGGCGCTTTCCGTGACGGAAGGTGTGGTGCGATTTGTGATCGAGGCGCCAAACGCAGAGATCGCGCAGAAAATGGGACCGTTGCGTCAGGCGGCGGAGGATTTGGTGGCATCAATGGACGGCGTCAGTGAGGTGTCGGTGGTGTTGACTGCACATTCCGGCGGGCAGGCAGCGCCTGCTGCGGCGCCTGCTGCTGCGCCGCCGAGTCTGAAAATTGGCGGGCATCCTAAGCCGCAAGCTGGTCCGATGAAGGTAGCCGGTGTGGATCGCATTCTGGCGGTTGGGTCTGGCAAAGGTGGCGTGGGCAAATCGACAGTGTCGTCAAATCTTGCGGTGGCCTTGGCCAAGCAGGGTCGCAAAGTCGGACTGTTGGATGCGGATATTTATGGCCCAAGCCAGCCGCGCATGATGGGGGTGAACAAACGCCCTGCTAGTCCAGACGGCAAAACCATCATTCCTTTACATGCTCATGGCGTAACGATCATGTCGCTTGGCTTTATGTTGGAGGAAGACAAACCCGTGGTGTGGCGTGGGCCAATGCTTATGGGCGCGTTGCAGCAGATGCTGACGCAAGTGCAGTGGGGCGATCTGGACGTGTTGATCGTGGATCTGCCACCGGGCACCGGCGACGTGCAATTGACGCTGTGTCAGAAGACAGAACTGACCGGCGCGATCGTTGTCAGCACCCCGCAAGATGTGGCGCTTTTGGATGCGCGAAAGGCGTTGGGCATGTTTGATCAGCTTAAAACGCCGGTGCTGGGGCTGATTGAAAACATGAGCCTGTTCCATTGCCCGAAGTGTGGACATGAATCCCATATCTTTGGCCATGGCGGAGTGGCTGCCGAGGCCGAGAAGCTGGGTGTGCCGTTGCTGGGTGCCTTGCCGATTGATCTGGACACTCGGCTGGCAGGTGACGGTGGCACACCGATTGCTGCAGGCGACAGTGAGATGGCGCAGGCCTATGCGCGGATTGCTGACGGGCTGGTGCGTGGCGGCATGGCCTAAGCACTGGTAGCAGAACACAGAAAAGGGGCGCCAAACGGTGCCCCTTCTTTTGTGCGCGCTTACTTACACGACGGGCTTGCTCTTGAACCCTTGTCAGCGCACCCTTTGAGCTGAGGAGAGTGGCGTCGTAACCGCAGCGTTTGTTGGCAAGCGCAACCGGCGGCGCGATCTGCAAGGAGGTGCGCCCATGACATCCAAACCCGAGAACTCCGAGACCGCCGCAACAGAGACGCCCGCGCCACCGGCATTGCCGCAGGTTGGTCAGGTGAGCGCCAGCGATATTGCTTTTGCTCTTAGGGCTGGTGTGGCAGATTTTCTGGCGCGTCCGATCATGAGCGGCTTTTTTGGCCTCTTCTATGCGGTATTCGGATTGCTGTTTGTCTGGAGCCTGCTGTGGCTTGGGCAGATATGGATGATCATTCCGGCCATCGTCGGCTTTCCATTGGTGGCGCCATTTGCGGCGGCAGGCCTCTATGAGATGTCGCGCCGCATGCAAGCGGGCGAGTCTTTCGGCTGGACAGATATCCTCACCGTGATGGCCAATCAGCGCAAACGAGAGTTGGGCTGGATGGCTTTTGTCACTTTGTTCGTATTTTGGGTGTGGATTTACCAGATACGGTTGTGGCTGGCGATCATCCTCAAAGATGTGTCGTTCTCGGGCTTTGACGGGTTTGTAACGGCCGTCTTTTTCACGCCGGAAGGGTGGACTTTCCTTGCCATCGGCACTTGTGCGGGGGCTTTCTTATCGGCGGCGCTGTTTTCGGTGACAGTCGTTGCCATGCCGATGCTGCTTGATCGACAGATCGATTTTGTGTCCGCCATGATCACATCGGTGCGTGCGGTTACGGAAAATCCTGTGATCATGCTGTGTTGGGCAGCGATTGTATCGCTGACCATTTTGCTTTCGCTCGTGCCGGCATTTTTGGGGCTGGTCGTAACGTTGCCCGTTCTGGGTCATACCACGTGGCATCTCTATCAGCGGATTGTGCCTACAGATCCGGAGTAGTCCGCCCCTCAATGCTCGGATGTGAGTTTGGCGTGGGGACGGGCATGTCGTTCCCGTATTGATCAGCCGAGCACTTCACCGATCATCACTGTGGGGCGGATGTTTGTGAAGTTTGGCACGTCCGCCATCACTGGGCCGGAAGCTGCCATGGCCGCATCCATTGAGGGTTGATCCGGGAAAACGATCGTCGCGATGACATGGTAGGGTGCTGGCACGTCGGGGCCGCCGCCGCCGAGGCCTTTGCTGGCCTGAGCAGAGGTGATGTGCGGGCCCATGTGTTCGGCCACGAGGCCCATATGGGTTGTCGCGTAGTAGTCGTGATCAAAGGTGGTGCCTTCGGCAACTGGGTAAAGTACTTGCATTGAAACGGGCATGGTGTCCTCCGTGAATGACCGGTCCTCAGGGACAGCCTAGCGGTGTGGCGCCAGATTGCGGAGAAAATCGTCGGCAGCGACGTGGCGGCAGAAATGTCGGGTTGCTCAGGCGGTGCGTTTTAGAAAGTCGGTGAGTTCTGTGAAAAGCAGTTTGCGTTCGTCTTCTGACAGGAAGGCGCCAATTTCTACGGTGCGGCCATTTCCGGAAAGTGTGACGTAGTGAGGCACGGGGCCGCCGGAGACATGCATGTCAACGCGCACCCAATAGACGTTGCAGTCCCAGCTTTTGGGCGCGCCTTTTGCTGGGCTGTGGATGAGGTGCAAGGTGTCACCCGTCAGGCGGAGTTCTTCGATTATGTCGCCGTCTTTGTAGGAGCGTTCCAAGCCCCACCAAAGAGCGGCCACCATCGCAAGGATGAACGGCAGGATGGTCCAGAAGAAGATGGTGCCCAGAAGCCCGTAGAGCGGGATGGTGCCCATCGTGAAGGCGAAGAGGATCATCGCTGCAAAGCCGCGACGGGGCAACGAGCGGTGCGGCCAGAGGATTAGGACCGGTTTGTCGGGCGTGGGCGTGTCTGTCCAGCGGTGCGGCATCAGGCGGATCTTTCGGCGGGAAGGGGCCGGCCCCTCTTGCCCAGTAGGCAATTCACCCCGGGATACTTGTGGCAAAAGGAAGAGGGGGCGGGTGTCATGTGGCAGTTGTCTTGTTGGTGGCGAGCAGGATGTGGTGGCCGTACGTCGTTGGGTCGTCGGCTGTGTAGGTTACGGATTCAAAGCCGAGTCGGGTCAGTGTTTGGATGTATTCGGCCGGGTGTAGAGAGGCGTGGTAGACGGTTTCGCCTGCCACAGTGCCGGTGACCTCGCCTTCGCCGTGTCCGATGGTCAGGAGCAGGTTTCCCTTGGGGGCGGTCAGGCCGGCAAGCTGAGGGAGAAGGGCGCGTTGTTCTGCGACAGAAAGGTGGAATGTACCGTCCCAGCTGAGCACGGCGTCGAAGGTGCCTGTGAGGCTGAGCGCTGTTAGGTCCATTTGATGGAAGTTGGCGGTGGGCACATTTTTCCGGGCCAGTGCAATCATGGTGGGGCTGGCGTCGATGCCTGTGAGGTGATGCCCAAGGTTTGCGATATATTGGCCGATCGGGCGGGCGGAGCCGCAGCCGAGATCAAGCAAGCGGGCGGGAGTGGGCAGGCCGGCCAACAGCCGGTCGATCCATGGGCGTTCGTGCAAGTCTTTGTTGCGATTGGCGTCCCAGGTGGTGGCCTGTCGGTCATAGACAGTGTTGGTTGAGGCTTTGATCTTGGCGAAATCAGGCATGACGGCACAGAGTTGGAAAAGAAAAGGCCCCGGGGCGGTGATGCTCCGGGGCCTCTTTGATTTTGGTATGAGACCGCTCTTTAGTGCGAGTGGCCTTTGTCCCAGTCTTCCTGCTTTGGCAGGATTTCAAAGGTGTGCTCTGGGGGCGGGCTCGGGAGAGTCCATTCCAAAGTGTCCGCATACTCGTTCCAGTAGTTGTTCTCGGTCACTTTCGCGCCGCGCAGCAGTGAGTAGATCACGATGCCGAAGAAGAACACGAAAGATGCAAAGGACAGGAACGCGCCATAAGAGCTGATCTTGTTCCAGTAAGCGAAGGCTTCCGGATAGTCGATGTAGCGGCGTGGCATGCCCTGACGACCCAAGAAGTGCTGTGGGAAGAAGGTCAGGTTTGCACCGATGAAGAAGGTCCAGAAGTGCAGTTTGCCGGCCCATTCAGGATACTGACGACCCGTCATCTTGCCAAAGTAGAAGTAGATACCGGCGAAGATGGCAAAAACAGCACCCAAGCTCATCACGTAGTGGAAGTGCGCAACCACGTAGTAGGTGTCGTGGTAGTAGCGGTCCACAGCGGCTTGTGACAGCACGATGCCGGTTACACCGCCAGCGGTGAACAGGAACAGGAAGCCGAAGGCCCAGAGCATTGGGGTTTTGAACTCGATCGAGCCGCCCCACATGGTGGCGATCCAGCTGAAGATCTTGACCCCTGTCGGGACCGCAATGACCATCGTGGCGAGCATGAAGTAGGACTGCTGTGTCAGCGACATGCCAACGGTGTACATGTGGTGCGCCCACACGACGAAGCCCAGAGCACCAATCGCGATGATCGCCCAAACCATTGGCAGGTAACCAAAGACAGGCTTGCGCGAGAAGGTAGCGATCACGTGCGAGATGATACCAAAGCCCGGCAGGATCACGATGTAGACTTCGGGGTGACCGAAGAACCACAGGATGTGCTGATAAAGGATCGGGTCACCGCCACCGGCAGGATCAAAGAAGGTTGTGCCGAAGTTGCGGTCGGTCAGCAACATGGTGATGGCGCCAGCCAAAACCGGCAGAGCCAGAAGGATCAGCCATGCGGTCACGAAGATCGACCATGAGAACAGCGGCACTTTGAAGAGCGTCATGCCCGGTGCGCGCATGTTCAGGAAGGTGGTGATCATGTTGATCGCGCCCAAGATCGACGAGGCACCAGAGACGTGCACAGCGAAGATGGCGAGGTCCATGGACATGCCGCCTTCGGACGTGGACAGCGGCGGATAAAGCACCCAGCCCACGCCAGAACCCAACTGACCGTTGCCGCCTGGCGCAAGCATCGAAGCCACACCGAGCGATGTACCAGCCACATAGAGCCAGAACGACAGGTTGTTCATGCGAGGGAAGGCCATATCCGGCGCGCCGATTTGCAGTGGCATGAAGTAGTTGCCAAAGCCGCCGAACAGCGCAGGGATCACCACGAAGAACATCATCAACACACCGTGGTAGGTGATCAGAACGTTCCAGAGGTGGCCGTTTGGAGTACAGGGGCCGTCACCTGCGCCGAGGCTCAGGAAGCGCGCGCCTTCCAGACACATATATTGAACGCCGGGCTCCATAAGCTCCATGCGCATCAGAACGGTGAAAAACACCGCGATGAAACCGGCCAGTGCCGACACGACCAGATAAAGCAGACCGATGTCTTTGTGGTTGGTGGACATGAACCAGCGAGTGAAGAAGCTGCGCTCGTCATGATGTTCGTGGCCTTGAATGGCTGCGTCTGCCATGCCTCGCCTCCTGTTGATACATTTCTGGGGCGCGCGGATTCTTGCCGACGCCCATTCCGGGCTGTTTTTAGGGACTACGGAGCGCAGTCGCAATCTCCGTATTTGACGCAGATCAAAAAAAAGTGTCGCACCCCACCGGGGTTCGGTCAATTTACAAGGTGTCGCAGGGGGTGTTTGTTTCCTGTTTGTTCTGATTTGATGGGATGGAAGCCAGTCAGGGAGGGTGAAATGGGCGAGAATTCGGAATTGCAGAGGGCCAGAACGGGCCGATTCCACAAAATGCATAAAATGGGCGCGGGTTTTGTGATGCCCAACCCATGGGATGCAGGGTCGGCGCGGATACTGGAGCAGATGGGATTCGCGGCGTTGGCCACAACAAGCGCGGGCTGTGCGGTCAGTGCAGGGTACCGGGACGGGGTGGCGGCTGTGTCGCGGGCGATGATTCTTGAAAACGCGGCGGCGATTGTGGCGGCAGTTGATGTGCCGGTCTCGGCAGACCTTGAGGATGGCTTCGGGCCTGCGCCTGAGGTTTGCGCGGAAACCGTGCGACTGGCGGCTGGCGTCGGTTTGGCGGGGGGCTCAATCGAGGATGTGACCGGCGGGCCGGACGGCGGCGTTTACGAGATTGCAGAGGCGGCGAACCGTGTCGCGGCGGCGGCAGAAGCGGCGCGGGAGGTTGGGTTTGTTTTGACGGCGCGGTCGGAGAACTACCTTGTCGGGCGGCCTGATCTGAGGGACACGATTGCACGATTGCAGGCTTACGGTGAGGCGGGTGCGGATGTTCTTTATGCACCGGCGTTGCCCGATCTGGATGCGATCAGGACGGTTTGTGCTGAAGTTGAAAAGCCGGTGAACGTTGTGATGGGACTGCGCGCGCCGTTGTATTCGGTGACCGAGCTGCAAGAGGCAGGTGTGGCGCGGATCAGCGTGGGCGGGTCGATGGCGCGGGCTGCATATGGTGCGTTGCAGAAGGCTGCTGCCGAGGTTTTGGGGCAGGGTACCTTTGGGTATTCGCAAGACGCGATGCCCGGCACGGAGTTGATGGGGATGATGCGAGGCGAGGCTTTGGACAAACGAGATGGGTGAATGTGCGAGCGCGGCGGCGTGGGGTTATGACGGGCGGCGCAGTTCGAGATAGACGCTGTCACACCATTCGTTGCCAAGAAGGACCGTCTTTTCAGCACGGCCGGTTTCGACAAACCCAAAGCGGTTGAGCAATGTCAAAGATGCAGTGTTTCTTGGATCAACGTCAGCGGTAAGGCTTTCCACGGGCAGAGTGTCAAAGACGTGGAGAATAGCGGCAGACAGGGCCTCGCTTGCGAGACCTTTGCCCCAATAGTCGGGATGCAGGATGATGCCGATTTCCGGAATTCTCCAGCATCCCGCCTTGCCGATTACCCGCCCCTGATGTTCAAGCATAAAATCATCGCTTTGATCGGGTGGTGCGTGGATGGTGGCATCCAGAAACGCCTTGGTCTGTGCTTTATCGACATGAGGCAGGGTGTCCCAATAGCGCATCGCGTCGGGGTTGGACAAAATGCGGTGCAGATCGTCAAGGTCACCGGCCTGGGCGCGGCGGAGTTTGAGTCGTGGCGTTGTGATCATGGTCTTGATCCTTGCTTGATAGCGGTGAGACTAGCGCGCTGACCCCATCCCGAAAACGAAAAACGCCCACCTCAGAGATATTGAGATGGGCGCGGTAATGATGTGGGTGACGGAAGCCGGGACTTAGTCCGAAGTGGTAGTTTCGGTGGTCTCTTCGGATGCGGCGTCTTCGGCTGGCATTTCTGGACCTACGGAGATCAGGAATGCAACGATATCTTCGCCGCCCTTTTTGAGCTTGTAGCTCATTTTGGATTTGGCTGCGAAGCCTTGGCCAGACAGCCATTTTTTCGGATCAGCCGAATAGGCCACGATCTCTTCGGCGGTCCAGACAAAGCCGGCAGCGTTGGCGTCCTTCAGGCCCGAGCCATATTTGAAGTCTTCGGACCCGGCAACGCGGCCAACAACGCCATAAAGGTTGGGACCGGTTTTGCCGCCTTTAAGGAGCACGTTGCCTTCGGCATCAACGATGGCGTGGCAGGCTTTGCATTTGTTGAAGCCTTTTTTGCCGGCCTCAGCGTCGCCTTCGGCAAATGCCGGAGCGGAGAGGGCGAGTGATGCAGCAGCGATAGCAAATACGGATTTCATGTCTCTGACCTTTTAAAGCTGGAATAATGTTTCGTCGCGGTCCTGTGGTGCGCAGTTTAGCAGTCAAACGCAGGAAGGAACGCGAAAAACTGGGAAGGCGACAATCTGTCCGCCCTCGGAGGGAATTTTCGGAGTGTAGCATAAAAAAGAGCGCCTGAAAGAGGCGCCCCTGGATCGTTCCGCCCGGGTTTTGGTTCGTTCAGAAGCGGGAGTTCACACGCAACGTGGCGGCTGTGTCTTTCAAATTGCTGCCGCCATTGATGTTGCTGTACTCGCTTTGCTGGATCTCAAAACCGACGGTCCAGTTGCTGGCGATGGCGCGTTCGACGTCGATGCCATAGGCAACGCCGTTGTCAGATACGCTGCCAGCCCCCGTGTCGAGGTTGCCGCGCACGGCGCCGACGGTGCCATAAAGCAGGGTGCCGTTAACGTGTTGCGCGGAAAACCGGACCTTCAGGAGAACCGTTCGGCAAAGGTTTTTTGCAGCGCACTGTCCAGATCATGCATCGTCACCGGCAGGCCCATATCCACCAGAGAGGTCACCCCGTAGTCGGTGATCCCGCAGGGTACGATGCCGTCAAAATGGCTGAGGTCAGGCTCGACGTTGATCGAGATGCCGTGGAAGCTGATCCATTTGCGCAGGCGAATACCAATGGCGGCAATCTTATCCTCCGCTTTATGGCCGGCGACGGTCAGCGGTTTGTCGTCGCGTTCGACCCAGACGCCAACACGCCCGTCGCGGATCTCGCCGCGCAGATTGAATTCTGCCAGCGTTGCAATCACCCACTCTTCAAGCATTTGCACAAAGAGGCGCACATCCTTGCCGCGTTTGTTGAGATCAAGCATCACATAAGCCACTCGCTGGCCCGGACCGTGATAGGTATATTGCCCACCGCGTTTGGACCCATAGACCGGGAAACGGTCGGGATCTTTCAGGTCTTCGATACGCGCGGACGTGCCCGCGGTGTAGAGCGGCGGGTGTTCTACCAGCCAGATGCACTCGTCCGCTTCACCATTGTGAATGGCCTCGGCGCGGGCCTCCATGAAGGTCACGGCGGTGTCGTAGTCGGTTAGACCGTCGGTGATGATCCATTCCACCATGGGGTTACTCCGAAGTTAGCCCTGCATCTTTGACCGCTGAGACATAGGTGCGGCTGACGGGAATGTCACGCCCGTCGGTGAGACGCAGCATCAAGCGACCGTTATCGCGGCGAGTTCCCGCAACCGCGGCGCGTGCCACCCAGTGAGAGCGGTGCACTTGCAGGCCGTCCACGCCGGTGGCCAGTTCGATGGCGTCGCTCAGGCGCATGAGGACCAGATCGCTGCCGTTGGGGGTTGTGACCTCAACATAATGATCTGTCGCGCTTAGGGACAGCAGGGGGCCGCGTTTTTCCAGCGGAAGGCGGCGTAGAAGGGCATCGGCAGGGCGGGGTGTTTCCGGTGTGTCGTCAGGGGTTTCGTCCAGACGGTCAAAAGCGACAAAGGCGACAGTGACGATCAGAGAGATCACGCCGACATTGGCAAACGTGCCGAGCAGATGTTCTGGATCCAGAGGCGAAATGCCAAAGATGACACGATTGATCGCCGCAAGAATCGCCGTCAGTACGATGCCCACGCACAGCCCGGCCGCAAGCGTCGTCACAAGATCCGGAAGGCGCGGACGCAGAGCGCTGTGCACGAAGGTGCCAACGCCGGAGCCGACAAAGAAGGCCGAAGCGGAGAGAAGGATCCAATAGATCAGGCGCGGGAGGGGCGACAGGTGGTCGATGGTTCCGAATGGACCGGACAACCCCGCGATCAGGCCCACCGCCAAGACGCCAATCCAGACTTTGGGGCTGGTCAGCAGGCGCTGCAATTCACGCTTCGCCAAGTGCAGAGGCGTGTCGGTCACGCGATTTTCCTTCAGTTCACGCACCGGCGCTGGTCCGGAGCGGGGGAGGTTGCCATCAGATGTCGTGACATTTGTTTACGCAGGGATAAGTCTGAATGGCAACGTTAACTCCATTGATTGAGGCGTCTTTCGCCACGCATGTTCACGTGGTCGCCGCCGTTGTTGCGATCTGTTTGGCGCCGGTGCAAATTATGCCGCGCCGGCGCGGGGCGTGGCATAAGAGGTTGGGCTATTGCTGGGTGTTGGCGATGGGCGTGACTGCGGGGTCTTCTTTTTGGATCACAGGTTTTGAGGTGATGGGGCCGTTTTCACCCATCCACCTCTTGTCGGTTCTGACTTTTCTGGGATTGTGGAGCGGCCTGCGCGCCGCTTGGGCTGGGGATTTTCAGGGGCATGCAGCGGCGATGCGCGGAATGGCGTTTTGGGCGCTGGGAATCGCGGGGGCACTGACGCTTCTGCCGGGCCGGATTATGCACAGAGTACTGCTGGCCCAGGTCGAGATAAGCGTTGCGACAGGCTTGATCGCAGCCTTGGTGATTGCGCTGTTTCTGATGGCGCGGATACGGCGGCGCGACGCCGCCAACAAAATGTGAAATCGATGAATTTTTCGCTTCACTTCCCTGCAAAGGGTGGGTATTAGCCCCTCACCCACCAGGGCAAGTGCGGTCGTGGCGGAATTGGTAGACGCGCAGCGTTGAGGTCGCTGTGGGGTAACACCCGTGGAAGTTCGAGTCTTCTCGACCGCACCAAATTCTAAATATAATTAGTATTTTATTGCCTTTATGGGGTGAAGCAAGCGCTACTCCCCGGATATTCCCCGATCTTTGCTGGGATTGTTCCGAGCAAGTCTGAACAACTTGAGAAACCGCCGTGCTAACGGGAGATGGCTGCCGTTTGATTCAGTGTTGGCCGACGAAAACTCCGCAAGTTGAAGGAGCCTCGCCTTTTCCTCGGTGAAGAAGCGCTTCGTTTAGAAACGGCGGAAAGCCGATCAGTTGAACCCAACGCTGACAGCCGTCGTTTGGACAACCATGCCGAATGTCGCGCAATGTGGCGAATGGCTGCGTGATGCAAGCAGCGCCCGATTTTCGGACGGCTTTATCTGTATGGTTTTGTTGCCACCCAATCTGCCGTATTCAGGAGATCGATTCATGCAGGTAGAGGTTCGCACGGATGGCAGTCTTCTTTTTTGTGATGGCCCTAGGCGTATTCGCTTTGATAGCCAGATACTGGTCAAACCGTCAGCGCCTGCAACGCCTTCTTTCACAGCCCATGTCTGCAGATCATCGCGCAATTTTAGCAGAACAGGTCCCTATTGCGTCCAGAATACCCATAGATTTGCGCGACAAACTGGAAGGCAAGATTAACCGGTTTCTGGACCAGGTTCGGTTCACCGGCTGCAACGGGCTGGAAATTACTGATGAAATTAGAGTTTCCATAGCCGCTCAGGCCTGCCTCTTGGTCGTGAATAGCGATACTTGGTATGACAATCTGACAACTGTTCTGGTCTACCCCGGCGCTTTCAAATCGAGGCAAACACAGCACAATGGCTATGTCGTGATTGAACGCGAAATCGTTCGAACGGGGGAAAGCTGGTCGCGTGGCCCGGTCATCTTGTCCTGGTCCCATTCCCAGCAAGGAGCGGCAAACGACGCGGATGGACACAACGTCGTGTTCCATGAGTTCGCCCATCAGATCGATGACTTGTCAGGGCGCACTGATGGGGTGCCAAACCTTGGCCCAAAACAAAAGTTTTCGGAATGGGCCCGTGTGTTCGACACAGCATATAACAAGCATGTTCAGCTCGTTCAAAAGGGGCACGCGACCGTGATCGACGCCTATGGCGCAGAAGGCTACGAAGAGTTTTTCGCCGTATCGGTTGAGGTTTTCTTTGAAAGGCCAACATCTCTCAAACGAGAAGAGCCGGAGGTCTACCAGCAGCTTTCAATGCTGTTCCAGTTAGATCCATCGTCGTGGTGACTGCGCCAATGCAACTGTGGGGCATTGAATTTGCAAAGCGCGCTTTCTGCGCAGAGCCGCCGTTGGCTCGGCCTTCGGAGATTTTCATGCGCACTTTGGAGAGCGCATTTGTTCCCGGAGGTCAGCTCCCAGCCCAAAGCGGACTCGGCTCCATTGCTTCATGGTGCAAAAAGCGGACATCCACGAAGAGAGTTTCGCATGGCTGCTAAGCGGACAAAACGGCCGTTGCCCCCTCGAAACGAACGACCGCATTGCACGCTTTGCGACAGCAGCGAAAAACAGCAAGGGTGGAGAGCGGTCACTTGCTGCGAGCTGCACAAATGACCGCTTTCGGTAAGTCGTCTACTGATCAGCCGGCACCCAATCCGGCAATGGAGTTCCCCCGGTGTAGTGGTTCTCGGCGGGATTTTCCCGGAAGAGGACATAGAGATCGATAGGATCGGAATTCAGTTCTTGTTGCAAGATGTCCGCGATGGCATCGGTCAGAGCCTTCTTGCGACCCGCATCCCGACCAGGGCGCAGATCGACGGTGACCAGTGGCAGACCATCGCCCAGAATGCCAAATGCTTCGCGCACGGCGACATAGTCGTACTTGATTTCCTTGGGGGCAAGCGTGTCGAGCACGGCCTGTTTCACACCTTCGCGGATACGGGTTTTGGTGTCATAGTCGGTGCCTTCGGGTACCTCAACGCGGATGACGGGCATGGAATTCTCCTTGGTTTGAGTTTTGTTTCAGGTGATCAGCTCAACGGCATAGTCCGCCACGTCCTGCAGGGAGGAACCAATGCGATGAGGCTCGACGCCGAGGCGCTCCAGGGGAAGCCCGTATCTGTTGAGCCAGATGGTCCGGTATCCGAACCAGGTGGCGCCGCAGATGTCCCAGCAGTTGGAAGAGACAAACAGGATCTCTCCGGCGTCACAGTCGAAGGTATCTGGCCCCATCTGGTAGGCTTCTGGTGCGGTCTTGAAGCGTTTGACCGTGTCGACGCTGAGTACATGGTCGAAATACCCCTCAAGGCCCGAGGCCTTCACAGCCTGATCCAGCATCCAGGGCGTTCCGTTCGACAGGATTGACATGGCTATGCCAGCGCCTTGTAGGCGTTTCAGCTGTTCGGCGTTTTCCCGAAAGGCCGAGAGTTCGGCATATTGCCCCATCAGGCGGTCGCGCGCGTCCGGGGTCAGGTCCTGCTCCAATGCCTCGCAGGCATAGTCCAGGGCATCGCCCGTCACCTGCCAGAAGTCCGCATACTGTTCGCACATGTTGCGCAGGCGCGTGTATTCGATCTGCTTGTCGCGCCAGATGGTGGCCAGCTGGGCACCTTTTCCGGGGAACAGATCTTCTGCAAGGGCACCGACGGAATAGACGTCGAACAAGGTTCCGTAGGCGTCGAAGGCGATGGCTTTGAGGGGCATGGGGTGGTCTCTTTCGTGTTGAATGTCGATAGGCCGGATCACCCGGACACTGGCGGTGGCCGCAATGCCCGGATCAGGAGAATGGTCAAAAGGGCGATGAGGCCTGCCGCGGCATAGCCGAGGGTGAAATCCCCCGTCAGGTCGGCCAGATAGCCCGCAAGCAGCGGCCCGGCGGCCTGACCAGCCGAGAACACGAACACCAGGGCGGCAAGGGCGTTCGCGGCTCCTGCCGGGCCGAAATAATCCCCTGCAGAGGCGGACATGATCACCGGAATGCTCCAGGCGGCCAGGCCGAACAGCAGGATCGACAGGTAAAGGCCGGGCATCCACGCGCCGAAGCCGACCAGAAGATAGGCGGTTGCCAAAACCCCAAAGGCCAGTGCCATCCCGGCGCGGCGGCCCAAACGGTCAGAGATTGATCCGAACAGGATGCCGGAAAACAGGCTGAGGAACCCGAACCCCGCCCAAAGGCTCCCGGCATCCTCGGGCGACATGCCATAGGTATCGACCATGCTGGTGACGATGAAGGTGACATAGGCCATGTAGGTCGCACCGTAGAGGGCGAAGATCAGACCCATGTGGATCAGCATCCGAAGCTTGGTCCTCCGGCTCATTTCAACCCGGATGGCCGTGTGGTCTTCCATGGCGCGTCCAAAGGGATCGGCGCCAATGTCGTCGGGACGGTCACGCAACAGGGCAAAGGCTAGAACAGCGACGCCCGCCGATATGGCCGCGAACAACAGCCAGCCCAATTGCCATGTTTCGAACCCGGCCATGGGGGTGAGTTTCGGCACGACAAACCCGGAGATGATCACGCCCAATCCGGGGCCAGACATCAGGATGCCCGCCGCAAGGCCTCGGTGGGAGGGGTGGAACCAATGCGAGGCCAGGCTCATCACTGGCACGATCACGCCGCCGCTGCCGACACCGGTCAAAGCATAGAGCAGCCACAGAAGCAGGAAGTCCTGCCCAAGCGCAATGCCCAGCATGGTGGCTGCGATGAGGACAAGGCTGGCGCTGGTTGTGATGCGGTTTCCAAATCGGCGCAGGACAACCGGCACCAGGGTAACGGCGACCAGATAGCCTATCAGATAGGCGAAGCCCAGCACGCCGCTCTGGCCGTAGTCCAGGCCCAGCGATGCCGACATAGACGGCAGGAGCATTCCGAACGCAAAACGCGCCAGCCCCAAACCGCAGAAGGTGGCCACGCCGCCAGCGATTGCAACGATCCACGCATAGTGCAACTTACCCGGCCTTTGGGCTGTCATTGCATCAGCCATAAAGCGCCTCGATATCCGCGAAGCGGTCTCCGCCCCAGAAGAGCTCCCCATCAATCAGAATGAAAGGCGAACCGAAGACGCCGCGTTCCAGTGCAGTTTCGGTCACCTCCCGCAGACGATCCTTGATGGCTTGATCCTGTGCACCCGCCATCGCTTCATCCCGGTCAAAGCCAATGCTTTCAGCAGCGTCGAGCGCGATATTCGGGTCGGCGGTATCACGTCCCTCAATCCAGTAGGCCTTGTAAGCCGCCTCAACGAAGGCGCCCGTCTTTTCGGGGGCTTCGCGTTCCACCCAATAGGTCAAGCGCGAGGGCGGCACGGAACTGGTCGGGAAATTCGCGGGCATTTGCATGCCCTCCACGCCGTCGATCCGAGCGCGTCTGAACACGTCCTTGAACACATAGTCGCTCTTTAAGGGATGGGCCAAAGGAGCCCCGCCATGCGCCTTGTAGACCGCGCCGATCAGGAAGGGCCGCCAGTTCACGTCACGCCCGATGGCTGCGGCGAGCGCCCCCACCTTGCGGCTGGCCAGATAGCCATAGGGCGACGCGAAGTCGAAATAGAAATCGAATGATTTTGTCATGGGTCTTTCCTTGTGGCAGGGGTTACCAGGGTTCCTTGAAGGGCCTCAGGTCCATCTCGAAACTCCAGGCGGTCCGGGGTTGGGCGTGCAGCTGCCAATAGGCTTCGGCGATGTGGTCAGGCTTCAGGATGCCGTCTTCACCACGGGCCTCGAACATCGCGGGGAACAGGTCTTTGGTGTTCGGATTGTCGATCAGCCCGTCGATGATGACATGGGCCACATGCACCCCTTCTGGGCCAAGCTCTCGTGCCATGCTCTGGGCCAGAGCCCGCAAGGCGTGTTTGCCCCCGGCAAAGGCTGCGAACCCGGCATTGCCACGCAGCGAGGCCGAGGCGCCGGTGAACAGGATGGTGCCCTCGCCACGCTCTTTCATGCGTCCCGCAACCTCTCGGCCCACCAGGAACCCGGCCAGCGCGCACATCTCCCAAACCTTGCGATACACACGGGTCGTGGTCTCGGTGATGGGGAAGCGGACGTTACCGCCGACGTTGAAGACACATGCCGCGATGGGGCCTATATCTTCGGCTTCTGCGACCACCTGCTTGACCGCATCTTCATCCCGCGCATCGGAATGCACCCCAGTGGCTTGCCCGCCAGCAGTTTCGATCTCGTCAATCAGAGGCGACAAATCTCCTCGCCGACGAGAGGCCACCACATGCAGACCTTCCCGCGCAAACCTGCGGGCAATCGCAGAGCCGAGATTGTCTCCGGCGCCAATGACAAGGGCGGTCTGGGTCATGGGGCGTGTCCTTTTGGTGGCCATGTCTCTTGACTACCCGACGCCTTTTCATTTATCCAATTTATAGTTTTGATCTCTGATATACATGATGTGTATGACGTGAACCTCAGACAGCTCGAACAATTCCTCGCCGTGGCCGAAACCGGCAGTTTCTCAAAAGGGGCTGCCCGGGCGCATGTGTCTCAACCCGCGCTGTCCACGGCCATAGGTAAGCTTGAGGATGATCTTGGGGTGCAACTGTTCAATCGGTTGGCTCGGCAGGTCACCCTGACGTCAGAAGGCCATCGCCTGATGGCCAGCGCCAAGACCATCGTCGGTGAATGCGAGACTGTTCGCTCGGCCCTGAAACAGACGGCCGAGCGCGAGGTGCTGTCCATAGGTATCTGCGACACGATGGATCTGCCCTCCCTGGCCGCCACGCTGGAGCAGTTCCGGCGCAACCATGGCTTTGTCCGCCTCAAGGTCTGGGAAGACAACAGTCAGACATTGATCGACCAGTTGGCCAACGGACGGCAAGATATCGTGTTCCTGGCCGACACAGGAGACGAAAATCTGCCGCCTTCCTGGGAAAAACACGTTCTGTCGACCGAGCACTATGTCATTGCCACGGCGCAAGACCACCGCCTCGCTGAGCAGAAATCGGCTCCACTCACCACGCTGCATGACCTCCCCTTCATCGCGCGTAGGCATTGCGAATACCGCAAGGTCTTCGGACAGCTTTTGTCACAGCAAAACATCCGTCCCAAGGTAACCTATCGCACCTCGCAGGATCAGCGCGCCCTGGATCTTGTCCGTGCGGGGTTGGGTGTCGGCCTCTTTCCGAAAAGCCTGGTCAGCGATGATCTGCATGTCCTTGAGGTCGAAGATCACGAACTGAAACGGAACCTGATCTGCTGCTGGAAGGAACCCCGGTCGGCAGGTGTCAGTGCATTCCTGGAATTTACCAAAATATCAGCCACGTCCTGAGATGTGCCCGGCACCCTTCAGTTCCCGACAAGGCGCAAGGCGTTGGCCTTGATCGACAGCATCTGGTTGCCGTCAAATGCCCCGCGCGCCAGAACCCGGATACCAACGGTCAATGAGACCAGAGAGCGGGCTGCGTCCTCTGCCACGATGGTTTCGGGAATGCGCCCCTGGTCCTTGCCGCGTTGCACAAGGACCAGAAAAAACTGTTCGAGGTTGTCCAGCGCACCCCGGACAATTTCTTGCACGTCCTCATCATGGTTGGGCATCTCCAGCGCCGTGTTGATGATCAGGTTTCCCTTTTTCTCGGAATCGGTCAGCCCCTGCGCCACTACGGAGTCGAATAGGGTCGCGATCGCGGCAATTGGATCATCCAGCGCCGCCAACTGCGCCAACAGCGGCCCCTGGTTGTCGCGCACGAATTTGGTCAGGACCTCTTTGAACAGCTCTTTCTTGCTGCCGAAAGCGTTGTAGAGGCTGCCCTTGTTGATCCCCATCCCCTTGGTCAAATGGGTAATTGACGTTGCTTCATACCCCTTCGCCATGAAGGCGTCGGCGGCCCGCTCCAAGGCCTCATCGGTGTCGAATGCTTTTTCCCACGGCATGGAAGGATCTTTCGTCTACTGAGTCGCCTCAAACATAGGCTTTTATACCGGCCATTCAACAAAATCCGAATTAGGGGCCGGAATTTGCCAGCGCTCAGAAGTTTTAATCCGCGTGAAATCAAAGGTTAACGCGATTCAAACGGTTCTCCGCAAAAACAGCCTTGAACGGTCGGTACAAACTATCATATAGATTAAACCGAACGGTATAAACTCAAGCGCCGATGTTAGGAGCCACCCCATGACCAAATTCACCACCCACACCGTAGAAACTGCCCCCGAAGGCTCGAAGCCGATCCTTGAAATGGCGACCCAGAAATACGGCTATACGCCCAACCTTCTGGCCAACATGGCCGAGGCGCCGGCGATGATTGAGGCCTATGTGACCCTCAGCCAGATCTTCCAGAAAACGAAACTGTCCGAGACCGAACGCCAGGTCATCCTGCTGACCATCAGCCGTTTGAACGAATGCACCTATTGCATGGCCGCCCACACGACCATCGCCCAGATGGTCAAGGTCGATATCGACGTGATCGAGGCCCTGCGCACCGGCAAGCCGCTGAAAGACCCCAAGCTCGAGGCGCTGCGCAGCTTTGCCACCGTCGTCAATGACACCCGCGGCTATCCGTCTGAGGCGCAGATCGAGGGCTTCCTGGCGGCGGGCTACACGCGCCAGACCATGCTGGAAGTAATCGTCGGGATCAGCCTCAAGGTCCTGTCGAACTACACCAACCACCTGGCAGGGACCGAACCCGATGAAGGGTTCAAACCCAACACTTGGTCGCCCGACATGAGCGACGAAGAGCACGAGGCTCACGGCCAATACGCCATCCAGCATTACCTGTCCGTCGACTTTTGGCGCGGTCGCGCCGCGTAAACCGGAAACTCCAGCGCGAGAGAAGGCAAAAGCCATGAAACACAGCGTCACCCATGCCGCCAACTCAGCCATCCACGTCCTGGCGGAACTGATGATCCGCTCGGCGCTTTACCGGCTGGAGATCACCGAGCGACGGCAAGCCCTGCGTCGTGACCTTGGCCAGGGCTTTGTCTCGCACCCCTTTCATTACCTTCCGGCCAAATTTCGCTGACCGGAGACCTCCAAAAGGAACCTCGATATGAATACCGAACAAATCCTCCGCGAAGCCATCCTGATCGGGATCGTTCTGGGCGTCACCGGTGTGGCCTGGTTGGTTATTCGCCGCTCAGGCGGGACAGCGTCACAAAATGCCGAACGTGTTCTCAGTGGGGTGATGGGATCCTTCCTGCTACTGGGCGGGGTGGCCAAATTCTTCATGCCCTTCACCAACATGTTCGCCCAGCAGATCGCGCTGAGCGAGCTGCCCTTCCCGAGGTTGTCGGCTTTTGCCGGACAAGCCGGTGAAATCTCTGTCGGCCTTGTCCTGTTGGGTTTCTTTATCCTGGGGCGTCGCCTGCAGGGGCAATTCGCGGATGCGGTTTTCTACCTGACCAACCTTGTGATCGTCGTGATCATGCTGGTGGCGGTCTATGTCCACCTGCACCCGAATGTTCCGGCTGAAGTTCTGCCGTTCCAGTCCAAACCGCCGGTTGTCACCCTGATTGTTATGGGATTGGCCATGGTCAACGCCTGGCTGCGCCGCCGCAACACCACATTGGTCGCTGCCTGGACCTGACGTGCCAACGGCACCCAGTATTCCCAACCTCCCAAACTGGCCGGGCTCATTGCCCGGCCTTCGTTTCCCAAACATGCGAGAACCAAAATGACCGACAGCACGTACACCACCGCACCCGGAACCAAACGTTCCACCCCGACCAAGATCGCCATCGCCCTTTCCGTCATGGCACCGGTCGCGGCGATCCTGACCGGGGTCATGACATGGGCCAACACCGGATTTGGCAACGCATTCCTTGCCGACTGGAGCGTCTCGTTCCTGAAGGCCCTCTTTGTCCTGATGCCATTTGCCCTGATCGTGATGGGCCTTCTGGCCCGGGTAATCGAGGCAGCCCTGCCAAAAATCTCGCCCCTGGGCCAGAACCTCGTGCTCGGCATCATCATGGCCTTTGTCATGCAATCCCTGATGGCGGTGATCACCGCCGGAACCACCGCCGGGTTTGGCGACACCCAAATCTTCGCGGACCTCTGGTGGAACGCACTTGTGACATCCTTCCCCATCGGTCTGGCCATGGCGCTGGTCATGACCACCCTGATCCGGCCGCGACTGATCGCCATTTTGCGCAGCTGATCTCACATTTGAGTGATCGCTCAGGAATAATGTTGAGCGATCACTCAAGAATATCTATTCATCCTCCAACGCCAAACGAACAAAGGATTCGAAACGATGGCCACACCGTTCAAAGAAAAATACGGAGACTGGGCTCTGATCACCGGGGGAACCTCGGGCATTGGAGCCGAACTGGCCGACCAGGTCGCAGCCAAGGGGCTGAACGTGGTCGTCGTGGCCCGCAAGGAGGCCGAGTTGAAAGCCAAGGTTGCTGACCTGCAGTCCATGCACGGTATTCAGGCCAAATACATCGTGGCAGATCTGGCCACCGATGAAGGGATTGCAGCCGTCAAATCCGTGGACGAGGAAATCGGCCTGCTGATCCCCGGCGCGGGCATGGAGGTCAATGGCGCCTTCGAAAAGACAGATGCCGCGAAAGAGGCACAGTCCCTGCGTATCAATGTGCTGTCCACCTTCGAACTGACCCACCACTTCAGCCGAAACATGGTCGCGCGCGGCAAAGGCGGCATCCTGTTGATCTCGTCGATGGCGGGGCACGCAGCATTCCCCTATTTCGCCAATTACTCTGGCGCAAAGGGCTATGTCCTGAACCTGGGCGCGGCCCTGCATGGCGAACTTGGCCCCAAGGGCGTCGACGTATCCGTGCTGTCTCCGGGCCTGACCAATACACCCATGGTTGCCGATAATGGCGTGGACTGGTCGAAGATGCCGCTCAAGGGCATGGAACCGGCTGACGTTGCGGCCGCAGGTCTGAATGCGCTTGGAAGTCGTTTTGCCGTCGTACCGGGCCGCCGAAACAGTCTGATGATCCGCATGATGGGTCTGACCCCGGCCAAACTCGCCATCCGCATGAGCGAGAAGATGGTCCGCATGGGCATCAATCCCGCCAAAATCTAACCCTCACTCGGAACATACCAATGAGCTGGATCCTTCTTATCTTTGGCATCGCCCTCTGGTGGGCCGCGCACCTGTTCAAACGCATCGCCCCCGACACCCGGGCCGCCCTAGGCACAACCGGGTGGCGGCTGGTGGCCGTCGCAGTGCTGATCTCGGTCGCACTGATGACCATCGGCTTTCGCGCAACGCCATTCGTCCATGTCTGGAGCCCACCTGCCTACCTGACCCATGCAAACAACCTGCTGGTTCTGGTCGCGATCTTCTTCTTCACTCCGGCGGCCAAGCGCGGCGTGATTCTGAATGGGGTGCGTCATCCCATGCTGACCGGCTTCGCGCTCTGGGCTGTCGCCCATTTGCTGGTCAATGGCGACCTGGCCTCGATTCTGCTGTTCGGAGGCCTGCTGCTTTGGGTGCCGGTTTCCAAACTTGCAACCAATCGCGCCGAAGGCCCCTGGGTTGCCCGCCCCCGCGGCACCATCATCTGGGACGGCGCCTTCTTACTGGCCAGCGTGATCGCCCTGTGGGTGGTCGGCCAGATCCACACCTGGCTGGGCTACAGCCCGTTCGGCTGACCCTGTCTCAACTCTCCATGAACGAAAGGAAATCCCATGGCTGACTTTACCATCCACACCATTGAAACCTCTCCCGAGGCTGGCAAGCCGCTGCTGGAAACCTCGCTGAAGAACAACGGCCGCATTCCCGGTCTGCACGGCACGATGGCCGACGCTCCGCCGCTTTTGGCTGCCTATAACTTTGCCCATCAGCAGTTCCTGGCCACCAGCCTGACGGATGAGGAAAAGACCGTGGTCTGGCAGGCCGTCAACGTCGAGCAGAACTGCCATTACTGCGTGCCCGCCCACACCGGCATCGCCAAGATGATGAAGGTCGATGACGCCATCACCGAAGCCCTGCGCAACGAAACTCCGCTGCCCACAGCCAAACTTGAAGCGCTGCGTGATTTCACCCTGCTGGTCGTCCGCAATCGCGGTTTCGTGGATGATGCCGACACCCAAGCCTTCCTCGACGCGGGCTTCGAGCCCCGCAACATCCTGGAAGTGATCCTGGGCGTGTCTCAGAAGGTGATGTCGAACTACACCAACCACTTTGCCCAGACCCCGGTCGATAAAGTGTTCCAGAAATTCGCCTGGGAAAAGAAACCCGCCGTCGCGGCTGAATGATCCTCGCGGGGCGGCCGGTATCCGGCCGCCCTTTCTTCCAAGGAGCCCATGAATGAACACTAATGCCAAGCTCTCTTTGTTTGCCGACATCTGGCGCTCGTTTCGGGCGCTGCCGACATGGGTCATTCTTTGGATGAGCCTTCTTCTGGGGCCCATCAACATGGCCAGCTTCGCCTTTATGTCCGAACCCAAAGGCATCCTGATCGCCACGTTGGCCATTGGTGGAATGCTGGCCAGCATCACCACCTTGGTCCTGCATCGCGGGTTTTCGAAGCTGGTCTCGGGTGGGCATGTCTTCTTTTGGACACCGCTGGTGCTTATCCTGATCTTCGCCAGACCTGTAGCAACGGGTGCCTATGATACCTATCTGACGATCCTGCTGGCCGCGAACCTGTTTTCACTGGCCTTCGACATCAACGATTTACGCCTCTGGCTACGGGGTGACCGCACCGTCCTTGGGCACGTCTGAAGGAACCTATCATGAACAACTCCCTACGGATTGACATTGTTTCCGACGTCATGTGCCCCTGGTGCGTGATCGGCTACCGCCAGTTGGCGCGGGCCTTGGAAGACACCGGTACAGCCCATGAGCTTCACTGGCACCCGTTCGAGCTGAACCCGCAGATGCCGCCCGAGGGACAGAACCTGCGCGAACATATCATCGAAAAATACGGCACCACGCCCGAACAGTCCGAGCAATCCCGCCGCCAGATGACCACCATTGGTGAGCAATTGGGGTTCCCGTTCCGCTTTAGCGACGACATGCGGATGCACAACACCTTCAACGCGCATCAGTTGCTCCACTGGGCCCGCGAACAGGGGCGGGTGCTTGATTTGAAGCAGGCGCTTTTCGCCGCCCATTTCACCGACCGGCGCGACCTGTCCGATATCGCGGTCCTGGCCGATGTGGCGGGCGAGGTCGGGCTGGACCGGGCTCAGGCACTGGCCGTTCTGCAGGACCAGCGCCACGCCGACGAGGTCCGCACACATGAAACGTTCTGGCTGAAACAGGGTATTCAGGGCGTGCCCGCGGTGATCTTTGACAGCCAGCATCTTGTCACCGGCGCACAAGGGGTGGAAAACTACACCAGCATTCTGACCCAACTTGCCAAAATGAAGGACTGATCCATGGCCCGCACCGCCAGCTATGACCGGGACGCCGCCCTTGAGGTCGCCATGACCCTGTTCTGGCGCAAGGGCTATCACGCGACGTCCCTGAAGGATCTGGAAGCCGCCCTGAAGCTGAAGCCGGGCAGCATCTATGCCGCCTTTGACAGCAAAGAGAACCTCTACCTGCTGTCGCTACAGCGGTATTTCGAACGCTCCCGCCAGGGGTTCCGCGATCACATGGCAAGGGCTGCATCCCCGCTTGCTGGGCTGGCCGGGCATTTTCGATCATACGCCGACCTCGCCCCGGAAGACGCCTCGCGTCAGGCATGCATGCTCACCAAGACGCTTGTGGATACAAAGACGACGGACCCGAAGATCGCTGAGGCGACTCAGATCTACCTCGACCAGATGCGGGAAGAATTTGCGACGGCCTTCTCAGAGGCGCGTGAGGCGGGAGAGCTGCCATCAAATGCCGACCCGGATCGTCTTGCTCGGCGTTTTCAAGCAAACGTCACCGCCCTGCGGGTTGAACTGCACCGGGGATCGTTAAAGAGCGCTATCCATGAACTGACGGAAGACATGGCTCAAGAGATCGAAAGTCTGCGCTCCAAGGGGCAGTGACCTACGTTTGACCATCGAGCTAACCTGCTATAGCCAATGAAGCTGGCCAACTGAACAGCTCGGTTACGTTTGCAGGAGACATATACCGGACATTCCTGAAGGGATTGCCCAATGATCGTTCCGGGCCGTCCGCGCGACTTTGCAAAGTCCGTTCTCTGCGCGTTGCTGTCATTGGGGCATCATGCGGCATTGGTAAGTTTGGGCTCTAAGTGGAATTTCGCCGCAGTCGGCTTCAAAGTCTGCTTCGGGGAAACGCCGAGACTTTGCAAAGGTCGCAATCTGCGCTTAGCTGACATCTATGGCAATTGCTCCGAGGCGTCGCGAACGGCCCAGAGCTGACATTCACATGCCTCAAAGCGAATGACCGCTTTTACAACCTGAGTTGCGAATTGCGGATCCGATGCCTTCCCAAGATGTTGCGAGGTGATGCCGTTTCAACACTTCGCAACATCTTGTAGAACCTTACCCATTCATCAGTTCTGGTTCGGGTTGAGCTGTGGGAATCTTGTCAAACGATCCCAAAATCGCCGCCATTTCGGATTGATCGCCAGATACCGCTGCCATTCCTCTTTGCACGGCGTCGGCCAATGACATCTGCCGCAGCGCAATTTGTGCCCAGGTCTTACGGTCAAACTCGATGGTCACGTCGACTGTTTCCGGAACGGTTTCGGTGATTTCCACAACACCACGGCGGACATGTACGGCCCAGGATTGCCCCAAATCGGTGAAATTGAATTTGGCGACTGCGTTAACATTGGCGCTACCCACTGGATCCACATTGAACTGCAACAGCTTGAGGTATGTGCCTGGCGGCGTGGACATCACGAGATCAACACCAGGAAGGGTGAAAAATCCGATTTCAGGAGGTTGCGTCCAATCCAGTTTGCCTTCCAGATGCCGCGCGTGTGTGAGAAAGAAATTGCGCGCCTGAATGCCCGCCTGAGCGGTTTGCCCCATGGCTCGCGAGGCGTCGGCTTTCAGTTGACGGGCTTCGCCGTTGGACGGATCTGCGCCAATAACAAAGCTCATGAGTTTTGCCGTGAGATTGTATTTACCTTGATCGAATACCTCTCTCGCCCGTTCAATAACGGCATCCACACCACCAAACCCTTCGATCATCACGTTACCAAGTTCTGCGTCTGTTGGCGGGTGTAGGTCAGCGGTATCTTCGGCAAACCACCCCACGATACCCCGGTATATGCCCCGGATGTTGTACTCATGTTCGACATATCCCGGATAGAGCCACGGGTGCGCGGCAAGATGGTCTGGGATCTGAATAGTTTCTACCATCTGTTCAGGTGTCATACCCTGATTGATGGCGCGAATGGATTGGTTGTAGATGAATGCGTAGTAATCGCGATGTGCGGTCATCACCTCGTAAGCCTCATCGCCGAAGAGCGGAACGCCGTGGCATCCAACCAGCACGCCAGGCCGGATCGCGCGCATCTTGTCAATGGAAGCGATCATGTCATCTGGCGCACGATAGAAATCTCCGCGCAGCGTGTACATGGAAAAGGCCATCGGCGTGACGTTTGTGTTGTGCAAGACAAGGTCTTGGTCCGGGAAATGCACGATCAGGCTGTCCCTTGTGTCGCCAACTGCGTGATGGAAAATAACGCGGCGACCATCAATCACCACCTCTTCACCGTCGGAAACTGGATGCGTCACTGGCAAATGTCCATTGGCCTGAAGTTCAGGATCGTCAAACGTTGGCTCTGCTGGGCCAACGTAAGCGTCTGGCCCGTCGTGCGGCAAGTAGAAGCCGAGTTGAAGACTGGCTCGGCGGAACTGCATGGGGCCAAGTTCACCCGCCGTCAGTAACAAATTCCTGTCGACATCTGGGTGTCCATAGATCGGCAGGTCGGCACCGCGATCTTCGGCATAGGCACGCGCTCCTGCTGTATAATGGTGGTGGGAATAGATGATCGCCACAATGGGCAACTTTGTGCGGGTGCGCAGCAATGCGAGGATGTCGCGGCCCATTCCGATGTTGCTTCCGGCATCAAAAGCGATGAGCCCGGTCTCGCTCTGCACAAAGGTAAAGTTGCCAAGCATATAGCCGACAATTGACCACACGCCCTCTTGCGGTTCAAAAATCGTCGCCTCATTGGGTTGGCCAGACAGCCAGTCCACATAGTCGCCATTTGCGATACCGCCGTTGGCGAACTCAACACGGTTGTCGTCGAAACTCCCTCGATAGGACAAGGGGCGGTGATGTGAGGTATCAGTCGGCGCGACCTTACTTTTTGCGAATGCATGACCCGCTGTCAATGTGGTGAGGCTTGTGGTGGCCATCATCAAGCCAAGGGATGGCAAAGATTGCAGGAATTCACGTCTTGAGGTCATTTCTCTTTTCCTTTTGAGCGACGTCCGAATCTGAACTCGAGCGCAGCAATGGTCTTTGAACTGTTCAGCCTTTTAGCTGTCGAAAATCAAAAATACGTAGGTCATGAAGGCGGCGAGATGCACAACGCCTTGCAGCGCGTTTGTACGTGTCCCGACAAAGGTTAGGATGCTGATCCCGAGCGTCAAAGCCAAGAGTACGATTTCCGCGCCGCCGAGCCCAAGTTCGATCGGCAACCCGACCATATGCGCCGCGATCAGAACAGCGGGCACTGTTAGACCGATGGTCGCCAAGGCCGAACCCAGGCAAATGTTCACGGCCCGTTGCAACTTATTGGCCCGCGCAGCATCCAGGGCGGCAAGCGCTTCGGGTGTCAGGATCATAGCCGCGACCAAGAAGCCACCAAGCGCGACCGGGGCACCGAATTCCAACAATTTGAAATCGACAAACAAAGCCAGCTTTTTAGACATCAGGACCAATGGCAGCATCGCCAGAACCAGCCAAAGAACATGAAATACAATGCCTTTTGTCTCAAGGTGGTGCGCGTCAGATCCGGCTGTTGTGGGAAGCTCTTCGACCGGTTGGCGGAAAATTTCGGGTTTACCTGCTGTCTGATATACGAGGAAAATCCCATAGAGCACGACGGACATTGAGATCATGAATACAGTTTGTAGCGCAGAAAGACCGCCACCAGGGGCTGAGGTCGTGAAACTTGGCAACACAAGGCTGACGATGGCCACCGGCAAAAGCACAACCAAATAAGCATTTGCTCCACTCAGATTAAATACCTGCAAACCGTGGCGGAGACCGCCAATCAAAAGGCTTAGGCCGACCAACCCGTTCATCACGATCATCAGAACCGAGAACATTGTGTCGCGCGCGAGTGTTGGGTTGTTGTCTCCCGTCAACATAACAGCGGTGATGAGAGCGACTTCGATGCCGATGACCGACAAAGTCAGGATCAGCGTGCCATAGGGCTCGCCGAAAATCACTGCCAGACATTCTGCGTGATGCACCACACGGAACACCGCGGCGAGCATAACGCCGAAAATGCCGCCCAGCAAAAGCCATGACATAGTTGATCCCATGGCTGTCGGTTTGATGAGATCTCCGGCAAACGTCAGGGCGACAAAGACCAACCAAATCAGAAGCGTCGCCTTTTCGTTGCGCAGAATAATTGAGAAAGCGGAATGCATGAGTGTGCTCCAGTCTTAGCGTTTTTGCGTAGGCGCCGATTCAAGGCTTGTGGTTTCGGTGGCCTTAAATGTGGTTTGTTCTGCTTTTGCTGCCGGTTCGACACGTTTGATCCGAACAGCTGTCAGCAGGGTGAAACTGGCCATAACGATGACAAGCATCCACCCCATGGCCCTATCGGCGAAGACAGCGGAAGCCGCGCTCGTCAGGAGCGGCCCAATGATCCCGCCGATGGTAAAAACGAAAAGCATCGTGACAGCGCTGGACGCAACATAGACTGGAACGGTTCGGTCCATCGCATGCGCAAGCAGCAGCGAATAGAGGGTCAGCATCGAGCCTCCAAGCAGGACCAGTCCCGCAAGTACTGCCGCGTAGAAGGGTGTGCCAACCATGTTTGCATGACGTACGCCATCACCGGTTGCAAAAATGGCGAATGTCAAAAGCGCACCTGTGGCAACAGCAGACGCCACAAGAATGATCCGACGCCGATCCATGCGATCGGACAACTGCCCTAAAGGATACAGAAACAGGATACGTCCCACGTAGATGGTTGCTATGCCGACGGCCACGTCCACGGTATCGATGCCTATTATTGCTGCGCGGTAGGGAACGACGTTCAGAAAAACAGTAGAAACCATGCCCACTGCAAGCGCCCCAAATGCGGCGGTTGGAGCATCTTTGAAGAGCGCCTTTACACGCACATTGGCCTTTTCCTTTCCCTGCGGTGGCGTGGTCGGCGCCGCAGCGATAACCACGATGGCCAAGCAATAAAGCAAGGAAATCAACACAAATGCTTGGTTCAGATCGTCGGGTGTGATGATCACAATGACCTGGCTGAGCACAGACATTATGCCGAGAACAATTGCAAAGACGGCCAGCAACCGACCCCGAGAAGACTTGTCGACCGACTCGCTGATCCATGCATCACCGATTGCAAACAACCCCGCCGTGGCGATGCCGGTCATAAGGCGCACAAACAAAAGCGTCTGCTCATGGTCGATGACCGAAAACAGCAAGGCCGAGGCAGTACAAATGGCCGCGGCTGCCGAGAAGGCCCGTATGTGACCAATGTTGGAAATCCAGTTGGCAATAAAGAAACAGCCAATGAGGAACCCGAGGGAATATGCTGCAGGCGCCAACGAGGCAATTTCCTGCGAGGCGCCGGTTTCGGCAAAGTAGAGCGCAACGATGGTGCCCGAGGCGGCAGTGACAAGTTGAATTGCGGCAACCGCGATGAACAGGTATTTCAATGTGTTTATTTGCTCGCTGAAACGGGCCATGAGACAGCTCCTACATAGAATTATTGGCAGGCCGCCCTTCGCGGGCGACCTCGCATCAGTTTGGCAAGGTTACTTTGACGTCGACGTGCAAACCGGGGATCAGGCCTCGTTCGAAATTGGGTATTTCTGCCCAGACTCGCAAGGTTTCGTCGGCCACCAAGGCGCTTTCGGAAAACAGCAGACGGCCACCTTTTGCCAAAGGTTGGTCATTGCCAGGTAAATACAGATCTACCTGAAAACTTTGCATCAGGGCATCCAGTCCTTCTGGCGACGATCTATCGAGTGCAATCAACGTCTTGTAGGGCATTCCATAGACAACACGTACCGTATCGGTATGCTCAATCTGCGCCAGCGCCTGTCCATTTTCCGTGTCCAGATAAGTGCCGACAAACTTGTTGGACAATCCGATTTTCCCGGAAATCGGCGCCCTAATTTTGGTTGAGGCCAGTTCGAGCTCGGCCAACGCGCGGTTTGCCTGTGCTTCCTCAAGCGCCACTTTGGCCAAAGCCAGCCGATCAGAGGCATCTTGTGCCACCTGATCGGAAACAGCTGCCCGCGCACCAAGCTCCGCCACTCGAAGCGCTTCGGCTTCTGCGCTTCCCAATTCGACCAAGCGTTGGTTTTCGACGGCTCGGTTTGCTGCCAGCTTTTGCTCATAGGCCAGCGGACCGATTTCAAAAAGAACCTGACCTTTTTCGACCGTGTCGCCGGGTTTGAAATGAACGGCGGTCAGGATACCGCGTACCGAATTGGCAACCAATGCGCGCACGCTTGATTCAATGCGTCCCGAATAGGTCGCGGCCTCAAGCATCCGGGTAAAGTCCTGCGCCGGTTCCGCGTGTGCCGATTGAGTTGCAAAACGCTCGGTGAAAAGGAGGGGAAATTTTGCGAGGACAGCCATCGGTATTTACTCCAAATGCAGGTCGAAGAAGGTGTTCAGTTCACGCAGAGCGTCTTGCGTTTCTGGCGCGTCCACAAAGAGTCCGGACATGTAGTCACCGTGTGACTGGCCGTCATAAACATGAAGGTCAGCTTCTACATCTGCCGTACGCAACGCCCTGTGCATGCGCACCGTGTCACTCAGAAGCAGGTCGCGCGTGCCTGTTAGTAGGACCGTGGCCGGAAATCCGTCCAGGTCGCCATAGACAGGGGACAAGCGTGGGTCCTCAAGATCCAAACCGTCCGAATAAACCTCGAATGTGCCTTCGATCACCCCATCACGCGATCCCAAAGGGTCAAGCCCTTCCATCGTTTTCCAGCTGTCAGAGGCATGCGCCAGATCAACCGCAGGTGTGCCAGCCATAATCGCACCGGGCAAAGGCGCGCCCATGTCGCGAAGTTGCAAAACGGTGGAAAGAGTTAGGTTACCCCCGGCAGACGTGCCAAACATCGCGATTTGGTTGGGGTCATATTGTTCAATCACCTCATTCCATACGGCGATCACGTCATCGGTGGCTGCGGGAAATGCGTGCAGAGGCGGACGGCGGTAGTCAACAGAAATGACTTCGACGCCCAGACCGTTTGCCAGCCAGATCGCTTCCGTCATGGCCGCTTTTCCGCCGTTAAAAACAAAGGCTCCGCCGTGAACGTGTACAAAAACTGTATCGGCCCACCGTGGCGCAATTTCGGATGGTGTAACGCGGTAGGTTGTCACCCCAGCAATATCTTCGGTAGTGAACGTCGCGCCAGTCATTTCAAGCAGACGCTCAACCCCTTCGATAGACGCCGCGTCAAATGCAGACTGAAGTGCAAGCCACTCGTCGGTGGTTGCAGGGACTTCGCCGAGTGTCTCAACCTGTCGAGATCCGATGAGTTCTGCCAGTTCTGGCGAAACACCCACTGGAACCGGAACAGTTCTTTCCGCCATCGGCAGACCTTGGATCACTGGCTTTGCGGTTTCTGCGGTGGCGATCACTGGCACAGAAAGGGCGGCGATTAGGGCGCTGGTGAGAGCAATTTTCAGGATAGAACGGCGTTTCATCTTTGGTCTCCAACTTGCGGTTGCTGTGTGTTTCTTTGTTGAGAAATAGTTAATTTACCCCACTGATCTTCGCCACTTCCAAAAGTGATCATTTCACGACAAACTGCCGCTTATGGACACCGTTCTGCACAGCACCTTGGCATTTCGCCCCGCTCTTCAACTGCTTGACCGGATCGCTTCGCCGCGTGTGACGGAATTTGCTTTGAAGGAAGCGGGCCTGTCGCGGACAGTGTTGGAAGGTTCGCCCGTATTCATTCCATACCGGTTGCAAGCACGGTTTCTTCAGTCCGCCAGCTTGAAGTTGTCGGAAAAGCACATCGGTGCCTATCTCACGGAAGACTTCAATTACGCCGCCTTTGGCTCCTATTCGGAATATGTGCTCGGCGCGCCCCGATTGGATGTGGCTTTGAGCCGCGCCGAGAAGATTCTCCCTTCAATTCAACGTGGCTCTGTGCTTCGTAATCGGGTTGCAGGTGACCACTTTGTTCTTGGTTTTGACAACATGCTCGGAGGAACGGCAGGGGCAGAATTGATTGATCAGGACCTGCCATTTGTTTTGCAAAGTGTTGTGCGTGAATTCTGCGGACGCCGCTGGCGGCCAAGTTGGATCGAACTGCCCGAAGCCCACCGCGGTACTGAGACGGCTTTGCAATACATTTACAATGTCGAGGTGCGGGTGGGGGGATCCGCGGCCGCAATCGCCATCCCTCTGTCAGATATTGAAACCCCAAATCCACGCTCAAGTGAAGAGCGGCTGGCGATGACATTGACTGGCATTCGTGATGTGCGTGCGCGTCAAACCCCAGCTTCGACAAAAGAAGTGGTCGAAAACGCTCTGCGTGCAAATTTGGCCATGGGAAGCGCAGACATCGAAACTGTCGCGGACACCTTGGGCGTCGGTGTACGAAAGCTGCAACGCCAACTCCAATCCGAGAATACCAGTTTTAAAGAAGTGCGCGTGACAGAGCAGGCAGAAAGATCACGGATACTTCTGTCCGACACTGACATGTCTGTCGCCGAGGTCGCTTATAACCTTGGCTTTAGCGAAGTGAACAGTTTCCGGCGCACATTTGTCAGTTGGTTTGGTATTTCCCCGACACGATTTCGCAAGCTGAGCGGGACATAAAGCGCCAAATGCTGAAAAGCGGCCATCCGTACCCAGCGCAGCGAAGGTCTCCTCTCCGCCCTCGGTGCTCATTGACCATGTCTGCTTTGGGCTGGGACCGGTCATCAAGACAAGCCCTCTTTGGGGCTGATGGTACGAATTCTAGCGCTGCACCGCCGCAAGGCGGCTTCGAGCCTAATCTTACCCTTGGTGAAATCAGCAGTATCCGTCGCGAAGGGCGGGAAGCCGACTTTCAATGATCTCTACTTTTGAGCTTTCTGATGTCAGCTAATCGTACCCATTTCAGTTTTGAGACTCTGGGGAGGCGAGGGAAGAGTATTCCTACACATCAAAGTCAGACGTCCGCGGCTCTCAACCGGGCTCGGCAATTGACAGGATATCCCTTTCCCGCTGCAATCGATGGATGGATGCGCCCGGCTTTGCCCCCCAACCGGCGATCCATCGGTAAAACACTGGCGTCAAAAACAAGGTGAAGGCAGTGGCGAACCCGAGCCCGCCGACGATGACCCAGCCGACCGCGATGCGCGCCTCGGCGCCGGCGCCTGTGGACAGCACAAGAGGAAGTCCGCCAAGGACAGTAGACACCATGGTCATCATTACCGGACGGATGCGCAAACGCATGGCCCCTCGAATGGCGCTGTCGATGTCTTGTCCTGCCTCACGGAGCTGATTGGCAAACTCGACAATCAAAATACCATTCTTCGCCATCACTCCAATCAGCAGCACCAAACCAATCTGGCTGTAGTAATTCAACGAGCCGCCCGTGATCACGATCGCAAAAAGCGCTGCGGCAAGGCCAAAGGGCACAGTCAAAATGATGACGACAGCACTTGGAATGCTTTCAAATTGTGCTGCAAGGACAAGAAACACCACAACAGCGGCCACGCCAAACACCATAAACATGCCTGCCTGGCTTTCCCCGAGCGCAGCGGCTTCTCCTGTAAACACAATCCCCATGCCATCAGGTAGAGTGTCATCCGCAAGCGCACGGACGCGGGCAATCGCTTCACCGAGATCGACATCCCCGGCAAGGTTGGCCTGAACCGAGACCGCCAGCGTGCTGCCTTGACGTTCGATCGAAGATTGGCCGACCACCGGCGTCAACGTTGCTGTGGACGACAACGGCACATATTTACCACTTGGCAGGCGAAGTTGAATGCCTTCAAGGTCGGTTGGGTCGTTAATCGGGCGTCCGCCAGGGACGACGCGCACGTCGGTTTCGGTGTCGTCGATGAAGACGCTGACGGCCACGAAGCCTTGGGTAAACGCGCTGATCGTTCGAGTGACATCGGCTTCCTTAAGACCAAAAACGTTTGCCATCTCCTGATTAACGGTGATTTCATACTGCGCTTGCACGCTATCGGCCGACATCTGTGGGTTCACAAATGAATCGTCCGTGGCCATGGTGCCAACAAGGGCGGCGGCGGCGTCTGTAATGCCGTCAACATTTCGTCCGCTCACCGCAAAGGTAAGCCCATTTCCACCACCACGGATATTGAGGCTATTGGGGGACACGGCAAAGACCCGTAATCCGGGAACGCTCGAAATCCGCTCGTTGATCTGCCCCATGAGCTCTTGTTGTGTCCAGTCCCGCTCTCCCCAGTCTTGCAGACGCACCACGATAAACGCGTTGGTGCCACCGCTGATACCGATGATGCTTTGCACGGAGCTGACTTGGCCGGTTTCTTGATATGGCGCGAGAACCTCTTCGATCTGCGACACTTGCGCGTCCAGATACTCAGGAGCGGTGTCCGTCGCGCCCCGGGCTTGGATCAAGAAATATCCACGGTCCTCAACTGGTGTTATTGTCGACGACAATTTGCCTGCAGCCCCTGCCGCGATTAGGGCAAATGCGAAAGCAATGGCCAAAACAAGCAAAGGGGCGCGAATGGCATGGTCCACAATCCAGTCGAATCCGCGCGAAAGGCGGCTAGGTTCTTTTGCTTCACGCGGTTCTTGCGCTTGTTTTCCCGGATCAAGGAGCGCCGCCATCACAGGTGTTAATGTCAACGCGGCGACTGAGGACAGTGTCACGGCGAAGGCCAATACAAAGCCAAACTCAGTAAATACGCCTCCCGCCTGTCCAGGCAAAAAGGAGATTGGGATAAACACGGCGGCAAGTGTCGCGGTGGTCGAAATGACAGCAAAGAAAACCTCGTTGGTGCCCGCAGCTGCTGCTGCGAAGGCGCCCATTCCCTCTTTCCGTTTTCGCACGATGTTTTCGACCACAACGATGGCATCATCGACAACCATCCCGGTCGCCAAAACCAAGGCCAAAAGGCTAATTGTATTGATCGAAAACCCCGTGAGCCAAATTGCTGCAACCGTCCCGATCAGGGCGACAGGGATTGTGACTGCGGGAATGATCGTGGCGCGAAGCGAGCGCAGAAAGGCAAAGATCACAAGGATCACAATACAGGTTGCCAAACCGATGGATTTGACCACCTCCACCAAAGCGCTTCTTATAAACACGCCGTCATCCGTTGAAATGAGCAGCTCTACGCCCTCAGGAAGGTCTGCGCGCAGCTCTTCAACGGCGGTGCGAACAGCGGTTGAAATCTCCAATGTATTGCCTGCGGATTGGCGGGTGATATCCAGCCCGATTGCCGTTTGCCCGTTTACACGGGTTGTCACGTCGGTGTCTTCAGGCAGCAATTGTACCAGAGCCACATCGGCTACACGGGTGCTTTTGTCGATCAACACTTGCCCCACACTATCGACGGTGACGTCGGCGTTTCCAACACGAAGTGCAATCGTCTGCGCCGATGTCTCGAGCGCACCCAAAGGGGTATCGTCACGCAGATTTTCGAGCGCGTTGGTCACGTCAAAAATGGTGAGCCCTCGGCTCAACAAAGACCGGTCATCAAGGCTCACGCGGAACTCGTTCGCCCGATCACCGCGGATAGTTACTTCCGCGATGCCATCGATCACGGAGAGTTTGTTGTAGATTGGACCCTCTGCCAAACTGGTCAGCTCACTGAGAGACACATCCCCGAGAACGGCGAGGCGAATGATCGCACTTGCGTTGCTGTCGGACTTTGAAACGGTTGGGTCATCTTCCAGGTCGCTGGGCAGTTGCCGCACTGTTGCTGACACAATTTCGCGGGCTTCGTTTGCGGCAACGTCAATGTCCGTTACCTCTGACAGATCAATGGTGATGCGGCTCGACCCTGTGGTGGAAGTGGACTCCATGTAGGACAACCCATCTAACGCGCTGAGCGCATCTTCCAGAACCTGTGTGATCTCCTGATCTACGGTTGCCGGCGTCGCGCCTTCATAAGTGGTGCGAACCGTAAGGACGGGCCGATCAACGTTTGGCATTTCTCGCACGTCGACAGACGAAAGAGCGGCCAGCCCGGCAATCAATACAAGAAGGTTGACGACAATCCCGAAAATTGGACGTGCAACAAAAAGATCAGCAAATCCTGAGGCGGCACGGTGAATGGCTGGTTTGCTCATTTCGGCTCCTGATCGGTATTTTTCCGTGGCGGGTTTGCATCCTTGATTTCAGCACCCGAGCGCAGCTTGTGCGCGCCTTCGGTGACGATCGGCGTTCCAACCGGTAGATCAACGTCCAACCAGACAGTCTCATTGCGTCGAAACAAGATCGTCACGGGGGCTGGCATAGCCTTGCCCGATTCCTCGTACCAGACGCTTGCCCCGTCGCGGGACCATGTGATGGCCGTCGAAGGCACCACTGCAAGCGGATCACTAAGGTTGGTGAGACGGGCCGTGAAGGTCATACCAGGCCAGAGGCCTCTGTCCAGATTTTCGACGGTGGCCTTGACTGTAACGCTGCGGGTTACCGCATCAATCCGACTGTCAAATGAAGTGATCTCGCCTTTCAGAAAGCGCCCCGTCAATGAGGGGGTTTCCAATATGACCTCGCGCCCCAGTGACAGGAAACCGATGGACCGTTCCGGAAGCTCAAATTCAACCAAAAGTGCGCTTGGATTATCGATTGTGACAATTGGTGTATTGGCGCTGATGAAGTCTTCCACACTGACGTCGCTAAGCCCAAGCTTGCCAGAAATCGGTGCGCGCACCGTGCGGTCCTCGAGCGCGAGCTGCGCTTGGCCGACATTGGCTTCCGCCAAGCGCTGCGCAAGCTTTGCTTCCGATATGGCCACATCAGAAACCGCAGAGTTTTGTGATTGCTTCAACCGCTCAAAGCGCGACACCGTATCAGAGGCTTGTTCCAATTCAATCTGTGCCGTTTCAAGGGAATATGCAGCGGCCCGTGCATCGAGCTGCACCAAAATGTCCCCTTGTGAAACCTTTGCGTTTGGTGGGAGATTAAGCGCGACAATTCTGCCAGACACATCAGAGGTCACAACTGCGCTTTCCACCGCCTCTGAACTTCCGATCGCCCTGAATGTGTCCTCATAGGGCCGCAACTTCAGCGGCTTCAATACAACGGTTGTCGCGCCTCCTCCTCGGGGTCCACCCGGTCCGCCCGGCCCAGCGGGAACTTGCGCCTCCGTCGGTTGGTCGCGTGTTTCGGAAAAAAACACGTCAGGCAAGCCAAACGAAAAAAAATAGGCGCCGCCAACAATGACAAGTGACGCAAGGAGCGTGAGTATTGTTTTCATTTTGGAGCCTTTCGTCGGACCTCAGGCGCGGTGTTGGATCGGGTTCAGAGTCTAATGTACGACGTGTTCTACGGTGCATCGAGCATCATCCGTCGTTTTCTTTTACATTCACCGGTCACACGGACAGAATTAGCAGCATTCAAGGCGGTGAAAGGGTCAATGCCGCCCGATCAAAGCGGCAATGCAAGCCGTTGATCAGACTCGTCAATCAGCCGGCAGTGAAAGCATTCGCGACGCATCAATCTGCCCGGCCCGAAAGGCATCCTACGGTGTCTGACGTCAGCGCTTAATGTCTTTGACGATCTTATCGCCAGCGCTCTTCGTTGTCTTTCTCATCGTCCACTCCTTGGTGGCTACGATGAGAAACAAACCCTCTTTTAGCAAATCGCTCTATTTGGACCCATAAGCGCTGACGTCAGACAACCAGCTGCGACGAGACCGGAGCGGTCTTTCGAGCGACAAATGCCGACCTGCATTTCACTCCGCGTAAAGCGGCCACATTCGGGTGGCCCTCTTGATTCAGGCAGAAAAGCTTAAGGTCGGCAGGCAAGTTTTCGGCGCAGCGGGCTTACTAAGTAATCTGTCTACCAAATAGATTTATCAAATAGGCACATTTCAGGTACGGTTGATGAGTTCAGATTTTTTAGGGGGCACTATGAAAGTATTTTTGTTTGCCGCGACAGCATTGCTGTGCACGGCCGCCAGTGCGCAAGACACCGATGCGCCTATTCTGTTTACCAACGTCAATGTCTTTGACAGTTCAAGCGGCCAAATCATCGAGGGCGGCGAGGTTCTGGTGCGCGGTCACTTGGTCTCTGAAGTCTCAGAGACGGCCATTTCCGTTGACGGCGCGGAAGTAATCGATGGCGGTGGGCGCACGCTAATGCCCGGCATGATCGAAGGGCATGGACATGTCATGCTCGCATCAGAGCCCGTAACCATGTTGGTGACACAGGACGCATTTGAGCAAGGCGCGCGCGCGGCGGCACGTGCGCAGGCCTATTTCGAAGCCGGATTTACCACCGTGCGCGACATGGGGGGAAATTGTTTCGGGATCAAAAAAGCGATTGATGCTGGTGTCACAAAGGGGCCGCGCATTTACTGCGGTGGCGCGAGTATTGGTCAAACCTCGGGTCATGGCGATTTCCGTATGCCCACGGATGGCCACCCACGCTTTGACGGTCCCGAGTTTTCAGGCAGCGCAAACCGCCAGCGGCATACGCTCATCGCTGACGGGGTAGATGATGTGCGCGCGGCCGTGCGTGAAATGCTGTTTCGCGGTGCGTCCCATATCAAAATTCACGCGGGCGGCGGCGTGACCAGCTTCACAGATCCGCTACAAGCGGCGCAATACACACCGGGTGAAATGAAGGCTGCGGTGGAAGAGGCGGAACGGTATGGCACCTATGTTGCCACCCATGCGCAGCTTAACAACAGTGTCTGGGCGTCACTGGACGCAGGCGTCAAATCAATTGAACATGGCTTGGTGCTTGAGGAAGACACCGTGATACGCATGGCTGAGTTGGACGTTTTCTACAACCCGCAAGCCTATCTTGCGCTGCAGGATGTGTCTGGAAATCCGCAATTTCAGGACCCGATACAACAGGGCAAACTGGCCTTGGTGTCAGAAGGTGCGCGCGCGGCATTTGAGCTTGCCAAAAAACATAACCTAAAAATGCTGTGGGGCACTGACGTCTTTGGCGGAGCCAGCATTTTTGAGCAGTTCCGGCAAGAGTTTGCGTTCCGGGACATGTTCTTTACGCCCACCGAACAGCTTATACAGATTTCCGCCAACAATGGGGCGGTCTTGGCTTTGTCAGGCTTGAAAAACCCCTATCCTGACGGCGCGTTGGGCGTCATCGCTTCAGGGGCTTACGCCGATATTATTCTGGTGGACGGAGACCCGACGCAAGACATTCGGATCCTGATGGACACCGACAATATCGACCTGATTATGAAAAATGGCGTCGTGTATAAAAACACGGTGGACTGATTGAGCTTGGGCGGAGCAAGGCACATGCCTTGCATCCCCCAATGTACCTGAACAAAGGTCGGCTGGCTGCTTCAATCTTCGCTGTCCTGATCATCTTGGATTCTGACCAACGCGCGCGCAAATTGCGCAAACAGCGCCACAAACACGCCGACGCCCACGAATATATAGAGCACGGTGAAGATCTTCCCTAGGTCGGTTTTTGGAGAGAGATCGCTCAGGCCAACCGTCGAAATTGTGGTTGCGCTGAAATAGAGTGCATCCACCCAACTCCACCCTTCAACGCTTCGATAAAACAAGGTTCCGGAAAGCAGCAGGGCAACGGCCAGTAGCAGTCCTGCCCTAAACGTAGGATGCTGCCATGACCTCGCAATCGCCTTTACCAACCGGAAAACCGTCAAATAAAATGAAACCATCCATTGTCCTTCTATGCGGTTGTGCATGCCAAGTAGAGGTGCGGTTACCATTCACGTTCTTGTTTGATTTTGCACAGAACGCTTGCCGCAAAACAAATTTTATCTACGGTTAAGGGAGTTCTCAAAAGTCATCTTTATATGGAGCCGCGTCATGCGACATTTCCTGACTCTCCCCGCAGTTCTTGTTTGTGCACTTCCGGCATTTGCCAATGACATCGTCATCCAGAACGGTCGCGTTATTGACCCGGAAACCGGTCTCGACGCGGTGCGGCATGTGGCAATCAATGGCGCGCAGATCACGGCCGTGAGCGAGTTTGAACTGGAGGGGGACATCGTCATCGACGCAACAGGGCATGTGGTTGCACCCGGGTTCATCGACCTTCACGCCCATGGCATGGCTTTGCCGGACATGCGGATGCAGGCCATGCAAGGGGTCACCACCATTCTGGAACTGGAATCGGGTATCCTGCCGATTGGGGATTGGTATGACGAGATGGCCAAGGCCACCAACCCGATCAACTATGGCGCCGCCGCAGCGTGGACCTTTGCAAGGATCGCGACATTTTCTCAAACGGATCCTCTTGCCACTGCGGGCTATTTTCAGGACGCGCAAGGCGACACCGAATGGAAGCTTGATATCGCCACCAAGGATGAACAAGCACGCATTCTGTCTCTGGTCGAACAGGGATTGAAAGAGGGGGGATTGGGCATCGGCATCAATGCGGGTTACGCGCCAGGCTATGGTCAAAAAGAGTATTTTGCGCTGGCCGAACTGGCGGCCAAACATGATGTCGCGACCTATACGCACGTTAGATACGCCAGCAATCTTGAGCCGATGGGGTCATTTGAAGCCATAAAGGAGTTGATCGCCAATGCGGCTTTGACAGGCGCACACATGCACATTTGCCATATCAACAGCTCATCCCTGTCCGACATTCACGCAACACTGGACCTTGTGGAACGCGCGCAGGCCAAAGGCATCAACGTCACCGTTGAGGCGTATCCCTACGGCGCGGGCAATACCGTTGTGGGCGCCGCAATGTTTTCGGGCGAGGGCTGGCGGGATCGAATGGATTCCACCGCACAGAATTTTCAACTTGGCACCGAGCGCATGACCGAGGAGCAATTGGCAGAGTATCAAGCCAACGAACCGGGCACCTTTATCACATGGCACTTCCTGGATGAGGCCGATCCCGCGGGCTTGTCGTTGCTTGATGCCTCGGTCACCCATCCCGCCACCAACATCGCGTCAGACGCTGTTTTCTGGTCCTTTTTCAATGAGCACGGAATGGTCGAAACCTACACCGGCGATGAATGGCCGCTCCCGGACAACGTCTTTACGCACCCCCGCGCCGCCGGAACATTTGCGAAAATTCTGCGCAGCTATGTGCGAGAGCGCGGTTTGATGTCCATGTCGACTGCGATCAACAAGATGTCGCTGATGCCTGCCGAGGTGCTGGAGGACTTTGTACCGCAAATGCGTAAAAAGGGCCGCATTCAAGTGGGTATGGATGCCGACATTGTTGTGTTCGACCCTGCAACGATCTCCGATCACGCAACGTATGAGAATGCAAATCAGCCTGCGGTGGGTGTCCAGACCCTGCTGGTGAACGGAAGCTTCACGGTTAAGGACGGCGACCTCGTTCTGGACGCCAGCAGTGGGCAGGCCATTCGTCGGGCGTATAGTGAATAGATTGTTCTGACGAAACTCGTGAAATGTAACGAGAGGTAAGCGGCCATCTGCTTGGCGCCTGTAAGTCTGCTCCCCGCTCTTCGTTTTTTCGTCCTGAATACGGCAGCGAAGATCTGCGCCCCAGACGGAAATCAGCAGGTTCGCTCTGGGCTGGGAGCTGCCGTTAGACGGGTTTAGCACCGAGGGCGGTTCTGTGCAGTAAGTACGCTTTGCAAAGTTCACCCTTTTTTCCTGGCGCACAGTCTGTGATCGCTGCAACACGGCGTGAGGCCCGGTCATTGATAAGAGCTGTAGCGAAATTTTGGGGTTGAGTGGGCTTTGTCGCCTAAAAGGCTTGGGCCCCGCACGCTCCCTTTCTCCAGAGGGCCTTATCCTTCGGGCTCTTCGATGGAGCGTCGAGGATGGTGTAGCGTTTTGACGCGGTTCATCGGGCGCATCCAGAATTCGTTTCTTGCGAAACTCTTTCGTTTTGGGTTAAGAATCGAAAGCGCAAAGGGGGAGAATGATGAAAGTTCGCGTGACGACTAAGGCCCGCCAAGCAGAAATTCTGAAGCTACTTAAGCGCGACGGTCGAGCAATTGTTGATGACCTTGCCGAACTTTTGGAAACGACCCCGCAGACCATTCGCAAAGACCTGAACACTCTGGCGCAGGACAACCAGATCATCCGCTTCCACGGTGGCGCAACTTTGGCGGCTGGGACGGAATATGCTGGCTTTGATGTGCGCAGTGAAATCATGAGTGAAGAGAAGGACCTGATTGGTGCGGCAGTTGCCGCAGAGATTCCCAACAACTCAAACGTAATCCTGAACGGCGGAACCACAACTATGGCCGTCGCGCGCCACTTGGTACACCATGTCGGGTTAAAGGTTGTCGTGGATTCTGTTAACCTTGCCAATGAGTTAAGGTCCTGTATCGGCGTGCAGGTCATTGTGCCTAGCGGTGTTGTACGTAACGCGGACGGCGCGATTTTTGGCGCGACAACGGTGGATTTCATTCGGCGGTTTCGTGCGGATGTCGCCGTTGTTGGCGCTGCCGCTGTGGGCGCGGATGGGGCCTTGATCGACTATGATCTTGAAGAGAGCGCCGTCAGTGAGGCGATCATTTCCAGTGGCAGAAATGTTGTGCTGGCGGTGGATAGCAGCAAATTCGGCAAGATGGCCCCGGTCGCCTTTGGGGCGATGGCGCAAATTGATACATTGGTGAGCGACGCGGGTTTTGCGCCAGAGATGAAGGCTCTGGCGGATCATTATGACGTCAGGTTCGTTGTCGCACGCTAAATTCAAAGTCTTGACGAAATGCTTCGTTTTGTGGAGTAATCGAAAAATACGAAAATAAGATCACGCCTAAGCGTGATTCCGGCGCAACTTTTGGGAGGATGTTTCGTCGATGCTTTTCATTCTGCGCCCGCTTGCTTGGGTAAATACAAAAATTCTGCGTTTTGGGCGGCAGGTGGCCGTGGTCGCGCTGGCGTTGATGGTCGTTGTGATCTTGACGCAAGTGTTCTTCCGGTATGTGCTGAACAATGCTTTGGCGTGGCCCGATGAGGCCGCGCGATTTTTAATGCTGTGGATGGTGGGATTGATTGCGCCTTCGGCCATGCGTTGGAGCGGGTTCGTGGCGATCGACACCTTGCCGAGTGCATTGCCCCGCAGGTTCGCTTTGATGCTTACGTTCGTTCTGTTGGGGATGTCATTGGGCGTTCTATTGCTCGCAGTTCAGCACGGATATGCCCACACGTTTGGATTTGGCGGGCGATTTGACAGTTCTTCATTGCGTGTTCCGCTTGAGTGGGTCGGTTTGGAAGGTTTCAAGGTCAAACTCCGCTACATGTATGGCTCGCTTTTGACCTGCGTTGTCCTGCTGATTTCGGTCACAGTGGAGCTGATGTTGCGCACCTTGATGGACTTGATCTCTCCGGACATCGAGCAGCCAAGCAAAGATGAACTGGAACTGATGATGGGGGCCGATTGATGCTTGCGTTTTTTCTGCCGCTCTTCCTGATTTTTCTGATCATTGGCTTGCCAGTGTTCTTTGCGCTCTTGCTGTCACCGGGCCTGTTGTTGTGGCTCAACGGACAAGAGCGTGACATCGCGTTGCTTTATCGCAATGTTTACAACGGTATGGACAGCTTTCCGCTCATGGCTCTGCCGTTCTTTGTGCTTGCAGGCGAGTTGATGAACCGAGGTGGCATCACCATGCGGCTTGTCGAGTTTTCTCAGGCTTTGATGGGGCACTTTCGCGGCGGGTTGGCGCATGTGAACATTCTATCGTCCATCCTTTTTGCGGGCCTTTCAGGGTCGGCGGTTGCCGATACGTCGGCGTTGGGATCAACGCTTATTCCGGCGATGGAGAAGAACGGATACTCCCGAAAATTCGCCGCCGCGATCACAGCGGCAAGTTCGGTGATCGGGCCGATCATTCCGCCGTCGGGCATCATGATCATCTACGCCTATGTCATGGGCGAAAGCGTTGCAGCGTTGTTCTTGGCGGGCATCGTGCCGGGGATCTTGGTCGGTGTTGGTCTAATGGTCATGGTGCGGGTGCTCGCAGATAAATATGACCTTCCCAAAGCCGAACGGATTGTCACGAAGGGCCAGACGATTTCCAAAGTGGAGGCCGGGTGTAGCTTTGTGCTTTTGCGGATCAACTTTGCTGGCTTGTTGATGGCGCTTTTTGCAGGGGTGTCCGCGATCATGCGGGGGGCGGGCGTGGATTTGTCAGTGAATTCCGGTTTGGTCTTCCTCGTCTTCCTGCCGATTTCACACTTGATCCTGCTGCGTCTGCGCAAATCGGTGAGCAGTGATTTCCGCATCATCTGTAAAAAGGCTGTCGTTCCACTTCAGACACCGATCATCATTTTGGGTGGTATTTTGGTGGGGGTTTTCACTCCGACCGAAGCGTCGGCTGTGGCCGTCGCCTATGCGCTCCTGGTTGGCTTTTTCATCCTGCGCCTGCTCAAGGTCAAAGACCTGCCCGGTATTTTGATGCGGGCGGCGCTGTCGAGTTCAACTGTGCTTCTCCTCGTGGGCGCGGCTGTGGCATTCAAAACCGTTGTCAGCCTCAGCCATGCGCCCGAGACGATGGCGGGCTTCATACTCAACCTTTCCGACAATCCGTTGGTCCTGCTCTTCCTGATCAACATACTCCTGTTTGCGGTTGGGATGTTTCTGGATGCGGGGCCCGCCATCATTATTTTGGGTCCGATCTTGGGACCGATCTTTGTAGATCTCGGCGTGCATCCCGTCCACTTCGCGATCATCATGAGCGTGAACCTGACAGTGGGGCTTGCAACGCCGCCAATGGGGCTTGTGCTTTTTGTGGCGAGTTCGGTTTCCGGAGAAAAAGTCGAAACCATTGCCAAGGCAATTCTACCATTTTTGTTGGTGGAGGTCTTCGTGATCTTCCTCATCACCTATGTGCCTGCCATTTCCATGACAATTCCAAGACTATCAGGATTTGTGCAGTAACATCAAACGCTTGAACTTTATCAGGGAGGATTATTATGTTCAGCAAAACCTTTAAGGCGGTGGCTACAGCTGCGCTTATGGCGACCACGGCGATCGCTGCGCAAGCTGCGGATTACACGATCCGTGCAACTGCAAACTCAAACGAAAATGACGAAGACTATGACGGTCTTGTCGTGTTCAAAAACTTCGTAGAAAGCGCGTCCAACGGCGCCATCGAAGTTGAACTGTTCATCGGTACGCAGCTTTGCGCAAAGGGCGCGGAATGCTTGCAGGGTGTGGCTGACGGCACCATTGACGTCTACATCTCTACTTCGGGCGGTGCGTCGGGCATTTTCCCATATGTGCAGGTGCTTGATCTGCCGTATCTGATGGCGAACGACCGCGTTGCGGAATCTGTTTTGGCCGGTGATTTCACACGCAAGATGCGTGAAATGGCATTGGCTGACTCGGGCGATGCAATCCGTCTGATGACGATTGGTAACACTGGCGGCTGGCGCAATTTTGCCAACACCAAACGTCGTGTCGCGAGCCCATCGGACATGGAAGGTCTGAAGATCCGCACAGTGGTTGCCGACCTGCCGCAGGAACTTGTGCGCTCGCTGGGTGCGTCCCCGACACCGATCCCATGGCCTGAGTTGTTCACCTCGTTTCAGACGGGCGTTGTAGAAGGCTCCAAAAACGGCATCACCGACATCATGGGCATGAAATTCCCCGATGCGGGTCTGCAGTATGTGACGCTTGATGGTCACGCCTACATGGGTGCTCTGTGGTGGATGAACAACGCCAAATTCATGGACATGCCAGAAGACATGCGCCGTGTGATTGTCGACGGTTTCTCCGCTTTGCAGCAGGCAACATTTGCCTCGCCAAAGCGTAAGTCGATCAAAGCCTATGAAGATTTTGTAGCTGGTGGCGGCGATCTTTATGTGCCGACACCTGACGAAAAAGCCGCTTTTAAAGAGGCCGCTGCGCCGGTTTATGACTGGTTCAAAGGCAACGTAAAGGGCGGCGAAGAGATCTTTGATGCGCTGACATCTGCGGTTGCTGATGCCGAAGCTGATATCGAAGCTGGCATGGCCAAAGACCTTAACTAATCACTGATGTGATTGGGAAAAATGGCGGTGGGCCGCACTGAAACTTCAACGGCCCACCGCATCAAATTCACCGGAATGGATAAAGCCATTCGCGGTAGTCATCCACCAGAGTATGGGCTTTGTCGATTTGCGCCTGCGTCATCTTTTTCACCACTTCCTCAAGGGAAATGGCCGCATCCGGATCGCCTCCGATAGCGGACAGCGTGTACCACATGTACGCGCGGATGAGATCGGGTGCAGGCATGCCACGGCCCACCTCGTAGTACCAACCGATGCCGCTTTGAGCGCCCGCGTGACCCTTGAGCGAGGCGCGCAGGTACCACTCAAATGCACGCACGTCGTCGCGTTCGACGCCCAGCCCCAAGGCGTACATCACGCCGATCAATTCTTCGGCCTCGGCGTTGCCGCTGCGGGCGGCTGGCAGCAGTTCAGCCATCGCCTCATCAAAGCGTTTCGCGTCCATCAAGTCGCGGCCGGTTTCAATCTCGGCAAACACCGGGCTGGCAGTGGCCAAAAGTGCTGCAAAAACAATGCGTTTCATCTGTCGTCCCTTGTCGTCATTCTTGGCGCAATCGCGTGCGCGCCCGCGTATGGGAGCCCGCTTCCAACGCCATTGCAAGAGGCTGATTTTGTCGCCTTTGACGCGGATCAGGCCAAGATCGGCCAGCTGCTGTTTTTTGATCCTATCCTGTCGGGCAATCGCAACATCGCCTGTGCCACCTGTCACCACCCCGAACTTGGGTCCGGCGACGGGCTGAGCCTTGGGATTGGCGAAGGTGGCGAGGGGCTCGGGCGCGACCGGACGCCAGGGCAGGGGGCGGCGAAAATTGTTAAGCGCATCCCGCGCAACGCACCTGCGTTGTGGAACCTTGGCGCGCGTGAAATCGACGTGCTGTTTCACGACGGTAGACTGTCGGTATCGCGTATTTATGACAACGGCTTTGACAGCCCCGCACAGGAATGGCTGCCCGAGGGGTTGGATTCGATCCTTGCGGCGCAGGCGTTGTTTCCTATGACTGCCGAATTTGAGATGGCGGGCAATCCAAAGGAAAACCAGATCGCAGGTGCGGTCTATGACCGGATCGACAATGTGTGGCCCATCGTGGCCAAGCGCGTGCGGGTGATCCCCGAATACGCCGATATGTTTGTGGCGGCCTTTGACGATGTGGATCAGGCGCTGGATATCGATATCACCCATATCGCCAATGCACTGGCGGCGTTTGAAACCCAAGAATTCACCAGCTTTGACAGCCCGTTTGATGCCTATTTGAACGGCGACCAGACGGCGCTTAATGCGGATCAGAAGGCTGGGATGGACCTGTTTTATGGCAAAGCAGAGTGCAGCAGTTGTCATTCCGGCCAGTTGATGAGTGATCAAAAGTTTCATGCGTTGATGTTGCCTCATTTTGGCCCCGGCAAAACGCGGCAGTGGGATCCGATTGTTCGCGACGTGGGCCGGATGGGCGCGAGCGACAGGCTGGAGGATGCTTACAAGTTTCGCACGCCTGCGCTGCGCAACGTGGCTTTGACCGCGCCATACGGCCACAATGGTGCCTATGCCGATCTGGAGGCGATGGTGCGCCATCACCTGAACCCGCGTGCGGGTTTTGAGGCGTGGAGCGCGGATCACGCGGTATTGCCAGAGGTGCCATGGTTGGCGAAGGCGGACTTTTTGGCGTTTCAGGACGCACGCGAGCGAGAAAGACTTTCGGCGCGGGCGGATATCGACACCATTGAGTTGACGGATCGCGAAGTGTCACAGGTGGTGGCGTTTCTGCATGCATTGACGGGAACAGAGTCGATCAAGGGGCGTTTGGGCATCCCCGAGAAGGTGCCAAGCGGTTTGGAGGTGCCAAAATGAGCAAAATTTTGTGTGTCGGCGCGGCGGTGGTCGACTTTGTCTTTCACCTTGAGACCTTGCCAAACCGGCCTGAGAAATACGGCACTGAAGAAGCGCATGTCGTTGGCGGTGGTTGTGCTGCCAATGCGGCGGTGGCTGTGGCGCGTCTTGGCGGTACGGCGGTTTTGGGCGCACGGCTGGGCGACGACAGCATTGGCGATATGATCGTTGAAGATTTGGCCCGCGAAGCCGTGGATGTGTCCAATGTGACCCGAACCAAAGGCGCCAAAAGCAGCTATTCATCAGTGTTGATTGATGCAGCAGGTGAGCGTCAGATCGTGAACTTTCGCGGTGCGGGCTTGGTCTTGGCAACGGATTGGTTTGACGGATTGGAAGACGTCGGCGCGGTCCTCACAGACACGCGGCGTGTGGATGCGGCTTTGGCGGCTTTGCAGTTGGCAAGCGCGCGCGGCATTCCCGGGGTCCTGGATGGCGAGGCGCCGATTGATCCGGCGTTGATGTCGGCGGCCAGCCATGTGGCGCTGTCGATGCAGGGTTTGCGTGATCTGTATCCAGATACCGACGTCGAAGAGGCGTTGCTGGACATTGCAGCCAAGCACGATTGTTGGGTCTGTGTGACCGACGGGGCCGACGGTGTTTGGTATACGGATGCTGGACAAACGCACCATATGGCAGCCTTTGCCATCACCCCAATCGACACGCTGGGCGCAGGTGACGTCTGGCACGGAGTTTTCGCGTTGCTGCTTGCAGAAGGACAGAGCGCAAAAGAAGCAATTCGCCACGCCAACGGCGCGGCGGCACTGAAATGTTTGACAAAAGGCGGGCGGGCCGGAGCACCGAGCCGCGCCGCGCTGACTGAATTCCTGAAGGAGACGACGTGATGATCACCCTGACACCCGGCAAGCTGGCCGGTATGCGCCGCATGGCTGATGCAAACGGTATCTATAAGATGACAGCCGTGGACCAGCGCCCGCCGATCAAAGGCCCGATTGCCAAACATCTGGGTGTGGATCAGGCTCCTTGGGAGCAGGTCGCGAAGTTCAAAGGGATGCTGGTTGAAACGCTTCAGGGGCATTCGACGGCGATGTTGCTCGACCCGCATTATGCCATCCCCTATTCCTTTGACACGCTAATCCCGCACAAAGGTTTGGTGGTGACGCTGGAAGACAGCCTGTTTCAGGAAACACCGGGTGGGCGCTTGTCCGCGAGCATCGACAATTGGTCGGTGGCCAAGATCAAACGTATGGGCGGCGACGCGGTCAAAGTGCTTGCGTGGTATCGTCCTGATGCCAGTGACGAGGTCAATCAGGCGCAAAAGGATTACGTCAAACAGATCGGTGAGGATTGCGCGAAATACGACATTCCGTTCCTGTTTGAATTGCTGGTCTATCCGCTGGCAGCAGATGCGCATCAGACCAAAGAATACGTCGAAATGAAGGGCAAGAAAGCCGACGACGTTTTGAAGTCGGTCGAAGAATTTGCCAAACCCGAGTATGGCGTGGATGTGTTCAAGCTGGAAAGCCCGGTGAATGCTGCTGACGCGGATGGCAGCGCCGAGGTGCAGGCCGTGTTTGACGAGATGGGCCGTCTGGCGGGGCGTCCTTGGGTGATGTTGTCGGCCGGCGCTGGCAAGGCCGAATTCCGCAATGTGCTGGATCACGCATTTAAGGCAGGCGCGTCGGGTTTCCTTGCGGGGCGTGCGATTTGGCTGGATGCGTTCAACGCCTATCCTGATTGGGATGCGATCCGGGCGGGGCTTGAAGGCGACGCCGTGGATTACATGAAAGACATTTCGGCGCTGGCGGACGCGAACGCGTCGAACTGGGCCAAACATGTGTGTTATGGGGAAGGCGGCGCGCGTTTGATGGCAGATGATGCAACGTTCCGGCTGAACTATTCCGACATCTGAGGATTTGGGTATGAAACTAGGCATTCTTCCTTTGGGGCGTCCGACGTTTGACGTTCCGTTTGCCGAGGAGAACCTCGCGGCCATGTTGGCTGCGTTGGACGCCACCGGCCATGAAATCGTCGGCCCGCGTGAATTGTTGTTTGACGAAGCTGCGACACGGGCGGGAATTGAGGCGCTGGTATCGGCTGGCGTGGATCAGGTGATGGTGCTGCAAGTTACATTCACGGATGCGTCCATGACAGTGGCGATTGGAGCGGCCTTTGATGTGCCTTTGTCGATCTGGTCCATTCCCGAGCCACGGCTTGGCGACCGTTTGCGGCTGAATTCCTTTTGCGGATTGAACTTGGCGTCACATGCGTTGGGCTTGAACGGGCGCGATTTTGGTTGGATTTACGCCGACCCTGCGGGGAATGTGGCGGGCGATTTGGCCGCCTTGCTGACGGGCGCGCGCGCGGCAGGCAAGCTGGCGTTGGGGGATGTGCCCGAGGCGACAGAGGCCGGACGCGCGATTGCCGAAGCTGTGAACGGTCAACGGATCGCGCGGATTGGCGAGCATCCGGTGGGGTTTGATACCTGCGCCTATGACAAGGCGGACATGAAGGCGCTTTCCGGTGTCGAGGTGGACGAATTGGCGTTGGAGGATCTGTTTGATCTGGCCCGCGCTGCGCCTGCCGACGCGGCAGCGGCTTTGCGAAAGCAGGCAGATGCAGAGTTGAGCGGTTTGGATGAGGTTGACCCAGACGAGCTGGATCGGTCTTTGCGGCTGAAAGTCGGGCTGGATACGTTGAAAGAAAAGGGCGGCTATAGCGCCTTTGCCATTCGTTGTTGGCCGGAGACTTTTACCGAATATGGCGGTGCGGTGTGTGGACCCGCCGCGATGATGGGTGAGGCGCGGGTGCCTTGCGCGTGCGAGGCCGATGTCTATGGCGCGCTGACGCAGATGGTGTTGATAGCGGCAGCGGATGCGCCTGTGTTTCTGACCGATCTGGTGGACATGGACGGCACGGACAACACAGGTGTTGTTTGGCATTGCGGCCAAGCGCCCTTGTCGATGATTGATCCCGATGTGACGGCCGAGGCGACCATTCACACCAACCGCAAACAGCCGCTGTTGTACCAGTTCCCGCTGAAGGCGGGTGAGGTCACGTTGATGCGAATTTCTCAGGCGCACGGGCGGCCGCATATGGTGCTGAGCCGTGCCGAGATGTTGAAGCGGCCAATGAGTTTCACCGGCACCTCTGGCGTTTTGCGGTTTGATCGCGGCGCGGACGAGGTGCTTGGCGACATCATTGCAAGCGGGCTGGAACATCACATGGCGCTGGCTTACGGAGATCATCGCGCAGCGTTGCGCGGCGCGGCTGGCGCGATGGGCCTGCCGCTTTTGGAGATATGAAATGACAATTCGATATGGCCTGATCGGCTCTGGCATGATGGGGCAGGAGCATATTCGCAACCTGAACTTGCTTGAGGGGTGCGAAGTGACGGCAGTGAGTGATCCGGACGAAGGTATGCGGCAGTTGTCGATGCAGACGTCGGGCGGCACGGCACAGGCGTTTGGCGACTACAAAGAAATGATCGGGTCAGGGCTGGTGGATGCGCTGTTAATCGCGGCGCCAAACGACACGCACCACAAGATTTTGCTGGATGTGTTGGATGCGCCGTTGCCGATCTTGGTGGAAAAGCCGCTGTGCACCACGTCGGCACATTGTTCCGAAGTCTTGGCCAAAGCCGAAGGCCGTGCAGCGCCGGTTTGGGTGGCGATGGAATATCGGTATATGCCGCCGGTTCAGCGAATGCTGAAGGAGCTGCGAGATGGCATCGTTGGCACCCCGCGCATGATGGCAATCCGCGAGCACCGCTTTCCGTTTCTGGAAAAGGTTGGCGATTGGAACCGGTTTAACGTGCGCACGGGCGGCACATTGGTCGAAAAATGTTGCCACTTCTGGGACTTGATGCGTCTGACGCTGCAAAGCGATCCGGTTCGGGTTTACGCCAGTGCAGGCGTGGATGTGAACCATTTGGACGAGGCATATAATGGCCAGACGCCGGACATCTTGGACAATGCTTATGTCACGGTAGAATTTGCCAACGGCGCGCGTGGCATGTTGGATTTGTGCATGTTCGCCGAAGGCTCTTATTGGCAGGAAACCATTGCGGTCACTGGTGAAAAAGCGCGGGTAGAAGCAAAGGTGCCCGGTCCAGCGCGTTTCACAGCCGACAAAAAAGAGCGTCATTCAGAGATCGAGATCAGCCACCGAGACAGCAAAGAAGTGGTGTGCGAAGAGGTTGATGTAGACGAAAAGGTGCTGGCCGCAGGCGATCACCACGGCTCGACCTTCTTTCAACACGAACGGTTCCGTGATCTTGTGCGCGCAGGATCAGGCACGCCGGAAGTCAGTCTTGAAGATGGGCTTTGGTCGGTGCGTGTCGGAGAAGCAGCCGAAGAGAGCGCCCGCACGGGCCAGGCCATCACGCTATGACAACAAATACCGCACAGATCGAAAACTGGGGGCGGATGCCTGATGGCGCAACCGTTGAACGGGTGCGTCTTGAGGGCGGCGGGCTGATTGCGCATGTCATGACCTACGGTGCGGTGCTGCAGGATTTGCGTCTTGCTGGCCACGGCGCGCCGCTGGTTTTGGGGTTTCCCGAGTTCGCACCCTATCTGACCAAATCGCCTTATTTCGGTGCCACGGCAGGACGGTTTGCCAATCGTGTGCGCGACGGCCATCTGGAGTTGAATGGCGAAACTTACCAGTTGGATCAGAACTTTATCGGGCAGCATACGCTGCACGGTGGGGCCGACAGCATGGGCAAACGTCTTTGGGAGATCGACGAGGTCTTGCCAGATCGCGTTACGTTGAAGATCACTCTGGAAGACGGGCACATGGGGTTTCCCGGCACACTGTCTGCGCGCGTGACTTTTGCGCTGTTGGAGGGTGGTGTTCTGGATATTCAGATGCATGCAGAGACCGACAAGACGACGATTTGCTCAATGGCGCACCACAGCTATTTCACGCTGGATGATGCGGCGACAATATCTGAGCACATGTTGCAGATTGGTGCCCAAACCTTTTTGCCGGTGGATGTCGGCTTGATCCCGACGGGAGAGCAGCGCGATGTCGCGGGCACCGGTTTCGATTTCCGCGAGGCCGCGCCTGTGGCGCAGGCTCATGACGTGGATCACAATTTCTGCGTTTCAGATGCGCGTACAGCTTTGCGTCCAGTTGCAGAGCTGCACAGCGCGAAATCAGGAGTGCGCATGACGTGCCACACCACCGAGCCCGGCTTGCAAGTTTACGACGGGGCCAATATCGACATTGATGTGGGTGGGCTTGATGGCAAGCCGATGGGGCGCTTCGCGGGGCTCGCGATGGAGCCGCAGATTTGGCCTGATGCGCATCACCATTCACATTTCCCGCAGGCCGTTTTGCAGCCTGGGGAGTTATACAAACAACATACGAAATTCGTCTTTTCAAAGGGTGAGACATGAGCAACTTCAACGGTTTGATGATGGAGGCCAACCTGATCGGTGGGCAGTGGGTTTCAGCGGACAGCGGTAAGGCCATTGATGTGACCAACCCCGCAACGGGCGCGGTTTTGGGCGTTGTGCCAAACGCAGGCACTGATGAAACTGAACGCGCGATTGTCGCCGCGTCTGAGGCCTTCAAGAACTTTGGCAGCGCGCCATTGTCCGAGCGGGTCGGACTGTTACACAAGTTGCATGATGCCTTGATGGACAACCAAGAAGACCTTGCACAACTGCTGACCGCAGAGCAGGGCAAGCCGATCTTTGAGGCGCGTGGCGAGATCGCGATTGGTGCCGCTTATGTGAAGTGGTTTGCCGAAGAAATCCGCCGCGCCAAAGGCGAGATTGTGCCAGCCCCCGGCAATGACCGTCGTCTGATGGTGACACGCCATCCGGTGGGCGTCGTGGGTGCGATCACGCCTTGGAACTTCCCAAGCTCGATGTTGGCGCGCAAACTGGCGCCTGCGTTGGCTGCGGGCTGTAGCGTCGTGGCGAAGCCTGCAACATCAACGCCTTACAGCGGTTTGGCATGGGGCAAGCTTTGCCAAGATGTCGGCTACCCTGATGGGGTGGTGAACATCCTGACGGGATCTGCGCGGGCCATTGGCGGCGCGATCATGGACAGCCCAGAGGTGCGCAAAGTCACGTTCACGGGCTCGACCGAAGTTGGCAAAACCCTGATCCGTCAGTCTGCCGACACGGTGAAGAAAGTCAGCATGGAATTGGGCGGCAACGCGCCGTTCATCGTGTTTGACGACGCTGATGTCGATGCCGCGATTGAAGGCGCAATGATCGCCAAATTCCGCAACATGGGCCAGACCTGTGTCTGTACAAACCGCTTCTATGTGCAGGCCGGTATCCACGACGCGTTTGTGGCGAAGCTGACCGAGGCTGTGGCTGCGCTCAAGATCGGTAATGGTGTTGATGATGGCGTCGTGCAGGGGCCGCTAATTGACGAAGGTGCAGTGGAGAAGGTCGAAGAGTTCATCGCGGATGCGACGTCCAAAGGCGGTGATGTTGTGCAGGGCGGCAAGCGTCATGCCAACGGCGGCTCGTTCTTTGAGCCAACCGTTGTGACTGGTGCTACGTCGGACATGATGTTTGCCAAAGAAGAGATTTTTGGGCCGCTGGCGGCTGTGTTCAAGTTCGAGGATGAGGCCGACGTGATCGCGGCCGCAAATGACACGGATTTTGGGCTGGCGGCTTATGCTTATACACGCGATCTGGCGCGGACCTTCCGTCTGAACGAGGCGCTGGATTATGGCATGGTTGGGATCAACACCGGCCTGATCACCACGGTGGAAGCGCCGTTCGGTGGTGTCAAAGAAAGCGGCATGGGCAAAGAAGGCGGCAGCCAAGGGTTGGATGACTATATGGTCAGCAAATACCTTTGCGTCGCGGGTCTTTGATGATCCTGATCACCGAGTTCATGGATGATACGGCAGTGGGGCGGTTGAGCGCCGCCCACGCCACAACCTATGCGCCGGAGCTTGCGGATGCACAGGTGGATATTCCAGCGCATATGGCGGGTGTGCAGGCGCTGATCGTGCGCAACCGCACACAGGTCACCGCCGCGCTTTTGGACTCCGCACCGAATTTGAAATGTGTGGGCCGCTTGGGCGTCGGGCTGGATAATATCGATCTGGATGCCTGTAAGGCGCGCGGTGTTGAGGTGATGCCAGCGCTGGGCGCAAATACGTTGTCGGTGGCGGAGTACGTCGTAACCAACACGCTGGTTTTGCTGCGCGATGCCTATCAGGCGCAGGACGCGATGTTTGCCGGCGATTGGCCGCGTGCCGCCTGTTCGGGTCGTGAAGTTGGTGGGCGCGTGATGGGTTTGTTGGGCTTTGGTGCGAATGCGCAGGCGACAGCGGATCTGGCGCGGGCAATGGGCATGTCGATCATCGCCTATGACCCGTTTTTGCCCGCAGATCACAAGGCTTGGGCCAATGCGACGCAAGGCGAGATTGCTGATGTTTTGGCCAAAGCCGATGTCGTGAGCCTGCATGTGCCACTGACCGAAGACACGCGTCACATGATCAACGCAGACACGCTTGCGCAGATGCAAGAAGGCGCGGTTCTGATCAATGCGGCACGCGGTGGCGTTGTGGATGAGGCGGCGTTGGTGGCGGCCATGGCGTCAGGCCATATCGCGGGCGCGGCGTTGGATGTATTTGAGACCGAGCCTTTGACGCAAGCGGCAGCCGAGAAATTTAAGACCATCAAGAACCTGATCCTGACGCCACACATTGCGGGTGTGACGCAGGACAGCAACGTGCGGGTGAGTGCTTTGATCGCAGATCTGGTGCTTGACCGGCTCAAATAGGGAAGGAAATGGGAGGAAACATGGCGACAGGAATGGACAAACAGATCGTGGAGGATCTGAAGGCGGCGGGGATTGAGTACATCACCTCGGTGCCGTGCAAACAACTGGCAGGCGTGATCGAGGTCTTGGAAGAGACACCGGAAATCATGCACATGCCATCCAACAAAGAAGACGAAGGCATGGGGCTTTGCGCCGGTGCCTATATGGGCGGCATGAAACCCGCCATCGTTATGCAAAACACAGCACTTGGTGTGGTTGTGAACACGCTGGCGACGTTGATCCAGTTTTATCAGATCCCGCTGCCGATGCTGATTTCCTATCGAGGTGAAGTGGGCGAGCCGGTGGCTTGTCAGGTGGAGATGGCGCTGCACACCAAGGCGATCCTGAACCAGATGCACATCCCGACGTATCACTTCCACAAACCCGAAGACGCAGCCGAGCTGCCGGGTATTCTGGAATATTGCCAAATGGCGAGTAAGCCGGTGGCGATCTTGTGTGATGCATCTTTCTGGAGGGCCTCCGCATGATCCGCAACGACGTATTCAAAACCCTGATTCCATTGATCAGCGAGCACCTTGTGGTCTGTAATATCGGCGCACCAAGCCAAGAGCTGCATGCGCTGGATGATCGCGCGTCCAACTTTTACATGCTGGGCACGATGGGGCTGGCTTCTTCAATCGGTCTTGGGCTGGCGGCAGCACAGGACAAACCTGTCATTGCGATTGATGGCGACGGGTCGGTTCTGACCAACCTTGGGACGCTGGCGACGATTGGCAACAACGCCCAAGGCAACTTTACACTCCTGATCATCGACAACGGGTCATATGGCTCAACCGGTGATCAGCCGACCTATGCCGGTATGAACACCGATCTGGCGGCTGTGGCCAAAGCTTGCGGCGCGGAGACCGTTTTGACGGTTTCTGCCGAGGACACCGCAAAAGCTGTTGAGGACGCGATTGCTTCGGATCAGATGACAATCATCGTCTCCAAATGCGAAAGCGGAAACGTTAAGGTTCCGGTCATCAAAACCAACCCGATCGTGATCCGCGAGCGGTTTATGGAAGAAGTGCGGCGTTAACCTTTTGACACAGAAAAAACCTTGGGCGCGTCCGTTGTGGCGCGCCCTTTGTTATTTGAATTCAACATCTTGAGGTGGTTTCCGTAAGAAGACCTGAACAATTGTTCAGAAGGGGCTTGTCAATTGCGCGCAGTCCGTGGATCATCCCGCCACAATCACAAAAGTAGGGGAGTACTTAACGTGACATTTAAGTCCACACTTCTGGCAACCGCCGCTCTGATGGCGATGCCAATGATGGCGCAAGCCGAGACGCTGCGCTGGGCGCGTGCGGGTGACGCGCTGACACTTGATCCACACGCACAAAACGAAGGCCCAACATCGGCCCTCGCGCATCAGATCATGGAGCCGCTGGTAATGCGCGATATGACCGGTGCCATGGTGCCTGCGCTCGCCACCGACTGGGGCCCGTCTGCTGACAACCCCAACGTTTGGGAATTCACACTGCGCGAAGGCGTGACCTTCCACGATGGTGCCGAATTTGACAGCGAAGACGTGAAATTCAGCCTCGACCGCGCGATGACCGAAGATTCCGACTACAAGGAACTGCTGGCATCCGTGAAAGAAGTTCGCGCAACCGGCAAATACACCATCGAGATTGAGACCAACGGTCCGAACCCGATCATGGCCAACAACCTGACCAACATGTTCATCATGGACAAAGGTTGGGCAGAGGCCAATGGCGCGGTCAAAGTTCAGGACTATGAAGGCGGCGAAGACACGTTTGCGGCCAAAAACGCAAACGGTACCGGCCCATATGTTCTGGTCAGCCGCGAGCCCGACGTGAAGACCGTCATGAAAATCAACGACAACTATTGGGGCAAAGACGAGTTCCCGATGGAAGTCACCGAAGTGATCTATACCCCGATCCAGAACGCCGCGACCCGCGTTGCAGCGATGTTGTCTGGCGAAGTTGATTTCATTCAAGACGTTCCGGTTCAGGATTTGGGTCGTGTTGCAGGCACCGACGGTCTGGAAGTGCGTACCGCACCTCAGAACCGTGTGATTTTCTTTGGCATGAACCAAGCCGCAGAAGACATCGCAGGTGACAACGTGGACGGCATCAACCCGATGTCGGACGTGCGCGTGCGTCAGGCGATGTCGATGGCAATCGACCGCGTTGCCATCCAAAAAGTTGTGATGCGTGGCCAGTCAGCTCCTGCTGGCATGATCGCGCCTCCGTTCGTGAACGGCTGGAACGAAGCCATGGACAGCTCGTCCAAAACTGACGTCGAAGGCGCCAAGGCGCTGATGGCTGAGGCAGGCTTTGCAGATGGTTTCTCCATCACGTTGAACTGCCCGAACGACCGTTACATCAACGATGAAGCGATCTGTCAGGCGTCGGTTGGTATGTTGGCGCGCATTGGCGTAACAGTGAACCTGGATGCGAAGCCCAAAGCGCAGCACTTCCCGCTGATCAACAACCTCGAAACCGACTTCTACATGCTGGGTTGGGGTGTTCCCACTTATGACTCCGAGTATGTGTTCAACTTCCTCGCCCACACCAAAGGCGAAAAGTATGGTTCCTGGAATGGCACACGTTTCAGCGACACCGATCTGGATGCGAAAATCGAGGCACTTGCCAGCGAAACCGACCTGGAAAAACGCAACATGATGATCAACGAGATCTGGACTGTTGTGCAGGACGAGCAGCTCTATATCCCAATTCACCACCAGGTGCTGAACTGGGGTATGTCGTCCAAGGTTGACACAATTGTTGCGCCTGACGACACCGCAAAGTTCAAGTATTTCACACTGAACTAATCTGTGATGCAGCCGCAATCTTTGACCTCGCGCCAGTTCCTTGGCGCGGGGTTTTCTTTTGCTTTTGCGTTGATCTTTGTGAGAAGGTTAACGGCAGAGGGCGCGCGCGAGCCGAACAGGGGCCGCGCCGACGCCCCAATTTAAGGGGAATAAATATGAAACGCGCTTTGAGTATTTTGGCGGTGGCTTCCGCTTTGGGCGGCCCGGTTTTGGCCGAAGAGTTTAAGTGGGCTGGTACAACCGATCCGCAAACTATGGACCCGCATGCGGTCAACTCTGCCCCGGTTCTGGGCTTTTTGAACAATGTCTATGAAGGGCTTGTGCGCCGCGGCAAGGATATGTCGATTGAACCTGCGTTGGCGACCAGCTGGGAACCGATTGGGAATGGCGAGGGCTGGCGGTTTATCCTGCGTGAAGGGGTGACGTTCCACGATGGCAGCAGCTTTGACGCCGAAGATGTGCTGTTTTCCTATCAGCGCGCCTCCAACGAGGTGTCTGACACCCGCAGCTGGTTCTCGCCAGTGTCGGACGTCAAGGTGGTAGATGCCTACACAGTGGACATCCTGACCAAAGCGCCGAACCCGATTTTTCCTGACAGCATCGCCAATTGGATGATGGTGGACAAAGGTTGGGCTGAGGCCAACGAAGCTGCGCTTCCGGACAAGGAGAACGGGAATTATGCGACGCTGAACGCCAACGGCACCGGCGCCTTCATGGTGTCTGAACGCGAGCCGGGCTTGCGTACGGAATTGGTGCCGCACACCGGATGGTGGGGTGAGGTGGAACACAACATCACCCGCGCCGAATTCACACCCGTTCAAAACCCCGCAACGGCCGTGGCGGCGCTCTTGTCTGGGGATGTGGACATGATCAACCCTGTGCCGATCCAGGACGCAGAGCGTCTGGCGGGATCAGGCGATGTGCAAGTCATTCGCGGCATCGAGGCGCGCGTGATCATGCTTGGCATGGCACAGGAAAGCGACGTGTTGAAATACGGCGATGACGAAGGCAAGCCAAACCCGTTCAAAGACGCGCGCGTGCGTGCCGCAGTTTCGCACGCGGTCAATGTTCCTGCTATTCTGAAGACCATCATGCGAGGCAATGCCGAGCCGGCGAGCCAGTTGGTGAGCCCTGCGATGCGTGGCTATTCCAACGCCAATGCGGACCGTCCAGCGTTTGACCAAGCCAAAGCAAAGGCGCTTTTGGCAGAGGCCGGGTATCCTGATGGGTTCAGCTTTGGCCTGAAGTGTCCAAATAACCGCTATTTGAACGACGAGGCGGTTTGTCAGGCCGTGACGTCGATGTTGGCACAAGTCGGAATGATGGCACAGCTTGATGCGATGCCGGTGCAGAACTACTGGCCTGAATTGCGGGCGGACAACTACGACATGTACCTGTTGGGTTGGTCGCCGGGCACATTTGATGCAGAGCACCCAATTCGTTTTCTGGCGTCGACCCCCAACAAAGAAAAGAAGTTGGGCAGCTGGAATTTTGCAGGGTACTCCAACGCCAGAATCGACGCGTTGCTGCCAATGATCCAGTCCGAGATCGACGCCACAAAACGTCAGGCCATGTTGGACGAAGCCGCTCAAATCATGCAGGACGAAACGGCTTATGTTCCGATGTATGTACAGCCGCTTGTTTGGGGTACCGGCCAGAATATCTCGCTAACTCAACGCCCTGACAACTTCTTCATCCTTCGGTGGGTGAGCGTTAACTAAAGTGTTACGGAAAATTTCCTAAAAATCTGTGCCCGTAATGCATGGGGGCGGTTGACCTTTGTCTGCAAAGGCATCAAGGGAGACCGCCTAAAAAGAGGGGCAAAAAATGCTGACTTTTGTTGTTCGCAGAGTCTTCCAATCTGCGTTGGTCTTGCTGATCGTGGGGCTTGTCGCCTTCAGCATGTTCCGTTTTGTGGGCGATCCGATCGACAATATGTTGGGTCAGGAACGCACAGATGCGGACATCGCGCGACTGCGCACCGAACTTGGTTTGGATCAACCGTTTCCGGTTCAATACGTGAAATTCCTGAAAGGCGCTGCCGAAGGTAACTTTGGCGTCAGCTATCGTCAGGGGCGTCCGGTGTCGACCATTCTGGTGGAACGTGCACCCGCAACTCTGGAACTGGCCGCTGTGAGCGGGTTTTTTGCCATTACGATCGGGATTGGGCTTGGCGTGTTTACCGCGATCCGACGCGACGGATTTATGGCCAATATGATCATGTCGGTCTCGTTGATCGGGGTCTCGCTGCCCACCTTCCTCATAGGTATCCTTTTAATCTACTTGTTCGCAGTGGAGTTAGGATGGCTTCCGTCCTTTGGCAGGGGAGACGTGGTGCACATAGGCTGGTGGAGCACTGGCTTTTTGACCGCAAGCGGTCTCAAGGCGCTAATCCTTCCGGCGATTACACTCGGGCTTTACCAAATGACGCTGATTATGCGGCTGGTGCGGTCTGAAATGCTCGAAGTTCTACGTCAGGATTACATCCGGTTTGCCCGCGCGCGCGGCTTGAAAGAGCGGTCAGTGAATTTCCGCCATGCGTTAAAGAACACGTTGGTTCCGGTGATCACTGTGACGGGACTTCAGCTCGGGTCGATCATTGCCTTCGCGATCATCACCGAGACCGTGTTTCAATGGCCCGGTGTTGGCCTGTTGTTCATCAACGCGATCCAGTTTGTCGACATCCCTGTGATGGCCGCCTATCTGATGCTGATTTCAGTGATGTTTGTTGGCATCAACCTGATCGTTGACCTGTTGTATTTTGCCATCGACCCGCGCTTGCGCGTTGACCAGAAGGGGGCGAAGTGATGTCCGACCAAACCTCTCAATCTGCCCCAAAATCCATGTTTGCCCGCGCTTGGGATAGCGACTTTGCCTATAAATTCCGTCGAACTCCGGTTGCTGTTGTGTCGGCATTGGTGGTGGCACTTTTGGTTCTGAGCGCCGTTTTTGCGCCGTTGATTGCACCACATAACCCGTTTGACCCGGCCTCTTTGAACCTGATGAACGGGTTTACGGCGCCTATGGCGGCGAACGAGTTTACAGGTGATGTGTTCTGGCTTGGCACAGATGATCAAGGACGCGACGTGTTCTCGACCATCCTCTATGGCATGCGCATCTCTCTTTTCGTGGGTTTCTCAGCGGTTCTTTTCGCGATGGTGCTGGGCATTACGCTTGGTCTGATCGCCGGCTACGTCGGTGGCTGGATCGAAACCATCATCATGCGGGCGGCCGACGTGCAGTTGACCTTTCCTGCCATTCTGGTCGCGATGCTGATTTTCGGGGTCGCCAAAGGCATCACTCCGATTGAGCATCAAGACAAGATGGCGATCTGGGTGTTGATCCTTGCCATCGGTCTGTCTGACTGGGTGCAGTTTGCCCGCGTTGTGCGCGGTGCGACACTTGTGGAAAAGGACAAAGAGTATGTGCAAGCCGCACGTATGATTGGCCGCGGCAAAGGCATCATCATGCTGCGCCACATTCTGCCCAACGTGCTGTCGCCGGTTCTTGTGATCGCGACGATTTCTCTGGCGTTGGCAATCATCGCCGAGGCGACGCTGTCGTTCCTTGGTGTGGGTGCGCCACCAACCCAACCGTCGTTGGGCACGTTGATCCGTATCGGGCAGGGCTTTTTGTTCTCCGGTGAGTGGTGGATCATCCTGTTCCCGTCGATCACCCTTCTGTCACTGGCATTGTCGGTGAACTTGCTGGGTGACTGGCTGCGCGACGCACTGAATCCGAGGTTGCAGTAATGACTCTTCTTACAATTGAAGACCTGTCGGTCCATTTTCCGACCCGTCACAAGGTGTTTGTGGCAGTCAACGAAGCGGACCTGACGGTTGAACCGGGTGAAATTCACGGGCTTGTGGGCGAATCCGGGGCCGGTAAATCAACCATCGGCGCGGCGGTCATGGGCCTGCTGGATCGTCCCGGTCATATCGCGGGCGGCACAGTCAGCTTTAAGGGAGAAGCTATCAGCGGTCGGGATGCTGAAGCCATGCGGTCGTTGCGTGGTGCCAAGATATCTATGATCTTTCAGGACCCGCTGACGTCGCTGAATCCGTTGCTGACCGTTGGTCAGCAGTTGATTGAAACCATACAGTTCCACCTGAAACTGTCCGAAGGTGACAGCCGCAAGCGTGCGGTTGAGCTTTTGGACCGCGTTGGCATTCCGCTTCCAGAAGAGCGTATCGACATGTATCCGCACCAATTTTCCGGTGGGATGCGGCAGCGCGTGGTGATCGCCTTGGCGCTGTGCTCTGAACCCGATGTGATCATTGCGGACGAGCCGACAACGGCGCTTGATGTGTCCATTCAGGCGCAGATCCTTGAGTTGATCAAGGAGCTCGCGCGGGAGCGGCAGACCGGTGTCATCCTGATCACCCACGACATGGGTGTGATTGCCGATACCACCGACAAAGTGACGGTGATGTATCAGGGCGCCGTCGTTGAAAGCGGCGCGACTGAGCAGGTGATGGGCAATCCGCAGCATGACTATACCAAGTCGCTGATTGCGGCCGTGCCGCGCCCGACGTTAAAGGTACATCGCTTCCCTCAGCTGTCATATGGCGGGCGGTCTATCGAGTTCCACATCGATGATCTGGCGCGCAATTGGCAAAAGCCAGAGCCGTCCAAATCCGGCACGTTGCTCAAGGTTGAAAACCTGACCAAAACCTTCTTGCAGAAAGGTGCCTTGATCCCGTCGCGCCGCAAGTATTTCAAAGCAGTGGACAACGTCAGCTTTGATATCCGCGATGGCGAGGTTTTTGGGGTTGTTGGTGAAAGTGGGTCAGGCAAGTCGACCGTAGCTCGCATGATTGCCACGCTTTACGAAACCAACGGCGGCAAGATTACCTTTGATGAAACCGAGGTGACTGCGTTGAGCAGCAATCGCGATCTTGAAGGCTATCGCCGTCAAATCCAGATGATTTTTCAGGATCCTTATTCGAGCCTGAACCCGCGTATGCGGGTGGATGAGATCATTGCCGAGCCGGTAAAGCACCACAAGTTGTTGGAAGGCGCCGCCATTCAGCACCGTGTGGATGAATTGCTGGATCGTGTTGGGTTGGGGTCCGAAGCCGGGCGCAAATACCCGCACGAGTTCTCAGGCGGTCAACGTCAGCGGATCTCGATTGCGCGGGCTTTGGCGACGCAGCCTCGGTTCCTGATTTGTGATGAGCCGACGTCGGCCCTGGATGTGTCTATTCAAGCGCAAATCCTGAATATCCTGAAGGATCTGCAAGAGCATTTGGGCCTGACGATGCTGTTCATCAGCCACGACTTGCCGGTTGTCCGCCAGATGTGTGACCGCGTTGGCGTGATGCGTCAGGGTCAGATGGTAGAGGTGGCCGAGACGGAAGAACTGTTTGCAAATCCGAAAGAGGCTTACACGCGAGAACTTCTGAGTTTGATGCCCAAGCTTGAAGGGTTGTCCACTGAGGGTCTCAAGGACGAAATCATTTAACAAAAAACGCCGCCCCCCGGGGCGGCGTTTTTATTGCTGTCATCAAAACGGCTTGTCGGGCCCTTTGTCGAGTCGCCAGACAAACCCAGATTGGCCGACTTTGGGATAGTGGGTCGTTACCAAGGGGTCATGGCCAGGGATGATGCGGCCTTGCGTGCCGCCAAGCTGATAAAGCGTGTCATAGCCCGCGATCATGGCCTCGACGTTTTCCACGATTGGAAAGGGTTTGCGGAGCAGAAAGTTCTCATAGTAGTGCGCCGCATCAGAGGCCAGACACAGGGGCCCATCCTCGGTGTCGACCTCCACCACTTGCAAGCCTCTGGAATGGCCACCTACACAATGCACCCGTACACCTGGCGTCACCTCGGCTGAGCCGTCGTGGAAGATCACCCGACCGGAATAGACGTGTTGCACCATCTCGCAGATATGGTCGGCTGTGAACGGCATTCGAAGTGTGTTGTGGCACATGCAGGGGCCGGTCGCAAAAGCCATTTCGGCGGCCTGCAGGTGGAAAGTGGCGTTCGGGTAGCGGTCCAACCCACCGGCGTGGTCATAATGCAGGTGGGTGATTATCACCGTGTCGATCTTGGTTGCGTCAACATTCATCACCTCGAGCGCCTTTGAAGGGTCCCGCAAGATCGGGCGGTCGCGGCGGTTGGCCTCGGCGGAATCGTATCCTGTGTCAACGAGGATGCTTTGGCTGCCGTTGGTGAGAAGCCAGACAAAATAGTCCATGCCATGCTGCGCGGCCGGGTGATCGTCAAAGATAAAACTATCTGCACGGGTACGCGTGTTCCGATCCGCGTATTTTATCGCGTAAACCTTCCAAAAATTCGACATTTCCACTCCTTGACCCATTCTTGCGCTGGTCTTCCTTTCCATATCGGATAGGTTTTTTCGACGTTGTCAAATTTTCCAATGCGCACATTGATTGTGATGGTCTTTACATAAAAAATTTGATAATGTATACATTAAAGTATTCGCAGGTGCTGTGCCCACCGCGAGAGCCTTGGGAAGAGTCACGAAGATGGCCGAAAAACAAACACGTGTCGGAGACGCCTATGCGCGGCTCAAGGAGGATATACGCTCCAACCTGATGCCGCCAGGATATCAGGCGCCAGAGCCTGAGATCGCAGAGCGCCTGGGCATGAGCCGCACGCCAGTGCGTGAGGCCTTGATCCGGCTGGAGGCGGAAGGGTTGGTGGAGCTGATCCCGCGCAGGGGTGCGCGGGTTTTGCCGATCAAAGCCGAAGATATGAAAGAGATTTATCAAATCCTGACCGCGTTGGAACCGGATGCCGCAGCCAGTCTGGCGGAGCGTAGGCCCAGTGCGGAAGAATTGGCTCCTTTGCGTCAGGCCACGGACGAAATGGCCGAGGCGCTTGAGGCAGGTGATCTGGATCGCTGGGCCGCCGCCGATGACAGGTTTCACATCACGCTGCTTGAGTTGCACGGTAACCGGCGCATGCATGCGTTTGTCAGTTCGATGTTTGATCAGGCGCACCGTGCGCGGATTGTGACACTCAGGCTGCGAGAGGCGCCTGTGCGATCGACCCAAGAGCATCGCGAAATTCTCGACCGGTTGGCTGATGGCGACGTTGAAGGTACGCGCCGTGTGTTTCGTCAGCACCGAGAACGCGCCGCCACCGAATTGTTGAATCTGTTGGAAAATTACCGGTTGCCGCAGTTGTAGCCTTTAGCAAAGAAGAGACCCGACTTAATGACCCAGCCCCTCAGTGTCGCGCTTATTCGTGGCGATGGAATCGGAATTGACGTGGCCAATGCGGCGATCGCGGTCGTGGATGCGGCCCTCGCGCATGTGGGCGCGCCGGCGTTGCACTACGACGAGATTGCAGCTGGTGCCGGGTATTATGCCGAGACTGGCCAAGATATCGAGCCGGACGGCGAAGAGCGCGCCGGTGCTGCGGATGCGATTTTTCTTGGGGCAATCGGACTGCCGGCGATCCGCCATGCAGATGGCACTGAGATTTCGCCACACTTGCGACTGCGAGACAGATTTCAACTTTATGCCGGCGTACGTCCGGTCAAAGCCTATCCCAACGCGCCGCAACGTCTGGCAGACCCGCGGGCCGCCGGTTTGGACATGATTATTTTGCGGGAAAGCACCGAGGGGCTGTTTTATTCGGCGGCGGTGCATGGCCGGTTTGAAGTGCGCGGTGATGAGGAAGTGCGCGAGACATTAAGGGTGTCGCGGGCCACAACCGAAAAGCTGCACAAGTTTGCCTTCAAGCTGGCGGAACGGCGTAAGGAGCGGGGAAAATCTGCCCGACTGACCTGTGTTGATAAAGCCAACGTTTTTGCCTCGATGGCCTTTTTCCGCAAGATTTTTAATGAGACCAAGGCGGCCTTTCCGGATGTGGATGTGGGCTACAACTATGTCGACGCAATGGCGCTTGATCTGGTGCGCAAGCCTTGGGACTTTGACGTGATGGTCATGGAGAACATGTTTGGCGACATTCTGAGTGATCTGGCAGGTGGATTGGTCGGCGGTATGGGCATGGCGGCCTGTGGCGAAATTGGCGACGAAACTGGACTGTTCCAGCCAGCACATGGCAGCGCGCCCGACATTATGGGGCAAGACAAGGCCAACCCGCTGGCAGCTATCCTTAGCGGTGCAATGATGTTGGACTACTTGGCGGAAAAGTCTGGTGACGCTCGATTGGAAACGGCGGGCGCATTGATTGAAGCCGCTGTCGACGAAGGGTTTGGCGACAACGCGCTGCGGCCAATGGAATTTGGTGGCGACATGGGCACCAACGCGGTGACCTCGGAAATCCTGCGTCGTGTTGCGGGAGGCTGAGATGGGCATCTTGTTAGGCGCCATAGCCGATGATTTCACCGGTGCAACCGATCTCGCCAATACATTGGTCAAAGAGGGCATGCGGGTTGTTCAAATCATCGGTGTACCAGATGCGTCGGCAGCACCAGAAAATGTCGATGCTGTGGTGGTTGCGCTCAAATCGCGCTCAGCGCCAGTTGGCGAGGCTGTCTCACAGTCGCTCGAGGCTTTGCGCTGGTTGCAGTCGCGAGGCGCGGAGCAAATTGTGTTTAAATACTGCTCCACCTTTGACAGCACGCCTGAGGGGAATATCGGGCCGGTTGCAGATGCGTTGCGCGCAGAAACGGGCGCGGACTGCGCGATTATTTGCCCTGCGTTTCCTGAAAACGCCCGAACCATCTATAACGGTCACTTGTTTGTCGGCGACATGCCGCTCCACGAAAGCTCGATGAAGGATCACCCGCTGACACCCATGCGCGACAGCAGCCTGATCCGTTTGATGGCCGCACAGTCAGATGCCGAGGTCGGATTGGTGCCTTTGCAAACCGTGCATGAAGGGGCGGATGCGGTGTGCAATGCCATAGCTACCTTGGCGGCAAAGGGAATTGGATACGCGGTCGTTGACGCATTGAACGACGCTGATTTGCGGGTGATAGGCGCGGCGGCACGAGACCAACGGCTGGTGACGGGAGGTTCCGGCGTCGCAACTGGCTTGCCAGAAAGCTTTCGCAGCCGCGGATTGTTGGGGGCGCCAGCCAAGGCGTCAGCGCCAGTTGTGGTGGGGCGCGAATTGGTGCTGGCGGGCAGTTGTTCTGCGGCGACGCGCGGCCAGATTGCGCGGGCCAAAGAGGCATGGCCGACCCGTAAAATCGCTGTGGATAGGATCGCTGCCGGCGACGACGTCGTGGGGGAATTGACTGACTGGGCTTTGGCCCAACACGACGATGCACCGGTGTTGATCTATGCGTCGGCAGACCCTGAGGAGGTGCAGCAAGTGCAGGCCGTCTATGGCGTCGAGAAAGCTGGCGCTATGGTCGAGGAGGTCATGGGGGCCTTAGCAGTTCGGTTGACCGCAGCTGGCTTTGGGCGTCTGGTGGTTGCGGGTGGCGAAACGTCGGGCGCAGTCGTGTCCGCGCTTCGCGTCAACGCGCTTCGGATCGGGCCGGAAATCGCGCCTGGCGTTCCGTGGTCAGAAAGCATCGGGACGCAACCTTTGGCGCTGGCTTTGAAGTCCGGCAATTTTGGTGGCCCAAATTTCTTTGAAGAAGCCTTTGCGGTGGTGCGATGAGCGATAGCAATTACAGAGAAGACATGGTGGCGCTGGCAGCCTCGCTTTACGCGCGGGGGCTGACGGCGGGTTCATCTGGCAACCTTTCGGTACGCGTTGACGATGGGTTTTTGATGACACCCACTGGATCAACCATGGGCACGCTTGATCCTGCGACCTTGTCCAAACTGGATTTGAACGGAAAGCATGTGGGCGGCAACAAACCCACCAAAGAAACATTCTTGCATATGGCGATGTATCGACAGCGCCCCAAGGCGGGCGCGGTGGTGCATCTGCATTCGACTTATGCCGTGGCGGTCAGCTGTATGGCGGGGTTGAACCCTGCGAACACCTTGCCGCCGTTGACGGCCTATCATGCCATGCGGATTGGTAACCTGCCGCTGGTGCCGTATTTCCCGCCCGGCGATCCGGCGCTAGGGGAGGCGGTGGCCAAGGCGGCGGCGGACCATCATGCGGTTTTGATGGCCAATCATGGGCCTGTGGTGGCGGGCAAGTCGTTGAAAGATGCGGTTTATGCCAGCGAGGAACTTGAGGAAACGGCGAGGTTGTTTCTGATCTTGAAAGGCATACCAACCGCACCATTAACAACAGAGCAGGCCAATGAAATTGCCAACCGTTATCCGGTGGGGTGCTAATTTATGGCGGGGCTGACGGTGGCTGTGATCGGGCTGGGCTATTTCAGCCAGTTCCATTTGCAAGCATGGCAGGACGATCCGCGCGTCGGCCGGATTGTGACCACAGATGTGTCCAAGACACGCCGCGAGTGGGCACGGCAGAGTTTTGGTGTCGAGGCATTTGAAAGCGTCGCGACGGCGCTGGGGGACGCGGATGTCGACATTGTCGACATCGTTGCCCCGCCGCATGCACATGCCGAGCTGATCGAGACCTGCTTGCGGCCGGGCCGAATAATTGTCTGTCAAAAGCCATTTTGCACGTCACTCGCCGAGGCCGAGGCGGTTGTCACTCAGGCTGCAAAGGTGGGCTGCAAGATTGTGATCCATGAAAATTTCCGCTTTCAACCATGGCACCGCACGATCAAGGCGTTTCTGGATGCGGGCAAGATGGGGGACGTGTATCAGTGCCGCTTCAACTTGCGCCCCGGTGATGGGCGCGGTGGCGACGCTTATCTAGAGCGCCAGCCAGCTTTTCGGGACATGCCACGGCTGTTAATCCATGAAACCGGCGTGCATTTTGTCGACCTGTTTCAGTGGTTTTTCGGTCCCGTGACGGCTGTTTACGCCGACCTTGCACAGATCAATCCAGCGCTCAAAGGCGAAGACGCAGGTCAGCTGTCACTAACGCACGCGGGCGGAACACGCAGCCTGTTTGACGGCAATCGCCTGATGGACCACGTCACTGACAATCCGCGCCGCACAATGGGCGAGATGTGGATTGAGGGGGAAGCGGGCACTTTGACACTCACCGGGCTTGGGCAGGTTTTCTTTCGAAAATTCGGGACGCAGGAAGCGTTTGCGGTTCCCTTGGTGGCTGACATCGACGATGCCTCGTTTGGCGGCGGGTGCGTGGCCTATCTTTGCCAGCATGTCGCGTTTGCTGCAGCACAGGGTGGTGCATTGGAAAATGAAGTTCAGGATTATCTTAGCGTGATCCGCGCGACCGAGGCGGCTTACGAAAGCCATGCCACTGGTCGGAAAATTCAACTGTGAGGAGGGCGCGATGTATGTGGTGTGCGTGACATTCACCCTAAAAGCCGGGGCCAAGGAGCGGTTCATGCCGCTGATGTTAGCGCAGGCGGAAAACTCGCTTGCGCATGAGGCTGATTGCTTGCGTTTTGACGTCTGTTCCAACGCGCAGACAAATGAGGTGTTTCTCTACGAGGTATATGCCAGCGAAGACGCGTTTCAGGTGCATCTTGCGAGTAAGCACTTCAAAGAATTTGACATGGCCGTCAGCGAATTGATCGCGGATAAGGCTGTGTCCACCTTTGGCGAGGTCGCCATCGGGTCGTAAATCCAGGCAGTCGACGCCTGCTTAAGTCCCCGCAATGCCATCGGCATTGCGGGGCGTACGCGTTGTCCAGATTGCTGTGGCTTGCGCCAATAATCCCTTGTTTTTTTGACTTTTTGCACCGAAAGGGTGATTGACTCATTTAAAAAATTCAATAACGTATGCATTACTGTCGCCATTAATTGGCGAGGGTGCACCATGGGAGGAGCAAACATGAAACATTTAATAGCAGCGGCCGCGATGTCGGTCGTCGCCACGTCGGCGCTTGCCGACAAGGTCACACTCAACATGCCGTCAACTTTCCCCGGCTCGCTGATCCAATTGGGTCAGGCAGGGGTCAAGTTGCAGGACACACTGAACCTGATTTCGGGTGGCGATATCGAGGTTGAGTTCTTTGAACCCAACGCGCTGGTTCCGCCGTTGGAGATCTATGACAACGTGTCCAACGGATCGATTGATGCAGGTTGGTCCGTACCCGGATATTGGGGTTCGAAAAACTCGGCGTATAACCTTTTCGCTGCCGTGCCATTTGGCCCGTCTGCCGGTGAGTACCTTGCGTGGCACTGGTACGGTGGCGGCGAAGAGATGATGAACGAAATCTACAACCGCGACGGCATTCAGTCGCTGGTCTGTGGGATCATCGCGCCCGAAGCATCCGGTTGGTTTCGCAAGGAAATCAAGTCAGCTGAGGATCTTAAGGGTCTGAAGATGCGCTTCTTTGGCCTCGGTGCAAAGGTGATGCAGAAACTGGGAGTGGATACACAGTTGCTGGCGGGTGGTGACATCTATCCGGCGCTGGAACGTGGCACAATTGACGCCACAGAATTCTCCATGCCTGCGATTGATCAGAACCTTGGGTTCTACAACATCGCAAAGCACTACTATTTCCCCGGTTGGCATCAGCAATCCACAGTTCAGGAGCTGATGATCTCCAAGGCCAAATGGGACGGCATGGATGACCGACAGCGCGGTTTGATCGAGACCGCCTGTAAGGCAAACGTGGCCAACCAACTTGCGGAAGGTGAAGCCATCCAGGGCAAAGCGTTGGCTGAGATGAAGGCACAGGGCGTCAACATCCATCAATGGGATGACGAGATGCTCGGCACCTTCAAATCTGCATGGGAAGAAGTTGTTGCCGAAGAAGCGGCGGCCAACCCTGACTTCCAGAAAGTCTGGGACAGCATGCAAACATTCCGCGCGGAATATGCCGTGTGGAGCGAACTTGGCTACCTGAAATAAGGTGTCTTGCCGGTCCGGTGTTCAAGCATCGGGCCGGCACATTAGATACGCCGCACCGAAGGCCTTTTAGTTACGTCAAACGGTGCGCTGAATGGAAGGAATTGAACCGTGCAAAGCCTATTGGGACTCAGCCGGCGAATTGATCGCTTGCTGGGCTTTTTTGCGTCAATCGGGGGGTGGCTTGGCTTCGCCTTGGTTCTTGTGGTCTGCTATGATGTAACCACACGCTATTTCGGTGTGCCAAAGCCCGCAGGCCTGAACTCAACCATGATCCAGGAGTTTGAATATTGGCTACACTCTGGCTTGATTGTCTTCGCTCTTGGCTACGCATATGTGCGAAACGCGCATGTCAGAATTGACCTGTTGCGGGAAAATTTCTCAAACAAAGCCAAGCATTTGATTGAGGCGATTGGAATTTCTCTGGCGCTTGTTCCTTACTCGGTGATCGGGCTGTGGCTCAGTTGGCCCTTTGTAAAACAATCATTCGTTTCTGGTGAGATTTCAAAGTCACAAACCGGGTTGAGCAACTTGTGGATCGTCAAGGCAGGGCTGTTGGCGTTGTTCCTGTTGTTATTGCTGGCAGGCTTATCGCAGTTGATCAAAGCGGTCGCAGGATACCTCGGAAAACTGAGCGCTGAACAAGAGGAAAACCTCTTTGGCGGGGGGCACTGATCATGGCCGAATTTCTTCCACTGTTCATGTTTGCCGCGCTTGGCATTTTGTTGTTTTCCGGCTTTCCGGTTGCGTTCATTCTCGGCGGAGTCGGGCTTGGATTTGCATTCATTGGCATAGTGCTGGGTGAGTTTCAGTTCATTTTCCTCAGGCTACTGCCAAGCCGGATATTCGGCGGGATCATGGAAAACCTAATCCTCACGGCGATCCCGATGTTCATCTTTATGGGAACAATGCTGGAGCGGTCCGGCATTGCGCGGGATTTGCTGAACTGTTTGCAGGTCTTGTTACGTAAAGTACCGGGCGGCTTGGCGCTCGCGGTCACATTGATGGGAACGATCCTGGCCGCGACCACGGGCATAATCGGGGCATCGGTCATCATGATGAGCCTGCTGGCTCTGCCTGTGATGATCGAGCGAAACTACAATCACGAATTGGCGACCGGCACCATCGCAGCGTCGGGCACATTAGGAATCCTAATCCCGCCATCCATCATGCTGGTTATTATGGCGGATTTGCTATCGCGGTCGGTCGGTAACCTGTTTGTGGCAGCGGTGTTTCCGGGGTTGATACTGGCTAGCCTCTATGTCGCATACATCGTTATTCGGTGTTGGATAAACCCGAGCCTTGCACCGCGACTGGAGGACAACATCGGGCCGCAAACTTGGGGTGGCACCATTGTGATGGTGTTGCGCAGTTTTGTGCCGCCTGTTGTGCTCATCGCTATGGTTTTGGGTTCGATCCTGGGGGGGCTAGCGACCCCGACGGAGGCCGCGGGTGTTGGCGCAATGGGGGCCGTGTTACTTGGGTTTATCAACCTGGTTTTGCTGCCTTGGTTGGGCGTAAAGGAGTTTGCGCTAGACACTCCTGGTGCGAACGTTGAGCTGGATGACCATGCGGTCGGTGGCGGGTTGCGCAATGAGCTACGGCACTACTGGCAGGTGATCAAAGGTGTGGTGGATGCCACAGCAATGACCAACGCAATGATCTTTGGTATTTTTGTAGGTGCCACGCTTTTTAGTTATGTTTTCAGACGCTTGGGTGGGGACGATCTAGTGATTGAGTTTGTGAACCATATGGGGTTTGGCCCATGGGGTTTGCTGTTCCTGATCCTCGGAATCGTCTTTATTCTGGGCTTCTTCTTTGACTGGATCGAGATCACGTTGATCGTTTTGCCTGTTTTTGCGCCGATCATTTCGCAGCTGGATTTTGGTGACCACGTGAGCAAGTTCGAGGTCACTTATTGGTTCGCGATTTTGCTGGCGGTGAACTTGCAAACGTCGTTCCTAACCCCACCGTTTGGGTTTGCGCTATTTTATATGAAGGCGGTGGCGCCCAAGGAGGTGAAAATTCAGGAGATCTACCGCGGCATCATCCCGTTCGTATTGCTTCAGCTTATCGGACTGGCCTTGGTCATCACCTTCCCGGACATCGCATTGTGGCTGCCAAGGGTGTTGTTGAACTGATCGGGTTTAGCGGCGCCACAACCGCCGCCCTTGTTAGGAGGGCGGCGGATGGTCCGGAAAGTCAGAGACTGAAATGATCCAGTCACGCACCTGTTTCGCATGTGGTGCCAAAGGGGCGTTTGCGGACCATACGACGTAGAAAGCGTTGCCTGTGCGCCAGCTCCATTCCGGCTTTCCGGCCAGGAGTTTACGATCGATCAGATTTCGCACCACGTGCTCCCATCCAAAGGCAAACCCCTCCCCAGACATGGCGGCTTGCAAGACCAGAGCGTAGTCATTCAGCCGCAATCCAGCGACGATGTCGCGGTCGCGAATGTCATGATGGGCAAACCAGTCGCCCCATGTCGGTCTCTCACGCACAGGCTCTTCAAGGTGAATAAGCCGCTCGTTCATGAGGGTCGGGATGGAGCGAAGGTTGCGGGCGGCGGCCAGGACCTGAGGTGATGCGACGGGAAAAATAACTTCTTCGGCGATTTTTGCAGCGTGACAACCGGGCCATGTGCCATTGCCCAAGCGTATGCCAAGGCTGATGTTTTCCATATCCAGATTTGGCTCCCGGTCACTGATTTGCAGGCGCAGATCAATGGATGGATGCTGGTCATGTAGTTTTTGTAGACGCGGAACCATCCAATAATGAGAGAACGCTGAAGAACTGTTGAGGGTCACGTGATCTTCGCGTCCCATCTGTCGAACCGATTGGACGGAGCGTTCAATGTCATCAAGAGATCTAGAAGTATCTGAAAATAAACGATTTCCAGCGGTAGTGAGCGTGACCTTGCGATGGCCGCGCACAAATAGTGTGACGCCCAGTGCCTCTTCCAGCTGCTTGATAGCCGCACTAACCGATGGCTGCTGCATGTTCAGTTCAGCCGCTGCGCGGGTGAAGCTGCCATGGCGGGCGGCGGCGGTGAAAATCACCAGATTGCGGGGCGAGTTTATCTGAGTCCATATGCTTGGCATAGGTTCTGTCTACTCAAACCATAGAGATAATCAAGGATCACGGGCGCATTGGCTGTGACTATGAAGGATCAGGACCTAACATAAGGTGATCCCATGGCCCGTCGTTCGCGTCGCACATCCGAGAGCCGCATCGAGGCGCCAGTCGCGCCGTATATCAAGCGTGTGTTGCCGTTCTTTGATCCGCTGGATGAGGAACAGATCGTCAAGCTTGAAGCGCAAGTCGATTGGATATTGGAGAACGTCGGCATTGCGTTTCGCGATGATCCCGAAGCGTTAAAAATCTGGAAGGCCGCCGGCATCACGCCTGAAGGCGAATTTGGTGATCTGATCAAAGCCGATGCCCAATGGGTGCGGGCGCAATGTGCCAAAGCCCCGAGCGAGTTTGTGCAACATGCCCGCAATCCCGCGCGATCGGTGACTATTGGCGGCAACAATCAGGTCTTTGCGCCGATCTATGGTGCGCCGTTTGTGCGCGATCTGAAGGGGGGGCGCCGCTATGCGACCTTTGAGGATTTCGAGAAGCTTTTGAAGCTTGCGTATATGCATCCCAACTTGCATCACACGGGGTTGGTGATCGCAGAACCGACGGACATTCCGGTGAGCAAACGGCATCTCGACATGCTGCTGGCACATATGACGCAATCGGACAAACCTCATCTTGGGGCCATCACCGAAATGGAGCGGGCGCAGGACAGCGTTGACATGGCTGAAATCCTGCATGGTGCTGATTTCATGGAAAACAATTGCGTCATCATGGCCAACGTCAACACCAACTCGCCCTTGCTGGTTGATAAGGTGGTGACACAGGCTGTGCGGGTCTATTGCGGACGCGGGCAGGCGATTGTTGTTGTGCCGTTCATCTTGTCCGGCGCGATGGGGCCGGTGAGCACTGCGGCGAGCGTCGCGCAGGCAATGGCCGAGGCCATGATGGTGTGTGCCTTCTCGCAATTGGTGCGCCCCGGAGCGCCGTTTGTGTTGGGTAATTTCCTGTCGTCGATGTCGCTAAAATCGGGCGCGCCGACCTTTGGTATGCCCGAGCCAGTAATGTCGAACTATGTGGTTGGCCAGATGGCGCGACGGCTTGGGTTGCCGCTGCGGTGTGGTGGATCCCTGTCGGCCAGCAAGATCGAGGATGCGCAGGCGGCATATGAGAGCGCGGACAGTATGCATTCAACCATGCTGGCTGGCGCAAATTTCGTATTGCATTCAGCTGGTTGGCTCGAAGGCGGGTTGTGCACCGGATTAGAGAAGCTGATCATGGATGCGGATCGTTTGGGCGGCTATCAGAAGGTGCTGAGCCAAGGGTTGGATCTATCGGATGAAGCGATGGCGCGGGACGCTTATAAAGAGGTGGGCGCAGGGGGGCATTTCCTTGGATGCGGCCACACCATGCGCAATTATCAAACCGCATTTTACGAGCCCGCCTTGAGCGACAGTGAGAACGTTGAAAGCTGGGAAGAGGGTGGCTCGCTCGACATGCGTGCACGGGCCTATGCCAAGTGGAACACCATGTTGGAGCAATACGAGGCCCCTGCGATTGATGTCGCCAGAAAGGACGCTCTGGAGGCCTATGTGGCACGCCGCAAGGAGGAGCTTCCAGATGCCTGGTATTGAGAAAGTCGCATTGGCAACAGCTATGCGAATTGGCGGTTTTGGGGCTTCGGTATCGCGGCTGCATCACGTCGGTAACGCGTCGGTGCGAAATTTGGAGCAAAGCATAAAGAACGGGGAGGGCGATCATGCCTGAGGTTGTCAAAGAAGGTGCGCAGGGCAAGCAACTGCCGAGCCATGCGAAAGTGGTCATAATCGGGGGCGGCGTCGTTGGGTGCTCGATCCTGTTTCATCTGGCCAAGTTTGGCTGGAAGGATGCGGTTCTGTTGGAGCGGGACGAACTGACCAGCGGGTCCAGCTGGCACGCCGCGGGGCAAATCCACACCATCAGCAGCGATCCAAATATCAGCCGCCTGCAGAGCTATACTATCGACCTTTATAAAGAGATCGAAGAGTTGTCGGGCCATTCCGTGGGCCTGCACATGACGGGTGGGTTTTATCTGGCGTCCAACAAGACGTGGCATGATTACCTGAAACGTGAGCGGTCCAAGGCGCGCTATATGGGACTGCATCAGGAATGGATCAGTCCCAAGGAATTGGCCGAGCGGCATCCGTTGATTGATCCCAAGCATTACTATGCGGCGCTGTGGGATGATCAGGACGGCGATCTGGATCCATCCGGCACGACCTATGCTTTTGCCAAAGCGGCGCGCACGTTTGGGGCGCAGTATTTCACCCACACACCGGCGACCAAGACGGAACAGCGGGCCGATGGAACGTGGGATGTGACCACGCCCAAAGGAGTGATCAATGCCGAGCATGTGGTGAATTGCGGTGGTCTGTGGGCGCGTGAAGTGGGGCACATGGGCGGGCTGAACCTGCCTGTGCAACCTATGGAGCATCATTACCTGATCACAGAGAAGATCGACGAGATTGCCAATTTCGGGTCGCGTCTGCCGTGCGGGATTGATTACGAGGCGAACATCTATTTCCGCCAAGAGCGCGAGGGCATGTTGTTGGGCACCTATGAACCCGTTGGGGTGCCGTGGAAGGTGGACGGCACGCCTTGGACGTTTGGGCACGAGCTGTTGCCGCCGAACCTTGAGCACATCGCGGATCGTTTGGAACTTGGATTTGAGCGTATTCCGGCGCTTGCAAACGCGGGTATCAAGGATGCGATCAACGGGCCGTTCACCTTTGGGCCGGATGGCAATCCGATGATCGGGCCGGTGCCCGGCATGACCAATTACTGGTGCGCTGTTGGCGTCATGGCGGGCTTCTGTCAGGGCGGGGGCGTGGGCCTCACGATGGCGGAGTGGATGATTGACGGGGAGCCGTCGATTGACGTTTGGGCGATGGATGTGGCGCGGTTCGGCAATTGGGCGAGCCCTGATTGGGGCACGGTGAAATCGACCGAGAACTATGAGCGCCGCTTTGTGATGACCTTCCCAAATGAAACCTTGCCGAAGGGTCGAAAACAGCAGACGACCGCGCTTTATGACCGGTTGGTGGCCAAGGGCGGGCGCATGGGGCAATCGTTCGGATTGGAGCATGTGTTGTGGTTCGCAGACGGGCCAGAGGATGCGCATGAAGACCCGACGTTTGAGCGCAACCGCAGCCATGACTATGTTGCGGCCGAATGCGCAGCCGTGCGGTCAGGTGTGGGCGGCATCGAGGTCGCGAATTTTGCCAAACATGTGATCAAGGGGCCGGGTGCGCGGGTGTGGCTCAACAAAACCATGGCGGGCTACATTCCCAAACCGGGGCGGATGACGCTGACACCGATGCTAACGGAAAAAGGTCGCCTGTATGGGGACTTAACTGTGGCCTGTTTGGGCGAGGAGCATTTCATGCTGTTCGGTTCAGGTGCCATGCAGGACGCGCATTCGCGGTTCTTTGCACGGACCTTGCCCGAGGAGGTGAGCCACATCAACGAGACCGAAAGCTGGCATGGGATTGCGGTGTCGGGGCCGAAATCGCGAGAGCTTCTGAGCCGGATCACGCGGGAGGATGTGTCGGCTGAGGGCATGGCGTTCCGTGATTGTCGCCAGACCTATGTGGGTGGCGTGCCTGTGGTGCTGAACCGGATCAGTTTCTCAGGCGAGTTGGGGTATGAGATCTACTGTCGTCCGCAGTATTTGATCCGCTTGTCGGAGGCGATTGAGGAGGCGGGGAGCGACCTCGGCTATCGTTGGTACGGCAACCGTGCATTGATGAGCCTGCGGCTTGAAAAGGGCTGGGGCGCTTGGGGGCTGGAGTTCCGGCCGGACTTCAACGCGGTTGAGGCGGGCATGGATGTATTCATCAACTGGAAGAAGGATTTTGTCGGCAAGGCAGCGACAGAGGCTGCGCGCGATGGCGGCGTTGCGCGCAAGCTGGTGACTTTGGTGATCGACACCGAGATCGACGTGACACTGGACGAGGCGGTGATGTTGGGCGGCGAGGCCGTGGGATACATCACGTCGGGGGGCTATGCGCATCACGTGGGCAAGTCGATGGCGATGGCATATGTCGCGCGCGAACATGCAGGGGCAGGTACGTCGCTGGATGTCGAAATCCTAGGTGAGATGAAACGCGCAGTGGTGCAGGGCGCGCCGGTATATGATGCCAACGGCGCCAATATGCGAGCCTGATACCAACGAGGTAGATCGGGCAAAGGCCAATTGGCTTTTGCCCGTGAAACGCTCTTGCAAAATCAACCCTGCCAACTGGAATTCTAATAATTGGATTTCATTCATTGGTGCGCTTGGATGCCTGTTTTGAGGGGTGTTGGGACCTCTGGGGCCGACACCTCTTGGATGCCTAGTGGCGGTCTTGGCAGCGGTGGCAATCCGGATGGGGATTGTGAGTATCGCAACACTGTACAGGCTTCGCGTCTTGAGGCGATCTCTCAGAGCAAGTGACTATCGCATATTGACCGGATACAGGCTCCTCGCCTCGAAGGCACCCATGCAGATGCAAGAAGGCCCGCCAGTTGGCGGGCCTTTCCTTTCGACTTCTGCCAATCGGAGCCGGTCTGTGATCGTGGGCAATCATGGGGTGATCGTGAACCAAGATCCTTTGGAGGGACAGGCGCCGGGAATCTTGTAAGGCGTCAGCGGATCCGCAAACCGGAGTCGCTGTCAAACAGGTAAAGACGTTTGGTATCCACGCTAAGGCCAACTGTTTCCCCTTCGGGGCTGCGGGTGTCGCCGCGTTCTTCGACGATCATCTGCTCCCCGCTTGGGGAGGAGAGGTAGCAATAACTGACCCCGCCGAGGGCTTCGGTCAACTCGATCTTTAGCTCGTCAGCGCTGTGGTCGAGTTCGATGTGTTCGGGACGGATGCCAACGGTCACCTTGCTCATGCCTTCGCGCAGTGCAACCGGAGAGGCCTGCGGGGTGCCAAAGGCGGGATGCACAAGATTGCCGTCCACCACGTCGCATTCAAGGAAGTTCATCGATGGCGAGCCGATGAAGCCGGCAACAAAGCGGTTGTCTGGATCGCGGTAGAGATCAAGTGGTGCGCCAACCTGTTCGATAATGCCATCGCGCAGGACGACGATTTTGTCAGCCATTGTCATGGCTTCGACCTGATCGTGGGTCACATAAATCATTGTGGCGCCGATTTCCTGATGCAGGCGGGAGATTTCCACGCGCATTTCGACACGCAATTCGGCGTCAAGGTTGGAGAGCGGTTCGTCAAACAGGAAGACTTCGGGGCCGCGGACAATGGCGCGGCCAATCGCGACGCGTTGACGTTGGCCACCCGAAAGTGCTTTGGGTTTGCGCTTGAGGTAGTGATCAAGTTTCAAGATCGCGCTGGCCTTGCCGACTTTCTTGTCGATTTCGGCTTTGGGCACGCCGTTCATTTTCAGGCCAAAACCCATGTTTTCCGCCACCGTCATATGCGGGTAAAGCGCGTAGGTCTGGAACACCATCGCCACACCGCGTTTGGCGGGGTCAACATTGGTCACGTCGCGCTGACCAATACTGATTTGGCCTTCTGTGGTTTCTTCCAGACCGGCAATCATCCGCAAAAGCGTGGACTTGCCGCAGCCTGAGGGGCCGACAAAAACGCAAAATTCGCCGTCTTCGATGTCGAGGTCGATGCCGTGGATCACCTGAGTTTCGCCGTAGCGTTTGATCGCGCCTTTGAGCGTTACACCTGTCATGGGTTCATCACCTTTTGTTGTCGTGTTTCTGGGAACCGCCAAGCCTGCGCTTCGCGACCAATGCGGGTCGCGGTGTCGATCACACGGGGCGCCCAGTCTTCGAGTTGTTCTAATGAGGTCCGGCTTGTGGGGCCGGTGACCGACAGCGCGCCAAGGGGGCGGCCATTTTTGGTCAGGATCGGCACCGCCACGCAGACGATACCCGGTTCGTGTTCTTCGCGGTCAAACCCATATCCGCGCGCGCGGATGTTGGCGAGTTCTGCCCGCAGTTCAGCCTCAGACGCCAAAGTCGTTGGGGTGAAGCGGTGAAAGCTTTGTTGTTGGATTGCACGCTCCAGTTCAGCCTCGCCCAGAAAGGCCATCATAGCTTTGCCAACACCGGTGCAATAGGCGGGGCCGACTTTTCCGGCCTGCGAATACATCTCGACCGGCTGGCGCGCGTTGCGTTTGTCCACATAGAGCACCTGTGAGGCGTCCAGCTGTGCAAGGTGCACGGTTTCGCCGATCTCAGCGGAGAGCGCATCAAGGTGCGGGCGCGCGATTGGGGCGAGTGAGCTTGTGGTCCAGGCGGCATGGGCAAGACGCACAAGGCGCATCCCCAGCGCATAGGTTTGGCGGTCCGCGTCATAGGACAGCATGCCCTGATTGGTCAGGGTTTGCAGAAAGCGATATAGCGTCGCTTTGGGATAGGCGCTGTTGTCTTGCAATTCACCAAAGCGCACAGGCCGCTCGTAAGCCGCAACCTGATCCAGCACGTCCAGTGCTTTACCGACTGTTCCGTCCCCTGACATGGGTGTTTGTCTCCTCCTCGTCTCAGGCTTTCGCCTAAGAATCTGTTGACAAGCTAGCCGACTCCGTGTGTAGATTTCAATATGTAAAACGCGGTTTCAAATAATGGAACCAAAACTTGCATGAATTTTGGAGCACAGGGAGGACACAATGCTTTCCAAAATCAAAACCACCGCTGCCGTGGCCGCGGTCGTATCGTCGTTTGCAGTGCCTGCTTCGGCAGAGCTGTCGGGCGATCTGACAATCTTCTTGGACACATCGAACCCGGCGCCACGCGCCACGATGGAAGCGATGATCGGTCGCTTTGGGGAGAAGCACCCTGATCTGAACATCGAAACAACGGTGATCGATCGCGAAGCGTATAAAACACAGATCCGCAACTTTCTGACCGCGAACGCGCCGGACGTTGCCACTTGGTACGCGGCCAACCGCATGCGTCCATACGTAGAAGCGGGCCTGTTTGAAGATGTTTCCGACCTTTATGCTGAGCCAGCAATGGCCGAGGGTCTGGCATCCACCAAAGGCGCTCTGACCATTGACGACAAGCAGTGGGGCGTTGCCTATACCTACTACCAGTGGGGCGTTTACTACCGCAAAGACATCTTTGCTGAGCTGGGTCTGTCCGAGCCAAAAACTTGGGACGAAGAAAAAGCAAACTGCGCCAAGATCGTTGAGTCTGGCCGTGCCTGCTACACCATTGGTACCAAGTACCTGTGGACTGCTGGCGGCTGGTTTGACTACATGAACATGCGCACGAACGGCTTTGATTTCCATATGGATCTGGCTGCAGGTAAAGTTGCCTGGACTGACGAGCGCGTGAAGCAGACTTTCATGAACTGGAAAGAGCTGATCGACATGGGCGGCTTTGTGGCTGATCACCAGACATACAGCTGGCAGGAAGCACTGCCGTTCATGGTCAAAGGTGAAGCGGCTGCGTATCTGATGGGTAACTTTGCTGTGGCTCCGCTGCGCGAAGCTGGCCTGACCGATGATCAGCTGGACTTCTACCAGTTCCCAATGATCAACCCTGATGTGGCTTTGTCGGAAGATGCTCCGACAGATACATTCCACATCCCTGCAAACGCCAAGAACAAAGAAGCTGCACGTGAATTCCTGCGCTTTGCGACTTCGGCTGAAGAGCAGACCATCATCAACAACGGCAAAAACCTCGGTCAGTTGCCTGTGAATGCTGGTTCTTCTGTTGATGACGACAAGTTCCTGCAGCAGGGCTTCAAGATGCTTTCCACCAACTCCACCGGTGGTGTTGCCCAGTTCTGGGATCGCGATGCTCCGGCAGAGATGGCCAAGGCATCCATGGAAGGTTTCCAGGAGTTCATGGTCAAGCCAGGCGAGCTGGACAAGATCCTTGCGAAACTCGAGCGCGCACGCGGTCGTATCTACAAATAAGTGTTTCACCTGCGCGCTTTGGCGCGTGGGGCTCACTTGAAATCGACAAGGCGGGGATTTCCTCCGCCTTGTCTCCCTCAAAAACCGGGCACCTTTCATGACCGTAGTTTCCGACATTCCCGAAACCGAAAGCTGGTTTCACCGCAACCAGCAAAAAATAGCGCCGTGGCTTTTTCTGGCGCCGGGTATTCTGTTCTTTGCAGTCTATGTGATTGCGCCGATTTTCCAGTCGTTCAACTTGTCGCTTTATGAGTGGGACGGGCTTGGCAAGGCGGAATACGTCGGCCTGAGCAACTATGAGCAGCTGTATTGGGAATATGTCGACCGCGACGCGTTCTTTATTTCGCTGAAGAACAACGTGATCTGGCTGGTGATGTATTTGCTAGCGATCCCTGCGGGGCTTTTCATTGCGCTGTTCCTCAATCAGACGGTGCGCGGCATCCGCATTTATAAGTCTTTGTTTTTCTTTCCATTTGTGATTTCCCAAGTGGTGGTCGGGCTGGTGTTCAGCTGGTTCTATGACCCCAATTTCGGCCTGCTCAACACGATGTTGGGGTGGATCAATCTTGGGCCGATCAACGTGCTGGGCAACGAAAACCTTGTGACCTATGGCATCATCATTGCCGGTCTGTGGCCGCAAACCGCATACTGCATGATCCTGTATCTGACCGGCTTGAATGCCGTTGATCCAGAACAGATCGAAGCCGGTCGTCTGGATGGCGCCAAGGGCCTGCGGATGCTGTGGCACATCATTCTGCCGCAACTGCGTCCTGCCACATTTATTGCATTTGTCGTCACCATCATTGGCGCGCTGCGCAGCTTTGATTTGGTGTCGATCATGACCGAGGGCGGGCCGTTCGGGTCCAGCCGCGTGCTGGCTTACTACATGTTCGAAGTCGCCTTGTCCGAATACGGGTTCCGCATGGGGTATGGCGCTGCCATCGCTGTAGTGCTGTTCCTGATCATGATGGTCTTCATCGCCTACTTCCTGTGGTCGATGTATCGCGAAGAGAAGGGCCACTGAGATGTTTCCTCAACCGATAGAAAAACAATCCGCTGGCGCGCAATTTGCCTATAAATCGCTGTTGCCCGTTGTGTTGTTGCTTTGGCTTGCGCCCTTGTTGGCAGTGGCGCTGTTCTCGATAAAGCCGGGCGCGGACTTTAGTTCGGGCAACTACTGGGGCGTGCCTTCGAGCTTTGAGGGCCTGACTAACTATGGGCAGGTGTTTTTCAACTCTGACATGCCGCGCTATTTGCTGAATTCTTTCATGATCACCATTCCGACGGTGATCGGCGCTGTGGCCCTGTCTTCGATGACGGGCTTTGCGCTGGGCGTTTACAAATTCCGTGCCAACTTGTGGATCTTTTTCCTGTTTGTGGCCGGCAACTTTGTGCCATTCCAAATTCTGATGGTGCCGGTGCGTGATCTGACCTTGAGCCTTGGGTTGTATGACACCAAGGCGGGTCTGGTGCTGTTCCATGTCGCTTTCCAAACAGGATTCTGCACGCTGTTCATGCGCAACTTCATCCGCGCCTTGCCGTTCGAATTGATCGAGGCTGCCCGCGTCGAAGGCGTGAGTGAAATCAGAATTTTCTGGTATGTGGTTCTGCCGCTCATGAAGCCTGCTTTGGCGGCTTTGTCGGTGCTGATTTTTACTTTCATCTGGAACGACTATTTCTGGGCGATTGTTCTGACACAAGGCCCCGACAGCCAGCCAGTAACCGCCGGCATCACTAGCTTTAACGCGCAGTTCCGTGCGGCCTATCACATGATGAGTGCTGGCTCGATCGTGGCGGCGTTGCCACCTGTGGCGATGTTCTTCCTGATGCAGAAACACTTTATTGCAGGTCTCACCCTGGGAGCCGTGAAGTGATCAAAGACATGCAGTCCTGGCGCATTGACGCGCCGGGTCAGACGCTGGTGCTGGCCTCGGAGGGGCGGACACCGGTGGCCGTCTATTGGGGGCCATCGCTGCCTGAGGATCAGGATTTGGCCGCGATTTGTGATGCGGCCAAACGCGATGTGACGGGTGGGATGATTGATGCCTTGCCGCAATTGTCACTGTGTCCTGAAGAGGGCGACAGTTTGCAAGGCCAGCCCGGACTTCAGGCTTATCGCGATGGCGCGGCGATCTACCCGCGGTTTGCTTTGGTGGCAGCCGAGGAGGGCGTGTTCACCTGTCGTGATGACGCGCTTGGCTTGACGGTCACGTTCAGTTTTGAGGCGCAAGGCGCTGTCATCGCGGCCACTACCAAGCTGGTGTCGGATCACAAAATCACGCTGCATCATCTGGCGGCGCCCGCGATGTCGGGGCCGCAGTTTGCCGAAGAGATCCTGGATTTCTCCGGTCGCTGGATTGGCGAGTTTCAAATAGAGCGCGCGCCTTGGCGGGCTGGCACCCATATGCGCGAGGCGCGGGGTGGCCGGTCAGGTCACGAGACGCCGCCGATTGCCTATTTCCCCGAAACCGGCGCGACCAACACGCGGGGCACGGTGTTTGCCATGCATTACGGCTGGTCCGGCGGGCATGTGATGTATGCCGATGAGCAGCCTGACGGGCGGCGTCAAATTCAGTTTGGCCACGCCACCGGCACGCGCGCGGCGGGCCACGAATTTGAGACCGGCACGCTGTATCTGGCGGTGTCGGAAACGGGTCTGAATGGCTGCGCCGTGGCGTTTCAGCGGCATCTGCGTGATGCGTTGATCACGTGGCCGCACCCGGATCGTCCGCGTCCTGTGCATTACAACTGCTGGGAAGCGATCTATTTTGACCATGATTTTGTGGAACTGGCGGCGATTGCTGATCGGGCGGCGGCTTTGGGCGCCGAGCGGTTTGTGCTGGACGACGGCTGGTTTGGCAAACGCGATGATGACACATCAAGCCTTGGGGATTGGGATATTGATCCGCGCAAATGGCCCGATGGGCTGACGCCGCTGATTGATCATGTTCAGGCGCTGGGCATGGTCTTTGGCCTGTGGTTTGAGCCCGAGATGGTCAATATGGACAGCGATCTGGCGCGCACGCATCCTGACTGGATTTTGGGCCGCGCCGATCAGGTAGAAGGCCGCCAGCAACGTGTGCTGGATCTGAGCAATCCCGAGGTGCGCAGCTATCTTTATGACAAGATCGCAGCGGTGCTGTCGACGCATGACATTGACTACATCAAGTGGGATCACAACCGCCTGTTGCCCGTCGCGGATGCGGCGCAGGGGGATGGCATTTATGCGCTGTTGGCGCGCCTTCGGACGGATTTCCCGCAGGTGGAAATCGAGAGCTGTGCTTCAGGCGGTGGTCGGGTCGATGCTGGCATTTTACGGCACACCCAGCGGGTGTGGCTAAGCGACAGCAACGACGCGCTGGAGCGGCTGCGTATTCAGCATGACGCAGCGCTGATGTTGCCTGCGTCTGTGACTGGCAGCCACGTAGGACCGCGCCATTGTCACACCTCGGGGCGGACACATGACATCCGGTTCCGCGCGTGGGTGGCGGCACAACGCCATATGGGCTTTGAGATGGACCCGCGCGATTTGACCGACGACGAAGCCGAGGTTTTGACGCGGGTCACGGCGTGGTGGAAAGCCAACCGCGATTGGCGGATGGACGCGGACATTCTGCGCCTTGATGCGGCTGATCCAAGTGTGATCTCCGAGCAGCAGATAGCCAGCGATGGCACGCAGTTTGTGGTTTTTGCCGGCAAGGCCGCAAGCGGCGGGCAGAACATGCCGCGCCCGCTGCGTCTGACCGCGCTTGAGCGGAACGCGCGATACAAGGTGGAGCTTATCAATCGCGATGAGGCCAATCACCTGAGCCGGATTTCCATTCCGCTGAAAGAAGGGCCGATGGTCCTGACTGGTCAGCAGCTGATGCAACAAGGTTTGATCCTGCCGTGGTCCTTTCCGGACCGCATGTGGGTGATCGAAGGAACGAAGATATGACGAAGAAGCGCCGATCACAGGATTGGTACGGCATGATGGACAAGGACGGCTTTATCCGACGCAGTTGGATGAAGAACCAAGGTCTGCCGGATCATGCGTTTGACGGTCGTCCGATCATTGGCATCTGCAACACATGGAGCGAACTGACGCCGTGCAACTCTGGTCTGCGTGATCTGGCTGAGGGCGTGAAGCGCGGCGTGTGGGATGCGGGCGGCGTGCCGGTGGAATTTCCGGTGATGAGCTTGGGCGAGACCCAGATGAAGCCCACTGCCATGCTGTTTCGCAATCTGCTGTCGATGGATGTGGAAGAAAGCATCCGCGCCTATGGCATGGACGGCGTTGTGTTGCTGGGCGGCTGTGACAAGACCACTCCAGGCCAGTTGATGGGCGCAGCGTCGGTGGATTTGCCAACGATTGTCGTAAGCTCTGGACCGATGTTGTCGGGCAAGTGGAAGGGCCGCGATTTGGGCTCTGGCACGGATGTGCGCAAGTTTGCGATGGACGTGAAGGCGGGCGACATGACGCTCAAAGATTTCATGGCCACGGAATCCGGTATGAGCCGGTCCGCAGGCGTGTGCATGACCATGGGCACGGCCTCGACCATGTCGTCGCTGGTTGAGGCGATGGGTTTGTCGTTGCCGATGAACGGCTCTCTGCCTGCGGTGGATGCACGGCGCATGACTTTGGCGCATATGACCGGCAAGCGGATCGTCGAGATGGTCGACGAGGACATGAAGCTGTCGGATGTGTTGACCCGCGAGAATTTCGAGAACGCGATTGTGGCGAATGCGGCGCTTGGGGGCTCTACCAACTCCGTCGTGCACCTCTTGGCGCTGGCGGGACGTGTTGGCGTCGACTTGGATCTGCGCGACTTTGAGATCGGGTCCGAAATTCCATTGTTGGTCAACTGTATGCCGTCGGGCAAGTACCTGATGGAGGACTTCTGTTATGCGGGCGGCGTGCCTGCGGTGCTGAAAGAAGTCAGCCATCTGTTGCGGACCGCGCCCACGGTGATGGGCAAGGACATTTCGCATTACTATGAGGATGCCGAGACTTATAATCGCGACGTGATCCACGCCTTTGATGCGCCGCGCAAACCGGCAGCAGGCCTGCGGGTTCTGAAAGGCAATCTTGCACCACGCGGTGCGATTGTGAAGCCGTCGGCAGCCTCGGATCATTTGCTGGAGCACGAGGGCGAGGCCTATGTGTTTGAAAGCATCGAAGAGCTGAAAGCCAACATTGATCGGGACGATCTTCCGGTGGATGAAAACAGCATTCTGGTGCTGAAACACTGTGGCCCCAAAGGCTATCCGGGGATGCCCGAAGTCGGCGATATGCCGGTGCCGGCCAAGCTGGTGAAGCAAGGCGTGCGCGATATTGTGCGGGTGTCTGATGCCCGTATGAGCGGCACAGCATTTGGCACCGTGATCCTGCATGTGGCGCCAGAAGCCACGGCGGGCGGGCCCATTGCGTTGGTGAAAACCGGCGATCGGATCAAGGTCTCGGCCAAAGGCGGCGTTCTGGAATTATTGGTTTCAGAAGAAGAGCTTGCAGTGCGCCGCGCCAAGTGGGAAGAGCCCGAAAAGCATTACACACGCGGCTATGCGAGCATGTATATCGATCACGTCCTGCAAGCCGATCAAGGCGCGGATTTGGATTTTCTTGTCGGCAAAGACACCCGACCTGTAACGAGAGAGAGCCACTGATGACTGGAACGATTTTCCCCGACCTCAAAGGCAAGTCTGTCTATATCACCGGCGGCGCGAGCGGCATTGGTGCGGCTCTGACCGACGGGTTTATGGCCCAAGGTGCCAAAGTGGCGATCATTGGTCGAAGCGCGGCGGATGCGTTCATCGCCGAGATGGAAGTCAAACATGGCGCGACGCCTCTGTTTATGCAGGGTGACATTTCGGATGTGGCGCGTCTGCGCGAGACGATCCAGCAGGCTGTGGGTGAGCATGGTGGTCTGGACGTGTTGGTGAACAACGCCGCCAACGACAAACGTCACAGCCTCGATGAGGTGGACGAAGAGTTTTACGACTGGATGTTGGCAGTGAACCAGAAGGCGTATTTCTTTGCCTGTCAGGAAGCTGCGCGGCACATGCAGGCTGGTGGGTCGATGATCAATTTCAGCTCAATCAGCTATATGATGGGCAACGCCGGGTATCCGATCTACACAAGCGCCAACGCGGCGATCACCGGTATGACCCGGTCTTTGGCGCGCGAACTTGGCCCCAAGGGGATCCGGGTGAATGCTTTGGCCCCCGGATGGGTTTTGACGCAAAAACAGCTGGACTTGTGGGCCGATCCCGAAGGGCTTGAGGATCACATGAATAAGATGTGCCTTAAAGAACACCTGAAACCCGAAGATATGATCGATCCGACGCTTTATCTGGCGTCCAATGCAAGCCGGATGATGACCGGACAAACAATGGCCGTGGACGGCGGTGTAGTGGTGTCGGGGTAGATCATGGCTGTGACGGCGGAATGGATTGCGGTTGATTGGGGCACGTCGAATTTGCGGGCCTATGCGATGTCTGGGGACGCCGTTCTGGCGGAGGCGCAGTCCGATCACGGCATGGCGCGGCTCGAAAAATCGGAGTTCGGACCGGCGTTGATGACTTTGATTGCCGACTGGCTGGGCGCGGGCGTGACGGACGTCGTGGCCTGCGGCATGGTCGGTGCGCGACAAGGCTGGGTTGAGGCGCCTTATGCGGCGGTCCCCAGCGCGCCATTGGCGGGCCATGCTGTGCAAGTGCCGGGAACAGATGCGAGGGTACAGGTTTTTGTGGTGCCGGGCCTAAAGCAGGAGAAACCTGCGGATGTGATGCGCGGAGAAGAGACGCAAGTTGCAGGGTTTTTGGCGCGTACTCCCAATTGGGATGGAGTCATCTGCCTGCCCGGGACGCACACAAAATGGGCGCACATCAGTGCGAATGAGGTCGTGAGTTTTCGCACATTTATGACCGGCGAGATGTTTGCGCTGTTGAGCAAATCCAGTGTTTTGCAGCATTCCGTGGGCGACGGTTGGGACGAAGCTGCGTTTGGGGACGGGCTGAGCCAAACGCTGTCGCGTCCTGAGAGTTTAGCTGGCGAATTGTTCGGCATTCGCGCAAGCGATTTGTTGAATGCCACGCCTGCCGCTGCGGCGCGTGCGCGGCTTTCAGGGCTGTTGTTGGGCGCGGAATTGGCGGCGTCAAAACCTTACTGGCTCGGCCAAAACATCGCAGTGATTGGCGATGCCGCGCTGTCTGAGGTTTACGCCAAGGCACTAAAAACGCAAGGCGGGGTCGCCACGATTGCGGACTGTCAGGAAATGACCATTGCGGGGCTGTCTGCCGCGCGCAACCTTTTGGGGTAACACTATGGACCGGGCGATTATTGCCATTTTGCGGGGGGTGACCCCGGACGAAGTTGTGCCGATTGCACATGAAATTCTAAAAGCGGGCATCACCAAGATCGAAGTGCCGCTGAACTCGCCAGATGCGGTCGAAAGCATTCGGCGTTTGGTCAAAGACAACGCAGGCCGCGCGTTGATCGGCGCAGGAACGGTGTTGAGCATGGCCCAAGTCGAGGCCGTGCACGGCGCCGGTGGCACGCTGATTGTGTCGCCCAATTGCGATCCTGAGGTGATTGCACACACAAAGGCTTTGGGCATGGAAAGCTGGCCGGGAATATTCACCCCGACCGAGGCCTTTGCGGCCCTGAAAGCCGGAGCGACCGGGCTAAAGCTGTTTCCGGGAAACATGGCCGGGCCAGGGGGCATGAAGGCGCTGCGCGCGGTGTTGCCCAAAGGCACGCAGGTCTATGCCGTGGGCGGTGCGGGACCGGAGAATTTCGACCAATGGGTCGCGGCAAGCGCGGACGGGTTCGGGATCGGGTCTGCGATTTACAAACCGGGCATGAACGCGGCGGATGTGCGGGCTAAGGCCGATGAAATTGTGGCCGCTTATGATAAGGTTTTCCCATGAGTTCTGTGTTTGACAGTCGGGTATGTGAATTGGGCGAAGGGCCGCTTTGGCACCCCGAGCGGGAGCAGTTGTTCTGGTTTGATATCTTGGGCAACAAGCTCATGACGCAGGTGAACGGCGACCCTCGGGAATGGGAATTTGACGAACACGTCTCGGCAGCTGGCTGGGTGGATGTGGACACGCTGATCCTTGCCAGCGAAACCGCGCTCTGGAAATTTACAATCAGCAGCGGTGAGCAGGAGTATCTGGTTGCGCTTGAGGCGGATAACCCTGTGACGCGCTCCAACGACGGGCGCGCCGACCCCTTTGGCGGGTTCTGGATTGGCACGATGGGCAAAAATGCCGAGGCCAAAGCAGGCGCGATCTATCGCTATTACAAGGGCGAGTTGCGTAAGCTGGTGGCGGATGTGACGATCACCAACGCAATCTGTTTTTCGGCGGACGGCAAATGGGCACATTATGCGGACACGCTGACCGGCCAAGTGATGCGCTGGGAGATGGATCCTGACGGCTGGCCCGTGGGCGAGGCGTTCGTGCATGTTGATACCAAAGCGGAGGGATTGAACCCTGATGGCGCGGTGGTTGATGCCGACGGCACGATCTGGATTGCGCAATGGGGCGCGAGCCGCGTGGCGGCTTATGATGGGAGCGGCCAATTTGTGCGCGCGGTTGAATTTGGCGGGCGTCACACGTCGTGCCCTGCGTTTGGCGGGGCGGATTTGACGACGCTCTTTTGCACCACTGCGGCCGAAGGGCTGTCGGCAGACGTGCTTGAGACAGAACCGGAAAACGGCATGGTTTTCGTGGAAGACGCGGTCGCCCAAGGGCAAGCTGAGAACAAGGTAATCCTATGAGTAAGGATCTGGGGGTCTGTTATTACCCCGAGCATTGGCCCGAAGACATCTGGGCGAAGGACGCAGCTGACATGATGGCTGCGGGCATCCGTTGGGTGCGGATTGGCGAGTTCGCCTGGAGCCGAATGGAAGCCAAGCCGGGCGTCTTGACGCTCGAGTGGCTGGATCGTGCGATTGATGTGCTTGGTGATGCTGGCTTGAAGGTCATTCTGGGCACGCCAACGGCGACGCCGCCACGGTGGATGATCGACAAGCATCCCGACATGCTGGCGGTGGATGCTGACGGCAATCCGCGCAAGTTCGGGTCGCGCCGGCATTATTGCTTCAGCCATGCGGGGTACCGTGAGGAAAGTGCGCGGATCACGCGGATCCTTGCGGAACGCTATGGGCCAAACCCGCATGTGGCCGCGTGGCAAACGGACAATGAATACGGCTGCCACGACACCACGATCAGCTATTCTGAGCCGGCCAAGGTCGCGTTTCAGGCGTGGTGCCAAGCGCGATATCAAACAATTGCGGCGCTCAATGAGGCGTGGGGCAACATCTTTTGGTCGATGGAGTATTTCGACTTTGCCGATATTGATCTGCCAAACCTGACGGTGACCGAGCCAAACCCAAGCCATGTCCTTGCATTCAGGCGGTTTTCCAGCGATCAGGTGACCCTGTTCAACAAAGTTCAGGTTGATATTTTGCGGGCCAATACGGATGCGCCGCTGATCCATAACTATATGGGACGCATACTGGAATTTGACCATTTCGACGTCGGTGCGGACCTCGATATTGCCAGTTGGGACAGCTATCCGATTGGATTCCTGTCGGACCGTCTTGAGGCGTCGGACGACCACAAGGCGCGGTATTTGCGCCAAGGCGATCCGGACATGCAGGCGTTTCACCATGACCTTTATCGCGCCGTAGGCAAAGGGCGCTGGTGGGTGATGGAACAACAACCCGGTCCGGTGAACTGGGCGCCGTTTAACCCTGCGCCGCTTCCGGGGATGGTGGCTTTGTGGTCTTTGGAGGCCTTTGCGCATGGGGCGGAGGTGGTGAGTTACTTCCGCTGGCGGCAGGCGCCAATGGCTCAGGAAATGATGCACGCGGGCTTGTTGACCCCGGATCGTCAAGACGCGCCCGGCATGGCCGAGGCGCGACAGGTGGCTCAAATTGCCGAGAAAATTGGCAATGAAGCGACCGCTCAGGCGCCAGTTGCCATTGTGTTTGATTATGCGTCTGACTGGGCGTGGCACACACAACCGCAAGGGGCGGGGTTTGACTACTTCCGTCTCGTTTTCGCGACATACCGGGCATTGCGGCGCGCTGGATTATCGGTGGACATCGTGAACAGCGATTGCCGCGATTTCGAAGGCTTCAAAGCGGTGTTTGCACCGGGTCTGGCGACGCTTGAGCCTACGTTGGTGGCGGCGATCGACGCCGCCGGAGCGGTGGCCGTTCTGGGGCCGCGCTCAGGGGCAATCACGTCTGAGTTCCGTATTCCCGACGGCGGTCGTCCCGGTGTGCCGGGACTGGATGCGCGGGTCGAACTGATTGAAAGTTTGCCCCCACATGCGGGTATGGCCGTAGCTGGCGGTGGAACCGTGGATCATTGGTGCGAACGACTTTCGGGGTCTGCCAAGGTTTTGTTGTCATTGGAAAATGGCGCACCAGTCTTGATGGCCGAAGGCAACCGTTGGTATCTGGGCGGCTTCCCGGATGAGGTGTTGTTTGACCGGATCGTAGACATGGTGGCAAAAACCGCGGGGATTGAGGTTCACAGGATGTCTGGTGGGTTGCGCCGCCGGATGCTGGGCGGGCTGGAATTCCTTATCAATTATGAGGCGCAGGATATTACATATGCCGGCCAGCGGGTCGGGGCGTGTGGCGTAGTTGTGCGCAAGCAAGGTCAGGTGGTCGCGGAAAGCGATATGAGCTGACATCGTGCGATAGGCTTAAATTTGAAAGGGCGGCTCTGGTTTGAGCCGCCTTTTTTCGTGTCTGCAAACCGTCGGTTTTGGAGCGGTCGCAACGAAAGGCTCGCGCCGGGCAAGCTCCAAAGCTAGGTTGGCGAAATGGATGCGATGACATATGCTTTGATATTGGCGCTTTTTGCGGGGCTGGCGATGCCCTTGGGCGGCGTATTCGCGCGGATTGAGCATATTCGGGACGCGCGCGTTGAGGCGCGGTTGGTGAAAGGCGTGACAGCGTTTGGCGGCGGAGCGCTGTTATCGGCGGTGGCTTTGGTTTTGGTTCCAAAAGGCGCCGAAACCTTGCCGGTGCAGTGGGCGGTGCCGCTGTTGATCGGTGGAGGTATCACCTTTTACGCGGTCGACAAACAGCTGGCTAAAGCAGGCGGGAGTGGCGCGCTTTTGTTGGCGATGCTGTTGGATTTTCTGCCCGAAGCCATGGCGCTTGGGGCGTTGTTGGTGACCGAGGCCGCAACGGCCAAGCTGTTGGCCGCGATGATGTTTTTGCAAAACGTGCCCGAGGGATTTGGCGCGTTTCGCGATCTTTGGGCCAAAGGCCACACGCCTGCCTGGGTGGTGTTGCTGATGTTTGTTGGCTTGGCCGGATTGGGGCCGCTGTGCGCTGCGCTCGGCTTTCATTTCTTGGCGAGTGACCCTGAAACACTGGGTGGCATCATGATTTTTGCCGCAGGCGGTATTCTGTATCTGATTTTTCAGGACATCGCACCAGAGGCATATGAAGAGGGCACCTGGTCGCCCGCGCTTGGCGCCGTGGCTGGATTTGCCTTGGGTCTGGCGGGCGACATGGTGATTGGCTGAGCTTTAGCCGCAGCATCCCCCGCTAGAGGCTTTGGCGGGCGCGCAGGGAGCTTCGTTGGTGTTGGCGCCACGGCCAAGCCAAGTGGTGTCGCTGAGGTAGAAGTTGTGGAACTTCTGCGGGAATTCTGCAGCCACAGACTTTTGCGGGATGCCCGTGTCCATCAGTGCTTGCTGCCATGCTTTCACCTTGGGAAAGCCCGCAAGCATGTTGAAGCCCGAGTGGGCTTGAACGATGTGAGCGCGGTGCAGGAGCACCATCCACGCGATATCGACGTTGCCAAGCGTGTCGCCGCCAAAGAACGGACCATCGCTCAGTTGTTTTTCCACACGCGCAAAGGCGGCGGTCAGTTTGCGGGTACGGTCTTGAAACGTGGCGGGGTCTTTGGCGGACATGGTGCCGCACTGCACGAGGTAATGCTTGGAGGCCTGATAAGACCATGCGCGGTTGATGGCGCGTTGTTCGGGGGTGAGATCAGGCTCCAGCGGGGCAGAGGTGTCGTCGATGTATTCCACGATGGCATCGCTTTCAAAAAGCGCAGTACCCGCGTCAGTCACCAGCATCGGCACTTGGCCTGTGGGGGAGAGGTCGAGAAACCATTGTGGCTTGTTTGATAGCGAGATGAATTCGATGTCGTAGGGGATCTTTTTGGCCTCCAAGAGCGCGGTGACGCGTTGCACGAAGGGGCAGATGGTGAAGCTGACGATTTTGATCATTGGGAGCGTCCTTTGGTGTCTTTCATTAAGTAAGACGGGGTGGACGGGAAAAAGACGACGGTGTCGTCGAAGTTTTTTCAGCAGGGGCCGCAACCGGTTGATTTTCTTTCCATTTCGGAAAGGTTGCCACGGCTGTCCATAGTGAATTTGCAGCAGTCGTCAAAGAGGGCGCGTAGGTCGGTGCGGGCTTTGGTCACGCGGGATTTCAGTGTGGAGTAGGGGATATGGTGCGCCTCGGCATAGTCGCGTTGTGATGTGCCGTTGAGGTCAATTTCGGTTAGCATTTGCGCGGTGTCTGCGGGCAGGGCGTTGATGAAAGGGGCGACGCAGCCTTCCAGTTGGTGGCGCAGGACGGGGTCGTCGTCGGCGTACCAAAGGTCATCGGCGTTGGGGGCGGCGCGGCTAGAACGGCGGTAGTGGTCGATGATGGCGCGGTTCGCGGTCTGGAAAAGCCAAGGTTGCAGTTTGGTCTGGTCCTGCAGGTCGGGCAGGCCGGTGAAGACCTTGATCGAGATGTCCTGCAGCAGGTCGTCCACATCCGCCGGATTGGCGATGCGGGCGTGTAGGAACGCCTTGAGCCGGTCGCGGTAGGCGGACCAGACGGCGGTGAGATCAGGTGCGGCGCTCATGGGAATAGGAGTGGGGGTTTTGGGGGCAGGTTTCAATGGGCGGTAGGCGCAGGCCGAATTGCGGTTGGTCGAAAAGACCGGTTTTATCCGCATTTGGTTTTGATCTCGGCAATCCTAGAAGTAGAGGTTGGGAAGCCTGCAGCGAAGGGCGGGTTTGAGACCAAGGCTACTGATGCTGCGCCGTGCACGAATGTCCGCTTTTCCTCAAATTGCGAATTGGCTTACGTGATGATGCTCAATAGGAGTTGGTTGGTCATCGAGGTCGGGTCGGCCCATGGGTAGTCAGGCATGGTATTCATGCAAAGAGCGATACCAATCAATCCAGATATGAGTGTGTCAGTGCTCATTTTAACGTCATGTTCTTCAGGGTGAACCTCTCGGATCAAATCCGAAAACATCAAGAAGTGTGCTAAGGTATCTTCGCCCATAACGAACGTACTGACATCCGCCCGCGTTACGTCGTTGGACATAAAGACAAGTCGAAAATGATCAGGGTGATCGATCCAGTAAGCGATAAAGGAGTGAGCTGCTGACTGCAGCCGCTCACTCGGACCCGCGACCGACTTTAGCTTTTCCGCGATGTCACCAGACATGTCCGTAAGTACGTCCGCCCAAAGGTATCGTAGAATATCCGTCTTGCCGTCAAAATGTGCGTAAATTGTCATCGGAGCGCATCCGACCGCCTTGGCCAAACGGCGCATTGAGATCGCTTCGAAACCTTCTGCACGATAAATCTCAAGCGCGTGCTTCCCGATCTTTGATCGGAACTCCAAAATCTCAGCCTTACTGCGGGGAGGCCTGCCAGCGGTTCTAGCCATGGTTAGGCCCTCTCAGATTTATTTTGGTACGCGTCCCAAATAATGCTTGCCTTGTCAAGACTTCATTAATATAGAACGCGTTCCAAGTATTATTTGCCCACAGGGTGCGCATTTAGGGAAAGTGAAATGAACAAGATAAAATTACTGAATTCGGTGGTTGTGATCCTTGGAGCTGTGATCATCTTACTAGGACTAAATGTAGGCTTAGGCGGGATAAAGACACTGGGATGGCAGTCGACGCGTGATTTCGTTTCAATCACAGATGCCGCAACATTCCATGCCCAAGACAGCCACATACGGTTCATTGGCGGGGTCTGGTTTGGCGTCGGTGCTGTGTTCGTGGCTGGCGGCTTTGCATTGCGCAATCTTCGCTCAACCTTGATTATTCTGTCGGCAATGATCGCAATCGCGGGTCTGTTTCGACTAAGCGCTATGGACACTGAAGTAATATTTAGCGCTGCGATTGCCCCGTCACTGGCATTTGAACTTGTTGGTTTTCCGCTGCTTGCTTGGTGGCTGGTGGCGTCTGGAAAACGGGACGCATAGGCAATCAAGGATGAGAAGTCCTGATAGCGGACAACTACTCGATTGATTTGGAGGTCAGCTTTATCCTGCCAAGCAGACTTACGTTTTGACCGCAGCGAATGACCGGATCCTAGTTGCCACCACCATATGAGACAGACCCGAAAGAAAAGGCCGCCCCGAGTGAGGCGGCCTTTGTTTTGCTCAGGCGAGATCTTTGTAAGAGATCTCACGGGCGTCCGCGCCTTCGCCGACTTTGCCGCGCCGCACCAGCAGGCGGTTGAGCGCGTGGATGTAGGCTTTGGCCGAGGCCACAACCGTGTCGGTGTTGGCGGATTGGCCGGTGGCGATGATGCCGTCTTCCTCAAGGCGCACTGACACAGTGGCTTGCGCGTCGGTGCCTTCGGTCACGGCGGACACCTGATAGAGCTCCAGATGTGCGGCGTTGGGGAAGTTCTCGCGGATCGCGCGGAACGTGGCATCCACCGGCCCGTCGCCCTCGCAGGTAGCGGAGACCTCTTTGCCGTCGATTTCCATTTCCACGGTGGCCTCAGCCGGGCCGCCGGTGCCGCAGACAACTTTCATGCTGACCAACTGTAGATGATCGTCTTCGTCCTCGCCGTCACCCACACGCACAAGGGCGATGATGTCGTCGTCAAACACCTCTTTCTTGCGGTCTGCGAGGTCTTTGAAGCGCACGAAGATGTCTTTGAGTTGGTTGTCGCCCACTTCAAAGCCAAGCTGCTCGAGTTTGTCGCGCAGCGCGGCGCGGCCGGAGTGTTTGCCAAGCGGCAGGGAGGTGCCGGCGAGACCCACGTCCTCGGGGCGCATGATCTCGAAGGTTTCCTTGTTCTTGAGCATGCCGTCCTGGTGGATGCCAGACTCGTGCGCGAAGGCGTTTTTGCCGACGATGGCTTTGTTGAACTGCACCGGAAAGCCCGACACGGTGGCGACGCGGCGCGAGATGTTCATCAGCTTTTTGGTGTCGATGCCGGTGGACCACGGCATGATATCGTTGCGCACCTTGAGCGCCATCACGACCTCTTCCAGAGCGGTATTGCCCGCGCGTTCGCCCAGACCGTTGATGGTGCATTCAATTTGACGCGCGCCGCCTGCGACGGCGGCCAGAGAGTTGGCGGTCGCCATGCCAAGATCGTTGTGGCAGTGGGTTGCAAAGATGACCTCATCGGCGCCGGGCACGGTTTCGATCAGTTTCTTGATCAACTCGGCGCTTTCCATCGGGGCGGTGTAGCCGACGGTGTCGGGGATGTTGATCGTGCTGGCACCGGCTTTGATCGCGATTTCAATCACGCGGCAGAGGTAGTCCCATTCGGTGCGTGTGGCATCCATCGGCGACCATTGCACGTTGTCACAAAGATTGCGGGCGTGGGTCACGGTCTCGTGGATCTTGTCGGCCATCGCGTCCTTCGTGAGGTTCGGAATGGCGCGGTGCAAGGGCGAGGTGCCAATAAAGGTGTGGATGCGGGGCTTGGCCGCGTGTTTCACGGCCTCCCAACAGCGGTCGATATCGGTGATGTTGGCGCGGGCCAGACCGCAGATGCGAGAGTTGACCGAGTTCTTGGCGATCTCGGACACAGCGTTGAAATCGCCCTCGGAGGCAATCGGGAAACCGGCCTCGATGATGTCGACGCCCATGTCGTCAAGCATACCGGCGATTTCCAGCTTCTCGTCGTGGGTCATGGTGGCGCCGGGGCTTTGTTCGCCGTCGCGCAGGGTGGTGTCAAAGATAACGACGCGGTCTTGGTCAGTGGTATTGGTCATTGGTTTCGTCCTATCAGATATGCGGTTTTGGGGCAGGCGCGAGGCCGCTGTCCCCAGTGTTTGCTTCGCCCTTGGGTTCGATCAAAAGCACGCGGGCTTCTTGATCGGCGCGGGGGCGGTGGATTTGGCCTTGGGGCACGATGAGCAATTCACCGGGGCCGAAGGTGACGGAAGGGGCGTTGTCGTAGTCCATCGTCACATCGCCTTCGAGCACCAGAAAGAAATCATCGGTGTCGTCGTGTTTGTGAAACGGAAACTCGCCCTGAAATTTGACCACCATCACGTCGTTGCCGTTGTAGCTGGTGACGACGTGCGGGTCCCAGTGGGAGGAAAATAGCGAGAGTTTCTCGGCCAGGTTTATCTTGTGCATGATGGGGGTCCTAATCTCGGTTCGCGGAAGTGCGGCGCGTACAAATGCCCTCTGAGCACGCGCGCCGAGATGGCCGCGCTCAGAGGCGGATTAGGAGTAGGTCAAGGCCACGCGCAAACGGCGCCGGAAGGCGCGCAGGGTTTGCGATATGTGTGCGTTTGAACATGGCGGGATTTATACATGCCGTTTGGTAAATGAAAAGGGGCAATTTCCGGTGGGTCATCCGGAGCGCCGCGCCGCGCGTAGTCATGACAAAGGAGAAACGTGACATGCGGGCTTTGGTGATTGGGGGCAGTGGCGGGATTGGTGCGGCGGTGGCGCAGCAATGGCGCGGGCGCGGTGGCGAGGTTGTTGGCCTGTCTCGGGCGCGGGACGGGTTTGATCTGTTGCAGCCCGACTTGGTTGAGGCGCGGTTGACGGCCTTGGACGGTGTCTTTGACATGATCATCGTCGCGAGCGGCGCATTGGTGAGCACCCGGTCGGCGCCTGAAAAAGCGCTGCGGGATCTGTCGGCAGAGGAAATGGCGGCGCAATTCGCGATCAACGCCATTGGGCCAGCGTTGGTCATGAAGCATGCGCCAAGGTTGTTGGCGCGCAGGCGGCGCGGGGTTTTTGCGGCCCTGTCGGCCCGCGTCGGCTCCATCGCGGACAATCGTGCGGGCGGCTGGTATTCTTATCGCGCCTCAAAGGCAGCGCTCAATCAGTTGATCAAGACCGGCGCGATTGAACTGGCACGCACGCATAGGGAGGCGGTTTGTGTGGCGTTGCATCCGGGCACCGTGGAAACGGCTTTTACCGCCCATTATCCGGGACGCCAAAAACTGTCGCCGCAAGAGAGCGCGGCGCGGCTGCTGGATGTGCTGGATGGATTGGGGCCGCAGGAGAGCGGCGGGTTTTTTGACTATGCGGGGGCGGCTGTGGAGTGGTGAACACGAAGGGAGGCCGCAGGTGCGCGAACTTTTAAGCGCGAGTTTATCCCGGAAAAGGCTTGCCGCCCCGACATCTTTCGTCGAACGACCGATATTCGGCGGCGCGCCTCAACACAGCTTTGGTCGGTGTCGTGCGCCAGCGCTTAGATCGCGGGATTGCGGTCTCCATGCGCTGGGCAAGCGCATAATTGTACCAGTAAAAAATATCCCCATGCCCTTTGCAGTTCTTTCTTAGAACGCCGATGTGGGCGATTTCGTGCATAAAATTGTGCAGGTTCACGCAGCGTCTCTGGTCGGTGTCAATCAGCACTTCCTTGCTTGAAAACTTGGCCTGCCCGCACCCCGTCTGTTTTGGATGAGTGATCTTTGGCTTCTCGCTTGGTTTCATTGAACGAAAACGGCGCACACCGGCTTTCTGTGCTTCAATGGCAAGAAACGCGGCGATGTCGACACCCAGCGGATCAATCTGAAGCACCATAGGTTTGATGCTGTCAAAGAGCTTTTGTTGGCGTTTGGTGAGGTCAACTTCTGCGCCGGCATATGTGGCTGACAAGCAAAACCAAATGAGAAATGGCAGTCTTCGCCACATGACTGAACGTCTCCAAACAAATTCGATTAATACCCGAACTTTATAAGAAAGATCGATTTGTAAGCAATGTGGCGCGGTATGACAGCAAGTATGATGCGCAATTGGCGTCGCGCATCGCTGAAAAAATGCGTGGAAGGTGTTGGTATCAGCCGTCGGTGTTCAGAGAGCCATTGTCCCACTCGCCGCTGGCTTCCTCGCCGCTGGCGTATTTCATGGTGCCTTCGCCCTGACGTTTGCCGGCTTTGAACGTGCCTTCGTAGATGTCGCCGTTTGCATAGGTGGCAACCCCGACGCCGTCGATTTCGCCGCCCTTCCATTCACCCGCGTATTGGAACCCGTCAGTCATGACGATTTCGCCAATGCCGTCGCGCTGGCCGTCTACGAAATTGCCGGTGTAAACTGTTCCGTCGGAATAGGTGGCAGTGCCGATGCCGTGGCGCTGGCCGTTGGCCCATGCGCCGTCATAACGGTAGCCGTCGGCATATGTCATCACGCCGTTGCCGTGATTTTTGGCCGCTTTGAATTCGCCTTCGTAGACGAGACCATTGGCGTAAATCGCCTTGCCAAAACCCTCGATTACGCCGGCTTTCCAGCCGCCTTCGTAGGTGGAGCCGTCGGTGTAGGTGATCATGCCGAGACCGTCCGCCAGATTGTCACGGAAGGCGCCGGTATAGACCGAACCGTCGGGATAGGTGACCTGACCTTCGCCTTCGATGCGCCCGTTCACCCAGCTGCCGACATATGTATAGCCGTCAGCACCATTAAATGTGCCTTGGCCGTGACGCTGGTCGGCTTCGAATGCGCCAACGTAAGTATCGCCATTTTCATAGGTGACTTGACCCTGCCCCTGACGTTGACCGCCGGACAATTGGCCGACGTAGATATCCCCGTTGGGCTGTGTCAAAGAGCCGTCGCCTTCGATCTGGCCAGACGCCCAAGTGCCTTCGTAAATCAGCCCGTCAGGCATGGTCAATTTGCCGGTGCCTTCGCGTTCACCAGCGGCGATCTGGCCGTCATAGATGGTGCCGTCCGGATAGGTGACGCGGCCAAGGCCCTCTTTAACGCCATCGATCCAGCCGCCTTCATACCGGTAGCCGTTGGGCGACAGCATGATGCCGTGACCATGATGCACAGCGCTTAGAAAATCGCCTTCGTAACGCACGCCATTGGCATAAATGGCCACACCTTGTCCGGTGATTTTGCCTTCAGCCCACGCCCCCTCATAGGTGCCGCCATCGGTAAAGGTGATTTTGCCGGTGCCATGGGGTTTGCCCTTGGCAAATTCGCCTTCATAGACTGATCCGTTGGGAAAGCGGGCCATGCCGATGCCAACGATTTCGCCATCAATCCAAGCGCCGGAATATTCGTAGCCGTTTGGCAGCCGATAGGTGCCGGTGCCGTGCTGAAGACCGCCTTTGAAGGTGCCCTCATAGACGCCGCCGTCATCGTATTGTTTGGTCAGAACCTGGCTGTCCTGTGCAAAGGCCGGTGCGGCGGCCAGCAGGATGGCTAGTGTAAGTGCCTGAGTTCTGCTCATAAATTCAGTCCCATGTTGCCCACAGAGGGGTTTCCCCGGCCGTTTTTCGGCTTTGGAACCGATTTTAGATCAATGGGTTGCGCTGAGCAACGCATTTTGCGGCTGTTGTGCGGTAAGGCGGGAATATCTGTGTCTGGTCATGCCCTGAATTGCGTGGCAGCGTGGCAGATCAAAGACTGGGAGAGTGAGTATGCTTGAGTTTGTAGGAACTGCTGAAGGAATGGCCGCCGAAGGCCTTCGGGTGACGATTGTACGCGGTGTGCCGAGCCCTTGGGGAGAAGCGGTCAAAGGTGTGTTGCATGTCAAAGCCATTGATTGGCAACCAGTGAGCTTTGATGGGCAGGATCCGCAACAGACCGAGTGGACAGGCGAAGTGAGCGCGCCCACGGCGATGCTTGATGGCGAGGCACCAAAGGCGACGGTGCGAGCGATCATTGAGTTGGCGGAGCGTTTGGCACCGGAACCGGCGTTACTACCAGCAGACGGGGCCGTGCGAGCGCGGGTTTTGCAGATGGGCGATGATCTGATGGGTGATGGCGGATTGGCATGGTCGCGGCGGTTGCAGCTGGTGCATTATGGCATGACTTCTAAGGGCGGTTTTGCCGGCGGTGTGGCGGCCTATCTGGCTGCCAAATACGGCTATATTGCCAGTATGGGGGACAGTTACGGGCCGCGTGTTGTTTCGTTGTTGGGAGCGTTCTCCGAGATTCTGGCGTCCTCGAAGGGGCCATATCTGTTGGAGGATGTGATGACCGCGGCGGATATCCAGCTGGCTTGTGTCATGGCGTTGTTTGCGCCGTTGCCGGATGATGTTTGTGCGATGCATCCCAAAGGGCGGGCGTCGTTTGAGACTTTGGACGCTGAGACCAAAGCTGCGTTGGCGCCCAATTTGTTGGCGCATCGAGACCACATGTATGCACAGCATTTGGAGACGCCTTTGTGGCTATGAGCGCGATGTTGTTTGCGCTTTTCCTCGCGTGGGGTTCTGCTACATCTTTGAGCGACAGAAATTCAGCAGGAGGCAGGGGCGATGGCTGACACGTTCCGTCTGACCATGGCGCAGGCGAACCCGGTGATGGGAGACCTGCACGGCAACGCCGATAAGGTGCGCGCGGTCTGGGCCGAAGCGAAAGCAGCGGGCTCGGATATGGTGGCGTTTCCCGAGATGTTCATCGTGGGCTACAACGCGCAGGACCTGATCCTGAAACCCGCACTGCAAGTTGCGGCAATGGCCGAGATCGAGAAGTTGGCGGTGGATTGCGCCGATGGCCCTGTCGTCACCGTGGGTGGGCCGTGGGCGGACGATGGTAAACTTTATAACGCCTATTTCGTGCTGAAAGGCGGGCGGATTGTGCATCGCCAGCTCAAACACCACCTGCCGAACTACACCGTTTTTGACGAAGAACGCTTGTTTGATCACGGTCCGATGGGCGGGCCGTATGATGTGAACGGGGTGCGGGTTGGCAGCCCGATTTGCGAAGATGCGTGGTTTGAGGATGTGCCTGAGACGCTGGAAGAGACCGGCGCGGAAATCCTCGTGGTGCCAAATGGAAGCCCGTATTATCGCGATAAGTTTGACCGGCGCATGAACCACATGGTGGCCCGCGTGATCGAAACCGAATTGCCGCTGGTGTATCTGAACATGGTGGGCGGTCAGGACGATCAGGTGTTTGACGGTGGCTCCTTTGTGCTCAACCCCGGTGGGGAGTTGGCGATGCAATTGCCGGTGTTTGACGAGGTGGTCGCCCACGTGGAATTTGAGCGCACGCCGGCGGGCTGGCGCTGCAAGGCTGGACCCAAGGCTGTGTTGCCTGCGGGCGAAGAACAGGATTATCGCGTTTGCGTTGAGGCGCTGCGCGACTACATGGGTAAGACCGGCTTTAAGCAGGTGTTGCTCGGGCTGTCGGGTGGGATCGACAGCGCGCTTGTCGCGACAATTGCGGTTGACGCATTGGGACCTGAGAACGTGCGCTGCGTGATGTTGCCGTCTGAGTATACTTCTGAAGAGTCCCTTGAGGACGCCAAAGACATCGCCGAACGGTTGGGCGTGCGGTATGATTTTGTGCCAATCGCCGAGGGGCGTCAGGCTATTACCAACACGCTGGCGCCTTTGTTTGAAGGCACCGCGCCCGGTCTGACAGAAGAAAACATCCAGAGCCGTCTGCGTGGGCTTTTGTTGATGGCGATGAGCAACAAGTTTGGCGAGATGCTGTTGACCACAGGCAATAAATCCGAGGTCGCAGTGGGCTATGCCACGATCTATGGCGACATGGCCGGGGGCTATAATCCGATCAAGGACATGTACAAAACCCGCGTGTTTGAAACCTCGCGCTGGCGTAATGCGGTGCACCGTGACTGGATGGGCGGGCCTGAAGGCGAAGTTATTCCGGTCAATATCATCGACAAGCCACCGTCTGCAGAGTTGCGCCCCGATCAGAAGGACGAGGACAGCCTGCCGCCTTATGACGTGCTCGACACCATTTTGTTGATGCTGGTGGATCAGGAAAAATCCGTGGCTGAATGTGTGGCTGCCGGGTTTGATCGCGAAACAGTCAAGCGGGTCGAACATCTGGTGTACATCAGCGAATACAAGCGCTTTCAGTCTGCACCTGGGGCGCGGCTGAGCAAAAAGGCGTTTTGGATGGATCGGCGGTATCCGATTGTGAACCGGTTTCGCGACGAAAGCTGAGAGGCCCCGCCTAGAGCGTGATGTCTGAGAGCACGCAGTCCGGCAAATAACGCTCGAAATCGACTTTGCGACAGAGTTCGGTGGCCGGTGTGGTCACCGCGGCCGTCGCAGCGGTTGTGCCGTGTTGCAGGGCCGTTGCCAGATCGAAACCGCGGGCGCGGGCCAATGTGAAGGCGCCGACAAAGCTGTCGCCAGCGCCGACCTTGCTGTTGATTGGCACATCCAGTGCGGTGACGTGAATGCAACCGGTTTCGCTGGCCAAAATGGATCCGTCAGGTCCGCGCGCCACAATCACGGTTTTTGACACGCCTCCGGCAACCAGATCCCGCGCAAAGCGGGCGCTGTCTGTGCGGGTGCTCAGAGGTGCGCCGAAAATCTCCTCGCTTTCGTCCAGATCCATACGCAAGACATCAAGACCGGGGTTGGGCGCGGCGCAGAGATCGTGCAGCGGGCGTCCCGAGATGTCGCAAAGAATGCTGGGGCCGGTGTCTTTGAGCGCAGCGATGACAGTGCGGGCAAAATCTGTGGGCATACCCGGCGCGAGGCTGCCGGAGAGCACCAGCAGACCTGCGGGGTTGGTCATTGCGTTCAGCCGTGTCAGCAGTTTGGCGCAATCGGCATCAGGCCACGTCGGGCCGGGCATGACAAATCGGAACTGTTCACCGGTTTGATCGCATGTAACGGCGACATTGGTGCGGGTTTCACCCGGTGCGGAATGGGCAATTTCGGCAATACCTTCGTCGGACAGCAAGGTTTGAAGACGTTGGCCGGCGTTACCGCCAAGCGCCACAAAAGCGCGGGAGTGACCGCCAAGGATACGAATGGCCCGCGAGACATTGATGCCGCCACCACCGGCGCTGAATTCTGGCGTGGCGCAGCGCAGCTTGTGCCCTGAACTGACTTCCGACGCTGAAGTTGAAAGATCGACGGCAGGGTTGAGAGTGACTGTGAGAATGTCTTGCATGATGTGCGTTCTGCCTCAGATGCGCTGGGCGAAACCTGTCATGTTTGCGCTAACTTGCCAAGGGGACTTTCCGTGGATTGGATTGGCAGAAGACTGCCGTAAAAGACGTGCAATCAGCCTCTGGCCTTGGCAATGTAGTGTCCAAGGGGCATGCGGTGTCTCGAAAAGATTTTTTATGAGGCGCATATGAGCACATTGATTTGGCAAGGTGGGCAAAGCGATGCCGCAGACGATGCCAACCGGGCGACGCTGCGATTGATCGATGACATGATTTCACATGCAGACCGCGCAGGTGTTGTTGAAGCCACTGCGGGCTGGCCAGTGGGCGATGTGCTTGCGTGTCTGTTGCGGCTGCGGCCCGCGCGGGCGCGGCTTTTGTTTGACTGGGTGCCGGACAACCTTGGCCTGAAGGTGCTGTCTGAGTTGGACAACGATTTGCACGCTGTGCTTTACAGCCCTGAATCGGAACGCACTTTTGCCAATATTATTGGCATGATGGACGTCGATGAGGCGGTCGATACGCTGTTGGAATTGCCGCGCAACTTTGCCGGACGGTTGGTGCAGACGCGGCCGGACGCGGAACGGATCGCTGCGGTTTTGCAGGCGCGAGACGACAGTGCTGCGACGGTGATGCGGCTTGGAGTCTTAATGGCGCCCCTGCATTGGACGGTGGGTCAGCTGACCGAGGACATCAAGAGCCGCTCAGCCGAGATCGGCAAGATCGACATGATGTTTGTGGTTGATGAAGTGCGCAAACCGATCGGTTTTTTGCGGTTTCGTGAAGTTTTGGCGGGACAAGCCGATCTGCCGCTCGCACAGATCGTGCATAAGGATCTGGACGTGGTGAGCGCGGACCAAGACCGCGAAGAGGTTTTGAAATTGTCCCGACGTCGGGGCGTGTATGCGATTGGCGTTGTGGATGAATTTGGCAAGCTGGTCGGCGGAATTTCTCCGCGCGAACTGGGCGACATTTTTCGTGACGAAGTGGAAGAAGACATGCTGGTCATGGGCTCGGTATCGCCTGCGACCACACAGTTTGACGGGCCGTTCACAATCCTGAAGCGGCGTTTGCCATGGCTTTTGGGGGGGCTTGGTGGGGCAAGTTTTGCCGCGGTGGTAATCGGATCCTATGAGGAGGCTTTGGCGCAGGCTGCCGTACTGGCGAGTTTCATTCCGGTGGTCATGGCGACGGCGGGCAACGCGGGCATTCAGGCCTCGACCGTTTCTATTCAGTCACTGACCTCGGGCACCGACTGGCGCGGCGATTTTGGCGCGCGGCTTTGGCGGGAATTCTTTGGCGCGATGTTCAATGGGCTGAGCATCGGGGTGATCACAGCGATTGCGGTTCTATTGGCGAGCCTCGTTTTGCCATTGGCGCATCCGCATTTGCTCGCGTTGACTGCGTTGCTGGCGCTGACGCTGGTGACCACAATCGCCGGTACAATCGGGGCGTTGATCCCTTATATTTTGCGAAGTTTTGGGCTTGATCCTGCGGTGGCGACAGGGATTTTCATCACCACGACAAATGACGTCTTTGGCGTGTTGATCTTCTTTGTGGTGGCCAGCGCGCTGTATCTCTGACGCGCTGGCCACCCCTGATGGGCTGGCGAGGGGTTAGCCCATCATGAACTGATAGCTGGCAGGCGCGTAGTGAAAGCCGTCGCCGTGGGTTTCGACGAAGCCGACGGCGGGGAACGGCATGTGGTAGCCCACGAATGGCACAGAGTCGGCGGCCATCATGCCCAGCATTTTGCGACGGGTCGCGGCGGCGGCGGATTTGTCCATGTCAAACTTCACTTCCCAGTCGGGGTGGGCCAGAGACCATACGTAGTGGTTGGCAAAATCAGCCGCCAGAAGCATCTGCTGGCCGTCGCTTTCCAGCATGTAGGTCGTGTGCCCGGGGGTATGGCCGAAAGCAGACATTGCGGTCACGCCCGATGCCACTGAAGCGCCGTCTTCGATCATGTCAAAGCGCTCCATGTTGGGGCGAATTTTGCCCTCAAACGCTTTGTTCTTGTCGGTGCCCGCCCAGAAATTCATTTCGGTTGTTCCGGTCACGTGTTTGGCGTTTGCAAAGGTCACGCCGTTTTCGCCAGCCATGCCGCCGATGTGGTCACCGTGCATGTGTGTGATGACAACGGTGTCGACTTGATCGGTGGAATAACCTGCTGCTTCGAGTGCTGAAGAAATGGCGTCGGGGTTCAGGCCGGTGTCAAACAGGATCAGTTCCGATCCGGTGTTGACCACGGTTGGGGTGAAGAAGAATTGGGCCGCAGTAGTGGGAATGCGCGCAGCAGCCGAGGCGGTCGCGAATTCTTCGGCGGAGACGTTCATGCCAAAGATGTTTTGCGGTCCCTCAACGGTGCGTGTGCCGACAAGAAGGGTCGTGACCTCAAAGCTGCCGAGTTTCATGCGGTTGAAGCGGGTTTGGGCGACGCCTTTCATATCGGCGGCAGCCAGAGTTGATTGGCTTGTGGCGGCGGTAATGGGAAGCGCGGCGGCACCTGCCAGCAGGGCGCGGCGGGAAATTGCAGGGGTTTTTAGCATGAGACCTCTCCGTCGGTTTAAAAAATCGATATTTTATCATATCACGATAGTTACGTAGATTTTTTGAATTGGGATCAAAATCGCAAAAAATTGATCTGAGGAGCGACGTGAGGCCAAATCGCATGGCGAAAAGGGCACTGCGTAAGCGGTCCGTAAACCTTCTGTTGGCTTAGCCCCGCCCGATCGACCGGCGCGCAAAAACATCTGATTTTATTGGCTTTTTGGGGGGCGTGTCGTGCGGCATCGCGCATAAGAAGCGCATGGACCCGCGAGCGCGGACTCTTTCAGACGCTGTGCTTGTCAGACGGACGAGAGCCCTAGGGCGCCGGACGGCGCGTCGCGCCGGTTGTTGCGAGAAGGTCGTCGACCAATGTCGTTTCTGCGGCGGTCAGGGTCTGGTGCCGCGGATAAACCGGCGTGGCACGATCATCGATGACCTGCGCGGTCCAGCCATCTGTTGTCGCAAAAAAGGCTTCGACGCCGGCCTCGCCAAAGACAGCAAGATAGCCCTGCACCACGACGTCGATATAGCTCAGCAGAATTTTTTGCGGTGTGGAGGGCGCAATTCGGTGCTCTGATGAGACAGAGTAGACGGCGATTTGCAGCGGGTCGGTTCTAGGGTGGGAAACCGACGCACCAGCGTCAAACCGGTCGTAGGCAAATTCCCGTTCATCCAGCGTTGCCCAGTCGTCGTTGGGAACATGGGCAATCAGCCCGTCAATGGTGCTGGTCGCGTCAGGCTCGGCGCTCAGGAAGGCAAAGGGACGCAGATCGGTCGCAACCCAAGCGCGTTTCCAGCCCGAAAGCTGCGCAGGGTGTGCGTCCTCAAAAGCATGTGTGCGTCTGTTTACAAGGCTGCCGTAGCCGAAGAAATAATGGGCTGTCATGGCGGCATGTCGTCTGAACCGTTGATCCATGTCAATGCCACTTGTGCGGGAATTGGTCAAAACAGGGAGACTTGAAGCAAAATTGGCCAGCCCTGTGCGCATCACAAAACGAACAAATATCGCGATCAGAGTTCTGATGTTCTGTGCCGTGAATCACGGCCGGTTGGTCACGAAGCACGAGATTGCGCAGCGCTGCAACGCGTCGGAAAACCACTTGGCGCAGGTGATCAATCAACTGGCGCAGATGGGTGTTTTGCACACCCAACGGGGCCGCAATGGCGGGCTTGAGTTGGCCCGCCCCGCTGCGGAGATCGAAATCGGGGACATTTTCCGCACGATGGAGGCTCCGGTGCCTTTGGCAGAGTGTTTCGCGGACGTCGACAATTCGTGCCCGTTGGTTGATGCCTGTCGGCTGCGCGTCGCACTGACAGAAGCGCTGGATGTGTTCTATGCGCGGCTTGATCAAGTCACTCTTGATACCCTGGTTTGTGGTAACGACGCACTGGCCACTTTGCTGACACCGCAATGCCGACCAGCATAACCTTCTGTGAAGGCGCGATAAAATGCGCTTGTCAGACGGGAAGGCGCAGACTACGTTCTAAAACATAGGTGAATCGGGAGAACCGGACGTGTCCGGTGCCGAAGGAGCAACCGCCCCGGAAACTCTCAGGCCGCAAGGACCGATTTATCGCTAAACACACTCTGGAGAGAGGCGTCAGATGGCGTCCGCCGAAGGGATAACGATCTCAGGCCAAAGGACAGAGGGGGCATCGCGCGCATTGGGGGGAGTCCCTCGTGCGGACTGAGGATGCCGGATGTGTTCTGTGGGCTGCACCATGGACGCCACCGGAAAAACGGAGGGCGCTGTCATGGGTGAGTTGAGCCGCACACCACTATTCGATTTGCACGTCGCACTTGGCGCGAAAATGGTGCCGTTTGCGGGCTATGACATGCCGGTGCAATATGCGCTGGGCGTGATGAAGGAACATCTGCATTGCCGTGCGCAGGCTGGTCTGTTTGACGTCAGTCACATGGGGCAGGTGATCCTGCGCGGCGAGAGCTATGGCGCTGTAGCAAAGGCGTTCGAAACATTGGTGCCGATGGACGTGCAAGGTCTTGGTGAAGCCCGGCAACGCTATGGGCTTTTTACCAACGGTGGTGGTGGCATCGAAGACGATCTGATGTTTGCCAATCGCGGTGATCACCTGTTCGTGGTGGTCAATGCGGCCTGCAAAGACGCAGACATCGCGCGCATGAAGGCGGCACTGGAGCCCGCGGTCACTGTCGAAGTCATCGCGGATCGTGCGTTGATTGCGTTGCAGGGACCAGCGGCAGAAGCGGCCTTGGCGCGGCTCAATCCCGCGGTGGCCGAGATGACGTTTATGGACGTCGCGACGATCGAATTGGCGGGCGCAGACTGCTGGGTCAGCCGGTCGGGCTACACCGGCGAGGATGGCTATGAGATTTCGGTGCCTGATGCACAGGCCGAAGCGTTGGCGAAGGCGCTGTTGGACATGGATGAGGTCGAACCCATCGGTCTTGGCGCGCGCGACAGCTTGCGGCTGGAGGCCGGGCTGTGCCTTTACGGTAATGACATCGATGCCTCAACATCCCCGATTGAAGCTGGTCTGATCTGGGCGATCCAGAAGGTGCGTCGTGCTGATGGTGACCGCGCCGGGGGCTTTCCCGGGGCAGATCGGATCTTTGGGGATCTGGCCGAAGGAGTGGCGCGCAAGCGGGTCGGTCTGGTGCCACAAGGACGTGCGCCAATGCGGGCCGGAACCCAGATTTTTGCCGCCGGTGAGGGTGGTGATCCTATCGGTGAGGTGACCTCGGGTGGGTTTGGACCCACATATGAGGGGCCAGTGGCTATGGGATATGTCGGCGCCGCACAAGCGGCTGTCGGCACGGAACTTTTTGGTGAGGTGCGGGGCAAACGTTTGCCCGTCACGGTGGCAAAGATGCCGCTGGTGCCTGCCAATTTCAAACGTTGAGCAACAGGAGAGCAAGCAATGAAATTCACGGAAGAACACGAATGGCTGCGTGTCGAAGGTGATGTGGTTGTGGTGGGCATCACCGATCACGCCAGCGAACAGCTGGGCGATGTGGTGTTTATCGAACTGCCGGAAGAAGGCACCGAGGTCACCAAAGACGAAGAAGTCTGCGTGATCGAGTCGGTCAAAGCGGCCAGCGATATTCTGGCGCCGCTGGATGGTGAAATCGTCGAAGTGAACAGCCCGCTCGTGGATGAGCCTGGCAAGGTCAACGACGATCCGATGGTTGAAGCATGGTTCTTCAAGATCAAGCCATCCGAGCTGAGCCAGATGGACGATTATATGGACGAAGCTGCCTACAAAACCTTCATCGGGTAAGCCAGCGACAGTCGTCTCAAAGCCCGAGGCGACGGTCAAGAATTTTGACCCGACTGACAGGTCGGGCCGCGCCTTAACCCACATAGCGGGCAGGGCGCCTCTCTCTCCCAAGGCCGGGCGCCGCCCGTATCATGCTTTGGGACATATCTTTTCTGTGCGGTATCGCCGCCAAGCTGCTCTAGGAGGAACACATGACCTTCACGCCAACGGACTATCTGCCGTATGATTTTGCCAATCGCCGCCACATCGGCCCGTCGCCCGAGGAAATGGCGGAAATGTTGGATGTGATCGGCGCCAGTGATCTTGAGGATCTGATGGGGCAGACGTTGCCCGATAGCATCCGCCAAAAAGAGCCGCTCGACTTTGGGCGCCCCTTGTCAGAGCGCGAATTGATACGCCACATGCATGAGGTCGCGGGCAAGAACAAAGTTCTGACCAGCCTGATCGGGCAGGGGTATTACGGCACGGTGACGCCACCTGCGATCCAGCGCAACATCCTTGAAAATCCGGCGTGGTACACGGCCTATACGCCTTATCAGCCTGAGATTTCGCAGGGCCGCCTTGAAGCCCTGTTGAACTATCAGACGATGGTGAGCGACCTGACCGGTTTGGAAGTCGCCAACGCATCGCTTTTGGATGAATCCACGGCTTGCGCCGAAGCGATGACCATGGCGAAGCGGGGGGCGAAATCCAAGGCTAAGGCGTTCTTTGTGGACGAAAACTGTCATCCGCAAAATATCGCTGTGATTCAGACCCGCGCCGCGCCGTTGGATATCGAGGTGATCGTTGGCAACCCCGATGATCTGGAAGCCGACAAAGTGTTTGGGGCGATTTTTCAGTATCCCGGCACCTATGGCCATGTGCGCGACTTCACGTCCGAAATTGCTGCTCTGCATGAGCACAAAGCGATTGGCATTGTGGCGGCCGATATTTTGGCGCTGACGCTCTTGAAAGAGCCGGGCGCGATGGGTGCGGATATTGCTGTGGGCAGCACGCAACGGTTTGGGGTTCCGTTGGGGTATGGTGGGCCGCACGCGGCTTATATGGCCTGTCGCGACGCTTATAAACGGGCGATGCCAGGGCGTATTATTGGCGTCAGCATCGACAGCCATGGCAACCGCGCCTACCGCCTGTCGCTTCAGACCCGCGAGCAGCACATCCGCCGCGAAAAAGCCAACTCAAACGTCTGTACGGCGCAGGCTTTGTTGGCTGTTATGGCGTCAATGTATGGTGTTTTTCATGGGCCAAAGGGCCTCAAGGCGATTGCGCAGCGCATTCATCGCAAGACCGTAAGGCTGGCCAAAGGCTTGCAAGAGGCGGGCTTTGTTGTGGAGCCGGACGTCTATTTTGACACGATCACTGTGGATGTCGGGCTGTTGCAGCGCGGCGTTTTGCAGGCCGCGGTGCAAGAAGGCATCAACCTGCGGCGCGTTGGCAAAACCAAAGTGGGGATTTCGCTCGACGAAGCCTGCCGTCCGGCCACGATTGAACGGGTCTGGCGTGCGTTTGGCATTGACCGCAAAGACGACGATTTTGAACCGGAATATCGCATCCCGGATGCTTTGGTGCGCGAAAGCGGATATCTGGATCACCCGATTTTCCACATGAACCGCGCCGAGACAGAGATGATGCGCTATATGCGCCGTCTGGCTGATCGGGATCTGGCGCTGGATCGCGCGATGATCCCGCTGGGGTCCTGTACGATGAAGCTGAACGCGGCGGTTGAGATGATGCCGGTCAGTTGGCGTGAGTTCTCGCTCATGCACCCGTTCGTTCCGAAAGATCAGGCGCAGGGCTATGAAGAGCTGATTGGCGATCTGAGTGACAAGCTGTGTCAGATCACCGGCTATGACGCGATTTCGATGCAGCCAAATTCCGGCGCACAGGGTGAATATGCCGGCCTGTTGACGATTGCCGCTTATCATCGCGCGCGTGGCGAAGGGCACCGCAATATCTGTCTCATCCCAATGAGCGCACATGGCACCAATCCGGCGTCGGCGCAGATGGTGGGATGGAAAGTTGTGCCGGTGCAGACAGCCGACAACGGTGACATCGATCTGGAAGATTTCCGCGCCAAAGCGGAGAAATTCAAAGACGATCTGGCAGGTTGCATGATCACCTATCCGTCCACGCATGGCGTGTTTGAAAAGACTGTGCATGAAGTCTGTGACATCACCCATGAATACGGCGGACAGGTCTATATTGACGGGGCCAACCTGAACGCAATGGTCGGGCTTTCGAGACCCGGTGATGTGGGGGGCGACGTGAGCCACCTCAACCTGCACAAGACCTTTTGCATTCCGCACGGTGGCGGTGGCCCTGGCATGGGGCCGATTGGCGTGAAGTCACATCTGGTGGCGCATCTTCCGGGCCATCCTGAGACCGGCGGTTCCGAAGGCCCGGTGTCGGCTGCCCCGTTTGGGTCGCCGTCGCTTTTGCCGATCAGCTGGGCCTATGTTCTGCTGATGGGGGGCGAAGGGCTTACGCAGGCCACGCGGGTGGCGATTTTGAACGCCAACTACCTCGCAAAGCGTCTCGAAGGCGCATTTGACGTGCTTTATAAGGGACCGACAGGACGTGTGGCGCATGAATGCATTATCGACACGCGCCCCTTTGCTGACAGTGCCGGTGTGAGCGTCGATGACATCGCCAAACGTTTGATGGATTGCGGGTTTCACGCCCCGACCATGAGCTGGCCGGTCGCCGGCACGTTAATGATCGAGCCGACAGAGAGTGAAAACAAGGCCGAGCTGGACCGGTTTTGCGACGCGATGCTGGCGATCCGCGAAGAGATCCGCGCGATTGAGGACGGCAAGATGGATGCAGAGAACAACCCGCTGCGCAACGCGCCACACACGATGGAAGACCTCGTGAAGGACTGGGACCGGCCTTATAGCCGCGAACAGGGGTGTTTCCCGCCCGGCGCATTCCGGGTGGACAAGTATTGGCCGCCGGTCAACCGCGTGGACAATGCCTATGGCGACCGCAATCTGGTGTGCATCTGCCCGCCGATGGAGGATTACGCTGACGCCGCAGAGTAGTCTGCACATTAGAGAGTGGGGCCAGCCCCCTTGGCTCAGCCTTTGCTGGGCAATGCTCTGAGGTACTGAGAAAGCAAAAAAGCCGGGCGACATGCCCGGCTTTTCCTTGTTTTCAGGTTGTGGATCCTCGGACGACGTCGCAGCACAATTCGACGGCAGGTGCTCTAGTGCGCCGGTTGAATGAATGTGCCGTTGCGCAGCTCGGTAAACGCCTGCTGTAGCTCCGCCTGTGTGTTCATCACAATCGGCCCGTGCCACGCCACAGGTTCCTGAATGGGTTGCCCCGAGATCAGCAAAAACCGCACGCCTTCTTCGCCCGCTTGCACAGTGACCTCGTCGCCGTTTCCAAAGCGCACCAATGTCCGATCGCCGCTCAGGTCGCGGATATTAAGCTCTTGTCCTGCAACTTCTTTTTCCAGCAGGACGCCGTTTGGCTGACTTGCGTCGGCAAAGGCCCCGGCCCCTTCAAAGACATAAGCAAAGGCGCGGCGGCGCGTGTCGACCGGAAAGGTCTTCTTCACGCCGGCCGGCACGGTGATGTCCAAAAACATCGGATCCGCTGCAATGCCATCTACAGGCCCGGTGCGGTCCCAGAACTTGCCGATAATAACGCGGACTTTGGTGCCGTCGTCTTCCATGATTTCGGGAATTTCGCGGCCCTCAACATCCTGATAGCGCGGGTCGGTCATTTTCAAATCGCGCGGCAGGTTGGCCCAAAGCTGAAAGCCGTGATTCATGCCGTTGGCGTCTGCTGTTGGCATCTCTTGATGCAAAATGCCGCGACCAGCAGTCATCCATTGCACATCGCCGGATTTTAGGTTGCCGGTGTTGCCCAAGCTGTCCTGATGCTCCACCGCGCCTTCGATGACATAGGTGATTGTCTCAATGCCGCGATGAGGGTGCCACGGAAATCCGGCCTGATACATGCGCGGGTCATCGTTGCGAAAATGGTCCATCATCAGGAACGGGTCGAGCTCCTCGGGATCCTGAAATCCAAAGGCACGGTGCAGACTAACCCCTGCACCTTCCATCGCTGGCACGGCTTTGCGTGTTTCCAAAACGGGTCGGATCGACATCGTTTTTCCTTTCTGAGATCTGTTCGCTTGCCACATAAGCTAGGGGGCAAGACACCTGTGCGCAATTTGCGCCTGATCACGTTGTCTGTGCGCATTGGCACAAAGTCATGCGGCCTCAGACCAAAGTCGCAGGTTTCACGACGCTGCGGCATGACGCATATGGGCTTTTGATTTTTGCGCAGTCCGGCATAGGCTTCACGCCACTCGAATCTTTCAGGCAGGGGAGGGCCGGAAATGCAAGGCTCCATGATGATGCGTCCGCTTAAAATCGCGGACATTCTCAGCTACGCAGCAGAAATTCACCCGTTGAGCGAGGTGGTCTCGGTGCGCACCGAAGGCGACATCCATCGCCAGACCTATGCCGACACCGCCCGCCGCGTGGCGAAACTGGCGCATGGCCTCACGTCGCTCGGCATGCAGACCGGCGATCGTGTCGCGACTTTGGCGTGGAACGGATATCGCCATCTTGAACTCTACTATGCCATTTCCGGGGCTGGTGGCGTGTGCCACACCATCAACCCGCGTCTGTCAGCCGAGCAGATGACATATATCGTGAACCATGCAAACGACACGATGTTGTTCGTGGACACAACGTTTGTGCCGCTTGTGGCAGCACTGCGCGATCAATGGCCCGCGGGTTTGAAGGTCGTGGTCATGACCGACCGCGCGCACATGCCGGAAGGTGACTTCCTGTGCTATGAAGAATTGCTGGACGGGCAATCCGACAGCTTTGACTGGCCGGACCTGCCGGAAGATACAGCCGCTGGCCTGTGCTATACATCCGGCACCACAGGCAACCCCAAGGGCACGCTTTATACGCATCGCTCGACTGTGTTGCACGCGATGATGGTGGGCCTGTCGTTGCCGACGGCTTTGCAGCCGGGCAAACGCATCCTGCCAGTTGTGCCGCTATTTCACGTAAACGCTTGGGGCCTTCCATATGCGGCGCCACTCACAGGGGCTTCGCTGATCTTCCCAGGGGGCGCGCTGGATGGTGAAAGCCTGTTCCGCCTGATGGACACCGAAAAGGTCTACTCTGCCTGGGGTGTGCCGACAGTTTGGCTAGGCCTGCAGGGCGAGATCGCGAAACAGGGCCGCATGCCTGACGGGCTTGGCGATATGGTTGTTGGTGGCTCTGCGGCACCGGCCTCGATGATTCAGTTCTTTGAAGAAAGCGACGTCAACGTTTGTCACGCTTGGGGCATGACCGAGATGAGCCCGATCGGCACGCAGGGTAACCTGCCAGATCACCTCGATGACAAGCCGATGGCGGAACGCATCGCGATCAAGTCCAAGCAGGGTCGTCGAGTGTTTGGTGTGGATCTCAAGATCGTTGATGAGGACGGCAAACGCCTTCCACATGATGGCGAGGCAGCAGGTGAACTTTATGTGCGCGGCAACGCGATCACGTCGGGATATTTTGAAAACGAAGAGGCCAACAAGACCGCCTTTGATGCCGAAGGCTGGTTTGGCACCGGCGATGTGGCCACGATTGACACGCACGGCTTTCTGACCATCACCGACCGCGCCAAGGATCTGATCAAATCGGGGGGCGAATGGATCTCGTCGTTGGATTTGGAAAACACAGTGATGGCGCATCCCAAGGTGGCGAACTGCGCCGTGATCGCGGTGCCGCATCCGAAATGGGACGAACGCCCGCTGATGATTGTGGTGCCGGCGCCCGAGGGCAAGCCCGAGGTCAGTGAATTGATGGATATGCTCAAGGAACATTTCGCCACGTGGCAGCTGCCGGACGATGTGGTGTTTGTGGAGGAACTGCCGCTGACAGCGACGGGCAAAGTGTCCAAGCTGACCCTTCGCAAGCAGTTTGGCGATCACAAACTGCCGGATGCCACCTAAGGGCATGCGCACCGAAACACTGATGATCTCCGGCCAGCAGTTCAACATGCTGGTGGCCGGGGAGGCAGGCGCACCGCTGCTGTTGTTCCTGCACGGATTTCCCGAATACTCTGGCGCATTCGCAGACCTGATTCCGCATCTGGCGGAGGATTTTCTGTGTGTCGCGCCCGATCAACGCGGTTTCGGTGCAAGCTGGAAACCACAGACGGTCAAAGACTATGTCTTGCCCGCTTTGTTGCAGGACGCGGCTGCCGTGATTGCCCACTACAGTCCTGATGCGCCCGCTGCCGCTGTGGTTGGCCATGATTGGGGCTCGGCCGTTGCTTATGGTTTGGCGTTTCGCCACCCCGCTTTGGTGTCCAATCTGATAATTGCCAATGGCGTGCACCCGGGGCCGTTCCAACGTGCCATGGCCGCAGGCGGGGCGCAAACTGTGGCGAGCCAGTATATCGCTGACTTGCGCTCCCCGGGCAAAGAACATGACCTCGTGGCCGACAATCACGCTGCGATTTTTGAAATCTTCAACAAAGACATGGACATGAGCTGGATGACATCCGCCCGCCGAGAGGCCTATCGTCGGGCGTGGGGGGATGTAGATGGGGTGCGTGCGATGCTCAACTGGTATCGCGCCTCGCCCTTGAAACTCGCGAAACCCGGACAACCGGTCCCGCCAGAAGAGTTGCCGGACTTGCCCAAGGACGCCCTGCGGGTGAGCATGCCACATCTGCTGCTTTGGGGAATGAATGACAGCGCGCTCCTGCCGGAAAGCTACGACGGCCTCCAAGACTATTGCGACGATCTTACCATCGAGGAAGTGGCGGGTGCAGATCATTGGATATTGCACCAACAGCCCGCTGATGTTGCGTGCCGCATCCGCCGGTTTCTGGCGCGCCGGTCCTGACACAGCGCAATGTGACGTCATGTTACTTTCGCACGCTCTTGCTTGAGCACACGGCGCACTGCCTTATCCTGCCAATCAACAACAGGAGTTTTTCATGTCCGGTGACAGCCATCTGCCTAAAGCGCTTCAGGGTCTGCGTATCCCCGCGGTTGCCTCTCCCCTTTTTATCATCTCGGTGCCAGAATTGGTGATTGCCCAGTGTAAGGCCGGTATTATCGGCAGCTTTCCTGCGCTGAACGCGCGCGAAGGTGAGGGTGAACATCCGTTGCTGGACACGTGGCTGACGCAAATCAGCGAAGAACTCGACCGTCACAATCAGGAGAACCCCGACTCGCCCGCTGCGCCTTTTGCGGTCAACCAGATCGTGCACCGGTCCAACACCCGACTGGAGCGCGACATCGAACTTTGCCACAAACACAAAGTGCCAATCTGGATCACGTCGCTTGGTGCACGGGTTGAGGTCAACGATGCCGCGCATGACTGCGGCGGCATCGCGCTGCACGACATCATCAACAACCGCTTTGCCAAGAAAGCCATCGAGAAAGGCGCCGATGGCCTGATCGCGGTTGCCGCTGGCGCTGGGGGCCATGCTGGTCCGCAAAGCCCGCTGGCGCTGATCAGTGAAATTCGCGAGTGGTTTGAAGGACCACTGTTGCTGTCGGGTTCAATCGGCACTGGTGCCTCTCTTTTGGCAGCGCAGGCCATGGGCGCAGACCTCGGCTATATCGGCACGCCGTTCATTGCCACAGAAGAGGCCAACGCACAGCAGGACTACAAAGAGATGATCGTCAAGAGCGGCGCAGACGACATTGTCTACAGCTCGCTGTTCACGGGCGTCGCAGGCAACTACCTCAAAGGGTCTGTTGCCAATGCGGGCATGGACCCCGACAACCTGCCGCAAGGCGACGTCAAAACCATGAACTTCGGAGACGACCGCGAAAAACCTAAGGCTTGGAAAACCATCTGGGGGTCGGGTCAAGGTATTGGCGCGGTCAAAGACGTGGTGCCGACTGCCGACTTGGTGGACCGATTGGAGTGGGAATATAACGCCGCTTGGACCCGTCTTCAGGACCGCATGGCATGAGCCAGATGTTTCACCTTGTGCGCCACGCACAGGCCAGCTTTGGCGCGGCCGATTATGACAACCTGTCAGAGTTGGGCCACCGGCAATCCGCTGCGCTGGGCGCTGCATTGAAACAGCAGGGCGTGACGCCGGACGCTGTGTTCATCGGTGCGCAAAAGCGTCATCGCCAAACTTGGGAAGGCATTGAAAGTGCCCTTCAAACCGGGATCACGCCGGTGGTTTTGCCTGGGTGGAACGAATTTGATTTCGGCGGCTTGCTTGAAGCGCGATTTGCCGCGCGTGACGACAAGCCCGCGGATCTTAACAGCGATCGCAAAACACATTTCCGTATTCTTCGTGATACAGTGCTGGAATGGCAAAACGACGAAATCGCCAATCCGCCGGAAACGTTTGCGGCTTTCTCCCAGCGAGTGCGGGAGGCGCGTGAAATCATCGCGGCGTCTGGTGCCAAAGCCCCTATCGCCGTCAGTTCTGGCGGCGCGATCGGGCGCACCGTGGCAGATGTGATGCAGGCCCCAGCCGAGCAGATGATCTTACTGCAATTGCAGGTCAAAAACTGCGCCGTGGCGCGGTTTGTGTTGGCAAAAGGTCAGACATGGCTGAACGGATTTAACGAGACGCCGCACATAGATGCGGACAACGAAGGCGAGATGCTGACTTATAGCTAAGTCGAACGGCACTCGACATCGGGAGGACTTTATGGACGCGACAACCTTGGACACAGTGGCAGTAGACCGCTGGCTTTCGGACAACCTTGAGGGCTATAAAGGCCCCTCGGTGACCACCAAATTCAACGTCGGGCAATCCAATCCGACCTTCCGTCTGGATGCGCCATCCGGCCAATACGTGCTGCGCCGCAAGCCGCCAGGGGTTTTGCTGAAATCCGCGCACGCCGTGGACCGAGAATTTCGCGTACAAAAGGCGCTGGCAGGTTCTGATGTTCCGGTCGCAAAAATGCACCTTTTGTGCGAAGACGATGACGTGATCGGTTCGGCGTTTTACGTGATGGATTACGTCGAAGGTCGCAACTTTGACGACCCGCGCCTGCAAGAGTTGACCAATGAACAACGCGGTGCAGTGATCAATGAAATGGGCCGTGTTCTGGCTGCAATCCATTCTGTTGATATCAATGCTGTGGGCCTGTCGGATTACGGCCCCGAGGGCAATTATTTCGAACGCCAAGTCGGGCGCTGGACCAAACAATACAAGGCCTCTGAGACCGAAAGCGTGCCGCAGATGGACGCACTGGCGGATTGGCTGAATGACAATATTCCAGCCGATGACGGCAAGCGCACGCTGGTGCATGGCGACTATCGCATCGACAACATGCTGTTCTCCAAAGACGGTGAAAACGTTGTTGCAGTGCTGGATTGGGAACTTTCGACCATCGGGCATCCTTATGCCGATCTGGCCGCCGTCATCATGCAATGGCAGATGCCACCCGGGAATGAAGGCCGCGGTTTGGCCGGTGTGGATCGTGCTTCGCTTGGCTTGCCGACCGATGAGGAATTCGTCGCTGCATATTGCAAACGCATGGGCCTGCCGGGGATCAAGAACTTTGGTTTCTACCTCGCCTTTTGCTTCTTCCGCATGGCCGGGATCATTCAAGGCGTGAAAAAACGCGCTCTGGACGGCAATGCGTCCGATCCGGAACGGGCAAAACGATTGGGCGGCGCCGTGCCGCTGTTCGCATCAGCAGGCTTGGAGGCCGCAAAACGTGGATAAAATGTATCAAGACAAAGTGGTGATGATCACCGGAGCCGCAAGTGGCTTTGGCGCAATGGCGGCCCAGAAATTTGCCGACCAAGGTGCAAAACTTGGCCTGTCGGACGTGAACGGTGAAAAGCTCGGTGAAGTTGCCGATGCCCTGCGGGCGCAAGGCTTTGAGGTTGTCGCCGATGTGGTCAACGTTGCAGACGAGGCGCAGGTCAAAGCGCATGTCGACAATATCGCGGCCGCTTTTGGCACCATTCACGTAGGTATCAATAACGCGGGCATTGGCCACGACGTGCGCCCGATGCACTATCTGACCACCGAAGATTTCGATCTGATGATGGATGTGAACGCCAAAGGGGTGTTTCTCTGTATGAAATATCAGATCCCGCTTATGCAGGCCCATGGCGAAGGTGCGATCCTGAACACGGCTTCTGCCGCCGGATTGATGGGAGCAGGGCACCTGTCGCTTTATGCGGCTGCCAAGCACGCCGTGGTTGGCCTGACCAAAGCTGTCGCAGACGAGAACGCCAAACGCGGCATCCGTATCAACGCACTTTGCCCGTCCTTCTCGGCCACACCGATGGTCGAAGGCATGGCGGACATCGTCGGCGAACGCTCGGGCCTATCGCGCGAGGATGCTTATACCCACATCGCCAGCCGCGTGCCGATGGGCCGTGTATCCAAACCCGAAGAGGTCGTTCAGGCGATGTTGTGGATCAACGCGCCGGAAAACAGCTTTATGACCGGTCAGGCGATTGCCATCGACGGCGGCCTCAGCGCAGTCTGAACGCACAACCGCGCGTCTGCATATGTGGGCGCGCGACCCGGCTGACGCCATAGTTCCGAATCGGAGTGCCATATGACCCACGCCCCGCTTGATCCCGCGCTTGATGAGGCGCCTTACGAGTTGCAAAAGCACCTCGGCTTCAAACTGACCCATTGGGACACGGATTACGCGCGGCTGGAACTGCCATTGGCGCCGCATTTGATGAACCGCGCTGGCATTCCGCACGGCGGCATCTATGCGACGCTTTTGGACACAGTCATGGGGTTTGGCGGATGCTTTACCGGCGATCCCAACCACAAGAAGTTGGCGCTCACCTTGTCGCTGACCACCAACTTCCTCAGCCGCCCCAAGGGGCAAGGGTTGATTGCCGAAGGGTGGCGCACAGGCGGCGGCAAGCGCACCTTCTTTGCCGAAGGCACCATTACAGATGAGACCGGTGAAGTGATCGCACGTGGCAGTGGCGCCTTCCGCTATCGTGACACCCGTCTTTAGGCAGCAGCTGATCCCAGCCGATCCCAGTTTTGTGCCAGATCAGCCACGGAGTTCAGGACGAAATCTACAGTGTCCTCATCCATCAGAACGCTGAGATTCAGCCGCACAAATCCCGGCTTTTTCGACCCATCGCCCAACACGATATTGTCCCGAATGCGACGACTGTCGGTATCTGCAATCGCCAACAGGTGGTGCACATAAGGACCCGCACAAGAACAGCCGCCGCGCGCTTGAATGCCGTAGCGATCCGACAGCGCGGTGGTGAACGCATTGTGGTCAATGCGCTGGCCGGTGCTGTCCACTGGCACAAATGATAGGATCGGTAACCTCTCGTGGCGGTCCGCCGCCAAAAGGCGGACGTGGGCATGGTCTTTCCATGCGGAAAACGCTTTCGCCGTCAGCTCTGCGTTGCGTGCGTTCATAAACTCTTGCCCGATCACGTCTTTTACAATCAACGCAAGCGCGGCGCGGATATCGCCAATCACATTGGGTGTTCCACCCTCTTCGCGCTGTTCCAGCGAGGCGACATAGTCGTGCTGATGCGCGTTCACAAACGCCACAGTGCCGCCGCCAGGGCGGTAGGGCACATTGGCTTGTACCGTGTCGCGGCGCAGGATCAGTACGCCACTTGCGCCGGGCCCGCCGACGAATTTGTGCGGAGAAAACACCAACGCGTCGATGTTTACCTGTGTCTCGGGCGACATTTGCATCTTAAGGTAAGGTCCGCCACCTGCGTAGTCCCACACAACTTTTGCTCCGGCCGCTTTTGCAATCCGCGTCACATCAGCAACGTCTGTGATGACGCCTGTGACATTTGCGGCTGCGCTCATCGAGACAAACACGCGACCACGTTCTGTGTATTTGTCGAGTTCTGATTGCAAGGCATCAAGGTCAGGGCCCGCTTCGACGCCCTCGGGGATTTCCACCACCAATGCGCCACTTTCGCGCCATGGCAACAGATTGGAATGATGTTCATAGGGGCCGACCAGAACGGTATCTCCGGGGCGGACATTCCAAAGATGCACCAACTGGTTCAGACCGGTAGTGGCGCCGCTTCCTGAAAAGATCACAGCGTGATCGTCCCGATTGGCACCACACAGCCGTGCCACAGTCTCCCGTGCCGCCTCGCGCATGGTCGTCATTTTAGCACCGCAGAATGAGGCTTTGGTGTGGGTGTTGGCATAAAACGGCAACACCTCTTCCATCACGAAGTCCTCCACTTGGCGAAGGGCCCGTCCGGACGCAACATAATCGGCATAAATCAACCGCTGCGAGCCAAACGGACCCTCCATCTGGATATTCGAGCCAATCACCCCCCGGCACAGAGCGTCATGAGCTGAAGGCGTCGCAGCCCTCAGCGTTGCTGCAAATTTGTCAAATGCATCGATCTGTTTTGGCATCGTTCTATCCAGTGTTTTTGGTCGCCAAGCGCGACCGTTCCTAAGTGGTGAGGCAAAGATAGGCGCTGTTTGGCAAAGAAACTTCACCCATTTGATATGGAATCTTCCAAAATTTTGTGTCACATGATCGAAATGAATGAAAAATTTGACAGTATTGATCGACGCATTCTGGATTTCCTGCAACGGGACGCCTCGTTGTCTCAGCGTGCTCTGGGGGAACAGGTCGGCCTGTCGCAGAATGCGCTTTGGCGGCGGCTAAAGCGGTTGGAAGACAGTGGTGTCTTGCAAGGCAGTCATATGCAGGTTGATGCAGCGAAGCTTGGGCTGGATTTGACGGTGTTTGTTATGGTGCGCACACGTAACCATTCGATGGACTGGGCCGAAGGGTTTCGCAAACACGTTGCGCTGATCCCTCAGGTCATTGAAATGCACCGCATTGGCGGCGATTGGGACTATATGCTCAAAATTGTAACCACAGGCATGTCCGGCTACGACGCGGTCTATCAACGCCTTACCACGGGGTATGAATTGGACACCGTGACCGGTTATTTCGCCATGGAAACCATGCTTGAGGGGCGTCCGCTGGATGTTTTTGACGGCGTCGCGCGCTAAATCCTTTTCGATATTGTCATGAAACTTTCACCGCGAAGCGCGAAAAGGCTCTTGCGGTTCTCTCTATTTATCCATAATTCGTGAAGTATGGATAAGACAGATGCCCTTTCCGCTTTTGCAGCGCTTAGTCAGGAAACCCGACTGGATGTGTTCCGCCTTTTGATCGAGGCGGGAGATACAGGTCTTGTCGCCGGAGAGATCGCTGAAACACTCGACGTGAAACAGAACACGTTGTCGGCCAATCTTTCGGTGCTGTTGCATGCGAAGCTGGTCAAAAACCAACGCGAAGGACGGGCGATCCGCTATTTCGCGAATACCTCAGGGCTGCAGGGCCTGCTGGGATATTTGTTGGAAGACTGTTGTGGCGGCCGACCGGACCTGTGCCGACCGCTGATCGAAAACTTGACGTGCTAAGTCTGTAAGGAGCCAAGGCAATGGCAGGCAAAATCTACAATGTATTGTTTCTCTGTACCGGAAATTCGGCGCGCTCACTGATGGCCGAGGCCATAATGCAGCGCGAAGGGAACGGGCGTTTTAAAGCGTTTTCAGCGGGCTCAAAGCCGCGCAGCGAACCGCACCCCTATACGCTTGAACTTTTAAGTGGTCTTAACCACGACACGTCTTTTGCGAGATCTAAGGGCTGGGAAGATTTCGCCGCGCCAGATGCGCCTCAGATGGATTTCGTGTTTACGGTTTGTGACCAAACCGCTGCCGAAGAATGCCCCGCATGGCCGGGACAACCGATGTCGGCGCATTGGGGGCTGCCGGATCCGGCGAGTTTTGAGGGCACAGACGCCGAAAAACGGGTCGCTTTTTCGGAAACATATCGCATGCTGCGCAACCGAATTTCGATTTTTGCAAACCTTCCGGTTGATGGACTTGACCGCATCGCCCTCAAAAAAGACCTTGATAAAATCGGACGCGACAATGGCGAGGATCTTCTAGCCGCCATTCGCCTTCAGATGGGGAAAGCCAATGACTGATCACGCGGCTCAAGCAGAGGCGGGTCTTGGTACATTTGAACGGTTGCTGTCGCTTTGGGTGGCCATTGCCATCGGTGCGGGGTTGTTGCTCGGAAGTGTATTTCCTGGTGTTTTTGCGTGGTTGGCCGGCTTTGAAATGGCGTCGGTCAACTTGCCGGTCGCCATTCTGATCTGGGCGATGGTTTATCCGATGATGATTGGCATCGACTTTGGTGCGCTGTCTGATGTTGGCCGCAAGCCCAAGGGTTTGGTGATCACGGTCGTGGTGAATTGGCTGATCAAACCTTTCAGCATGGCCGCTTTGGGTGTGCTGTTCTTTGAGTATATCTTTGCGCCCTGGATCGACCCTCAGACTGCCAGCGAATACCTCGCCGGTGTGATCTTGTTGGGGGCTGCGCCCTGTACGGCGATGGTGTTTGTCTGGTCCAACTTGGTTCGGGGCGATGCGAACTACACATTGGTGCAGGTCAGCGTAAATGACATCATCATGGTTTTTGCTTTCGCGCCGATTGTCGCGTTTTTATTGGGTGTGACCGACATCACGGTGCCTTGGGAAACGCTGATCCTGTCGGTGGTTTTGTATATCTTGCTGCCGTTGGTGGCTGGCTACATCACCCGCAAACGCTTGATGGGGCAGGGCGGGGAAGCCGCGGTTGACGCCTTCCGCAACACTCTGCGACCTGCTTCAGTGGGTGGACTGTTGCTAACCGTGGTGCTGCTCTTTGGATTTCAAGCGCAGGTGATCCTGTCGCAACCGCTCAATATTGTGCTGATCGCGGTTCCGTTAATGATCCAGACCTATGGTATCTTCTTCATTGCCTATGGTGCCGCAAAACTGTGGAAAGTTCCGTTTGAGGTCGCCGCGCCCTGTGCTTTGATCGGGACGTCGAACTTCTTTGAACTTGCCGTTGCAGTGGCGATCTCGCTCTTTGGATTGGGCTCGGGTGCTGCGCTGGCCACTGTTGTGGGTGTTCTGGTCGAAGTGCCAGTGATGCTCAGTCTTGTCGCATTTGCCAACCGCACGCGCGGCTGGTTCCCCACACAAACCTAAAGGACCGCACCTTATGACCAAAATCGCAATCAACGGCCTTGGCCGTATGGGTAAATTGGTAATGCGCAGCTTCTTTGATCTTGGCATTGATGCCGAAATCGTATTGCTGAACGATCCGGTGGGTGACGCCGAACTGCATGCGCATCTGCTGGAATTTGACACCGTGCATGGCCGTTGGCGGGCCGATTTCGCGTTTGATGCCGACAGCATCACCATCGACGGGCATAAAATGCGTAAAACCGCCGCGTGGAAGCTCGAAGACTTGCCGCTTGCGGAATTGGGCGTGGAGATAGTGGTGGACTGCACCGGCGCGTTCAAATCCAACGCCAAGCTGCAGCCCTATTTTGACGCTGGCGTGAAAAAGGTCGTGGTCTCTGCACCCGTCAAGGAAGACGATGTCGCCAATATTGTCATGGGTGTGAACGACGCCATTTATGACGCCGCGACCCACAAGGTTGTGACCGCCGCGTCTTGTACCACCAACTGCATCGCGCCGGTGGTCAAAGTGATGCGCGAGAAGCTTGGCATTGAGCAGGCCAGCTTTACCACAATCCACGATGTGACCAACACACAGGTGATTGTCGACAAAGCCCACAAAGACCCGCGCCGCGCGCGGTCAGCGTTGAACTCTCTGATCCCGACCACCACCGGTTCGGCCAAAGCCATCATCCAGATTTTCCCCGATATGGAAGGCAAAATCGACGGCACCGCTGTGCGCGTGCCGCTTCTTAATGCGTCCCTGACGGACATCGTGTTTGACGTCGGCCGCGAAACCACCGTGGAGGAGGTTAACGGCTTCTTTGCCGAGGCCGCCGCTGGCGAATTGGACGGAATTCTGGGTTATGAAACCCGTCCGTTGGTCAGTTGCGATTTCACCAACGACGACCGCTCGACCATTGTGGACGCGCTGTCGACCCGTGTGGTGAACGGCAAACACGTCAAAATCTATGCGTGGTATGACAACGAGTGGGGTTATGCTTTCCGCTTGGCCGACGTGACCCGAATGGTGCTCGCCAGCCTCTGAGTTTTGTGGCCCGTGCCCCAGGCACGGGCCGCGCCCGACCTCCCCAATGGGAGGGCGCTTCGCTTCCTCCCGAGGTCGGACGCGCCCCTGAGTGAATTTGATGACCGACACACAGATCAACACGCCCGATCCAAAGCCCGACGGCCTTGCTGCATACGTCACTGTCACTGCCGCCTACTGGGCCTTCATGCTCACCGACGGCGCGCTCCGGATGCTGGTTCTGTTGCATTTCAACGGTCTGGGCTTCTCGCCCATTCAGCTGGCCTATCTGTTTCTGCTGTATGAGGTCATGGGCATCGTCACCAACCTGTCGGCGGGTTGGATCGCCGCGCGTTTCGGACTGACCTCAACGCTTTATGCGGGGCTCACGATCCAAATCCTCGCGCTGATCGCGTTGGCACAGCTTGATCCCGCGTGGGGCATCACTGCCTCGGTGATTTTTGTGATGTGCGTGCAGGGCGCGTCGGGCGTCGCCAAAGATCTGTCAAAAATGTCGTCCAAATCAGCGGTCAAACTGCTCGCCCCCAAAGAAGACGGCGGCCTGTTTCGCTGGGTGGCGCTGCTGACGGGGTCCAAAAACGCCGTCAAAGGCTGCGGCTTTTTCCTCGGCGCAGCGCTCTTGGCGATCTGGGGCTTTCAAGCCTCGGTCTGGGGCATGGCGATCATCCTTGTGGTGATCCTTGTCGGCGTCGTGATCTTTATGCCCTCTGGCCTGCCGCAAGGGTCCAAAAAGGCCAAATTCTCGCAGGTCTTCTCCAAGGACAAAAACGTCAACCGCCTGAGCCTTGCCCGCATGTTCCTGTTTGGCGCGCGCGATGTCTGGTTTGTGGTCGGCATCCCCGTGTATTTCAACGCAGTCCTGTCAGATGGCACCGCCGAGGGTCGCCGTGAGGCTTTCTTTATCATCGGCATCTTTATGGCGGTCTGGATCATCTTTTACGGCGCGGTCCAAGGCAACGCCCCGCGCATTCTCAAAGCGGCCAGCGCCACTACGGACGAAATCACCGCCAAAGCCATCAACTGGGTCGGGTATCTGACGCTGGTGCCTTTGGTTCTGACCGGTGCCGTTCTGATGTTGGACACGTCGCTGACGCTTACATCCATCCTGATCATTGGCCTGTTGGTGTTCGGCTTTATCTTTGCGGTAAATTCAGCCGTGCACAGCTATCTGATCCTCGCGTTCACCTCTGATGAACGTGTGACCATGGATGTGGGCTTTTATTACATGTCCAACGCTGCCGGTCGGCTCATTGGCACGTTGTTGTCAGGGGTAAGCTACCAGATCGGCGGTTTGTCATTGTGTCTTTTCACGGCCTCGGTCATGGCCGCCCTGAGTTGGCTAGCTGCACGGCGTATACAAAAAGACTGACTGGATCAAACCGGCTCTGCTTCGGGGTGCAAAGCTGCGTTGAGCCATTCCAGATCATCTGGCAAGGCCAGTCGATTGATCGACACAGACGGCACTTTGGGCAAGCTTGCCGCCGCTTTTCGCGCCGCATCCAAACCGGCCAAGTCTTGCGCCTTTTCACAGGCAAGCGCCTTCAACAATTGTAATCCACGATCTGTCGGACGCAGGTCTGCTGCCTGACACGCTTCGTCATGAGCCTTGTCAAATTGTCCGGCGCCAAGGAACACCCGCGCATTGAAACACAGGCGATTGACGCGGAACGGATCTGCGCTGCCCATTTCCTCATAGACCGACAAAGCGTCGGCAGCGGCCTCATAATTTCCCTCAAGAAACGCTTTCTGGGCGATCAGATCGACAACGCCGATGAAATTCGGATTGATCTCGCGGGACCGGGCGATATCAGACGCTGTGCCTGCCAGATCGCGCTGCACCTTGAGCCGATAGGCCCCGCGCGCCCAGAACACAAAGTCACTTGTTGGACATTCCTCGACAGCCAGGTCGAGTTCGGCCGCCATCTCAGCCAGCGCTTGCGGATCTCCTTCAGCGAATTTCACGGACCACAGGTTCAGCTGGCTTTGGGCCCGCATCGCCAGTGACATGCCGTCACCTGGGCTCAGCAGGACTGCACGGTCCAACGCCTCAAATCCCTCTTCCCAGCTTGCGATCGACTGTTTGAAAAACTTCGAGGCGGCACGGGCGCGCAACTCCGACACGCTCAGCTGGTTGATGCTCAGATGCGCCATCCTGTCGCCGTCCCGTGAAATCGTCTGAATGCGCACGTCGCCTTCCATCCGGGGCATAAGCGTGTCGACAAAGGCAAAGGGATCGGTCGGGTCGCCTTCATAGGTGCCGGTCCACAGGGTGCTCATGTCTTCTCGCAGGATAAGCGACAGGGAGAACCGCGCCCGCGCGCCGGACACCCGCAACCTGCCGCGGATCAGATAGATCGGGGGCGTGGTTTCAAGGCTGTCCGCATCTACGGTGGTCACACCGGTGCGTTTGAAAGACAGATGCACCAACCCGTCATGTAGATCCTGCGCGATCGCGGCGATCTCTGGTGTATCCGGTGCGGCGGCAAAACTCTCAAACCCAACGGACGGCAAATCGCCCGCATTTGGCGCTGTGGTCAAGTTGGCCGGCCGCCATTGATACAGGCGAATGGGTTTGGCGATGTTTTTGAGGTTGAACACCCCGACATCATTCAGCTCTTTTTGACGAGACTCAGACAGTTGGCGGAACAGGTCTTCGGAGAACATGGCACCGCCCGGAGGCGCTTCGGTCTCAATGCGCTGGGCAATATTGACGCCGTTGCCATAAAAATCCGCTTCATCCTCGACGATCTCGCCAATGTGACAGCCGATGCGCAGCTTGATGACCTCATGTTCTGCAAGGCTGCTTTGTACTTCCTCGGCGCAATCCAGCGCGGCCTCAACACCGGGAAAGGACAGAATCCACCCGTCGCCCATACGTTTGAGCACCTCACCACCATGGGTCGCGGCAACCGGTTCCAGATGTTTTTTGCGCAACTCCTGCACGCTGGCCACTGCCAACGCCTCATTCTCGCCCATGAGGGCGGAATAGCCAACAAGATCGGCGCACATCAATGTCGTCAAACGCCGCCGCATATTGCTGGTCCTCACCAAACCTTGGATCGGCAATTTTGCCGTGTCCCTCTTGTCCTGCCCAGAATCTCGGTGCGCAAGACGCCCGCTTCAAGAGGCGGGCGGAAATATTGTCAGCGCACCGCTACCCGTAAAGCTTGTTCCACTTAGCGAAATCTTCCAGCACTGCAAATGCACAAAGCACCGCTTTGGCCAAGGCTTCCGCTGTCTTGTAGACCCCGGCAGCCACCCACTCAAGCACTGCCAAGGTGACCTGCGCCAGCGCCTTAAGGACTTTGCGCCAGTTGCTAAAGATGAATTTGACCACAAGCTTGAGGATCTCCCAGCCCTTTTTGACAAGAAACTTGAGCATGTTGAACAAAGCACCGGCAAACTCGACCGACGCGGCGGCAATGGCCTTGGCCTTTTGCGACTTGCCCCGTGCCGTGCCGGTCTCTGGATCTGCGTCATTGGCAGCGGATTTGGCCATCGCGGCTTGATAGATGGTGTAGGCGTTCTCAAAGTATGCGAACTGCCGTTTGGCCGATGTCAGCCAATCGCGCCATTTGTCCAGTTTATGGGTGATTTGATCCGCCCATTTGTTGCCCAGTGTGACAGGCACATCGAGCAAGGCAAACACCAGCGACATCACATCCAACGCCAGCTTGACCAAAAGCACCACTTTGCCAAAGTTCTTGTCCTGTCCAAGCGCCAACGGCATTTGAACCCGCACCTCGCCTTCGACCCAAAGCTCCATTGTGTTGTTGGTTTCAATCAGTTCGAGAACGTCGGAAAGACCTGCGTTGTCTGCATCCAGCCGCGTAACAATGTCTTCGACACGGGGCAGGGCGCGCTGTGCGGCTGCGACTTCCTCAAACAATGCCGCGCGGTCCAACGGCGCTTCGATCGACGCTTGATAGGCGCCAAACTCTTCTTCGAGAAATGCGCCGGAAACAAAGGCGCTTCGCACAGCGTTGATGGCGGCTTCTCGATCCGCGCCGGTGTCGATCAGGTCTAGGAACGGAAAATCCGGCTCCCGAAGAGGTTCCGGTTCGGCGCCAGAAAACAACGCCCGCAAAGTGTCCTCGGAAAAATACTCGGGGTCGAAAGATACGCCAGACAACTCAGGCGCATTTGATGCAATAAGAGCCATGTCAAAATCTCAAATAAGAAAACAATGACTGTTCTTATCACAGATCCGGACAACGACCAAAAACCGCGTTGCCTTAAGTCGCGCACCGTGGACTGCTCAGTCCTTTGAGTTGACGTCCAGAGTGCCGGCCAAAGGTTGGACCACAATCGACACCACCTGTGGCATGCCATCAACCGCCTCATCTGCACGCAGGTGTTCCGCAGGCGGCAAGACCATCAGCCCCAAAACCACCAGAGCAGCAAAAAGCCCGAGGTTTCGCACCACTTCGCGTCCAATTTTGACAAGGTAGCCCTCAGGCACCTCTGTGGATTTGCGAAAATCCAAACCCTTGCGCTGCACAGCAAGCGCCTTTCCCCATAGTGCCATGTGACCCTCCCCAGCGGTCATGGCCCCCACCAAAACAGATTCGGCCACAGATTCATGAATTATTTGTTCATAAACTGCGGCGCAGGGCCTCTGCGTGTATGCAATGCCTATCAATTCATCGCTTACCCACCTTAACGCGCCTTGACCGCATGGGCTTTTGTGCGCATATCCCGATCCATGACCGATCTGTCCAAAATCCGCAATTTCTCCATCGTGGCTCACATTGACCACGGCAAATCCACCCTTGCTGACCGGCTCATCCAAGAGACCGGCACGGTGAAGGACCGCGATATGAAGGAACAGCTGCTCGACAGCATGGACATCGAGCGCGAGCGTGGCATCACGATCAAGGCCAACACGGTGCGCATCGACTACAAGGCGGACGATGGTGAGACTTATATTCTCAACCTCATCGACACCCCCGGTCACGTCGATTTCGCCTACGAAGTCTCCCGCTCAATGCGTGCGGTCGAAGGCTCGCTTCTGGTGGTCGACAGCTCCCAAGGCGTCGAGGCGCAAACGCTCGCCAACGTGTATCACGCGATGGAAGCCGACCACGAGATCGTGCCCGTCCTGAACAAGATCGACCTGCCAGCCTCTGACTGTGACCGCGTCGCCGAACAGATTGAAGATGTTATTGGGATTGAGGCCACCGGCGCCATTCAGGTCTCCGCCAAAACCGGTCAAGGTATCCACGAAACGCTGGAATCCATCGTCCACGACCTGCCAGCCCCCACAGGCACGTTGGATGCGCCGCTCAAGGCGATGCTGGTGGACAGCTGGTATGACGCTTATCTCGGTGTGATCGTTCTTGTGCGGATCATGGATGGCACCCTGAAAAAGGGCCAGCGCGTCAAATTCATGTCCAATGGCACGTTGCATTCTGTGGACCGCGTTGGCGTTTTCCGCCCCGAAATGCAAATGGTCGACAGCTTGGGCCCGGGCGAAATCGGCTTCCTGACCGCCTCGATCAAACAGGTCCGCGACACCCGCGTCGGTGACACCATCACCAATGACCGCAACGGCACCGAAGATGCACTCGACGGCTTTAAGCCCGCGCAGCCTGTGGTGTTCTGTGGCCTCTTCCCTGTGGACTCCGCCGAATTCGAAGATCTGCGCGACGCCATCGACAAACTGGCGCTCAACGACGCATCTTTCAGCTTTGAGATGGAAACCTCCGCCGCGCTTGGCTTTGGCTTCCGCTGCGGCTTCTTGGGCTTGTTGCACCTCGAAGTCATCCGCGACCGGATCGAGCGTGAATACAATATCGAGCTGATCACCACCGCGCCGTCGGTGATCTATCACGTCTATATGAAGGGCAAGGACAACGAGGTCGGCGAGAAAATCGACCTGCACAACCCTGCCGACATGCCCGACATGTCCAAAGTCGACCACATCGAAGAGCCGCGCATCAAAGCGACCATTCTGGTGCCCGACGACTACCTCGGCGATGTGCTGAAACTCTGCCAGGACCGCCGCGGCATCCAGCTTGATCTGACCTATGCCGGCTCGCGCGCGATGTGCGTCTATGACCTGCCGCTGAACGAGGTGGTGTTTGACTTCTACGACCGTCTGAAATCGGTGACCAAGGGCTACGCGTCCTTTGATTACCAGATGGAAGACTACCGAGAAGACAACCTTGTGAAGATGTCGGTGCTGGTGAATGACGAACCTGTGGATGCGCTGTCGATGATGGTGCACCGCGACCGGGCTGAGCAGCGTGGCCGCGCGATGTGTGAAAAGCTCAAGACGCTGATCCCGCGCCACATGTTCAAAATCCCGATCCAGGCGGCGATTGGCGGCAAGGTGATTGCCCGCGAAACGCTTTCGGCCCTGCGCAAAGACGTGACCGCGAAATGCTACGGCGGCGACGCCACGCGGAAGCGGAAGCTGTTGGACAAGCAGAAGGCCGGTAAGAAGAAGATGCGCCAGTTTGGCCGCGTGGATATCCCGCAGGAAGCGTTTATTTCCGCACTCAAAATGGACGACTAGTCCATTTTCGAGTGTGAGCGGGCGAAAGCTTTTTGGCAAAGCCAAAACGCGTGCCCGCCCCGGAATTTAAGGCGCACAACGCTCGCCCCAAAAAACCAAAGGGCCGCTCCTACGAGCGGCCTTTCTCTTTTCCCAAACCCATCCGCATCGCCACACCGATAGGATCGCGCCCGACCCCGAGGGCGGCTCTCCGTTTGGCGCTACCCTGTCCGAAAATCCACAGTGTTGCGATATGTGCGGCGTTGCAAAATCGCGCAAATGCGCAAACTATGGGTTTGAGTTCAACAAAACGAAATCGATGTATCAAAGACGACCGAAAATTCTACTCGTATAACCTCAGATGTACCTTCGCTTCTTGAAACATCTCAATTGAAGTCGCCATGCTCTGCGCAAACCGGATTTCGTTCTTTGGGATGCCGCGAGTGACAAGTGTCGAAATCCCGCTTTGAATAATACCTCGAGCGCAGTCGGAACAAGGGAATAGACTTGCGTACATAGTAGCACCGTCGAGAGTAACTCCGTTTCGCACGGCGTTATAGATCGCATTTCTCTCAGCGTGCTCAATCCAATGGTACTTTTTTCCCTCTTCTCGGCTTAAGCGGCTCTCGTCCAAATGAGAAATACCTCTAGGCAGCCCATTGTAGCCGGTGCTTAGGATAGTGTGGGCGCTGCCAACAATAACCGCTCCAACTTTGCGTGAAGGATCTTCGCTCCAACTTGCCAACAGCTCGCAAAGTTCAAGGAAGCGATTGTCCCACTTGATCTGCTTATCGCTGTGGTTAGTATCGCCTGACACAACTAATGGTTTAAGAGGGGGGCTCATGCTGATTGTCCGCGAAAAAATTACAGAACTTGGGCTTGTGGCACCGAAAGATCAGATCAAGCTGAAGAACTCAACCTTGGACTTAACAGTTGGGCAAATCTTTCCTATGGGCGAGGACCGCGAGGCAGGTGCAAGGGGACTAAATCAGTTTATACTTCAGCCCAGTCACATGGTGACTGTTTTGTCGAGCCAGAGGTTGACCTTGCCCAGCGATGTTACTGGTCTCGCCACGCTGGTCACGTCGCTTACGCAAGAGGGGATTCTGTGTTTGAACACAGGCATTGTCGATCCTGGGTATGACGGGCATTTGAGCGCGACTCTCGTCAATTTCAGCGCGATTCCGAGAAGGATAAGCCTTGATGACCGTTTGTTTCGGGTGATTTTCCTGCCGCATCGTGAACTCCGAGGAGAAGAGTTTGAGCCATTTCGTAGTCTGAAGCAAGACTACGCGAGTAGGATTGACAACCAAGCAAATCAGGAGTTTTCGGAGACATTTCTTAACGTAAAGGGAATTCTAAAGATTGCTCGTGGGCAAGCTTGGAGGGTTGTTTGGGCCTCAATGTTGACCAACTGGATGCCGATATTTGCTTTATTGGCTGGGTTGGCTGGCGCACTTTTTGGCGGGTTGGCGTACTTTGGGTCTGGGTAACTACTTTGGAACGATCAAGCCTTTCGATTTTGTTGTACTAATTGTCTGTGGAAGGTTTTGCTTTCGCGTGGCCTGAAAGCTAGCTCTCAAGCCACAAAAAACTTCCATCCTCCCACAACTCCCCCTCCCAAAATCCTTTTCCCGACCCATCCCCACTCGCCCCACATCTTATCCACAGGCTTGCCCACTCACCTGCCCACAGCCTCAAGCAAAAATCCCTTGCCCGACTCAGCCCTCCTGACCCAACGTTAAGCCAACGCAAGGGGTCGTGAGACACAGTCAACTGGCTCCAAGCGGGACGCGAAGGTCTTTCGAGGTCGGAGCGGCGCCGGGATAGGTTACACCGAACTGGCGACGTGTTGAGGACATCGGAACGCTGGCCGAAACGTCGCGAAGAGATTGGGGGCGCCCTTTGGGCAAACCACATCAACCCGAGGCGGGAAGGCAGCGCATAAAACCAGCGCGGTAGGCCGGTGAGGCGGGGCAACCCGAACCATCGGTAGGGGGGAGCAAGTTTTGGGACGAGATCCGGGCGCGGGGGCAACCTTTGGGCTGGGGTGGATGTCACAGGATTTGTATCCCGCAGCAACGGCAGATGAGATGGCCCCTCTCGAGGATCGCCCGGTTTGCCTGAGCAGCGAATGGAAATGCCATCGAGGGGACCTGTCTGGGGAAACCTGCTTGGGAAAGCTCGGCGGTGTGAACATTCCACGAAGGCGTCAGGTCCGCGGACTTGGAGGGGCTTCCTCTCCTTAATGTCCGAGCCCCTGACGCCTTCTCTGCGTTTGACTTGCAAAAAGTGGCATGTGTCCTAGGCTATCACCAACCACCATAGGAGAGAGCCATGTCCATCACCGCCGCCGACCTTCTGCAAGCCGCCCATGCGGTTGTTCCGAAAATCTCCGCAGCTGATGCGCAGGCCAAGATGGCCCAAGGCGCGCTGTTGCTGGATGTGCGCGATGCGCCCGAGCTTCAGGCCAATGGCCGCGCCGAGGGCAGCCATCACATCCCGCGCGGCATGCTGGAATTTCGGGCAGATGCCGCAACGCCGTTTCATGATCCCGAACTGCGCAAGGACCGCCCCGTGATCCTGCATTGCGCCTCTGGCGGGCGCGCCGCGCTGGCCGGAAAGCTGCTCAGGGATATGGGCTTTGCTGAGGTCCACAATTTGGGTGGGTTTCAAGACTGGGTAGACGGCGGCGGGCCGGTGATCGAGCCGGTCGATCAAGGCATGTGAGGCCTTTTTTACGGCTGCACAAAAAACCGACGCAATACCGACGCATTACCCACGCAATGCAGACAAGGGTTTTTGGCGGCATGTGCCGCCAAGTTCCGTCTGGAAACTTTTGCATTTGCCACTTAGAGTCACGCTAAGTCCGGCCGATTGTTGGTGCGGAATTTTAAAGATTGAACTTGCCGGAAGGACACTCATGAGCACGGATCGCGAGACGCTGACCAAAGAATTGATGGAAATGGTCGCGCAGGAAGGCATGGTAGATCTGTCTGAAATTACACCGGAAAAGCGGCTTGAGGATCTGGACATCCAGTCCGCCGATTTTGTCATGATCCTGATGGCGATCGAAGAGAAATGGGGCGCCTATATCTCGGTAGACAATGAGTTGACGGATGTGGAAACCGTCGGCGATCTGCTTAACCTTGCGATCTCCAAGATCGAAGAACATCAGGCGGCCTGATATGCACCGAGTCGTCGTCACCGGCATGGGCGCGGTCTCCGCCTGCGGCCTCGGCGCGCAAGCGCTGATCGAAGCCACGCAAGCCGGAAATTCCGGTGTGAAATCAATATCTTTTGATGATTTGGATGTGCAGCGTGTCAACACCGCAGCGCGTTTGTCGGACGCGGATTTGGCCTCTGTGGAAGCGCAATGCGCCAATCGCATGCGCGATCCGGTGGCCAATTATGCTTTGATGGCGGCCCGCGAAGCGGTTGCGCACGCGGGATTGGAGGCCGAGCATTTTGGCGATGCTTGTGGCGTGTCAATCGGGTCAGGTTTTGGCGGGGCGCAAACGCTGAACCGCAATTACATGAAGTTTTCCGTCGAAGGCAGTATGCGGCTGGACCCTATGTCCGTACCGAAGATCATGAACAACGCGGCAGCAAGCTGGGTATCCATGGAGTTTGGCGCGACCGGCCCGGCGCTGTGTCTTGCTACGGCCTGTTCGTCGGCAAGCCAATCCATAGGGATGGCATGGCAGATGGTGGCGTTGGGGCAAGTTGACCGGTGCCTTGCCGGCGGGTCGGAAGCCTGTCTGGAAAGCGGCGTCTTTCGGGTGTGGGAATTGCTGCGCGTGATGACCGCTGACGCCAACCGCCCATTTAGCAAAGACCGCAACGGAATGACGCTTGGCGAAGGTTCCGGCATTTTGGTGCTGGAAACGCTAGAAAGTGCAACAGCACGCGGCGCGCCGATTATTTGCGAGCTTGTCGGCTATGGTACAAACTCGGACGCTAAGGACCTTTTGCGTCCAAACGCGGACCGGGCTGTTGCCTGCATGCGCCAAGCGCTTAAGGCCGCAGGCCTTGCACCTTCCGACATTGGATATGTGAATGCGCATGGCACGGGCACGGTGGCCAATGACGTCAACGAAATCACCGCTTTGCGGGAGGTGTTTGGCAACGCGTTTGATACGGTCAAAATCTCGTCGACGAAGCCGGTGCATGGGCATGCGTTGGGCGCGGCTGGGGCGTTAGAGCTGATTACGGCGATTGGTGCGCTGCAGGCCCAGTTGGCACCACCGACGATCAACTTCAATGAGGTTGACCCCAAGATCAACCTTGATCCCGTGGCCAACACAAAGCAGCCCATTCAAACGCAAGCGGTGATGTCCAACTCTTTGGCGTTTGGCGGGATAAACGCGACGCTGATTGCCAAGGCATATGGCTGATACATCTTCCTTTCGGTCTTTGGGCGCGCTTCCTGATTTATCCGTCGACGCTGTTCGGAACTTGTCCACGTTGGTGTCCGATCTGTTGAATGGGCACCCAACTGAATTGTCGCTTATGACGCCCGCGTTGATGTTGGGCGCTCCAGACATGAAAGCTGTGCGCGACGCGATGCTGCCGCCACCCGATAAATCCGTGGTGCACGAAACTCAGAGGTTTTGGCGCGCGGCGAGTGCGACGCACAGTGGACCTTCTGAGGTCTCTATTTCGCAAGACACCTCAGAGGAGACGGCGAAGTTCACGTTTCGACTGACATTGGGCAATGAACTGAGTTCCGAGATGGAAACCCGTTTGCGGTTTGTATCCGTGGATCAGATGAGCCAGCTCAAGGGCGCGAAGTTTGCGGCGCGAATGGCAACCGATGATGCGATCGTAGAGACGACCCTACCTTTGAGTGCGACGGCCGTGGGGGCCTATGTCGCTTTGGCGCATGATGCCAATCCAATCCATGTTGACGTTCTGGCTGCCAAAGCCGCGGGATTGGTCGGGCCCGTCGTTCCTGGCATGTTGCTTTGCGCTTTAATTGAGGCAGCCTATCAAAAGGCCGCGGGCATTCAGGACGCTGCAGAAATGAAAACACGGTTTATGGCGCCAGTGCCCGTTGATGAGGCGACACGTCTTGTCCTTGTGCCGCGCGGGCCAGCGGGCGCATGGCAGCAAGCCCGTGTTTTCTGTGTGACTGAGGGCAATATGATTGCTGCGATTTCGGATATTCGCGGTGTTGCCTAGTTCGGGCGTTGCCTGAACCTAAGCGCCAATCAAAACCCAAACGATCGCCAGATAGGTCAACTGATGCAGAGCTTGGTCTGTGCCCATGGCGTACCAGTAAAGCGGTTGATCCGGTTGCAGGTTCCGATTCACTGAGTAGCGGGCTTTGGCCCAGTCGATGTGGAAATGCACGATGAATTCGCCGACCACCACAGCAATAAGGACGGCAGGCGGGGTGCCAAACATGGCAAGGACACCAAGGGTGCCCACGACGTGAATGCCCGCGTGCTGCGCGCGGCCCATATGCCAATACTGCTCGCGCCCCATGATCATCGTTCTGGTTTGCAAAAAGAAATCCGCAATCAGATGTTTGATCTGCAGCGCCGCAATCAGCAGCAACACCATATAAAGGTCGTCCATCGACCGCGCCCCATGCTAGTCCTCGTGTTCCGAGACTAACGTCAGACCTGCGACTCCGCAAATCCGGCGTTTGTCCGGTGTCGCAGCGTCGCAAGAAACCGTTTGAAATGTCAAAGCTTTCGTTGCTAGCATCCTTCTGAACGGGCGGGAGGGCCGCGTGTCGGCTCCCAGCGGGGGAACAAGTTATCGAACGCACACTATTTTCCTTTATTTGGAAGTACTCAAAACGCGACCAGATGGTTCTGTTGGCGCTGACGGCGTGCTTGTTTCCGTTGCAGTTCCTAACGCTCGAGCTGCCCAAGCGGATCATCAACGATGCGATCGACGCCGGCCAAAGTGTCATCGACGTTTTTGACTACGAGATGAACCAGGAGGCCTTTCTGGTTCTGCTGAGCGTCGGCTTTCTTTTGGCCGTGCTGGCGCATGGCCTGATGAAGATGCGCATCAACACCATGAAGGGTGTGTTGTCGGAACGGATGCTACGCCGGTTCCGCTATACACTGATTGGCCGGATAACGCGTTTCCCGCAGCCATACCTGCGGCGCACGTCGCAGGGTGAATTGGTTTCAATGATCACGGCCGAAGCCGAGCCTATGGGCGGTATGATGGGGGATGCGGTTAGTTTGCCGGTTATGCAGGCCGGTCAGATGATCACCATTCTGGCGTTTTTGTTTATGCAAAACCTGTGGTTCGGCTTGGCGGCTGTTGCACTTATTCCTTTGCAAGCGTGGGTGATCCCCAAGCTTCAACGTCAGATCAACCTACACAATAAAGATCGCATCAAAGAGGTGCGTATGCTGGCGGCCGAAATCGGTGAGACATCCGCCGGTGCGCCGGAGATGCGGGTCAATGGTGGATGGCGGTATCGGATGTCGGTGATTACCCGTCGGCTTGGCACCTTGTTTCTGATCCGATTGACGATTTATCGCAAAAAATTCTTCATGAAGTTTCTCAACAACTTCATCACGCAGCTCACGCCGTTCTTCTTTTACTTGGTGGGCGGTATTCTTGTGATCCGCGGGCAAGTGTCACTCGGCGCTTTGGTTGCTGCGCTTGCGGCTTACAAAGATCTGTCGTCTCCGTGGAAAGAGCTGCTCAACTATTACAATCGCATTGCCGATTTGTCGGTGCGTTGGGATTTGATCGTCGATCGGTTCAGCCCGCCGGGCATCGTTGATGCAGACTTGCTTGATGGAGAGCCGGAAGACATTCCGCGTCTGGCGGGTGACATCGTGATGAAAGATGTCTTTGTGCGCGATCACGACGGCGACACGGTGTTGGAAGACATAACAGTGACCTTGCCGAAAGGCGCAATGGTTGCCGTCAAATCTCAAGACGCAGAAGAACGGCGGGCGGTGGCCGAATTGTTTACCCGCGAAATCGTGCCTGTCAGCGGCAGTATTGATGTGGGTGGATTTGATTTGAACGAGTTGCACCAGAGAGTTGTGGCAACGCGCGTCGGGTATGCAGACCCATCGCCCTACGTGTTTGAAGGCACCTTTGGCCAAAACCTTTTGATGCCCCTCAAGCGCAAACCGATTGCTGATCAACCTGATCCTCTTGGTGACGCTGAAGCAAAGAAACGGGCATATGAATCCGAGAGAACCGGCAACAGTTTGGACAAGATCTATTCCGACTGGGTGGATCCGTCGCTGGCAGGCTTGCAGGACGAAGACGAAGTGCATGCGTTTTGGCTGGAATTGATGGACGCCACCGGGGCGGGCAATGCCCTGTTCCGTCGCGGTCTGGATCAACCGTTTGAAGAGAAAGATCACGCCGACCTTGCGCACGCGTTGATCGAGTTGCGGCCGCAAATACGGGACGCATTGAAAGACGCCGGTCTGGACAAGGCGTACTACCGGTTTGACCCAGAGCTCTATAACCCTGCATTACCCGTGGCCGCGAACTTGTTTTTTGCAACACCGCGTCGTTCGATGGAGGATGTGGAAGAGGCGGGATTGGGTGACTTTCTGGATTTGTTGCACGAGTTGGATATCGAAGACGGTATTCTGCGCATGTCCCGCGAAGTGATCGAAATGCTGAACCAGACCTTTGGTGTTGACGGGACCGACCACCCGTTGTTCCAGCAATTGGGACTGAACCCTGATGTGTTCACCCGCAAAGTTGGGTTGGTCAGCAAAAGCCGTGAAGTTGGCCTGGCCAACATGGAGCGTGAAGAACTGGTGCAAATGCTTGAGTTGCCATTTGAGGTGTCGGCTGAACGCATAGGACCGGGTTTTACCGAAGAGCTTAAACGCAGCATTATCGCGCTGCGTCGCAATGAAGCCGAAAAGCTGGCCGAATGGCTGGTGGTCTACTTCGCCCCCTTGGATGAGCAGAAGTTCGCGCCGGGCCTCACGGTTCTGGAAAATGCGATCTATGGCAAGCTTTCGGCGTCTGCCGGGGCGCGGGGAGAGCAGATCCGGGATGTCGTCGCACAAAAGCTGGCCGAGGCCGGTATGAAGCAGGAGGTTGCCGAGCTGATCTATGCTGTGCCGTCCGGTATCGGCGGGGCAGGGCTGCCCACATCCTTCAATGAGCCACTTTCCATCAGTCGCGCCGCTATTAAGAAGCCTGATGTGTTGATTTTGAACGGATGCCTGACATCGTTTGAACATGACCAGCGCGCGGAAGTGGTGTCAAACCTGCGGGACTTGTTGCCGGACACAACGGTTCTTTATCTCGAAGAAGACTTTGAGGACAGGGATGCGTTCGACATTGTACTGGAGTTGGAGCACGGGCGGCTCAAGGACAGTGGCAGTGTGGTTGTCGCAGAAACAGACAACGCAGCGAGTGCAGACCTGCGTCGCAAGATGCGGGCGCTGGTGTCCGCAGATATGTTCGCCAACCTGTCGCGCCGCCAATTGCGGCTGTTGGCCTTTGGCGCGCAGTGGCATCGCGCCGAAGAGGGAGAGTACATCTTCCGTTTGGGCGATACCGCGGGGGACGGCGCATATCTGATCCTCGAAGGTGAAGCTGGGCTGGGGTACGACACGCCTGATGGGGAGAGCCATCTGGTGGCGGTGGCCGGGCCGGGGACATTGGTTGGCGAACTGGCGCTGTTGCGCAAAGAGAAGCGTGCGTTGGACATGTATGCCAAAACGGAGCTGGAAACCCTCAGATTGGGCGAAAGCGAATTTATGGCTGTCGTAGAAAACGATGCCTCCACGGCCTTCCGAATTCTACAGGCCGTTGCAGGCTATGTGGGTGCTCCCAAGCAAAACGGGTCGACAGACACCGAAAGCGAGTCGGATTCGACTGGCGAGTCGTCCTGATCGGGCAAATTGGTGCCATTCCAAGCTGCGCGGAAGGCTGATTTCACCCGAGTCGGCGAAAAATTCAAAGAAATGTGGGGCGACTCGCGGGAAAATAGGCGCGTGACTCGGCTGTTTTTGACGCTGGCGGCCTGATTCATACTCGAAGAGCTGCACAAACCCTCAAGATCAGCCCTCCAAACAGCACCATTGAGAACAAAAAACAGGCAAAAACCTCATATAAAACAGGGGTTCTGCATGTTTTTTGAAAAAACTTCAAAAAAGCGCTTGCGGGTATCGTGAACTAACCGTAGAACCCCCCTCACCGGCGGCGCTGAGGCGCACAA
>NZ_CAMZOK010000002.1 GCF_947331465.1 Shimia sp. Alg240-R146 | reverse complement strand
GTGCAAAGCCTGTGACCGGATCGTCCGGTCGCGAAGAGCGGCCTCCTCGCGGAGCAGTTCGTAAAAATCCGGGCGGAGAGTGACGTATCGCGGCATGGAAAACCTTTCCGTTCAAATGCGCTGCAATGTAGAGCGCATAAGAAGGGAAGGGGATAAAGCGCAAAGAGGACCGCGAAGGAAATCACGCACAATGGCCGCTCGTAGCCCGAAGTGACGGATGCGAAGGGAGGCTGGCTCTAGTTGCCGCACATGCACAAATCGCGTCTCGACTTCCCGGATGCGGACATTCAAGCTGTCAAATGCGGCTTTTGCCCTCAATGTCGGCAAAGAGTCCGGAACAAAAACTGCACACATGGACGGCAACCACTTTTTTATAACGCGAACGCAACAGATCCAAGCACCACGAAACACAATCAACTCAAAATGAACGAAACTAAGTTGAGAACTACCCGTCGGCGCAAGCTGGTCCAAATCCGATCTTGCGCACTTTAGTGATTTGGGAGGTTGGTTGCAGCGGGTTTTCGGCCTAGTTCAACACGTCTTTGTAAACTACCCCGTTTTTCATAATCAGCATGATGTTGCTTGCGTCAGTTACCGCTGACAGATCTGCTAGCGGGTTGCCTTCTACGATCAACAGGTCCGCATACGCACCCTCCACGATCCGGCCAATCGGTCCCTCTGGGTAGGGGTTCTTGTCTCCGCTCATCGCCAAAAGGCTTGTTGCGTTGCCGGTTGCCTGTTTGAGAATTTCGACTGGCTCAAACCATTCCAGTAGCCGTTCTAGCTGTTCGACTTGATCGGATGCGTCCGGGACGTTGAAAAGATCCGTACCCCAGGTCACGTTCAGGTCCGGCATCTCGCTCACCATCTTATACATGTTTGCGGTGCCTTGGCACACGACGTTCAGTTTCGCGTTCGAGAAAGCGTCAAGTTGCGGTTCGTTACACACGGTGAATGGCTGTGTGCTCAGGTGCACGCCTTCTGCGGCCATGCGTTCGAGAGTTTCCCGGTCAAGCAACTGACCGTGACCAACGTCTTTTATTCCCGCGTCGATCGCCCGATTGATTGCGGTCGGGGTGTAGGCGTGCATCGTCACATAGGTGCCAAAATCCGTAGCCGCATCCGCCGCTGCCTTCATCTCTTCAAAGGTGAACTGAGTAGACAGAAGTGGATCAGTCGGCGATGCGTAGCCGCCGCCCGCGGCGATTTTGATTTGCGATGCGCCCAACCGCAGGTTTTCGCGTGCCGCGGCAAGAACTTGCGGCACACCATCGACTGTGTAAACCCACCCCAGTCGATCTGGTGTCGGTTCAATATTGCTGAATGCGCGATGGGTTTCGGCCTTCGTGCGGAAATCAAAATGACCAGACGTTTGAGACAGGAAGCGCCCTGATGGATAAATCCTTGGACCTGGGACGATGTCCTCGTCGATCGCCTTTTTCAGGCCGAAGATGTTTCCCCCCATGTCACGGCCGGTTGTGACGCCACGCATAAGCATCTCTTCGGCATCGCGTACAGCACGGACGAGAGGATACGTGGGCTCACCAAACAATAGATCAGGAATAGAGACAGTGACCATCGACAAGTGAACATGATTATCGACCAACCCCGGCATAAGGGTACCGCCCTGGCCATCGATTACCGTCGCGCCATCCGCCTGAATTTCATCGGTCGAAACCCGAGAAATAATATGGCCATCAATCAGCACGTTTGCGTTTTCAAGCCTTGCAGCACTGACACCATCGAACAGATGAATATTGGTTATCAGGATTGCTTGGGTGTCGTTCTGAGCTGCCGCCGCAGAACCAATAAGGCAAAAAGCAGTCGTCCATAGAAATTTCATCTAATATTCCTCCAGCAATACTGTCTTAAAAAGAGTGTGAACGCCCTTATGGCCGTTTTCAACCTATTTGCGTTGGCAGCGGATCAGCAACATTGACAGCTGTCGACACCGCGACCCCAGTGAGCGGGCAATGCGGTTCTCTCAGTGGGGTTGATCTCGATACGACGCATTTGTCTGGCGGTCGATGGTGTCGGCCAACGACCGGTTGGCCATCTCGTCCAGAAAGTCGGCGGGTTTCAGGAGGCCGCTGAGTTTGGAAGCCAGTGCATCTTGCCGGTTTGCGCAATACCATCAGATTTATCGCTTGGGTCGTAATGTGTCCCGGCAATGGCTGCATAGTCCCGCTTTGCTGCCCTCCAACCCCAAGATTTCACCGCACCTGTCATCAATGACCGCTTCTCACGTGGCATCGCAGCAATCGTGGGCTGTGTTCCCAGGCCGGAAGACGGACTTTGCAAAGCTCACTATCTGCGCAGAGCCGCCGTTGGCTCGGCCTTCGGAGATTTTCATGCGCACTTTGGAGAGCGCATTTGTTCCCGGAGGTCAGCTCCCAGCCCAAAGCTGACATGGCCGATCTGCACGCCGGTCGGACGCCCGCCATTCGCCGCACGTGAAACAAATGGCGGCTTGCGGTTTGGAGTACCAGTTAGAGCAGCGCCAAGATTAGTCCTTTACTGCTCCACAAAATGATAGCGGAGAGCGTACCGGTTACCATTGCTGGCACACCCTGTTTCCAGGTGTCGAAAATCAAATGGCACCCGACGGCGCCCACCGAAGTCGCCAGCAGCGCCATTGCCCCAAGTGGAGCGAGGAGTGTCCCCGAAAGCCAGATTGCAAGTGCGCCAAATAACTCAACAATGCCGACCAATCGCATAATGGTTCGGTTCAGGCCGTAGCTTTTGAACATCTCGAGCTGGATCTGGAAAATCTTGTCCTGCCAGCCGAATATCTTGATCGAACTTGCAAACAGAAAGAATGCGGTCAGCAAGATCTTGATGATCACAATCATCATAAATTTTCCTTTGATTTGGTCGATAGCTTGTAAGCACGGGGAGATCGCCCGGTACGTTTGCGGAACGCCCTGCTGAACGCGGTTGCGTCAGAATAGCCTAGGCTTAGCGCAATGTTCTGGACTGTAGCGTTGGAGTTGGCCAAGGCGTCCTTGGCTGCCTCCATTTTCAAGTCTGTAAGAATGTCGACAATGGTCGTATCAAATTTGGCTAACCTGCGGGTCAGTGCAGATCTTGAAAACCCGCACAGCTCAGCCGCTTTATCCACATTCAGGTCGGCTTCACAAATATGCTTCCTGAGAATTACCTGAATGGCCTCGACAAATCCTCGTGGTGCCAGCATATCAAGTTGCGCGCCGACCAAATCATCCGTGGGTTCGGATGAAACCTCTTCATTCAGCGGCATCGTGAGCCACGCAGAAGGAAACCGGATGGAAAAGCCGCGGTCGTTGCTCCTTATCGCCCGGATCCCGTGAAACTCATGCGGTAGAACAATCGGATCGCACATTCTGACCAATACAGAAGACGGATCCCAACGGAAATCCAGCGCTGCATGGAGGAATGTGATCCAAATCCCTATCATAAATCCATCGCAGTGGGCCGGTGACGCTGATGGGGCAAACCTACGTTTAGCGCTGAAATAGGCTGTGGAATCTTCAATGAACAGGCTTTGCGACACTGAGGTCGTCTCGTTGGACACGGCTTGCGTGAAGCGAGAGAAAAACCCACCAATTGTCGTTGCTTCTTTGAGGGGGCCGCCGAACGGCAGGAATTCAGTCAGGTTTATGTTACGTCCAACTGACGCGCAAAAACTCTGGTCTTTTCGCAGCTTGGCCGCCGCCGCGAACGCGCGATAAACAACATCATTTCGAATATAGAATGTTGGATCCTTGACCAGTGCTTGGGAAAGATCAAAAACCGACAAAAAAGCGTCAGTGTCTTCGCCACGGGCCTTCAGTGCTTGAACGACCGGACCCAATACAGTTGCCCGAACCATCGCCACGTCCTTATGAACATGATCTGTTGCCAATGGAATGCCCTCTTTTATCATGTACGAGTCACTATAGGCGACCCGACAGAATAGTGATGAAGTTAGTTTGCCAAACCTGACATTTTGGCGCGCTATTCGTGACCTGCTGCGATGAAATGTCAGGTAATTCAGTCAAACTTCAGGCATCCTGCACAGGCTAGTGTATCAATTTCGGTTTCGGCCTTTTTAGGGGAATACAATGAAAATCCTGTCAAAAAACATGTTTAGGATCGCAGCATTTACGACTGCTGTGGCTCTTTCGTCCAGTGCGGCATTCGCTCAAGACGCGCCAGCGCAGACGCTATTCACAAATGTAAATGTCTTTGATGGGGTGAATGAAACGCTGATTGACGACGCAAATATTCTGGTCGAAGGCAACCTGATCAAGACCGTGTCAACGGACGCCATTGATGCACCGGATGCCACGGTTATCGACGGTGGTGGTCGCACATTGATGCCGGGACTTATAGAGAGTCACGTGCATCTGAATATGCAACATATGGTGGGTGGTTACGATACATTTGAGGACCGTGACTGGCAAGAAGTCGGGGCAATGGCAGCATTTACGGCTCAAAGCATCTTGATGGATGGCTTCACAACCGTGCGGGACGTCGGTGCATTGCAGGTTGGAATTCGCCGTGCGATTGACGGCGGTTTTGCAATTGGCCCTCGGATTTACCACGCTGGCGCGGTGATCAGCCAAACTTCCGGACATGGTGACTGGAGACTGAAGGGGCAAAACACGCTCGAAAGCCGAAACACCGGCAAAGTCGCGCAGCTTGGTCTGGCATATGTCGTTGATGGATACGATGCGTCGTTGAGCGCGGCAAGACAGAACCTTGCGAACGGGGCAGTGTTGAACAAGATGATGATGAGCGGCGGCGTCTTCTCGTCCAAGGACGGCTTGCATACGATTCAGGGCACTGACGAGGAGGTAACAGCGGTCGTCCGCGCCTCAAACGATTGGGGCACCTACGCGACGGCGCATGTGAACAACCCACTCGATATTCAACGCGGCTTGCGCCTCGGCCTGGGTGAGATAATGCATGGCCAGTTTCTCGATGAGGAAACAGCAGCTATGATGGTCGAAGCAGGCGTGTTCTATAATCCGCAACTCTCGGTTTCTTCTCCAGAAGCAATCGAGCGCACGTTTGGTCCAGAGCCTTCCGTGAACAAAGCCAAGTCAATGCTTGTTGCTCAGGGTATGGCTCGGATACCAGATATTCTTTTGAAGTTTCCCAAACTTTTGGAAAAGACCACCTTTGGCGTAGATACCGTCACGGTTACGCCAGCGAACGCGATCCGCAACCGCGATCACGAGATTTGGTTTTGGGCCGACAAGTTTGGTACTTTGCAGACGCTGAAATCCATGACCTCCATCGGCGGCGATCTCGCCGCTCTCACGGGCGGCCAGAATCCATATCCGGCCGGCTCCCTCGGTGTGATCGCGGAAGGCGCATATGCTGACATCTTGTTGATCGATGGTAATCCGCTGGAAGACATCACTTTGATTGGTGGCAGCAAAGAATTGTTTGAAGCACCGGACCGCAAACCCGGAGAGATCCCGGCGATGGATCTGATCATGAAGAACGGCGTGATCTATAAGAACACGCTGAATTAGTTGGTAAGGTGCTGGGCCAGCCGTCCTGCATCTGTATAGGCAAAGAGCAGCAGCCGCGTCTTTTAAATCTTAATGATGCGGCTGCTTTAGAAACCAACCAGCCATTCGCCGCAAGAATCTTGAGGGTCCCGTATGGGCCTTTCGCCAGACTTTGCAAACTCCGCTTCCTGCGCTTTGCTGTCATTGGGGCATCATGCAGCATCGGTAAGTGTGGGCTCGGAGCGGATCTCGGAGGCCGTACAGCATCCTGTGATATGGTGGCCAGGTCAACGTCGGGTTGTCGCCGTGGGAGGGAGTGGCGGATCGGAGGATCCACCATGCAAACACCAAACTTACCCGCCATTCGAGCATGTCGCCCTGCCTGGAACAAAGGCCGCATTGTCGGGCAGAAACGCCCACTTTTGCCCAAGCATGTCTGGGCAATCCGTGTGCGCTTGGAAATCGCTGAAAATCACCGCGACCTCGCTTTGTTCAATCTTGCCATCGACAGCAAACTTAGGGGGTGCGATCTGGTCAAACTGATGGTGGCGGACGTTTACGCCGCAGGTCAGGTCAAGGAGCGGGCTTCAATCATTCAAAGCAAGACACGGAAACCTGTCCGGTTCGAGATTACCGAGGGGACGCGGAAATCGCTTTTGAGATGGATGGAGGAACCACTAATGGTCGGCTCCGAATTCCTTTGGCCAGGGCGCTTCCATGAACGGCTACACATTTCGACACGGCAATATGCGCGGCTGGTGCGAGATTGGGTGAAATCAATCGGGCTGGAGCCGAGTGCGTACGGAACCCATTCGATGCGGCGGACGAAAGTTGCTCAGATCTACAGGAAGACCGGCAATCTGCGTGCTGTTCAGCTCCTGCTTGGACACACCAAGATGGACAGTACAGTCAGATACCTCGGTGTTGAACTGGAAGACGCTTTGGCGATTGCCGAGGCGATAGAAATCTAAATCTAAGGGCCGTCTTCACAGACGGCCCTGAGCGTACTTCCACCATGTCGTCAATCGCTGCGGCGCAGCTTTCGCATTGCGGCCATTCGTCGGTGGCGCACCATTTCCATCAGGGCAATGACGGCAGCGCGGACAAACTAGGCATTCGCTGCGGCGTAGTGCTCGAAGGCTGATTGAACGGTTGCTCTGAGGAGCTGGTGGTTATCGTCTTGGCCCAGATCGGTGGCGACAAAGTACTCTGGTTGGGAGACGTTTCAATGTCTGCGCTGACTAGTCAGCGGGTCAATTTGCGCTGAGCTGTCTTCGCGATTTCGGTCAGCAGTTGTTTGTACGCACGAGGGATCGTTGCAGAGCGAACTACATTGCTAACAACACTTACCTTTTTCATGAGTTCTCCAGTTTCGGAGTCCATGAGATAAACTCGACACGCAATTGATGAGGGTTCCAGGTACTCGTCGCACTCGTCACTTACTAGTCGGCAGTGCCTGACAATTTCATCTCCGAGCGAGAATGTAGTTATTACAACTTTTGCATCGACAGAAACACGTCGGTCCTTGGTTGCATCAATCAAAACAGATGACAGGATGCCCTCCAATTCGCGGATGACGCGTCTTTCCGTAAGCCCGAACTTGGCGGGATCGACGATGTGGATGTACTCATTTCCCGTAAAACTGTCTTTGATTACCCATTCGTCCTTTGCGGCAAACTCGACTTTAATAGATCGAATTGCGTAACTCTTTGCGGAAGCCGGTTGAGCGGCGAGAGTTAGACTGACGCAGAACAATGTGGAAGCGACAAGTTGCAGAGCGCTTTGAAGCACTGCCCGCATTTTCCACCGAGGTCGGTTGCCTCCTTCAGAAATTCTCAGGTGTTCCACATGATCTCCCTCCTCTCCACGTCGCTGCAGTTCTCTGTGAACAGCAACGCGCTTCAGGTAGCGGGTGGTATCCAAAGCGTGACTTGTGACGAACCGGATGAAGTGTTCTGAACCACGGCGGCACCACCCTTAACCTGAATTGCCACCCAAACTTTGTCTGTCTTTGTGAAGTCGGCCCATTCATGAAGCCGGTAAGTACAATCGACTCCAAAAGGACCTGCAGATGCGTCAGTGGAGTAAAAGTCCCCTGTACACTGCACTGTGTCGCTGGCACTTAACTTCAGGTCCGCGGAAAATAGGCTCGAACCTAGCTGCGCAGCAGAGACGATGGAAACTGCGCCTGTTTGACCTGTATTGCATTTGATGCGAGTGCTTCCAACGCAAGTCAGTGCTGAAGAGGAAATACGTACGGTTTTGCGTGGTTTGGTCGACGGATCAAAAGGTTCAGCCAAAGTGTTTCCCGAAGGCCCTATAACCTTCAAGGGTTGATCGACTTTTGGAAGGGATTTTGAAAGATAGTCGACGGCAATTATTGCTCCAACAACTGGCGCGGCTGGAATTGCCGCCAACTCACAAGCCGAAAGCAGAGTGACGCCAAGAAGAGCAATTGCCCCTGATTTCATTAGTTTCTCCTGAACCCAAGCTCGAAAAACGACGTGGTCGCTTATTTCGTCCGGCTTGGTAGAATGCGATACATAGCCTTGATTATAAGATTGACTGACCTGTGTCATTTGAAAAGTCAGGTATACCTTGCCGCGTTTCCGGGATTTGTTTCAGTTAAATAAGGGCTTCATGATACGTCCTCTTCGGGCTCGATGCCGACTTGCGGCGGTGCAGAGCCGAGCCCGGAAATTGCACCGATTGAATGGCGGCTTTGATGATTGCGGCCAGGTTGGCTCGCGGCTGCGGCGAATGACCGGTTACCGCCCATACTGGCGGATGACCGGTGGTTAACTTTCGGTGGTATCAAGCTCCCGCAACCATTGCAGTCGAACAGGCCAATTTCGGGTGCCTTTGGTTTTAGAGCTGCCAAGTCACCAAACCTGCCAACTCTCCGTCATGACTGATATCGATGCACCCAAGTTTATCAGGGACAAGACGGAACGTTTCCGCGAGTGAGCGGATAACGTTACAGGACGGGCGAAGCCTATAACCATGCTCGGTCTATAGGCCCATTGATCCAAGTCACGATAACCGAACTGCGATCCCTGATCCAAGCCAAGGGGGCTGGGATAAGTGTTTCACACTTTCACTCTTTGTTTCCTTTATGTCCTGTGAACTCAGGAAGCTAAGTGATTGTTTTCATGTCTTCATCATGTGATTTAGGTTCTGGCGCCGCGAGGCGTGGGGGTTCGAGTCCCTTCACCCGCACCATTTTCTCACAAAAAAGAAAACGCCGCGGCCGCACGAGTTGACCAGTTGGTCTATTCCGCGAAATGCAGGCCGGCGATCAGATGGCGCAGGCCTAGTGCGGCGCCGGCCATGATAGCGATGAAGGTGACTGGGGCGCTGAAAGAAAGCACCGAGAAGGCAGACAGACCCTGACCGACGCTGCACCCCATGGTGAGAATAGCGCCGGGACCCATCAAGGCTGCGCCGAACATTTGGCGTTTGAGCTCGCGGGGATCATCGCAGGCTTCCCAGCGGAAGTGACCTTTGCGGATGGAGCCGAGGAAAGCGCCAAGCACCACGCCAACCACCGAGCCGACGCTGAAGGAGAGCATGTTTCCGGAGGCGGTCATGGCGTAGTAGATGGTGTCGCCAATCGGGGCGGCAAAAGAGTGCGATTCCACCGGCTCATTGCCAAATCCGACGTTGGCCACCCAATAGGTCCCGACCCAACCGGACACGATCACAGTGCCAACGGCGACGCCCCATAGGATCATCATCGGCGAGGTCAGCATGCGTTTTGACGCAAGCGAGACTGCAAGAATGCCACCGCCTGCCAAAAGGCCGGTGAGCAAAGGCGAGACGCCAAGTTTTGTTTTGAGGAGATAGGCAAAGCCTTGCGGAGTTGCTGCGCCTTCCTCAACCGGGAAAAGCCAGATGCGGGCATGGGCCAGAGGGCCGGACATTACCACATAGGCCGACAGACCCAGCACAATCACGATAACAAAGGCGCGGATGTCGCCGCCGCCCAAACGGGCCAACGCGCCGTAGCCGCAGTTGCCCGACAACGCCATGCCATAGCCAAACATCAGCCCGCCGACGATGGTGGCAAAAGGGTTCCAGACACGATCCAGATATGCGGCCTCACTGGAGGCCATAGCGCCAGAGTGCATCGCAATATGCGTGCCAATGATGGCGACGCCAATAGCGACGCCCCACATGCGCATGCGTCTGTCATCTGAGGAATAGAGCAGATCTTCGATGGCGCCGAGTGTGCAGAAACGACCAATGCGGGCCGCCAATCCAAGCAGCATGCCTCCGAGCAATCCAAGCAGCGCGACCGCGTTGGCCTCGCCCAAAATATCCAGCATGCGGGCTCCTCCCCAGGTCCGGATGCAAAAGGGAGCGGACCTCAGTCGTCTTTGCAGAAGAGGTCGTAGACAACCTCTATGATTTGCCGAGGACGGTCATCGGTCAAGCTATAGTAGATGGTTTTGCCGTCCCGACGGGGTTTTACCAGCCCTTCAAGACGCAGGCGCGAAAGTTGCTGGGACACGGCCGCTTGTCGTGCGGCCAGCAAATCCTCGAGTTCGGTGACCGATTTTTCTCCCGACGCCAGCTGGCACAGGATCATCAAACGGCCCTCGTGGCTGATTGCCTTGAGGAAGTTGGACGCCAGCTGTGCGTTAGACATCATTTTGGCCATGTCCTCGGGGCAGGTGTTTTCGTCAAACACCGGCAGGCGCGAGGGCGTGGGGTCTTGGATGGAGGTCTGTAGCGGTTCAGTCATCTGTCATGTCCCGGAGTGGCGGGGTTGCGAATTTGAATCAATGTCGGCGCGTTCCAGCAATTTAGCAAGCAATCCCCAAAAAAAATCCTCTCCGGGGTAGCCCTCGATGCGACCAACTTCCTGATCGTCGACGATCAGAATGAAGGTTGGCGTATAGTGTACGCGTCCGGAGAACTCCACCTTGGGTTTGTCGGTGTGTAGGTCATAGCGCACCAACGGTGCAGCGCGGCCTTCGTCGGTTTTGGGATAAATAGGACCGATCTCGGCGTTCCACTGCGCGCAATACATACAGCCTTTCTCCTCGGCCATGAGAAGATAGGTGTCGGCAAACGCCGCAGACGGCAAGAGAAGCACCACGCCTATAAGCAGTGCTTTTATGGAACGCAGCACGCAACTCTCCCTGTTGACCTGAATTCACGAACAATCATAATCTAATATTTGAATTTATCAAGATTGGGCCTGCGATGTTCGACGTCACGTTTTTGGGAGCGCTTGTGGCAGGGCTGTTGTCCTTTGCGTCGCCCTGCATTCTGCCAATTGTGCCGTTCTACCTGAGTTATCTGGCCGGAGTGAGCATGTCGGAGATCTCGGGCAGCGCGCAAATCACGCCGCAGGTGCGGCGGCGCGCGGTGCTGACAGCGATCTGTTTTGCGTTGGGCGTGATCACTGTGTTTATGGGATTGGGCGCGACGGCGACAGTGTTTGGCCAGATGGTGCGCGAATATTTTGATGTGCTGCGCTGGCTGGCGGCGGCCTTGATCATCGTGATGGGGCTGCATTTTCTGGGCGTGGTGCGGATCGGCTTTCTGTACCGGCAGTTTCGCATGGAGGCCGGCAACACCTCGAACGTGAGTTATCTGGGGGGCTATGTGATTGGGCTAGCCTTTGCCTTTGGGTGGACACCCTGTGTGGGGCCGGTATTGGCGGCGATCCTGTTCACGGCGGCGGGGCAGGACAGTGCTGCGCAGGGCGCGGGTTTGTTGTTTGCCTATGGCGTCGGCATGACGTTGCCGTTTGTGGTGGCCGCGCTGTTTGTCGGGCCCTTCATGCGCTGGATGGCGCGGTTCCGGCGGCATTTGGGCACGGTTGAAAAGATTATGGGCGTGTTTTTGATTCTGTTTGGCGTGTTGATTGCCACCAATTCGGTGAACGTTATCGCGCAATGGATGCTGGAAACCGTGCCTTGGTTTGGTGGACTTGGGTGAGGGAGATTTTGACATGACACGTTTGATGAAACGGATTGCGACCGCTGTGGTAGCGGTGGTGCTGGCAGTGCCGGTTTTGGCGGCTGAATTGGGTGACGATGGTTTGCACAAGGCGGATTGGATGCGCGACACATTCAAGGATCTGCGCGAAGACCTTGAAGAGGCCAACGCAGAGGGCAAACGTATGTTGTTGGTGATCGAGCAGCGCGGCTGCGTCTATTGCAAGAAGATGCACGAAGAGGTGTTTGTGGTGCCAAAGGTCGCAGACCTTTTGCGCGAAAAGTATTTTGTGGTTCAGATCAACATGTTTGGCGATGTGGAGGTTACGGATTTTGACGGCGTTACCATGCCGGAAAAGGACATGGTCAAACGCTGGGGGGCCTTGTTCACGCCCAACATGATTTTCTTGCCGGAAGAGGTGGCCGAAGATGTCACGGCACCACAGGCTGCTGTAGCCAATATGCCCGGGGCCTTTGGCAAGTGGACAACGCTGAACCTGCTGAGTTGGGTGGTGGAAAGGGGCTATGACAGCGAGGAGCCGTTTCAGAAGTACCACGCCCGCAAATTTGCCGAACAGGGCGGTTAAGTTTCTGCGGGGCAGAAAAAGGTTGCGCTTGCAGCAATAATCTTGCGCTGAATTCGCTTCATGTGAACAAATATAAAAATTCACGTAATTGAATTTGTTGTTGCGTTCTTGCGATTGTGTGCCGTAGTCTACTGAGTGACACCGGAAGGAATCGTCTTGAGGAGGGCGCATGAAACGTGCATTTGGAGGAGCTGCGGTATTGGCTGTCTGTGCGGCAATGACGCAGGCAAGCGAGACCAAACCGACAGAAGTTGTGTTTGAGGATGGCGCAGTCGCGCAGTCTCTGACTGGCGTGGCTGGCGACGTGGCCAGCGGCGAAAAGATCATGAACAAAGGCGCCGGCAACTGCATCGCCTGTCACGAGGTGTCGGCGTTGAATATGTTGCCGTTCCACGGCGAGGTTGGCCCGATGCTGGATGGCGTCGCGGATCGCTGGACAGAGGCGGAGCTGCGCGGGATCGTGGCAAACGCCAAGATGATGTTTGACGAAACCGTCATGCCATCTTTTTACAAGACCGAAGGCTTTATTCGGCTGGGCAACGCATATAGCGGCAAAGCCCACGAGGGAGACGTAGAACCACTCTTGTCTGCACAGCAGATCGAGGATGTGGTCGCTTACCTGATGACGCTCAAAGAAGAGTGATTTCTAAGACTTGAGGAGAGAACAATGCAACTGACACGGCGAGACTTGCTTGTCATGGGATCGGTCGGCATGGGCTTGACCGCACTGGGTGTTAGCCCGGCGATGGCGTCCCTGACCGATGATGAAATTGCCAAGATCACTGAAGGTGCAGAAGTCGGCACGGGTGATCTGGTGGTGACAGCCCCTGAAATTGCGGAGAACGGCAACACTGTTCCGATCGAAGTCAGCGCGCCGGGTGCTGCGATGGTTGTGATTTTTGCTGATGGCAACCCGACGCCTGCGGTGGCGACCGTGAATTTCGGTCCGCTGAACCCGACGCGGGCGGCATCGACCCGTATCCGGCTGGCGAAAACCCAGAATGTTGTAGCGCTTGCCCAGATGGAAGACGGCTCCTTCCAGAAAGCAATGGCCAACGTAAAAGTGACCATCGGCGGCTGCGGCGGCTGATCCAGAGACAAGGAGAGATATCATGGCATCTGGAGTAAAACCCCGCGTTAAGGTCCCGAAAACAGCAGCAGCTGGCGACGAGATCACCATCAAGACGCTTATCAGCCACAAAATGGAAAGCGGCCAGCGCAAAGACGGCGACGGCAATCTGATCCCGCGGTCGATCATCAACCGTTTCGTGGTCGATTTTAACGGTCAGAACGTAATCGACGTTACGCTGGAACCGGCGATTTCGACAAACCCCTATTTCCAGTTTGACGCGACTGTGCCGGAAAGCGGCGAGTTCAAGTTCACTTGGTATGACGATGACGGCGACGTCTACGAAACCGCCAAACAGATCGCTGTCAGCTGATCTTGGGGAAAAAGGGAGGAGATCACGTGAAGCGAGCAAAAACATATGCCGGCACATTGACGGTTGTGGCTGCGATGGCTGCCACGACTGCATTCGCGGACGCCGATGACGACCAGCTGGTTGTGAACGGCGAAATCGAGATGGTAACTGAGGCGGCGGCGCCAGAGCATCTGGAATACGTCGACACTGTGTATTCCGGCTGGCGGTTCCGGTCCGATGAAACCCAAGCGTTTCAGATGGATGACTTTGACAACCCGGCAATGATCTTTGTCGAGAAGGCAAGTGAAGACTGGAACAAGCCGGAAGGCACCGAAGGCAAGGCTTGTGCGAGCTGCCATGAGGACGTGGAAAACCTCAAGGGCGTGCGCGCGGTCTATCCCAAGTGGAACGAAAGCGCAGGCGAAGTGCGTACGTTGGAGATGCAAATCAACGACTGCCGCGAAAACCAGATGGGTGCTGAGCCTTTGAAATACACCGGAGGCGACATGGCCGCGATGGTGGGTTTGCTGTCTTCGGTCAGCCGGGGCATGCCGATCAGTGTGGCGATCGACGGTCCGGCCCAAGAGACATGGGAGCAGGGTAAAGAGATCTACTATACCCGCTATGGTCAGCTGGAATTGTCCTGCGCGAATTGCCACGAGGACAACTATGGCAACATGATCCGAGCCGATCACTTGAGCCAAGGCCAGATCAACGGTTTCCCGACTTACCGTCTGAAAAACACCAAGCTGAATTCTGTACATGCCCGTTTTAAGGGATGCGTGCGGGACACACGGGCGCATACATTCAAGCCCGGTTCGCCAGAATTCATCGCGCTGGAACTCTATGTTGCCTCCCGCGGCAACGGGTTGAGCGTTGAGGGCCCGTCGGTCCGCAACTAAGATTTGAGAGGCCCGGAGCGTCGGGCCTCTTTTTTACGATCCACACATTCACATATTCGAATATAAGGAAAATCAGTCTGATGATCTCGCGTCGTGACTTTCTGCAAGTAGGGATGGCGGCTTCGGCTTTGGTCGGCGCATCCGGTTTTGGCAATTGGGCCCGTTTGGCGGCACAGCAGGCGTTGACGCAAGATCAGCTGTTGGAGTTTCAGACCTACGGCAATGTCTCATTGATCCACATCACCGACATTCACGCGCAGATGAAGCCGATCTATTTCCGCGAACCTTCGGTCAATATCGGGGTGGGCGGCAACAAAGGCGCGGTTCCGCACATCACCGGCGCTGACTTCCGCAAAGCTTATGGCATTGAGGAAAACTCCCCCTCGCATTACGCGCTCAGCGCTGGTGATTTCTCTTCTCTTGCGCAGGGTTATGGCCGTGTCGGCGGGTTGGACCGCGTTGCGACGGTGATCAACGCCATTCGGGCCGACCGTCCTGATGCGCTACTGCTAGACGGCGGTGACACGTGGCATGGCAGCTATACTTGTTATCAGACGCAGGGCCAGGACATGGTCAATGTGATGAACGCGCTGAAGCCTGATGCGATGACGTTTCACTGGGAGTTCACGCTGGGCAGCGACCGCGTCAACGAAATTGTGGAAAACCTGCCGTTCGCGGCCCTGGGTCAGAACATTTTTGACAGCGAGTGGGATGAGCCTGCTGAGCTGTTCCCGCCCTACACATTCTTTGAGCGCGGTGGCGCCAAGATCGCGGTGATCGGGCAGGCCTTCCCGTATATGCCGATAGCCAACCCCGGCTGGATGTTCCCCGAATACAGCTTCGGTATTCGCGATGAGCACATGCAGAAGATGGTTGATGAGGTGAAAGCCAAGGGCGCGGATTGCGTTGTCGTGCTGTCTCACAACGGTTTCGATGTGGACAAGAAAATGGCCACGGTGGTGAAAGGGATCGACGTAATCCTGTCGGGTCACACCCATGATGCGCTGCCGGAACCGGTGGTGTCGGGCTCGACCATTGTTGTGCCGTCGGGATCCAACGGCAAATTCGTGAGCCGCATCGATCTGGATGTGCGCGACGGCCGGATGATGGGTTATCGCCACAAGTTGATCCCGATTTTCTCGGATGTGATCACGCCGGATGCCGAGGTGTCCAAGCTGATTGACGTGCAGCGCGCACCTTATGAGGCGGAGATGGCCGAGGTGATCGGCAAGACGGACTCGCTTTTGTATCGTCGCGGAAATTTCAATGGCAGCTGGGATGATCTGATCTGTGATGCGCTGATTTCGGAGCGCGATGCAGAGATCGCAATGAGCCCCGGCGTGCGGTGGGGGCCAAGCCTGATCCCGGGTCAGGACATCACCCGCGAGGACATCTGGAACGTCACCTCGATGACGTATGGTGAGGCCTATCGCTCGGAAATGACTGGTGAATTCATCAAGGTCATTTTGGAGGACGTTGCCGACAACATCTTTAATCCGGACCCTTATTACCAGCAGGGTGGCGACATGGTGCGCACCGGTGGTCTGGGCTATCGCATCGACATCAACAAGCCGCAGGGCGAGCGGATCAGCAATATGACCTTGCTGAAAACCGGTGAGCTGATTGATCCCGCGAAGTCTTACGTCGTGGCTGGGTGGGCCAGTGTCAACGAAGGCACCGAGGGTCCGCAGATCTGGGATGTCGTGGAAAATCACATTCGCAAACAGGGCACCGTCACGGTGCAGGAGAACAACAGCGTCGACGTGGTCGGTGTTTAAGGCAAGAGGGTAAAGTCACGATGGCTGATGAGTTGAATAACACGTCGCGCCGCGCCTTCCTGAAAGGGGGCGCCGCCGCGGTGGTAGGAACGGCAGCGGGAGCTGCAAGTGCGGGCACACCAGACCCGCTGATCACGGAAGTGCAGGATTGGGCGTCGTTCACCGGCGAGGGCGTCGATGAAACGCCTTATGGCCTGCCGATTGAGTTTGAGAGTGACGTGGTGCGGCGCAATGTGCCGTGGCTGACGGCGGATCCGATTTCGTCGATCAACTTTACGCCCATTCACGCGCTGGATGGTACGATCACGCCGCAGGGCTGTGCGTTTGAGCGCCATCACTCCGGCGCAATCGAGCTGAAGAAAGACGATTACCGTTTGATGATCAACGGTTTGGTCGATCAGCCGCTGGTGTTCACCTATGAGGATCTTGAGCGGTTCCCGCGCGAGAACCACGTCTATTTTTGCGAATGTGCAGCGAACACCGGCATGGAATGGGCGGGTGCCCAGTTGAATGGTGTGCAGTTCACGCATGGCATGATCCACAACATGGAATATTCCGGCATCTCGCTGCGGGCGCTGCTGAACGAGGCGGGTCTGGGCGCTGCTGGCGATCTGGCGGACAAGTGGGTCTATGTCGAGGGCGCGGATGCAAGTTCCAACGGGCGTTCTATTCCGATGGAAAAGGCGCTGGACGATGTGCTTGTGGCGTTCAAGGCAAACGGCGAGGCCTTGCGTAAAGAGCACGGCTATCCGGTGCGCCTGGTTGTTCCTGGTTGGGAAGGCAACATGTGGATCAAGTGGCTGCGTCGCATCGAGGTGACGGACGCTGCCGTAGAAAGCCGCGAAGAGACCAGCAAATACACAGATGTCATGGAAGACGGCACCGCACGCAAATGGACGTGGGAGATGGACGCCAAGTCGGTCATCACCTCACCAAGCCCTCAAATGCCGATCAAGCACGGCCACGGGCCGCTGGTGATTTCGGGTCTGGCATGGTCCGGCCATGGGCGCATCACACGTGTGGATGTCTCCAAGGATGGCGGCAAATCTTGGGAAACCGCGCGATTGGGCACCACCCAAGGCGACAGCAAGGCGCTGACGCGGTTCTATCTCGACACTGATTGGCAGGGCGAGGACTGGTTGTTGCAGGCGCGCGCCATGGACGAGACGGGCTATGTGCAGCCGACCAAAGACCAGCTGCGCGAAGTGCGAGGCGAGAACTCGATCTATCACAACAACTGTATTCAGACTTGGTACCTGAACGCCAAAGGGGAGGCGGAAAATGTCGAAGTTTCTTAAGGTTTCTGCCGCTGTTTTGATGATGGCAAGCCCGGCTGTTGCGGGCGATTCACTGGGTCTTGGGCGGCCTGCGTTGCCCGAAGAGATCGCGGCGTGGGACATTGATGTGCTGCCCGATGGTCGGGGATTGCCAGAAGGCCGTGGGGATGCATTCACTGGTGAGGAAGTCTTTGCCGAGAAATGCGCATCCTGCCACGGTGATTTTGCCGAAGGTGTAGATAACTGGCCGGTTCTGGCCGGTGGGTTTGATACCTTGGCGGACAAAGATCCGGTCAAGACGGTCGGCAGTTACTGGCCGTATCTGTCGACAGTTTGGGACTATGTGAACCGCTCTATGCCATTTGGCGCGGCACAGACGCTGACGGAGGATGAGGTATACGCCATTGTGGCCTATATCCTGTATTCCAACGATCTGGTGGATGACGATTTCGAGCTGAGCCACGAGAATTTCGCGGAGTTTGAAATGCACAATCAAGGTGGTTTCATTCAGGATGACCGCGCAGCTTTGGAGTATCCGATGTGGCGGGTTGAGCCGTGCATGACGGATTGTAAGGAAAGCGTCGAGATCACCATGCGCGCGTCCATTCTGGATGTAACTCCTGATGAAGGCGCGGCAGAAGGCGAAGAGCAAACTGCAGCAGTTGTGGAAGAGGTGGTTGAAGAAGAAGCTCCTGTTGAGGCCGTGACGGCGCTGGATCCCGAGTTGGTCAAGAAAGGCGAGAAGGTCTTTAAGAAGTGCAAGGCCTGCCATCAGGTGGGCGCGAAGGCCAAGAACAAGACTGGTCCGGTACTCAATGGCATCATGGGGCGTGGCTTTGCGTCGATTGACGGCTTCAAATACTCCAAGGTGTTTAAAGCTGCCGCGGATGAAGGCCGTATGTGGGACGAAGCCGAGATGGCCGCGTTCCTGACCAAGCCCAAGGCCTATCTGAAAGGCACCAAGATGAGCTTTGCCGGTCTCAAGAAAGAGGCCGACGTGGCCGCGATCATCGAATACCTCAAGAGCGTAGACGACTGATATGGTCCGCGTGACACAGATCCTCGGGGCCGCCCTCGTTGCCGGTTTGGCGACGCTGGGCGGTGCCGCGTTTGCGCAGGGCGGCAACGTCGACGCGGGTGCCAAGGTGTTCAAAAAATGCAAGGGCTGTCATCAGGTTGGCAAGGGGGCAGAGCATCGGATTGGGCCGCATTTGAACGGTTTGTTCGGGCGCAAGGCCGCCACCTATGAGGAGTTCAACTATTCCAAAGGTTTCCAGCGCATCGGCGGCGGCGGGCTTGTATGGCACGCGGAGTCACTGGATGCGTTTCTGGAAAATCCGCGAGCGATGGTCAGTCGCACACGCATGAGTTTTCCTGGGCTGAAAAAGGCCGAGGATCGTGCAAATTTGATCGCCTACCTGCGTCAGTTTTCAGACAATCCGGCGGATATTCCGGAAGCTGACCCAACGGCGCAAGGGGTCGATCATGACCTCGATCCGGCCATTCTGGCGCTTAAGGGCGATCCTGAATACGGCCAATACCTGAGCGGCGAATGTACCACCTGCCACCAGTCCGCGGGCGGGGACGACGGCATTCCGTCCATCGTGCTCTGGCCGGAAGAAGACTTCGTGCTGGCGATGCATGCCTACAAATCCAAACACCGCATTCACCCTGTGATGCAGATGATTGCGGGACGGCTTGGCGATGAGGAGATCGCCGCACTGGCCGCGTATTTCGCGACCTTGGAAGAATGAACATTAGGACCAAAACGGGAGGAAACAAAATGACTTTGAACAGACGGACTTTTCTGGGGGCTGCCGCTGCGGCTGCGTCCCTGTCGGCGCCGATGGTTCGCGCGATGGGCAAACCGCGGGTTGTGGTTGTCGGCGGTGGTGCCGGCGGTGCAACAGCGGCGCGCTATATTGCCAAAGACAGCAAAGGCGCGATTGACGTCACTCTGATCGAGCCGACGCGCAAATATTACACCTGCTTCTTTTCCAACCTCTATCTGGGTGGCTTTAAAAACATCGAAGACATCGGCCACACATACGGCGGGCTTGCCGCTGGTGGCGTGAATGTCGTGCATGATTGGGCAGTTGGCGTGGACCGCGACGCCAAGACGGTGTCGCTGGCTGGTGGCGCGACGTTGCCTTACGACAAGCTGATCCTGAGCCCCGGTATCGACTTTGTCGAAGGCGCGGTGGAAGGCTGGGATCTGTCGGCACAGAACGCGATGCCACATGCCTATAAGGCGGGGTCGCAGTCCGAGTTGCTTAAAGCACAGCTGATGGCGATGCCTGAAGGCGGCGTGTTTGCCATGGTGGCACCGCCCAACCCGTTCCGTTGCCCTCCGGGGCCATATGAACGGGTGTCGATGGTTGCGCACTTCCTGAAGCAGAACAATCCAACCGCGAAAATCATCGTGGCGGATCCGAAGCCGAAGTTTTCCAAAATGGCGCTGTTCCAGGAAGGTTGGGCCAACCACTATGAGGGTATGGTCGACTGGATTGGTGACGACTTTGGCGGCGGCAACGTGTCGGTTGATCCGAACGCGATGACCGTGACCATTGATGGCGAGGAAACAAAGGTAGACGTCTGTAACGTGATCCCGGCCATGAAAGCAGGCCGTATCGCGGAGCTGGCGGGTGTGACCGATGGCAACTGGGCTCCGGTGAATGCGGCGGATATGTCGACCAAGGCGGACGGCGACGTCTATGTGCTTGGTGATGCGAGCGCGCAGGGTGACATGCCCAAATCCGGTTTCTCGGCCAACAGCCAAGCAAAGGTTTGTGCCAATGCGGTGCGCGGTGCATTGACCGGATCCAAAGTGTTCCCGGCCAAGTTCTCCAACACCTGCTGGTCGCTGATTGCGCCGGATGATGGTGTGAAAGTCGGGGCAACATACGAGGCGACCGCCGACAAAATCGCCAAAGTGGATGGGTTTATATCCCAGACCGGCGAGACTGCCGATGTGCGCAAGACCACCTATATGGAAAGCGAAGGCTGGTATAGCGGCATCACCGCGGACATGCTTGGCTAAGTTAGGTTTCGCCCTGTCCGGTTTTGTATCGGGCAGGGCACAAAGCGCGCGAACATTGGACAACGAGAAAAGGAAACTAAAGATGATGAAATCTTTGATCTATGCGGTGCCATTTGTTTGTGCGTCTGCGCTTGCCGCGGATGAAGCGATCACGGTGGCTTTTGATGGCAGCTTTGACGATGCAACGTTTGCTGTTGAAAGCGCAATTGTTGGCCGGGGTCTTGTGATTGACTATGTCAGCCACGTTGGCGAGATGCTTAACCGGACTGGCGCCGACGTCGGAAGCGACAAGGAAATCTTTGTCGCGGCGGATATCTTTTTGTTTTGCTCGGCCGTGGTGTCGCGTGAAGTAATGGAAGCGGATCCGATGAATATCGCGCATTGTCCCTATGGGATCTTTGTGACCGAGGACAGCGATGGGGTTAAGATCGGTCACCGTGATTATCCCGACGGGGTGATGCAGAAAGTCGAGGATCTGTTGTCGGAGATCGTAGCTGAGGCCAACGGCAGCTAAATCGGTTTGATATCGCTGATTGGGCCCGGTTTTTCTGCCGGGCCTTTTTTGTTGGCGGAGACCAATTGGCGGGACCGTTTACGGAGTGCGCAGCATCCATTGGGTTCCGAGCGCGCCGAGCCACATGCAGAAGATCGCGACCCACGCCGTGAGGGCCAGAATGGCGCCGCCTGTGACGCCAGCGCCGACGGCACAGCCGCCAGCCAGCATGCTGCCAAACCCCATCAGGATGCCGCCAAGGATATAGCGTTCCATTGGGACGTCTTTTTCGAACCGCTGTATTCGCAACTCTCCTTGAACGAGCGCGGCGAGAAACGCGCCGACAAACACGCCGGGCACAAGGCCGATTCCGAAGTCAGGCTCGACAAACGGTTGGTTGATGAAGGCCATGAGAGTGTCGGTGGAGGGCCCCGTGAAGGTCACAGATTGAATGGCCACAACCTCAAACGACGCCGACGCAAGCGAATAGGTCAGTAACCAGCCAAGGCTTATGGCGAGGCCGACGAGGGCGGCGGCGGCAAGTTCGGAGAGTTTGATGTGATGGCGCCACCCGTGCAGGAAAGCGGCGCCGAGAACCAACGCCGCGACCGCCACGATCGTAACACGGTTCACACCAAATATATCGAGCAGGTGACGTGTCGGGCCGCCTGGCACTGTCCAGAGCGAGAACAGCGTTTCGCGCAAGGGGGAAAGGCCGCCACGCAGGGCGGCTTGGGCCGTTAGGGTCAGGACAAGGCCGGTAGTCAGCGCGCGCAGGTTGCCGGAGGCGGACAGGATCAGTAGGCGGCTGGCGCAGCCACGGGCCAGGACCATGCCCGCCCCAAACAGCAAACCGCCAATGATGGCACCGGACAGGCTGCCGGTGGCTGCAAGTTGGCGGGCCTCGGATACATCAAGCAGGTCCAACAATATTGCCGCTTGCACCAGAACGAGCGCGGAGGAAAAGGTGATCAGCCAGATCGCCATGCGGTCAGCAAAGCGGCCTTGGGCGACTTCTGCGGTGGCGGCGCGCAAGCAGAACCGCGAATGATACGCGGCTGCGCCAAACAGCAGCCCGACAACAGCGCCAATGGCCAGCATCAAAGTGCCTTCGCCAAAGCGGTCAATCAAAATTTCCATGGGCCGTCCTCTTTTGCGCCGGCTTTATTCGAATTCCATCTGCTCATAAACTCGGCCCGCGTTTTTGGTCGCGAGTTCTTCGAAGGTGTCGAGCAGGGCATAAGGTGACTGGTCCACGTAATAGGCGTCTGCAAGATCGCCGCCAGCGTCCAGATGTTCGCCGACTTTGCCACGCAAGTAGACCAGATAGTCGCGCGTGTACCGTCGCACCTGCGCCATGTTGGTGGGGTGCCCGTGACCGGGGATAACGTAGGTCGCGTTCAAAGGTTCAAATGCGGTGTCCCAAGTCTCGATCCAGTCGGCGGTCATTGTGTCGTCAAAGATTGGCAACATGCGTTCGTGAAACGCCATGTCGCCAGCGATCACCAGGCTTTGGTCGGGCAGCCAGACAGAAATGTCGCCGGGGCTGTGCGCAGGGCCGAGGTGCAGCACTTCGATGCGGAAACCACCCATTTCAAGGATTTTTCTGTCGGTGAAGGTCTCGGTCGGCAGCACGATGGTTGTGCCGTCGGCCTTGTCGCGGTTGTAGCGTTTCATGCCCTCAAGGATTTGCGGGCCGTACTCCGCAATCTCATGCGCCGCGTCTTCGTGCGCGAGGATGGGCACGCCTTGTTCCGCCCAATAGGCGTTGCCAAGGATCGCGTGGCCTTGGCCGTTTTCGTTGATCACCAGCTTGACCGGTTGCTTTGTCACGGCCTGAATTTCCTGATGCAGCGCTTGTGCCAGCACATAAGCCGCGCCGCCGTTGACCACCACGACGCCGTCGCCGGTGACGATGAAGCTGAGGTTGTTGTTGTGGCCGGTATTTTCGTAGGTCGGCGGGGCGGTGGCACCGATGGCGGACCAGACGTGCGGGATGACTTCCACGGGCTTTGAGTAGAGCGGTGAGCCGGGATATTTGTCGGCAATATCTTCGCTGGCGGTGGCCGTTAACGGCAGCAGCGCTGTCAGCGCGATAGTGACAAGACCAAGAGTGCGGGTCATGTGGCGTCTCCGATAAAGCGGTAGATGTTTGCGGATTTGTCGACGCGGCCCATGCCCGATCCCGGGAAGTGGAAGCCGACAACCGATAGATCATCGGCCAAGATGCGATCAAACAAGGCGAGGCGGGTTTGGATGCCCATGTCCGCGTCTTGATCAGAGCTGGTGGGCCATTCCGGATGGTGGAATGCCAGATGATGGTTCACGATCGCATCGCCGATAATCAGCGCGGCTTCTGAGCCTGAGCGGATTTCAAAGCTCATGTGGCCCGGTGTGTGTCCGTGGGTGGCGAGGGCGGCTATGCCGCTGACAACTTCGTCACCGTCGTTAAACCGCTCAAACTGGTCTTCCATCATCTGAAGGCGGCGGCGGGCGCCAGCCGCGAAAGTCACGCGCGCATCGCCGATGGTGTTGACTGTTTCGGGGTTCCACCAATAGTCCCATTCTTTGCGGCCGATGAAATGGGCGGCGTTGGCAAACAGCGGTTCGTCAAAGTCGTCCAGCAGCCCCCAGATGTGATCAGGGTGGGCATGCGTAAGCAGTACGTGGGTTACGTCTTCGGGAGAAATGCCCGCAGCCGCCAAGTTGTCGGTCAGCTGTCCTGCCGTTGGCATGAAATCCGGTCCGGCGCCGACGTCAAACAGAACAGTGTTTTCGCCATCGCGGTAAATCGAAGTGTTGCAGTTGGGCGTGACCGCGTTGCCGGTGATGCCGTGCAGTTTGAGGATGTCTGTGGCTTCGGTGGCAGGGACGCCACCGATCACCATGTTGGTGGGCAACATCAGGCGTCCGTCGCTGACGGTGATTAGGCTGCCTTTGCCGATAGACGTCTTTGAAAGCGACAAAGTCGGGACCGCTCCTATAATCGAGACGCTCGCCGCTTGTTTCAAAAAGTGCCGACGTGTTGAACCAGCCATAGTCCACCTCCCATGGATACGTATTTACAAATAGGAATATGTGATTTTGTGCGTATACGAAAGGTATTTCCACGGAGTGCTTCGAACTAACGCACGCAAAACTGTTGGGGGGCTGGTGGCTTTGATCAGCAATTTTGCGGCCCTGGGAAACCCAGATGGGTCGGCGGTGTGCATTACCCGCCAAGTGGGCTGCTTTTTGCTGCCTTTGCCCTTGCGCCGGATGGCGTGGGCAACTAGAAGAGGCCAGATTTTTTTGACCGTGCGCGGGGGCGAGTCCCGCGCACCGCTACTTATGGGGTATCCTGATGCAGGTCACCGAGACGCTGAACGAAGGTCTGAAGCGCGGCTACAACATCGTTGTGACTGCAGCGGAGCTGGAAGACAAAGTAAACGAAAAGCTGGTTGAAGCGCAGCCGGAAATCGAAATGAAAGGTTTCCGCAAAGGCAAAGTGCCTATGCCGCTTTTGCGTAAGCAATACGGTGAGCGTCTGCTTGGTGAAGCGATGCAGGATGCTGTTGACGGTGCGATGAACCAGCACTTTGAAGACAGCGGCGATCGCCCTGCGATGCAGCCAAAAGTCGAAATGAAAAACGGCGAAGAGTGGAAGCCGGGCACCGACGTAGAAGTCGAAATGTCCTATGAAGCTCTGCCAGAAATTCCAGAAGTTGAGCTGAAAGGCATCAAGCTGGAGAAACTGGTTGTTAAAGCGGAAGACGCGGCCGTTGACGAAGCGCTGGCCAATCTGGCCGAGACCGCGCAGGATTTCAAATCCCGCAAAAAAGGCAGCAAAGCGAAAGACGGCGATCAGGTTGTCATGGACTTTGTGGGCCGCATCGATGGAGAAGCATTTGACGGCGGCGCAGGCGACGACTTCCCGCTGGTTCTGGGTTCCAACCAGTTCATCCCCGGCTTTGAAGAACAGCTGGTGGGCGTGAAGGCCGAAGAAGAAAAAGACGTGACCGTCAACTTCCCTGACGACTACGGCGCCGAAAACCTGGCTGGTAAAGAGGCTGTGTTCTCTTGCACCATCAAAGAGGTGAAGCAGCCGGTTGCCGCGGAAATCAACGACGAGCTGGCGACCAAATTTGGTGCGGATGACCTTGCAGGTCTGAAGGAGCAGGTTTCCGAGCGTCTGGAAGCAGAATACGCCGGTGCCGCGCGCGCCGTGACCAAACGCGGTCTGCTTGATGCGCTGGACAAGCTGGTATCGTTTGATCTGCCACCGTCGCTGGTTGAAGCCGAAGCCGGCCAGATTGCACATCAGCTGTGGCACGAAGAAAACCCGGACGTGGAAGGCCACGACCACCCGGAAATCGAACCAACCGATGAGCACAACGCACTGGCCGAGCGCCGCGTGCGTTTGGGTCTGCTGCTGGCAGAACTGGGTCAGAAAGCCGAAGTCGAAGTGACCGACGCGGAAATGACACAAGCGATCATGAACCAGGCACGTCAGTACCCGGGTCAGGAACGTCAGTTCTTTGAATTTGTGCAGCAGAATGCTCAGATGCAGCAGCAGATGCGCGCACCGATCTTTGAAGACAAGGTTGTGGACTACGTTCTTGAGTTGGCAGAAGTCACCGAGAAAGAAGTCGACAAGGACGCATTGCAGAAAGCAGTGGAAGCCCTGGACGATGAATAAGTCTCCTACGCTGCAAAGAAATTGCGAAAGGCCGCTCCCGATCGGGGGCGGCCTTTTTTTTTGGCGTGGTGCCGTTGGGGCGCGACGGGGCGTTTGGTTTGACGCTGTGGGTCGTTGGCGGGCACCGTGAAGTCAAACAGGAGGAGCCACCCGATGGGGCACACAGGATTTGACCGTGAAACATTTGAGGCTTTCAAGGAGATGGATCGCGAGGGGCCGATCCATATGTTGAACCTTGTGAAGCTGCGCGAGACCGCTGAGTACGAAGATGGGCGTGCTTTGAGCGGCAAGGAAGCTTATGCCGCCTATGGTCAGGAAAGCGCGCCTGTGTTTCAGCGTTTGGGCGGCAAAATCGTCTGGCGCGGCGCGCAGGAGATGGTGGTGATCGGGCCAAGCGAGGAGAGCTGGGATTTGTGCTTTATCGCGGAATATCCAAACCCGCAGGCCTTTGTTGCGATGCTGAGCGACCCAGAATATCGCGCGGCAATGCCGCATCGGCAGGCGGCGGTCGCGGACAGTCGGCTGATCCGAATGGCGCCAATCCCTGTGGGTGGCAATTTCGGAGAATGAACAAACCGGCGCCGGATGTGGCGCCGGTACTTTTTGAGGTCAGTGGCCGCTGAGTACCAGTGTCTGAACCGGCATCATGAGCGTTTGCAGGCGCAGGATTGCCGCGTGCACAAGACCGACTGCATCGACAGCATGCAACGCTAGTTTTTGCGTCGAGGACAAGGCTGGGTCGTCCAGCTTGTCGTGGTTGTTGGTATAGGCGTTGGCCACGCATTTTGATCCGGGTGGGATCAGCTCGGTCTGGTCAGGATACAAAGGTTCCAGGATGGCGATGATCGAGCCGGGTTTGGCATTGTTGGCGGGATCCAACAGCTGTTCCTGAGCGCGGAATTGACCTGCGGGGATCACATCCTGAATTTGCGTGACCACCATTGGGTAGATCTTGAAAGGGCGCGACATGCAGCTGATTTCTGCAAGCATACCTTCATACAAAACTGGCCCTGTGAGCTGACCGAAGGCTGCTTGAAAACGGTTTTCGCCGGAATCAGCCGGAACGAGCACACCGGCTGGACGCACAAACGGGTTCACGAGATCACCCGGAAAGAGGGCAAACTGTTCCATGTGCCCGTCAACACTGGCGTAGACGGTGGTCTTGGCGATGGCCGTGTCAGCCTCAGCCAGACGGGCAACCGCGCTGGCACGTTGGGCCGGAAGCTGAATTTCAATCTTGTTCTTCACGGCCTTCAAGCCCGCTTCGGCGGCTTCAACGGCGGCTTCGCGCTGGTCCATGACGTTTTGCAGGCGTTCAACGTCCCGTTCCGACACTGCGGATGAGCCGCGTTCAAACAGCGTGTTTGTGCGGTCGAACTCGTCCTCGGTCTGCTCTAGCGCCGCTTCGGCCTGATCGATGATGGCCTCGGCGTTTTCCAACTCAGCGCCGGACACGGCGATGGTCGCGTCGATTTCTGCAATGCTGGCGCGGGCAGTTGCGGCCGCGGCTTCGGGTTTGTCGGCGTTGAGTTTGAAAAGCTTGTCGCCGGCTTTTACGAAGTCGCCATTGCGCACGTAGACCGTTTCGACGCGCCCAAGTGCCTCAGGCATGACCGTGATGGCGCGGAAATAGCTGATGACGCTGGTTGTGGACGGGTGGAAATAGAAAATCAGGGTGATGAGACTGACGGTGAGGATCAGGCAAGAAGTAATGCCCCAGCGCAATTCGTACCACACGGTGAAAAGAGTCAGGTCGGTGCCCCAACGTTTGCCCTGTGCCATGCGGCGGTAGAGGTAGTCGGGCAGAATGGTCAGGAGCGAGCAGAGAAAGAATTCAATCATCAATCAGCCCTCCTTGCCTGAATCAGGCGACGCGGTGTCCTGAGGCTCTGGAGGTGTTTCCGTTGGCGCTACGGTCGGCGTGTCGGCGGTGCCATTGCCGGTGTTTTGCATTGTAAATGGCGGCAGAGGCGAATCTGTGGCGCGCTCTAGAGCGTTCGAGATGCGTTGGAGTGGTGTCAGGAAGTCAGGCAAGTTGATCGCGGCCAGTAGCAGGGCAAGAATCCAAAAAGTGTTGTTGTGGGTGAACAGCGCCAACAATGCGAGAATGCTGATAATTTGGATTTGGGTGCTGCCAACGCCATGGGCCATTTGTTCGGGCAAAGCGTGCAACCGCAGATAAAACACACCGGCACCAAGCACCAGCAATACAACAAAGACCGCCATCGCGATCAAGAAGGGATCTGATCCGTCTGCATTCGGCATCCACGAAGGAATGAAATGTGGTGCCATAGGGTGGACAGCTGCGTCTCCGGTGGTGGCCATGTGAGCCTCCGATAAGGGATTGTCAGTGTCAGTCTATGGACAAGGTTGCGGTGTCACAAGGATTTAGAGGGACCCAAGCTGTCGCGATGTGGTCCTTGTGCGGGCGGGTTATTGAAGGAGCCCGGTTTCCTTGAGTAGCCCTGCGCGTTTGGCCTCGGGGTAGTACCCTTTGGCATAAAGGAAGACCGCGCGGTCATGGTTTCCTTCGGCCACCAGAAGCGCGCCGCGCAGGTATTTGACAGCGTATGTCAGGTTGGTTTCCGCATCCAAAAGGCCCGTGCGATTGCCAACGTAGCCCATGCCGCGTGCGGTGGGCAGTTGGATCTGCATCAACCCGATATTGGGGCCGTTGGTGGCCGCGGGATTGTGGGTGCTTTCACGGATAACCACACGGTGCACAAGGTCGCGCGGCACCTCATAGTAATCAGCATATTTATTGATCAGCGCGCGCAGTTCAGGTGTTTCGTTTGGGTAAAGCGGTGGATCGAGCGGCGCGGGCTCGGGTGCAGAACAAGCCGCGAGCGGCAAGGCAGCAGAGAGTAGAAGGAAACGGCGACGAGGCAGGGTGCGCATGAGCGGTCCTTGGCAAAGGGAGGTTCACACCCACTGTGCCTGATGTTGCGCAAAAGAAAAGGCCGCGCCCGAGAAACGGGCACGGCCTGCGATTTATTGCTCAGAAAGAGGAGATTACTTCTCTTCTTCTTCCGCTGGTGCTTCTTCGGCAGGAGCGTCTTCGATCAGATCGTCGTCGTCCGAAGCGGCAGCGCCGATATCGTCAAACAGTTCTGCAATTTCGAATTCTGCTTCTGCTTCTGCTTCGGCGGCCAGTTCCTGAATGGATTTGCCGGACGCCTGCAGCTCAGCTTCTTCTTCAGAGCGCGCGACGTTGAGGTGAATGGTCACGTCAACTTCGGGGTGCAGCAGAACGTGAACGTCGTGCAGACCCAGGTCTTTGATCGGCTGAGCCAGAACAACCTGTTTCTTGTCAACCGAGAAGCCTTCTTCGGTGGCGGCTTCGGCAGCGTCACGTGGCGTGACGGAACCATAGAGTGCACCAGCATCGGAGGCGGAGCGAATCACGATGAACTGCTGTCCGTCGAGTTTCTCTGCCAGCGCAGCGGCTTCGGCTTTGGTTTCCAAGTTGCGTGCTTCGAGCTGGGCCTTGCGGTCCTCAAAGGATGCGATGTTCGCAGCCGATGCGGTCAGGGCTTTGCCTTGTGGCAGCAGGAAGTTGCGTGCGTAGCCGGACTTGACGTCAACGACGTCGCCCATCTGGCCGAGCTTGGCAACACGTTCGAGAAGGATAACTTGCATTGGTCAGGTCTCCTTACTTCACTGCGTAGGGCAGCAGGGCGAGGAAGCGGGCGCGTTTGATTGCACGAGCCAGTTCACGCTGTTTCTTTGCCGAAACTGCGGTGATGCGCGAAGGCACAATCTTGCCACGCTCAGAGATGTAGCGTTGCAGCAGTTTGGTGTCTTTGTAGTCGATCTTCGGCGCATTGTCGCCCGAGAAGGGGCAGACCTTACGACGGCGGAAAAACGGTTTTGCAGCCATGACTTAGTGTCCTTTCTTCAAGCGATCAGGAGCGGCGTTCGCGGCGGTCGCCACGTTCGTCACGTTTCTGCATCTGGACCGAAGGGCCCTCGGGATGTTCGTCGACCTTGATGGTCAAAACGCGCATCACGTCATCGTGCAGACGCATCAGGCGTTCCATTTCCTGAACGGCCGGCGCAGGTGCGTCGGTTTTCAAGAAGGCGTAGTGGCCCTTGCGGTTTTTGTTGATCTTGTAGGCCATCGTTTTGACGCCCCAGTACTCGGACTCAACAACGGAACCGCCGTTGTCTGTCAGTACAGTGCTGAAGTGTTCGACGAGGCTTTCTGCTTGCGTGTTGGACAGGTCCTGACGCGAGATGAAAACATGCTCATAAAGCGGCATGTGCTCTCCATTCATTTTCAGGCGCATTTCAAAGAGCGGGGCAATTAAGTCCTTCGCACCCCACCCACGAGAGACTGCGCGGTTCAGATATTAGCGAAGGAAGGCGCTGTATAGCCGAAACTGGCGCAGGCGCAACCCTGATTGTGCCTTGTTTTCTTGGGCGCAGGTCGCGTCCGGATTTCTGCTTCGGCACGGTGATTTCGCGAAGATGCCCCAATCTCGCCCGAATTGTTAAGCACGGTGTGATCAAAGCGGTATCCCAAAAGAAGCGGGAGTTCTAAAATGATTGCCCTGTCCAGTTTTATGGAAGAAGCCAGATCTCGTGTGGCCACGGTAGAAGGCAAAGGCCAGTCCCTTGGTATTAAGGCGGCGTCTGTATTCTTCGGGTTCGCATTTATCTGGGCCGGCGTCGGGCTTTGGCTGGTGCCTGGGCTGGAAATGACCTCGTATGTCATGTTGGCCAAAATGGGTCTGTCGATCCTGTTGGTAACTGCCGGTGTCGGCATGACGCAAATCGCCACGGACAAACCACGCAAAGAGCTGCATTTTGATGCGCGCAACCGACAACTGCTGGTTCTGGAGAGCCTGCCTCGCGAACGGATGCAAGTGGTTCAGACCATCAACTATGAGGAAATCTCCCGCGTGGATGTGTCTGACTCGCTGCTTGAAGTGAGCGGCGAAAGTGGCAGTGTTTTGGTGGCTCTGGATATTGATGGTGAACATGCGCGATTGGATGCGGTGGCGCAGCTGCGCAGTCAGGCGATTTTTCCCTGCTGAGACGGCCTTCTTGAAATCTTGAACGACGGCGTGAGGCTTCTCGCGCCGTTTTTGTTTGGGGCGGACACATCAAAAAGGATTGGTGCAGCGTGTGGCGGTTGGATGCAATCCCGTTGCGCCAAGCGTTGCGGCGCGGTATTCCCCAACGAAAGATAACGTGAGGAGGCTATCTATGAGCCGCGCATTTGTATTTCCGGGGCAGGGTGCTCAGACCATTGGAATGGGTCAGGCGTTGGCTGCGGCCTATCCACAAGCCAAAGCCGTGTTTGACGAAGTGGACGACGCTTTGGGCGAAAGCCTGAGCGGGTTGATCTGGGAAGGTGAACAAGATGTGCTGACGCTGACGCAGAACGCGCAGCCCGCGCTGATGGCGACGTCCTTGGCGGCGATGAAGGCGTTGGAAGCTGAAGGTGTGAGCATTGATGTGGCCTCCTGTGTGGCCGGGCATTCGCTTGGTGAGTATTCGGCTTTGGCCGCCGCAGGTGCGTTGAGCATCGCAGACACCGCGCGTTTGTTGCGGACTCGTGGGGAAGCTATGCAAGCGGCCGTGCCAGTGGGGGAAGGCGCGATGGCGGCCATTCTCGGATTGGACTTTGCGGCTGTGCAAGACGTTGCCGAAGCTGCGGCGCAGGGAGAAGTGTGTCAGGCTGCCAACGACAACGACCCCACACAGGTAGTGGTGTCTGGCGCCAAGGCCGCGGTTGAGCGTGCGGCGGAGATTGCCAAGGAAAAAGGCGCACGACGTGCGGTGATGCTGCCGGTCAGCGCACCGTTTCACTGTGCACTTATGCAGCCAGCGGCGGATGTAATGGCGGAAGCTTTGGCGGGTGTAGAAATCAAGGCACCCGCGGTACCGGTGATTGCAAACGTACGCGCAGCGGCCGTCAGTGATCCGTCAGAGATCCGCGCATTGCTGGTGGAGCAGGTGACGGGCTCTGTGCGCTGGCGCGAATCGGTGGTGAACATGGCCGCAGACGGCGTGAGCGAGTTCTGGGAAATTGGCGCTGGCAAAGCGTTGTCGGGTATGATCCGCAAGATTGACCGGGCAAACGGTGTGCGCGCAATCGGCACGCCGGATGATGTAAAAGCCGCTCTCGAAGCGTTGAACGGTTAAGCAATAGGGACATTGAAATGTTTGATCTAACTGGAAAAACCGCGCTGGTGACTGGCGCATCGGGCGGCATTGGTGGTGCAATTGCCACGGCGCTGCATGGCGCGGGTGCAACCGTTGGCCTGTCTGGCACCCGTGTGGAGCCGCTTGAGGCGCTGGCGGCGGAACTCGGTGAACGTGCGCATGTGTTGCCATGTAACCTGAGTGATGGCGCGGCTGTGGATGCCCTGCCAAAGCAGGCGATTGAGGCCATGGGCAGCGTCGACATTCTGGTGAATAACGCCGGTATCACACGCGACCAGATTTTCATGCGTATGTCTGATGATGAATGGCAGAGCGTGATCGACGTGAACCTGACCAGTGCCATGCGCCTGTGCCGTGGCGTGATGCGTCCAATGATGAAGGCGCGTTGGGGTCGGATCATCAACATCAGCTCGATTGTCGGTGCTACCGGCAACCCGGGTCAGGTGAATTATGCAGCCTCAAAGGCGGGTATGGTCGGGATGACCAAATCCATTGCTTATGAGGTCGCCAGCCGTGGAATCACGGCAAACGCGATCGCGCCGGGGTTCATTGCAACCGCAATGACCGACAAGCTGACCGACGATCAGAAGGACAAGATCAATACGCAGATTCCGGCCAGCCGCATGGGGTCTGCCGAAGAAATCGCAGCCGCAGTGCTTTATCTTGCAAGTCCTGAGGCGGGTTACGTGACGGGTTCGACCTTGCATGTGAACGGTGGCATGGCCATGTTGTGACCATCGGCGGCTTCTTTCGGGGGCCGCTGTTGTCGTCGGGGAAAGCGTTTGCCTTGTTTGGCGGATGTGTTATAGGCGGCACAGAATTTCTCCGGGTGCCTGTGTGGCAGTCGGAGACTTACCGGTAAGCCGGACCAAAACCGCCCCATTGGGGCATCTTTCAATCCTGCCACGCCGGTGGGGGAGCAACTGGGCCGCTTGGCCCGACACTAATGAGGAATTGACATGAGCGACGTCGCAGACCGCGTTAAAAAGATCGTTGTAGAGCACCTGGGTGTGGAAGAAGACAAAGTTGTTGAAGCGGCTTCCTTCATCGACGATCTGGGCGCAGACAGCCTGGACACTGTGGAACTGGTAATGGCCTTCGAAGAAGAGTTCGGCATCGAGATCCCAGACGACGCTGCTGAAACCATCCAGACTTTCGGCGACGCTGTGAAGTTCATCACCGAAGCTTCCTAAGCTCGGGAAACGGTTTTTGCCGTTTAAGGCCCTCGCCATTGGCGGGGGCCTTTTTCTATGGGCGATCGGCGCCCCATGTGGGCGAACGCTTTTGGAACGCGCGCGTTTTTGAGGTAGTTTGGACCTGTCACGTTTTCTTCGCGTTGGACAGGGGGAAGCCTCATGAAAGAGCAAAAGCATTTCCTGTTCGGAGCTGGCCAGTCGGATGCATGATTTGTCCGATGAAACCAAACAGCTTGGTTCGCGGATAGGGCACATGAAAAAGCTGCGCAGTCAAGACCAGAAGAAGTTCAAGAAAATCGAGGCGAATTATGCCGACTTGAAGGCATCCTATAGGGCGGAGAAGAACAAGGAGGTGAAGAAGTCGCTGCAAGCGGCGCGCGATGCTGCCAAGAGCGACGTCCCCGCCGCGAAAAAGAAATTGAAGCTCCAGAACAACGAGATCGAATACCACGAAGACGAAATTCGCAGGAACGATCGGTCGTTCAACAAGATGGCCAAAGAGTATGATCGGCGCTGCGCCTGAGATTGAAGGCACGTGAGGGTGGCAAGGCACGACCCATTAGGTATTTGACAGAACGCTTTTGACGCGCGACCAGCGTCAAGTCTGACTGATCTTTTGTTGCGCTGATCGGGGCGGGATTTGGAGAAAACCCGTTGCCACTGTATGCTGGGCCACTTTCGAAAAAAATCCATAGTTTAGGGGGGCGTGCAATGACCTTTTTCAATACCCGCAGGGGTGGCATCCGTGCGATGCTGAACGTATTTTTAGCGCTGAGTTTGATGACCTCAGTTGCCATGGCTGAAGGGCCGGAGCCTCAGGATCTAAGGGCAACAGGCAGCGCGCGTTCGGGCGACTGCGAGGGTCTTAAAAGGGAACAAAAGAATTGGGTCAATTTCCGGAGGTCACATGAAAAAGGGCTGGCAGACTACAAAAAGCAAGAGCGTGTGCAGCAGCAGAAACACAAAAAAATCGATGCCAAATATGAAAATGCCAAGGCCGCCTACAGGGGTGAGAAGGACAAAGCCAAGAAACAGGCCCTGAAGACGGCATTCAAAGATGCGGAAAAGCAACTAAAGACGTCTCGGGCGCTGCTGCGCGGTTCCGCCGAAAGCATCGATGTAACGGAAAAATACCTACGGACCGCCGATCGCGAGATGAAGAAGCTGGAAAAAGAGCAGAAACGTCGCTGTGAGAAAAAGTAGAGGTGTTTCTCACTGGCGCCGCCTGATGGCGTAAAGCGCGGCTTGGGTCGCTGATTGGCGCAGCATCGAAGCCTGTCGGAGCTGGGGGCGGAAATAGTTCGCCGTCGCGGGGGCTGAAACCATCCAGACCGTTGGCGAGGCGGTGACCTTTTTCACCGAAGTTTCCTAAGCTCCGAATGTTTGGAACGCGCTCTGAGTTGAGCCGGTTCCTGATGCAAAATTTGAAACGCCCGTCTCGCTCAAAGCGCGGCGGGCGTTTCCCTTTTTGGATCAGACGCGCCAGAGAAAATCCGCAAATAGCGTTGAAAGCCGAAGGCGTGGCCCCCAAATGGGCGCAAGGTTTCGCGACCCGTGGTCTTGCTCAAGGCGATGGTAACGCGGTAAGAGCAAGAAAAGACTTCTGAGGAAGGGCATAATTATGCGTCGTGTTGTTGTCACCGGGCTTGGGCTCGTCACTCCTTTGGCTTCCGGAGTGGAAGAAAGCTGGACCCGTATTCTTGACGGTCAGTCCGGAGCTGGAACCATCACCCGGTTTGATCCCGAGCGTGTGACCACGAAATACGCCTGTGAAGTGCCGTATGGTGACGGCACAGACGGAACATTCAATCCGGACGATTGGATGCTGCCCAAAGAGCGTCGCAAGGTCGACGATTTCATTCTCTATGGTCTGGCAGCTTCTAAAATGGCTGTTCAGGACTCCGGATGGATGCCGGAAGACACGGAATCGCTTGAACGCACTGGGGTCATGATTGGCTCTGGTATTGGCGGTTTACAGTCGATTGAAAAAACTACGCTGATGATGGCTGAAAAAGGCCCGCGTCGCGTATCGCCTTTCTTTATTCCAGGCGCGCTGATCAACTTGATTTCAGGGCAGGTCAGCATTGAATACGGCTTCAAAGGTCCCAACCACTCTGTTGTGACTGCGTGTTCCACTGGTGCGCACGCCATTGGTGATGCTGCGCGTTTGATTGCCAGCGATGATGCGGATGTGATGGTTGCAGGTGGTGGCGAAGCCGCGATCTGTGAGATCGGCATTGCCGGCTTTAACGCCTGTAAGGCGCTGTCGACCAAGTTTGCTGACACACCTGAGAAAGCCAGCCGTCCCTATGACGCCGACCGCGATGGGTTTGTCATGGGCGAAGGCGCGGGGATTGTTGTGCTGGAAGAATATGAACACGCCAAGGCGCGCGGCGCGAAGATTTACGCCGAAGTGCTGGGCTATGGCCTGTCGGGCGACGCTTATCACATCACCGCACCTGCCGAGACCGGCGAAGGCGGCGAGCGCTCCATGCGGGCAGCTTTGAAAAAAGCGGGTCTGGAACCCAAGGACATTGACTATATTAACGCGCACGGCACCTCGACCATGGCCGACACTATCGAGTTGGGCGCGGTTGAACGCCTGTTGGGCGATCACGCAGGCAATGTGACCATGTCCTCGACCAAATCGATGACGGGTCACCTGCTCGGGGCCGCAGGCGCGATTGAGGCGATTTTCTCGATCCTCGCAATCCGCGATCAAGTTGCCCCGCCGACCATCAATCTGGATGAGCAGGCTGTGGACACAAAGATCGATCTCGCACCCAATCAAAAGCGTGAGCGCGAAATTAACATCGCGCTGTCCAACAGCTTTGGCTTTGGCGGCACCAATGCGTCGGTGATCTTTGGAAAGGTTGACTGATGTGGCGTCATATCGCCTCTAACGCGGTCACGTTGCTGGTTGTGGCCCTTTTCCTTTTGGGCGGCCTGATCCTTGTGGCACAGACCACTTATCGCGCTGAAGGTCCGCTGACCGAGGCGATGTGTTTGCGGGTGCAGCCCGGATCAAACATGAGTCGCGTCTCGGCTGACCTTGAAAAAAACGAGGCCATTGCAAATGGGGCTTTGTTTCGGATCGGTGCGGATTATGCCGGTAAAGCTGACAAGCTGAAGGCCGGTAGTTTTCTGGTGCCTGAGCAGGCCTCGATGGAAGAGATCGTAGACATTGTTACGCGGGGCGGGGCGAGCACATGTGGGACCGAAGTGGTCTATCGCGTGGGGGTCACCCGTCAGCAAGTACAAGTGCGCGAGCTGGATCCGGCGACCGGTCGATTTGTCGAAGTCGCAGAGTTTAACCCATCTGAGGACGAGACCCCTGTGGCGTTCACATCCGTGCGCGAACAAGCGGACACGCGCTATCGCATCGCGGTGGCCGAAGGCGTGACCAGCTGGCAGGTGATGGATGCGCTTAACAACATCGACTTGTTGAGCGGCGAGATCACGCAACCTGCCGAGGGTAGCCTCGCGCCCGACAGCTATGAAGTGCGCCAAGGTGATACCCGTGAGAGTGTGATTGTCCGCATGGCCGACGCCCAGACCGTGTTGTTGAACGCTGCATGGGAATCGCGGTCTGACGTTGTTCCGCTGAATTCGCCGGAAGAAATGCTGATCCTTGCGTCGATCATAGAAAAAGAGACAGGTGTGCCGGAAGAACGGCGTCAGGTGGCAAGCGTGTTTGCCAATCGTCTGGATCGCGGCATGCGGCTTCAGACTGACCCGACTGTGATTTACGGCGTCACCAAGGGCGTTGGCGTGTTGGGGCGTGGGTTGCGCCAAAGCGAGTTGCGCGGGCCGACGCCGTGGAACACGTATGTCATCGAAGGTCTGCCGCCCACGCCGATTGCCAACCCTGGACGGGCCAGTCTGGAAGCCGCGGCCAATCCCGATGAGACGCCGTACATCTTCTTTGTGGCGGACGGGACCGGCGGACATGCGTTTGCTGAAACTCTTTCAGAGCACAACGCAAACGTTGCCGAGTGGAGAAAAATCGAGGCAGAACGCGCCAACGAATAAGGTGTTGCTTTGTGCTGGCGGCCAGCGATCTACGCAGTAACCTGCTCAAAATTTGAATGTTTTAGACGTGTCATGGTTTGATCCATGATGCAGGAAACCACGACAAGCGGCTTCGGATCATCCGGAGCCGCTTTTTTCGTGTTTCTTGTGCGGAGGGGACGCCACGCATGAGAGGTATGAACCCATATGACCCCCACATACACGCCAAAAACCGATTTGGCGCTGGACCCTGAGATCGCAGCCGTCAAAGACGCGCTGCGATCCGCAACTGACGACCTCATTGGGATGTGCACCCAGCTTCAGTCTGTGGGTGCGACTCTGCCGGGCAACGCCGGGCAGATTTTGAACGAAGTGCGCCAGTGCATTCGCATGGCAATTGAAGCGGAGAGTGACATTGAAAAACGCAACCTCAGAACCGGTGCGGGCCGTGGCGGACCAGACCTCGACTTCGAACGCGCAAGATCTTCGATCCGGTGCCGCTTGGATCGCCTCAGAGACTGCCGAGACTCAAGCCGAGTTCCTGGACGACCTGAGTGAAGACGAGTTGTTGGCGCTGCCGTTCCTGTTTGATTTCTGGGCGTTGCCCCATCAATTGCCGCCAGAAGGTGCGTGGAAGAGTTGGGTGATCCTTGGAGGGCGCGGAGCGGGCAAAACCAGAGCAGGCGCGGAATGGGTGCGCAGCAAGGTTGAGGGCGCAGGTCCACTGGATGCTGGCGCAGCGCGACGGGTGGCCCTTGTTGGGGAGACCATTGACCAAGTCCGTGAGGTGATGGTGTTTGGCGAGAGTGGGATTTTGGCCTGTTCTCCGCCGGATCGGCGTCCGGTATGGGAGGCTGGTCGCAAGCGGCTTGTTTGGCCGAACGGCGCGGTGGCGCAGGCGTTTTCTGCGCATGACCCCGAAGGGTTGCGCGGGCCGCAGTTTGACGCGGCTTGGGTGGATGAATTGGCAAAGTGGCGCAATGGACAAGCGACGTGGGATCAGTTGCAGTTTGGGTTGCGGCTAGGGGAACATCCACAGCAATGCGTGACGACCACTCCGCGCAATGTCGGGGTGTTGAAAGCGTTGCTAAAGGCGCCAAGCACAGTGACGTCGTCGGCGCCGACCGAGGCCAACCGGGCCAATCTAGCCCAGAGTTTTCTTGAAGAGGTACGGGCGCGCTATGAGGGCACGCGGCTGGGGCGACAGGAACTTGACGGGCATCTTTTGGAAGACAGAGAGGGCGCGTTGTGGCGGCGGGAGTCATTGGATGCAGGCCGATTGGCGGAGGTCCCTGAGTTGGACCGTATTGTTGTAGCCGTGGATCCACCGGTCACCGGTCACGCGGGCTCGGATGCGTGCGGCATTGTGGTGGCGGGCGTGATCGCCAAGGGACCTGTGCAAAACTGGCGGGCGGTGGTGCTGGATGATGCAACCGTTCGGGCGGCCACGCCGGATGCCTGGGCACGGGTCGCGCTGGCGGCGATGGAGGCTTGGGGTGCAGAGCGGTTGGTGGCGGAGGTCAATCAAGGCGGGGATTTGGTGCAATCCGTCATAAACCAAATTGACCCGTTGGTTCCGTTCAAAGCCGTGCGGGCCACGCGCGGAAAGGTGGCGCGGGCGGAGCCTGTGGCGGCGCTTTATGAGCAGGGGCGGGTCGCGCATCTGCGGGATCTGGACGACTTGGAAGATCAGATGTGCGCGATGACGGCGCAAGGGTTTGACGGCAAAGGCAGTCCAGATCGGGTGGACGCGCTGGTTTGGGCTTTGACAGAATTGGTGATTGAACCGGCTGCGAGCTGGCGCCGCCCAAGGATGCGAGCGCTTTGATTTCTAAAAACAAGGCGCAACGGGGACCGTGCGCCGGGATGGGCACAATTTAAGAAAAAGGTTGGATAACTGTTCTTGTCCAAAGCGGACACAGGATTTGAGACCACAAAGAGCGATTGGCTCGGCAGGCGATTTCAGGCGGGAGCGGCACGGGATGTTATTGGATTTTCTACGGCGCGAGACGGCGACGGCACCAGACACAAAGGCCAGCGCAACGGGGCCAGTTATGGCGTGGCACGGCGCGGGTCGTGTCGCTTGGAGCCCTCGCGACACGGTGTCGTTGACGCGTTCAGGGTTCGCAGGAAACCCTGTCGGATTTCGGTCGGTCAAGCTGATTGCCGAAGCGGCTGCGGCATTGCCTCTGGTGCTGCAGAATGCCAGCGAGAGGTTTGAGGCACACCCCTTATTGGCGTTGATACGCTCGCCGAATATGGCACAAGGCCGCGCCGAACTTTTTGAGGCGCTCTACAGTCAGCTTCTGTTGTCGGGCAATGGCTATGTTGAGGCGGTTGGCGGAGCTGAAGGCGCGCCGTTGGAGTTGCATGTGCTGCGGTCGGACCGCATGAACGTAGTGCCCGGCGCAGATGGCTGGCCAGTGGGTTATGAATATGCCGTTGGCGCGCGCAAACACCGGTTTGATGTGGGCGAGCGTTCGCTGATCTGCCACATCAAGGCGTTTCATCCGCAAGACGATCATTATGGATTTTCTCCGCTGCAGGCTGCGGCGATGGCGATTGACGTGCACAACAGCGCGTCGCGGTGGTCCAAGGCGCTTCTCGACAATGCGGCGCGCCCTAGCGGTGCGATTGTATATCGCGGAGCCGAGGGGCAGGGCAGCCTGAGCGCGGATCAATACGACCGGTTGATTGGCGAAATGGAAAGCCACCATCAGGGCGCGCGCAATGCGGGGCGTCCGATGTTGTTGGAAGGCGGATTGGATTGGAAGCCAATGGGGTTTTCCCCAAGCGACATGGAGTTTCAAAAGACCAAGGAAACTGCGGCGCGGGAAATTGCCTTGGCGTTTGGGGTGCCACCGATGCTGCTGGGTATTCAAGGGGACGCGACTTATGCGAATTACCAAGAGGCGCATCGGGCCTTTTTCCGGCTTACGGTGTTGCCGCTGGCAACGCGTGTGGCGGCGACCGTTGGGGATTGGCTGGCGGGATATGTCGGTGAAGAGGTCACCCTGAAACCAGATCTGGACCAAGTGCCGGCGCTTGCCGGGGAGCGGGATGCGCAATGGGCGCGCGTGGCAGAGGCAGATTTTCTCAGCGAGGCAGAAAAACGGGCGCTGTTGGGCTTGCCGCCGTTGCAGGGCGATGCGGATGAGTGAACATCGGGTTGGGTTTGAGGCGTTTGATTGTGCGCCAGGACTGCGCCTTGAGGCGCATGAGCGGGTCGCGAAGTTGCAGTTTGATAGCCTGAACAGGCGGTTGGACAAGATTGAGACTGCGATTGAGCGGTTGGAGAGGCGGCTTTGGCTGACGGTTTACGGCGTGGTGGCCGTGATCCTCGCGCAAGCGTTTCAATCGGTATTGGGGGTGACGCCCTGATCGGGCGGAGAAGGGAAATAGCATGGCGAAAGACATGGAATTGGAGCGCAAGTTCGCGCGGTTTGGCGATGGGTTGTCGGTGGCAGATGGCACAAAAATTGAGGGCTATGCGTCGCTTTTTGGCACGAGCGATCGGGGCGGGGATGTGGTGCGCAAAGGCGCCTATGCAGCATCCCTTGAGGCGCTGAAGCGTTCGGGCCGGTCTGTGAAAATGTTGTGGCAGCATGACCCTGCGCAGCCAATCGGGATTTGGGACGAGGTGCGCGAAGACGCGCGTGGTTTGTGGGTCAAAGGACGGCTCTTGACGGATGTGGTCAAAGGGCGCGAGGCGGCGGCTCTGATCGAAGCCGGGGCGATTGACGGCTTATCCATCGGGTATCGCACTGTGCGCGCCACAAAAGGCGATAAGGGCGAAAGGCTCTTGCAGGAACTGGACCTTTGGGAGGTGTCGCTGGTGACCTTCCCGATGTTGCCCAGTGCGCGGGTGGCGGCGAAGGAGGAAACTCCGACGGACGACTTGCGAGATCTGGCCGTGGTCTTTGATGACGCGCGCCGAGAACTGACGCCAAACTAGGGCGTCGCTAACCAAAGACGGGAACAAGCTGATGAGCAAGACCGAGAGCATTTCTCGGACCGGGGAAGGTGTGTCCCCAGTGGCCGAGATGAAATCCGCGGTGGCGGGTTTTGTAAGCGAACTCAAGAGTTTCAAAGAGAATCTTGAAGAGAAAATGAGCAAACAGAAAGAGCGAATGACCATGCTTGAACGCAAAACAGTACAGGCCGCGCGACCACATTTGGCAGCGGCAACCGATTTTGATGCCCCACACAAGAAGGCTTTCGATGCGTATCTGCGCAGCGGCGAGGATGATGGGCTGCGCGGGCTGGAATTGGAAGGCAAAGCCATGTCCAGCGCCGTTAACAGCGACGGTGGGTATTTGGTGGACCCGCAGACATCGGAGACCATCAAATCGGTGTTGAACACCACGGCCTCAATCCGTGCGATTGCCAATGTCGTCAATGTTGAGGCGACCTCGTTTGATGTTTTGATCGATAGCAGCGAAATGGGTGCAGGTTGGGCAGATGAAGCTACTCCGACCGCCGAGACAGGCACGCCGACGATCGAGCGCATTTCCATTCCGTTGCATGAACTTTCCGCTTTGCCAAAGGCGTCGCAACGCCTGTTGGACGACAGCGCATTTGACATCGAGGCCTGGCTGGCGGGACGTATTGCAGACAAGTTTGCCCGTGCCGAGGCTGCGGCCTTTATCAATGGCGACGGTGTGGACAAGCCGATGGGCATCATGACCCATCCGTCGGTGGATGACGCGAGTTGGTCTTGGGGCAACATTGGCTATGTGGCGACTGGCGTAGATGGCGATTTTGGCGGCGGTGACGCGATTATCGATCTGGTCTATGCGGTGGGTGCGCAATATCGGGCCAACGCCAGTTTTGTGATGAATTCCAAAACTGCGGGCGCGGTGCGCAAGCTTAAGGACGCAGATGGTCGTTTCTTGTGGTCGGATGGCTTGGCGGCTGGTGAACCAGCGCGTTTGCTTGGCTATCCGGTGCTGATTTCTGAAGACATGCCTGACATTGCCAGCGGGGCGGATGCGATTGCCTTTGGTGATTTTGCAGCTGGGTACACGGTGGCAGAGCGTCCTGATCTGCGTGTGTTGCGTGATCCGTTCAGCGCCAAGCCGCACGTGATGTTTTACGCCACCAAACGTATCGGCGGTGATGTCAGTGACTTTGCGGCGATCAAGCTTTTGCGCTTTGCATTGAGCTGATGATCGGTCGGATCAGGCGGGTCTTTCCGCCTGATCCGCGCGCGTCAGGTGCCTGTACGGTGTCTGGCGGATCCCTTGCGTTCAAGCAACGTGAGGTCGCGTGCCAAACTTGAGTAACGAGATTTTCGGAGTGTTTCCATGATGTTGGTCGAAGAGACTTCGGTGCCGGTTGCGGCGCTCCCTGTTGCGGAATTCCGCGAACATCTGCGGCTTGGCACTGGGTTTGCCGAGGATGGATTGCAGGACACAGTGCTGGAGAGTTTTTTGCGCGCGGCAATGTCCGCTGTAGAGGCCCGCACCGGTAAGGTGCTTTTAAGCCGCGCGTTTTTTTGGACCCTTGAGGCCTGGCGCAGCGCGCAAACACAGACCTTACCGGTTGCTCCCGTGACAGAGCTGACGCAGGTCACGTTGACCAATCGTGCAGGTGAGGAAGTGGTGGTGGCCTCCTCCAGCTATCGCTTAATTGCGGACACGCAGGCGCCTCAAATGCGCAGCACGTCTGCCTGCCTGCCGCAGATCCCTGAGGGTGGCACAGCGACGGTGCGGTTTGAGGCCGGTTATGGCGCGGCGTGGACGGATGTTCCCGTCGATTTGCAGCAGGCCATTTTGATGTTGGCCGCGCATTATTATGAGTATCGACATGACACAGCGTTGCAGGGCGGCTGCATGCCGTTTGGCGTTTCCAGCCTGATTGAACGCTATCGTCCGGTACGGCTTGGCGCGGTGGCGGGTCAATGAGTGCGCTGACGGTAACACTGTCGCGCCAACTTGTGTTGGAAGCCCCGGTGCAGGCACCTGATGGAGCGGGTGGATTTGCCCGACATTGGCAGGCGCTTGGCACGCTTTGGGCAGAAGCGACTGCGTTGACAGGACGTGAGCGCGATGGCGGCGATGTGTCTATGGCTACGTCGCGTTTTCGCATCACGGTGCGTGGCGCGCCGATGGGATCGAGCAAACGCCCCGCGCCGGGACAGAGGTTTCGGGATGGCACACGAGTGTTCACCATCCAAACGGTCAGCGAGCGTGACATTCAAGGACGATACCTGAAGTGCCTTGCGGTTGAGGAGGTTGTGACATGAGTTATGGCGCGGCGCAGGCATTGCAACAGGCCATCTTTGAGAGATTGAGCACTGATGTGGGCGTTATCGCAGAGGTGGGAACAGCCGTCTATGACGCCGTGCCGCAGGGCAATTTGCCGAACCTTTACGTGAGTTTGGGACAGGAAACGGCGTTGGATAGGTCTGACAAGGACAGCGCCGGTATTGAGCATCGGTTTGTGATCTCCGTGATCGCAGATCAAGCGGGATATGCGGGCGCCAAATCGGCGGCGGGCGCTATTTGCGACGCCTTGGTGGATGCCGATCTTGCGCTTAGCCGAGGGCGGCTCGTTTACCTCAATTTTGATCGCGCAGTGGCGCGCAAAGACACAAGCGCAAACCTGCGCCGGATCGATCTGCGGTTTCGGGCGCGGATCGAAGACATGCAACCTTAAAAGACGGAGACGGACAATGGGTGCTCAGAACGGCAAGGATCTTTTGATCAAGGTGGATTTGACCGGTGACGGTCAGTTTGAGACTGTGGCAGGACTGCGCGCCACACGGATTAGCTTTAACGCAGAAACCGTCGATGTGACGTCGCTTGAAAGCCAAGGCGGGTGGCGGGAATTGCTAAGCGGTGCAGGAGTGAAAGCCGCTTCGATCAGCGGATCGGGTGTGTTTAAGGACGCCAGCACAGATGAGCGCGCCCGCCAGATATTCTTTGACGGGGAGACTCCTGATTTTCAGGTGATCATTCCGGATTTTGGCACTGTGGAAGGGCCATTTCAGATCGCTGCGATCGAATATGCGGGCAGCCACAATGGCGAGGCAACCTATGAGTTGTCGTTGTCATCCGCTGGCGTGCTGACATTTGTGGCAGCCTGAGATGGCCAATCCCTGGGCCGGAGAAGTGGCGATCGAATTGGATGGTGCGCGTCATGTGATGAAGCTGACATTGGGCGCACTTGCGGAGCTGGAACACCAGCTGGGTGCCGACAGTTTGGTGGCTTTGGTTGAGCGGTTTGAGGCGCGAGGCTTTTCGGCACGCGATGTGAGCGCGTTGATCCTGGCGGGGCTTCGTGGCGGTGGCTGGCAAGGCACAGCGGGCGATCTGGCCAATGCAGAAATCGGTGGTGGGCCACTAGAGGCGGCACGGGCGGCAGCGGTGCTGTTGGCGCGGGCGTTTAGTCTGCCCGGTGAAGGCGGCACATGAGCGGATTTGATTGGGGAAGTTTGTTGGGCTGCGCCATGCGGCAATGCCGGCTGTGCCCTGAGGAGTTTTGGGCGCTTACGCCGGTTGAGTTTGGCGTTTTGGTGGGCGCCAACGGGTCGGGGGCCGCGCTGAGCCGAGACCGGTTTCAGGCATTGATGACGGCGTTTCCGGATAAAACAGACATGGAGGGATCGGGCGATGGATGAGATCGACGGACTTGAGATGCAAATCGAGGCTTTGGAAGTAACACTGGGCGACGCGAGCGCGGTTGTGTCGGGATTTGACGGCGAACTGCAACAAATGCGGGCGTCTTTGGCGGCGACGGGTACAGACGTGGCCGCGCTGGATAAAGGCATTAGCCGAGGGTTGCGCAAGGCGTTTGACGGTTTGGTGTTTGACGGGAAAAACCTGTCTGACGCGTTGGAAACGCTAGCGAAAACCATGATTGACGCCACCTATCGGGCTGCGATGAAACCGGTGACGGATCAAGTGGGTGGGCTGATTTCTGGCGCTGTGGGCGGCTTGTTGGGCGGAATTTTCCCGTTTGCCGACGGGGCCAGTTTCTCGCAAGGGCGGGTGCAGCCATTTGCGAACGGCGGTGTGGTGTCCGGCCCCGTTGCTTTTCCAATGCGGGGCGGTCTTGGCCTGATGGGCGAAGCCGGTCCCGAAGCGATCATGCCACTTGCGCGCGGCAGTGATGGCAAGCTTGGCGTGCGAAGTGGGGCAGGCGGTGGATCTGTGAGCGTTGTTATGAACATCACCACGCCTGATGCAGACGGGTTCCGACGTTCTCAGGGTCAGATCGCCACACAGATGAGCCGCGCCTTGGGGCGTGCTCAGCGCAACAGATAGGAGATGAGGCCATGGGATTTCACGAGGTACGATTTCCGGCCAATCTGAGCTTTGGCTCGGTCGGTGGACCAGAGCGGCGCACAGAGATTGTGACGCTGGTCAACGGGTTTGAGGAACGCAATTCTCCCTGGGCACACTCTCGCCGGCGTTATGACGCGGGTGTAGGGATGCGGTCTCTGGATGATGTGGAGGCGTTGATTGCGTTTTTTGAAGCGCGCCACGGAAAATTGCATGGGTTTCGCTGGAAAGACTGGTCTGACCATCGCAGTTGTGTTGCATCTGCCGATATCGATTACCGAGATCAGGTGATTGCGATTGGAGACGATGTCACCGCCCAGTTTCAATTGATGAAGACCTATCGCTCCGGCGATCACAGCTATGCCCGCCCGATTTTAAAGCCGGTGGCGGGGTCGGTAAAGATTGGCATCGCCGGAGACGAATTGCGCGAGAGCCTGGATTTCGACGTCGACGTGAGCAGTGGAATTGTCACGTTTGATCATCCGCCAAATGCGGATCGGGAAATCACCGCCGGATACGAGTTCGACGTGCCGGTTCGATTTGACACGGACCATATTCAAACCAGTGTGGCGAGTTTCAAGGCCGGGGACGTGCCAAGCGTGCCTGTGGTGGAGGTGCGGGTCTGATGGCGTTTCATGACGGGTTGAATGCGCATCTTCAAAGCGGCACCACCACTGTGGCGCGCGCTTGGCAGATTACACGAAAAGACGGAGTGACTTTCGGGTTCACCGATCATGATTGCGATCTTACCTTTGGAGGCGTGGCATTTCGCGCAGCCACGGGCCTCAGCGCGACGGCAATCGAGCAGGGCACCGGACTTTCAGTGGACAATCTTGAGACCGTAGGTGTGCTAAATGATGCCGCGGTACGTGAAAAGGACATCGATGCGGGGCGATTTGACAGTGCGCAGGTAACGGCCTGGCTGGTGAACTGGGCACATGTGTCTGAACGGCAAGTGTTGTTTCGCGGCTCTATTGGGGAGATTCGGCGCGGCGGAGGGGCCTTTACTGCCGAGCTTCGGGGGGTGAGTGAGGCGCTCAATATTCCGCATGGGCGCATCTATCAGAAGCCTTGTTCAGCCGTGTTGGGGGATGGACGGTGCAAATTCGACGTGACCGCGCTTGGGTTTACCGCAGACCGAGAAATTGTTGAGGTCGAAGATGGCCGCATTTTTAGGTGGGCTGATTTTGATGGATTTGAACCGGGATGGTTTACGCGCGGGCGCTTGATTGTTCGCGACGGTGCAGCTGCTGATCTTAACGGGTTGATCAAAGTTGACCGTTTTCTTGAAGGTGGGCGTCGCGAGGTCGAGTTGTGGGAACCTCTGCGTGCCGAGATTAAACCCGGGGATCTGGTGCGGCTGATCTCAGGATGTGACAAGCGATTTGACACCTGCCGTTTCAAATTTGGCAACATACTGAATTTTCAGGGGTTTCCTGATATTCCCGGAGAGGACTGGATCACCAGCTATCCCACTTCGGAAGCTGACACTACCGGCGGAAGTCTGCGATGATGGGCGAACAAGGGCCGCGCGTGGCGCAGATCGCGCGCCAATGGATCGGGACGCCGTATTTGCATCAGGCAAGCCTACAGGGCGCGGGCGCGGATTGTCTTGGGCTGATACGTGGGATTTGGCGCACGCTGTATGAACAGGAGCCCGAAAGACCCCCGGCCTACAGTCGAGATTGGTCGGAACCTTCGGGCAATGAGGCTTTGTGGCGCGCGGCCCGTCGACATCTGATTGCAAAAGAAAAATCTGCGGCATGGGACGTAGGTGACGTTTTGCTTTTCCGCATGTGTTCGGGAGCCGTGGCAAAGCATTTGGGCATTTTGGTGCAGCTGGGCCCGAATGCCGCATTTGTGCATGCCTACAGCGGTCATGGTGTTGTTGAGAGCGCGCTTGGCACGGCGTGGCGACGAAGGGTTGTCGCGCGGTTTGAGTTTCCAAAGGAGAGTGGCTGATGGCAACGGTGATCTTGGCGGCCGCAGGGGCGGCAATTGGTGGCTCTTTGGGCGGCACGCTGGCGGGGATATCCTCGGTAGCAATCGGCCGGCTTGCTGGTGCCACCGCTGGACGTTTGATCGACCAGCGCCTTATGGGGGCCGGGTCAGATGTGGTGGAGTCCGGAAAAGTCGAACGCTTTCGGTTGACCGGCTCCGCCGAAGGCGCCGCAATTCGGCGGATATATGGGCGCATGCGTGTTTCGGGGCAGGTGATCTGGGCCACGCAATTCATGGAGCATGTGACCGTCACAGGCGGCGGCAAGGGCGCGCCGGTGACACCCAAGACGCGCGATCACAGCTATTTTGTGTCGCTGGCGATTGCGCTTTGTGAGGGGGAAATTGCGCGCGTTGGCCGAATCTGGGCCGATGGTGTGGAAATTTCGCCTGAGGACCTGAATATGCGTGTCCACCATGGCACGCAGGATCAGTTGCCAGATGCCAAAATAGAGGCAGTTGAGGGCGCGGGTGCGGTGCCAGCGTATCGTGGCACGGCCTATGTTGTACTTGAAGATTTGGATTTGTCTGCCTTTGGCAACCGCGTGCCGCAATTTTCGTTCGAAGTTGTGCGATTATCCCCAAGGGTTCAGGAAACTGCCAAAAGTGATTATGCGCAGACCGTAAATGCCGTAGCTTTGGTTCCTGGAACCGGGGAATACGCGCTGGCGACAACACCGGTTTTTTATCGACGGGGTGCAGGTGAAGAATGGAACGCCAACGTCAATAGCCCGTCCGGAAAGACGGATTTTGTCACGTCGATGCAGGCTTTGGACGAAGAATTGCCAAACTGCAAAGCGGCCTCGCTTGTGGTGAGTTGGTTTGGTGACGATTTGCGCGCCCCGGAATGCCAATTGCGGCCAAAAGTTGAGGACACGGAGGTTGATGGCCGTGACATGCCTTGGCAGGTGTCGGGGCTGTCGCGCGGTGACGCGCAGGTGATTGCCCAGATGGAGGACCGCCCCATTTATGGGGGCACGCCAGCGGACGCTTCGGTCGTGCAAGCCATTGAGCATATGCGCGATATGGGGCAGTCGGTGATGTTCTATCCCTTCATTTTAATGGAGCAAATGGCAGGCAACGGCTTGCCTGATCCCTGGACGGGTGCGGACGATCAGCCGGTTTTGCCGTGGCGTGGCCGGATCACCAGCAGCGTCGCCGTTGGGGAAGATGGAAGCCCAGATGGCACGCAGCAAGCCGAGGACGAAGTAGTAACCTTTTTCGGCTCAGCCAGTGTCGAAGATTTCGTCGTTTCTGACGGCGCGGTTCATTATAGTGGCCCATCGGAATGGCGCTATCGCCGGTTCATTTTACACTATGCAGCGCTTTGTGCGGCCGCAGGTGGCGTAGACGCGTTTTGCATCGGGTCCGAGATGCGAGGGCTGACACAGATTCGTGGCGCAACGGGGTTTCCAGCCGTTGCTGCTTTGCGCAGTTTGGCGGCAGACGTGCGCGAGATTTTGGGTGAGGATACCAAAATCGGCTATGCCGCAGACTGGTCGGAGTATTTCGGATATCAACCACAAGACGGGTCAGGTGACGTGTACTTTCACCTTGATCCTCTGTGGGCAGATGCTGACATCGATTTTGTCGGTATAGACAACTACATGCCTCTCTCGGATTGGCGGGACGGGAGGGACCATCTGGACGCGCAGACTTGGAAGTCGGTGCTTGATCCTGAATACCTGCGTGCCAACATTGAGGCCGGAGAAGGCTATTCATGGTTTTATCCTTCCGGACCTGCGCGAGAGACGCAGCGGCGGGTGGAAATTTCCGATGGCGCACATGGAGAGCCATGGGTTTTTCGCTACAAAGACATCCGCGCCTGGTGGGGTAATACACATCATGAACGGGTAGGTGGGGTGCGTGCGGCCACCCCGACCGGTTGGGCGCCGCAGTCAAAGCCAATTTGGTTCACTGAGATCGGGTGCGCCGCTGTTGACAAAGGCACGAACCAGCCAAATGTGTTTTTCGACGCCCGTTCGTCGGAATCCGCATTGCCGCACTTCTCAAATGGCGGGAGGGACGACGCACTCCAGCAAGCCTATATCCAGGCCATGCATACCTATTGGACCCAGGCTGAGAATAATCCCGTGTCCGCGCTCTATGACGGGCCCATGATTGACACAGACCGCATGTTCGTTTGGGCATGGGACACGCGGCCATTTCCCTTCTTCCCCAACAATCGCGCACTGTGGAGCGATGGTGGCAACTATGGAAATGGGCATTGGATCAACGGGCGCTCAGGCAACCGGACACTGGCGTCGGTCGTGGAAGAGATCTGTTTGGCGGCGGGATTGGAAAACTACAACGTGTCAGGCTTGCGCGGCATTGTGCGAGGGTTTGTCGAAACCGAGGTTTCTGACGCACGCTCGGCATTGCAGCCTTTGATGTTGCGATATGGGTTTGATGCGTTGGAACGCGAGGGGGAAATGATCTTTGCGATGCGAGGAGACAAAGCCGTTGTTTCTTTGAAGGCTGAAGAACTTGCCGTTTCTGACGAGCTGGAAGGAGACTTTGAAAGGCAACGGGCGCCGGATGCGGAGATATCGGGACGGGTGCGTTTGAGTTTTGTTGAGGCAGAGCGGGACTTTGAGGCTTTGTCAGAAGAGGCCATTCTGCCTGGGGAAGACAGCCTTGCGGTGACTCAAAGTGACATGCCTTTGTCGATGACGCGTGTTGAAGGCCGCCAAACCGTGGAGCGCTGGTTGGCCGAAGCGCGGGTTGCCCGCGACGGCGTGCGACTTTCGCTGCCACCGTCACGCATGAGTATCGGCGTTGGCGATACGCTGAGCCTTCAAACAGACGGGGAATTTGATGGAGAAGGCTCCTTTCGGATCGATCGCGTGACGCAAAGTGGCGCGCAAGTGATCGAAGCGACTCGGCAGGAAGCCTCGGTGTATAAAGCGTCCCCTTTGCCCGAAGAGACACCGCGTACAATCCCGTTTGTCGCGCCGGTGCCGGTGCTAAGTTTGTTTCTGGATTTGCCTCTGCTGCGTGGTGATGAGGTGCCACATGCGCCGCATGTCGCGGTGACGGCGCGACCTTGGCCAGGATCGGTTGCGGTTTATGCGGCGGACGGTGATGAGGGTTACGAACTCAACAAATTGGTCTCGCTTCCCGCAGTGGTTGGTGTGACCGAGAGCTTTCTCGGTTCAGGCCCGATGGGACGGTTTGAACGTGGCGCGCCACTACAGGTCAAAATGTTGAATGGCGAGCTAGAAAGCGTCAGCGACACGCGGTTGCTGAATGGGAGCAATCTGATTGCAATTGGTGACGGCACGCCAGACAAATGGGAACTGCTGCAATTTCAGAACGCTGACGTGTTGGACGCAAAACGATATTTGTTGAGCAAGCGTTTGCGCGGGCAGTTAGGGTCGGAAGTGGCACCAAACCATGTTTGGCCCGCCGGATCTTGGGTCGTTGGTATCTCTGATGCTGTGACACAGGTGGATCTGACAGCGGCTTTGCGCAATGTTGCGCGGTATTATCGGATTGGGCCGGCGGGACGGGCTTTGTCTGATCCAACCTACACCCATCATATCCAATCGTTTTCCGGAATCGGATTGCGGCCCTACGCACCAGTTCACCTGCAGGCGAAAGCCACCGTTGCGGGCGGTATTGCGGTGCATTGGACACGCCGAACAAGGGTGGACGGCGATGTGTGGGGCGTGGCTGACCCTCCGGTTGGAGAAGACAGCGAGGCCTATCTGGTGCGGGTGCGCCGTGGGGCGCAGGTATTGCGCGAAGCACAGGTCAGCCAGCCAACTTGGCTCTATGGCGCATCTGAAATGATGGCCGACAGTGTTGAGGCGGGAGACGTCGTGGACGTGGCACAGATATCTGCGCGTTTCGGGCCGGGCAAATTCGCCACATTTGATCCGGGGTTCTAGCCAAAATCGCGAGAAAGTGAACCGCTGCGAACACATCCCGAATTGTGATCGTCTGCTTCACCGCTTTGAATTTGCTGCGCGCCACCTATCTGTAGTAGAATGGTGCGGAGAGAATGAGGACATCATGGCTGAGTTGAGACCCAAACTGACCGAAATCGATCCGGTGTGGCAACGCATCACCGACGAGGCCCGTGAGGCTGTTGCCGAGGAACCGCTTATGGGTGGCCTTGTGCATGCATGTGTGCTGCACCACGCTTCGCTTGAGCGCGCGTTGAGCTATCGCTTTGCTGCGAAACTGTCGTCCAACGAGATGTCGATGGTTATCCTGCGGGAAATCGCAGATGAGGCTTTCGCGTCTTCGCCGGAATTGACCGAAGCGGCGCGATCGGACCTTATGGCGATCTTTGAGCGTGACCCCGCGTGTCACAGGTTGCTGCAGCCGATCCTTTATTTCAAAGGGTATCAAGCGGTTCAGGCCTATCGCATCGGCCATTGGCTGTGGCAGCAGGGGCGTACGGATCTGGCCTATTTCATCCAAATGCGCGCCAGTGAAATCTTTGGAATAGACATTCACCCTGCCGCTCGGATTGGCAAAGGCATCATGATCGACCATGCGCATTCCATCGTGATCGGTGAGACCGCCGTGGTTGGCGACAACGTGTCGATGTTGCACTCGGTGACGCTTGGCGGGACCGGCAAAGAAGAAGAAGACCGCCACCCCAAGATTGGCGATGGTGTTCTGATTGGCGCCGGGGCCAAGGTGCTTGGCAATATCAAAGTTGGCCATTGCAGCCGGATCGCCGCTGGATCGGTTGTATTGCAGGAAGTGCCCCCGTGCACCACCGTAGCTGGTGTTCCGGCGAAAGTTGTGGGTGAGGCGGGGTGCGATCAGCCTGCCGTCAGCATGGATCAGGATTTTGTGGACTGTTCCAAAGCCTGAATTAGCAGGATTATCAGAGATCAAGGACCGGCAATGCCGGTCCTTTTTTGCGTTTTTGACCTTGATTAGGCCAACATAGCCATCGGGTTTTCCAAATTGTCGACAATGCCTTGCAAGAGTTGTGCACCCAAGGCACCATCGATCACGCGGTGATCAACCGACAATGTGACAGACATGACAGTCGCGACCTCAATCTGACCGCCTTCACCAACAACGGGTTTCTTGGCTCCTGCACCAACTGCAAGAATGGCGCCGTGCGGCGGGTTGATTACGGCGTCGAAATTGTCGATCCCGAACATACCAAGGTTGGAAATAGCAAAACTGCCACCTTGATATTCGTGCGGCGCAAGTTTGCGATCACGCGCGCGGGCGGCGAGGTCTTTCATCTCCGCGGAGAGCGTCGAAAGAGATTTGGCATCTGAATCGCGGATCACAGGAGTGAACAATCCGCCTTCGATGGCCACGGCGACCGCGACATCCGAAGGTTTCAGGCGCAAGATGCGGTCATTGGCCCAAACCGCGTTGGCTTCGGGCACTTGTTGCAACGCCAGCGCGCAGGCCTTGATGATAAAATCGTTCACCGACAGTTTCACGCCACGCTTTTCCAACTGGCCATTCAGCTGTGCTCGGAAGGACAATAGGGCGTCCAGCCGAATATCACGACGCAGATAAAAATGCGGGATTGATTGTTTGGCTTCGGTCAGGCGTGCCGCAATGGTTTTTCGCATGCCGTCCAGAGCGACTTCTTCGGTTTCGCGGTCTTCATACATGCGCAGCACGGTGTCTGTGGCTGGTCCGGATGCCAACGCTGCAGCTGGGGCGCTTGCGGCACCGCTTGGCACCGGTTTCACTGGCACTGCGGGTGTCAAGGCGGTGGTGCCTTCCACATCAGCTTTGACAATGCGACCACGCGGGCCGGAACCTGTGATCGAGGTAAGGTCTATGCCCTTGTCGGCAGCGATGCGCCGGGCGAGGGGGGATGCAAATATGCGCGCGCCATCCGCCGACATAGGCGCGGTTGGAGCTGGGGCAGGCGCGTCGGAGTCCCCTGCGGGAGCCGCCTCCTTGCCAGCGTCAGCGGCGGGGGCCGCTTTCGGCGCCACCGCAGATGCAGCGCCAATGTCGTCGGCTGTTTCGCCGTCGGTCAGCAGGACGGCGATAGGCGAGTTGACCGCCACGCCTTCGCTGCCTTCGGAGACGAGGATCTTGCCGATCACGCCTTCGTCTACGGCTTCGAATTCCATGGTGGCTTTGTCGGTTTCGATCTCGGCGATCAGATCCCCTGAGGAGACTTCATCGCCTTCTTTGACCAGCCATTTGGCCAATGTGCCTTCTTCCATTGTGGGGGAAAGGGCGGGCATGAGGATTTCGATGGGCATTCAATGGTCTCCCTTCGATACACAGTCTTCTGTATGAAGACGCGCGCAGTGGGTTTGGATTTCTGTTACAACGCCATTTTCGGTCACAAGAAAAACGGGATCGGCGGCCAGTCCGGAAGTTCCCTTTGGAAAGTCAAAGACACCGGCTTGTTCCAACCTTGATTGTGCCTCGAAAGCGGAAAGAGCGAGCCAGTGTGGTTCTGCCATAGCTTTCAGGACATCACTTTCTTTCCGCAACAGGTCCTGCTCATCGTGGCAGTAAGTCAGGCTGATGCCGTGATCCAATGCTTCATAGGTTTGCGTTGCCCATGAATAGTCGGTGGCGCCAGCGCCTCCGATTACCACACCAATTGCCAAACTCATCCAGTTCATCAGCGATAGGTCACTTGTTTCACGGCCGCGATGACCTCATCCGTGGTCACCAGCGCCAGTTTTTCGAGGTTGGCGGCGTAGGGCATGGGCACGTCTTTGCCAGCGCAGTTGATCACCGGTGCGTCGAGGTAGTCAAAGGCGCGTTGCATGATTGTGGCGGACAGGTGATTGCCGATAGAGCCGACAGGGAAGCCTTCCTCCACGGTTACGCAGCGGTTGGTTTTCATCACTGAGGCCAGCACCGTGTCATAGTCAATCGGGCGCAGGGTGCGCAGGTCGATGACCTCGGCGGAAATACCGTCTTCGGCCAGTTTGTCGGCAGCTTCGAGCGCATATTGCATGCCGATGCCAAAGCTGACGATGGTGACATCTGATCCTTCGCGCCAAATTCTGGCCTTGCCAAAAGGAATTGTGAAATTGTCGAGCGCCGGTACCTCAAAGCTCCGGCCATAGAGGATTTCGTTCTCCAGGAAAATGACCGGGTTGGGATCGCGAATTGCCGATTTCAACAGGCCTTTGGCATCCGCCGCGGAGTAGGGCATCGCGACCTTGAGGCCGGGGATCTGCGCATACCACGCCGCGTAGTCGTGGCTGTGCTGCGCCCCAACGCGGGCCGCAGCGCCGTTTGGTCCGCGAAACACCATCGGTGCGCCCATTTGTCCGCCGGACATATAGAGCGTCTTTGCGGCCGAATTGATAATTTGGTCAATGGCTTGCATGGCGAAGTTGAAGGTCATGAACTCGACGATTGGGTTTAGGCCGCCAAAGGCCGCACCAACGGCGATGCCGGCAAATCCGTGCTCTGTAATTGGCGTGTCGATAACGCGTTTCGCGCCGAATTCGTCCAGCAAACCCTGACTGACTTTGTAGGCGCCCTGATATTCAGCGACTTCCTCACCCATCAGATAAACGGAGTCGTTGGCACGCATTTCTTCGGCCATGGCGTCCCGAAGTGCCTCACGCACGGTGGAGGTCTTCATTGGAGTGCCCTCGGGCCAATCGGGCGACAGGTCCGGTTGGGGCGCTTCCGGTGGCGCTGCTCGCGCAGGAGCGGAGGCCTCAGAGGTTGCGGTGGCGGCCGTTTTGGACCCTGCGTCGGCAGTAGGCGCAACCTCCAGAGTGCTCACGTCCTCGCCGTCTTCGGCGAGAATGGCGATGGCTGTGTTGACGGCGACACCTTCGGTGCCCTCCGCGACAAGGATCTTGCCGATGACTCCTTCGTCCACCGCTTCAAATTCCATCGTCGCCTTGTCGGTTTCGATTTCTGCAATGATATCTCCGGATTGCACGGTGTCGCCTTCCTTGACCAGCCACTTGGCCAAGGTGCCGTCCTCCATGGTTGGGGAGAGGGCGGGCATGAGAATTTCTGTCGCCATTTCAGAACTCCACCTTGAAGCTGTCGGCTGCCTGCGCAGCCGCAATCATCTTGTCCACTTCTTGACCTTCGGCCGTCATGATGTCTTGCCAGGCCATCAAATTATCGCTGCTTATACCAAACTCCGTAAGCGCCTGTGCGATGTGGAGGCGGAGGTTATGGATCCAGAAAGCGGCTTCGCCAGCTGATTGCAAAGAATCTGGGTTGATTTGAAATTGAATTGTATCGGCTGGAGTGCCTTCGGCATCCCGCACCGCGGCAAAAAGCATAGTTGGTTCGCTCATAGTTGGTTCGCTCATTGTGCCGCCTCCGCGTAGATATCGGTCCAAAGCTCTGCTTCATCCGGCAGCGGGCTTTCTTTGGCGAATTCGGCGCTGGCATTCACGACGGCCTTGATGTCCTTGTCGATGGCCTTGAGGTCATCTTCGGAGGCATGTTTGCCGGTCAACAGCAGTTGGCGCACGTGTTCGATGGGGTCACGTTCTTCGCGCATTTTCTGCACTTCTTCGCGGGTGCGATATTTGGCCGGGTCCGACATAGAGTGGCCCCGGTAGCGGTAGGTTTTAATCTCTAGGATATAGGGGCCTTTGCCGGAGCGGCAGTGTTTGACGGCGCGTTCGCTGGCGTCTTTGACCGCGAGAACATCCATACCGTCGACCATTTCGCCGGGGATTCCAAAGGCTTCCCCGCGTTTGTATATATCCTGCGAAGAGGTGGATCGGGCCTGCGCTGTGCCCATGGCGTATTGGTTGTTCTCAATCACAAAGATGCAGGGCAGGTCCCACAGCGCGGCCATGTTGAAGGTTTCATAGACCTGTCCCTGGTTTGCTGCGCCGTCGCCAAAATAGGTGAACGTCACACGACCATTGCCGTTGTATTTGTCGGCAAAAGCCAGGCCCGCGCCAAGCGGCACTTGCGCGCCCACAATGCCGTGACCGCCGTAGAAATGCTTCTCCTTGGAGAACATGTGCATCGAGCCGCCTTTGCCTTTTGAGTAGCCTCCGGCGCGGCCGGTGAGCTCGGCCATAACGCCGTTTGCATCCATTCCACAGGCCAGCATGTGACCATGGTCGCGGTAGGAGGTGATGCGTTTGTCCCCGTCCTCTGCAGCGGATTCCAACCCGACAACAACGGCCTCCTGACCGATGTAGAGGTGACAAAAGCCGCCGATCAGGCCCATGCCATAAAGTTGGCCGGCCTTTTCCTCAAATCGACGGATCAACAGCATGTCGCGGTAGAACTGGGTCAGCTCTTCTCCGGACACATTGGATTTTGCGGTTGCGCGCTTGGCAGCCATTGCACTCCTCCCAGGCAGATAGTTTAGCCTTAAACTAGCTTGATCAAAAGCCTAGCGGAATGGTTTGGGTGTGGCGAGAGGAAAAAGCAGTTGCGGCTCAGCGGGATACGCAAAAATCAGCGGATGACAATCTCATCGGCGCGCAAAAGGCCAAGCACGTCACGGGCCTGTTGGTCGAGCAAATCGAGATCGAGATAGCTGTCAGACAGGCGGCGCGTCAGGTTTTCCATTTCGGCAACTTCGGCCTCAAGGGCCGCCAGTTCCGCTTCTAGCTGGCTTTTGGCTGCCGCGATTTCTACGCGGCGAAACAGGCCGTAGTCACCCTGTACCGCTGCGAAAATGAAGTAGATGGAAACGGCAAAAGCCAGCCCGAAAAACACGAGCGCACCAAGAGCGGGGCGTGATTTTTTTGCTGTCATTTCTGCCTCTTATGCGCCTCTGTTTGAGCGCTTTTGACAAACTATACCCGAAGTGATTCCGCGTGTGAATCCCTTATCGTCACGAAACGTCAAATAAGTAATGACGTGACGGTAGAGTTGGCAGGTCGGTTTGGGGATTGCACGGTTGGTCTGATCGGGAGGATCGTATGATGAATTCAGAACCTGTTTCGCGGCTTGGTACGCACGACGTTTTCAATCAACCTGAGCCCAAGCGGGCCAAAGATTACTGGGTATCAGATCGGGGTGTTCGGGAGCATGCTGCAGCCGCAGGCGCGCGGACACAACACCTTGCGCAGGTAGGTGCCACATGGGGCGGAGAAGCACTGCTGCAGGCGGCGGAAGATGCGCGTAGGGACTTGCCAAGACTGAAGCTGTTTGATCGTTCAGGGCGGCGTGTAGACGAGGTGGAATTCCATCCGGGGTATCATGCGTTGATGGCTGCAGGGCTTGAGGCCGGGTATGCGTCTGCGGCTTGGGATGGTCAGGCAGGTGGGCATGCGACGCATGCGGCGTTGGTCTATTATCAAGCGCAGCTGGAGCCGGGTGTGGCGTGTCCTTTGACCATGACCTACGCAGCGGTGCCGGCTTTGGCAGCGGCGCCGGAGGTGGATAAGATCTGGACTCCGCGTTTAACATCGGGGATTTACGATCCATCCCTTAAGCCGATTGACGCGAAGCAAGGCGCGACTTTGGGCATGGCGATGACGGAAAAACAAGGCGGGTCAGACGTGCGTGCCAATACAACAGTGGCGCATCGCGACGGGAATCAATACCGCCTGCGGGGCCACAAGTGGTTCTGTTCAGCCCCGATGTGTGACGGGTTTCTGACCCTTGCGCAGACAGGCGCGGGATTGACGTGTTTTCTGGTCCCGCGCTGGTTGGAGGGCGAGAGAAATAGTATGCGCCTTCAACGGCTTAAGAACAAGTTGGGTAACCAGGCAAATGCCAGTTCCGAGATCGAGTATCACGATGCCTTGGCCTATCGCGTTGGTGACGAAGGCGCGGGGGTGCGCACGATTATTGAGATGGTGCACCACACACGGCTGGACACGGTTCTGGCGCCTGCGGGGCTGATGCGGGCGGCTTTGGCAGAGGCGCATTGGTGGGTGAATGGACGGTCTGCGTTTCAGAAAAGACTGATAGATCAGCCGCTTATGCGCTCGGTTCTCGCAGATCTTGCGGTTGACACCGAGGCCGCACTGTCGGTCGGAATGATGTTGGCGGCGGCCTTTGATCGGGAAGATGACGAGAGCCGGGCATTTGCGCGTATCGGTGTGGCATTGGCGAAGTATCTCAACAACAAACGGTGCATCGGAGTGATCGCGGAAGCGATGGAAGTGCTGGGGGGCATGGGCTACATTGAAGAGACCCCGATGCCGATGATTTACCGCGAGGCGCCGCTCAATGGCATTTGGGAAGGATCCGGAAATGTCATTTGTTTGGATGTACTTAGAGCGTTGATGCGGGAACCCGCGGCGGGTGAGGCTTTGATGAATGTGCTGCACTCCGTGGTCGGGTCCGACGCGCGGTATGATGCTGCCTTGCAGGCCCATACGGCGCGCTGGCCGCGCCTTCCGGCGGAGGCTGATGCACGGTGGTTCACAGAAAGTCTGGCCAATTTGCTGACTGCAGCGAGCCTGATCAAAGCGGCGCCGTCGGCCGTGGCCGAAGGGTTTGTGACGTCTCGTGTTGTTGGTGATCGCGGCAGTTTTTCCGGTGCGGTTTCGGGGCTGCAAGTGGACGACATTTTGGCGCGTTTGGCGGTTGATTAATCTTTGGAGATGCGGCTTTGGCCTGTCGGTTTTACGTCGGTATCACGGCTGCATCGCGTCGGTGCTATTTCGCAAGGTCCGGTTTTGGCACGGTGTTAAGACGGCGGTCGATGGTGCGGATAGGTGATTGAACCGTGAACGCCCTGTGCGGAGAGTTCACGGTTTCCTAACCCTGTTTCCAAACACGATTTGTGCAAATGAAAAGGCGCCCCAAAAATTGGAGCGCCTTTATCGCGTGCAGCGGATTGTCGGGATTAACCGGCGATCGAAGCCTGATAGATGCTGTCGATGGAGCCTGCGATTGTGTCGTTGAATTCGGCGTCAGACTGCTGCGCGCTCAGACCTTCGGTCAGGGCACGCGAGAAGCTGGCGATCATGCCGGTGTTCTTAGACAGTTTGGCGTTGGCGTCGTCGCGCGAATAGCCGCCGGACAGCGCGACCACCTTCATCACGCGGGGATGGTCCACGAGCGACTTGTACTGGTTGGCTGTGTTGGGCAGCGTCAGTTTCAGCATGACTTGCTGGTTGGCGGGCAGGGCGTCCAGAGCGGCGGTCAGTTCCGCGAGAAGGATGTCCTCGGCTTCGGATTTGTCGGCGATGGAAATCGTCACTTCGGGCTCGATGATGGGCATCAGGCCGTGGGAGATGATCTGTTCACCGACCATGAATTGCTGCGCGACAATGGCGCGGATGCCATCGGCGTTGGCTGCAGAAATCACCGAGCGCATTTTGGTGCCAAACACACCTTTGGCGGCGGCGCGTTCGCAAAGCGTATCAAGTTCCGGCATCGGTTTCATCAATTGGCAACCGTTTTGCTCGGCCTCAAGACCCTTGTCGACTTTGAGGAACGGCACGACGCCTTTTTCTTCCCACATGTAGGTCGGGGTCGGCTTGCCTGCGATGTCGCGGTCCATCGTCATTTCAAACAGGATCGCACCGACAACTTTGTCGCCACTAAAGGCGGGGGCCTCGGCGATGCGGGCGCGCATGCCGTGGATCAGGTCGAACATTTCAGCATCCGAGCCGTAGGCATCGGCGGTGACGCCATAAAGACCCAGAGCTTTGGGGGTCGACCCGCCGCTTTGGTCAAGTGCGGCGATGAAGCCTTGTCCGGCGGAGATCTTTTGAGCTTGAGCTTCGTTTGACATGGGTAACCCCGTAAAATGGTTGTTAAGAAAGGCATTTATGCCCTTTGCCCTGCGTCATAGATCAGCAGGGCAAGGGTTTCAATTATGGTGGCGCTAGCGAGATTTAATTTGAGTCTCGGCTTAATTATTGCGCCAGTTTTGTCGGCAAATTACTGGTTTAGGGCTGCGACGCCGGGCAATTCTTTGCCTTCCATCCATTCCAGAAACGCGCCTCCGGCTGTGGAGATATAGGTGAAATCGTCCGCAGCACCGGAGGCATTGAGCGCAGCCACGGTGTCACCGCCACCGGCAACAGACACGAGCGAGCCGGATTTGGTGAGCGCTGCGGCCTGAAGGGCGGCGGCATCGGTTGCGGCATTGAAGGGCTCGATTTCAAACGCCCCCATCGGGCCGTTCCAGATCAGGGTTTTGCTGGCGTCAAAGACTTTGGCAACTGCGGCCACAGTTTCGGGGCCTGCATCAAGGATCATGGCGTCTGCGGGGCAGGCGTTGGCCGCGACGGTTTCGTTGGCGGCATTGGCGGCAAATTCGCGGGCCACAACCACGTCGGATGGCAGCACGATGTTGCAACCGGCGGCTTTGGCTTTGGTCATGATTTCGGACGCGGTGTCGGTCATGTCGTGTTCGGCAAGCGATTTGCCCACGTCAATGCCTTGGGCGGCGAGGAAGGTGTTGGCCATGCCGCCACCGATCACCAGATTGTCGACCTTGCCCACAAGATTGCCGAGCAGTTCAAGTTTGGTGGAGACTTTGGCGCCACCAACAACGGCGGTCACGGGGCGAACGGGCGTGCCGAGTGCGCCTTCGAGCGCGGAGAGTTCGGCCTGCATCAAGCGACCCGCGCAAGACGGCAGAGCGTGGGCGAGGCCGCAGGTGGAGCTGTGGGCGCGGTGGGCGGCGGAGAATGCGTCGTTGCAGAACACATCGCCAAGCGCGGCCATTTGCGCGGTCAGGTCGGCGTCGTTTTTGGTTTCGCCCGCGTGGTAGCGGGTGTTTTCCAGCAAGAGCACTTGGCCGTCCCCCATGGCGTTGATGGCGGCATCGGCGGCTGGGCCAACGCAATCGGCGGCAAACATCACGGTGGTGCCAAAAGCCGTTTCCAGCGCAGGGACCAGTTGCTGCAGCGACATCTCGGGGACGCGCTCGCCCTTGGGACGGCCAAAGTGCGCCAGCAGGATCGGTTTGCCGCCGGCGGCAAGGATGTCGCGCACGGTGGGCACAATGCGGTCGATGCGGGTGGCGTCGGTGACAACGCCATCCGCCACAGGCACATTGATATCGACGCGGGTCAGGACACGTTTGCCCGCAAGTTCCATCTGATCGAGGGTTTTCCAGGCCATTGGGTCTCTCCGCTGTAAAATATCTGGCTCTTTCCTAGCGCAATCAGGGCAGGGGTCAATGCGGTCTCTTGGCTTTCTGGCGAGCCGCGATTACCTTGCGGCCAAAGTTAGATAGTGGAGAGCCCAATGGCCGATATCAAAGACCCCGAAAACACCATCCTGATGGAACTCAAAGACGGCACTGTTGTCATCGAACTGATGGCGGATGTGGCGCCCGGTCACACAGCACGCATGAAAGAGCTGGCGCGGTCGGGTCAGTACGACAACGTGGCGTTTCACCGCGTGATTGACGGTTTCATGGCGCAGACGGGCGATGTGGCCAACGGCAACATGGAAAAAGATTTCAACCTGCGCATGGCGGGCACTGGTGGGTCTGACCTGCCGGATCTGGCGGCTGAATTTTCCAAGCTGCCGCATGATCGTGGCACATTGGGCGCGGCGCGCAGCCAGAACCCCGACAGCGCGAACTCGCAGTTTTTCATCAACTTCAAAGACAACCACTTTCTGAACGGCCAATACACGGTTTATGGCCGCGTGATTTCCGGCATGGATCATGTGGATGCGATCATGAAAGGCGAGCCGCCTGCGAACCCGGATCGTATGGTGTCGGTCAAGGTGGCTGCAGATGTTGATGCGTAATCTGGTTGCAGCTTTCGCTCTGATGACCACGCCCGCGCTGGCCACGGAGATGACGATTGAGGTGGAAGGCTTTGCCAACGGCACGATCACCATTGACCTGCTGGAAGATGTCGCGCCGAACCATGTGGTGCGCCTGAGCACTCTGGCCAAAGAAGGCGCATATGATGGCGTGGTTTTTCACCGCGTGATCGAAGGCTTCATGGCGCAGACGGGTGACGTTCAGTATGGCAAAATGGGCATGGACATGCGTCACGCGGGTAAAGGCGGGTCGTCCTACCCCGATGTGGCGCAGGAATTTTCTGACCTGAATTTTGACCGCGGCGTGGTGGGCATCGCCCGCTCGCAGAACCCTGATAGTGCGAACTCGCAGTTCTTCATCATGTTTGAAGAGGGCGCATTTCTGAACGGCCAATACACTGTCGTTGGTCGGGTGACCGATGGTATGGATGTGGTGGACCAGATCAAACGCGGCCATCCGCGCACTGGTGCTGTGTCCGGTAAGCCAGATGTTATGAAAAAGGTGACCGTGACCGAGTGATCGGTGACACCAAAAAGATCAGCAAGGCCGGGGCAATGCTCCGGCCTTTTTTGTTGTAAAAACCCTGTCACAAGCGCGTGTGGGGGCTGGATTGAACACCATATTTTGGCGCAGCCTGATTCCAGCGACAGGAGGACCCCATGCGTTTGACGTCTTTGAAGTGCCGTGCGCTTGTGCTGGCCATAGCGGCTTTGGCTATGCCAATGGCCGCGCTGGCGGACCCGAACTTCTGGAAACATGAGTGGCCGGAGACGGATTTTAGCCGCACCTCTGTGCCGCATTGGGGAGAGGTTTTGTCTGGTGGGCCGCCAAAAGACGGCATTCCGGCGCTGTCTGATCCGGAGTTTATGCGTGTGGGTCAGGAAGGCAGAATTGGAGACACCGAACCTGTGGTCACGCTGGAGATCGCGGGCGCTGAGCCGCGGGCGTATCCGATCCGGTATCTGACGTGGCATGAGATCGTGAACGATACGGTGGGCGGGGTGCCGGTGGCGGTGACGTTCTGTCCATTGTGCAATTCTGCAATGACCTTTGATCGTCGCGCCAAGGGCAAAACGCTGACATTTGGTGTGTCGGGCAAGCTGCGAAATTCGGACATGATAATGTATGACCGCGAGACCCAAAGCTGGTGGCAGCAGGCCATCGGCGAAGGCATTGTTGGTGAGATGAATGGCGTCAAGCTGGTCGCGTTGCCGACATGGATGGAAAGCTGGGCGCAGTTTAAAGACCGGCACCCTGACGGGTTGGTGATGGCTGAGCCTGCGTTTGGGCGGCGCTATGGGGCGAACCCTTATGTGAGTTATGACAGCTCATCGCGTCCGTTTCTTTATAATGGTGAGTTGCCGCCGCACAATATCCCGGCGCTGGAGCGCGTGGTGCGTGTGGGGGATCGGGCCTGGCCAATGACGCGATTGGCGGATGTCGGTTTGGTGCGCGAAGCGGACGTTGAAATCGAGTGGAAGGCTGGTCAGGCCAGCGCTTTGGATTCGACCACGATTGCCCGTGGACGCGACGTCGGCTCTATCCGGGTGCGCGACAAACAGGGGCGTGATGTGCCGCATGACGTGATGTTTGCCTTTGCGTTTCACGCTTTTTGGCCGGATGGGCAATGGATGCTGGGGCAATGATGTGAGTGATTTTCGACTGAAACGTTGATTTTTAAGGGATTTTCAAGTGAACTGGGGCGAACGCGCCGTTTGATTGGAGGTCCGATGGACACTCACCTAACTGCAGAGGCAATGTCACATATGCCGTTCTGGGTCACGGGCCCGCACCAAACCGATGGGTTTATGTGGGTCGTGGGATTTGTGCTGGTCGGCGCTTTGGTTGGATTTGGAGCGCTCTACTTCACCATTCAATCGATACCGGATCGCATGGCCACGGGCATGCACAAGGTACAGATTCAACTGGTGAGCGTGCTAGGGCTGATCTCGCTTTTCACCATGAACAATGCGTTTTGGATTGCAGCTATTTTGATTGCCGCAGTGCCATTGCACGAGGTTTTTCCAAGTGCGCGGCCCAAAGAGACCCTTCCGGATGCGGCGGATAAAGACGGGTTAAACATCGCAGAGGAGGTGGCAGATGCTTGAGCTGATCTTCTCCGCCCTTGTGACAATCCTGCCGGATTACCTGTATCGCCGGTACCGCCAAGGCAAGCGGCTCGGACATGAGATCACGCTGTTTAATGTCTGGTATGAGCTTCGGTGGGGGCTGACCTCATGTGGGATTCTGGCGATTGCGCTTATCACTGTGATTTTCCATTTTCATCCCACGGCGATCACGGTGCAGGCCCCGTTCCGGACCGTGAGTGTTCTGTCAGAGCGGGCCGGACGTGTGGCCGAGGTTTATGTGACAAACAACGCCGCGGTGGCCGAAGGTGACGCGTTGTTCCGGCTCGACACCAGTCGACAAGAGGCCGCCGCCGAGACCGCGCGGCGCAGTATTGCCGAAGTGGATGCGGCGTTATTGCTGGGCCAGTCAGAGATTGCGGCCGCGCATGGGCAATTTGACACCGCCGGAGCGGTTTTGGCGCAGGCCGAGGATGATCTGGCGCGACGAACAGAAATTGCCGAGCGCAACAATACGGTTGTCAGCGAACAGGAGTTGCAGCGTCTTGAGCGGGCAGTTTTGCAGGCCGCAGGTGCACGGGACGCGGCGCTGGCGGCTTGGGATGCGGCACGGACGCGGGTCAATGATGTTCTACCCGCCCAACGTCAGCGCGCGCTGGCACAGCTTGCGGAGGCGGAGACAGAAATCCAGCTGTCGACGGTACATGCCGAGGTCGCGGGGACGGTCACTCAGTTCCTTCTCAAACCCGGAGATCTGGTCAATCCGATTTTGCGCCCCGCAGGTATTCTTGTGCCGGACGTCACCGGCCAAGGGCGGTTCGTGGCCTCGTTCAAGCAGATTTCTGCGCCTGTTCTGGTGGAGGGAATGCTGGTGGAGATTGCCTGTGCCTCTAAACCGATGGAGGTGATCCCAATGGTAATTGCCGAACGGCAGGGCGTGATCGCAGGCGGGCAATTCCGTCCGGGGGATGCGCTGGTGGACAGTCTGGATCGCCGCAGGCCGGGGACCGTCACGGTGTTTCTTGAGCCAGTGTTCAAAGGCCATACCGACGGTATTTTGCCAGGGAGCCAATGCGTTGGTGTGGCTTACAGCAATCGCGGAATGGCAATGGAGGCAGGCGACATTCGCGGCTTTGGTGTAGTTGTTACCAGCATTGTTGACGGTATGGGCATCGCCAATGCGATCATCATGCGGGCGCAGGCGGTCTTATTGCCGGTGAAAGCCTTGGTGTTTTCCTAGAGGGGATCGGCGGGTGTTGCCGTTGTTGCCGCGTTGGACACCATGTCCTGAAATGCAGTGAACAGGCGGCGCATGTGGCGGTCTTTGTATGGGAACAGGTCCAGCGGCTCCATGTTGTGCACGATCAGCACGTTGTCGACCTCAAACACCACGAGGTTGCCGTCGGTGTCTTCGGCGCAGTCGATGCCGAAATAGTCCAAACCAAACGTGTCGGTAAGCTTGCGCAGGGCGTGGGCATGTCGGGTGCAGAAATCGTTGTCGAACCCGTCCATAAAGGCGGCTTCTTCGTCGCGTTTGGCTTGGGAGTGTTCCATGTCGGCATTCATGTACCAGACGTCCCAGCGGGTCGCGATGGCGAGGTGCACCGGGTAGGGCTGACCGTCAACAAAAACCACCCGTTGTTTGCGAAAGAGGTCGTCCGAAGGCGACGCGTAGTCGAAAAATTCAGACGCAAAGAAGAGCGCGTCGGGGTGGCGGGACAGGTAAGTTTCCAGATCGGCAGGTGATGTGAGCTTTTCCAACCCAAGGCCCGCGTGGGAGCCGTGTGGGCGGATGATGTTGGGATAGTTGCCGATGGGCGCGGAGGCGTGGGAGTGCAAGTCCATAAGCTGGTCACGGGTAAACAAGCCGGTTTTGGCGGTGTGCAGGCCGGGTGTGTTGCCGAGCAACACAGGCAATGCGTCTCGCTCCGGTTTGATAAGCTTGGGCGGCAGGTTGAGCACGGTTTTGCCGGTGTCGGCGGTCAGGGCGCGCACAGTGTCAAAGAAGGCGTCCGCAGTCAGGCTTTCCGAGCTGCCGGCGCAGAAGGCCACGTCGTGATCCGGCAGATCTGCGGGAGTGCTGAGGGGGCCGGGGTAGAAGGTGATGACCTCAAACGCAGGCGTGTCGAGGAGGAATTCGACGGGCGTGTTGTTGCCAAGCGCCTTGGGTTCGGCAAAGACCAGAACGCGGGTTTGTGGGTCGGACTGGCGGTTGATGGAGAAACTGCGGTGGCTTTGCAGCGCTTTGTCCTGAAATTCCTGCCCAAGGGCGGCGTTGCCCTGAATTTGCGCGATGATGGACAGATCCATCAGCGCGGCGCTGGTGTCGGTGCCTTTAAACATCTGATCTAGACAATTTTGTTGCACAGCGGACAGGTCCGCGCCTGCGTAGGCCAATTTTGATAAATGGGCGAGGCCGAGTCTGACTTGCGGTTCCATTCTGGCTCCTGATGTTCGGGTCAGAACCGCAATCGCAGGTTTTGGTTAATGAAGCGTGGATTATCGCAGGCGCCAACACATACTCCGCGAAAAAAACGCCGCCCGACGAGATGTCGGACGGCGTTTGGTTTTGCGGTTTTGGGCGTCAGTCTTCGGACCCGAGCGCCTTCCAAAGGATGCCGCCGATGGCCGCGCCGAGCAACGGAGCCACCCAGAACAGCCAAAGCTGGGCCAAAGCCGGTCCATCGGCAAACAGCGCCACGCCGGTGGAGCGGGCGGGATTGACCGAGGTGTTGGTCACAGGGATCGAGATCAGGTGGATCAGTGTCAGGCCAAGACCAATTGCGATTGGCGCAAACCCTGCAGGAGCGCCCTTGGACGTGGCGCCAAGAATGATGAAGAGGAAGGCGGCGGTCAGCACAACTTCGATCACCAATGCGGATGTCATGGAATAGCCGCCTGGTGAGGCTTCGCCGTAACCGTTGGAGGCAAAGCCACCCACGCCTGTGAAATCCGGGCCGCCCGAAACAACCACGTATAGGACAATGGCTGCCACAATTGCGCCGGCGACCTGTGCGACCCAATAGGGGATCAGATCTTTGGCTTCAAATTTGCCGGCGACCATCAGGCCGAGGCTGACGGCCGGGTTGAAATGACCGCCTGAAATGTGACCGACTGCGTATGCCATCGTCAAAACCGTCAGGCCAAACGCAAGGCTGACGCCGAGCCAGCCGATGCCGACGTCCGCCACGCCAGCCGCAAGCACGGCGCTGCCGCAGCCGCCAAAGACCAACCAGAAAGTGCCGATAAATTCGGCGCCGAGTTTCTTAAACATTTTGTCCCCTCCGAACACTTTAAAAGTGTCACGAGTGTAAGCGCAAAATCCAAAAGCGAGTAAGGGGAAGTTTTCCGCCCAGAAACCACAACATCAGTTGGGTAAGTTGGGACACGAAAAAGGCGCCCGAATGGGCGCCTCTTTACGTCTCGGTGTGAGGCGATTTTACTCTGCTTTGGCAGGCTTGGCCGCCGGCGCTGCTGTCGCAGCAGTAGGTGCGGGCGTCGCAGTTTTGCCGCCGCTCAGCGGATCATCCTGACGCTGTACGGAACCTTCAAAGTGGGCGCCGCTTTCGATAGCGATGGTCTTGTGGATGATGTCGCCTTCGACGCGTGCTGTCGAGGTCAGACGCACTTTGAGACCGCGCACGCGGCCCACGATGCGGCCGTTGACCACAACGTCATCAGCAATGACTTCGCCTTTGACGGTGGCGCTTTCGCCAACGGTCAGCAGATGCGCGCGGATGTCGCCTTCGACGGTGCCTTCGACAACGATGTCACCGGTGGTGCGCATGTTGCCCGATACGTGCAGATCGGAGGACAGGGTCGACGCTGGCGGCTTCGCCTTGGGCGCAGAACTGGATTTGAATTCGCTGGCTTTGGCCGGAGCGGGCGGAACGGCAGCGGCCTCATTTGTCGCGGGTTTCGCAGCAGCGTCAGATTTTGGTGCAGGGTCGTTGATTTTGCTTTTAGAAAACATTCTGTCCAGCCTTGATAAAAGTCATCGGGTTCACAGCGCGGCCATTGACGCGCACTTCGTAGTGCAGATGCGTGCCGGTCGAGCGTCCAGAGTTGCCCATATCACCAATCACAGTCCCGCGCGAGACCCTTTGGCCTTCTTTTACGCGGATTTTTGCGAGGTGGGCATAGCGGGTTTCCACACCATTTGCATGTTTCACCTTGATAAGGCGGCCATATCCGGAGAGCCAGCCCGCGTGGCTCACAACTCCGTCAGCGGTGACGTGGATCGGGGTACCATAAGGCGCAGCAAAGTCGGTGCCCTTGTGCATCCGGCCCCAACGCATGCCAAAACCGGAGGTGTAGCGGAAGGCCGACTGTAGCGGGTTGGCAAACGGCGCGGTTTCCGCAGCAATGCGGTACATGTTCAATTGATCAAGCTGGTCAATCAGACGGTTGGCGCGCAGGGTTTCAGCCGTCAACTCGCCTCCCTTGGTTGAGAAGCTGAGCGGCATCAAAGGACCGCCCTGACCAGAATAGCCGCGCCGCACTTCTTCCATCAGGGAGTCGGTGGACAGACCTGCGGAGGTGAACATCTTTTTGAGCGGTTCAACAGAAATGGTCATCGCGTCTTCGAGTTGGCGGAAAATCTGGTCGTTCTTCTCGTCCATCAGCGCCAGTTCAAGGCGCATTTCGTCAGCCATGCTGAGCGCGGTTTGTGCGTCGCGGATCACCTGGTCACGCTCAGCCGCGGTATCGGCCAACGCAGTGGAAATCACGTCGAGCATTTCGTTGCCCATGGGCGAGGCGCCGATCGCGGCGCTGGCGATTTCGGTGTTGGCCTGATCCAGCGCTTTGGCTTCGGCGCGGGCAACATCGCGTTCCTGCATCGTGCGGCGCAGAGTGGATTGAATCACGTCGACGCCGGTTTCCAGTTCCTGACGGCGGATTTCGGAGGCCAGAAGCTGGCTCTGCATCTCTGAAATCTGATCCAAAGCCGCGTTGAAACGTTGTTGGGCGGCCAGAGCTTCGTCGGTGCGCGCGTCGCGTTCGTCCGACAAGGCGTTCAGGCGCAGTTCGTAGGTCTGTTGATCGCGGCGGGCTTGTTCGCGGAAATTGCCGGAGCCGATGCTGTCCATAAGCAGGATGGCGGTGGCCATAATTGTCCAGGCAACAATGGCTGAGCCACCAACAAAGGCGAACAGCTGAGTTCCGGGTTTCAGTCGGATGAAACGCGTGTCTGTGTCAGAGCGCAGGAACAGACGTCGTTCCGGAAAGAGGCGCTCCATCATCGCATGCATGCGGATGGCAAGTCGTGTTCTCACCTAATGTCTTCCTTATTCTACCCCATTAAGCGCTCTTTTGGTCCGGCGCTTGCGCAAAGGGTTTAGCCAAATGGCGGGGATCGGGCAAGAATTTTGACCCAATAGGCCTGCAAGTTGGTGGCTGAGACAGGGAATGCGCAAAAATCCGCCGATGGTTTGGCGCAATTTACGGTGGGTCAGCGCGCGTAGGCAGGGGGCTCCTGATCCGACAGCGGCCAGTAGAAATCCGGCGGCAATCCGGCGTCAGCGCGCTTTTCTTCGTTAAACGGCGGCTTGAGCGCGCCGTGGAAGTAGCGTTTCACCAAATCATGGAATGTCGCCTTGGGATCCAAGCTGTGTCGGCCGCAAAGGAAGTTGAACCACTTGGAGCCGTAAGCAACGTGGCCAACCTCTTCGGCGTAGATGATGGCCAGCGCGTCCAGCGTTTGCTGGTCTTTGGCCTGCTGGAATATCTTGATCATGCCCGGTGTGACATCCAAGCCGCGCGCCTCAAGCACCATGGGCACAACAGCCAGGCGCCCCAAAAGATCGTCGGCGGTGTCCTCGGCCGCGCGCCACATGCCGGCGTGTGCGGGCATGGCGCCATAGAAGTTGCCTTTTGCTTCAAGACTGTCGCATATCAAGTTGAAATGTTTGGATTCTTCATCCGCGGATTTGACCCAGTCGTCATAAAATCCCAGCGGCATGTCCACGTCGGTAAAGCGCGCAATGATGTCCCAATGAAGGTCCACAGCATTCAGTTCGATATGGCCCACCGCGTGCAGCATGGCCAGACGGCCCTGTTCGCTGCCGGGGCGGCGGCGTGGCACGTCGCGTGGGTCGAGAAGCTCTGGTTTTTCAGGGCGCGACGGACGCAAAGGCGGCTTGGCGTCGCCCAAAGCCAAAGGCGCGCCGGCGTCGCGGCTGGCAAACCATGTTGCGGCATGCGCATGCGAAAGCGCGGTTTTTTCGCGGCCGTCGGCGGTGGTCAGCACCTCGACGGCCATTTGGGACAAAGTTTTGCTCATGCAGGCGGCTTATCAGAGCGCCTTGAGAGCTTCCAGCACCTCAGCAGCGTGGCCGTCGACTTTTACCTTGGGCCAGTGGCGGGCGATGTTGCCGTCGGCGTCGATCAAGAACGTGGAGCGCACGATGCCCATAAAGGTTTTGCCATACATCTTTTTTTCAGCCCAGACGCCGAAATCTTCGCATGCGCTGCCATGTTCATCCGACAAGAGAGGCACGGTCAGATTTTGTTTGGCGATGAATTTGTCGTGGCTGGTCAGGCTGTCTTTGGAAATACCAAAGACTTGCGCGCCTGCGGCCTCAAATTCTGGCAGCAATTCAGAGAAGGCGATTGATTCTTTGGTGCAGCCGGACGTGTTGTCACGCGGGTAAAAAAACAGCACCACTGGGGCGGGGCGCAGCTCGGATAAGGTTACATCGGCGCCCTGTGTTGAGGGCAGTGTGAAGTCGGGGGCGGTTTTGAGGGGCTCTGTCATAGTCTCACTTCTTGGGTCGGGCGTCGTTAGAGTATATAATCGCATACGGCGGGCAACCGATAACAGACCAACCTGAGGCAACAACCCTGACCGAACAGCCCGAAGATAATGCGGCAGAGAGCAAACCTGCGAGCCGTGGTGCGCGCAGAGCAAGGGGCTTTGGCCTTGTGGCGCTGGTGGCGGTGTTGCTGCCGGCGGCGGTTGCGGCGATTCTGTTTGTTGCCTTTTCCGGCAGCCCTGTGGTGTTCCCCGAATGGGCGCGCGATCGGGTCGAGCGTCTGTTGGACGGTCAGTTGGCCAATGTGGACGTGCAGCTTGGTGACGTGTCGCTGGTGATCGAAGACAATTGGGATCCGCGGGTGCGGGTCAGCGGTCTGGAGCTCTCGCCCGATGCGGGCGGGTCCGGCATCCGGTTTGATCAGGTCGATTTGCGGCTGGCGCTGGCGCCTTTGACGGAAGGCCAGATTGCACCGCGCCATGTAGAGATTGTCGGTGTGAGCCTGTCGGTTCTCAGAAGAAAAGACGGAACGGTGGATGTCTCTCTCGGGCAGGGCGACGCGGATGGCCTTGGCGGTCAGGCGCAGTTTGCCAGTCTGGCCGAAGAAATCGAGGCGTTTCTTGCCCGCCCGGGTCTCAGGCATTTGCAAGCGTTCGAGATAGAGGATGTGGCGCTGCGGTATGAGGATGGGCTGAGTGGGCGTGGCTGGAGCATTGACGGGGGCAGTATCAGCTTGCGACGCGCAGGCAGTGACGTCTCGATTGCGGCGCAGGCTGCGCTTTTGGGCGCGCGTGGGTATGCCACCATTCTGGAAGCCTCTGTGTCCACGTCGCTGGACAGTGGCACAGTGCAGATTGGGCTCAAATTCGAGGACGCGCCGTCGGAAGAATTGGCAAGCCAGTTTGCTGCGTTGAGTTGGCTGGAAGTTCTGCGCGCGCCCATTTCAGGCGCGATCCGGGGCGAGATTGGCGCCGATGGGGTGCTGGGACCCGTGGACGCAACGCTGAGCGCATCGGCGGGGTCGTTGCAGCCCAGTGATGCGGTGCGCCCGATCCCGTTTGAAAGCCTGCGCAGCTATTTGACCTATGATCCCGAAAGTCAGCGCATCGGGTTTGACGAATTGTCTGTGAACGCGGATTGGATCAGAGCCAGTGTGTCGGGGCAGGCGTTGTTGCGGGATTTTCAAACCGGGTTTCCCAACACGCTTTTGGCGCAGTTGACACTTAACACGTTTGAGGCGAACCCCAATCAGCTGAACGACGAGCCGGTCGCACTGGATCGGTCTTATGTGGATTTCCGGCTGAGGCTGGATCCGTTTGACCTTGAGCTTGGGCAGCTGGTGATCAATCAAGGCGATTTGCAGATGAGTTTGCAGGGCGCGTTGGAGGCCGCAGAAGACGGTTGGGCCTATGCGCTGGATGGGCACATGAACGAGGTAGAGCCCGCGCGGATTCTGTCGATCTGGCCGGAGCGGTTCAAACCCAAACTGCGGATTTGGATTGATGAGAATATTCACGCCGCGCGGCTAAGTGATATCAACCTGGCCTTGCGGTCCCGCGTTGCGGAACCGCCTGATGTCTATGCGGATTTTCAATTCCGTGATGCGGTGGTGAAGCCGGTCAAAACCATGCCGCCGGTGCAGGGCGGGCGCGGGTTTGCGGTGCTGATGGATCACCAGTTCCGGGTGGGTGTGGAAGGCGGCTATGTCGTGCCGGATCTGGGGGGCACGGTGGATGTCTCGGGATCCAGCTTTGTGGTTCTGAATACCCGTCTCAAACAGTCGCCAGCACGGGCCGATGTGCGGGCGGTTGCCTCGATTACGGCGGCGGCGTCGTTGCTCAACCGCGCGCCTTTGAACGTCTTTGACAACGCGAATTTGCCGGTCGATGTGGCCAAGGGTCGGGTCGAGGCCACGGGTGATTTGGCCTTCATAATGAAGGATAAATTGCCCGTTGAAGAGGTCAAATTTGATGTGACGGGACGGCTTAAGATGGTGGAAAGCACCAAGCTTGTGCCTGGCAAAACGCTGCGCGGGACATTGGAAGTCAACGCCAACGATCAGGAGGTTGAGATCTTTGGCCCCGGGAGCATTGGAGCGGTGCCAGCTGTGGCGCGCTGGCACGCAAAACTGGGCAAACCCGGGCAGGGTGGCTCGGGAGAAAGCACTGTGGCCGGACAAGTCGAGCTGAGCCAAAGCGTTGTTGATGAATTCAATATTGGATTGCCTCCGGGCACGGTGAAAGGCGCTTCGGAGGCAGACTTTGAAGTGAGATTTCGCAAGGGCACAGCGCCGACGTTAAGCCTGACATCTGACATGAAAGATCTGGCAATCAGCGCCGCGTCGTTGGGTTGGCGCAAGCCGAAGGGCCAAGCTGGTGCTTTGGCGGTTGAAATGACCTTGGGCAAGAGCCCGAAAGTTGACCAGATTAGCGTTGAGACCAGTGGATTGACCGCTCAAGGCTCGATTGCTCTCAAGAGCGATGGTGGGCTTGATGTGATTGATATTCCTAAATTTAGGGTGGGAAGTTGGTTATCGGGGGCTGCACGCCTGAGCGGGCGCGGCGCAGCGATGCCCGCAGTGGAGATACTTGGTGGGCGGTTCGATCTGGGTGCGATGCCAAATTTGGGCGGGGGCGGTGGTGCCGGAACCGGCGGTGGGCCAATCACCGGGCGTCTGGATGAGGTTGTCATTTCTAACAACATCGTGGTGAACCAAACGCAGTTTTCGCTGAATTCGAGCGGTGGCATCAACGGTACATTTGTAGGGTTGCTTGGTGGAACGGCACCGTTGACCGGTAAGTTGGGACCCCACGCCAACGGCACAGCTATCGAAGTGAAGTCGTCCAATGCTGGTGGCGTTGTCCAAGCGATGGGGCTGGTGCGGCAGGCAAACGGCGGCAATTTGATACTGCGATTGGAACCGCGAAAGGCCACCGGCGTCTATGACGGGGTGGTCGACATGGAAGATATCAAGATCCAGAGCTTGCCGGCCTTTGCAGAGCTTTTGAATGCGGTCAGTGTCGTTGGCTTGCTTGAGCAACTCGATGGGCCGGGGCTTTTGTTTAACGATGTGCATTCCGTCTTTAAGATGGCGCCGGGTGAGATTGTGATCGGCGAGGCCAGCGCCGTGGGCGCATCGATGGGACTTTCGGCGGACGGGCGATACCTGACGCAACAAGGCATGCTGGACATTCAAGGCGTGTTGTCGCCAATTTATGCGGTCAACGTGATCGGGCGACCGATCTCAAAACGCGGAGAGGGGTTGATCGGCTTCACCTATCGACTTAAAGGGCCGGTCAAAGATCCTGAAATTTCGGTCAATCCGCTGTCGGCGCTGACGCCGGGCTTTTTCCGAGAGATTTTCCGGCGTGCGCCCCCAGATTTGAGCAACTAACGACCATGCACCTTTCCGATTTTGATTTTGACCTGCCTGATGCGCTGATTGCGACGCGCCCCGCTGAGCCGCGCTCCTCCGCGCGCCTGTTGGTCAGCGAGGCCACCGGCATCACAGATGGGGTGGTCACCGACCTTGTGGATTGGCTGCGCCCCGGTGATCGGCTGGTGTTAAACGACACCAAGGTCATCCCTGCGCGGCTGATGGGGTATCGCGTGCGCCAAGGGCCTGAAGGCGAGACACAGGCAAAAATGGAAGTGACGTTGCTTGAGCCGCGCGCAGGCGGGGCATGGGCGGCGCTGATCAAACCGTTGAAGAAAATTCGCGAAGGCGAAGCGATTATTTTCGGGGCCGGACTGACCGGACGGCTGGACAGCAAAGCCGACGGACAGGGCGTGATTGTGTTTGATCTGCAGGGCGCGGATTTTGACGCAGCGCTCGAGTTGGCAGGCAATATGCCGTTGCCGCCTTATATCGCCGCCAAACGCGCTGCGGATGCGCGGGACAAAACGGACTATCAGACGGTTTGGGCGAAACACGCCGGTGCGGTTGCTGCGCCGACTGCATCGTTGCATTTTGACGCGCCGCTGCTGGAGCGACTGCGTGCCAAGGGTGTGACGTTTACGCATGTGACGCTGCATGTGGGGGCGGGAACGTTTCTGCCTGTCAAGGTCGACAACGTCAAAGACCACAAGATGCACGCGGAATGGGGGCAGGTGACCCCTGAGGCCGCGGCAGAGATTGCGGCCACCAAGGCATCTGGCGGGCGCGTTATTCCTGTGGGCACCACAGCGTTGCGGTTGATTGAAAGTGCGGCGCGGGCGGGTGCGATTGCGCCTTGGGAAGGGGCCACGGATATTTTCATCTATCCGGGTTTTGAGTTTCACGTGGCTGATGCGTTGATGACCAATTTCCACCTGCCCAAATCGACATTGATGATGTTGGTGAGTGCATTGGTTGGACAAGAGCGCATACGCGACGTTTATGCCCATGCGGTGACCGAGAAGTACCGGTTTTTCAGCTATGGTGACGCCTCGCTGCTGATCCCCTGATCACGTTGACCACTATCTGTTCATTGTGCCGTAAAACGACACACGTCTGTCGCGTTTAAGAGCGAAAGGCAGGGGGCAGATTTTGCATATGTCGCGAAACGTGAGAGGGTTGCGTCATGGTTGAATTTCTCAAAGGTTCCTGGGCGCTTTTGCTAGGCATGATGTTGTTGATGATCGGCAACGGCATGCACGGCACGTTGCTGGGTATCCGCGGAGAAGCGGCGGGCTTTTCAACTCTTGAGATGTCTATGGTCATGTCGGCGTATTTTGTCGGCTTCCTTGGCGGATCGCGGATGACGCCTGAAATGATCCGGCGGGTTGGCCATGTGCGGGTCTTTGCGGCGCTGGCGTCGTTCATTTCCGCCGTGTTGATCATGTATCCGACCTTTCAAAACCCGATCGCCTGGGTTCTGGGCCGCGTGTTGATCGGGTTTTGCTTTTCCGGCGTTTATGTGACCGCCGAAAGCTGGCTCAACAATGCGGCTTCCAACGACACGCGCGGCAAGGCGCTGTCGCTTTATATGATGGTGCAGATGATCGGGATCGTGACGGCACAGGGGCTTGTGACGCTGCCTGATCCGTCGGGGTTTGTGTTGTTTGTCATCCCCTCGGTGCTGGTTTCGATCAGCTTTGCGCCGATTTTGTTGTCGATTTCGCCGACGCCCGCCTTTGACACCACCAAGCCGATGACCATGCGCGAATTGTTTGGCAATTCACCGCTTGGTGTGGTGGGCATGTTTATGTTGGGCGGTGTTTTCTCGGCGCAGTTTGGCATGTCTGCGGTTTTTGCCACGCGTGCAGGGTTGAGCGTCGGCGAGCTGTCCCTGTTTATCGCGAGCTTTTATGTGGGTGCGACGCTGTGCCAGTATCCGTTGGGCTGGATCAGCGACCGTATGGATCGGCGGGTTTTGATCATGTTCGTGGCGGCCATAGGCTGCGTGGCGGCTGTGGTTGGGTTCACGGCTGGGGACAATTATCCGATGCTGCTGATTTCGGCGCTGTTTATCGGGGGATTCTCAAACCCGCTGTATTCCCTGTTGATCGCGCACGCCAACGACTTTCTTGAGTATGAGGATATGGCCGCGGCCTCGGGAGGGCTGGTGTTCATTAACGGTCTTGGCGCCATTGCGGGACCGATCATTACCGGTTGGGCGATGGATGTGATCGGGCCAAGCGGGTTCTTTATCTATCTTGCGTTGCTGTTGGCGGTGTTGGGAATTTACGCGGGCTTCCGCACAACCCGCCGGTCCGCGCCCGCGGTTGAGGATACAGGCAGCTATACTGCTGTGATGCCAACCTCCTCGCCAGTGGCGGTTGAAGTTGCACAGGAAGTGGCCATCGAAACCGCGCTGGAAGAAGAGCACGAGGCGGAGGCCGCGCAGGAATAAGGCTGCGGGTTGCATGTTGGGCGCCGCACTTTCATCATGGGTGTGGCGCAGCACTGGACCTGAGATGATCATTTCCCACAAATTCAAATTTGTCTTTATCCGGCCAATGAAAGTTGGCGGCACCAGCACCGAAATCAAGATGCTGAAGTTGCTGCGCGCCGTCGGGGACGAAAGTGAAATCGTCAGCGGCCCGTCACATTTTAACGTGGCGCAGGTGATGAAGAAATACGGGAAAAAAGTGGTGGATTACCGGTTCTATTCGGTGTGCCGCAACCCATGGGATCGGGCGGTGTCGATGTTTTATCACCGCAACCGCGCGGTGGCGGAGCTGCCGATGCATGAGCAGGAAGGTCGGTTTCGGGAGTGGATCACGTCGGGCGCGTTTTTGTTTGATGAGCGCGGCTCGATCTTTGACACCATCGGATCGCCGTTTTGGCGCGGGATGCCAATTGTCGATCACGTGATCCGCTATGAGCGCTTGGACGAGGGTCTGCGCAAGATGTCACGGCAGCTTGGCCTGCCCAAAAAGATCGACATTACAGACATCCGCCAGCGCAGCGGCGACCGACCTGACGCTGCACGGGCTTTTGAGCCGTTGTTTGACAAAGCGTCGTGGGACGTGATCTCAATCGCTGCTGCGCAGGACCGCGCCGCCTTTGGGTATAGCAAGACGCGGCCGGCCGGAAATGGCGATGTGATGATCCACTTTGACAGCAAGCTGATCCGCCAGAATATCGTCGGTGAACAGCTGATTGTGCAGGCACTTGGCAAGGGCTGAGGGGGCGGTGGACGTGGCCCAAATCTTGGGCATCCAAGTTCAAAACCGACACTTTGGTCGCGATGCATGACGCCTTGTTGCAATTTGTGACTGTTTTTTCCCCGTAGCCTGAGTTTAACGTTTTTGTAACGGTGCCTCCATGGGGGGAGTGCAAAACAAAGGAGAAGGGCATGAAAACGCCCGAAGACGTGCTTGAGTTTTGGCTTGATGAAGTTGGGCCAAAAGGGTGGTATGCGGTGTCTGAAGAGTTGGATCAGACCATCCGCGACAGGTTTCTAACTACATGGGAAGCAGCCAAGGCTGGCGGCATGGGCCAGTGGATGACGTATCCGTCCGGCACCTTGGCGTATCTGATCCTGACGGATCAGTTTCCGCGCAATATGTTCCGCGGGTCTGGGGAAGCGTTTTCCACAGACAGACAGGCCATTGCGGCGGCAAAATCAGCGATTGGCAAAAAGTGGGATCTGAAGATCGATGAACCTGCGCGGCAGTTTTTCTATCTGCCTTTGATGCATTCGGAAAACCTATGCGATCAGGAACACTGTATCCGTCTGTTCTGTGAGCGCATGCCGGAAGGCGGGGACAGCAACCTGTTCCATGCCAAGGCCCATCGCGAGGTGATCCGTCGGTTCGGGCGGTTCCCGTATCGCAATGACGCTCTGGAACGGCACTCCACCGAAGTAGAGGCGGCCTATGTGGCGCAGGGCGGCTATGGCTATACCGTGCGGGAATTGCAGGCGGCGAGCTGATCTCAGCCTTGAGGGTCGCGACACTGTAGCAAGGTCTGCAGCTCGGTAGAGACGCGGGTCGCAGTTTGATCAATGGCGTAGTCCGTCAGGGTTTCGGGAGTGGCCGCGAGTTTCGCGATATCGGTCTCGATGCCATTTAGCGCTTGGTCAAGACGCGCGGTTGCGGTCTCCAGTCGCATTTTGGCGGTGTCGGACACCTCGGCGGTTCCATTTGCGAGGGATGCGAGATCACTCCGCAAGCCGGCCACTTCTTGGCGCATCTCGTCGACCCGCTGCTCCATAGGTTTTAGAAGGCTGAGATTGCTGGCAAAGCTTTGCGCAATGCGCTCTCCGCTGCGCGAGACTTGCCACAGCAAAAATAGACAAAGCGCAACAAGAATGAGCGTGGCATTCAGGAGTGCTAGCAGCAGATCTTTGATGGTTTTCACAACGGGCGTCCTTCTGTGGGCTGACGGCATAAGGATGCGTGTGTGATGCCCAAAAAGCCAGTCAGAAAACCGGCGCAGGGCCGCGTTGATGTGGGGCAATAGTTGATCTAGGGTCGGATTGAACAGGCGGAGGAGACGCAGATGGCTGCCAGCACGTATGATGTGATCGTAATCGGGTCCGGTCCAGGGGGCTATGTCGCTGCCATTCGGGCGGCACAACTGGGCCAGAAGGTGGCGATCGTCGAGCGCGAAAACCTTGGCGGTATTTGTCTGAACTGGGGCTGTATTCCAACCAAAGCGTTGCTGCGGTCTGCAGAGGTGTATCACCTTATGGAGCGGGCCGGTGAGTTTGGTCTGAGCGCAGGCAAGATTGATTATGATCTCGACAAAGTGGTCGGGCGCTCGCGGGGCGTGGCGAAACAGTTGAGCGGCGGTGTCGGTTTTCTGATGAAAAAGAACAAGGTCACGGTTGTGATGGGCGAGGCCAGCCTTCCGGCCAAGGGCAAGGTGTCGGTGAAAACTGCCGAAGGCACTGAGGAGCTAACGGCTAAGAACATCATTGTGGCCACGGGCGCACGGGCGCGGGAACTGCCGGGGCTGGAGGCCGATGGCGATTTGGTCTGGACCTACCGCCATGCGCTGCAGCCACCCAGAATGCCCAAGAAATTGCTGGTGATCGGATCTGGTGCCATTGGCATCGAGTTCGCGAGTTTCTTTAACACTTTGGGTGCGGATACCACAGTTGTGGAGGTTATGGACCGGGTTTTGCCGGTTGAAGATGCCGAGATAAGTGCTTTTGCCAAAAAGCAATTTGTCAAACAGGGCATGAAGATCATGGAGAAAGCCATGGTCAAGATGCTGGACCGTGCCAAAGGCAAGGTCACAGCGCATATCGAAGTCGGCGGCAAGGTTGAGACACAAGTTTTTGACACGGTGATTTCGGCCGTTGGCATTGTCGGCAATACTGAAAACCTCGGCCTTGAAGCGCTGGGAGTGAAGATTGACCGAACGCATGTTGTCACGGACGCATACTGCCGGACGGGCGTCGACGGGCTTTATGCGATTGGCGATATCGCTGGCGCGCCGTGGCTGGCGCATAAGGCCAGCCACGAAGGCGTGATGGTGGCGGAGCTGATCGCGGGCGGCAAGCCTCATCCGGTGAAGCCCGAAAGCATTGCGGGTTGCACCTATTGTCATCCGCAAGTGGCCAGTGTCGGGATGTCTGAAGCCAAGGCCAAAGAAGCCGGATACGACGTCAAAGTGGGGCGTTTTCCCTTTATTGGCAACGGCAAAGCGATTGCCTTGGGCGAGCCAGAAGGCATGGTGAAAACCGTGTTTGATGCCAAGACCGGCGAATTGTTGGGCGCGCATATGGTGGGGGCTGAGGTGACCGAACTGATCCAGGGCTATGTGGTGGGGCGGCAGCTTGAGACCACTGAGGCCGAGCTGATGGAGACGGTGTTCCCGCATCCAACGCTGAGCGAAATGATGCACGAAAGCGTGTTGGATGCCTATGATCGGGTGATCCACATTTGAGGCAGGCTGTAACACGTCGTTTTTGTATCGGTATCGCGTCGGTGCTGATGGCGGCGGCGCCGCTGTGGGCGCAAGACCCGTTTCGCGTGATGTTGCGGTTTGAAGCACCGCCTGAAAGTGGCGCATTACATTGGGATTTGCGCGATGAGGACGGACTGCCGGTGGCGCTTGGCATCATCGCGGCACCCTGGGAAATTGAAGTGGACGCAGACCGGCATTTGACGGTGCTGGTGACAGATGTCGCGACCGGAGAGATGGAGCAGTTTGATCTGCATGTGGGCTCGCGTGATGCGACGATGCAAATCCGCTTAAAGTCGCCCGCGCCGCATAAGCACTAATGAGTTCGCAAGGAGCAAGTTGACCGGACACAATTGCGTGAAGCGTGCGAGGCTTTGGCGTTGTGATTGGGGCTAATTGCATAAGACCGTGCGCAAATCCCGAACTTTGTTGTGGAGATAGATTTTCAAGGGCTTGGCGAACTAAAATGTTCTCTCTATGTTCGCGATATATGGTTGGCAGTTTTCGTCGGCTGCCCTATGTCTTGTGCTGTATCCGTTGGGGGTTTGAATGGCCGAGTTGAAGAATATCGAGGTGCGCGGCGCGCGCGAGCATAACCTGAAGTCGATTGACGTGGATATTCCGCGTGATCAGCTTGTGGTGATCACTGGTCTGTCGGGGTCCGGCAAGTCGAGTCTGGCGTTTGACACGATCTATGCCGAAGGGCAGCGGCGCTATGTCGAAAGCCTGTCGGCCTATGCACGCCAATTCCTTGATATGATGGAAAAACCTGATGTGGATCACATCAGTGGGCTGTCTCCTGCGATTTCGATTGAACAGAAGACCACATCCAAGAACCCGCGCTCGACTGTGGGCACTGTGACCGAAATTTACGACTATATGCGTTTGCTGTTCGCGCGGGCCGGGACACCGTTTAGCCCCGCGACCGGATTGCCGATTGAGGCGCAACAGGTGCAAGACATGGTCGACCGGATCATGGAGATGGAAGAAGGCACGCGCGCGTTCTTGTTGGCGCCAATTGTTCGCGATCGCAAAGGCGAATACCGCAAAGAGTTTCTGGAACTGCGCAAGCAGGGGTTTCAGCGGGTGAAAGTGGACGGCGCGTTCTATGAACTCGACGAGCCGCCAACGCTCGATAAGAAGTTTCGCCATGACATCGATGTGGTTGTGGACCGGATTGTGGTCCGCGAGGGTGTTGAGACGCGATTGGCGGACAGTCTGCGCACAGCGCTGGATCTGGCGGATGGTATTTCCGTGCTGGAGACTGCGCCGAAGGATGGTGAGCCCGAGCGGATCACGTTTTCCGAGAATTTTGCCTGTCCCGTCAGCGGCTTTACGATCCCAGAGATTGAGCCGCGGATGTTTTCGTTCAACGCGCCTTTTGGGGCCTGTCCGGATTGTGACGGTCTGGGTGTTGAGCTGTTTTTTGATGAACGGCTGGTGGTGCCGGATGTCACGTTGAAGGTTTATGACGGGGCCTTGGCACCCTGGCGCAAAGGCAAGTCGCCGTATTTCCTGCAAACCATTGAAGCCATTGCCAAACACTTTGAGTTTGATCGCAACACGCCATGGAAGAAGCTGCCCAAAAAGGTGCAGCAGGTGTTCCTGTACGGATCAGGCGAGGAAGAAATCGAGTTCCGCTATGACGAAGGTGGGCGGGTGTATCAGGTGACGCGGGTGTTCGAGGGGGTGATCCCCAATATGGAGCGGCGCTATCGTGAGACAGACAGCAACTGGATCCGCGAAGAATTCGAACGCTATCAGAACAACCGGCCTTGCGGGACCTGCGAAGGCTATCGTCTGCGGCCCGAAGCGTTGGCGGTGAAGATTGCGGGTGTGCATGTCGGGCAGGTGGTGCAGAAATCCATCCGCGAGGCGCTGGCCTGGATTGAGGATGTGCCGAACCACCTGACGCCACAGAAACAGGAAATTGCGCGGGCGATTGTGAAAGAGATCCGTGAACGCCTTGGGTTTTTGAACAACGTGGGGTTGGAATACCTGACGCTGAGCCGCAATAGCGGAACGTTGTCGGGCGGCGAAAGCCAGCGGATCCGGTTGGCGAGCCAAATTGGCTCGGGGTTGACCGGTGTGCTTTATGTGTTGGATGAGCCGTCGATTGGCCTACACCAGCGCGACAATGGGCGGTTGCTGACAACGCTGAAAAACCTGCGCGATCAAGGCAATACGGTGATTGTGGTTGAGCACGACGAAGAAGCCGTGCGTGAGGCGGATTATGTCTTTGATATCGGCCCCGGTGCCGGTGTGCACGGCGGTCAGGTGGTGTCCGAAGGGTTGCCAGCAGAGATCATGGCCGATCCCGCTTCGCTGACGGGGCAATACCTGAGCGGCGCGCGCGAGATTTCGGTGCCGGCCGAGCGACGTGAGGGCAATGGTAAGTTTGTTGAGGTGGTCAAGGCCACGGGCAACAACCTTAAGAATGTCTCCGCCAAGTTTCCGTTGGGGAAGTTTGTTTGTGTGACGGGTGTGTCAGGGGGCGGCAAGTCGACGTTGACGATTGAGACGCTGTTCAAGACGGCTTCGATGCGCCTTAATGGCGCGCGGCAGACGCCTGCGCCGTGTGAAACCATCAAGGGGCTGGAGCATCTTGATAAGGTGATCGACATTGATCAGCGCCCCATTGGGCGCACGCCGCGGTCCAACCCTGCGACTTATACGGGGGCGTTCACGCCGATCCGCGATTGGTTCGCCGGTCTGCCGGAATCCAAAGCGCGTGGCTACAAGCCCGGGCGGTTCTCGTTCAACGTCAAAGGCGGGCGGTGTGAGGCGTGTCAGGGCGACGGTGTGATCAAGATCGAGATGCACTTTCTGCCGGACGTCTATGTGGAATGTGAGACATGTCAGGGCGCGCGATACAATCGCGAAACATTGGAAATTCGCTTTAAAGGCAAAAGCATAGCCGACGTTCTTGATATGACCGTTGAAGAAGGGCAGGAGTTTTTCAAGGCCGTGCCAAGCATCCGTGACAAGATGGATGCGCTGATGCGGGTTGGGCTTGGCTATATCAAAGTTGGCCAGCAAGCGACGACGCTTTCGGGCGGCGAGGCGCAGCGGGTGAAGCTGTCCAAAGAACTGGCAAAACGCTCTACGGGGCGGACGCTGTATATCCTGGATGAGCCCACCACCGGATTGCATTTTGAGGATGTGCGCAAGCTGCTTGAGGTGCTGCATGAACTGGTTGATCAGGGTAACACAGTTGTGGTGATTGAGCACAATCTGGACGTGGTCAAAACGGCGGATCACATCATCGATATTGGCCCCGAAGGCGGGGATGGCGGTGGTGAAGTGGTCGCGCTTGGAACACCGGAAGAGGTGGCCAAGGTCGAGCGCAGCCATACCGGACATTACCTCAAAGAGATGCTGAATGCGCGAAAGGTGGCGGCGGAATAAACCCGCGCCACCAATACTTTAGGCGGCCAGAAGTGTCGCTGCCTCGTAGCTGCGCAGGCTGGGACGCGCGGCGATGTCATCGGTGCCAATCGCGCGTTTGGACATCACCATGCGCAAGCCGCGGTTGGCCAGCGGATCAAAGCTGTGGCGCGTCATCGGGCCGGGCATGAAGCTTTCGCTCCATTGACCTTCTGAGAACACCAGTTCGTGCCGAGGCAGCAGGATGTGGAAATAGGTTATCGTGTCCTCTGTTGGGCAACGCAGCACATCGCGGTCGTTCACGAGATGCTTGGCCTTGACCAAAACTTCGTCACTGCCAAACAGCAGCTCGGCGCGGGCGCCGGTCACCAAAACGCGGTGCTGAGGGGACACGATGAGGTCGCGGTCATTGTCCAGAACACCGGCTTTGATGCGGATCGGCAGCGTGTCAAGCTGTGGTGCCATGCGTGAACTTCCAATCCATTCAATGGGTTGCAGGCCATTGTCCAACGTTTGCAGCAGCATACCTTTGCGCAGCTGTTCGACGGGTATGTCACCATCTGAAGTGCGTATGAGCGTGCCGCGCGTGAAACACGGCGGGTGCTGCACAATTTCGACCAAGGCCGTGTCGGTGTTGCCGTCCTCGTCCTCGATTGTGTAGTTGAAATACACCGTTTCATTGTCGGTGTCGGCATCAACAGTCAGGGTGCCATCCGCGTTTAGCGTGACGATTTGCCCGGTGGCGAGGGTCACGCTGTCTCCTGGCACGACGGGAACACCATTGATGTGGGTGATGGTCAGAGTAGGGCCGGCGGACGAGGCGTCGTTGCCCAAAACGTCAAAGGTTTCGCTGCCGCCGAATTTGACCGAGACGCTGTCATCTTGAGCCACAATGGTGGTTTGCACCGAGCCACCGGCGATCAGCAGGTTGGAATCGTAGCTGCTGTCTGAGGCGTCGGCGATACCGATGATCAACTCGTTGATGCCGTCTTGCAGGGGGGCAACAAAGGTCAGGGTGACGGTGAAGCCGTCCATTTCGGTGTTGTAGTCGTCGTTGGAGTTGTCGTTGTAGATGTTTGCGTTGGCGTCGTTGATGTTGCCGATGGTGGCGGAGCCGTCACCCACAGAGATTTGCGCCTCGACCCCGTTTACCCAAACACCGATGGTGTCGTTGTAGCTAAGGTATTCAGGATATTCCTCGGAGGAGAGCACAAAGTCGATGGTCAACAATTCGCCTGCGGTGCCGTTGAAGTCGATGGTCAGATAGGAGGCGTCGTAGGTGTTGGTGCCGGCAGCTGCGTTAAACAGCGCGTTGTTGTTTTCGCCTGATGTGTTGGTCGAGGTGGAGCCGCTGGTGTTGGTGTTTGTTGTGCCGCTGCTGTTGGTGAAGTCGTCGACGTGGCCTGTGGACAGGATCACACCGCTATCGGCAGGGGCGACGCCGGCACTTGTGGTGTCAGCGCCGGTGTAAACACCGGAGGACGCAGCATCGCCTGTGTAGTCGGATGTAACAATGCGTCCCGGATCGCCAAAGATCTCTTCGGCCATCTCGGTCGCGGTCGCGCTGGCGTCGATATTGAGTTCTACTGCATTTGGCATGTGCCTGCCCCTAGTCTGTCTGCTCGTGGAAACTTTTGTTTCCTTGTTGATAACAACAGGTGCCGCTCAAACGTGGCGGCTTCGGGGCAGGGTTAAGGAAAGATTAACCAATATTTGAGGCGAGATGTTGCAGACCTCGGAGCGGCAGGCAGAAAGAGGCGCACGGCCCGGTTGGCCGTGCGGTTGTTGTCTAAGTGTTTGTTGTTAATGGGTTATGAGGCTGCGCGGAAAGAGGGTCGGGCCGCTAACAGTGGCACAATGAAGAGCGCGAGAAAGCCAAGGTTGAGCACCACATTGAACCACGCGCCGGCGAGGATTGACCCGAAACTGTCAACAATGAACCAGCTGACAATACCGCGCATTAGAATGCGCCCGCCGATATCGGGGTTGGTTGCATAAACTCCAGTTGTGACCTGATGGGCCATCACTCCGAAGCCAAACAATAAGCCACCGCTGATGGCGCCCAGCACCAGTTCGCTGTCGCTGGAGAAGGTTTGTCTGCCGTCCAGCGGCAGGTGGGTAAGGTCGAGAAACAGGGCCATGACAGGCTGCGCACCAAGCAGCGCGGCAACCATCAAAAGGCCGATGAAGGCGGAGAAAAGGCTGGCAAACTTGAGGCAAGCGGTGGCGCGGTCATGATTCATTACAAAGCTCCTTTTGGTGTGATGCGCCGAAATTGCGCCAATGCGGGTAGGCAAAACAATTACCTTGAAGGTAAGTGCACGGCTGCTCAGACGCGGGTAGAATGGATGCAGGAGGACTTGTGATGGGATTGGACTTTGGAGCTGCGTTGAAAGAATGGCGCAGTGCGCGGCGGATCAGCCAGCTTGATCTAGGGCTGTCGGCGGGTGTCAGTTCGCGCCACATCTCGTTTCTTGAAACCGGCCGGTCGCGGCCCAGCCGGGGCATGGTGCTGCGGTTGTGTGACGAGTTGGACGTGCCGATGGCACAGCGAAACAGGATGCTGACCGCGGCGGGCCTGAGCCCGGCCTATGCTGAGCGGGATTTGTCGGAGGAAGACATGGCGCCGATGCGGGCGGCTGTGGACTGGACATTGGCGCGGCATGATCCGTATCCAGCGATGGCGATTGACCGGCATTGGCGGCTGGTGTCCGCCAACCGGAGTTGCACGACATTGTTGGCGGGGTTGGGGGCCAAGGTGGGTGACAGTTTGCTGGATATGATGATCGATAATCCAGTGATGCGGCAGGCTTTGGAGAATTACGACGAGGTGGCGCGCCATATGTTGGCGCGGCTTCGGGTTGAGGCAGCGCATTTCGGACATGACAACGTGTTGGAGGCCGCAATTTCCGGATTTGAGGGGATTTTGGGCGGCGCAGGTGCCACAGTTGACGGCATCCGGCCAGCGGTCATTCCCGCAACCTATGTGCTGGGCGGGATGCGGCTGACCCTGTTTTCAACGATCAGCCAGTTTGGATCAGCCGAGGACATCGCGCTGTCGGAGTTGCGCATCGAGATGATGTTCCCGGCAGATGAAGAGACCCGCATTGCGCTTGAAATGATGGCCTGACTACTTGCGGTCCAGCGGGCAAGTCCCAATGCCGAGAACCGTGTAAAGCGGGCAGGTGCCGAGCAGGGCGGTGGCCAGCGGAACGACCCCGATCCACATCCAATTGCCATAGCCCAAAAGGGCGCCAAGGATCAGCACCACGCCAATGGTGATGCGCAGGATTTTGTCGACGGTGCCGACGTTTTTGGTGAACATGGTTTCCCTCCAATGGAATGAAGGAAATATACATATTAGATTCAGAATGTGATTTGATTTGGGTCAAGAAGTGTGCGGTTCAATCAAATTGTCTATCCAATGTCTCCACCCGTCGTCGGGCGGCGGGTTGGCGTTGATGTAGTCCCGCGTTGTGTGATCAGGAAGAGCTTTGAACCAAGGCACGAACAGAGTCATGTAATCGTCGCCGCCGCCCATGCGCCAACCCATACTGCCGACTGGATAGTCAAAAACTTTCCATGGAGGCTCAAGCGTACTGGGAAGACCGGCGCGCCACTTTTCGTGCGCGTCGGTTCGGTCGTGCAAATCTTGGCGCAAATCGTCGGGAAGTTTGCCGTCGACAATCTTCCATGACTTTGGCGCATCGCTCATCGTTCTATCCACGACCGCGTTTTTCAAAGCGCGGCAGCATGGCGGAGAAGTCGGTGCCAAGGCCGTTTTCGTTTTCGACAAACTGCTCATAAAGCGCGGTTGCGACTTGGCCCATTGGAGTGTCGGCGTCGGCGCTGTCTGCAGCTTGCTGCGACAGGCGCAGGTCCTTGAGCATCAGTTCGGAGGCAAAGCCGGGTTGATAGTCGTTGTCGGCCGGCGACTGTGGGCCAACGCCAGGCGCGGGGCAGTAAGCGTTCATGGTCCAGCTGTAGCCTGAGGAGGTCGACACAACGTCAAACATTTTCTGGCGGTCCAGGCCCAGTTTATCCGCGAGCGAGAAGGCCTCGCAGGTGGCAATCATAGTGACGCCGAGGATCATATTGTTGCAGATCTTGGCGGCTTGACCTGCGCCTGCGTCACCGCAATGCACCGCCTTTTGGCCCATGATGTCAAACAGCGGGTCGGCCTTGGCAAAGGCATCGGCTGATCCGCCCGCCATGAATGTCAGCGTGCCGCCAGCGGCGCCGCCGATGCCGCCGGAGACCGGCGCGTCCACCGGCAAAAGGCTGGCTTGGGTGGCTTGGTCCGCCACAGTGCGGGCGCTGTCTACGTCCACGGTGGAGCAATCTACAAAAGCGGCGCCTGCTGTCATTGCTGGGATGATTTCATCCGCCACAGCGCGCAGAATCTGGCCGTTGGGCAGCATGGTGATGACCACGTCTGCGCCGGTTGCAGCGCCCGCGCCGCTGTCGGCCATGGCGACGCCTTCGATGGATACGTCTGCCATGTCAAAGCCCGTGACGTCGTGGCCTGCTTTGGCCAGATTGGCAGCCATCGGGCCGCCCATGTTGCCCAGTCCGATAAATCCGATTTTCATGGCTCTACTCTCCCTTTTCAAACGTCAGTTTGTCCGCCCCAAGTGGCAGCACCATCTTGGTGACCACGCCTGCTGGCAAGGCCTCAAGCGTGTATTTCCACTGTGGATTGCGGTCTTTGTCGATGATTTGTGCGCGGATGCCTTCCAGAAAATCACCATGCTGCATGGCGCGGAAGGTGAAGCGGTATTCCTGATCCAGCGCAAAGCGGATGTCGTCGCGGGTGCGGACGCGGTGGATGATTTCCAGCGCCGCGCCCATGGCGATTGGCGAATTGCGCGACAACTTTTTCATAGCGCCTGCGGCAAAGTCGGTCTTCGCAAAGGTCAGTGCGTTGACAACATCGTTGAGGGTTTCACCGCCAAAGTTTGCGTCGATCTCGGCTTGTAAGGCGGCGAGGGGGGCGTCTTCGGGCTGCGTTGCCGCCGCATCAATCAGGTCCCAATTGCCGGTCTCTTCGAGTTGGGCGATCAGGGCGGGCCATTGATCCTCGGGGATGTGGTAGTCGGCAAATCCGGCATAGATGGCGTCAGCCGCATTCAGCCGCGCAGCGGTCAGGCCGAGGTATTCGCCCAAGCGGCCCGGTGCGCGGGCAAGAATCAAGGAGCCGCCCACATCCGGCACAAGGCCGATGCCGCATTCGGGCATGGCGATCTGGCTGCTTTCGCCCACGATGCGGTGCGAGGCGTGGCAGCCCACACCTACGCCGCCACCCATGGTAAAGCCTTGCATGAAGCTGGCCACCGGCTTGGGGAACTCAAACATTTTGGCGTTCATACGGTATTCGTCGGCCCAGAATGTCTGGCCAAACGCAAAGTCGCCCTTGGTGCCGGTATCGTAAAGTTCGGCAATGTCGCCACCGGCGCAAAAAGCTTTGTCCCCTTCGGCGTCGATCACGACCATCTTGACGCTGTCGTCGTCGCGCCATGTGTCCAGCGCGTTCTCGATGGCGATGCACATGTCATAGGACATGGCATTGAGCGCCTTGGGACGGGTAAATGTGATGCGGCCGGTTTGGCCGACCTTGCGGATGTCGATGTCTGTCACGTCATTGCGCTCCGGTGTTTGCTGTCCGTCTGGCGAAGTCCAGACCGCTCCGGCCCATCCTCGATGGGAGGGACGGAGCGTGCCCTTTTAGGCTGCAATCATCTGGCGGGAGATGATCAGGCGCATGATTTCATTGGTGCCTTCGAGGATTTGGTGCACACGCAAGTCGCGCACGATTTTCTCGATGCCGTAGTCCGCCAGATAGCCGTAGCCACCGTGCAATTGCAGGCAGCCGTTGGCGACATCAAAGGACACATCGGTGACCATCAGCTTGGCCATGGCGCAGAATTTGGACGCATCATGCGCGCCGTTGTCGAGTTTCCACGCGGCTTGGCGCAGGAAGGTGCGGGCGGCTTGCAGTTTGGTTTCATACTCCGCGAGGCGGAACTGCAGGGCCTGAAATTGGTTGATCGATTTGCCGAAAGCTTTGCGCTCGGACATGTATTGTACGGTCAAATCCAGCGCTTTTTGCGCACCACCAAGGGCACCGGCGGAGATGTTCAGGCGGCCACCGTCAAGTCCGGCCATGGCATAGCTGAAACCTTTGCCTTCGTCGCCGATCAGGTTGTCAGCGGGCACGTTGCAATCGTCAAACTGCACCTGTGACGTCGGTTGGCTGAGCCAACCCATTTTCTTTTCCAACGCGCCAAACGACAGCCCGTCTGCGCCGTCTTCGACAACAACGGTCGAGATGCCTTTGGGGCCGTCCTCGCCGGTGCGAACCATGCAGACATAGGCATCCGAATAGGAGCCGCCGGAAATGAACGCTTTGGTGCCATTAAGCACATAGCCTTCATTGGTGCGTTCGGCACGGGTTTTGAGCGCGGAGGCGTCGGAGCCGGAACCGGGTTCGGTCAGGCAGTAGGAGAACACCTTGGACATGCTGCAGAGATCCGGCAGCCATTTTTGTTTGGTGTCCTCGGAGCCGAATTTGTCGATCATGCCGCCGCACATGTTGTGGATCGACAGGAAAGAACCAACCGAGGGGCAGGACATCGCGAGGGCCTCAAACACCAGCGTGGCGTCAAGGCGCGACAGACCGGAGCCGCCGTATTCCTCGGAGACGTAAATGCCGCCAAGGCCGAGTTCGGCGATCTGTGGCCAGAGCTCTTTGGGGATGGAGCCTTCGGCTTCCCATTTCTGGGCGTGGGGGGCGATGTGGTCTTCGCCAAACCCTTTTGCCATATCGAAAATCAGGGTTTGCTCTTCGCTCAGTGCAAAATCCATCAGCCACTCTCCCTAGGTTGCCATGCGGTTGCGGTGCGCACCGGTGGGGCGCCGCGTGAATTGAACGTGTGTTAAATTAGCATTCTTGCGCAACTGTTGCAAAGGCGGATGCTGTGGCAAAATACGCAAAATGGCGTTGCATAAATGCAGGGACCATCGCTGGAACACGATGCGGGTCAGGCAGATTGTGCAGCGTCTGTGGTGACGGCCACGGCGTTTGGCATTTCGTGGCGTTCCGTGCGATTGCGGCCATTGGCTTTGGCGCGATAAAGCGCGGCGTCGGCCTGTTCCAGCAATTGGGACGGATCGTCAGGCTGGTTGGCGTTGGCGGTCGCAACGCCAAACGAGCAGGTCACAATCAGGGTCAGGTCGTCAGCACAGCCAGTGACATGACCCGCGATTGACTTTCGGATGCGCTCGGCGACTTTGAACGCGTCCTCGCCGGAAGTGTCGGGCAGGATGATGGCAAATTCTTCGCCGCCGTAACGGCAGACGCGGTCGGATTTGCGCATACGGGTGTTGCTGAGAAGGTCCGCGACCGAGCGCAACACTTTGTCACCAACCGGATGTCCGTGGGTGTCGTTGATGGCCTTGAAGCGGTCAATGTCAAACAGGATCAATGACAGGTGACTGTCGTCTTTTTCATGTTGCAGCCATGCATGCGCCAGTTCGTCGTCAAAAGCTTGCCGGTTCAACAGTCCCGTCAGGTGATCACGGCGGGCTGTGTCGACGGCGTCTTGGTGCAATTTCTGCAGGAGCGCACGCTCTTCCTCGAGGAATTCGGCGCGGTTGATGGCCATGATCACGCGGCGCCCGACCTGAACGGTGCCAGCAGTAATGCCAAGTACAAACGCGATGTGGAGCGTTTGAAGGACGTGTATGAAGTAGCTGGTTGTCATAGCATCAAATGCAGCAGTTGCGGCCACCGCGCTCCAGCATGCGAAAAAGAACATGGCATTCGGAGTTCTGTGTATCGCGGCGGTGCCGCAGCTGATCAAAATGGCTGCCGATGTTGCAACGGCAAAGACTTCGGCGCCGATCCACATTTGGGTGACAAGTGGCAATGGGGCGAAGACGCACAAAAGGATGCCAAGCACACTTATCACGCCGTGGCCGACTATAATGCGCCAGTTGCGGATTTGTTGCCAAAGCAGCGCCTGATTGAGCATCATGGCGGTCCAAAACAGGAAAAGAGAATTGGCATATTCAAGGCGTAATCGGAAGGTGCGCCATTCAAGTCCGAAGAGCGTCTCGATCATGTCGCTCAGAAGGATCATCCTGACGAGGAGGGTGACTGCGGCGAGGGTTAAGACCAGGGTCGCGATGTCTTTGCGGTGGAAGACAAACAGAGACAGGTTGACAGAGCCGACGATCAAAACGATGCCGATCAATGCGCCGATGATCAGCCGCTCGGTCTGAACAAGCGCCTGAAATTGCGTGCCGTGAAACAAGCGAAGTTGCTGGATGATTCCATTGTCGCTGGTGAGGCCTCCGCGCACGTTGATCAGCATAAGCCCGTCTTCGGCCATCGCCAACGAGTGGCCTTTGTGACCATGGCTGGCCATCAAAGGCCCCGTCATGGTGCCCTCGGCCGCAACGCGCCACGCCCTTTCAGGAGCGTTTAACGGGATCCAGTAGATTTCATAGGCGTCCGAAATGCGCAAAACATCAAGCATGAGCTTGGCTCCGACGCCTTCTGGGAGCCGGACACGGGCCACGTAGCTGCCATAGCCGGCGTGATGCGGGTTTTCTGCATTTGTGGGAAGGTGTGCAGCCCAACTGTTTGGAACGGCGACTTTAGACATCGAGTTGTCCATATAGGACGCGTGGGCTTGTGCGGGCGACATGAGAGCGCCGTGGGAAAAGAACCAGTCCCCCGACAGGGTCGCAGTGCCATCGTCGCGAAAGTCGATGTGGCGGAGGTCAAATTCCGGTTGTTGTGCAGGCGCTGCCACAGGCGCGGCTGCGATGAACGCGGCCGAAATACAGAAGATAAACGTGAAATGAACACTGCGCATGAGCTGCAGCATGGACCATTGCCTCGGATGTTTTTGATTGATCGATGTTTTGCACCGGAATGGTTAACGCGACTTTAAGGGCGTGCGATCAGTTAAACTGTGTTGAGCGGTTTTTTGCGCAGGCCAGCAAGGACCTGGTTACGCAGTTTGGTCGAGGAATCGCGAGATCTCGGTGTTGTCCAGGCCGAGAATTGACAAGGCGGCCTCACGTGTGTCCTGAACCATCGGCACGACGGACGGAAAAGGTTCCCATGAATTGACCGCGAGTTGCGCAATGGAACGGCCAAGCTCGTTTGGGGCGTAGTACACAATCAAGGTCTGCGAGGCATGACCCAAAAAGGCCGCGGCTTTTTCCGCCTGCATCGCCATCAGTTCCAAATAGTCGGCATCCCAGCCGGTAATCTGAGAGAAATCGACCAGATGTTTCTGTCCGGGGGCGTAATCCGGATGCTGAAGATAGCGGGCAAAGATGTCCCGCGTGTCCTGCATCTCGATATGACCGGAATATTGCACATAAACGAGGCCATTGGATTTCTGGATGCGAAAGGACACGGGCATGGGGAAACCTGACTAGTGAACGTAAAAAAGGGGCGGATGGGCCGCCCCTTTTAGTAGACAATCACAAAGGTGAATTTGGATCAATCCATTTGCTTGAAGTGGAATTCTCCGCCTTCTTTGATGCCTGAAGGCCAGCGCGATGTGATGGTTTTGGTGCGGGTGTAGAATTTGAACGCATCCGGGCCGTGCTGGTTCAAATCGCCAAACACGGATTTCTTCCAGCCGCCGAAGGTGTGATAGGCCAGCGGCACAGGGATCGGCACGTTCACACCGACCATGCCGATGTTGATGCGGTTGGCAAAGTCACGCGCGGTGTCACCATCACGGGTGAAGATCGCGGTGCCGTTGCCGTACTCGTGATCCATCGCCAGACCGAGCGCTTCTTCGTAGTTTTGCGCGCGCACCATCGACAGAACAGGACCGAAAATTTCGGTTTTGTAGATGTCCATGTCTTTGGTGACGTTGTCAAAAAGGTGTGGGCCTACAAAGAAACCGTCCTCATAGCCTTGCAGGCTGAAGTCGCGGCCATCCACCACAAGGTCAGCGCCCTGATCGACACCGGTTTGCACCAGGCGCAGGATGTTTTCTTTGGCAGCTGAGGTCACAACAGGGCCGTAGTCCACATCGTCGCCCGCAGTATAAGGCGCGATTTTGAGCTTTTCGATGCGTGGGATCAGTTTGTCGCGCAGCTTGTCTGCGGTTTCCTCGCCAACGGGGACAGCTACGGAGATCGCCATGCAGCGTTCGCCCGCAGCGCCGTAGCCAGCACCAACCAAAGCGTCAGCCGCTTGGTCTAGGTCAGCGTCGGGCATGATGATCATGTGGTTCTTGGCGCCACCGAAACACTGAACGCGTTTACCCTGGGCACAACCCGTGCCGTAGATGTATTCGGCGATCGGTGTCGAACCAACAAAGCCAACCGACTGGATGGTGTCGTCATATAGGATCGCATCAACGGCTTCTTTGTCGCCGTTCACAACCTGAATGATGCCTTTGGGCAGACCGGCTTCTTCGAGCAGCTCGGCCAGCATCAGTGGCACAGAAGGGTCACGCTCGGACGGCTTGAGGATAAAGGCGTTGCCACAGGCAATTGCGGGCGCAAACATCCACATCGGGATCATGGCCGGGAAGTTGAACGGCGTGATGCCGGCGGTCACACCAAGTGCTTGGCGCATGGAATAGATGTCGATACCGGGGCCGGCAGCGTCCGTGTATTCGCCTTTGAGCATCTGGGGCGCGGCAATGCAGTATTCCGCCACTTCCAGTCCACGCTGGATGTCGCCTTTGGCGTCCGGGAAGGTTTTGCCGTGTTCGCGGCTCAACGCTTCGGCGATTTTGTCCATGTCGCGGTTCAATAGGTCCACAAACTTCATCAGAACGCGGGCGCGGCGCTGTGGGTTCACGGCGGCCCAAGCCGGCTGTGCGCTTGCGGCGGCAGCAACAGCGATGTCCATTTCGGCCTTGTTGGCCAGTGGCACTTTGGCCTGAACTTCGCCCGTTGCCGGGTTCATGACGTCGGCAAAACGGCCCGACGTGCCTTTGACGTGTTCGCCGTCGATGTAGTGGGTCAACTCTTGCATGGCATCCTCCATTTCAGTTTGCGCACAGAATAGGCTTGCAAAAATCCCTTGAAAAGCGGCAACTATTCAAAACAGCTTTGCAAAAATGCGGAGGGTAGTCACATGGCGGCGCAATCAGCAGCACAATGGGATGACTTGCGGGTGTTTCTCGCGGTGGCGCGGGAGGAAAGCCTTTCGGCGGCAGGACGGCGGTTGAATGTCGATCCGGCAACGGTCGGACGGCGTGTCGCGCGATTGGAAACGGCATATGAGACGCCGCTTTTTGTAAAATCGCCGATTGGGTACGCGCTGACGGATGCGGGGCAACGGTTGATGGCGCATGCCCTGCGCGTGGAGCAATCGCTGGAAGAGGCGGCTGAAGACATGGTTGGGCAAACCACTGGCATTTCGGGGCAAATTCGCATTGGCGCGCCGGACGGCGCAGCGAATTATCTGTTGCCGCAGGTTTGCGCCAAGATTGCCGAAGACAATCCGGATCTGGACATCCAGATCGTGGCGCTGCCGCGCGTGGTTAGCCTGTCGCGGCGGGAAGCGGATCTGGTGGTGGCGGTGAGCGCGCCCACAGCCGGTCGCCTGACGGTGCAGAAGATAGCGGATTACAAACTGCATCTGGCTGCAGCGCGCTGGTATCTGCGCCAACACCCTGAGATCAAGACGCCGGAGGATCTGCGTCATCACATGGTGATTGGCTATATCCCCGACATGATTTTTGACAAGGAATTGGACTATTTGAACGAAACCGGTGTGGAGCGCGTGCGTCTGGCGTCCAACTCGGCCAGCGTTCAGTTCAATTGGGTGCGGCGCGGCGCGGGCGTTGGGATTGTGCATGATTTCGCTCTTCCTTCGACCAAGGGCATGGTCAAAATCTTGCAGGATCAGGTGTCGCTGACACGCAGTTTTTACCTGATCCGGCACGCGGACGATCGACGTTTGGAGCGGATGAACCGATTTTCAGAGGCGTTGTGTGAAGGAGTGCGCAAGGAAGTTGCGCGGCTTGAAGCGCAAACTTGACAAATCGTGCGCTTTGGGGCGACGGTTGACCTAAGGGAATTTTTCTAGAACCGGAGGTTAAGTCCATGCTCGTACACCAGATTTTGAAGTCCAAAGGGTCCGAAGGCGTCTTTACGGTCAAACCCGGGACGCTGGTGTCGGAGGCCGCAAAATTGTTGGCGGAGAAGCGCATCGGCACCGTGATCGTTTCGCAAGACGGTGAAACCCCGAACGGAATTTTGTCTGAGCGGGATATCGTACGCGAATTGGGCAAACGCGGGGCAGGGTGTCTGTCGCATTCTATTGACGACTACATGACGGCAGATGTTGTGACCTGTGGGCCTGACGATGACGCAGTGGGTGTTCTTGAGAAGATGACCGAGGGGCGGTTTCGTCACATGCCGGTGATGGCGGATGGCAAGCTGGTCGGACTGATTTCGTTGGGCGACACCGTTAAGGCGCGGCTCAGCGAACTGGCGATGGAAAAGAATGCATTGGAAGGCATGATTATGGGGCATTGACCCCGCGATGTGCCGTTGCGTCCGAAATCCCGCAGAAATACCTATGCGGCATTGAGGCGCTTGCAAATGGGCGCGCAATAATGTTGCGTGCCGGCAGGACCAATGGGAGGCACGCATGCGCACGGCACTTTATCCGGGCACTTTTGACCCAATCACACTTGGGCATGTAGATATTATTCGCAGGGCGGCCGTTTTGGTCGACCGGCTGGTGATCGGTGTTGCGATCAACCGCGATAAGGGACCACTTTTCACGCTTGAGGAGCGTGTGGCCATGATCGAGGGTGAATGCGCCAAGCTGTCAAAGGAGACCGGCACCGAGATCGTGGCGCATCCGTTTGAGAATCTGCTGATTGATTGTGCCAAGGAAGTCGGCGCGCAGATCATCGTACGTGGTTTGCGGGCTGTGACCGATTTTGAATATGAATATCAGATGGTTGGCATGAACCGTGCGTTGGACAGTTCGATTGAAACTGTGTTTTTGATGGCAGACCTGAAGCATCAGGCGATTGCGTCCAAGCTGGTGAAGGAGATCGCCCGATTGAACGGCGACGTGTCCAAGTTCGTGACACCTGCGGTGAATTCGGCGTTGCTGGAGCGGTTGGGCAAGGTTTGACACGTCACACGAAACGACCAGAGAAAAAGGGCGGCCCGCGGGCCGCTTTTTTGTGTGGTACGACATCTGTTGTTGGTCGGTGTTGCTTCAGGGCAAGCGGACCGAGGGTATGTAGCCTGCGTTTATTGCAGCGAGGGTCGGCTCTGGCGTCAGGACTGTGACGCCGCCGGAAGGCTTGGCAATTGGGCTGGCATATCCAGTGGGCGTGAACGGGTGCAGGGCATCTTGCCAGAGAAGCGCGGGCTTTGAACCTGTGAGGATAAAGCTGCCGTCGGGCAGTGTGTTGGCCTCTGCGGTGTGTCGACGTTGACCAAAAAGGCGGGGAATGGCGCGGGCGCTGTGCAGGCCTTTGTCAAAGTCCGCGACTTTTCCGCTGTGACCTGCGGCCGCTAAAAACGCTGTGTAGTCCGCGCGTCTGCATTCGGCGCAGGGTCGGTGACCTGCGGCAAGGGCAACGGCTTCGTCAAAAAAGAAGAGTTCGGTGTAGCGGTTGGGAGTCATCAGCTTGCGGCGGCGGTTCTTGAAGTCGAGCACGCAGCAGACCCACGCTTTGTGACGCCACCGCCGATGGGTCAATTGGCCGTGTGCATGTGCTGTGTCGTCATGCAAGACGCCGCGATTGCCAAGAAACCCGCCACGGGTGGGTGTTGCGATGATCTCGCCGGTGGGTTGGACACGATTCTGACGGGGCATGCGGGGTCTCCTTTGGCAGGGAGCGTAGCATGGAATGCCGTCGCAGTGCGAAGGTGCGCGAAGGCCGCGCACCTTGGAGATTTTGCGTTACTGCATGCGCAGGGCGCCGTCGATGCGGATGACTTCGCCGTTGAGATAGCCGTTTTCAACTATGAAGCCTGCCAGACTGGCGTATTCAGACGGATCGCCAAGACGCTTGGGGTTGGTCACGTCTGCGGCCAACTGATCCTGCACCTCTTGCGGCAAGCCTTGCAGCATCGGTGTCAGGAAAATACCCGGCGCGATGGCCATTACGCGGATGCCTGAGCGGGCCAGATCGCGCGCCATGGGCAGAGACAAACCGACAATACCGCCTTTGGACGCGGCATAGGCCGCCTGACCACGTTGGCCGTCCATGGCGGCAATCGAGGCGGTGTTGATGATCACACCGCGCGCGCCGTCAGATTCGGGATCGTTTTGTGCGATCACCTCGGCTGCAAGGCGCGCGACGTTGAAAGATCCAATAAGGTTGATGTCGATGGTTTTCTGGAACGTGTGCAGCGGGTGCGGGCCATTTTTGCCGATGGTGGTGGCCGCAGGCGCGATGCCAGCGCAGTTCACGGCGGCGGTGATGCAGCCCATGGCGTCGTGGGCTGCAGCGATAGCGGTGGCAACGCTGGCCTCATCCGTGACGTCGGTTTTGTGGAAGGTGCCGCCGAGTTCGGCTGCGACCGCTGTGCCGCGCTCCTCGTTGAGGTCAAACAACGCGACTTTGGCGCCGTTGGCGGCAAAATGGCGAGCGGTGGCTTCGCCGAGGCCGGACGCGCCGCCTGTGATCACGGCGCAGGTTTGGTCGAGTTTCATGGGCGGGCTCCTCCGGTGGGTAAATGAACGCGTGTTCAAATAACCTGAAGCGGAGGTGTGTGTCTAGGGGATACGGGGGCCAGCCTCCGTCGCAGCGCACTGCGACTCCCCCAGGATATGTTGGGCAAGAGGAAAATGCAAAAAAGGCCCGCCAGTTGGGCGAGCCTTGTGATGTTGGGGTGTTGTTGGCGCTTATTGGTCGAGCTGCACCAGCGCGTGGCGTTTTTTGCCGGCGCTGAGTTTGATCGGCGATGCCAGGGCGGCGGCGTCAATCATCAGGCCAGCATCGGTCAGCGGCGCGTCGTCCAGTTTGGCGCCGTTTTCCTTGATCAGGCGTTTGGCGTCCTTGCCGGATTTGGCAAGACCGGTTTTCACGATCAGCTGCACGATGGAGATGCCATCGCCGAGGTCCGCGGCCGTCAGGGTCACTGTAGGAAGGTCATCGCCAATGCCGCCTTTTTCAAAGACTTCGCGGGCGGTGGCTTCGGCTGCGGCAGCCGCGTCGGCACCGTGGCAAAGCGTTGTAATTGCGTTGGCGAGAATGATTTTGGCGGCGTTGATTTCGCTGCCTTCCAACGCGCCGAGGCGGTCGCATTCATCCACCGGCATTTCGGTGTAAAGCTTGAGGAAACGGCCGACGTCGGCGTCAGTGGTGTTGCGCCAGAACTGCCAGAATTCGTAGGTCGAGCGCATTTCCGCGTTCAGCCAGATCGCGCCGTCCGCCGTTTTGCCCATTTTTTTGCCGTCAGAAGTGGTCAGCAGGTGCGAGGTTAGGCCAAAGACCTGACCGTCATCGACGCGACGGGTCAAGTCGATGCCGTTGACGATATTGCCCCACTGATCGGAGCCGCCAAATTGCACCATGCAGCCGTAGCGGCGGTTCAATTCAAGGAAATCGTAGGCCTGCAGGATCATGTAGTTGAATTCGAGGAACGACAGAGATTGCTCGCGGTCGATGCGCGATTTCACGCTTTCAAAGCTGAGCATGCGATTCACCGAGAAGTGCCGGCCGATATCGCGCAGAAATGTCAGGTAGTTCAGATCGTCCAGCCATTCGGCGTTGTTCAGCATCAGGGCATCGGACTGGCCGTCACCGTAGTCGAGGTATTTGGCAAAGACTTGCTTGATACCCGCGATGTTGTCGTCGATCTGTGCGTCAGTTAGCAGAGGGCGTTCGTCGGCGCGAAAAGACGGGTCGCCCACTTTGGTGGTGCCGCCGCCCATCAGGGTGATTGGTTTGTGGCCGGTTTTCTGCAACCAGCGCAGCATCATGATCTGGATCAGCGAGCCGACGTGCAGCGATTTGGCCGTGGCATCAAAGCCGATATAGCCCGGAACCACACCGTTCAGCAGCGCATTGTCGAGCGCCTCATAGTCCGTGCAATCGGCCACAAAGCCGCGCTCAAGCATCACGGTCAGAAATTCCGATTTGGGCTGGTAGGTCATGGTGTCGATCCCGTATTGTCAGTGAACCTGTGTATAGGCGGGGATGAGCAGAAGGAAAAGGCCATGATGAAGGCCAATGGCGGCGAAAAATGGCTGCGGGCGCTGGGGGCGATGTCGGGCACATCTCTTGATGGGGTGGATGCGGCGATTGTCGAGACCGACGGCGTTGTGATTCATCACTTTGGCGCCAGCCATTATCGGGCCTATTCACGCGACGAGCAGCAGGTTCTTGAGGCCGCGTTGGGCCATTGGTCGGGACCAGAGGCTGAGGCGGCGGCCAAGGTTGTAGAGGCCGCACACGTTGAGACGCTTGGCGCGTTTGAAGGCGCGGAGCTGGTGGGGTTTCATGGCCAGACACTGGCGCATGAGCCGCAGGGACGTGGCACTTGTCAGGTGGGTGACGGGCAAGCGCTTGCAGAGGTGCTCGGCGTGCCTGTGGTTTGGGATTTCCGCACAGCGGATGTCGAGTTGGGCGGTGAGGGCGCGCCTTTGGCGCCGTTTTTCCATTTTGCCTGCGCCAAGTGGTTTGGCGCAACGGAGCCCGTGGCGTTTTTGAATTTGGGCGGCGTTGGCAATTTAACGTGGGTTGATCCGTCCAAATCGGGGCCTGAAGAGGTCGGTGCGTTGTTGGCGTTTGATACGGGGCCAGCCAATGCGCCGCTAAACGATCTGTTGCGGGCGCGGCGAGGGATGAATTTTGATGAGGGCGGCAGGGTGGCCGCCGATGGGACTGTTGCGACCGGCGCGTTGGAGCTGTTTTTGCAGGAGGCGTATTTCTCACGTATGCCACCTAAATCATTGGATCGTAACGATTTTCCAGAGATGATGGATTTGGTTCGGGAATTGTCAGATGAAGACGCGGCGGCCACGATGACGGCGATGTGCGCGGCCAGCGTGGCACAGGGCATGGCGCATTGCCCGACGCCGCCGAGCCGCGTGTTGGTGACCGGTGGTGGTCGGCACAATCCCGTTTTGATGGAGATGTTGCAGGTGTCTCTGGATTGTCCGGTGGTGCCGGTTGAGGACGTCGGGCTGGACGGAGATATGCTGGAGGCGCAGGCCTTTGCCTATTTGGCGGTGCGTGTTGCGCGCGGGTTGCCAACAAGTTGTCCGGCGACGACCGGTGTCATGGCACTGGTTGGCGGTGGCACGGTGAGTGAGCCTGAAGGGTAACGCGCAAAAGTTAGTGAAGGTCGGTTTGATACATGCGGTGGAAGTCGGTGTATCCGTCTGACGTACTTTGAAGGTGCGGTTTGAGCGCTTGGTGAAGGTCTGGAAGATGATGGAAGGGCACGTTGGGGAATGCGTGATGTTCCGCGTGATAGGGCATGTTCCACGCCAGAAATCGTACCACCCGGTTGGTGAAAGTGGTGCGGGAGTTTTCCAGCATGTTGGCGACCGGTGGGCAGTGGCCGTGTTCGGCAAGCAGATAAGCGCGCAGGAAAGGCTGGCCGATGAGGCTGGGCAAAATCCAAACCCAAAAAGCCAGCGGTGAGACCAGCAAGCTGAGAAAAACGAGTGCGTAGAGCATGAGCAGAATGCGGGCCTCCATCCGGACTTTCGCGTGCTGACGGAGTGGCAGGTAGGTGGCGGCGAGTGGGCCAAAGGCGTTTTGCACAAGCCCCGAGGCCATGCCACGCCAATAGCCCCAACCGGAGAGATAAATGAGGTAGGCGCGCCACGTCTCGGGTCGCGGGCCGTCGGCGAGTTCAGGGTCGTTTTCAGGGTCATTGGTGAACTTGTGATGAGCCATGTGAAAGGACCGAAACCAAGTGAACGGAAGCAGCAAGGGCAGGGCGCAGGCATGGCCGATCAAGCGGTTAAGCCAGCGTGTGGCAAATGGTGTGTCGTGCGTGCATTCATGGCTGAGCGTGAACAAAAACGCCCAAAGTATGCCAAGCGGCAACAGCATCAGTGGCCAATAGGGAAAGCGCAGGCCAACCCACAGCGCACAGAAAAGCAAGGCGCCAAGATAGAGCGCAAGATGGCGCAGGCCTTTGGCATCGGAGCGGGATTGCAATGCGGCGCGGTGGTCCGGCGCAAGCTGTGCCAGCGCTTGCTTGTGGTCCAACGGTGCGGTCATCGCGGGATGTCGAAACCGGGAGCGGCAAGCGTGAAGCCTTCAAATTGGAACGCGGGTGACACTGTGCATCCGACCAGGGTCCACTCGCCGGTGGAACGCGCAGCTTGCCAATGGTTTTCCGGCACAATCAGTTGTGGGAATTGGCCGCTGTTTAGATCCGGGCCAAGCGTGTGATCCGTGGCGGGCCCTTGATCGGTGTCAGCAAGCGACAGGATCAGCGGAGCGCCCGCGTAGAAATGCCAAATTTCGGCGGCATCAACGCGGTGCCAGTGCGAAGCCTCACCGCCTTTGAGCAGGAAATAGATCGCGGTGCCAGCGGGGCGGGTGCCATCGGGGGCGTCGGCGATCCATGTCTGGCGATAATGGCCTCCCTCTGGATGAGGGGCGAGGTTGAGTTGGGCGATGATCTGATCTGCGGTCATAACGGCGTCCTGAGAGTTTGCCCCATTGGGGCAAATGCCACGCTTATGGGCAAGCGGTTTCTCAGGTCAATTTGTTAAGCGCGTCACGTGTGGCCTGACCGACTATGGCAGGGGCCTCAAGCGGCAGCAGGTGCCCGAAGTCGGGCAACTGGGTGTAGCCCATGTCAGGACGCGCGGTCTGTAGCGCTTTGGCAATGGCGGGGTCCATAAACAGCGACGGCTTTCCGGTGATGATCTGGGTCGGAACCGCGATACGTTTGAGAGTCGGAAGAATGTGCGGCGGGGTGGCATATAGGTGGGCCTCCCATTCGCGAGGATATTCCAGTTTCACACCATCTGAGCCTTCGTCGGCCACGGTGAGCGCCTCGACAAGCTGGGTCAGGGTCGCGTCATCAAAACGCCGATAGGCACGAGAGGCGCGATAGTCGGCATAGGCAGCTTCTTGATTTGACCAGCGCGTAGGGCCGCGCAGCACTTCGGCAGCCGGGCCGGTGGTCTGGCGCAAGCGGTAGGGCACCATTTTGAGCATGAGATGTATGCGTTTGGTCACGCCTGAGGGTTCAATCAGCACCAGACCCTTGAATAGGTCAGGGCGTTTCACGGCGGCCATGGCGGTGGTCGCGGCGCCGATAGAGTGCCCGACAGCAAGCACCGGTGCATCCTGTGTGGCCTCAATCCACGCGATCATGTCGTCGGCGAACTGATCCCAGCCGCGCTTGCGGTTCGGCGGCGGTGCGTTCTGCCACAGCGGGCGCATGGCCAAAGCCTGCACATGAACATTTTGGGCGACGTCTGTGATGAACGGCAGATAGCAACGCGGCCCAAGAGCGGTTGCGTGGTGGAACACCACTTTGGGTCCGTCGGTGTTGCTGTGCCAAGCCGCGGCCGTGCCGCCGGTGATCTGTGTGTGATGCCAGTCCATATTCATGGCGCAACGCTATCGGTTGTCTTGGGGACAGCAAGGATGACGTCACGACGGAATTTGTGAGTCTATTGCTGACACAATCTGCTCTCTTTCTCTTGAAACGGAGGCCGCGATCGTTCACATAGCTTGAAATTTGGCACTGAGGAGAGGGATAGCGCCATGACAATCACCGAGGCAGAGTTGAGCCAAGCGCGCGAAAACTGGGGCGCAGGGCTTGTGGCGATTTCCAAAGCTTATGACGAAAGCGGTATCGACGCTGCGCGTTCTCTGGCGGAAGAGGTGATTGATGCCGCTTATGGATACGACGCTGGTCCAGTTCTCTTTAAACCCACGCTGGCCAGCGGCGAGCAGACGTTCCGCCCAACCAAAAAAGGCGCTCTGAGCTATTTTGTAGCCCATGACGACGAGTACCCGCTGGATGGCGGATTTGCGCTTTTGGGATGGCGTGAGGTCGCGCTGCAACCTGCGACAAGTTTTATCGAAGGCGATGTGGCCATGTGGCAGGGCTGGGGAATTTTTACAGACAAAGACGGCAATGTGACCAAGGCCAATAAAAGTTTTGCTTACAAGAAAGATGCTGATGGCGTGCTTCGGATTGTCCTGCACCACAGCTCGTTGCCATATCAGCCCTGATATTGTCGCCAAAGATGATTTCAGAACCCCGCCTTGGTGTGGGGTTTTTTGTTTTTGAGATCTGGAAGGCGCGTTCAATCCGCGTTGGATCGGCGAAACCGCAACGGTGTTTGCCCGGTTTGCGATCGGAAAAAACGGGTAAAATGGGATTGGTCGTGATAGCCGAGACGTTCCCCAATATCGGCGACCGACAGCTTTGAGTCTTTCAACATATCTTCGGCGACATCTATACGTAACCGTTTGATTTCTTTTGAAAGTGTACTGTCTTGCAGCCGCAATGCGGCCTTCAGGCGAGGTGGAGGAATGCCAAGTTCATCTGCGTAGTCAGTCAGCGAGAGAGTCCGGTCGTCGAGGCGCGGTCTGGCGACACCGCGTAGGGCTTCGATAATTGAGATATCCGCTCCGGCATCTGTGGTTGAGGCGATGTTTTCCGTGTCTCTTTGCGTGAATGGCAGGATGAGCCAACTGCTGGGAAACCTGAGCGCCAGCCCTGAGATATTTCGAGATGAGACCTGCGCGCCCATAGGTGTGTGCGGCACGGTGTGGGGAAACGGCGTCAACAGAGTGACTTTGGATCCATCCCAGCGGCCAGCCAGAACGAGGCCCAAAAGGCGAAGGTGCAGACCGATCCCGAACCCTTCCACTTGTTCCGGTAGGTTTTGAGTCTGCACGTTGCGGTTCACCGAGTATGTCGCGTGCTGTGCGGTAACTTCGAGGCTGTGACGCACGGAGCTGGCTTGTTGCGGGACGACCGAAAGGAAGCGCGTGTAAAAGTCGCCGACAGTGCGGGCCCGGGCCAGCGCGTCTTTGGTTGGCTGCCACTGACGTAGGTCAAAGGCTGCGGCAACGTGGAAGCCGAAATGGGGATCTTTACAGAGCGCAGCAGTCCTGTTGGTGAGACCGTATATCACTTCTGCATGCAGGGTTCTTTCGGGATCTCGAAGGTCTTCGCGGGTCAGGCCGTATTTTTGGAGTATGGGACGGGGATCAACGCCACGCGCCCGCGCCGTTTCGATGAACGGCAGAACCAAGACTGCACGGATGAAACCGTCATGTTTGCTGGGCATAGAAACCTCGTTGGTCTGCGTGATTAGGGCCTGACCGAACGGAGGTTTTGGCCATTTTTTGTGATAAGGTAGAAAATTTCATCCAAAATTGGCCGGAACTTCGTAGCTAATCAACCTATACTAACTTTTTTAGCGGGAGAATTGCGATGAACAGGGAACTATTGGTTGGCGTTGTAGTGGCAATCGCGGGGATGATTTCCACAACCGCTCAGGCCCAAGAAGCCATGCCGCAGGTGTTGTTTACAAACGTGCATGTGTTTGACGGAGTGAATGAAGCCCGGATCGAAAATGCCTCGGTATTGATTGAAGGCAATCTGATCAAAACGGTGAGCACTGATGCGATTGACGCACCGGACGCGCAAGTGATTGACGGGGGCGGGCGCACGTTGACGCCGGGTTTTGTTGAGACCCATGCTCACCTTATGCTGATGGGTCCAAGTCTGAGCGCGATGGAAGCAAACACAACTTGGGAAGACTTTGCTATTCATGGCACCAAGATGGCCGAGATGTATTTGATGCAGGGGTTTACCACAGTGCGCGATGCGGGCGGAGCAAACGCCGGTTTGCGCCGTTGGATTGATTCTGGTCAGATTATGGGCCCAAGGTTTTATCCGTCCGCAGCTTTTGTCGGCACGCGTGGTGGGCACGCCGACTTTGCCACGTTTACATCTCCCCCTGGAGCATCAACTAACTTTAGCCGCCTAAACTTGTCTCAGGAAGTGAGTGGCGTGGACGATATTTATAAGTACGGGCGCAATAACTTTCGAATGGGTGCTACCCAGTTAAAATTTATGCAATCGGGCGGCGTGGTGTCTGCTTTTGATCCTTGGCAGCTATTGGCGGGATCGCCCGAAGAAATCGAGGCTGCCGTACAGGTTGCAACTGAGTACGGGTCGTATGTCATGGCACATTCTTACCGCAAAGAAGCGATGATGAACGCGCTGAATGCTGGCGTTATGTCGATTGAGCACGGATTTTCCTTTGACTGCGAAGTGGCCGAGAAAATGAACGAGATGGGGGCGTATATTTCGACCAACTTGACGGCGTTTGACCCGGGGCTTTTGGATGTGCCCGCAGTTAAAAACCAGCCTGCAAGCCTTGCCAAGGCTATTTCTGCGTCGGCAACGTTTGAGAACTACATTCCCAACATGAAGAAATGCCCTGTGAAACGTGGCTTTCAGACCGATTGTGTCGGGTCCGTTGAGGCCTGCAACATCCAAATTGCTTATGAAAAGCATCTGAACAACGAGTTTTTTGGGCCTGTGCAATCGATGGTGACGATCACGTCAATCGGTGGGGAAATGGTGGCTTTGTCTGGCGACTTTATGAACCCGTACGCTGAAGGGAAACTGGGTGTGATCGAGGAGGGGGCCTATGCGGATATTTTGCTAATTGATGGCAATCCACTGGAGGATTTCTCAGTTGTGGGCACTGGGGATCAGTGGTTTGGCGCGGATCCACGTCCCGACAGCCCTGAAACCATCCGTATCATCATGAAGGACGGCGTAATCTATAAGAATACGCTGAACTAAATGGTTGGCGGGGCGGCTTTACCTCGTGTCGCCCCGTCCAATTTGGGGATGCTATCTTGAGATATTTGTTAAAAATTGCGTTGACCTGTTCGATCGCCTTGGTTGGCACTTTGGCGCGCGCGCAAGTCGGGCCTAATATTGAAGAGTTGGCGAAAGAGTTGGCCAACCCCGGTGCGGCCAACGCCACGCTAAATTTCAAACTGGAATATCGAACCTTTGATGGAAATTTGTCAGGGGCCGACGATCAGAGCAGTACGACGTTGACGTTTCAGCCGGTTCTTCCGTTTGTGTTGTCCAATGGCAATACCCTGATCTTCCGACCTGCGTTCAGCTATGTTTGGGGACAGCCGCGCTATGACAACGGTAGGGGGCGTTTTGAAAACATCAGTCGATTTGGCGATATGCCGTTTGATCTGTTGTATTCTTGGGGGGCTGGGAATTGGACATTTGGGGCCGGTGCTGTTGGTTCCTTTCCCTCGGGCAACAGCCTGTCGTCGGAAAACTGGCTGCTTGGTCCAAGCGCCCTTGCCGTGCGCACAACCGATTGGGGCGTATGGGGCGTGTTTCCGTTTCACAATGAGAAAGTGGGCGGTAGCGGACCCGCTACATCGATCACGTCACTGCAGTATTTCCTGTTCTATGGTCTCGGAAATGGATGGTTGATTGGGACAGGACCAACCATGAGTTACGACTGGAATGCGCCTTCAGATGAGGCGTGGACCGTTCCGGTGCAAGTTGCGGTGTCAAAGACCACCAGCATTGCAAATAGAATTGTGAAACTGAATTTTTCTGTGGAGAAAAATGTGGTCAAGGCGGACGCCTTTGCCGAAGATTGGACGTATTCGTTTACAATAAGCCCTGTTATGAAAAATCCATTTCAGAAAGCTCCGCCTTCGCCAAAAGATGCCATAACTCGGGCGGCTGTTTTGGCGCCGATCAAGAATTAAGCTGGAGTGTCCCACATGAAAAAGATGATTTCTCTTGTTTCGATAGGCAGCCTCTGGTGTTTGACCAGTTTCGCGTCCGCGCAGGGGTTGAGCGGTCCATCGTCGGTGGGGGCCGATCTCGCGCCGGGGGACGGGCTGACAGATCCGCAGTTTCGAAGCGATTTCCCACGCCGCGTGGCTCCTGGTTGGTTTGCATGGAAAGACGAGCTGGCGGAGAAGGGGCTGAAGTTCAACTTTGACTATCTTGCCCTTGGCCAATGGGGGAATGCCGATCTTGGGGTTGGTAAAGCCAGCGGCGGGATTGCCCGGCTCTATGGAAGCTGGCAAGCGACGGAACGCGGCAGCCTGACCTTCAAGATTGAGGATCGGCACAAGTTTGGTTCCGTGGCGCCGCAGTTTCTGGGGCTGGATGGTGGCGCTTTGTCGATCACAGGCACAGCGTTCAACGGCAGCGGCACGATGCTGACCAATCTGTTCTGGACGCATCGGGCAGAGGGTGGCAATTGGACGCTGCAGTTCGGGCAGTTGGACGTGACCGATTTTCTCGACCTTTATGGGGCAGTGAGCCCCTATTCCGGCTTTCAAAACCTGGCGTTTAATACCAACCCGACGATCAATGCGCCAAATCCGGGTTTGGGGATTGCTGGTGGGTTTAGATTTAGCGACAACGTCTATGTGGTCGCGAGTCTCGCGGATGCAAATGCCGATCCGACAGAGCCTGACCTTGATGTGTTTGATCACGGCAACCTCTTTAAAAGTCTCGAAGTTGGATACACGTCGAGCCCGGACCGGATCTACTTTGACAACATCCACCTGACGATTTGGCATGCAGATGCAGCCAGTGATGGGTCGCGGGCGGAAGACTATGGTGCGGCGTTTTCGGCGGCGTGGTTTGTCGACAATAAGTGGATGCCGTTTTTTCGTGCAGGCATCAGCGAAGGCACGGCAGCTCTTTATGACAAATCGGTCTCTGCGGGTGTGGCCTATTATGGCCGCAACACGGATGCGGCGGGCGTGGGTTTGAACTGGGCGCAGGCACGGGGCATCTCCGGGGATCAGGTCACCTTGGAGGCATTCTATCGGTTCAGCATTTCACCGGGATTGCAGATCACGCCGTCGGTTCAGGTGATTAGCAACCCATTGCTGAACCCGGGCCAAGATGTGATCACGTTGTTTGGCTTGCGTACGAGGATTGTGTTTTAGGACTGCAGGGGGGCTGGCCGCGGTTTTTCGGCCAACTTGTTCCGCAAAAAAAGCCCCGCACAATGGCGGGGCTTTTGCAATTCTAAAGGGACGCGATCACTTCAGGACCGAGCGGCCTGCGTATAGCGCGGTTTCGCCAAGCGCTTCTTCAATCCGGATCAGCTGGTTGTATTTCGCAAGACGATCAGAGCGCGACAGAGAGCCGGTTTTGATCTGGCCGCAGTTGGTGGCAACGGCGAGGTCGGCAATCGTGGCGTCCTCGGTTTCGCCAGAGCGGTGGCTCATCACGTTGGTGTAGCGCGCGCGGTGCGCCATATCGACGGCTTGCAGCGTTTCGGTCAGCGAGCCGATCTGGTTCACTTTGACCAGCATGGAGTTCGCCACGCCTTGTGCAATACCGTCTGCAAGGCGGGTTGGGTTGGTCACAAAGAGGTCGTCGCCCACCAGCTGTACCTTGTCACCGATCATGTCGGTCAGAAGTTTCCAGCCTTCCCAGTCGTCTTCGTCCATGCCGTCCTCGATCGAGATGATCGGGTAGTCGGCGCAAAGGTCTGCGAGGTATTGGGCGTTTTCAGCAGATGTCAGCGATTTGCCTTCTCCAACCATCTCGTATTTGCCGTCTTTGTAGTACTCAGAGGAGGCGCAATCGAGCGCGAGGTAGATGTCTTCGCCCAGCTTGTAGCCGGCTTTTTCCACCGAGGTTTTCACAAAGTCGAGCGCCACACGGGTGGATTCAAGCGCTGGCGCAAAGCCGCCTTCGTCACCGATACCGGTGTTGTACCCTGCGGCAGACAGTTCTTTTTTCAGGGTGTGGAACACTTCGGCGCCCATGCGGATGGCTTCGCGGATGTTGGCCGCGCTGACGGGCATGATCATGAATTCCTGAATGTCGATCGGGTTGTCAGCGTGTTCGCCGCCGTTGATGATGTTCATCATCGGCACTGGAAGAACGCGGGCCGAGGTGCCGCCCACGTAGCGGAACAACGGTTGCGCAGTGTAGTCTGCGGCGGCTTTGGCGGCGGCGAGAGACACGCCGAGGATGGCGTTCGCGCCAAGGCGGCCTTTGTTCGGAGTGCCGTCCAATTCAATCATCGCCTGATCCAGAGCAACCTGTTCGGTGGCATCCATGCCGACAAGTTCTTCGGCGATCTCACCGTTCACGGCGTTCACCGCTTCGAGCACACCTTTGCCCATGTAGCGGGTCTTGTCGCCGTCGCGTTTCTCGACCGCTTCGTGCGCGCCGGTCGAGGCGCCAGACGGCACTGCGGCGCGGCCAATGGTGCCGTCCTCGAGCGTTACGTCGACTTCAACGGTGGGGTTTCCACGGCTATCGAGGATTTCGCGGGCATAAATGTCAATAATGGTGCTCATGATGAGGCGTTCCCTGAACTGGCCAATTGTTGGCGCAGTCATAGCAGGGGGGAGGCAAAAGTAAACGGTGTTTGGTAGCGCTAACGGGTGATTTTGGTGAGGTTAGGGCTAACAGTGACAGGATGGCCCATTAAGCAGCGTCGCGGGCAAGGGCGCGTTCGCGCAGAAAGGTATAAAGCCCCGCGAGCACAATCAGGCCGGAGCCGGCCAGCGTCGACCAGTCGGGACGCTCGCCAAGGATCATAACGCCCAGCGCCATTGAGAAGACCAGACGGGTGTAGCGGAAGGGCGCCACAGCAGAAGCTTCGCCAATGCGCATGGCAGTCACGATGCACCAGTAGGCTGTTGCACCAAAGAGAGCGGCGCCGGCATAGCGGGCCAGTTCTGACGGTGCGGGGGGCAGAAGTGGCGCGCTGGACAAGACTAGCAGGATTGTTCCGGCAATGAAAAAACCGAGGAAACCTTGGAGGGCGACGACATGGGATGACACTGAGGGATCGATGCCACGGGTCAGGATGTCGCGCGTAGCGATGCCCAAGACCGCGCCCAAAACCAGCAGAGAGCTGACATCAAAACCGCCCATCCCGGGTTGGACGATCAGAAGCACACCCAAAAATCCGACGGCCACGGCGCTCCATCGGCGCCAGCCGACGGTTTCGCCAAGAAAAATCGCTGCAAAGAGTGTGAGTACCAGCGGCATAGCCTGAAAGATAGCGGCAGCGGTGGAGAGATCGATGCGGGACAGGGCGATGGCAAACATGACGCCGCTAGCGGCCTCGGCAGCGGAGCGCAGCAGAAGACGCGGCGTCCAGTTTATGCGTTTCAAAATAGGCGTTCGTGTTATCAGAGCTATCGCGAGAAAGATCGTGGCTGATCCAAGACCAAGGCCCATTAGAACCTGTCCGGGATGCAGCGTGACGGTGAGCTGTTTGATAAACATATCCGCAACCGAAAAGCCGAACATCGCGGCGACGATAAGAAGGCTGCTTTTGACGTTGTGCATCGGGGACTCGCAGATGTTGGACGCATCTGCATGGCGTGTTCGGCGCGCAGGAGCAAGCGGATATGTGTTGGTGTCGCGCCGAGGCGGTAGCTTTACAGCGGTCTGATCTTAAGTCCTGTGATCCGGTTGGCGGTGCGGTCGATGACCTCAAAACGGAAGCCATGGAAGGAAAACACCTGACCGACGGTGGGGATCATCTGTGCTTCGTGGATCACCAGACCCGCAACGGTGTTGGCCTCTTCGTCCGGCAGGTTCCAGTCTGTTGCGCGATTGAGGTCGCGGATGGTCATGGCGCCTTCGATCAGGAACTGGCCGTCGTCGGATTTGCGGATCGGATGGTCGGTGTCTTCGTCAAACTCGTCGGTGATCTCGCCGACGATTTCTTCGAGGATGTCCTCAAGCGTGATCAAGCCTTGCAGCGAGCCGTATTCGTCCACCACCAGTGCAAAATGGCTGCGGCGGCGCAGGAACTGACGCATCTGGTCATCAAGCGAGGTGGTTTCCGGAATAAAGTAAGGCTCTTTGGCGACCTCTGAAATGTCGAGGGTAAAGGCGCTTTCGGCGTCGCCTCCGGATTCTGACACGCGGTCGGTGATCGCGCGAAACAGGTCTTTGGCATGCACCACGCCGATGATGTTTTCAGGATCATCCTTGAACACCGGCAGGCGTGTGTGATTGCTTTCCAGACATTGGTTCAGGATGTCGCGTGGGGCGTCGTCGGCGTTGATCATCTGGATGCCGGAGCGGTGCAGCATGATCTCCTCAACCGTGCGGTCAGACAGGTCGAGCGCGCCGAGAATCCGGTCACGGTCTTCTTTTTCGACGACGCCTTCGGAGTGGCCAAGTTGGATCGCGCCGGCGATCTCTTCTCGCACCGCGAGGATGTGGCTGTCAGGGTCGGTCTGCACGCCGAATATGCGAAGAACGCCACGCACCAGCCAGCGCACTGCGGTCACCATCGGGGCAAAGACAGTGACGATCATCCCGATGGGGCCGGCGACAGCAGACGCCGCGCCTTCGGGACGGGTGATGGCATATGTTTTGGGCAACACCTCGGCGAAGATTAGCACCAGAAGCGTCATCACCAATGTGGCCAGCGCAACGCCGCTTTCGCCAAAGGCGCGGGTGAACAGCGCAGTGGCCAATGAGGTTGCCAGAATATTGACCAGATTGTTGCCCAACAGGACCGAGCCGATCAGACGTTCGTTGTCTTCGGTGATTGCCAAGGCGCGCGCCGCCCCGCGGGAACCCTTGTTGGCCTGCGTGCGCAGCTTGCCGCGTGAGGCGGCCGTGAGCGCGGTTTCAGAGCCAGAGAAGAACGCCGACAGCAGCAACAGAGCGGCAATCACACCAGCGGTGATGAAAAAAGCAGAGTCAAAAGTGACGGTGGGCTCCATGGTATCCTCTTATGGCCAACAGGTTTGGTTATGGGCGCAAGGGGTAGGTCGCGCAAGAGGGAGACGCATTTAAGTCTTCGTTAGCGCAGGCGGGATATCGAGTGGGCGAAATCACACAAATGGAGATACCGAAGATGAAAGCCCTAGCCCTTGTTGCCCTGATACTTCCCGCCGCCGCGATGGCTGATACCCCTGCAGTGTCTTTCTTGACCGAAGACTACGCCCCTTATTCCTGGGTTGAGGACGGCAAAGCGGTTGGTCATGGCATCGACCTGATCAATGAGGTTGCCAAGCGGTCAGCCTTGTCGCACACGGTTGAAATCACCAAGTGGACACGCGCAATCGCTCTGGCGGAAAAAGACGCCAATACCTGTGTGTTTTCCACCGCCCGCACCGAAGAACGTGAACCTAAGTTTCAGTGGGCCGGTCCGATGTATGCCGAAAGCACGTTCCTGATTCAGAAAAGTGGCAACAACGCGGATGTCAGCACGCTGGAGCAGGCGCTGGCCAAGACAATTGGCACCCAAGTTGGGGACTTCACTGTCGATTTGCTGAAAGACCTGCAAGCCAGCAACGTGGACGCCGCACCGGATCTGCCAAAGACCATGATGAAACTGGACGCCGGCCGCCTTGACTATGTGATCCTTGGTCAGGAGAGCGCCAGGACGATGACCGCTGACAACGCGGATCTGGAAATTGCAATGGAAGTGTCTAAGGACGAATACTACATCGCATGTTCGCACAGCACGCCAGCGGATGTGGTTGCGAAAATCGATGCGGCCATGAACGAACTGATGGCGGACGGCACGCAAGCAGAGATTGTAGCCAAGTACTGAGGCACCCTCTGAACGAGACAATGAACGAGGTCTGAGCTAACGATTTGGCCTCGTTTTTGTTTCTTTCCAACCGGTTACACGAAAAGTATTTCAAGTTTACGAGGGCTTTAGGTTTTGCCGCGACTAATCCGGCAGTCATAAATCACAGGAAATACACTCATGAAAACTTTGGCAATTTGCGCGCTGGCGCTGACGACGGCAACCGTAGCTCAGGCCGCTGACGTGAAACTGTTCACCGAAGACTACGCCCCCTACAACTATCTCGACAACGGTGAGCTGACCGGCCACGGCGTCGACATCATCAAAGAGGCATTGTCGCGCTCCGGCGTGACCGCCGACATGGAAGTCACCAAATGGTCGCGCGCCATTACTAAGGCGGAGAAGGACGCGGACACATGTGTGTTCACCACCGCGCGCACACCAGAGCGTGAAGAGCGTTTCAACTGGGCCGGCCCGATGTATTCCGAAGCGATCTATCTGATCCAGAAAATTGGTGCCAACGCGGATATCGACTCGGTGGATGCAGCTCTGACCCAGAAAATCGGCACCCAGACCGGCGACTTTGCTGTGGCCCTGATGGACCGCATGGGCGCGTCTGACATTGATCTGGCACCCGATGCGGAAATGACTCTGAAAAAGCTGCACGCAGGCCGTGTGGACTACATGGTGGCGCTGGAAAGCGCGGCGAAGGTCGCGATTGACGGTGGCGGCATCGAAATCGCGATGGAAGTGTCTCGCAACGAATTCTTCATGGCGTGTTCCAAGGCAACCAACGGTGAGGTCATCGCCAAGATGGACGCGGCGATCGATTCAATCCTTGCGGACGGTACTCAGGCCGAATTCATCGCCAAGTACGAATAAGCCGAACGCGAATGCGTAGGAAAGGCCGGACGACATGTCCGGCCTTTTTGCGTTTTGGCAGACCGAGTGCGGCATGGCGGAATTGTGAATTTCAATTGGCTGCGGCGCACGGTAGGCCAAGGCATGAAGATGAAAGATTTAGGCGTACTTAGCGGCGATGTGATGCTGTTTGGTGGTCCGTATTCGAATATGCAGGCGACAACGGCCGCCTTGAACGAAGCCATCGCACTGGGGATCGCGGCCACAAACGTCATCTGCACGGGCGACGTGGTCGCGTATTGCGCGCGTCCGGCGCAGACCGTGGCGCTGGTGCGGGACGCTGGCATCACGGTGGTTGCGGGAAACTGCGAACGTCAGCTGGCGGCAGGGGCGATGGACTGTGGCTGTGGCTTTGAAGACGGCACAACCTGCGATCTGTTGTCCGCTGGGTGGTACGCCCATGTCGACAAAGAGATCGGCGCAGGTGACCGCGCGTGGATGGCTGGATTGCCGGATGTTGTGGTGTTCACACACTTAGGGCGGCGCGTTGCGGTGATCCATGGCGGGGTCACGGATATTGCCAGTTTCATTTGGTCTGTGTCCACCGACGCAGCGTTTTCCGAGGAAATTGCGGCGCTTCAAGAGTTGGTCGGCAAGGTGGATATGGTTGTGGCGGGTCACAGCGGCTTGGCATTTATTCGTGATGTAGCAGATGTGCGGTGGGTCAATGCGGGTGTGATCGGAATGCCGGCGCATGACGGCACACAGGACACGTGTTTTGCGGTTTTGTCAGACCGCGGCGTGGATATTGTGAGTTTGCACTACGACTCGGACGCGGCTTTCGCAGATATGCAGCAGATAGGTTTGCGGCAGGGGTATGATCGGGCGTTGATGACGGGCTATTGGCCGTCAGAGGATGTGTTGCCGCCGGAATTGCGTTTGCCGGATTTTGCCAACGGGTGATGGTCGTTCACCAAAGTGCGCAGGCGTTCGTCCAGCACATGGGTATAGATTTCGGTTGTGGCGACATCTGCATGGCCCAAAAGCGTCTGGATGGAGCGCAAATCTGCACCATTGGCCAGAAGATGCGTGGCAAACGCGTGGCGCAGCGTGTGCGGCGTAACTTTGGCCGGGCTGACACCGCCTGCGACGGCAAGGTCTTTGATCAATTGATAGAACCAGTGACGGGTCAGATGACCGGCTTTGCCGCGCGAGGGGAATAGAAACCGTGATGGGGGCAAACCTTTGGCGCGTTTTTCGTCTTCGGCGTCATCGCGGATCGAAAGCCAGGCGGCCAAAGCGGTGCGGGCAGGTGGCGACAGCGGGACCATGCGTTCTTTGCCGCCTTTGCCCATCACAAGCAACATGCGCGGATCACCCCGCGCGGCGGAAACCGGCAGGCTGACCAGCTCTGTCACGCGCATGCCGGTGGCATAAAGCAGTTCCATCAGGCAGGTGTTGCGCAGCTTGTCAGTTTTGCTGCGTCCAGTGACGCGGGCAGCGTCCAAAAGGCGGTCGACTTCGGCCACATCAAGCGTTTTTGGCAGGCGCTTGGCGCGCCCCGGACCTTTGATACGGATGGCGGGGTTGTCGCTGCGCCAACCCTCGTCAAAGGCAAAGCGGTAAAGCTGTTTGATCGACGACAACCGACGGGCACGGGTCGATTGGGCCAAACCCTGTGCGTCGCAATAAATCAGATAGCCTTCGAGTTGATCTTGCCCAGCGGTGTCAAAATCGCTGCTGTGTCTGTTAAGCCAGTCCGCAAAATCACGCAGGTCGCGCGCGTAAGCGTCTTGTGTGTTTTGCGCCATGCCCAATTCCGCCGCCTGTGCGTCCAGAAAGGTTGTGATCCAGCGCAAGCTGTCCATGGCCGCCTAGCCCCGCGTGTCCAGCAAAGCGACCTGTAGCGCTGCGCGGCGGGCGGTGTCCTCAAGGCCCACAGCACGCAGGGTCGCCAGCGCTTCGGTCAAGGCACGGGTGTCGCCGGCGGCCCCTTCGGCCATACGCGTCATGGCCGATAGGATGACCTCGCCCAACTGGCCGCGCGCCAGCATCGTCGAAAGCTCTTGCGGGACGCCAGCGCCGTGGAACGCGTCTGAGATGGCGCGATGTAGCGGGTCGGTCGGGGTGCGGGGCGGATTGCCGCGCGCCAGCCCGGCGAGGAAGTCGCGCGGTCCGGCCTGTGCAGCGCGTTCATAGTCTGAAGACAGCAGGGCGATGTCACGGGCCAACCGGCCGGTGGTGCCTTGCAGCGGTAACGTAAGCAATTCGCTGCCGTAAAGGCGGGCGAACGCGACCTCAAGATGTACCTCGCGCATTGCTGACCGTGCTGCGGGCAAGGTATCCGCCACCGCGCTGGCATCATTTGCAGCAAGCGCGGCGTCAAACGCCTGAAGCGCGGCAACCCGATCCCAGATCATACCAGACGCTGCGGGTTTGCGTTCGGTGTAAATGCCAAGCAGGCGGTTTTCCTGCAACGCGGAGGTGCGGGTGAGGCGTTCGGCAGCCTCGAGTTGTGCCTTCCAGCCTGCAGTGTCGCGCAGATCGGCATGGGCATAGGCGCGTGGCAGGCTGGCGGAGGTCTGCCCTTCACCAATCGCTTCGTAAAGACGAAACTTGAGCGGTGTTGGGGGACCAGCGGCGACCAACATAGGTTCGCCTTCAAAGAGCTCGGGATCAAGGAACCGCAGAAGCAGTGCGTCCATCTCTTCGGAGATCAGACCAAGTGCCTTGGCGGTGTCCAGTGTCAGCGCAGCGGCGCGCCAGTCTCCGGACCGCGCTGTGCAGAAGATCCGCGCCGGATAGTCGGGGGCCAGATGCGGTGCTTTCATCAGCGCGTCGCAGGCGTCGTCTTCTTGGCCCAACAAGAGCGTCACATCAAACCAGCGTTTGAACAAGGCCGGCGTTCGCGCGCCCGCAAGGTCGATCAAGGCGCCTGCCTGTTCCAGCGCGCCCATTTCCACCAGTTTGTCGATGCGTGCCAGCAAGACACCGTTGTTTGCGCCCACATCACGAGGCGCGTCAGCCTCGGCCAGAAGCAGAGTGTATAGCAGCGCCTGCATGGCAGGCAGCATTTCAGGGCGCTGCTGTTCAATCAGGTCACCCAGTCGGTTCGCCGACGAATTCGCCCATAAAGACCGCGGCAGACCGGTGACGTTGGATGGAAGTAGACCTACTGCGTCGAGGGTTTCGTCCGCGAGCGAGGTCACAGAAATTTGGGGGGTTTGCGCGCCAAAGTCGGCTTGTGGATCACTTGGCGTCAGCCCCATGTCCAACGTGACCGTTGGTTGTTGGTTGAGCCATTCAATCGCACTGAGAGGTGTGTCTTGCGCCCGTAGGCTGTTGGTGCCCAACAAAAGGCTCAGACAGGCGCAACCTAGTGCGGTTCGAAAGACATTTCTGGGCAAATCAGGAGCCATTCAACTCGACAGGAACACGGGTTTCGGTTTGGACCGGGCTGAAATCAGCCCCGAAAAATGGCCCCATATAGGCGTAAGCCACAAGGCCGATAATGCCCAGTAACAATAGAATCGCCAACGCTCTTACTAGTTTGCCCATGAAATTCCCCAATTTCCTGCCCGTTTTGGGAAACTTATAACTGGCAATTCCCGCGAGATCACGTCATTCAATGCCGAAGCGTAAATTTTGGCGAAGCTTGGCCGATCCCGGACGTGAAATGACCTTTGATCTAAAAAAAACTGTGGTGATGGTTGGCATGATGGGGGCCGGGAAAACCGCCGTGGGCCGCGCTGTTGCTGCAAAACTTGGCGTGCCGTTCATTGATTCTGATGCTGAGATCGTGAAAGCCGCAAATATGAGCATTGCGGAGATTTTTGAACGCGATGGAGAGCCGTTTTTCCGGCGCAAGGAAACCCAGATAATCGAGCGGCTGCTGGAGGAGGAACGGTGTATCCTCTCAACCGGCGGCGGGGCGTTCCTTTCGGAGGCCAACCGCGCGATGATTGCCGAAAAAGGTGTCGCGGTTTGGCTGGATGCGGATGTTGAGCTGTTGTGGACGCGGGTGCGCCACAAGGATACGCGGCCATTGTTGCGCACATCTGATCCACGTCGCACCCTGGAAGAGATTTTTGAGGCCCGCGTGCCGCTTTATAGCCTTGCGGAATTGCCGGTACCCGCAGAGGCCGGATTGAGCATAGAGCAAATGGCGGACCGTGTAATTGGTGTAATGGCCAGTCGCGATGATGTGCTGACGGAGAGCTGAGAAGATGATGGAAACTGTGCATGTGGGCCTTGGCGATCGCGCCTATGACATTCACATCGGACCCGGCTTGCTGGCACAAAGCGGGGCGTTAATCGCGCCTTTGCTGGCGCGCAAACAGGTTTGCGTGGTCACGGACGAGAACGTCGCCGCGCTTCATCTTGAGACGCTGAGAGCAGGGCTGGCAGCGGCGGGCATTACGATGGAAGCTTTGGTTTTGCCAGCTGGAGAGAGCACCAAAAGCTGGCGCTTTTTGGAGCAAACCGTGGAATGGCTTTTGGCGCAAAAGGTTGAGCGTCGCGATCTCGTGGTGGCCTTTGGCGGTGGTGTGATTGGCGATTTGACGGGCTTTGCCGCCGCTGTGTTGCGCCGTGGCGTGGGCTTTGTGCAAATCCCCACCAGCTTGCTTGCGCAGGTCGACAGTTCCGTGGGCGGCAAGACAGGCATCAACAGCCCCGCAGGCAAGAACCTTGTTGGCGCGTTTCATCAACCCAAGCTGGTGCTGGCCGACACGGATGTGCTTGGCACCATGACATCGCGCGATTTGTTGGCGGGCTACGGCGAAGTCGTGAAATACGGTCTTTTGGGCGACAGCGCATTCTTTGACTGGCTTGAAGCGCAGGGACCTGCGCTTGCTAAAGGGGATATGTCTGCACGTATCGCAGCAGTGCGCCGTTCCTGTGAGATGAAAGCCGAGATTGTCATGCGCGACGAGACCGAGCAGGGCGACCGCGCGCTGCTCAATCTTGGGCATACGTTCTGTCACGCGCTGGAAGCGGCGACCGGTTATGGCGACAGGTTGTTGCATGGCGAGGGTGTAGCTGTGGGTTGCGCTTTGGCCTTTGAACTGAGCGCGCGATTGGGTCTTTGCAGTCAGGAAGATCCCAGCCGTGTGCGACAGCACTTGCGCGAGATGGGCATGAAGGTGGATCTGGGCGATATTGACGGCGATTTGCCGGACGCCGAAGCGCTGCTGGATTTGATGGGGCAGGACAAAAAAGTTGTTGATGGCCAATTGCGGTTCATTCTTGCGCGCGGGATTGGTCAGGCCTTTGTGACTGCCGACGTGCCACGCGATATAGTGTGCGATCTTTTGGCTGACGAGTTGGCGCGGCGCTAACGGAAAAAGGCGCCGGAGTAAACCGGCGCCTTTTCTTTCCGTCTCAATCAGAGATCACATGAACAGGAAATCGCCTTCGGTGATGCCTGTGCCATGGAAGGTGATCGTGCCGTTCTCGCCGGTGATGGTGATTTCGCCGCCTGAGATTGTCGTGGCATCCATAACCGCTGCGAAGTCCGAGAACTCGCTGCTGTCGAGCACAATCATGTCGTTCCAGCGGAAGTCCAGAATGGTGTCGTCGCCAGACAAATTGGTGAACACAAAGTGATCGGCACCACCGCCGCCCATCAGTTCGTCATTTCCGGCGCCGCCGTCGATGGTGTCTTCACCAAAACCGCCACGAATGTGGTCGTTGCCGTTTCCACCTGACAGCATATCTGCACCCCGGTTGCCCAGGATGACGTCATGACCGTTGCCGCCGTCGATGGTGTCGCGGCCACTGTCTCCGCGCATCCGGTCGGCGCCGTTGCCGCCCGACATCAAGTCGTTGCCCCAGCTGCCAAACATGCGGTCGCTGCCTGCGCCGCCGTCCATTTGATCATCTCCGACACCGCCGCGCATGACATCGTTGCCGTCTCCGCCGAACATTGTGTCATCGCCCAAGCTGCCAAAGATCCGGTCGCTGCCGCCGCCGCCCAACTGAATGTCGTCTCCAAAGAAGCCGAACAGCACGTCGCGTGCCCCGCTGCCGACCTGAATGTCCTGGCCAAAACCACCAAACAGGAACTGCGGCGCAATGCTGCCAACATCGATCGGCAAAAGCACGCTGTCGATGACCTGTATGTCGCCGTTAACGGCTTCGATATCTGTTAGGCCGTCGACAAAGTTCGGATTTGGGCGATCAGGATCGAGGTCGACAAGGGTATTGCCGTCGATAACCAGATTGCCACCGGGAAGAGCGGTTTCCACGAGACCGGCTTCCTGAAGTTCCTCCAGAGACAAACCCCCGGGGCGTACGTGATACAGCAGGACTTCGCGCACAAGATCGATGCCCAGAGCGCCAACAAGTGCCGCAGGCAAATCAGCGTCCGCGACACCATGCGTGTTGATTCCCAGTTCCTCGGCCAAGGCGCGGAACGCGTCGTCCGTTGGGGCAAAAACCGTGAAATCATTGGCTGGGTCTGTGAAGAGGCCGACAAGCCCCGTGGCCACAAGCGCGCCGGTCAACGCCTCAAACGCGGGGTTGGTACTGGCGATGTCGGCAATGGTGGGCTGGGGTGTGACCTCGGCGACATCGATTGGCAGAAGCACACGGTCAATTACGTGGATCACGCCGTTTGTGGCGGCAATATCGGTCAGTCCGTCGACGAACTCGGGGTCCTCAACGTCAGGATCCGCATCGTTCAGCGTATCGCCATCCACACCAAACGACGCACCTTCCAGCAGGGTGTCAACGCTGCCGGAGTCCTGAACATCTTCGAGTGAACTGGACCCGGCCTGAACGTGGTAAAACAGAACATTGGTGAGCGTGTCCACGCCGAGCAGATCGACGAGGGCAACCGCAATATCCGTTTCGCTCATACCAGCGGTGTCGATGCCGAACGTGTCCTGTGCGAGGATTGTGAATGCTTCGTCCGTGGGCGCGAAAACGGTGAAATCACCGGGATTGGCGAAAGTTTCTACCAAACCCGCCGCATCAAGAGCGGCGACCAAAATATCAAAGTTGCCATTGGTCGCTGCGATTGTTGCAATCGAGTCGGTTGCTGCAGGTGCCGGCGTGGGGTCAGGCGTTTCGCCTCTGGCGGTGATTTCAACTAAGCTCATTTTAATTCTCCCTGTTGTTGCATTGAAGCAGTTACGGGGAGAGGCGTTGGCTGGTTTGTTAACGCGAGGTCACAAAAGCGTGTGGCTAAGGTGATCGACCGCGCGAAGGCCGCGCGGTCGAGCGGCTAAATTAGCCTGCGGCCCGGTTTATCAGGGTCAGCAGCAGTCGCGTGGAAAGCGCCATGTCCTGCACCGAGATCCATTCCAGCGGACCATGAATTTCCATCATGCCGGTGAATAGGTTGGGGCAGGGCACGCCCAGTTCCGTGAGGCGTGATCCGTCAGTGCCGCCCCGGATCGCGGCGCAGTAAGGCTCCATACCCAGATCCCGCATTGCGTCGCGCGCAAGATCGACAGGCGTCATGTCGTCTTCCAGCCAATAGCGCATGTTGCGGTATTGTTTGCTGATCTCGCAGGTGATTTTTGCCCCTGGAAAATCGGCCTCGGCTTTGCTGCATGCCGCTTTTAGGCGTGCACCGCGTGCTTCCAACCCGTCCATTTCGAAGTCACGCAGGATAAACCGCAGAGTGGTTTCAGAGCTGCCACCTTCTTGTGCGTAGACGTGCGTGAAACCTTCGGAGCCGTCGGTGGTTTCCGGTGTTGTGCCGTTCTCATCCAGAGCGGTCACAATGGCGGCGGCCACGTGAAGCGCGTTGACCATTTTGTCTTTGGCGTAACCGGGGTGCGCGGATACGCCGGTGATTGTGACCACACCTCCGTCGGCGGAGAAGGTCTCATACTCCATCGTGCCACGCTTTGCGCCATCCAGCGTGTAGGCAAAATCGACGCCAAAATCGGCAGGCAATTGGGCATCAACGCCACGGCCGATTTCTTCGTCCGGCGTGAAAGCGAGCCGAACTTTGCCGTGTTTCAGCCCCGGCGTGGTCAAAAGATGCTCGGCCATGGTCATGATGATCGCGACACCTGCCTTGTCGTCCGCGCCCAGAAGGGTAAGGCCGGAAGCGGTGATGATGTCATCGCCTTTTCGCTCGGCCAGATAGGCGGACGTGGTGGTGTTCAAGACCAGATCAGTGTTGTCCGGATAGGTGATGTCGCTGCCATCCCACGCATGGTGAACACGCGGTTTTACACCCGTGGCGTTAAATTGTGGCGCGGTATCGACATGCGCACAAAAGCCGATGGTTGGCGCGCTGGCGTCCGTGGCCGGAACTGTGGCGAGCAGGGCTCCGTAGTTGGTGAGTTCAATGTCAGATGCGCCAATCTTTTCCAGCTCAGCTTTCAGGTGGCGTTGTACATCCAGTTGAATCGCCGTGGATGGCTTGGACGGTGAATGTTCGTCGCTTTGGCTGTCGATGGCGCAATAGGCCATGAGCCGGGTTTCCAAAGCTGTGTCAAAAGGTGACGAAATGGTCATGCGTTTCCCCGCTGAATGTTCGTTCACTTTTGTTTTAGCGGGTTGCGAACCTGGTGGGTAGGGGGATTTTGCGTGTCAGGGAGTTGGGAGAGAAATTGGCGTGGCGGCTCGGTTTAAGCAAAGAAAAAGGCCGCGAAAAGCGCGGCCTTTGATTGGATTGTTACGCGTACTGGCAGGGATCAAAACGGGATTTCGTCGTCCAGATCGCGCGAAGGGGCGCCGCCGCCGCCTTGCTGGCCGCCGCCACTGCCGCCTCCGAAGCTTCCGCCACCTTGGTCATAGCTGCCGCCCTGGTCGTATCCACCACCTTGACCGCCGCCGCCAAAGCCGCCGCCGCCGTCACCACCGCCGGACCGACCGTCGAGCATGGTCAGAACACCGTCAAAGCCTTGCAGAACCACCTCGGTCGAGTACCGGTCCTGGCCGGATTGGTCCTGCCATTTACGGGTTTGCAGTTTGCCTTCGACATAGACTTTGGAGCCTTTGCGCAGATATTGCTCTGCGATGCGCACGAGGCCCTCTTGGAAGATGGCGACGCTGTGCCATTCGGTGCGCTCGCGGCGTTCACCACTGTTGCGGTCTTTCCAGGTCTCGGACGTGGCGATACGCAGATTGCAGACCTTGCCACCGTTTTGGAAGCTGCGCACCTCGGGGTCGCGCCCCAGGTTGCCAATGAGAATAACCTTGTTAACTGAGCCGGCCATGCGCCTTGTCTCCCGTGGAATCTGTTTTTGCTTCGGAACACCTTACACCATTGGAGTAGGGGGATGGAAAGCGGTTTGTTGGGGATGAATTGTAAATTGCTGTGGGGCGGCAAAAACTCACTTGGCAAAACTGTCTTCAAACGGTTTGGGGCGCCGTATCGGGGGGTGAGCCTTGCCACCATGCCTTTCGGCGCAAGGGGGCGCAACGTGATCTGTGTGCGTGCAGATTTTTTGCGTTTTGCGCATCGCGGCCAAGATGATATGACAAGCAAAATGAATAATGCGGGGTGGGCATTTATGTCTTCCAAATTTGTTGTTTTGGTGTGTTGTGCGACTTTGATGGCGGCGCCTTTGGCGGCGCAAACTGTGTCGTCCAAATCCAAGAGCCGCCTTTTCAAGAATCAAACCAAGGTGCTTGATGGGCGCGCGAGTGAACAATATCGCGGCTCTGTGCGTTTGCAGCCAAAGCCGATTTACACTCCGTCCAAATGGGGCGACGGCAGCTATCGTGGCACGTATAGTGGTCCGTTTTTGGCGATGGCGCGAGAGGCAGCGTTGCTGCACGGCATTCCGGTTGATTTGTTCCTGAAACTGGTGAAGCAGGAAAGCAACTGGAACGCGACTGCCAAATCCCACAAGGGTGCGCTGGGGCTGGCGCAGCTGATGCCGGACACAGCACGCTCGCTGCGGGTTGATCCGCTGGACCCGCAACAGAATCTGGAAGGTGGCGCGCGTTATCTTAAGGCGCAGTATCTGCGTTTTGGATCATGGCGGCTGGCGTTGGCGGCGTACAACGCCGGACCTGAGGCGGTTGCGAAATACGGCGGGATTCCACCCTATAAAGAAACCCAGAATTACGTCCGCGTCATCGCCGGTGGGTAACACCGATAGGGGTGACCTTAAGCCGACTCTTTTTGTGGGTTATTGATTTCTATCAATACATGTGCTGACTGATCGATCTAGGCAAAAGCATTAGCTACAAAAGGCCAGACGTGAATGAAACACCTGCTAGGTTTGACATCCCTTGTCGCGATTTTGGTGTCCGGTGTGGTCCACGCCGCGCCCTATGATCGGCTTGAGGCCTTGGGCGAAGCGTTGTTTCACGACGAGAACCTGTCGCTGAACCGTACGCAATCCTGCGCCACATGCCATGATCCGGAGTTTGCTTTTGTCGATCCACGGGAAACCGACGCGAGGCGGGCGGTTTCTTTGGGGGATGATGGTGTCTCGCTGGGCGATCGCAACACGCCCACGGCGAGCTACGCAGCCTTTGTGCCAAGGTTTGATCGCGAACCGGATGGAGATGCCGAGGGCGGTCTGTTCTGGGACGGGCGGGCCAATACCCTGGAAGAGCAGGCGGGTGGGCCGCCATTGAACCCTGTAGAAATGGGTATGCCGGACAAGGCTTCGGTTGTCGCGAGGCTGAAAGAAAATCCTGACTATGTGATCAGCATGGAGGCGCTGTTTGCGCCCGATGTGCTGCAGGATGCGGAGACAGGGTATGAGGCACTGACCAAGGCGATTGCCGCCTTTGAACGCACAGATGTGTTTGCTTCGTTTGACAGTAAATATGATCGCTACTTACGGGGCGAAACCGAATTTTCCAAAGAAGAGGAACTGGGACGGGTTCTGTTTTTTTCAGAGCAGTTCACAAATTGTGCGGAGTGCCACCAGTTGCGCAACAGTCAGACTCACCCGAAAGAGACGTTTACCAACTATGAGTACCACAATATCGGGGTGCCTGTGAATGTCGAGGCACGAGAGGTGAACGGCGCAAAAGGCAGCACAGACAAGGGGTTGTTGCAACATCCTGATGTGACTGATTTGGATCAGATGGGCAAATTCCGCACACCGACGTTGCGAAATGTGGCGGTCACGGGGCCCTATATGCACAACGGCGTGTTCGATGATTTGCGCACGGTTGTGCTGTTTTATAACAAGTACAATTCCAAGGATCCGAAGCGACAGATCAACCCTGAGACTAATGTGAAATGGCGGGTGCCGGAGATCATGCATTCGCTTTCGGTTGAGGAACTGACAGACGGGCCGGCGTTGGATGACAAACGGATTGATGCGCTGGTGGCATTTTTGAGAACGCTGACGGATGCGCGTTATGAACACCTGTCGGACTGACAGGTGACGTTAGGGCGTCTTTGCCTAAACGCGTTTTACAGCCCTAAAGTGATTCAGATCGCTTTGGGGAGACTTTGATGTTCTTGCGACTTTTGAAATACTTGGGGCTGGCATTGGTGGCTTTGGTTGCCGTTTTGGCCGTGAAAACAATGCTTTATAAGGCGCCGAACTATGCGCCGACGGATAGAGCCGACTTGCCGACCGTAAATGTCAACATCGACCGGATCGTGGCCAATATGGGCCAAGCCGTGACGTTTGAAACCGTGGCACATCATTTGGCAGATCCTTTGGCAGAAGGCCAGTTTCGCGGCTTTTTGGAGTGGATTGAGGCGACCTACCCGGGGGTGCACACCACGATGAGCCGCGAGATGGCCAACCTGACGCCGATTTACAAATGGGATGGCAAAAACCCCGACGCGCAACCTATTCTTATGACCGGACATTATGACGTTGTGCCTGCGCCGGAAGCGGAGCGGGATCGTTGGGAACACGCGCCATTTGCGGGCGTAACGGACGCAGAATTTGTTTGGGGTCGGGGCACGATTGACGACAAAATTGGTGTGATTGGCCTGTTGGAAGCGGCGGAAACGCTAATTGCAGACGGATTCCAGCCTGAGCGCACAATCTATTTCATCTTTGGTCACGACGAAGAGATTGGCGGCCAAAAAGGCGCGGGGGCGGCGGTCGCGCTGCTTGGCGCGCGCGGCGTGCAGATGGCGTGGTCCTTGGACGAAGGCTCAATGGTGCTCGACGATGTGTTGCCCGGGCTGCCCGCGCCCGTGGCCTCAATCAACGTGGCTGAAAAGGGCTATGTGACGCTGAACATCACTGCCAAGGCGACGGGTGGGCATTCGTCACTGCCGCCCGCGGACACCGCGGTGGGCGCGCTTGCAGGGGCGGTCGAGCGGTTGATGGCCAATCCGGTGCCCGGTGGACTGACGGATGCGTCGGCTGAATTTTTCGACAGCGTCGCGCCGGAGTTTGGTCTGACGGAACGGGTGCTTTTTGCCAACCAATGGCTGTTCCGCCCTGTTTTGGAGGGCATCTTGTCGGGCTCAGGGCCGACCAATGCGATGCTGCGCACAACAACTGCGCCGACGATGTTGCAAGCGTCACTAACCGAGAACGTCTTGCCGACAGAAGCCGTCGCTGTGGTGAATTTTCGCATCCATCCGCGCGACACCGTTGAGAGCGTTATCGCGCATGTGGAGGCGGTGGTCGACAATCCCAATATCGATGTGAGTATGCGCGGTGAACCGACCCATCCCAGCCCTGTGTCGAGCGCGGAAAGTGATGGTTTTCAATTGCTTGCGCAGGCCACCTTGGGCGCGTTTGGCGATGTGATTTTGGTTCCGGGCTTGACCGTAGCAGGTACGGATACCAAGCATTTCTCCAAGATTTCCGATGACAGTTATCGCTTCAATCCAATGACATTTGGTCCGGATGACCTATCGCGTATTCACGGGATCAACGAGCGTGTTTCGATTGCGGATCTGGAGCGCGCTGTGCAGTTTTACGCGCAAATTATGATGGGTGTAGACGGTTAAAGGGCCTTTGATGGGCGATAAAGCTAAAACAGAAGGGGCAACGCAGATGTGCGTCGCCCCTTTTTTCTAGCGATTGGTGTCGGTGGATTACTCGGCAGCGATTTTGATCACTGGAGTCATACGCGCGAGGATGTCATCTGCGAGGTGGCATTTGACCTGATGGTCGCCCTCTAGCATCCGGACAGGCGGAACTTCTTGCTCGCACAGTCCGCCTGGCACTTCGGATTTCCAACGGCACCGCGTTTGGAACGGGCACCCGGGAGGCGGGTTCATGGCGGAAGGAATGTCGCCTTCGAGAACAATATGCTCTTTTTCGACCGATGTGTCGGCAATAGGAACAGCGGACAATAGCGCCTCGGTATAGGGGTGATAAGGCGGCGAGAACACCTGATCGGTTGTGCCCATTTCCACCACATGCCCGAGGTACATAACCATAACGCGATCAGACAGATAGCGTACGATGCTCAAGTCATGCGAGATAAATAGGAGCGTGGTTTTTTCTTCGCGCTGGATCTCCATCAAGAGGTCGGTCACAGCTGCTTGCACCGACACGTCGAGCGCGGAAACAGGCTCGTCCGCCACAACAATGCGGGCGCCGCCGGCAAAGGCGCGGGCAATGCCGACGCGTTGTTTCTGACCACCGGACAGCTGCCTTGGCATACGGTCCGCAAATGCGCGGGGCAGTTTTACCAGATCCAGCAACTCAAGCATGCGCTGGCGGCGTCCGGCCTCGTTTTCACCGACGCCGAAGATTTCAAGCGCGCGCATGATTTGGCGGCCGACGGTCATGGAGGGGTTGAGCGTATCAAACGGGTTTTGGAAGACCATCTGGACATCGGCCACGGTTTTGGTGTCGCGCTCCTGAATAGGGGTGTCCTGAATTTCGCCGCCATCCAAAAGCACGGTGCCTTCTGTGGCGGTTTCCAGTCCCATGAGGACCTTGGCGAAGGTGGATTTGCCGCAACCGGATTCGCCAACGATGGCGAGGGTTTCGGATTCGCGGGCCTCAAAGCTCAGGGTTTCGTTGGCTTTAACAACCTTCTTTTCTCCGCTGCCGAAAAGTGCGTTTGGTGCAACTTCGTAGTATTTCTTGAGGTTTTCCATCTTCAGAACAACTTCGCCGACCTCGGCTTTTTCCTTTTGTTCCCCCACGGTTATTGGCGCGTTCCAATCGATTTCTTCTGATCTGAGACAGCGTGTGGTGTGACGGTCGTAGCCCTGAACGCCAACCATCGGGATGTCTTGGGCATCACAGCGGCCTTCCTCAAAATAGTCGCAGCGCGGGCCAAAGTTACACCCGGGCGGGCGTTCGTGCGGCAGAGGGAAGTTGCCTGGAATGGCCACAAGAGGCCGCGCGTTTTTATCAGCGCCTGGCAGAGGGATCGAGCGGAACAGAGCCTGCGTGTAGGGGTGCTGCATGTTGTCAAACACGTCTTCAATCGAGCCGCGTTCGACCGCTTCGCCGGAATACATCACGCACAAACGGTCGCAGGTTTCCAGAACCAGACCGAGGTTATGGGAGATGAAAAGCATTGATGTTCCATACTTTTTTCCCAAATCCTTGACCAGCTCGACCACGGCGGCCTCAACGGTCACGTCAAGCGCGGTGGTGGGCTCATCCAGGATCAGAAGCGCTGGCTTGGACATCAGGGCCATGGCGATCACGATGCGCTGTTGCTGACCGCCCGAAAGCTGGTGCGGGAAGCTGTTGAGCATCCGCTCGGGGTCAGGCAGGCGCACGTCGGTGACAACCTCCAAGGCGCGGCTGTAGGCCTCTTCCTTGCTTACACCTTCGTGAATCATCGGCACTTCCATCAACTGTTTGCCGATCTTCATCGCCGGATTGAGGGACGCCATAGGTTCTTGATAAATCATGGCAATTTCATTGCCACGTACGTCGCGCAGTTCTTCGTCAGACATCTCTGACAGGTCACGGCCCTTGAACTTAATCGAGCCGCCGACGATTTCGCCGTTCTTACCAAGATCCTGCATAACGCCCAACGCGACGGTGGATTTGCCGCAACCAGATTCACCAACAAGGCCAACGGCCTCGCCAGGCATGACGCGGACCGAAAAATCCATCACGGCCGGGATTTCCCGTAGGCGGGTGAAGAAGGATATCGACAGGCGGTCGATCTCAAGGATCGGGCCGTCGTATTCTGCCATCTTGCTCATTAACTCTCTCCCTTTTGGGGCGGAAGGCCTGTCAGTATTGCGTCGGTATTGCGGCTGTAACGCGTCAGTGCGTTTTTGCGTCTCCGTCGTTAACCTTTGGTGCCTTCCTTTGAATGGATTGAGCGGGGCGGCATGGGCCGCCCCGTGTGTCATCAGTCACGCAGGCTTTCTTCGCGCAGCCCGTCCGCCAGCAAGTTGAGCCCTAGAACGAGGCTCAGGAGCGACATGGCAGGCACGATGGCCGGGTGCGGGTAGATCGCAAGGAGCTTGCGCCCGTCGTTGATCGTTGTGCCCCAGTCCGGGCTCTCAGGCGGTAGGCCGAGGCCGAAGAAACCCAAGGTCCCCAAAAGGATCGTGGTGTAGCCGATGCGCAGACAGAAATCGACGATCAGCGGGCCACGTGCGTTGGGCAGGATTTCCCACAGCATGATGTACCACGGACCTTCGCCCCGTGTCTGGGCGGCGGCGACGTAGTCACGTGTCTGAATGTCCAGCACGAGGCCGCGCACGATCCTGAAGACGGTTGGCGCGTTCACAAAGACCACCGAGACAAACACCACAAGGATGCCCGAGTTGATGTTGAACAAATCGATAGCGCCCGGCAGGAGGTTGATCTTGGTGCCCGGTGCGGAAATGGCCGAGAGGTAAATCCAGATCATGACCAACAGCACGCCCGACAACAGCGGGTTCCGCAGTTTCGGACGGGTGTAGAACCGCGAGTTCAACAAGATCCCCACAAATATGATCGGGAACACAAACAGCACCGTCGCCATGTAGTTCGGAATGCCTGTCGCCACGATCTCTGGTGTGACCAGAAGGTAGAAGAGCAGGATCACCGGGAAGGCCAGCACGAGGTTGGCAAGGAACGACAAGAAGGTGTCGAGTTTACCGCCAAAGTAGCCAGCAGGCAGGCCCAATGTGATGCCGACCATAAAGGCAAACAGCGTCGCAAACGGCGCGATGACGATCACGATGACAGAGCCATGCACCATACGCGAGAAAACGTCCCGTGCGAGGTTATCCCCGCCCAACAAGTAGAAGGCGTATTGCCCGTCTTCGATGCTGGGTAAAGGCGTGCCGGGCAATTTGTTCTTCATGCGCGAGACCTGCGAGAGCGGGTCATGCACTGCGATCATGTCAAAGATGCCCACAAAGATTGCTGTGAATACCCAGAACATGACCAGCGCGAAGCCGATCATGCCGACGGTGCTGTCAAACAGTTTGCCGTATAGACCGAGCCGCCGCTTATAGCTGATCGACAGCAGGAAAGTGGCCAGCAGTGCAATCCAGACCGGAGAGAACTGTTTGGCCACGGCGCCGAGGATACCGACGGTGCCGACTGGCGAAAACACACCAGCGACAATGTAGACTGCTACGATCGCGCAGAGCGCCAGCAACAGATAGCGAAGGGCCGTCGCAATAGAGGCGTTGGCGCCCTTGCCACGGGTGATGGTGCCATCCGGATTGTAGTGATCGTTGATCGGCGCGAAGACGTAAGCGCCGACAAACTGTGCGAGAACTGCCACGAGGAACAATCCAGCGACGATTTGGAAAATCGGATCGAGGACGTTTCCGAAAGAGCCTGTCCAGGTTAATGGTTCCATGTCTCTGACCCTCCCTTAAGAAATTCGGATGCGTGGGTTGAGGTAGACGTAGCCGATATCGGATATCAGCTGGGTCACCAGAACCACGAAGACCGAGACCACCGAGACCGCCAGAAGCATCTCGATGTCATTGTTGCCCGCCGCGTTCACCAACTGCCAGCCAAAGCCGGTGTAGCTAAACAGCGTTTCCACGATCACCACGCCGTTCAGCAGCCACGGGAACTGCAACATGATAACGGTGAATGGCGCGATCAAAGCGTTGCGCAACGCGTGTTTCATCACGATGTTGCGGAAGCTCACCCCCTTGAGGCGCGCGGTGCGGATGTACTGCGCGGTCATGACCTCGGCCATCGAGGCGCGGGTCATGCGGGCGATGTAGCCCATGCCATAAAGCGCGATGGTGACCACCGGCAGCGTGAAGTTTTTAAACGTGATGCCGTCCATGGCCGATTTGGCGGTGCCTTTGAAGAGCGCCTTGCCTTCGATCAGGCCCAACTCGTGCAGCCACGGTCCAAGTCCGTTGCGGGTTGAGGCCAGGAGGGCGATGAAAATCACGCCCGACACATATTCTGGCGTTGCTGTGGACAAGATCGAAACCGTTGAGAGCGAGCGGTCGGTCCGAGAGCCTTCTTTCATGCCCGCCAGAACGCCGATTACGAGTGCTGAGGGCACCATGACCACCATAACCCAGAACATCAGCTTGCCTGTGTTGGCGAGCCGTGAGCCGAGCACGTCAGCCACAGGCGCCTTGGAAACTGTCGAAAAGCCCCAGTCACCTTGCAGGATGCCGCAGTATCTTGGCGTATCTTCGGGAGCAACGCCGGGACGCACACATTTGCCGAGCAGACGCCCATCCTCGAGTTCTTTGGAAAAGCCGGGCAGAACGCCGAGCCATTGCAAATATTTGATAGGTGTTGGCTGCAAGTAGCCGCGATCACCAAGGAAGCTGTCGACGGCTTCCTCGCTCATGCGGAAGTTGCCTTGGGTTTTGGCCAATTTTTCCAGGTTTGGATAAAGATTGGTCATGAAGAAGACGATGTAGGTCAGGCAAAGTGCCGTCACCAGCATCATCCCGAATCGTCGCAGGATAAAAAGTCCCATGTGCTCCCCTTGTCAGACGCGGCCCTGGGACGGGCGCGCCGGTTCCCTGTTTTCTGCCGCCTGTCTAGGCAGACGTGCAGTGGTCGCCGACATTTGGTGCCGGTCCCGAGTGGTGCATTCAGCATACGCAGAAGGGGTCAGACGGGTGTGAGCCGGACTCGTTTGAAGGAGTGTGCCGGCTTGTCTGGCTGGCGCGCGGCCTTTGCCCCTCCATTGGCAAACCGGTTGCGTGCTGAACAACTGTTGGTCATCTGCCGAGGCATACGTGTGCCCCGATCTCTGGTCTTGGCCTTCATTCGGGCATATCCACCGCCGTCACGTCAACGGCGGTGATCGTCATTAGGTGGCCCAAAAGCGACATCGTGATGTCGAATCCTGGCTTTGGGCGCGGGTGACGCGTTGGTCAACCGTGCGATTTGGAGGTGTTTTTGGAGGGACGGGTTTGTTTGCGAATCTGGCTGGGCGGGGCACCGAAATGCTGCTGGCAGAAGCGGGTAAAATAAGCGGCACTGCCAAAGCCGAGATCTTCGGCGATGATGCGCATTGGACGGTCTGTTGTGATCAGAAGAAGACGGGCGCGATGCTGAATCAGCTGAGACAGCATGTCGGCGGCGGTCATACCGGCAGATTGGCGGCAGACGCGGCTGAGGTGGGTCGGCGTGACACCAAGTTGGTTGGCATACCATGCCATTGTGTGGCCTTCGGTGAAAGACTTGGAGAGCAGATCACCATAGGCGCGGGTCAGTTTTTGGGCTGCTTTTGCGGGGAGGGGATCGTCTGCAGAGAGCAGGTCGCGGCGCAGCGTGACCGACAAAAGCTGGGTGTGGGCATTGAGCGCCTCCGCTATGAAGGGGCGGTTTTCATGCAGCTCGCGCCGTAAGGCGTCGAGGATTGCGATGAATTCAAGCTGCTCGGTTCCGTCCTGAAGCCGCAAATGCTGGGCGCGGTCAGGGAAGGAGAACCGCTCATCCGCAGGAATGAGCGCAATCTGACCTTGAACCTGCAGTCCCAGTTCAATGGACAGGAGTTTCCCTGCCGGAGCAAAGATGGCGTTGTGGGTGCCAAAGCCGCGCCGCACGCCGTTGAGCAGGACACGGCCTTGGCCACGGGTGGTCCAGATCAGAATGTGGTGGGTTCGGACATGCAGCAATTCCAGCATCCAGGGCGCGCCAGCGGTGTGCTGGGCGATGGTGTGCACCAGCGGTTGCGGCAGCGGTTGGTGCGGGGCCGGGTGCAGGTCGAGAAAGCCGGCTGGCGACGGTTGCATACGCGACGGCTGGCCCGCCATAGCCGAAGCGCGCTGCGGTGCAGGTTTCGGCGAAGGTTTTGAAATGGCAGGCGTTTTGGGCGGTGGGGCAGCCATGCCGCCAGCACCGGATTTTGTCATGAATGACGGTATTTTTACATTTTTCCCAACCATTTGGCGGCTAAATGTCCACAATTGTCCGAAAATTGCAAGTATTGGTTGATCATCTTAGAGGTAATCAGACGGCAGGTTGGTATTTGACCCAGCCCGACATCTTGGATCGGAACCACGTGCGCTGCCGTTTGGCGAATTGGCGGGTGGCGATTGTGGCCGCTTCACGGGCTTGATCCAGCGTGGTTTCACCCCGCAGATGGGCGATCAATTCCGGCGCGCCGATGGCCTTCATCGACAGCATTTGCGGATCATACATATCAAGGTTGGCGCGGGCCTCTTCCAACGCGCCCTGGGCCAGCATCACGTCAAAGCGCCGCGCGATGCGCTCGTTTAACCAGTCTTTGTCGGTGTCAAACACGATTGGTAAAGTGTCGGGCAAAGGCAGTAGCGGCGGCGGGGTGTCGTCTTGCCACGCCGCAAGCGGGCGACCGGTGGCGGTGAGCACTTCCCACGCGCGCTGCACCCGCATCGGATTTTGCACATCAATCCGCGCGGTGGTTTCGGGATCGAGTTCGGCCAGCAAAGCTTCGAAGCCCTCAGAGGCAACACGGGCGTTGGCGGTCTCGCGCAACCCGGCTGGCGTGGGCGGAATTTCGGCGAGGCCCTGCGTGAGTGCTGTGAAATAGAGCCCCGTGCCGCCGGTGATGATAGGGCGCTGTCCGGCAGTGAGGAGGGGCGCAACCTCGCGCAGCCAATGGCCGACTGAGTAGTCGGCGTCATAGGGCAGGTGGCCATAAAGCAGATGTGGGGCGCGGGCGATGTCTTCGGCAGGTGGGCGTGCGGTCAGAACTTGCCAGTTGTCATAGACCTGAATCGCGTCGGCATTGATCACCACACCGCCTTGTGTCTCGGCGATTTCAAGCGCGAGCGCGCTCTTGCCGCTGGCAGTGGGGCCAGCGATCAGAACGGGCTGATCGGGCGCAATTGAGGGCAGGGTGGTCATAGAGTGTCCAGACGTCATGCAGATTAATGCCATTGTCGGGAACTCTCGCATTGAACCTGCCCGCGTTTTCCGACATTTTGCGCGCAATCCTAAATCGACGCTGCAAGGACATGCAACATGAGCGACTCCGCTTCCTCGAATGACACCACTTTCAACCGTGTGATGATCAAGATTTCGGGGGAGGCGCTGATGGGGGATCAGGGATACGGCCTGCACCCGCCAACAATTGAACGCGTCGCCAAGGAAATCAAAACCGTGCATGAGCTTGGTGTTGAGATCTGTATGGTGATCGGGGGCGGCAACGTGTTTCGCGGTCTGTCCGGCGCCGCGCAGGGCATGGAACGCACCACCGCAGATTACATGGGCATGTTGGCCACAGTGATGAACGCGCTGGCGATGCAAAGCGCGCTTGAGACACAGGGCGTTTTTACCCGCGTGATCAGCGCGATCCGCATGGATGAGGTGGCCGAACCTTATATTCGCCGCCGCGCGGTGCGCCACCTTGAGAAAAAGCGTGTGTGTATTTTTGCAGCCGGTACCGGCAACCCGTATTTCACCACCGACACAGCCGCGACCCTGCGCGCCAACGAGATGGCCTGTGAGGCGATCTTTATGGGCAAAAACGGTGTGGACGGGATTTATGACAAAGATCCGCAGGAATTTGATGACGCAGTGCGCTATGACGAAGTCAGCTATGACGAAGTTCTGGCCAAGCGTTTGAAGGTGATGGACGCGAGCGCGATTGCGTTGGCGCGTGACAACAATCTGCCGCTGATCGTGTTCAACATGGATGAGCCGGGCGGGTTCCGCGGCATCCTTGCGGGCAAGGGCACCTATACCAAGGTCAGCTGAACGTCGATTTTCCGCCCGTGACTGCGCCCGCCAATGGGGCGCAGTGGTGCATGTGTCCAAGAATTCGCGAAATTGGGCCGGCAGCCGGCGGGCTCAATGAGCGGTGGAGCGCTTGCTTTAAAGAGTTTGGGTGTGAGATTTGAGGAATACGGTCACGGGTCTTCACCGTTGGGGCGTCGTGCTATACAACCTTTTGTAAGTCGCCTAAGAGCTTGCGTGACGAGACAGTGAACGATCGAAAGAGCAGCAATGTCCGAACAAGATATCGAAATTGACACCGACGACCTGAGCCGCCGTATGGATGGCGCGATGGGAGCCCTGAAAACTGAATTCGCCTCGTTGCGCACCGGACGGGCCTCGGCCACGATGCTGGAGCCGGTGATGGTGGATGCCTATGGCTCCAAAACACCTATCAATCAGGTTGGCACTGTGAACGTGCCGGAACCGCGCATGGTGACGGTAAACGTCTGGGACAAATCGTTGGTGAGCGCCGTGGAAAAGGCGATCATGAACTCTGGTCTTGGGATCAACCCGCAGACCAACGGCACCATTGTGATGCTGCCGATCCCTGAATTGAACGAAGAGCGTCGCACCGAGTTGGCGCGTGTTGCCGCGCAATATGCAGAAAGCGCACGTGTGTCGATCCGCAATGTGCGTCGGGACGGTATGGACCAGATCAAGAAAGCCAAGAACGATGGCATGTCTGAAGATGACCAAAAGATCTGGGAATCTGAAGTGCAGGATCTGACCGACACGTTTATCAAATCGGTCGATGCCGCGCTTGAGAACAAACAAGCAGAAATCATGCAGGTCTGAATATGTCCGAAATCGCGAGCGTACCGCTGCATGGTCCCAAACATGTGGCCATCATTATGGACGGCAATGGCCGATGGGCTCAGGCGCGGGGTCGCCCGCGTTTGTTTGGTCACCATGCGGGCGCGAAGCGGGTCAAGGAAATCGTCCGAGCTTGCCCCGAATTCGGCGTTAAATACCTGACAATATTCGGATTTTCGACAGAAAACTGGAAACGTACCCAATCCGAGGTGGCGGGTTTGATGAGCCTGTTCCGGCGCTATATTCGCAAGGAGGCACGCGCGCTTAAGGAGGAAGGTGTGCGGGTGCGTTTTATCGGCGACCGTCCGCGGCTGGACGAAAAGCTGCGTGCCTTAATGGACGAGCTCGAAGAGATGACGCAGGAAAATGATGGTGTGCATCTCACCATTGCGCTGAACTATGGCGGTCGCGACGAAGTGGCCCGCGCCACGCGGCGGCTGGCGCAGGATGTGGCGGACGGCAACCTCAAACCCGAAGATGTGGGGGAAGAGACCTTGCCGAAATACCTCGACACATATGTGTTGCCGGATCCGGATCTGGTTGTTCGGACAAGCGGTGAAGCGCGGATTTCGAACTTTTTGCTCTGGCAGTCCGCCTATGCGGAATATGAGTTTATCGACACGCTGTGGCCGGATTTCTCCAGGGAGGAATTTGGCGAGCTGGTGGGGGCCTATTCGTCCCGCGAGCGGCGCTTTGGTGCGGTACCTGCGTGAGTTTGAGCGCCAATAAGTGGAGCGACTTGCGGGCGCGGGTGCTGTCGGCGCTTGTTTTGGTGCTGGTCGGAGCGGCGGCAATTTGGCTTGGCGGCATATGGTTTCATGTCTTTGTCGCGCTTGTGGGCGGCGGCATGATGTGGGAATTGACCCGTATGCTGGGCGGCGGGCCGAAAGTTGCGATCCCAATCGGCGCTTTGGCGGGTGTTGCGATGGTGTGCGTTCCGTATGTGCCTTGGGAATTTAAGCTGCCGGTGTTGCTGGCAGTGACCTTCGCCGGCGTCTCTCAACTTAAAAAAGATCGTTTGATTTACTTGGCTTACGGCTCGGCATTGATGTTGTCCTGTTATGGGTTGATTGTGCTGAGAGATGTGCGCGGCATTTATTGGGTGCTATGGCTTGTGTCGGTTGTCGTTGCGACGGACGTGGCCGGATATTTTGCTGGCAGAACTCTTGGCGGGCCGAAATTTTGGCCCAAGGTAAGTCCGAAAAAGACCTGGTCGGGGACAGTGGCCGGATGGATCGCCGCAGCTGGCGTCGGCTTGGTCTTTGGCGGGTTGCCTCTGGTTGTTCTCAGCATGCTGACGAGTTTGGCTTCTCAAATGGGGGACGCTGCGGAAAGCGCGATCAAGCGTCGCTCAGGGGTCAAAGACAGTTCCGACTTGATACCGGGGCACGGCGGATTGCTGGACCGGTTTGACGCGATGATGGCGGGGGCATTGTTTGTACTGCTTCTGGGGGCTGTGTTGGGATTGCCGGCACTATGAGAAAAGTTTCCGTTTTTGGGGCCACCGGCTCGATTGGTCAAAACACCATTGATTTGATCGCTCGGGAGCCGGACGCCTATGACGTTGTGGCGTTGAGTGGCGGTCAGAATATTGCGCAGTTGGCAAAAGACGCGCGCCGTCTGGGGGCCGACGTGGCGGTGACAGCAGATGAGTCGCGGCTGGAAGAGTTGCGTGCAGCGCTTGCAGGGTCTGATGTGGCCGCAGCAGCGGGGGCAGAGGCCATTGCTGAGGCGGCGGCGCGGCCTGCTGATTGGGTGATGAGCGCCATCGTCGGTGCAGCGGGGCTGCGTCCGGGTCTGGTGGCGTTGGAGCAAGGCGCGACGCTGGCGTTGGCCAATAAAGAATCGCTGGTGACAGCCGGCGCCCTGATAATGCAGACCGCCGCAAAGTCAGACGGACAGATCCTTCCTGTGGACAGCGAACACTCGGCGGTTTTTCAGGGCCTGGTGGGCGAAGACATGAGCGCCGTGGAGCGCATCATCATCACCGCGAGCGGCGGCGCTTTTCGCGATTGGGCGCTGGAAGATATGGCCAAGGCCACGCCCGAACAGGCCAGCAGTCATCCCAATTGGAACATGGGGCAGCGCATTACGATCGACAGCGCGTCGATGTTCAACAAGGCGCTTGAGGTTATTGAGACCAAAGAATTTTTCCAGTGCCCGCATGAGATGATCGAAGTGCTGGTGCACCCGGAATCGATGGTGCATGCGCTGGTTGGGTTTAATGACGGTGCGCTGATGGCACACGTAGGACCCCCTGATATGCGCCATGCGATTGGCTATGCGCTGCACTATCCCGAGCGGCGTAAGTTGCCGGTGGCGCGGCTGGATCTGGCCAAAATTGGCGCGCTGCATTTTAGGGATCCGGATTTACAACGATATCCCGCTCTCAGGTTGGCGCATGAGGTGCTGGCGACAGGTGGGCACGCTGGCGCTGTGTTTAACGCAGCCAAAGAAGTGGCCTTGGACGGATTCATTGGCCATCGGATCGGTTTTTTGCAGATGGCAGAAGTGGTTGAAGAGGCGCTGGAACGTCTTTCCGGATCACAATGCCTTAAGAATGCCGAAATGACCCTTGATACGGTGATTGAAACCGACCATCTGGCACGCAAGACGGCCCTTGAGGTCATAAAAGAACAAAACAGGTAGGGCACGCTTTGGACTTTTCCGCAATTCTTTCCGGTTTTGGCAACGGTTCAATGACCGTGTTGTCGTTTATCGTGGCCTTGTCGATTGTGGTCGCGATCCATGAGTACGGACATTACATCGTGGGCCGCTGGAGCGGAATCGGAGCGGATGTGTTTTCCATCGGCTTTGGACCGGTGTTGTATTCTCGCGTCGACAAGCGCGGCATGCGCTGGCAGATCGCGGCCATCCCGTTGGGTGGGTATGTGAAATTCAAAGGCGATGCGAACGCCGCCAGTGGCAAAGACGCAGACGCCATGGAAGGGCTAAACGAGACGGAGTTGCGGGCCACCATGCACGGAGCGCCTTTGTGGGCGCGGGCGGCCACAGTGGCGGCGGGACCGGTGTTTAACTTCATCCTGTCGATTTTCTTGTTTGCGGCGGTGATCATGGTGAGCGGGCAGACGGGCGACAAGCTGGTGATCGGCAAGTTGTTTGAAATGCCACACAAGTCCTACACGCTTCAGGAAGGCGACACGGTTGTTTCGGTGAACGGCATCGATGTGCCGATGACGTCCGATGGAGCGGACTACGATGCCTTCTGGAATGACATGGAAGTCACCGATCCGCTGAATTACGTCGTGGAACGCGACGGCCAGACGCTGAACGTTACCGGCCCGTATTTCAATACACCAGTGGTGCACAGCGTTGTGCCACGGTCTGCGGCGCGCAATGCCGGACTTGAAGTAGGTGATGTGATCATCGCCATCGATGGGTCCGCGATTGCATCCTTTAAGCAACTGCAGCAAGCGGTTGAAGGCGGGGGCGGCAAGACACTGGCGTTGGACGTGGTGCGCGATGGCGAACAGATGGCGTTTGAGCTGACGCCGAAACGATCCGATGAGCCCAAAGAGGGCGGCGGGTTCGAAACGTTTTGGCGGATTGGCGTGACCGGTGGGCTGGCGTTTGAGCCGGAAGCCACCGAATGGGTGGGCGCTACAGATGCGATGCGAGTAGGGGTTGAGCAGACCTGGCGCGTGGCGTCGGGATCGGTGTCCGGCCTTTATCACATGCTGACAGGGGCCATCAGTTCCTGCAACCTGTCCGGGCCTGTGGGCATCGCAGAAACAGCGGGTGAAATGGCGTCGCGTGGCGGCACGAGCTTCTTTTGGTTCGTGGCTGTGATTTCAACCGCGATTGGCATGTTGAACCTGTTCCCGATTCCCATGCTGGATGGTGGCCATCTGGTGTTTTACGGCTATGAAGCGGTCACGGGCCGTCCGCCAAGCGACAGCTGGCTTGATGTTCTGATGCGCGTGGGGCTGACGCTTGTATTGGGGCTGATGTTGTTTGGCCTGCTCAACGATTTGTTCCTGTGCCGGTGATGCGCATTCGGGCGATGGCGCCCTAATTTTGCCCAATTCACTTGCTAGTTCTTACTCGGACGAAAGTACGGAATGGTAAGATGCACACAATCGAAGACGGATACCGCGCGCTTGGTTTGCTGATCGACATCAATTGGGAACGCTTGTTGTTTCCCTCTGCTATTTTGGCGGGCCTGTCATTGGGCTATTCTATCGGCATGGCCTTCGGCCCGTTCTGAGGCCGGTTTGCCCGGATCGGCAATTTTGGATTTTGTCGCGTGAGACACTAAATCCTGTGGCCGGAATTCCAGGCGCTACCAACCCCTGTGGATAACTCTTCTCAGCGCAACGTAACTGTTTGCGCTGTTTGCTCTTTTGACAACTCCATTCAGACCCGATACTCACAGTCCAAGAGGGATGTTCTGGAGGGGTTTGGGAATGACCAAACAAACTCGGGCTTTGGCGGTCGCCAAGGGCAGTGTAAGTGGGCAGTTTAAACAGATTGCCATCGGTATTTTTCTATTGATTTCAGCGTTGTTGATCGTTCTGCCGACGATTGCCTCAGCGCAGAGTTATGCTTTCAACACCATTAGGGTGGAAGGCAACCAGCGGATCGAATCTACGGCCATCGTCACCTATGCGGGAATCGAGAAGGGCCAGACCTTGACCGCCGGTCAGTTGAACGCGGCCTATCAGCGTGTGTTGGCAAGCGGTCTGTTTGAGACGGTTGAGATGGTCCCAAGCGGCGGTACGCTGGTGATCAAGGTTTCGGAATACCCGACGATTAGCCGGATCAATTTTGAAGGCAATGCGCGGCTGAAAGACGATGCGCTGGAAGCCTTGATTGAATCGCAGCCCCGGCGGGTTCTCAACCCATCGGTCGCTGAGCGCGATGCGGCAAGGATCACGCAAGCCTATTCGGAAAGCGGTCGTTTGGCCGCCCGTGTTGAGCCGCGCATCATTCGCCGCAGCGATAACCGCGCCGATCTGGTTTTTGAGATCTTTGAAGGCGGCATTACCGAGATCGAGCGTCTTGGATTTGTCGGCAACCAGCAATTCAGCGATCGCCGTTTGCGTCAGGTTTTGCAGACGAAACAAGCCGGTCTGCTGCGTGCATTGTTTCGGTCGGACACGCTTGTTGTGGATCGCATCGAATTTGACAAACAAGTGTTGCGCGATTTCTACCTATCCCGAGGTTATGTGGATTTCCGCACCACCGGGGTCAACGCAGAGTTGTCGCGCGAGCGTGACGGTTATTTCCTGACATTCAATATCGAGGAAGGGCAACAGTTCACCTTCGGAGATATCACAGTTGTCAGCGAGTTTGATGGGGTTGATGCGCAGCCTTATCTCGATGCTCTGCGATTGAAGCCCGGAGTAACCTATTCGCCAGTGTTGGTGGAAAACACCATTGCGCGCCTTGAGCGACTGGCCCTGCGTGAGGGCCATGACTTTTTGCGCATTGATCCACGTATTGTACGCAACGACCGTGATCTGGCGCTTAATGTGGAATTCGCCTTGGTCAAAGGACCACGGATATTTGTTGAACGCATCGACGTGGAAGGCAACACAACGACGCTGGATCGGGTGATCCGTCAGCAGTTCCGCATTGTAGAGGGCGACGCCTTTAACCCGCGTGAAATTCGCGAAAGTGCCGAACGTATCCGGGCATTGGGCTATTTTGCCGGTGTCGATGTAAACGCGCGTGAGGGCACAGCGCCGGATCAGGTAATTGTCGACGTGGACGTGGTGGAGCAGCCGACCGGATCGTTGTCATTTGGTGGTACATATTCGACCAACGATGGCTTTGGCCTTGTTGTGCGTTTCAATGAGAAAAACTTCTTAGGCCGCGGACAACAGTTCGGCTTTTCGTTCTCGACATCGTCTGATTTGAAAGACTACGGCTTGTCGTTCCGCGAACCGGCGTTTCTGGGTCGTGATTTGTCGGCGGGCATCAATCTGGCGTACGTGGAAACTGAAAACAGCGAAACACGCTTTACCAACACAGTGGGCGAGATTAAGCCGTCGTTTTTCTTTCCGGTAAGTGAATTTGGCCGGATGCAGTTTCGGTACACTTTGAAAAACGTGGATATGGAAATTTTGACCGGTGAGGAGAGTCCGGGCTCGATAATTGACGAAGAAGCCGGGCGCGGCGATAGATGGGATAGCTCTGTCGGGTATACCTATATTTACGACACCCGCCGAACAGGGTTGGACGTCAACAAAGGCGTTTTGCTTGAGTTTGCTCAGGATTTTGGTGGTGTAGGCGGCGACTACACCTATGTCAAAACAACCGGCAAGGCGGTGGCTGAAACCAAAGTTTGGTATGAAGAAGTCACCCTCAGAGCGGTTTTAGAAGGCGGGGTGCTTTTCTCACCTGACTCTAACAGCCGTATCTATGACCGCTTTCAATTGAACTCAAACATCATGCGCGGTTTTGATCCATATGGTATTGGACCGAGGCAGCGGGACGCAGGCGGCAGCTACGATGATGGTCTGGGCGGCAACTTCTATGCCGTGGCACGGTTTGAAGCTGAATTCCCGCTGGGCATTCCGGAAGAAATCGGGATCAAAGGCGGCCTGTTTTACGACGTTGGATCACTGTGGGGCTTGGATCAGACAACCAGCGCGAATGGCGATGCGGTTCTGTATGACGAATTCTCTTTGCGCCACGTGATCGGCTTCTCGATTTTCTGGGACACGCCAATTGGACCACTCCGGTTCAATTTCACCAAGGCGCTGAAGAAAGAGCAATATGACCGTGAACAGAACTTCAACTTTACGATCAGCGCGACGTTCTAAGTTGTGATGCAGACCACGTTTGCGAAAACGCTTCTGCTGATGATGCTGGCAATACACGCCAGCATCACCAACGCGCAGGAACAGTCGCTGGCGGGGACCTCAATCCTGGTGATTGAGAGTGACAGAATGTTCACCGAGTCGCTGTTTGGGCAACGCGTCGCAGCAGATCTTGCGACATTGCGCGCCGAGTTGATTGTGCGCAACGCGCAGATGGAAGACACGCTGTCTGAAGAAGAACAGAACCTTACCGAAAAACGCAAAACCATGTCTGCGGCGGAGTTTAGCGTTCTGGCAAAGGCGTTTGACGTCAAAGTACGTGGCATTCGCGAGGAGCAGGATGCAAGGTTTCGGGAACTGAACGAGTTGAACGAACGCGAACGCAGTGTGTTTGTACAAGCGGCGCGACCAATCCTGTCGGAGTTGATGCTTGAAACCGGTGCCGCGCTAATTTTGGAGCGCCGCACGGTGCTCGTGTCAAGCGATCGAGTCGACATAACTCAGGAAGCGATTGCGCGGTTGAACGCGTCGCTGGGCGACGGGCGGGCGGTCTCTGAACCCTAGTTTGACGCTTGGTTGTTTTGACGGCCAGGACCGCTTTGCAATCATGGAAAACAGCAGCTGTGGTTGCCCCGCTTGGTCTGGGTTGCTAGGAAGCATGTAACATCAAGGATTTGTAGGAGCTGATCATGGCAGACGATCTTAAGAGCGCCGATATTGGCCTGATCCAACGGATCATTCCCCACCGCTATCCGTTTTTGCTGGTGGATAAAGTTGTCGACATCGACGGATATCAAAGCGCGCGTGGCATCAAGAATGTCACCATGAACGAGCCGCATTTTCAGGGGCACTTTCCAAGTAAGCCTATTATGCCAGGAGTGACCATCGTCGAGGCGATGGCGCAGACATCTGCGGTTATGGTGGGCGTGGCGCTAGACATGGCGGACAAGAACCTGCTGGTCTATTTCATGGGCATCGACAAGTGTAAGTTCCGCCGCATGGTTGTGCCGGGTGATGTGCTTGAAATGCAACTCACCACAACCCGCGGCAAACCGGGCGGCAAAGTCTGGAAATTTGCGGGTACCGCAACTGTGGACGGTGATGTCGCGTGCGAAGTTGAATTTACCGCGATGATGGATCTTCCCAAGGAGTAAGCCAAATGGCGATTGCCGCGAGTGCGCAGATACATGCGAGCGCCGTCATCGAAGACGGGGCAGTGATCGGAGAGGGCTGTGTAATCGGCCCATTCTGCGTTGTAGGGTCCAGCGTTGTTTTGCAGGCCGGCGTGGAGCTTAAGAGCCACGTGGTGGTGACGGGCCAGACGGAAATCGGGCCAGAAACCGTGGTGTTTTCCTTCTCGGTGATTGGCGAAATTCCACAGGACCTTAAGTTTGGCGGTGAGCACAGCCGGTTGGTGATTGGCGCGCGCAACCGTATCCGCGAGCACGTGACGATGAACTCCGGTACCGAAGGTGGCGGCGGAGTCACGCGAGTTGGTGACGACGGGCTGTTCATGGCCGGCTGCCACATCGCGCATGACGCGCAGATTGGCGATCGGGTGATTGTGGTGAACTCGGCCGCGGTGGCCGGACATTGTGTCATCGAGGATGATGTGATTATCGGCGGATTGTGCGGCATCCATCAATGGGTGCGCATCGGCAAAGGTGCCATCATTGGGGCTGTGACCATGGTCACCAACGACGTCATCCCATACGGGCTTGTGCAGGGGCCACGCGGCGAATTGGACGGTCTCAATCTTGTGGGTCTAAAACGACGAGGCGTGGCGCGGGCGGATATCACCGCGTTAAGGGCTGCGTTTCAGATGCTGGCGCAGGGTGAAGGTGCCTTTCAGGAACGCGCGCGCCGATTGGGCGACGAAAGTGACAGCGATTATGTACAGGAAATTGTGGCCTTTGTAATGGGCGACACGGACCGTTCTTTCCTGACACCGAGGTAAACAATGAGCGATTTGGCCATTTTGAGCGGTGGAGGCGCGCTGCCGGTGATGTTGGCGCAGGCCGAGCCGGACGCGGTGCGCGTGGTTTTTGAAGGCGTTGCCCACGAGATGCCTGATCCGGTGCACCTGCACAGTATCGCAAAGATGGGCGGCATCTGGCAGGCGCTGAAAGACGCCGGTGTCACCCGTGTGGTCTTTGCCGGTGGATTGGGGCGGCCAGCGCTCAATCCAGCTGATATGGATGCCGGAATGATGTCGATTGCGCCGCGCCTGATGGCGGCGATGCAGCAGGGCGACGATGCGTTGTTGCGCTTGATTGTGGCAGTGTTTGAAGAGCAGGGGTTTGAGGTTGTTGGCGCCCATGAGGTGCTGCAACAGATCTGTGTGCCGGAGGGGCTTTTTGCCGGCCCGGAACCGGATGCCGCCCTGTTGGAAGACGCAAAGAAAGCACAGGACATATTGGTGGCCTTGTCGCCGCTGGATGTCGGGCAGGGCGCGGTTGTGGCCGCTGGCCTGTGTCTGGGCATTGAGACGTTGCAGGGTTCGGACGCTTTGTTGCGGTTTGTGGCCGAAACGCCCCCGCATTTGCGGCGGGGCAAAGGCGTGTTCGTGAAGATGCCAAAGGCAAACCAGGACCTGCGAATGGACATGCCTGCGATCGGACCGGACACGGTGCATTCAGCCGCCAAAGCCGGTTTGGCCGGTTTGGTGGTCGCGGCGCACAAAGTGTTGATGATTGATCGCGAAGCAACCCGGCAGGCGTTGGAAGACAGCGGATTGTTCCTTGTGGGGCAAGTGGTGTGATGAAGGTGTTTCTGGTCGCGGGCGAGATGTCAGGTGACCGGCTGGGCGCGGCGCTGATGGAAGGCTTGCAGGCTTTGCTGCCAGAGGTGACGTTTGCCGGAGTTGGCGGGCCCTTGATGCAAGAGCAGGGGCTGGACAGCCTGTTTCCAATGGATGAGCTGAGCGTGATGGGCATCGCCGAGGTGCTGCCAAAATATCGGCACTTGCTGAAGCGTATGCATCAAACCGCGCAAGCGGCGTTGGCGATGAAACCGGATGTGGTGATCACCATCGACAGCCCCGATTTTTGTTTGCGGGTGGCGAAAGAGATCAAAAAGGTCAGCAACATTCGCACGGTACATTATGTGGCGCCTTCGGTTTGGGCTTGGCGGCCCAAACGCGCGGTGAAAATGGCCAAAGTTATCGATCAGGTGTTGGCGCTGTTGCCGTTTGAGCCGCCCTATATGGAGCGCGCCGGTGTGCGCTGCGATTTTGTCGGACATCCGGTGGTGAGCGAGCCGGTGGCCACGCGAGACGCGTGCATAGATTTTCGCACAAGACATGGGATTGGCGATGCGCCGGTTCTGTTGGCTTTGCCCGGGTCGCGGCGGTCCGAAGTTGACCGGTTGGCGCAGACCTTTGGTGACGTGGCCGCACAAGTGAAGCAGGCCGTGCCGGACTTGCAGGTGGTTGTGCCCGCCGCTGCGCCGGTGGCGGATAAGGTGAAAGAGATCACGGCGGATTGGCCGGTGGCACCCATCGTGCTGGACCCGCGCGGGCAGCTGCAAGCGGCGGCGCTTGCGGAAAAACGCGCGGCCTTTGGGGCGGCAAATGTGGCTTTGGCAGCGTCGGGTACGGTGTCATTGGAGCTGGCAGCCAGCGCGACGCCGATGGTGGTCGCCTATGACATGAGCTGGCTGAGCTGGCAGATCATGAGCCGCATGGCCTTGATCGACACGGTGACGCTGGTGAACCTTGTGACGGACACGCGTCTGGTGCCAGAGTTTTTGGGCCCCGCGTTTCAGACGGGTCCAATCGCGGAGGCGCTCGTCGGGGTGCTGGCGGCACCGGATCAACAGACAGAGACCATGGCGTTGACGATGGCGCGTCTGGGCAAAGGCGCGCAGGCACCGGGGATGCGCGCCGCGCAGGCCGTTTTGGACGGGTTGGGCTAAGACGTGGATGTTGTGGGCTTCGGTCTGTCTGCGTTGATCGCGCATGTGCTGACCAATATCGACAATCTGGTCATCATGTCCGGCTTGATCTTAACGTCAGGCAAATGGCGGGTGGTGAGCTGTTATCTGATCGCACAGCTGATTGTTCTGGGGGTGGCTTTTCGGCTGGCCGAAGGTCTGGGCGCGCAGTTGCCGCATTTCACCGGCTATCTGGGGTTTATTCCTGTGGTGATTGGCATTCTGGAACTGCGGCGCCGGATCAAGCTGCGTGGCGTCGAGGAGCAGGCCGCAGCGGCGCAGGTTGGCGGCATTGCCATTGTGGCGCTGTTTCTGAGCGTGTCGCTGGACACGTTCGCAGTGTTTGCCCCGGTGTTTGCCGATTCTGCCGCTGAATTTCGAGCCGCGGCGGCGCTTGGTGCGACGGTGTCGGCGCTTGGCCTCGCGGCGGTGGCCGCGATTCTTGAACGTGTGACCCGTGGCGCCATGAACCGGCTTGTGAAACTGGAACGCCTGACACCCTATTTGATGATCGCTGTCGGGTTTTACGTGTTGCTTAACACTGGCACAGACATCAGCTGACGCGGGTCAGTGCCCGCGCCAGATCCAGCCGCCACCAAAGATGCGGCTGGTGTTGGTGTCGTAAAACACACAAGCCTGTCCCGGTGAGACACCCTCCTCGGGGGTCAGCAATTCAACCTCTGCCGTGTCGGGGCCGGTGGGGCGGATGATTGCATCACGCGGGGGGCGCGTGGAGCGCACTTTGACCATCACATGCCATTCTGTGCGGCTGTCAAACGGCTCGTCGCCAAGCCAATTGATCTCGCGTACCGGAATTGTGCGGGTTGAGAGCATCTCTTTGGGGCCGACGATGACCTGTTTGGCGTCGACATCGAGTTTCACCACATAAAGCGGTTCAGACAGACCCCCGATGCCCAAGCCGCGACGCTGACCGATGGTATAGTGCAGCACGCCATTGTGTTTGCCGCGCAGGTTTCCTTCGTGATCAATGATGTCTCCGGGCTCGGCAGCGCCGGGGCGTAATTTTTCGATCACACTTGCGTAATCGCCGTTTGGCACAAAACAAATGTCCTGACTGTCCGGTTTATCGGCGACTGACAGCCCATATTCCGAGGCCAAAGCGCGCGTGGCGTCTTTGTTGGGCAGGTGACCCAAAGGGAATCGGAGGTAGTCGAGTTGATCAGGTGTGGTCGAAAACAGGAAATAACTCTGGTCGCGGTTGGCGTCCGTTGCGGTGTGCAGCTCCGCTCCGTCCGCGCCCATTTTGCGCTGAATGTAGTGGCCGGTGGCCATGCAATCGGCGTCCAGGTCCTTGGCGGTTTCCAAGAGGTCTTTGAATTTCACACGCTCGTTGCAGCGAATGCAGGGTACAGGGGTGGCGCCAGCAAGATAGCTGTCCGCGAATTCGTCAATCACTGCATCCTGAAAAATGTTTTCATAATCAAGGACGTAGTGTGGAAATCCTTTTTCCTCGGCAACACGGCGGGCGTCGTGGATGTCGATCCCTGCGCAACAGGCACCTTTTTTGGCCAGGGCCGCGCCGTGGTCGTACAGCTGCAGGGTAACGCCGACCACGTCATAGCCTTCGTCCGCCAGCTTTGCGGCCACAACCGAACTGTCGACGCCACCGGACATGGCGACGACCACACGGGTCTCGGACGGGGGTTTGGCAAAGCCGAGTGAATTCAGCTTTGGATCGCTGTCAAGCGCCATGGTGAGTCTCTCCGATCAGAAGTCGTCGAGAATATAGGAAAATCCTAACTACTCTCAAGGGGTGGTTTCATTCCTCATTAAGCCTGTTGCGGCACTCTGGCGCCACTTGAGAGGATGGTGTGATGTTTTTAAAGAAAGTAGAGGGGCCACGATGTGTGACTTTGCCGGATGGTTCAGTCATGTCGCGTGCTGATTTGCCCCCACCCGAAACGCGACGCTGGGTGGCGTCTCGAAAAGCGGCGGTTGTTAAGGGTGTTGTTTATGGGCTTATCAATCAAAAAGAGGCGCTGGAAGTTTACGGACTTAGTGACGAGGAGTTCGAGCAGTGGGTCAAAGCCGTTTCAAAACACGGTTTCGACGCGCTGAAGGCGACTGCAGTGCAGAAATATCGGCAAAAATCGGAAGATGAAGACCGGCCAAACACGCCCTAGGTCAACGCAGATGTGCTTATTCATGCCATCCGCCAAAATTAACCGGCATTTTTATGCCAAAACGTTGTGAATTCCCGTCAAAAGTGCAATTTTGCACGTGTAGGTGTTGGTAATCTTCGTTAATGACCCAATCTGGTAACCACGAGTTAACCTTTATTAGCCATGGTTAACAGGCAACCCTCCTGACGTAAGGAATTATTAAATGCGAGTACTGCTAGTTGAGGATGATCCTACCACCTCAAAAAGCATCGAGATGATGCTGACGCACGCAAACCTGAATGTATACGCGACGGATCTTGGCGAAGAAGGCATCGACCTTGCCAAATTGTATGACTACGATTTGATCCTGCTGGACCTTGGTCTGCCTGATATGACCGGTCACGAAGTGCTGCGCCAATTGCGGACATCACGCATCGATACGCCAATCCTGATTCTGTCCGGTGCCGATGACACTGAGAGCAAACTCAAAGGCTTTGGCTATGGCGCGGATGATTATCTGACGAAGCCGTTCCACCGCGAAGAGCTGGTGGCGCGTATTCACGCGATCATTCGCCGGTCCAAAGGCCATTCGCAATCGGTGATCCGCACAGGCCTGGTGGCGGTGAACTTGGATGCGAAAACCGTTGAGGTTGAAAACAAACCCGTGCATCTGACCGGCAAAGAATATCAGATGCTTGAGCTGTTGAGCCTGCGCAAAGGCACCACGCTGACCAAAGAGATGTTCTTGAACCACCTCTATGGCGGCATGGATGAGCCTGAGTTGAAGATCATCGATGTCTTCATTTGCAAGCTGCGTAAGAAACTCAGCGAAGCCACTGGCGGTGAGAACTACATCGAGACTGTCTGGGGCCGTGGCTATGTGCTGCGCGATCCGGAACCTGCGGTTTCCACTGAAGACGTCGCACTGCGCGCATAACGTCTTGAGGTCGGAAAGCGGCGGCCCTATCACTTGGGAGGGTGGATAGGGAGAAGCCGGTGACCGACGCGCAGACAGTAAGCGAGATGACAAAAGAGCAGGCGCGCCTTGAGCTGGCGCGCCTTGCTGCGTTTCTGGGGCGGGCGAACACGGCGTATCACGGCGAAGACGCGCCGGAAATTTCGGATGCGGACTATGACGCTGCGAAGCGACGCAATTCCGAGATAGAGACGCGATTCCCCGATCTAAAGCGCGACGACAGCCCGAGCGAACAGGTTGGCGCCACGCCCGGCGAGGGGTTTGGCAAAATCAGCCACGTGGTTCCGATGCTGAGCCTTGGCAATGCGTTTGAAGATGAGGACGTTGCTGATTTTGACGACCGGATTCGTCGTTATCTGAACCTGCACGCGACAGATGCGCTGCGTTTTACTGCCGAACCAAAGATCGACGGGCTTAGCCTGTCGCTGCGCTATGAAGGTGGGCAGTTGGTTTATGCCGCGACGCGCGGCGATGGGGACACAGGCGAAAACGTCACCGAGAACGCCAAGACAATTTCCGACATTCCGCAGGTGCTTGAGGGCGCGCCGGACGTGATCGAAGTGCGCGGCGAGGTATATATGAGCCACGCGGATTTTGAGGCGCTAAACACGCGCATTCGCGAGAAGAATGTCGCACTGGAAGCGGACGGAAAAAAGCCGCAGACGGTTTTTGCCAATCCGCGCAATGCGGCCGCTGGCAGTTTGCGGCAGTTGGATCCGACCGTGACGCGGGACCGTCCTCTGCATTTCTTTGCCTATGCGTGGGGCGATTTGTCGGCACCTTTGGGTGAGACGCAAATGGGCGCGATTGAGCGGTTGGCAGCATTGGGGTTTGTAACCAACGATCTGACCAAACTGTGCGACGGACCAGAGGCGTTGATTGCGCATTATCGCGACATCGAGGCGCAACGGGCGTCGCTCGGCTATGACATTGATGGCGTGGTCTACAAGGTGGACGACCTTGGATTGCAGGCGCGGTTGGGGTTTCGATCCACCACGCCACGCTGGGCGGTGGCGCATAAGTTCCCTGCGGAATTGGCGTGGACGCGGCTGGAAGGTATCGACATTCAAGTAGGTCGCACCGGCGCACTGAGCCCCGTGGCGCGGTTGCAACCTGTGACCGTGGGCGGTGTGGTGGTGTCCAATGCGACGCTGCACAACGAGGATTACATCGCAGGTCGTGACAGCAAAGGCGCTGAGATCCGCGACGGGAAAGACATTCGTGTCGGCGATTGGGTGCAGGTTTACCGGGCTGGTGATGTGATCCCCAAAGTGGCGGACGTGGACCTGAAGAAACGGGCTGAGGATGCGGTGCCCTATGTGTTTCCTGAGCTGTGTCCGGAGTGTCAAAGTCCGGCGGTGCGCGAAGAAGGCGATGCGGTGCGGTATTGCACAGGCGGCTTGATCTGTCCGGCGCAAGCGATTGAGAAACTGAAACATTTCGTGGCCCGTAAGGCGCTTGATGTCGAGGGGTTGGGTGCCAAGCAGATCGAGATGTTCTTTGAAGATGAACAGCTGCCGATCAAAACTCCTGCGGATATTTTCACCTTGGCGGACCGCGACGGTGCGAACCTGACCCGGCTGAAAAATCGCAAAGGATTCAAGGACAAAAGCGTTGCCAACCTTTTTGCTGCGATTGAGGCGAAACGCGAAATAGCCTTTGGTCGGTTGTTGTTCGGGCTTGGCATTCGCCATGTCGGGGAGACAGCGGCCAAGGATTTGGCACAACATTTTCTGTCATGGGACAAGTTGGCCGAAGCTGCCGAAATCGCAAGACCCGCTGCGCTGGCGTGGCGGGCGGCGGATGCGGCGGAAGACGTTGAGCGCATTGCAGCCGCCAAAGAGGGGCGGCGCGGGCGTATCAAAGAAGCACGGGACGCTGCCGCCGCGGCTTGTGAAGTGTCGCGCGACTCACAACTGGCCTGGGACGATTTGACTGGCATCGACGGGATCGGCGCGGCGGTGGCGCTGTCGCTGACGGATGCCTTTGCCAACGTGCAGGAGAGGGCCGAAATTGACCGACTGGTCGGCATGCTCACAATCGAAGCACCGGAAGCGGTGGCGACAGAAAGCCCTGTGGCGGGCAAGACTGTGGTGTTTACGGGCAAGCTGGAAAAGATGACGCGAGATGAGGCCAAAGTGCGGGCTGAAGCCTTGGGCGCGAAGGTGTCGGGATCTGTGAGCGGTAAGACCGACATTCTGGTGGCTGGACCCGGTGCCGGATCTAAGGCCAAGAAAGCGGCGGATCTTGGGGTGACAACCATCGACGAAGACGGCTGGTTGGAGTTGATTGAAGGATTATGAGCGGACGGCCGGAAATTCTATTTCCGCTGTTTGCGGATCTGACAAAGCTGGATGGTGTCGGGCCAAAGACCGCGCAGCATCTGGAACAGATACACGTGCATAAGCCGCGTGATTTGCTGTTTCTGCTGCCGTACTCGGGCATTGATCGGGCGCTGAAGATTTCTGTCAATGAAGCGGAGTTGCCGGACACGGTCACAGTTCAGGTGTTGATTGGCGCGCACAAGCCCGCCCGCAACCGTGGTGGCGCCTATCGGATCACGGTGCAGGATGCGCTGACGTCGTTTCAGGTGGTGTTTTTCCATGCGAGGGGCGACTACCTCAAGAAAGTGCTGCCAGAAGGCGAGCGCCGCGTGATCAGCGGCAAGGTCGAGCTGTTTGATGGCGTCGCCCAGATGGTGCATCCCGAATACATTGTCGCGCCCAATGAAGCCGAGGACATTCCTGCGTTTGAACCGGTCTATCCGCTCACCCACGGGGTGTCGCAAAAGACCATGGTCAAAGGCGTGCGGTCAGCGTTGGAGCGGTCGCCGGAACTGGCGGAATGGATTGATCCATCCCAAAAGGACAAGGCCAAGTGGCCGCATTGGCGCGAGGCCATGGAACAGGTCCATCTGCCCACGTCGTTGGCCGAAATTTCACCGACCCATCCGGCGCGTGAACGGCTGGCATATGACGAGTTTCTTGCACATCAGCTGACATTGGCGTTGGCGCGCGAGCAGTTGCAGCGTGCCAAAGGTGTGATTTCCGAACAAACAGGCGCGCTGCAAGCCAAGGTGCGGGCCGCGCTGCCATTTGCGCCAACAGGGGCGCAGGAGCGGGCTGTGGAGGCGATTGCGCGCGATATGGCGCTGCCGATGCGCATGAACCGTTTGCTGCAGGGAGACGTGGGCGCGGGCAAAACACTAGTGGCGTTTATGGCGCTGTTGGTGGCAGTTGAGGCAGGCGGGCAGGGCGTGATGATGGCGCCGACCGAAATTTTGGCTCGCCAGCATTTGCAGGGGTTGCAGCCATTGGCTGAAAGCGCGGGCGTCGTCTTGGAAATCCTTACGGGGCGCGACAAAGGGGCAGATCGGCGCGCCAAGCTGGAGGCTTTGGCGCGGGGTGATATTCACGTGCTGGTCGGCACGCACGCAGTGTTTCAACAAGATGTGGCGTTTGCCGATCTGCGGTTGGCCATTGTTGACGAGCAGCACCGTTTTGGTGTTCGCCAGCGGTTGGAGCTTGGCAAGAAAGGCGCGGGAGCGGATGTTCTGGTGATGACGGCGACGCCGATCCCGCGGTCGCTGGCGTTGGCGCAATATGGCGATATGGACGTGTCGGTGCTGGATGAAAAACCGCCCGGACGGCAACCGATCACCACGGCGTTGGTGAGCACGGGGCGCATGGATGAGGTGGTTGACCATCTGCGCAAAGCCGTCGCCGAAGGCAAGCAAGCCTATTGGGTTTGTCCCTTGGTCGAGGAAAGCGAGAACGTTGATTACACCGCTGCCGAGGAGCGGTTCAAGCTGCTGCGGGCAGCGCTTGGTGAAGGCGTTGTCGGCATGGTGCACGGTCAGATGCCGCCAGCCGAAAAAGACGCGGGCATGGCGGCGTTTCAAAAGGGTGAGACACAGGTTCTTGTGGCGACCACGGTTATTGAGGTGGGCGTGGATGTGCCCAACGCGACGATCATGGTGATTGAACGGGCCGAGGTTTTTGGTCTGGCGCAGCTGCACCAGTTGCGCGGGCGCGTTGGGCGTGGGTCCCAAGCGTCGACTTGCCTGTTGATGTATCAGTCGCCTCTAAGCGAAAGCGGGCAAAAACGGCTGACGGTTTTGCGTGAAAGCGAAGACGGGTTTGTGATTGCCGAGACCGATCTGGAAATGCGTGGCGCGGGTGATTTGATTGGAACCGCGCAATCGGGCTTGCCGAGATTCAGGATTGCCGACATGGAAGCGCAGGCCAGTTTGATGGCCGTGGCGCAGTCAGACGCGCGCAAGCTGCTGCATGATGATCCCGAGCTTACAAGCGAGCGCGGGCAGGCGGCGCGGGTTCTTTTGTGGTTGATGGAGCAGGATCAGGCGATCCGTTTGATTTCAGTCGGTTAACGCTTTTTTTCGCGAAATGTTCTCAAATGTTCTCATAAAGTTCTTTACTTGATGTTCCGTATGTGAGAACAAAGGGGCAACAAAGATCAAAACGGGAAGGAGGCCCCAATGATGCAGCAAATTAAATCGGTGGTTCGCAATTCAGGCGACACTTTGGTGCAAGACGCTCTTGGTGGTGTGGTTCTCGTTGTTTTGATGGTTGTGGCGCTGCATGTGCCTGGCTTTGTCTGAGGTTTTTTGAGGAATACAGTTTACTGCCTGCGATTTTCGCGCTGGTTCGTCCCCGCATCCTGTCCCCATCTTGATGCATTTCGACTTGTTCTGCCTGTTCTAAGTCCCGAAGGGTTTTCTGCCTGATCGCCCTTCATTGACGAATTGGGTCCCACGTGAAGACGCACCTCACTGCCGCCGCCTTTCTTTTGAAAGTGCGGCGGTTTTTTTGTGGGCGGCAGTGTCGGGGTTAAGCGCAGTTGGCTTGGTCGGCCTGTTCAAACGCCTCGGCGGTGGCATCAAACGCCAGAAGGATCGACGCGTGTCGGTTCTTGTAATCGCGTGCAGGGCGCAGCACTTCGAGACCGTCAAAAGGCGCAGGCGGCGTAGGGCCGTCATCTTTGAGCATCGCCTTGAGCGCTGCGCGGGCGGTTTCGATTTCAGCGCGGGTGCGACCAATCACGCCGGAGCCCACCACGGAGGCAGAGGCCTGACCCAAGGCGCAGGCTTTGACGTCTTGGGCAAAAGCGGCGATGCGGCCGTCCTCAATTTTGAGGTCCACAGTCACAGTGGAGCCACAGAGCGGCGCGCGTTTTTTAACGGTGGCATCTGGATCGACCAACCGCTCGGTGTGCGGGATCGCAGCCGCCAAATTGAGGATCTGGCCAGAGTAAAGCTTGATCAGGTCGTTTTCGCCGGACATCGCGGTTTCCTTCGTTACGTGATTCATAGATAGAGGTCGAAAGGACAGATGCAAAGAGGGACGTTGGTATGGAATTTGACACAGGTCTTTTGAAGTACAACGACGCCGGTTTGATTCCGGCAATTGCGCAAGATGACACGTCAGGCGAAGTTCTGATGATGGCGTGGATGAATGCCGAGGCGGTGGCAAAGACCTTGCAAACTCGCAAGGTGACCTATTGGAGCCGGTCGCGTCAGGCGTTTTGGATCAAGGGCGAAAGTTCGGGCCACGTACAGGAGCTGGTGGATTTCCGGTATGACTGTGATCAGGACTGTATACTTGTGCTGGTAAATCAGACGGGTGCAGCCTGTCACACCAATCGTCGCACCTGTTTTTACACCGCGGTGCGTGATGGGGAGACCGTTGAGTTGATGCAGCCCATGCAGGACTGAGCCTTCGGCGACGGTAATTCCGGAACAAAAAGCCCGTGGTGGCGTTAGAGGCCAACCATAGTGCGAATATCGGACGGCGTCGCACCGTCAGCGCGGTATTTGGCGATGGCGCGGGCGTCGTCGCGTTTGGCAAGGCGTTTGTCGGCGTCGTCGCGGATCAGGCTGTGATGGTGATATTCGGGTGTCGGCAGGTCCAACAGGTTTTGCAACAAAACGTGGATGCGGGTTGCCTCAAACAGGTCTTCGCCACGGATCACATGGGTGACACCGGTCGCAACATCGTCCAGCACCACCGAGAGATGGTAAGAGGCGGCCATGTTGCGTCGGGCGAGTACCACGTCTCCGATAGTTGTTTGCAGATCGTGCCTTGTAAGCTTGTGGGTGCCAGCGAAGGCGTCGCCGGTTTCTATGAAGGTTGCAGAAACAGATTGAGCGGCTTTGACCATGTTGAGGCGGGTGCAGGTTGCTTCGTCGGGTGAGAGGTCGCGTGCGCGGCAGGTGCCGGGATAGATGCGTCCGTCAGGACCAAAGTCCGGCACGCCTTCTTGAGGAGCGGAGGCCGCGTTGTCGATGTCGCGGCGGGTGCAATTGCATTCAAACGTCAGGCCCGCGTCGCGCAAGGTTTCGAGTGTTCGGGCATAGTCGGGGAAATGGTCAGATTGCCGACGAACGGCATCATTCCATGTAATGCCCAACCACGTGAGGTCGTCATAGATTTGCTGTTCCCAGTGCGGGCGGGCGCGGGATTGGTCGAGATCGTCGATCCGCAACAGGAAACGGCCACCTTTGGCGCGTGCAGTGTCATGTGCCAGCAGCGCCGAATAGGCATGACCCAAATGAAGTGGACCGGTTGGGGATGGGGCGAAGCGCGTGGTGAAAGTCACAGTTTTTCAAGCAGGTAGGCGGTGGAGTTTATGTTGCGCGCCGGAAGGTGTGGCCCGTGTTCCTGCTCTAATACACGCAAACTACCGGCTTCGGCACAGGCCGTGACTTTGGCTGCGTAGGCAGGGTCCTCTAACGCGTGATCGTTGAACGAGAGCACGAAGAGACCGCCGGGCGCCAGTTTGGCAAGCAAAATGTCAAAAAGCTCCAGCGGAGCAGCACCCGGACCGATGACGCCGATCGCGGCAATTGCGGCGTAGGCTCCGGTTTCAAATGGCAGGGGCGCGTCGGCTGCGATCTGTTGCAGAGATTGATAGAGGTTTTTGGTGCGGGCCTTGGCCAGCATTTCCGCAGAAAGGTCCATGCCGTGCAAGTCTGTGATGCCCTCGGCGCGCAATGCCAAACCAGACAGGCCGGTGCCGCAGCCAAAATCCAACACAGGCAAGGCTTTGTCCGGCATATGCGCGGCCAAAGCGCGAGCGCAGCGGGCAGGGGTGACATAGCCGTTTTCGCCGACCTCAGCCTCATATGTGTCAGCCCAGTCGTCGTAAAAGGTCTCGATGCCTTTGCCGATGTGGTCGTAGACGTTGTCGAGGAATTTGCGGGTCATGGCATCAATTTAAGCGCATGTCCCGCACGGCGTCCAGTCAGCTTTGCGCCGCCAGCCAAGCTTGCCAGTCCACTTTGGCGCGGTCGGTGTAGGCTTTGTAGCGGTCTTTGCGGCCGCGACGACCACCTTTGAGGCCTTCGACTGGTTGAAACAGCCCAAAGTTGACGTTCATCGGTTGAAAGGTCTTGGCCTCGGCACCGCCTGTGATGTGGTGCACCAATGCGCCCATGGCCGTGTTGAGCGGCGCGGTGTCGAGCGGCTTGCCGAGGATTTCGGCAGCGGCCAAGCGGCCTGCTAGCAGCCCCATTGCGGCGCTTTCGACATAGCCTTCGACACCTGTCACCTGACCGGCAAAGCGGATGTTGGGGCGTGATTTGAGGCGCATCCGGTCGTCCAGCAGAGTGGGCGAGTTGATAAACGTGTTGCGGTGGATGCCGCCAAGGCGGGCGAATGACGCGTCTTCCAAACCCGGGATCATTTTGAAGACTTCGGTCTGGGCGCCGTATTTCATCTTGGTCTGGAAACCGACAATGTTCAGGAGCGTTCCCAATGCGTTGTCACGCCGCAATTGCACAACTGCGTAAGGTTTATCATCGGGTTTATGGGCGTTTGTCAGGCCGACGGGCTTCATTGGCCCAAAGCGTAGGGTTTCGCGGCCACGCTCTGCCATGACTTCGATTGGCAAACATCCGTCAAAGTAGCCGGCAGTTTCGCCTTCTTTGAATTCCGATTTGTCAGCTGCCAGAAGCGCGTCGATAAAGGCCTCGTATTGATCCTTGGTCATCGGGCAGTTGAGATAGGCTTTCTGTTCTTCTTCGGTCTCGCCCTTGTCGTAGCGCGACTGTAGCCACGCGACGTCCATGTTGATGCTTTCAGAATAAACGATGGGGGCGATGGCGTCGAAAAATGCCAGACGTTCAGCGCCGGTTTCGGCCTGAATCGCCGCGCCAAGAGCCGTTGAGGTCAGCGGGCCAGTTGCGAAAATCCAATGGCCGTCCGAGGGCAATTCGGAGATTTCACCATATTCCACAGAGACGTTGGGGTGATCCATCAACGCCTGTGTCACAGATTCGGCAAAGGGATCGCGGTCCACAGCCAAGGCGCCACCAGCGGGCAGGCGGTGTTTGTCGGCCGTTGCCATAATCAATCCATTGGCCGCGCGCATTTCCCAATGCAGCAAGCCAACGGCATTCTGTTCGTCGTCATCGGAACGGAAGGAATTGGAACAGACCATCTCGCCAAGGTTGCCGGTGCGGTGGGCGAAGGTTTCCACTTTGGGGCGCATTTCGTGGATCACCACGTTAACGCCCATGTGTGCGGCCTGCCAGGCGGCCTCGGATCCGGCCATGCCGCCGCCAACGATATGCAATGTTTTTGTCATGCAGGCGGACATAGGTGACAGAGCCACGATTTGAAAGGGGGAAGACGAGGTGGGGTCGAAGGCGTCCCAAAAAAACGAAGTCAGAGAGAGAATGACATCAGGAGGAACATTTGGACTGCGCGACGACCCCTATTTTCGACATATCGCACTGCCGAGATCGCAAGCAGACTATTGCAGGGTGTTTATTAACGCACACTAAACGATCTGGATTTTTTCTTACGAAAACAGGCAGAAAGAAAAATGCTATTGATCCTGCCAATCCGGCGGCCGTTTTTCCAGAAAGGCCGCGATGCCTTCTTCGGTGTCACGCCACAGCATGTTCTGCACCATCACGTCACCAGTGTAGTCATACGCCTCGTCCAATGGTTTTTGCAGTTGCTCGTAAAACGCCTGTTTGCCGATTTTCACGGCCGCACCAAGTTTAGAGGCGACGGTGTTGGCGAGTTCGGCGGATGCCGCATCGAGCGAGTCGGCGGGCACGACACGGTTGACCAGACCAAGCGCTTGCGCTTCGGCGGCGTCCACAAAGGCGCCGGTCGACAGCATCTCAAAAGCCCGCTTGCGTGGGATATTGCGCGACAAAGCAACCATGGGGGTCGAGCAGAAGAGGCCGATATTGACGCCGTTCACACCAAACCGCGTGCCTTTGGCGGCCACGGCCATGTCGCATGTGGCCACAAGCTGGCATCCTGCGGCTGTGGCAATGCCGTGCACTTGTGCAATGACTGGTTGGGGCAGGCGCTGGATGGTTTGCATCATGGTGGCGCAGCGGGTGAAGAGGTCTTTGAAATACGCCTTGCCGCCGTCCTCGGATTGACGGCCGAGGGTCATTTGCTTCAGGTCGTGGCCGGCGCAGAACGCTTTGCCGGTGCCAGACAGAACAATAGCGCGAACGCTGGTATCCGTTTCAAGCGTATCAAACGCATGTTGCAGCGCGGCCAGCATTTCGTCTGACAGCGCGTTCAGCCGGTCGGGCGCATTCATTGTCAGGTAAGCGACGGCATTTTCGTCGCGACGTTCCAGAATTCCCATCTTGCCCTCCTGAGCCTTTGGGGTGAGCTTAGCGGTGGGATGAGGAGAGGAAAAGCATGCAAGCCGTGATGAGCGCAGAAGAAATGACCGATTGGCTGGAAAGTGTCTTTCCGCAGGTCAAAAGCGATTTTGTGGTGGAGAGCATCGACGGGGTGAACACCGTGATGCGGATGAAGGTGGCTGAGCGGCATTTGCGCCCTGGCGGTACGGTGTCGGGGCCAAGCATGTTCGCGCTGGCGGATGTGTCGGCCTATGTGGCGACGATGGCGCGGATTGGCAAAGAAGCGTTGACGGTCACGACGGGCTGTTCGTTGGATTTCATGCGCAAACCTGAGGCGGGCAAGGATCTGATCGCGCATGCGACGCTGCTGAAACTCGGGCGGGCGTTGTCTGTAACCAGCATCCTGATTTATTCGGAAGGCAATGATGCGCCAGTGGCGCGGGCCAATATGACGTATTCGATCCCGCCAAAATCATGACAGGGCGGCGCTGGATCGCACTGGCGGTTTTGCTGGTACTGGCGAGCCGGTTTGTGGCGATTGATCGTGGGGCGGCCTATGATCGCGACTCCGGTACGCCGATTTGGGTGTTTGATCACGGGTATCACGCGGGCCTGACATTAAGTCGGGAGACTTTAGCGCGGTTTGGCGGAGACATGTCACAATCCTGGCTATTACAGTTCCCGGACGCGGAATGGTTTGAATTTGGCTGGGGGGATGCCGGATTCTATTTCGAAGTGCCGACGTTTGAAGATGTGACATTTCAAATCGCTGCCAAGGCGCTTTTTGTACCCAGTGACAGTGTTGTCCATGTTGCGACAGGTGTCGGGTCACCTTGGAATGTATTCACACAGTCGGAGGGCGTTGAAATTCCTGTTACGGATGCAGCGTTGCAGGACATAATGGCGTTTGTGGAGCAGGGCGCTCAGTCGGGCGTGCCGCTTGGGCCTGGCCTTTACGGTGTCAGCGCTTTTTACGAAGGGCAGGGCAAGTATCATCTATTTCAGACCTGCAACAGCTGGGTATCACAGGCGTTAAGGGCTGGCGGGCTTGCCTCGGCACCGGGTCCGTCGGTGGCCAGTTCAGGCTTGGTCTGGGATCTGAAGCGCAGGTATTGGAAATAAAATCCCATCGCTGGAGTGTGAGGGCAGATCACTTTACATTCCGAAAACGTCATGTGAAGGCTGGCGCGACAAAATTTAGGAACGCCTTATGACCGAAGAGAGCGCACAGACGTCAGGACTTCAGTATTTTCCAGTGCCAATCTTTGCCACGATCATGGGGTTGATGGGATGGTCACTTGCGTTTCATGCGGCACCGGACAGGATGCCGTTTGCGGATGGTTTATCAAAGGGCGTGTTGTGGCTGGGCACTGCGGTTTTTGCAGGATTGGCAGTCTTATACTTGCTGAAACTGGTTCGATTTCCGGCTTCTGTGCGAGCGGAATGGAACCATCCGGTACGGCTCGCGTTTTTTCCCTCGATTTCCATTTCGCTGCTGCTGTTGAGCACGGCGATGTGGTCGCATTTCCCGGACTTGGCCAAAGGTTTGTGGCTAACAGGAGCCGCGGGGCAGGTGGTTTTGACGCTGGCTGTGGTCTCGGGCTGGATTTCGCATCGTAGCTTTGAGGTTGGGCAACTGACCCCTGCGTGGTTCATTCCGGCCGTTGGCAATGTGGTTGCGCCGATTGCGGGCGCGCAAATGGGGTTTGTCGAGCTGAGCTGGTTGTTCTTCTCCGCAGGTGTGTTTTTTTGGTTGGTCTTGCTGACACTGGTGTTCAACCGGTTGATTTTTCACGACCCGATCCCCGGTAAGTTGCTGCCAACACTGGTCATTCTAATTGCGCCTCCGGCGGTGGCGTTTTCCGCCTATGTGTCGTTGACGGGGCAAGTGGACGGCGTGGCGCGTATTTTCCTGAATGCAGCTTACATCTTTGCGGCATTGGTTTTGGTGCAAGCGCCGAAGTTCAGACATCTGCCTTTTGCGCTGCCTTGGTGGGCGCTGAGTTTTCCGGTGGCGGCTTTGGCGATTGCGTCGTTCCGGTTTGGCGAACTCATGGGCAGTAATGTGCATACGTCGATAGGGTATGGCGTGTTGTTTGTGCTGAGCGTGATCATGCTTGGTCTTATTGCCAGAACGCTTTTGGCGGCCGTGCGCGGTGAAATCTGCGTGCCGGAGTGAAAATAGGCGAAAAGAATGGGGTAAAATGATACCTAATTTTCAAGCTATTGTTTTTAGGTGATTTTTTCGTGTTTTGTGCGCTTGACGCGACGCGGGGCTCCTTTATAACCCGCCCATCGTATTTTGATGCGTCCCAAATCGGGCGCGTCTGTCAACCAATCATGGAAGACCTGACATGAAAACCTTCTCTGCTACTCCGGCAGACATCGAGAAGAAATGGATCATCATCGACGCCGAAGGCGTGGTGCTGGGCCGTCTCGCTTCGATCGTCGCCATGCGCCTGCGCGGCAAGCACAAGGCCACTTTTACTCCGCACATGGACACTGGTGACAACGTCATCGTGATCAACGCGGACAAGATCCAGATGACCGGCAAAAAACGCACGGACAAGACTTATTACTGGCACACCGGTCATCCGGGTGGCATCAAGTCTCGCACTGCGGAACAGATCCTGGAAGGCAAGCACCCTGAGCGCGTTGTGACCAAAGCGGTTCAGCGCATGCTGCCTGGCAACCGTCTGTCGCGTCAGATCATGACAAACCTGCGTGTTTACGCTGGTGCCGAGCACCCGCACGAAGCGCAAGCGCCTGAAGTCCTGGACGTTAAGTCCATGAACAGCAAAAACACCCGGAGCTAATCAATGGCTGATCAAATCAACTCGCTTGAAGAGCTGAACGCCGTTGCCGGTGAAGAAGCTGTTGTAGAAGTTGCCGCTCCTCGTGAGCCGGTACGTGATGAACTGGGCCGCTCCTATGCGACCGGTAAACGTAAAGACGCTGTTGCGCGCGTTTGGATCAAGCCGGGTTCCGGCAAGGTCATCGTGAACGGCAAAGACCAGGACGTGTATTTTGCACGCCCCGTTCTGCAGCTGATCCTGCGTCAGCCGATGCAGGTTGCAGGCGTTGAAGGTGAATTCGACGTTTATGCCACCGTCAAAGGCGGCGGTCTGACCGGTCAAGCTGGTGCGGTTAAGCACGGTATTTCCAAAGCTCTGCAGCTTTATGAACCCTCGCTGCGTGGCGCATTGAAAGCTGCTGGCTTCCTGACACGCGACAGCCGTGTTGTGGAACGTAAGAAATACGGTAAGCGTAAAGCGCGTCGTTCGTTCCAGTTCTCGAAGCGCTAAGTTTCAGACGGATCAAGATTTTGGAAAGGCCGCGCGGTTTGCGCGGCCTTTTTTCGTGTCCTGTAGGGTGGTGTTAACGCATCATTAAGGCTTTTCACCAAACATATTCCCGTTAAGCGTGTATTGTTTGAGTTATTTGCCGGAGTTGGCACATGCGGGCGCCCACCGCACGACAGATCCGATTTGTTGCCGTTTTTTCAATCATACCAGTGTTCATTGCCGCTGGTGTGGTGCTAACGGATCAAGGTGCAATGCCGATCATGGCACATGGGCCTTTGCAGTCAGGCCACGAAGGTGTGCATTGTGAAAGCTGTCACGTGCCAAGCCCCGGCACCGTTCGCCAACAGGTGCAAGCCAAGGTGCACCACGTTCTGGGGATGCGCGACACGGGCGGTGATTTTGGCTACGGCGCGGTCACGTCAAAGGCCTGTTTGCAGTGCCATGAGCGCCCAAACGAGCGTCATCCGATATTCCGTTTCCATGAGCCTCGGTTTGAGAAAGCAGTGGCGCAAGTCGAGGCGACGAGCTGCTTGGGATGCCATGGCGAGCATACGACGCACCGCGCCACGGCTGACCTGACGTTTTGTCAGGCCTGTCATGAGGATCTGGTGCTGAAAACTGACCCGCTGGATGTGGACCATGCAGCGTTGATTGCGGATCGGCGCTGGCAGACCTGTTTGGGGTGCCATGACTTTCACGGCAATCATGCCGGCAAGGCACCAAAGGCGTTGAAAGAGGCCTTTGCGCCCGCCGAGATAGAGGCCTATTTGCGCGCGGGTCCCAGCCCCTATGCGCTGCCAAAGATATTTGAGGCGAAGGAGGAGCTGCCATGATGAAAATCACGTTGTTTGGGCTGTTTGGCAGCCTGATGATCTACCTCTTTGCCACCGCGCCCGAGGCGCTGCCGGATCAAACCGCAGCCACCGCGGGTAGGTGCAATTTTGAAGTGACAGCACTGTTTGACGGGGTCAATGCGATCAATGACGCAGCGCGGTCGATTTACACCAAGCGCATCGTGGGGGGCGGCAAAGAGGCGGGATTGAAATTCGGGGAGGACTGGCAGGAACCGGGTGTGGAGAAAGGCCCGTTGCCGGCTTTGTTCCTGCGGCTGACTGCGGCGCGTCTGGAAACCAAGCCGCCGCAGTTGGGCCTGTATCTTGGCTCTGACGCTCCGATCAACAAATCCAATATGTTCACGGAGGAGCAATTGGTCGGTTTTGCGACGGTTGAGGCCGATCGCGCGCCTGTTTTCTCGGTCTCGGGCCAAGGCCGCGCCATTGGGATGTATCCGGATGTGGCCGGTGTGGCGCCCTGCGTGGATTGTCACAATGATCATGAGGACAGCCCTAAAACCGATTGGAAAATCGGCGATGTGATGGGGGCAACCACCTGGACCTATCCGGCCGATGCTGTGTCTGCGGATGACTATTTTGCCACTCTTGAAGCGATGTTTGACAGCGTTGAAGAGGCCTATCAGCAGTATTTGGACAAGACGTTAGGCTTCGCGGAACCGGTAACACAGGCACAGGAATGGCCGGGTGCTGGCTTGCGTATTCTGCCCGAGAAGGCGGCCTTTATGGCGAAGGTCAGAGCGCAGGCTGCACCGGCGCTGTTGAATGCATTCTTGCCCCATCGTCCAGAGAAATCAGAGGAGATGAGTCCATGCGTGTTTTGATGGCAACGGCGCGGCGGGCGCCATATGCGGCCTTGATCCTGATGGCGCTGACGCTGGCAACGGTTGTGATCCTGCAGGAATGGCAGACCGGCGCACTTGGGATTTTGAGCGGGTTTGAGTTCCAGATCGTGAGCGGCTCACTACTGGTGACAGGGCTTTGTTATCAATGGGTTTTGTTCTTCAAGCGGGTCACGCGAGACACGCGCAATGCGCGGAGTGTGCTGGTCAGTCACCGCTGGGTCGGCGTTGGCATGACCTATCTTTTTGCACTGCACGCGGTGCGTCTGGGGCACACCTGGATGACGGTTTTGAGTCTGGTGTTCTTCCTGATCGCAGTGACCGGTGTTCTCAATCGAGAGGTGCTGCGGTATCGGCAAAACTGGATTTATCTGGTCTGGCTGGCCGTGCATATCGGCCTTTCGGCGATGCTGCTGCCGTTGCTTGGCGTGCATATCTGGGTGGCGCTGGCCTATCAGTGAGAAGCTTCGCAGTTGGACATGGACACCCAGCGAAATTTCTCTTTGCGTGCCTCACTGGTGAGGCGCAGGAGGCAGATTTCATCCAGAGTTCCGGCGGCAACAGACATGCGCGTGGTTGAAACGGTGCGTTTGGCGCCGTCGGGCAACGTCACCGTTGCAAAGACACGCAGCGCCGCCGAGTCTGAGGATTTTGAATGGGTGAAGGCCACTGGCACGCGCAGGTGGTTTTGCGCCGTCATTTGCGGCGGATCATATAGCATCACAAAGGCAAGCGCGCCCGTTGAGAAAAGCCCGCCGAACAGGATCAGGCCGGCAAAACGGTAATAGAATACATAGAGGCGGTCAGCCTTGGCTCTTCCCAGACGACGGACAAGGAAAGCATGCCAGCTGTCGGGCAAAAGGCGGGGGATCACCTGTCGTCACCGATCAATCCGAGGCCACGCAGGTAGACACCGATGCCGCTTTCCAGAAGGTCCTCAGGCGCAAAGGGGCTTTGCGTGCCCGGTGAGTTGCGGGCGTAAAGTTCGACGACGCCGTGGCTCATGGCCCAGATGTGGGCGGAGAACATCGAGGCAGGCGGGCGTTTTTCCGGCGGGATGTGCTGGGACAGATCGCTTGCGGCCTGCTCCATCACACCACGTGCGCGCGCGGCGACAGCGGCCAATTCCGGCGTTCGGTTGACCGAGATGCCGCTTTCAAACATCGCGATATAATGCCCCGGATATTTGCGTGCAAAGGCCAGATAGGCGCGGCCTGTGGCCTCAAAGGAGGCGAGCGCGGATGGCTGGCCTTTGTCATAGGCGTATTGCATGACGTCAGCGAAGATTTCGTAGCCCTGACGGGCGGCTTCGGCGATCAGGTCGTCCCGGCCTTCAAAATGGCGATAGACCGCAGCAGGGGTCACGCCGGCCGTTTTCGCGGCTTCGGACAGGGTGAAGCCGGTGGGGCCTTTGGCCTCGATCAGGCTGAGGGCGGCCTCGACCAGCGCCTGGCGCAGGTTGCCGTGATGATAGCCGCGTTTAGGCATTCCAGATGTCGGGGCCTCCGCAGATGGCTGTGTCAATTTCCCCAATGGCATCAACGTCTTTACGGTCATAATCCATGGCGTGCAGAACCGTGCGGATGGCGTTCAGACGAGCGCGGCGCTTGTCATCTGAGCGCACGATTGTCCAGGGAGTCTCCGCTGTGTGGGTGCGCCTCAGGGTTTCGGAAATGGCCGTCGAATAGGCGTCCCAGCGCTTGAGGCCCTCCACGTCGATCCAGCTGAGCTTCCACTGTTTTAACTGATCTCCCTCGCGGGACAGGAAGCGGCGCAACTGTTCCGCGCGGCCGACATTGAGCCAGAATTTGAAGAGGTGGATGCCATCGTCGACCAATGTGCTTTCAAAAGGCGTGACCTGATGAAAAAACTTGCGGCGTTGATCGTCGGTGCAGAACTCAAAGACCTTTTCCACAACACCGCGGTTATACCAGCTGCGATCATAAAACACGATTTCACCGCCCGAGGGCAGGTGGTCGATGTAGCGTTGAAAATACCATTGGGTCTGTTCGGCCTCGGTGGGCTTGGAGAGCGCAACCACGCGCGCGCCACGCGGGTTCAGGTTTTCGCGAAACCGTTTGATGGTGCCGCCTTTGCCAGAGGCGTCACGGCCTTCAAAGACCACGGCAACGCGCTGACCGCTTTCCTTGATCCAATGCTGCATTTTTACGAGTTCGATCTGCAGCAGTGCGATCTCTTCTTCGTATTTTTTGCCGCTCAGCCGCGATGCGTGCGGGTAGGTGTTGCCCAGAATGTCTTTCTTGCTGCCGTTGCGAATGGCATCGCGCACCGCGTCTGGCGCTTCAGTTTTGTAATAGGCGCTGATCGCGCCATCAAATGGCAAGTCCATGAAACCTCTCCGCTTTTCACCCAATATGGCGACCCGAGAGAGCTAGCGCAATCCGGCGCGCACCGCAGCACGGTCGATTGCGGCGACAATGTCGTCAGGATTGGTGTGATGAGGCATGTGGCCGATGCCCTTGAGGGTGACCAGATTTGCGCCGGCTATGTCCTCGACCATGCGGGTGGAATGCACGTGCAGACCCACGGTGGTGTCCAGATCGCCATGCACAATCTCGACCGGCAGCGAGAGGGATTTGTACTGCGGCGCAAGCGCCCGCAGTTGGGGCCGCAGGTCATGGCGCTGTTGCGCGTTGGCTATCAGCGAGGACGGACGCAAAATCAAAGGGACCCCCACATATTGCGCGTAGCCTTCGGGGGCGTCCTGCGGTGCAAAGATGCCATCAATGGAGGCGGCGACGTAGTCTTCGCTGGCCCAGGCGGAAATCAGGCGGGCCACAACTGGTCCTTTCCACGGATCTGCGAGGCGGGCGTAAAAGCCGCTGAGGCCGCCTTCCCAAGGGTAGGTTGCCCCGGCAATGGAGACAGCCGCGGCGATGTTGTCGGGATGGTTGACGGCCCAGGCCATGGTCACGGCACCACCGAAGCTTTGGCCTGCAACTATTGGATTTTTAACGCCTATTGCGATTGAAGCCTGCGAAAGAAGCGCTGCCTGATGCGCGATGCTGACCCCGTTTTGGGCAAGCGGCGGCGTGTGGCCAAGTCCGGGTCGGTCAAAGACAATGACGCGGAATCTGTCGGTCAGCCGGTCGACCAGATCGAAAGTAAAGTCGCGGGTGTTGCCGGACGCCCCATGCAGGAGAACCACCGCGGGCGCCTCGGGATTGCCGCGGTCAACATAATGGACGGGATGTCCTTCAACGTCGACAAATTCCCCGTCGGGCGCGAATTTCGATTTGGCCAAAGCCTTGCGCTGTTCGACTTTCCATAGCGTGCCCACCAGAGCAGCACCCACCAGCACCAAAAGCGTTAGCCCGATCCATTTCAGCATGTTTTACCCCGTTGTCCTGTGCACGCGGGGCAAGTATCCGGCCTTTGACCGCAGATGAACACTGGTTTTTGCGGCAGTAACGCGACGTGCCCGTCAGGTCGTATCAGGCGCGCGCAGATCCGAGGTTTCAATGCCAATGCGGCTCATGTCAAACGGGGTGGTCTGGTAGATTTCAGACAGCCAGTTTCCATACAAAAGATGCGCGTGGCTGCGCCAGCGGTTCTGCGGTGGATTGCTCGGGTCATCGTCCGGATAATAGTTGGACGGCACGTTGATCGGTGTGCCTTCGGCGATGTCGCGGTCATATTCCTGCTTGAGCGTATCAGAGTCGTATTCGAAGTGATTGAAAATAAACAGGGAACGGGAATTTGGATGCTCAACAAGGCAGGGGCCGACGTCGTCGCTGTGCAGCAGGGTGCGCAGCTCGGGCACGGCGTCGATTTCCTCTTGGCGCATTTCGGTCCAGCGGCTGACCGGGATCACGCAATCATCGGAAAAACCACGCAGGAACGGCGAGGCATGGGCCAGATTGCGGTGCCGGAAACAGCCGAAGGCCTTGTGATCCAGAATGTGTTTCTTGACGCCGTGGAAATAGTTGATCATCGCCATGCCGCCCCAGCAAACGCCAAAGGTGGAGTGCACATGGGTGCGGGTCCAGTCAAAAACCTCGCAGAGTTCTTGCCAATAGGTCACGTCCTCAAAGGGCAGGTGCTCAATTGGGGCACCGGTGATGATCAGCCCGTCAAATTTTTCGCCAGAGGCTTTTACGTCCTGAAACGGGCGATAAAACTCTGCCATGTGCTCGGCGGCGGTATTGCGGGTTTTGTGCTCGCTCATGCGGATCAGGGACAGTTCGATCTGCAGAGGGGTGGCACCGATCAGACGGGCAAACTGGTTTTCCGTCTGGATTTTTTTGGGCATCAGGTTGAGCAATCCGATGCGAATGGGGCGGATGTCCTGACGGGCTGCCTGATCCTCGGACATGACCATGACGCCTTCGTGCGAGAGCACGTCAAAGGCGGGCAGGTCTGCGGGGATCTTGATGGGCATAGGTCTGGGTCCTTTTGGGAGATGGAAAACCGCGTGAAGGCCATAGTTAGGCGGTTGCGGGCTTGGCCTCAAGGCTGTCGGCTATGAGATCGACAAAATCGGAGGTCGAGGTGACCTCTGCGATCTGTTCAGCAGAGACGGTCAATCCCCATTTCGACATCGCGGCATAGCGCGGCTGGCGATGGGCCAAGGCGCGGGCGTAGGTCCAGCGCACAAAGGCGTCCGGATCAACTTTGGCCTCAGAAGTGCCTGTTTTTGATAGATATTCTTTCCATGTGGCGATGAGGAATTCGGGCTGATAACACATCGGTTTTGGGGCGCGATCAAAGCGGCGGATCAACTCTTCTGTGTGAGCTTCCGATCCCTTAATCCACACCATCAGCGTGTTTTCAGCAAGTGATGTCATCACGGGATCGTTGACGTCGGACGGGTCGACGACCTCGCAAATTGAGCCACCTGTGTCGCAAACAAAGTGGTCATAGCCATAAAGATCATGGGCGCGTTCGATGAAGGGTTTGGTGTCCATAAGAGCCGCGATTTCGGCTGTACGGTGCTGATCCTGGCGCCGCAGGTATTCGTCAAACGGCAGGCCGCCCAGGTCGGGGTTGCCGGGTTTGCCGAGGTAGGTGGACAGCGGGGCGAGGTTGTTGAACGTGATGTTGGAGCCGATATAGATGCTGTCGCTCATCAGAAGTTCGCGCAGAAACGGCACTTTCATCGCTTCGCGTTTGGCGTTGTCGGCGATGTGTTCGCCCATGTAGCGGGTGCCAATGCGGTAGTCGACGGAGTAATGAAACCAATCCCCATTGTCGCGCAAGGTGTTGGAAATATGCGTTTTCCCAAGACCAGACATGCCAAACAGCAGGACTTTTTTCTGACTGGCTGCACGCCAGTCTTTTGCGCTTTGGTAAATCATCACCACATCCCTTGATCGTGCTTCAAAGGTGGTAGCGGGATGGGCGCGGAGGGTCAAATGCTATTGGAAACGCAACCAGTTTTGGCGTGTCGGTATTGCGTCGGTATCGCGACTGCAAAGCGTCGGTGGCGTTTAAGGCGGGGGACAGCGTGTGTCCCCCGCAGCCGTTCAGTCAAAGTGGTAGGTCAGGTTGACCGCAGCCGCCCAAGCGTTGTTGTTGGTGAACACCGCGCCGCTGTCGGTGGTGGCGTCACCAAGCCAGATGTGACGTAGACCGAATGAGATCTCGGCGTTATTGCGGGTGTACGTGCCGCCAATGCCGAGGCTGACGGAGCCATTAGTTGGGCCCAAGTCAGAGACCGTTCCTGGAACGGAGTCCTCAAATCCGACAGAAATCGCGCCAGAGAACTTGTCTGAGAACCGCTGTCCAACCCCGAGAGTGTAGGTGATCGTGTCGTCGGCATAGGCGAGGATGACATTGCCCGGATAGTTGGGGGACTCGATCGAGAACTGCGACCAGTCAACCCAGCGTACAGAGCCAAACACCAACGTGTTCGCTGCGACCCCTGTCTGGAAATCAAGATTCAGCGATTGCGGGGTTGTGAAATCGGAATAATGCGAGCCAATGGCGCCGTTTTCGTCCAGCCGGATGGTGTGGTCGATGGAAGAGTTGTATGTCAACGATACCCGTGCGGCGATGTCCGGGCGCTCCCAAGCGGCCCCCACGAGATAGCCTAAGTCATAGGCTGTGTTGGACGTCATCGAGTAGCCAGCTGCAGGGACATCCAAATTGGCGCTGGCGCCTTGACCGCGCAGGCCGCCGTAAACGGAGAACCCGTTTTCAAGGCGTGCCCGTAGGAGTGCCGTTAGGGTTTCTGTGGATGCTTGTGCCCGCAGATTGCCAGGAGAACCTGGGCCACCGGACAGCGGGTAGTCGGAGCTATAGTCAACTTTGGCGCCGAACGGCTGGTCATAGATGATGGCGACATCCAGCCTGTCGTTGATCGTTTGTTTGTATCCAAAACTGGTGATGCCGTGTCCAACACCCACATTACCTGAGGGCGCACCACCTAAAGTTCCCGACACGTTTGGGCTGACGAAACCATAGCTGAATTGGGCCACAGTGCCTTCTTCAAAGATCAGATTGATGCCTTGTCCGGAGCGGTCAAGGCCGCCTGCGTAGGCGCTTCCAGCGGAGAGGGAGAGGGCGGTGAGGCCGAAAAATGCGTGTTTCATGCGTATCCTTAGTGAGGTCGATAAGACCAATGTTCTGGCCCGCCCAAGGGCGTCGCAAATGGTTAGTAATCAGTTTCTAAATGAAGAGGCCACGCGGGTTACGTAACGGCAGGTTTGGCGCGGAATTAGTGAGCGTTGGCGAGGGGGGCCAGTTGACGCGAACGGCAACGTTGGATTCGGGCGGGAAGCCGCCCGATTAACGCCTGTTTTTGGCGAATAATCGCCCATCCAGAACCAGCAATCCAAGCGCCAAAAGGGCAAAGCCTGCGTATGCGCGCGGGGCGAGGGATTCGCCGAGAGCCACTGCCCCTAGTACGATCGCAAAAGGCGGTATCAAGAGCGTCACAAGCATGAGATTGCCGCTGCCCGCCATGTCGAGCACACGGTAATAGAGCAGATAGGCACCAGCGGTGGCGATGCTGGCGCAGTAGGCGATTGCGACCCATGTGACGGGCGCGAGCGCAAAAGAAATCGGCCCGTCAAACGCCATCGCCAGAGGCACTGCAAACAGAGACGAGCCCGTGAGCATGCCGGCGGCGGCGATCTGTGGCGATTGACCCGCAAGGCGTTTGCGTGCCCAAACCCCTGCGAAGGCATAGGACAGCGTTGCGGCCACGGCGGCAAGTTGTGCGATGCTGCGAGGATTGAAATTCGTGAGGTTGTGCAGGCCGATGGCTGTCGCGACGCCGAGAAAGCCAAGGGTGACGCCTATTGCCTTGCGGAGGGTCAGACGTTCGTCGGGCAACAACAGCGCAGCAATAAGCACGCCAAAGATCGCTGTTGTGGCATTGAAGATCGATGTGAGGCCGGTTTCGATGTGCAGCTGCGCCCAGTTCAGCAGGCTGAAGGGGATGATATTATTGAGCAGCCCCATCACCAAAAAGGCCACCCAGACGGACCCCGAGCGCGGGATCGGCAACCGTCGTATCAGAACCACGCCCCAAAGGATCAGGGCCGCCCAGAACACACGGTGGGCGACAAGCGTAAAGACGGGAACCTCATTAAGGGCGACCCGCGACGCCAGAAAAATGCCGCCCCAGATGACGGCAAGCAACAGAAGTTCGATCCAAGCCTGGAAGGAAAGAGATTTTTGATCAGCCATGGGGGAATCCATACACCTAAGACTGTTGCGCGCGACCCGTTCCGTGCGCATTGCGCAGGGTACGGTTCATTTCTTTGCTTGTCTAATTCTGGAATCAGATATTATATTCAAATAGTTGCCTCCGAAAATTAACGCAGCTCCAATCACCACGAAAATGTCGATGGCTTCGTTGTAAAGCAGAGCACCGACCAGAGCGATGAGCGGTAGGCGAACAAAATCAATTGGCATAACCACCGCAGCAGGTGCGAGACCCAGTGCCGTGGTCAGACAGAAATGCGCGACAAGCCCGGCGCAGGCAATCAGCACAATCCAAGGCAACATTGCGGCGGATGGCAAAGCGATGTCGCCATCAAAACCCGCAAATATGACGCCAAACGCCGCCTGCATCACTGTCAGATAAAACAGAATGCAGGTGATGGATTCCGTGCGCGTCAGTTTGCGGGTGAACAACGCAGACAACGCGAAGCCGATAGCGGCCATAAGCGCGGCCAACTGGCCAAAAGAAACGCTGTCCGGCGTGGGGCGTGCCACGATCAGGATGCCGAAAAATCCGATGGCAGCAGCCACAAGACCTATGCGGCGCAAACGCTCGCCCAGTATCAGCGGAGACAGCAGAATGGCCCAGATAGGCGAGGTGAATTCCAGTGCGAACACTTGCGCAAGCGGGATCACGGTGATCGCGTAAAACCACAGGTTTTGTCCGGCGAAGTGACTGATATTGCGAATAAAATGCAGGCCTAGATTGCGCCGGTGGATGTGCGGGAGCGTGCCGCTGAGACCTGCAACAATGACGACGATCACAATGCCGACAAGGCTGCGGTACATCATGATTTCGAAGGTGTCGAGTTCCAGCGACACCGCGCGACCAGCGATGGCCATAGACGTGAACGACGCGATGGCGCCTGTCATCCAGAGGGCCGCTTTGAAGGTGTCGTTCATGTGGGGAGCTCTTTGACCTGATAGCTGCGCGCGATGCCCTTGGTGATTGCGAACCATTCCGAGGCTTTGGTGCGGGCCTGATGTGCATCAAATGCCGCGCGGGTCACAAAGAGTTCCGACACGTGAAACCGGTGCGGATTTTGCGGATCTTGGATCACGTCAAATGACAGACACCCCGGCTCCGCGCGGGTCAGCGCAATGTGTGTTGGCAACGCTTGCGTCACGGCCTCAAGGCGGTCGTGTGGCACATCGATATGCCCGGTTAATGAGATGCGCGGCGGCTGGGGCATTGGGGAACCTGTATTTGGGTGATGCCCCTCGGGACCGATTTGAATGACACAGGTGACAGTCACGCGAGGCGGGTTTGGTTGCAAGACCGAATTCGTCATGTGTGGGTCTTTTGCGGTCTATGCGGCGGTCAGGTCGCGGTGTCCAAATTCGCAGGTAGGTTGGACAGCACAGCGTAGGTTGCATTGGGATGCCACCCTTTGTGGTGATGCTGCACGCTAAACCCGTGGGCATCGAAAACGTCCAGATGTACGGGGTTGGTGTAGATGACCACGGTCTTTTGCTGCGCCATGTTGTGCACGACGCGGTCCAGAATCGCGGCGTCAAACGGGTTATAGAGATAGGCCAGAGTGACGGGTTTATCGGTTGCGAATGTGACGTCGGTTGCGTCGCAATGGAGAAGTTGCGCATTGCTGGCGCCGAATTTTGACAGGTTTGCGGCGCAGATGTCGAGCAAGGGCTGGCTGTAGTCGATGCCGGTCATCGTGGCGTCGCCGGCAAACATTTTGTGCCAGATACACAGAACTTTGCCTTTGCCGCACCCGATGTCGATGAACCGCACGTCTTGAGCAGAAAGGTTGTGGTGTTTTAGGGCGTGCGAAGTGGCAGCGCGGATCACAGCGCTCCAGCTGGCCATGTATAAAACGCCGTTTTCGAAGTGCTTGGGGCGGTCTTTGACGTGGTTTTTGGGCTGCCAGACGTGGGTGTCGGTGCCGTTCAGAAGGTCGAACAGATGGGTTTGGAAAAAGTAGGTGAACGGGAGGCGCGGGCCGCGGGCGCGGAGCATTTTGAGATAATCCTGCAGCCCGAAAACCATTTAATTACAGACCTTTGCCCAGTTCGAAAGAGTATCGTGTGAGACTCTAATGTCGGGAGTTTCCAAACAAGAGGGTCTTTCCATTGTTGCGGCAATCACCTCGGAATGACCACATCAAATTTAAACATCGCCCTCGTTTCCGGCCTGTTGGATTGTGGGATCAGTCATAGCCTGAAAACGCCAGCAGGTCGCCGTAAGAGTCGTTGAAAGCCGTGGCGACTTGGGGAGGGAAAACGTCGCGCCATTGGCCGGAGGACGGGTTGCGCACGTGTTTGGACAGCGATTTGGTGGCGGCAAAACCGCGTGCAAGGCGGCGCCACAGAGCGCGCTCGGTTCGGTTGAAACCGTAGTGGTCGGCCAAGGCCTCAAAAGCGGTGGGTTCATTACCGAGGATGTCTTCGTAGCGCAAGATCAGCAGGTCTGGCGGCGGTGAGGCGAGCCATTGCGTCATGGCTTCGAAATGAGGGGCGCGAAACGCGAGTTCGGCCATCAGGCCCTCGGCCAGCGGCAATCGGGTAAGGCAGTCGGTGAAACTTTCGCCTTGGCGCATTTGTGGTGGGACCGTGCTGTTTACCGGACGCCAATCCGCTGGCGTGGGATCGACGATGTGGCACCATTTTTCGGCACCGCGTTTGTGGTAAAAGTAGCCAGACACCACCAGATCGCGCGGGTCCCGGACAAATAGAGAGGCGCGCGGGGTATTTGAAAGCTGCGCGAGATCAACAAAGTGGTTGTTGACGGAAGCCATGTCCAGTTGCGGCTGGGCCTGCGCAAACGCGGTGAAGTCGCTGTTGAAATGGGCGCGTCGCCGGCCTGTTGCGTAGGCAAAGTTTTCCGCGACGCGGTTGTAGTATTTGGTGAGATTTTTGTGGAACGAAAAATGCACGACAGGTGTGGAGGACCGCAGCGGGTAGGTGGCTCCGCGCCAAAGGGCAGCAGCAGATGTGGTCAGCGTGGTCATCGGGGTCTTTCCAACCTAGGTGTCCCTTGGTCGCGCAAAGACGATGAAGATGCCACAAAAAAACGCCGCCCCGATCGGGGCGGCGTCTTTTTAAATCATTCCCACTCAATCGTGCCCGGAGGCTTGGAGGTGATGTCGTAGGTGCAGCGGTTGATGCCTTTGACCTCGTTGATGATGCGCGTGGCGGTTTCACCAAGGAATTCGTGGCTGAACGGATAGTAGTCCGCGGTCATGCCATCCACCGAGGTCACCGCGCGCAGGGCGCAGGCGTAGTCATACGTGCGGCCGTCGCCCATCACGCCAACCGTGCGAACGGGCAGGATGGCGACAAAGGCTTGCCAGATTTCGTCATAAAGGCCGTGTTTGCGGATCTGGTCGATATAAACCGCATCTGCTTCGCGCAGGATGTCGAGCTTTTCACGGGTGATCTTGCCGGGGCAGCGGATCGCAAGGCCCGGTCCGGGAAACGGGTGACGTCCGATGAAGGATGCTGGCAGGCCAAGTTCGCGGCCCAAGGCGCGCACTTCGTCTTTGAAGAGTTCGCGCAGCGGTTCCACCAGTTTGAGGCCCATTTTTTCAGGCAGGCCGCCAACGTTGTGGTGGCTTTTGATTGTCACCGAGGGGCCGCCGGAGAAGCTGACGCTTTCGATCACGTCGGGATAAAGCGTGCCTTGCGCAAGGAATTCAGCGCCGTCGATGGTGTCGGCATGTTTCTGGAACACATCGATGAACAGCTTGCCGATGATCTTGCGTTTGGTTTCGGGATCAGACTGACCTTCGAGCTCACCCAAAAACAGGTCGCTCTCGTCAGCGTGGATCAGCTTGATGTTGTAGTTGTCGCGGAACATGGCGACCACTTCGGTGGCCTCGTCTTTGCGCAGAAGTCCGTGATCAACAAACACGCAGGTCAACTGATCGCCAATCGCTTCGTGCAGCAAGATGGCTGTCACCGAGCTGTCGACGCCGCCCGAGAGACCACAGATAACTTGTTTGTCGCCAACTTGTTCGCGGATTTTGGCGATCATTTCCTGACGGTACGCGCCCATTGTCCAGTCGCCAGAGAAGCCCGCCAATTTTACAAAGTTCTCATAGAGCTTTGCGCCGTTTGGGGTGTGGTGCACTTCGGGGTGAAATTGCACGGCATAGAAATGACGCGAAGGATCCGCGGTGATTGCATACGGCGCGTTGGGGGAGGTGCCGTAGACCTCAAAGCCCGGTGCGATTTCGCTGACGTGATCGCCGTGGGACATCCAGACCTGTTCGTCACCCTCCGCAAACCAGCCGTCGAGAATGTCGAGAGTGGATGCGGGTGTGACAAAGGCGCGGCCAAACTCGGCGGTGCCGTGGCCGCTTTCAACTTTGCCACCAAGCTGGGTCATCATGGTTTGCTGACCATAGCAGATGCCGAGGATCGGCACGCCGTAGTCGAAAATCTCTTGCGGCGCGCGGGGCGAGCCTTCGCGGGTCACACTGTCAGGGCCACCGGAGAAGATCACGGCTTTGGGGGCATAGCTGCGCACAAAGTCCATGTCGACGTTCTGATAGGGGTGGATTTCGCAATAGACGTTCAGCTCGCGCAAGCGCCGGGCGATCAGCTGTGTGACCTGGCTGCCGAAGTCAATGATGAGGAGGCGGTCATGGGATGTCTGGGTCATGATCGCGGCATAGAGAACGCGAGCCTTTTGCGCAAGATGGTTCGCGGCTTTGAAGGGCTATTTCAGGATAAGGTGGGGTCTGACTGACGCCGTCGTGGCAAAGGGTGGCCTGTGGTCGGATTTCAGCAGTGTGAATGTCGCATTTTTGCGTCAAAGGACGTAACCGCGCGGTGGGGCGTGGTTTGGACGGGCTACATCTTTGGCAATCTAAGACCAAGACAACGCTTTGCGAGGACTTATCATGGCAGAAGCAGCAACCCGTCGGCGAACACGGGGTGGCGGAGGGGCCGCGCGGCGCGCGGCGCGCACCGGTGTGAAAATCGAAACGGCAAAGTTTATCGAACGCAACATCCCGCTGTATGAAATTCTCAATGACGAAGCGTTGGACATCATTGAGGCCAACGCCGAGACCTTGTTGGAAGAGGTCGGCGTCAACTTTGTGAACAACAAGGCCGCTCTGGATCGTTGGAAAGAGGCCGGTGCCACGGTGGATTATGAGGCGGAACGGGTGCGAATCCCGCGTGGGCTTGCGCGTGAGCTGTGCAAGACGGCGCCGTCCAAAATTGTTCAGCATGCCCGCAATCCTGAAAAAACCGTGGAAATTGGTGGGGACACACTGGTGTGCGCGCCTGTTTACGGCCCACCGTTTGTGCGCGATGCCGAAGGGGGCCGCCGCTATGCCACAATGGACGATTTCGAAAAATTCGTGAAGCTGGGCTATATGTCCAAGTGGCTGCACCATTCCGGTGGCACAGTATGCGAGCCAACAGATGTCGCTGTGAACAAGCGCCACCTAGATATGTTGCTGGCGCATATGACGCTGAGCGACAAGCCGTTCATGGGGTCCGTGACCGAACCAAGCCGCGCGCAGGACAGCGTGGAGATGTGCGAAATCCTGTTCGGCAAGGAGTTCGTGCAGGAAAACACCGTGATGACCTCGCTGATCAACATCAACTCGCCGATGACGTTTGATGACGTGATGATGGGCGCGTTGGAGGTTTATGCCAAAAACAACCAAGCCTGCATCGTGTCGCCTTTCATTGTGGGCGGCGCCATGGCGCCGGTGTCGGTGGCAGGTACATTGACGCAAGTCATGGCCGAAGTGCTGGCGGGCATCGCCTATAGCCAGCTGATCCGGTCGGGTGCACCTGTGATTTTTGGGGCGTTTGTGACCTCGATCGACATGAATTCAGGCGCGCCGACGTTTGGAACGCCGGAAGCCAGCCAGATCTTGTATGGCGCCGGTCAATTGGCGCGGCGCCTTGGGTTGCCGTTCCGCTCGGGTGGTGGCCTTTGTGGATCGAAACTGCCGGATGCGCAGGCTGCCTATGAGACCGCACACACCCACAATGCTGCCTTGATGGGCGGGGTAAACTTCATGCTGCACAGCTGTGGATGGCTTGAAGGTGGGCTAGTGTCGAGCTTTGAGAAATTCGTGATGGACGCGGACCAGTTGGGCACGTTGCACAAGATGGCCCAAGGCATCAACTATGACGAGGCGGCACAAGCGATGGATGCGGTCCGCGAGGTGGGGCCGGGTGGTCACTATCTTGGCTGTGCGCACACGCAGGAACACTTCAAAGAGGCGTTCTGGCGGTCTGAGCTGCTCGATTATAAGCCGTTTGAGACCTGGTCAGATGAAGGCGCGCGCGACACACAGGCCTTGGCTTCGGCGCGCGTTGCGACACTGTTGTCGGCTTACGAGCAACCGCCGCTTGATCCGGAAATCGAAGCCCGGTTGCGCGCCTATGTGGAGCAGAAAAAGGCGTCCATGCCGGACTCCTTCGTGTGACGACGCAGGCGCCTTAGCCTTGGGTCATTCGTAGCAGGCGCGCCTCAGCCATGAGGGCAATCAAAACATCAACATGGGCCACCAGCGAATAGCCGGTGGCCTTTTGTTTGCGCGCTGCGTTGAGCGCGGTTTCTTTCTCAATCAGGCGTAAGACAGCGGCTCCGTGCCTCGGAAGTTTTCCGGGCCCGAAGTGGCGGTGCAAATGGCAGTCGCGGCGGTATTCGTCGCATCCGGCGCGGGCAGCGCGGATCAAAAGACGTGGGCGTTTCAATCCGTCGAGTATTGAGAAAATGTCTTGCATGGAATCGGCCTCATTGTGTTTGGCGCCGACACCTAAACACAACCATTGAGGGTGTTGCGCGGTCTAAAAATCGCCGTTCGCGGGATTTTCCAAGCGTTTAACCTTGAGCAACAGGCTTCTGGCGACCCGGTTTTGCCGGAGGGCGCCCGACTGACAAGTCCAAATATGTTGATAAGTTTGGGGATAAGTCGGGGGAAACAATGGCAATATTTTTGACCAGTTTTCAGTAAGGAGTTTGTTTATGCGTTTTGATTTGCCACGTTTCAGAGATCTTCCTTCTTGGGTGCCGCAAAGTGTTGCGCGTTATGTGGCGCATACGGAACACGGCCTATCTATCCGCGAATTGGCGCGGCGGGACGGCTGTCATGCGTCAACCGTTTTGCGTCAGATCCGCAAGTTGGAAATTATGCGCGACGACCCAATGATTGACGCGGCGCTGGAGCGGTTTAGGGCCTCAGGCCTTGCGGAAAAAGGGCGCAATGCAAAAGCGTTGGCTGTCGCGCCTGAAGCGATGCCTGAGGCTGCGGCATTACAGCGTGAGGCGCGGCGCATATTGGCACGTCTGTGTGAAACTGGCGCCGTGCTTGCGGTCGCGCAGGGGATGGAAAACGCGGTTGTCGTGCGCGACATGCCCGAAGGGGAGACGTTACGCACCGCGACGGTGGCGCAAAGTGTGGCGCAAGCCATGGCGCTCAAGGATTGGATACAGAGCAACGGAAAGGGCAAAGTGCGACGCTATTGTATTACAGCGGGCGGACGAGCGGAGTTGAACAGACTGTTGGCCCAAGAGGCCAACATCGCGCAGGGCTTTGCCGAGGCACAGGACAGTTTTACGCCAAGCGGGGCGGTCCAGACAGCAGCGGCCGGCGCGCGCAACGCCCGGTTCAATTCGGCGGAAAGCCCGCTGGTGGCGTTGTCGCGGCGCAAAGACAAGGACGGCGTTCCGTTTTTGGACACGGGGTTGGTTGCCGCCGGAGAGCGGTTGCGGGAGGATTTCGAGTTGGCGCAAATGGGGACAGAACACACCCAAACGTGGCACGCGTTTTTGCGCGACATTGGACGGGCGGCTTATAAAACCAGCGGCGCGGATGCGGCGGAACTGGCCCGCCTGCGGGTGTCGGACGCGCTTTGTGATTTGGGCGACGGGTTAGCCGATGTGGCCTTGCGAAGCTGTTGCTATCTTGAGGGATTGGAAACCGTCGAAAAGCAGCTTGGCTGGTCGGCGCGGTCTGCAAAAATTGTGCTGCGGATCGCATTGGGTCGGCTGCGAGATCATTTTGATGCCCGCGCTGGGGGCAGTGGCGATTATATTGGGTGAGGTTGAACGAGAAAAGGGCCCGCAAAAAGCGGGCCCTTTTGCAACGTTAAGGCAAAATCTGCTTATGCTGCGGTTTCGACGTTGGCCGCTTCGAGATACTTCAGAAGTGTCTCAGGCGAGCTTTCGCCATAGGGGTCTTCGCCAAAGTTGTCGTCAAGGCCGGGCTCTTCGAACCATGCTTCAACAACGCCATTGTCGATGATCGCGGCATAGCGCCAGGACCGTAGGCCAAAACCAAGGTTGTCTTTGCGCACAAGCATGCCAACCTTGCGGGTGAATTCGCCGGAACCGTCAGGGATGACGTCGACGTTTTTGACGTCTTGCGCTTCGGCCCATTTGTTCATCACGAAGCTGTCGTTGACGGACATGCAGTAGATAGAGTCGATGCCAAGCTCTTGGAAACGTGCGAAGTTATCCTCAAACCCGGGCAGCTGATAGGTGGAGCAAGTTGGGGTGAATGCGCCGGGCAGCGAGAACAGTACAACGCGCTTGCCTTTGAAGTAATCGTCGCTGGTCATGTCCTGCCAACGGAAGGGGTTCGGGCCGCCGACGGCCTCGTCGCGGACACGGGTTTTGAAGACAACATTAGGGAGTTTTGCGCCAACTTGCATCGGAATTTCCTTGGTGATGGGTTGCTTTGAGCCCGATCTATATTGATTCCAAATTGGCGTGCAATGCTGCATTTGCATAACGCGATGCTGCAATTGAAAATGCACAAATTTTGATCGGAATGCATAGCTGGGTTGCAGCTCTGGCCCTAGCTGGCCGGGTGCACTATGATATGCAGTCAAGAACCTAAACTTACCTTGGGGAAACGACTTTGCGTGATCTGAAAGTGCCTGAGCAGCGGCATCCGGAAAAAGCCCACCGCCCGGACAATGCCCAGCCGAGAAAACCCAAATGGATTCGCGTGAAGGCGCCAACGGGTGAGGGGTATAACGCCACCAAAAAGATCATGCGTGAAAACAAGCTGTTCACAGTGTGCGAAGAGGCTGGGTGTCCCAACGCCGGCGAATGCTGGAGCCAAGGGCACGCGACTATGATGATCATGGGCGAGGTGTGCACGCGCGCCTGTTCATTCTGCAACATTGCAACGGGCAAGCCGCCAGAGGCGTTAGATGCCTTTGAACCGGGGCGTGTGGCTGACGCGGTGGCAAAGCTTGGGTTGAACCATGTTGTGGTGACCTCAGTAGACCGTGATGACATCGAAGATGGCGGTGCGGAGCATTTCGCGCAGACCATCCGTGCGATCCGGCACCGCAGTCCAACAACAACAATCGAGATTTTGACACCAGACTTTTTGCGCTGTGATCCCAAGGTGTTGGAGGTCATAATTGAAGCGCGGCCAGATGTGTTTAATCACAACCTGGAGACCGTTCCTGGGCTTTATCCTGAGGTGCGGGCCGGTGCGCGGTATTTCCACAGCTTGCGGCTTTTGCAGCGGGTCAAGGAAATGGATCCGACGATGTTCACAAAATCCGGCATCATGGTTGGTCTGGGCGAAGATAAGTTGGCGGTCACGCAAGTCATGGATGACATGCGCGCAGCCGACATCGATTTTCTGACCATTGGTCAGTATCTGCAGCCAACGCCAAAGCACCACGCGGTGGATCGGTTTGTGACGCCTGAAGAATTTGAGAGCTATGAAAAAGCAGCTTATGGCAAAGGCTTTTTGATGGTTTCCGCGACGCCGCTGACGCGGTCTTCGTATCATGCGGGTGATGATTTTGCCCGTCTGCGCTCGGCGCGTGAAGCTCAGCTGAACAAAGCGTAACTTACAGACCGTTACGTTGAATAGGCCGCTCTTTCGGGCGGCCTTTTGTTTTTTATCAAACCCTTATGGCAGAGCCTTAAGGTAGGCCGTTACAGCCTCTCGATCTTCGGGTGTCAGGCGTGCGAGGTTTTCCACCACGTGCGCCATATGCCCACCTGCGCTGTCGAAATCCGGGGTAAATCCGGTTTCGAAATAATAGGTCAGATCAGTGTCGGACCATGAAAGTTCGGCGGGTGTGATGTTGGGGATTGTGCCTTTGCCGGAAGGATCAGGCGCGCCCGTCAGCCAAGCGGATTGATCCATGGCACCAAGTGCGTTGCGGGGCGTATGGCATTCGCCACAATGGCCCATGGCCTCGACGATATAGCGACCACGTTCAAGTTGCTCGGTACTTGCGGGCATGATCCAGTCATCGTTCAGATAGAGCCATTTCCACCCACCGACGCTGCGCCGGATGTTGAAGGGAAATCCAACGTCGTGAGGCTGGCTGGGCGTGTCACTGGCGGGCAGGGTCGCAAGAAAGGCGTGCAAATCGACCACGTCTTGCGGCTGCGTCCGAATGTAGGAGGCATAAGGGAAGGCGGGATAGTAATGCTGTCCTGCTGGCGAGACACCGCGCAGCATGGCGTTGGCGAGGTCGATTGCGGTCCAGTTGCCGATCCCGTGTGTTGGGTCAGACGAGATGTTGGGGGCAACAAAGGTGCCAAAGTCGGACGGGAACTTTTGCCCGCCTGTTAGTTCCGGAGCGTTTGAGGAGTCGGCGCCTGGCGCCGTGTGGCATGACGCGCAGCCCGACGCGTGAAACACGGTTTCGCCGCGGGTGGCGTCGGCCGAAAGGCCCTCAAGGGTATCGGCTGGCAAGGTGTTGGCGCGGGTGATCCAAAGGAAAACAGCACCGCCAAAAAGAGCGAGCACGCATAAAGACAAGAAAAAGCGTTTCATAAACCCACCTTAGCACAAAAAAGACCGACAGCCGAGGGCCGTCGGTCTCATGAATTTCGATTTATTCCGATCAGTTGGCCGGTTCACGATAGGCTTTGTGGCATGCGCCGCACGCGCCACCAACTGCGCCGATGGCACCACGCAGAGCGGCCAGATCGGTGCCTGCTGCGGCTTTCATTGCGGCCGCGGCTTCGCCCAGTGCCATGCCTTTGGCCTGCACATCAGGGTAGTTGGCCCACATGTCAGCCTTGGCGCGGGATTTGTCGTTGGATGCACTGTCAGAGCCCTGTGGCCAAAACGCGCCAGGATGCAGCATGGTGACAGCGGCGAGATTGTCGGCTGCGGCAGAGGCTGCGGCAGCGTCGTAATCCATGTCGCCTTTGGCCATGGCGCCAAGTGTGCCAAGCGAGAAGGCATAAAGCTGCATTTGTGCCTGACGGGCCTTGATGGCGTTGTCGATGTGACCATCGGCAAAAGCGGTAGCACCGACAAGGGTCAAAGCGGCGGTGAGAGTGGTCAGGGCAAAAGTGCGTTTCATAAGGCTACTCCTGAAATGTGGGATGTTGGCTATCACGTCGTCAAAAAAACTCTATCTGTGAACAAATCGAATACCATCTGTAATTTTTGCAGGGTATATATGCGATTTATGCACAGTGAGAATTGGGACGACCTTAGATTTGTATTGGCGGTGGCGGAAAACGGCACCGTGAGTGGCGCAGCGCGGCAGCTGGGAGTTAACCATGCCACCGTTTTGCGCCGCGTGGCGGCTTTTGAGACGCGTTTTGGTGTGGCGGTTTTTGACCGCACAGCAAAGGGTTACACAGTGCGGCCTGAGCGGCTGCGCATGATCGAAGCTGCGCGAGAGGCGGAAAACGCTGTCCAGTCGGTGGCGCGGATGTTGCAAGGTGAGCAAGCGCCGGTGATGGGATCAGTGCGGGTGTCGAGCACGGATTCGTTGTGCCAATTTGTGCTGCCGGAAATCGTCGGCACGCTTCACAAGGACGTGAGCGGGCTGCGGATCGCGCTGATGAGCACCAACGCCCGCAGTGATTTCAGCCGCGCGCAGGCCGACATTGCGGTGCGCCCGACGGATGAACTGGGCGAAGACATGGTGGGTGATGTTGGCGCGCAGCTTGGGTTTGGTGTTTATGCCACGGACGATGGTCAGAAAGACTGGTTGGGTCTGGCAGGGCCGCTGACCCGCTCGTTGGCCGCGCGTTGGATGGCGGAGCGTGTGGCGCCGGAGCAGATTGTCAGCGCGGCGGACAGCTTTGTGGTTTTGACTTATATGGCGGGCATGGGGCTTGGCAGAGCGGTGATCCCCTGTGTGCTGGGTGATGCGGATGCGCGGCTGAAAAGGCTGGATGACGGCGGGCTTCCGTCGGCACCTATCTGGGTAGCCAACCATGTGGATATGGCAGGCGTTAGCCGGATCGAGGCGACCCGACGCTATCTTTTGCAGGGGCTCGATGGGATGAAAGAGCAGCTGTTGGGCGTTGTCTAAGGTGTGATCTTGACGCGCACTTTGGTGGCGTTCATCTCTGGCAATTTGTCATCAAGATTGAAGAGTTTCTCGATGCCGGCAATTGCGAGACAGATGGCAATCACGGAAAACACCAGGATCACCCGCTTTTGCGAGGGCGGGCGGCGCACCCACAGCGCCATTTTCATGAAATGGCGCGGGTTCATTCGGTAAAGCGTACCTTGCCGATGAAGGGCAGGTTGCGGTTGCGTTGGGCAAAGTCGATGCCATAGCCGACCACAAATTCATCCGGAATTGAAAAGCCAATCCAGTCAGCGGCAATGTCGGCTTCGCGGCGGGAGGGTTTGTCCAGCAGCGCGATGGTTTTGATCTTGGCCGGATTTCGCGCAGTCAGAAGGTGCATCACATGGGTCAGTGTGTGGCCGGTGTCGACAATGTCTTCTACGACAAGCACGTCGCGGCCTTCAATCTCGCCGCGCAAGTCCTTGAGAATACGGACTTCCCGGCTGCTTTCCATCGCATTTCCGTAAGAGCTGGCCTCAAGAAAATCGACTTCGACTGGCAGATCGAGTTCGCGCACCAGATCAGCAATGAACACGAAAGAGCCGCGCAAAAGGCCAACAACAACAAGCTTGTCGGTGCCTTCGTATTCGCGTTCGATCTCGGCGCTGAGGTCCTCGATGCGGGCAGCAATCGACTTGGCGGAGATCATTTGATCGATGACATATGGACGCTCTGACATGAGACCCTCTTGATTTACCCGGTGTCGCGCAGCTATGTGCGCGGGCAGGATAGTGCATAGCGACCCTGTTTGGCGCTGTCACGACGAAAATGGGACGACATGCCGACGCACTCTGAAACACGCACGCTGCCATATACCGCGCAGCAAATGTATGACCTCGTGGCGGATGTGGCGGCGTATCCGCAATTTTTGCCATGGTGTTCTGCCGCAAGGATTCGATCGCGGACGCCGCAAGGCGCGGCGGAAGAGATGTTGGCGGATCTGGTGATTTCCTTCAAAGTTTTCCGCGAACGCTTTGGCAGTCGTGTGGTTTTGCATCCGGAGATCAAACACATCGACACCGAATATCTGGACGGGCCGTTCAAATACATGAAGTCGACGTGGGATTTTGCGGATGTGGACGGGGGCGTTGAAGTGAAGTTCTTTGTGGACTTCGAGTTCAAGAACATCATTCTGCAAAAAGCGATTGGTCTGGTGTTTTACGAAGCGATGAACCGGATTGTCGGCGCCTTTGAGACGCGGGCAAAAGCGCTTTACAGCTGAGCACAGGGAGAAAAACCATGATCACCGAGAAACTGGCGGCGTTCGTGGCGGATTTTCCCGCAGAGGCGGTTCCCGAAGACACAAGACACATGTTGCGTTTGTCCATGTTGGACTGGGCGGCGTGCGGCATCGCGGGTGTGCGTGAACCAGTCGCGCAGGCCTGTCACGCCTTGGCCGTTGAAGAAGGCGGCGCCGCGCAGGCCAGCATGTTTGGGGGAGGCCAAGCGCCAGCTCGAACAGCGGCCTTGGTGAATGGCGCAACCAGCCACGCGCTTGATTATGATGACACGCATTTTGCGCACATTGGCCATCCAAGCGTTGCTGTGTTTCCGGCGGCATTGGCCGTCGCGGAGCGTTCCGGCGCAGCAGGAGCAGCTTTGCAACACGCGGCCCTGTTGGGCATAGAGGTCAGTATTCGCGTTGGCGTCTGGCTTGGGCGGGATCATTATCAACACGGGTTTCACCAGACCGGCACAGCAGGGGCGTTTGGCGCGGCTGCGGCCGCGGCGCGGCTGTTGGGGTTTGATGCAGCGCAGGTGGCGGCGACGTTTGGATTGGTGGCCACGCGTGCCAGTGGGCTGAAAGCGCAGTTTGGAACGATGGGCAAACCGTTCAATGCCGGTATTGCAGCGTCAAACGGTGTTGAGGCGGCGTTGTTGGTGGCGCAAGGCATGGCGGGCAATCCGATGGGGCTTGAGGCCGCGCAAGGTTTTGGTCCGACGCATCGCGGAGTTGAAAATTTGGACGCCCTGGACGGGCTTTCGCAGACTTGGTTGATGGACAGCATCAGCCACAAATTTCACGCCTGTTGCCATGGGCTTCACGCCACTTTGGAAGCACTCGGCGGGATGAACAGACCGGCAGCTGCGGATGTCGCGTCGGTCGAAGTCACAACGCATCCGCGCTGGATGAGCGTTTGCAACCAGCCGGCGCCGACCGAGGGGCTGGGCGCGAAATTTTCTTATCGCGTGGTGGTGGCGATGGCTTTGCTGGGGCGCGACACGGCGGCTTTGGCGAGCTATTCTGATGCTCTGTGTGCAGATGCCGAGGTGGTGGCGCTGCGTGATCTGGTGACAGTGGTGGAAGATCCCACGCTGAGCGAGATGCAGGCGCGCGTGCGTGTGACATTGACCGACGGAACCTGTCTGGACGCGTTTCACGATCTGGATGCGCCGGTTTTGCTTGTGGACCGGGAGGACCGGCTGCACTCAAAGGCTGTGGCCTTGGTCGGAGCGGAGCGGCAACAGGCGCTTTGGGAGATGATTTGCACAACTGGGATGCCGACGCAGATCGGAGCCGCGCTGCGCTGATCGCAGAAGAGATGCGCATACATTGGAACGGTATGTCTGCAAACACCGTTTGCAACAGGAGGCCGGACGTTCGCTGCGGTTTGGATATGGGTCCGATATGCGGTACAATCGGGACATTCCTGTCGACCTGATGACTGCCGCCTAGAACCCAATGCCACCATTCATCCAAGCGAAAATGTGTTGCCACTTGGCGATTAGCGCAATTAGCTATGTAAGCAAATGTACGCATTTTAAGGCGCCGAAACGGAATTTTTAGACAAAGTAATAGAGGTTTAGTCCATGAAAACTATTCTCGGTTCAACTGCTCTCGCATTTTGCCTTATGGTCAATGCGTCTTTCGCTGTTACGCCTACAGGCCCGGATTTCAACGATACCGGTGATATTCTGGCGCGCTCTACCGAACATACGGATATCGAGTACGATATTATGGTACAGCGTGCGACCCAGGCCGCAATTTATTACATGTCCGCGGTCGCTCAGGTTGATTTCGCCAAGGCGACGCGGCGCGCCGGTGGTGATTACGACACGGTTCTTTTTGTCACCGAACCCTTCGGTTCAGAAAAAGGTTTTCTAACCGCAAACGACACGACGGCCTATGCGTGGGGAACAATATCCGCCAAGGACGGGCCTATGGTTGTCGAGGTCCCGCCGATGAGCAACAAAGTGGACTACTTCGGGTCTTTCATTTCGGCGTGGCATGTTCCGATGGTTGATGTTGGCTCAAAAGGGGCCGATGAAGGTAAAGGCGGCAAGTACCTGTTCCTTCCGGCCGAGTACGACAACGCTTTGGGCACAGCAGAAGAGCTGGCGGCACAGGGTTACATTATTGTGCCCAATTTCGATACGCACGAAGCTTCCTTTTCGTTCCGCCCAACACTGTTGAACGGCGCGACGCATGCCGAAGCTGGCGAGCATGCCAAAGGCCTTAAGATCTACTCTCTGGAAGAAGCTGTGAGCGGGAATATTGAGCCAACGCATTATCTGGATGCGACGGACCTGCCTTACGATTGTCTGCCGTATTACAACATGACCTTCATCGAAGACATCAACGATGTGGTTCAAGGCAACCCAATCCGTGAGAAAGACCGCGCAATGTACTCAATGCTGCAAAGCATCGGTATCAAGAAAGGCGAGGCGTTTGAACCTACTGAAATCCAGAAGAAAGCCGCGCTTGAAGGTCTGGAGCTTGCCTACGCTTACATGCAGAAGAAGTTCATAACAGAAGGTGAAACCGTTGCGCCGCTGTGGGTTAAGGATGGCGAAAAACTGAGCGAATGGTCGTTCTGGAACTTTGGCCCTCAGGCCGGGTTGGGCTTCCCGTTTGAAGATGGTGACGAAATCCTTATCGACAAACGTGCCGCGTCTTACTTCTATGTCACCTTCCTTCCAAACAAGCTGGGTGGCGCGACGTTCTATTTGACGGGTTTGCGTGATTCAGACGGGAACATGCTGAACGGTGAAGACACATATAAACTCAACGTTCCTGCCGACGTGCCTGCGGAAGATTTCTGGTCGGCGATCGTGTACAACATGGAAACCAAGAACTTTAATCGCGGCGTGGATCGTGTTGGCGCATCGACCAAGGATCTGGACAAGATGGTCAAGAATGACGACGGCTCAGTCGACGTTTTCTATGCGCCAAACTTGGACAACGTGCCGGAAGGGTATGAAGCCAACTGGGTGACGACCGAAAGCGCCACCAACGCCAACGACTGGTTCTTCCTGTTCCGTCTGTATCGCCCAATCGGTGAAGACTGGTTCAAGAATTGGATGTTGGGAGACGTCATAAACATCTCAAATAAATGACAACCAAAGGGCTCCTTCGGGAGTCTCTTATTCAACACTCCCAAGAGACCGGCTGAGACGGTGTAAGTGCAGATTGGTCTATGTAGTGAACGCGCGAAGTCTGCTCCCTGAGCATTGCTGACAAATGTTCAATGTGCAGCGTTCGACACTTTGGGCTCAAAGTTTGCATTCGCCGCACTCGGCCCAATGCTTGCTTCTGGGATTTCTGGGAGCAACTCCAGATGCGAGCATCGCCAAAAAGAAAAGGGGCGACCCGAAGGCCGCCCCAGTTGGAGTGTCGTTCCAGTATCTTATGAGGCGATGTCGTAGGCGCGTTCACCGTGCACCGCGAGATCAAGGCCGTTGACTTCGGTTTCTTCATCCACCCGCAGTGGCGTGATCAGACCAACCAGTTTCACCAGCACGAAAGTCACGACAACAGTGAAGACGCCAACGATGGCGAGGCCGCCAAGTTGGGCAACCCAAGCGCCCTGGCCGAAGACCGCGATCATGAGCGTACCGAAGATGCCGCCGACGCCGTGCACTGCAAAAACGTCGAGCGTATCGTCGATGTTGAATTTGTTGCGTACGAGGTTCACAGCTTCCTGACACAGGATGCCCGCGACGGCACCGATGAGTAGCGCCTCAACCGGGCCGACAAAACCCGACGCAGGTGTGATCGAAGCTAGACCCGCGATGGTACCTGTCACCAAGCCAACCAGTGACGCTTTGCCGTATTTGATGCGTTCCCACAAAGCCCATGTCAGCGACGCGGTGGCCGCGGAAATGTGGGTCACTGTGAGCGCCATGGCTGCGCCGCCATCTGCCGCGAGTTGCGAGCCGCCGTTAAAGCCAAACCAGCCAACCCAAAGCATGGCAGCACCAATCATCACCATCCAAGGCGCGTGCGGCGGCGTTGTGCGGTGTTTGCGCGCGCCGAGCATTACAGCCAGCACCAGCGCAGCAAGACCTGCGGTTTCGTGCACCACAATGCCACCGGCAAAGTCACGTACACCGATTTCGCCAAAGATGCCGCCGTCGGCCATCATGCCGCCGCCCCAGATCCAGTGCACAACCGGTGCATAACACAGGAGCATCCAGAGGCCGGAGAACAGCAGGACAAAGCCAAAGCCGATCCGTTCAACATATGCCCCGACAATCAAGGCTGGCGTGATGATCGCGAAGGTCATCTGGAACGCAAAGAACAGCACTTCGGGCAGGGTGCCCGACAGGCTGTCAGCAGTGACGCCAGACAGGAACATTTTGCCAAGGCCACCCCAGACAGAGGTCGCGCCGCCGTCATTGCCGAAAGCGATGGAGTAGCCGAATGCCAGCCAGAGCACACTCATCAAGCAGGCGATGGCGTAGGTTTGCATAAAGACGCTGAGTACGTTTCTTGCCCGTACGAGGCCGCCGTAAAACAGTGCCAGCCCCGGCAGTGTCATGAACAGGACCAAGGCTGTCGCCACGATGATCCATGCGGTGTCCGCTCCGTTCATATTTATTCCCTCTTATCCCGTAAGTGATGGTTTTTCAGCCAAAGAGCCGAAAAGCTGCACAGAACAAAGGCGCAAGTGAAAGCAGGACGCCTCAAACGTGGGCGTTTTGCAATGTGATTAAAAAATGGGCGTGATTGGGGGTGTGGTGACTATTTAGGCATCATTTTGCGGAGGCGGCTCTTTGCAGCAGGTCGAGTGCGTGATTCCGCGCGGCGGTGCGCACCTGAGCACGGCCCATGGCGCCAAATTCGATGGTTTCAGTTTGACAGCCGTTGCGAAGAGCAATCCCGAAGCAAACACGTCCTTCGGGTTTGAACTCTGATCCGCCGGGGCCAGCGATGCCGGTGATCGACACCGCCAGTTGGGCGTCGGAATTTACCAGCGCCCCAAGGGCCATTTCGCGAGCAACTTCCTCGGACACTGCGCCAACGGCGGCGAGGGTGGCCTCTCTCACGCCGAGCATTTCGGTTTTGGCAAGGTTGGTGTAGGTGACAAACCCGCGCTCAAACACATCGGAGCTTCCAGCAACATCTGTCAGTGCAGCTGCGACCATTCCAGCGGTGCAGCTTTCGGCGGTTGCGACGCGCAGGTTGGCGGCGCGGCAGGCCTGCAGAAGTTCGGCCACATCAACCGTCACATCAGCACCACATGATAAATCGCGGCGGCAACAAGCGTGGCGAGGCCCGCAAAGACACCTGCCAAAATGTCGTCCAGCATGACGCCGACATAGTCGTGCCGCCGATCGGCCCGGCCCACCAGCCAGGGCTTGCGGATGTCAAACAGGCGAAAGAACAGAAAGGCCGCAATCGGGCCGGGCCAGACCATCGACATATCGCGCATGCCAAAGGCAATCGCCGGAAAGAGCAGAGCGATCCACATGCCGGCAACCTCATCGATTACGATCTCAGACGGGTCCTCGCTGGGACGATCGGCGAGGTCGCGTTGACAAGCCCAGAACCCAAGGATGACCGCGAGGACTGTCAGAACAACCAGTAGCCAGAGACCAACATAGCGTTCCGCTGCCCAACCAATCAGAAGGGCGGCGAGAGACCCCCACGTGCCGGGCGCGGCGGGCAGGTGGCCGACGCCGAAAAAGGTTGTGATCATCTTGCTCATTTTGTCACCAGTGTTGCGGTTGCTATTGCGGCAATGCCTTCTTCGCGGCCGGTAAAGCCAAGTGTTTCGCTGGTTGTAGCTTTGATGGAAACACGATTTTCGTCGAGCCCCATGATGTTGGCCATACGCGCAATCATCGCAGGCGCGTGGGGGCCGATTTTTGGACGCTCACAAATCAGAGTGCAGTCGATATTGGCAATTTTGAAGCCCATATCGGAAGCCAATTGCACAGCATGCTCGAGGAAAATCCGGCTGTCAGCGCCTTTCCATTTCATATCGCTTGGCGGGAAGTGACGGCCGATATCACCCTGCGCCAATGCGCCGTAAATGGCGTCTGTGACGGCGTGCATTCCGACGTCGGCATCGCTGTGCCCCTTGAGAGCCTTGTTGTGCGGAATGCGTGCGCCACACAGAATGACGTGGTCGCCGTCTTCAAACGCGTGCACGTCAAAACCATTGCCCAATCGAATGTCCATAGTGCCTCTCAGGTGTTGTTCCAGCCGGCCAAAATCGTCTGCTGTGGTGATTTTCATATTGGTTTCAAGGCCTTCGGTGATGGCCACGTTTATCCCTGCGGCGCGGGCGATTTCCACGTCATCGGCGGCACCCCCGTCATGAGCGCGGTGCGCTTTGAGAATTGATGCGAACTCAAAGCCTTGCGGGGTCTGCGCGCGAAACAGACCTTCTCGGTTTTGCGTGCCGGAGACGGCGCCATTGTTGCCGTGCCACAAGGCGTCGGTGACAGGGAGGGCAGGCGCCGCGCCTGTCGCGCCGTTTTGCAGCGCGGTGATCACCGCAGTGATGGTGTCCGGATCGATTCCGGCGCGTGCCACGTCGTGAATTAGAACGTGTGTTGTGTCGCTCTGCGCTAGCGCCTCCAACCCGTTGTGTACCGAAGCATCGCGCGTCGCGCCGCCCGAGACATGTTTGCCCGGCAAGGATTTGGCAAGCGCGCGGTCGTCAGGGTGCAGAACCAGCACAATCTCGTCGATATCCGGGTGGGTCTCAAAGGCCGCCAAAGTCCAGTCGATCACGCGTTTTCCTGCCAGAGGGCGCCACTGTTTGGGGGCACCAGGTCCGGCGCGGGTTCCGCGTCCTGCAGCAACAATCACTGCCGCCGTTTTTTGAAGAGGCTTGGTCATGAACTCTGTCTAAATCCTGCAACGCCGAGAGGCAATCGACCCCATGTGTGTGATTAAAAATTAGGCAAATGCGTAAATCTGTAACTTTTTGCGCGACATATTCATTGAGGGCATGTTGAGACTCAGATAGCTAGACCTCAATGCACAAGGATTAAGCAAGTGACCGTTCAAGTCGCACACCTGACTTTAGACCCGCCGGTCTTTCTGGCGCCGCTCGCGGGCATCACGGATCGCCCGTTCCGCGATTTGGTGTCGCGGTTTGGCGCAGGTCTTGTGGTGAGCGAGATGGTCGCAAGTCAGGAAATGGTCCAAGCGAAGCCCGGCGTGCGGGAGCGAGCCGAGCTTGGATTTGGTGAGGCGACCACATCGGTGCAGTTGGCCGGACGCGAAGCCCACTGGATGGCCGAAGCCGCGCGGCAGGTTGAGGCCAGTGGTGCGACGCTGATTGACATCAACATGGGCTGTCCGGCGAAGAAGGTGACCAGTGCCAGCGGTGCCGGGGCCAGCGGGTCGGCTTTGATGAAAGATCTCGACCATGCGCTGACGTTGATTGAAGCGGTTGTGGATGCGGTGGACATTCCGGTGACGCTGAAAACCCGATTGGGATGGGACGACGACATGCTGAACGCGCCTGAGCTCGCAAGGCGAGCAGAGGATGCCGGCGTTCAAATGATCACCATTCACGGACGCACACGGTGCCAGTTTTATAAAGGTCACGCCGACTGGGCCGCGATTGCCGCCGTCAAGGATGTGGTGACGGTTCCTGTGATCGCAAACGGGGACATCACCGATAGCGCGAAGGCGCGTACTGCAATCGAGGCGTCGGGTGCGGATGGCGTGATGGTGGGGCGCGGGGCGCAGGGCAAGCCGTGGCTGTTGGCGCAAATCGCGGCAGAGCTGTTTGGCGCGCCTGCGCCAGAAGTGCCAACCGGCGCGGCGCTTTGTGAGGTGGTGCAGGGGCACTATGAGGCGATGTTGTCGTTTTATGGCGCCGAGTTGGGGCTTCGGGTGGCACGCAAACATCTGGGCTGGTTCATGGACGGCGTCGGCACGGGAACTGTTTTGCGTCGGCAGGTATTGACCAGTCGCGACGCAGCAGAGGTGCTGGCATTTTTGCCGGATGCGCTTGCTGATCAAAGCAATAACAATACCAAAGAAGAGGCCGCATGAGCACCGACACCCCGATATGGAATTCAATGCCGGTCCCTGCGTTGCTGGTGGATCGTGACGACAATATCCTGAACCTCAATCCGGCAGCCGAGACGTTTCTGAACGCATCCACGAAAGCGATGGCGGGGCAGCCGATCTGGGACAAGGTTATGATTGACGCGCCGCTGGAGGATGCGTTTCGCCGTGCGCGTGCGCATGGCACGCCTTTGTTTGTGAATGATGCGGACGTTGGCACCGGCGAGGGGCCGCCCGTGCAATGCAATCTGCAGATCGCTCCGGTGACGGAATCCGACGGCGAAATGCTGTTTATGATTTCTTCCCGCGAATTGGCCGGGCGGCTGACCCGAAGCCATGGCGTGAAGTCTTCTGCAAAATCGGCAATTGGCATGGCGGAAATGCTGGCACATGAGATCAAGAATCCTCTGGCAGGCATCACCGGTGCCGCGCAGTTACTGTCCATGAACCTCAGCCAGGAAGACCTCGAACTGACGGATCTGATTGTCGAGGAAAGCCGCCGGATTGTGAAGCTGCTCGAACAGGTCGAGCAATTCGGAAATCTGTCTCTTCCTGCGCAGAAGCCCGTCAATATTCACGACGTTCTGGATCGTGCGCGGCGGTCTGCATTGTTGGGTTTTGGTGCCCATATGGCCATCATAGAGGACTACGATCCGTCGCTGCCACCGGCAGCAGGCGATGCCGATCAGTTGGTTCAGGTGGTGTTGAATCTGTTGAAGAACGCCTCGGAAGCCGCTGACAAAAAAGGCGTAATCAGGATCAAGACCTACTATGAGCACAGTTTTCGCCTGCGGCGGGCGGACGGCGGTGGCCGTCTGTTGCCCCTGCAAGTCGAGATCATCGATGACGGGCCGGGTTTGCCGCAGGACATTCAGGGAGATATCTTTGATCCCTTTGTGTCGGGGCGGGAAAACGGCACCGGATTGGGGTTGGCGTTGGTCAGCAAAATCATCTCGGACCACGGCGGCATGATCTCTGTGGACAGCGTGCCTGGGCGCACGGTTTTCAAACTATCTTTGCCGCGCGCAGGCAAAGACGTAATAGCACAATATGAGGGGAGCCACTGATGGATGGCACGGTTCTGGTTGCGGATGATGACCGCACGATCCGCACGGTTTTAACGCAAGCGTTGACGCGGGCGGGGTGCAAAGTGCACGCGACATCGTCGTTGACCACCCTGATGCGCTGGGTCGCTGAGGGCAAAGGCGACGTGGTGATTACGGATGTGGTCATGCCGGATGGCAATGGCCTTGAGATGCTGCCTAAGATTGCCGAGGACCGCCCCGGTTTGCCGGTGATTGTGATTTCGGCACAAAACACGATCATGACTGCGATTCAAGCGGCCGAAGCGGAGGCATATGACTATTTGCCCAAGCCGTTTGATCTGCCGGATTTGATGAAGCGCACAGGCAAGGCGTTAGAATTGAAACGACGCGCGCCAGCAGAACCGCAGGGCGAAAAAGAACGCCCGGACGAGTTGCCGCTGGTGGGTCGTACCCCTGCGATGCAGGCCCTTTACCGGCTTGTGGCGCGGGTGATGAATACGGATCTTCCGGTGCTGATCTCCGGTGAAAGCGGAACCGGTAAATCATTGATTGCTCGTGAAATTCATGACTTTTCGGATCGCCGATCATTGCCATTTGTGGTCGCAAACGCATCTGAACTCGTGGACCTTGAAGGGCCGGCACGGGTGTTGGCCAAAGCCAAGGGCGGCACCATTCTGATTGATGAAATCGGTGACATCGACGACGACATTCAGGCGCGGATTGTGCGCATGATTGACGCTCCGGGTGAACAAAACCCGAGGTTCATGGCAACCAGCCAAATTGACCTGCAGCAGGCGATGGAAAAGGGCAGTGTGCGGCAGGATCTGTATTATCGCTTGAATGGTGCAACTGTGCACGTGCCGAGCCTGCGCGAAAGGGTGGATGACATTCCGTTGCTGGTGACCCATTTCCTGAATCGCGCGGAGCGAGATGGTGCGCCGATGCGGATGTTCTCGGAAGATGCGATTGAGATGTTCAGAGCCTACAGTTGGCCGGGCAATGTGCGTCAACTGGAGAATGCGGTTCGGCGTTTGGTTCTTACTGCGCAAAGTGAAGAAATTTCGCGCACCGAGGCCGAAATGGTGTTGGGCGCGCAGCCTCAGGTGGGTCCGCTCTTGGGGGGGGAAGACACTGAAAAGCTGTCTGCGTCTGTCGCGCGGCATCTGCGTCGTTATTTTGACTTGCACGGCAATATGTTGCCGCCCGCCGGGCTGTATGGGCGCATATTGCGCGAGATTGAACTGCCGTTGATCGAGATTGCATTGGATGCCACTGGTGGAAATCAGGCGAAATGTGCCGATTTGCTTGGCATCAACCGAAATACGTTGCGGAAAAAGATCACCGATCTGGATATTCACGTGACACGCAGACGCAAGTTGATGTAAATAGGCCACATAACCGTGACGTTTTGGCCGCAGGTCATTGATCACACATAATATGGCGGTGTGTCGCGATGTCGACACTATATCAGTTGAGGTCGTCGGGTGTTTAGCCGGACAGAAACCACGCGATGGGCTAGATTTCAGCGTTTGCGGCGCCTTAGGCGTGTCCAGAATGTCGCAACGTTGGGGTTGGTTGTGCTTGGGCCAGCTCTGGCTCTGAGCACGTTTTTAGCGATGGGCCCATTTGCATTGGGCGCCACGTCCGGCGCCTTGCGCTCCATTTTGTTGGCCGATTTGGTTTACGTGCTGGTTGTGGCGGCGTTGGTGTTGCGCCGCGTGGCCAGCGTAATCTCGTCACGACGGGCAAAATCGGCGGGGTCGCGGTTGCACCTGCGTCTCACCGGCGCGTTTGCGGTACTGGCTCTGGTGCCGGCTGTGACCGTGGCGGTTTTTGCTGGTCTCACGGTAAACATCGGCCTTGAGGGTTGGTTCAGCGATCGCGTACGACAGGTGATCGGCAATTCCGTGGCCGCCGCGCAGGCTTATGAAGCGGAACATGTGATCGACCTTGAAGCGGACGCGCAAGCGTTGGGTGAATTTCTGGACGAGAACCGCCGGCGCACATTTGTGATGGATGAGGGTGACCTGAGAGTTGTGCTGACCAACGGTCAGAGCCAGATTCAGCGTGGTTTGAGCGAGGCGTATGTCATCGATGGAACCGGTGAAATTCGCGCCCGCGGAGAGCGGTCCTATTTGTTTGGCTACGATGAACCGGATCGTGAAACGTTTCAGGCGGCGACCAATACCGGGCTGAAAATCGTGCGTGATCTGGAAAACGGAGAGTTGCGGGCCTTGGTGCGTCTTGATGCCTTTACTGATCTGTTTTTGTATGTGAGCCGTGAAGTAGATGCCGAGATATTTCATCTGCTGGACGAAACGCGTGAAACCGCGAAGCTTTATGAGCAATTGGAGAGTGAACGGGGGCGGGTTCTGTTCGAATTTGGCCTGATTTATATCGGCTTTGCGTTGATCCTGATTTTGGCCGCGATCTGGATGGGCATGTGGTTTGCCGAACGCCTGTCGCGCCCTGTTGGCCGTTTGACCGGTGCGGCCCAGCGGGTCGGGGCAGGGGATCTTGACGTTCAGGTTCTGGAAGAAGATGGCGACGACGAGATCGCGATGTTGGGCCGGTATTTCAACCAGATGACCAAACAGTTGAAGGCGCAGCGCGAGACGCTTTTGGACAACAATCGCCAGATCGAACGCCGGCGGCGCATGTTTGACAGCGTATTGAGCTCTGTAACGTCTGGGGTTGTGGGGCTGGATGGCGAGGGGCGCGTCGCGTTTGTGAACCGATCGGCGCAGCGGTTGCTGGAGTGGTCCGATGATCAACAGGACGTGGCGCTGGCGGTTGCGGTCCCTGAATTTGGCGCCTTGTTGCAAGAGCTTAAAGGCGGCGGACGAGAAGTTGCGCAGCAGGAGATCAAGGTCACCCGCAGTGGTCGGTTGGAAAATCTTTTGGTGCGGATGGCCACCCGCCGCCGTGATGACGGCTCGCTGGAAGGGTATGTTGTGGCCTTTGAAGATGTCACTGACCTGGTGTCTGCTCAGCGTATGGCCGCTTGGGGTGATGTTGCCCGCCGCATCGCGCATGAAATCAAAAACCCGCTGACGCCCATTCAGCTGAGCGCGGAACGCATCAAACGCAAGTTCGCCTCGCAAGTCGGAGAAGATCGCGCCTCGTTGGAGCAAATGACCGATGTTATTGTGCGCCAGACCAACGATCTGCGTCGCATCGTGGATGAGTTTTCCAAATTCGCGCGGATGCCGGAGCCGGATCGCAAAGACGTCGATTTGACGGAACTGGTGCAGGGCGTGCTGCTGCTTCAGGAGGCAGGTCAACCTGACGTGACCTTCCGCAATGACATTCCAGATGAGGCCGTGATCGCGGAACTGGATGGCACCATGATCACGCAAGCCCTGACGAACTTGATCAAGAATGCGGGCGAAGCCATTGAAAGCTTGCAGGAAAAAGATCCTGACGCGGTGGCGGTTCCCGAGGTTCGGGTGGCATTTTCGGTGCAAAAGGACGAAGCAGTGATCACGATTGCTGACAACGGAATTGGGTTGCCGGCAGATCGGGCGCGGTTGTTTGAGCCTTATGTCACAACGCGGGACAAAGGCACGGGCCTTGGCCTGCCGATTGTGAAGAAGATCATCGAAGAGCATGGCGGTCAGCTTGAATTGCTGGATGCGCCGGTGTTTGAACAGAATTCCCGCGCTGGCGCGATGGCGAGGATCACATTGCCCGTCCGCAAAGCTGGATCAAATGCGGGGAATGACAAGAAGAAAGGTGAGGTGGCAGTATGAGTGACATTCTGATTGTGGACGACGAACGCGATATTCGCGAGTTGATTTCCGACATTTTGGAAGATGAGGGTTTTGCGACGCGGAAGGCCGGAAATTCGGACGACGCGATGAAAGCCGTGAACGATTTGCAGCCCGCGCTGATGATCCTCGATATTTGGCTCAAGGACAGCAACATGGATGGCATTGACATCCTGAAAGCGGTCAAGCACGACTATCCCGAGGTGCCGGTGGTGATCATTTCGGGACACGGCAATATTGAGATTGCGGTCGCCGCGATCAAGCAAGGCGCCTATGACTTTATCGAGAAACCGTTCAACATCGACCAGCTGATGGTGGTCATCCGGCGCGCGATGGAAACAAGCCGCCTGCGTCGCGAGAACACAGAGCTGAAACGTCAGGATGGAACGCCAGCCGATCTGGTTGGCGAGAGCGCCGCGTTTAAGGCGATGGTCAGTCAATTGGACAAGGTCACACGCTCAAACGGTCGGGTGATGCTGACGGGGCCTGCGGGCGGTGGCAAGGATGTGGCTGCGCGCTATATCCACACCAATTCCAACCGCGCGGCGGCACCGTTTGTCACGGTCAACTGTGCGGGGATGGATCCGGATCGGGTGGAAGACATGCTGTTTGGTCGCGAAAGCGCTGAGCGTGGTGTTGAGCCCGGGCTGCTGGAGCAAGCAAATGGCGGCATCATCTATTTTGATGAAGTGTCTGATATGCCGCTTGCCGCGCAGTCAAAAATTCTGCGCGTGTTGGTGGACCAGCAATTTCAACGGGTTGGCGGATCCGAAAAGGTCAAAGTCGACTTGCGGGTGATTTCGTCAACAAACAAGGATTTGCAGGTGGAAATTGACGCGGGAACGTTCCGGCAGGAGCTGTTTCACAGGCTGAATGTTGTGCCGATTGCGGTGCCGTCGCTTGAAGAGCGACGCGAGGACATTCCGTCTTTGGTGTCGCATTTTATTGCAAGTTTTCACGAGCAACAGGGGCTGCCTTTGCGGGACCTGAGCGACGATGCGATTGCGTTGATGCAAACCATGGTTTGGCCGGGGAACGTGCGACAGCTAAAGAACCTGATCGAACGGGTTCTGATTTTGGGCGACTCCGGTGGTGCAATTGAAGCCGGTGAATTGCCGGATGAAGGCGGAGCAAGTGAAGAAGAGGGCCGTGTCGTGCTCTCAGGCGCTTTGGCGACTTTGCCGCTGCGTGAGGCACGTGAGGCGTTTGAACGCGAGTACCTGTTGACGCAAATCAACCGTTTTGGCGGCAACATCAGCCGCACTGCCAGTTTCGTCGGTATGGAGCGCAGCGCGTTGCACCGCAAACTTAAATCACTGGGTGTGGTCACCTCAAATAAGGCAGGCGCTCGGGTTGCGCGGGTGTCTGACGATGAAAGCGACGAGGAGTCGCGCCAAGCAGGCTGACGGTTGGTCAGGCCAACCTGGCGCGGTTGGTTAGAGTGGTTTGCTGAGGTCGATCAACACGCGACCGCTGTCGGTGCGCAGGCCACAGATGTTGGCATTTAGGGGCGGCAAGGTTGTGATCGGCGCAAATGAGCGGCCCGCCGTTTGCTCTTCTTTGCAAAACGGGATTGTGGTCCATTCGTAGCCACCGGCAATCATACAGCTGCGCGCGCCCTCACGGCGGCGGGCTTCGTTGATGTCATATTGCTCAACACGGTGGCTGATAATGTTGCCATCGCTGTTATAGATAGGCACCCAATCGGTCACAATTCGTGGCGGGTACCGTGCAGCGGCGTCAGAATTGCAGGCGCCTTGGTCAATGTTGAGTTGCGTGCGGGTCACCCCCGGTTTGTACATCTGGCGAAAGTCCGTGCAGCCAGCGACAAACGTCAGCATCAAGCAGATAAAGGCGATCCGTTTCATGGCGGCGGTCCTTTTAAAGCGGTTTGTTGAGATCAATCAAAGCTGTGGTGCGGTTTTCGGTCCGCACCGCGCAGATGTTGGCAGACCCGCCGGACGGGGGCTTTGTCACGGTCTGATATTGACGCCCGCCAAGTTGCGCCGTGGTGCAGATCGGATGCACCACCTGTCGATAGCCCTTAAGGGTCATGCAATCACTGAGGTGTTGCGCGCGCAACGGGGCATTGGCGTCGCTGGCCCGAACGTAGCTACCGCCGAAGCCGCCGCCATATCCCCCGGAGTAAATGCTGCCATAGCCGCCGAAACCCGGGGTGGATTCGGTGAACACTGCCGCGGGAAACAGGACGTTGGCCTCTTGCCGGCACTGCGCAAAGGTGCGCGTTGTGGTGTCGCCGGACGCGCCGGATTTTGAGTAGCTGACATAAGACGTTGGCGCGCAGGCGCCAAGGGCCACTCCTAAAACCAAAACCGCGCTGATAGATCTCAGCATACTGGAACCCCCTGATAACACTCTAAAAGAAAGCCTGAACCACGCGTAAAGGTCAATGGTAGTGTTTGACGCGGCTGGTGGCATCTGTCATCTCTTGACGCAAAGCCGACGGGGAAAACTCATGAAGGTCATAATCTGTGGGGCCGGGCAGGTCGGGTGGCAGATCGCGCGCCATTTGTCAGGTGAAAACAATGATGTGACGGTGGTGGACAGCAACCCCGAGTTGGTGCGTCGCGCCACCGATACGCTTGATGTGCAAGGCATCGCCGGTTTTGCAAGTTATCCTGAAATTCTGGATCGGGCAGGGGCACGGGATGCCGACATGGTGATCGCGGCCACCTATTCGGACGAGGTGAATATGGTCACCTGTCAGGTCGCGCATTCGGTTTTTGAAGTGCCGCGCAAGATTGCGCGACTGCGCAGCAGGTCATATTTGAATGTGGTGTATTCGGACCTTTACCGGCGCGAACACATGCCAATTGACGTGGTGATTTCGCCGGAACTCGAGGTGGCGGAAGCGGCGCTGAAGCGGTTTAGCGCACCTCGGGCGTTTGACACAGAGATGTTTTTCAATGGCAAAGTGCAGATGCTTGGCATTCGGCTTGAGGAAGACTGTCCAGTCGTGAACACGCCGCTGCGCCAACTGACAGACCTGTTTTCTACACTTCGCGCCGTGGTCGTCGGTGTGCGACGGCACGGTCGCCTGTTTGCGCCGGAGCCTGGCGATCAGCTTTTTGTCGGCGATGAGATATACGTCTTTACCTTTGCCGAGGATGTGGCGCGCACGATGGAGGTCTTTGGCAAGACCCAGAAAAAGCAGGATCGCGCGATTATTATCGGCGGTGGCAATGTGGGCCTGATGGTGGCGCAGCGTCTGGAAAGCCAGGTCAATCGCGTGCGTACCAAGGTGATTGAGCGCAATCGCGCGACGGCAGAGAATGCCGCAGAGAAGCTCGAGCGCACGATTGTTTTGAATGGCGACGGATTGGACGGGGCCTTGTTGGCGGAGGCTGGCGTGGAACGCGCTGATGCGGTTTTGGCGGTGACTGATGACGACAAAACCAACATGTTGGCCTCGGTGCGTGCAAAATCAGCGGGGTGCCCACTGGCGATTGCATTGATCAACGACCCGACACTGACACCCCTCATGCAGCCTTTGGATATTGATGCTTTCATCAACCCGCGTGCGACCACGGTGAGTTCTATTCTGCGCCACATCCGGCACGGTCGGGTAAAATCGGTCTATTCGGTTGGGGATGCGGAGGCCGAGATCATCGAGGCGGAGGTTCTGTCCACGTCGCCCATCGCGGGGCAGTTGCTGCGCGACATTGATTTTCCCGAAGGCGTTTTGATTGGCGCAATCCTCAAAGGCAAAGAGGTGCACAAGCCACGTGGCGGCATACGCATTGACGAGGGCGACGTGATCGCACTGTTCAGTCTTGCGGCAGATGTTCCTGAAGTTGAGCGGCTCCTTCAGGTGTCGATCGACTTCTTCTGATGTCATGAGCGCGCGCGATCTGAAACTGCCGTTGTTTCTATACATTGTGGCCGCATCTGGTGTGGGCATGTTTGTGCCGGCCATTGTTGCCTCTGTGCAGGACTTTCATTTCTTTGCGCGCATGTTTTTTTACAGTGGCCTGTTGGTGCTGTTTGTCAGTGGCATGATAGCGTTGGCGCTGGCGGGGACCCGTCGGAGAACCCGCACAGTAGACAATTTGCGGGCCTTGTTTTTTGCGTTCACTATCCTGCCTGCAATCCTTGCGATGCCGTATTACGAGGCAATGGGGTCCATCACCTTTGTGGATGCCTATTTCGAGATGCTGAGCAGCCTTACCACGACAGGCGCCAGCGTCATTCGGTATCCCGAAGCCGTGTCGGATTCGATCCACTTGTGGCGGGCTCTGGTGGGTTGGTTTGGCGGATTGTTGATGTGGGTGGCGGCGGGCGCCGTGTTTGCGCCGTTGTCGCTTGGGGGCTATGAGGTCACGGCGCTGGGAGAGCCCGGACAGATCAGCGCGTCGCGCGGCCAGATGCAGCGGGCGGATCCGATGAAACGCTGGCTGCGCAGTGGGCAAACGCTGCTGCCGATTTACGTGGGGCTGAGCGTTGCCCTTGCCATCATGCTTTTGGTTCTCGGAGAACGGCCGCTGGAGGCCTCGATGTATGCTATGGCAACGATGTCCACCAGCGGGATCATCGGCTCGCATGGAGTAGATGAAGGCCTGTCTGGTATTGGCGGCGAATTCATCATCTTTCTGTTCCTGCTGTTTGCCCTGTCGCGGGCGACGTTCTCGTCTGATGCCGGCAATGTTCGACGGTCAAATCTGTGGCACGACCCAGAATTGCGTCTTGGGTTTCTGATCGTCGTGGTGGTGCCTTCGTTCCTGTTTTTGCGCCATTGGGGTTTCACATTCAGCGACGAGGGCGGCGTTGACTGGTCGTCTGCATTTTTGGCCGCTTGGGGCGGGCTTTTTACAACTTTGAGCTTCTTGACCACAACGGGATTTGAAAGTGCCGGGTGGGCGGAAGCACGCAATTGGTCGGGACTAGGGACGCCCGGGTTCCTGCTGATGTCGCTTGCGCTTATCGGCGGTGGCGTGGCCACCACGGCAGGAGGTGTCAAACTTTTGCGGGTGTATGCGTTGTATTTGCAGGGTTTGGGTGAGATGGAACGGTTGGTGCATCCGTCCGTTGTTATCGGCAACCGCCGTATAGGTGCGCGGCGGATCAGACGGCGGGGCGCGGTGATTGCCTGGGTGTTTTTCATGCTGTTTGCCATGTCACTTGCCGCGGTGACCGTTGCGCTCGCGATGGTTGGCAGCAGTTTTGAAGACGCCTTGATCCTCGCGATCTCAGCCCTGACCACCACAGGCCCGTTGACCCAAATGGCACCGGATGTGCCTATTGAGCTTTATGACCTCAACAGTGCCACAAAACTGATTTTGTGCGCTGCGATGGTTTTGGGGCGACTGGAAACCTTGGCGATTATTGCGCTTATGTCGCCCGATCTGTGGCAGAAATGATGCGATCGGGTTCAAGCCCTTGCTCGAAAATAACATTTTAGGCTGGAAACTCCGAAAATCGCACTCCATACTCCTATCGCACGACTTACCCGCACCCGACGCACACACAAGAACAAAGGCAAGCACAATGGCTTCGGATCGACAGAATCTCCAAGACGCATTTTTGAACCACGTCCGGAAAACCAAAGTTCCGGTTACTATCTTTTTGATCAACGGTGTCAAACTTCAGGGTGTTATCACCTGGTTTGATAATTTTTGTGTGTTGCTGCGCCGAGATGGGCAGAGCCAGTTGGTCTATAAGCACGCGATTTCGACCATCATGCCTGCTCAGCCTATCTCGCTTTATGAAGGTGAAGACGCCTCTTGATGGAGCATGAAACGCAGGTTACCCGCGCTTGGGTCCTGCATCCCGATATCACTGGCGCCGATGACCGGCGTGAGGCCTCTTCCGCTCTGGAGGAGGCTGTCGCACTTGCGGCTGCTTTGCCAAACCTTGAGGTTGCTGGGTCAACGACTGTGCGGTTGGCCAAAGCCCAGCCTGGCACCTTGTTTGGGACCGGCAAGATCGAAGAGCTTCGCGCGATGTTTGAGGCCAACGAGGTCGAGCTGGTCCTGATTGACGGGCCTGTCAGCCCTGTGCAGCAGCGCAATCTGGAAAAAGCGTGGAAAGTCAAAATCCTCGATCGCACCGGTCTGATCCTTGAGATTTTCTCGGATCGGGCGCGCACTCGTGAAGGCGTGTTGCAGGTCGAGATGGCCGCGCTGAGTTATCAGCGTACGCGATTGGTGCGGGCCTGGACCCACCTTGAGCGTCAACGTGGCGGGCTTGGGTTTGTTGGTGGTCCCGGCGAAACCCAGATCGAGGCCGACCGGCGGGCGATTGATGATCAGTTGGTGCGTTTGCGCGGACAATTGGCCAAGGTTGTCAAAACCCGTGAGTTGCATCGAAAGGCGCGTGCCAAGGTGCCGTTCCCAATTGTTGCTCTGGTTGGGTATACCAACGCTGGTAAATCTACGCTGTTCAACCATGTGACCGGGGCCGAAGTCATGGCCAAAGACATGCTGTTTGCCACGCTTGATCCGACCATGCGGTCGGTTGAGTTGCCGGACGGGCTCGAAGTGATCTTGTCTGACACAGTGGGCTTTATCAGTGATTTGCCCACGCAGCTTGTCGCATCCTTCCGCGCCACCTTGGAAGAAGTCCTGGCAGCAGATTTGGTTTTGCATGTGCGCGACATTGCGCATGCAGAAACCGAGCATCAGGCCGAAGATGTGCGCACGATCCTTGAGAGCCTCGGCATGGATGAGAAAACGCCGCAGATCGAAGTCTGGAACAAGATTGATTTGCTGGAGCCAGAACGCCGCGAAGCGGTATTGGCAAAAGCCGACCGAGCGGACGACGTGCTGGCGGTGTCTGCGGTGACTGGCGACGGGTTGGAGGCATTGTTTCAGGCAATTGCCGTGAGCCTTGAAGCGGAAAAGAGCCGTGAAACGTTGAATTTGTCATTCTCTGAAGGCAAGCAGCGCGCCTGGTTGTTCAAAGAAGGTGTGGTCGAACAGGAAGAGCAAACCGACGAAGGGTTTGCCATTTCGGTGCATTGGACCCTGCGGCAGGCGCGCAAGTTCCAAAGCCTGTAACGTTATTGACCGTGCGGCTGGATACGGGTGACACCGACAGCGGCCGCGCGGGCAAGTTCTTCGTCCAGTGACATCGGGATGTATTCGCCACGCCGCCAGAGTTGCGCCATATCGTCATAAAAGCGTGACAGGAAATGTCCTGACTGACCTGTCGAAATTATGAAAATTGAACTGTCCGGATCGGCAAAGTCATAGACACCGCGATACCCTGCGGCGTGTATGTTTTGGAATGGGCGCTCGCCGGTACCGCTAGTTAAGCCACGTTGCAGAGTGTTGTCGCCGCCGGAGGTGGATTGGCGGATATTCACGAAATAGCGCAGCACCGGTACGTTGCCGAGCACCGGATGGTCGTGCGTCGCCTGATGTGCGTCGCCCCAGCGCAGACTCTCGATTTGCCGGCCATAGCGTTCTTCGATCGCGATTAGCGCGTCATCCAGAGCCAGTCGCGCCATGTCGGCGCAGGTTTCGATGGGGGCGCTTTGGCGCACATTGCACCACTGAGCCGCGCCGTCGACATTGCGAAAAACCCGCTCGATAAAGACCGGATCCACGTGGGTAAACGTATCGGCAAGTGTTCCTATGTCGTCACGTATCAAGCGATCCTGAAGGGCTCGCATCCAAGCGGCAAATATCAGCGGTTCAGGCAAGTGTTCGTTCATCTCGCCGTTCCATTCCGACAAAAGCGTCAAGGCGCGCTGGCGCTGGTGTTCGCGCGTGCCTTTGGCGGCAGCCTCGCCGGTGAACCACAGATCGGCGCCGACCAATGGCAACAAGGCACGGGCGGTGAACGATACGGTATCAAGCTGGGCTTCGACAAAGCTGTCTCTGGTGTGCACTTCGCGGGCCTGCATGAGGCCCTTCCAACGCTCCACCCGTTGGCTGTCGCCCCAAACATAGGACATGTGAAGTGGAAACGGGCGGTCGACGACCTTGTTGTTGGTGTTGCCGACGATGCCACCGACAGGGGCCACAAACCCCGGATTTGTTGTGAACGGGAAGGCGCCTTGCCAACGGTTTTCACTGCGCCAACCAAGACTTGGCATGCGGCCCTGAGATTGGTGATTGGTGTCACGGCGCGGCAGTTTCCCGATGACTTTGAGGGCGATGTTTTCCTTGTCCGCTAAGGTCAGGTTCATGACCGGCGCGACGTGGGCCTCGGACACAGATACTGCCTGGGCAATGTCGCGGGCGCGCATCAGGCCCATGATGGCGCTCATTGAGGTGTCAGCGTCATTGAGTGCGGTCCAAGCCAGAGAGGCAACATGTCCGGGCGGGGTGACGCTTGCGATGTCGTAAAGACGACCGGGTAGAACGGGTCCGTTGTCGGTCCAGCGGAGTGTTATCGTGATGGGCGCCGCGTCTTTGATATTGATAATCGATTTGCGGGTTCGGAAGGGTTTGAAGCCCGTCGGAGTCCGGTACTCTTCGGAGTTTGTTGGATTGAGCTCTTCGATAAAGAGGTCCTGATCGTCGGCATGGGCTGCCGTTAGGCCCCAGCCAAGAGCGTCGCCGCGGCCTGTAATCACAGCAGGGATGCCTGGAATGGTCCCGCCAATCACGCCACCGGTCATCAACTCAAGCCGCGCCAAATACCAGATTGCCGGAGCCGTCAGGCCGAGGTGCGGATCGTTGGCCAGAAGAGTGCCACCTGATGCACTGCGTGTGGTGGCGGCCGCCCATGCGTTGGAGGCGCCTGCCATGCCAAAGCGCGGAAATGGTGAAAGCGGGGGCTGCGACTTGGAGGTCAATGCCGCGAAGCGCGGCATCTCGGGCATGAGTGCGGCGTATTCCGGCAAGGCGGCGGTACCGGTCCCGGGTGCCAAAGGAAGAATGTCATCAAGGCGTTTGGGATCAGAAAGCGCCAAAGACACGCGCGCTCGGATGACCTCGTGCTCAAGATGGCCCGACATTTGCAGTGCCATCAACTTCTGAATACCGATGGAGTCCGCCGGGACCCATGGGGCGATAGACTGTGGAAACATGAACAGTTCCGGCGCACCGCGGCCAAGCGCGTTGAGGTTGATCTCGTCAATGCGGGTGTTGATGCCATTGGCGTAAGCCTTGAGCGCGGTCAGCGTTTCCGGGGTTTGCACCGAAACCGAGGCGCGCGCATGACTGGCAAGATCAAGGCGCCGCATCAGCGTGTCTGTTTCAAGCGTCTGGTTGCCGAGCGCTTCGGAAAGGCGCCCCTGTACCGTGCGACGCAGCATAATCATTTGCCACAAACGGTCCTGCGCGTGGGCATAGCCAAGCGCGAAGAACACATCCTGATCGGTTTCGCCAAAGATATGTGGGACATTGGCATTGTCGCGCACGATCTCGATGGGCGCGCTTACGGCGGATGTTTGCAGAAGCTTGTTGTAAGTTGGCAGCGAACGGGAGGCCAAATAGTAGGCCATAATCACCGCGCACACGCTCAGAATCACAAGCGCACTGGCGATGCGCAAAAGCCATTGAAACAAGAGCGTCATAAAGGTGTCCCGGATAATTCCTTGCCATTTTGCCAGTCAGGCGAGACAAGTAATACGCTGATTGAAGTTGAGGGGAAAGTAGATGGCGAAAGTTGCCTTTTTGGGTCTGGGCGTAATGGGGTATCCGATGGCCGGACACCTTGCAAAAGCCGGCCATGACGTTTGTGTTTTCAACCGCACCACCGCCAAGGCAGAGGCTTGGGCCAAAGAACACGGCGGGCGCTTTGGCGCCACACCGCAAGAGGCCGTCGCAGGCGCGGATTTTGTAATGTGCTGCGTGGGCAATGACGACGATCTGCGACAGGTGTGCGTTGGAGATTCTGGCGCGTTTTCAGGTATGTCTGAGGGTACGATCTTTGTGGACCACACAACGGTGTCCGCAAAAGTGACCGCCGAGCTTTACAGGGAGGCTAAGACGCGCGGAATTTCCTTTGTCGACGGACCGGTCTCCGGCGGTCAAGCCGGGGCGGAGAATGGCGTTCTGTCGATTATGTGCGGCGGTGATCAGCAGATTTACGACAGTGCCGAACCGATTATGCAGGCCTACGGTCGCTCGATCAAACGGCTTGGCGAAAGTGGCGCCGGGCAGCTGACCAAGATGGTCAATCAGATTTGTATTGCTGGCTTGGTGCAAGGTTTGAGCGAAGGTCTTCATTTTGCTGAAAAGGCAGGTCTGGACGGGCGCGCGGTGGTTGATGTGATTGCGGGTGGTGCGGCTGGCAGTTGGCAGATGGCGAACCGCTATGAGACCATGATCGATGACGAGTTCGAACACGGGTTTGCGGTTGATTGGATGCGCAAAGACTTGGGCATCTGTCTGGATACCGCTGACGAGGTCGGCGCTTCGCTTCCGGTGACGGCTTTGGTCGATCAGTTCTATAAAGACGTGCAAAAACTGGGCGGCGGGCGTTGGGACACGTCGAGCTTGATCAAACGCCTGCGGGCGATGGGTTAAGCAGCCCAGCTCGGCGAAAAAGCTGCATCATTAATGACCAATACGGCGTCCCGTCCGGGGCGTCGTCATCCAGCAACGCTTGCGCCGGAGCGTTGTGGCCTTTTCGATCGCATATATGAACCGCGAGTGGGGCATTGGCGTCCTTGGCGGCCTGATCTGCGAGGCGGGCGTTTTCCGGTGGAAGCACCCGATCAAAGTGGCTGTGGATCATCAGGCACGGTGGTCCATTCGGATCCAGCGCCCAAGGGTGCACCAAGGCAGAGCCAAGCGCCACAACGGCGGCGGGACGGCAGCTGGTTTTCAAGTTTTCCGCGGGGTGCGCAGCCGCCAGTCCGGCGATTCCACCCGCCGAGATCCCGAGTACGGCCGTCTTTTCGGTTTTTATGTCATGGGCTTGCCGGTGAAGTGTCACGTAGCATAGTGCGGCACCAAGGTCTTGTCGTGCGGCCTCAAAGGCGCTGCCCATAAGCCTGTCCGCAAGTTTCAGGCCACGACGTTTTGAACGGTGCTTGTTGGTTTTGACCGCCAATCGTGTCTCTTCTGACAAGGACTGTGGCGGCGTTCCAAGCCGATAGGACACGGCGGCCATCGCCAACCCCTCGGCCGTGAGCATTTCTGCAAAGCGGGTAGTGCGTTCGCCTTTACGGCCGCCTTTGAAAAAGCCACCTCCGTGCGCGTGGATAACCGTGCCTGACGCAGGACCGTCGGGCAAAAACAGATCGAGCGCCAACGGAACTCCGTGGCGCTCGGTGTAGATGATATCCGGCAAACACCGCATTCGCGGGTTAGGGGATGATGCGCGAGTATTTGACGCCTTCGAGTGTTGCGCCAACTTTGAGACCGGCCTGGGCAAAAATCACAGCGATGACCGGAGCCAACAGGTTTGTGGTTTCAGCGCTCATATTGCCCGCTTCGTTGGCGACAACATATTCCATTCCGGCGCCGGCGGCCCAGCCGCTGGAACGGCGGAATTCCGAAAGGGCACCTTCGGTCATGAAGAACAAGACGTGCGCGTGCTGTTGCGCGCCAATCTGGAGGCCAAAGCTGCCTTTGGTGGCGGAATAATAGTCTACCGTTGTGTTGTTGATACGCAGCGCGCCGCGCCCATAGCCGGCGCCAAAACCAAAGCCCGCCTCGGTGATCACCGGCATCACCAGAATACCGGTGGCCTTGTCTCGCAGGTCGGTTGTGTTTGGGTATTCGGAGTAGAGAAAATTCAACGTTGCATCGACTCGTGCGTCGATCTCGTTGGCGCCGTTGGAGCCTACTCCGTTGCCGCATGCGGCGGTCATGCCCGCAGCTGCCATTCCGCTAAGCGCGAAGCCGCGCCGTGTCATGTTGTTCATGTCATTTGCCCGTATGTGGTTTGTGTCTTGTTTTTACTGCTTCTACCGCCGGTTTTTCCGGGTTGGCGTCACTATACGCAATTATAGGTGTTCTGTCACCCTATGCGACAGCGTCGACATGTCATTGTTTATTCAAATATTGCGCCACTTTGGGTGCGAAATAGGTCAGGATGCCGTCGCATCCGGCCCGTTTGAAAGCCATCAGGCTTTCCAGCATGGCCTTGTCGCCATCGATCCAGCCGTTTTGCGCGGCAGCCGAAATCATCGCGTATTCGCCACTGACCTGATAGGCGAATGTCGGCACGCCGAAGCTGTCTTTGACACGTCGGCAGATATCCAGATACGGCATGCCCGGTTTGACCATGACCATATCGGCGCCTTCGGCCAAGTCGCGGGCGACACAGCGGATTGCCTCGTCGCTGTTAGCAGGGTCCATTTGATACGTGGTTTTGTCGCCCTTGAGCGCGCCGGACGCGCCTACGGCGTCGCGGAAGGGGCCATAAAAGGCGGAGGCGTATTTTGCGGCATAGCTCATCAGTGTAACGTTTTGGTGGCCGTTGGCCTCCAATGCGGCGCGTATGGCACCGATGCGCCCGTCCATCATATCGCTCGGCCCAATGATATCGGCACCCGCGTCAGCTTGGGAAAGTGCTTGCTTGACAAGGGCTTGGACGGTTTCGTCATTGAGAATTTGACCGTCCACTACAAAGCCGTCATGGCCGTTGATATTGTAGGGATCAAGCGCCACGTCGGTCATCACCGCAATTTCGGGAACGGCGTCTTTGATGGCGCGGGTGGCGCGGTTTGACAGGTTGTCGGGGTTCCATGCTTCGGCACAGTCTTCGGTCTTGAGCGATGGGTCCGTGTAAGGAAATATGCAAATCACCGGAATGCCCAGATCAGCGGCCTCACGAGCCGCCTCGACGATTTTGTCCACCGATCGGCGCATAACGCCCGGCATTGAGGTCACGGGCTCTTCAATTCCTTCGCCGTCGCGTACAAACACAGGCCAGATCAGATCTTCCACCGTCAGAGTGTTTTCGCGCACAAGTCCGCGGAAAGCTGCGGATTGGCGGGTGCGGCGCAAGCGAGCGGTCGGGAATGGGGCAGGCAACTGGGTCATGGTGTCCTCAACGTAACGACTGTGTCAGAGGTGCCATGTAAATTCGCGCACCTCAAGGGCTAGGAATTGCCGGCGCAGCGCGGTATGTCGGTTAGAAATCTTTACAGGCAGATATACCTTGGACCTGAGCCAGACAATTTTCGAACTCATTGACATGCGCAGCTTCTCCAATCTTTGGTATTGGATCGCGCTTGCCGTGGCTTGGTCATCTGCCAGCCATTGGGTGTTGGGCGTGCCCTGGGACACGGTTTTGCGGGCCCGTCGCGTGGGGGGGCAATCAGTTACTGATTTGCACGATCTTGTCCGGATCAACACCAATCGCATTCTTCATATCGCAGATGTATCTGGTATCTGGTTGATACTGCTCGCATTCTTCGTACACACGTCGCTGATCGGCCTTGGGTTTTTCTACAGCGTAGAATTCGCCCAAGCGGTGTTTTTGCTGATGGGACCTATGACCTTGGTCGGCGCCATGAGCGTGCGCACGGCCCGCAGACTGCAAGCTGAGGAGAGTGAAGGCGAAGATCTGTGGCGGCGATTGGGACGGCACAGGTTTTGGGTGCAACTTGTTGGAATGCTGTCGATCTTTGTGACCTCTCTTTGGGGCATGTATCAAAACTTTCTCATTTCTCCGCTGGGCTAACCCTCGGCGCGGCCATGACTGGATGAACAGACCATGCGTGATGCGCAACACATTCTGGTGGGCGGTGCGCCCGAAGGCTTTGACGCCAAGCTGATTTTGCAGGAGGTTGCCAGTTCTGGCCGCCCTGTGATCCACGTGGCCCGCGACGACAAGCGTTTGGCGGCCATGCAGGCTGCGTTGGCGTTTTTTCAACCGGATATGCCGGTGATAGCCTTTCCTGGTTGGGATTGTCTTCCTTACGACCGGGTGTCGCCCAATGCGGATATTTCAGCCACGCGCATGGCGACGTTGGCGGCGTTGGTGCACGACATGCCGTCGCAGTTTGTTTTGCTGACAACCCTGAACGCCGCGACCCAGCGGGTTCCGGCGCGAGATTTGCTAAAAGAGGCGGCCTTTAAGGCACAGGTTGATGGACGGATCGATGAAGATGCGCTCCGTAAGTTTTTGGTACGTATGGGGTTTGTTCAGGCGCCTACCGTTATGGAACCGGGCGATTATGCAATTCGCGGGGGCATCATCGACATTTTTCCACCGGGCGACAGTGGACCTGTGCGACTGGATCTGTTTGGCGATGTCCTGGACGGCGCGCGAAGGTTTGATCCGGCCACGCAACGTACCACCGAAAAACTGGATCGTATCGAGTTGGCACCCGTCAGCGAGATCATATTGGATGAAGCGGCGATCACGCGGTTTCGGCAAAATTACCGGATCGAGTTTGGCGCGGCTGGTACCGATGATCCCCTTTACGAAGCGGTTAGCGCAGGGCGGAAACACCAAGGTGTCGAGCATTGGTTGCCATTCTTCCACGAACGGCTTGAGACACTGTTTGATTATCTGCCGGATGCGGCAATTTCGTTGGATGATCAATCGGATGCAGCGCGCCTTTCACGCTGGGATTCAGTTGTCGATCAATTCGAGACACGCAAAATTGCCATGAGTCAAAAGAGCCGGGTCGACACGGTTTATAAGCCTGTGCCGCCTGGCCTGTTATATCTGGATGATGCCGCATGGGACGCCATTGTGACCGGAAGGCGCGTGCTCAACTTCAGGCCGTTGCCGCAAGCCAGTGGCCCTGGCGCCATTGATGCAGGCGGTCGAATTGGACGCAATTTTTCGCCTGAGAGACAGCTGGAAAATGTGAGCCTTTTCGGGGTGTTGGCCGATCATATTCGGGCAAAATTGGCTGTGGGTCCCGTGGTGGTCGCAAGCTATTCCGAGGGTGCGCGGGAGCGTTTGAGCGGGTTGATCGAAGACGAGGGGTTGGCCGAAACCATTCCTGTCACGGATGCCAGCAGGATTGGAAAATCCGGGTTGTTTTTGGCCGTTTGGTCGCTGGAGCATGGGTTTGAAACCGACGCGATGACGGTGATATCCGAGCAAGATGTGCTTGGTGATCGCCTGATCCGCGCTCCGCGCAAGAAGCGGCGAGCCGAGAATTTCCTAACTGAAACGCAGGCCCTTAGCCCCGGCGATTTGGTGGTCCATGTGGATCACGGGATCGGGCGATTTACTGGCCTTGAAGTGGTCACGGCCGCCGGCGCCGCTCATGAGTGTATTACGCTCGAATATGCAGAAAGATCAAAGCTTTACCTTCCGGTTGAAAACATTGAGTTGTTGTCAAAATACGGCCATGATGAAGGGTTGTTGGATCGGTTGGGAGGCGGCGCTTGGCAGGCCAAGAAGGCCAAACTCAAAGAGCGTATCCGCGAAATGGCGGACCGGCTAATTCGTGTTGCGGCCGAGCGGGAGTTGCGCAAGGCACCAATTCTGGAAACCCAGCATCACGTTTGGGAAGAGTTTTCGGCGCGCTTTCCGTATCAGGAGACAGATGATCAGCTGCGCGCAATTGAAGATGTGATTGGGGATTTGGGATCAGGCCGGCCGATGGACCGTCTGATTTGCGGCGATGTCGGGTTTGGCAAAACCGAAGTGGCGATGCGCGCGGCCTTTGTGGCGGCGATGTCCGGACAGCAGGTTGCGGTGATCGCGCCGACAACGCTTTTGGCCCGCCAACACGCCAAGAGCTTTTCAGAGCGGTTCCGTGGATTTCCGTTGGAAATCAGATCTTTGTCGCGGTTTGTGAGTGCCAAAGATGCAGATAAAACCAGAGATGGGTTAAGCCGAGGCACCGTCGATATTGTGATCGGCACGCATGCGCTTTTGGCCAAAGGTATTCGCTTTAAAAACCTCGGACTTTTGATCATCGATGAAGAGCAGCATTTTGGCGTGTCACATAAAGAGCGGCTCAAGCAGATGCGCAGTGATGTGCATGTGTTGACCCTGACCGCGACGCCGATCCCACGCACATTGCAATTGTCGCTGTCGGGTGTGCGGGACTTGTCGATCATTGGGACGCCGCCGGTGGACCGGTTGTCTATCCGCACTTATGTGAGCGAATTTGATGCGGTCACAGTGCGAGAGGCTTTGCTGCGCGAGCATTATCGGGGAGGGCAGTCGTTTTATGTCGTGCCGCGCGTGGCCGATCTGCCTGATATTGAAGCATTTTTACGCGATCACGTTCCTGAGGTCAGCTTTGTTGTGGCCAACGGCCAGATGGCGGCTGGTGAGCTTGATGACCGGATGAACGCGTTTTACGACGGCAAATATGATGTGCTTTTGGCGACGACGATTGTGGAAAGTGGGCTGGATATTCCGACGGCCAACACCATGGTCGTGCACAGGGCGGATATGTTTGGTCTGGCGCAGTTGTACCAAATTCGCGGCCGCGTTGGGCGGTCCAAGACGCGAGCCTATGCATATTTGACGACTAAGCCGCGGGTGAAATTGACGCCGGCGGCTGAAAAGCGACTGCGGGTGTTGGGGTCGCTGGACACATTGGGAGCCGGATTTACTCTTGCTTCTCAGGATCTTGATATTCGTGGTGCAGGGAATTTGCTGGGCGAGGAACAGTCCGGGCAGATGCGGGATGTGGGTTATGAGCTTTATCAATCCATGCTTCAGGAGGCGATTGCCAAGATTAAGGCCGGTGAGCTTGAAGGGTTGTCTGAAGCGGACGATCAGTGGGCGCCGCAGATCAATCTTGGCGTACCGGTCCTGATCCCAGAAACCTATGTTCCGGATCTGGATGTGCGACTTGGATTGTACCGTCGTCTTAGTGGGCTTCAGGGGAAGGTCGAGCTGGAAGGATTTGCGGCGGAGCTGATTGACCGGTTCGGTAAATTGCCCAAAGAGGTCAATACGTTGCTCTTGATTGTTCGCATCAAGGAGATGTGCAAGAAGGCCGGTATTGCCAAACTGGATGGCGGGCCAAAGGGGGCGACGCTGCAGTTCCACAACGACAAGTTTGCTTCACCTGCGGGGTTGGTGGAATTCATTCAGGACCAGCAAGGGCTGGCCAAGGTCAAAGACAACAAGATCGTGGTTCGGCGTGATTGGGCCAAGGACAACGACAAGATCAAAGGCGCCTTCGCGATTGCCCGGGATCTGGCGCAGAAAGTGGTCACCGAGAAAAAGCGAAAAAAGGCCGCCAAATCCACGTCGGCATAGCGTCGGCATCGCGACTGTAAACCGTAGGTCCGGATTTGGGCGATAAGGATGGGCAGAGGCGCGCAGATGACCGCGCGTCCTCAGCCGTGGTTACGCGCTCATTTGCTCCAGACGTCGCATGTGCAACATTAGTCCGAAGCTGAGGGTCAAGAGAACCGTCAGGGACATCGCTAGAGGCAATGCGGTGCCGTCATAAATCAAGGCGATGGGCGCAGCCAAAAACGCCCCGAGGATGGTGGACACTGCGCCCATAACCGAGGCGGCTGTACCGGCCATATGGCCAAGAGGTTCCATGGCAAGAGCATTCAGATTGCCGATGGTCATGCCGACAAAGAAGAATCCGCAAAGCTGCCACAACGCAAAAGCGTAGAATTGCAGGTCGAGGTTCTGAATGGTGGTCGCGGCGATCATGGCGATGCCGATGAACACCTGCAAGCCAAGCGCCACTGTCACCAGATACCGCATGCCGAGCCGCATCACGAGACGGGCATTGAGCAGGCTGGCGGAGCCGGAGAGCAACGCAATCCCAGCAAACCAGTAAGGGAATTCTTCGGCGCGTCCGTAGGTTTGATCGTAGATCGGATGAACCGAGCTGATCAAAGCAAAGAGACCACCAAATACCAAAGATTGCACCATCATAGAGGTGCGGACCGCCGGGATCTTCCACATGTCGCGCATGGCTGAGATGATTTTGGCAATGCTGAAAGGGCGGCGGTTTTCCACAGCCAGCGGTTCCGGCAGGCGGAAACCAATCCATAGAACGGAAATCAGAGAAAAGATGATAAACGCGACGAAAATGCCCCGCCACGACGAAAGATCAATAATGAACTGACCCATCAGCGGCGCAATCGCCGGAACCAAGGTAAAGACCATCATCGCGAACGACATAATCCGCGCCATTTCGCGGCCAGAATACAAGTCGCGCACAATGGCAAGCGTCACGATGCGCGGACCCGCAGCACCAACCCCTTGCATCAGACGCGCAGCAAGCACCCATTCCAGAGTTTCGCTGTACCAGCCGATGAAAGCGCAAAGCGAGTAAATTGCTGCGCCGCTAATGAGCACAACTTTGCGCCCAAAGCGATCCGAAAGCGGGCCGGTGAACAGCGTGCCAATGCCCATGCCCATCACAAAGGAGGTGATGATCAGCGTTGCGCGGTTGAGGTTGCCCGGGCTGAGTTCTTTGGCAATTTCGGGCAAAGCGGGCAGCATCGCGTCAATCGAGAAGGCGATCGTTGCAAACATCATGGCACAAAGCGCGATGAATTCGACCTGCGACATGGGCATATTGTCTTTGGTCATCAGTTGGTCCTTTGCAACGCCGGAACGACCGTGATCTGCAGGACGCAAAAGACGTCTGCGCGGATCGGCCTGAAACAGGGGTGAACGTGTTTGAGTCATCCGGCGACGATAAAAGGACGCGGGATGGAGATAATTTAGCCTGCCGAACGGGCGGTCACAAGGGCCAAAGTGAATGCCCGTTCAGTGGGTTTAGCTGTCTTGTTGGGTCTTAAGTTCGTTCATGACTTGCCGCCAAAGTTCAACCGACTGCGCACCGGGCACAGCGTGCTGGTTGGCAACGATGAAGGTCGGGACCGAATTCACACCCATTTTACGCGAATGCTCGTCGCGTTGCTGGATGCTTTCAATATCGGCATCGCTGCTCAGCAATTTGGCAACCACGGCTGCGTCCATACCGGCGCTGTCTGCCAAATCGGACAGCACCTCGACGTTGCCAATGTCGCGGCCTTCTTTGAAGTAGGCTTTGAACAGGGCGTTCACCAGGTCGTTTTGTTTGTTCTCTATACCGGCCCAGTGGATCAGACGGTGTGCGTCCACTGTGTTGGGGGTGCGCTGAATGGCCCCAAAATCGATGTCGATACCTTCTTCTTCGGCATGGCGGGCAATTTCGCCATAGACGCGCACGGCGTTTTCTTTGCCGCCGAATTTGGTTTCGAGATATTCGCGCCGGTCCATGCCTTCTTTGGGCATATCAGGGTTCAGCTGGAACGGGTGCCATTCGATTGTAAAGGGATGGTCGCCTTCGGCCTCCATCGCCTTTTCCAAGCGGGTTTTGCCAATAAGGCACCAAGGGCAGATGGGGTCGGACAGGATGTCGAGTTTGATCATGATTGGGCCTTGAATTGGTCGCGCAGAGCACGGCGGCTAAGTTTGCCATTGGGGTTGGTCGGCAGGGCGTCCAGCCGTTTGAACAGTCGGGGTTGCTTGTAGCGCGCCAGTGTCTCTTCGGCAAAGGCTTTGAGCGCGGCATCGTCCAGATCGTCATCGGATGTGTAAAACGCAGCAATAACGCGTACGTCGGTTTTGATTTCAACATCCGCGGCGGCGACGCCGGTGATGCCCGGAAAGCGGGACAGCGCGGATTCAACTTCGATTGGCGAGACGCGAAAGCCGCCTGCGTTCATCATGTCGTCGGCGCGGCCTGCATAGGTGATGTAGCTGTCGCCATCCATCGTGCCGCGGTCGCCGGTCAGAAACCAGTCGCCGGCATATTTCTCGGCAGTGTCTTGCGGTGCGCCGAAATAGCCAAGCATCAGACCCGGATCGGTGTGGTGTACGGCGATGGTGCCTTCTTCTCCTAAGGCGACGGTGTCACCGTTTTCGTCCAACAAGGCGATGCGGCGGCCATTTTGCGGGCGGCCAAGCGTGCCTTTGTGCGCCGGTGCGGCGGGGCTGGAAGAGATAAAGGTGGAGCATTCCGACATGCCGTAGGCCTCGTAAAGCGCGGTGTCGGTGGCTGCGGCCCAGTCTTCGCGGATGGTTTCCGAGAGCTTCTCACCAGCCGTCAGCCCGTGGCGCAGGTCCGGCAGATGGATGTCGGGGGCATCGGACAGAAGTTTGCGATAAACCCCCGGAGCGGCGGCAAAGATCGTGGCTTTGTGTTTGGCCAGCAAGGCGGGCAGGGAGGTCGCGGCTGTGCCCTCGGCGGGGATCAACGCAGTGGCGCCAATTGACCAGGGATCCATCAGGCCGGTGCCCAACGTATAGGTCCAGTTAAAGGCGCCTGCATGCAGCAGGCGGTCCGATTGATGCAGGCCGTACCAGCCATCAAACATCATCTGACGTGCCCATATGGCACGATGTGCATGCATCACAGCGCGAGGTTTGCCCGAGGTTCCGGATGTGTAGATGATGTAGGCCAGTCGGTTCGGATCGCCCATCGCATAGCCCGCAGGTGGCAGATCTCGCATGGCATGCAGACTGTCAGTGGCGAGAATTTTGCATCCCGGATTTTTGGGGCAGGGCACGCCGGGGTCGTGCAGGATCGCCTTGGGTGCGAGGTCCGAGACCATCTTGGCAACGTCCGCTTCGATAAGCTGCGACGATGTGGGTACGGGAACCAGGCCGGCGGCGATGCAGGCGAGATAGGCAATCGGGAATTCCACGGTATTGCCAAGACGCATGAGGACATGATCGCCTGGAGCGAGGCCTTGGGTGAGGAGGCCGGTCGCGGTGCCTAGCACGGCAGACTTGAGCGCGGCATATGTCCAGGTTTCGGAGGTGTCGCCCAATACCGTCAGCGCGACTTTGTCAGGCTGGTCGTCGGCATGCGCAAGCACATGGGCCGCCATGTTAAACGGCGCAGGGCAAGGGCGGAACGGGCCGTTGTCGAAGGTAGATTGCATGTGCCTTGCCTAAGCGGGCGGGCGGAGGGTTGCAAGGGGAACGGTTGCGCCCTGTGGCATGGTTGCGCTAAATGCGCGGTATGACAGGAAAAGACCCTAAATCGTTGATCCGTATCGCCCGCGAGGGCGGTGGCCATGATCATGTGGAACCGCTCGATCTTGGTGTGCGGGTGCGCGAGTTGCGCAAAGCACGCAACTGGACGCTGGAGCAGGCGGCCAATCAAGCGGGATTGGCACGCTCGACGCTGTCAAAGATCGAAAACGGGCAGATGTCACCGACTTATGATGCGGTGAAGAAGCTGGCAGTTGGCTTGGAGATTTCCGTGCCGCAGCTGTTTACGTCTCCGCAAAAGGAACAAGTCAACGGACGCATGTCGGTTGTTAAATCTGGCGAAGGCACGCATCAGGTGACCACCACCTATGAGCATGAATTGCTGGCCGAAGGGCTGCGCAAAAAGGCGATGTTGCCGTATCGTGCGCGGGTGCGGGCGCGGTCGATGGACGAATTTGACGGCTGGGTGCGCCATGACGGTGAAGAGTTCCTTTTTGTGCTGACTGGCGTGATCACGCTTTACACCGAGTTTTATGAACCGGTGGAGATGCGGCGCGGCGACAGTGCCTATTATGACGGGACAATGGGGCACAATGTGGTGTCAATCAGCGATGAAGACGCGACGATCTTGTGGGTGACGTCGTTGGTCTAAGGGCCGTGAACGCAAGCGATTGTGTCGCACAGAGCATGTGACACTACTGCTTGCTCTGCGATAAAATACCCTGCAATTTGGTAATCAAGACTTGATACATTCGTGTGAACCTTTAACGCGGATGGAGAAGCAGCAGAAATGGCAGGCCATGAAAGATTCGGTACAGGTTGAAAAAACGGAAAGTGCGCGCAATTGGGTTCGTACACTCGCCAAGTATCGCGAACCGAATTCTTTGCGCAGCGGATTTGAACTTGGCGTCAGCCTTGGACCGTTTGTTGCACTGTGGGTGCTGGCCTGTTGGGTGGCGCATTACAGCTATCTCGGTGCGTTTCTGATTTCGGTTTTGAACGGCATGTTCCTGTTGCGCCTGTTCTGCATCCAGCATGATTGCGGCCACGGATCGTTCTTTGCCAACCGGGACGTCAGTGACTGGATTGGGCGGGGAATTGGGATTGTGACGCTGACGCCCTATGATGTGTGGCGGCATTCGCATTCGATCCACCACAGCCATGCCGGTGACCTTGGCCACCGCGGCATTGGCGACATCATGACCCTGACCACCGAAGAATATCACCAGCGCACGCCTTTTGGGCGGTTCTTGTACCGTTTGTACCGTCATCCTGTGGTGCTGTTTGGATTGGGCCCGACCTATATCTTTATCCTGCAAAACCGTCTTCCGGTCGGCTTTATGGATCAAGGCAGCAAGTTCTGGGTGTCTGCAATGGGAACCAATGTGGGCATTGCCGTACTGATGGGCGCGATCGCCTATTTCGGTGGCTGGCAGTCATTGTTCCTTGTGTTCTTGCCCACAATCTTGATCGCAGCATCGATTGGCATGTGGCTGTTTTATATTCAGCACCAGTTTGAAGAGACCCAATGGGACGACTCTGAGGATTGGCAACTGCACGAGGCCGCGCTGCACGGCAGCTCGCACTATGACCTGCCGCCGATCCTACGCTGGTTCTCAGCCAATATCGGCATCCACCACGTGCATCATCTGTATGCGCGCATTCCGTTTTATCGCTTGCCCGAGGTTCTGCGGGACCACGAAGAGCTGAAGGACATGGGGCGGATGACGCTTTTGGAAAGCCTGAAATGTGCCAAGCTTGACCTTTGGGATGCTGGCAGCCGCAGGCTTGTGAGCTTCAAGGAAGCGCGGAAGATGGCCAAAGCGCGATCCGGCGCCATATAAGCATTAAAGCTCGGCGAGAGCCGTGCCGAGATCACCGTAACCTGTAAAGCGACGTTCAAAATCCAGCCCGAGACGATCGGCGCAGGCTTTGGCTTTTTCAGTCAGGGCCGCGTCGTCGGTTTGCGCCTGATAGACCAGTTTTTCGTAATTGCCGAAATACATGTCGCGCAGCTCTGGATGGCGGTCAAGCCCCATGGGTTTGATGATGAAGGCGTCGAATTGGCGGACGAGGAAGTCGGTGAGGTAGAAGGCTGTGAACTCGTCTTCGGAAATCTCTGCAAAGCGGTCGTTGCCTTCAAAAAAGCTGTAGCAATGCGGGCCGGCGATCATTTCGACGCCAAGGTCATCGCAAGCCTGCTGAAGCAGGCCGCCAGTGCCGCAGTCTGCATAGACAACAAATATCTGGTCATACGCGTCGCGGTGTTTTTTTACCGCCTCGCGCACAGCCGGTGTGATTTTCTCGGGATGAATGTGAAAGATCGCTGGCAGGCAAGTCAGGTCCATGTGGGACCAGTTGTTGAGCTTGATCAGGTCGAGGATTTCACGCGCCAGAGCGCCACAGGCGAGCAACAACACACGACCGGTCGCGTGATCCGGCGTCATGCCTTGGGTGGTCAACGTTGTGTCGTCTGGCAACTGCATGACATCACCTTATAGAAAAATGGCCCGCCGGGGAGGGCAGGCCAGGCCCGGAAAGCCGGGGGGAGTGATTTGTTGGCCAGAGAGCGCGTCAGGCGCTCATCTGGTTGTGTTTGCGGGCGACATATTCCTTGGCCGTTTCCACCGCCACAGCGGCGTCACGGCAATAGGCGTCAGCGCCGATGGCCTTGCCGAACTCTTCGTTCAGCGGAGCACCACCCACCAGCACGATGTAGTCGTCGCGCAGGCCTTTTTCGATCAGCGTGTCGATCACAACCTTCATGTAAGGCATCGTGGTGGTCAGAAGAGCCGACATGCCGAGGATATCGGGTTTGTGCTCCTCAAGCGCTTCAAGATAGCTTTCGACCGGGTTGTTGATGCCCAGATCGACCACTTCAAAGCCGGCACCTTCCATCATCATTGAGACAAGGTTTTTGCCGATGTCGTGGATGTCGCCTTTGACGGTGCCAATCACCATGGACCCCATGCGCGGTGCGCCCGTTTCGGCCAACAGTGGTTTCAGGATGGACATGCCGCCCTTCATCGCGTTGGCGGCCAAAAGAACTTCTGGCACAAACAGGATGCCGTCGCGGAAATCATTGCCCACGATGGTCATGCCGCCCACAAGTGCTTCGGTCAGCACTCGGTAAGGCACCCAGCCGCGTCCCAGCAGGATATTGACGCCTTCCATGATCTCATCTCTGAGACCATCGTAGAGGTCGTCAAACATTTGTTGGACAAGTTCCTCGTCATCAAGTTCGGACAGGATGATGTCGTCTTCTTCTTCGGACATGGCGGAATCCCTGAAAATCGCCGGCGTCAATCGCGCGGAATTGGTGGTTATTGTTCGTTTAGCTTTCGACAATTTGTCGCGGTTGGACTGTCTAAATAGCGACATAGCCCGTGTCGGCTGCGACCTGTAGTTTAGAAATCCCCTAAAGCGCTGAAAAATTTTCATGGTAATCATGGGGACATTGCATATGTTCCCTATTTGTTCTATTTATGGGGCATGTCTGGTGATCTGTCCCTGAAAATTGAGGCTGAACGGCGTCGTGGTCGCGGCGCGGTTAGCAATGCAGCAGGTCGGTTTGACCCTGTGCGAGAGGACATTCAGGACGGGTGGGACATTGAAGAGGAGCGCGGCGCGTTTCGCACGTTTGTTCAAGAGGAGCGACCAAGAAGCATAATCAGTCGCAACTCGTCACCGGATTTGAATTTTGACCGCTCAATCAACCCGTATCGCGGTTGTGAACATGGCTGCATTTATTGTTTTGCGCGGCCCACGCATGCCTATCTGGGGTATTCGCCGGGATTGGACTTTGAAACGCGACTGGTGGCACGCCCCAAAGCGGCAGAAGTTCTGGATCAGGAGTTGCGGCGCAAAGCCTATAGGGTTGCGCCTATGGCGATTGGGACCAACACGGACCCGTATCAGCCAATTGAGCGACAGTATCGTGTGATGCGGCGGGTGCTAAAGGCGCTGCGCGATTTTCGCCATCCGGTGGCGATTGTCACCAAAGGCACGTTGATTGAGCGTGACATTGATATCCTGAGCGAGATGGCGCGCGACGGGTTGGTGCATGTCGGGCTGTCAATTACCACGCTGGACAATGAGACGTCGCGAAAGATGGAACCGCGTGTGCCGCGCCCCGCGCGACGGTTGGAGACGATGCGGCGGCTTGCAGAGGCGGGGATTCCGGTGCGGGTGATGATTGCACCGGTGGTGCCGGCGCTGACGGATCACGAATTGGAAGGCATTCTGGAGGCCTCACGTGCGGCCGAAGCGACAGCGGCAAGCTGGATCATGCTGCGGCTGCCACGCGAAGTGTCGCCGCTGTTTCGGGAATGGCTGGAAGAGCATTATCCGGACCGTGCATCGCGGGTGATGGCGCGGGTGCAAGAGATGCATGGCGGGCAGGATTATGATGCGCAATGGGGTAAGCGTATGCGCGGTGAAGGCTTTTACGCCGAGATCATCGCACAACGCTTTGAGGTGGCGCGCAAGCGGTTTGGGCTGGCAAAAACGTTGCCCGAGCTGCGCACCGACCTGTTTGAAGCGCCTCTGGCGAAGGGCGATCAATTGGCGTTGTTTTGAAGCCTGAAGTAACAGCCAATCCATAATTTTAAACAGTTTACCGTTGGTCCGAACGATCGTTCTGTGTAGGGGGGAGCCACCACTCAGAACGTAAGAAGACCAATGAAAAAACTGATACTGGCCATCATGATGATGGCGACCCCGCTCGCGGCTGATGTCCATGTGCGCGATGCGGACACGATTGTTGTAGACGGCACACCGGTGCGGTTTCAGGGCGTCGATGCGCCAGAGTTGAAAACCCGTGCCGGGCAGGATGCAAAACGCTGGATGGTGAACTTTCTGCGCGGCCAGAAGGTGAACTGTGATCTGACGGGAGAGCGGTCTTATGACCGCTACATCGGGATTTGCTATGTCAAAGGACAGGACATCGGCGCGGCTGTGATCGCGGCAGGGCATGCGCTCGATTGTCGGCGTTACTCTGGAGGACGGTATCAGCACTTGGAGCAGCCTTCGGCCAAGAGCCGCATCAAACGGGCCGGATATTGTTCCTGATACTAGGTTGATGAGGAGAGGAACAAAGATGCCGCGACAAAAGCGCCAACTTTAGTGTTTTGAAAATCCAACACGTCGGCTTACGCTGAAACAGGGGAAATTCAGTGGGCGACACATGCGCAGTATTTTAGTTTTTGCACTTACGATGTTCGTAGCGGCGTCGGCGTTTGCTGACACCCAGCGCGGTATTGCGTATTTCAACTCGGAAAACTACTCCGCAGCGGAGCAGGAGTTTGCGGGGCCGGTCACGGAAGGCGATCCCGTCGCCATCCGGTATTATGCCAACATGCTCTACTTCGGACGAGGCGTGGCGGAAGATAGGCCTCAGGCGAAGAAGCTGTTGCGAGACGCGCACGCCAAAGGGGACACGGCGTCCGGGACGTATCTTGCGTCTTTGCTCACCGACTATTGGGCGCACTTTGGTACGTCAGAGCTGACCGAGGCGGATTTAGTTCGTCTTCAGGAGGCGAAGGTGTTGTTTGAGGAAACCTATTCCGGACCGACAGGTCAGAACCCTGCCAGCAAGATCGTGGACATCTATTTTGACACGAAAGGGCGGGTTGCGCCAAAGGACAATATGATTGTCTGGCTCAAGCGGGCTGTGCTTGAAGGGCATGCCTATTCCGCGCTGCAATTGGCGAGCGCGTATTCCTCCGGAAATGGCGTCGAAGAGGATAAGCGGGAAGCGTTTTATTGGGCTGAGTATGCTGCGTTTCTTGGCAATGCCGAAGCGCAGACCATTGTCGGACAGGTCTATGCAGAAGGCCGTTTCGGGCCCGTACGCCAAGACGAGGGTTTTGCGTTGATCGTCCAGTCTGCAAAAGAACGGCACAATCCGGCGATGCTGTATGTGGCAGAGCATTTTGCGAGCAGTGGGTCAAACCGAGATCTTGGTATGGCGTGGCGGGTTCTCCATCTTGGGTATGACCGTGGAATGGAGAAAAGCGAGCGCTCGCAACGGCTGGCTGATTTTCTATTGTCGCGTGGCGCGGACCGGTTTGGCGCCGAGATCGAAGACTTCATGTACAACGGCCATTTTGAGACTTTGATACAAGAAACCGAGCCGGACTATAACGCGGCATTAGATGACTTTAGCAGCCGCATAAAACCGCATTCCGAGTAGGTGGGGATTGGTCGGAGTAAAAAGAGGCCGCCGGTTGGCGCCCTCTTTTTATTGGGTGTCAGCTTGCGCGACGACGTCCGCGGCGTTCGCGTTTGGGCGCTGCGGCGTCATCGCCGGTGCCATCGGTGGCAGACGAGAACCCGCCAAGTTTTTCGGCGATCTGTTCCAGCGTCGGACGCTCGCCGCGCGGACGGGTTTCGAGCGCCTTGCGCATGGCGTTCAGATGCTCCGGCATGGTTCCACAGCAGCCGCCAATGATGGTCGCGCCGCAGTCCCGCGCCATGACAGCATAGTCTCCCATAAGCTCGGGCGTGCCGTCATAGTGGATGTGACCGTCGTGGTATTTCGGAATGCCGGCGTTGCCTTTGGCCACGATCAGCTTTTCGGTGCCTTGCGCAGAGAACCCAAGCACGGTGCGCAACAGGTCGGAAGAGCCGGTGCCGCAGTTGGCGCCAAAGCCAAGCGGGGCATTGGGGATGTCGTCGACCATTTTCACCATGTCGGCGGAGGTCACGCCCATCATGGTGCGGCCTGCCGTGTCAAAGGACATGGTGCCCACCCAAGGCATGTCGGCCAGCGCGAAGGCTTCGGCGGCGGCTTTGTATTCTTCGGGAGCGGAGATGGTTTCCAGCCAAAGCACGTCGGCGCCGCCCTCTTTGAGGCCTTCGGCTTGTTCGTGGAAGATTTCGACCGCATCTGCGTGGCTGAGCGTGCCGACGGGTTGCATAATGTCGCCGGTGGGGCCGACAGAGCCTGCGACAACTACTGTACGACCTGAGGCATCCGCGACGTCGCGGCCCAGCTCTGCGGAGATGCGCGAGAGTTCACGGGCGCGGTGGGCAGCATCGTGCAGTTTCAGGCGGGAGGCGTTGCCGCCGAAAGAGTTGGTCAGGAAAATGTCTGAGCCGTTGTCGACCGCAAAGCTGTAGAGCTTTTTGATGCGGTCGGGGTGCTCTTCGTTCCAGAGTTCCGGCGCGTCGCCCGAGCTGAGGCCCATGTTAAAGAGGTTGGTGCCGGTGGCGCCGTCCGCCATCAGCCAGTCACGGGTTTCCAGCAGTTTGGAAAGGGCGTTAGTCATTGGGGTCTCCGTGAAAAATCACAAGGGCCAAAGGAAGCCTTTGGGGGTGTTGGGTTGGCCGTCGTGTGCCACGCGCGCGTGGGGGATACAAATGCATATTGCGCATGACGATTATGAGGCGAGCGACAGGGCGCCGGTATTGGCCGACGATGTGTCGGAGGGAGCGAATGCACTGTTGATCGGGGTGGCTGGCGCGCTGCGCAGGTTGACGGAGCGGATCACATCAATGGCAGCAAAGGTCAGATGCGAGGCCGACGGGGCTGCCATGAACAAGGGCTGCCAATCGGGCGCAAAGCAGGATTTGAACTGGCGCAGGCCCGGTCCGCCGCCATGGGTGTAAAACTGCCTGCGCAAGAACCGCTCGATACGGGTCTCCCCATGAGGCAAGGTGGGTGCCGCGGCAAGCGACAGACGCGGCACGGCGTCATTGGCTGCTTTTTCAAGCGCGGTTTGCACCAACAAGTGCATGGTGCCGTCCGGCGCATCGGGCAAGAGGCGCATCAGGTCGAGACACCATTCGTGGGCCGTGGCGTGGAAGCTGACGAATCCTAGCAGGATGTCGTCGCGATAGGCCAGAAACACCTTTTGTCGGTGAATGTAGCCTTCCTCAAAGCGTCCCATGGTGAGGCCGCGTGGCACACCATGCCGGTCTTCCCAATGGGCGGAGACGCGGGCCATGTCCTCGAGCGGCAGAGCGCCATCATCCGAACTGACGGTCACATTGGCCTTCTGGGCCTGACGCAATTTGCGGCGCAGTTGGCGGAACGTAGCGCCGTCTGTTGTGTGGCTTGCTGGCGCGAGAACGGCTTCGTCCGAGATATGGGCAACCGCCCATCCGGATTTGCGGGCCAAAACTGCCTGACGGGCACCGATTTTGTATTTGCACGCGATGCGGTTCTGTTCGCGGGCCGCTTTGAGCAGCGCAGGCGTCACGGCGCCCGGATCGCCCAGGACGGGGTCAAACAAGGCCAGAAGGGTCTGACCAGTGCGCACTGTGCCGCAAGAGCCAGAGGCGTATGTCAGGATGGCGCCGCCGTTTTGGCGAAGGACGCCCAATTCGGCGCGGGACTTCGGTGAGGGCGAAGCGGTCTCAAACGGCACGAAGCTGGTGACGCATGGCGGTTGCGTGATCGACGCAGGATGCCAGAGACGGTGCAGAAACACTGCGCCCGCCAGCAATGCCGGTAATGCATAGTAGACGGCGCGAAATGACAGAACAGCGCAGAGCAATCCGGTTTCGGGGTGATTTGGCAGCAAGGCGACCAAGGTGAGTTCAAACGGGCCGACGCCACCGGGAGAGCCGGAGAAGATCGCGGCGCCCAAGGCAATAAGGAAGACCGGCATCAGCGTGGTGAAGGGCAGGGCCGTGTCGGGTGGCAACAGCATCCAAAAAGCCAAAGCGGCGAAGCCGGTGTCCAGAATGCAGAGTGCCAACAGAGCGCCAAGCGCGGAAAGTGTTGGCAAGCTCAGCTTGCGGCCTTTGGTGCTGAGGACGGGAAAGAAAAAGGCGGTCAGGCAGATTGCAGCTGCGCTGATCAGGATGAGCAAAGGTAGGAACGGGGGAACATGCGGCGTTGGCAAAGCAAAAGCGGCGAGTGCAATAGTGACCGCGAGCGTTCCCATAAACGTGACGGTGACGAAGGCCGTAATCTTGGCCGCGTCTTTGGCGGAGGCATCGGGTTGCATGCGCCAGCGGACAAAGCCGCCGACAAGTGCACCTGCACCGGTGGTTTGCCCAATCCCGATGGCAGTGGCGCCCGCCAGCATCGCCTCGCGTTGGGGGCGGCGCAATTGGAAGTGACGGTGCGCGATGACATCATACCGCGAGACGGCCAGAAAACTGAGAATAGTGGCGAAAACCGCAACTGCCCAACTGCCAAGGGGAACCGTCAAAACGGCTGTCCAGACTGCGGCGAAGTTTACGCTTTCCAGTTGCATCGACAAAAGCCAGAGGCAGGCGCCGCCCAGTAGAGCAGGCGATGCGTGGCGGAACAAAGCGCGTAATTTTTTTGAGAAAAAGGGAGTCATATCAATTCTAAACCGTCCGGTGCGACCTGCACCAAACTAACGGTTACTCCGGCAGATGTTTCTGCGGGATTAATCTGCGAGCGCTGAAGGGAAAGGAATTGTCGGAAAGGGGGAGCCGACCGGCAGCCAAATCTGGTCTGCTTTTAAAAAAGCGCGCAAGCTAGGGCCTGCGCGCTACATTCGAAATGCGTGTGGATTAATCTTCTTGAAGCATTTGAAGTTTGGCTTCGCCCATCATTTCTATGAGCTTGAGGCGTACGTGATCTTCTGTGGTCAGGTCGCCAAGGTAGCTCATCACTGCCTCAATTACGTCGTCATCGCCAACTTCTTGAAGGTCCTTCTTTACGAGTTCACGGCCGAATGCGCGGGCTTGTTCGACAGTTTCGCCCTTCTTGGCAGAGGCCCAGACAGCCATAAATCGGTTGCGGCGCATGCGTGCGATGAAGTCTTTTTGCTCGTCCATGGCAAATTTGGCTTCAAATGCGGTTTCGCGTTCTTCAAAAGTGCTCATATGGCCCGTACTCCCAGTAATGAATTGTCGCGTTACTTATGCGAGGTGAGGCGTTTTATAGCAAGCATTGGCCCGCTGCTTGCGACAATGTCGCCCATGGCTTAAGAGGGCGCGTAAATCCGGGACTCATCCCGCCTGAAAGGAACATCGCCATGGCCCGCGGCAAGAAAATCTACGAAGGCAAAGCCAAGATCCTGTTTGAAGGCCCTGAGCCCGGCACGATTGTGCAATACTTCAAGGATGACGCAACTGCGTTCAATGCCGAAAAGCAGGATGTTATTGACGGCAAAGGCGCGTTGAACAACCGCCTGAGCGAATATTTCATGATCGGGTTGAACCACATTGGTGTGCCGACCCACTTTCTGAAACGCCTCAACATGCGCGAGCAACTGGTGCGCAGCTGTGAAATCATTCCGTTGGAAGTGATCGTGCGCAACTATGCCGCAGGGTCGATGTCCAAACGGTTGGGCATTGAAGAAGGCACACAGCTGCCGCGTCCAATTGTGGAATATTGCTACAAAGACGACAGCCTGGGCGATCCTTTGGTGTCTGAAGAACACATCGCTGCGTTTGGCTGGGCCAGCCAGCAGGACATGGACGATATTCTTGGACTGGCGCTACGGGTCAACGATTACATGAGCGGCGTGATGTACGGCGTTGGTATCAAGCTGGTGGATTTCAAAATCGAGATCGGCCGAGTTTATGAAGGTGATTTCCAGCGGCTGGTTGTTGCGGATGAAATCAGCCCCGACAGCTGTCGGCTTTGGGATCTGGAAACAGGTCAAAAGCTCGACAAAGACGTGTTCCGTCGCGATCTGGGCAGCCTTACAGATGCCTATGCCGAAGTGGCCCGGCGCTTGGGCGTGATGCCCAAAGGCACCGGTCCAAAGCCGACCTTGGTGAACTGAGTTGTTGACGCCGGTGCCCAAGATGGGCGCCGGTTTTGAATTATTGGAGCCTGTCACCGCAAACGTGACAACCAACCGGAGAGAGATCAAATGAAAGCCCGTGTGTATGTCATGCTGAAAAACGGTGTTTTGGACCCGCAGGGTGAGGCGGTGCGTCATGCGCTTGGCAGCCTTGGCTTTGACGGAGTTCAAGGCGTGCGTCAGGGCAAGGTGATCGAACTGGATCTGGCTGACGGCACCACTGAAGCTACCGTAACCGAGATGTGCGAGAAGCTTCTGGCCAACACGGTGATCGAAAGCTACCGGGTGGAGATGGGCTGATGAAAGCAGCGGTCATTGTTTTTCCGGGTTCCAACTGCGACCGTGATCTTGCGGTGGCCTTTGAGCAAGCCGGCGCAGATGTCACGATGGTTTGGCACAAGGACACAGCCTTGCCGGACGGCATAGACATTGTCGGCGTTCCGGGCGGCTTTAGTTTCGGCGATTATTTGCGCTGCGGCGCGATTGCTGCAAATTCCCCTATTTGTCAGTCTCTTATCGGTCATGCTGAACGTGGCGGCTATGCGTTGGGTGTTTGCAACGGCTTTCAGATCCTGACCGAGACAGGTCTTTTGCCGGGCGCTTTGCGGCGCAATGCGGGGCTGAAGTATATCTGCTGCACGGTTGGTCTTAAGGTTGCGACCGCGGACACCGCGTTTACGTCAGGCTATGGCGTAGGCGATGTGGTCAACGTGCCGATTGCGCACCATGACGGCAACTATTTTGTGACCGACGAGAAGCTGGCCCAGTTGCGGAACGAAGACCGGATTGCCTTTACTTATGAGGACAACCCGAACGGCTCGGTGGCGGATATTGCTGGCGTGGTGAGCAAGAACCGGCGCGTGCTTGGGATGATGCCGCACCCGGAACGGGCGGCGGATGATGGGCATGGTGGCACCGACGGTGTGGCGATGTTCCGCGCGTTGATGGACCAGGTCGCCACGGCGTGACTTGAGCACAGGCCGCGCGGCGCGTAGGCTGTGCTCATGACAGATGACACGGCTCACGATCCTAAAACCGCCCGGCGGCCCGTGTTGGCGGCGTGGTTGACGCGTTTGGCATTGCTTCTGATCGTGGTGATTGCTGGGGTGACGATGTATGTCACCAATAGCTTTCTGACGGATCGTTTCACGGCCAACACCCGCAACCGGGCGGAGCTTCGGCTTGCGCTCTATTCTGGCAACCTTGTGAGCGAGCTGCGCCGCAACGCGATTGTGCCACAACTGCTGGCCAAAGATCCGGCTTTGATCGGCGCGCTGAACTCCAGTGACTTTTCCAAATCCACTGCGCGGTTGATTTCATTTGTCGATGAAATCGGTGCGGCGTCGCTTTTGTTGCTGGATGAAACCGGCCGCACTGTGGCGGCAACAGATCGCACCCGACTTGGCGCCAACTATCGCAACTCAGAGTTCTTCGTGAACGCGCAACGCTCAAACGTGACGCTGTTTACGTTGGCGGTCGACGAGGCGGGGGTGCACAGGTTTGTGTATTCGCGCAAAGTCGAAAACTTGGGCGGCACGATTGGTGTGATCGCGGTTGAAGTGGATTTGCGCAAGTTTGAGCGCACCTGGGCAGGGATTTCGGATGCGGTGTTCGTCACTGATAGTGAAGGCACCGTTATCCTGTCTACAGAGCCGCGTTGGCGGGGGCTGACCGAAGAGGAGGCCTTGGAGCGCCAACCGGCGCAAGGGGCCATAGAGCGCGCCTTGCAGGTCACAAATGATTGGACCCAAGCGCCTGCGGACGCGTATTTCGCCGGCGAAGCGGTCATGCGGATGAGTTCGAGAGTTCCGTTCCGCGGCTGGACAATGACGTCATACACAACCTATGCGAGCGTCCGTGAGAAAGTGAACGCGGTTTTGGCGTTGGAGGTGATGGGATTCGCCATCTTGATTGCGCTGGTGTTTTACCTTTCGAGCCGGAAAAGTGCGTTGCGCATGGCACTCGTGCAGCGGGAGTCGGTGGAACTCCGCGCATTGAACAGCCGCCTTCAGCGGGAAATAGCCGAGCGCGAACGCATGCAATTGAGCCTTGAAGTGGCTGAACAGAGCCTTGCACAGAGCTCCAAATTGGCCGCTTTGGGCGAGATGTCGGCGGCTGTCAGCCATGAGTTAAATCAACCGCTTGCGGCCATGCGTACCTACCTTGCAGGTGCACGTTTGTTGGTGTCCAGAAACCGCCCCGAAGAGGCGCTATCATCGTTTCAGCGCATCGATGATTTGATCTCGCGCATGGGGGCAATCACCAAGCAGTTGAAGTCTTATGCGCGCAAGGGTGGGGATGAGTTTCGCCCTGTAAATATGGGAGATTCCGTGTTGTCGGCGCTGTCGATGATGGAGCCGCAACTGCGCCAACGTAAGGTCAAAATTAGTAAAATTGTACCGGATCAGCCGGTGCGCGTGATGGGGGATCAGGTGCGCATAGAACAGGTGATGATCAACCTGTTGCGCAACGCTTTGGATGCGACTGAAAGCGTGTCGGATCCGGAGATTGAAATCTTGCTTGCCGTGGGGGAAACTGCCACACTTACGGTACGGGATAATGGACCCGGAATCAAAGATCTGGACAACCTTTTTGAGCCATTTTTTACAACCAAGGCGCCCGGCGACGGAGTCGGTTTGGGCTTGGCAATTTCGTCAGGGATCATAAGTGACTTGGGCGGGCGTTTAACGGCCAGAAATGGTCAGTCCGTCGGCGCTGTATTTGAGGTGCAGTTGCCAATCTTGAATGAAGATATTGAAGCAGCGGAGTAATTACGCGTGGCACAGGGCATGAAGATCGCCATCGTTGATGACGAACAGGATATGCGCCAGTCGATCAGCCAGTGGCTGGCACTGTCGGGATATGACACAGAAACATTTGCGAGCGCCGAAGATGCGCTTAAGAAGCTGGGGCCGGATTATCCGGGCATTGTGATCAGCGATATCAAGATGCCGGGCATGGACGGCATGCAGTTCCTCAAAAAGCTGATGGGCAGCGACAGCGCCTTGCCGGTGATTATGATCACCGGACATGGCGACGTGCCGATGGCTGTTGAGGCGATGCGCGTCGGTGCCTTTGATTTTCTGGAAAAACCGTTCAATCCCGATCAGATGACCGCGCTGGCCAAAAAGGCCACGAATGCCCGTCGCTTGACGATGGATGCGCGGGCTTTGCGCCGCGAATTGAGCGATGGCAGCCAGATCATGAACAAACTGATTGGGGCGAGCCCGGTCATGGAGCGCCTGAAAGAGGATATTCTGGACCTCGGGCAGGCAGACGGTCACGTGTTGATCGACGGCGAAACTGGCACCGGTAAAACGCTTGTGGCGCATGCGTTGCACGCGGTGGGTAGCCGCGCCGGTAAGAAGTTTGTGCTGGTCAGCTGTGCCGCCTTTGAAGAAGACGCGTTGGCCAAACGGCTTTTTGGTCCGATGAACCCGGAAGACAGTCAACTGCCCGCGATCGAAGAGGCCCGCGGTGGCACGTTGGTGTTGGAAGACATCGAAAGCCTGAGCGATTCCGCGCAAGCCAAGCTGTTGAACGTAATCAACGAGCAGGGCACGCCTGCTGAGACACGGCTCATTGCGATTTCAAATATGCAGGAGCAAGATCGCACCTGCGAGGACGCGTTACGCTCCGATCTGTTTTATCGACTGGCCGCGTTGCGCATCACGGTGCCACCGCTGCGTCAGCGGGGCGAGGATATCCTGTCGCTGTTTACCCGCCTGTCAGAGCAGTTTTCAGATGAATATGGCTGTGATGCGCCCAAAGTCAGTGCGCAAGAAGCTGCGCAACTGTTGCAGGCGCCTTGGCCAGGAAACGTACGCCAATTGATCAATCTGGCGGAACGTGCGGTGCTGCAGTCCCGTCGCGGCGGCGGCACAATTGCGTCGCTGCTGATGTCGGATCACGACGAAATGCAGCCTGTGATGACCACGGAAGGCAAGCCGCTGAAGGAATATGTCGAAGCGTTTGAACGTATGTTGATCGACAACACCATGCGCCGTCATCGCGGCTCGATTGCTGCTGTGATGGACGAATTGCGTCTGCCGCGCCGGACATTGAACGAGAAGATGGCCAAATACGGATTGGCGCGGGCGGATTATCTGTAACGCCTGTTGGTTTCAGCCGGTCAGAAAGTGTGAACGCCGCAGCCTGGTTAGGAATTGCGGCGTTTTGCATTCTTTGACACACCTTGCGCGATGTTTGCGATGTGATTGCCAAGGGGGCACGATCTGACAATGGATTTGAATTTTCCGATCGAAGGCGCCTTGTTTGATATGGATGGGCTGTTGTTGGACACCGAAAGGCTGTTCATGCAGGGCTTTGTTGAGCTGACCCGACCGCTGGAAATTTCCACGCACGCCGCGCAGGCGTTTTTTGAGACGTTGGTGGGCACATCCAGCCAAGTCACAACCGCAAGGTTGGTCGAGTTTTTGCCAGACGGTGTGGATGTTTCCCAATTTGACGCAGACTGGCGCGCGCTGCATCGAGACAATGTTGCCAATGGCGTTCCGGTCAAACATTTTGTTCCCGAGATTTTGAGCGGTTTGCGCAACGAGGGCGTGCCAATGGCGGTGGTTACCTCGACGCATTCGGACGCGGCGCATCATCATCTGAAGAAAGCGGGGTTGTTCGATTTCTTTGATGCCGTGGTTGCCGGAGACGACGTTTCTGCCAACAAGCCGGACCCGGAACCCTATGTGATGGGAGCAAGCAGGATTGGCGTTGACGCCAAAAACTGCGCAGCGTTTGAGGACAGTGATTTGGGAACACAGGCGGCTACGCGTGCGGGTTGTCACACCTATCAAATACCCGATTTGCGGCCCAAACAGTCGCCATTGATGGAGTTGGGCCAATTCGTGGTCAAAGACTTGCAAGAAGCCGCGGACCATTTGTGGGGCAGGGCGCAGGCATTACCCTGATAGGACCAACTGTCATCAGATTACCCATTGTGTTTTCCACAGGTGTGGTCTTATGTAAGGCGGACGGATAGCGCCAATTTAGCGCACCGTATGAGTTTCGCTGAATCAGACAGTCGACAGGCCTACTGCCGGACAATTTGACTCAGACCGATTGGGTCCGGACATCCGGACCAGAGAGACGCCCGATCCGCCATGCGGAGGGCATGCAACAGGCACCGGAGTGGCGACAACGTCGACGGTGTCGGAGAAGAAACGCGATGAAGCGCGCGAACACAGTGATAGACCGAGCAGAGGCCGTCCGCGGCCCCCTCGGCCGCGCGCATCCCCTCGCTCAAACAAGACACCCCCACCAATCCCTAAACCTCGGTCCTCCGGGACGCGGGCGATTGCGGCGGTGCGAACGGACAACATGCCAAAGAAAATGCTTATCGATGCCACCCACGCGGAAGAGACCCGCGTTGTTGTGGTCGACGGAAACAAGGTCGAGGAATTTGACTTTGAATCTGAAAACAAACGCCAGCTAGCCGGCAACATATATCTCGCAAAAGTCACACGGGTTGAGCCATCTCTTCAGGCCGCCTTTGTGGACTATGGTGGAAACCGCCACGGTTTTCTTGCGTTCTCGGAAATCCATCCGGATTATTATCAGATCCCAGTTGCGGACCGTGAGGCGCTGCTTGAAGAAGAGCGCGCTTATGCCGAGTCTTTGAAGGCTCGCGACGAAGAAGACGACAAGCCTAAGAAAACCCGCTCGCGCAGCCGGTCGCGGTCGCGCAAGAAAACAGACGAAACCGCCGTCGCGGATGGGTCTGCAGAGGGTGTTTCCAATGTCACAGAAGCGGATGAGGCTGCCACGACAGCACCTGAAACCGCTGGCGATGAAATCTCCGGAATGGAGACCATTGATCTGACAGGTGACACTGAGGACAACGGCGCAGAAAGCGCGGTAGCCGAAGCAGAAGTGGCAGACGCCCCTGAAGCTGCTCAGGAGGCTCCTGTTGAGGTGGCTGAGGCTGAGGAAGGCACTTCTGATGAAAGCGCGCCTGAGGCTGAAGTGGTTGCTGAAGTTGAGGTGGCTGAAGATGCCGCTGCGGGCGATGAGGCCAAAGGTAAAGAGGACGAAGGTCCAAAGACCATTGCGGCATCAACCGAAGGCGAAGACGCCAAAATCAGCATGGATCCGGAGACCGGAGAGGAAACCGAGGTCGAAGCTGAGGCGCCTGTAAAGGATGAAGCTGAGGCAGAAGCTGAACCTGCCGAAGAGACTGTGGTTGAGGCCGAGGTGTCTGACGCGCCGACGGAAGAGGCTGTTGAGCCTACTGCTGAAGAAACTGCGGAAGCGCCTGCTGAAGAGGCGTCTACCGAAGACTCAGATGCTGACAGCGAAGGCAACAGTGACGACGAGAACGAAGGCAAACCCACACGCAAACGTCGGTCGCGCAGCCGGTCCAAACGGTCCAACGCTGCGGAAAAAGACGAGAGCATCGAGTCGGTTGCAGATGATGACGACAGCGAGGACATCCGTCCGCCGCGCAAACCGCGCGCCCGTCGTTACAAGATCCAAGAAGTTGTAAAAGTGCGCCAGATTATGCTGGTGCAGGTGGTCAAAGAAGAGCGCGGCAACAAGGGTGCTGCCTTGACGACATACCTGTCGCTGGCTGGCCGGTATTGTGTGCTGATGCCCAACACCGCGCGTGGTGGTGGTATTTCGCGCAAAATCACCAACGCCGCGGACCGCAAGAAACTTAAAGAGATCGCCACAGAGATCGACGTGCCATCCGGCGCGGGTTTGATTGTGCGCACAGCAGGTGCCAAGCGTACCAAGTCCGAAATCAAACGTGACTATGAGTATCTGCAGCGCATGTGGGAGCAGATCCGCGAGTTGACGCTGAAATCCATTGCGCCGGCCAAGATCTATGAAGAAGGCGATCTGATCAAACGCTCGATCCGCGATCTGTACAGCCGCGAGATCGACGAGGTTCTGGTGGAAGGCGAGCGCGGCTATCGCATCGCCAAGGACTTCATGAAAATGATCATGCCGTCCCACGCCAAGAACGTGAAACAGTATCAGGATACGCTGCCTCTGTTTGCCCGCTATCAGGTCGAGACCTATCTGGGTGGCATGTTCAACCCGACGGTTCAGCTGCGATCCGGCGGCTATATCGTGATCGGCGTGACCGAAGCGCTGGTGGCGATTGACGTGAACTCCGGTCGGGCCACCAAAGAAGGCTCGATTGAAGAAACCGCGACCAAGACCAACCTTGAGGCCGCCGAAGAAGTGGCGCGTCAGTTGCGTTTGCGCGACCTTGCCGGTCTGATCGTGATCGACTTTATCGACATGGACGAGCGCAAAAACAACGCTGCCGTCGAAAAGCGTATGAAGGATCGGTTGAAGACCGACCGCGCGCGCATCCAAGTCGGCCGCATTTCGGGCTTTGGCCTGATGGAGATGAGCCGCCAACGTCTGCGCCCCGGTATGATCGAGGCGACCACACAGCCGTGTGCACATTGTCACGGTACCGGGCTTATCCGCTCGGACGACAACCTTGCGCTGTCGATTTTGCGCCAGATCGAAGAGGAAGGCACCCGTGGCCGCTCTCGTGAGGTTCTGGTCAAAGCGCCGGTATCAATTGCCAACTATCTGATGAACGCCAAGCGCGAACATGTGGCTCAGATTGAGGCCCGCTATGGTCTATCTGTGCGCATCGAAAGCGATCCACACCTGATTTCGCCAGACTTCTCGATTGAGAAATTCAAGACAGCGACGCGTGTTGTGGTTGAAGCAACGCCGGTTGTGTCCGTTGACACGTCGATCATGGATGAAATTGACAGTGCCGACGACGTCGTCGAAGGCGAAGCGGTTGAGGTGACCAACGAGGAAGCCGGACCGGAAACCGGCGACGAAGAGAACAAACCCAAGAAGCGTCGTCGTCGTCGTCGTCGCCGGAAGTCTACCGGCACTGGCGAGACTGGTGAATCCGGTGATACAGGCGATACGGAAGCAGGCCCGGCAGAAGGGTCTGACAACGCCGACACCAGCGCTGACGCGGCACCAAGCCAAGAAGGTGAGGCGCAGACTGCTGAGGAAGGCGCGGAAGCACCTGAGGCGGAAGACAAGCCCAAGAAAACCCGTTCGCGCAGTCGTTCACGCAGCCGATCACGTTCTAAGAAGGTGGCTGATGATGCGTCTTCTGAGGCGGAGCAAACGCCGGTAGAGGTTTCTGAAGGCGAAGTTGAAGCTGTCTCTGAAACGCCCAAGGCCAGCGCCGAAGTTGAAGCTGTCGCTGAACCTGCTGCGCCAGTGGTTGAAGAGGTAGTTGCCGAAGAAGCCGTGATTGAGGAAGTGCCTCAGGCCGAAGAAGCGATTGTAGAAGAACCAGTTCTGGAAACAGCAACCGCTGAGGCTGTGGTCGTTGAAGAGCCGGCTGCGGATCCTGAGCCCGCCGCACCACCCAAGCCCAAACGTCGGGGCTGGTGGTCACGCTAAGCGGCAATTGAGACAAGGAAAACGCCGGGCAGTTTGCCTGGCGTTTTTTTGTTTTAGGGGGCTGTGTCAGCCTTTGACGATGACAAATTCCAGAGTGCCGGACTTTTCGGTCATCCCCTGCATCTCATGGCCTGCCTCGTTGCAGAAATGCGGAACGTCGACAATGGCGGCGGGATCATCTGCAATCAGGCGAATTCTTGTACCACTCGCAAGCGGCATCATGCGTTTGCGCAGGCGCAGAACGGGCAGGGGGCACAGCAGGCCAAGAGCGTCAATTTCGTGATCCATGTCATTTACTTAGGCGGGCTGCGGTTTACTGTCCACAGAGTTGTGACTTTGCTTGGCGTGACGTCGGCAAAGCGATGGGTTAAGGCTGAGGCATGTTTGGAATCGACATCATAGATGCGGGCCTATTGCCTGCCATGCTGGTTGCGCTCTTTGCGGGCGTGATCTCATTTCTCAGCCCCTGTGTTCTGCCCATTGTGCCACCCTATCTGGCCTATATGAGCGGGGTGAGCATTGGCGAGTTGCACGAAGAGAAAGCTGCAGCACGCAAAGCAACGTTAACGGCTTTGTTCTTTGTGCTTGGCCTGTCCACGGTGTTTCTGTTCTTAGGCTTCACCGCGTCCGTCTTTGGCGCGTTCTTTTTGCAGAATCAAGAGGTCTTCAACACGGTTGCAGGTCTTTTGGTGATGTTGTTTGGCGCGCATTTTGTTGGGGCGATCCGAATTCCGTTCCTGTTGAACGAGGCGCGAATTGATGCAGGTGACCGCGGCGGAGACGCGTTTGGTGCCTATCTTTTGGGGCTGGCCTTTGCCTTTGGCTGGACGCCTTGCATTGGTCCAATCCTGGGCGCTGTTTTGTCGATGGCCGCAAGCGAAGGCAATCTGGCGCGCGGCACAATTTTGTTGGGGGTCTATGCTATCGGCCTTGGAGTACCCTTCATTCTGGTGGCCGCCTTCATGCAGCGCATGAGCGGGTTTATGACCTGGATGAAGCGCCATATGGAACAGGTTGAGAAAGTCATGGGCCTGCTGTTGTGGACCATCGGCCTGCTGATGCTGACAGGAGGCTTCTCCAATTTCTCATATTGGCTGCTGGAAACTTTCCCAGCGCTTGCAACCGTCGGATAGGGCTTAATTTTGTCGAAATGGCGGGTTAGGGTCTCGCCAAGGAGACACAGTGAGCCATGGGCAAGAGCAGCCATTCCGCGGTGCGCAAACGACGGGTGTTTTACATTCCGGGATATGACCCGATCCACCCGCGTCGCTATCGCGAGCTTTATCGCAAGGAAGGCGCCGCGCAGGCGCAGATTTCCGGCTATGACGTCGCTTTGTCTGCCAAAGCAACCGGCAGCGGGCCGTATGGGTGGCATGTGGCCGCAACCATTGAAGAGGCGCAGGTTCAAGCCGATTTTGAAGTGTTGGTGTGGTCAGACATTGTGCGTGACAGCATGGATCAGGGGATCCTTGGTACCTATCGGCAACTGATCCGCACGGCGACGACTTATATCGGATCCGGCGCATTGTGGCGTTTGATGCAGTTGCGAAAAGGCCCTGTGATTGCAGCGCTTTATCCGGTGTTGTTCTTGTTGGTGCAACTTTGTGTGGCATTGCTGGTGGCTTGGGTAATTGGCGCTGTGATCGGGATTTGGTTGCCCGATTGGCTAGGACTTGCAGGCTTGGCCGCCGTCCCGCCAATACTGAACTGGTTCCGGAAGAAAGATGGCAAGTTCTTTGCGTATTATTTGATGCACGACTACGCCTATTCGGCCCAGTCCAAGGGCGAAGACCCCCCTGAACTCAAGGCGCGTATGGCGGAGTTCTCGGATCGGATTGCTGAGGCATTCCAACAGGATGTGGACGAGGTGCTGGTGGTTGGTCATTCCAGCGGCGCGCATCTGGCTGTGTCGATTTTGGCCGATATGATCCGTGACGGGCGCGTGCCGACAGACGGGCCTACCTTGGGATTTCTCTCACTTGGTCAAGTGGTGCCGATGGTGTCGTTTTTGCCCAAAGCCTATCGTTTGCGGGGTGATCTGGCGTTCCTGTGCCAGAGAGATGAAGTGACTTGGGTGGATGTAACCGCGCCTGGAGATGGCTGTGCCTTTGCACTGTGCGATCCGGTCAGCGTTAGCGGTGTCGCACCAGAGCAGGGCAAACAATGGCCTCTGGTGGTCTCTGCAGCGTTCACACAGACGTTGTCACAAGCGCGGTGGGCGGAGTTGCGGTGGCGGTTTTTCCGACTGCACTTTCAATACATGTGCGCATTCGACCGACCGGGCGATTATGATTATTTCCGCATAACCGCTGGCCCGAAAACGCTTGCGGAGCGGTATGACGGGCGGGCGCCATCGAAGTCTCGCATCGAGCGGCCCGTGAACAAATTTGTGAAGGTGGCGCTATGAGTGACACCAACCAAAATCTCCCGCCGAAACCTCCGGCGCGACCGGATAAAGTGTCGCTTCGTCAATATGTTGCGCTGTTTCGTCAAGACATATTGTCAGCCCAACCTCAGCGGCTTTATCGGGCATGGATGGCGGAGTTTAAAACGCCGTTTTTCCGCTCTTTCATGATCAACCAGCCGGATTTGGTGAAGACAGTCTTGAAGGACCGGCCGGATGACTTTCCAAAATCCGAACGCGTGACTGAAGGACTGCGTCCGCTATTGGGAAATTCTGTGTTTGTCAGCAATGGTGAGGTCTGGAAGCGGCAGCGGCGCATCATCGATCCGGCGTTTGAAGGCGGACGTTTGCGGGACACTTATCCGGCGATGTTGGCGGCAGCCGAGGCAGCGGTGGCGCGATTGGACAAGCGGGTTGGCGACGTGGTCGAGATTGAGGAAGAGACGTCTCATGCCGCCGCGGATGTGATTTTCCGGACCTTGTTTTCAATCCCGATCGAGCATCACGTTGCGCGCCGTGTCTTTGACCAGTTTAAGATTTACCAACGCAGCCAACCTATTGTGAATATTGCGGCTTTTGTCCCCATTCCAAAGTGGTTTCCAAGATTTTTCAAACGCGACACAAAGCAGTCCGCCAAGATGATCAATCGGTTGATCCGACAGTTGACCGAGGAGCGTATGGCCGCGATAGACGCGGGTACGGCTCCGGATGATCTAGCGACAAAAATCATGACGACAGAAGATCCGGTGACAGGCGAACGGTTTGACACGGACGAGATGATTGATCAGGTGGCCATCTTCTTTTTGGCGGGCCATGAGACAAGCGCGAGTGCGTTGGCCTGGGCACTTTACTTGATGGCGATTTACCCGGAATGGCAGGAGAAGATTGCCTCGGAAGCCGCTAATTTTGAAGGGAAATTTTCCGATGTGGCACGGCTGCGCGTCAGTCGGGATGTGTTTCGGGAAACGTTGCGGCTTTACCCGCCCGTGCCGATGATGGTGCGTGAGGCGGGATGTCCTCAAACTTTCCGCGAGCGGCCGGTTCCAAAGGGAGCGCAAGTGGTTGTTTCACCATGGCATTTGCACCGCCATGAGCGGCTTTGGGACAATCCGGACGGGTTTGACCCCACGCGCTGGGGCACCGAAAACGGCAAGGTGTGCGCGCGGGAGGCGTATATTCCATTTTCGACGGGCGCGCGCGTCTGTACCGGCGCCGGATTTGCCATGGTTGAAGGTCCGCTGATCCTGTCGCTGATCCTAAGGCAGTTCAAGATTACGCCGGAGGGGCCGGAACCGGTGCCGGTCGCGCATCTGACGGTGCGTTCCAGGGACGGCATCAAGTTGCGGCTGGAGCGGCGATAAGGCCCGTCTGTGAAGCGGTGGTTAAGCGACGGCGGGTGTATTGGCGACGCGGTGCAGCCAATCGGCCCAACTCAATCGCCAATCCCCTTCAAAAGTCGTGGCGCCGTCCAGAATATGCGCGTCCGCGTCGCGGTCAGAAGAGCTGAGCATAAAGCGCCGCTGATCTTCCGCCAAGGCGAACTCGGGCGGTGAGGGCAGCTTGGTTGTGATCAGTTCAGTATTGCGCCAATCCAGCGCGGCGTCGGCCACAACACAGCAGGCCGGCGGAACGTCGCGCAGTGATGTGCGGGGGGTGCGATCAAAGATGTGCAATTCCGGTGTTATCAACGTCAGGCTTTGGATTTGAAGCGACACCGTGGAGGTTGGCTTTGCCAGTGAGGACAACCATTTCAATGCCACCAATGCCCCGTTACCGATCGCGGCAATGTGCAGGGTGGAAGAGTTCGCCCCCATGGTCTGGACCAACTGGGTCAAATCGTTGACCCGCGGGGCGAAACGCTCTTTGCCGGTTGGGTTCCAGAGGCGGCGCCACGCCACCTTTGCCACAGGATGAGACGCGGCCGAAAGGGCTGCGTTGAGTTTGTCTTCGCTTGCAAAGCTGTGGGGAGCATTGGTGGCCGTCAGTGGCATGATCAACACCACCGGTACGCTGCCTGAGGTTGGGGGTTGAACGGGGCGGCTCAAAATGGCGTGGCGGGTTTCTGCAATAATGACCGAAGCCTCTGCGGGCGGATATGAGAGCTCGGACATCGCTGAGGCCTTGTCAGTTTGAGTGCAACGGCACCGGCATGGCGGTGCGGGAATTGAAAGCGCCGACCGAAGAGGTCGGCGCTAGCCTTGATTTCCGTGAGTGATCAGGCAGACCTGCCTGCGGTCCGCTGTCCCGCCAAGGCTAACGGGTGCGGAGATCAGAATCGCCCTGGGGGGAGGGAGGGAGGAGGGATGGACGACCCTGATCAACTTCGGCAAAGGACAGGAATGCGTCCTTGCATGACTCTCAAATAGGGTTTTTTTCGTCGATTCAATTGAGAGTTTCCTGCAGTTTTTTGTGATTTTCTGCCAAACGGCGGATGTTCGCGCCGAAATCAGCGAAAAGGCGAAGTTTCGCCTAGAATATTGGTGTTTCGACCGCAAAACTGATGCGAGCCCTTGATCAAAACCACAGCCGGAGTGGGTTTTTTTCGCGGCGGGGGCGGGTTGACCTCAAGGGCGGGCTGCCGCCTAATTGAGCCAAATGATCAGGGGCAAAAATGCAGTTCTTTTTTCAGATACTGGGGGAAGCGTTTGACCAGTTTCAGCGCAAAGGCGGATTCGTCCGCAGTTCGCATCTGGCGTTGTCGTTCATGTTTGCGTTGTTCCCGTTTTGCATTTTTGCCTTGTCGCTGGCGGCGGTGTTCAGTCGCGCCGCGGACGTGGATATGCTGATTGATTTTGTTCTGGGGTATTGGCCCCCAGAAATCGTCAGCCCGATTGAGCGGGAATTGCGCGCGGTCCTGCAATCGGGCGCCGGATCTTTGACCTTTGGCGCGTTGCTGTCGATTGTGTTTGCCACCAATGGCGTTGACGCGGTCCGTGTGGTGGTCACAGAAGCTTATCGCGACACCGACCCGCGACCGTTTTGGCATGTGCGTCTTTTGGCGTTGGTATTTGTCGTGGTTGGCACGGTTATGATCCTATCCGCAGGTATGCTGAGCGTCGGGGTCCCACTGGCTCTGCTGTATTTTGAGGACTTGGTGCCGTGGTTGACGCAGTCGATTTTGAGTAACGATCAGTTTCGGAGTGCAATCACGATTGGGCTTTTGTTGTTCTTTCTCTATGCCTGCCACCGCTGGTTGCCGGGGGTAAAACACCACTTTCGGGATGTGGCCCCGGGGGTGGTTTTGACGGTGGCTCTTTGGATCGGTGCCTCTCAGGGGTTTGCCTTTTATATCAGCAATTTTTCGACCTATTCCGTGACCTATGCCGGATTGGCTGGGATCATGTCGGTGCTGGTGTTTCTTTATGTGATGAGCGCAATCTTTGTGTTTGGCGCGGAATTCAATGGTCGCTTGATGGCCCATCGCGGCGCTGAAGCTCGTTCATAAGACAGGAGCAAACAACCGAGCAACCGGCGACAAAACACGCACCCACAAAGGTTGCTGGTGCAGCGGCGTTGTGAACTTGAGGCTGCGCGAGAAATCATCCTCAAACATGGTTTCAAGGTCGTGGGCGGCTGCGGTGTCGAACACAATTGCGGTTTGTTCAAAATTCAAACGACACGACCGGCTGTCGAGGTTGAGCGTGCCGATGGAGGCAATTGTGTCGTCCACAAGCACGCATTTTTGGTGCATGAAGCCTTGTTCATAGGTGTAGAACGCGACCCCTGCGGCGCGAAGTTCGTCAAAAAACGCAAACGCCGCCAGCCATGTGATCCAGTGATCGGCTTTGGCGGGCAGCAGGATACGCACGTCGATGCCTTTGAGGGCTGCCATCTGGAGAGCGGTGACGATGTCGGCGTCGGGCACAAAATAGGGAGACGCGATCCACAGGCGATCTTGTGCCGCGGCGATGCAACCGTTGAAGTAAAGGTTGCCGGTGTCCATCACGTCGGCGGGGCCGGCGGCGAGGATCAACCCGTCCTGATCAGCCGGCTGTACATCCAGGACCCAGTTCAAGTCGCCGATCAGGTTTTCTTGCGTCGCCCAATGCCAGTCTTCGGCGAAGATCATTTGCAGCTGCTGCACCATCGGGCCTTTGAGTTGGCAATGGGTGTCGCGCCACAGGCCAAAGTGTTCATTGCGCCCCATGTATTCCTCACCCACATTCAAGCCGCCGGTAAAGCCGACTTGGCCATCGACAACCAACGTCTTGCGGTGATTGCGAAAATTGAGCTGAAAGCGTTTGGTTGGTCCGCGCAACGCATTGGTGTCGAGTATTTGTACACCGGCTTCGGTGAGATCGCTGATGTAGCGGCGCGACAAACGCGAACAGCCAACAGAATCGTAAAGAAACCGCACCGACACGCCACGTTTTGCGGCCGCTTTTAGATGGCTGGCAAGCGTTTGGCCGATGGGGTCGTCGCGCACGATGTAGAACTGAATTAGAATATAGGAATGCGCGGCATCAAGTGCGGCGAAGATGGCGTCAAAGGTTTCTTCGCCATCGATCAGCAGATCAATGGCATTTCCCGACAGCACGGGATTGGCGGCGATGGTTTCAAACAGTTTGGCATCTCGGGTTTGCGCCGTGGGTTTTGGCGGCAACTTCAGGCGGACGGCCTCGATGGATTGGGCAACATTGCTGTCTCGTCGCGCCGTCACATAGCCGCGCACCTTGGAATGGCCGAGAAACAGATAAGCCCCCACGGCGAAATAAGGCGCTGAGATCAGGAAAACCACCCAAGCGACAGCGCCTTGTGGCGTGCGGGAGGCTGAAAGGGCGCGGAAAGCAAACAGAACCGCGAGAGTCTCCAGAAGAATAAAAAACAGAAGGGAGAAGGTGATCACGGAAAGGCGCCTTTGTTGCGTGAGCGGCAGCCATGGATGCGTTTGACTGTGCTGCCGACAAATATACTGTGGCGACAATTGGGGAGAGAGGGAAGCTTTATGAAGACCATTGACGCCTTGTTCGTGGCACGCAGCGACGTATTTGCGGATCAGGAATTGATTGTTGTGCCAGCGGATGCCCAGCGGTCGTACCATCCATCCGGCGTGGCGTGGCGCTATCGGGATGTGGCGCAGCGGGTTGATGCGCTGTGTGAGCGGTTGCATGCGGCGGGCTATGGCCATGGGCACCGGATCGCGGTGTTGTTGGGCAACCAGCCAGAGATGATGGTCTGGAAGCTGGCGCTGGCGCGGTTGGGGATTTCGTGGGTGCCGGTCAATCCGGACTATCGCCCGGCCGAGGTCGCCTATTTGCTGGAAGACAGCCAGTCTGTGCTGGCGATTTCAACGCCGGAGTTGCGCGAGTTGATGGATGCCAGTGTGGTGGAGTCGGGATTATCCGTTCCGGTTGTCGACAGTGGTGATGAAACGGCATTTCCAGCGGCGGCCATCACGCCACCAAAAGCCGACCAGCCGGTCACCGGCGAAACAGAAGCCAGTCTGATCTACACGTCCGGTACAACAGGGCGGCCAAAGGGCTGTATCCTGAGCCACGGATACGAGGTCGAGATGGGCCAATGGTATGCGGGACGCGGTGGGTTGATCAGATTTGAGGCAGGGGTCACGCGGGTTTATTGCCCGCTGCCGTTGTTTCATGTGAATGCGGCGATTCTGTTGTTTTTGGCCGTTGTCGAAAGCGGGTCTGCGCAGATCATGCCGGAGCGTTTCAGCGCCCGGTCGTGGTGGCGCGAGATTGTCGAAACCGGTGCGACGGCTGCGCACTATCTTGGAATTGTCATCCCCGCGCTGATGAACAGAGAGCCGGATGAATATGAAAAGAAACATAAAATTCAGTTCGCGGTTGGCGCAGGTGTCGAGCCGACACTGCATCGCCCCTTTGAAGAGCGGTTCGGATTTCCGCTGATTGAGGTTTGGGGCATGTCAGAGATGTGCAGGATACTGGGCGATTATGAGGAGCCCCGCAGCATCGACACGCGCGCGATTGGCCGACCGATGCTGGGGCTTGATGTGCGGGTTGTGGATGGCGATGACAATGAGGTTGCGCCCGGAATGCCCGGTGAGATGGTCATCCGTTACAGTGCTGAGACACCGCGTCGGGGCGCCTTTTCCGGCTATTTGAATCTGCCGGAGGTGACTGAAGAGGCGTGGAAGGGCGGATGGTTTCATACCGGCGATACGGTGACGATGGACGATACAGACATGATCTATTTCGTTGATCGGAAGAAGAACATCATTCGCCGGTCGGGTGAAAACATTGCCGCCGCCGAGATTGAGGCGTGTTTGCAAGACCATCCAAATGTGGAACGCGTGGCCGTGATTGCCGTGCAGGATGACATGCGCGACGAAGAGGTCATGGCCTGTGTACAGTGTATTCACGATGACGATGCGGCCGCGGCGCAAGCTCTGTATGACCACTGTTTTGAGCGGTTGGCTTATTTCAAAGCGCCGGGATGGTTGCGGTTTGTGCCCGAGGTGCCGGTGACCGGCACACAGAAGGTGCAGAAACACGCGATGTTTGCAGAAGGCGAAGATCCGACCGCTCAGGCACATGATTTCCGGCACTTGAAGAAACGGGGCTAATGCCAGCTAGTTTTTAAGTGATCACCTAAAACGGGCCAGGCTTTGGAAATCAAAGCCTGGCCCGAATTTGTTTAGAAAGTTTCGGCTAGAGCTTATGCGCGACGACGGCGGCTGCCGCGACGACCACCCCGACCACCGGACTCTCCATCCGCTGACGGTGGCTTGTTGGTGCGGATCCACTCCGCGCCGGAGTCGTCGTTGTTGGTCAGGAAGTTGGCGGCCCGGATGGCCTCCATTTCCTTACCTGCGCGGGATTTGGTCGAGCCGATGCCAAACAGTCGACAGATGGTTTCGTCGTCCATGCCGTCAGGGATCACGATGCCCGCCGCTTCGATTTCGGCACGTTTTTCCGCCAGTTTTTTGGGCCCGACCGGAATGGCAACCGGGTTCATGATCGCAGACGTCATGCCTGCGCCCATGGCCATGGGCAGGAAGGCGTTGTTGATGCCGTGGCGGTTGGGCAGGCCAAAGGAGATGTTGGACGCGCCACATGTGGTGTTCACACCGAGTTCTTCGCGAAGGCGCCGCACAAGGGTGAAGACCTGCAAACCGGCGGTGCCCATTGCACCAATCGGCATCACCAGCGGGTCAACCACGATGTCATGCGCAGGAATGCCAAAGTCAGCGGCGCGTTCAACGATCTTTTTGGCGACGGCAAAGCGCACGTCAGGATCTTCTGAGATACCTGTGTCGTCGTTGGAAATCGCCACAACAGGCACGTTGTATTTTTTGACCAGCGGCAAAACCAGCTCAAGGCGCTCTTCTTCGCCTGTGACCGAATTCAGCAGCGGGCGGCCTTCGGCAGCAGCGAGGCCATTTTCCAGCGCACCGGGAACCGAGCTGTCGATGCAGAGCGGGCAGTCGGTGACTTCCTGCACTTTTTCGATCAGCTGCTTCATCAGCATTGGCTCAACAAAATTGTTGTCGGCATAGCGCGGATCTTCGGCCATTTTGTTAGAGAAAACCGCACCGGAGTTGATGTCGAGCACGGTGGCGCCAGCGGCGACCTGCGCGATGGCGTCGGCTTGCACACGGGTGAAATCACCAGCTTCCAATTCGGCGTTCAGGATTTTACGGCCGGTCGGGTTGATGCGCTCACCGATCACTGTGAAGGGCTGGTCAAAGCCCATCACCGCGGTTTTGGTCTTGGATTCAATAATTGTGCGGGTCATGCGCGGTCCTTAGTTGGCGTTGGCGGGCTGTGCCGAGGCACCACCGTTTTCAATGGCCCAGTTGGCATTCGTTTTGATGCCGCCAAGCGGGAAGAAATGCACCGATTCAATGTTGAAATCGGGATTTGCGGCCTTGTGAGCCGAGAGTTCTGTGAGGACGTCGGTGGGCTCATACGGCAAAAGCAGTTTGGAGACATCCATCGCGCGTTTTTGCAGCACTTTGAGGGACGGACCAACACCACATGCGATGGCGAATTTGATCAGGGTCTGCAGCTTGGCCGGACCGGCGATGCCGATGTGAATCGGGATATCGATGCCCGCCGCCTTAACCCCGTTGGCCCAGTCGATGATCGGGCCTGCCTCGAAGGCAAACTGCGTGGCCAGCGCCATTTGCGCGTCGGAGCGGTTTGAGAAATCCTGTTTCCATTGAAGTGCGGCATCGACGTTGGCGGTGCCGCCGGTCGGGTCGATGTCTTTATTGCCTTCGGGATGACCTGCGACGTGCAGTCGGGTGAAGCCGGCTTTGTCAAACAGGCCGGTTTCCAGAAGCTGCATCGAGTCGGAGAAATCACCGTGCGGCTGGGCAACGCCGCCCGCAAGCATGAGGCCTTGTTTCACACCGGCCTCGCCTTGGTACATCGCAATCCAGTTTTCCAAAGTGGCAGCATCTTTGATGATGCGCGCTGGGAAATGCGGCATCACGTCATAACCTTCGTCGGCAATGCGTTTGGCCGTGGCGACCATGTCCTCGATCGGGGTGCCTTCGATATGGGCGATGTAGACCCGCGTGCCCTGCGGCAGAAGTGCGCGGAAATCCTCAACCTTGGAAGCCGTGCGCGGCATGACCTCAATGGAGTAGCCTTCCAGGAAAGCCTGCATTTCGGGAGACGTGGTGGTGGTATCGTCTGTCTTACGCTTAAAATTCAACAAAGCCATTGCGGCCTCCCAGAACGAGGGGCGTGTCATGCCCAGCCTTCATTAGCGATCAGCGTTTTGAGGCGCTCTTGATCGAACTCTTCTTCGAGCCGGGCCACTTCGCTATCGCAAATGGCCTGCGCCTCTCCCTCAACCGGATAGGGGGTCGCCTTGCGCCATTCGGCAAGATAGGCGTCTGCATCCTTGGCCCCAATCTTCATCGCCGCGCGGTCGATCGCCTGTTCAAAGCGCTCGGCCAACGGTTTCTTGGATCCACGACGGCCTTTGCCCACGATGACCTGGGCTGGGATGTCGCGCCAATAAACGATGGTGACGTCGGGCATAGGAGTGATTCCTTCGGTGTTGGTAGATTCATTCGTAAGTCAGTCGCGCCAACAGATTTGGCTCATTTTCGACAAGGTGATCGCTTTCCGCGACCTCACGTCGTTGTAGCGACCCAAAGCAAGGGTGCACAGGCGCAGGGGCTTGAAACTTTTGCATGAAGAAGTTGAGGCAATGCGGGCGGGCAGGGGATTGCGCCCTTGTCGGGGACGCACTACGTTGAAGCCAACACGATATGGAGGGCGTTACAAATGGCGCCCAAGCGTCCCGAAGGTGCGGGCGCGTTCCCGAAACCGGTTGAGAGCCCCGCGCCCAAACCGCCCGATCCGAGCACGCTTTATGCCGCGCTTGATCTGGGCACGAACAGTTGTCGCATGTTGATTGCCCAACCCAAGGGCAGTCAAATTCATGTGGTGGACAGCTTCAGCAAGTCTGTCCAGCTTGGCTCTGGCCTTGAGACCACGGGACGATTGTCGCGTGGGTCGATGCGGCGCACGATTCAGGCGTTGCGCATTTGTCAGCAGAAATTGAAACGTCACAAGGTCAAACGCATGCGTTTGGTCGCCACGGAAGCCTGTCGGCGGGCCAAAAACAGCCGCGATTTCATCCGTCAAGTGCGGCGCGAGACAGGCTTGCAGCTGGAGATTATTCCAACGGAGGAAGAAGCGCGTCTGGCGGTGATATCCTGTGCGCCGTTGGTGAGTACAAAAACCCAACAATTGTTGGTGGTGGACATCGGTGGCGGCTCGACCGAGCTGGTGTGGATCGATCTTACGTCGGTGCCCAACCGCGACCGCCCAAAGGCGATTATGCGGCTGCACAGCGGGTTTCGCGGCGACGACAGCCCGTTTCCGGGCGCCAAGGTTGTAGACTGGATCAGCGTACCGCTCGGCGTTGCCACGTTGCGCGACCAGTTTCGCGATGTAGAAGACGACGCCGCGCGATTTGCCCTGATGAGCTGGTTTTTCGAGGAAAACCTGGCCGAATTCGCACCCTATAAAGACGCACCGCCCAGTGAAGGGTTTCAGATCGTGGGCACGTCCGGCACCGTCACAACCGTGGCCGCAAGTCATTTGGGATTGCGGCGCTATGACCGGACCAAGGTCGATGGGTTGCGCATGACCAGCGATCAGATCGACAAGGTGATCCGTGGCTATCTGGAGCTTGGTCCGAAAGGGCGGAAGGATGATCCGCGTATCGGGCAGGACAGGCACGCATTGATCATGTCGGGATCGGCGATTTTGCAGGCTTTGTTACGCTGCTGGCCAACGACGCGGTTGTCCGTGGCAGATCGCGGGCTGCGCGAGGGGCTGCTTTACGCGCAAATGAGCGCAGATGGCGTGTTGGAAGACGGCCCGTATTGAGGTATTGGACCAATTCTTCAAAGAAGAATTTGCTGACGACAGAGTTTTCACGGGAAATTCTGCGGCTGCGTGAGGTGATGTGATGGCTAAAAAACCAACCGGAAAAAACACGTCGGGGCGCGGATTGCGTGATCTGACTGTCAAAGTGAAAACGGCGCGTGGGCGCCGGTTGAGCTCGACACGCTGGTTGCAGCGGCAGTTGAACGATCCTTATGTGCAGCGCGCCAAGGCCGAGGGTTATCGCGGCCGCGCGGCATTCAAGATCATGGAAATAGACGACAAATACCGCTTTCTGGTGCCCGGTGCGCGGGTGGTGGACCTTGGCTGCGCGCCAGGCGGCTGGTTGCAGGTCGCCGTGCCACGGGTAAATGCGCTTGGCGAGAAATCTGGAAAAAAGGTTGGCACCATTCTGGGCATCGATTTGCAGGAAGTGGAGTCGGTTGCAGGCTGTGATATCTATCAACTGGATTTCATGGACGAAGGTGCCGACGATCAGGTCAAAGAATGGCTTGGTGGCGGAGCAGATGTGGTCATGAGCGATATGGCCGCGTCGAGTTCGGGCCACAAACAAACGGATCACTTGCGTATTATTTCGTTGTGCGAAGCGGCGGCTTACTTTGCCTTTGACGTGTTGGACGAAGGTGGGACGTTTGTCGCCAAGGTTCTGGCAGGTGGTGCTGAGGGTGAATTGCAAAAGCTTCTCAAACAGAAGTTTACCAAAGTGGCAAATTTCAAGCCGCCAAGCAGTAGATCAGACAGTTCGGAGAAGTTTGTTGTTGCACAGGGGTTTAGGGGGCGAACTTAATCCCTGACGCCAACCTTATGCTGCACGGCGCAGCGAGGCGGAAGCCGCTTTTACCAGAAACTCACTGACAAAATCAGGCTGCGAGGCGGGTGCGGGATGTTGTGCAGCTTGCGCTACGAGATTTTCTTGGCGGATGAGTTCGAACAGACGCGCAAAGCGCGACGTCTGAACCAGCGCGGACGCGGGAACATATTTCAAGGCAGCTCTCCATAGGCAGCGCGACCGCGAACAGGCAGGTCGCAATGGGAAGCCCCTTATGAGAGCGGCGAATGGCAATTCTGGCCCCGAATTGGGGCTATTTTGCGGAAGTTCCTGCGGCGTCGCGGTCGGCATTGGTGTCATTGCCTGCGTTTTTCCAACGGTTGTGGGTCCACATCCATTGGCCCGGATGGGCACGCACCTGTGCTTCAAGGCTTTCGTTGAGCGCCTTGGTCATTTCCTGCACGGTGGTGTGCGGAATTGGCTCTTCCGTCACGATTTCATAGTTGCCGTCCGATTGGCGCACACCATAGCAAGGCACCAGATCGACTTTGTATTTCAATGCCAGTTCAGCCGCGGATTCTGCGGTGCGGGCCGGTTTGCCCATAAAGTCATAAAGCGGCGCGTCGTTGATGCGCTGATCATGCACGATGCCGACAAAGCCACCGCCGCGAAGATGTTTGATCATATGCGACATGCCGCGACGGCTGCGCTCAAACATTGGTTCGCCAAAATCAGCCATAGCCGCAACGTAGTGGTCGTTAAAATACGGATTGGACATGCGTTTATACAGCACACCAATCGGCATGCCGCGGGACAGAAAGGAGCCCCGTACGGCAAGATAATTGCCAAAATGCCCGGTCACCAAAAGCGCGCCTTTGCCCTCTTTGTGCGCCTGCTCGAGAACCGCGTTCCCGGGTCCGGTGATCGGAGCCTTGGCTGTGCGGTCAAGGAAGGTCTTGTCTGAGTAGGTTTCCATCAGCATCCGCCCCATTGATCGGGGAACCTGACGCACAATCGCTTCGCGGTCTTCTTCTGAAAGCTCTGGCATCGCAAGCGAGAGATTTTCCCGAATGCGTTTGCGGTTACCCGTGATTGGGGCAAGCACGCTGGTGGCCAGCCAACCCGACAAGCTTAGGCGTGTGTCATAAGGCAGAGTTTTCACCGCGCCAAGGAATGCACGAATGGCGAAGTCTGACAGTTTGTAGCCGAGGTTTCCGTCTTGGGCGCTCATCGTGGCCGTCCTGCACTGGATTTGGTGAAATGTAGTAAGGTCGGATATGTAGTGCCCAGGTCGGGTCACTGCAAGGTGTCATCGGATCGTGATTGGTGTTGCATCGCCGCTTGCGGGTTCGTATTTCAAACGGGCTATTTTGATGCAGTGGTCAAATTCGATGGAGATGCAAGCATGATCCTTGGACATATCGGTGCGCGCAAAGGCTCCAAAGGGGTTGTGCGTAAGAATTTTAAGGAATTGAGCGGCAAACCGTTGATCGACTGGTCCTTGGACCAGTTGTTTGCGCATCCAATGGTGGATGCGGTGGTGGTGTCTACTGATGATGAAGAGATTTATGCGCATTCCGTTGCCAAAGGCGCTTTGGATATCGGATTGCGGCCAGCACATCTTGCCACGGACGAAGCCCCGAAATGGGGCGTTTGGCAACATGCGCTGGCGGCTGGGGAGCAGGCCGCGGGACGCACGGCCAGCGCGTTTCTGGATCTGGATTGTACATCTCCTTTGCGGCAGCCTGAGGATATCACCGGTGCCCTGACACTTTTTCAAAACGACAAACCCGACATGGTCATGAGTGTCTGTGAGGCGCGCAAGAACCCGTATTTCAATCTGGTGGAACCCGATGAAACTGGTGCTTTGCATGTGTCCAAACCGCTGCCGGGTGGCGTTTGGGCGCGTCAGGCAGCGCCGACGGTCTATGAACATGCTGCCAGCACCTATGTGGTGGATCCGGTCTACCTTCGAAATGCGGCGACGATCTATGAAGGGCGCGTTGTACCTTTTGAGATGCCAGCCGAGCGGTGCATCGACATCGACTCGCCATTGGATTTTGCCATGGTGGAGTTTCTGCTGGCGGATTTTTTGAAACGAGATGAGGACAAGTGAGCATGGGCAATCAACTGGACGGACGCACGGTTTTCATCACGGGGTCTGGTGGCGTATTGGGCTCAACCTATGTGCGGCGGATGCTTGATCAGGGCGCCAAAGTGGTGGCCACCGATCTGGAAGGCGCACGGGCGGATGCGTTGGTTGAGGCGCATGGAAATAACACGAACTTTGGCTTCTATCACCTTGATGTTGGGGACGAAGAGGCCGTTTCAGGGATTTTTAGAAAGGTGATGTCGGACGGTTGGAAGCCAAATGTTGTGTTGAACAATGCGGCCATTACCGGTGAGATGCTGATGGGAGCAGGCAAGCCTTTTCCGGACTTTGCCGATACGTCGGTGGATGACTTTGAGCGGACCATGCGCACCAATCTGACGGGCGCGTTTATGATCGCGCGTCAGATGGATCGTGACATCATCGGCAAATACCCTGCGAGCCTGATCAATGTGGCGTCTATGTATGCGTTGAACGGTGCGCACCATCCGATTTATGACGGCATGCCGTTCAAAAACTTTAGTGCCTACGGGGTTTCGAAAGCCGGTATTCATGGTCTTACAGTTTGGTTGGCCGGATATTGGGCGCAGCGCGACGCAACCGTGAACACAATTTCTCCGGGCGCAGTGTTTAATGGACACAGCGAAGAATTTCAGCGCCGCGTCGGTGAGTTGATCATGCAAAACCGGATGGCTCAACCTGACGAAATTGCGGATGTGATGTTGTTTTTGGCGAGCGAGCAAGCGGGACACATGACAGGACAGATGGTCAATGTGGATGGTGGCTTTTCCGCATGGTGATCGCAGTCATCGGTGCTGGCTCTATCGGGCGACGGCATTTTGCCAATCTAGAGGCGTTGGGCGAGAAAGCCGAGTTGATTGGCTGGCGCGGCTTTGATCAGGCAGCTTTTGAAGCGCGTGACGATATCGAAGCGGTGGTGATCGCCACCTCAACGCCGATCCGGCTTTCGCTGATCGAAATTTGTGCCGACAAAGGCTGGCCGTTTTATGCGGAAAAGCCGTTGGCATGGCGCGTCGCGCAGGCGGAAGCCATTCACGATGCCGGCCGGCCAGTTGCGGACCGCTCCATGGTCGGGTTTATGATGCGGTATCATCCTGCGGTGCGCGATCTTGCAGCGCGCGATCTAAGTCAGGTCTATGGATTTCATTTTGAGATCGGCCACGATGTGCGGCAATGGCGTGAAAACTGGTCCTTTGCCGGAAGCTATGCGGCCGAGCCTGAGGGCGGTGGTGTTCTGATGGACCTGAGCCACGAGATAGACCTCGCATTGGCAGTGCTTCCGGGCCTTCGTCTGCAGGCGGTGGACTGCGTTGGACATGAGGATTTTCCCAACGTGGATTTTGCCACACGTTTGCATCTGAGCGCGCCAAGCGGGGCGGTGGGATCTGTCGCGATGGATTACGTCAGTCCGGTCTCTCTGCGGCGCGCGGGGTTGCGCGGTCGAGATGAGGTGATCGATCTCGACTTTCTTAAACCAGAGATGCGGGCTGAGAGCGGGAACGACATCAAGATCATGCCTTATGGCTTTGATCGCAATGATATGTTTGTCGATATGATGCGCGATTTTTTGGCATTGGTGCGGGGACAGAAAACCTCTGAAAACCCGTTGATGCCGCGATTTGACCGGATGCGAGACAGCAGCTTGTTGATCGCCCGAGCGTGGGAAGCGCGACGGTTTAGTGGCGTCGTCGACATGGACATGAGTTAGCGGCGTTCGGGTCATCTTGCTTGGTGCCATGGATTAGGCTCTTACGGCCACGCAGCGCTTATTTGATGTCGTGAAATGCTTTTTGCAGGGTTTGATCCCAAAAATCCGGATCCGACAGGATTTCGGCAAAGCGATCCGCAGCGCGGCCTTCGCCGAAACCGGTGTGCGGTGCGTGACGGTGGCCCCATTGCGTCTTGAGGAAGTCCGAAATTGCCGCGCGGTCGTCCGCGGCGCAGGTGGTAACCGATCCCGACTGAGCCCGATTGGTTTGGCGGGTGCCGATATCGAGTGAGGGCAGGCCAAGGAAAGGCGCTTCGCGCACGCCGGCGGATGAGTTGCCGATCATGCAGGCAGCGGTCTTCATCAACTCGGAAAAGTGGTTGAACCGCATGGATGGGAATTGCCGGAACCGGTCGGTCGGCAATGCATCCAATTCTGCAAAAATGGCGGCTGAGCCGGGATCGTTGTTGGGGGCAATCACTACGAAGTTCCGTCCGGATGCCTCAAGCTCGCCAAACAGGGCATGCGCCTGCGCGCCGATTGTCTCTTGTTCTGACGTGACCGGGTGAAACGTCACCAGGCCAAAGTCGTCAAACGGAATTTCGTAACGCGCTTTGACGTCCTCCAGAGTGACGCCGGACGGGGCGGCGTGAAAATCCAGCTCTGGCGAGCCGATTACATGAATCGCACCTTCGGGCTCCCCCATGGCCATAATCCGACGCTTTGCGTCCTGGGAGCTCACGAAATGGTGGCTGGACAGTTTGGTGTTACAATGCCGAAAAATCTCGTCGATCGTGCCGGACACTTCGCCGCCCTCAATATGGGCGCAAGGAATGTAGTTGGTCGCCGCCACCAAGGCCCCTGCAAGCGCCTCGATGCGATCACCGTGCACAACCACAAGATCGGGGCGGGTTTCGGTAACATAGTCAGAAAAGCCCACAACAGTTTTGGCCAGAATGATATCTTGTGGATCATCAGGGCGCTGATTTAGGAACTCATGCACTGTGGCGCCGTTTTGACGGTGTACCTCGATCTTGGTCAAGCCATAGCGATCCAGCATGTGCATGCCGGTGACAAAATAGCTGACTGAAAAATCCGCCGCTTGCAGGGCGGCTGCCAGCGGTTCGAGTTTACCAAAGTCAGCACGCGTGCCGGTGAGAAAGAGAATTGATCGGGTCATGTAATTCTCATGGCGCGGTTTTGGGACGTGTGCAAGCCCGTTTGAGAGATAGCTTTGGTTAGACAGGCACGTCGCGGGCGTACCCTAAGATATCAAAATCGCGCTGGTAAAGCTCGTGCATCAAGGCCAGATTTCGATCACCAAAGTAGTCTGTAATGGGTTTTTTGGCGGCTTTGGTAACGTTGCTTCGTGCGATGGAAACCCCGTCGAGTCCTAGCCACTCCGCCGCCTCAGAAAAATCTTGGTCGAGGGTTTCAAAACGTAACAACCGATCGACCGCGATCTTGCCGTCTCTGTCGACGACGAAGTGCGTCTGATCTGGCAGATGCGCAAAGAAATGTTCAGTAGGCAAAGCGGGTTTAAGGCGATATTCGAGGTATTCGGTAAACGTCATGGCGCCGACCTTCTCAGCGGTCCGACGGTTGCGATACTGTTTCATATATTCAAAATGGGAAACGGCATGCGTGTAGGGATTGCGCACCACGCCAAAAGTTTTGAAGCGGTCGAACTCTGGCCGGCCAAGTTTTCGAATAAAGCCACGAGCGGTTTCATGCCCTTTAAAGTGCGCTTTGTCAGCGGTTTCTTGAATTGGCAGACGCCGTGAAAAGCGGCGCAAAAGGGATTTTTTGTCTGCGTCCCTGCTGAACGGAAGAAGGGCGGCCATGAGCGATTGGCCGGCCGTCTTTGGAACATGCAAAAAAATAAAATTATATTCCAGCGACAGTATCATTTCGGTGTCCGCTTCTTCACGTGCTCATGGTTTTCGGTCTGAGCCGCACAGGCATTTGAGGCCATCGCAATCACTGGCCAGTCTTTTTGGCGGCAATACGCGTCTAGTTTACTCATACCAGTGTCCTTAGTCCAAATCCGACCAGCGCAACTGCGTGTTGCGGCTCACGGCTTTGTTCAATGTCTTGCCGACCACTTTGTCAAAATCATACCCTGCAATTTCGCCGGACCCCGGGCGGCGGGCCCAGATGTCGGCTTCGGTGATGAGGTGGCCCTCGGGCAGGTCTTTGTCGGCCACAACAGATGCACGGGCGAATGCATAAACCGACTCTTCGGCCTGGGTGCGCTGTTTTGGATTGTTTGCCGCGATCCAGATTTCGCGGGAGCGGTCGATAAGGTGGCGCAGTTCCGACGGATCCATCGAGTTGATGATATCGGGGCCTGCGCGGTAACGGGTGTCTGTGTAGTGGCGTTCCAAAATGCAGGCGCCCAATGCCACGGAGGCCAGCGCCATTTCCGGGCCGATCGAGTGGTCGGAGAAGCCGACAATTGCCTTCGGGAAGGCGTCTTTGAGGTCGCTCACCCCGCGCAGGGAGACAATTTCGGGCGGTGAAGGATATAGGTTCGTGCATTCCAGCAAGGCGTAGTCAATGCCAGCATCCTCGAGGATGGCAACAGAGCGGCGCATGGTCTCGATGGTTTGCATGCCGGTCGACATAATCACCGGTTTGCCAAACGAGGCGATGTGGCGGATCAGGGGCAGGTTGTCCGCTTCGCCAGATCCGATTTTAAATGCGGGCACGCCTGCGTCGGCCAAAAAATCGGCCGCTTTGCGGGAGAACGGTGTGGAGATGAAGATCATGCCAAGCTCTTGGCAGTAACGCATCAGCTCAAGTTCGTCCTCAGGCGACAGCGCACATTGCGCCATCACGTCCCAGATCGACACATCTGCATTGGGTGGAAAAATTTCCTTGGCTTCGTCGGTCATTTCATCTTCGACAAAGTGGGTCTGGTGCTTGATCATTTCGCAGCCTGACAGCGCCGCGAGACGAGCCATTTCTTTGGCAACGCTCAAGTCTCCGCCGTGGTTGATGCCGATTTCGGCAATGACCAAAGGCGGCTGATTGGGTCCGACCTCACGGTGGGCGATTTTCATGGTGGATCCTTTCGTCAGGCAGGTCTGCGGCTTGGAGAACTGCTACCTGCTGTGGCGCAGCGTGTAAAGTTGGTGGGTCAGGTATCCGCTCAGAAAACAGGCGATGCGAGGAAGACTAACTGGCCCCAAATTAATGAAAGCATGTCTTCAATGAATGAAGGATTTCCATTCGGGAGACGGGTAGGGGAAACATAGGAGGATGTCATCAACCGCATTATCGAAGCTCATTTTCAACTTCTGCTCTATCAGTCGCGGAAAGAAAGTCATGCATGGCGTCGACGGCTTGACACCAGATTTTCACAACCTGAGGCAAGTCCTTATTTGTCGAAGTCCAAATTTTCACCATGCCTTTTGGTGACGGATTTTCCTATTGTTCTATAGGGACACTTTACGGCGACCGACCTCCATTTTCACCCGTTGCGCATCAGCTCGGAACAAGAGCATCACACTAGAGAAAAGGATATTCAAAGTGGTCTTGGCGCTCGCAATACACTTCTAATTGGGCCATTTGGCGCTCGGGTGAGTGACTGCGCAACGTCCTTCTGCACCAAAATTCCTTCAAGTGTGTTGTTGTTAAAGGGTAAATTTCAGTAGCAAAGAAGAAACTGACAAGCCTTGATTTCATGGTAACATCGTTTTGAGCGGTGCATTTTGCTCTAATTCGTTCGACTAATTTCCGGGAGGTCACAATGAAAAGACTTGTTGCTTTATTTCTTTCTTCGACTGTTCTGTCGATTACTGCGGTTTCTGCAACTGCCGATGGTGGTGCGGCGGATCCTCAGAAATTTGACTCGATATACCCAGGTAAGACGTATTCGCCTTATGCGAAGCGATCTTTCCCAAGCAATGTTTATTGGGGGGATACCCACCTGCACACAGGCATGTCGCTGGATGCCGGTTTGTTTGGCAACACACTAGGACCTGAGGAAGCTTGGAAGTTGGCAAAGGGCGAAGAGATCGTCTCTTCCACAGGTTTGCCTGTGAAACTTGGCCGCCCGCTCGATTGGATGGTGCTGACAGACCACACAGACCTGATGGGCTTTGCAATTGATCTTCAAGCCGGTGCGCCGAACGTTCTTGCCAACGAAAAAGGGGCGGAATGGTATCAAGGCTTTCTTGCAGGTGGCGCCGCCGCCGGTGAGGCCGCGGTGGATCTGATCACCAACTTTACGCAAGGAACCATGCCTGAGGAGTTTCTGGAGTCCTATAGCACTGGAGCGCAGGCCTATGACAGTGTGTGGGAACGCATTGTAGATGCCGCCGAAGATGCCAACGACCCCGGAAACTTTACAGCCTTCATCGGCTTTGAGTGGACCTCTGTTCCCAAGGGTTTCAACCTGCACCGCAACGTGATGCTGCGCGATGGCGCCAACAACGCGCTTCAGGTGTCGCCCCCTGTGACGGCGGCCCCCTATGGCGATACAGACCCGTTCTACCTCTGGAAATGGCTTGAGGATTATGAAGAGCGGACCGGCGGCACCGCGATGGCATTTGCCCACAACGGTAACCTGTCCAATGGCTGGATGTTCCCGACAGAGGACACATACCACGGTGGCAAAGTCGATGAGGAATACGTACGTTTGCGTGCCCGGTGGGAGCCGCATTATGAGATCACCCAGATCAAAGGGGACGGCGAAGCGCACCCCTATCTGTCTCCGGATGACGAGTTCGCAGACTATGAGAACTGGGATGTGGGCAACCTCGATATCACCGAGCTTAAGACCGAAGACATGCTTGCTGGCGAATATGGCCGCGAGGCGCTTAAGCGGGGCCTGATGCTTGAAGAAAAATTTGGCATCAACCCTTACAAATTCGGATTGGGTGGGGCCACGGACAGTCACACGGCGCTGGCGACTGCGGAGGAAGACAACTTCTTTGGCAAGTCGACAAGCGTAGAGCCGAGCGAGACGCGGATGACCCATCCATTTGTGAAGTCCGATCTTGGCGTGGTCGAGGGCTATCAGCTTCTGGCATCGGGCTATACCGGCGTTTGGGCCAAGGAGAACACGCGTCGCGCAATTTTTGATGCGATGTCGCGCAAAGAAACCTATGCCACAACCGGCCCGCGGATGGCTGTTCGCTTCTTTGGTGGCTGGGAGTTTGGCGAAGACGATCTCCGGTCCCGTACCCCTGCATTTGTCGGCTACGAAAAAGGCGTGCCGATGGGGGGCGACATGGGCAAACAGACGTCCGATGCGCCGAACTTTATGATCATCGCCGTGCGTGACCCGATCGGAGCGAACCTTGACCGTGTACAAGTCGTCAAAGGCTGGCTGGACACTGATGGAGAGCTTCATGAAAAGGTCTATGACGTTGCATGGTCCGATGAGCGGGAAATGGACGCGAACGGCAAGGTGCCACCAGTCGGGAACACTGTCGATCTAGAGGCAGCCAGCTGGACCAACACCATCGGAGCGTCGGAATTGGCAACGATCTGGACCGATCCGGATTTTGATCCTGCAGAGCGGGCGTTTTACTATGCGCGTGTGCTTGAAATCCCAACGCCACGTTGGGTGGTCTACGACAATGTGCGGCTGGGTGCTGAGATTCCTGAAGGTGCTGAGCTGATAGGTCAGGAACGCGCATATACGTCTCCGATCTGGTTCACGCCAACCGAAGAGTAGCGAGCAAAAACGGGCGGCCCTCTTGGGCTGCCCACTCCGTTTAGGGTGGCTGTGGCACAGACCATATCCAAACAAAGAGTGTCTTGTTCGTGCATTTGATAGTCAGTTAATCATCCAAAGGGGTTGGACATTACCAACCCCACAAATACGGGCCTCCCAAAGAAATGGTGGCCTGATCGATTTATGGATCGTTGGGTTGGGAATTTAGTTTCCCAAAAACGAACAACGGCAGATCCGCCACGTTCGGTTCGTCTGTGTCCGACAATTGGAAATGAGAGTTCACCAAAAAAGCCAGTTCACTGTCCACCAGCACGGCTTTGGCCAATTCAGTTCGAATGTCGGATTTGTACTTTTGATTTCCTTCGCGGTCGTGCAACGCCAGTGCACCAACAAGGGCGCTGCGCGATTGGGACGAAACGGTCGCAATTGCCAATTGGGAATGAACCAACCACTCAACGGAGGCCGCGTCGCCGTACTCCAAAAGCGCGATCGCATAGGCGCCCAACATCGGGCCATCGATCCTTGAATTAACTTCGACCCTCTTACGGAAGAAATTTTCAAGACCTGGCGCGCTACTCAAACCCAGCAAGAGAACACGGATCGGCGTCAAATCGGTTTCCGAAAGAATGTTCAACCGCGCCATGATCTGTGTTGCGTCGACTTCGAGACCTAGGGACTTCAACTCACCATACTCAAGCAAGTCCAATTCCCTTAGGGCCAAATGATGTATCGACCGGACTTCATGTCCGAGCAGTCCAGCAAAAAAAGCTGCCCGGTCTTCCGTGTTTCCGGACCGCCACTCCGGCAGTCGAAACATGACTTCAGAAAGAATTGGCCGCATATCGGCGTCTATATATCCGACGCGCTCCCATTTCTCCGAAGCGCTGTTGACCGCAAAGAGCACACGGTCTTGGGGCGTATTTGATATCTTTCGACGTGTAATACTGTCGACCAACTGTGGAATTGGCTCCGCGTACTCGGCGCCGAATAAGTGCTCAGCCGGCACAAATTGAAACGGGTTTGTCGGCGAGGGGCGGGCAAGGACAACTGTTGTGCTGCCTACCAATTTTTCAACCATTGTGGGGAGCGGTATATATCCATGAAATCCGCAAGAAGATGCCGGGTTCGCAGCCAAAGCTGTCAAAAGGAGCAAATGCAAGACGAGTGATTTCATGACACTTTTCACAAGGGCTTTGGATCAATTCACCCAATGTCACACCCATAGACCGCACTTTGCAAGCGAACTTTTGAAAGATCCCGCCCCAGTCTTAGAAGCCAGACAGACGCTCGATAAACCAAAACGCAGATACTGTTCCAATCGCATAGACGCTTACTGTCCAAGTTGCGGATCTTGGGGCGGCACGAGCTAGCATTGGCCCCGCAACGAGACGAACAAGCGCGCCGATACTCAAAATCGCGGCAACAAACAGCAATTGGCCGATCTCTACACCGAGGTTGAAAGACAGGAGAGCCATAGGAATATCCATCTCCGGCAGGCCGATTTCTCGCAGGGCACCGGCAAATCCGAATCCATGCAGAAGACCGAATGAAAATGATACAGTCCATGGAAACCGTTCCGACAAGCGCATGGTTTCACCGCCCTTGTAAAAAAGCTCTGACGCGAGGAACATGATCGACAGGGCGATCACAGCCTCAACCGGTGGGCCGGGCAGGGATATCAGTCCGAAGGTTGCGACGGCCATGGTAATTGAATGGGCAACCGTGAAGGCCGTGATCGCGCCAACAAGACGCCAGCGATCTGAAATCAGCAAAATAAGCGCAAAAACGAACAGGAGATGATCAAAGCCTTCAAGAATATGTTCGACGCCAAGGGGCAGATAGCTGCGGATCACGTCAAAGGTCGACGGAGTGCGCGGTATCTCGAAACTGGTTTCTGATGGAGTTAAGCGCTTTGTTTGAAGCTGGCCGGTGTCGCCACTGTAGCGTACCAATACGTCTGTTTTTTGCGCTGCCAGTCCATAGATTTCGACATGTCCGCCGGCGAGGCCGCCCGGGCAGTTTGTAAGCCACGTCGCCACCCATGCTTGGCCATCGGATTTCGGCGCGGGTCCGGTCGTCTGGTCACAGTGGGTTGGCAATGTTGCGTCAACCTGCATTGGTGCATTTTGCACGTCAGGTTTGCGCCAGAAAACGCGATAGGTGTCGCCGGCTACTGATTTGATTTCCAGATACCCTGGTTCCAACGCGTGTGAGAAAACCACGATCGGTAGGAACAACGCCATCACGATTGTGGCAAAAAACAAACGCATCTTGATCATTGCAGCGCGGCCTCTCTCGCCGTTTGATCGGGCAAAATTACCTCATATCGAGCCTGCAGTTCTTCAAGGATGTTGTCGGTAGCGATCTTAGTTTCCGTGGCCTGATAGTCTTTCATCACGGTATCTTTTACGTCGTCGAATTTTGGTATTTCTCCAAGCTGAACTTGTGTCACTTCAATTGCGTGATACCCAAATCCGGATTTTATTGGTCCTTGCCATGTTCCCGGTTCCAAGGCCAAAAGCACTTCGAAAACAGCAGGTCCAAAATTGCCGTTCACGGCGTTTGGGCCAGACAATTCGTACGCTGGAGGCAGCATGGACCTTACGCCAAAATCGGTTGGGTCCGCGCCTTTATTCAGAGACGTCAGCATCTCTGTGAAAGCGGGCTGGTCCACTGTTTCTCCGACATAGATCTGACGAAAAGAAATTCGGGGCGAGGAGGCATAGGTTTCGGCATTGTCTTGGAAGTATTTTTGCAGGCCAGCTTCGTCGGGCACTGCGGCACCAGCCGCAGAGCTGATCAGAAAAGTCATCTTTTGCGCCAATCTTTGGCGGATAACCGTATCGTTTTGGTCTAGGGACAACGACGTGGCTTCGCGCACCAAAATGTGTTCCCGAACTCTGTTGTCGATCAAGTGGTCGAGTTCATCTTGAGTTGGTAGACGCCGCCATGTCGCCTCGAACTGGCTGACAATCCGATCCATTTCCTGACTGGAAACCACGATCTGTTTTGCTTGCGATGTTTCAGCGGTTTCAGGATTGAGAACGGAATATCCTGCAAAAATGATCCCCCCCATCAGCAGAAAATGCAGAAGCGGTTCGCGAAGTGTCCGAAAAAGAAATTGCATATTGGTGTCTTCTAAAGGGAAGTGGAATTTTGAAGTGATGTCAGCACATTACGTGTTGTCTTGCAAGTTTATTGGTTTGCGGATTTAGGCTTCCACTTGGAAAGGGACCTTTGAACGATACGATCGCATCTAGCAGGGTTGGACTGGGTCACTAACCCGACCCGTGGTGCGATGTTTGCGTGCCTCGTCGACTTATCCACCAACAGTCGGATGCATTCATCCGTTAGTTTTGTTCCTTCTGGCAGGTCCGAACACTTGCCAACCCTTTCATGCTGCCAGTGAGGTCTAAGTCTTCAGACCTTCCAGATGCTCCTTGGACGACAACGGATGCGCGCTTGCCAAACTCAAAAGCAAATTCCGGATTGTCAAAAAACGCGTAGCCGCCGGGTAAGCCATCGTGAACATCGCCAAGCACATCGCCTTGAAAACGGCTGTCGCCGAAATCAAACAAGACAGTGCTCTTTGCGTCTAATTCGGATTTCGGCCACAGAGCATTATAGGCCGCAAAAAATGCACCGTCTTTGTCCGGAACAACGCCGATTTGCACAAGTGTGCCGCTGTCAAACGTCTTTTCCATGTAACAGCCGTTGCCGTTGGAAGGATCTATTTTGACGGTCCAATCGCCAACAGAGGCGTACTCCGAAGGCGCTTCTGCAACCCCAAGGGAAGGCAAAAGCAAAAACATTGCGAACACATGAGGTTTTGTCACTGACTTCAACTCCTATTAAGATCGGAAACGCGCTCATTGCAGCTGTTCAATGTCCGGTGTGCAAGGTTCGCGGTTCGCGGGCATTTCATCTGCTCCGTCTGCGCGGCTGCTGCGGGACCCACCTATATCCAGTTTAAATCTGGGGTCGGAAAGCTTGCCAACCACGTCGAACGGCCAGGCGCTCCTGGCGAGCGGTTTGCCAACCCGACGCGGCTCTGCGCGGATGTCTATTGCGTCGCGCACCCAATCAACTTTGCCATCAACGACCAGCTGAACACTTTTGGTTTCTGCCACCAGTGCATTAAAGCGAGCTTGGCCGCCGCTGAAAGTGACGGGGGCCTTCACGCATACGATTTCAGTTTCTCCCTCGGAAAATTCCTTGGACACCAGCCATGGGAAAATGCCTAGTCCCGCAAGTTCCAACAAGCTGGTGGCGATACCGCCATTGCGCATATTCAACGAGGCAAAGCCCGCCATTGAATTGGCAAACGCCTTCCCTGAAGTGATATTGCCGGTAACGTCAACGGTTGCGGATAATTCGCCGTGAGCTGGAATTTTGACATCCATCGCTTTTAGAATTTCCCCAAAATTCCAGCCGCTGGTCACGCCTTGGATACGCGCGATTTCTGGTTTGTCTTTTGCGTCCATAGAGGCGGTGACTTTGAAGTGTCCGGAGCCATAAAAGAGCTCTAGGGGGCCAGCCACGATTTGACCGTCCTTGGCAGTCAACTCACTGCTCATTGATGATGTACCCGCGTCCCCGACAAATTCCTCTATTTCTATAGCCACCGCCAGATCGGTTTCCGTGAGGATGCGTTGAAGATCAAATGCCTTGCCTTTCTTTTCGAGTACCAAAGGTTGGATCGGCGGTTTGCCGTCGCCGGCATCTTCTGCGTCCTTAGGCGATTTCGTGCTTTTTGCGCGCTCACTTAGTTGACGGATGACCTTCAGCCCTTCGCGCAGATCATCAAGTCGCATATAATCACTGAGGACCTTTCCGCGAACCACGTTGACCTGCTGGTTTAGGTCAAAAATGAAATCGGTTTTGAGGTTGGTCTCATTGGCGTGCACTTCAAATCCGACCTTCGCATCCTTAGCTGTCCCTTCAAGATAGACACCGGTTTTGAGCGACTCGATGCCAACTGGTTGCAATCCAAGAGTGGTCAAAAAGGGTTTTGTCTTAAGAACGTCAAAACTCACTCCAAGCTTTAAGCCTGCGAGCTCCTCAATGCTGGCTACAATCAATTCAGCTTTCAGATCCCAAAGATCTGTGTTGACGGTGCGCGCATTCAGATGCCGTAAACTGAGTGCACCATCTTGATCCGCAATTACAAAATCTGCCTCAACACCCCCAAAAGCTGCGACGTCTTCAGGCGGTAGATCCTTGAGTAAAAGATCTGCGGACCCAAAAAGGTGACCTTTCATGTCGACGAGACGCAAATTCAGCACGTCACCGATGTCTCCCTCGGCCACCAGATAAGGGGCATCTTCCGGTCCTGCTTGAATAGAGACGTCTCGAAGCCCCAAGGTTTGGGCTTCCGAGCGATAGATTTGGCCAATGGAAAGCGGCCCAACTCGATCCAATCCTTGGTCAAACGCGTTGGTATGAAACAGTAGTTCTTCAAATGCGAGTTGGCTGTCTTCATTCACAATGTGCGCATTAATCTGCGTTACTTTTATCTCTTTAAGGCTGTTGGCCTCGGCTGGAGGTTGGCCTTCTGGATGAAGTCGGGCATTCACCGAAATATCAAACGCATCGTTGGTGAAAAGATTGCCAACGTCGCCTTCAATTGTAATCTTTTGACCTTTTTGCAGGTCTAGCGTGCTTTGGAGATTGGCGAAGGCCAATAAGTCCGGCTTGCTAGTGATGTCCACTGACAGATTTCCGACGCCTTCCAAGCTACGCACCAATCCAAGTGCCTCAAAAACATCGCCGATCTGCCCTGTGTTGAGCTCAAGTCGGGCCTTGTAGCCACTGTCGTCAAGAGCCTCTCCGTTGTAGCCTAAAGTAATATCGCCAAATTCGAGCTGGTTTGTGAAGGGAGCCCCCGTGGGATATTTACCGTCCCAAGTAAACTGAGCCCCATTCAAGGTACCTGCACCGGTGACGACCGCCAGGTTGCCGTCCTCCTTTTGGTCAAGCGCGATTTTTTCTAGCTGAAAGTTAAATTCAAAGCCGGAGGTCTCGTCCAACGACAGCAGACCGATGTTGGTAAAAGAAACTGTGCGATCCGCGAGAAATGTGAAGATTGAAGGTTTCGGGGCGGTGGAGCCGCTTGGCACATTTTCATGGTCAGTATCTGTAGAGGGACTTGATGTCGTTTCCTGAGCCGGCTTTGTGGTTTTGTGGTTCGTCCAGCTTGTTGTGCCGTCTTTCTTGGTGATGAGCCGCACTTGCAAGCCGTCAATAGTCAGGTTGTCGATATCAATTCGCCTGTCCAGCAACGCAGGTAAATCTAGTTCCCACTCCAGAATATTTAGTTCGGCAAGGTTCGTGGAGGGAATGTCAGCGCTCGGGATACTTGCTCCGCTGACGTGAACCAGCGTGGTGCCCGACAACACAACCTTCACATCGCCGTCGATTAGAAAAGGTTGTCCGATCTGTTCCGACAACAACTTGGCCACAAAGTCTTTTCGCGTATCGCTGAAAATTGGCGTGGCCAACGCAGCCCAACCAAGCCCAACAACCACGAGAACAAGCAATAGAAAACCAAAAACCGTTCTTTTTATCCAACGTTTCAAAGCATGCCTTCCTCTAGGTTCAAATCCAAGAATTAGCCTAACGTGTTGACGTGGTCGCCCAGTTCAAAATCGTGTCTTCGGGGCCGCAGGAAGTAGTCCCGAAGGGGTAAGTATATTTATGTATTCCGGTATCGTTGCACATCGCATCCGAGATTGTCGACAAATTCGCGCCTCGGACCCAATCCTCAACAAGCCTTCTGCAAGTAGTTCTGGAATGCAAATAGGAGAACCGGGACACCCCGTTGCGGTGCGGGGCCGAAATTTACACACACTTTCGAAGTTAAAAGTACGGAGCTTTGTTATCGATCAGCGCGCGTGAAATGACACTTCAAGACCGCTAGCCAAGACATCGTTTTTTTGGGCGGCGCTTCATGGCACTTGGCCTCAAAGCATTGGACCAAAGGTCGATCTCGCACTAGCCTTTCATCAAAGGCATCAAAATTGGGCAATGAACATCGCCCTCAGGTTACGGAACTGGCCATCTCAACTGTGCCACGGGCCATCGGTATTGTCGGTGGAGAGGGGATTAAGACTTTGAAGGAAAATGATATGGCACTCCAAATTGGCAGCACCAATGAACCCCATCGAAGTAAGGGAAGACTTTCACGCGCGACCGGTTGGACAATAGGCCTGGCGATACTTCTGCCGATTTTCACTCATGTCGCTAGGGCCGACGAAGCCCCCAAAGTTCTTCGCCTTGAGCAAAAACTTGTTCATGGCGAATTTATGGTGATCGGCGAAGCAGAGCAGGTAACACTTCCGGAATATAAGGTAACTTGGCCTGCGCGAATTGACACGGGCGCAACGACCACTTCGGTACACGCAGTCGACATCGAAATGTTCGAACGTGATGGTGCCCCTTGGGTGCGTTTCAAAATCAGCGACGCAGACGCGAAAGAGGTTATCGAAACGGAGAAAAAGGTAGTCCGGATAGCCCAAATCAAAAAACGCGGGGGGGAAGAAGCGACTCAGGAACGCCCTGTGGTGACCATGGATGTAAGGATCGGCAAGGTTGATCAACGTATCGATGTGAACCTGACAGACCGACGCGATTTTGAGTTTCCAATCCTGATAGGGCGCAACTTCCTTGATGGGATTGCTCTCGTAGACGTCAGCCGCAGCTACATTCAAGAGCCGCAAAAATCCGAAAAATCTGAATAACGAGGACACAATGACAGCCAAGCTTCAACTTCGGATTATCGTTGGTATTTTGTTGTTCGTCGGCGTTGGCCTAACCGCCTTTAAACACTTGGAACTGGGTTTTCCTTTGTTGCCGGGCACCAAGGAAACTGTATGGACCGCTGAAGCGCATGTCTCGTTTCGTGCCACCGGCGAGCCTGTTCGGGTCACACTTAGTCTGCCAGTCAACACCAATAACCTACTTGTCGTCGACCACAGCACAGCCGGACGAGGATTTGGGTTTCACATTGAGGAAGAGGGCAGGGCACGCAAGGGTGTTTGGCAGACCAGAAACCCAAGCGGCGAGTATTCCCTATATTATCGTGCACGCGTTTATCGTGGTGGACTTCCAGACCTGATCAACGCGCTGGACGCCCCGGCTAGTCCCGAAAAACCTGTATTCAGCCAAGCCGAAGGCGAGTCCGCGGACTCGATTTTGGCTGAAGCATATGAGTTCTCTGCTGACAATGAAGGACTTGCGCTGCGGTTGGTCCAGTCGCTAACCGCGCAAGAACCAACCCCTGCGGTGTTGGCTTTGATTGGAGAGAACCCCTCGCGGCACGTCAGAGTGAATGCGGCATTGAGGCTGATGCATTCTGCCGGTATTCCGGCGGAGCGCGTACGTGGCATTCTCTTGGAGGAGAGAAAGAACTCATCCCGGTTGACAGATTTACTGGCGATCTGGAACGGAGAGGGTTGGCACGTTATCGATTTTGACAACGCGCAAGTGGGTTTGCCTGAGCTCTTCCTGCCATGGCAATTTGGTGGAGATGCCCTTTATGAAATTGAAGGCGGCGTTGACTCCAGTATTCGCTTTTCTGTGATCGCCGACCAGATTTCCGGACGCCATGCGGCCGTCACCTACAACACTGAAATTGGCTCATCCTTGATTGATTTTTCAATCCTTTCTCTGCCTGTCGAGGCTCAGAACGCGTTTGCAACGCTTCTTCTAATCCCAATCGGTGCTCTGGTTGTTGTGGTGCTACGAAATATTGTTGGCTTGCGAACCTCTGGCACGTTCATGCCCATCCTGATTGCCCTTGTTTTTGTACAAACAGAGCTCCTTACAGGATTGGTTCTGTTTCTAATTGTTGTGAGCTCAGGACTGGTAATTCGGGGGTATCTCACTTCGCTCAATTTGCTTTTGGTGCCGCGAATAGCTGCCGTGTTGGTGGTGGTGATCACTCTGTATATCGCGTTGTCGGTTATCGGTTTCCGACTTGGTATTTCGGAAGCACTTAGCGTCACCTTTTTCCCAATGATCATCATCTCTTGGACCATTGAACGCATGTCTGTTCTTGTCGAAGAGGAGGGTATGAAAGAAGTCTTCCTCCAAGGTGGGGGCAGCTTGCTAACGGCTGTGATTGCTTACCTTGTGATGACCAACCGCTACATCAGCTATTGGACTTTTGAATTCCCCGAACTGCTTTTGGTCGGTCTCGCGATCATCCTCGTGATCGGGCAATACACTGGGTATCGCTTGAGCGAGTTGCGCCGGTTTGAACCCCTTGCGAGGAAGGACTAATGCTGGGCCTGGCAACACCGCGACAGCTGGCCAAGGCCGGAATTGTTGGCATGAATCGCCGCAATGTCGAACTCATCGCACAAAACAACCCACGCCATCTCTATCCATTGGTTGATGACAAACTTCAGACAAAGAAACTCGCTGAAGAAAACGGGCTCGACACACCGGCTTTGATTGGTGTGGTTCGTTTGACGGGGCAGATAAAGGAAGTACACGATTTTCTGAAACCTCACCCGCAGTTTGTCATTAAACCAGCTCGCGGAAGCGGTGGGAAAGGTATTCTGGTGATCTCCGGACGAGAGGGGGATGATTACGTTAAGCCATCTGGAAGCCTGATTGGATTTGAAGCGGTCGCGCGCCACATCAACAACACCCTCAGCGGTCTTTATTCGCTAGGCGGAAAACCCGACGTGGCGATGATCGAGACTATGGTCGATTTTGACCCGATTTTCGACCGTTTCACGTTTGAAGGCGTGCCTGATATTCGGGTGATCGTCTACAAGGGCTTTCCTGTGATGGCCATGACGCGCCTATCGACGGCTGCTTCGGATGGTAAGGCTAACCTTCATCAAGGAGCAGTTGGTGTTGGACTAGACATCGCCACCGGCAAAGCACTTAGGGCTGTCCAGAACGGCACACCCATTACCCAACATCCTGATACAGGCGCAAATCTTGCCGAGATCAACGTGCCACATTGGGAGAACCTAGTGCGGCTCTCTGCGAGATGTCAGGCCGCGAGCGGGCTGGGCTATCTGGGGGCGGACATCGTTTTGGATAAAAGCGAAGGCCCTTTGGTGCTTGAGTTGAATGCACGCCCCGGGTTGGCCATCCAAATTGCCAACGGTACAGGCATGGCGGGTCGCATTGATCGCGTGGAGCAGCTTATCGCAAGGGACAACCCACCCGAAGACGCAGTTTGGCGGGCGAATTGGTCTATGAAACATTTAGCGGCAATATAGAGCGATCGGCGCTTAGCTGATAAAAGTTGAAGCTAGGTCCAAGGTGGTAAGTCTAAAACTGCGCAGAACGAAAAGTGTTAAATGGTGGATAGTCTCATATACTTATGAGGTTTTTATGTGGATGGATCAGGGAGATCAGCCTTCAGACGTCGCGACAGTGAAATTTGCTGGAACGCTTTTAGTGACCCGCCCGTCCTAAGCACAGGATTGGGAAAGAACGGCTTTTTAAAGTAAATATTTGCAAAAATCCCAAAAACGCTGAAAATATTTAGAAATTTTGAACATAGTTTTTAGCATGGGTGGTCAATCGCTTGACGCGCTTCTTTGTCGTTTGGGCTCTGGTCGTGGGTCTTTTCCTTGCGTCTATCGGCGCGGTTGCCGCTGAGGAGCCGCCAAACAACGATGTTGCATCGTTCGATACTGCAATCGTGGGGGTTCCATTCGAGCAACAAGTTCTGCGTTCAAGTGTTTCTGGCGAGCGAACTGTAACCGTTGTCGAAGGATCACTACCCTCTGGATTGACTCTGGAAACCGACGGCACCTTGCGCGGTACGCCGTCTGCACGTGGTGAATTTGAATGGGTGGTTTTGGTCAAAGACCCTGGTGCTGCGCCAGTCCGAAAGCGTTTCCGAATGTCCACCCGGGGCGTGTTCGACCGACCACCTGAGCCGAACTCTGTGTTTGATGTACTTTTTGCGGGATCAATACTCACAGCGCTTGGCTTGAATGCGGAAGATGGCGCGCTTAACGCGCCCGGACCGGTCGGCCGTTTGGTGGATACCAGCAAAAAGGAAACGGACAACGGATTTGAGATAGAGACGAAGTTGGACGATGTTCAGGGCGGTCGGGCATATTCCTACTTGATCGACGTCGACGGGCGAACTCCGCCTTATTCCTTCGAAATGACCGGGGGCGAATTGCCAACCGGGCTGTCCTTGTCTTCAGATGGGCTGGTGTCTGGTACGAGCTGTGACCGTAGCGGCAATTACAAATTCGATATTCGGATTGTTGATGCCGACGGTGAAGTCGGCGAGTTCGAAGGTAACAAAGATCTTTCAATCAAGATGAAGGACGGTGGCGAGGATTGCGACGTCGAGTTCTATCTGTTGCTGCCGCTACAGCTCCCCGAAGGGTTTTATGGCGAGTTTTACTCCCGGCTTTTCTTCATTCTGGGGGATAGCAATGACTATTTCTACGAGCTTAGCTCCGGCGTTTTGCCACAAGGGATGAGTATGCAGAGCTGGGGGCAGCTTCGCGGAACACCGGAAGAAACCGGAACCTTTCCGATTGTCGTTACCGCGTGGAAGGATGACGACCGGGACGAAGCTGTGGCGGTCAGAAGCTATGACTTGGTCATTGTGGGCAATGAAGGGTTGGACCTGCTCCCGGAGTCATTGCCCGACGGTGATTTTGGCGTCGGCTACTCCGAGACACTGACTGCGCAAAACGGCGATGGAAACTACACATTCAGTATTGAAAGTGGGCAGTTGCCGGATGGAGTTTCGCTTTCAAGCAGCGGGCAGATTTCTGGCGTGCCAAATGAGACCGGATCGTTTTCGGTGACCTTTCACGTTGAAGACGGGCAGTCAAACGAAGGCGGGCGAGGCTATAGTTTTGACATCCTGCCACAAAGCGATCTGTTGGCGATTGTGCCGACCACTTTGGCTGATGGGACATTTGATCAATTCTATTCAGAAGCCTTGACGGCATCCGGAGGCGAGGGGCCTTACGAATTTGCAACGGTTTCTGGCGCGTTGCCAGATGGGGTCGTTTTGGAGACGGATGGAACACTGTCGGGGATACCCGATGAAACAGGGACTTTTTCATTTGCTGTGGAAGTTGCGGATGTGCACGGCAATGACGGACGGCAAGAGTATAATTTGGTCGTTGATCCGGTAGACGGTTTGATCGAGTTGCTGCCGGAGACAATTCCAGGAGCGAGTTACGGCGTTTCATATTCCGTGACGTTGTCGACTGAAGGCGGCGTTGCTCCTTATACCGGAACGATGTCAGGCGATCTGCCTCAAGGCATCACGTTTGACAGTCCCACGGGCAAAATCAGCGGAATCCCTGAGGAGACCGGTACCTTTGATTTTTCGGTGACTGTTACCGATGTACACGGCAACACCGGAACAAGAAGTTACCAGTTAGTCGTGGCGCCAATCGACAGTTTGGAGATTTCTCCTGAAGGACTCAACAACGCTGATTGGGGCGTCCCCTATAGTGCTCTGCTTACTGCCGACGGCGGCGATGGAAGTTATGAGTTCACGCTTTCGACAGGCGCACTTCCGGCCGGAATTTCTTTGGCCTTGGATGGGACGATAAGCGGCACACCAACAGAAACCGGAGCATTCAATTTCGAGGTTGCTGTTGAGGATGGGCAAGGCAACACCGGGGATCGCACGTTTGTTTTGGTGGTCGACACGATCGACACGTTGACAATTGCACCGGCAACTTTGGGCCAAGCGACCTTTGGCCAGAGTTATTCTCAGCTTTTGACGGCCAGCGGTGGTGACGGCGTTTACGAGTTCGTTTTGTCTAGCGGTGCACTTCCAGCCGGTATGACGTTGAGCAGCGACGGTACCCTGTCTGGGACGCCTCTGGAAACCGGGACATTTGATCTTGAGGTCTTGGTTACTGACAGCAACAACAACACAGGTGTTGTGAGCTATTCTTGGCTGGTTGTTTCCGTCGAAGACCTGTTTGATTTGACGCCGCCTGTATTACCTCAGGGTACCTACGGTGTGTCATATTCTGTGGTTATTGACACCACCGGTGGTTTGGCTCCGTTTACTGGCGTGATCAGCGGTGACCTTCCGGCGGGACTAACATTTGATACAGGCAACGGTCGGATTTCCGGCATCCCAGCGGAAAATGGTGATTTTCCGGTAAGCGTGGTCGTAACAGACGGCCAAGGCAACACTGGCACACAAGATTACGTTCTTCAGATCGTGCCGATTGCGACGCTAAGTATTGCGCCACCGGCGTTGGGCAGCACGGGTTTTGGGGATCCATTCAGTGCGGAGTTCACGGCGTCCGGTGGGGCCGGTGGATATCAGTTTGCGATTGTCTCCGGTGGTTTGCCCGCGGGATTGATTTTGACGCCTGCGGGCGATCTGTCCGGGACCCCAACGGAGACAGGTAATTTTGAATGGACGTTGGTGGTTGAAGACAGCGCAGGTAACACCGGCACTCGGAACTATTCTTTGATCGTTGATCCGATTGATACGCTTTCGATCCAACCCAGCTTTCTTGACAACGTAGCCTATGCCGACCCCATTAGCGTGACTTTGACGGCCGATGGCGGTGACGGAAACTATCGCTTTGCAGTGGCAAGCGGCGTTCTTCCTGTTGGCGCAACTTTGGCCAGCGACGGGTCATTAACAGGCGCGCCGTTGCAGACCGGCGATTTTGATTTTCGTGTTGCTGTGGATGATGGCCAATCAAACACGGGGCAAATTGATTATACGCTGACTGTTAATCCGAATTTGGGCTCTTTGGAAATCTCGCCGGACACGCTGGAGGAGGGAGAATATGGCTCCGCCTACACGGCCAGTTTTGGGGCATCAGGCGGAGATGATCCCTACATTTTCTTTCTGAACGGAGCTCTGCCAGCGGGTTTGAGCTTCGGTGGCGGAACAATAAGCGGCACACCGACGGAAGTCGGGAGTTTTCCTCTGACCGTCACGGCGGAGGATTCCCAAGGGAACACCGGCACGCGAGACTATGTGCTTGTGATCAACACGAAATCGAATTTGGAGATTTCTCCGGCGGATCTGCCTGTAGGTGAATTCGGAGCCAGCTATTCACAACTCCTGAGCGCAAGTGGGGGAGATGGCGCCTACACATTCTCAGTAGAAAGCGGTGCGTTGCCAGAGGGTGTCACGCTTTCGGCGGCTGGCAACTTGTCTGGAATACCACTGCAAACGGGGACATTCTATTTCGATGTCGCAGTTACGGACACTATCGGCAGCACTGGTTCGCGCGGCTATGCGCTGAGGATCAATGCGATCACAACTTTGGATATAGCGCCGCCGAGCTTGCCAAATGGTGCGTTTGGGAGTGCCTATGCGCAAAAGCTAGCAGTGACTGGTGGGGATGGAAATTATCTTTTCAGTGTGAGCGGGGGGACTTTGCCTCAAGGCATTAGCCTAACTTCTTCCGGCGAACTTTCGGGCACGCCTGCGGCTGTGGGGACGTTCAATTTCACGATCGATGTCGTGGACGGAGAGGGAAATACAGGCACGCGAAGCTATTCATTGCAGATCGAGGCAGTCGCCGGTTTGCTAGAACTGGCGCCCACGACGCTACCTGCAGCGATATACAACGCACCGTATGCTGTGTCGGTTCAGGTCTCGGGGGGATTGGGGCCATATTCCGGGACATTGACCGGTACCTTGCCCGCAGGCATGACATTTGATCCGGCCACATTACAGTTTTCTGGAACTCCCATCGAAACCGGGAATTTCCCGTTGACGGTGGACGTGTCGGATAGTCAATCAAACACCGGTTCAATCGACTACACACTGGCTGTTGATCCAATAACCAATCTGCCTATCACGCCCAGCACGCTTACCAATGGGACATTCGGCACACCATATGCCGAAACACTGAATTCCAGCGGTGGTGACGGTAGCTATAGTTTCACAGTTCAATCAGGGTCTTTGCCGGCGGGGCTCAGCCTTGGCCTTGACGGCGCTCTGTCAGGCACGCCAACGCGCGCAGGCCAATACAATTTCTCCGTTCAAGTCATCGACGGCCAGCTCAATACCGGGATGCAGCCCTACACGCTTGAAATCGAAACAATCGACACCTTGTCCATTGCGCCGGCGTCGCTTGTCTCCGGCCGGTACGGGACAGCCTATTCCGAAACACTGGTGGCCAGCGGCGGGGACGGTTCTTATTCGTTTGCACTGACATCTGGCCCATTGCCTGCCGGGATCACTCTTAGCGCGGATGGAGCTTTCTCCGGCACGCCTTTGGAGACCGGCAGCTTTCCAATTTCCGTAGCGGTGGCAGACAGTGGCGGAAACTCTGGCGACGCCTCATATACACTGGTAATTGATCCCGCTGTCGGGCTGGTAGCTATTGCGCCTGCTGTGATGCCAGATAGTACGTTCGGGCAATCCTATTCGCTTTCGCTGAGTTTTTCTGGTGGGGACGAGCCTTACACACCTGCGGTGGTTGGCGCTTTGCCGACGGGAATAACATTTGATACGGCTCTGGCGAGGTTTACGGGCACTCCCATTCAAACCGGCACTTTCCCGTTGACCGTGAATGTGGTCGATCAATGGGGCAATAGTGGCACCATCGCGTATTCGTTAGATGTCGCGTCGGTGACCGATCTTGTCATCTTGCCGGATGATTTGAACGATGGACAATACGGCGTCTCGTACAGCGAAACGCTGACCGCAACTGGCGGCGATGGCAGCTATGGGTTTGCCGTGACATCGGGGGCGTTGCCGGCAGGGGTTACCCTGTCGACCGGTGGTTTGTTGCAAGGAACACCGACGCAAACCGGCGATTTCAATTTTGTTATTCAGGTGACTGACGGGCAAGGCAACACCGGCGACGGCACCTATTCGATCAAAATCGCAACCATCGATACGCTGGCGATATCACCGACCACAGCGACAGGCGGAACCTATGGTGCAGTCTACAGTCAAACTTTTTCTGCCACGGGTGGCGATGGCAGTTATAGCTTTGCAGTGCTTAGCGGAGACCTTCCGTCAGGCGTGACAATGTCATCTACTGGAGTTGCCAGCGGCACACCTTTGGAAACTGGCGTGTTCGGTTTCGACCTGTCCGTGCAAGATTCTTCAGGCAATACCGGCACCCAAACCGTGAGCCTGACTGTGGCGCCTGTAACGACGCTGGTGGTGCAACCAGCAACAGTGTCTGATGGTACTTTTGGCGTAGCTTACAGTAGCGCACTTTCAGCGTCAGGCGGAGACGGAAATTACTCCTTTGCCGTTAGCGCTGGTCTGTTGCCGCAAGGGATGACGTTGGCTGCCGGGGGGCTATTGTCCGGCACACCCACGCAAACGGGACCGTTTAACTTTGATGTCACCGCCACCGATGGACAGGGCAATACAGGTGTTCGGTCTTATACAATGTCGGTGAATACCATTACGTCACTTGCGATTTCTCCGGACAGTTTGCCCAATGCCATTTACGGTGCCGCCTACAATCAGACATTGCAGGCCTCTGGTGGTAACGGACGCTATCGATTTGCTTTGAATTCCGGAGCTCTGCCGGCGGGAGTCAGTCTGAGTCCCTCAGGGCTAATCGCCGGAACACCCACCGAAACAGGCGACTTTTCTTTCGTGGTTCTGACGATGGACGGCGAGTTCAATACCGGCACCAAATCCTACACAATTACTGTCGATCCTGTTGCAACGCTCACGATTTCTCCAACGACGATCCCTGGGGCAACGTATGGAATGGCATATAGTCAAAATCTAGCAGCAACAGGCGGGGATGGCAGCTACAACTTTGCGCTCGCAGCTGGGCCGTTACCAAGTGGCATGACTTTGGCGGCAAATGGGACGCTGTCCGGGACGCCCGTCGAAACCGGATCTTTTGCGATAACAGTCTCGGTTGAGGACGGGCAAGGCAACACTGGCAGTCAGGGGTATACCCTTGCCGTTGTCGCGTCCTTTGGGATAATCAATATTACTCCGGCCGCCTTGGCCGATGGCGTGTCAGGACAGGTCTACTCTGCGTTTTTGAATGCTGCCGGTGGGGATGGCAATTATACAGGCGCAATTTCCGTCGGCGCCTTACCCGCAGGGCTCACGTTTGATCCAATCGCACTGTCGATTACAGGAATACCGTCGGGGCTGCCGGGAACCGCAAATTTCACGGTAGAAGTGGTCGACGGGCAAGGAAACACCGGTGAAATTGATTATGCTCTTACAATTGCGCCAGCGTTTGGTTCGCTTTCGATTGATCCGGACACACTCGGAAATGGCGACTATGGTGCGGTCTATACACAGGTGTTTTCAACGTCGGACGGAACTGGACCGTACACGTTTTCGCGCGCTTCCGGGGTGTTGCCGACAGGTGTAACTCTGGCGGCGGACGGTACATTGACGGGCACTCCGACCGAGACTGGCAATTTCAATTTTGTTGTTGAAGTTGTGGACAGTCTGCTCGCGACGGGAACCGCGTCATATACTCTGACCATTGTACCTGTGACGACCTTGGTGGTTTCTCCGACGTTACTGGGGGACGGAATTTATGGCGTGGCCTACGCCGATCTGTTTACAGCAACCGGAGGCGATGGCAGCAATAACTTCGTAGAGACATCCGGCAACTTACCCAATGGGATGCAGGTTCAGTCAAGTGGTGCAATTGACGGCATTCCTTCGGAAACGGGTACCTTCAACCTTACGGTGACGGTGGAGGACGGGCAGGGCAACACTGGCAGTGCTTCTATGCCCTTGGCCATTAATCCAGTTGTGGACCTATTCAGTCTGACCCCCACCACGTTACCAAACGCCACGTATGCCGCGTCTTATGAAGTCACAATCGACACGACCGGTGGCGTTGCGCCTTTCACCGGTGCGCTTACTGGGAGTTTGCCGAGCGGGGTTACGTTTAACACCACCAACGGAAAGATTTCCGGTGTACCAACTGAGGTGGGGAGCTTCCCGGTCAATATTGTCGTCACGGATGTTCATGGGAACACGGGATCGCGCGGGTATACTTTGGTGGTTAACCCGATAGAAAACCTGCAAATTTCACCGGATGCGGTGGCGGATGGCGTTTACGGGACCAACTATACCGAAACCTTTGGTGCCGCAGGGGGCGCCGGGGGCTATGGCTTTGTGGTGAGTTCCGGATCGCTGCCTACAGGGGTGACTCTGGCAGCAGGAGGCGAGTTGTCGGGGGCACCAACTGAGACCGGAGAATTCAATTTTACTGTGACGGTCACGGATAGCGAAACCAACACTGGGACCAAGTCGTACGCGTTGACTGTTGCGCCTGCGGATGTAATTGCGATTACTCCTACTGCGGTGCCCGGTGGCAGCTTTGCTGTTGCGTATTCGCAGGTTCTGACAGCGACGGGTGGCTCTGGCGGATACACCTTCCAACGGTCATCAGGAGACTTGCCGAATGGCGTGACATTGGCCGCCAATGGCACCTTGGCAGGAACGCCAAGTGAAACAGGTAGTTTCGATTTTGTTGTCGGCGTGACGGACAGCGAAAACAATACTGGAAGCCAAAGTTACACACTTGCCATTGATCCGGTCGATGGCTTGTTTGACCTCACACCAAGCAGTCTGTCGCAGGCCACATATGGCCAAAGCTACAGCGTGACCATCGACACCACAGGCGGGGTGGCTCCGTTCGTCGGGCAGGTGGCAGGAGCATTGCCTGTAGGGGTGAGTTTCGACACAACCACCGGAAAAATTTCGGGTATACCTACGGAAACAGGGGATTTTCCCATCACGGTCACAGTGACGGATGTGCACGGCAACACCGGCCAACGTGACTATACTTTGACTGTTTTGCCGGTGAATAATTTGGAGATTTCACCTGCCAGCCTAAGCGACGGTGTTTATGGCGAAGCTTACTCGGAAACACTAACAGCCAGCGGAGGCGACGGAACATATCAGTTTGATGTGTTAGCTGGGAGCCTGCCTTTGGGACTGACGTTGACGGCGCAAGGGGTGCTAAGCGGAACCCCAACCGAAACTGGTGCGTTCAATTTTCTCGTACGCGTGCAAGACGGACAAACCAACACAGGTACGCGGCTTTATGCGCTGCAAATTGACACCATTTCATCACTTACCGTTTTGCCAGCGACGTTACCTGATGGCGACTATGGCGTGGCCTATGCAGAGGCTCTGACCGCGTCAGGTGGCGACGGAAACTACAGTTTCTCTATATCCTCCGGTGCATTGCCTGATGGGTTGAGCCTTGCATCGAATGGCGCGCTGTCAGGGGCACCTACTGTGACCGGCATCTTCAATTTCACTGTCGCAGTAGAAGATGGACAGGCGAACACCGGCGGCCTTGTCTATACAATCGAAATTCGTGCGGTATCGGGCCTGTTGACGATTGCGCCTTCGACTCTCGCGGACGGTCAATTTGGCACAACTTATATCGGTTTATTCATCGCAACAGGAGGGGACGGGGCCTACTCCTATACGCTAACCGGCGATTTACCCGCCGGTATGGCTTTTGACGGGGCGACGGGTTTGTTGGGCGGCGATCCACAGGAAACCGGCAGTTTCGAATTCGAAATTGGTGCTCAGGACGGGCAAAGCAACACAGGTCAGCGGTCTTATTCTTGGACCGTGGCACCGATCACAACTCTGAACATTACCCCGAGTGCTTTGACCGATGGCGTTTTCGGAACGCCGTATACTCAAACACTCACGGCGTCCGGAGGCGTGCCCGCTTATGAATTTAGTGTGACCGAAGGTGTTTTGCCCGACGGACTCAGCTTGTCGGCCAGCGGGGAGTTGAGCGGAACGCCAATTGAAACTGGAAGCTTCAATTTTGAGGTCACGGTGATTGATGAGCAGTCCAATATAGGTAAGCAAAACTTTTCGTTCGCTATACAATCGCTCACCAATCTGGCCATTGCGCCGGCAAGTTTGCCTGCGGTTGATTTTGGCGCAAGTTATTCCCAAACGTTGACTGCATCCGGAGGAGACGGGACCTATGAGTTCTATGTTATTTCAGGAAGTTTGCCGGCAGGGATAACGTTGTCGGTAGCAGGTGGGCTGTCAGGGACACCGTCACAAACAGGGAGTTTTGCGTTCCAGGTTTCCGTGGTCGATGGGCAAAACAACTCTGGAACGATTGGGTACACTTTGGTGGTGAATCCTGTGTCAGGCCTGATTGAGGTTATTCCGGCAGACTTGCCAACAGGTAGCTTCGGCACCGCATATGTCGCGTTGATCCAAGGCAGCGGCGGGGTGGAGCCCTATACTTCGGTCATGACTGGCACCTTGCCGTCAGGATTGGTTTTTGATGCTGCGGCTTCCGGAATTTCGGGTCGTATTTCGGGTATTCCAATCGAAACGGGTCAATTTCCGGTCAGTGTGGTGGTGACTGATGCAGAGGGCAACTCCGGCACCCGAAGTTACACGCTCGATATTCAGACGATCGACACTTTGGAGATTTCACCAGCATCATTGAGCCCCGTCACCTACGGTACAGGGTTCACGCAGACGTTGACGGCAACTGGCGGCGCGGGCGGCTATGAGTTCCATGCAGTCAGCGGAAGCCTTCCTAGTGGCGTTGTATTGGCTTTGGACGGCACTCTTTCCGGTACGCCTGCGGAAACCGGAACCTTTGAGTTTTCCGTGCAAGTGACCGACACACAGGCCAACTCAGGTACTCGATCGTATTCGTTGAGGGTGGATCCAGACACAGATTTGGAGATTTTGCCAAATACATTGCCAAACGGCAGCTATGGCGCTGCCTATTCGCAAGCGCTTAGTGCGACTGGCGGCGATGGAAATTATGTTTTCGCAAAGGCGAGTGGGGACTTGCCGGCTGGGGTTGGGCTTGCAATTGATGGGAGCCTGTCCGGAACACCATTGGAAACAGGGGTGTTTAGCTTTGATGCCTTTGTTCAGGATGGTCAGGGCAATGAAGGCACACAAGCGTTGACGCTGACCGTCTTGCCGCAAGTTGGTCTCGTTGACATCACACCGGTAAGTATTCCTGAAGGCACCTTTGGCCAAGCTTACTCTGTTCAGTTCTTTAACGACGGCGGTGCCGCGCCTTATACAATGACCTTAACCGGCACATTGCCTAACGGAATAGGATACGTTGCCCGAAGTGCAACGCCGGCAGGGGAGCTGACAGGCCTTCCGACGGAGACGGGAAGTTTCCCGTTCACATTGAATGTCACCGACGATGAAGGAAACACCGGATCCCACAGCTATACATTGATCATCAATGAAGTTACCGATCTCGTAATTCAGCCTAGCGACCTCGCAGACGGTGTATTTGGAGATGCCTATTCGCAAAACTTGAGCGCGACAGGCGGCGATGGGAACTATACGTTCTCACTGACATCCGGCGATTTGCCTGATGGCCTTGCGTTGGCCGCAGGGGGTGCGTTGACCGGTGTGCCCACACGCAATGGAGATTTCAATTTCTCAGTCTCGGCCCAGGACGGTCAAGGCAACACGGGCCAGCGTACTTATTCGGTTAGAATTACGGCACGCACCGATCTAAGCATTACTCCGACGAGTTTGCCGGATGGCACCTATGCAAATAGTTATTCCGTTTCTCTGAATACGACTGGAGGGGCTGGATCTTACGTCTATGGCGTCTCATCTGGGAATTTGCCCTCTGGTTTGACGCTAAGTCCGGGTGGCGAGATATCTGGCCTTCCTCTTGAGGCGGGGCCATTTCCTTTTGATGTCCAAGTTTTCGACGAAGAGGGCAATTCTGGCACGCAGAACTTTACGCTGGTTATTTTGCCGGTTGAGAATGGGCTCCCTATAACGCCCTCCACATTGCCGACAGCGCGCTATGGATCATTTTATAGCGTGGTGTTGAGCACGGGCTTTGGTGTTGCTCCCTATACTTTTGAAGTCCAAGACGTCGTCGCTGCGAGTGCTGACCGCGTATTTCAAGACGGGCTGTCTAGGAATATAGGCAGCTTGTCTGACGGCGATGAGGTCTTTTTTGGCATCCCGGTTTTGACTGGCTCATTTCAATTGGTGGCTCGAGTAACGGATTCTGTGGGCAACACGGGCAGCCAATCCTATACCCTTGTCGTTGAACCGGTTGATGATTTGGATGTATCGCCGGACGATTTGCCGGCGGGTGCCTATGGTTCTCCGTTCAGCCTTAAATTTGAGACCGCTGGAGGCGACGGAAATTACAGTTACAGCCTCGGAACTGGTGATCTCCCGACTGGCGTGAGTCTGCAAAGTGATGGTGAATTAGCCGGTACTCCGACCGAGACTGGGGACTTCAATATCCGGATTGATGTAATTGATGGACAATCAAATACTGGTTCGCAACAGGTTGTTGTTCGGATTTTGCCAGCAGCGGTTTTGACAATTTCACCTGAGACGCTGTCAGATGGAACATATGGTTCTCTCTACGCAGCGAGCCTTTCGGCCTCAGGCGGTGATGGAAATTATTCATTCTCGGTTGGAAGTGGCGATTTGCCTTTGGGGCTTGATCTGGCATCAGATGGGACGTTAACCGGCACGCCAGAGGACACCGGGAGTTTCGAATTTACCGCTGACGTTATCGATGGGTCGGGCAACACGGGCAGCCGTGACTATGTGTTGCTAATCGCATCTGTGGACGGATTGTTGACCATTTCGCCAGCCGCACTGACGGAAGGTACCTACGGCGAGCCTTACAGCGAGGTTTTGACTGCGAGTGGGGGCAACGGAAATTACACATTCACCTTATCAGCCGGAGCGCTACCGGACGGAATAGACCTGACGTCTGCTGGTGTTCTGCAAGGTGCACCACTCGAAACCGGAACTTTTGCTGTGACAGTTGCTGTGGTGGATTCAGTAGGCAACACTGGTGTTGCATCCTATTCATTAGAGATAGATCCGGCGCTAGGGATTTTGGATATCTCTCCGGATGTGTTGCCAAGTGGCTCCAAATTTGAAGAATATAGCCAACAGTTGTCGGCAGATGGCGGAAGCGGGGTTTATCAGTTTACTCTGGAAAGTGGAGTCTTGCCCACTGGTTTGACTTTGGGGGCGGAAGGACTTCTGTCGGGTACACCTGAAAATGATGGTGATTTCAACATTTCGATTGGTGTGATTGACAGCGAGGGCAACACAGGGCTCATCAACTATAGTTTCGTCATTGAAGATCGCCGACCCGATCCGACAACTGATCCGGATATCGCCGACCTGATCGAGAAACAATTTGGTATGTCGATGCGAATTTCAGACGGGTTCAGCCGCAACATACTTCGCCGTACCGAAACTCTTCACTACAAACTGAATTGCCTTGGTTTCGAAGATAACTGTAACGATCTTGGGGTCTGGATTGAGGGAGAATATACCGAAGCCGATGATGAGACGCAAAGCAGTCATAGCTTTGGAATTGACTTTAAAATCAATGACAATCTTTTCGCTGGTGTTGCTTATTCTCACGCTGCCGCTGCCGCTCGAATTGGATCGTTGGGAACGTATTCCGAGGCTGACGCTCATTCGCTGGCTGGCTATTTTTCCTTGAAGTTTCAGGACACATTTTACCTTGATGGAACGATAGGGCACGGCGAATTGCGCTATTCAGATACGAGGGTGGATGCGACGACGGGCATTACCGAATTTTCAAACCGAAGCGGGAATAACAGTTTCCTCTCCATGAAGCTTTCAGGTGATTACACTTTGGAGTCTCAAACGATCCTGTCACCGTATTTGCGCTACGATTGGCGACGGACCAATTTGGACAGCTACCAAGAGGGTGGGGCGGGGCCTTTTGCCTTGGGATATTCACAATCTGATCAGACGGTCCAAAGACTGGCCGTAGGTTTGAAAATGCGACGGATAATTGTACGACCCTGGGGTTCGATGATTGGTGAGATTCAGGCCGAAATTGGTCATGACTATCGAGGCGGGTACCAGCAAGGCATTTACTATTTGGACGACCCGGCGACCGTCTACACTTTGAGACAAAAGAGGACAGACAGTACCCGCGGGGCGATCGGGGTTGGTCTTGATGTGCGACGCGGCAATGCCCAGTTTGATTTCGACCTCTTTGTAACGCAGACCACAGCAGATCCGTCTCCAACGGTCACTTTGGCCGTAGGCGCCAGCATAGAGTTTTGATTGTACAGAAATGGGATTGGCACAAATTCGCCTCCACACGGATGTCGCTGACCACCCAATCGATGTCAGGCGATAAGTGAAAGTCTAAGGCGCGGCGCGTATTCAGCATATCCGCTTCGCAAAAACGCCGATGAGATAGCGACCCAATTTAAAGCGAAACGAAAGTAAAGGGCGTAGTTTTGCCCTTCGAAAGTCAAGAGTTTCTCTTTTAAGTCATTGATTTTATGGCGGAGAGACAGGGATTCGAACCCTGGGTCCCCGTGAAGGGACAACGGTTTTCGAGACCGCCCCGTTCGACCACTCCGGCACCTCTCCGCGGTAGGGTCTTGGTGAGGGAGGCGTTTAATCAACTTCGTGATCGCCTGCAAGCGGCTTTTGCATTGTTTTGCCGGGTAAATGTTCTAGCGTTGAAGAATGTCATGTTCTGTTCAGGCCCGCGCCGTCCCGTTTCGCCAACCAATGCCATTCTCTCATATCCTGTGGGGCGCATTTGTGGCTGCGTTTATTGCTGTTCTGCTGTGTACCGGACCATCTCGGGCTGCGGAGCGCGACAAAGTCAAAGCTTTTCTTCAGGTGACCGGATTTGACGTCGCCATCGACTCCATTGCTCTTTCGGCCAGCACAGCACCTTTGATGCTCGGATTGGAAGAAGATGCGTTTGGGTTGGAATGGACGTTGTTGTCAAAGAAAGTGTTCGACAGGGAACTGATGCAAACCCGCGCTACGGATATATTGGAAGCCACGCTAAGCGACGATGTATTGGCGCACGGTGCGGCGTTTTATGCGTCGGAACTGGGGCAAAGGTTGGTAGAGGTCGAGAACGCGTCTCATTTGGCCGATGACGATGAAAAGGCCGCCGAGGGAGACCGGCTGCTGCGGAACTGGGGCGAAGAGGGCGATCAGAGAGTAGCGCTCTTTCAGAGAATGGACGTGGCCATCGATCCGCAGGACATCGGCTCACAAGCCGTCGCCGAAATTCAGGTGCGCTTTATTCTTGCGGCGTCATATGCCGGGGTCGTTGAGTTGCGCACAGATGAAGACGGGCTGAGGTCTATGCTTCGGGAAAGCGCAGAAGAGTTTGCGCAGGAGCGCGAGCAGTCCGCGTTGCGCAATGCAGCTTATACATATCAGTCCTTTTCGCTGGAGGAGCTGACTGCGTATACCGAGGCATTGGAAGACCCGATGATGATGCAGCTTTATGAGTTGATGAATGCCGTGCATTTTGAAGTCATGTCCAACCGCTTTGAAGCCTTGGCAATTGCGATGGGACAGATACAGCCGCAACAGGAGCTGTGAGGCGCGCAGAGCATTTTAATGGTCCGCGAGGCTGCAGCGAAAACCCGCGTTTAAGGCTTGACTTGCCCTGAAAACCAACGGATAAGCCCGCATCCGGCGTGAGGTTTGTTCTTTGCGCCGCGTTTTTGTTGACACACAGCCCGAAAAGGGCGCGCTGTTCGAGGCGGCTTAGCCAAAACACCGGAGCCGAAAGGCAAAGGGGCCACAGAATGCGGAGAGATCGAAGGAAATAGGACATGTTCGCAGTCCTCAAGACCGGCGGCAAACAGTATAAAGTACAGGCAGGCGACGTCCTGCGTGTCGAAAAACTGGCTGCAGACGCTGGCGAAAAAATTCAATTCAACGACGTGCTGATGGTTGGCGGTGACAAAACCGTTGTTGGCGCACCTTTCGTTGATGGCGCTGCCGTGCAGGCCGACGTGATCGACCAGATCAAAGGCGAAAAGCTGATCAAGTTCGTGAAGCGTCGTCGTAAGCACAGCTCCAAGCGTACCGTGGGCCACCGTCAGAAACTGACACTGGTTCGCATCACCGACATTCTGGCATCTGGTGCTGATAAGTCCGGCGTCAAAGCCGCGATCGGTTCTGGTTCCGTTGCTGCTGTGGCTGTTGCCGCTGCTGCTCCGAAAAAAGCCGCTGCCAAGAAAGCCGCTCCGAAGAAAGCTGAAGCGAAAGCCGAAGCACCTGCGGGCGCGGATGATCTGAAAAAGCTGTCTGGCGTTGGTCCGGCACTTGAGAAAAAGTTGCTCGCCGCTGGCGTAACAACATTTGCTCAGATCGCTGCATGGGGCGAAGCTGATATTGCCGAGTTCGACGAAAAACTGTCGTTCAAAGGCCGCATCGAACGCGAAGGCTGGGTTGCACAAGCAGCTGAGCTGGCGAAGTAAGCGAAGTATAGGAGACTAACGATATGGCACATAAAAAAGCTGGTGGTAGTTCCCGTAACGGTCGCGACTCCGCAGGTCGCCGTTTGGGCGTGAAAAAATACGGTGGCGAAAGCGTCATCTCTGGCAACATCATCATGCGTCAGCGTGGCACAAAGATGTGGCCGGGCGAAGGCGTTGGCATGGGCAAAGATCACACCATCTTTGCAACCACCGACGGCAACGTGAAGTTCCACAAAGGCCTCAAGGGCCGCACCTTTATTTCGGTTCTCCCGCTGGCGGAGGCCGCTGAGTAAGCCGACCTTAAGGTTAATGAGACATTTAGGGGGCCGGCTGACACAGCCGGCCCTTTTTCTTTTTGAGTTGAGAGGTGCGTGATGAGCGTCGCCATTGCACAATTTGCCGTTTTTGCAGCGAGCCAGGTGGGTACACCTGGGCCGGCGAATATGGCGTTGTTGGCAACGGGTGCGCGATTTGGCTTTGTCGCGGCTTTGCCATTTGTGGCTGGTGTTGCACTTGGCAAGCAATTGATTATTTGGCCCATCGGTTTCGGCCTCATGGCTTTGGCGGACACGCTGCCGTGGCTGTTTGAGGCCCTTAAATGGGCCAGTGTCGCATATATCTGTTGGTTGGCGTGGAAAGTTGCGAATTTGCGGTTGTCACCGCAGAGCGGCGCGTCAGAGAAACCACCGGGTTTTCTGGCCGGTCTTTGGGTGCATCCACTGAACCCCAAAGCTTGGGCAATGATTGTCACAGGTTTTACCAGTTTCGTGAGCCCCGACACACCAACGTTGCAAGCCACCGCCACGATAGCCATCTGTCTGCTAGCAACGCAGGCGATATTTCACCCGATCTGGACATATGGGGGAGACCGGATCGCACAGCTCGTCGCAGGACGCCCTGCGGAGCGGTATTTGATGAGGACCCTGGCGGCTTTGACCGTCCTGTCGGTTCTTGTTGTATTACTCTGAGGAGGAGAGTGGTATGAAACTTGATACCATCGTGAACCAGCCCGTAATGGAAGCGGAGCGTTTTGTGCTGCGTCCATTGCGGCGGTCAGATCAAGGGTTGATCGATATGTATGCGGGGCAGGAGGACGTGGCACGCATGACCACGTCCATTCCACATCCGCTGCCGCCCGGCGCCACTGAAGCATTCATTTTGCGTGCGCAATCTGAAGATCGGGTTGAAGACGTCTGGGCTATTGACGGATCGCAGGATGGTCAGGCCGAAGTCATGGGGCTGATTGGACTGACGCGCGTGGACACTGGCCTGGTGGAAATCGGGTATTGGATCGGTCCGGGGTTCTGGAATACCGGCCTTGCTTCTGCTGCCGTACGCACTTTGATTGCCGCAAATCCGCTGGACAGCATCTCGATTTTTGCCAGCGTGTTTCAGGACAACCCGGCTTCAGCGCGGGTTCTGACAAACTGCGGCTTCGAATATCTTGGGGACGCGGAGAGCTTTTCGGTGTCTCGCGATGCAAACGTGCCGACGTGGACCTATTCTCTGAAGATGGCCGAAACCTGATTGAGCCTGAGCGCAGGGCGCGCTATCAGGCACAATGCCCAAAAGGAACGAAAAGACATGAAATTCCTCGACCTTGCCAAAGTGTATCTCCGTTCCGGCGGCGGCGGGTCGGGCTGTGTCTCGTTCCGGCGTGAAAAATACATCGAATACGGCGGCCCCGACGGCGGGGACGGTGGCAGCGGTGGTTCGGTTTATGCCGAAGCGGTGGACGGTCTGAACACGCTGATCGACTTTCGCTATCAGCAGCACTTTTTTGCGAAGTCGGGCATTCCTGGAATGGGACAACAGCGGACCGGTAAAACCGGTGACGACATCGTTTTGCGCGTGCCTGTGGGCACCGAAATTCTTGATGAAGATCAGGAAACGGTTGTGGCTGACCTCACAGAGATAGGACAACGTGTTTTGCTGGCCAAGGGTGGCAATGGCGGCTGGGGTAACTTGCACTTCAAATCGGCCACCAACCAAGCGCCGAGGCGCGCCAATCCGGGCCAACCGGGGATCGAACGTACGATCTGGCTGCGTTTGAAACTGATCGCTGACGTGGGTTTGTTGGGTCTGCCAAATGCAGGCAAGTCAACGTTTTTGGCGGCGACATCTAATGCGCGGCCCAAAATTGCGGACTATCCATTCACCACGCTGCACCCGAACCTTGGCGTTGTGGGCGTGGACGGGGTTGAATTTGTCGTCGCGGATATTCCGGGCCTGATCGAAGGCGCGTCCGAAGGGCGCGGTCTTGGGGATCTGTTCTTGGGCCATGTCGAGCGGTGTGCAGTATTGCTGCACCTTGTTGACGGCTCATCAGGAACGCTGCTGGATGACTATAAAACCATCGTCCAAGAGATTGGAAACTATGCAGAAATTCTCGCGGAGAAACCACGGGTGATCGTGCTTAACAAGATCGATACTTTGGACGAAGAGGAACGCACCTTCCTCAAGGAAGAGCTTGAAGCGGTTGCAGGAGCGCCGGTGATGTTGATGTCCGGCATCAGCCATGAAGGCACGACCGAAGTTCTGCGCGCTTTGCGGGCGGAAATTGATGACGGTCGCCTGCGTCAAAGAATTGCAGACAATGTCGGCGAGGAAGAAGAGCCTTGGCAACCCTGAGCGATGCAAAACGGGTTGTGATAAAAATCGGGTCTGCCTTGCTGGTGGACCGGAACAAAGGGGTTTTGCGCGAAGATTGGCTGCGTGGGTTGGCCGAAGACGTGGCCATGCTCAAAGCGCGCGGCGCCGATGTGGTTCTTGTGTCGTCAGGTTCGATCGCGTTGGGAAGACGCGCGCTTGACTTGCCAGCAACCGAGCTTTCATTGGATCAATCTCAGGCCGCCGCCGCTGTTGGGCAAATCCGGCTGGCGCGGGCGTATGAAGAGGCCTTGGCGCCACATGGGATCACCACGGCGCAGGTATTGGTCACTCTGGAAGACAGCGCCAACCGGCGTCGCTATCTGAATTCACGTGCCACCTTGGCGCAATTGCTTTCGTTGGGCGTGGTTCCAATTGTGAACGAAAACGACACTGTGGCAACCGATGAAATTCGGTATGGCGACAATGACCGATTGGCAGCACAGATCGCGTTGACCACCGGTGCGGACCGGTTGGTTTTGCTGTCAGACGTCGACGGGTTTTATTCGGCCAATCCGATGGAAGACCCCACCGCGCAGCGCTTTGACGTGATCGAAGACATCACCGCCGAGATCGAAGATATGGCGGGCGAGGGTGTTTCCGGCCTGTCCAAAGGCGGAATGATCACCAAGCTGATGGCTGCCAAGACTGCCACCGCTGGCGGGTGTGCGATGGCGATCACCGAAGGCAGTGTGATGCGGCCGGTTTCGGCGCTTCAGGAAGGTGCCAACGCCACATGGTTCACCGCACAAGGCACGCCACAGTTGGCCCGCAAACGGTGGATCGGATCGATGAAACCACAAGGCACTCTAATCGTGGATGCCGGCGCGGCACGGGCGTTGGGACAAGGGAAAAGCTTGCTTGCGGCAGGTGTGATCGATGTAGACGGAGACTTCGGTCGGGGCGATCCGGTGGTGATTGCCGACCCGGAGGGACATAAAATCGGGCAGGGGTTAGCAGCCTACAAATCTGGTGACGCTGCAAAAATCAAAGGCCATCATAGCCGCGACATCGAACCGCTGCTTGGCTATCCGGGGCGCGCGGCCCTTGTTCACCGCGACGATATGGCACTCTGAGCCGCCTCTACCTATCCTTACCGCCTCGACCTAGTTGAATTTTTAACGAAAGCATAAAAGCGAAACGCAAAGGACCCGTCTGATGAACGACATCGCAGATATCCCCGCCCTGATGACCGAGCTTGGCCAGAACGCCAAAGCCGCAGCAGCGGAATTGGCCTTTGCCCCGGCAGAGGCCAAGCGCAAGGCGCTTGAGGCTGCTGCAGACGAGGTCTGGGCTCAACGCGCCGACATAATTGCCGCCAATGCCAAGGATTTGGAATTTGGACGCGACAAGGGTCTTTCGGATGCGATGATGGACCGTCTGATGCTGGACGAGAGCCGCATTCAAGGCATTGTAGACGGGTTGCGCGCTGTTGCGGCGCAGAATGATCCTGTGGGCGAAATCCTAGAAGAATGGGACCGTCCTACTGGGCTGAATATCCGTCGCGTGCGCACACCTTTGGGCGTGGTCGGCGTGATCTATGAAAGCCGGCCCAATGTGACGGCAGACGCCGGTGCGCTGTGCCTGAAATCCGGCAATGCGGTTATTTTGCGCGGCGGCTCTGAGAGTTTTCACAGTTCCGGTGCAATCCATGCCTGCCTTGTAGAGGGTTTGCGCGCGGCCGGATTGCCGTTGAGCGCGATTCAGCTGGTGCCCACCCGAGATCGCGCGGCCGTCCAGGCGCTGCTGACAATGACCGACCACGTGGATGTGATTGTGCCTCGTGGCGGAAAGGGGCTGGTTGGGCTTGTGCAACGCGAAGCCCGCGTGCCGGTGTTTGCGCATCTGGAAGGTATAGTTCATGTCTATTTGGACAAAGCCGCAGATCCAAAAAAAGCAATGGAGATTGTCCTGAACGCAAAGACACGGCGCACTGGGATCTGTGGTGCCGCTGAGTGTCTTTTGATCCACGAGGATCTGGTTGACACTTTGGGGTCTGACGTCGTGTCCATGCTGGTCAACGCAGGCGTGAAGGTGCACGCTGACGGTCCTCTGCAAGGTATATCTGGCACCGTCGCTGCGACCGACGCGGATTGGGGCAAAGAATATCTCGACATGGATATTGCCGCCAAAGTCGTAGGTGATGTGGATGGGGCGATCGCACATATCCGCCAGTTTGGGTCAGATCACACCGATTGCATCATCACCGAAGATGAAGCGGCAGTTGCGCGATTTTTTGAACGCGTAGACAGCGCGATCTTGATGCACAATGCCTCAACACAGTTTGCCGATGGTGGCGAATTTGGCATGGGCGCGGAAATCGGCATCGCCACGGGCAAAATGCACGCCCGCGGCCCTGTTGGGGCCGCTCAGCTGACAAGCTTCAAGTATCTGGTCACCGGTGACGGGACGACGCGGGCCTAAGCCCGACTAAAACGACAGGTTCAGCTGGGTTTCGGTCCAGCTGGCGCTGATTTTGCGACCTGATTGCTGTGCCGAATGGGGCAGGAGGCCAAATTGAACTTTGGCAGGAGCAAGATCTTCGGGCAGATCGCCGGTTTGCGCAGCGGTCCACAAGACGTCATCCACCCGCAGCTTTTCGCTTTGCCCTGTCAGGCGCCACGTGCCGTCTTCGCATTGCACACTGACCACGCCACCAAAGGGCAGGGCGTTTTCAAAACAGAGCAATCCGAGGAACGCCAAACGCAACTCTGCGCGCTCGACATGTCCCTGCACTGTCCAGTCAACCATCATGCGCGCGCCAATGGCGAGATTGTCCAGAATGGTGAGAATTTCCTGCTCACCTACTTGCTGATCGCCGGAGCTCTGACCAAAGGCAACACGAAAAAATCGAATTTTCGCGTTGGCGTTCTGCACACTTTCGCTGATCAATCCAAGCTCGGGTCCATTGGCGGCCCCGGCAAGTTCAATAAGTTCCATCCCGTTGCTGATGGCGCCAACAGGGCTAATCAGGTCGTGGCAGATGCGGGAGCCTACCAATGCGGCCAGATCCGGTTTATGTGTCATGCTCATCACTCCTGATGCGTGGACTAAAAATGGACGACCTTAACGCCTTTCTTGAACCCGGTGCGCTGGTGAGACATCCGACCCAACCTGGTTGGGGTGTTGGTCAGGTGCAGTCCAACATCGGCGGCAAAGTCACGGTGAATTTCCGCGAGGCGGGCAAGGTGGTTATCAATGGCAGTCACGTAGGGCTGTTACCGGTAATTGAGGATTAATTGGTTAAAATCAAGTTCACGTGCGTCGAACAACGTCAACCGCCGGCAGGTTTTTTCCAATTTACGCCAGCTTGGTTGATTAAAAGCGGTGCGGTGCGTAAAACCGCGGCAACGAGAGGCGCAAAAGCAGCACGATGACCGCACATACCCCTGATTTTGAAGTGAGACTTGCCAAATCCGACGATGACCTGCGTGCGGCTCAGAGACTGCGGTATCGGGTCTTTGTCGAAGAACTGGGCGGCGGCGGTGCGATGGTCGATCACGACGCACGGCTTGAGCAAGACAAGTTTGATCCGTTCTATGATCATATGATCCTGATTGATCGCGCGCTTGAGGGCGATGCTTTGGACAAGGTGGTGGGTGTGTATCGGCTGCTGCGTCATGACATGGCTGCCAAAATGGGGCAGTTTTATTCTGAAGATGAATACGACCTCAGCAAGCTCAAAGCATCGGGCCGCAGGTTGATGGAACTTGGACGGTCTTGCCTGTTGCCGGAGTATCGGGGCGGAACCGCGATGTTTCACCTGTGGTCGGCGCTGGCAGCATATGTTGCAGAGCATGATGTCGAAATTCTGTTTGGCGTGGCCAGCTTTCACGGCACCGATGTCGGGGCCTTGGAGCAACCTCTGTCTTTGCTGCACACTCGCCATCTTGCGCCTGAAGATATTCGCACCCGCACACAACCACAGCATTTCCAGAGCATGGATTTGGTGGCTGAGGATCAAATCGACCGGCGCGCAGCGATGCTCGAAGTGCCGGCATTGATCAAAGCATATCTGCGGTTGGGGGGATTTGTAGGCGAGGGGGCGTTTGTGGACCATGCGTTCAACACGACGGATGTGTGCCTGATACTGGACACAGCCCGGATGAATGAAAAGAACCGCGCACTCTATACCAAGGCGCGCCTCGCGTGAGTACCTGGGAAGGCCCGGAGGGGTATCTGGCGCATAAACCTTTGGGGTTCGGCGGCTGGATGCGAGCGATTTTGCGCGGAGTGCCGTTGGGCGTCTTGGTTTTTGGCTGTCTCGTGTTGCTGCTTGCTGTGCGTATGTTTGAGGCGCCGCTGTTCGGGCTGCACCGTCCCTGGACGCCCTATATCACGCGGTTTGTCTGCCGCTCTGCGTTCCACATTCTGGGAATTGGGTTTTCCTCGCAAGGCACGCCGATGACCCATCGCGGGGCAGTGGTGTCAAATCACAGCTCTTGGTTGGACATTTTTACGTTGAACGCCCGCAAAAACCTTTATTTCGTGTCCAAGGCCGAAGTGGCCAAATGGCCTGGCATCGGCTGGCTGGCGCGGGCGACTGGGACCGTGTTCATCAACCGCGACCGCCGCGAGGCAGCGGCGCAAAAGAAAGTGTTCGAAGACCGGCTGTTGGCGGGGCACAAGTTGTTGTTCTTTCCCGAAGGCACAAGCACCGACGGACAGAGAGTTTTACCTTTTAAATCAACACTTTTTGCCGCTTTCTTTGATCAACGCCTACATGAAGATATGCACATCCAGCCCGTGACCGTGCGCTATATCGCGCCCGCGGGCGAGGATGCTCGGTTTTATGGTTGGTGGGGCGATATGGACTTTGGTCCGCACCTTTTGGTGACATTGGCGGCACGCCGGCAAGGACGTGTCGTTGTGGTCTATCATGAAGAGCTGAGCGTGGCGGATTTTGACAGCCGCAAAGCCCTGGCAGAGGCCGCGGAAAAAAGTGTCCGCAGCGCTATGTTGCCCGAGGTTTAGCCGTTGTCGCGGGCCTGTGCCCGCTGGTAGGCGGGACGGGCGTGGATAGCATCCACAAAGCGTGCGAGCGCCGGATACTGTTTGGCGCCTTCGCCACGCACTGCAATCTCCGCCGGAAACACCATCATCACATCCACCGCAGACAGATCATCCAGAACAAAGTGACCAGAGGGACGCAGTTGGCTGTCCATGTAGGAGAAGTGGTTGTGCATCTCTGAGGTGATGCGCGGCTGCAGTGGCGCAGCGGACTCGCCAAGGATTGAAGTATAAAGCCCCAAGAGCGGCGGCAGCATGGCGGACCCCTCGGCGAAATGCATCAGCTCCAGATGGTTGACGTAAGATGTCGTGCCTTTCTCTGGGATCATCTGAGGCGCATGCTTGGCGCAGATCATCTCGACAATGGCGGCGGATTCCGCAATCACACGGCCATCCATTTCGATCACCGGCGATTTGCCTAAAGGGTGCACGTCGCGCAGCTCCGGTGGGGCCAGTCGGGTCTGTTTGTTGCGGTGGTAGGCCACAAGATCATAGTCTACGCCGATCTCTTCGAGCAGCCACATAATGCGCAGAGACCGCGACTTGTTGAGGTGATGCAAACGGATCATGAAAAGGCTCCTTGAAGGGTGTCTGAACGCAGTTTACGAAACACCTGCGGGAAAAGGCGATTTTTGCGCCTTAAGGAACGCGGCGTCACGGGATTTACGTATTATCGGAACATCCCTCTATTGCGGGGTTGCGCCGCCCAGAATCCTCGTATAAACGCGCGTCATTCAAACCCGCAGGCGGGGTTTGGGCTCGGGCAGGGGAGACATCCCTGTCAGTCCGCCGGTTGGAGCATCCGCTCTCACTTCTCCCCGCCAAGGCGTAAACCGGAAAAGGAAATACAAGCATGGCTCTTCCTGAGTTCTCCATGCGTCAGCTGCTGGAAGCTGGCGTTCACTTTGGCCACCAGACGCAACGTTGGAACCCCCGCATGGGCGAGTTCATCTACGGTTCGCGCAACGGCATTCACATTCTTGACCTGACACAGACAGTTCCAATGCTGGACGCGGCTTTGAACGCGATCCACGCAACCGTCGCCAAAGGCGGCCGCGTTCTGTTTGTAGGCACCAAGCGTCAGGCCGCAGCGCCGATCGCAGACGCTGCTGAAAAATCTGCTCAGTACTTCATGAACCACCGTTGGCTCGGCGGCACATTGACCAACTGGAAAACCGTTTCCCAGTCGATCAACCGCTTGAAAGAGATCGACGAGAAAATGGAATCCGGCGCTGAAGGCCTGACCAAAAAAGAGCGTCTGGGCATGGAACGTGACCAGGAGAAACTGCAGGCGTCGCTGGGCGGTATCCGCGACATGGGCGGCGTTCCTGATCTTCTGTTCGTCATCGACGTGAAAAAAGAAGCACTGGCGATTGCAGAAGCCAACAAACTGGGCATTCCGGTTGTGGCGATTGTCGACACCAACTGCAGCCCGGATGGCGTTGACTACATCATCCCAGGCAACGACGACGCAGCACGTGCAATCGCTCTGTATTGTGATCTGGCAGCCCGTGCCGCTCTGGACGGTATGACCGCACAGATGGGCGCTGCTGGCGTTGACCTTGGTGCATTCGAAGAAGCACCGGCTGAAGACGTCGTTGCAGAAGAAGCACCGGCTGCGGAAGCAGAAGCACCTGCCGAAGCGTAACAATTCTGACACGGGGGCAGGGTAAGCCCGCCCCCGTATTTCCAATTCTGACGAGGAGAGCCAAAAATGGCGATCACAGCAGCTATGGTCAAAGAACTGCGCGAGATGACCGGCGCAGGCATGATGGACGCGAAAAAAGCGTTGACCGAAACAGACGGCGACCAGGAAGCAGCAATCGATTGGCTGCGCACCAAAGGTCTGGCGAAAGCGGCCAAAAAATCCGGCCGTACCGCAGCCGAAGGTCTAGTGGCCGTTAAGGTTGACGGCGGCAAAGGTGTTGCCGTTGAAGTGAACTCTGAAACCGACTTCGTCGGCAAGAACGCGGACTTCCAGTCGATGGTTTCCGCCATCGCGGGCGCGGCTCTGACAGTGTCTGACGTTGATGCGCTGAAAGCGGCGGATCTGGGCGGCAAAACCGTGGAAGAAACCGTCACGGCAGCCGTTGCAACGATCGGTGAAAACATGTCCGTGCGCCGTATGGCGACCGTTGAGGGCGACGTTGTGACCTCATATGTGCACAATCCCGCGACTGACGGCATGGGCAAAATCGGTGTTCTGGTTGCGCTGAAAGGCGGCGACGAAGCCTTTGGCAAGCAGGTTGCAATGCACATTGCAGCTGCGAACCCACAGTCTCTGTCCGAAGCAGATCTGGACGCGGCCGTTGTTGAAAAAGAGCGTAATGTTCAAATCGAGATCGCCCGCGAATCCGGCAAGCCCGAGCAGGTAATCGAAAAGATGATCGTTGGCCGCATGAAAAAATTCATGTCCGAAGTGACCCTTTTGGGCCAAAACTTCGTGATCAATCCTGACCTGACCGTCGAAGCTGCCGCAAAAGAAGCTGGAGCTGAAATCGTTGGGTACGTCCGCATGGAAGTGGGCGAAGGCATTGAGAAAAAAGAAGAAGACTTTGCGGCAGAAGTGGCTAAAGCCGCTCAAGGCTAAGCCTTGTTGCAAACAGTGTTTTGGAAAGGGGCCGGTTCTTTGAACTGGCCCTTTTCTATGTGGTAAATAACCCGAGATCTACTTGGCCTGGCACAAAAAAACGACGCCATCCTGGGGGACAACGCCGTCTCTTTTCACGGCCTCCAAAACATGGGGATGGGGAGACCTCCGAAAATTGCCAGCCTGAAAACTGAAATATACTTTCAGACTGACGTCCGGGATTTACCGGTCAAAACAGAGAGCTTCGATATCGCGAAGATCCGATCTGATATGTTCCAAAGGCCAAAGCCACCACTCACGGAACAGCTACAGTGTGCCATTACACGCGGACTTGGGGCAAGTCAGGGTTCCCTTACTAACCCCGGAGATCAGGACCGAGGCGCTTCGAGCAGATAAATCTGCTTCATAAACGACGCTTTGAGCAAAGCTTGTGCAGTTGTCTCCACGTTCATCGCGTCACGGGCCAGTCTGAGGTGCTTTTCAACGGTGGCGGGTGTGCGTTCGATCAACAAGGCAATGTCTTGAATAGTTTTGCCGTCGCCAACCCACTCGAGAACCTCACGCTGGCGGCTTGTCAGTTCCCGCTCGGCGTTTGCATGGGGCAGGGATTGTACTTTGAGGTGCGCAACGTTGTTGATGAGTTCGATCTCACGACCGTGTTGCCGCCATACTTCATCTGCGTCTGCCTGCGTCAGATCGCTTCGTGCGGCCAATGAAATTGCGCCTTTGGTGCGTGACGACACCGATGGGAAACTGACTGTGTAGCCGGCCTGGATCCCAAAACTCTTGTTGACCTCAAGTACATTCAATTGCTGGTCGCTCAGCGCGCCCGCGTCCAACGCCTTGGCGGCCATGCCCCAGCCGGCAGATCCTGAGTTGTTCAGTGTCCATTCAAACATCGGGCCGTGAAAATACAGACCTTCACCAAGGAACTTATGTAGGTAGGCGGGGTCGTGGTTGGATAGAATAAAGAAATCATCCACATCGCCAACCATCATACCGCTGCGATAATTGGTGTAGCCATAAATGATGCGATCAAACCCGAATTTGGCCATGTAGTCGCAGTGCTCAGGCCAAAGCTCTTCCAATCGCGTGTGCCGGGTGAGATTTTCGATGTAGGCGAGCGTTTCGTTCATTCAACTGGGTCTTTCAAAGTCTTCAAACACGCGACATCCAGGCGACACGCCGGTTAGCGCGGATTTGGAGACAAGTCGCCGATATCTGTGGTTTTGTGGTGCACCGACAGTATGTGCAAGTGCGCGACTCTGTCCAGTGTAGAGTTGGTCACGGATTTAGTGATTATTGAACGCCAATATTTTACATAATACCTATTATGCGCATTATACTAACCATCAATATTGCGCCCAACCTGATCGGCAACCACAGGTGCACACTACTTTCACTCTGCCGTCTAATTAATTGAAACTAAACATTACCCCAGTGCATATCCCGCGCCACGCACTGTGCGCAACGGATCTTCACCACCGTGAACACACAGCGCCTTGCGAAGACGTCCTATGTGCACATCAACGGTTCGGCTGTCGACGTAGATGTCGCGCCCCCAAACACGATCCAACAACTGCTCGCGGCTCCAGACCCGTCCGGGTTTCTCCATAAAGGTAGTCAGAAGCCGGAACTCGGTTGGACCAAGCTTTAGTTGCTTTTCCCGACGCGTGACGCGATGGGTTTCCGCGTCGAGTTCAATGTCTTCGTATTTGAGACGTTGGCCAACGGCCGCCGGGCGGACACGACGCAATTGATTGCGCACCCGCGCCATCAGTTCGAGGACAGAATACGGCTTGATGACATAGTCGTCAGCACCGGTTTCGAGCCCCCTCACCCGGTCGACTTCCTCGGACCGCGCAGACAGCATGATGATCGGGATTCCGGCTGTCTCGGTCCGCGTTTTCAGCTGTCGACAGACCTCGATGCCAGACGTTCCAGGCAACATCCAATCCAGTACGATAATATCCGGGTTCACTTCCTGAACGACGATTAATGCTTCATCGCCGTCCGGTGCTGTTTCGACGTAAAAGCCTTCTGCCTGAAGGTTGTAGGACAAGACTTCGCGTTGTGCGGGTTCGTCTTCAACGATCAGAACTGTGGGGTGATCCTTACTCATGACAACTATCCTGTTGGAGTCATTCGGCTTCGAGGCGTGTGGCCTTTGGGCGGGAGTCTTCCGGCAAGTTTCCGGAAACGAGGTAGATGACCTGTTCCGCCACAGACGTCACATGGTCCCCCATCCGTTCGGTATTTTTGGCGATGAAATGCAGGTGCATACAGGGCGTGATGTGTCGCGGATCTTCCATCATAAAGGTGATGAATTCCCGGAACAACGCGTTGTACATTTGGTCCACATCCCGGTCGCGTTCCAGCACGTCATGCGCCTTGTCTACATCGCGCAAAATAAATGCGTCCAGCACATCTTTGAGCATCAGCTGAACTTCGCGGGCCATGCGCTGCAGAGCGCCGCGGGCCCCCTCGATCGGTGTCATGTGAACCAGCACGGCATTGCGTTTTGCCATATTTTTGGCGTAGTCACCAATGCGTTCCAGATTGCCCGAAATTTTCATCACCGACAGAACAACGCGCAAGTCCAAAGCAGCTGGCGCACGCAGCGCAATCAGGTTGGCGCATTCCTCGTTGATGAGTGTGTCCAGCGCGTCAATGGCTTGATCGCGCTTGATAACTTCGGCGGACAGTTCTTCGTCCTGGTTAAGCAGTGCTTGGGAGGCGTCGACAATGGCGGCTTCCACCAGACCACCCATTTTCATGATGTGAGCCTGGATGCCTTCGAGGTCACGGTCAAACGATGAAACGATATGTTGATCAGGCATTTGCGGGTATCTCCTTAACCGATCCGGCCAGTGATGTAGTTTTGCGTCCGCTCGTCTAGCGGGTTGGTGAATATCTGCGAGGTGTCGCCGTATTCCACGAGATTGCCGAGGTGGAAAAAGGCGGTTTTCTGGCTCACGCGCGCGGCTTGCTGCATGGAGTGTGTGACGATCACAACCGAGAACTGATTGCGCAGTTCGTCAATCAATTCTTCGACTTGTGCCGTGGCAATCGGGTCAAGTGCCGAGCAAGGCTCATCCATCAGCAATACTTCGGGTTCGGTCGCGACGGCGCGTGCGATACACAAGCGTTGCTGCTGACCACCGGAAAGCCCGGTACCCGGAGCATCAAGACGGTCTTTGACTTCGTCCCAAATAGCGCCGCGGCGCAGGGATTTCTCAACGATAACGTCAAGATCGGCCTTGTTCTTGGCCAGTCCATGAATTCTGGGGCCATAGGCGATGTTGTCATAGATCGATTTCGGGAACGGGTTTGGTTTTTGAAAAACCATCCCTACTTTGGCCCGCAATTGAACTGGATCCACACGTTTGTCGTAGATGTCTTCGCCGTCAATTTTGATGTCGCCAACAACGCGACAAACATCAATTGTATCGTTCATCCTATTGATGCAGCGCAGGAAAGTTGATTTCCCACAGCCGGATGGACCGATAAATGCGGTGACCGTCTTGGAGTCAATGTCCACGTTTACATCTTTGATCGCGTGTGTGTCACCGTAGTACACCTGCACATCGCGAGCGGAGATTTTTGTTGTCTTCTGATCCACGGTATCCCCCAGAATTGGTGCGTCATACATGTCTTGGTTTTCCTCAGCTTACCAGCGACGCTCAAAGCGGCGGCGCAGGATGATAGCGATGGCATTCATAAACAGCAGGAATACCAGTAGCACAATGATGGCCCCGGAGGCGCGCTCCGCAAAGGCCGGGTCGGCGCGTTGTGTCCAGTTGTAAACCTGAACCGGCAAAGCGGCCGCAGGGTCAAACAGACCTTCAGGCGGGGCGCCAGGGAATTCTCGCACAAAGGCAACCATCCCAATCAGCAGGAGTGGCGCGGTTTCACCCAGTGCCTGTGCAAGTCCGATGATGGTGCCGGTCAGGATGCCGGGCGCGGCCAGTGGCAAAACGTGGTGGAAGACCGCCTGCATTTTTGAGGCCCCTACCCCCAATGCCGCATCGCGGATCGACGGCGGCACAGCTTTGAGCGATGCGCGCGTCGAGATGATGATGGTCGGCAACGTCATCAGTGTCAGCACAAGACCACCAACGATGGGTGCGGATTGCGGCAAGCCCGCGAAGTTGATGAAAATCGCAAGCCCAAGAATACCAAACACGATCGATGGAACGGCCGCGAGATTTGAGATGTTGACTTCAACAATGTCAGTGAACCAGTTTTTGGGCGCAAATTCCTCAAGATAGATCGAGGCCGCCACACCGATTGGCAACGTCAGACAGAGCACCACGGCCATCATATAAAGCGAACCCAGAATAGCGACGCCAAGACCGGCGGCTTCGGGACGGTTTTCTGAGGCGTCTGCGCGGGTCAAGAAACCCCAATTAAAGGACGTTTCCAACAGGCCCGCGTCTTTAAGCTTATCGGCGAACATCAGTTGTTGAGGGGAAATATTGCTGTCGCGTTCCGCGCTCTCCATCGTAACCCGGCCCTTGTAATAGCCGTCAACGCGGCCAGAGGCGAGAAACTTGAAGCTGACGGTTTCGCCAATCATGTCAGGGTTGGCAAGTACGAAGCGGCGCATCTCCGCTGCGCTCTCATTGGAGATCATCTTGACCGCGTCTTTGGCCGACAGATCGTCAACGGCCATGTTTGGCGCGTCCAAGTGCGTTTGCAACGTGTTCCGAATGAGAGGCGCATACCCAAAAGTCGAAACCTTGCGGATTTTTTCCAAATCGCCGGAACCGTCTTTGTCCAGCTTGGCAGGATCCAGATAAACCTCCAGCGTGACAAAAGTCTGTTTGAAGGCCGACAAGCCGTTGGTCAGAATTGATGTCATCAAACCGGCGAGCGCCAGCATTGCCAACACAATGGCGATTACACCGTAAACGCGAAACCGTTTTTCGGCGGCATTGCGCCGGCGTGTACGGTCGTCGACAGCGAGAAGAGACGAGGTGGAGGAAACGTCGGTCATTCGTACTGCTCCCGGTACTTACGGACGATGTAGAGCGCCAGAACATTGAGTCCAAGCGTGATGACAAAGAGAGACAGGCCAAGCGCGAAGGCCACCAGCGTTTCAGGGCTAGCGAATTCGGTGTCCCCGGTCAGCTGGCTGACGATTTTCACTGTGATGGTTGTCATGGCCTCGAGCGGATTAAGACTGAGTTTGGCCGCGGCCCCTGCCCCCATAACTACAATCATGGTTTCGCCAATGGCGCGTGACGCGGCCAAAAGTATTGCCCCAACGATGCCCGGCAACGCAGCTGGCAGGATCACCTGTTTTACGGTTTCCGATTGGGTCGCCCCAAGGCCGTAAGATCCATCGCGCATTGCCTGAGGAACCGCGTTGATCACGTCATCAGACAGCGAAGATACAAAGGGGATCAACATGATGCCCATAACGATGCCAGCGGTCAAAACGGAAGAAGACGACTGTCCAAGTCCCAAAGGTTGCGCGAAGTAGTCCCGCAACAAGGGCCCCACTGTGATCAGCGCGAAAAGACCATAAACGATTGTCGGGATACCAGCGAGAATTTCAACGGCCGGCTTAACAATCGAGCGCACTCTATTGGTCGCATATTCGGACAAATAAACTGCGACGAACAAGCCGATAGGCACGGCAAAAACAAGCGCCACAAAAGAGACGTAGAGCGTCCCCCAGAGAAGAGGAATAAACCCAAGGTCAGAGCCGCCGGTGAACTGCGGGTTCCAAGTGAGGTTAAAGAAGAAGTCTTTGGCCGGATACAGCTGGAAGAAGTGCAGCGTTTCAAAAACCAGCGATGCGATGATGCCTACGGTGGTCAGGATCGCAACGAGAGACGACAGGATCAGCAGCGCTTTGACGGCCTGTTCTGAAACATTGCGAGCGCGGTATTCAGGCTTAATACGGGTCAGAGCGACAACAAGACCCAACACACTCAGAGCAATTGCGACGACCGCCATTGCAATCCGTAGCGTGCTGGTCAAAGTTCGGAACTCTTTCGCGGCAGCCAGAATATTCTGCTGCACATCCGAGGCCACAGCCACGCCAACCCCAGCCAACAAAGCGCGCACATCGGTGGACGCGGTGTTTAGCTTTTCGATGCCTGTTTCACTCAACTTTCCAGCTGTCACAGCAACATCGAGGCCATTTGCAATCCGGCGCACATCCGCCATTACCAGCGTGCGCGAAGCGCCTTCGACGATGTCCCCGGACACGATCATGCCGGAGATTTGGCTTGCGACAAACATTGGCTGCAAAATCAGCCACGCAAAGGTCACCAATAGCGCGGGAACGGCTGCGAACAGAAACGTCGCTTGTCCGTAATAACTCGGCAGAGAATGCAACTGGCGAATATCGCCACCTGCTGAGCTGAGAGATTTCGCTCTCCCAACAAAAAAGCCGACGGTCGCAATTGCGACGACGGCGAGAATTACAAGACCGGCGCTCATCTTAACTCCATACGCAGTAAGGTGGTGTCGAGTGATGGCGTCCCCATTCGCGGGGGCGCCATCATGATCATTGTTCGCTTAGTTCAGCGGAGGCATTGGTGTGCCGTTGGCAACCATTTCCTGAGTTGTGGCCAGTTCCGGATCAGAAACCAGACCGTACTCTGCCAGCGGGCCATCAGGGCCGGCCATGTCGTCAGACACGAAGAAGTCGATGTATTCCTGCAGGCCAGGGATCACACCCAGATGCGCTTTCTTCACGTAGAAGAACAGCGGACGGGACACAGGGTATTCGCCGGACGCAACGGTTTCAGTCGACGGGGTAACGTCGTCCATGGTCGCAACAATCAGCTTGTCTGTGTTGTTCTGGTAGAAGGACAGACCGAAGACGCCGATGGCGTTTTTGTTGGCGTCCAGACGGGCCAGAGTTTCGGTGTAATCGCCGTCGATGTCGACAGACAGGCCGTCGGTGCGCAGTGCGTGACATGCTTTCTTGTCGCCCAAAAGTTCAAGCGCGCCAGTTGCTTTACAGCCAGCTTCCAGAACCTTTTTGTCAAACACTTCGCGTGTGCCGTGCTTTGTGCCTGGGATGAAGGCCAGGATGTTGTTGGCTGGCAAGTTTGCGTTAGCGTCGGCCCAAGTTTTGTTTGGGTTGGCAACCAGCTTGCCGTCTACAACAACTTCCTTTGCGATCGCGTTAAACCAGTCCGCTGGAGTAAACTCAAACGAAGGACCGTCGATGTCTGATGCGAACACGATACCGTCATACCCGAAACGCACTTCCATGATCTCGGATACACCGTTGGTGCCGCAGAGGTCGATGTCCGACTGTTTGATGCGCGAGGAAGAGTTCGCGATATCAAGTGTGTTGGGGCCAACGCCTTCACACATTTTTTTACGACCAGCACCGGAACCGCCACCTTCAACAACGGGTGTTGGAAATTCGAAGTTCTCGCCGAACGCTTCGGCAACGATTGTGGCGTATGGCAGAACGGTGGACGAACCAGCGATCTGAACCTGATCACGAGCGGCGGCCGATGTAGCGGCGATGGCTGCAACGGCGATGGCCGAAGCGGTCAGTTTGACGGACATATGTGTAACTCCAATTGTACGTGACTGTCGGGCGACAGCCTTGGAGGACGAAGTAAGCCTCCTGAACAAAGCTTTTGTGACACGTATGTAACAGTAATATGACACCGCCTGAGATCGGCGGAAAATTGTCAATTGATTGGTAAGAAAACGCTTATTTCAGTGCCTTCCCCAAGGACACTTTCAATCTCTAGGCGACCCCGGTGGCGGTTGATGATGTGTTTTACAATCGCAAGCCCCAAACCCGTGCCACCTTTCTCACGAGACCTGTGAGAATCAATCCTGTAAAAACGTTCTGTAAGGCGCGGAAGGTGTACGTCATCTATTCCGGGTCCGTCGTCTCGAATCGTTAGGCGAACCGCAGGACCCAAAACGCCAATAGCACGTGGCAACTCGTCCATCGTCAACGTGACATTGGTCCCCTGGCCCCCATATTTAATCGCGTTTTCAATGAGGTTCGTGACAACCTGAAGCAATTGATCAGCGTCGCCCGGCACGGTGAGTTCTGGGCTTTTAGGCTCAAAAATCAGCGTGGACCCGTTTTCCTCGGCCAAGGGCGACAGGTTTTGGACGGCGGAGGCTACGATGCCACACAGATCCACCGGGTCGGTCGGGCGCATGCGTGAAACTTCTTCGACCTTGCTGAGGGACAACAAATCGCCAACCAGACGGTTCATACGGCTGGCTTCGTTGGACATTGTGGTCAGGAATCGGTCCTGAGCAACCGGATCGTTCTTTGCCGGTCCCTGCAGTGTCTCGATAAAGCCCAAAATGGCGGTCAGCGGCGTGCGCAACTCATGGCTGACGTTGGCCACAAAGTCTCGCCGCATCTGGTCCAGTTGGCGTTCTTCGGTCACGTCGCGAAAACAGATCATCCCACCACCGCCGGCAATCGGAGAACACAGCACTTCGTAGCGATGTTCCTGACGCGCGTCGCTGTGCAGATACAGGCTGCGCTGTGGCTGGCGTGTCCGGAGGCACTTTTCCACTGCGTCGTTCAACGCAGGCTGGCGAAAGACCAAAATGAGCGGGCGGTTCTCGCTGGCTTGAGGTTGGAGAGCCACAGCGCGCGCGTTCGCGTCGATGATACGGGCGTTGGCGTCCACAAAAAATGCCGGCAGCGGCACAGCTTCTAGTACGGAGGCGTTGAAATTCTCGGTCATTGGTTCAGTTGTCTCGGGAACGTTGCATCAAACGCAAACCAGACGTGTCCTTCTCAACAGATTTATGACAGTTATCCGCACCGCGCGGTTAATCGCCAATGTGTCGCAGCCCACTGGCAAAGCGGCGCGCGTTGTTTTGGTAGTGGAGCGCCGACATCTGAAGGCCTTGAATGGCCGCATCATCCAGTTGACGCACAACTTTGCCTGGTGCGCCCATCACAAGGCTGCCATCGGGAATTTCTTTGCCCTCGGTGATCAGGGCCCCTGCCCCAATCAAACAGTTTTTACCAATCTTGGCGCCGTTCAGAACCGTTGCCCCCATACCGATCAGGCTGCCGTCGCCAATCGAGCAGCCGTGCAACATGGCCTTGTGACCAATTGTGCAATTGGTGCCGATGGTCAGCGCGAAACCGGGATCTGTGTGCATGACCGTGTTTTCCTGCACGTTGGATCCGGAACCAATGCGAATTTCTTCGTTGTCGCCCCGCAATGTACAGCCGAACCAAACAGACGTATCCGCCTCAAGCACCACGTTGCCGATGACATTGGCATCGGGTGCCACCCACGCAGTGGCATCCTTGGAAGGTGTCACGCCGTCAAGTTCGTAAATCGCCATTATGACATCTCCTGAAACTGGTCTTGCAGCGCGCGCACATGTGATTGCAGCACAGGTTGTTGTTCGCGCCGCATGCGCTCGGCCGTAATGATGGTTTTAAGCTGCTCTTCGGTGACATCCAGATCATCGTTGATCAAAACATAATCATAGGCGCCCCAGTGGCTGATTTCGTCCCAGCTTTTCTGCATGCGTTTGGAAATCACCTCTTCGCTGTCCTGTGCGCGCGTTACAAGACGGCGGTGCAACTCTTTGATCGTCGGCGGCAAAATGAAAATCGACAAGGCATGTTTGCCAAGGTCAGAATTGCGGATTTGTTGCTCACCCTGCCAATCAACGTCAAAAAGCACGTCGTTGCCTGCCTCGATGGTGTCTTTCACCGGCCCTGCGGGGGATCCGTAGAAGTTGCCGAACACGTGGGCGTGTTCAAGCATCTGGTTCTCGGTAACCTGAGTTTTAAAGTCGTCTTCGGAGAGAAAAACGTAATCCCGTCCGTGCTCTTCACCGGGCCGCGGTTGGCGTGTGGTGGCGGAAACCGAGAAACTAAGGCCGGAATCCCAAGTCATCAGCCGTTTTGCCAAAGTCGATTTGCCTGCGCCGGATGGCGAAGACAAGATGATTAGAAGACCGCGTCGCTGTGTCATGATCCTATTCCACGTTTTGTACCTGTTCGCGCATCTGATCGATCACGGCTTTGAGGTCCAGACCAATTCTCGTTAAATCCACCGATTGCGCCTTGGAACACAGCGTGTTGGCCTCGCGATTGAATTCCTGCATCAGGAAATCAAGTTTGCGGCCCACCGGCCCCTCAGTAGCGAGCAAGTCACGCGCCGCACCAATATGGGCGTGCAGACGGTCGAGTTCCTCCATCACATCGGATTTCACGGCAATCATCGCCAGTTCTTGTGCGACCCGCGCTTCATCTGCGCCTTCGGTGTTTTCCATCACTCGCGCGAGGTTGTCACGCAGCGTTTGCGCTGTGGCGTCGCGACGGGATTCGGCCGCGCCGGAGGCCGATTGTGTTAACGTTTCAATTTGACTCACCTGATCCATCAGCACCTCATAGAGCGCCTGACCTTCAGTTTTGCGCATCTCGACAAAGCTCGAGATCAGCTCAGGAAGCTGAGCTGTCAGTGCGCTTAGCAATTTCTTTTGCCCACTGTCTGGAGCCACGTTTTCAAGCACGCCACGCATTGCCATAAGATCTGAAGCACGCGATGGCTGCAGAGCAACGCCTTGGTCCATGGCTGTGGCTTCAACAGCTTGCAAAGCAAGGATCACCGCTTGCAGCTGTTGTTCGTTAACGGCAAGAGTACCTTGCTCATCGCCTTTGTTTACACGCAAATTGAGGTTGACCGAGCCGCGTCCCAGGGATTTTGACAATGCCCCCTTCACGGTCGCTTCAAGCCCTTCGATCCAATCCGGCATGCGCAAGCGGATATCCAACCCTTTGGCATTCACGCTTCGCAAATCCCACGCCCACGTGTATCCGTCTTCTTCACCTTTGAGGGCCGCAAAACCGGTCATTGAATGCAACACGGGCCTCTCCTTTTGTCTGTTGATAACACGATACCTAAAGCCATTGGTGGCCTGAGAGCAACGTCGCAGGCGATCAGTTAACCATTCCATCGGCTTTTTATCGCAAATTGGGAAAAATCTGATTAAACAGGAGGGGCATCGGGGGATGTCTCGCGGTTACTTGGTCGCCTTTGGCGCTTACCGCGTGTGCAATTGGTTGGGACTTTAGCTATGGATAAAATTGTAAGCAATCTATCAGGCGAAAACGGGCGAGACGGCGGGTTGGTTCTTGACCGAATGGAAGATTATTGGAGCAGCCTGCGACGCGGCAAGACCGTGCCTTATCGCTCTGACGTGGATCCTCGTTCTGTGCAACGTATGCTGCGCAACGCTTTTATTCTGGAGCGTTTGGCACCGGGTGTCGGCAAACTTCGGGTCTCTTGCAGCACACTCACGGACCTACAGGGCATGGATATGCGCGGAATGCCAATCGCGTCGATCATATCCGAAGAAAGCCGCGAAGAGTTTGGGGAAATTCTTGAACAAGTCTTTGCCGGACCCGCGACCGCGCGCCTTGAACTGTCAACATCACGCGGGTTCCGCAGAAACGGCAAACGCGCATCGATGCTTTTCCTGCCATTGCGAAGCGATTCCGGAGAGATCAACCGTGTTCTTGGGGCAATCTCCGTGGACGGTTCCGCACGAAAAGAACCGACTCGGTTTGACCTGACTGAGAGCCTTTTGCATGACGTCAGCGTCAACGATGATGGTTTAGCGGAGCGCCTTTCGGTCCGTCCGGTGACATTGGCGGAACGTCAAAAAGCGCTTTCAGCGGATGACCTTCAAGCCAGCACAATGCCCACGCGGCACGCGCACCTAAGATTGGTTGTGTCAGATACTTAACTGCCAGAAGGCGAAAGTGTCATACAGAAAAGGGCGGAGCCACTGGACATGGCACTCCGCCCTTTTTGATTTTTGATACAGTTTTAGGGATCGCGAAACCAAAAAAGGCGCCCCAATGAGATGGGGCGCCTTTTGTTTTATTGGGTGAAAGCGGAGCTAGCCCGCTTCGGCCTGACGCGCTTCGTTCATCACCGACAGTTCTTCGGCGACCAGGAACGCCAATTCCAAAGATTGCGAGGCGTTCAAACGCGGATCACAGGCTGTGTGATATCGGGAAGACAGATCTTCGTCGGTCACCGCACGCACACCACCGGTACATTCAGTCACATCCTGACCGGTCATCTCGAAATGCACGCCGCCTGGAACAGTGCCTTCGGCTTTGTGAACGCCAAAGAATTCCCGAACTTCGCGCAGGACGCTTTCGAAGGGTCGGGTTTTGTACCCGGTGCTCGACTTGATCGTGTTGCCGTGCATCGCGTCACATGTCCAAAGCACATTTGCACCTTCTTCCTTGACGGCTTTGATCAGCCGCGGAAGGTGTTCGCCAACCGATCCAGCGCCAAAGCGCGCAATCAAAGTCAGACGCCCTGCTTCGTTTTCCGGATTCAGTTTTTCCATCAAAACCTTGAGGTCATCGGCCGTGGTGGTCGGACCACATTTCAGGCCGATCGGGTTCTGAACGCCACGCGCAAATTCCACATGTGCACCGTCGGGCTGACGGGTGCGGTCACCAATCCAGATCATGTGACCGGAACCGGCAAGCCACTTTCCGGAAGTGGAATCCAGACGTGTCAGCGCCTCTTCATACTCCAGCAAAAGCGATTCATGACTTGTGTAAAAATCCACCGTTTGCAGAGAGTGCATCTTGTCGGAAGTCACGCCAGCAGCGCGCATGAAATCCAACGTATCGCTGATACGGTTGGCCATGTCGCGGTACGTTTCGGCTTTTTCACCTTCGGTAAATCCAAGCGTCCAGGCATGCACCTGATGCACATCCGCGTAGCCACCAGTTGAAAACGCGCGCAACAGGTTCAATGTAGCCGCAGCCTGCGTGTAGGCCTGCAACATCTTTTGCGGATCCGGAATCCGGGACTCCGATGTAAATGCCAGCTCGTTGATGATGTCGCCGCGGTAGCTCGGCAGTTCAACACCATCGACGGTTTCGGTTGGCGCAGAGCGTGGTTTGGCGAATTGACCCGCCATCCGTCCCACTTTGACCACCGGCACCTTGGCGCCATAGGTCAGCACCATTGCCATCTGCAGCATCACTTTGAACGTGTCGCGAATGCCATCTGCAGAAAACTGTTCAAAACTCTCGGCGCAATCCCCACCCTGCAACAAAAAGGCCTCGCCGCGGGACGCGGCACCAAGCTGGGCTTTCAGGCGGCGCGCCTCTCCGGCAAAGACCAATGGTGGATAGCTGGAGAGCTTGGCTTCGACAGCCTTCAGCTCTGCTTCATCCGTATACTCAGGCATCTGAATCCGGGGCTTGTTGCGCCAGTCAGATTTCTGCCATTCAGCCATTGTCTTTACTCCAATTAGACAGTCAGAGCCCGCGTTATACATGTGGGTTAATGATAGCGCTATATGCTAAATTCGGCTCTTGACGCGCCCTACATTTTTAGCGCTAAAGTCGTTGCCTAGACCGGGCTGCCGGCCCGCGGCGCCTTGCAGGGGAAAAGGCTTAAATGTCAGATACTTCTATGACAAACCTGTCCACAGGAGATCAGAAGGCCAAACGCTTCGTGTTTGTGCTTTTGAATGATTTTACCCTGCTGAGCTTTGCCTCGGCGGTGGATTGTCTGCGCTTGGCCAACCGCAGATTGGGCCGCAAACACTATACTTGGGTGCTGGCGGGTGAAGACGGTGACTCGGTTTCATCTTCTACCGAAACGGAATTCAAACTTGACGAAGATCTTGGCGAAACCCGCCGGGACGACACCATTGTTTTGTGTGGCGGTATAAATATTCAGGCCGCGACAACCAAACGCCTTTTGAATTGGCTGCGACGTGAGGCCCGCAAAGGTCCGTCGATCGCCGGCCTGTGCACCGCGTCGTTTACCATGGCGAAAGCCGGATTGCTTGATGGCAAGCGCGCAACCATTCACTGGGAAAATCAGGACAGCTTCAGCGAAGAATTCGAAGATGTAGAGCTTTCCAAATCGGTGTTCACCATTGACGGCAACCGAATGACCACAGCTGGCGGCACTTCGTCGATTGATCTGTTTTTGCAGATTATCGCCAAAGATCTTGGCGATGAGATTGCCAATTGGGTTGCCGATCAACAAATCTATAGCTCGATCCGCACCGATCAGGACACGCAGCGCCTATCTGTGCCAACCCGCATCGGCGTGCGCCACCCAAAGCTGAGCATGGTGATCCAGAAGATGGAAACCAACATCGAGGAACCCATCAGCCCGTCGTTGCTGGCCAAAGATGTTGGCATGTCCACTCGCCAGTTGGAGCGCTTGTTCCGCCGCTATCTAAACCGCTCACCAAAGCGCTATTACATGGAGTTGCGCCTGCAAAAAGCGCGTAATTTGCTGATGCAAACGGATATGAGCGTGATCAACGTAGCACTGGCCTGTGGGTTTGCCTCGCCCAGCCATTTCTCAAAGTGCTATCGGGCGCATTACGAAACCACGCCGTATCGCGAACGTGGCACGCAATCGGCACGGCTTTCGATTTAGGCGTTTTGACGCGGCTTAGAATTTACCCGTAATCTTGCCCGCTTTCGTGCTGTAATGGAATTCCAGAACGGCCAACCCGGTCTCATGTTCGTGCAGCAGAGCGTAAAGGAATAGGTATGAGGTTCCCTGCCAATACATGCGTCCTTCCTGCCGCACACCGCCGTCTAGCATTACTGTTTTGAAAACAGTCTTATTGGTGAAGTCGCGTTGAAAAATGCCAAGCAGCTGTTGTTCGATGGACGCCATTTTTTCCGGTGTGATTTCATCGCGCCCGCCAAGTCGCATCGTGGCTGTGGCGAATTCCCGTGACATCATATGGGAATTCACAAAGGCTTCATAATCCGCATAGGATTCAAAAACGCCGTCCTGTGCGCTGGCCATCGTTGCGCCAAGAAACAGCGAAACTGCCGCCAAAATGGATTTCATAATCTTCGTTCCTTGGTTTTGAGGTGCCCTTCAAAGTCACTAGTCCGTGGCCCGGGCATTTCTTTCGTTTCTGAGATGGCTCGCTTGATCAAAACAACATGTTCAGGTCGTGGAAATCCAAATCATATTTGATGTCCAAAACTTTGCGGCGGTTTTCGCGCGCGTGCATGAAAATGTAGATGTAAAGATAATCGCCGTCGCCGGTCCAATAGGACAACAATTCTTGGCGGAACCCGTTTTTGAGCGCCTGTGACCGAACGGTTGCTGAGCCAACAAAATCCTCTTCAAAGAACTGCTGCATCTGGCTGTTGATGGCCTCGCGCTCCTCCGCGCTCATATTGAGATCGGTCCGGATCAGGTCAATGGCGTCGCCAATTTTTCGTTGCATCACCAATTCGTTGAAATTGGCCAGACCCTCGTTGAACTGCGTGCGCAGATTTGTTTGTGCACCGCCGGTGTTTGGCATCAAAAGGGCGCTGGCCAGTATCACGGCAAGAAGTCTGAACATGGGAATTTCCAATTTGGTCAAATGATTACTTTGAAACTCTAAGGGGTTGGGCGCATTCGGTAAAGTGTTCCGCGGTCTTCTGACAAAAACCATATGCCACCGTCAGGACCTTCACGAATATCGCGCACACGTTTGGTCTCTTTGGCTTTGATTTGGGCTGTCTCGGTCAGGTTCGAACAACACAACACTGAGATGTAGTCAAATTTGAGGCTGCCTACAAACATATGGCCACGCCACTGCGGCCATAACTTACCAGAATAAATCATCATCCCTGAGGGCGCGATAGATGGGTCCCAATAATGCACGGGCTGTTTCATGCCTGCTTTCTGGGTGCCTTCGCCAATTTTCGCACCCGAGTAATGCTGACCATATGAAATAACCGGCCACCCGTAATTTGCGCCTCTTTTAATGTGATTGACTTCATCTCCGCCCTTGGCCCCGTGCTCCACGGCCCATAACTCTCCGTTCAGACCCAGCGCCATACCTTGTGGATTGCGATGTCCGGAGGACCAGATTTCATCCAGAGCGTCACTGTGACCCATATAGGGATTGCCAGGTGCAGGATCGCCGTTTCGCGTGATACGCAAGATCGACCCGTTGTGGCGGGTAAGATCTTGTGCAGAAGGACGGTCTCCGCGATCCCCAATCGTAACAAAAAGTGCGCCATCGTTGGCCTCTACCAATCGACTGCCAAAATGCCGTCCACCACTGCTGCCCTCGCTAATTTCAAAGATCACCTTCACATTCGACAAGCGCTTTGCGTTCTCGCTCAACTGGCCGCGCGCGACAGCTGTACCTTCGCCGCTTGATTGCTTCTTTGAGAAAGTCAGAAATATCTCACGCCGCTGAGCGAAGTCTGCAGGCACCAACACGTCCAGCAAACCACCCTGCCCGTTGGCCTGTGATTTGGGCACGCCGGAAACCGTGTTCCGAGTCCCGTTTTGGCTGATATGGATCAGCTTTCCGCCGCGCTCAGTGATCAAAAGGCCGCCGTCTGGAAGAAATCCAAAACTCCAGGGTGTCTTGAGCTTGGATACCACAGCTTCAAAGGTCATTGTTTCCGCTGCGTCAGCCATTGCCGGCGCCATAAGTGCCGCGAATATGATCACCGCAAGACGTCGCTGTAAGCGATTGAAATAATTCATAACTTATGCCCCGTTCAAAGGTCGAAAATTCCTCTCAAAATGGTAGCACCAAACGCACGGCTCGTGTGATCAAGTTTTGGGCAGTTGCCTCTTTTCTTTTGAAATCTCCCCGCATAGGCTCTCGGCAGTTAAAAAACGAAAAGGGAGTGTAACAATGAAAAAACTGCTTATGGCGACGGCCGCGACCGCGCTGATCGCAGGGGCCGCATCGGCTGAAGACATCAAACTGGGTATCATTCTGGGCTTCACTGGTCCAATTGAATCGCTGACGCCATCCATGGCGGACGGCGCTGAGCTGGCGATGAAAGAAGTCACCGACAGTGGCAAGCTGCTGGGCGGTTCTGCTGTAATGCCTGTGCGCGCTGACTCAACTTGTGTTGACGCCGCTGCCGCTTCGGCTGCTGCAGAACGTCTGATCACCGCTGATGGCGTAAAAGGCATCATGGGCGCAGACTGCTCCGGTGTAACTGGCGCGATCCTGAACAACGTGGCACTGGCCAACGGTGTTGTGATGATCTCTCCTTCGGCCACTTCACCCGGCCTGAGCCACAACAACAACGAAGACAACGGCTTGTTCTTCCGCACCGCGCCATCGGATGCCCGTCAGGGTGTTGTGATGACCGAAGTGCTGATCGAAGAAGGCATCAAAGAAGTTGCCGTTACTTACACCAACAACGACTACGGCAAGGGTCTTGCTGATGCGTTTCAGGCTGCGTTCGAAGCGGCTGGTGGTACAGTGACAATCAACGCAGCGCACGAAGACGGCAAAGCCGACTACTCGGCTGAAGTTGGTGCACTGGCTTCTGCCGGTGGCGACCGTCTGGTCGTTGCAGGTTATGTGGACCAAGGTGGTTCCGGAATCGTTCGTGCCGCGATCGACTCCGGTGCGTTTGACACGTTCCACTTCCCTGACGGCATGATCGGCGCCAAACTGGAAGAGAACTTCGGCGACGAAATCGAAGGCTCCACCGGTCAGCACCCTGGCACAGACAGCCCAGGTGCCGCCAAGTTCGAAGAACTGGTTGCTGGCGCGTTTGACGCAACCTCGCCTTTCACACCTGAAAGCTATGACGCGGCAGCTCTGATGATGCTGGCGATGCAGGCGGCGGGCTCTTCTGACCCAGCTGACTACAAAGGCAAAGTCATGGATGTTGCTAACGCACCCGGCGAGCAGATCTTCCCTGGTGAGCTGGCCAAAGCGCTGGAAATTCTCGCGGGTGGCGGTGAAATCGACTATGTCGGTGCAACTGCTGTTGAGCTGATTGGCGCAGGTGAGTCGGCTGGTAACTACCGCCAGATCGTCATCGACGGCGGCGCAATTACCACGGCTAAGTACCGCTAATCGCTTACTGATCCGAACTCGAAAACAGCCCGGCTTGTCCGGGCTGTTTTTCAATATATAACGCGCGGCAATGAACTGCGCAGGGGGTGTAACATGATCGTCGTAGAAGACGTTCACAAACATTTTGGGGGATTCCGCGCCGTCGACGGTGCCAGTCTCCGCATCGAACCGGGCTCAATCACTGGTCTTATTGGTCCAAACGGGGCCGGAAAAACCACTCTTTTCAATGTGATCGCCGGGGTTCTGGAACCCACATCCGGTCGCGTCACCATGGACGGCGAAGACATCACAGGTCTGCCACCGCACACACTTTTCCACAAAGGCTTGCTGCGCACCTTTCAGATCGCGCATGAATTCAGCTCCATGAGTTGTCGCGAAAATCTGATGATGGTGCCCGGCGCGCAATCTGGTGAAACGCTGTGGAATACGTGGTTTGGTCGCAAGCGCATCGCAAACGAAGAGCGCGCGTTGCGGGCCAAGGCCGACGAAGTGCTTGAATTTCTTACCATTGAACATCTTTCCGACCACAAGGCCGGTCAGGTGTCGGGCGGACAGAAGAAGCTGTTGGAACTCGGCCGTACAATGATGGTGGACGCCAAGATTGTGTTCTTGGACGAGGTTGGCGCGGGTGTGAACCGCACGCTGCTGAACACCATTGGCGACGCGATTATCCGGCTCAACAAAGAGCGCAATTATACCTTTGTCGTGATCGAACACGATATGGATTTCATCGGTCGCCTGTGTGATCCGGTGATCTGCATGGCCGAAGGCAAAGTGCTGGCCGAAGGCACGCTTGATGAAATCAAGGCCAATGAGCAAGTGATCGAGGCCTATCTCGGCACCGGTCTGAAGAACAAAGAAAAGCTGGAAGCATGAAGCGGCTTGCGGTTCTGGCAGCCTTGGTGTTGGGGCTCGGCGTATCCGAGCCTTTCGCAATGGATCGCAGTGAGGTTGCGCGGATGCCACTGGACGCTCGAACGGTTGTTCTTTTTGACGATGGATACTGGCGGTACGCCGATGACCACGTCGATAACTGCTGGGATATCGCATTTGTCGGAAAGTTCTGCGCGACACCCAATGAATGGACAATTGTGCCTCGGCACCCAGCAAAAGTTCGGCAGACCCGGCCAGAGTTCACCGACAACAACAACACTCTGGCCCAAGCAACTTCACTAACTGAAACCCGAGAAAATCGGACACTTCCCGATGAAGCGATTGGTCGTCACTTAACGAGGCGGATAACCGGAGATGATGGTCTTCGCATGTCTCTCATGTCACAGCGCGCAGTCCAAATCGACGGGCGTAATTGGGACAGGCTGGCGTTCGGAACCGATCACGTAAAACTGTTTTCGGTTACGCGCATCAGCCCGCAAAGAGTTGTAATCGTCGAGACAAGCCAATTCGGCACTGGACTTCTGTGGGACGAACATACTGAAAAGCACAACGGATTTCTGAAAAACTTGGAGCTGGACGGCGATGGCTAAGCAATTGCGCCAAGTAGAAATCCAAGTGTCACAACGGCGGGAACAAACAGCCGTCGAGGGGGAAAAATGAACAACTTTGAAAAAGGGGAACGCAATGAGCGGTAACCCGTATCAAGACGATCGCGGCAACAAGGATGCCACGATCACCAATCCCAATGGCGGAGGCGAAATGACGCCGGCCGTGGGGACTGGCAAAGACATGAACACAACGGACGCCTTTCTGGTCGGCGACAGCATGACCGGCGGCTACGGCAAAGACGGTCCGGACATTTTGCACGATTGCACAATTGCCGTGAACCCGGGCGAGATTGCCGTGATTGTCGGCCCAAATGGCGCGGGCAAATCCACGGGAATGAAGGCCGTGTTCGGGATGTTGAACCTGCGCCAAGGTTCGGTACGGCTGGATGGTGAGGACATCACCAACCTAAGCCCGCAAAACCGCGTGGCCAAAGGCATGGGCTTTGTGCCACAGACCAACAACATCTTCACGTCGATGACGGTTGAGGAAAACCTCGAAATGGGCGCCTTTATCCGCAAGGACGATTTTGCGGACACCATGGAGCAAGTCTATCACCTATTCCCGATCCTGAAGGAAAAGCGCAATCAGCCAGCAGGTGAATTGTCTGGCGGTCAACGTCAACAGGTGGCCGTTGGCCGGTCTTTGATGACACAGCCCAAAGTTCTGATGCTGGACGAGCCGACCGCAGGCGTGTCGCCCATCGTCATGGACGAGCTGTTTGATCGCATCATCGAGGTCAGCCGCACGGGCATCCCGATCCTGATGGTCGAGCAAAACGCCCGTCAGGCGCTGGAAATCGCGGACAAAGGCTACGTGCTGGTTCAAGGCCGCAACGCCTTTACCGGCACCGGCAAAGACCTTCTCGCGGATGAAGACGTCCGCAAATCGTTCTTGGGGGGGTGAGGATATGACCATTCGAATTTCCCCACTTGGGCTCGCCACAGCAGCGGTGCTTCCGGTTACGGCTTGGGCTGCGGATGACAACAAGATCACCTGCTTGTTTGATACGCAGTGCATCGGCGACGCGGACTGCACTGTGACCACAAATGTCGCGATTTTTGATCCGCTTGGTGGGTCTTTTTCATGGAAAGACAAGGAGTTACCGGTCCATCTTGTATCGGCAGAAAAAGGCTCTTTGACCGTTGTTGCAAAGGAAAACGGCAAACGATTTACATTGGGCGTCAATGCAGCCTTCGCCCAAGGGGCGGACGCAGACCCGAACAGTGCTGTGCTGACCATAAGCAGCGAGGACGCTAACTCTGAGGTGATTTACGCCGGACATTTCGGCAAGTGCGAGGTGTTTAGCTAATGGACTTCCTCAACGCCTCATTACGCCTGATATTTGTGCTGACACTTGGGCTCGCCACGCCTGCAAGTGCCGCCAAAGATCGACTGCTTACGTGCTCAACGCAAACCGCATGTGAGTTTGGAACCATATGCACTCCGTCGTCTTCAATTTTCGAACTGAAAGTTCTTGCAAATGGCGGCGCCAAAACAACTCGTATTCAAGGTTCCGTGCGTTTGGACAGCACAAAGTGGGGAACGATCGCCCCCTATTGGTTTGTCCGCGAAGCTGCGTGGGATGGCATGGAAATGCTTTATCTCGGCTTTGATCAGAGTTTCGTTCGTGTGACCACCCGCAACGGTGCAGCAGCATTTCGACAAACAGAAGAAAAACTCCAACGTGGCGGGCCATTGGTCATCGCGAAATCTGAAGTCACCACAACAAAGGGGGTGTGTTCCTAATGGACTTCCTCAACGCCATTGTGGCGCTTTCCAACTTTGTCATTATCCCCGCGATTGCCTATGGCAGTCAGCTCGCGCTTGGCGCGCTGGGGGTTACTCTTATTTACGGCATCCTGCGGTTCTCCAACTTTGCGCATGGCGACACCATGGCGTTTGGCGCTATGCTGGCCGTGTTGATCACGTGGTGGTTCCAGTCGATGGGCATAAGCTTTGGGGTGCTGCCGACTGCCTTGCTCGCCCTGCCCTTTGCCATTCTTGGCACAATGGCTTTGATGCTTATCACCGACCGCGTGGTCTATCGGTTTTACCGAGAGCAAAAGGCCAAACCCGTGATCCTTGTGATCGTGTCGATGGGCGTGATGTTCATCATGAACGGTCTGGTACGTTTTATCATTGGGCCGAACGATCAGAAATTCGCAGATGGCGAGAGGTTCATCATTTCGGTGCGGGAATTCAAAGCCATGACCGGCCTTAAGGAAGGTCTGGCGATCAAAACCACGCAAGGCATCACGGTTGTGGTGGCGATCATCTGTGTGGTTCTGCTCTTCTGGTTCCTGAACCGCACGCGCACTGGGAAATCCATGCGCGCCTATTCGGATAACGAGGATCTGGCGCTTTTGTCGGGCATCAACCCAGAACGTGTGGTGATGTACACATGGCTGATCGTGGCGGCGCTCGCGACGACGGCTGGTGTGCTTTACGGTCTGGATAAATCCTTCAAACCCTTTGTCTACTTCCAGCTTTTGCTGCCGATCTTTGCGTCAGCGATTGTCGGCGGTCTTGGCAGCCCCTTGGGCGCCATCGCCGGTGGGTTCGTGATTGCCTTTAGTGAGGTCACGATCACTTACGCTTGGAAGAAAGTGCTGAAATATTTGATGCCCGAAAGTCTGGAACCTTCCAGCCTCGTGCAGCTTCTCAGCACAGACTATAAATTTGCCGTCAGCTTTGTGATCCTGATTGTGGTTCTGCTGTTTAAGCCGACGGGCCTGTTTAAGGGGAAATCGGTATGAGCGAACCTGTGAAAAACACCGCTCTTTTTGTGCTGGTCTTTGCGATGATCGCATTGACCGGATTTATGCAAAGCTGGAACGTTGCTCTGCTCATTCTCAACATGGGGCTGATTTCGGCCATCATGGCGCTGGGTGTAAACCTGCAATGGGGCTTTGCCGGGCTGTTCAACGTTGGTGTCATGGGCTTTGTGGCGCTTGGCGGCTTGGCTGTGGTTCTGACATCCGCAGCCCCTGTTGAAGGTGCCTGGAGTGCCGGCGGCTGGCGTATTGTGATCGCTTTGTTGGCGGGCGCAGGCACGATTGTTGGCACGGTTATGGTGCGACAGCGCATGGCCGTGGGCCGTGCGCGCAACATCGCGACCATTGCCATTCTGGTTGGCGGGTTCTTCCTTTATCGCGGTATTTTTGATCCCGGTGTGGAAGCGGTTGAGGCGATCAACCCTGCCCTGCAAGGCAACCTTGGGGGGCTGAACCTGCCCGTGCTTTTGGCTTGGCCCATGGGCGGCTTGTTGGCGGCCGGTGTGGCTTGGTTGATTGGTAAGACGGCGTTGGGTTTGCGGTCTGACTACCTCGCGATTGCAACGTTGGGCATCGCGGAAATCATCATTGCCGTGATGAAGAACGAAGACTGGCTTGCGCGTGGCGTGAAAAACGTCGTCGGGCTGGACCGTCCGGTGCCTTACGAGATCGACCTGCAAAACAGCTCTAGCTTTATCAATCGCGCCGAGGGCCTTGGCATGGATGTGGCAACCGCTTCGTCGATCTTTGTCAAACTCAACTACTCGGTCTTGTTTGCGGTCGTGCTGGTTCTGATCTTTGTGATGGCTCAGCTTGCCCTCAAAAGCCCGTGGGGCCGCATGATGCGCGCGATCCGTGACAACGAAGTCGCCGCTGAGGCGATGGGCAAGGACGTCACCAACCGCCATTTGCAAATATTTGTGCTGGGCTCCGCGATTTGCGGTATTGGCGGTGCGATGATGACAACGCTGGATGGTCAACTGACCCCCGGCACGTATCAGCCGCTGCGCTATACCTTCCTGATCTGGGTGATGGTGATTGTTGGCGGGTCCGGCAATAACCTTGGCGCCGTACTTGGCGGTTTCCTGATCTGGTTCCTGTGGGTTCAGGTGGAGCCGATGGGTTTGTGGCTGATGCAGATGATCACCTCCGGCATGGCCGAAGGCAGCGGGCTCAAGAAGCACCTGATCGACAGTGCCGCGCATATGCGCTTGTTGACCATGGGGGTGATATTGCTCTTGGTGCTGAGGTTCAGCCCAAGGGGTCTTATCCCGGAGAAATAAAGAAAAAGGGCGTCCCGCGGGGCGCCCTTTTTGTTGTCAAATAGTTCGGTGGCCAATCAGCGTCCCTTGAACAAGCCGCCCAATACGCCACGCACAATGCGCCGGCCTGTGGTGCCGGACAACTCTTTCACGACCATCTTGGTCATGGCCTCGCCAAACGTATCATCGGCTCTGACGCGCAATGTGCGCGACGATGACCGCCGCACGCGCGTGCCTGAGTACCGCCGTGCCGCAGAAAACTCCCTCTCTGCCACACTCATCTCTTCTTCTTTGGCTTCCGCTTCTTGCGCTGCAGCGGCCGCACTGTCCGCCCGCTCTTTTAGGATCTCATAAGCGGACCGGCGGTCGTTCAATTGGTCGTATTTGCCCGCCATCGGCGAGGCCGCCATCACAGCGCGTCGTTCTGAGGGATCAAGCGGGCCAAGTTGTGAGCTCGGCGGGCGGATCAAAGTCCGCTCCACGATGCCGGGGACGCCTTTCTTCATCAGCATCGATGTCACGGCTTCCCCGACCCCGACTTCTCGGATCGCCGCCTCGGTGTCAAAACGAGGATTGGGTCGATAGGTTTCAGACGCCATTTTCAACGCTTTGCGGTCGCGGGCAGTAAAGGCGCGCAGCGCGTGTTGAACGCGATTGCCAAGCTGACCAAGGATGTCTTCGGGAATATCGTCGGGGTTTTGCGTGACGAAATACACCCCCACCCCTTTGGAGCGGATCAGGCGCGCGACCTGCTCAACCTTGTCGACCAAAGCCTTAGGGGCGCCGTCAAACAACAGATGCGCCTCATCAAAAAAGAAGACAAGTTTGGGTTTGTCCGGATCCCCAACTTCTGGCAATTCCTCAAAGAGTTCGGACAGAAGCCAAAGCAGGAATGTCGCGTAAAGACGCGGCGCACCCATCAGCTTGTCGGCTGCCAGCACATTGATCTGTCCACGTCCGTCGGCACCCACATGCATGATGTCCATCAAATCCAAGGCCGGTTCGCCGAACAATTTGCTCGCGCCCTGGTTTTCCAAAACCAGAAGCCGTCGCTGAATGGCGCCAATGGAATGCACCGACACATTGCCATAGCGCAACGCAATCTCGCCGCGGTTCTCACCAAGCCAAACCAGTAAAGACTGTAGGTCCTTAAGATCCAGCAACGGCAAGCCTTTCTGGTCGGCCAGCCGGAACGCAATGTTGAGAACGCCTTCCTGTGCCTCTGTCAGCTCCATTAAGCGCGCCAGCAACAGTGGGCCCATTTCAGAGACTGTGGTGCGCACCGGGTGGCCTTGATCGCCAAACAAATCCCAGAAAGTGACCGGAAAGGACTCATAGGCGTAGTTATCAAACCCGATTTGTGTCGCTCGGTCGGTAAACGCCTGATGAAGCTTAAACGTCTCGCTGCCTGCTGCGGCCAACCCTGAAAGATCTCCTTTCACGTCAGACAAAAATACGGGGACCCCAGCTTTGGAAAATCCCTCGGCCAGAATTTGCAGGGTCACAGTTTTTCCGGTCCCTGTGGCGCCTGCTATCAAGCCGTGCCGGTTCGCATATTTGAGCGTAAGCCCTTGCTTGTCGCCGTAGTCTTGCCCACCGCCGCCAATGAATACTTTACCGTCCATGTCCGTCTCCGGTTTTTTCAATGCTTTGTGTGCCCTTCGACATCATTCCACGATAAGGCGGGTTGATCACAGTCGCCAGCCCTCAATCGGTAATCCCAAGCTCTCGCAAAGCGCACAAATTCTTTTTGTTTCATTTCCGTACGGGCTCGGGATTGTTAACAAGTAACCTATCGAAATCCCTAAAAAAAACGCAAAACTTGCTGTTGACGGTACGGAAATAACCTCGTAGTTTCTGGGCAATGAATAAGTCGGCCAGTCCGACGGGGAGTGAAAATAAAAGGGGGCCCATGTTTTGGGCCCCTTTTTTTTATTCCGGCACCAACCTGCAGCAACACGCTCCCAATCCTCATGCTTGAAAAATTTGCGATACTTCGCGGACCTGTGATGCGCTTTTTTCTGACATCCGATAAACGGCGTGGTAATCGGAAGGCAACTTCACGCTATTGATGGGAAATCTCATGCCCAAGTTTTACCACCTCCTCGTTGCTGCGGTCTTCGCGGTCTCTTCCGGCCCCACATTGGCCCAAGTTGGATCCCTGTCCGACGGCTCACTGTCTGTCGGCCAAAAGGTCGAGCAAGCACCGCAAGGTGCAACCGGAACAGCCGCAGATGTCACGTCGGAAATTCACGGCGATTGGGATCTGCAATGCGCCAAAGACGGTCCGGAGCCGCGCCCGTGCCGTTTGTACCAATTGATGAAAGATCAAAACGGCAGCCCTCTGTCGGAGGTCACGTTGTTCAAGCTGCCCGCGCCCGATGGGACTGCAATCGCAGGCGCCACCATTATCGTGCCACTTGAAACTTTGCTGCCTGCACAGTTGACCATCACTGTGGATGGCGAGAATGCTCGGCGCTACCCATTCGCCTTTTGCAATCAGGTTGGATGCATCTCGCGCCTTGGCTTGACCGAAGAAGACGTGACTGCATTGAAGAGTGGCACACAGGCTTCAATCGTGATTGTGCCTGCTGTGGCGCCGGATCAGATCGTGACAGTCACAATGTCATTGAAAGGCTTCACTGCCGCCTTCGACAAAGCGGCTGCCGTTCCAAACTGATCTTTTCAGTATGTAAACAGAAGACGCCGCCCGATTTTTTGGGCGGCGTTTTTGTTTCTGCGATTGGCCTAAAACCGACGTAACGCCAGAACTGCGTTCAAGCCGCCAAACGCAAAAGCGTTGCTGAGCGCTACCTCAACGGTGGCGTCGCGGGCCTCGTTTGGCACCACGTCAATTGCACATTCCGGGTCTGCTTCTTCATAGCTGATGGTTGGGGCAACAACGCCATCGCGCACAGCCATAATACAGGCCAAAAGTTCTACTGCACCGGTTCCGCCGATCAGATGCCCATGCATGGATTTGGTCGACGACATCATCAACGCGTCTGCATGCGGGCCAAACACATCGGCCACAGCGCTGCATTCGGTTTTGTCGTTGGCCGCGGTTCCCGTGCCATGGGCATTGATGTAGCCCACATCCTCGCGGTTCAGACCAGCGTTTTCCAGTGCGCCGGAAATTGCCCGCGCCGCACCCTGTTTTGAAGGCATCACAATGTCAGCAGCGTCCGAACTCATGGCAAACCCCACAACTTCGGCGAGGATATCGGCGCCACGCGCCTTGGCATGGTCGAGTTCCTCAAAAACAAAAGCACCAGCCCCTTCGCCTTGCACCATGCCATTGCGGTTGGCTGAAAACGGCCGGCATGCGTCTTTGGACATAACGCGCAACCCTTCCCATGCTTTGACACCACCGAAACACAACATCGATTCCGCGCCGCCGGTGATCATCACCGGAGACATGCCGCTGCGCACCATCTGAAAGGCCTGCGCCATCGCGTGATTGGAACTGGCACAGGCAGACGCCACTGTGAAACTGGGCCCTTTGAGGTTAAATTCCATGCTCACATGGCTGGCAGCCGCGTTGTTCATCAACTTGGGCACCACAAACGGGTGCACGCGGTTCTTTCCGTCTTCGTACACAGACCGGTAGTTTTCATCGAGCGTCTGCATACCGCCGCCGGAATTGCCAAACACAACGCCTGATTTGGCGGCGAGATCGCCGTGAAATTCCAGACCTGATTGACCGATGGCCTCACGGGCGGCAACCAGAGCAAACTGGGTAAAACGATCAAACAGCGCAATCTGCTGGCGGTTAAAAAGCTTTTCGGATTCAAAGTCTTGCACTTGCGCGCCGATTTGGACGGCAAGCCGTTCCACGTCACGCAGGTCCAATGGCCCAATGCCACAGCGACCTTCTCGCATTGCCTCGAGCGTTTGCCCAACATTGTGGCCAAGCGCGTTGACCGTTCCGGCTCCGGTGATAACCACCCGTTTCATAGTTCTTTCCCTGCCCACGCGGGTCTGCGTGTATTTTTAAGCCTGCTCTGAGACCAGCGTCTGGATGCCGGAAATGATGCTTGAGACCGTAGAAATGTCAAAATCGCTGGCGCTTGGCTCATTGGCGTTGAACGGCACAGAAATATCAAAAGCTTCTTCAATCGCGAAAATGCTCTCCACAAGACCAAGACTGTCTATCCCAAGGTCTTCAAGAGTACTCGAAAGGGTCACATCCGAAGGTTCCAGAACTGCCTGTTCTGCAATGATTTCAATAACCTTGTCTTGAATGCTCATGTGATGTCCTTTCCACGCCTCGCCTCGATTTAGTCATTGGACCCACGTTTTGAAACAGATTTTTGAAGCTCAGCCACCTGTTTCATCAATCGCGGCAATCTGCGCAGGCTTTTGTACATTTCCAGATTGGTGTCCATCTTGACCGCGGGGTAACCCAGCATCACCTGTCCATTTGGAACTCTGCTTAGGATTTTTGTGCCGCCGCCTGCGATCACATTATCACCCACAATGGTGTTGTCAGTCACGCCGACTTGGCCTCCGAAAACAACGTTATTGCCAATCACCGTTGATCCAGCAATGCCGGATTGCGCTGCAAAAAGGCAATCACGACCAACAGTCACGTTGTGCGCGATGTGCACGAGATTGTCGATTTTGGTGCCGTTTCCGATCCGCGTGTCACGTATGGTGCCGCAGTCGACACATGTGTTTGCACCAATTTCTACGTCGTCCCCGATGGTTACGGCGCCCAGCGAATGAATGCGGGCCCAGGGCTGACTTTGCACGTCACCTTGATCGCCCAAGCTTTCACGCGCCTTTTCAACGCCAGACTGCTCTGGTGTAACAAACGACATACCATCGGCACCGATGCGCGCGCCGGGTTGGGCATGAAAACGCGCACCGATAGACACCCGCGCCCCGATTGAAACATGGTCGCGCAGATAGGCGTCCTCGCCCAGTTCGCTGTCCGCACCAATGTGGCAAAACGGGCCGATCACACAATTGGCGCCGACGCGGGCACGTGGCCCAATCACTACAAACTGGCCGATTTGCGCATCCGGGCCGATCTCGGCGGACGCATCAATCTGCGCGGTTGGGTGAATGCCCGGCGCGTAATGCTGTCCAAGGTCCATCATTTTGGAAAGACCTGCCATGGCGTACCGGCCGCGCGTTGGAATGATCGCAGCCTCCAGCCCCATGGACTGCCAGTCAGCACCTGGCCAAAGCATAGCAACCCGCGCGTGTCCCTGACCAAGCCCTTCTGCAAATTTCGGATTGGTTAGCAAAGCCAAGTCGTTAGCCGTCGCACTTGCCGGTTCTTCAACGCGCTCAACAGCGATCGATGTATCGCCAAAAGCCTCACAGTCCAAAGCTTCTGCAATCTCACGTACGGTGTATGTCATGGGTTCTCCCCCGGATGCACTCGGGGGGGTATTTATCCCTGTTGACCCGGCAATGCCACCCCTACATTGGCCAACGCTTTCCAGATCTTGGCATCGCGGCCATAGACATCACGGCGGTATTGCACCGGCCCTTTGGCCTCGGTGTAAGCCGTCCGGTAAATGATGTGCACAGGAACATTGACCTCTAGATCAACCTTTGTCTCACGGCCTGTTTTTAAACGGGAATGAAAAAATTCCTTGGGGTTTTCTTCCTGCTTCGCAAGCAAAGCATATGCGAAATCAAAGGGTTGATGCAGGCGAATGCATCCATGGCTATAAGCGCGTGTCTCACGGGCAAACAACGCTTTTTGCGGCGTGTCGTGCAAATAGATGTTGTGTTTGTTCGGGAACATAAACTTCACCAGACCCAGCGCATTGCGATTGCCCGGTGCCTGTTTCATATCAAACGGAAAATTGCGCGTGGAAAACTGGCTAAAGTCCACCTGACTGCGATCTACTGTTTGGCCACGCGAGTTCACCAGACGCAAATACCCAACCGCGTTCGGGTTGTTCTTCAGCATCGGCAGGTATTCTTTGGTCGCGATCGAGCGCGGAACATTCCACGTGGGATTGATAACCATATGTTCCATCGTGTCCGAAAACTCGGGGCTGCGGCGGTCTGATTGGTTTTTACCCACCACCGACCGCGTGCGGAACGTCAGCTTGCCGTCGTCCAGGATCTTGGCGGTGAAGTCTGCAAGGTTAACAAGGACTTCGCGCCCCTCAATGGATCGGTCCAACCAACGTTCACGCTCCATTGCTACCATAACGGACTTCAACCGATGCTCAGGGCTGCGATTGACTTCCTCGATGGTGCCCTTGCCAGCAACGCCGTCTGCCTCAAGCCCGTGGGCAATCTGAAACGCCTGAACGGCTTTTTCCATCGTGCGGTCGTAGTTGGCCGAAGACGACCTCTGCATAAACCCAAGCGCAATCAATCTGTCGCGCAGCTTAATCACCGATGCGCCGGTGTCACCGGGCTCAAATTTTCCGCTGGGAACCTGTGGCCCCCACCCGCCCGAAGCAATCAAAGCCTCAAGACGCAGGCGTTCTTTTTTGAGACGGAGGTATTCCGCAGTTTGCGGCGCCAGACTTTTGAGAAAATCATCCGGAGTCCCGGACGCCACCAAAGAGTCCATCAACTCCTGCTTGTCGCGATGGACAATTTCCCGCACCAGACCGTCGTCGATTTTGGAAGGCACCAACATGCCAGACGTCAAATCGCGCGCATATTTCAGATACACCCGCGTCATCGCCACTTCGACAAGCCCCAAGTCCCGGCGAGATCGGGCGGCTGCCATTTGACCAACCAATGCGTCCACTTCGTAGCGCGCAGAGGGCATCCCATGGTCGTCAGAGCTGGCCAACGCGCTGATCAAAGCTTTGCGCCGTTCACGGGAGATCTCGGTGTCGGCTGTCCAAACAGGGTCATACTGAACAGACCGGTAATAGGCGGCCACGCTTGAGTTTTGCGAAGCGGCCTCTGCAACGGCTTGTTTGAAAACTGGAAACGCGACGGCCGGACTGGCTGTCAAAACTGTCCCCGCAAGAAGCGCTGCGCCCACTTTTGACACAACGCGGCGTTGGAACCCTAACAACATATTTTGACCCTCGAACTGTTTTATATCCGCAGTTTGGCGGTTTGTTTGGTCTACCATCATAAACTGCGTAAGCGCTGTCTAATCACAACTTCTCGAAATCTCAAACCCCATGCGAAGTGTGACCCGTAAACCCGTCAAATGCGCCGCGTTTTTTCCACGCCACCAGAACATTCGGAGAACATCTGAAAAGTGTTGTATCCCGGGCAAAGCATTTAGCCCTGCGTTAAGCAATTTTTCGCCTAATTCGGCCAGTATCCAAATCAAGTGGAAAACAGTTCTTGGAGCATGATTCCATGTGTGTCATAAAAACCCACATCTGCGGGGATGGTTCATGAGCTACGTAACATCGTGGCAACAGGCAAGCGACGGGACAGGCGCTGAAACTATGATTAATAAACGCTCTTCGAGCATTTCTAGGCGCACGCTATTGGGCGCCTTTGCAGCTACCGCACTCGTCGCTGCACCCACGTATTCCAACGCCGCAGGCTTTCTGCGCGGTGGTGGCGACATTCGACGTATTCGAATGTATTCCGGCCGAACCGGCGAACGCTTGGACACGATTTATTGGGTCGAAGGAAAATACATCAAAGATGCCGTGAAAGAGGTCAACGCATTTATGCGCGACTGGCGGTCAAACGATGTGATTTCTATCGACACACGCACCATCGACATTATGGCAGCTGCACATAACCTTATGGACGTTAGCGAGCCTTACATGTTGCTGTCGGGTTACCGTAGCCCCGCGACCAACGCTATGCTGCGTTCGCGTTCTCGCGGCGTTGCTAAAAATTCGCTTCATATGACCGGCAAAGCTGCTGACCTTCGCCTTGCATCGCGTTCAGTGAACCAGATGGCAAAAGCCGCCTCCGCATGTCGTGCGGGTGGCGTGGGTCGCTACTCGGGCTCCAACTTTGTGCACATGGATTGCGGTCCGGTCCGCAACTGGGGTCGGTAAGACACCCTACACTGTCCAATTTGAGAGGCGTCCTTTTAGGGCGTCTTTTTTGCGACTGTCGCGGGTTTTGGTAGATCAAAGGCATCGCTTGATTTGACTATCAGCTCGAACTTAACCCGCGCTGCGCTCAACTCCTTGTAAAAGTTCAGCAACAGCCGCCAGGGACTGTTGATCCGCTCCAACGCTGAAATCGCCGCAACCACTGTGCCCACGTCGGACAGACCTTCGCGCATCAAGAGGCCGCCGATCAATAAGATGCCCACAAGGCCGATGCCACTGATGACATTCATGGCCATCTTCATCGACAGCTTGAGTTTGAAAATACCCCGCCGGATAACGAAGATTTGGTCAAAATCCTGCAGGGTCTTTTCCTGCACGTGATGGATGTTTTTCAGGTCTTCCTCGGAAATATCGGAGGAAGCCTGTCGCAACACAATGGTGCGCTCCTTGACGCGGCGGTTCACACGCTCTTGCAGAAACAAGACAATCGCGGCCTGCGGCAGGATGATCAAAACAAGAAACCCGCCAAGATAGGGTTGTGTGGCGGCAACATAGCTGACCACCGAAACCAATGTGCCGATCTGCAAAAGCGGATTGGCCACGGCCTGTCCGACAAAGCGCCCCACCTCTTCGGCCTCTGCCGCGATGATCGTGGCCAAGGTTCCAGTGTTTGGTTTTCGTTTGGTGTCGGGATTATGGTGGGCACCATAGATGCTGGCCCGGATGCGACGGATGATGTCTTCGCCGAGAACAGAGCTTTTGTAGTTGAGCGCAAATTTGAAGATGTTGGTGACAACGATTACCGCCAAATAGCCACCACAAAGATAGAGCAACTGGTTAGTTTGCAGATCCGGCCCAAGACTATTGATTATGTCTTTCTGAAAACGCAACGGTGCGGCGGCAAGTGCGGCCACGATCAGCGAAAGCACCACAAGTGTCAGCTGCGCCCGTCCGGTGTTGCGCCAAATTCGCGCATAAAAGTTCCACATAAAGTGCTGCCCTCATTTTTCGTGGGTTCACTATTTCACGCTTTGGCAGAAAAGCTAGGCCGATGACATGCGCAATTCAGCGGACAAGCATGGGTGAAACAAAGGCTGGGATGTCCCGCGCCCCAAGTTTAACCTGAACGAGTTTTTGCAAAGACCTCGACATGTCTTTCCTACGGGTAAAGACCAAAATGCCGGCCCAACGGTTCATTTCAAGGGAAAATGGCGCACCCAGAAGGATTCGAACCTTCGACCTTCGCCTTCGGAGGGCGACACTCTATCCAGCTGAGCTATGGGTGCGTCATTGGCTCTATAGCCACAGGAGCCTTTGGCCGCAATCGCAAAATCACGACCAAAATTGGATCAAGCGAACAACTCATGCGCCAGATGAAGAGCGTCGATCAGAACATCGACTTCTTCGACAGTGTTATAGAGACCAAAGCTGGCCCGGCACGTCGCGCTGACCCCAAGATGGTCCATAAGCGGTCCGGCACAATGGTGTCCGGCGCGCACCGCGACGCCCTTCTTGTCCAGAATGGTCGAAATATCATGCGCGTGCCCTGCCCCATCCAGCGTAAAGCTAAAGATAGCGGCCTTGTCAGATGTCGTGCCCTGCACTTGCATCCAGTTCAATCCGGCGAACTTTTCAGCCGCATAATCACGCAGACCGGCCTCATGTTTGGCGACGTTTTCCATCCCCAATTCCATCAGAAAGTCCAACGCCACACCAAACCCGATGGTCTGAACGATCCCTGGCGTGCCAGCCTCAAATTTCATCGGTGGATCGTTATAGATCACCGCCTCCTTGGAGACCTCCTTGATCATGTCACCACCGCCGATGAACGGGCGCATCTCGGCCATGCGATCCGCTTTGCAATAAATCGCGCCGGACCCTGATGGGCCGTACAGTTTGTGCCCAGTGATGGCGTAGAAGTCACAATCGATGTCTTGCACATCAACAGGCGCATGAACCGACCCTTGCGAGCCATCCACCAGTACCGGCACTCCTTTGGCATGCGCGCCAGCGGTGATTGCCTTGACGTCGACCATCGTGCCCAAAACGTTGGAACACTGGGTAACCGCAACCAGCTTGGTTTTTGGACCAATCGCGTCGATGACCGCTTGAGGATCAAGCGCGCCGGTGCTGTCGACATCCACCCATTTGATCACCACGCCCTGACGTTCGCGCAGGAAATGCCAAGGCACGATGTTGGCGTGATGCTCCATCACGGACAGAACAATTTCATCGCCTGCCTGCATTCGTGGCATGGCCCAGCCATAAGCCACCATATTGATGCCTTCGGTGGTGCCTGAGTTCAGCACGATTTCATCTTCGCTAGCCGCGTTCAGGAATTTGGCAATGCTGCCACGGACGGCCTCATACTTGTCAGTCGCTAGATTAGAAAGGTAGTGCAAGCCTCTGTGTACGTTGGAATATTCCATCGAATACGCCTGCGTGACCGCGTCAATCACCACCTGCGGCTTTTGCGCGGACGCCCCGTTGTCGAGATACACCAGTGGCTTGTTATTCACCTCCCTCGACAGGATCGGAAACTCGGCGCGAATCTTGTGAACATCATACATCTCAGGACATCCCAATGACGGTTGCGGTAAACAAAGAAAGGAATACGGACAGTCCGACGGTCAATCCAACCGCCGACAAAACAATCACGCCAATGGCTTTGCCAAAGGAGTCAAAGCCATGGGCTTCTTTGAGAAAGTTGAGCAAAATCCAAACGCCATAAAGACCAACTGCCATAACAAAGATCTGCGCAAGTGCCGGCGATAGGATCATCAAGACAAGCGATGCAAGCTGTACCACAAGCCGCATATATTGCAGCCAACCTACCATGATCAAAATGGTATCAAATGCCGCCCGACCGCCAAGACTGTGGCCGACCCAATAGAAAGCAAAGACAAAGATAACCGTCGTGGATCCCAGCATAATCCAAACCAGATAAGGCTGGGTCAAAAGCGGAATTGTCATCTCGTCAGGCACGGGAAACAGCACAATGGACAGGAAGTAGACCAGCGTGTTCAACGTCACTGCCAGCGCCAGAATTGTCCACGCCGTCGCGCGGTCAAACCGCACATCTGACAGAACCTGCGCCGCCTGTGCCGGATCGCGAATGGTCAGGCCAAACAACTGTATCAATTGCTCTTTCATTAGATCTCTTTTCCAGCCTGCAACATGCCAGACATCCAAAACCACAGAAAACAGACCAGCCAAAACAGACCAACAATCGACAACTGTATGCCCTCGCCGATGAAGCCAGCCACAAGGCCGTGAAGCAAGATCAGAGGCGACGCCGCCAACATTGCCCAGAACAGCGCAATCCGCGATCCAAAAGGAGTTTGTTTGCGGCGCAATGCGCGGAAAACAAAATGAAACACGAATGCCAAGGCATAGGCCAGAAGCGGCGCAATAAACAGCCAGGCCATCAGCGTGCCGCCCAACAGCGGGTTAAGCTCTTGGCCGGTGACATGCGCTTCGCGGGCCAAACGCGGCCATTGCCCGATAAAGGTCACAGCACAAGCCGCCATAAGGATCACAAATGCGCGGTCTTCACGCTCGCCCATTGCCAAAAGGCGGGCCACAACCTTGTGCGGCCCACGGTAGGTTGCGGCGATGTCGCGAACGACAGACATCAGTCGCGCCGCCGTTCCAGCCAGCCTTCAAGGCGTGCAAGCATTTCGTCGCGCAGATCTTCGTTTTCGATTTCGTCAACGGCCTCTGCAACAAACGACAGAACCATCAGATCCGTGGCGATGTCTTTTGGAACACCGCGCGCGCGCAAATAAAACAGCGCCTCTTCGTCGATCGCGCCCGAGGTTGAGCCGTGTGAACACGCCACATCATCGGCATAAATCTCAAGTTCAGGCTTGGCGAGGAACTGGCTGTCTTCATCCAACAGCAACGATTGGCTGATCTGGTACCCATCGGTTTTTTGAGCACCCGGTTGCACAAGGATTTTGCCCTGAAACACACCGGTCGCGCCATTGCGCAGCACTTTTTTGAAAACCTGACGGCTTTCACAGTTCACCGCGTCATGGGTCACGAATACCGTGTCATCGTGATGGAAATCACCGTCACCCAGACAGGCACCAGCCACATGTGCGACCGCGTCGTCCCCGGTCAGCTCAAGAATGGCCTCATTGCGCGTCAGGCGGCCATTCACAGTCAGTGTGAAAGACTTAAACACGCTTTCAGTGCCAAGACGGCCAAAAATATGGGTCACTGCACGGCGTTCATGATCACGTCCCTGCGCCCGCACATGATGGAAAGCGGCCCCATCAGCCACGTCGACTTCCATCGACTTGTTGAACCGCGCAGCCGCCGGACCGTTTTCCAGAACCGTCAGCTCAGCCCCGGCATCAAGTTTGATCACGTGGTGCAGGATCGCGTCGGAACTGTCTGATTTGTGACGATAAATCAGGTTCACGGGTCGAGACACCTTGCCTGTGACATGGATCACAACACCATCCGTCGCAAAGGCAGAATTCAGCGCCGCAAGTGGGCGTTCCACCGGTGACTGGCCATTGTTTTCCAACACACCATACACATCACGCGCCCAGTGAATGTCTTTTGCCGCGACATCCGCCAAACGCTCGATGTTCAGGCCTTCGCCAGACAGATCGTCAGATTGCTCGGCGTCAAAGACACCGTCCACAAACACAACTTTCAACCTGTCAAACCCGTCAAAAAGCGGTGCCTCGCCGGTGTCCAATACCGATGCCTCAGGCGCGTCGGTCTGTGTCAGCGTGTCGGGACGGGTGTATTTCCAATACTCGTCACGACGATCTGGCAAACCCATGGTGCGCAGGCGCGTCAATGCAGCCTCGCGCGCTTCGGTGGCCCATTTGCCGCCCGCAGGAAGGCTCATGCCCTCCAAGCGTGCGGTCGTGGCCTCTATTTTCTTTGCAACAGCGTTCATTACGCCATCTCCGCCAAAATGTCGGCATAGCCGTTCTTTTCAACTTCCAGCGCCAACTCGGGACCGCCGGTTTTGATGATGCGACCATCGGCCATGATGTGCACGACATCGGGTTTGATGTGGTCCAGCAGACGTTGGTAGTGAGTGATAACCAAGAAGCCACGACCTTCGTCACGCAGCGCATTCACGCCTTCCGACACCAATTTCATGGCGTCCACATCCAGGCCGGAGTCTGTTTCGTCCAGGATGCACATCTTTGGCTCAAGCATCGCCATCTGCAGGATCTCGTTACGTTTCTTCTCACCGCCGGAGAAGCCAACATTGACCGGTCGCTTCAGCATATCCGCGTCGATTTTCAGCGTTTTTGCCTTGGCACGGATTTCCTGGAGGAAGTCTTTGGCAGACAGTTCTTCTTCGCCACGTGCCTTGCGCTGGGAATTCACCGCGGTGCGCAGGAATGTCATGTTGCCCACGCCAGGGATTTCCACGGGGTATTGGAAGGCCAAAAACAGGCCCAGGGCGGCGCGCTCTTCGGCTTCCAGTTCCAACAGGTCTTCGCCATTCAAAGACGCGCTGCCGTCGGTGACTTCATAACCGTCTTTGCCAGACAGCACGTAGGACAGCGTAGATTTACCCGATCCGTTTGGACCCATGATTGCATGCACCTTACCGGCTTCGACCTTCAGGTCGACACCTTTCAGGATTTGCTTGTCTTCGTCTTCAAGTTGGACCTTCAGGCCTTTGATTTCCAACATAATTACTTCCTTCGCGTTTCCTTGGGCGGCCCTAGGCCTGCCCGCTTATTCTACTGTGACGGCTGTGCCGCTGGCCGAGACCATCAACATGCTGTCACCCACAACTTCATAATCCAGATCAACGCCCACAACGGCGTTGGCGCCTTGTGCGGCGGCGCGCTCCTCGAGCTCCGCCAACGCGGTTTCGCGCGCATCCTGCAACTTGCTTTCGTAAGCACCTGACCGACCGCCGACGACGTCGGTGATGCTGGCAAAGAAATCCCGCACCACATTGGCACCCATGATCGCCTCGCCCACGACAATGCCGTGATACGTAGCGATTTTGCGCCCTTCGACAGACGGTGTGGTTGTCACGATCATTGCAGCGGTCCCCAGATCCGTTAGCCCACAGAGCCTTCGAGCGAAATTGCCACAAGCTGTTGTGCTTCCATGGCAAATTCCATCGGCAGCGCTTGAAGCACTTCCTTGGCAAACCCGTTCACGATCAAGGCCACGGCCTCCTCTTCGCCCATGCCACGCTGGCGGCAATAGAACATCTGCTCGTCATCCACCTTGGATGTCGTCGCCTCATGTTCCACGCGCGAAGAGTTGTTGCGCACCTCGATATAAGGCACGGTATGCGCCCCGCATTTGTCGCCAATCAGCAAGCTGTCACACTGGGTATAGTTACGCGAGTTCTTGGCTTTTGGATGCATCGACACCTGACCGCGATAGGTGTTCTGGGCCACACCGGCGCTGATACCTTTGGAGACAATCCGCGATTTGGAATTTTTACCCAAGTGGATCATCTTTGTGCCTGTATCGGCTTGCTGGTGGTGGTTCGTGATGGCGATGGAATAGAACTCGCCTTGGCTGTCGTCGCCGCGCAGGATGCAGGACGGGTATTTCCACGTCACAGCCGAGCCGGTTTCAACCTGTGTCCACATGATCTTGGCGCGATCCCCACGGCAATCGGCGCGTTTGGTCACAAAGTTATAGATGCCGCCTTTGCCGTTTTCATCACCGGGGTACCAGTTCTGAACGGTGGAGTATTTCACTTCGGCGTCTTCTTCGATCACGATCTCAACCACAGCGGCGTGCAATTGCGATGTGTCGCGTTGCGGCGCGGTACAGCCTTCGAGGTAGCTGACATAGCTGCCCTTGTCGGCGATGATCAATGTGCGCTCAAACTGGCCGGTGTTTTCCGCGTTGATGCGGAAATAGGTCGACAGTTCCATTGGGCAGCGCACCCCGGGTGGCACGTAAACAAACGAGCCATCCGAGAACACAGCGCTGTTGAGCGTGGCGTAAAAGTTGTCAGACACAGGCACCACAGAGCCAAGGTATTTCTTGACCAACTCGGGGTGCTCGCGGATCGCTTCTGAGATCGAGCAGAAAATCACGCCAGCATCTGCAAGCTCTTTTTGGAAGGTCGTGCCAACCGAGACAGAGTCAAACACCGCGTCCACAGCAACCTTGCGGCCTTCTGCGGGTGCATCTTCTGCCCCTTCGACGCCAGCCAAAATCATCTGTTCTTTCAGTGGGATACCGAGCTTTTCGTATGTCGCCAACAGCTTGGGATCAACCTCGTCCAAGGACTTGGGCTTTTCTTCCATGCTCTTGGGCCGAGCATAATAATACTGGTCCTGAAAATCCACTTCGGGATAGTCCAGCATCGCCCAATCAGGTTCTTCCTTGGTCAGCCAGCGCTTATACGCTTCCAGCCGCCATTCGGTCATCCATTCGGGTTCGTCGTTCTTATCCGAGATCAGGCGGACAATGTCCTCGGTCAGCCCTTTGGGGGCATATTCCATTTCGATCTCGGTTTCCCAACCGTATTTGTATTTGCCGCCGACTTCGCGGACAGCATCTACGGTCTCCTGATCGACGCCTTCTTTGACCTGTGTTTGGTCTATTGCGGCCATGTCGTTCTCCTGTTCGTTCGCTCTCACGCCGTTGCTCGCGCAGCCCGTACGTGGTGTTTCCTCATCTGAGCCAGCCACTTATCGGCAAATCCCAGAACGTCCTGTTCTTGTGTGTCCGGACCCAAACTGATCCGGATCGCTCCTGCAGCGGTGTCTTCGTCATACCCCATGGCCTTGAGCACGCGACTTGCGCGTACCTTGCCAGAAGAGCAAGCCGACCCTGCCGAAATCGCATAGCCTGCAAGATCCATCTGCATAACCTGCGTCTCGCCTTTCCATCCCGGTGTGGCGATACATGTCGTGTTGGGCAGCCGTTTTGTATTCCGCCCAATAATGACTGAGTCTTTTGCGTCGGTTTCCAACGTGTCTTCCAGCAAATCGCGCAGCTGTGCAACCCGTTCCCACACGCCATCGGACAAATCTCGCGCTGCTGCCGTCGCGGCTGCGGCAAAACCCGCGGCGCCAATCACGTTTTCCGTACCGGCACGCCGGCCCATTTCCTGACCGCCGCCCAAAAGTTGCGCCGCGACGTCCGTGCCGCGTTTTACAACCAATGCGCCAATGCCCTTGGGACCGCCCAGCTTATGGGCCGAAATCAACGCCATCGTTGCGCCCGACCAATTGAAAGCCACCGGAAGTTTGCCGAACGCTTGCGTCATATCGCTAACGGCCAGGCCTTCTGGCAAAGTTTGCACGACGCCGGTTTCCGAATTTGCCGCCTGCAACGTGCTTTGCGCCGGATCAACTACGGTCACCCGACCATCAGCATCGACGCCAAGATCGGCCGTGATCCACGCACCAACCGCGTCATGCTCAATGTCACCGGCATGAAAATCACGGCCGCGCAACGCCAGCGCTGCGGCTTCGGTTGCTGAGGACGTGAAAATCACATCTGCGCCGTCAGCGCCGAAGGCCGACGCAATATCGGCCCGCGCGGCTTCAACAACAGCTTTGGCTTTGCGGCCTTCGCCATGCACGCTGGACGGATTGCCGACCACGTCCATCGCCGCGATCATTGCGTCGCGCGCCTCACGCCTGAGAGGCGTGGTTGCATTATGATCAAGATACGTGCGCATCAGGCGTCTTCATCCACCACAGAAAACAGCGTCGGCACCGCTGGGCACGGGGCCAATTCATTGCTGATTACGTCCGAAAGACGGGTTTGATGCAAAAACACATACACATGGGCCGACAGCCCTTCCCACAACCGGTTGGCCATGCTCTGCGCACGCGACCCGCTGGACCCACCGCTGGCGCCTGCACCGGTGTGCAAGGCAGACACGGTTTCATCCACGGCCGTCAGAATATCAACCACACGAATATCGGATGGCGACTGGGCCAAACGATACCCGCCGCCTGGTCCACGCACTGATTCCACCAGCCCGGCACGGCGCAATTTCACAAAAAGCTGCTCCAGATACGGCAGCGAGATGTCCTGTCGCTTGGAAATTTCAGACAAGTTCACGAGGCTTTCATGGGACTGCAACGCAATATCTGCCAGTGCAACCACCGCATATCGCCCTTTTGTCGACAGTTTCATCGTCTTACCCCGCGAATTGATTGACCTTGGGCGCAGCTGTGCTTATCTCGCTTAAGCCCTGTGCGAATTTCTAACCAAGATCAGAAGTTAGAACCGTTCTAAAGTGACCGAGCAATTTCGTCAAGAAATGCTTTACCGAATTTGTAGGAGATAAGCGACACACATGCCCGAGGTGATTTTTCCTGGACCCGAAGGCCGCCTCGAAGGCCGCTACCACCCGCAAAAAGAAAAAGACGCGCCGATTGCGATCGTCTTGCATCCGCACCCGCAGTTTGGCGGCACGATGAACAACAAGGTTGTCTACAACCTGCACTATACGTTCTTCAACATGGGCTTCACCGTCCTGCGCTTCAACTTCCGTGGCGTGGGCCGCTCGCAAGGTGAATACGACCAAGGGGTCGGCGAATTGTCGGACGCAGCAAGCGCGCTTGATTATCTGCAATCGATGAACACCAATTCCAAGCACTGCTGGGTTGCTGGTTTCTCGTTTGGCGCGTGGATCGGCATGCAGCTTTTGATGCGGCGCCCGGAAATTACCGGCTTCATCTCGATTGCGCCACCCGCAAACATGTATGACTTCTCGTTCCTTGCACCCTGCCCCAGCTCTGGCCTGATCTTGAACGGCACCAACGACCGCGTTGCGCCGCCTGCAGACACCCATTCGTTGGTCAACAAGCTGCACGAGCAAAAAGGCATCACAATCACGCACACCGAAATTGACGGCTCCGGCCACTTCTTCGAAACCGAAGACTACATGGACCAGATGACCGGTAACGTGAGCAACTACGTGAAACGGCGCCTGACGGAGACCACTCGGTAATGAGCACGCTAGATCGGCTGGCTGAAAAGCTGGCCGAAGACACCATGAAGGCGCAAAAAGAGCTCGAAGACGAGAGACTTTTTGTTGAGGTCGGCGGCATTCTGGCGGCCTCTTCGCAATCCCTAGAAGAAGCTTACCTGACCGAAATGCGGGTGCGTATGGCCGAAGAAAAGGCGCGCAAGTTCCTGATTAAGAAGGTCAAAGACGCAAGAGCTGCCAAATCCGACACGCCGGGCACACCTGAATGAGCGACCGGCTTGCTCAACAGCTCGCCTTTCTGACGGAGGCCGACAAGCTTAAATCTGTTTATCGGGCCACCAAGGTGCTCGATGGCCACCGCCACGAGGACAGCGGCAGCCACAGTTGGCACATTGCTCTTTATGCGATGATTTTGGCCGAACACGCCAACCGGCCCGTCAACATCGACCGTGTTATCCGAATGCTTCTGATACATGATCTTGTCGAAATCGATGTCGGTGACAGCCCTATTCACGGCGATCATGACATTTCGGCAATGGAAGCCGCCGAAGCAGAGGCCGCAGATCGCATCTTTGGCCTTTTGCCCGTTGAACAACGCGATGCATATCGCACGCTTTGGGACGAATTTGAGGCCGCCGAAACCGACGACGCAGTCTTTGCCAAATCCATCGATCGGGTTCAGCCGGTTATTGGCAATCTCGAAACCGGCGGCGGCACGTGGCCGGAATACAATGTCACCGCCGCGCAACTCGAAGATCGTGTCGGTTGGAAAGTTGCCAAAGGCGCTCCGGCAATTTGGGACCACCTGCGCGTCCGGATTGCCAATTGGTTCGCCAAAAACGGCTGACCCTCACCAGCACTGCGGCCACCCATAGCCCCATCGCCATGGAAGCCCCGAACAGGGAGCGCCACCAACACGCACAGCATCAAACATCCGGTTCGCAATAAACTCAAACGCGGTCTCGATGGTGTCGTGCGAGTGACCATACCTAAGCTGCAGTGCGGCGCTATCACGCTCCGCAACGTCCAGCACGCATTGGCGCAGGCTCTCATCTGCGGACAACCGCGCGAAATAACTCGCCTGAGGCGAAACATCTTCACCGCCAAGGTGATATGCTACGTCATGCACCACGCAACACGTCTCCCACGGTGGTGCCTCACCCTGCGCATCGCGAAAATCCGGAAAGGTTTGCGCGATCGTGCGCCAAACGGCGGACATGCCACCTGAACACCCATCAGTGGTAAAGGCCGCAAGCTGCGCGCTGTCCTCGGACCGCGCTTGAGCCAGCTTTTGATGCCGCCACACCTCAAGCTGGGCAATCGTTCCAATCTCTTCCTCAGCTCCGGCCGAGCCAGCAAACGCAATCAGCACCAAAGCCCAACCGCCAAAGCGTGCTTTATTCAAACCACATCTCCAGATCCAAACCGATATAGCCGGCCAACCCCAAAACCAACCGCTCAGGCCCGCTGAGATCACGCCGCTCAGACAGCACCAAACGGGCCAGCTCCGGCTCATCCGTAATCAAGCCGTCCACGCCCATCGAAATCATCGCAGACATCGCCAATGGATCGTTCACCGTCCAGACATAGACCTTTTTGCCAACCGCATGGCTTTCGCGCACCAATCTATGGCTTGTGGTTGCGCTGTTCACCGCGAGGAAATCCGCATTCAGGTTCCACATTTGACCAAGGGACGCAGACGCCAGGAGGCCAATCGACCAATCCGGCCGAAGCGCGCGCATTTTTTCGACTGCATCATACTTTAGCGACATGATCTCCACCTGATCGACCATGCCTTCGGCCTCGACAATTTCGGCGACCCGTTGCTCCAGCTTTTCGTCATGGCCGTAGTACTTTAGCTCGATTAAAACCCCGGACTTGTCCTTCGCGGCCCGCAGCACATCCACCAGCAGCGGGGCCCGTTCCTGCGCAAAGGCGCTGTCAAACCAACTGCCGATGTCGATGTCTTTTATGTCGTCGACAGTGGCGTCCCAAATCGTCAAAGGATTGCCCGCTTGTTTCATAAAATCACTGTCGTGCATCACGATCACGGCTCCGTCCGCCGTTTCTTGCACATCTATTTCCACCCAATCCGACCCGACCCGCACCGCCTCGACGATTGCGGCCATGGTATTTTCAGGCTTGATTGCCGACGCACCCCGATGTGCGATCACCGCAACTGGCTGGCCGGCGTCAACCGGCGAAATATCCGCCAAACCCGCGGCCCCGACCCCACCCAAAACCGCGGCCATTGCGGTGACACCCACCAGCGCCACTTTCGGTACGGGTTTCTGCTCAACAGCGCTATGCGGCCAGCCCGCCTCATCCAGAATCAAAACCGCCATCGCGCCAGTTGTGATCGCGGACACCAGAACATTCACCACAACCAAAACCAAGGCGATCAGCACCAAAACGACCACCAGAACCTTGGTGTTTTGTGGAACAACTGCCAAAAGCAGATCCGCAAGCAAAGAAACCGCCCCAAGACCCAACGCCGCCAGTCCAGCGCCAAATGCGCCCCAGACAGCCATACGTGTCAGAAACGCCCACATACGTCCCTGCATCCGTTCGCGGCTTTCGCGCAACGCGTGTGCAGGCGGCGTGCCGGCAAACACCACCAACGGCAAGCTTAAGGTCCATCCAAGCAATCGCCAGCCCAGCAGACCAATCCAGATCGCAAGGATAATGCCAATCACGGCGCCCGCCTGCCAAAAAATTGGCGGTCGATGGGTCAAGTAATAATTGATGTCAAATTCGGTTAACCACCGCAGGAATACAAAACCAGCGATCGCCAAAAACGGCAGGCTAAGGCCCAGCACTCGCACCGTTAGACGAAGGGCCAGAGACAAAACAGAAGGCGTATGAGGCAAAACCATCGCAATGCCGTCCCACAATCCAACTTTGCCATGTTGATGCTCGTGATGCGCAGTGCCCATCATGAAAGCGACGTTCATCACCGCCAAAACCAGCGCCATCGACACCAACAGGACGCCCCCGACAGCCCCCGCCGGCGATAACAAAAACACTGCAATGTCAAAATCCGCCAAAGCCGGTTTTCCCGACAACATCAACGCAGCCTGAACAGTGAGAGCCATGACCGGTGCAAACACCACGGCGAACAAAATGTTGAACGCGAGATTGGTTTCCACCAGCGGCCACCGTAGCCGCCAACTGGTGGCAAAGCCGTCCTTAACGTCCTGAATGGTGGTAGAAATCATGTCGTGCTCCCTGCCGGTTTCGCCCCACAGTAGCGAGCCGTCATTCGGGCGTCGACAAACAAGAGCTTTCGCCTGCATAGTTATGTCGGCGATCCGATGCTTAAATCAGTATACAATTGCATACATACCTTTTTATTCGTCGCCAGTTCCGTTAAGGAAGGCCACAACGCGACTCGGTTCACAGGAGATCCCCATGACCAAGATCAAAGTCGACAATCCCATTGTTGAAATGGACGGCGATGAAATGACCCGCATTATGTGGCAGTTCATCAAAGAAAAGCTCATCCTGCCATATCTTGACCTCGACTTGCTGTATTACGACCTCGGCATTGAAGAACGGGATCGGACAGAAGATCAGATCACCATCGACGCTGCTGAAAAGACCAAAGAGGTCGGCGTTGCAGTGAAATGCGCCACCATCACTCCAGATGAAGCCCGCGTCGAAGAGTTTGGCCTCAAGAAAATGTGGCGCAGCCCGAACGGCACCATTCGAAACATTCTGGGCGGTGTTGTATTTCGTGCGCCGATCATCTGCAAAAACGTACCGCGCCTTGTGCCCGGTTGGACCAATCCGATTGTCATTGGTCGCCATGCATTTGGCGATCAATACAAAGCCAGCGACATGAAATTCCCGGGGCCCGGCAAGCTGACCATGAAGTTTGTTGGCGAAGACGGCGAAGTCATCGAGAAAGAGGTCTTTGATGCACCGTCCTCCGGTGTCTACATGGGCATGTACAACCTTGATGCCTCCATTCGTGACTTTGCCCGCGCATCGATGAACTACGCACTTAACCTCAAGTGGCCGCTGTATCTGTCGACCAAAAACACCATCCTCAAACAGTATGACGGTCGTTTCCTTGAGCTGTTTCAGGAAGTGTTTGACGCCGAGTTTGCCGATAAATTTAAAGACGCCGGCATCTGGTACGAACACCGTCTAATCGACGACATGGTCGCCTGCGCTATGAAGTGGAACGGCAAGTTTGTCTGGGCCTGCAAAAACTACGACGGGGATGTGCAATCTGACACCGTTGCGCAGGGCTTCGGCTCTTTGGGCCTGATGACCAGCCAGTTGATGACGCCAGACGGCAAGATCGTCGAGGCCGAGGCCGCGCACGGCACAGTGACACGCCACTATCGCCAGCACCAGAAAGGCGAAGCAACCTCGACCAACTCGATTGCGTCGATTTACGCATGGACCGGCGGGCTGAAGCACCGCGCAAAACTCGACAACAACGCAGCATTGACCACATTTGCCGAAACGCTGGAAAAGGTGATCGTGGACACTGTCGAGAGCGGCTACATGACCAAAGATCTGGCCCTTCTGGTTGGCCCGGATCAGGGTTGGCTGACCACGATGGGTTTCCTGGAAAAGATCGACGAAAACCTCAACAAGGCGCTCGCTGGTTAATCCGTCTGACCGCGAAACACACCTGGGGGCAAGACATCCGTCTTGCCCCTTTTGCATATCGGCCATGCGCGCCGGGCTGTGGACAGACCCGCATTCTCGGGTCAAATGCCGGCCATGGTAAGCTTTCTTGAATCCCCAACCGCCGAACAGCACAGCATTTTTGATGATGTGCAGGGGTTGCTTGTGGGCACACTGCTTGTCGCAATATCCATTCAGTTCCTGCAAGCGGCCGATCTCTTTACCGGCCAAATCGCAGGTCTGTCTCTGGTGGGCGCCAAAGCTCTGGGCATGTCGTTCGGCGCTTTGTTCTTTCTGTTGAACCTGCCTTTTTATGTGATTGCTCTTGTCCGCATGGGCCTCATATTCACGCTAAAAACCTTTGCTGCCGTCGGTATGCTGACAGGCTGGAGCTTTCTGCTGCCCAAAGTCATGACCTTTGCCGACTTGCACGTGGTATTCGCCGCGCTTGCTGCAGGGGTAACGGCGGGGGCCGGTCTGATCGTTCTTTTTCGACACAATGCCACTCTTGGCGGAGTTGGCATTGTCGCCGTGTGGCTTCAGGATTCTTACGGGATCAAGGCCGGTTGGGTGCAACTTGGATTTGATGTTCTGGTATTTGCTTTATCGGTGTCGTTTTTCCCCATCAACGCGGTCATTTACTCCCTTCTGGGCGCGGCAATCGTCAATATTATGATTGCAACCAACCACCGACGCGACCGCTACATCGCTCGCTAAACGCCCTTTCTGTGACAGGTGAAATATGCCCAAGGCCTATATGTTCTTGATGATCGCCGTGGTTTTTGAAACCATCGGAACCACTGCTCTTCAGGCAAGCAACCAGTTTTCCAAACTTGTGCCGTCTGTGATCGTGGTCATCAGCTACGCCGCAGCGTTTTATCTCATGGCGCTGACACTTCGGTATTTGCCGGTCGGCATCACCTATGCAATCTGGTCGGGTCTGGGCATTGTCTTGATCGCTGTTATTGGATTCTTGGTTTTTGGCCAGAAACTGGATTGGCCGGCACTTCTGGGAATGGGCATGATTGTGCTTGGAATCCTGGTAATCCACCTGTTTTCCAACACTGCAGTCCACTAATCACACAATGGGTCTGGCCTTTTGCCGCGCCCCGCGTTAGGGCGGGCGCGAACAGGAAAAGGCCGGATTCATGGATCTTCGCAACATCGCCATCATCGCGCACGTTGACCACGGGAAAACCACCCTCGTGGACGAACTGCTGAAACAATCCGGCGCTTTCCGGGAAAATCAAGAAGTGGCGGAACGCGCCATGGACAGCGACGCGCTGGAGCGCGAGCGCGGCATCACGATTTTCGCAAAGCCCACATCGGTTGAGTGGAAAGACACCCGTATCAACATCGTGGACACGCCCGGCCACGCCGACTTTGGCGGCGAAGTTGAGCGTATCCTGAGCATGGTTGACGGTGTTGTCCTGCTGGTGGACGCGGCCGAAGGCCCGATGCCACAAACCAAATTCGTGACCTCCAAAGCGCTGGCTTTGGGCCTGCGTCCGATTGTTGTTCTCAACAAGGTCGACAAGCCCGACGCCGAACCTGATCGCGCACTGGACGAATGTTTCGACCTGTTTGCCTCGCTGGACGCCAACGATGATCAACTCGACTTCCCACATATGTACGCCTCTGGCCGCAATGGCTGGGCCGACAACGAGTTGGACGGTCCGCGCAAAGACTTGCACGCCCTGTTCAACCTGATCGTCAACCACGTGCCAGAGCCCAAGCAAATTCACAAACAAAACGACGACTTCCGCATGCTGGCCACCACATTGGGCTCTGACCCGTTTGTTGGCCGCATTCTGACCGGTCGCGTTGAATCGGGTAAACTCAAAGTTGGCGCAACCGTGCAGGCTTTGACCCGCATCGGCCAAAAGATCGAACAGTTCCGCGTGACCAAAGTTCAGGCGTTCCGCGGTCTGGCCCAACAAGACATCGACGAGGCGCAAGCCGGTGACATCGTGTCCATCGCTGGCATGTCCAAGGCGACCGTCGCCGACACCATCTGTGCGCTGGCTGTGGACGAGCCGCTTGAGGCGCAACCGATTGACCCGCCCACCATCACCGTGACCTTTGGCATCAACGACAGCCCGCTGGCTGGTCGTGACGGCAAAAAAGTTCAGTCGCGCGTGATCCGTGATCGTCTGTTGAAAGAAGCCGAATCCAACGTCGCGATCAAAATCGCTGACACTCCAGGTGGTGAAGCCTTTGAGGTGTCCGGTCGTGGCGAACTTCAGATGGGCGTTCTGATCGAAAACATGCGTCGCGAAGGCTTTGAGCTGTCGATCTCGCGTCCGCAGGTGATCATGCGCGAAGAAAACGGCAAACGCATGGAGCCCGTTGAAGAAGCCACTATCGACGTGGATGACGAATATTCGGGTTCCGTGATTGAAAAACTGACCGGCGCGCGCAAAGGCGAATTGGTCGAAATGCGCCCTGCCGGTGCCGGAAAAACCCGCATCATCGCGCATGTGCCATCGCGTGGCCTGATCGGCTACCACGGCGAATTCCTGACCGACACACGCGGCACAGGTGTTCTGAACCGCGTGTTCCACGGCTGGACCGAATACAAAGGCCCAATCGCAGGCCGTCGTTCCGGTGTTCTGATCTCGATGGAGAACGGCTCATCGGTGGCGTTTGCTTTGTGGAACCTTGAGGATCGCGGCAAGATGATGATTGGCGCACAGGCTGACGTCTATACCGGCATGATCATCGGCGAGCACTCCCGCGAAAACGATCTCGAAGTGAACCCGCTCAAAGGTAAGAAACTGACCAACGTACGTGCCTCGGGCACAGACGAAGCAGTGCGTTTGACCACCCCAATGACCCTGTCGCTGGAAGAGGCGATTGCCTATATCAACGACGACGAGTTGGTTGAGGTGACACCGAACAACGTGCGTCTGCGCAAGCGGTACCTCGACCCGCATGAGCGCAAGCGGATGGCCAAATCGGCGCAATAAGCAGTTTGGATAATGCCAAAAAACAAAGGCCGGAGCATCTGCTCCGGCCTTTTCTTATACAAGCGGTCTGAACGGCTCGATGGTGACATCCTTGCCGCGAAAGGTGCAAAACGATCCCGGCGGCACTTCTTCCCAGCCGTGTTCTGCCTGCACCAGCGGCTCGCTCACAACAGCACGGCCGTCGCGGCTGTCGCTCTTGCGGTGATACACCGTTGGTGCGAGCCGGTCAGAGGTATAGCGGATCGCATAAAGTGCCTCGCCATCGGAAAAGGCCGCCGCCAGGCGCATATGCGGCGTCGTGCCCCGATCACGGCTCATGCGCTGCAGGATTCCCACCGCAATTTCCATCGCTTCTTTGGGGTTGTCATCCAGACCCTCGGTCAGCCCCAAAAGGAACAGAACCTCGCTGTCTGTGGCGCCCTTGCGTTCACCATAAAGCGCATCGGGGATCAGCATGTCGGCGTGACGGCGGAACCCGTCAAACCCGCCGATTTGCCCATTATGCATGAACGACCAGTTTCGAACCGCAAACGGGTGGCAATTGTTGCGGCTGGTGGCGGTGCCGGTTGAGGCCCGCACATGCGCCAGAAACAGGCCTGATTTCACCTGCGCCGTCAAAGAGCGCAGGTTCGGATCAGACCAGGCAGGCAAAATATCGCGATACAAGCCCGGCTCGGGCCGCTCACCATACCAAGCCAGACCAACACCATCACCGTTGGTCTGGGTTTTACATTCGGTCGCTTGAATGGATTGCTGGATCAGAGAGTGATCTGGCCGGGTGACGACATCTTCAATGTAACATGGTTGCCCGATGTAGGCGGCCCAACGACACATCCGGCCGATCTCCTTCTTTGATTTATTCGGTGGTTTCCACCACCATCAATTCACGCTCACTCGCACCGCGTGCATGGCTCAGCGCCTCTTGGTATTCCGGGCTGTGGTAACAATCCACAGCGGCATCGACGCTTGGGAATTTGGCCACAACATTGCGTGGACGCTCTTTGCCCTCAAGTTGCACGAACCGGCCGCCACGCGCGACGAATTCGCCGCCGTGCTTGGCAATCGCCGGGCCGGCAAGCTCAGCGTATTTTCCGTATGCGTCTGCATCCGTAACCGTCACATGCGCAATCCAAAGTGCACCCATCTCTTATCCTCCCAAAACCGCTTCGGCCGCGGCAATCGCAGCGTCGGCATTGCTCGCGTCTTTCGCGCCACCCTGAGCCATATCCGGACGGCCACCGCCACCCTTACCGCCAAGCGCTTCAACCGCAGCCCGCACCAGATCGACGGCGGAAAGCTCGCCCTTAAGGTCATCGGTCACGCCCGCGGCCACAGCCACCTTGTCGCCAGTATCGGCAATCAATAGAACCGCCCCGCTTTCAAGTCGGGCTTTATGCTCATCCATAAACGGTGGCAGGTCCTTGCCGGAGACGCCCGACAAAACCTGCGCAAAGAACTTTACGCCGTTGATTTCTTTGGCTTCCGGCCCGCCGCCCTGCCCTGCACCACCGGCCATCGCCAGTTCGCGTCGCAGCGTGGCAACTTCGTTTTGAAGCGCTTTGCGCTCCTCCAGCAGGGCTTTGACACGGTCCACAATATCGGCCGGCTGCGCCTTGAGCGCCGTTGCCACTTCGGCCGCACGCTTGGCTTCCGCCTCGATATACGTGAACGCCGCTTCACCGGTCAGGGCCTCGATCCGGCGCACGCCAGCCGAAGACGCACTGTCGCCCAACAGGACGAACACACCTATGTCGCCTGTCTGTCGCACATGTGTGCCACCGCACAATTCGATCGAATAGGTGTCGCCGTTCTGACCTTTGCCCGTGTTGGCGCGCCCCATCGACACAACCCGCACTTCGTCGCCATATTTTTCGCCAAACAAAGCCTGAGCCCCGATGTCGCGCGCATCATCCGGCGTCATGATGCGGGTTTCCACAGCGGTGTTCTGACGAATATAGGCATTCACATCGAGCGCGACGCGGGCGATTTCGTCTGCGCTCAACGCCTTGTTGTGGCTGAAGTCAAAACGCAGACGGTCATCGGCATTCAGGGACCCACGCTGGGCCACGTGATCGCCCAATGCGTCGCGCAACGCCTCGTGCAACAGGTGCGTCGCCGAGTGGTTGGCGCGGATTGCCTTGCGGCGCTCATGATCCACATCCAACGCAACAGCGTCGCCTTTGGTGATGGTGCCGGTGCCGACCATTACTTTGTGAGCAAACACCTTGCCGTCGGCAAATTTGTGGACATCGGACACGTTTGACACGTCGCCACGGTTTTCAAGCCGCGAGATAATCCCGTGGTCTGCAACCTGACCGCCGCTTTCCGCATAAAACGGCGTCTGGTTCACAACAACCCAGCCCTCAGCGCCTTCTTCAAGGCTCTCGACCAGATTGCCGTCTTTAACCAGCGCCAAAACCTGCCCTTCGGCGGTCTCGGTATCATAGCCGAGAAACTCGGTTGTCCCGCCATCTTCGGCGATATCAAACCACAGCGCGGCTTCGGCTGCATCACCGGATCCTACGTGGGCGGCACGGGCCTTGGCCTTTTGCTCGGCCATTGCCGCATCAAACCCATCGGTGTCGACTTCGCGACCCTTCTCGCGCAACGCGTCCTGCGTCAGGTCAAGTGGGAACCCGAAGGTGTCATAGAGTTTGAACGCGGCCGCGCCGGGCAACGGTGCGCCGTCATCCAGACCGCCGAGCTCGTCATCCAAAAGTTTGAGGCCACGATCCAGCGTCTGCTTGAACTTCACTTCTTCCTGGTTGAGCGTTTCTTCAATCAACGCCTGCGCCTGTCCCAGCTCTGGATAGGCCTGCCCCATTTGCTGAACCAGCGACGGCACCAGCTGATGCATGACCGGATCCTTGGCACCCAACAGATGCGCATGGCGCATGGCGCGACGCATGATGCGGCGCAACACGTAGCCACGCCCATCATTGGACGGCATCACGCCATCGGCCATCAGGAACGAGGTTGACCGAAGGTGGTCGGCGATTACGCGGTGGTGTACGTTTTGATCCCCATAGGGATCGGTTGACGTCGCATGGGCAGAGGCTTCGATCAACGCCTTGAACAGATCGGTGTCATAGTTGTCGTGGCTGCCCTGCAGCAAAGCACCAATCCGCTCCAGCCCCATGCCGGTGTCGATCGACTGCATGTCGAGCGCCTTCATCGAGCCGTCTTCAAACTGCTCGTTTTGCATGAAAACAACGTTCCAGATTTCGATAAACCGATCACCATCTTCTTCAGGCGAGCCCGGAGGGCCACCCCAGATATGCTCACCGTGGTCATAGAAAATCTCGGTGCAAGGACCGCACGGACCCGTCGGACCCATTTGCCAGAAGTTGTCAGAGGTGGCGATGCGGATAATCCGATCCTCCGGCACACCCATTTTCTTCCAGATGTTATAAGCCTCGTCGTCGGTGTGATAGACCGTCGTGTAGAGCTTTTCCTTCGGGATCTGGAATTCCTCGGTGATCAACTCCCACGCAAAACGGATCGCGTCTTCCTTGAAGTAGTTGCCAAAGGAGAAGTTGCCGAGCATCTCGAAAAACGTGTGATGGCGCGCGGTATACCCGACGTTGTCCAGATCGTTGTGTTTACCGCCGGCGCGCACACATTTTTGCGCAGTCGTGGCCCGCTGATAGTCGCGCTTCTCAACACCTGTGAAGAGGTTTTTAAACTGCACCATGCCCGAGTTGACGAACATCAGCGTCGGGTCGTTGCGCGGCACCAATGGGCTGCTGTCCACGATTTCGTGGCCCTGCTTGGCGAAGTAATTCAGGAAGGTCGACCGGATGTCGTTCAGACTTGGCATCAAGGGGCTCTCTTAGCATGGTTTGCTGTATCGAAGAGGGTTTATAACCAGAGCGCAGGCCTGTCCACATGGCATTGGAAAAACCCGGTAGCTAACTAGCCTTCGACTTTGCGCAAAACATCACCTGTCCGGATTTGGCCATCCTGCACAACCGAGCATAAAAAGCCCCGCAAACGATAGGTCCGATGTGCCGGATCGCGCACCCAGTGATACACTTGAGCGCCATAACGGGCTTTCCATTTGACGCAGCCGTCGTTGAAAACCTCAGACACCCGTAAAACCGCAGTGCCGACCGAAAGCAATTGTCCCTCCGGAAGGTTTTCTTCGGACGGATCTATATCGGCAGCAAAGGTATCCCCGGGATGCATTGCCTCTCCGTTCGGCGTCCACACCAGATCCAGAATGCGCTTTGGAATGACGCAGACCTGAATGCCCGGATGTGGCGTCCCGTTTTCAAGCCGCATCCACGGCTGAGTGGCCCAGCGTTCGCCGGGGATGCCCTCGGCACTTGTCAGTGTAATTTCATCCACAAACCGCCGCGCATTGCGACCCGGTCTCAGGCACAAATGCGAAATGGCCGCCCCGTCTTTGGGGGCGGCCAACACATGAGACAAAGCCTCAGTCAGAGTTTCTAAAGACGGGGTCAATCTTCGACCAGGTCTTCATCGCCAGGTGGCATTTCAAAATCCAACCCGTGTGCCGCGCGGATCTTGTCTTCGATCTCATAAGCGACACGGGTGTTTTCCTTCAGGAAGGTCTTGGCGTTCTCACGCCCCTGCCCGATCCGCTCGTCTCCATAAGAGAACCAGCTGCCGGATTTTTCAACCACGCCCGCTTTGACGCCAAGGTCCAAAAGCTCGCCGGTCTTGGAAATACCTTCGCCATACATGATGTCGAATTCAACCTGTTTGAATGGCGGCGCAACTTTGTTTTTCACAACTTTGACGCGGGTCGCGTTGCCAACAATTTCATCACGATCCTTGACCGCGCCAATGCGGCGAATGTCCAAACGCACAGAGCTGTAAAACTTCAGCGCGTTGCCACCGGTTGTGGTCTCAGGAGAGCCAAACATAACGCCGATTTTCATCCTGATCTGGTTGATGAAGATCACCATGCAATTGGACCGCGCAATCGTGCCGGTCAGCTTGCGCATCGCTTGGCTCATCAGGCGGGCATGCACACCAACGCTGCTGTCGCCCATGTCGCCTTCAAGCTCGGATTTTGGCGTCAGCGCCGCAACCGAGTCGACAACAACCATGTTCACCGCACCGGACCGTACCAGCGTATCAACAATCTCCAGAGCCTGCTCACCTGTGTCGGGCTGCGAGATCAGCAACTCGTCAAGGTTCACGCCCAGCTTTTTGGCATACTGCGGATCCAGCGCGTGTTCCGCGTCAACAAACGCACAAACGCCGCCCTTTTTCTGCTCTTCCGCGATGCAGTGCAGCGTCAGAGTCGTCTTGCCCGAGCTTTCCGGCCCGTAAATCTCGACAACCCGCCCTTTGGGCAAACCACCGATTCCCAGAGCAATGTCCAGGCTCAGAGAGCCGGTCGAAGTCGATTCAATTTCTTGCGCGGGATTGTCCGCGCCCAGCTTCATGATGGAGCCTTTGCCGAACTGACGTTCGATCTGCGCCAAAGCGCTGTCCAGCGCCTTTTGCTTGTCGTTGGATTTCTTGCTGCTCATTGTCAAAAGATCTGCCGTTGCCATATGTCTGGCTCCTTATTCCATACCCGCGCCTAAGCGGCAATCACTGCCTGCGTTCACCTCTTGTTCTAAACTCTTATGAGATCAAAAGGAGAACAAATCAATCAAAATCTATAAACACAAATTTTTCGCACAACGGTTAAGGAGTAGTTTACAAAACCCAAACAAAGTGAACGAAACACCCACAGACTCCCACCCGAGGCGCAGTAGATGCTTGTTTTCTGGAACAAAAAACTTGTGTTCCTGTCGGTCCCAAAAACCGGCACCACAGCCATAGAAGAGACGCTCAGCCCATATGCGGACATGGTGATCTCTCATCCGCCCGAGCTTAAACACGCGCCACTGTATCGCTACAACCGCTTCTTCCGACCCATGTTTGAACGTGCTTGCAAGACGGATGACATGGAAACGATGGCGGTCATGCGCGAACCTGTAAGCTGGCTTGCCAGTTGGTATCGCTATCGCCGCCGTGACGACCTGCGCGGGCTTCCAAACTCCACTGCGGATGTCAGCTTTGAAGACTTCGTTCAGGAATACATGAAGGGTGAGCGTAAGGCGTCTTTTGCCAATGTCGGCAGTCAGGCCCGCTTTTTGGAACCCCGCAAAAACGGCCTCAAGGTTGACCACCTGTTTCGCTACGAAGATCAGCCTAAGCTATTGAATTTCCTAGAAACGCGACTGGACCTCAAAATCGAGCTGCCGCGTCGCAACAGCTCACCCGACATGCCTTTGTCCCTATCGCCGGACACCCGCACCAAACTGCTGCGCAAATGCGCCGAAGAATTTGAGCTCTACGAAAGCCTTACTTAGTCAGCTTAACTTTGGACGACACAGCCTCCGTCAGATCACTAAGACTAAAGGGTTTCGGCAGGAAGCTGGAATGCGTGATTCGCGCCTGATCGTCGCTGAAACTGTCTTCGGCATAGCCCGACACAAAGATCACCGGGACATCAGGATAGCTGCCGCGCGCTTGGCGCACCCAAGTCGGGCCGTCTATGCCGGGCATAATGACATCCGTGACAAATACATCGATTTTGGGGTGGTCACTTTCCAACAGTTCAAGCGCTTCTTCGCCTGAACTTGCCTCCAGAACCGTAAACCCGCGCATTTTGAGCGCACGTGTCGCAAACGACCGAACAGGTGCCTCGTCCTCGACCAGCATCACAACGCCGCTGTGACTGACGCTTGGCTCCATGGCTGCGCTCTGAACGGTCTCAACGGGCGCGGCTTCGCCCTCACCCAAATATGCCGGGAACATCAACGAAAATCGCGTGCCCTCGCCGACGGTGCTGTCAATAAAGATATACCCGCCGGTTTGTTTAACGATGCCGTAGGCAGTGGACAGCCCCAGCCCGGTGCCTTCACCGGTTTTCTTGGTCGTGTAGAACGGTTCAAACACCTTTTGCAGCTTGTCTTGTGGAATTCCCATGCCTTGGTCCGTGACACTGATGGACACGTATTTTCCAACCGGAACAACCACCCGATCGCGCTCCATCGGCTCAATCAAATCCAGCCCTTCGGTAACAACCCGGATTTCGCCACCACTTGGCATCGCATCTCGGGCGTTTACCACAAGATTCATCAGCACCTGTTCCAATTGCCGTTTGTCCGCACGAATGGCGGGCAACACAGGATCATTGCTCAGGCTAAGGCTGATTTTTTCGCCAACCAATCGGTTAAGCAGATGTGTCAGATCCGCCAGCGAATTGCGCAAATCCACGATCTCGGGCCGCAGGTTTTGTTTGCGTGAGAAAGCGAGCAGTTGCCCCACCAGCGCGGCCGCGCGGTTGGCGTTCTGGTTGATCTGGATGAGGTCGGCGAAGTCAGGATCACCTTGGTCATGACGCAGCAACAAAAGGTCGCAATGTCCTGATATTGCAGTCAAAAGGTTATTGAAATCATGCGCCACGCCACCTGCAAGTTGGCCGATGGCCTGCATCTTCTGGCTTTGAACAAATTGCGCCTCAAGCGATTTCAACTCGGTGGCGTCGCTAAGAACAGCAATCAACGAACTTGTGTCGCCCTCAACCACGCGGTTCAGGCTCACCTGCACAAAGGTTTCTTTCTCGTCGCTTTTTAGACGCAAGAATTCGGAATGATGACCACCACGACCAGACGCGGCCTCCGCCAACCAATCCGCGATGGATCGACCAAGCCCTTCCAACAGGTCGCTCAGCAAAGTGTCATCCGTGAGTTGGCTGTCCAAAAGCCCGCGCGCGGTGCGGTTGGCCATGATCACTTTACCATCGCGGTCCACCTTCAGCAGCGCCACCGGCAGTTCGTCAAAAAGAACCGCCCCTTCGCGCACCACCGGCACCTCTGTCGGCAGCAAATATATTTCGCGGCGGCCTGCCGTGGCTTCAAATTCCGCCACCAGACATTGCTGCTCGCCTTTGGCCGTCAGCACCATCGTCGCCTCGCTGGGAATACCCGACCAATCACCAAACACGTCACCCAACGTCTTTTTGCGTTCGCCCAACAGGTTGCGCGCGGCGGCGTTCATAAACAGAATCGTTCCGGATCTACCAACCGTCAGCATCGGCAGACGCGGGCTTGCTCCTTGCGAATGCTCTGCGGATGGATGAAACGTCTCAAAAATCCAGTGGTTTGTCCCATCAGGCAAACGAGAAACACGCACCGACAAAGACCCATCACGTTGCGGTACAGTTTCCTGTCCCTGACCGGTGTCGCCCGCCAAATCAAGAAGCCGTTGGACCAGACCTTCGCCGTCAACAGCCCGCCGTTTGGCCACGTCGGATACAGTTTTGTCCCGCTGCTTTAGATGTGCCTGTGCTGCGATGTTGGCATACAGGATCACGCCGTCACTATTCGTCAGGATCTGCTCGGATTTTTCCTGATCAACCAGAGCTTTGACAATTGGCAAGTTGCTAGAGGTGCCGCCCGCAGGTTTGGCGTAGCGAAGTCTCAACACAAGCAATCCCAGAATGATCACGGCTGCCGTGCCGATCAACGAAATCTGCAACAATGGCTGCGGCACAAATGCCGACACACCCAAAAGTGCCAGCGCGGCCAATCCAATAGGAAGAGCGCGCCTTTGAAATAGAGTCGCCATTTGAGGCTCGGCCCCGGAGGGCCCATCCGATATGGTCACATGAACACCTAAAAACCTGCAGTTAACGCAAATATGAGCCGGATTTTCTTAAACCGGCATTAACACTGCAACGAAATAACGCATTCTAGATGATTTTAGGCTGACTTGCGCCGAAGTTCAGCAACGAAAAACCCGTCTCCGTCCGCGGTCATATCGAATCTCTGCGACGCACAGACAGTCCAGTCGTCATGCGCTTGCACAAATTGTGCCAGCTGATCTTCGTTCTCTGCCTTCAAAAGTGAACAGGTTGCATAGACCAAAGTTCCGTCTTGCGTGACCAGATCGGCGGCTTGGGTCAAAATCTCCGCCTGCAGGTCCGTCAAATCCGACATATCCTGTTGCGTTAACCGCCATTTCGCATCTGGTGTGCGCCGCCAGGTTCCGCTTCCGGAACACGGCACATCGCAAAAGACCAAATCATACGGCGCGTCACCGGCCGCATCATCGACGATTTGAACAGCCACGCCCGCTCGCTCAGCCCGCGCCGGCAGATCTCGAAGCCGTGCGGGATTGGCATCATGTGCATAAAACTGACCGTCACACAGGCCGGCCATGGCCAAGGTTTTGCCACCTCCCCCTGCGCAATAATCCAGAAATTTCATGCCCTTACGAAGTGAAAGTGATGCAACTGCAGCCTGACTGGACGCGTCCTGCAATTCCACCAAACCATCGCGATAAGCCGCACTCTGTGCTACCCGACGTGGACCATCAGTCACCAACAACGCGGTGTCCGCAAGTGCCAAGGGCGCTGTCTCAACGCCGTCTTCACGCAGCTGCGCTTGCGCCTCGGAAATAGAGGCCTTGCGCAGGTTCACCCGAAGGCTCACCGGTGCCCGCAGGCGGATTGCTTCCATTGTCGCATCAAATTCTTCGGCTAGGCTGTCGCGCAAAGGATCAACCAGCCAAGCAGGCACGTCCAATGCCTTCGCACTGTCTGGGTGAACTGCCCGCTCGTCGTCACTCAAAACCGATGCCGCATAACCTTCGCCAGTGAACATGGTTTCTGGATCTATACCGGACAAGCGAAGCACACCAATCATGACTCCGCGCCCATCCGCACTGCCACCTGCCTGTGCAGCAGACGCGCGTTGGCGCAGGCCATCAAATACATGATCACGCACCGCAGCGCGGTCTTTGGAGCCTGCGAATCGATTTCGCCGCCCCCACCCCGTCAGGCATTTTTCTGCAGGCGCACCGGCAAAAATTTCATCCAACAACTCAATTGCGGTGGCGACGCGCGCGGCAGGTGTCATCAGCCGATCCGATAGTTCGGGGATTCACGCGTGATCTGCACGTCATGCACGTGGCTTTCCTTCAACCCGGCACCTGTGATCTTCACAAAATTGCAGTTCTTGCGCATGTCCTCGACCGTAGCGTTGCCGGTATATCCCATCGCTGCGCGCAGACCGCCGACCAGTTGGTGAATGACCGTGCCTGCCGGACCTTTGTAAGGCACCTGGCCTTCGATGCCTTCCGGCACCAACTTGTCGCTTGCCGCGTCTTTCTGAAAATAACGGTCGGCAGACCCCCGCGCCATCGCGCCCAAAGAGCCCATGCCGCGATAAGATTTAAACGACCGGCCCTGATAGAGGATCACCTCTCCCGGGCTTTCATCCGTGCCGGCGATCATGCTGCCAACCATGGCACAGCTTGCGCCTGCCGCAATTGCCTTGGCAAAATCGCCCGAGAATTTGATGCCGCCATCCGCAATAACCGGCACATCGCCGGCGGCTTTGGCACAATCATCAATCGCGGTCAGCTGCGGCACGCCGACACCGGCCACCATACGAGTGGTGCAGATCGAGCCCGGTCCAATTCCAACCTTTACGGCATCCGCGCCCGCATCAATCAACGCTTTGGTCGCGTCCCCTGTGGCGACGTTGCCTGCAATCACTTGAACCGAATTGGACAGCGATTTAACGCGTTTCACCGCATCAATAACACCTCCCGAGTGCCCATGCGCCGTATCCACCACCACGATGTCGACACCCGCGTCGATCAGCATTTCCGACCGCTCAAATCCGCTGTCCCCAACCGAAGACGCCGCAGCAACGCGCAGACGCCCCAACTCGTCTTTGCAGGCCGTAGGATTCAAAACCGCTTGTTCGGTGTCTTTCAGGGTCAACAGACCGGTCAGCTTGCCTTGGACATCATGCACCAACAGTTTTTCAATCCGCCGCGACCGCATCAGGCTTTTGGCTTCTTCCAGATCAGCGGGCTCTGCGAGCATTGCCAGATCATTGGTGGTCATCATTGCGTGCACCGGCGTGTCATCGCTTTGCGCAAACCGCATATCGCGGTTGGTCACGATGCCCACAACGTGGCCCTTCTCGTCCACCACAGGAAAGCCCGTAAAGCGATAGCGCTCAATCAGCGCCTTGGCATCAGCCAGCGTCTGGTTCGGAGTCAGCGTAACAGGGTTGTAAACAATGCCGCTTTCAAAGCGTTTCACACGACGCACTTCGCGCGACTGTGTTTCCGCATCGAGGTTCTTGTGGATCACGCCCATGCCGCCCGCTTGTGCCATGGCAATCGCCATTCGGCTTTCGGTGACGGTGTCCATCGCCGAACTCAGCAGAGGTATATTGAGATCAATGGCTTTCGTGACTTTGGTGCGCGTATCTGCCGTTGATGGCAGAACCACCGACGCAGCCGGAACCAACAAAACATCATCGAAAGTAAGCGCCTCACGAATCTCCATCGCACATCTCCTTGGGGGAACCTCGTTTGGCACGTCCCTATCGCATGGCTTGCCCCTGTGGAAAACCCCAAAAACCCGACCGGGATGGCAAAACCCGCCAACGGGGCAGGTCTTTGCCCGTTTTGCGCGCCTCCCCACAGCATTGGCAAAAAGCGACGCCTTCGAGCATGACCATGCCGCTCCTTGCCTTTCGCCACAGATATCGGCAGGTATTCTTCAGCCAAGCGAACAGTACTGAGGCCCAAAGATGAGCAGCGATCCTCTGGTGATTTTCACCCCGTCCGGAAAACGCGGACATTTTCCGGTCGGCACACCAATCCTGACCGCCGCACGGCAATTGGGCGTCGATCTCGACAGCGTCTGTGGCGGGCGTGGCATCTGCTCAAAATGCCAGATCACGCCCTCCTACGGTGAGTTCCCCAAACACGGCGTAACAGTCGACGAGGATGCCCTGTCGGACTGGAACGCGGTTGAGCAACGCTATGATGACAAACGCGGCCTGCCCAAAGGCCGGCGCCTTGGCTGTCAGGCGGCGGTTCAAGGCGACATTGTCATCGACGTGCCGCCGGAATCGCAAGTGCACAAACAGGTGGTGCGCAAACGCGCCGAAGTGCGCGACATCACGCTAAACCCAACCGTCAAACTGACCTATGTCGAGGTCGAAGAGCCCGACATGCACAAGCCGTCCGGCGATCTGGAGCGGCTGCTGACTGCGCTCAAGTCCGCCACCGGCCATGCACAGATTGACGTAGACACCCATCTGCTGCGCCCTTTGCAGCCCATTCTGCGCAAAGGCGCTTGGACAGCGACGGCGGCCATCCATCAGGGCCGCGACGACGCCACCCCGCGCCTGATCGCACTTTGGCCGGGTTTTTACGACCAACCGCTATTTGGCCTCGCTGTCGACCTCGGCTCCACCACCATCGCCGGCCACCTCTGTAATCTGGAAACCGGCGACGTTGTGGCCTCTTCCGGCCTGATGAACCCGCAAATCCGCTTTGGCGAAGATCTGATGAGCCGTGTCAGCTACGCTATGATGAACAAAGGCGGCGATCTGGAAATGACCGAAGCCGTGCGGGCTGGCCTCAATCAGCTTGTCACAGACATCGCCAGCGACGCCGAAATCGACAAAACCCAAATCCTTGATGCGGTCTTTGTCATGAACCCTGTCATGCATCACTTGTTTCTTGGCATCGATCCGTTTGAATTGGGTCAAGCGCCTTTCGCACTCGCAACGTCCGATGCAATGGACCTGAACGCCACTGATCTGGGTCTCGATATTGCGGCGGGCACCCGCGCCTACCTTTTGCCTTGCATCGCGGGTCACGTCGGGGCGGACGCCGCCGGTGTTGCCCTGTCGGAGGCACCAAACAAATCCGACGATCTCGCGCTCGTGGTTGACGTCGGCACCAACGCCGAAATTCTGCTTGGTGACAAAGATGGCGTGATGGCCTGCTCGTCCCCAACCGGCCCTGCCTTTGAAGGCGCGCAGATCAGTTCCGGCCAACGCGCCGCGCCCGGCGCCATTGAACGGGTTGAAATCGATCCCGTCACCAAGGAACCGAGGTTCCGCGTGATCGGGTCCGATCTGTGGTCCGACGAGGACGGCTTTGACGCCGCCATTGCCACCACCGGTGTAACTGGAATCTGCGGCTCCGGCATTATCGAAGTCATTGCCGAGATGCGCATCGCCGGACTTGTGGACGCCTCTGGCCTGATCGGGTCAGCCGAGCAAACCGGCACCGATCGATGCTTTCTAGATGGGCGCACCAATTCCTACCGCCTGTGGAATGGCGACGAGGATCAGAAAGAAATCACAGTCACCAACGGTGACATCCGCGCCATTCAAATGGCCAAGGCCGCGCTTTATTCCGGTGCACGCCTGCTGATGGACAAACGCGGCGTTGATAAAGTCGACCGCGTGGTTCTCGCGGGTGCCTTTGGCGCGCATATTTCGGCCAAACACGCGATGGTCCTTGGGATGATCCCCGACTGCCCACTCGACAAAGTCACCTCCGCTGGCAACGCCGCAGGCACAGGTGCGCGAATTGCACTCTTGAACCGCGCGGCGCGAACCGAAATCGAAACACTTGTGCGCCAGATCGAGAAAATCGAAACCGCCGTTGAGCCCCGCTTTCAAGAGCATTTCGTGAACGCTTCCGCCTTGCCGAACTCGGCGGACCCTTTCCCGATATTGCGCGATCTGGTGACCCTTCCCGATGTCAGCTTTAACACGGGCGGTGGAGATAGTGCATCAGGCGGACGCCGACGTCGACGTCGCGGCTGACACCACACTGAAGATTTGCACGTATAGGGCGATCCGGCTAGGATCGCCCTATTCATTTTCAGAAAGCCTATTTTATGTCTCGCAAACTGATCATCTGCTTTGACGGCACCGGCAACGAGGTCGAGAAAAACGAGAGCAACATTTTGCGGCTCTACAAATGCCTGAAACACGACGACAACCAGTTGGTCTATTACGAGCCAGGCGTTGGCACTTTGTCGACCCGCCCGTTTGCCACCACGCCGTTTTCCAAAGCCCGTCTTGTTCTGGGACTTGCCGCTGGTCTTGGCCTGCACAAGAACGTCCTGCACGCCTATCAGTTCCTCTGCGAAAACTACCGCGAAGGCGACAGGCTCTATTTCTTTGGCTATTCCCGAGGGGCATATACCGCGCGTGTGCTGGCTGGGTTCATCAACGATTTCGGCCTCGTTGCGCCGCATGAAATGCACCTGATCGGTCCGGTGTTCAAAACCTGGCGCAAGATCCCCAAAGACGCCCCGCGCGAGGCATACGCGCCGCTTCGAATTTCCGAGCAGTTCTTCCACATTCGCCGCCCTTCGATCCGCTTCCTTGGGTTGTGGGACACCGTCAGTTCGATGATCCGCATCCGACTGAAATGGGGCACTTTCCTCGAATTCGGCTCCAACTCCAGTGTTGATGAAAACCCGTCGGTCAAGGCCGTGCGCCACGCGCTCTCCATTGATGAAACACGTCGGTTCTTCCGCCATCAGTTCTGGACTGAAGGTCAGGATTATCACGGCACCCGTTTCAAATCCAAAACCAACCCGCCGAAACAGGACGTGACCCAAGTCTGGTTCCCCGGAACCCACACAGATGTTGCAGGCTCTATTCCTGAAAATGAGGCCGGACTGTCCAAACTCACTCTGGTCTGGATGCGCAACGAAATCGACGGCCTTGGCGTGGACAAGCTGGAGTTCCGCGAGCCGTTTTATGCCCGCTACGTGCTGGGCAAAAAGGACAAGGTCACCGAACGCATGGGACTGGAGATTTCCGAACCCAATGCGCTTGCACCGATTCATAGCCAGATGAAGTTGCGCAAGTTCTGGCCCGTACTGGAAATCATCCCGCGCCTGACCAAACGCAGCCGTTGGCCCGATCAAAAAGGCTGGTTTGGCTACTACCTGCCCTTGGCGCAGGAACGCTACATTCCCCCCGGCAGCCATATTGACCCGTCTGCCTATGAACGACGCAAAGGGGTGCCTGACTATGCGCCCAAAAACCTGCATCCCTTCCCCGAAGACGACGCGCCGTCATAACCGTCTTCCCCTCAGGTCACGATTGTCCGGCCTGTCGCCTGCCGCTAGTCTGCCCGAAATCCATTAGATTTCGGAGCTCCCATGTCGATCACCCAATACGAAGTCATTGGCAAAACCGCCGTACTGACTCTGTGCAACGGCGAGAACCGCCAAAACCCTGCCTTTGCGGCGGCCATGCTCGAAGCGCTGAAAATGGTCGAGGAGGACAGGTCCCTTCGTGCCCTTGTCATCACCTCGACCGATGAGAAAAACTGGTCGCAAGGCATCGATCTCAATTGGATGATGGGGGCGCAGCAATCTGGCAAAGGCGCGGACATCCAAGCCTTCCTGCACGACATGAACACGGTTTTTGGCAAGTTGCTGACCCTGCCCGTTCCGGTTATCGCCGCCATCACCGGCCACGCCTTTGGCAACGGCGCCATGCTTGCCAGCTGCTGTGACTTCCGTTTTATGCGCGCGGATCGCGGCTATTTCTGCTATCCGGAGGTGGACGTGAACATCCCCTTCCTGCCGTCCATGGTGAAATACATCCGCAAAGCAGTGCCCGAGCACCGCTTTAACGAAATGGCCCTCACCGGACGCCGCCTGACCGCCGAAGAAGCCGCGGCAGACAACATTCTGATGGCAGCGCTGCCCGACGCAAACGCGACCTTCAAGGCCGCCATGGACTATGCAGCAACCTTCAATAAAGGGCGCGGGATTTTTGGCATGCAAAAGCAACGCATGCACGGCCACATTCTGGAAACCATGAAAACCGAAGATACGCCGCTGATTGATGCAAGCGTGCTCACGGCCTAAGCGTCAAAACCAACAGCGCGGCCATTGACGCGGCCGCGCGAACTCTCTAGCTAGCAAGCCCACAGACGCGGGTATGGTGAAAAGGTATCACGGCAGCTTCCCAAGCTTTAGTTACGGGTTCAATTCCCGTTACCCGCTCCAAAAAACTCATCAGGTTGACGACATAAGACATTGCTATTCATAGATTAAATGAAAAGCTACCTGTCGCGGTGGTGCCGTATCTTTTCTAACAAGCGCACCGTTGACGCACTGGTGCCTTCCGGCACATCCTGGCCCTCAACCGCTGGCACCAACCCACCTGCGAGTTCTTTGCCCAATTCGACGCCCCATTGGTCAAACGAATTGATGCCATAGATCACGCCCTCGACAAAAACCCGATGCTCATACAGCGCCACAATCTGACCCAGCACATACGGCGTCAATCGCGGATAGAGTAACGTGGTCGACGGCCGATTGCCCGAGAAAACCCGATGTTTCGCCAGTTGATCGAGCTTTGCTCCTGCAACGCCCTGTTCAACCAATTGCGCCCGCGCTTCGTCCTCGGTGCGCCCGCGCAACAGCGCTTCCGATTGCGCCAGACAGTTTGCAACCAAAGCCCGATGATGCGCCATCAACTCCGGCTCATGTCCTTCAGCACCAATCAAGAATTCGCACGGCACAACCTGCTGCCCTTGGTGGATCAATTGATAAAACGCATGCTGACCGTTGGTTCCGGGTTCCCCCCAAACAATTGGTCCCGCCACTCGGTCCAGCGGACTGCCGTCCAGCGCAACTGATTTGCCGTTTGATTCCATTTCCAACTGCTGCAGATACGCTGGCAGACGCGACAAACGTTGCTCATATGGCAGCACCGCACGCGTTGGATGACCACACACCTGTTGGTTCCAGATGCCCGTCAGCGCCAGCATCACCGGCATGTTTTGCCCAAATTCCGCGTTCTGGAAATGCTGATCCATCGCCTGCGCGCCGCGCAGAAAACTCTCAAACGCGTCCGGTCCAATCGCCAACATGATTGCGAAACCGATGGGGCCCCACATCGAATAGCGACCACCAACCCAGTCTTCAAACCCAAACACGCGTTCCGCAGGAATGCCAAACTCTGCACATTTCTCGACCGCAGTGGAAATTGCGACAAACCGGCCCAATGCCGCCTCACCGCCGGCCCACGCCAAAGCGGACTTCGCGTTCAGCAATGTTTCCTGGGTGGTAAAGGTCTTGGACGCGACGATGAACATCGTGCTCGCCGGGTCCAGACCGGCCAACGTATCCGTCAGATCGCCGCCATCCACGTTTGAGATGAAGTGACATTTCGGTCCATCGTGATACGGCGCCAAAGCCAATACCGCCATCAATGGACCAAGGTCTGATCCGCCGATGCCGATATTCACCACATCCGTGATCCGACCAAAACTGCCATCGCGCACGGCCCGGGCCAATGTGCTCATCCGCGCCCGTGTCGCGGCCACCTCGGGTAACACGTTTTCGCCATCGACGATGATTGCATCGGCATCCAAGGCCCGCAGCGCCGTGTGCAGCACCGCCCGGCCTTCGGTTTCGTTAATGGCTGCACCGGCGAACATCGACGCACGCTTCTCGGCAACTCCGGCCGCCTCAGCCAGCGCCAAAAGCGCGGCGCGGCCGTTCACATCGATCGATGTTTTGGAGTAGTCAAACAACACCCCATCGGTTTCGATCGAGAACCCCTCGGCCCGCGTCGCATCCGCGTCAAATAATTCCGAAATCGGACGCGACCTAGCGTCCCCAGACATGGCATCCAATTCAGTCCACATGGCGTTATCCCTTGCTCCAGTGCACGTCGGCACCGCTTAGCACTGATTTGATCGGGGCTTTCTCAACCGGCAAATCACCTGCGGCCTTAAGCGCGGCTTTCTTATCGTCGCCCTTGATAACCAGATGCTTGCGCATCGCACCGTTTAACACCCGCGCTGACAAGGACACCCGCACGTCCGGTAACTCCGGTTTGCGCACAGGCACCAGAATGGGCGCATCATCGGCCAATGCTGCCGCCAAACCGTCGCTGTCGGGAAACAACGACGCCGTGTGCATATCGGCACCCATGCCAAGCAACGCGACATCCACCGGCATCGCCCCAAGCAAGGCCGCTTCCACGTCGCTCAAAACGTCTTCAGGCTGTTCAGATGGCGCATAAAACGGCAAAAACCGCGCGCCGACCGCGCGGTTGGTAATAAGCCGCGCCTTAACCAATGCAGTGTTGGACCGCTCATGGTCTTCCGGCACCCAACGCTCATCCGTCAGCATGACATTAACCCGCTCCCAAGGCAGATCTACCGCGCTCAGCGCATCAAAAATAGGTCCGGGCGTCGTGCCACCCGGTACGGCAAAGGTCACACGATCTTTGGCGTGCAGGGCCTCCGCCAGATCATCCGCCAGCACATTGGCGACGTCCATCATCATCATGTCCGCATCGGGGTATTTGATGAAATTCACTTGCTCAGTCCTTTCCATTCGCGCCCGTCCCGGCGCATCATCAGCATGGCATCGTCCGGCCCTGCGCTATAGGCATCATAAGGTTTGGGCACATCGCCGCGCGCTTCCCAGCCGCGAATAATCGGATCGGTCCAAGCCCAGGCAGCCTCAACCTCATCATTGCGCATGAACAACGTTTGGTTGCCGCGGATCACATCCATAATCAGCCGCTCATAAGCATCCGGCGTATCCGCGCTCGGGCCCAATGCCTCGGCAAAACTCATGTCCAGCGGCACGTCCACCAACCGCATTCCACCCGGCCCCGGTTCTTTGATGGTCACGCCCAGCGTAATGCCCTCGTTTGGTTGCAACTGAATGGTCAACTCGTTGCGATGCCGCCCTGCTTCGGGCCCAAAAATCGAATGCGGCGTGTCTTTGAACACAACGGTGATCTCGCTATCGCGATGGCTCAACCGCTTGCCAGTGCGCAAATAAAACGGCGTTCCGGCCCACCGCCAATTGTTGAGGTGGCATTTCAGGGCCACGAAACTCTCGGTTTTGGACCGTTCATTGCCCACATCTTCACGATAGCTCAGCGCGCCGTCCGAGGCTGTGTATTGCCCACGCACGATATGATGTGGCTGAACCCCATCAAGCGCACGGATCACCTTGAGCTTTTCATCGCGCACCGCATCCGGATCAAAATGCGCCGGAGGCTCCATCGCGATCAGGCACAGCAATTGCATCAGATGGTTCTGCACCATGTCCCGCATGGTTCCGGCACGATCATAAAACTCGCCCCGCCCCTCGACACCTACGCTTTCTGCGACCGTGATCTGGATATGGTCGATGTATTGCGCATTCCACAGCGGCTCAAACAGCATATTGCCAAACCGCACTGCCATCAGGTTTTGAACGGTCTCTTTGCCGAGATAATGGTCAATCCGGTAGATCTGGCTTTCGTCAAAATACTGCGCCAACTGCGCATTGAGCGCCCGCGCGCTGTCCAGATCCCGACCAAAGGGTTTTTCGACCACCACCCGACTGGCTTCATTGGTCAAGCCAAAGCGTTGCAGTTTTTGAGCTATTTCGGAAAACAGGCCCGGACCAACCGAGAAGTAGAAAGCCCGCACCGCATCGGGTGCAGCCCCCGCCTCCATCAAATCCGCCAAATCTTGCCAGCCGTTGTCGCCGCGCGCATCAATCGCCACGTAATCCACCGTGGCACAGAACTTTGCAACCGCGTCTTCATCCAGAGCAATCTCGCCTGCGAACTCGCGCAATGCGTCGCGCACAAATGCACGATACCCATCTGTGTCAAACGCCCGCCGTGCCGCACCAATCAACCGACTTTCTCCGGCCACTTGGCCCGAGCAAAACCTTTTGAACAACGCAGGCAGGATTTTGCGCCTTGCGAGATCGCCTGTTCCACCGATCACCACCAGATCAAAAGAGTCCACTGGAATTGTGCGCGAGACCATGTCGTTTGTCTTTCCTGTCATCGCCAAGACAATCCAGCCCCAGCGACGTTCAATTTGAAATTCGTTAGCGCTAACGAAGCCGCTAATTCGGATGTAGCACCGCGATTGTATCATCGCAAGCACGCATCACAACTGTGTCAGCCAAACGCAAAGCTCTTTACCAGTTGGCCACTTAACGGCTACCTCCGTTGCACCAAAAAGAAGTGACAGGCACATGAAAGACCACGCGACCCAGTCCCGGCTCTCAGAGAAATTTGTTGACCCGCATCTGACGGCCAAAGGCGACACACGCGCAACTGTGTCCCTCACCGACCCGCAGACCCTTTGGTTCAACACCGGAACGCTCTGCAATATCAAGTGTGAGAACTGCTATATTCTGTCCTCGCCCAGCAATGACGCGCTTGTCTATCTGACGGCGGATGAAGTCTCTGACTACCTCGATCAACTGGACGATCGGAACTGGGGTGTGCGTGAAATCGGGTTTACCGGTGGTGAGCCCTTCATGAACCCTGAGATGGTGGAAATGACCCGCCGCGCGCTTGAGCGCGGCTATGAGGTGTTGATCCTGACAAATGCCATGCAACCAATGATGCGAAAACGCGTCAAAGAGGGCATTCTTTCTCTTAGGGACAGCTATCGCGACAAGCTGACCTTCCGCATTTCCGTTGACCACTATGGCGCCGAGTTGCACGACAAAGAACGCGGAAAAGGCAGCTTTGAGCGTACCCTGCAAGGCATGCGATGGCTGCGTGACGAAGGCTTCCAAATGACAGTTGCCGGCCGCACCGTCTGGGGCGAAAGCGACGCTGACTCGCGGGCCGGTTACGCGCAACTTTTTGCGGATGAAGGTTTCGATATTGAAGCTCAAAGCCCTGCAAAAACTATACTTTTTCCGGAAATGGATGAAACCGTCGATGTGCCGGAAATTACGACGGACTGCTGGTCGATCCTGAACAAATCCCCATCCGAGGTCATGTGTTCCAATTCACGCATGGTGGTCCGTCACAAAGGCGCTGACGCCCCTTCGGTGATTGCCTGCACCCTGCTGCCGTATGATCCGCAATTTGATTTGGGCGCCTCATTGGAAGAGGCCGAGCGCGACGTCGCGCTCAACCATCCGCATTGTGCCAAGTTTTGCGTGCTTGGCGGGGCCAGCTGTTCGGCCTAAAGGTTCACAACGTGACCGTGGCGGGCATTCGCCTGCCCGGTAGCCAATGCGCCATAGACGTCAGCGACGGCGTCCAGCCCGACATGTTCTTTTAGGTCCAACCACGCGCTCGCATCCGCCGCCAGCCGTTTCCAACCCGCTGTGATTTGCCGCTCAATCTCGCCCGGACCCCATTCTGCGCGACGTTTCTCAATCTGGCTTGGCGCAAAGAAGAACTGCGGCTTCACGCCTTCAAGCTCCTGTTTGGCCTTGAATTGATCCCAGTGGCTGGTGCCTACCGCGCTGGAGTGGCGCAAATCATCCGCCAAATGCGCGTGCAACCTCCGTTTTACGTCTGCATTGCCCGACATATCGACGTAGACCGAGGGGACTTTGTCCAACGTCTCAATCTTGTCATAGGTCACCACGCTGTCCGCGCCGGATTGCGCCGCCACATAGTCTGCATTGCCTGACGACGTCAGACCAACAATCTTCACTGGCCGCCCGTCGAGTTCGGCAAGAAACTTGCATAATCCAAGACCGGTTTTAGATGAAGCGCTTCCTACAATTATCTGTTTTGCATCAAAAAATTCGTTATCCTTCAGCCAATCAAACAGCAGGTAAGACGTCGCCAACAGTGGCTGCAAAAGGGATTGATACCCCTCAAGATCGGCGGGTTTTTCCGTGCTTCGGGTATAGCGGTTGTACACCACAGGCAACTTGGCGCGATGGTCGCTGGCATCAAGCACAGTTTTGCCGCCCATATCCTGTGGCGTGATCACCAACTCGTCTGCCATCGGCCAAAAGCCATAAAGACGCTCACCAACTTCAAGAACCTCCGAGGCGCTCTCGACCACTTCTGCAAAGCCCCAGACCGGCACGATGCCCTGACCTTCGATGCCGGTCGGAAAGAAATGCCAGTAGCCGATCATAAAACCCGACGCGGCATAGGTCACATTGTTCGCCGTCAACGCAAAGCGACGGATTTTCATCCGGGCCTGCCCGTCAGCCAGAGGTGCTGAGGCAACCTCTTGAACTTGTGTCTTTGTGATGTCGGTCTGATCCACCAAAATTCGTTGCATGACGCGCCTCCTGTTAGGTTGTGACAAACCATAGGCCCGACCGCGACTTTGCCCCAGATGGTGTCCGTTTTGGCAACGCCACGTCACAGCGGCCTAGTTCAACTCGGGCGAGCGCCAGTATTTGGTGCCTTCAGCATTGGCATTCACGCGCCAACCTTTCTTATCCAGCAAAAAGAAAGACCGCCCATCCACGAACCGCACGCTCTCGTCATCGCGGCCTTCGTCCGACATGCTGCCCATGCCTGCGGTTGCATCAAAGCCGTTGATTACAAAGCTGTCAAAATCCGTCGTTGTCTCAAACAAAATGACAAACTGCGTTTCAAAACCACCTATTCCAAGCGCAGCGCCCACGCCGCCTGTGCCCATATTCATATAGGTTCGTGCCCCTTCCGGCCCGACAGCCACGCCGCGCCCATAGCCCGCTGAGACCGGAAAGATGGTCACTTTTCGTGTGTCAAACGCGGCAAATCCAGCGCTGGCCTGATAGAGCGCAGAAGCATCGGCATTTTCCCTCAAAAGACGCGCGAGAATGCTATCCGACATGGCATCCAGACGGGCGCGCGTTTGTTCGGGCGTTTCTTCGTTGGACAGCAACTCACCGGTGGAGGATATGCTGTTGCCAACGGCCTTTGCCCCCTTGTTGATGGCACCACCAACGGCCTCCGCGCCGTCGCCAATTGCCTCTCCGGTCTGAGCGGCACCTTTCTTGAGTTTCTGCCAGGCGTTTTCTGCCTGCGCATCCGCTGAAAAACCGGTACAGCCAAGCAATGAAATGACCGCAACACGCAACTTGAAATGCGCCATAGAGACCCCTTCCGAAATGACAGATAGAACTGGTTCAGTCTTGCGCAGATTTCCTGCTGTGAACAGATCAGATTTCGCCTTCGTTGCAATGCCCAATTAAATTCGCATTGAAGTTCAATAAATTCATACTCTTATCGGCATTTTTACGCTTCTGGCAGTCCACTGCCACCTCAGCCATTGCGCCCTATATCCTGCCTCTGATATACGTTTTGTAACAAGATATTGACCGCCACAAAGAAGCGAGACCGGGACTTGAGCGACACGCCAGAAACCCCTGAAAACGAAGACGAATCCACTCACCAGCGGATGATCCACGACGGTCCGTCCGTCACCATCGAAGAAGAGATGAGCACCTCCTATCTCGACTACGCCATGAGCGTGATCGTCAGCCGTGCCATTCCTGACCTGCGTGACGGCCTGAAACCGGTCCACCGCCGCATTCTCTATGCGATGCATGAATCCGGAAACAGCCACGACAAATCCTATCGCAAATCGGCCCGTCCGGTTGGCGACGTCATGGGTAAATACCACCCCCATGGCGACAGCGCGATCTATGACGCGCTTGTGCGGATGGCGCAGGATTTCTCGATGTCTCTGCCGCTTCTGGATGGTCAGGGTAACTTTGGCTCAATGGACGGCGACAACCCTGCCGCCATGCGCTACACCGAAGTCCGCATGGACAAACCGGCAGCGTCCCTGCTGGCTGACATCGATAAAGAAACCGTCGATTTTCAGGACAACTACGACGGCAAGGACCAGGAACCCACCGTTCTTCCGGCCCGCTTTCCGAACATGCTGGTCAACGGTGCGGGCGGCATCGCCGTGGGTATGGCCACCAACATTCCCCCCCACAACTTGGGAGAAGTTGTCGACGCCACGCTTGCTTTGATCGAAGATCCGGACCTGACAAGCGAACAGCTGATCGATTACGTGCCTGGCCCCGATTTTCCCACTGGCGGCATTCTGCTGGGCCGCTCCGGCGCCCGTAAAGCCTATCTCGAAGGGCGCGGCAGCGTTATCATCCGCTCCAAAACCCGCGTCGAAGAGATCCGCAAAGACCGTTGGGCGATTGTGATCGACGAGATCCCCTATCAGGTCAACAAGGCGTCTATGATTGAAAAGATCGCCGAAGCCGCGCGTGAAAAACGCATCGAGGGCATCGCCCACGTTCAGGATGAATCTGATCGCAACGGCGTGCGTGTGGTTGTCGAGCTCAAACGCGACGCCACTGCTGAGGTCGTGTTGAACCAGCTCTTCCGGTTTACGCCGATGCAAACCTACTTCGGGTGCAACATGCTGGCCCTGAATGGCGGCCGGCCTGAACAACTTACACTGCGTAAGTTCCTGACATCATTTATCGATTTCCGTGAAGAGGTTGTCGCGCGCCGCACAGCTTACATGTTGCGCAAAGCCCGCGAGCGCAGTCATATCCTTTGCGGTTTGGCCGTCGCTGTCACCAACGTCGACGAAGTGGTCGCCACCATCCGCGCCTCCGCCGACGCTGCCGAGGCGCGCGAAAAGCTGATGACGCGCCGTTGGCCCGCCGAAAGCATCGCCGCCTACATCCGTTTGATCGACGATCCGACCCATAAGATGAATGACGACGGCACCTATAACCTGTCCGAAACGCAGGCCCGTGCGATCCTCGAATTGCGCCTGCAACGTCTGACCCAGATTGGCGTCAAAGAAGTCACCGACGAGCTCGAGGAACTGGCCGCTAAGATCAAGGAATACCTAGAAATTCTCGGCTCACGTGAGCGTATCATGGGTATCATCTGCGACGAGCTGCGCGATGTTCGTGAAAGCTTCGCCGTCGACCGCCGCACCCAAATCGTCGACTGGTCCGGTGACATGGACGACGAAGACCTGATCGAACGCGAAGATATGGTCGTGACCGTCACTTCCGGCGGGTACATCAAACGCACTCCGCTTGCCGATTTCCGCGCTCAGAAGCGCGGCGGCAAGGGGATTTCGGGCATGCAGACCAAAGAAGAGGACGTGGTCACCACTCTCTTTGTGGCCAACACCCACACCCAGCTCTTGTTCTTCACCACCGACGGCATGGCCTACAAGCTCAAAACGTGGCGTCTGCCACAAGGTGGTCGCACCGCCAAGGGCAAGGCCATCGTCAACATCCTACCCATCCCGACAGGTGTCTCGATTGCGGCAATCATGCCGGTCGATCGCCCCGAAGAAGAATGGAACGACCTGCAAATCGTCTTTGCCACATCCGCGGGAACTGTGCGTCGTAACCGACTGTCAGACTTCACTAATGTGAAATCAAACGGCAAGATCGCTATGAAGTTTGAGGACGACAACGCCGACACCAAGCTGATCAACGCGCGCATTTGTACGGAAGAAGACGACGTGATGCTGGTGACCAACTCGGGCCGTGCAATCCGCTTCCCGACAACCGAGGTTCGCGTCTTCAACTCGCGCGCCTCCGTTGGGGTTCGCGGCATCAAGCTGAGCGGCAAGGATGAGGTCGTCTCGATGTCGATCATCCGCCACTTCCGCGCCGAAAGCGAAGAGCGCGCCGCCTATCTCAAGATGCGCCGCGCCGTGGCCGGTCTGACGGACGAGGATTCCGACGACGAAGACATCCCTGCAGGTGAACTCAGCCAGGAACGCTATGCTGAAATGTCCGCCTCCGAAAACCTGATCCTGACCATCACCTCCGGTGGGGCCGGCAAGATCAGTTCCAGTCACGACTACCCTGTCCGCGGACGGGGTGGCATGGGCGTCGCGGCCATGGACAAGGCCATGCGCGGCGGTGAACTTGTCGCGTCTTTCCCGGTTGAGATGGGCGACCAGATCATGCTGGCAACCTCCAAAGGTCAATCCATCCGGGTGCCCGTGGACGGTATTTCCTTCCGCTCGCGCTCTGCAGGTGGTGTGAAAGTCTTCAACACCGGCAAGAACGAAGAAGTCGTTTCGGTCGCCTGGATTGCAGAACAAAATGACGACGAAGAGGACGCAGATGTCAGCGAAAGCTGATCCTGCTCCATCAAAGACCCTCTTAAACGGCGCCTCAATCAGGCGCCGTTTTTTCTTGGCTTGTCATCCCGATAGCCACATCGCATGTTTACTCAGAAACACTTTTTGGGAGCCAAGTGATGAAAACACCTGCACTTTTCGCGGCCTGCCTTTTTGCTGTCCCGACCTTCGCTTTGGCCGACATGAAACCCGTAGACGCCAGCACAGCCCACGCCGCATTCAGCGGAGCGAACTACACCTGCACTTTGCTCAAGAAAGAGTATGAGATGGAGTTTGCGGATGTCCCTGCCGATGCACGGGAGTTCCCATATGAAATTCGCACAGGCAATCAGGTAACCCAGGACGCCTATATTGTGACCGATGACGGAGAGATCCATCTGCAAAGCGGGGATATAGTACGCTACCTCGCCTTTAGCGAAGACTCGCTGAACATCGCAAAGACAAGCGTCGGACAAGCCGCGGTCTGCTTGCGCAACTAACACGCACGAAAAGTGGGGACGCATAAGCGCCCCCCAAAACCTGATATCTCTAAGGCTTCAAAGCTTGTAGATATCGCCGAATTTCGCTTCTAGATAATCCAGCAAAGGCCCGCCATTCGGTGCGGCCCCGGTGGCGTGTTCAATGGTTTCCGCCGGTGTACGCAAGCCGCCAAACTGCTGCAGGTTTTCCCGCAACCAGCCCGTGGCCGCCGACGTATCGCCCTGCGCCAGTTGGCCTTCCAAATTCGGCACTGCTTTGCGCAGCGCTTCGTTCAGGCAGCCCGCGTAGACATTGCCCAACGAATAGGTCGGGAAATACCCAAATAGACCAACCGACCAGTGCACGTCCTGCAACACGCCATTGGATGGCTTGTCCACGGCATATCCGAAATCAGATTCAAACCGGTCGTTCCAAGCCGCCTCAAGGTCATCAACCGCCAGATCGCCCAGCATCAACGCGCGCTCCAGATCAAAGCGCAGCATGATGTGCAAATTATACTGCACCTCATCGGCTTCGGTACGGATATAGCCGTCGTTAACCCGGTTCACAGTGCCATAGAAATCCTCAGCGTTATCAACGCCAAAGTCGCCAAACGCCGCTTGCATCTGCGGGAACAGCCAATCGGTATATGCGCGACTGCGCCCCAGTTGGTTTTCATAAATTCTGCTCTGGCTTTCGTGCACGCCCATCGACACGCCACGTCCCAGCGGAGTCAGAAGATACGCCTTGTCGATGCCCTGCTCATAGGCGGCGTGGCCGACCTCATGAATGGTCGAATAAAAACAGTTGAACGGCTCATCCGTTGTGCGCGTGGTGATGCGCACGTCCAGACCGCTGCCCGAACAGAACGGATGGGTGACCTGGTCAATCCGCCCGTGATCAAAATCATAGCCAAACGATGCCGCCAGCTTTTCTGTCAACGCCATTTGCGCCGCAGATGGAAAGGATCCGGTCAGTTTCGGCGGGGCTTTCGCCGCCAGAACCGCTTCGCGCAAGGCAACCAGACGGGGCCGCATCGCATCAAACATCGCCGCAATTTCGTTGGCCGTCATTTCCGGCTCATAGTCATCGACCATGGCGTCATAGACATCGCCACCCGCTGCCAATGCCTGACCTTCTTGCTGCTTAAGGCCCACAACTTCTTTTAGCGTCGGCAAAAACGCAGCCACATCTTCATCGGCCCGCGCCTGTGCCCAGATGCCTTGAGCCCGGCTGGTGACCTTGGCAATTTCTGCGGCCAGATCCGCAGGCACTTTTGACGTTCTCTCATACGATTTACGGATGTGGCGCATATGGGCACGCTCGACTTCGCCAAGCTGCGCATCGTCAATCTCTGACAACCACGTCCCAACCTTTGGGTCAATTCGGCGCGCGTGCAGCACGCTTTCCATCGCGGCCATTTCCTCGGCCCGCTGCGGGGCTGCTCCCGCTGGCATGATTGCCTCCTGATCCCAGCCCAAACGGCCGGCAACCTGACCCAAAGCCTGAGTCGTATGCTCAAACGCCATCAACTGCTTATATGCAGACATTCTTGTTTTCCTCTTTTCAGGTCGCGTCGCGAACGGACGATGCAATCGGATAATGGCTCAGGAACCGCGCCCGCAGGATCAGCGCCCAAACAGCAATGGCCACGCCCTGATGCACAATCGCGATGTGCACGGGAGCAGCATAAACAACGGTGGCAATACCAACGGCAATCTGCACAGCAATCGCGGCAATTGCAGCATTAAACGCAAACCGGGTGGCCGAATGAGCAGACCCCTGCGCACGCCGCCAGACAACCACAGCGAAGATCACCAACAGATACCCCCAGATACGATGCACAAACTGCACAAGGCCGGGATTTTCAAAGAAATTCCGCCACGCCGGCTCCAGCATCATCGGATCAGGCGGGATCACCTGCCCGCCCATCAGCGGCCAATCAGTATAGCTGCGACCCGCATCAATACCGGCCACCAAAGCGCCGAGCAGAATTTGCACAAAGCTCATGTGCAACAGGCCTGTCGACAGGCCAAACAACTTCGCTTCTTTGCCGCGCCGTGCCTGCATCAAGTCACGCTCTGAGCGCCCCATCATCAGTATATACCAGCCGATAAAGCCCATAATGATGAATGCCAGCCCCAGATGCGTCGCCAAACGATAGCTCGCCACCGTGGTCACACCCTGTCCAGAGGTCACGCCGCTGGCAACCATCCACCAACCGACAGCGCCTTGCGCGCCACCCAGCGCGCCGATCAACAACAGCCGTCCGGTCCAGCCGGTCGGGATTTGTCGTGCCACCAGGAAACCAAAGAACCCAAGCGCCCAAACCAGCCCGATTACCCGACCAAGCTGACGATGCCCCCATTCCCACCAATAGATGGTTTTGAAGTCCGCCAGCGTCATCCACTGGTTCTCGATCTCCCACTGGTCGATCTGCTTGTATTTGTCGAATTCTGACTGCCACTCGATCTCGCTCATCGGCGGCAGCGCGCCAGTCACAGGTCGCCATTCGGTGATCGACAACCCGCTATCAGTAAGCCGCGTCAGCCCGCCCACCACAATCATCGCCATCACCAGCGCAAACAACACCATCAGCCAGACGCGAATCCCGCGCCGCGCACCTTTGGTGCCACCGTCAATCACCCCAACAGCCTTTGCGGCTTCCTTGGGGGACTCATTGCTGACGTCTTCGAAAATGCTGCGTTTCTGGCTCATCGCTGCGCTCCTGATTTGGCTGCGAGGTTATGTGTCTTCTGGGCGCGCTTCAACCACAGATGAACCCTTATTCAGAGCGATCTTTCCAGCGCACCATTTGCCGCATCACGCCGTGCAACATCTGCACATCCGCCCGTGTCAAACGCATACGGCTCCACATGTTGCGCAGATTGATTTTCATACCCTCTGCTTTGGGTTCGGGATAAAAGAATCCCGCCTCATCCAAACGCTCTTCATAGTGACGCTCCAGCGCCTCCATTTCCGAATGCGTCGCCCAGTCGGTTTTTGCCATATCGACACGCTCGGCCACAAATTCCGCGCTTGCGCGCCGCCACTCATAAGCGGTCAACAACACGCATTGCGCCAAATTCAGCGAGGCATATTCAGGGTTCACCGGCACGTTGATTATGGCGTTCGCCCGCGCAATATCCTCGTTCTCAAGCCCTGCCCGTTCCGGCCCGAACAACACGGCAACCTTTTCGCCGCGTTCGATCATCTCCGCTGCCTGCTGCATCGCCTTCTCCGGCGTGACCACCGGCTTGGTCAGCCCCCGCGCCCGCGCAGTGGTGGCAAAAACATAATGACAATCCGCAAGCGCCGCCTCGGTGGTTTCGGTCAGCAAAGCCCCGTCCAAAACCCGTCCAGCACCCGACGCCATCGCCACGGCACGCTCGTTTGGCCAACCATCGCGCGGGTCCACAACCCGCATCTTGTCGAGACCAAAATTCAACATCGCACGCGCGGCACCGCCGATGTTCTCCCCCATCTGGGGGCGCACCAAAACAAAAGCAGGCTGCGGCTGGTCGCTGGACATATCGGCACTCCATGAGGAAATCCGCCCGCTGATACCCCCTCATAGGTTTCTAAACAAGCGCCCCCCGCTTCCTCTTGCTATAAATATCCGCGCTGCAGGCTTAATGTCTCTGTATCCAACACGGAGGAATCACATGCCCTATGATGAAGGACACGCCACATTGATGCGTGAGGAACTGCTCGACATCGAAGGCATTACCGAGAAAAGGATGTTCGGCGGGCTCTGCTTTCTGCTGCATGGCAATATGGTCTGCGGCGTCCACAAAGGCGGCGGCATGGCGCGTGTCGGCAAATCGCGCGAGGCGGAGGCGCTTGAAATTGACGGCGTTGATCCTTTGTCGTTCACCGGACGTCCAATGGGCGGCATGGTCGACATTTCCGAAGACTTGCTGGCAGACGACGATCGCCGCGCCGAAGTCATCGCGCTTGCGCTCACAAACGCACGCAGCTTGCCGCCCAAATAGCTTAACCCGCATAGCCAATCCCGAATTTCCGCGCTATAGCGGCGCAATCACCTCGACAGGTACCCAAGGAGAGCCCCGCATGGCCGACACAGAGCAGCCGCAGATCTATTTGATCACGCCCCCGGACATTGAACTCTCCCGCTTCCCCGACCAACTCGCCGCCGTCTTAGACAGCGCCGACATCGCCTGTGTGCGCCTTGCGCTTGCCACCCGCGACGAAGACCGCATTTCCCGCGCCGCCGACGCGCTGCGCGACATCACCTACGACCGCGACGTGGCACTGGTGATCTCCGAACATGTGCTGCTTTCAGAACGCCTTGGCCTTGACGGCGTGCATCTGACCGACGCTGCGCGCTCTGTGCGCAAGGTGCGCAAAGACCTGGGCGATGACGCCGTGGTTGGCGCCTTCTGTGGCGCGTCCAGCCACGATGGCATGACCGCTGGCGAACACGGCGCCGATTATGTCAGCTTCGGACCCGTGGGAAACACTCCGCTGGGTGACGGTACTCTGGCGGAAAAAGACCTGTTTCAGTGGTGGTCGCAAATGATCGAAGTGCCGGTTGTGGCCGAAGGCGCACTCGACACCAACATCATCGCACAGCTTTCACCCTTCACAGACTTCTTCGGCATTGGCGAAGAAATCTGGAAAACCGACGATCCCGTTGCCAAACTCGCGGACTTCCGCGCCGCGTTTACCGCCTGAGACCTTTCATGACCCAGTCGCCTGACATTCTTTGCATCGGCTCTGTCCTCTGGGACATCATCGGCCGTGCGCCAAGCCACATGCGTCAGGGCTCCGATGTGCCCGGTCGCATCACCCGCCTGCCTGGCGGCGTTGCATGGAATATTGCCATGACGCTGGCGCGTTTCGGGGTGCGCCCCGCGACGCTCACCGCCATCGGTCGCGACGCCGAGGGTGACGAGCTGATGACTTCCTGCTCTGAGATGGGCGCAATCATGGACTATGTCTATCGTTCCGCTGATTTGCCGACCGACACCTATATGGCCGTCGAAGGCAAAAACGGCCTGATCGCGGCGATTGCCGATGCCCATTCGCTTGAGGCAGCTGGCGACAAGATCCTGACTCCGCTCGAAGACGGCTCGCTTGGGTCTGAGACCGCGCCCTATCCGGGCCTGATCGCGCTTGACGGCAACTTGACCCAACGCCTTTTGGATCAAATCGCGCGCAGCCCGCTGTTTGCCTCCGCCGACCTCCGCGTCGCGCCTGCATCTCCGGGCAAAGCCGAACGCTTGATGCCCTTCCTGATGCACTCACGCGCCGTGCTGTATGTGAACTTGGAGGAAGCTGGCTATCTCTGCCAGAAAGAGTTCACAACCTCACAAGCGGCCGCCCAAGGCCTGCTGGATCGCGGCGCCGCCCGCGCGCTGGTCACCGATGGCGGCAACGACGCCTCTGACGGCACGGTCGAGGGCATCATCACCCAACAACCGCCCGCGGTTCTGGTGACCCGTGTCACCGGCGCTGGCGACACCTTTATGGCCGCCCATATCGTGGCCGAGTCCCAAGGCTGCACCCGCAAAGAGGCGCTCGACCGCGCTCTGACGGCTGCGGCCAAATACGTTTCCGGAGAACACGCCACATGATGACCCTGACCCGCTCCCCCGAAGTGATCGACGCGCAGAAAAACGGCGCCCCTGTTGTGGCGCTTGAAAGCACCATCATCACCCACGGCATGCCCTATCCGCAAAACCTAGAAGTTGCGCGACAGGTTGAAGCCGACATCCGCGCCGCAGGCGCAACGCCCGCCACCATCGCTGTGATCAACGGCACACTGCACGTCGGTCTGACCGACGCACAACTCGAAGGTTTGGCTCAAGCCAAAGACGTGGCTAAAGTGTCCCGCGCCGACATGCCCGTGATCATGGCCAAGGGTGGCATGGGCGCCACAACTGTTGCCGCCACAATGATCGCGGCAAATTTGGCCTGCATTGATGTCTTTGCCACCGGCGGCATCGGGGGCGTGCACAAAGGCGCCGAACTCAGCTTTGACATCTCCGCCGACTTGCTGGAACTCGCCGCAACTCCCGTGACCGTGGTGGCCGCAGGTGCCAAAGCCATTCTCGACATTCCAAAAACGCTTGAGGTTCTTGAAACCCACGGCGTGCCGGTGATCGCTTATGGTCAGGACAGCTTTCCTGCCTTCTGGTCGGCCACCTCAGACCTCGTCGCACCGCTGCGCATGAACAGCGCCGCCGAAATGGCCCGCGCCGCGCTCATGCGTCAGGCGATGAACCTGCCCGGCGGCCAACTGATCGCCAACCCGATCCCAGCGGACGCCGAAATTCCCGCCAGCGAACTGGCGCCCGTCATCGCACAGGCCACGCAAGAAGCCGACGCACAAGGCGTCTCCGGCAAAGGCGTCACGCCTTTCCTTCTGCAGCGCATTTTTGAACTGACGGACGGCAAGTCCCTCGTCGCCAATATTGCGCTTGTGCGCAACAACGCCCGCCTTGCTGCGCAAATTGCCACTGAAATGAGCACCTTGCGGGCCAATTATTAAAGTCCCTGTGTCACAGCCGCGCGACCTAGGGTAAACTCGTTGCACCCCCGCGTCGAAATGCCTAACTAGAACGTAAGGGAAGCGCGGGACCGGAAATGACTACACCATTTGACGAAGAAAAACACAAAGCCAGCTTTTTGGGGCGCCTGCGCTCCAGCTTTCTGACCGGCATTGTTGTCATTCTGCCCATCGCGCTGACCATCTGGTTGATCTGGACTCTGGTTGGCTGGGTCGACAGCTTCGTGCTGCCGCTGATCCCGGACACAATCCAGCCTGAGAAATACATCGGCATCAACCTGCGTGGCGTCGGCCTGATCATCTTTTTGATCTTCACCGTTGTGGTCGGCTGGATCGCAAAAGGCTTGCTCGGCCGTTCGCTCATTCACTGGGGCGAAGGGCTGGTCAGCCGTATGCCCGTGGTGCGCTCGATCTATTCCGGCGTAAAACAGATCGCAGAAACCATCTTTGCTCAAACCGAACGCAGCTTTGAAAAAGCCTGCCTGATCGAATACCCACGCCGCGGCATCTGGGCAATTGGCTTCATATCGACAACGGCCAAGGGCGAAGTTGCCGACACTGCCGCCACAACCGGCGATTTGATGAGCGTCTTTGTCCCGACCACGCCCAACCCGACCTCAGGCTTCCTGTTGTTTTTCCCAAAAGACGACATTGTCGAGCTTGAAATGTCAGTGGAAGACGCCGCCAAACTGGTGATCAGCGCGGGTCTGGTCTATCCAAACTCCAAAGACCCGACGCAGCCGCCCGAAGACTAAACGCGCCCCACGTGGGGCGCACCGCAAAACAACATCACATCGCGGTCCAACCGCCGTCCACACTGATCGTTGTTCCGGTGATCTGCGCCGCTGCATCGCTGGCCAGAAAACACACTGTGCCTCCCAATTGCTCGACCGTGGCAAACTCACGGCTTGGCTGACGCTCCAGCATCACCTTCTTGATCACCTCATCACGGCCCATGCTGTATTTCTCCATGGTGTCCGGGATTTGCGCCTCCACCAACGGTGTCAAAACATAGCCCGGACAAATCGCATTACAGGTGATCGGCTCCTCAGCGGTCTCAAGTGCCACCGTCTTGCTCATGCCGACCACACCGTGTTTCGCCGCCACATAAGCCGCTTTGTACGGCGATGCGGTCAATCCATGCGCGCTGGCGATGTTGATCACCCGACCCCAGCCCCGCGCCCGCATGTGCGGCAACGCGGCGGCCGTGGTGTGAAACACCGAATTCATGTTGATCGCGATGATGGCGTCCCATTTGTCCACCGGAAATTCCTCAATCGGCGCCACATGCTGAATACCGGCGTTGTTCACCAGAATATCGCAGCCGCCTGCGGTCTCAATCAAGGCGCGGCAGGCGTCGCCGTTGGACATGTCCGCCTGAATATAGCGAGCGGCTACACCAAACTCTGCACTGATCCCGGCGGCCAAGGCATGATCTTCGTCCCGATCCGTGAACGAATTGAGAATCACTTCCGCCCCCGCACGTGCCATTTCGCGGGCCACGCCCAGACCGATTCCCGAGTTAGATCCGGTTATGATCGCGGTTTTGCCCTTCAGGCTCATATCGATTCCCTTCCTTCAGATGTCGCAGCGGCACCATAGCATGCTGCATCAGCAAAATAAGGGAGATCACCCTGTATCCGTAGTCTTACGTAACCCGCTCAGCCAAGTTTCACTTAGGCAAAAAAAACGCCCGCACGAAGCGGGCGTAAAGTTATTGAGGCAGGTTTCATACAGGCAAGAAACCTATCGAGCAGTGACTCCTTTATAGGCATTTGTGCGCCGCACTCCAAGCTAAAAGTTTGAAAAGCCTCAGAACCCTCGCTACTGCTAGGCCTAACAAAACAAAGGCGAGTGGGGATTGTTGAAGCAATGAAACCAGTATGTTTCTCTCTAAAATGGACACTGACGGCCGCCGCAACCGTTGTTTTCTTAGGTTCACAGGGAATCGCCGAACCCGGCCACGGCATCGCCATGTATGGCGCGCCGGCCCTTCCGTCCGATTTCACCGCCCTGCCCTATGCCAACCCCGACGCGCCCAAAGGTGGGCGAATTGTGACCGGCAACACCGGTGCATTCGATTCGCTCAACCCATTTGTGCTCAAGGGAAACGCCCCGTGGCAGCTGAGATTCTTTGTTTATGAATCACTTATGGGACGCAACCGCGCCGAACCGTTTGCACTATATGGCCTGCTCGCAGAATCCATCGAGACCGCGCCGGATCGTTCTTGGGTCGAATTCACCCTGCGCGACGAAGCCCGCTTCTCTGACGGCTCACCCGTGACGGTCGAAGATGTGATCTGGTCTTACGAAGTCCTCGGGACGGAAGGCCACCCGCGCTACCACACGCTTTGGAAGCAGATGGAGAGCATCAAGGCCACTGGCCCACGCTCTGTGCGCATGACATTTAACACAGAGAACCGCGAACTCGCCCTGATTGCTGGCCTGCGCCCTATCCTGAAAAAAGCGCAATTCATCGATGATGAAATCGCGGATGTAACTCTGAATAATTTCCCGATTGGCTCGGCACCCTACGTCGTGAGCGATTTTGATCCCGGGCGTCAGGTGACATTGGCTCGCAACCCCGACTATTGGGGCGCAGACGTTCCCTTGCGGCGCGGCACCAATAACTTTGACAAAATCCAGATTGATTTTTACGGCGACGGCGAGGTTCTGTTTGAAAGCTTCAAGGCCGGCGCGGTGTCCTATGCACGCGAATTCAACGCCGAAAAATGGGCCAATCAATACGACTTCCCCGCCACGCTCGCCGGTGATGTGGTGAAATCCGAGATCCCTCATCAAAAACCGTCCGGCATCACTGGTTTCGTGATGAACACCCGACGCGCGCCGCTGAATGACATCCGCGTGCGGGACGCGCTGATGCACAGCTTTAATTTTGAATACATCAATGACACGATGACCGGAGGCCGCCAGCCGCGCATTTCCTCCTACTTCTCAGGCTCGCAACTCGCGATGCACCCAGGCGCGGCCCAAGACCGCGTCGCCGAATTGCTCGCGCCATTTTCCGATGACCTCCCCGCAGAAACCCTTGAGGGGTACGCGTTGCCAGCCTCCGACGGCTCTGCCCGCAACCGCCGCAACATGCGTAGCGCAATCCAATTGCTTAATGACGCAGGTTGGGATGTGGTCGACGGCAAAATGCGAAACGCGGATGGCGAGGTTCTGACCCTCGAAATTCTTCTGCCGCAAAACGACACGCAGAACAAAGCCATCATCGACATATGGCGCAAGGCTTTGGAAAACCTCGGCATCGACGTGAAAGTTTCCTTGGTCGACAATGCGCAGTTTTCGCAACGTACCGGATCGTTTGACTTCGACATCACCAAAGAGCGCCGCGCGCTGTCCCTTAGCCCGGGCAATGAGCAACGGCTCTATTGGGGCTCGGACGCAGCTGCGCAGCCCGGTTCGCGCAACCTTGCGGGCATCACCTCGCCCGCTGCAGACGCGATGATCACCGAAATGCTGACTGCAGAGTCACAAGAAGATTTTGTCGCCGCCACCCGCGCGCTGGATCGCATCCTGACCTCGGGTCGCTACATCATTCCGATCTGGACCTACGCTGTGGGCCGCATCGCGCACCGCCGGGAAATGCGCTTTCCGGATGAGCTTCCGATCTATGGTGACGGAGCCGATTGGATGCCGCAATTTTGGTGGTGGGAAGACTGAACCCGCACGTATCCGCGCCCAAATTGACACTGTCGCGATACCGCCGTGTTACCGACGCAATACAGACAGGGGTTTTTGGGGATTGCCAGCCCCCGCCAAAGTCGCTGAAGCGACCCGGCGAAAGGCTCATGCTTACGTCTAGAAAAACGCCTGCAAGCCGGTCTGAGCACGCCCCAGAATAAGCGCATGCACATCATGCGTGCCTTCATAGGTGTTCACGGTCTCCAGATTGACCATGTGGCGGATCACCCCAAATTCCAGCGAAATCCCGTTGCCACCATGCATATCCCGCGCATGGCGCGCGATCTCCAACGCCTTGCCACAGTTGTTGCGTTTGATGATCGACACCATCTCCGGCGCGGCCTTGGCCTCGTCCATCAACCGGCCAACCCGCAACGCCGCCTGAAGGCCCAGCGAAATCTCGGTCTGCATGTTCGCAAGCTTGAGCTGAAACAACTGCGTCTGTGCTAGAGGTTTGCCAAATTGTTTACGGTCCAGCCCGTATTGGCGTGACGCATGCCAGCAATATTCAGCCGCCCCCATCGCGCCCCAGGCAATGCCGTACCGCGCGCGGTTCAAACAGCCAAAGGGCCCCTTAAGTCCTTCAACATTTGGCAAAAGTGCGTCCTCAGACACGGTAACGTTGTCCAGCACAATCTCGCCCGTGATCGACGCACGCAGCGACGCTTTGCGCATGATCTTTGGCGCGGACAGCCCCTTGGTGCCTTTGTCCAAAACAAAGCCACGAATCTTGCCGCCATGGGCATCCGACTTGGCCCAGACCACAAACACATCTGCAATCGGTGCGTTGGAAATCCACATCTTCGCACCGTTTAGCACATAGCCGCCATCAACCTTTTTGGCGCTGGTTTTCATGCCGCCGGGATCAGAGCCCGCATCCGGTTCGGTCAATCCGAAACAGCCAATCCATTCTCCGGACGCCAACTTTGGAAGATACTTTTTGCGTTGTTCTTCAGAGCCATATGCGTAAATCGGATACATCACCAATGAGCTCTGCACCGACATCATCGAGCGATACCCACTGTCAACGCGCTCCACTTCTCGCGCCACCAGACCATAGGTCACATAGCCCGCGCCAATGCCGCCATATTCCTCGGGAATCGTGGTGCCCAAAAGCCCCATTTCGCCCATCTCAGCAAAGATCTCAGGATCAGTTTCTTCGTTCTCAAACGCGGTCGTGACACGCGGTGCCAGCTTTTCATCGCAATACGCCTTGGCCGCATCGCGCACCATGCGCTCATCCTCTTCAAGCTGGCCTTCGATCAGAAACGGATCTTCCCAGTTGAAGCTCCCAAGATCAGGTTTGGATTGAGGTGCCAGATCCTTGGCCATGATGGTCTCCTTTGCGCACATTGGGTGTCGCATACTACATGTTATTGCATTTCAGTGTGCCAAGGCCCGCCCTGGGGTCAAGACACCGAGCCGAAGCTGCCGCTACGTCTGAAAGGGCTAGGCACAGCTATTGCGCAGAATTGAGGGCGATGCTAGGGAAATTTAACTTGTGTAAGACCTAGGCATCACCGCACATCTTACATGCCAAACCTTACAACAGGATCTGGTAAGGTCTGACATCATTCGCAACACCATCTGAAAGCTGAAAGTCTGATATGAAGCCCCTTGAAGGTTTGAAAGTTGTTGAACTCGCGCGCATTCTCGCGGGTCCATGGGTTGGCCAATCTTTGGCGGATCTGGGCGCCGAAGTCACCAAGGTCGAGGCGCCCGAAGGCGACGACACCCGCCGCTGGGGGCCTCCTTTCATTGACCGCGAAGACGACCACACCGCCGCCTACTTTTATGCGGCAAACCGCGGAAAAACATCAGTAATCGCCGATTTTCGCACGCCCGAAGGCCAAGCCGCCGTTCGGGAACTGATCAAAGACGCCGACATCCTGATCGAAAACTTCAAAGTCGGCGGACTGAGGAAATACGGATTGGACTACGACAGCCTGAGCGCTCTCAATCCGCGCCTGATTTATTGCTCGATCACCGGATTTGGCCAGACAGGACCATATGCCAACCGCGCCGGCTATGATTTCATGATCCAAGGTATGTCCGGGCTGATGTCCATCACCGGCGAGCCAGACCAGCAACCTCAAAAAGTTGGTGTGGCGGTCACCGATGTTGTCACCGGTCTTTATGGCACGATCGGGATTCTCGCCGCCGTCGAGCAACGTCATCGCACTGGCCGTGGGCAGCATCTCGACATGTCTCTGCTGGATTGCGCGACCGCCTTGCTGGCGAACCAAGGCATGAATTATTTGGCCACTGGCGACAGCCCGACCCGCAAGGGCAATGCACACCCAAATATCACGCCTTATCAAGTGGTTCCCACTCGCGATGGCCACATCATTCTCGCGGTCGGCAACGATGGTCAGTTCCAACGCGCCTGCGATGTGCTCAACATCTCGCCGCTCGGCACGCATCCTGATTTCGCGACAAATCAGGCCCGCGTCACCAATCGCGACGCGCTGACAACCCAAATAGAGGCCGCCACGACCCTTTGGACATCCGCGCACCTTCTGGAAGCTTTGGAACAGGCCACAGTGCCCGCAGGCCCCATCAATTCCGTTGAAGACGCTCTAACCAATCCTCAGATTCAAGCACGCGGCATGGTTTACGAAGCCGATGGTGTCCCGGGGATCCGTGGCCCCTGGGTTTTCTCAGATGCCGACCTTGCTTTGGACAAAACAGCCCCCAAGCTGCCGTCCACCGAAAAGTGAACGACATTGATGCGCTTTGACGCCTAAGTATTTGATTTCAAATTAACCTACGATCAGCTGCTTTAGCTGAAGCGCTTCGTGTTCCAGTTCGGTCAGACGATAATTCACCAAATCTCCAATGGTGATCATACCTGCCAACCCCACGTCCGAGGTCACCGGCATATGGCGGAATTTGCCTTCGGTCATGCGCTTCAAAACCGACACCAGCAAATCATCAGGTGTGCAGGTCTGAACTTCCGACGTCATGACATCTTCGACCTTTTGCGGCAGCGTCTGTCCCGGAGTGTCAGCCAGTTTGCGCACGATATCGCGCTCGGACAGAATGCCCTGCAACATACCATTGGCGTCAGTTACAACCAGCGCACCGATGCGTTTGTCGCGCAGAACTTTCACAGCCTCGCCCAATGTATCCTGCGGGCGAATCGCAAACATATCGCCGCCCTTGTGATCCAAAACCCTTTGGACCGTCACAGCCTCGGCCGACACATTGGTTTGTGTGGTCTGGCTCATGGTCCGCGACTTTTCATCGGAATTGCGGTTTGGCGCCTGATAAGAACTGGGCATCAATGGGCTCCTTGCGTGCTGCTTGATCAACAAGTATGTGACCAGCTTAACCGCAAGATTTGCCTTTGGGGATTTTTCTTTTGCCCGACATCACGCTTTCGCCACCGCTGGCCACTGGCCTCTTTGTACTTTTTGTACTTGCCGGGCATCGTTTTCGGAAGGTTTGGAAAGACGAAGGCCCGCGTTGGCAGCTGTGGCTAACGGGTGGGGTTGCTGCGGTGTGTTTGTTGACGGTGGCGTTGATTCCGCTCACCGCGTAAATAGAAAAACCCCTGATAAATCAGGAGTTTTCCGCATCCATTTGTTCAAGCATTTTGCGCGCTCGCGGGCATTGCAGTCGCTCGCGCAACGGGCTGTCGGGATCAATGTCTTTGGAGCAAACCACACATTTGTCCGACCCGGAAATCGCATTCAGTCCACCGCAACTGCCTTTGATCGTCCGTCCGCTAAAGATAACGCCGACAGACATGCCAATCGTCACGATTAGTAGAAAGAAAAAGGCCAGCAGAAAGGTTTCCACAAGCGATACCCCTTTAGGTAATGGCCGCGAACTTGCTCGACGCGACGGTCACAAAGGCTTTCTCGGTTTTTGTCGTGTCACGTTCAATGAACAAAACCGCGAGATCATGGGCTTCGGCAACGATCATTCCACGTTCACGGCCCATTGCCAAAAGACCCGTGGCCCAAGCGTCCGCCAACATAGCGTTTTCCGCCAACACGGTCACCGACGCGGTGTTGTGGGTGACAGGACGACCTGTGGTCGCATCAATAATGTGAGAATAGCGCTGGCCATCTTGCTCAAAGTAGTTGCGATAGTCGCCAGAGGTCGCCATGCCGAGATTGCTGACACCGACAATCTTCTGCACGTCACGCATCAGCGCGTCGGGCGATTCGATTGCGATCTGCCACGCCATGCCTTCAGCATTCTTGCCTTTGGTCAGAATATCGCCGCCGATCTCGACCATGTAGTTTTCGACGCCAAATTGCTCAAGGGTTTGACCAATTTGGTCCACGCCATAGCCTTTGCCAATCGCCGACAGATACATTTCCGCCTCAGGATTGAGCTTCTTCAGGCCCGCGTCACTCAGACGCAAAGCATCGCCCTGCCCGACTTTCGTCATGGCGGTTTCGATTTCCGCATCAGACGGCATGTGGCCCGGTTTGCCTTGTGCACCGAAGCCCCACAAATCAATCAAAGGACCAACGGTCAGGTCAAACAGGCCCTCGGTTGCCGCATGCACAGCGTTTGCACCGTCCAGCAGTTCCGCCATTTCAGCAGACACCGCGATCGGAGCCGAAGTGCGCGCTGCGTTGATCTTTGAAATCTCAGACCCAGCGTTCCAGTTCGACATCTGGTTGTCCGTCTGCGCCAGCGACGCATTGATCGCGGACTGCAGTGCGTCCTTGCTGACTGAATTGGCCGGATCAACCGCAACAACGGTGTAATTCGTGCCCATCGTCTGCCCGCTCAAAAGTATATCAGCAGCGCCGCGCTTGCAGGCCGCCAAAGCGAGAGACATGAAAATAAAACTGCGTCGGGAAAAAGATGTCATGGCTGGCACGTCATTCAGGGTTGTGGCATCAATACGCTGTCACAGGCGGAACGCCGGACAAAAAAGATGCGCGTTTGAATTTGGGCGCACAGTATTTCTCTCCTCTCGGAGAAACAATAGTAAAAACGGTTGAATAAGACTGGTTGAACGGGAAAAAGCGTCGTATACGCAGGCGCAATCAAACCAGTTACTGATCAACCAAACGACAGGATGACATTGGCGTGCAGCATTTCGTGCTACGAAAAGGCCTGACTCTTCCAGTCACCGGGGCTCCCGGCGAAGGAATACACGAAGGTCCGGCAGTCAAGACCGTGGCGATTCTCGGCTCTGACTATATTGGATTAAAACCTCGAATCTCTGTGGCCGAAGGCGATGTGATCGCCGCCGGCGCGCCTATAATGGCCCACAAAGATTCGCCCGAGGCCGTTGTGGTCTCCCCGGTCTCCGGTCGGGTCAAAGCTATCAACCGTGGCGCGCGACGGGTATTGCAAAGCATCGAGATCGACTTTGATGCTGACGCAGCCGCGCCGGTCGACTTTTCGTCTACCGGTGACATCACAACCCGCGACGGCCTTGTGGCGCGCCTTTGTGCCGCTGGCCAATGGGGCGCGTTCCGCACGCGACCTTATTCAAAGGTGCCGGCGGCTGATGAAACACCCACGGCGATCTACGTCAATGCGATGGACACAGAGCCGCTCGCCGGCGATCCCGCAGTGATCATTGCAGACGCGGGCGATGCATTCGCCAAAGGACTCGCCGCAATCGCAACGCTCAGCGGTGGCAAGACCTATCTCTGTCACGCCCAAGGCGCCGAAGTGCCGTCTTCTGACGGTGTTGATGTCGCAACCTTCGAAGGCCGCCATCCCGCCGGCCTTGCTGGCACGCACATGCATTTCCTTGAGCCCCCAACCGCGTCCAAAATCGTTTGGACCATCGGCTATCAGGACGTGATCGCCATTGGCCGCTTGCTGGAAACCGGCACTGTTGATGCAAACCGTGTGGTTGCTCTGTGCGGCCCGCTTTGTGCCAACCCGCGCCTGGTGCGCACGTTGACAGGGGCTTCTATGGCCGATCTGACCGCAGGCGACACAACCGGTGACGCACCTGTGCGCCTGATTTCCGGTTCGATCCTAAGTGGCAAGGCCGGAGACGCAGCCGAGGCTTATCTCGGCCGCTACGCACGTCAGTTGACCGTCATCGAAGAGGATTACAAACAGATCCCGATGGGCTGGATCCGCCCGATGCCGTCCAAATACTCGTTCCTTCCGGTACTTGGCTCGGCGTTTTCCAAGAAACTCTACCCACTGACCTCGAACATGAACGGCGGTCGCCGCGCTATGGTGCCACTGGGCACCTTTGAGGAGCTGATGCCGCAGGATTTCCTGCCAACACAGCTTTTACGCGCCCTTCTTGTCATGGACACCGACGAGGCCCAAAAATTGGGTGCGTTGGAGTTGGACGAAGAAGACCTTGGCCTCGTAGGCTTCGCCTGCCCGGCGAAATATGAATACGGCATGGCGCTTCGCGACAGCCTCACCAAAATTGAACGGGAGGGCTGACATGGGGTTGCGCAATTTCTTTGACCGCATCGAGCCAAACTTCGTCAAAGGCGGTAAATACGAAAAGCTGTTCCCCATCTATGAGATGGTCGAAAGCTTTATCTACACGCCCAAGACCGTGACAACGGCCGCGCCACACGCGCGGTCCTACGTCGATATGAAACGCATCATGACCTACGTTGTGATCGCGACGATCCCCTGTATCATCATGGGGCTTTATAATGTCGGCCTTCAGGTCAACTCGGCTTATGAAACCATTGACCCGACCGGCTGGCGCGCTTGGATCATCTCCTCGCTGGGCATCGGCTTCAACGCCGGAAACCCGCTGGCAAACTTTGCCCACGGGCTGCTCTATTTCCTGCCGATCTATATCACGACTCTGGTCGTGGGCGGCATCTGGGAAGTGCTTTTTGCCACGGTACGCGGCCATGAAGTCAACGAAGGCTTCCTTGTGACCTCGATGCTGTTTGCCTTGATCATGCCCCCCGCCGCGCCATTGTGGCAGGTGGCTCTGGGCATTTCCTTTGGCGTTGTGATCGGCAAAGAAGTTTTTGGCGGCACAGGCAAAAACTTCCTGAACCCCGCCCTCACCGGCCGCGCGTTCCTCTACTTTGCCTATCCCGCCAATATGTCGGGCGACACCATCTGGACGCCGGTTGATGGCTTCTCAGGCGCAACCGCGCTGTCGATTGGCGCGTCGCAAGGCTATCAGGAACTTGCCGCGAACGGCATGAACTGGATGAACAGCTTTGTCGGCACCGTACAGGGCTCTATCGGCGAAGTTTCCGCACTGGCCTGTCTGATTGGTCTCGCTTTCCTGCTAATCACCAAGATCGCCAACTGGCGCCTTGTGGTCGGCTGTATGGGCGGCATGATCGGCTTTTCGCTGCTGCTCAACCTCATTGGCTCTGACACCAACCCGATGTTTGCCATGCCTTGGTATTGGCACTTCGTGGTCGGCGGTTTCGCCTTTGGTCTCGTGTTCATGGTCACCGAACCGGTATCCGCCAGCCACACCAACGTTGGGCGCTACATCTACGGGGCCTTGATTGGCTTCATGGTTGTAATGATACGCGTGCTGAACCCCGCCTTCCCCGAAGGCATGATGCTCGCAATCTTGTTCGGCAACGTCTTTGCGCCTCTGATCGACTACTTCGTCGTTCAAGCCAACATCAAACGGAGGGCGCGTCGCCATGTCTGATGTTCCCAATCAAAACAAGGGTCCAATCGCCCGCTTTCTGGCTGCTCCGCCCGACAGCGTCGGCAAGACGATCTTCATTGCAGTAACGCTGTGCCTTGTGGCGTCTATGATCGTGTCGGCCACATCTGTGGCCCTGCGTCCCCTGCAAGAGCAAAACAAGCTCAAAGACAAGCAGGCCAACGTTCTGCAAGTTGCCGGCCTCTATGAAGATGGCATGGACGTGATCGAAGGTTTCTCGGTTTTTGAACCACAGGTTCTTGAACTTGAAACCGGTATGTTCACCGACGCCTTTGACGCGGCCAGCTTTGACGATCGCGCAGCCGCATCTGATCCGGAATTGTCGGTGCGTCTGACAAATGATCCGGCAGGCATTGGTCGTCAGGCCCAATTCGTCACAGTCTATTTGCTGCGCAACGATGATGGCTCTTTGGACAAGGTTATCCTGCCAATCCATGGCTACGGTCTTTGGTCGACGCTCTATGGCTTCATCGCACTCGAAGAGAACGGCAACGACATCTTCGGACTGCAGTTTTATGACCACGGTGAAACACCGGGTCTGGGTGCCGAAATCGACAACCCACGCTGGAAAGCACAGTGGAACGGCAAGAAGCTGGCTGACGATGACGGCACTTTGCAAATCACGGTTGCCAAATCCGCGCCGCCTGCGGGCGCCGATCACCACGTCGACGCGTTGGCAGGTGCCACACTGACCTCGGTCGGCGTGGACAACCTCGTGCGCTTCTGGATGGGCGAAGCCGGTTTTGCCCCCTTCCTTGAAAACCTCAAAGCGGGAGAGATCTGATGGCCCAGACCAAGAGAGACCTTCTGATCGACCCGTTGGTCGACAACAACCCGATCACACTTCAGGTGCTGGGCATCTGCTCTGCCCTCGCGGTGACCTCCTCGCTGGAAGTTTCGATGGTGATGGCCCTTGCCGTGACCGCAGTGACCGGCTTTAGCTCGATGTTCATCTCGGTGCTGCGAAACCAAATCCCCGGCTCAATCCGGATCATCGTGCAAATGGTGATCATCGCATCGTTGGTGATCATCGTGGATCAGGTGCTCAAGGCGTATGCCTACGAGGTGTCCAAAACGCTGTCGGTGTTTGTTGGCCTGATCATCACCAACTGTATCGTGATGGGCCGCGCCGAAGCCTTCGCCATGAAAAACCCGCCGATCGACAGCTTTGTCGACGGGGTTGGCAACGGCCTTGGCTATGGCGCTCTGCTGCTGACCGTTGGCTTTATCCGCGAACTCTTTGGCGCAGGCACATTGTTTGGCTTCACCATTCTGCCAACCGTGAACAACGGTGGCTGGTACGTGCCTAACGGCATGCTGCTGCTGCCACCCTCGGCGTTCTTCATTATCGGGCTTCTGATCTGGGCTGTACGCAGCTGGAAACCCGGCCAGGTCGAAGAACGGGAATATAAAATTCAAGTTGTGGAGGGCCACTGATGGAAGGGCTTCTCTCTCTGGCCGTAAAGGCCATCTTTGTTGAAAACCTCGCGCTGTCGTTCTTCCTTGGCATGTGTACCTTTATCGCCGTGTCCAAGAAGATCTCCACCGCGTTGGGTCTGGGTATTTCGGTGATGCTTGTGCAAGCCATCACCGTGCCGACCAACAACCTCTTGCTGTCTTACCTGCTGGCGCCCGGCGCGCTGGCTTGGGCCGGATTTCCCGATGTTGATCTGACCTTCCTGGGTCTGATCTGCTACATCGGCGTGATCGCGGCGATGGTGCAGATCCTTGAAATGGTGCTCGATAAGTTCTTCCCGCCGCTCTACAATGCGCTGGGTGTGTTCTTGCCGCTGATCACCGTGAACTGCGCCATCTTGGGTGGCTCGCTCTTCATGGTGGAACGCGACTACAACTTTGCCGAGGCGACCACATACGGTCTCGCTGGTGGCTTTGGCTGGGCACTTGCAATCACCGCAATGGCCGGTGTGCGCGAAAAGCTGAAATACTCCGACATTCCCGACGGCCTTCAGGGTCTCGGCATTACCTTCATCACCGCGGGTCTGATGGCATTGGCCTTCATGTCCTTCTCCGGCGTGAAACTCTGAGGGGCGGCACAGATGGAAACTTTTACACTCGGCGTCGTCCTCTTTACCCTGATTGTTCTGGCACTTGTCTCGATCATTTTGGTGGCGCGTTCTCGGCTGGTATCAACCGGCAACGTCAACATCACCATCAACGGTGAAAAGACGATCTCTGTTCCTGCCGGCGGCAAGCTGTTGCAAACTCTGGCCGAACAGAAACTCTTCGTCCCATCCGCTTGCGGCGGCGGCGGCACCTGCGCCCAATGTCGCGTGCGCATTCACGCGGGCGGCGGATCTATTCTGCCGACCGAAGAAAGCCACATCACCAAGCGTGAGGCCTCCTGTGGCGACCGCTTGTCGTGTCAGGTGGCGGTCAAGCAAGACATGGACATCGAAGTCCCCGAAGAAGTCTTTGGCGTCAAAAAGTGGGAGTGCACCGTGCGCTCCAACGAAAACGTCGCAACCTTCATCAAGTCGCTCATTCTGGACCTGCCAGAAGGCGAAGATGTGAATTTCCGTGCCGGTGGCTACATCCAGATTGAGGCGCCCGCGCACAAACTGAAATACACCGACTTCGACGTCGAAGACGAGTACCGCGAAGATTGGGACAAGTTTAACCTGTGGCAGTATGAATCGGTTGTCGCAGAGCCCGTAGAGCGCGCCTATTCGATGGCCAACTATCCTGAAGAGCGCGGCATGATTATGCTCAACGTCCGCGTTGCCTCCCCGCCTCCGGGCAGCGAAGGCATCCCTCCGGGTCTGATGTCGTCCTATATCTTTAACCTCAAGCCGGGTGACAAGGTGACGATCTCGGGTCCGTTTGGTGAATTCTTTGCGCGGGATACGCAAAAAGAGATGGTCTTTATCGGCGGCGGTGCGGGCATGGCCCCCATGCGGAGCCACATCTTTGACCAACTCAAGCGTCTGGAAAACCGCGATCGCAAGATCAGCTTCTGGTACGGCGCGCGCTCCAAACGTGAAATGTTCTTTGTCGAAGATTTCGATGGTCTGGCCAAGGACTTCGACAACTTCGACTGGCACGTCGCCCTGTCGGATGCGATGCCCGAGGACGATTGGGACGGCTACACAGGCTTCATCCACAACGTCCTGTTTGAGGAATACCTCAAGAACCACCCTGCCCCTGAAGATTGCGAATTCTACATGTGTGGCCCGCCCATCATGAACCAATCCGTGATCAACATGCTTCTGGATCTGGGCGTGGATCGCGAAGACATCATGCTGGATGATTTCGGCGGTTGATCCGAAATACCACCACCAAAACAAAAGGCCCCGCCAACCGGCGGGGCTTTTTTCTATTTCTTCTTATATCACATTCACCTGATGCGATCGGTGCCGTTGTCGAAGGCCTGTGAAAAAGTTATGTCGCCAAACACAAACTGGCCCAATGTACCATCGCTAAGCTTCCCCACAGCAGTACCGGACGTCAGTTGCTGAGTTCTCGTGATTAACAGAACTCCAGTCCTACCATCATTACACTCAATCTTCGTGGAGAGTGTCGGTGCCGTGCTGTTGTCATCGTATGTTCCGAAACACTTTAAACCATCAACGGTATAAGCTTCGAAGGTTCCTGGCCCACTTGTTGTAGCCGTAGCTTGACCCAACGCGCGGTCATCTCCGATATACCCACTCACGGGCACTGAAACCGAGCAACCCGCTATCGACGTTACGGCGGCAAATCCAATCAAAAGTCTATTCATTTTTTTCCTCAGAGAAAGATGTGTAACACACCCGAAGTAAGGAAAAGCGCCCCACAAAAATTTATTGTTGAAGCCAGAATTCAGTGAATTTCAGTCAAAGTTGTATTGTGATTTTACTAGAAAACAAACTTTGGGGGGGGGCACATGATAGCCCGTATCATTCAAGACAAAGTGAAATGGCGGACAGACAGGGATTCGAACCCTGGAGACGGTCTCCCGCCTACACACTTTCCAGGCGTGCGCCTTCGACCACTCGGCCACCTGTCCGTTCCGCGGGTTCTAACGCCAAACGATAGGCGGCTGCAAGAGGCAAAATAAGAAGAACCCCGGGATTTTTTTACCCGGCCGGCCCATCGTCCAAATGGAGATAGACACGCCGGTTCTGCCGGCCCTTTTTCTCTATTTTTCCGATCCTTACACGGCCAATTTCTGCGGTGTTGGCGACATGTGTCCCGCCACAGGGCTGCAGGTCCACTTGATCGTCGCCCTCGCCGATCCGAACCAGACGCACCTGCCCGGCCCCTTTGGGCGGCTGCACTGACATGGTTTTCACCAAACCGGGATTCGCCTCAAGTTCAGCGTCTGAAATCCATTGCTCACCCACCGCCAGGCCCTGAGAAATCAGCGCGTTCAACTGATCCGCCAAAACCTCTTTGTCTTCCGGTGCCTCAGGCATGTCAAAGTCCAGCCGGCCTTTTTCGGCGCTGATGGACCCACCTGTCACAGGCAGGGGAATGACCACAGACAACAGATGCAACGCAGTGTGCACACGCATATGCCCGTATCGTCGACCCCAATCCAGCCGCTGCACCACAATCGTCCCGATTGGAGGCAAGGCCGATGGCTCAGCTGGCACCAATACAATATCCCCGTCAGGGGTTTTCACAGTCGTTGCAATCTCCAGCGATTGATCCCCCCACGCTAGAATGCCGCTGTCACCCGGCTGCCCGCCACCAGTGGCGTAAAACATCGTCTGATCCAACACGATGCCACCTTCCGGTGTGTGGGCAATCACGGCGCCGTCGGTTTCTTTCAAATACGCATCTTCTCGAAACAACAGCTCAGTGTTCTTCACCGGACTCTCCTTCAAAATCACCGTCGTCCAAAACATGGCTGGTCTCGCCAGAGGGCACAGTCTTTTGCTCTGGCCTAACATTTTCTTTGACGAAATTATGCCGCGAGGATCCGGCAAAATTCTCAGCGCCAGGCAACACTTCCGGATTTCGCAGCCACAGGTCGCGCTGCGCAAACGGAATCTCGATGCCCTCTTCACCAAACCGACGGGCTATTTCATGATTCATGTCTGATTTGACTGACAAAACCCAATTCACATCACGCAAGATGGCCCGGATCTCAAAGTCTAAGGAATCCGCCCCAAAGCCTTGAAACACGATTCCCGGTGCCGGATTCGCCAATACCATCGGGTGCGCCTCCGCAATCTCTCGCAGAACCTGCTCCACCCGTTTGGTGTCGGTGCCATAAGCAACGCCGACAGGCACAATAACGCGACCTACCGTATTGCCGCGCGTATAATTGGTGACAGTTCCGGAGATGAAATCCGAATTGGGCACCACAACGTCCGTGCGATCAAAAGTCTCAATTCGCGTCGCGCGCACCGAAATGTCGCGCACGTACCCCATCTGTCCTCCAACTTCGATCCAATCGCCTTCGGTGATAGGCCGCTCAATCAACAGAATGATGCCACTGACAAAATTGGACACGATGGTCTGCAAACCAAAGCCAATGCCGACCGACAAAGCCCCGGCAAACAACGCGACATTGCCAAGCTCAAGTCCGGCCACGTTCATAGCGATTAGGGCCGCCAAGAAGATCCCAACATACCCCGCACCAACAACCACAGCGTTCTGACCACCGGGATCAAGTTTGGTTTTGGGCAGGATGCTGTCCCGCATCATACTTTGCGCAAGACGAGTCAGTGCGTGACCAACGAAATAGACCAGCAAAAATACCAGCACGGTTCGAGGTGACAACGTCATATCACCGATTTTCAAACCGTCCCCCAGCTTGCTGCCTATCTCCTGTAGGTCGACAACCCGAACACCCCAAAAAAGCGCCAGAACCGGCAAAGCCGCCACCACAAGGGCAACCCCGAGCAAAACAGCCGCAAGTGAGGACTGGTCGTCATCACGCCCCACAAGCGCTGCAAAGATTTTTTGAATCAACCGTTGGACAACGAGCAAAAACCCAATCAACAACACGGTTTTGCTGGTAGAAAACGCCAAAAATCCGCCGGCCCGCGTTAACCCGAACAACCCAAGCACAATGCTGATCGCAGCTGCCGCCAACATAAACCGCGCCAGAAACACAACGATAAGACCAACCGTTGTGTTTGGTGCCTCATCCGGAGACGCCATAAACTGACCATGACGCGAAATAAGCCGACCAAGCACGGCCAGACAAATGGCCCCCAAAACCGCCATAAGAAAGAACACAACCGCTTGTGTGCTGAGTTGCCAGTTGTCATATCGCGCCAGTTCGGCAGCCAACGTATTCGCTGCTAGAAAAATTCCGAGCGCAGACAAGGCCCTGCGCCCTTGTAGCTTTTCAGCCGGGGTCAGCATCACCAGCAACAGCGGGTCTTCATGGCGTGAGAAAATCCGCTCACCCAGCCACTTCGCCACAAGTATCTGAAACGTCAGAAGCGGCAGGTTTGACAGGACAATATCGCCCCTCAAGCCAGGCAGATCTGTCGCATAGAACGCTTTGGTAAGGGCGAATACGCCCAACATGGGCAGCACCACCTGACCAAAGGACAACACAAACATCATCACCCAGCGTCTGGCTGATATCACCTCGCGCGCCGCCAGCATTCGCTGCAGCGAGGCGCGCACCCAACGGCTTCCCCGAACAAGCAGCAAGCCGCCAATAGCCAGGTAAATAATCGACAACGGCAAAGACTGCCCAAGGTCATTGCTGCTGGTTTCGTGCACCCAGCTTGTCACAAGTTCCAGCCCAATAAGCCGGAACGAACGCATCACATCTGTCCAAGCCTCGCCCCAGATCGCGGGATTTAGAGGCCAAGGTCCCGGCGCGAGCAACAGATCCGTCTGCCGGTCCCGCATCAGCATGTCGATTGACCGGATCAACTCGCTGGCCTCTGCTTGTGCCAACTCCGCTCTTATTGACGGTGACCGCTCCATCGAGAGCCGCTTTTGCAAGAGATCCCGTTCCTGCGCGACATCGTCAGGCTCCCCGCCCTCCGGTACCGGTCCCAAACTGGCCAGCTGCGCTTGTACCGTGTCGACAGAGACCCGTCGTTTGCCGCCTTCCGCACTGAACGAATCCCGCCAGACATCAAGCTGCGACCGCAGCGCGTCCATTGCCGCTTCAGAGGCGCGGTTGTTATCGATCGCTTCTTGCGCGCGGCTCACCACGCGCTGCCATTCTTCATAGTCCGGTGGCGTTTCCTGCGAAAAAACAGCCGCCACCGACAATGTGAATATCACCGCAATCGCTGCGGCCAAACGCATCATGGCTATCATAAAGCCCCTCGCGTGTCAGACGTCCTCAAAAACGCCCGGAATGCTAGACGGTCCATTCTCGCCCAGCCAATCCGGCGTTGGCAATCCTTTTTCCCGCAGGAACGCAGGATTGAACAGCTTGGACTGATACCGTGTGCCATAGTCGCACAGGATCGTCACAATGGTATTGCCCGGCCCCATTTCTTTGGCCATGCGCACGGCACCCGCCACATTGATACCGGACGACCCGCCAAGGCATAGACCTTCTTCTTCAAGAAGATCAAACACATAAGGCAGTGCTTCTTCGTCCGAAATCTGGAAATTCATGTCGGGCGTGAACCCTTCCAAGTTGGCTGTGATGCGGCCCTGACCAATGCCTTCGGTGATCGATCCGCCTTCGGATTTCAGCTCACCGTTCTTGTAAAAATTATAAAGCGCCGCGCCCATCGGATCCGCGAGACCGATCTTTACGCCCTTGGACTGCAAGGCCTCGGCCACACCGGCCAACGTGCCACCAGACCCCACCGCACAGGTGAAACCATCCACATTGCCGCCGGTTTGCTCCCAAATCTCGGGGCCAGTGGTTTCTACGTGCGCCTGACGGTTGGCAACGTTGTCAAACTGGTTGGCCCAGATCGCTCCGTTCGGCTCGGTCTTGGCCAGTTCCGCCGCGAGACGTCCCGAATACCGCACATAGTTGTTGGGGTTGCGATATGGCGCCGCCGGAACCTGAACAAGCTCAGCCCCCGCCAGCCGCAGCATGTCTTTCTTTTCCTGACTTTGCGTTTCAGGAATCACAATCACGGTTTTGAAACCCATCGACGCCCCAACCAGTGCAAGGCCGATGCCGGTGTTGCCTGCGGTGCCTTCAACGATGGTGCCACCGGGTTTCAGATCCCCCCGCGCAATCGCATCCTTGATGATATAAAGCGCCGCACGATCCTTGACCGACTGGCCCGGGTTCATGAACTCGGCCTTGCCGTAAATGTCACAACCCGTCGCTTCACTCACCTTGTTGAGCCGGATCAGAGGGGTATTGCCAATCGCTTGGGCCAGATCACGCGCAATGTGCATCTCGGGTCGTCCTTTTCTTGTGTTCGCTATTCTGTGTAGGCAAGCGCAACGGCAAACTCAAGCGGCAGCGCGCACGCGCTCTCGGTGACGTGAAAGCCAAAGCAATGCCAAAATCAGCGGCGCGTTATCCAACGCCTGACGGTCCACCAAATCCATCACCTCGTCAAAGGAATAAAGATAGGACCGGATATCCTCGGCCTCCGCCTCAAGACCGGATACGCCAACCACGTCATCCGGCAGGTCCGCAACCCCAAGATAGATGTGGAAATACTCCGTGCATCCCCCCGGAGAGGCATAACATTTTCCAACCTCTTCAAGACGTTGCAAACTAAGTCCCGCTTCTTCTTGTGCCTCACGGTGCGCTGTCTGCTCGGGCGTTTCGCCGCCGTCCACTCGGCCGGCAATCGGCTCCAGTTGCCATGGCTTGTTGTCTTCTCGAGCTGTCGGCCCGAGCCGGAATTGCTCCACAAGCATCACGCGATCCCGCACCGGGTCATAAGGCAAAACCAGCGCTGCGTCCGTCCCCATGAAAACCGCACGTTTTACAGTATCCGACATCGTGCCGTCATAGCGACGAAAGCTAAGCTCATATTCTTCCATGGAGAAAAAGCTTGCATAGGGCCGTTCGAGCTTGCTCACACGCACATCGCTCAAGCTCAGCTGGCTGGGATTGTGCAAAACCTCCTGCGAGCCTGCTATAACTTTTGCACTCGCCCGCGCCTTGATGGTCGGCAGCAACCGGTCAACCTCATCGCGGCTGCGGCTGCCGAAATAACTCATTTCTTCTCGCGCCTTATGCACAGTGAAAATCCCATGCGCGGCAGACCAATCCGCCAGCGACCACAGGCCCTCAGGAACCCACGCAACGGCATCGCTGACATACACCTGCGCGTCCTCAGCCCCTTTTTCGGACTCCACGCTCACAGGAATCAGCGCATAGTCATACCCGCCTTCGTAAAAATCGAGCCGGGCAACGTCCGTGTCGGACAATCCGCGCAGCAAAAGCCCCTCAGCAACGCCATCACCTTCCGCCAGAAACGGAAAATCCTCCCCCCGCACGCTGTGCACCACATGACCCGAGAGCTGAGCTGTCGACATGTCAATCGCCGCAGCCTCCCGTCCAAGCACAACTGCCAAAAGCGGCACATGCCGAAGCGTGCCGTACACAAACAGATCGGACATAAATTACCCCCAGCGCCGCCGCGCATAATCGGTCAGAAACCCTGACACAAAAGCCCCGATTGCAAACATAACAAGGATCACGGGATGGGTCAGATACGCGCCATACTCAATTGAAATCGCAACAATTTGCTCAATTGCTTCAATAGGTTCTGTGTAGTGCCGCTTGAGCGCACGTTGCAGCATCTCATAACTGCCAAACACCAGAAGTTCGACAAACACCAATGCGACAATGCCGGTGATTCCGTTGTTGATTGGCCCGGCACGGTGAGCCTTGGGTCCCATGATGACCCACCCGACACACAAGCCAACAGCCGCCGCGACCAAGGTCATGGCGCCAGGGTTAAACCCTTCCGGCAGTTGTGGTTTTACAAGTTCTGCCCCCAGCGCGCCGATGATGGCGAGACATAGTGCGGCGACCAGTTTGTTTGCTGTGGGCATCAGTTGGGTCTTGATATGGTGATTTGAGTTACGTCGCAGCTTCCACTGTGAAACGCCGCAGCACAAGAGGTCAGATAAAAATTCCACATCCGACGGAACCGAGTGTCAAATCCCAGCGGCTGAATCTGATCCCATCTTGCGTTGAAGGTGTCAAACCATCGCCGCAAGGTCTGACTGTAACTCTCCCCAAACTCGACAGATCTTTCGACCACAAGCCCCGCTCGTTCGACTTCACGGCGCAGAGCTTCCGGGCTAGGTAACATGCCTCCCGGGAAAATGTATTTTTGAATGAAATCAACGTTTTTCCGGTAAGTCTCAAAGCGCTTGTTGGCAATGGTGATGATTTGCAACGTGGCATTCCTGCCCGGCTTCAATCGCTCTCGCACCGTGTCAAAATACACCGGCCAGTATTTTTCACCCACTGCCTCAAACATCTCGATGCTGGCGATCCCGTCATACGTTGCGGTTTCGTCGCGGTAATCTTGCAGCTTGAATTCAACGAGATCAGAAATGCCTGCCTTTTCAATCCGTTCCTGCGCAAACTTCAGCTGTTCTTCGGAAATCGTCAATCCGGTCACCCGCAATCCGCGTTCCTTGGCGGCATATTCCGCAAACCCGCCCCAGCCGCACCCGATTTCCAGCACATGATCCCCGGGTTTGACGCCCATTTGATCCACCATCGAAGCATATTTGGCAGTTTGCGCGGCTTCCATACTTTCTTGACCGCTGTCAAAGATTGCCGAGGAATACGTCATGGTTTCATCCAACCACAGACCGTAAAATTCATTCCCCAAATCATAGTGATAGGAGATGTTCTTCTTTGCTTGTGCGCGGGAATTTCGGTTCATCCAATGGCGCATCCGCTCATAAAAGCGCACAAATGCCATCCCCGGAAACCCGTCATAGACATCATCGTTGTCAGATCGCAAAAAGTCGCAAAACGCTTGCAGATCCGGTGTGCTCCACCAGCCGTCCAGATACGCCTCACAGAACCCAAGCTCACCTTCCCGCATCAGCCGCGCAAACGTATCGCCATTATGCACATGCATTTCACAAACCGGCCCGGGTTGTGTTCCTTCGGCGCGAAAAACGCGCCCATCTGACAAAACAAAATCAATGCGTCCCATGTTGGCGTTTTTTGCGATATCAAAAACCGCTGTAAAATACCGTGGCAGGCCGTTCTCATCCTTTGTCGTAGTCAGGACCATCCAAATCTCCCTGTGGTTGGCGTCGTGGGAGTCAGGCTAGGCGGTGACAACCACTCAGAGCAAGAAGTTATTGGGATTTAAAGCTTTCGTACGCGGCCAGTGCACGCGCGCGACCTCCAGCCAAGGCCACTAGCGGTTCAGGCGATTTGTCATTTAAAGACAGACCCCAAGATACTGGAATTGCATCATAAAATTTTTTTGCTGTGTCACTCACACCAAACACCTCATCAGGCAGCCATTTGGCCAAATACCGCCCCTGCGGATCAAACTTTTCCGTTTGCGTTTCCGGGTTATAGATCCGGAAATACGGCGCTGCGTCCGGACCAGAGCCGGCCACCCATTGCCATCCCATGGCATTTGAAGCCGGGTCCCAATCCACCAGACATTCCTCAAACCAGCGCATTCCAAGCCGCCAATGAATGCCCAGATGTTTCGTAAGATAGCTTGCGGCTATCATTCGCGCGCGGTTGTGCATCTTACCGGTAACATACAGCTCGCGCATCGCGGCATCGACGAGCTTCTGACCGGTGCGCCCCTGGCACCACGCCAAAAAATGCGGGTGGCTCTCATCCTCGATCCACGAAAACCCGTCCCATTCCGTCCGCCAGTTCTTGGTGTCGATTTCCGGATAATGCCACATCAGGTGCCATGCGAATTCTCGCCAGACCACTTCTTTCAGAAAATGCTCTGCACCCGCAGCGCCTTCTTGCATGCTTCGCCGCCCGGCATACCAACACTGTGCGGGGCTTATTTCGCCCAGGCTCAGGGCATCAGAAAGCTCCGACGTCGCCTCCGCGTCGAGCCAATCCCTGCGCGCCTTGTAGTCCGCAATGAGATCCTCACAGAACCTAGCAAGCCTGTCCTGCGCGGCGTCCTCGCCGATCCGCACGTGTGGCCGCACGACAGCAGCACCTCTGCGCATCGCGGATGACAGCGCCCAATCGTCAAACCGTTCGGTTTTTGGCCAATCGCTTGGCGGGCGAAGCTCACTTGGTGCTTTCAAGGCCTCCGGAACCGGCGTTCCGCGCACCGCCTTCCAAAACGGCGTGTAGACACGATAGGGCCCGTCAGTCTTTGTCTTTACCGTCCAGGGCTCAAACAGAAGCGCACCTTGAAAACTTTCGACCTCAAGCCCGTCTTCCTTCAGGGCCGCTTTGACTCCCGTGTCACGCGCCACCGAAGCCGGATCGTAAAGCCGGTTCCAAAAGACCGCCGACGCGTCGACTTCCTTTGCGACATCGCGCAACACATCCAGCGCATTTCCACACCGCAAAATCAGCTGACTGCCCAGTGCTTCCAAGAGCTTTGCAAACGCTTCAATCGCCAACTCAAGACGAAACTTAGGAGCGGCCCCTAGCCCATCAACCTGCGCATCGCAGACAAACACCGGCACAACCGCCCCGCGCTGCGCTGCGGCCACCAACGCAGCATTGTCGGTAAGACGGAAATCCCGCCTGATCCAGTATATCGATGAGGGCAAAATACTCATGGTTTCCTCGTGTTTTAATCAACTACGAGAAGACCTTAGCAGCAGATCACAAAACCGCATCCAGACTTTCTATGAGCTTCTCAATCTCGGCTTCCGTGGTGTAGTGGACAAAACTCAAGCGCAGCACACCCTTATCCATATCCACACCACAAGCGCTCAAGCCCCGCACCGCATAGAAATCACCACCACCCGCCATGATCCCCTGATCCGCCAGCTGTGTTGCCAAAGCGAAACCCGGAGTGTTCGCCGCCAACGCCACTGTCGGCGCGCGGTTCTCGGCCTGCGCTGGGCCGATCAGCCGCACGGAATTGCGCGAGGATACATAATCCAACAATGGCTGAAGCAATTTGACTTCGCGCGCCCGCATCAGATCGTGAACAGCCACTCCTGTGGCGGTTGGCGTGGCACCAATCACCCCGTGATGCGCCGCCAATGCCTCGAAATAGTCGACCATGCCGGCACAGGCCGCGACCTGTGCGTGATCTGGTCCAGCTGGCGTGAACCGTTTGTACAGGTTGTCGGCGTTAAAATAATGCCCTTGGTTTGGCAACAGACGCGCAAGGCTTTCACGCATGACCATGATGCCTTGGTGCGGCCCGTATGTTTTGTAACTTGAAAACAAATAGATATCCGCACCCAGCGCACCCACGTCCGGCAAGCCATGCGGCGCATAGCTGACCCCGTCCACGCACACAAACGCGCCCGCCGCATGGGACAATGCGGTGATCTTGGCCACCGGATTGATCTCGCCGACAACGTTGGAACAATGTGGAAAACACACCAATCGCACACGATCATCCAGCAACTCGTTGAGTTTCTCAGGGTCCAAATGACCGGTGTCGGGATCAATCTGCCACTCGCGCACTTCAATGCCTTCGTCGGCCAAACGGCGCCATGGGCCGGAATTGGCCTCGTGATCCTGATTGGTCACAATGATCGCGTCACCCGGATCCATCCACTGGCGGAACGCTTGCGCCAAAACATAGGTGTTCTGCGTGGTCGACGGACCAAAAGACACTTCTTGTGTATCGACTCCCAAAAAGCCCGCCAGTCGCAGACGCGCCTCGTCCATTTCCGCGCCAGCCAACTCGCTGGCACGGTAAGGTGCGTAAGGCTGAACTTTGCGCTCCCGATAAAACCGCGTCAGCCGGTCGATCACCGGCGCGCAGGTATAGCTGCCACCGGCATTCTCAAAAAACGACTGACCCTGCAGAGAGTCCTCGGCAAACGCCGGGAACTGCGCCCGCACAAAATCAATATCCAGCATCGCTCACCTCTTTCTGTTAGGACGCAGCAAACCGTCGCTTTCAGCGAGGGTCAAGACCGGTCCCGACGCAGAAAGGTACGATCACGCCAACGCGGCGCGAATTTTGTCGGCTTGCTCCTTCAGCACACCAAAATCCGCCATGGTTCCGGGAGGACGCAGTTTTAGATCCGCATGTCGCGGTAGCACGTGATAGTGCAAATGAAACACTTCTTGGCCACCGGCTGTTTCGTTAAACTGCTGCACCGTCACGCCCTCGGCGTCAAAAGCGGCCATCACCGCATGACCCATCTTCTGCACCGTCAGCAAACAAGCAGTCAGCTGCTCAGGGCTGGCGTCCAGCATATTGCGACAAGGTGTCTTAGGGATCACCAGACAATGCCCATCCGCGCGCGGCATGATGTCCATGAAAACAAAGGTGTCGTCATCTTCAAAAAGCTTCTCGCAAGGGATTTCCCCACGCAGGATTTTTGCAAAAATATTGTCGTTGTCGTAGCTCATAACGCCCTCGGATCGCTAGAATTAAAGCGACCCTAGCACCGCCTTCTGAGGATGAAAATCTCAGATGAGACTTTCGGATCCCGAAAATTTTCCACCTCACAATTCGGCTAGAAAATATTTAACGCGCTTGGGAAGTTCTTCACATCGTTCGACCGCCAAGTCCGATGCCAAACGTGCAATCATTGCAACTTCGACAGACGCATCTTCATTCTCGGCAAGCCAGTCACTTTGCGAAACAACCGCCTCCAAAAGATCGCCAGGAAAGAAGTCACCCTCAGCCAAGGGATCGCCATTTAGTGTCTTCAACGCCAGTGGCATCAGCGTGGCCAAACTAAACCCCTGGCCAATCATGATCCGCAAATCTTCGGTGCCAAATTGGTCGAGCGTAACCTTTCTCAACGCATGACACCGCATAACGAGATGTGACCCAAACGTCGGTTCGGGCCACACTTCTTTTTCTATGTCTTCCAGTGTCATAGCCGAAAGCTGACGCTCTCAGGCGTTGACGTCAACCACAACGCGCCCCTGCACCTGACCTTGCAGAATGTCTGCGCCAAGTTGCGGCAGATCGGTCAGCGTTGCGGGTTTTACCATCGCTTCCAGCTTGTCCATCGGCAGGTCTTTGGCGACCCGCTCCCAGGCACGCAGACGGTTGTCATAAGGCTGCATCACACTGTCGATCCCCAACAGGTTCACACCGCGCAGCAGGAACGGAATAACTGTCGCAGGCAAACCAGCGCCACCGGCCAGACCAACGGCTGCGACCGAGCCGCCGTATTTCACCTGACCCAGCACACGTGCCAACATCGCGCCGCCAACGGCGTCCACACAACCGGCCCAAGTCTCGGCCTCAAGCGGACGTTTCACCGTCTCGTTGAGCTCTTCACGGGCCACGATCTGTGTCGCGCCCAATGATTTCAGATACTCACCACTTTCCGGCCGTCCGGTCACACCGGCAACCTCGTAGCCACGGTTGGCCAAAATTGCGACCGCCACAGATCCAACGCCACCTGCCGCGCCAGTCACCAGAACCGGTCCCTTGTCCGGCGTCAGGCCATGATCTTCCAGAGCCATGACTGACAACATAGACGTAAAGCCCGCGGTGCCCACCGCCATCGCTTGCGCAGGTGTCAGGCCAGCAGGCAGCGGCACCAGCCAGTCGGCTTTGACCCGCGCCTTCTGCGCATAGCCGCCCCAGTGCATTTCCCCCACGCGCCACCCGGTCAGCACAACTTTGTCGCCCGGTTTGTAGCGGTCGTCATTTGACGCTTCTACTGTGCCGGCAAAATCGATTCCCGGAACATGGGGATAGTTGCGCACCAAGCCGCCCCCTTTGGGCGACAGGCACAGCCCGTCTTTGTAGTTCACTGTCGAATATTCGACCGCAACGGTCACATCACCATCCGGCAGCGTGCTTTCGTCGATCTCCTTGATCACGGCGCTCGCCAGACCTTCGTCGTTCTGTTCCATCATCAGTGCTTTGAACATTTCATCTCTCCTTTGCGCCAGCGGTCCCGCCTCCGGCATCATCTTGAATTTTTGCTGCGCCACAGGTCCATGCCCCCGACACGCGCGTTATTGCCAAAAGGCTTCGTAAACCGTCGCCGGACGCACCCCGTCCGGTGTCACCACATCAACTTCGGTGCTGGTGTTCCAATGGGTCATCCGGATCATGCCGATCGACACGTTGGTGTTGAAATCCGGTGACCATGCGCTGCTGCTGATATTGCCCACATGCTGGTCCCCATCCATCACCGGCCACAGTTGGCCGCACGGCGGCACCGGCGCCCCGTGAATTTCAACCGGTCGAATTTGGCGCACGGGACCTTCCTGCGCCACCCGCAACAAGGCATCCCGACCGACACAACCAATTGCCGTGTTGGTGTTACAGAACCGCCCAAGTCCGCATTCGTGCGGCGTGTTGTCGTCGGTCATGTCATTGCCATAGCTCAACAACCCGCCCTCAATCCGTTCAATTAAGTTCGGACAGCCCGCATGCACATCCAGATCTTTGCCCGCTTCCATAAGGGCGTTCCAAAGCGGCATGCCAATGTCGCTGCCCTCGACATAAATCTCATATCCGCCCTGTTTGGAATATCCCGACCGCGCGACCACGAGGCTGCGCCCCTGAAAATCAAACCAGCCGAACCGGAAAAACCGCACGTCGCGTACTTTTTCGCCAAACACGCGCGCCATCAATTCTTCTGCCTTCGGCCCTTGTACGGCCAGCGGGCTCACGTCAGGTTCATCAACCAGCACATCAAGGCGATAGCCATAGGCGATACCCTTGACCCAAAACAGCAAATCGCTGTCGGCGATAGAAATCCACCACCGATCCTCGGCCAGTTTGACCGCCACCGGATCGTTCAGCATACCGCCGGTCTCATCTACAATCGGCACGTAATAACACTGCCCCGGCAGCATGCCACGCAAATCCCGAGGCGTCAGCATCTGCATCAGACGCCCCGCATCCGGTCCCCGCACTTCGACTTGGCGCTCCACCGCCACATCCCAGACCTGAACCGCCGATTTCAAGTGGCGATAGTCTTCTTCGACCGACCGAAATACGGTTGGCAAAAGCATGTGGTTGTAAACTGTATAGGCTTTGACGCCCGCCGCCTCCACGCCATCGGAGAACGCAGTGCGACGCAGACGCCGCGATAAAGAAATCAGTGTCACGATGTGCCCTCCGGCATCAAAACAAGGTCGGTGGCCCCGGGGTCTCGCCCGAAGCCTGTTAGTAGTGCATGGATCTGCCCGCGGTGATGGGTTTGATGGTTGAACAAACCCATCACACACAGGCTCATAGGTTTGCTCATGTCCGCGTTCATCATCTGCGCATGCCAGTGCAAATCACCACTTAAGCTTTCGGGTGTAACACCCTCAGCCCAATGCAAAATTCTCTGATCCATCCTCTGGCGCTCCTGCGCCCAGATCGCAAATGTCGCGCAAATCTCCGCGTGGTCTTTCGCCGAAACCGCAGGCCCATCGCCTCCGTCAAACCGGCTCATCCACAGGGCATCGCCCCACAAAATGTGATTGAGCGTCGCCATGACCGAGCCGAAAAACGCGCCACGATCGGCCCGCAAATCCGCCTCGGTCAGCTTTTCACACGCCGCCCGCAGCTGCCCGTTCTGCCACGCATTGTAACGCGCCATCGTCAGACAATATTGCGGCGAAATCGACATCACTTGGGTCCCTTCCAGTCGATCGGACAGATCTCAGCGGATTTGCCGCCAAAGTCCCAAACGCGGCCGAAATCACGCACTTTGGACTTGGTGCCCACAGCCGCAATGATGTCCGGCCCCATCCAGTATTTGGAGTTGGAAATCATCACCGGATGGTCAGGGCTCGAACCCTCCAACATCTCGACTTCACCTTGGATTTTGCGCCCCACATAAAGCCCGCGCTTTTTGCCATCGCGCACGATCTCGACCTTTTCGCGCTCGGCACTGAAAATGTCGCTGACCAACATGGTGAACAACCCGGTCGTGCCGCCTGCTTTGCCCGAGAAAATTTCAAGCAATCCCTGATAGGCTTTGCCGCTGGCACGATCATCCACATAGGCCGCAACGCGCCAATCGCCCTCGGCCATCTTGCCCGGAATATAGACCATCAGACCCACGTTCAGCCCCGACAGGTCTTCGCCTTCGTAGTGACCTTCATCAATCGCGATGGCCATCCATGCCTTACAGTCGCCCTCGGTTGGCGGGTGCTGACCCAAGGAAACCACGCAGGGACAAAACACCGTACAGGAACAGTTCAGGATCAACTCGCCTTTGATGGCCCATTCCGTCGGCGTCATTTTACGCCGCTTTGGATGGGTCATCCGGTTGTCGATCCGTTGCGACACCGGCAGCTTATCTGCTTCCGCTTTACGCTCTACAGCCATGATTATCCTCCATAAAACAAGTTGGGAAAGGCGCAGATCACGCCTCCGCCAATGATCAAAACCACGCCCATCGGCTTCGTCACCCGATGGCCAATCTGTGGCAGTTTCTCCAAAACCATGAACAGCGTCGCTAGACCCATCCACAACAAATTCATCACACCGCCGACAAAGCCAAGCGCCATAAAACCCCAACAACAGCCGACACAAAACGCGCCCAATCCAAGCCCCATCCGCACCCCGCCGCCAAAGCCGGTTTTCCAGTGGCCCAGGAAATAGCTCATCGGGCTGTGGCAGACGCCATGACAGACTTCTTTTGCCCGCGTGAACTGAAACGCGCCCACGGCGATCATCAAGGCTCCAGCAACCCAAGGGCTTTTGGCGATTCCCAGCATGTCGATGACGCCGCCAAACAACAGCGCCAATTGAACGCCTGCGATAGCAGCGGCAAAACCAACCCAAACCACGAAATAGCCAAGCAACACCCCGGCCCAGCCTGCCCAAGTGCCATCTGCGCTGACCATCAACCGCTGATAGTTGGTCAATGTTGGCACCATCGTCGGCAACATCATTGCAGCCATCATGATGGCCCACATGGCAAACAGCGGTCCAAAATTGGCCATCGGCATGTACATCGGCATCCGCGGGTCCATAGCCGCCATGCGTGCGCCCATCTCACCCGGTCGGCCAATCAGATCCAGATCCATAGAACGCGCCATATCGAACATGACCCACCATGCCGCCAAAATGGCCGCAAAGAACGTCAGCCACAAAACGCTGCGCGCAGTTAGGAAATCGGTGCGTGTCATATCCCCTCCCAGAAACGTGGCGCCGACTTCTTTCCCAAGTGCCGACTCGACCTTTAACAAATTTAATGTCAGACAATTGAATGTGCCGCAAACATTAAATGTCTGACATATGAAAATTGACCCTCAAAGTTCCGCCGACCTCTCCGCCCAAATCGCCAAGGCTATCCGCGATGCCATCATTGGCGGCGAGATGATCGTTGATGAACGCCTGCCGTCCGAAACCGAGCTTTGCGACCAATTCGATGTGTCGCGCTCCACTGTGCGCGAGGCCTTAAAACGTCTTGCGGCGCAAAACCTGATCCGCACCCAACGCGGCGCCACTGGCGGCGCGTTTGTGCGCAGGCTCAGCTATGACGAGGCACAAGCCCAACACGTCACCACCTCGACCCTGTTGCTGTCGATGAACGCGGTCGATTTTGAAACCGCCTGCGAGGCCCGCTTCGCCCTTGAACGTGCTTGCGCCCCGCTTTCTGCCGAACGCCGAACGCCCGACAACCTCGCCACAATGCGCGCCGAAATTCACCGTCAGGGTCAGCCGGGCCTGTCTGACGAACGATTCTGTGATTCAGACGTCGCCTTCCACCGCGCTCTTGTGGATGGTGCAGGCAATCCGGTTCTGTCCTACCAACTCGCCGGTGCGGTCGAGGCCATGCAGCCTCTGATGAACATGATCACGTTCACCCAGCGCAACCGCGACCAGATCATCGCCCTCCATACCCAAATCGCCGACGCGCTTGACGCCCAAGACGGCGCGAAGGCCGACATCGTTCTCTCTCAATTGTCGGACTACACCCTCACGCTCGGACGACAAGCCATGGAAGCCCGCGCCAACCGCGCCAAGTCCTAAACGCTATGCCCGCTCAGGCGCGGCGACCTCGTCGCCGCTCACGTCTCGCGCTCACGCATATGTGCATCTCGGTACCCGATATGCTGTGGCATGATGGGATAACCCTTCAAAGGAGCATATGATGCACGCACCTTTTTATAACCGCCGCTCTTTCTTGCGCTCTGCCGGGCTGACAACCTTGGCGATTTCCTCGGGATTGGCCTCCCCGGTGACCGCGCAAACCTTCAAGCCAACCAAAACCATGCGGGGCGGTGCCAACAACTACCAACCCAATGCGCCGTTTCGCGACGCGCTTGGCGAGGGTTTCCACATCAGTGGCAAAGTTCGCCTTGCCGGCAAAGGCCAGCCCATCGGTAACGCGCGCATTCAGATTTGGGCCGCCACAACCATCGGCGGCGAGCGCGAACCGCGCAATCACGGCTCGGTGCTGACGCAGGCGGACGGATCCTATCATTTGGAAATGCACCAGATCGTTCCCAATTTCGGCCAGCCACATGCGCATCTCGCTTATGATGACCCCCACTTCAAAACCGTGTTTTTGCGCCCTGTGATGCCAAGCGCCAAAGACACCTCCCTGAACGTCGACTTTGTCCTGACACCGGCGTAACCTGCCTTCCATGGCGCAGACGGAAACAAAGCGGACACGCCGCTCAAACACCAGTTCCATTGTGATTTGGAGCGGGCTTATTTTCGCCTTGGCGACCCCGCTGATCGTTGCCAGCTTCAGCCCCTATCTCGCCTATCGAAATCCCGCCTATATCGCAGCCGGTTTCGCGGGCATCTTGGCGTTGTTGCTGCTCATCTTGCAGCCACTCTTCGCAGGTCTTCTCCTGCCAAACGTACCCCTGCGCACAGCGCGCCTTTGGCACCGCGCCACCGGTAGCCTGATAATTGTAGCCGTTGTCGTGCATGTCGCCGGCCTATTTGTCACCAGCCCGCCAGACACGCTTGATGCATTGTTTCTAGTGTCCCCGACGCCTTTCTCACTCTATGGCGTGTTGGCACTCTGGGGCGTCATCCTGACCGGGCTGCTGGTCGCACTGCGTCGCAAATTGCCACTGCGCTACCTACCTTGGGCGATCCTGCATAACACTCTGGCTTTCTTGATTGTGATGACAACCGTTGTTCATGCATTGCTCATAGAGGGCACGATGGGACCGCTTTCAAAGTGGCTCACCTGTCTCGCGGTTGTGTTGCTGACCACTTGGGTTTTGTACGACATCCGCATCCGACGGAAAAAGGCGCCTTCAAGGGGCTGAATACGCTGATTGGGTGCACGTTAAACGCACTCCCGCGATACCGCCGCAATTCCGATGCAATACAGACGACTGTTTGACAGGCACCAAACGTCCCCCTTGCGACTCGCGCACTGCGCGCATATCTATCTGGTGTTCCTTCGGGGACTATGGACATAAACGCGCTTGTAATAAACGGATCGGACCCGGGGGCGGTACCCGGCGTCTCCACCAAACATCCTTCATTTGGGGATCATGGGGACGAAATAGGATCGACGGACGTCTAAAGAAGTTAGCTTTGTTTCGGCTGTCTGCCACCGTTATCGGCGAAACTTGTACAATTGCAAATGACAATCGTGCTCCGGCAATGGCAGTTGCAGCGTAAGCTGTAAATGTCGCCGAAACTTAACTCCTTGGGTTTAGCGACCTAAGGCGGGGTTCGCAGGCACCTGGCAACAGAAGCCTGCACTTACCCACACAAACGGTAACCTTTCGATAACCAATTTAGGTTACTTCGTGACTTGGGGGCTTAGGGTAAAAAGCCAATGAACAAAAAATCTATTCTCACCAACTGGTATCAACGGGTTTGGGTCGAGTGCGATCTGACAGCCATTGACGAATATCTCGCACCTGACACCGAGGCTGAGGGCCTGCTGCCCGAATTCACGGTTGATTCAAAGGACTTCCGTGCGCTTGTTCCGATGTGTCTGGCCCTTGTCGAAAACTTGGAAGTAAGCGTCGACAAAGTCTTGGAAGACGGCGATTGGGCGGCTGCATTGATTTCAATGCGGGCAATCAGTCCCACGACAAGCCAGCCTGTGATGGTGACAGGACAACTTTTTGCGCGGTTTAAGGACGATATGATCGTCGAAGCCTACAATGGGCTCGATACCATGTCCTTCTTCACGCAACTTGGTCTGTTGCCTGAGCAATCGCTGGAATTCTGCTTGTCAGGTCAAAAGATCGCATAACGCAGAGGTATGACTTGCCTCTTTGGGTAGCACCGCTAGCAAAGACACATGGTACTTTAGACACCCCTCTCCGAGCTTTTCCGCACCTTTGGGCGCATTGGGCTGTTGTCGTTTGGCGGCCCTGTCGCGCAGATCAGCCTGATGCACCAAAGCCTTGTTGAAGACAAAGGCTGGCTCAAGGAAAGGGACTTCCTCGGCGCGCTGTCGTTTTGCATGTTGATGCTCGGACCGGAGGCGATGCAACTGGCCACTTTCTGTGGCTGGAAGCTGCGCGGAACGATTGGCCGTCTGATAGCGGGGTTGCTGTTTGTCCTGCCGGGCGCTGCGGTGATTTTGCCTTGGTTGCCATTTATGCGTCGTTCGGAGACACGCCGCTGATTAGTGCTGCGTTTCTGGGCGTCAGAGCCGCGGTGGTCACACAGTTTGTCGCGACCCTCGCTGGTACAGCGGGCTCGGATTGGGGCTCGCAGCCGGCTTTAAAGCGCTTTGGTGCACGTTTATCCCCTGTTTTTTATGGGTTTTCGCCGGAGCACCGCATGTCGACCGAATTCTCGCGGTCCCAAGGCTCAACGCCGCCCTGACCTATATTTCCGCGGCTGTTGTCGGTGTCATCGCCAACCTCGGCATCTGGTTCATCATCAATTTGGTCTTTGCGGAAACGGTCCCAACTCCCGTTGGTTTGCTGCCCGACCTAACCTCCGTTGATGTGACAGCCGCAGGCCTGACGGTGCGTGCCACAGGTTTGATGCTCAGGCTGCGCGTCTTCCTTCTGCCCACTCTCGGCCTTTGCGCAGTAGCCGCCTTAACCGCCAGTCTCATCGGGGGGGCGCTGTAAGGTCACAACCCCAGACGCTAAAATTCGCGCAGTCGTCTTTTGTTTCGCGCCGAATCTACTATGCTGAACCAACGTCACTCAAAGAGAAGAGCCATGTCCCGCACCATCGACTATGGAAACCTCATGCACCGCGCCATGCGGTCGCTTATTCAGGATGTGCTCACCGATGTGCAATCCGATGGCCTACCGGGCGAACATCACTTCTTTATCACCTTTGATACACAACATCCGGACGTGGACATCGCTCCCTGGCTGTCGGACAGATATCCCGGTGAAATGACTGTTGTGATGCAGCATTGGTACGACAACTTGCGCGTCACCGACGAAGGTTTCGCCATCACGCTGAATTTCGGGGACAATCCGGAACCGCTGTATATCCCGTATGATTCCATCAAAACATTTGTCGACCCCTCGGTCGAGTTTGGCCTGCGCTTTGAAACGCAGGACGATGAGGATGAGGATCACGAGCTGCAGGACGAGTCGGACGAAGAAATCGAAATTGAAGAAGTGCCAGAAGAACCACGCAAAGATGCCGAAGTGGTCTCTTTGGACAGTTTCCGCAAATAGCAGGCCGCTTTAAGAGCGACCAATGCCGCTGTCCTCGCCGCAAATCCGTTGGCGTCGCGCGCGAATTTCTTGGGCCATAAAGTCCACAAACCGTCGCACCCGCATGGTTTTGCGCAACTCTCCATGCATCAAAATCCAAATCCACCGGTTCAACTCTATCGTCGTCCCGGGCATTTGCACAAAATCTTGATCACCATAGACAGATGACGCTGGCAAATAGCCAAATCCCATCCCGGCTCGGATCATCTCCTTTTGCATCACGACCTCGCGCGCCACATGCCGTGCATTGGCTTTGCTATACGGGGTGCGGACGCTCCAGCGCTGCACATCATCCGTATCCGTCCACGCCACCCAATCAAGCCCCTGCCCGTCAGGTCCAGCGAGCGGGACTTTGTCCGCCAAATACGCGCGACTGCAATAGATCCCGATCGCGGTCTGCGCCAGTTTTCTGCCGACTACATCATCAGTCACGTCATAGGCCACGCGTATCGACACATCCGCCTCCAACCGATTGAGATCCTCAAACCTGTTCGTGACCGTGATATCCAACGTAATGTCGGGATAGGCCTCTGAAAACGCACCAAAAATCTCTGGTAAAAAATCAAATGCCAAGATCGGTGGCACCGAAACCTTCACGATCCCAACGGCTTCCTGATCCAGGCCCAGTACCCGAGCTTTCGCCCCATTCATTGCATCTTCAGCAGCTTCGGCGAGCGGTAGCAGACTTTCACCAGCTGGCGTCAATGACATTCCGCCACGGGTGCGATCAAACAAACGCACTCCGTAGCTTTCCTCAAGCGTTTTGACATGGCGATCGACCGTCGCATGGGTTGCGCCAAGTGACGAAGCCGCCGCCCGGAGGCTGCCATTGCGTGCAATCGCTAGGAAATATGGCATTGCTGACCAGTCCACGAAATCCCTCCATGTAACAAAAACGGACCACTGCGTCACGATTTCAGCGGTTCCGGATCAAAATATAGCCACTTAATTGTTCATCACAACAGGAGGAGACACAAACATGCCCGAAGTCACAGTTCACACCACCATCAACGCGCCCGTCCAAGACGTCTGGACCGCTTGGGATGACTATGCCCACATCGAAAAGTTCAATCCCAACCTCAGCCGCTCATTCCTGCTGGATGGCAGCCAAAACACCGGTCTGGGCGCAGAGCGCCAGTGCACGATGACGGACGGCAAAAATTTCATTCAGGAACGCATCGTCGAATACCAACCCAACCGCCGCATGAAGGTCGAAATTTTTGACGGAACATTTCCGCTCAAGGAAAACTTTGCCACCATCGACATGCGTCAGACCGGTCCAAACATGACCGAGCTCCATTTCAAAATGGAGTTTGTTCCCAAATATGGTCTACTTGGCCGGTTGATGGTGCCTATGATGAAGCCGCAGTTCCGTAAACTTCTTGGGTCTCTCATTGACGCCAACAAGGCCTATATCGAACGAGGCGAAGTGGTCGCACGCGCCGCGTAACCGGCAAATTGCGTGGCTGCGTCCATTCGCGGCCCGCAATACGCAACTTGTTAGCGGTATCCCACGGTATACAGTATTGATATTCTGTCTGCTTCCGCTAGAAAGCCGGTGAACGTAACACCGGAGGTCATGATGGCAGATACCCGCACCGAAACCGACAGCTTTGGCCCGCTTGAGGTTCCATCCGACAAGTATTGGGGCGCGCAGACGCAGCGCTCGATCATGAACTTCCCGATTGGCTGGGAAAAGCAACCCGTCGCCATCGTGCGCGCGCTGGGCGTGATCAAACAAGCCTGCGCAATGCAGAACAAGGCCACTGGCAGCATGGATGCGACCATTGCGGACGCTGTCATTCAGGCCGCATCCGAAGTTGTCGCCGGTAAATTTGACGACAATTTCCCGCTGGTCGTTTGGCAGACCGGTTCTGGTACGCAATCCAACATGAACTCCAACGAGGTCATCGCCAACCGCGCAATCGAGATCCTCGGTGGCGTGATTGGGTCCAAAGATCCCGTGCACCCTAACGACCATTGCAACATGGGGCAGTCGTCCAACGACACCTTCCCAACAGCCATGCACATCGGCGCAGCAATGATGGTGCGCGACACGCTGCTGCCTGGCTTGACTAAATTGGCCGAAGGTCTTGAGGCCAAATCCAATGAGTTCAAAGACATCATCAAAATCGGTCGCACACACACCCAAGACGCGACACCACTGACATTGGGTCAGGAATTCGGCGGCTACGCTCACCAGATCCGCCAAGGCATCGCCCGCATCAACGCGGCCCTGCCCGGCATCTATGAACTGGCTCAAGGCGGCACCGCGGTTGGCACGGGCCTGAACACCCAAAACGGTTGGGGCGAAGCTGTTGCGGCCCATATGGCAGAAATCACCGGCCTGCCCTTTGTGACTGCGCCCAACAAATTCGAGGCCCTCGCCGCACACGACGCGATGGTCTTTATGTCCGGCGCTTTGGCCACCGTGGCCGGCTCGATGTACAAAATCGCCAACGACATCCGATTCTTGGGCTCCGGTCCACGTTCGGGCCTTGGCGAATTGATCCTTCCAGAAAACGAACCTGGCTCCTCAATCATGCCGGGCAAAGTGAACCCGACACAGGCCGAAGCCATGACGCAGGTCGCCGCCCACGTGATGGGCAACAACGCGGCCATGACATTTGCCGGCTCGCAAGGTCACTTCGAGCTGAACGTCTATAACCCGATGATGTCCTATAACCTGTTGCAATCCATGCAACTTTTGGGTGACGTCGCTGACAGCTTCACCACGCGCATGCTCAACGGCATCCAAGCCAACGAGCCGCGTATCGACAAGCTGATGAAAGAAAGCCTGATGCTTGTGACTGCATTGGCGCCAACAATCGGCTACGACAACGCCACCAAGGTCGCCAAAACGGCCCACAAGAACGGCACCACGCTCAAAGAAGAAGCCATCGCGCTGGGCTTTGTCGACGAAGCCACCTTTGACGCGGTTGTGCGACCAGAGCAGATGATCGGCCCCAAAGACTAAAGTTTGGCGACTTACCGAACTCAATAGATGGCCTCCGGTTTTTCCGGAGGCCTTTTTTGTCAATAACTGCGACGGAAACCGGCCCCTGCTGCGTTTTACTCTCACGCGCAAAGGAGATCACCGTGCAACGCTTCATTTCTCCCTACTATCTTTGGGTCATCCTCGCCCTGCCCGCAGCCATGATGACCAACCAGCTTGTGACTTCACCGGATCCCCGGATCGCCCATATTCTCCTGCATCCGAGCGGAGAGTTTGCCGCGCGATTTTTGATCATTGCGATGCTGGCGACCCCGCTTACCATGTTGTTCAAAGGCTGGCGGGGTCCGATCTGGCTCAAGAAAAACCGACGCTACTTCGGGGTGGCGGCTTTTGCATACGCTGCGCTACATACCGTGCTTTATGTCGTTGATCTTGCCACGCTTGATCGCATCATCGCAGACCTGCCCAAACTCTGGATCTGGACTGGCTGGGTGGCTTTTGCGATCTTTATCCCACTGGCCGTCACCTCCAGCGACTACTTTGTGCGGCGTATGGGGCCGAACTGGAAATCTCTGCAACGCTGGACTTATCCCGCTGCGATTCTGACTTTTTTGCATTGGGTCGCGTTGCACAATTGGGAAGAACCCGCCGCCGCCATCGTACACTTCACACCGCTGGCCGCCCTGACGATCTTTCGGCTGTGGGATAACTTCAACCGTCGCCGCAAACGTCGCATTTCGACTCCGGCTTAATGGATCAACGCGCGGGCCTTGGCGCCCGCGCGCTCCCGGTTTAGGGTCAGATCCATGAGCAACGTTACCAACCTAAATCAGTTCCGTAAAACCAAGGCCAAAGCCGCCCGCAAAACGCATGCGGATGAGAACGCTGTCAAATTCGGGCGCACCAAAGCGCAAAAAGACCTTGAGACAGCCCTGCAGGAAAAATCGACGCGGGATTTAGACGGTAAGGAAACAGAATGACCCGACCGGTCAAGCGCTCCCTGACCCTGCGCGGTCACAGAACCAGTGTGTCACTCGAAGATGATTTCTGGCGCGCTTTTCGAGAGATTGCGGAAGAAAAAGACATCCCTATCAACGCGCTAGCAGCCGAGATTGATGCCGAACGCGACCTCAAGGCAGGCCTCGCAACCGCGATCCGTCTCTATGTTCTGAACCATTACCGGTCCAAATCCGCACCATCCTGAAGCCGCCCACACACGACAGTCGTGTCTAACTCGCCTCGGATGCGACGAGCCGAATCCGCTCAATCATGGCCCGCAAACCGTTAGAGCGTTGCGAACTCAGATGCTCGTTCAGGCCCAACCGGGTCATCTCGGCGCGCGCGTCGACCTTTGTCACTTCGGCCACAGGCACACCATTATAGAGCTTGCGCAACACAGCAATCAGCCCGCTCACAATCATCGCGTCGCTAGCACCTTCAAAAGAAAACACACCCGCTTCAATCTTGGGGTGCAACCACACCTGACTGGCACAACCATCCACTTTCGTAGCGGGCACTCTAAATGCCTCATCCAAAGGTTCCATCGACTTGCCCTGGTCGATCACATAGCGATAGCGATCTTCCCAATCCTCAAGGAACTCAAAATCCTCGACAATCTCTTCAAAGGCTTCAGTGGCCATGTCCGCGGTCTCCTTTTGACGATACTGAGTTAAGCGCCGCACACCAAAAGGTCCAGCCTTGCCAAACATACTTTTCAACTGCCCCGTGATCAGGTAACCCATTGAAACAAAGAATGAGGCCCCTCCGATGCGCATTGCCCTTGCTGTTCTCTTGATGTCCACGCTCACGCTGACTGCGTGCCAATCCCGGCTCAACCCATTTAACTGGTTTGGCAACGACAGCGAGGTGCAGGTTGAAGTCGACGAAACCGAAGTCAATCCGTTGGTGCCGAATTCAAAAGGTGGCAACCCGATCTTGGGCAAACGGCCTGAGCCGGTTTATGGCGGCACCATTGTGGCACAAGTGAAATCGGTTCAAGTTCACCGTGTTCCGGAAGGCGCAATGATAGAAGTGATCGGTGTTTCAAACATTCATGGCGCCCACACGGTCAAGCTCGACCCGCAAAATGGCGGTGAACCTGAGCGTGGCGTTCTGACGTACAAGCTTTTGGCGATACATCCTCAAGGCGGCTATACCGGTGGGTCGGAGCAATCCCGCGAAATCTCGGTGGCGCATATTCTGACACCTGCCCAGCTCGAAGGTGTGCGAACCATTCGCGTCGTTGCAGCCACAAACGCACGCGAAACCCGGCGCTGAGGTATTTTAAACAAAAAACCTACCACCGCGCTTTGCTTCGATTCCGCAAACACCAAAAGTGCGTCTCCTAGTGTGCCCCAATGACGCTTCACATCAGCGGTATAATAAGGAGAGACTTGGTGCGGCGTAAAAACCCGACAAGTTCAAACTGGCTCCAACAACTACGACGGCGGGCACAACCAGACGCAAACCTCAAAACAATATGCAATCTACAATTTGATCTATGAAGCTTTCACCAAGCCCCAAGTGATCTTCGATAAGAATGCTTTGGGAATTTGACAACCGAATATATAGATCGCCGTTTTCTTGCTGCGTTACGCCGTTCGCTATCCAGTCCGCCACATCGGTAAAAGTCGCCAATACGTCGAATTCGGTCAAATCTAACACATCATGGCTGGAGCCATATGTTCTGAAGTCCGTAATAGTATCGGAAAAGAACCCAGTATCGGATCTAAAGACAAATGTATCCGCACCCGTCCCACCGGTGAGCTCATTAAAGCCACTGCCTCCATGTAGGCTATCATTTCCGGTTCCTCCGTCCATGATATCGCTCCCGGAACCGCCATCCAGCACATCGTTGCCAAAAGAGCCATTCATGCTGTCCGCACCGGCATCCCCGAAAAGGAAATCCGTGCCAGCACCGCCATCAAGGGTATCTCCGCCACTACCTCCATGTAGCGTGTCAGCCCCGCCCCCACCATTCAGTGCGTCTAGACCATCCCCACCATCTAATGTGTCGTCGCCTTGTTGCCCTGCTAACTCGTCGTTACCGGTTCCCCCAATCAGCGTATCATGACCGTCGCCTCCTGAAAGGTAATCCGCGCCACCATCGCCGGAAAGCAGGTCGTTATCCCTCCCTCCATGGAGAAAATCGTTACCGGTTCCGCCGTACAAGTAGTCATCATCGTCTCGGCCGTAGAGCGTATCTGTCCCGCTTTCGCCATAAAGAGTATCGTTGCCAGAAGCACCGCCAAGTACGTCATCTCCTGACCCGCCTCTTACAGTGTCGTCTCCTGTACCTCCCCATACGCGATCTGACCCGCCTCCACCGTCAATTGTATCGTCGCCGGCTCCCCCAAAAAGACGGTCGTTGCCTCCGCTTCCCGATAAATTGTCGTCACCCACCGAACCAAACAAGCTATCATTGCCTGCCATTCCTGACAGATCATCGTTGCCGATACCGCCATATAAGGCATCCGACCCGCTTCCACCGGACAGTTCATCTTCTCCGGAAGCGCCAAAAAGGCGATCTAAACCCTCGCCGCCGGACATAGAGTCGTCTCCGCCTCCACCATAAAGTAAGTCGTTGCCTCCTTGGCCCGACATCTGATCGTTGCCCGATCCACCCCACAATTTGTCGTTGATACCCCCACCGGCTTCACCGGCACCGTTTGTATCTCCGCCAAAGATCACGTCATCTCCCGGTCCACCAAAGATCGTGTCTGCACCGCTATCGCCAAGCAACAAATCGGCCCCAACGCCGCCTCTCAACCGGTCACCACCCGCGCCGCCATGGATAGTGTCATCACCGCTTTGACCGAAAACGACATCTGCGCTGTTGCCTGCGGTGACTTCATCACTCTCCGCTTTTGCTAGGATAAAATCCTTACCGTTGTGGCCACTAATTGTGTCGGATGCAGAGGTCCCAAAAAACCGTTTTGGCATTGAATAAACCTTTTTGAAGGTAACAGGTTACGACGTTCCACGTACCTTAGAATTTTTTGAGATCTCCAAGCTGTCGGATTATGTATAGAGATTGGGCTCTAAAGATTAGGCCTATGTCCAAAAGGATAGAGGCTCCAATGGAGATGACCTCCAAAACTCAGACCAGTCGTTAGTGCGGTTCAGTTTGCGAAAGAAACAGCTCAGGAAAGAGAAAAGAGAACCGCGCGCCTTCTTCCAACAACGACGAAGCGCCTAAGGCGATCTGTGGGGGATTTATCTGTCGGAATTTTGCTGAAATTGCGGGCTTTTCGCAGCCGTGGTCTGAGATAGACGCTGAAGGATGCACAATTTTACAAGTCTTCGACTCCCAACCACGGCCCCGACATGTCGAAGCCCAATACAAAAACTCCGCGGCGGACGGCTGGCCGTTCATGCTCATGACAAAACAGATCGCCAAAGCCGTTTTCAAATAATGGCACCCAGAGGCCCATCGGCAAACGTGTTGGAAGAAGTCTCAGACATGTCCCTAATCTCTCAAACCAGATCGCGCGAAATGAGATAGGACCCGCGTTGCAATTCGCGCGATATGCGGAAAGAAAAAGACAAGAAATTCCGTCGCAGAACTTTACAAAGTCAAAATGTCAGCCGCCGGCAGGCGTCCACGGCCTGCGACACGGCGACTGAAAAACTGACTGACGGTCAAGCCATTCGGTTTCGCTGTCCAACCTGACCCGCCGGTCAGCTGTAAAGGCACGCGGTTTGAACCCATTCTAACTTTGATCAGGTATCTGTGAGGCAGAAACACACACTCTCTTAGACCACTCCTGAACCCACCAACCGCGCAAGCCGACCGGTGTTTCAAATCGCTCAGACTGCCGTCAAAGTTGCATTAAGAAGCAGGTTTGTGGTAGATTTCTGCATTCATTGTCGGTCTTGGCGACAAGCCCGACAAACAAATATCTTTTATTTTTTTGATTTTTTTGGAGGCTGACATGGGAATTTCTCCCCTCGATCTCGAAGATGTCGACACAAAAGACGGCGTACTCATCCAACGCGGATTACAAAAACTGGGGTTTTACGACGGCTCGTTCCGCGGCACACCGGGAGCCATAACCAAAGCAGCCTATTCCGCCTATCGCAGCGACGGGCCGGAGTCTGACGCCACTGTAACCTCGCCCCAAACGTCCACGGGCACTCAACTTGACTACAACAGCAAAGTGAAGGCCGAGCTGGCGTTTCCTGGCACTGTAAAAGACGGCGCACGAGGGATAAAAGCGCGCAGGGTGCAGGAATGGTTGACTTTCAACGACTTCCGCACCGCAGTAGATGACGACTTTGGTGCTGCCACGGAACGGGCGCTCAAAGATTTTCAAGCCTCAAAAAGCTTAAACCAAACCGGAGTGGTTGACGAGGCAACGTGGGCCCAACTCACAGCACCTATGTTGCGTGCCTTTTCCACCCCTTCAACGGGTGCCGGACAGACTCTGTCCGAAACCGTGTTCACTGTCGCCCGCCAACATCTGCGCGAGCACCCCGTAGAAATCGGCGGTCAGAACCGGGGGCCATGGGTGCGCGCTTACATGAATGGCAATGAGGGTAACCCCTGGCCCTGGTGTGCTGGTTTTGTGACCTTCGTACTCAAGCAGGCCGCGCAGGTTTCAGGAACAAAAACGCCAATCACCGGATCGTTTTCCTGTGATGTTCTGGCAAACCAAGCCAAGGAAAAATCACGCTTTGTATCCGAAAACAGCATTAAGAAAGATGCCAGTCTCTTTACCAATGCCCATCTCGGAGAGTGCTGCATTTTTCTTGTCCGCCGCACGTCAACGGACTGGACCCACACAGGGTTTGCGTTCAATTACGACGGCTCGACTTTCCAGACCATCGAAGGAAACACCAATGATGAGGGGTCGCGGGAAGGCTATGAGGTTTGCCGTCGAACTAGGGGGCGCGGCAAAATGGACTTCATTAAACTCGACTAAGACATGATAAGAAATCCAAGGACGGGTAGCCGAACTATTCTGGCACGCCCCAAGAATTGAACACTTAGTCTTCTAGATGTCGTAAAACCCTGGGTTTCGAGGTCTGGACTGGGATCCGCCCTGTCCACCAATGCGCGTCTTGATTGTGCATCAAAGGCGTTCATTGAGGGGCCCAAAATTGCTGGGGGCTTTGCTTGGTAATTTTACGTTCAAGGACAGACGGTTAAAGACACGCAAATTTGTTTTCCCGATGGGGTTATGCGTCGCTGCCAGCAAGACGAGGATAGTCTACGCGCTAGATGCAGACACGGTTTTGATCTTTTGAATGCTCCGCCTCGCTCATGCGGTTTGGGTCAGCGGATGCGAAATAAATGGGCCATAAACGCGAAAAGCGCCCCAAGCTGGAGCGCTTTCTCGATTACTTCCAATCACTTAGAGGGTGATTGGCTCCGGCGGTAGGGATCGAACCTACGACCAATTGATTAACAGTCAACTGCTCTACCGCTGAGCTACGCCGGAATGTGAGGGGTGATATAGCGATGGAATTCTGAGAGGTCCAGAGGCTTTGACCAAGTTTTTGCCATTTGCACAAAAAAACTTTTACCGACGTTCGAAAACCGCCTTTTCGCCCAGATCCCCAACCGGAGATATGATGTTTTTACCAACCAAATCAACAAGGTGCGCGAACACATTGCGCGTGGCTGCTGGCAACAATGCCGCAGGTGTATCCGTGTATATCCGGGCCGCCAAGGCTGAAGCTGTAGCAGGTCCATCGCTCAGCGCAGCCAGAATCTCTGCCTCCCGCCCCAAGCGATGCGACACCAGCCAATCCAGTCGCGCATGGGGCATATCAATTGGCGCACCATGTCCGGCATGAAATACCCGCCAGGACCGTGCTTGCAGCTTGGCACAACTTTGCATGAAGTCGCTAAGATCACCGTCTGGCGGCGACACCAGCGAACTGGCCCATCCCATCACATGATCGCCCACAAAGCACACATCCCCCCACGCAAGGGCGATGTGGTTTCCAAAATGGCCCGGAGTATGAATAACCTCGAGCGTCCAGGTGTCTCCGGTGATTTCGTCACCCTCTGCCACAACAATATCCGGTGAAAACGCTACATCGACGCCTTCACCACCGCCGGCCAGCCCCTGCCCGGCTAAACTGTCCATTACCGCGCTACGCCCTGCTTCGGGTCCACCAAAAGCCCAAACCTTGGCTCCGACTTTGCGGGCCAAACGCGCAGCCAATGGGGAATGATCCACGTGCGCATGGGTCACAACCACGTGGGTAATGGACTGCTCTGGCCCCACGGACGCCAAAATAGCCTCAAGATGCGCATCGCTGTCCGGACCCGGATCTATTACGCACAGCCCACGCTCGCCAAGCAGATATGTGTTGGTTCCTCGAAAGGTCATCGGTGATGGATTGGGAGCCAAAACGCGGCGCAATCCCGGCTCTAAAACCTCTGCGACGCCCACTGGCGGGTCAAATGCGAGAATTTCGTCGTCCATGGTCTTTCCTTCCCCAATGAGTCACGGCAAGGTTTAGGCATGTTTTTCAAATGGCTCAAACGCTATATGCCTCGTGGCATCTATGCCCGTGCGGCACTGATCATCGTTTTACCGGTGTTTCTGCTGCAGGTGGTAGTCTCCTTTCAGCTCGTGCGCCGACACTTTGAAGGCGTTACCAACCAGATGACCTTCGCCGCCGCGCGCGAAGTACAGCTGATTATCGACCTCGTCGAAGATCCGGCTATGGAGGCCAAAGTTGTGTCTTCCGTGCTCGACGGGCTAGAAATGACACTCACGACGCCCAAAAATCTCGACGTCGAAGACAGCCGTTTGTGGTACGATTTTTCCGGTCTCGTTATTATGCGCGTCTTACGGGAACAGCTACCGGAACTGCAGGCCGTTCAATTGGCTGATGACAAGACTGTGCGTCTGTTTCTTCAAACCAAAGTGCGCCCTATTGGTCTCGAGTTTGAAAGACGGCGGGCCTCGGCCTCCAATTCACACCAGCTGATTGTGAGCATGGTTTTTTTTGGCATTATCCTCACGATTGTCGCCTATCTCTATATGCGCAATCAATTGCGCCCCATCAAACGCCTCGCTGTCGCCGCAGAAGCCTTTGGACGCGGACGCACCGTGCCCTACAGCCCCGGCGGCGCGGTCGAAGTGCGCGCCGCCGGAAGCGCGTTTCTGGACATGCGAAACCGCATTGAGCGCTTTTTTGAACAGCGCACTCTGATGTTGTCGGGTATCAGCCATGATTTGCGCACGCCGCTGACCCGCCTCAAACTCGGCCTGTCGATGATCGATGACGAGGACCGCGCGGATCTTGAGAAAGACGTCGAGGAAATGCAGCGCATGATCGACGCCTTTCTGGATTACGCCCGCAGCGACTACGAGGATCAGCGCACCAAAGTAAACGCCGCCGATTTTGTGCAGGACATTGTTGATGGATGCGCCCGCGCGGGTCAAAACGTTAAACTTCATAAAATCAAAGGCGAAGGCGACATATCCTTCAGCACAGGCACGGTGCGCCGAGCGGTGGAAAACCTGATCGGCAACGCTGTGCGATATGGAAATCAGGCCGAGGTGTCGGTACGCATAACCGACAAATCCGTGCGCATCCGTGTCGAGGACGACGGCCCCGGCATCCCATCTCAAGACCGCGAAGAAGCGATCAAGCCCTTCGCCCGGCTTGAGCCTGCCCGCAACCAAAACAAAGGCCCCGGCGTGGGGCTTGGCCTATCGATTGCGGCTGATGTGGCGCGCGCGCATGGCGGTGTGCTTCGGCTTGGCGAAAGCGAGCGCTTGGGGGGGTTGCGCGCCGATTTGGTTTTTGGCCTTTGAGACCCATTTGTCCTACCTCCTCGGTTAAGAAATCTTAGAGATTGTCGCGCTAGACATCCCCAGCACCAACGGGGACCACGGGATGATCAAGACACGCCAACACCTTTACTTAACCACCGTTCTCTGGACAGCGTTTTGCGTTGCGCTCAGCTACATAATTTGTTTCCCGATTGCCGGAGTGCCTCAAGAACCGAAGCTTCTGATCACTGCACTGCTGTGTCCGGCAGTGCTTGCACCGACGGGCGCATGGGTGTTTGGAACGCTAATGCTCCGATTGCATCACATAACCGAAGAGTTACGGCAGGCATCACAGCGCGATCACCTCACCGGCATTTACAATCGCCAGTTTCTTGTCGGACAACTCGGGTCAATTGGCCGCACACAACCGGCCGTGATGCTGATGGTCGACATCGATCATTTTAAACGCATAAACGACACATACGGACATTTCGCAGGCGACCAGGTGATCACTTACGTGGCCAATTGCCTCGCCGAAAACTGCCGCGACGGAGACGTTGTGTCCCGTTTTGGCGGCGAAGAGTTTGCTGTGGTGATGATCGGTGCGTCGCAGGAACATGGCCTAAACGCAGCAGAACGCATGCGGCAGGCCGTGGCGCAAGCCAATCTCGTTTTTGATGGCCGTCACGTTCCGATCACTATCAGCATCGGCGTCGCGGCCCGACACGGGTCTCAAGATGCAAACGATGTTTTGCAAGCCGCAGACATTGCACTTTATGAGGCCAAGGGAAACGGTCGCGACAGGGTTGAACTGGCTGCTTGATCACACATCCAAACCCCAGTTCGCGACCTTGGTTGTCATTCAAAATCTAGTGATGACAGTGGCCCCGACGGATTGAAATTTGTCCATATTCATCAACGCATCCGGCGCGTCTGCGAGGCTGATCTTGTTGCCGACCAGTCGGGCGGGGTCAAGCTTTCCGCTCGCCACCATATCCAGCATCGCGCCATATCGATGCGCTTGCATGCCATGTGATCCGAGCAACTCGATTTCTTGTCCTACAATCTTGGGCATCGGTACGGCCGGCGCTGCTTGATCGCCAAGCATAAGCCCCACTTGAATGTGTTTCCCTCTTGGGCGCAGGCACAGGATTGAGTTTGTCATCGTCACCGAATGTCCCAATGCATCCAGCGACACATGCGCCCCACCCCTTGTGATCTCACGGATCGCGTCCGGCACGTCGGCCTCTGCACCATTGATCACGGCCACCGCCCCCAACTCTTTGGCCAGTTTCAGTTTGGCCGGATCCAGATCAACACCAATCACATTCGCGCCCACGGCATTCGCGATCATAACCGCTGAAAGCCCAACACCACCGCACCCATGCACCGCCACCCATTGACCAGCCGACACTTTGCCTTGGTCGACCACCGCGCGAAACGACGTGGCAAACCGGCAACCGAGGCTGGCGGCAGTGGCGAAATCCATATCTTCTGGCAGAGCGACAACATTCAAATCAGCCTGATGGATACCAACGTATTCGGCAAATGATCCCCAATGGGTAAAACCGGGCTGCTCTTGGTGCAAACACACTTGCTGATGTCCTGCATGACATTCCGAACAGGTCCCGCACCCACAAATAAAGGGAACGGTCACCCGATCGCCCACCTTCCAATTGCTGACGTCCTTGCCAACGGCTTGCACAACCCCGGCAAGCTCGTGGCCTGGAATGTGCGGCAAATCAATGTCGCTATCGTGTCCCATCCAGCCATGCCAATCGCTGCGACACACCCCGGTTGCCTCAACCTTCAACACAACACCATGCGGCTCGGGCATTGGGTCATTCACGGTCGTAAGCTTGGGAGCTTCTTGGAATTTTTCGAACAGGACGGCTTTCATGCGAGAGACTTTCCATACAAAGGTATTTGAGGGAGAGCTTAAAGTGTTTTAGCCAAAACGCCTTGGTAATCTTGCCGTGGCAAGGCGATTTTTCAACTCGCGCGCCCCAGCTCTTGATCCAAACAAACAGACTGCCAACAAAAGTGGACACCATGGCCGAGATGAAATCCAGACACCTATCCATGCGGGTTCCGCGAAGTTTTATGAACGGCGTGCAACACCAACCAAGTCGTTGATTTGATGGTAGGCCCGGAGGGATTTGAACCCCCAACCAAAGCGTTATGAGCGCTCTGCTCTAACCGTTGAGCTACAGGCCCGCCTGCCTTCAGTGATTAGGCAAGCCACCCAGCAGCGTCAAGGGGTCATTCCTTGCCATTTCTTCTGGGGTAACCCGTAACCTCAAGCGTCAAAACGAACGGTTCCCTTTGTGGCAATGATGCAGTAAGGCAATGCGCCAACGGCACCCGGCAAGGATCACAGATATGAGCGACGGCAAAAACGGCATTACCTACGCAGACGCGGGCGTGGACATCGACGCAGGCAACGCTCTGGTGGAACGCATCAAACCGGCGGCCAAACGCACAAAACGCTCCGGTGTTATGGCTGGTCTGGGCGGCTTTGGCGCGCTCTTTGATCTTAAGGACGCCGGTTACATCGACCCCATTCTGGTTGCTGCCACTGACGGCGTCGGCACCAAGCTGCGCATCGCAATCGACACCGGCAACGTTGACGGTGTTGGCATCGATCTCGTTGCCATGTGCGTAAACGATCTGGTTTGTCAGGGTGCCGAACCTCTGTTTTTCCTCGACTACTTTGCCACCGGAAAACTCGACACCGACACTGCCGCACGCATCATCGAAGGCATTGCCGAAGGCTGTTTTCAATCCGGCTGCGCGTTGATCGGCGGCGAAACCGCTGAAATGCCCGGCATGTACGAAGCTGGCGATTTCGACCTCGCGGGTTTCTCTGTTGGCGCAATGGAGCGCGGTGCCGATCTGCCCGCTGGTGTCAAAGAAGGCGACGTACTGCTGGGTCTCGCGTCTAACGGCGTGCACTCCAACGGCTATAGCCTCGTGCGCAAACTCGTCGAAGTCTCCGGTCTCAAATGGGACGACACCTGCCCTTGGGATGACAGCCAAACCCTTGGCGCGGCGCTGCTGACACCGACACGCCTTTATGTGAAACAGGCCCTTGCTGCGGTGCGCGCTGGCGGCGTGCACGCTTTGGCTCACATCACAGGCGGCGGTCTGACTGAAAACCTGCCCCGCGTCTTGCCAGAAGGCCTTGGCGCGGAAATCGATCTCGACAGCTGGACCTTGCCTCCGGTCTTTCAGTGGCTCGCCAAAACCGGCGGCATGGACCAGGCCGAAATTCTCAAAACCTTCAACTCCGGCATGGGCATGATCCTGTCGGTAGAGGCTGACCAAGCAGACGCGCTAACACAACTTCTGACCGACGAAGGTGAAACCGTCACTCGCCTCGGCACAGTTGTGGCGACCGAAGGTGTCGCCTACACCGGCAGCCTGCTGTGAAAAAACGCGTCGCCATTTTCATTTCCGGCGGGGGCTCCAACATGGTGCGCCTTGTCGAGGACATGGCAGACCCCAACCACCCTGCAGAACCCGTACTGGTGTTGGCCAACTCGGCTGACGCAGGAGGCCTTGCCAAGGCTGAGTCCATGGGCGTTCCCGTGGTCTCGGTCGACCACCGTCCCTTCAAAGGCGACCGCCTCGCATTTGAAGCCGCACTTCAGGCGGAACTGGATCAAGTAAACCCCGACATCCTGTGTCTTGCCGGGTTCATGCGGGTTTTGACAGAAAGATTCGTCGCCCCTTGGGAAGGCAAGATGCTCAACATCCATCCCTCTCTGCTGCCCAAATACAAAGGCCTGCACACACACGCCCGCGCGCTCGAGGCCGGCGATGCTGAGCACGGCTGCACCGTGCACATGGTGACGCCGCTTTTGGACGACGGCCCGATTTTGGGTCAGGCACGCATTCACGTACAACAGGGCGACACTCCCGACACGCTTGCAGCAAGAGTATTGACGCAAGAACACCGCCTTTACCCCGCCTGTCTCCGGCGCTTTGCAGCCGGCGACACCACTCGGGTTGACCTCTAAGCCGGCCGGAATTGCATTCTTTGGCTTTTCTGCGTAGTGCTTGTGAACAACCAGAAAAGACCAGAGCAAGAAGACAGCCGCATATGAAAACCCTGACCACGACGGAAGACCTCGCCCAATTCTGCAAAGAGGCGCGCGAGCACCCTTATGTGACCATCGACACAGAGTTTTTGCGCGAGCGGACCTACTACTCCAAACTCTGTCTGGTGCAGCTCGCCATGCCGGGCGACACCGACGACAACGCGGTTCTGGTCGATCCGTTGGCACAAGGTCTTTCGCTGGAACCCCTCTATGAACTGTTTCGCGACACATCGGTGGTCAAAGTCTTCCACGCCGCACGTCAGGACCTTGAAATCTTCTTTGTAGAGGCAGGCGTCTTTCCGGACCCGTTGTTTGACACGCAAGTTGCCGCAATGGTCTGTGGTTTTGGCGAACAAGTGGGCTACGAAACGCTTGTTCGTCGCATTGCCAAAACCGGCGTCGACAAAAGCTCACGGTTTACCGATTGGTCCCGCCGCCCACTCACCGACGCGCAAAAATCCTATGCGCTGGCGGATGTGACCCACCTTCGCAAGATTTATGAATTTCTTGCCGCTCAACTTGAGAAAACCGACAGAACCCATTGGGTTCAAGAGGAAATTGGCATTCTGACATATCCTGGCACGTATATCATCGAGCCGGAAAACGCGTGGAAACGCGTCAAAACACGCACCACGTCACCCAAGTTCCTCGCCATCGTCCGTGAGCTCGCCAAGTTTCGTGAAGGTTATGCACAAAACCGCAACGTCCCGCGCAATCGCGTCTTCAAGGATGACGCGCTCGTAGAGCTCGCCTCCACCAAACCACGCAACCACGGCGACCTTGGAAAATCACGTCTTCTTCTGCGCGAAGCCCGCAAGGGTGACATCGCAGACGGCATTCTAAAAGCCATTGCTTCAGGTGAGGCCTGCCCGCCGGACGACATGCCCCGTGTGCCACGCAAAGACGACAAACTGCAGGTCAATCCAGCTTTGGCGGACCTCTTGCGCGTCTTGCTGAAAGCCAAAACTGAAACCTCCGGCGTGGCCCCGAAACTGATCGCCACCGCTTCGGATTTGGATGCTCTCGCAGGTGGTCAACGTGATGTGGCTGCGCTTTCGGGCTGGCGCCGCGAAGTCTTTGGCGACGACGCTCTCAGGCTCTGTGACGGTGAAATTGCTCTTGCCGCAAAGGGTGCTCAGGTCAAAATCGTCGCGCTCTGACAGCGCTAACCTGTTGCGCTGTCACCACAATTTTTCTGCTTGGCACGAAATGACCCTATTTCCGGCACCCGTCCGGCAAAAAGTCGTGCAATGCTTATCCAATCAAAGGCGCCAGAAGGCGTCACCGGGCAATAGACCCAAAGCAGATTGGAGCAGTTTTATGCCATACGTGAACACACCCGAGGGCCAAAAGCCCGCGCCGACGGCCAAACCTGAGAACAAATCTCAACCCAAGCCGGAACACCCAAAACAAATATTCACCGATTGGGCGTCGATCTAATTTGATCCCCGCTTGGACGGTTGCGCTCCTCTGGCAGCGGACTAAGCTGCCGACATGAGCACGCCCATCTCGTCCATCCGCAACCTCGGCCCCGCCTACGAGCAGGCCTGCGCCCGCGCCGGTATTTCCACGGCGGAGGAAGTCCGCGACCTTGGCCCGGACGAAACTTATGCGCGCCTTCTTAAGACCGGCACACGCCCGCATTTCATCGGCTATTACGTTTTGGTGATGGGGCTTCAGGGCCGCCCGTGGAACGACTGCAAAGGCAAAGAGAAAGACGCTCTGCGCAAACGCTTTGACGCTATCAAAGCGTCCTCCCACGACAAAGGCCGCTCCGACCTCGAAGCGGCCCTTGATATGATCGGCGTCATCGAAAAACGCTAAGCTCTCCCCAAAAAGAAAAACGCGAGAGGTTGCCCTCCCGCGTCTCAATTCTCACCGTCTGGTATAAGGCTGACTTAGCCCACCAGCTCCAGGCCGGAGAAGAAGTATGCGATCTCAACTGCCGCAGTTTCCGGTGCGTCGGACCCGTGTACGGAGTTTTCGCCAACAGATTCTGCGAACTCGGCGCGGATGGTGCCGGCGGCTGCGTCTGCTGGGTTGGTTGCGCCCATGACTTCGCGGTTTTTCGCGATGGCGCCTTCACCTTCGAGAACCTGAGCGACGATTGGCTCGGACGCCATGAATTCGCACAGTTCGTCATAGAAAGGACGCTCAGCGTGCACAGCGTAGAACACGCCAGCTTGCGCTTTGGTCAGGTGAATACGCTTCTGTGCAACAACGCGCAGGCCAGCGGCTTCGAACTTGGCGTTGATTGCGCCTGTCAAGTTGCGGCGTGTGGCGTCGGGTTTGATGATCGAGAAGGTGCGTTCCAGAGCCATGTCTAGTTCTCCTAATTGCGGTGCGGACACCCTGCCCGCTTCCAGTTCCAAATTGGCGCCCCGATACCATGCGAAATCCAACTTGAAAAGCAGTGATTGACGCCGCGCCCCGCATGGGTCACACCGCGCCCATGCTCAAGATTTCAGACATCTCCTATTCCGTCGAAGGCCGCCCCCTGTTTGAGGACGCCTCGGCGACGATTCCGCCAGGCCACAAAGTTGGTCTGATCGGGCGCAACGGCGCCGGAAAAACCACGCTCTTCCGCCTGATCCGTGGCGAATTGGCACTGGAAGGCGGCACGATCACCCTACCCCAGCGCGCCCGCATTGGCGGCGTCGCGCAGGAAGTGCCGTCCAACGAGGTCTCTCTGATCAACACGGTTCTGGCTGCTGACACCGAACGCGCCAACCTCTTGGCCGAATCTGAAACAGCCACCGATCCGGGCCGCATAGCGGAAATCCAGACGCGTTTGACAGACATCGACGCATGGAGCGCCGAAGCCCGCGCCGGATCGATCCTCAAAGGCCTTGGGTTTGATCACCAGGAACAGCTGATGCCCTGCTCTGCCTTCTCCGGCGGATGGCGCATGCGTGTGGCCCTTGCTGCGGTGTTGTTCTCGCAACCTGATTACCTGCTGCTCGACGAGCCGACCAACTACCTCGACCTCGAGGGCGCTCTGTGGCTGGAAAACTATCTGGTCAAATACCCGCATACGGTCCTGATCATCTCCCACGACCGCGAACTGCTAAACCGCTCTGTTGGCGCGATCTTGCATTTGGATGAACGCAAGCTGACATATTACACCGGCCCCTACGATCAATTCGCCAAACAACGCGCCGAACAGCGCGCGGTACAGGCAGCAGCGGCCAAGAAACAAGCCGCACAGCGTGAACACCTGCAGGCCTTTGTCGACCGCTTCAAGGCCAAGGCTTCCAAAGCCAAACAGGCGCAAAGCCGCGTGAAAATGCTTGAGAAGATGACTCCTATCACCGCACCCGAAGACGCGGCGCGCGTTGTGTTCACCTTCCCCACACCGGAAGAGCTTTCGCCGCCGATCATCTCGATCGAAGGCGGCTCCACTGGGTACGGCGACACTGTGGTGCTAAAGAACCTCGACCTGCGCATCGACCAAGACGACCGCATCGCGCTGTTGGGCAAAAACGGTCAGGGCAAGTCGACCCTAGCCAAGCTGCTCTCCGCCAGACTGGATCCGATGGGTGGGAAGTTTGTTACTTCATCCAAGCTGCGCATCGGCTTTTTTGCGCAGCACCAAGTCGACGAGCTTTATGTCGATGAAACCCCGATCCAACACCTGATGCGCGAACGTCCCGCCGAAGGTCAGGCCCGCCTGCGCGCCCGTCTGGCCGGATTTGGCCTCGGCGCAGCCCAAGCCGAAACCGAAGTTGGTCGTCTTTCGGGCGGTCAAAAAGCTCGTTTGTCGCTCCTGCTCGCCACGCTGGATGCGCCGCATCTCCTGATCCTTGACGAACCAACCAACCACCTCGACATCGAAAGCCGCGAAGCGCTGGTTGAGGCGCTCACCGCCTATACCGGTGCCGTCATTCTGGTGAGCCACGACATGCACCTGCTGACGCTCGTCGCGGATCGTCTGTGGCTGGTCAAAGACGGCACCGTCAAGCCCTACGACGAAGACCTACAAGCCTATCGCAAACTGCTGCTGACATCGGACAAGCCAATCGGCAAATCCAAAGCCAAGGCCAAACCCGCGCCGAAGAAAGCCAGCCGCGACGACATCCTCGCCTTGCGCGCCGAAGTGCGAAAATCCGAACAGCGCGTTGAGAAACTCAACGACATGGCGGACAAGCTGGCCAAAAAGCTTGCCGATCCGGCGCTTTATGAGGACAGCAAGCTTGGCGAGATGGAGGTCTGGCAGAAAAAATACGGCGAAGTCCGTGATGCACAGGACCGTGCCGAAGATCTTTGGATGAAAGCACTGGAAAAGCTTGAACGCGCCGGAGGCTGACTGTTAGCCTGACCTCAGAATCGCGACAGGGATATTTATGGAAAGCACCGCGCTCATTTCGGCGTTTGTCACGCTCTTCGTGATTATCGACCCTATCGGGCTGTTGCCGATCTTCATCTCGCAGACGCAAGGCATCCCCAAAATTGAACGGCGCAAGATCGCCATTCGCGCCTGCGTGATCGCCTCAATCTTGTTATGTATCTTTGCGTTTCTCGGCGAAACCGTGCTGGGGTTCATTGGCATTTCTATGCCCGCCTTCCGCATTGCTGGTGGTTTGCTGCTGTTTATCACCGCATTTGACATGTTGTTTGAGCGCCGCACCAAACGCCGCGAAGGACAGGCCGAAGAGGCCGAAGAAGAGGACTATCAGGACCCCTCGGTCTTTCCACTGGCCCTGCCCCTGATCTCCGGTCCGGGCGCGATCACCACCATCATCCTTTTGACCGGCCAATATAGTGAAATCGAAGACAAGTTGATGATGCTTGGCGTCGCATTCTCTGTGATCTTGCTGCTTCTGATGCTCTTCCTTACCGCAGGTGTCGTGGAACGCTTGCTTGGCCGCACCGGCATCAACGTCGTAACCCGCCTTTTTGGCATGCTGCTTGCCGCGCTGTCTGTGCAGTTTATCCTTGATGGGCTGCGCGACGTGGGCCTGATGGGCTAAGCCTCTCTTTCCGACATGATATCTGACACATATATCGTCCCACAGGAGGACATATGACCGACATCGACATTGGAAACCTAGTCTATCTGGTCTTACTACTTCTGTTGATCGGATACTTCTCCTTGGGCAGAGGCCGCCTGAACCTGAACAAAACGCTTCAACATGCCGCGATCTGGGGGCTCATTTTTCTCGGCGCGATCCTGGCCTTCGGGCTTTGGGAAGACATACGCTCCACCGTGCGCCCCATGCAGACCGTCCTTACAGACGAAGGCCGTATCGAGTTGCCCCGCGGTCCCGACGGCCACTTCCGCGCGACGCTGGACATCAACGGCGCCTCAGTGGATTTCATTGTCGATACCGGCGCCAGCGATCTTGTTCTATCCAAACAGGATGCCGCCCGCGTCGGACTTGATCCCGACAACCTTCCCTACTTCGGCCGCGCCATGACCGCCAATGGCGAGGTCAAAACCGCCCACGTACGCCTCGATGAGGTTTCTTTCGGCGGATTCTCCGACCGCAATGTGCCCGCCAGTGTCAACGGTGGAGAGATGCGTGGCTCGCTCTTGGGAATGACTTATCTGAGCCGCTATTCGCAGATCACAATCGCAGGGAACAAACTGATTTTGACGCGCTAGAGATACTAGCGAACCAGCGCCCGCCCCGTGGGGTCGGTTCGGGCGCTAGCCAAATCTTCGATTTGGCTCGAGTGCTGCTCGTGCTCTCTCAGAACCATTCGAACCTAAATCAGAAATTTTCCAAGGAAACAGATCAAGGAAAGGTCAGTCTGATTGCGATCTGCTTTTCAGACAAAACGGTCGGCACAGCATAACTGCAAAACGCTTTTTTAAGTTGCTCATCGGAAACAATGAATTGGTTGGAAAACTGCCGCAAGGCCTGTTCCACCATTATCTGGGTCATATAGTCCGTAAGCATGTCACATGAGAAGCTGACGTCATACTCATACCCGGAATCCAGCTCCAGAAGTTTTTTTGCTGCGGCGATGGCAACGTCATTAAAAACTCTGCTTCCAAGGAAAAAGGGTTGTTCATCGGGCGCAAATTTAGAAATATGAACCATTCTTAGAAGCCCCAACAGCTCGTCTGGGGTCGCTTCTGAAATTGAAATTCGCATATTGGTTTCCTCAACAAAAAATTGGTCACGACCCTAAAGTGCTTTTTAGTGAGTGCAATAAATGCACCTGCGCGCTCCTCAAATCCCCCCCAGATAATACCCGATTGCCTCTGCCAGTTCGGTTTCCTCATACCGAAAATGCGACCGTACGACGGCCTCCAGCTTCCGGAACGTCTCCGCTGCCGCCGCGAAATTCGTATCACTCGGGTCTGCCGCCAAATCCTCGCCAGCCTTCCCAAGCCGCACGATCAATTCATGAACCACCTCGTGTTCGGCCTTCAGCTTCTCCACAACCTCAAGGAACTTGCCACCACCGGCGGCCGCAATCCGTGGAAACATCTCCGCGCTCTCAATGTCATGATGCATCTTCAGCATCTGGCATTCTCGCCCGCACAACGACCCAAACACCCGAAAGTTCTCCGCCATCTCCAGCGACAATACGATCCGCTGCAAATGTTCCGGCGGCGCATCTCCTGCTGCGATCCGCGCCAGAACCGCGCCGACCTGCCCCATCTCCATCAGATAGTGCCTATGGATCATCGCAAGTTGCCGCCCCTGACGGCGGTGCGCATCCGTCGCTTCCGGCACCGGCGGCGCCTCTGGTCGGGAATCTTCATCAAGATCAAGGTCTTTAAGCGGCGTAGAAGAAAAATCTGTCATGCCGACAGCAAAATCCAAACGGACGTGGAGTCAAGGTGGTGCCCCTACCCCTCTTCCTTTTCTGCCTTCTTCTCCCACGCACCGCTCTCTTCGGACCAATACTGCGCCGCGCACCCCGCGTCCGTCAGCGCCTTCCATTGCGTGCGCGCATAGGCCACCGCATCCTGATCATAGCCGTCAAACAAGATGCACACCCGTTCTGACGCCTGCACTTCCTGCGGGCTCACAACCGCCCCGTCAATTGACATCAGGCACGCCGCCTTATTTGGCGCGTCCACTTCGGTTGTCAAAAGGATCGGCTGCAAATCATCATGCGCCCCCCCTGCAAGACCATGCGCCAGAAAACTGGCGTCCCCCTGTTGCCACAGCTTTTCATCCAGCCAGGCCATACGTTCGGAATTGGTGCCACGCACCACAATGCGCCAGCCAGCCCCGCGCGCCTTCTCCAAAAGGCGCGGCAGGGTCACATCGACTGGCGCTTGTGTCAGGTGGTAAAAATACGCGGCACCCAAGAGACTTAGACCTCGAACTTATCAGCAACCAACCGGCTCAACGCCATCACGCCCCAGCCCGTCGCGCCCTTTGGCGCCATTGGGGTGTCGCCCTTCACGCTGGCAACGCCTGCGATGTCCAAATGGATCCAAGGCATGTCCTCGTCAACAAAGCGGTTCAGAAATTCTGCCGCAGTGATCGAACCTGCTGGCCGGCCTCCGACGTTTTTGACATCCGCAATCCGACTTTTGAGCTGGTCGGCATAGCCTTTGCCCAACGGCAACCGCCACGCGCCTTCGCCTTCGGCCGCCGCCGCTTTCAAGAACCCGTTGCAGAACGCGTCATCGTTGGAAAACACGCCCGCATTCTCATGACCAAGGCCAATGATAACCGCGCCAGTCAACGTCGCCAGATCAACCATGCCCGCAGGTTTGAACCGCTCCTGCGCGTAATGCATCACATCACACAGCACCAAACGGCCTTCGGCATCGGTGTTGATCACCTCAATCGTGTCGCCTTTCATCGAGGTCACAACATCACCCGGACGAGTTGCGCTGCCCGATGGCATGTTTTCGACCAAACCGACCAGCCCAACAACGTTGGCTTTGGCTTTACGCAGCGCCAACGCCTTCATTGCGCCGGCCACGACGCCCGCGCCACCCATGTCCATGGTCATATCTTCCATGCCAGCGGCCGGTTTCAACGAGATCCCGCCGGTGTCAAACACCACGCCTTTGCCAACCAGCGCCAACGGCGCGCTGCTGTCTTCGGCGCCGTTCCAGTGCATCACCACAACTTTGGACGGACTGTCGGAGCCTTCGCCCACGGACAAAAGCGCGCCCATACCAAGCTCCGCCAGCTTGTCCTCTTCAAGAACTTCGACATCCACGCCATAGGACTTCAGCGCCACCAAACGGTCGGCAAACTCGGTTGTGGTCAAAACGTTGGCGGGCTCGTTTACCAAATCGCGGGTGAAAAACACACCTTCTGCCACGGCCAAACGGGGCGCCGCAGCTGTTTCCACTTCGGCAGGTTTGGACACCATCACAGTGACTTCGCGTGCGTCAGCTGCCGCATCCGCTGTTTTGTGCTGATCAAACCCATAGTCGCGCAACGCCAACCCCGCGACAATTTCCGCCGCCTTGGGGTGGTTGCCTAACGCTGCAAGCAAGCCCGACGCGCCACGCTTCTTCGCCATCGCCGCGCCCGCCTTGCGGGCCTCCTCAATCGAGCACTGACGCGGCAAAAACACAATGTCCACGGCTTCTGCGGCCATGCCTGCAGGCCAAGCCAAACTGACCACGTCACCAAGCTTGGCCGTCTCGGCTTTGGCTTCACGCATGCGCTCTACAGCACCTTTGGTCAGCCGGTTCACTCGCCGCGCCTCCTGGCCAAGATTGCCTTCAATCGGCACCAAAATCGCCACCCGCCCTTCGGCTTGACCAATCGCATCCAACACGGTTTCGACAAAAGTGAACTTCAGAACTTCAACCACGACACTCTCCATATAGAAATCGGCTTCCGTCCATGCCTAACGCGACATCATCACCTTGACCAGATATCAGTTTTAAGCGCCTGCCATTTCCATTAATGTCTGCCAAAACACTTGGGAAAAATACTGGGGGGATTCTGAGCGGTGAGCCGATTTGACAGATATATCCTGTCCCAGCTCCTGACTCTGTTTGGCTTTTTTGCACTGGTTCTGGTGTCGGTCTACTGGGTCAATAATGCGGTCGGCTTGTTCGACGCTCTGATCGCCAGTGGTCAGAATGTCTCTGTTTTCCTAAGCCTAACGGTTCTCAGCTTGCCAAACGTCATCCGCTCGGTTCTGCCGGTCGCGGTGTTCATTGCGACGGTCTATGTGACCAATCGGCTCTCCACTGAAAGTGAGCTTACGGTGATGCAGGCAACAGGCTTCAGCCCCTGGCGACTCACCAAGCCCGTTCTGGTCTTTGGCGTGGCCGTGAGTTTCATGATGAGTATCCTCACGCATTTTCTGGAACCCGCCAGCCTGACCGAGCTGTCCAAACGACAACAAGAAATCACCGAAAACGTGGCCGCGCGGTTGCTCACCGAAGGTACTTTTCTGCATCCAACCCCCGGCATGACTTTTTATATCCGCGAAATTTCAGCTGATGGTGTGTTGCGCGACGTGTTCCTGTCGGACAGCCGATCACCGGAACACACCACCACCTACACCGCCGCCGAAGCCTACCTGGTCAACGACGCCTCAGGCGCCAAGCTGGTGATGGTCAATGGTCTTGCCCAGCAACACACCACGTCCAGTGATCGGCTTCTAACCACCGACTTCGCTGATTTCTCATATGATATTAGCGCCCTAACAGAAAAATCTGACACGCGGCAAAAAGACATCAATTACCTCAGTACCTTTGAATTGCTTGCCAACGCCGACGCGGTGATGCAGCGAACCGGTCGCTCGTTGGGTCAGGTGACATACGAAGCGCATGCAAGGTTTGCACAGGCCTCGGTCTGCATTGTCTTTGCCGTGATTTCATTTGCGGTTTTGCTGATGGGCGGATTTTCCCGGTTTGGTATGTGGCGCCAAATTCTGATCGCCTTTACCATCCTGATACTTTTAGAAGCGGTAAAGGCGGCAGTGGTTGATCCCGTGCGAAAAGACGCGTCACTCTGGCCCCTGATCTATCTGCCTACTTTATTGGGCGCCGTACTCTCTGTGGGTATTTTACGCATGATTTCTGGCCCGTTCCGCAACAAAGCGGTGCCAGCATGACCGTCCACTTTTATTTTGCACGAAAATTCTTGTGGATCCTGATGGGCATAACAGCCCTGCTCTTCATGATCATGGCGCTGGTCGACCTCATGGAGCAGTTGCGCAGGTTTGATGTTGAGAAGGTCGGTTTTGACACAGTGTTACAACTGACGCTTCTGCGGACACCGGAAGGCATATATGAGCTGCTGCCACTTATCGTGATCCTTGCCACGGTGGCGCTGTTCATCAACCTGTCTCGCACGTCCGAACTGGTTGTGGTTCGCGCCTCAGGGCGATCGGCAATCACTTCTGTCATCTCTCCGATGATTGTTGCTCTGCTTTTGGGGCTTTTGGCGATTGGCTCGCTTAATCCAATCGTGGCGGCAACATCCGCATTGTATGGAATTAAGACCGAAAAGCTCCTTGCGAGCAGCCGCAGCGCGCTGTCTCTTGAAGGCGAGGGTATCTGGTTGCGCCAAGGCAACGCCGATGGCCAAGCTGTGATCCATGCCGCCCGTACCAACCCGGACGCCACCTATTTTCAAAACGTCTCTATCGTTGTCTACTCGCCCGACAGTGGTCCGGTGCGCCGCATTGAAGCTCTATCCGCCAAGCTGATTGACGGTGCTTGGGAACTGACGGCGGCCAAGGAATGGCCGCTCGAACCCGGCCTAAACGCCGAAGCCAATGCTACCACCCATGACCTTTTGATCGTGGAAAGCAGTTTAACACCCGATCGTATCCGCGACCGGTTCGGCAATCCGTCGGCTATCTCAATCTGGGACCTGCCGCAATTTATCAATGAACTGCAAATCGCCGGGTTCTCGGCACGCCGGCACCTTGTCTGGCTGCACATGGAATTGGCTCAACCCCTGTTTCTCGTTGCTATGGTGATGATCGCTTCAGCTTTTACAATGCGCCACACGCGGTTCGGCAACACCGGAACCGCGGTTCTCGTGACAATCCTCATTGGTTTCAGCCTGTATTTCGTGCGCAACTTCGCACAAATTCTTGGGGAAAATGGCCAAATCCCAGTTCTGCTCGCCGCCTGGGCACCACCTGTCGCCAGCATTTTGTTGGCCTCGGGCATACTTTTGCATATGGAAGACGGATGAAGACTGCTGCCCGCTGCTACGATTCCTCTCGCCGACGGCTCCGCCTGCTGGCGTTTGTTGTGATGGCGACAAGCCTAGCGGTCCCTGCAGCGGCGCAACTGCTTCCAAAGCCGAAAATTGAAGAACCAAAAAACATCGTTCTGGTTGCCGACAGCGTCTTCGTGACCGCAGACAAACAGCTAATCGCACGCGGCAATGTCGAAGCTCTGGGCGATGATGTGCGCATGCTTGCCACCGAGATCATTTATGACTCCGACAAAGATCGTGTTTTGGTCAAAGGTCCGATCCGCATTTATCAGGGCGAAGACGTCGTGATCCTCGCCAGAGACGCCGAACTCGACAAAGATCTGCGCAACGGGCTTTTGCGCAGCGCCCGCATGGTTCTCAGCGAACGCACACAGTTGGCTGCGACCCAAATCAACCGGGTCGATGACCGTTACAATGTACTGACAAAAACAACGGTATCATCGTGTCGGGTCTGTGAAACAGGCAAGCCCCCGCTATGGCAAATCCGGGCACGGCGGGTTGTTCATGACGAAGAAGAACGCCAAGTCTATTTTGACCACGCCAGCCTGCGCGTTCGGGACGTACCGGTGTTTTACTTTCCACATTTGCGGATGCCCGATCCGACTCTGGACCGCGCACGGGGCTTTCTTATTCCCACCGCCCACTCCACATCGCTGTTGGGCTATGGGTTGAAAATGCCCTACTTCATTCCGATCGGGCGCTCCAAAGACCTTACTCTAACTCCTTACATCTCCAGCAAATCCACCACGCTGGAATTCCGTTATCGACAGGCATTCAAGACCGGCCGGATCAGCTTGGAAGGCGCGGTCAGCGACGACGAGGTCAAACCCAACGCGACGCGAAGCTATCTCTTCGCAGAAGGGCTGTTCGACTTGCCGAACGACTATACGTTCAGCTTCGATCTCAAAGCGACATCAGACGACAGCTACCTTAACGACTACGATTATTCCGACGATGATCGCCTAAACAGTAACATCACTGTGCGCCGGTCAAAACGCGATGAGAACACCCGCTTTGCCTTGCTACACTTTCAGTCACTGCGCGAAGGCGAAGACAACCAGTTCCTGCCAACGCTCGTAACTGTCGCAGAAACCGAGCGGCGCTATTTTCCGACGTCCATCGGCGGCGAATTCAGGACCACGGCACAGTTTCACGGCCATTTTCGCGAGGCACAGACCGATGTGACTGGACGTGACGTGCTGCGTGCCAACGCTGACATGCTGTGGCGGCGCAACTGGACGCTGGACAACGGGTTGCGCACCGCCGTGTCCGGGGAACTCGCCTTTGACGCCTTCAGAACCTACAACGACTCGACACATGCCAGCTACGACTATGCGCTGACGCCGACCCTTGCCGCAGACTTCCGTTATCCGATGAGCAAAGTCGGGGCCGACGGCGCTACCTATCTGCTTGAACCTGTTGCCCAGCTCGCATGGACCGGCGGCGACACGCTTGATGTGGCCAATGACGAAAGCACACGCACCGAATTTGACGAAGGCAATTTGCTGTCGCTGTCGCGGTTTTCCTCCTACGACCGTCGTGAACGCGGGTTCCGCACAGCTGTGGGTCTTAACTGGTCCCGCATCGCCCAAGAAGACTGGCGCGCCAATTTCACAATAGGTCAGATTTACCGCAACACCTCCGACCCGGATTTCACCGACACCTCTGGCCTGTCCGGCTCAACCTCGGATTTCTTGCTGGCGGGCCACTTTCAAAACCCCGACGGATTGTCTGTCGCCGGACGCACTCTTCTTGGAACTGACGGGCGTCTTTCCAAAGCCGCTGCCCGCCTTGGCTGGACCAACCAGCGCCTGTGGCTTGACGCAAGTTTTGTGTGGCTGGACGCAGACGCCGCCGAAAACCGCAGTGAGGTTCTGTCAGAGTGGGTACTTGACAGCAGCTACCGCCTAAGCCGTCACTGGACCGGCCTGCTTGACTGGCGCTTTGATGCGGGCGCCGGGCGCACCGCAGAGGCCGGACTCGGACTGGAATACCGCAATGAGTGCCTGAAACTTGAACTTTCTCTCTCGCGCAAGTTTTCAACATCCTCTACCGTTCAATCGGACACGAAAATCGGCCTGTCCGTTGCCCTGCTCGGGTTTTCGGTGAACGCCCAAGACAAAAGCTACGACCGCACCTGCGGATGATCAAACAGGAAAGACCCAACGATATGACATCGTGCCTTATCAAACGCTTCGCACTTTCCGCCACCGTGACGGCATACACTGCTCTCGGACTGGTCGCGCCAGCTCTGGCTCAAGGCGCGTTTTCCCCGGCGATCACCGTCAATGACGGCGTCATCACCGCGTATGAAATCGATCAACGCGCGCGCCTTCTGGTCGTGATGAACACCGCGGGCGACACCATCGAAACCGCCCGGGAACAACTGATTGATGACCGACTAAAACTTCAGGCCGCAGGGATTTTTGGCATTCAGGCCACTGACGAAGGCATTCAGGCCGGACTTGCCGAATTTGCGCAGCGGGTGAACATGGAACCTGATGCCATGCTCAAGGCACTGGCTGGCGAGGGCATCGACGAAGAAACCATGCGCGATTTCATTATCTCGGGCATCACTTGGCGCGGCTACGTACAATCACGTTTTGGTGGCAGCGTTCAAATTTCCGAAGAAGAAATCGACCGCGCTGTGGCGTCTAGCACCGGCGCCGGCGGCATTCGCGTATTGCTCAGCGAAATCGTCATTCCGCTGACCCCGCAAAATCAGGCGCAGGTCATGTCGCTCGCCGACCAACTGTCCGACATCCGCTCGTTTGACGACTTCGAAAACGCGGCCCGCGCCTATTCCGGTGCGCCCACAAAGGACAACGGCGGCCGCATCGAATGGATGTCGGTCACAAAACTACCGCCGCAGCTGCGCCCGCTAATCGCGGCCTTGTCGCCAGGCGAAGTCACCGCCCCCGTGCAGTTGCCAAACGCCGTGGCACTATTTCAGATGCGGCGCGTCGAGGAATCCGCCCGCCCTGCGCCGCGCTATTCCGAGATCGACTACGCCATGTACTACTTGCCCGGCGGGCGCACGCCGGAAAATCTGGCCAAGGCCACCGATATTGCCAACCGCGTTGACCGCTGCGACGACCTTTACGGCATCAATAAAGATCAACCGGCCGAACTTCTGGACCGCCAATCTCAGGCTATGGGCGAGGTTCCCCGTGACATCGCACTTGAGCTTGCCAAGATGGACGATCACGAAATCTCCACCGCTTTGACCACCGCCAACGGGCAGTCGCTTATTATGCTGATGCTGTGCGGCCGCACCGCCGACCTTGGCGAAGAACTTTCACGCGAAGATGTGGCCAATGCCCTGCGCACCCAGCGTCTGGAGAACTATGCCGAAAGCTTCCTCAGCCAGCTGCGCGCAGAGGCCCGCATCGTCGAGAAATGACCTCGCCCGCGCCTATCGCCGTCAGCTGCGGAGAGCCCGCGGGCATTGGTTTGGACATCATCGAAAAAGCTTGGGACGCCCTTAAAGCGGACATGAGCTTTTTCCTGATTGGCGATCCTGCTCACCTGCCGGGCGCCGTGCCTTGCAAGGTAATCGCATCGCCGACTGAGGCCGCTGGCGTCATGCCCTCCGCGCTACCCGTTCTAGCACAGGACTTCGCCGCGCCACGCATGCCTGGTGTGCCTGACGCGACCCATGCCAAGCACATCATCACCGCAATCCGCCGTGGCACGGACCTTGCTATGTCCGGCGCGGCGAGCGCGATCTGCACGTTGCCGATCCACAAGAAAGCGCTCAAGGACGGGGCCGACTTCCCCTATCCCGGCCACACCGAGTTCCTCGCGCATCTAGGCGGAATTGATAACGCGGTGATGATGCTGGCCTCAGATCAGTTGCGTGTCGTGCCGACAACTATCCACATTCCGCTGGCCGACGTTCCAGACGCGCTCACCCCGGACCTTTTGCGCGACACCATTCGCATCACCGCCAAAGGTCTGCGCACCCAATTTGGCATTGCAAATCCCCGCCTTGCGGTCGCTGGTCTGAACCCTCACGCGGGCGAAGGCGGTGCCATGGGCCTTGAGGACGCCCGCATCATTGCGCCAGTCATCGAAGAATTGCAGGCCCAAGGCTATGACCTCGCCGGTCCCCTTCCCGCCGACACCATGTTTCACGCGGCGGCGCGCGCGCGCTATGACGCTGCCATCTGCGCCTACCACGATCAGGCGCTGATCCCGATCAAGACCTTGGACTTTGACCGCGGCGTGAACGTCACGCTTGGTCTGCCCTTCATTCGCACCTCGCCCGATCACGGCACTGCGTTTGACATCGCAGGCCAAGGCATCGCCAACCCCACAAGCACAATCGAAGCCCTGCGCTTGGCCTGGAGGATGGCCAGCACCGCTTGACGCTTCCTCTTGCCCGAAATATCCCCGCCGGAGGCACAGAAACGCGGCGCAGCCGCCAAAACCCAAAGGCCCCGACATGAGCGCCATCGACGATCTTCCCCCTCTGCGCGAGGTGATCACCACACACGGCTTGTCTGCGCGCAAATCTTTGGGCCAGAACTTTCTGCTGGATCTCAACCTGACCGCCAAGATCGCCCGCCGTGCTGGCGAGCTTTCCGATTGCGACATCCTTGAAATCGGTCCCGGCCCCGGTGGCCTGACGCGCGGCCTTTTGGCCGAAGGCGCGCGCAAAGTGCTGGCGATTGAAAAAGACGAACGCTGCATGCCCGCGCTGGCCGAGATTGCTGATGCCTATCCCGGTCAGCTTGAAGTCATCAACGGCGACGCGCTGGAGATCGATCCGCTCAGCCACCTGACGCCCCCCATCCGCGTCGCCGCCAACCTGCCCTACAACGTCGGCACCGAACTTCTGGTGCGCTGGCTTACGCCCAAACAATGGCCGCCATATTGGCAAAGCCTAACCCTGATGTTCCAACGCGAGGTCGCAGAACGCATCATCGCCACCCCCGGCTCCAAAGCCTACGGTCGCCTTGCTCTGCTCGCGCAATGGCGCGCGGACGCCAAAATCGTCATGACCCTGCCGCCCGAGGCGTTTTCGCCGCCACCCAAAGTGCATTCCGCCGTTGTGCATCTGACCGCCCTGCCCGAACCGCGCTATCCGGCCGATCCCGCGATCCTCTCACGCCTTGTGGCCGCTGCCTTCAACCAGCGTCGCAAAATGCTGCGCGGCTCTCTCAAGGGACAAGCCCCCGACATCGAAGATCGCCTTTTGTCGGCAGGCATCAAACCCACAGATCGCGCCGAACAAGTGGGTTTGGAGCAATTCTGCGCCTTGGCACGGACGTTTGAAAAAGACTGAGACATGCATCTTCACGCGAGGATCTTGAACGGCGTCTATTGTGTCCAAATGACACTCTTGTCCGTGATCGGATTTTTCCCTGAGGACTTTCCATATTGGCTATCAAAGATGCCCAATACACAAATCACCCGATGTCGTGAACTTTTGAGTTCAGGAAGCGATGCCGGCGTGGAGTTCTTACTACTCATAACCTTTGTTGTTCCCCTTGTATTAAGGCTTGCGCGTGTCCGCGCCGTTCCAAGCACATTCGAAATTGTTTTCTTCATTTTCGCTTCTCTGAGTGCAGCATTTGCTATCTGGCTCATTTCCTTGGACTGTGCCTCTGATGTTTTCATGATGTTCGGCGATCCGGAATCCCAATTCATTCTGATTTTCTGGGGTATGGCGGCGCTCTCGCTAAGGCGTTTGCGCCGCACCTATTAATCATTGGCCACATGGCGCCTTGCCAAAGCCCGCTACCCCCGACTCGCAAAAAACCCCAAGGCAACGCCTCGGGGTTCTCAAAAATCTAGGTCTGCACTCAGATCACTCTGCCGCTGAGCTGTCCTCGCTAGGGGCCGGAGCCTCAACAGGCGCGGCCTCAACAGGCTTCTTGCGCGGGCTGCGCTTGCGTGGTGGCTTCTTCGGCTTTGGCGCCTCGGGGGCGGTCTCGGGCGTTTCCACCAAACCGCTGTCTGCCACTTCACCAATCACATCAGGTTGATCGGATTCCGAAGGGTCCGCCGACACGGGTGCATGCGCAGGCGCCTGAGGTGCCTTCTCGCCACCGTTGTTGCCTTCACGCTCTTGGCGCTCGATACGCTCACGCCGCTCGCGATCACGGTCTTGCTGACGCTCACGGTTCTGGCGTTCCTGCTCTTCACGGCGCGCGTCTTGCTCGCGCTGTGCTTCGTTGAGCATGCGTTGATAATGCTCCGCATGCTGCTGAAAGTTTTCAGTGGCAACACGGTCATTGCCCAACTGGCTGTCGCGCGCCAACTGGTTGTATTTGTCTATAACTTGCTGCGGGGTACCGCGCACCTTGCCCTCAGGGCCGGAGCTGTCAAACACACGGTTGACGATATTGCCGGAGGGACGGTTGTTGCGGTTGCCTTTGTTCCGCGAACGGGACTTAGAAGATCTCATATTCTTTGCAATCCAGACTTGGTCAATTGCGGTCGCTAACCCGTTTTACGCCTCTTGCGCTCTGAATTCCGGTTGCGACGATTTCTGGCTTGGTGTCCGCCGGGACCGCCCGTTATGGGCATCCACCGATCAGACGCGATATTCGTAGAACGCTAACGCGCGCGAGACAAGGCTTATTATGCATCTATCTTACGTGAAACCGAAAAAATTGGCCGCAAAACCACAATCAATGGCGATTTACACCACAAACAACGCGGTTTCTCCCGTCCAAATCATTGAGAATTTCCACATCTTGCAACCCCGCCTCCGCAAATAATGCCGCCACAGCAGGCCCTTGCTGCCAGCCGATTTCCACCATCAAACGCCCGCCTTCGCTCAGATGCGTCGCAGCACTTGCGCTGATGACGCGGTACGCCGCCAACCCGTCGCCCTCATCGGTCAAGGCCATGCGCGGCTCAAACGCCAATTCCGGCGCCAATCCGGCCATCTCATCAAGCGCGATATAAGGCGGGTTTGATACGATCAGATCAAAGTCTCCAGAGACCTCGCAGAACCAGTCACTGCGCACGAACTCCAGCCGATCCGCAACGCCAATGGTCTCGGCGTTTTCTCTCGCTACCTTCAAGGCAGCTTTGGACACATCCGTTGCCACGCCCTGCGCCTCGCGCCGCGCCGCCAGCAACGAAATCGCAATCGCGCCAGAGCCCGTACCCAAATCCAACACACGCGAAAACGGCGTTCTCAATGCCACAGAAACCAAAGTTTCTGTCTCAGGTCGCGGATCCAGCGTGTCGGCAGTGACCTTGAACTCATGTGCATAAAACGCCCGTCGCCCCAAAAGATGCGACAAAGGCTCCCGCGCCATACGCCGAGCCACCAGAGGCAGCAACGCCTCCTGATGCTGTGACGAGGCCGCCTGCCCGATTTCCAGCGTCAACCGGGCCAACGGCACGCCGGTCACATACGCCACCAAAAGTCGCGCTTCGCGCGGCGCACCATCGATCCCTGCCGCCGTCAAGGATCCCGCAACCTGCGCCACCAGATCCGAGATGGTCAGGTTCACGCCTCCATCTCCGCCAACGCGGTGGCCTGCGCATCCGCGGTCAGCGCATCGATGGTTTCATCCAGATCGCCTGCCATCACCTGATCCAGCTTATAAAGCGTAAGATTGATCCGGTGATCCGTCATGCGGCCTTGCGGAAAGTTGTAGGTCCGAATGCGTTCAGAGCGGTCACCCGACCCCACCTGCCCGGCCCGATCCGCCGCACGCTCATCATTGATGCGCTGCCGCTCCAGATCAAACAGGCGGGTCTTGAGAACCTGCATCGCAATCTCACGGTTGCGGTGTTGTGACTTTTCCGAGCTCACCACAATGATGCCCGTTGGCAAGTGGGTGATCCGCACTGCGGAATCGGTGGTGTTCACGTGCTGCCCACCCGATCCAGATGCGCGCATCGTATCAATGCGGATATCTTGCGCGTCGATCTGCACGTCCACGTCTTCGGCTTCGGGCAACACCGCCACAGTGGCCGCCGACGTGTGAATGCGCCCGCCGCTTTCTGTGGCTGGCACGCGTTGCACCCGATGCACACCGCTTTCAAATTTCATGCGCGCAAAGACATTTTCGCCTTTGATATGCGCCACAACTTCTTTGATACCGCCAAGCTCTGTGGCGTTTTCCTCAAGGATCTCAAGCTTCCAGCCGCGCGTCTCACAATAGCGCTGATACATGCGCAGCAAATCACCCGCGAACAAAGCCGCCTCATCGCCACCTGTCCCGGGGCGGATCTCAAGGATCGCCGGCCGCGCATCCGCCGCGTCTTTGGGCAGCAAAGCCAACTGCAATGCGTGCTCTGCATCAGGCAACGCAGCCTTCAGCTCCGGCAATTCTTCTTCGGCCAGCGCCTTCATATCCGGATCGCCAAGCATATCTTCGGCGTCATCAATGTCGATCAGCAACCGCCGATACGCCCGGATTTGCTCCACCACAGGCTTGATGTCGGCATATTCTTTGGCCAACGCCGAAATATCGCCGCTGCCTTCTGCCATCTGCGCTTCAAGAAATTCAAACCGCCGGGTGATCTGTTCAAGTCGTTCTAAAGGAACCATGCCGCTACCTGAGACAATCCGCGGGTTTGGTCAAGCCCGCGCTTTGCTGTAAACTACGACTATGAAACGCTTGGCCCTAATCCTGTGCACCTTTGCCGCCCCCGTCTTTGCCGACGGGTTTATCAACGGCGTCCCTGTTGATTGCTACTGCACCGACAGCAAAGGCCAACGCATCGAGGTTGGCGAAACCATCTGCCTTCAGGTAGATGGCCGCATGTTTATGGCGCAATGTCAGATGTCGCTGAACGTGCCGATGTGGCGCGAAATCTCACCCGGCTGCCTCAGCTCAGGCCTAATCGGCGGTCAAAGCCGCAATCCAATGATCCACACGCGCAGCGTTGACACCGAAATCCTTGCGACCAAATCGTGAGCGTCCAAAAATCGCCAGCTGATCGCCCTGCATCCGAGCCGTTGTGAAATCGGGATAGCCCACCATGCGCGTGCGCGACACAAACGTGATCATGCCCTCGTCAACCGATCCAGCCAGCACCACGGTGCGCGGGTCGCTCAAAGCCACCTTTGCCAGCTTTGCCAACCCATCCGGTCCCGCATCCACCAACCGGCGCGCACTGTTCTGCCCGTCGCTGTTCTTGGTGATATCTTTGGCCGCATGCCAGCGCGCGGTATCGCTTGGCGCCAGCCGTACATAAGCCAATAGGCCAAAGCCCAGCACCAAAACCACAATTATTATAGTCATTCTTTTCATCCCTCATGTGCACCTTACCGCAGTCGCTCTGACAAAGCCTGTCCTTCTTGTCATTACGTCCGTCCGGCGCATCCGCATCAAAAACACTTTCTGTGCACAATGGCGGGCGGCCTAACATTCATAGACCGCCCTGCATAGCGTTTTGTGAACAAGAGATGAAATCGCGGGCGACTGATCCGATATCCGCCCGCAATCAGAACGCTATTTCAGCGGTTGCGCGGTTTCCACCAACCGCGCAAAGAACGACGCGCCGATCGGGGCAACGTCGTCGTTGAAATCAAATGCAGGATTGTGCAACCCGGCACCCTCTCCGGCACCAAGGAACAAATACGACCCCGGCCGCGATTCCAGCATGTAAGAGAAATCCTCGGCCCCCATCTCCATATCCTGTGCGTCGTTCACCGCGCCCTCACCGGCAATGTCGCGCGCTACATCTGCTGCAAATGCCGTCTGCTTTTCGCTGTTTACGGTCGCGGGATAATTCACATCCAGATCAAGCTCTGCCTTCAACCCGTAGGCCGCCGCGGTCCCTGTCACAATCTCGTTCAAACGGCGGTGAATCATCGTCTGCACGTCTTTGTCAAAGGTGCGAATGGTGCCATTGATCATGCCCAAATCGGGAATCACATTGCTCACCGAGCCCGCATGGATTTGCGTCACGGACACCACGGCCTCGTTGCGGGTGTCGTGGTTGCGGCTCACGATTGTCTGGATCGCATTGACCATCGCCACTGCGGCAACCACCGGATCAACGGTATCCTGCGGATAGGCGCCGTGGCCGCCCGTGCCCTGAATGTTGATCGTGAACGTGTCTACCGCCGCCATGATCGGGCCGGGCTTGGTGTGAAATTCGCCAAACGGAATGCCCGGCACATTGTGCAACGCATACACCTCTTTGACGTCAAACTTGTCCATGACGCCTTCCTGAACCATGACTTCGCCACCGCCGCCTTCTTCCTCAGCAGGCTGGAACATCAATGCAACGCGCCCCGAGAATTTGCGCGTCTCCGCCAGATACTTCGCCGCACCCAACAGCATCGTTGTGTGCCCGTCGTGCCCACAGGCATGCATGCGTCCTTCAACTTCGCTGGCGTATTCCACGCCGGACACCTCATCCATCGGCAGCGCATCCATGTCCGCGCGCAATCCAACCGTTGGCCCCTCGCCTTGCCCGTTGATGATTGCCACCACACCAGACGTAGCGATGCCCTCGTGGATCTCGTCCACGCCAAACTCTTTCAGACGTGCCACCACAAAGGCCGCAGTCTCATGGCAGTCAAACTCCAACTCCGGATGCGCATGCAAATGCCGACGCCACCCCTTCATTTCGTCCGCATAATCGGCAATACGGTTAACAACTGGCATGGGTGGACACCTCTCTGAATATTCGTTCACCTCTACCCAAACCAAAAACCGGAGCCCTCTGCAATGGCCGATGACCCCTTAATCCTAAATCCCAACGGTGGAATGCCGCGCCTTTTAGAGATCATGAGGCGCCTGCGCGATCCCGAAACGGGCTGCCCTTGGGACATTGAACAAGATTTCGGCACCATCGCCCCCTACACGATCGAAGAGGCCTACGAGGTCGCCGACGCAATTGAACGCGAAGCATGGGACGAACTCAAAGGCGAGTTGGGTGATCTGCTGTTTCAGTCTGTGTTTCACGCCCAAATGGCATCTGAACGCGGCCTGTTCACCTTCGATCAGGTCGCCGACACAATGTCGGACAAAATGGTCGCCCGTCACCCGCATGTGTTTGGCGATGAGAACCGCGATAAATCAGCCGAGCAACAAACCCGCGACTGGGAAACCGTCAAAGCCGCCGAACGCGCCTCAAAGGCACAATCAGGCACGTTGGATGGCGTAGCCCTTGGCCTGCCAGCCCTGTTGCGTGCCGTGAAACTGCAAAAACGCGCCGCGCGCGTGGGCTTTGACTGGCCCGATATTTCACAAGTGGTCGACAAAATCGTCGAAGAAGCTGGAGAGCTGGCCGAAGCGCGTGAAAAACTCACCCAAACCGAGGTCGAAGAAGAGTTCGGCGATATGCTGTTTGTCATCGCCAATCTCGCGCGGCATCTGAATATCGAACCCGAAGCCGCCTTGCGCGCCACCAATGCAAAGTTCACCCGCCGCTTCGAAGGCGTCGAGGCCAAGCTCGCCGAACGTGGAAAACGGCCCGAAGACAGTGACCTTGCCGAAATGGACGCCCTTTGGGATGAAGTGAAAATTGAAGAAAAGCAAAGGAACTAGGTGCTCCATGAGCAGCATTTTGGTCTTCGAAAATAAACCTGAACAAAATATTCAGGTATTGACCCGATAAAAAAACTCAGATTTAAGGCTGGCATCGAAACATCCACCGCGAGTGTGACATGACCAAAATTCTTTCTACGTCGATCTTTTTTGCCGCCGCAGCCAGCGTTGCCGCGCCCGCCATGGCCGAAGAAGTCAACGTCTATTCCTACCGCCAGCCCGAGCTGATCAAACCGCTGACCGATGCGTTCACAGCCGAAACCGGCATCAAAGTGAACGTCGCCTACCTGCAAAAAGGCATGGTCGAGCGTCTGCAGGCCGAAGGCTCCCGTTCCCCAGCCGACATGATCCTGACCGTTGACATCTCTCGTCTGGCGGCCGTTGTGAACGCGGGTTTGACCCAACCGATGGAAAGCGACACCATCACCGCAAACGTGCCTGCACAGTACCGTGACCCCGACAACCACTGGTTCGGCCTCACCACCCGTGCCCGCATCGTTTACGCCTCCAAAGATCGCGTAGCTGATGGCGAAGTCACCACCTACGAAGATCTGGCAGACCCAAAATGGGCCGGTCGCATCTGCACCCGCTCCGGCACCAACGCCTACAACGTGGCGCTGACCTCCGCCGTGATCGAACACCACGGTGTCGAAGGCGCGAAAACCTGGCTCGAAGGCGTGAAATCCAACCTCGCCCGCAAGCCACAAGGCAACGACCGCGCACAGGTCAAAGCGATCTGGGCCGGCGAATGCGACATCTCGATCGGCAACACCTACTACATGGGCAAAATGCTGTCTGATGACGAACAGAAAGAATGGGCCGACAGCGTGCGCATCGTCTTCCCCGAATTCGAAGGCAAAGGCACGCACGTCAACATCTCTGGCGTTGCTTTGACCAAATCCGCGCCGAACAAGGAAAACGCCGTCAGGATGATGGAATTTCTGACCTCGCCAGCGGCACAGGAAATCTACGCCAAAGCCAACTTCGAATACCCGATCGCACCGGGCACAGAAGCAGACGCTCTGGTCACTGGCTGGGGTGACTTCACCGCAGATGACGTGAACCTGATGACCCTCGCAGGTCACCGCTCCGACGCTCTGAAAATCACCGAAGAAGTTGACTTCGACGGCTAAGCGACCAAACCAACCAATGTAAAAGGCGGCCCAAGCGGGCCGCCTTTTTTTGTGCGCGGTTCAGAAATTCACACCGTCGCGATACCGACGCAAAACCGACGGGATACAGACTTCTCATTTCTGACCGATTGATAAAATAAATTGCGCGAAACCCCGCCTGATGGCTAGACATCACCGCTTGCCCTTGCCACCCTGCGCCGTCACAAACGACCAACAGGCACCAAGGAGAGGCCCATGAGCCCGCGCAAGATCATCATCGACACTGACCCCGGACAAGACGACGCCGTCGCCATCCTGCTTGCGCTCGCCAGCCCCGAAGACATCGATGTCTTGGGTATCACCGCCGTCGCGGGCAATGTTCCGCTGCCTTTGACACAGAAAAATGCGCGCATTGTCTGTGAGTTAGCGGGGAAACCTGAAACAAAGGTCTTTTCAGGCTGCGGCGCACCCTTGACGCGCAAACTGGTCACTGCGGAGCACGTGCACGGCAAAACCGGCCTTGACGGTCCGACGCTGTCTGACCCGACCATGCCACTTCAAGATCAACACGCCGTAGATTTTATCATCGATACCCTGCGTGCCGAAGAGTCAGGGACGGTAACCCTGTGCCCTCTCGGCCCTTTGACCAACCTCGCGACCGCTTTCAACAAGGCGCCAGATATTGTTGAAAAGGTTCAGGAAATAATTCTAATGGGCGGCGCATATTTTGAGGTTGGCAACATCACCCCAGCGGCAGAATTCAACATCTACGTTGATCCCGAAGCCGCCGATGTCGTGTTCAAATCCGGCGTCCCGATTGTGGTCATGCCCCTCGACGTGACCCACAAAGCGCTTGTCACCAAACCACGCAACGACGCCTTCCGTGCCATAGGCACAAACGTTGGTATCGCAGTTGCCGAAATGACTGATTTCTTTGAAAGATTCGACAAGGAGAAGTACGGATCCGCAGGCGCACCTTTGCATGATCCCTGCGTTACGGCCTATCTGATTGCGCCTGACTTGTTCAAAGGACGGCACGTGAACGTGGAAGTGGAAACCCAATCCGACCTGACCCTTGGCATGACCGTCGCCGACTGGTGGGGCGTAACCGACCGTACGCCCAACGCCCTCTTCATTGGTGACTTGGACGCAGATGGATTCTTTTCCCTTTTAACTGAAAGGCTTGCACGCCTATGACAACCGCGCTGCATCTCGCGAACGAAGCCGATTTCGTCAAGCTCGAGCCGCTTGTTGAGGCCTTCCATACCGAGATGCAGATCGCATCGGACACCGACAGCCGCATCGCGGGGCTTCTACCGCTCCTGCATGGCTCGCCCTATGGCGCGGCCTACCTGCTCGGCCCGCGCCGCGCCCCAGTTGGATATATTGTTGTCACTTTTGGGTGGTCCGTGGAATTTGGTGGCATGGATGCCTTCATCGACGAAGTCTACATTCGTCCCACCGTCCGGGGTCGCGGAATGGCGACCGAAGCGTTGATTGGCCTCGCCAAAGCGCTTGAAAATGTTGACGTTTGCGCCCTTCATCTCGAAGTCGATCGGTCCGATGAAAAGGCGCAGAAACTCTATCTGCGCGCAGGGTTCAAGCCGCGTGATCGCTACATGCTGATGACCCGCAAACTGTCCTGACCCCGACGTGATCAAAGCAGCTCTGGCAATTCCCGAATTCGCCCGTATCTTGGGGGAATGAGCCTTTATATACCGTTTCACAACACCTACGCCCGCCTGCCGGAACGCTTTTTTGCACAGCAAGCCCCGACACCTGTTCGCGCGCCCAAGTTACTGGCCTTTAACGCGCCTCTCGCGGCATCTCTGGGCATCACCGGCACGGATGACACCACCCGGCTTGCGCAAGTGTTCTCCGGTTCTGTCGTGCCGGACGGCGCCGAACCTTTGGCGCAACTCTATTCGGGCCATCAGTTCGGAAACTGGAACCCACAGTTGGGTGATGGGCGCGCAGTTCTCTTAGGTGAATCAAACGGTTACGACATACAGCTAAAGGGATCTGGCCCCACGCCTTTTTCACGACGCGGCGATGGCCGAAGCTGGCTTGGACCGGTTTTGCGCGAGTATGTGGTATCGGAAGCAATGCACGCCCTTGGCATTCCCACAACCCGCGCTTTGGCTGCCGTGTCCACAGGCGAGGATGTCTTCCGAGAACGACCCTTGCCGGGCGGCGTTATGACCCGCGTGGCGTCCAGCCACTTACGTGTCGGTACTTTTCAAGCGCTTTACGCTCGAAAAGATGTCGAGGGCCTTGAAACTCTTATGAATTTCGCGATCACCCGCCACTATCCAGACGCGCAAACGCCCACGGAATTCCTCGCGGCCGTCATCGCGGCACAGGCTGAACTGATCGCGCGGTGGATGTCGGTCGGCTTTATCCACGGCGTTATGAACACCGACAATTGTTCCATATCGGGCGAAACCATTGATTATGGCCCTTGCGCGTTCATGGATGGCTACAACCCGATGCAGGTGTTTTCCTCAATTGACAGAAACGGGCGGTATGCCTTTGACAATCAATCGGAAATCATCGTTTGGAATATGGCGCAACTGGCCACAACGCTGGTGCCCTTGATGCCTGACGGAGAGGCCGCCGTAGAGACATTCACCGCCCTTGTGCACGATATGCCAAATCAAATCAGGTCCCACCAAACACGGCTCTTTGCTGCCAAAATTGGCCTAACGGATGCGCGCGAAGGTGATCAGGCACTGATCGACGACCTGCTTGACCTCATGGCCAAAGATAGCGCCGATTTCACCAATACTTTTAGATCTTTGTCCGCTGGATCGGCAAGTGATCAATTGATTGATCGCGAGGCCTTTGGGGCTTGGGAACGGCGTTGGCAGGACCGCTTGCAGTCCGAGCCAAACGATCCACAAACGACAATGCGGGCGGCTAATCCGGCGCTCATCCCGCGCAATCACCGCATCGAAGAAATGATTGCTGCCGCGGTCGAGGGTGACATGGCGCCTTTCGAACGTTTGATGGCAGCCCTCGCCACGCCATTCACCGATCCCGGCGATTTCGCCGATCTGACACGCCCGCCCATGGATACTGAGCGCGTGCACCAAACATTTTGCGGCACCTAAGGGCAGCTCATGCGCGTCGCCAGCTACAATCTGCAAAAATGTGTTGGCGTTGATATGCGGCGCCATCCTGCGCGCTCGATGGTGGTCATTCGCGCCTTGCGTGCAGATGTGGTCGTTTTGCAAGAAGCTGACAAACGCATTCCGCCGCGTCCGGCGGCCTTGCCTTTTGACCTTGTTGAAACCAAAGGGTTTTCCGCGGTCGACTTTGGCCAACCCGCGGGTTCACTGGGCTGGCATGGCAACGCCATGCTGGTAGGCGACCGCATCGACGTGATGGAAACCGACAAGCTCACCCTGCCCGGCCTTGAGCCACGAGGTGCCATCCGTGCGGACCTCATGACCCCTCTTGGCGCCCTGCGTGTGGTCGGCGTTCACCTCGGCCTGATCCGCCGATACCGATTGATGCAACTCAACACAATCGCCCACACGCTCGCCCGATTGCCGGACATGCCCACGATCATCGCCGGCGACTTCAATGAATGGGGTCCCAAACATGCGCTGGACGCCGTAACACCCGCTTTTGATTTTGTGAACACAGGGCACAGTTTCCCGTCACCGCGCCCTATCGCGGCGCTCGACGGTTTTGCCCTAACCACCGATTTGAAAGCCGACAAACATGGCGTGCTCAAACGCATTCCAGCCCCCGTTGCATCGGACCATCTGCCGATCTGGATGGACCTCAGCAGACGCACCCCAACTCCGGAGACCACACAATGACTGCCTATTCTGTCTATGATGTTTTCACAATTAAACCTTTTGGTGGCAATCAGTTAGCTGTCATTCCCGATGCAACTCTTTTGCTTGAAACGGATCTCCAAAGCATCGCGCGCGAGTTCAACTTTTCCGAGACGACGTTTGTCTACCCGCCCAACGATGCCTCAAACACCGCGCGCGTCCGGATTTTCACGCCGACGATGGAGGTTCCTTTCGCAGGACATCCCGTGATTGGAACGGCGGTCGCGCTTGAAAATGCCGGCCATGGTCCAGACATGACGTTTGAACTCGGCGTTGGCCCACTCAGCGTCCATGCCGCCAACGGCGCCGCGTCTTTCACCACGTCCGCCTCGTTACAAATCCTCGCCAAGCCTGATCCGGCTCTTGTTGCCAAAGCGCTGGGTATCGCGCCCACGCATATCCGAACGGCCAACCATCCCCCGATCATGGCCTCGCTCGGGCTTGCCTTTACCGTGACGGAAATCGACAGCCGTGAAACACTTGCGGCACTTGAAACCGACATCGCTGCCTTTCGCCAAGGCAACGCCGCCTACCCGTCTGGTCTGGATTTCGCTCAGTTCGCCTATGTACGACAAGGAAACCACATCGACGCGCGCATGTTTGCGCCGCTCGACAACATCCCAGAAGATCCCGCTACCGGCAGCGCCTGCGCGACACTGGCAGCACTCCTTGCCCAGATTGAGGGCGCAGACCTAACCCTCGACATCCTGCAAGGCGAAGACATGGGGCGGCCTAGCCACATAAAGGCCACGACCAACGGACCGGCAGTGACCATCTCAGGTCACGCCGTCTGCACGATGCAAGGAACTTTGGTCTACTGACGTGACTTAGGTGCTATTTTGCAGGGCCGCGACGACCGCCGCGACGATTTCCGCCAGGTTTTCCGCCGCCGGAATTGCCGCCACCAGGACGACCACCACCAGGCTTACCACCCGGACGTCCGCCCGGTTTGCCACCTGGCTTTCCACCGCCACGATGTCCACCGCCGGAATTGTTGCCACCGGCACCGCCACCAGAACCACCGCCGCCTTTGCCACGAGGGGGACCGCGACGCCGACCGCCAGAAGGCTTCACGCCGGGTTTGGCTTCGACACCTTCCCAAGGCCGACCAGAGGCCACGGGAATGTCGATCTTCATCACCTTCTGGATGGCCTTCAATTCGTCCACTTCATCGGGTGAGCAAAACGCAATCGCTGCCCCGTCCATACCGGCACGCGCAGTGCGGCCGATCCGGTGCACATAGTTTTCCGGCACATTGGGAAGGTCGAAGTTATAGACGTGACGCACTTGCGGAATATCCAAACCACGTGCAGCCACATCTGTGGCCACCAGTACTTTGATCTCACCGCTTCGGAAGGCTTTAATGGCGCGTTCACGCTGTCCTTGGCTCTTGTTGCCATGCACGCTGGTGGCCTCAAATCCGGCCCGCACAAGCGCTTTCATCAACCGCTCGGAACCGTGTTTGGTGCGTCCGAATACAATCGCGGCCTCGTCGCGGTGTTTGCCCAACAATTCGATCAACAACGCGGTCTTCTCGGACTTGGCGATAAAGTGGATCGACTGCTCAATCTTGTCGGCGGCCTTGCCCGGTGGATTGACCTGTACTTTGATCGGATCGTCCAAATAGGTGTTGGCAATCTCGGACATCTGTTTTGGCATGGTCGCGGAAAACAGCATGGTCTGGCGTTTTTCCGGCAACCACTGCGCGATCTTGCGCAGCGCATGGATAAAGCCCAGATCCAGCATTTGGTCAGCTTCATCAAGCACAAGGAAGTCTGTGCTGCCCAGATCCATGGCCTTGCGTTCCATCAGATCGATCAAACGACCCGGTGTTGCCACCAAAATATCCGTGCCTTTGTCCAGCCGTGCGATCTGGGGGTTGATGCCAACACCACCGACCACAAGACCAACCTTGAACTGCGTCCCCTCGACCTGCGCGCGCAAGCTGGCAGCGATTTGACCGGCAAGTTCACGGGTCGGCGCCAGAACCAGACCGCGCACAGTGCGGCGTGCGGGGCGTTCGTCATAGCTGAGCATCTGCGCAATCAGCGGCAGACCAAAAGCGAGCGTTTTGCCGGTGCCGGTCTGTGCCAGCCCCATCACATCACGGCCTTCCAGCGCTACGGGAATGGCGCCTTCCTGAATAGGTGTCGGTGTGGTCAGGTCCATCTTTTCCAGACGCGTAACCACTTGCTTGGGCAGGCCAAGCGATTTGAAATCAGCCAAGGGTATCTCCGGCGTATTGGTGGCACTTGTAACTTTGGCGCCTCTTGCGTCAATCGCGTCACCAATGCCTGTTGAGGCCGCATGTGGCGACCTGATCGCGCCGCAATGAGCGCTTTGACAGCGGCTGTCAAGTGACCTATCGCCTGCGCCTTACGTCAAAACCGGTGGAATCGCGCACCGGCATTGGCTACACACGAAGAAACATCAAAGACCGGACCGTTCCATGCGCGCCAACACCGACACCATAATTTCACGTTGCGAAGCCAAGGGCCTGCGCATGACAGAACAGCGCCGCACAATTGCGGCAGTGCTTCAGGAAAGCAAGGATCACCCCGATGTCGAGGAGCTTTATGCCCGCGCCTCGGCACGCGACAGCGGCATTTCGCTGGCCACGGTCTATCGCACGGTGAAGCTATTTGAAGAGGCCGGCATCCTAGACAAGTTGGAATTTGGCGATGGCCGCGCACGCTACGAGGATGCGGAGCGCGAACATCACGATCACCTGATCGACATCAATTCCGGTCAGGTCATTGAATTTGTCGACCCCGACATCGAAGCGCTTCAGGAAAAAATTGCGGCCAAACTCGGCTATGCGCTCAAAGGCCACAAACTTGAGCTTTATGGCGTGCCGTTGAAAAAGTGAGGGGCGTTGCCCCTGCGACAGCAAGCTGTCACCACCCCAGGATACTTCAGGCAAGAGGAAGCCGTGGTGTCAGGCCCGCAGGCGGTCTCCTTTGGGATCAAACGGTGGCGCGTGGAGAATAGTGGCTTTGTGAGGCTTGCCGAGCACCATGACCTCAACCTGATCGCCAGCACCTGCGCCTTTGACATAGCCAAGCGCCAGCGACATCCCGACCGAGTAGCCATAGGCGCCCGAGGTCACGCGTCCGATTCCTTTGCCGTCTTTGAAGATCGGCTCACCACCGGTGGCGTCAGCATTTGATGCGCTCACGTCACCTTCCTCCAGATGCAGGAGCACGAGCTCTTCACGAGGCGCATTTTGCAGCACAGACGCCACAGCGGATTTGTTGAGGAAATCTTTTTGCATCTTGCAAAGCCGGTCCAGACCGACCTCTTGTGGCCAGTATTCCGGACTGTATTCGCGGCTCCAGCTGCCGTAACCTTTTTCCACCCGCAGGCTCATCAATGCTCGGCTGCCAACCGGACCTGCTCCGATTGCCTTACCTGCCTCTAGCAAGGCGGCATAAAGCGCGGCTTGATCGGCCTCGGCACAGTGCAATTCCCACCCGAGATCACCGGTAAATGACACTCGCAGTGCAAGCACATTGATGCCGGCGAGGTCGATGCGTTTTGAACGCATAAACGGGAAGTCCTTGGTTTCAAGCGACGTGTTGGTCAAACGCTGCAACAACGCGCGCGACTCTGGTCCTGCCACATTGAACCCGCAAACTGCTTCGGTCAGGCTTTCAAACGCCGTGCCGGCTGGCAAAGGCACCTGCTTGAAGAAACGCTTGTGATAGCGCTCTGCCATCCCAGATCCAATGATCCAGAATGAGTCGTCACCTGTGCGCGTCACAGTAAAATCGCCCGCGATCCCACCGCGTTTGCCGATCAATGGCGTCAGGCAGGACCGGCCTACTTCTCGCGGCATGACATTGGCAAAAATCGCATTTAGCCAGTCCTCTGCGCCGGCGCCTTTGCATTCGTATTTGGCAAAGTTGGAGATGTCGATGATGCCAGCCCGATCGCGCAGCATCCTGCATTCTTCGCCCACTGGCCCCCACCAGTTCTGCCGCGTGAATCCGTTTGTGTCCTGCGCATTCGGTGCATCCGCAAACCAAAGAGGATGCTCCCAGCCCGCGTTCAGGCCAAACACCGCCCCCAAATCCCGTTGCGTATCATATGCGGGACGTTTGCGCGCAGGCCGTCCCGCGGCGCGCTCTTCATTTGGAAAATGGATCGCGAAACGGTGCGCATACTGATCCTGCACCCGCGCCTTGGTGAACGCCTTGTCCGCCCAACTGTCAAACCGCGCCACATCCCAGCCAAACAGATCGTATTCAGTTTCGCCTTCGATCATCCATTGCGCTGCCGCCAGCCCCATGCCGCCGGATTGCGAAAAGCCCGGAATGATGCCGTTACAGCAGAAATAACCATCCAATTCCGGCACAGGCCCAAACAAAACGTTGCTGTCAGGTGACCAGATCATTGGCCCGTTGATCACACGCTTGATTCCTGCCTCACCCACGACAGGCACACGGTCGATCGCGCGCATCATATTGTCTTCGATACGCTCCAGATCGTCGGCAAACAGTTCATGTCCAAAATCCAGCGGCGTGCCTTCTTCGGCCCAAAACCGCATGTCGCGCTCATATGCGCCCACCAACAGGCCTTGCCCCTCTTGGCGCAGATAGTATTCGCCATCCCGGTCCGCCACCGACGGCAGTCGCCGTTCCATCGCATCGATTTCGGTGATGGTTTCGGTCACAAAATACTGGTGTTCTGTAGGTTGCAGGGGCAGGTTCAACCCCGCCATCGCCGCCACTTCGCGCCCCCACAAACCGGCCGCGTTGACCACCCAATTGGTGTGAATGTCGCCCTTGGGCGTGCGCACAATCCATGTGCCGTCGTCTTGTGCCTCGGTCGCCGTTACAGGCGTAAAGCGGTGAATTTCTGCACCCCTTTGCCGCGCGCCCACCGCATAGGCATTTGTCACACCGGATGGATCGACGTTGCCGCCATCGGGTTCATACATCACACACCGCACGCCCTCAAAATCCACCAGTGGATGCAGCTCCTGCGCCTCTTCGATGCTGATCTCATAAAAATTCATGCCGTAAAGCTTGGCCTTCGCCTCTTGCAGCCGCAGCTGATGTTCACGCTCCTCGGTCTGCGCCAGATACAATGAGCCCGGCTGAAACACCCCGCAGCTTTGGCCGGTTTCCGCCTCCAATTCATTGTAGAGGGTCATCGTATAGTGCTGAATGCGGCTAATATTGGTGCTGTCATGCAAGCCGTGAATATTCGCCGCAGCGTGCCACGTGGAGCCCGACGTCAACTCATCCCGCTCCAGCAAAACGACGTCTGACCATCCCAGCTTGGTCAAGTGATACAGGATCGAACAGCCGATCACGCCCCCGCCAATCACCACTGCCTGCGCTCTGTCCCGCATTTTGCTCTCCCTGACATCTGCTCCCCAAGCCTGACGCGCCCCGCGACCGCTCAATTGCCCCTTTGCGACGCATCCTGTCGTATTTTCACTTGCCCCAAAATCCACCCGCCCGTTTCATAGATTTAACAAACCTCGGAGGCTCCATATGAAAACCACCACCCGTGTTGTCGTGATCGGAGGCGGCGTCGTCGGCTGCTCCGTGCTTTATCACCTCACCAAACTCGGCTGGTCTGACGTGATGCTGCTGGAGCGCTCCGAGCTGACCTCAGGCTCCACATGGCACGCCGCAGGTGGCTTTCACACGCTGAACGGCGACACCAATATGGCCGCGCTGCAGGGCTACACCATCAGGCTTTATAAAGAGCTGGAAGAGATCACCGGCATGTCGTGCGGCCTGCATCACGTCGGTGGCGTGACGCTCGCGGACAATCAAGACCGCTTCGACATGCTTGTCGCAGAACGCGCCAAGCACCGTTTCATGGGACTTGAGACCGAAATCGTAACCCCCGAAGACATCAAGAAAATCGCACCGGTGACCAACACTGACGGCATTCTTGGCGCGCTTTACGATCCGCTTGATGGTCACCTTGATCCGTCGGGCACGACCCACGCCTATGCCAAGGCCGCGCGCATGGGCGGCGCCACGATTGAGACCCACACCAAGGTCATCGAAACCAACCAGCGCGCCGATGGCACTTGGGACGTCGTGACGGACAAAGGCACCATCCACACTGAACACGTCGTCAACGCGGGCGGCCTTTGGGCCCGAGAGGTCGGCGCGATGGCCGGTGTTTATTTCCCGCTGCACCCGATGGAACACCAATATCTGGTGACCGAAGACGTACCGCTGATTGTCGATATGATGAAAGACGGCATCGAGCATCCGCACGTCATGGATCCGGCTGGCGAAAGCTATCTGCGCCAAGAGGGCAAAGGCCTCTGCATCGGCTTTTATGAACAACCCTGCCGCCCGTGGGCTGTCGACGGAACCCTTTGGGATTTCGGCCATGAGTTGCTGCCGGATGACTTTGACAAGATCGAAGACAGCATTGATTTTGCTTACAAACGGTTCCCTGATCTGGAAACCGCAGGCATCAAATCCGTGATCCACGGCCCGTTCACTTTTGCGCCGGATGGCAACCCGCTCGTTGGCCCAGTGCCCGGCATGCGCAACTATTGGTCCGCTTGCGCCGTGATGGCCGGCTTCTCGCAAGGTGGCGGCGTTGGCCTGATGTTGGCGCAATGGATGATCGAGGGCGAATGTGAACGTGACACCTTCGCCATGGATTGCGCCCGCTTTGGTGACTGGATCACACCCGGCTACACTCGCCCGAAAGTCATTGAAAACTATCAGAAACGCTTCTCTGTATCCTATCCAAACGAGGAACTGCCCGCCGCACGGCCTTTCCGCCAGACTCCGATGTATGACACTTTCGACAAGATGGGCGCTGTCTGGGGACAGCAGTTTGGATTGGAAGTCGCCAACTACTTTGCCCAAAGTGATGAGCCGCGCTTTGAAACACCGTCCTTCCGCCGTTCCAACGCCTTTGACGCCACCGCGCGCGAGGTCAAAGTCGTCCGCGAGGCCGTCGGCATCAACGAAACCCATAACTTCGGCAAATATATCGTCACTGGTCCCAACGCCCGTGACTGGCTCGACCTCATCATGGCCGGTCGCATTCCAAAACAGGGCCGCCTAAGCCTCACCCCTATGCTGTCACCCAAAGGCCGACTAATCGGGGATTTCACCGTGTCCTGCCTGTCAGATCATGCTTTCCAATTGACCGCCTCCTACGGCTCGCAAGCCTACCACATGCGTTGGTTTGAACAGAACGAGGCCGAAGGCGTCAAAGTCGCAAATGTCTCTGACCGCCTAACAGGTTTCCAGATCGCCGGCCCCAAAGCGCGCGACGTGCTTACCGCTTGCACCCGCGACGACGTGTCCGAGATGAAATTCATGGATGTGCGCCAACTGACCATCGGTCTCGTCGACTGCCTGGTGCAACGCGTCAGCTATACTGGCGATTTAGGGTTTGAGATCTACTGCGATCCCATGGCGCAACGTGCCCTTTGGGACACGCTCTGGACCGCGGGTGAGCCGCACGGCATGCGCCCCTTCGGAATGCGCGCGATGATGAGCCTGCGGCTCGACAAGTTTTTCGGAAGTTGGTTGTCAGAGTTTTCACCCGACTACACGGCTGCGGAAACCGGCATGGACCGCTTTATCTCCTTTAAAAAGAACACCGATTTTATTGGCCGTGCCGCCGCCGAAGCGGAGCGTGACACCGGCCCAACCCGCCGCCTTTGCGCGTTTGAGGTCGAAGCTGAAGATGCCGACGTAAATGCCTATGAACCGATCTGGCTTGATGGTTCGGTGGTCGGATTTTGCACGTCGGGCGGCTATTCCCATCACGCTCAGAAATCCATTGCACAGGGGTTTCTGCCGTCGGATCGCGTCGCGGATGGACTTGAGGTCGAGATCGAAATTCTCGGTAAACTGCGCAAAGCCCGTGTGCTGACAACACCTCTGTTTGACGCCGACGGCGCAAGAATGCGAGGGTGAGCGCAACACTCTCAGGGACGCAAAATGCTCGCCATCCTCCTTCTTGCCGCAGGCCGATCCGCGCGTATGAATACGCGAGACAAATTGCTGGAACCAGTTGATAACGCGCCGCTTTTGAAGACGCTGACCAATCGAGCGGCCACAACAGGCGCACCGGTTTTTGTGGTGCTGCCTCCCGATCGGCCCAAGCGCAACACCGCCATTTCCGGCACCGTCGCACAGATCGTCACCGCCGACGACGCTCACCTCGGCATGGCGCATTCGCTGCGCGCTGGTATCGCCGCCCTGCCCGCCGACATCACCGCCGCCATGGTCCTGCCCGCCGACATGCCCGAAATCACCGCCAAGGACTTTGCGGAAATGCACGCGGCTCGCGCCGCCTCGCCAGCCGATGCCATCCTGCGCGCCACATCCGCCGATGGCACGCCGGGCCATCCGGTGATATTTCCACGCGCCCTTTTTCCCGACCTTTTGACCCTAACTGGTGACCAAGGCGCCCGCGCGATTCTAACGAAACACACCGCAAGACTCCGGCCCGTGCCATTGCCCGACCGCCACGCTGTGACCGATCTGGACACGCCGGATGACTGGGACAACTGGCGCAAATCGCGCATGTAGTTCCTCATGGCCTCGAAAGAGACGTGAAACGGTCGTGAAACCGCTTTCCGCCCCACAAGCCCTGTGGCATGTTGGCAGAAAGAGCAGAAAACGAACCGGATTATGCACGCATCACAGCCAACATTGCTGGGACATAAGTACTGCACCGCGCTTGATCTCGGGGTCTCGCTGACGTTTCGATTTCAATTTGTTCTATGCAAAACACCGCGTGACCTGCCTGGATTTCTAACCCGACCGTTTGCCGACCGCATTCTGCACCATCATGAGGCCTTGCCGGTCTGCGAATTGCTCGACCGAGAAGGTACGTCCTTGGGTGTGTTGCTTGGTTACGGCATGGATCAAGATGGCACGCGCCTTGCGGACAGTCATGACCTTAACATTTCCATCCAAGATGCTGACTTCGAAGAGAAATTGGAAGATTGGATTACTTGGCTGGCTGGCCGATTTCTGGTCCTGACCGACGTGCCCTGCGCCGACGGCGACCAAGGCCGTTCCCGCCGGATTTACCCTGATCCCGCCGGGTCTCTTGGCGCGGTCTATGATCCCCAGACCGGCATTGTCGCCTCCACACCGCTCCTGTGTCTGGAGCGTGATATCGACCCGGATCGCGGCTGCCGTCCGCCGGACGAGCTATTGTCCAACAAGGGGCTCAGGGCGCTCTTGCCGGAGTTTGACCCCAAAATACCGGTCGGAGGTTATGGGTTTGGCTCCACGATTGACCGACACCTGCGTCGCGTGATGGCCAACCGCTCAGTCGACCTTGATACATTTGTCGAACGCCGGTTTTGGGCGCCGGATCCCGAGATGCCTGACCTCACTCCGGCTGAGGCCGCCGATCAGATCGTGACTGTGATGCAATCCATGATGCAGGCGTTCTGCACCATCGGTCCGGGATATTTTGCAATCTCAGGCGGGCATGACAGCCGCATGTTGCTGGCCTGCGCCCCAGATCTTTCGACCACCGAAATGGAGCTTTATTGCTACGCCACAAATTGGATTGGCACGCTGGATGTGCGCGTATCAGAAGCGTTGGCGGAGACCTTAGGTCAGCCCATGCTTGGTCAAATTGCGGACGCCGGCCCCAAGGGCTCCTTCATCACCAACCGCAACACCGCAATGCGCACCCGGCAGCGATTTGCGCTTGGGTCAGGCCTTTCACATTTGGGGGATCAATGGTGGCAGCGGGGATACGCGCGCCAGCTGCGACAAGGCGAAATTTGGTTGCGCGGCAACTTTCTGGAAATCATCACCGCCCGGGTTTGGCCGCGCCACGCCCTAACGCCGCAAGATGAGCTGATGCACGCACTATCAAACACCCGCGTCGCGCTGGGTGACGAGGCCGACGTTGCGCGAAAGCTCGGCCGTTTTGACGACTGGCGCCAGAGTTTTCCGATGGATGAGGCCCGACACCTGCACGACCTGACCTATCTGGATCTCACCCTCGCCCCTGCCCAAGGTGCATTTTACGGCTTCTCCAGCCACACATATATTGCGCCGGGCAACAATCGCCGAATTTTTCAGCTCGCTATGCAGGTGCCGTGGATCGCCCGCAAACGCGGTGAGCTCTATGACGCAATCATGACCCGCGCCAATCCCGCCCTTCACCGCGTGCCCATGGTCGGCATGGCCACGTACCGGGCCCGCAAACTTGGCGTGCCCGCGCGGGAATATCTGGAACAAAAGATAGCGGCACTTACCTGAGCATCGAGTCGCAAGAAAAACCGAAAAATTCGGCTGCAAGAAGACGCCAGACCCGAGTCTCACCTCACCAACACAGGTCCGACCTGAACGATACCCCATACCGATTTAGACAAAGAACACACGATCTAAATGGATCATGAACTTCTCATAAAGGTCTGGAATTGTTGGTGCCTCTCCCCGGACTCGAACCGGGACGCCCTTGCGAGCAAGAGATTTTGAATCTCTCGTGTCTACCATTCCACCAGAGAGGCCGTCTCGGTGATGTACCCAACCTTTGTGGCGACGTCCAGCCCAAAACAGCCACTTTTCTACGACCTTTCGCCGGCCGGCCAAGCCCCGCACATCACATATTATTTGCTTGCACTTGGCGGCATATCCCCTAGGCACGTTTTAGGGACGACCAAAGGACTTACTTGATGCTGCGCGGCCTTTACGACTGGACAATGCGCCTTGCCGATCACCCACGCGCGCTGTGGGCGCTGGCGATTGTCAGCTTTGTTGAAAGCTCCTTCTTTCCAATTCCCCCCGACGTCCTGATGATCCCGATGATTCTCGCCGCCCCGCGCAAGGCGTGGTTGATTGCCGGTGTTGCCCTGGTGTCCTCGGTGCTTGGCGGCATGCTGGGCTACGCCATCGGCGCTTTTGCCTACGATCAGATCGGCCAACCGATTTTGGCCGCTCTCGGCAAGGGCGACGCCGCCGCAGCCTTTAGCACAAAGTTCAACGACTTCGGGTTCTGGGCTGTATTGGGCGCTGGCGTGACGCCGTTCCCCTACAAGGTCATTACCATTATGTCCGGCTGGACCGGCATGCCAATCGCCACGTTCATGGCCACATCCATACTGGCGCGTGGCTTGCGCTTTTTCGTGGTGGCAGCGCTGCTGTATCACTTTGGCGAACCGGTACGCGCTTTCATCGAAAAACGCTTCGGCCTTGTCGCCACCCTTTTTGTTGTGCTGCTGTTTGGCGGCTTTCTGCTTGTGAGTGCCCTATGAGACTTCTTGATATCCTGACTAAAAAACAATGGGTTGCCCTGCTGACTGCCTTCTCAGTCTTTATGGTGTTGGGCGCTTGGGGGTTTGAATTCATTGGCAACATGGCGCCTTGCAAACTCTGCTACTACCAACGCTATCCGCATTGGGTAGCCGGCGGCGCAGGCATGATCGCCCTCCTTATCGGCGGGCAAATCTGGCTCTACATCGGCGCATTGGGCGCGGCCACATCCGGCCTCGTCGCCGCCTACCACACGGGTGTTGAACGCAGCTGGTGGGAAGGCCCGACAAGCTGTACCGGAGGACAAGCACTTGATGGCTCAACCGAAGATCTGTTCAACCAGATCATGACCGCGCCAATGGTTCGCTGCGATGAGATTCCGTGGGAACTGTTCGGGCTCTCCATGGCCAATTACAATATGTTTATGTCACTGGCCGCCGGCGCTCTCTGGGTCATCGTGGCCCGTCGTTTCACATAAATATCAACGAGTTATATCTGGGTTCTTACCCGGATTTCTTGGTCGACAGCAGCAGGTTTGTCTCACTTGTTGACACCCCATCCAATCGGCGGATGAGGCCCAACACCTCATCGAGGTCGTCCAATGTGTCTGTGCCCAACTCAAGGATCAAATCCCAGCGCCCATTGGTGGAATGAATGGCCCGAACCGCCTTGATCCCGTTCAATTGCCGCACGATCCGTTCCGTGCCACGCCCTTCAATTCCCAGCAACATCAGGCCACGCACCGGATCGGTTTTGGTTTCTTCCTGCAGGACCACCGTAAATCCGACAATATCGCCGCGCTGACGCAGCCGTTCAATCCGTCCCCGCACCGTAGTGCGCGACACTCCAAGCTCCAGCGCCAGATCGGAAAGCGACGCGCGCGCATCATGGCGCAAAGCAGATATCAGCTTGCGATCAAAATCATCCATATCGGCACATTCTACATCCGTTTTGCCTAAGACCTTATCGTTTTGAGCAAATTGAGGGGTAAAAATCAACCCAATTTGAGCACATTTTTGCTTAAGAAGAAGAAACCACAGGAAATCGATATGACCGACCGCAGCTGCCTTTTGGTTGGCGCGCCAGTCGACAGCGGCAAACAACGTCGCGGTTGTCTGATGGGGCCTGACGCCTACCGCACCGCCGGCCTGAGCGAAAGCCTTGCCGATCTGGGATATGACGTCCGCGATTTGGGCAATGTAGCCCCGACAACGCACGCAGCTGATCCCGCTGGCACAATGCCTCACAAGCTCAACGAAACCATCGCTTGGACCGAATCTCTTACCAAGGCCGCCGAGGATGCGATGTCCGAAGGTCTGCCGATCTTTTTGGGCGGCGACCATAGCCTCGCAGCCGGTACCGTCAGCGGTGTAGCCAACTACGCTGCGCGCCAAAACCGACCGCTGTTTGTGCTCTGGCTGGACGCGCACACCGATTTTCACACGCCCCAGACCACCGACTCCGGCAACCTGCACGGCACGCCGGTGGCCTATTTCTCTGGCCTTGAAGGCTTTGACGGCTTCCCGCCCGTTCAAAACCCCGTGCCACAAGAAAACATCTGCATGATTGGCCTGCGCTCGGTGGACGCCGCCGAACGGCGCGCCATTCAGGCCACCGACATTCGCACCCACGACATGCGCGACATAGACGAAAACGGCATTGCCCGACCTCTCGCGGCCTTCCTCAAGGACGTTGCCGCACAAAACGGCCTCCTGCATGTCTCCCTTGATGTCGACTTCCTTGACCCGTCGGTCGCCCCTGCCGTTGGTACCACCGTCCCCGGCGGCGCCACGGTGCGCGAGGCGCATCTGGTGATGGAAATGCTACACGACAGCGGTCTTTTGTCTTCGATGGACCTCGTAGAACTTAACCCCTTTCTGGATGAACGTGGACGCACCGCCAACTTGATGGTGGATCTCGCCGCCTCAGCCCTCGGTCGCCGTGTATTTGACCGCCCAACCCGCAGTTTTTGATTAAAGTAGAGGAGCCACCCAATGACCCAACCTTCCCACAAAGCCCTCGTGCCCTTTGTATCCGTCGACAACATGATGCGCTTGGTGCACCACATTGGCGTCGAACAGGTTCTCACCGACCTTGCCGCCTACGTCGAAGAAGATTTCCTTCGTTGGGAGCTGTTTGACAAAACCCCGCGGGTCGCCAGCCACTCTGACGTAGGGGTCATCGAACTGATGCCCACATCTGATGGTGAGGCCTATGGCTTCAAATACGTCAACGGCCATCCAAAAAATACCTCTGAGGGTCTGCAAACCGTCACCGCCTTTGGCTTGCTTGCGGATGTTTACACCGGCTATCCCGTGCTGCTGACCGAGATGACCATGCTCACCGCCCTGCGCACAGCCGCAACATCGGCAATGGTGGCAAAACACCTCGCCCCCAAAGGCGCCGACACCATGGCGATGATCGGCAACGGCGCACAGTCGGAATTTCAGACAATGGCCATGAAGGCCATCGTTGGCCTCAAGACAGTCCGTCTTTACGACGTCGATCCCGCAGCCACCCGCAAATGCGCGCAAAACCTTGCGAACAGCGGTCTGAACGTCGTGGTCTGCGGCTCTCCCGAAGAAGCCATCCAAGGCGCGCAGATCCTGACCACCTGCACCGCCGACAAACAATGTGCCACGATCCTGAGCGACAACATGGTTGGCGCGGGCGTGCACATCAACGCCATCGGCGGTGACTGCCCGGGTAAAACCGAACTTGCCAAAGGTATTCTGGAACGCTCCACCGTCTTTGTAGAGTTCCCGCCCCAGACCCGGATCGAAGGCGAAATTCAACAAATGGATCCGGACTTTGCTGTCACCGAGATGTGGGAAGTCCTGTCCGGCACCGCCCAAGGCCGTACCGATGCGCGCCAGATTACCTTGTTTGACAGCGTTGGCTTTGCAATCGAGGATTTTTCGGCCCTGCGCTACATCCGCGACAAGGTCGCCGACACCGCATTCAGCGAAGACCTCGACATGCTGGCCGACCCTGACGATCCCCGCGATCTCTTCGGCATGCTTCAGCGCGCCAAAGCCTAATTGGCGCGCCCGTCAGGGGCGCTCCGCATGTGTCACGCCTGCAATTCAGCGTCCCAATAAAGAAAATCCATCCAGCTTTCGTGCAGAAAGTTGGGCGGAAACCGCCTCCCCATATTGCGCAACTCTTCCGCGCAAGGTTGCCTTGGCGGTTTGCGCAACGACATGCCGATCTGGCGCAGGCTCTTGCTGCCTTTGCGCAAATTGCACGGGCTGCACGCCGCCACCACATTCTGCCAGCTGGTCACACCACCCGCCGCGCGTGGCACCACATGATCAAACGTCAAATCCCCGCGGCTGCCACAATACTGACAACAGAATTCATCCCTCAGAAATAAATTAAAGCGCGTGAAGGCCACGCGCTTTTGAGGTTTTACATAGTCTTTCAGAACGACAACCGACGGTATCCGTATCACCGTCGACGGGCTTCTCACCACTTGGTCATATTCCGAAACGATATCAACGCGGTCCATATACGCCGCCTTTATCGCATCCTGCCAGGGCCACAGCGACAACGGATAATATGACAACGGCCTGTAATCCGCATTCAGAACCAACGCGGGGTGTTGCTTCAACCCAGTCGGCTGCCGTGTGAACTCCGTCCTGAAATCGCCATCCATCGGTAACGTCTCCTGCCCCGGTTAGCATCTGGAATGACCAGAATGCCCAGCTTGTCGGCTTCCAAGGCGGGCGCACCGCCCCGGCTCTCTTCCACTATATATCGTGGCAGCTATCTGACAAGCCTCACAATCTATGCGGATATGCCATTCGAGTAGAGGTTTTTCGTAACATCCCTGTGACGCCAAAAAAACAGGCTGTGAAACTTATCCACAGCCTGCATTCCGATCTTTTTGCGGATCACATCAGTAGAATTTCAGCCCGCGCAAATCAAACGCTTTGGACAGGGTCAAAGAATAGCGCACGTCGTCCTGCGCCACCATTGTGCCCACTCCGTACTGTCCGATCGCATTTGTTGCCCGCGCATCCAGGGAAAAGCCGCTGTTGGCAAAGTTGTAGCGCAGCCCCGCGGCCCAGGTGGCCGTATTGCCGTCCAGCGCAACCGGTGTGACTTCCCCGATCAATTCCAGCGCGTCGCTTGCCCTGAAATTCACGCCAAGGCCAAGCCCGCCAATTTCGGTGTTGCCAAAGGCTGCGACCTTTGGATTGGCAGTCAGCACAAACCGCCCGCCCGGCGTTTTATAACTCGCCATTGCCTCGGCGAAAAACACGCCCAGCTTCTGCGCGTTGCTTTCGATCTGACGCCCGTAAAGCACCCGTGCCGCCAGAGAAAAGGCGTTGCCGTTGTTCTGATCCATAAACCGGAGCTTCGGGCCAATCATGTACCGCACCTTCGTTGTCGGCACCAGATTGGCCGGCGCCGTCGGGTTGTCGGAATACTGCTCAAAAATCACCTGAATTTCACCGTCGCGATCCGGGCTAAATCCGATCAGGCCACCAGCATTGTTGTCGCTGCCATACCAGCCGCTGACCCGCATGTGACCCGGATCAAGCACATCCGCCGATCCAAGTGTCAAACCGTCCTGTTGTAGCTGCGCCTGTCTGACCGTTGCCGGGGCCGCCGAGGCGCGATAGGTCACCGGGCGCTTGGCGCCGGGTGTATAGATCAGGCGCATACCGGCCAAAACCTCGTCCCCTTCCGGCCAGAACGTCAGAATGCTGGTTGCCGGCGTCATACCGAAACCATTCGTAATATAGCCCTCCAGCGCCGCTTTGGGCGTCACGTTATAGCGGGCGCCTACCGTCCAAACCGGCTCCTTCGTGTAATTGCCAGCTGAATCGATGGTGTTGCTGCCACTCACGGGCACATTGATGCTGCCAAACAGGCCCAAACGTTCACTTGGCTTATAGCTTGCGCCGGCGCCAATGCTCGCCACGGTGCCGTAAAAATTGGTGCCCCCTACCGAGCTCGGAAACACCGAAACCGCGGGGGTCACATGAAGCTGAAGCCCCTGCCCGACGTTGAACGACAAAGGCGCTTTGATCGACCCGATCACCACATTGCTGTTGTTACCGCCAAACAGCGGAGAGTTCAGTTTGAGAAAACTCTCGACCGAGGCTTGCGCGGCAAAAGACACCCTTTCGTTGTTGAAAAACTGGTACTTGCCGGAAAAGGCCAGAATAGACGTGTCAATTAACGGCGTGCTGCCGCCAATAGGACCGGCCACTGGATCGTTGAAGTTCTGAAAATCCACACCAAAGCTCAAGCGGTCACTGACCGAATAGCTGCCGCTGCCATAATAGGTCTGCAGCCCCGTTCCCGGACCGCTTCCCGCTTGATGGGTGCCGATGGTCAGCTCCATCGATCCCGCATGATAGACATTTGCAGTCTCAAAGGCACGCAAGCGCACCGGTTGATCCTCCAGAACCGAAGGCGCCTCCTGCGCGGCGGCGCCGCCAGCAACCAACATGAGGCCAGCGACAACGCGCGCAATGGCCGTGCCATTAACATCTACGGCTTTCAAAATCATTTTGTCGTCCAATGCAAATCTATGTCTCCGGACCTGTCTAACCCGCAAACCCGCCGTGCCAAAGGAAATTAACAAAACACCCCCGCCTTTAGGGCGAGGGTGACCAATCAAACACGCAGGGCGGCAAATCCCGCCCATAAATCCGTCAAACCGCGATCACAGTCCCAGCTTGTCGCGCATGAATGCCAAAGCCACCGACAGCCCATCGGGTGCGATCCCATGCGCGGTGCCTTTCATGATGTGTGCATAAACGTCCTGAAATCCGGCTTTCTGCAAAGCTTCCGCGGCTTCCGGCAAGGATTGCGGCGGTACAACGTCGTCCTGATCGCCATGCACCAACAACACCGACGGGCGCGACACAACCTCGTCCTCCAGCAGTTCCGGCTGCAACAACCGGCCGGAAAACGCGACGATTCCGGCAATCTCGTCCTCACGGCGCGGCGCAACATGCAGGCTCATCATCGTGCCTTGGCTAAAGCCAAACAACACCACTTGTTCCGGCAGCAAATCTTCGTCCACCATCACCGCATCCAAAAACGCGTTCAGATCATCCACCGCCGCCATCATGCCGCGCGCGGATTCCTCTTCGCTTGATCCGTCAATCCACGGGATCGGAAACCACTGCCGTCCCATCGGCATGCCCGGAATTTCCTCAGGCGCATCGGGGGCCAAAAAAAGCGTGTCCGGCAAATGTTCCGCCAGCGGGTCCGCCAGCCCCATCAAATCTGCGCCATTGGCGCCGTACCCATGCAGGAAAATTACGGCTGAGCGGGTCTCTCCCGACTGTGGTTCCTTACGGCTTGTCTGCAAAACACGGGTCATCTGCGCACTCTCCTAATCTCAGTTGCCCCTGTCTGTCACGCCCCGCGCGCCATCGCAAGAACGCCGCGACGGCGCGACACGTCTTGTACTTCTTTCTGGCCAAAATACCCAATGCGCCTCGGGGTGTTCAGGCAATGCCTTCGCGGTTTTTCTCCACGTGGTAGTAAGCCCATAAAATCCGCGCCGCCACCGACCGCCACGGAGACCACGCCTCCGCCATCTGCCGCAGCGCTTTTTCCTTAGGGCGCTCCGGCAACTCAAACAGAATGCGTGCACCTTCCTGAAGCGCCAGATCCCCCGGCGCAAACACATCAGCCCGTCCAAGCGAAAACATCGCATAGATCTCTGCAGTCCAGATCCCGATCCCGGTGACAGCCGTCAAGGCCTTCACCACCTCATCCGTTGGCGTTTGCCGCAATACCTCAAAGTCGATGTCTGCCGCCGCCAAAGCCTGCGCATATTTGATCTTCTGCCGCGACAGCCCGCCTGCCCGCAGCCCCTCATCGCCTGCCGCCATCACCGCCTCAGGCGTCACCAACCCCAGATCTTCCAGCCGCGCCCAAATCGCGCGCGCCGAGGCCACGCTGACCTGCTGGCTGACAATCGCGCTCAACAATTGCGCAAACCCGTCTGGGCGCAATCGCAACGGCAAATCTCCCGTCTCTTGCAAGGCCGCGCCAAATCGAGGATCCGCCGCCGCCAGCCATGCCGCGCCTTCGCTGACGCAGGCGTCGCTCATGATGATCCGTTCCACACCGTCCGACATGACTTCCCTCGTGTTTCCTGTCGCTGGACATTAGCCACCGAATTAGCCCGCGCCAAGCTCTGGACGTCTCTTGGTGAACAAGCTAACGATTTGCCCATGACCCAAACCATCGCCCCCCAACCCGCCGACGATTCCCGCGCCAAGCGCAATGTCGTCATCCTTGTGCTTGCCCAAGCGTTTCTTGGCGCACAAATGCCTCTGATCTTCACGATTGGTGGCCTTGCGGGGCAATCTCTGGCATCAAACATCTGTTTTGCCACGCTGCCGATCTCGCTGATCGTTTTGGGCTCGATGCTGTCCGCCACGCCGCTGTCGGCAATCATGCAACGCTATGGGCGCCGCGCCGGCTTCCTTGTGGGCACCACCGGCGGCGCACTTGGCGCGGCGATTGGTGCCTATGGTCTCTATCTGAACAGCTTTGGGGTGTTTCTCTTCGGCTCACTTCTCACCGGCGTGTATATGTCGGCGCAGGGGTTCTACCGCTTTGCCGCCTCAGACACGGCCTCTGACGACTTCCGCCCCAAAGCAATTTCGTATGTCATGGCCGGCGGTCTGCTCTCGGCCATCATTGGCCCGCAACTGGTCAAAGTCACCTCGGATTCGATGGTTGTTCCGTTTCTCGGCGCCTACCTCACGGTCATCGCGATCAACGTGATTGGGTCCGCGCTGTTCTTCTTCATCGACATTCCCAAACCCGAAGCCCCGGCCGAGGACGCCCCAAAGGGCCGCACCCGCTGGGAACTGATCACCACACCGCGCATCGCGGTGGCGGTGATCTGCGCCATGGTCGCCTATGCTTTGATGAATCTTGTGATGACCTCGACACCGCTCGCCGTGGTTGGCTGCGGATTTGAACAGAATGACGCCGCCAATGTCGTAACCGCCCATGTGTTGGCCATGTTTGCGCCCTCGTTTTTCACCGGCCACCTGATCGCACGGTTTGGTGTGGAAAGGATCGTCGGCGCAGGCATTCTGATCCTTGGTGCCGCAGGTGTTGTGGCGCTTCAGGGCGTCGAACTTGAGAACTTCTTTGTCGCGCTGATCCTGCTGGGTCTGGGCTGGAACTTTGGTTTCATCGGCGCCACCACCATGCTGGCTGGTGCTCACAGCGTCGAAGAGCGTGGCCGCATGCAGGGTATGAACGACCTGATTGTCTTTGGCGGGGTCACTGTCGCCTCACTGGCCTCGGGCGGTCTTATGAATTGTTCGGGCGGCAACGCGGTGACCGGATGGACGTCGGTGAACATCGCTATGGCGCCCTTCCTGATGCTGGCAGGTGGAGCGTTGATCTGGCTGGTCATGCGCCCCAAAGACGCCTGAGAAAACCGGACGTCCTAGTAAGCCTTACCGACCCTGCGCATAATCAGGCTGGCCCGCTTGGCAAACTCGCTTTGCCCAAGTGTGCCGTCCTTGACGCGCTCTGGCATTCGCACCGCCTGACGCAAAATCGCGCTGGCCTGCCAAGCTGCCAACAACGCCTGCGCAGCGGGCTTTGACACCTCGCCCCGTCGGGCCTGCGCACGATTCAAACGCGCCAGGCCAGCCTCGGCCAAGGCCGCAACCGCCTCGGGCCGTCCATCCAACAGCGGCACCCGTTTGGCCTTTTCCAATGCGGGAATAGCCCGCAGCCAATTGGCCAAGCCCAAAGCGTACCCGACATCCTGCGCCACCTCGACAGGACACGCGCCCAATGCCTGAGCCGCGACTTGCATCAAGCCGCCAGCGGTGTCTTGCAGATAGCTTTCAAAATGCGCCGCATCTTCAAACGGATCGCGATAGATGTCCCAGCGACGCGCCACCACAAGTCGGTCCAAAACCTCAGCCGCCTCGCCGTCAATCGCCAGCGCCAATGACGTCACCACATCGTGGCGACGCACGAAACCGCCGACGCGGATTTCCTCCAATGCATCGCGCCACCATTGCAGGCGCATCTCTGCAATCATGCTTTCTTGTGTCACCCATGGCGCGCGCGCGACCTCGACATTGAACGCATAGATCGGCAACAGTACATCCCGCGCCGCAGGTTTAGCGGCCAAAACGGCGGCAAACCGGTCAGGATCGCCCTTTTGAACGATCTCGGCGCAGGCCATCAGGTCATCTGAACTGCTCAAGAAAAGCCCCCATCACTGCCGCCGTTTGTGGCGCATCCACAATATCAAGATGCCCAACGCCTTCCACCACATGATAGTGGCCCTTACCGGTCACGCCTGACATCAACGGCTCGTACCCTTCGGCCACAAAACTCTCGTCTTTGGATCCGGCAATCAACACAAACTCCGGCAAAGCGGCCACATCCTCCAGATAGGCCGCACGCGGCGCGAAAGATTGGTTCAACCGCCAGCTATACGCCAGCGTCGCCTGATGTCCGGTTGGCCCGTCAACCACGTCTTTGGGCATGGAGAATTCGATCATCACCAGATGATCCAACGCCCGAATACCCACCATATTGAGCATACTCAGCCCGACAATGCGCCGCGTCATAGGCCGCGCCCACCCGCCGGAATTTGGCCGCGTAACCGGCGCGTCATGCTTTAGGAACGGCGCCATCAACACAGCGCCATCAATCAAGTCGCGATGATCCCCTCCGGCAAATCGCACAACTAGTCCGCCACCGGAACTGTGCCCGCCAAGCACAACCGCCTGCCCGTCTTTGCTATGCGCCGCAATCAGGTCCGCCAGATCATCTTCCATCTGCCCGACATAGCCGACATCGCCGCGCGGCGCAGGCCCGTTAAAATGGCCTCTCAGGTTCACAGTCAGAACATCGGCCTTGGCTGCCAAGGTCCGCGCCAGACCGTCAAACTGCCCGCCATGCCAGCCCGACCCGTGCACCATCACCAAAAGCGGCGCACCCTCCGGTCCGGCGACAAATCCGGACGTCAGCGTGGCTTTGTCCCGCGCACTGGTCTGCACCATGTCCAAAGGCGCCACCGCAGCACGCGCCAAAGTGCCCGAAAAATCCAGTCCTGCGCCAGTTTCGGCGCCGAGATCACCCAACGGACGCTGCGATGCGATCAATCCGATCGCAATGCACAAGAAAATCACCGGCGTTACAACAACGCCCCACAGTAAATGTCTCATCTAAATCTCAAATCCTCAAACAGGTCGGACAACACACAGCAAATATCCGGTTTTACCCTGCTAAGCACACCAGGTTTCGGCGTGCGCCGCATCCCGTGCAATGCGGCCCAATCCATCAGACCACAAGTCCCGCGCCCTCTTGCGCCAACTTCCAGTTCAACGCGTCCAACAGAGCCTCAAAACTTGCGTCCACTATGTTGGCCGACACGCCCACGCTGGCCCACCGCCGTCCCGCGTCATCCTCAAAGTCTATAATCACGCGGGTCACTGCCTCGGTGCCGCCGTTGGTTATGCGCACCTTGAAATCCACCAGCCGCACATCGCTGACGATACCCTGATACGGCCCAAGATCCGCCTTAAGCGCCTGCCAAAGCGCGTTGACCGGCCCTTCGTCGGACATGTCCTCGGCGTGGTCGTTCTTGAAGAAACTCGTGGTCTTGGCACCGTTGGGCAACTGCACCGTCACCACCGCTTCGCTCTCCACCACGGTCGCGCCACGCGCATTTCGCCGCCGCTCGGAGATCACCCGATATCGCTCGACATCAAAAAACCGCTGCCCCAAGCCAAGCGCGTCCCGCGCCAAAAGCTCAAAGCTCGCCTGCGCCGTGTCGTAACTATAGCCTGCCGCTTCGCGCTCTTTAATGCGGTTCAGGATCTCACCAAGCGCCGCGTCGCCTTTTTCGACCGCCAACCCCGCATCCGCCAGCCGCTTGCGCAGGTTGGACTGACCGGCCTGATTGGACATTGGAATAATGCGCTCATTGCCAACAACGGACGGCTCAACATGCTCATAGGTGGTCGGGTTTTTCAGGATCGCGCTGGCATGCAGTCCGGCTTTGTGCGCGAACGCACTCGCCCCGACATAAGCCGCCTGCCGCATTGGCACGCGGTTGAGTATATCATCCAACATCCGGCTCGCCCGCGTCAAACCCGCCAACGCCTCACGGCTCACGCCAATCTCGAACTGGCTGGCATAAGGCTCCTTGAGCAACAACGTCGGCACCAAAGTTGTCAGATTGGCGTTGCCACAGCGCTCGCCGAGGCCGTTCAACGTGCCTTGGATCTGCCGCGCACCCGCATCCACGGCCGCCAGCGAATTGGCCACAGCGTGCTCGGTGTCATTATGGGTGTGAATGCCCAGATGATCACCGGGAATACCGGCTGCAATCACGGCTTTTGTGATCTCATACACCTCACGCGGCAAAGCCCCGCCATTGGTGTCACACAACACAACCCACCGCGCACCAGCCGCATAAGCCGCGGTCACAGCCTCCAGCGCATAAGCCGGGTTGGCTTTGTAGCCGTCAAAGAAATGCTCCGCGTCAAACAACGCCTCTCGGCCTTGCGCCACCAGATAGGCCACGGATTTCGTGATGTTTTCAACGTTCTCCGGCAAGCTGATGCCAAGCGCCGTGGTGACGTGGAAATCGTGGGTTTTGCCGACCAGACAGACCGCTGGCGTCTGCGCGTTGATCACCGCCGCCAACACATCATCGTTTTCCGCAGACATGCCCGCGCGCTTGGTCATGCCAAAGGCTGTAAATGTGGCCCCGAGCTTGGGCTTGATCTCAAAGAATTCGCTGTCCGTTGGGTTCGCGCCCGGCCAGCCGCCTTCGATGTAATCCACACCCATTTCATCCAAAACAGCTGCGATTTGCGCCTTTTCGGATGTGGCAAATTGCACGCCCTGTGTCTGCTGTCCGTCCCGCAATGTGGTGTCGTAGAGGTACAGCCGTTCCTTACTCACAACAGCCCCTCCAGCTTGCTCGCATCAAAGCCCGCCGCCGGCAGCAATTCGACACCCGCCTTGCTCATACGCACCTCAACACCCGCCGCCACCAACGCACCTTTGATGCGGTCCACCTCAGAGAAGTTCTTGCTTTCCATTGCTTTAACGCGAGTTACTTCTAGTTTTTTTCCGATTTCTGACAAAAGCTTTGAATGCTGAAAGTTACTAGAAACTCCAAACACCTTCGGGGTTTCGTCCACTATATTGAACTGAACACGGCACTCGTCGGACATAAAACCAAGTAGTCGAGCATTGTCTAAAAGTGCCTGAGGATTGGCTGTCATTTTTCGAAGCTTCGACAACGCAAGATGCGTGTTCAAATCGTTAGACAGCGCGTCCAATATATCCTTGTCCGCAACAAATTCGGCCTCGTTCGTAGGCTCTAAATCAACTGTTAATTCGTACCATCTGCGCAATGTAGCTTCCGCGTTCCTTGCCTTCTCAACCGTCCAATCCATCGGTTTACGATAATGCGTGCTCAGAAACACAAACCGCACCACCTCACCCGGAATGCCTTCATCCAGCAAATCCCGCACGGTAAAGAAATTGCCCAAAGACTTGGACATCTTCTTGCCTTCCACCTGCAGCATTTCGTTGTGCAGCCAATAATTCGCCATGCTCTGCCCGCCATTGGCACAGCAGCTTTGCGCGATCTCGTTCTCATGGTGCGGGAACATCAAATCATTGCCGCCGCCGTGAATATCAAACGACGCGCCCAGCAATTCATAACTCATGGCCGAGCATTCAATATGCCACCCGGGACGTCCGCGTCCCCAAGGACTATCCCACCCCGGCGTCGCGTCATCAGACGGCTTCCACAAAACAAAATCCATCGGATCTTCTTTGTAGGACGCCACCTCAACTCGTGCGCCTGCGATCATATCATCCACAGACCGGCCCGACAGCTTGCCATAATCGGCGTATTTGCGCACCCGAAACAAAACGTGGCCCTCATGCGCATAGGCAAACCCGTCCGCGATCAGCTTTTCGATCATCGTCACCATCTGCGCGATATACTGGGTTGCGCGCGGCATATGATCGGGCTCCATCGCCCCAAGCGCGCCCATGTCGTCCAGATACCACTGCGTTGTCTCAGACGTGATCTCGCCAATGCTACGCCCGCTTTCGGCGGCCCGCGCGTTGATCTTGTCATCCACATCGGTGAAGTTGCGCACATAGGTCACATGATCAGCGCCATAGACCTCGCGCAACAGCCGATAAAGCACGTCAAACACCACCACAGGCCGCGCATTGCCAATATGGGCGCGGTCATAAACCGTCGGCCCACAGACATACATCCGCACATTTTCCGGATCGATGGGCGCAAAGATTTCCTTCTTGCGGCTCAGCGAGTTGTGCAGCTTGATCTCGGTCATAAGTGGCTCCTCAGCACACAGGGTTGGCACGCGCGGTTTATCCGTGGCGGGCTTAGCAACTCTGAGACTTTATTGGAATAGAGGAACGGCCCGCCTGACGATGTCAGCAGGTAATGCAGCAGATAATAATGGTGCGTGCTTTGTTCATGATGGCGACCGTAGGCCGCGCATAGGTTCAGGTCAAGCATGTCCATTTTGGGCGTTGACGCACATGACGCTCTGACCCATCCTCGCAGCATGAGCCGCGACCTCGTAAACACCATCTGCGCCACGTTTCCAGGCGCTGACCTCTCCGATCCTTGGGGCGGAGGTCATGATGCGTGGAAAGTCGGTGGTAAAATGTTCGCCAGCATGGGATCAGCCACGCCCGGCGTCTCCGTGAAGACAGACAGTATCGAGACCGCGCAAATGCTGATTGATGCCGGCGTCGGCTCAAAAGCGAAATACTTCCACCGCAGCTGGATCAACATACCACAGGACGGTGACGAAGAAGAACTCCGCCACCGCCTTACGGTCTCCTATGACATTGTGCGTTCAGGACTGACCAAGAAACTTCAGAATAGCCTGCCGCCGCGCGAAACAACCTGACATCTTAGCGGTTGCGCGCCTCGATCTCCTCAAGACACCCTTCACAGATAGCCATGATTCTTGCGTGGCCCTCAGAAACATCATTCCACGCGCCTTGCTCTTCGAAGACGTCATTGCAGCTCCGGCACCACGCGCTACGAAACGGCCATTCTGGATCGTCGCCGTCGCCCTCAAAGAAGCCGATACCGCGCCCGTGCTGCAAATGACTGCAAATAAAGGCAGGCCTACGCAAACCGTGGCGACTACATTCCATTTTACTGTCTTTTGTCAGCGGTTTCCCCACGACTGCCTCCTCAGTTTGCCTTCCTAAAGCCTAGTTTTGCATCACAAAGTTGTGCTGGCAAGCACGCCCCCTCCCCAAGACATTAAAGTCCTGCCGCACTCCCGTCTTTGCCTTGCCAACCGTGCAAATTCGAAGATCAAGCATGTCCATTTGGGCGTTGACGCACATGACGCTCTGACCCATCCTCACAGCATGAGCCGAGACCTCGTCAACACCATCTGCGCCACATTTCCAGGCGCTGACCTCTCCGATCCTTGGGGCGGAGGTCATGATGCGTGGAAAGTCGGTGGCAAAATGTTCGCCAGCATGGGATCAGCCACGCCCGGCGTCTCCGTGAAGACAGACAGCATCGAGACCGCGCAAATGCTGATTGATGCCGGCGTCGGCTCAAAAGCGAAATACTTCCACCGCAGCTGGATCAACATCCCGCTAGACGGTGACGAAGAAGAACTCCGCCACCGCCTTACGGTCTCCTATGACATTGTGCGCTCAGGACTGACTAAGAAACTTCAGAACAGCCTGCCGCCGCGCAGCCAATAACGTTGCCTGCTGCGGCACCCGTGTGATCTGTCGCCTGCTCCACAACCGTGCGCGCGTACGTCGCCCCAATGGCAAGCGCAGCTTTGCTCCGGTTTGCGCAAGTATCGTCAGCGCGATGCCCACCGCCGTCACGCCGGCCCCAACCCAGCTGAGCGGTCCATAGTGTTCCCCCAAAAACACCACAGCGCTCAGCAGCCCGATCGCTGCCGCGACATAGCCGATCTGGCTCAGCAACACAGGCCCCCCAATCTTTTGCAGCTTGAAATAGGCAGGAAAGGTCAGCGCCGCCGCCGCCAGTTGCACCATTGCGGCCCCCGGCACCTTCTGGATTTCCTCCAGTGGCAGGCCCTCACCGCGCACAACTTGCACGCCGATCAACGCCAACACCGCCACGAGATGCGCCCAGAAAGCCAGCGCCATCGGATGCGCCCCTGCAGGCCAATCCAGCGTGCGATAGACATTGCCCACCGCCAGAACCAACGGAATGGACAGTGCCAGAAGCGACCAGACCAACGTCCCGTCCACGCCGCCACGGCCAAAAGCCACCATGAGGGCCCCTACAAGACCAACGCAGATCCCTGCAATCCCAAGGCCGTTTGGGGCTTTCATGCCAAACATCAAAGACACAGCAAGTGTTGCCACGGGCGACAACGCAAACATCATGCCCACCTGCCCCGCGCCCACCTTGGGCACCAGCCCAAAGATCATCAGGTTGATCCCGGCAAAGCTGATCAGGCCGGAAATCACCACATAGCGCAGCATTTTGCCGCGTGGCAGCCGCAACAAGCCTCTCGCGGCGAGAAACGGCATCAACGACAGGCTCGCCCCCACCGACACCAGCAACGCCCACATCACCGGCGGCACACCGGCGCCCGCTGCTACCTTGCCCAGTGGAAATGACACGCCCAACAACGTGCCACACCACAAGAGCAGCCCCACAGGGCCCACACTCCTCGCCTCAGTCATAGCTCACGACCTCATATTCGATGCCTTCTGGCCCGTCGAAATAGAACCGCAAGCCCGGTTCGTAATCGCCATGGCTGTGTGGTTGGTATCCGGCTGCTTTGACACGCGCTTCTACCGCTGCCAAGTCATCGACAACCACGCCGATGTGGTTCAACCCGGCCACATGCCGATAACGCTCGGCCTCGGGTTTCAACGCCACCGCAGGCGCATAGACCGCCAAATAGCTTTCGTCATCGCCGACGTGCACAGTGTACCCGTTGTCCTTGGCCTCACCTTCCCAACGCACGTGCCATCCAAACAGTTCACACAGAATTGCCGCCGTCGCTTTTGGATCGCGTACACACAAGTTCACATGTTCAAGTCTCATTGCTCTTGTCCTTTAAGAAATATTCGATGGACACAGCCTAATTCCTCAAGTTAACTTTAGCTCAACAACTTTTTATTTAACAAAAACAGTATCTCATGAAAAAACATCTTCGCCTGCGCCCCACCGGCCTCACCATCGGATCAATTGCCGACCGCACAGGGCTCGCTGTTTCGGCTATCCGATACTACGAAGACCAAGGGCTGGTTTTCCCCGACCGAACAGACACCGGTCAACGCCGTTACGCCCGCAGCGACATTCGCCGCCTCAGCTTCGTGATGATCACTCAGGGTATGGGGTTCTCCATCGCCGAAATTCGCGCCGCCCTTCAGCGTCTGCCGGAAAACCGCACCCCCAACAAAGCGGACTGGGAAAACCTCTCAAACCTCTTCCGCACGGAACTCGACGCCCGCATCGCGCAGATGCAAGCGCTGCGCGACAAACTCGACGGCTGCATCGGTTGCGGCTGCCTGAGCCTGACCAACTGCAAACTTTACAACAAAGACGACCGTATGCAGCGCCGCGGCCAAGGGCCTCGGTTTCTGCTTGGCGACTCGCCAGACAGCCTCACCTGAAATTCTTTTTGGTCTACAAAACCTTTAAGCGAACTCGCGCCCGTCAACGGGCCAAGTCCCCTCAAACGGCACCGTCGCGTTGCCTCCGCGTTGCCGACGCAATACCGACACTTCAAACGACATCCACGCCTCGAATATGACCACCATCACAGAATTGCATTTGACGCACCCCTTCTTTGGGTGTCACCACTCCGGCAAACAGGACTTCAGGGGGCCAAAAAATGCAGCTTTCTCAACGTATCACTCACATCACCGGCGGCGGCTCTGACGGCTGGGACGTCTTTTACAAGGCGCGCCGTATGATAGCCGACGGCGAGCCAGTAATCGAACTCACCATTGGCGAGCATGACATCGGCACGGATGCAGTCATTCTCGGTGCCATGGACCGGTCCGCACGCGGCGGCCACACCGGCTATGCTATGGTGCCAGGCACGCAAGACTTACGGGAATCCGTTGCAGCACGCATTCAGGAAAGAACTGGTGTTCCAACAACTTACGAGAACATCCTGATCACACCCGGAGGTCAGGCTGGCTTGTTCGCCGCCCACGTCGCAACCTGCAACAGCGGCGATCGCGCGCTCTATATCGACCCGTATTATGCCACCTATCCCGGTACCATCCGCGGCGTCGGTGCGGAGCCTGTTGTGGTGCGCACCCGAGCCGAAGACGCCTTTCAGCCGCGTGCGGAAGACATTCAGGTCGAGGCAGCAAAAGGCGCGGCGTCGCTCTTGATCAACACGCCCAACAACCCGACGGGGATCGTCTACAGTTCTGAAACCCTTGAAGGAATCGCGGGCGTTTGCCGCGACAACAACATCTGGCTGATCTCGGACGAGGTTTACGACACTCAAGTTTGGGATGGCGAACACATCAGCCCGCGCAGCCTGCCCGATATGGCAGAGCGCACTTTGGTTGTGGGCTCGATGTCCAAGTCACACGCCATGACCGGCAGCCGTGTCGGCTGGGTCTGCGGCCCCAAGGACGCCATTGAGCACCTGATCAATCTGGCCACTCACACCACGTACGGTGTGGCCGGGTTCATTCAGGACGCAGCCGCCTTTGCGCTTGAGCAAGGCCCTGATCTTGAAGAAGAAATCGCCGCACCCTTCCGCCGTCGCCGCCAGATTGCGCGCGACATATTGGCGGATCAGAACACTGTTGGACTGATCCCTGCGCAAGGCGCGATGTACCTGATGCTCGATGTGCGCGCCACGGGCCTTAGCGGCGAAGACTTCGCCAACAGCTTGCTCGACACCCACAGAATCGCGACCATGCCGGGCGAAAGCTTTGGCACCGCCGCCCATGGCCACGTACGGGTTGCCATGACAGTGGATGACGACACGTTTGCCAAGGCGCTGAAAACATTGGTAGATCACGCGAAATCTCTGTCATCTTAACGCATGAAAGGCCCGTTTGCGACATATGTCGCAAATGGGTTGGACAGCTCTCCAAGTGACTCGCACACTGAGGCAACACGGAGAGAAGCCATGCAAGGCGTTCGTTGCAAAATCAAATTGGTGATCCTCACCATCGGCGCCGACCGGGGCCGTGCAGCGCGTGGACGACCGTAAACCTGTTCAAATCTCGTTTTTGAACACTTTTACAGGACCTTAAGTACATGAATGCACCCGTTTCCCGCCGTTCCGGCGGCCGCGCCGCGCGTCGCGCCTCCCGCGCAGCACCGCTCTCGCAAGACATCCGCCCAGTCCGCGCGGGTCTTGAAGGCGGCCGTTATAAGCCCCTCACCGATCGTGATATGCAGCGCATACACGAAACCGCGCTGGATGCTATGGAACAAATCGGCTTCGCCGACGCACCCCAATCCGGCATCGACTATTTGACCGCTGCTGGGGCCGAGTTGGGCGATGATGGCCGCATTCGAATTCCCCGAGCACTGGTTGAGGATTCCCTCGCAAAAGCTTGTAAAGACATCACTTTGCCGGGTCGAGATCCGCAATTTGATCTGCATCTCAACGGCCACCGTGTCCATTATGGCACCGCCGGCGCCGCGGTGCATATGGTGGACGTCGACGGAAAACACTACCGCGACTCCACCCTGCAAGACTTGCATGATGCGGCCCGCATCACCAACGCGCTCGACAATATCCACTTCCTGCAACGTCCCATGGTGGCGCGCGACGTTCTCGACAACAGAGAAATGGACCTGAACACCATTTACGCCTGCACATCCGGCACCACCAAACACATCGGCACGTCATTCACCGACCCCAGCTTTGTGCCTGACGCGCTTGAGATGTTGCACATGATCGCAGGCGGTGAAGACAAATGGCGCGAGCGGCCTTTTCTCAGCAATTCCAATTGCTTCGTCGTCCCTCCGATGAAGTTCGCCACCGAATCCTGCGAAGTTATGGAGGCCTGCATTCGTGGCGGCATGCCCGTTTTGCTGCTCTCTGCCGGCATGGCTGGCGCAACTGCCCCCTCCACGATCGCCGGCGCCATCGTTCAGGCAGTTGCGGAATGCCTCGCGGGCATCGTCTATGTGAACGCCATCAAGCCCGGCCACCCCGCAATTTTCGGCACATGGCCGTTTGGCTTGGATTTGCGCACCGGCGCCATGACTGGAGGCTCTGGAGAACAAGCGCTGCTGTCCGCAGGTTGCGCTCAGATGCACAAGTTTTATGGCATTCCCGGCGGCGCGGCAGCAGGTATCGCTGACAGCAAACTGCCGGATATGCAGGCCGGTTGGGAACAGATGTGCTCCAATGTGATGGCCGGTCTGTCCGGTCTCAACATGGTGTATGAAGCCGCTGGAATGCACGCCTCTCTGCTTGGCTTTTGTCACGAATCCCTGATCCTCGGGGATGACATTATCGGCCAAGCGTTGCGCTGTGTGCGCGGGATCGAAGTTGACGACGAAACCTTGGCACTCGAGCAAATCAAAGAAGTTTGCCTTGGCGGAACCGGCCACTATCTCGGCACAGACGCCACCCTAAGCCGCATGCAAAAAGATCATGTATATCCGACATTTGGCGACCGAACCTCACCCAAAGAATGGGTGGAACGCGACAAACCGGATCTGATTGCCAAAGCCGTCAAACGCAAAGAAGACATCCTCGCGGAACCTTCCGCTGCCCGTTTTGACCCAATCCTCGATCAACGATTGCGCGCCCGATTCAACATCTATCTGCCGGCCTGAGCTTTCCTCTTGCCGCAAATATTCTGGGGGAGTCGTCGCCTGCTACGACGGGGGGAAAACCCCCTAAACCTCCAAGCAGACAAAAAAATTGGGGGGCGATTGCCCCCCAGTTTCGCCATTCAGGCTCACTCTTGATACCGCTCGATGTTTTTTGCCTGCGGCCTGAATGTCGTCGGAGCAAGCGCACTCGCTCCGTGTCCCGCCAAGGCTTCGCAAAGCCTCGGCAAATTTCTATCTCGTCGGGGGCACGAAGGCCCCCTACCCAAGGTCCCCCCCGGGATCAGCTACAGCCGCTTGTGCCGCCGCATGTGTTGCACTTCATGCAGGTGCCGTTTCGCACCAGCGTGTAATTGCCGCAATCGCCACAAGGATCGCCTTCGTAGCCCTGCATCTTGGCTTTGGCACGGGCGTCCATACCACCACTTGTGACTGTTCCGCTTGATACCGCCGTGGTTGCGGCTGCCGCAACCGTTGCCGTTGCGGCAACTGCAGCCATGCCCGCAGTTTCAGGTACCAAAGTGTTCAGCGTCGCCACCGGATCGCTCGAATTTTGAGCGCCACCGTTCAAAACAACCAATTCTTGCGGCAAACGTTTGCGTAGATACCCGGTCGACGAGATCTGTTTAAGCACTTCCAACGACCTCGTTGCCGCGCTTTCGCTCAGCTCGGAAACATTGGACACTCCCTCTTCCTCGCCGCGGCCAATGTCGTCAAAGGTTGTACCTTCCGGCTTGATATGCGCCAGATCGGTGCGGTCCAGATAGCTCACCGCCAGCTCGCGGAAGATGTAATCCAGGATCGATGTTGCATTTTTGATGCTGTCGTTGCCCTGCACCATGCCGGCGGGTTCGAACTTGGTGAATGTGAACGCATCGACAAACTCTTCCAGCGGCACGCCATATTGCAGGCCCACCGAAACAGCGATGGCAAAGTTGTTCATCATCGCCCGGAAACCGGCGCCTTCTTTGTGCATATCGATGAAGATTTCACCAAGGTTGCCATCAGAATATTCACCTGTCCGCAGATAGACTTTGTGCCCACCAACAACCGCTTTCTGAGTGTAACCTTTGCGACGCTCAGGCATTTTTTCACGCCCGCGCGCCACTTCCTTGACCACGATCTTCTCGATGATTTTCTCGGCCAGAACCTGCGCCTTTTCGTGGTTTGACCCACTCTCAAGCACTTCTGCCGCATCATCATCATCTTCAACAAGCGCTGCTGCCAATGGCTGGCTCAACTTGGACCCGTCCCGATACAACGCGTTGGCTTTGATACCCAAAGACCAGCTCAGCTCATAAGCTTTCTGACAGTCCTCGATAGTGGCGTCGTTTGGCATGTTGATGGTTTTGGAAATCGCACCCGAGATAAACGACTGTGCAGCCGCCATCATTGTGATGTGGCTGTCCACATGCAGGAAGCGTTTTCCCTTTTTGCCACAAGGGTTTGCACAGTCAAAGATGTGGTAGTGCTCTTCCTTGAGGAACGGCGCGCCTTCCAGGGTCATTGTGCCGCAAACATGGTCGTTTGCCGCTTCGATATCCGCTTTGGAATACCCAAGCGAAGCCAACAGATCAAAGCTCGGATCGTTGAGCTTGTCTGTCGGAATACCCAAAACGTTGGTGCAGAACTCTTCGCCCAGCGTCCACTGGTTGAATACGAACCGGATGTCAAAAGCCGACCCAAGCGCTGCCTCAACCTTGTCGATTTCGTTCTGACCGAAGCCATGACCAATCAAAGACGTGTGGTTGATGCCCGGCGCGTTGCCGATGCTTCCGTGGCCTACGGCATAGCCGACGATTTCTTCGATCTGAGCCGAAGAATAGCCCAGACCTTCCAGCGCCGAAGGCACCGAGCGGTTGATGATCTTGAAATAACCGCCACCGGCAAGCTTCTTGAACTTCACCAAGGCAAAGTCAGGCTCGATACCGGTTGTGTCGCAATCCATCACCAGACCAATTGTGCCGGTCGGCGCAATCACAGACGTCTGAGCGTTGCGATAGCCGTGCTTTTCGCCAAGCGCCAGCGCTTCGTCCCAGCTTGTCTGCGCCAGTACCACCAGCTTTTGGTCAGGACAGTTTTCCATGTCCAAAGCCACAGGCTTGATCGCCAAGCCTTCATAACCGTCAGTCTCGCCATATGACGCGCGACGGTGGTTACGGATCACCCGCAGCATGTGCTCGCTGTTGCGCGCATAACCGCTAAAGGCCCCCAACTCGCCCGCCATCTCGGCCGACGTTGCATAAGACACGCCGGTCATGATCGCTGTCAGCGAACCGGCCAGTGCACGACCTTCGTCGCTGTCATAACCAAAGCCCATATTCATCAGCAGGCCACCGATGTTGGCATAGCCCAGACCCAAGGTGCGGAAGTCATAAGACAGCTGCGCGATCTCTTTGGACGGGAACTGCGCCATAGTGACTGAGATTTCCAGCGTCACAGTCCACAGACGTGTGGCGTGCATGTAATCTTCGGCTTGGAACTCGCCATCCTTCAGGAAGGTCAGCAGGTTCATCGACGCCAGGTTACAAGCCGTATCATCAAGGAACATATATTCCGAACACGGGTTGGACCCTCGGATTTCACCGTCTTCTGGGCATGTGTGCCACGCATTAACCGTGTCGTGGTACTGGATGCCGGGATCGGCACAGGCCCAAGCGGCGTGGCCAACGTCTTCCCACAGCTTGCGGGCCTTGATGGTCTTGGCGACCGTTCCGTCTGTGCGGCGGATCAGCTCCCAGTCGGCGTCATTTTCCACAGCCTTCAAGAAGGCGTCGGTCACGCGGATCGAGTTGTTGGAGTTTTGACCCGAGACAGATGCATAGGCTTCGCTGTCCCAATCAGTGTCATATGTCGGGAACTCGATGCTGGCATAGCCCTGCTTGGCATAATCCAACACGCGTTTGACATAAGTCTCTGGTATCGCGACCTTTTTGGCCTCACGAACCGCGGCCTTCAGTGCGTCGTTGGCTTTGGGGTCAAAGGCATCTTCCGCTTTGCCGTCCCACGCTTTGATCGCCGCAAAAATGCCGTTCAGCTTTTGCTCGTGCATCTTGGAGCCAGCCACGATCGACGCGACCTTCTGCTCTTCTTTGACTTTCCAATTAATGTACTCTTCGACATCAGGGTGGTCCGCATCCACGATCACCATCTTGGCCGCGCGGCGTGTGGTGCCACCCGATTTGATCGCACCGGCTGCGCGGTCGCCAATCTTCAAAAAGCCCATCAGGCCCGACGATTTACCGCCGCCCGACAGCGATTCCCCATCCGCCCGCAAGCTCGAGAAGTTCGTGCCTGTGCCAGAGCCGTATTTGAACAAGCGCGCTTCACGCACCCACAGGTCCATGATGCCACCATCACCCACCAGATCATCGCTGACCGACTGAATGAAACAGGCGTGCGGCTGGGGGTGTTCATAGCTGGATTTGGATTTGGTCAGCTTGCCCGACTTATAGTCCACATAATAGTGCCCCTGCGCCGGACCATCGATGCCATATGCCCAGTGCAAACCGGTGTTGAACCACTGCGGGCTGTTTGGCGCCGCGCGTTGTGTCGCCAGCATAAAGCGCATTTCGTCGAAATAAGCCTGCGCGTCTTCTTCTGTGGAGAAGTAGCCGCCCTTCCAACCCCAATAGGTCCAAGCCCCTGCCAGCCGGTCAAATACCTGCTTCGCGCTGGTTTCTCCGCCGATCTCAACGTCGTCATTCGCGGGCACGGACCGCCACAGGAATTCCGGCACACCTTTTTCTTTTACTTTGCGCATTTTCGACGGCACGCCCGCCTTACGGAAGTATTTCTGCGCGATCACGTCACTGGCGACCTGGCTCCAGCTGCTGGGAACTTCAACTTCATCAAGACGGAAAACGATCGACCCGTCCGGGTTGCGAATTTCCGACTCGGTTTTTACAAAATCCAGCGCTGCGTAAGCGTCTTGTCCTGCCTTGGTGAATTTTCTTTCGATTTTCATCGCTGCCTCGTGTTTCCGCTCAACTTGTCCCATTGCGGCCCATCAACGCTCCAAAGCGTGAACGGCGAAACCGACAAACAGACAAAGAAATAGCGCCGCCAACCGCCACATAGGCCGCTGGTGTGTGGTGCCGGACTTCGCCGACTTGCATTTTGAATTCAGTCCCTGTTCGGCAACTGCGCCACTATATGTGGTGGCGCTTCGCAACCGCTCACACAAACTGGCGTATTCACCCCTAAATCGTCAACGCCTAAATTTTGGAGAAACTCGGATTTCTGGTCTTGACCGAAGGCCTCGATTTAGCGTCCGGCGGGGTTTGCGCGATTCCCTGCCCAATGCGCCGCATCGCAGCAATTGGGCTCACACATTATCTATCGAAGCAAAGGAATTGAAAACATGCGTTTTTCCGGTATTCCCTTATCAAATGCTCAAAAAACACCAGATATAGTCGCGATGAAAAATTTAGCACAACATATACCAATTTTTCGCATTTTTGACACATTCAAGTGCGCAAAAACACGAATCAGCAGTCCGCCGCTTGCCTATTGGCGAGCGGTGGACTGCTGATTGCTATTCAGAAGAAAATGGTCGGGACGGCAAGATTCGAACTTGCGACCCCCTGTACCCAAAACAGGTGCGCTACCAGACTGCGCTACGCCCCGGACCGTGGAGCACCGTTTAGCCTGCACTTTCAGGAATGAAAACCCCAAAGAAGTCATTCACAGCGCCAAGATGCATTTTCTTGTGCAATATCTGCGTGGCGCAGCTCGGTACCGGCATCAATTCCCATCGCGCGGGCCAATCCACCGTTGATTTCGAGCACATATCGCACGGCATTGCCCCCAGGAATCGGCGACTCGTCCAGCGGCACGGCCTCGTGATGCACATGGCGCACCACGCCCGCATTGTCGGCAAATATCAGATCGAGGGGAATCAGCGTGTTGCGCATCCAAAAGGAGGCCGGCTGCGCGTATTCATAGACAAAGAGCATACCCGCGCTCATCGGCATGCTCTCGCGATGCATCAATCCCTGCGCCCGTTCCGCATCTGTGTCCGCCACTTCGACCGTAAACCGGGCCTGTCCCCAGTCCCCTCGTAACTCAAGCGAGCCTGCCGTGCAGCCCGCCCAAACTGACGAAGCCGCGCCCAAGGACGCGGCCACACAGCCTGTAAACAGAACTCGATTGGCAATCTTGCCAAAGTTTATGAAAGCGCGTTTTCCCATGCCTGAACCTCGGTCGCCATTCGGCCGCGCTTTCCGTCGATCACCCGCAACGCGAGCGCTTCACCCGGTTGCAGATCCGCAAGACCGGACCGGCGCAGCACTTCGATATGCAAAAAGATATCCTCAGGTTGACCGAAAATATTGGCAAAGCCAAACCCTTTGCCTTTGTCGAACCATTTTACCCGCGCGGGCTCCAACGGCGCAGAGCGAATCTCATCAAGATCCAACCCTTCGAAATCCGACAATGGCACCGCCATATCGGTATCAGGCGGCTCAATCTGGAACACTTCCACGGCCTGAGCGCCTCGGTCGGTCACTTGCACCGACACCTCTATGCGTGACGAATCCGCCACCGAACTCTGTCCAAAATTGCGAAGCACATTTGCGTGCAACAAAATGTCAGACCCCCCCTGGTCTGACACGATGAATCCGAATCCCTTTACAGGATCGAACCACTTCACCTCGCCCGTTATGCGCGAGATGTCATTCTCTACAGTCGTCAAAGCATTTACCTTAGTCTTTATCATCCCCATGATGATTTAAGAGTGAGGCATTCGTTCAAAATCGGCAAGCGCAAAAATGGTATGTTTTTCACCCGCTTGCAATTTTGAAATATTGTTCCTCAGGGGTTGAGGCGCACAATTCCCCAAGCATTATCAGTGTCTTCACGAGTCCACCGAAACCGGTCGTGCAGACGAAACGCACCATCCGCCCAAAACTCGATTTCGCTAGGTGTGACCCGATAGCCACCCCAAAATGGTGGGCGCTTCGGCATTGGGCCATGCGCGGCTGTAATTTTTGCCACTTTCGCCATCAACTCTGTGCGCGCGCCCAAAGGCTGCGACTGCCGGGAGGCCCAGGCCCCAAGGCGGCTCTTGAGCGAGCGGGACTCATAATAGGCGTCGGCCTGAGGTCCCTCTTCTCTGGTGACCACCCCCCTCACCCGAATTTGACGGCGCAAAGATTTCCAGTGAATCACAAAGGCGGCTTTGCCCGAACTGTCGATTTCCTGCGCTTTGGCGCTGCCATAGTTGGTGTAAAACACAAAGGCATCGTCCTCGATGTCCTTCAAAAGCACCATGCGCGCATTGGGCAGGCCGTCGCTGTCCACAGTGGATAGGGCAATCGCGTTGGGGTCGTTGGGCTCGCTCTTTTCCGCCTCTGCCAACCAACTGCGGGCAATCGCAAAGGGGTCATCGCCTTCGAAAATTCCGGTTCTATCGCTCATTTTGACCTCCATTCAGGCAAATCAGTGGCTTTTGATCATACGCGCCGCACTTGATGCATGTGAATCAATCGCCTAAAGGACTTCAATACCGAATTCGGACTAGGAGCAACCGATGTCTAATCAATTGATGGCGGGCAAGCGTGGCCTGATCATGGGCCTCGCCAATGACAAGTCTATCGCCTGGGGCATCGCCAAGGCCTGCGCCGACGCCGGTGCCGAGCTGGCCTTCTCTTATATGGGCGACGCATTCAAGAAACGCGTGGTCCCTCTGGCGGAGCAGTTGGGTGTGGAAACACTGATTGATTGCGACGTGTCCGACCCCGCATCGCTTGACGCGGCCTTTGATGAAATCGAAGCCAAATGGGGCAAGATTGACTTCATCGTGCACGCCATCGGGTTCTCCGACAAAAACGAACTGCGTGGCCGTTACGTCGATACATCCAAAGACAACTTCCTGATGACGATGGACATCTCTGTGTATTCCTTCACCGCTGTGATGCAACGCGCCGAGAAACTGATGGGCGAAGGCGGTTCTGCTTTGACCCTGACCTACTATGGCGCCGAACAGGTTATGCCCCACTACAATGTCATGGGCATCGCCAAAGCCGCGCTTGAGGCCTCTGTGAAATATCTCGCCGAAGATCTCGGCCGCGACGGCATCCGCGTGAACGCCATCTCCGCTGGTCCGATTAAGACGTTGGCCGCCTCCGGCATTGGCGACTTCCGCTACATCCTGAAATGGAACGAGCTGAACTCCCCGCTGCGTCGCAACGTGACCATCGACGATGTCGGCAACTCGGCACTTTATCTGCTGTCCGATCTCGGCTCCGGCGTCACCGGCGAGAACCTGCACGTCGATGCAGGTTATCACGTCGTCGGCATGAAAGCGGTCGATAGCCCCGACATCGACGCAGTGACAGGTCGGAAGTGAGACCAAACTGATGCCAAAGGTTTCAAAGGGCGGTCTCCTGATCGTCCTTTTCCTTATTGTGGGGACATCACTGGCTGGGCTGTATTTTGGGCGTCACCACCTGCCGCCGCGCCTTGCGGAGGTCTTGGGCCTGCGCGCCGACATATCCGAAATCCGTGCGACACAGGAAGCTCGCCTTACGGATGCACTGCGGGCGTCAGGATTGAAATTTGGCGCGCCGGTGTATCTCCGCGTTTTCAAGGAAACAAATGAACTGGAACTCTGGGTCGAATCCGCAAGCGGAGACTTTTCTCTCTTTAGAAGTTACGAAATTTGCAATTATTCGGGCGCGTTGGGGCCAAAACTAAAAGAGGGAGACAGGCAATCCCCGGAAGGATTTTACCGGGTCGACAAACGCGCCCTAAACCCCAACAGCGCTTTTCATCTTTCGTTCAACCTCGGCTTTCCAAATGCCTTTGATCGGGCCAATGACCGCACCGGTAGCTATCTGATGGTTCATGGAAACTGCGTGTCCGTCGGCTGCTATGCCATGACCGACGCCTCCATCGAAGAAATCTATGTGATGGTTGAGGCTGCCTTGAACAAAGGTCAGCCATTTGTTCCCGTTCACGCGTTCCCGTTCCGCCCAACCGAAGACCGCATGATCGCCGCGCAGTCTTCACTTTGGTTCGACTTCTGGCAACAACTGTCGCCGGCCTACAAGATTTTTGAAGACACAGGGCGCCCCCCTGCTATCTCGCTGGCTCAACGGCGTTATGTTGTGTCGCACTAAAAAAGGGCGCGTCCCACAGGCCGCGCCTTCTTCTTTTGCGACATCGCTGTGACTATCAGCCCACTTCCGCTTCCCGCGCCTGCTTCCAACGCACCCAGACGTGCAGCGGGATGCCAGCCAGCACAAGCACGATGCCCACTGTCACAGCTTGAGCGCCCGCGCCGACCAGAGCCCACATCGAATAGACAAATCCCAACAAGCCGAGGATCGTGGCCTTGGCCAACTCTCCGCCACGCATCACGTGGCCACCACGCAGACGGATCATCACTTCGGCCACCGCACAGAACGCATACGGCAAAAGGCTCGCAGTTACCGCCAGCAGCACGATAAAGTTGAACGCCGCCACCAGACCTTGCGAGAAATTCAGCACGATCAGCAACGACGCCAGAATGTTGGAAAAAACGATGGCATTGGCCGGCGTGCCATAGCGCGACACCTTCCCCATAGATTGCGGGAACACATTGTCCAAAGCCGCCCCATAAGGCACCTGCCCTGTCAGCAGCGTAAAGCCGTTGAGCGTGCCGAAGGTCGAGATCACCGCGCCCACGGCGACGATCAGCCCGCCCACTGTGCCAAACATCACCTTGGCCACATCCGCCACCGGCGCGGCGGACGCGCCAAGCTGATCCGGAGGCAGAACGCCCATGCAAACAAAGGTCACGAGGATATAGACACAAGCCGCAATCATCACGCCCAGAATGGTGGCACGCGGAATGGTTTTTTCCGGATCTTGCACATCACCTGACGGAACCGTCGCCGATTCCAGCCCCAGATAGGCCCACAACGTCAGCGCCCCAGCCGCAGAAACTGCCGTAAAGGCCGGCATGCCCGAGGGGTTCATCGGCCCCATATTGTCCATCTGAACCCAGAAGAGCCCCAGTACTCCGACCATCAGCAATGGCACCAGTTTCAGAACTGTTGTCACGATCTGAACAAACCCGGCTTCGGCCACGCCGCGAATGTTGACCGCCGTCAGGGTCCAGATCGCTATCAGCGCCGCCCCGACACTGTAGACATCAGACTCGCCGATGGCTGGCACAAGGAACCCAAGATAGCCCACCAAAGCAACAGCCACGCCCGCGTTGCCCGTCCACAGCGCGATCCAATAGCCCCACGCAATCAGGAAACCGGCAAAATCCCCAAAGGCTTCTTGCGAATAGGCATAAGGTCCACCCGGCTTGGTCACGACCTTGGACAAACGCCCGAAAATCATCGCCAGCACCAATGCCCCCATCGACGTCACAATCCAGCCGACCATCGCCAAAGGCCCAAATGGCGCAAGAGATGCTGGTAAAAGAAAGACGCCCGATCCGATCATATTGCCGACGACCAAGGCCGTACAGGCAACCAAACCTAATGCGGGCGCAGCAGATTTGCTTGCGAGATCACTGTTTGACATGAAATGTCCTTATGCATTCGTCGAAGAATTGATTTCGGCCACTATGCCCAGTTTTTAGCATCATTGCCAAAGCGTTAATGTGAAACCGGCGGAAAAACTCCGCCTCGGAGGCAATTTTTCCGTATCATTGAGCCTTAGACGGCGGCCGCAAACAGTTTGCGCCCAAATCGGCTTCTGCTAAGACAAAACAAACTGGTATTAAAGGATGACACACAATGAGCGAACGTCTGCCGCACGAAAAAGGCTTCCACATAAGCTGGGACCAGATCCATCGCGACAGCCGCGCGCTTGCTTGGCGTTTGGACGGCAAAGGCCCTGACGATGGCGCTTGGAAAGCTGTTGTGGCCATCACCCGTGGGGGCATGGCGCCCGCGATGATCGTCAGCCGCGAACTCGACATCCGCACCGTGGACACTATCAGCGTCAAATCCTACTACTCTGGCGGCGGCAAACAGGACAGCCAGCGCGAAGCGCAGGTCCTCAAAAGCCCCGACAAAACCCTGATGGGCGACGGGGAAGGCATCCTGATCGTGGACGATCTCGTGGACTCGGGCAAAACCCTTGAGTTGGTGCGCGAATTGTATCCCAAGGCGCATTTCGCCACAGTCTATGCCAAACCCGCAGGCGAGCCGATGGTGGATACATTCATCACCGGTGTCAGCCAGGACACGTGGATCTTCTTCCCGTGGGACATGGCGCTGCAATACGTTGAACCCTATCGCGGCACCGACTGAGGTATTGCCTAGCTGAACAGACCGGACGCTCTGCGGAAAGTTCTTGGGGAACAAAAGCCAGGGATTGCGCAAAAATTCGCAGCCCTTTGTTTCCCAAGGCACATCACCACCCAAGATCGGTTGTTTTCTCTCTCTTTCAACAGGACACTGACCTATGACCCTGTCGCGCACCCAAGCCACCTTTGCCCCGCCTGTCATGGAGGCCCGTCGCTGGCTGGAAGGCGTCGCCTTCACCGACGCAAAACCGCTGATCAACGTCAGTCAGGCGGCGCCGGTTGATCCGCCCCCCACTCCGTTGCGCAGCGAAATCGCCCGCGTGGCGCAAGATGTTCCCGAGGCGCACCTCTATGGTCCTGTGCTTGGCCTGCCAGAATTGCGGGCCGAAGTCGCAAGCCAATGGAGCACGGCTTATGGCGGCTCCATTGCGGCTGATCAGGTCGCCATCACGTCCGGCTGCAACCAGGCTTTCTGCGCCACCATCAGTGCAATCGCTGGCGAAGGAGATGAACTTCTCCTGCCAACCCCATGGTATTTCAACCATAAAATGTGGCTGGATATGCAGGGCATCACCACGGTCCCGCTGACGACGGGTGACAGTTTGCTGCCCGATCCCGAGATGGCTGCGGCTTTGATCACCGAACGCACCCGTGCGATTGTGTTGGTCACTCCCAACAACCCCGGCGGTGTCGAATACCCCGCCGATCTTGTGCAGGCCTTATTTGATCTGGCGCGGGCGCGCGGCATCAAGCTTATTGTGGACGAGACCTACCGCGATTTCGATATCCGGACTGAGCCACCGCACACCCTGTTTTCCGACCCGAGTTGGAGCGACACATTGGTGCAGCTCTATTCCTTTTCCAAAGCCTACCGCCTGACCGGCCATCGCGTCGGCGCCATGGTGGCGCATGTGGATTTTCTTGCAGAGGCCGAAAAATTTCTCGACACAGTTACCATTTGCCCCAACCAACTTGGCCAACACGCAGCGCTGTGGGGTATGCGGAACTTAAGCCAGTGGTTGTCCGGCGAGCGCGCTGAAATCCTCGATCGCCGCGCCGCGATTTCCGACAACATGCCAACGCTCACCTCTCGCGGCTGGAAACTGCTCGGCGCAGGCGCTTATTTTGCCTATGTCGAACACCCGTTCTCCATGCGCTCTGATGATCTTGCACGGGCTTTGGTGCGCGATCACCACGTGTTGTGCCTGCCCGGCACCATGTTCATGCCCGAGGAAGACCCCGCTGGCGCGCGCCAACTGCGCATTGCCTTTGCCAATGTGAACCGCGCTGAAATTGCCGTGCTGTTTGACCGGCTGGCACGGGCAGACTACGCAAAACGCGACTGAAACACGGCTCTAGGTGGCAAAACCAAGAAGCACCGCTTGCCCCCTTTTCCTCAACCGCGTAGACATCCGCGCAGACAAACCAAAGACCAAGACGTAAGGAACTGACATGGCCACGGAAAAACCAAAGGGCAAAACGTCCAAAACACTGGTGTGGATCCTGATGGCGATGCTCATTCTGGGTCTTGGCGGGTTTGGCGTCACAAACCTCTCCGGCACCATCCGCTCGGTGGGCACTGTGGGTGGCAAAGACATCTCAGTGGATGATTATGCCCGTGGCCTGCAAGAAGAAATGAACGCTTATCAGGCCCAGATTGGTCAGTCTTTGACCTTTTCCCAAGCGCAAATGTTTGGTGTTGACCGCAACGTGCTTGCACGGCTTGTGACCACGCGGTCCCTGGACGCTGAGACCACCCGTATGGGGCTGTCGATTGGCGATGAAAACCTGCGCCGTGAATTGCTGGCCATTCCGGCGTTTCAGGGTTTGGACGGCGAGTTTGACCGCGACGCCTATGCGTTTGCCATTGAACAGGCTGGTATGAACGAATCCGCGTTTGAAGACAGCGTGCGCGAGGAAACCGCCCGTTCGCTGCTGCAGGGCGCGGTTGTGTCCGGTGTCAGCATTCCCGACAGCTACGCCGCGACCGTGATCGACTTTGTTGCCGAAGACCGTGATTTCACGTGGACCAAATTGACCGGCGACAACCTCACGACCGCCGTAGAGGATCCGTCAGAAGCCGACGCGCAGGCCTATTATGACGCCAACATCGACAACTACATGTTGCCCGCAACCCGTCAGATCACATTTGCCTGGGTCACACCAACCATGCTTCTGGATACGGTTGAGGTGGACGAAGACGCGCTTAAAGCGCTGTACGCAGAGCGTGACGCAGACTTCAATCAACCCGAACGCCGTCTGGTAGAGCGTCTCGCGTTTGCCGACGCGGCAGCAGCTGAAACCGCGCTTGGCAAGCTACGCACCGGCGAAACGTCGTTTGAAGCGCTGGTCGAAAGCCGTGGTCTGGCGCTCTCGGACGTGGATCTCGGGGACGTCTCCAAATCCGACCTCAGCACCGCAGGCGAAGCTGTGTTCCTCACACCCGTTGGCGGTATCGCCGGTCCTGTGACAACTGACCTTGGTCCGGCCCTGTTTCGTGTAAACGGCATCCTGCCAGCACGGTTCACCAGCTTTGAAGACGCGGTCAGCGAGCTGCGCAAAGACCTCGCCATCGACCGCGCCCGCCGCGTGATCGACCTGCAAATCGGCTCCGCAGACGATTTGCTCGCCGGTGGCGCCACGCTCGAAGAGTTAGCAGATGAGACCGACATGGTGTTGGGCAGCATCGACTGGCACGCCAACACCTCCGACGACATCGCAGGTTACGAAGGCTTCCGCACGGCAGCAGCAGCCGTTGCCGAAGGCGATTTTCCGGAGATCGTAACGCTGGAAGACGGCGGTATGTTTGCCTTGCGCCTTGAAGGTGAAACCGAAAGCACCCCTGCCCCGTTTGCCGATGTGAAAGACGATGTGAACGCCGCTCTCAAAGCGGATCGCACCGCCGAAGCGCTCGCCACTCTGGTAAGCACGCTTGAGCCGCAGCTCAAATCCGGCACACACTTCACCTCGTTTGGCTTCAACGCCAACGAAGAAATCAATATGGACCGGTCCGATTATGTCGCTGGCACCCCTGCAGATTTCATGTCGCAGGTGTTTGAAATGACCGTCGGCGAGTTGCGTCAGATCCCGGCCGGCGATGGCGGTCTGCTGTTGGTGCGTCTGGATGCCATCGCTGCGCCTGATTACTCCAATCCGGAAATCTCTGGCCTGGTCAACCTGATCAATCAGCAACTCAGCGGCGGCATTTCTCAAGACCTGTTCCAAGTTTACGCCGAAGCCTTGCAGGTGGCCTATCCGGCAGAAATCAATACACAGGCCATCAACGCCGTGCACGCGCAGATGCAGTGATGCAGCGCCGCGTGACAGACAGAAAGGCTTGATCCCATGGATCTCGTCCCCTCCTTTGACGACTTCGCCCGCGCCTATGAAGCTGGCGAAAATCAGGTGGTCTATGCCCGCCTTGCAGCGGATCTCGACACACCCGTCTCCCTGATGCTCAAGCTCACTGGCGCCCACAAAGACGCCTTTATGCTTGAATCGGTGACAGGTGGCGAGGTGCGCGGTCGCTACTCGATCATTGGCATGAAGCCCGATCTGATCTGGCAATGTCACGACGGCACCAGCCGCCTGAACCGCACCGCGCGCTTTGATGGTGACGCCTTTGTGGATCAAGACGGCAACCCGCTGGACAACCTGCGTGATCTGATCGCCGAAAGCCGCATTGATCTGCCAGATGATCTGCCACAGGCTTCTGCTGGCCTGTTTGGCTACCTTGGCTATGACATGATCCGCTTGGTGGAACATCTGCCAAACGTGAACCCGGACCCGCTTGGTCTGCCAGATGCCTGCATGATGCGTCCCTCTGTTGTGGCCGTGCTTGACGGGGTCAAAGGCGAAGTCACCGTAGTTTCGCCTGCATGGGTTAGCGAAGGTCAATCCGCAAAGGCCGCCTATGCACAGGCCGCTGAACGGGTGATGGACGCTGTGCGCGACCTTGAACGCGCGATGCCACAAGCCGCCCGCGATTTGGGCGATGCACACGAAGTATCCCCGCCGGTGTCCAATTTCACCAAAGAGGGCTATATGGCCGCGGTAGAAAAGGCCAAAGACTACATCCGGGCGGGCGATATTTTCCAAGTTGTGCCTGCCCAACGCTGGACGCAGGATTTCCCGCAGCCGCCCTTCGCGCTCTATCGCTCTTTGCGACGCACCAACCCCTCTCCATTTATGTTCTATTTCAACTTCGGCGGTTATCAGGTTGTCGGCGCCAGCCCGGAAATTCTGGTGCGCGTTTTTGGCGACGAGGTCACAATCCGCCCGATCGCAGGCACCCGTCCGCGCGGCGCAACACCCGAAGAAGACAACGCACTCGAAGCGGATCTGCTGGCCGACAAGAAAGAACTGGCCGAGCATCTGATGTTGCTGGATCTGGGCCGCAACGACACCGGTCGCGTTTCTAAAATCGGCACTGTGCGCCCGACAGAAAAATTCATCATCGAACGCTACAGCCACGTGATGCACATCGTGTCCAATGTGGTGGGCGAGTTGTCTGACGACAAAGACGCGCTTGATGCCTTCTTTGCCGGCATGCCCGCAGGCACCGTGTCTGGCGCACCCAAAGTGCGCGCGATGGAAATCATCGACGAATTGGAGCCTGAAAAACGAGGCATCTATGGAGGTGGCGTCGGCTATTTCAGCTCGGGCGGCGACATGGACATCTGCATCGCGCTGCGCACCGCGATTGTGAAAGACCAAAAGCTTTATATCCAAGCCGGTGGCGGCGTTGTGTACGACAGCGACCCAGAGGCCGAGTACATGGAAACCGTGCACAAATCCAACGCCATTCGACGGGCGGCGGCGGATGCTGCCCGCTTCACCGGCACCGGAAACAGCTGATCAAGTATCAAGAGGCATCCGGTCCGGCTGAAACCCAGCCGTTCCGGCCGTTTTTTTAGGGACGACTGACACCCAATATCTCAACGATTTCGCTGTTGTCCCACAATCTTTCCCCAACAAGGCGCGCAGCAGCAGGCGTTAGGTGGCCACCGTCCAAGGAAATTGCCCGCCCATCGGGCGTAGTCGCTGGACAGGAACTTGTCGCGGGACACACGCTTAATTGAATGTCGAAATAAGCGTCCGCTTTGAGCGCATGCATCTTGGAATTCGTAGCCACCACTTCATCTGACACGTCCAATTCGACCGATGGCCGCAGGTCTTCTTCGATAGCCCACACCTCACGTAAACCACTGAAACCAAATTGTTTTGGTCCAACCAATATGACTTTGGCGTCTGAGTGTTCAGTAAGGTTTTCAAGTGTTTTCTCGACAAAGGGAACCTGCCACTCAGACCATTTGTGAGAAACAATAATCACATCCGCCTGCGCCAAACTCCGCAACATAGCCTCGCTTTGATAGCGGTCCCACTCAGCGTCACAAGCTTCAATATCGACGTGCTCGGATAGACCGGTCTCGTCTTTGAGGAAAAACGGCGCACAGGTATGCCCGATGGTCCAAAGCGCGAAATCCAACTGTGCCATCATGCCATTTTCTTGGAGCGCGTTCATAACATCACGGCCAAAGCTGTCCCCGACCATCGCCACTTTGGTGGCATCACCTGAGCCGTCAAAGGCCTGACGCTGAAAACCCTTCCGAATTCCCCGATTGTAAGAGCTCGCTTCAACACGTGTAGTCTCAAACAGGTTTTGATCAGCCGCGCTGTGGCGCTTCAAAGGCGCATCACTGACATACCCCACAAGCGAAATCGCAATCAAGGCAATCGCCATGACCGTTAGAATCATACCGCGGAATTTGCGCAACATTGGCCGACCTTCCGCGGGGCTGCGGAAGGGTTGCTCAATCAAACGCCATGATCCGTAAGACAATCCAAGCACCAAGGCGATCAACACACATGCGGTTACCAACTGGTCCGGTGCAATGCCGTGAATTCTGGAGAACGCAAAAACCGGCTGGTGCCAAAGATAAGCCGAAAAGCTAATCCCGCCGATCCACCGCATTGCCGCCCCGCTCAGCACCGCGGAAACGCCTCCCTGAACAGGAGCAAACACCAATATCAGTACAGTACCCAGCGTCGGCAACAGCGCATAGACCGATGGAAATGGCACCAGATCGTCGTAGAGCACAAATGTTGCCACCAACATCGCAAGGCCAAAGGTTGCAAGCGCTCCATTCTCGGGCCGCTTGCGCCCTGCCAACGCCAAAGCCGCCACCGACCCGAGCAAAATCTCCCAGAATCTTGATGGTGAGAAAAAGTAGTTGGCCCTTGGTTCGTTACGCCAGCCCCACTCCGCCAGAAGGAGAGACGCGATCCCAAGACATACCACGCCCCAAAGCAAACCTCGCTTGCCACCAAGTTTCCAACTGGCCCATGCCAGCAAAGGAAACAGAATGTAAAACTGCTCTTCAACCGCAAGGCTCCATGTATGAAGCAGCGGGATCACCGAGGCGCTTGGACCAAAGTAGTCGACGAAATTGATGAAATAGCCATTGGACAGAAACAGGACGCTGAAAAATACGCTGGCAGAAAAATCCTGCAACTCAGAGGGCGTCAGAAATATCCAGGAGAAAAGCGTCATGATGGCCAGCACAAAAAACAGCGCAGGAAAGATCCTGAATGCTCTGCGCTTGTAGAAGTCGCGGAAGGTGAAACTGCCGTCGGCCAAACCTTTGTTGACGATGCCGGTGATTAAATAACCTGAAATGACAAAGAAAACGTCAACCCCAGCATATCCCCCGGGCAACCAGCCTAGCCCCGTATGGTCGACGATGACCGCCAGCACAGCGATGGCCCGCAAGCCGTCAATCTCTTTACGATAGTCCAATTAAACCCTCGCCACGTCAAAGGAGCGTGCGCAAACCCAGTAGGGACATATGCCAAATGCCCGCAATAAGTTCCAACGCCACGCTTCTATAGGTGGCCCAAACAAGCCAAACAACTCATCTTTTTAGACACTCCGAACGACATGCGCGCGCCTAGCCCCACAAAAAGCACCTGCCACGACTGATAGAAGATCACCCCTTAGGTTCTTCGAACTTCTCGTCACGCGCGGCCTTTTCTTCTTTGGTCAGCTTATTGCCCCAAACACCTTTGCTGATGCCAAGATCATGCGGCATCGGCTTGGTTTTGCCTTTGCTGATCTTTCCACCCTTGTCCAAGAATTGCTGGATCAGATCTTCGTCTGTGGTTTCTTTTGGAACGTGTTTCATGACTCGGTGCCCCCTTGCGTCCGTCGTCCAATCACTTACGGCCCAACGTGACAGACGCGTAAAGTTTTGCAAGCCATCAACCACGCGTCACTTCGTCATCAAAATTTTTCCGAGCGGTCAAATATGTGTTACAGTTCCCGGACTATTCCAAAGTCTGCGCGCCAAAACTGGCGTACCAATAAACTCAACAAATCGAGGGTTCCATGTCCCAATTCACCTTGTCCCGCCGCCACTTCCTTGGCGCGTCTGCCGGCTTCATCGCCCTGCACCCATTCTCGGCCAATGCGGCCACCAATCAGGCTCACCTGCGGATCATGGAAACCACCGATTTGCACGTACATGTCTTTCCGTATGACTATTATGCGGACAAACCGCGTGACACCGTGGGCCTTGCCCGCACAGCCTCTCTGATCAAAGGCATCCGGGATGAGGCCACCAACTCGATGCTGATCGACAACGGTGACTTTTTGCAAGGCAACCCAATGGGCGACTACATCGCCTACGAGCGCGGCATGAAAGACGGCGACATGCACCCCGTCATCGCTGCGATGAATGCTGTGGGCTATGACGCGGCCACCGTCGGCAACCACGAATTCAACTACGGCTTGGATTTTCTGATGAAATCCATGGCTGGTGCGGATTTCGAAACCGTCCTGTCCAACGTGTCCCTGTCCCAAGGCGCCACCCCGCGCGAAGACAAAACGTTGTTTAAGCCCTACTCGATCCTGACCCGCGAAGTCACCGACGGTGCGGGCGAAAAGCACATGATCAAAATCGGCGTCATCGGTTTCACACCGCCCCAGATCATGAACTGGGACCGCCGCCATCTTGAAGGCAACGTTCAGGTGCGCGACATCGTCGACACCGCCCGCGCCTACGTGCCTCAGATGAAGGAAGAAGGCGCTGACCTGATCATCGCGTTGTCGCACTCGGGCATTGGCGAAGCTGACCACTCCGACGGCATGGAAAACGCCTCGGTGCCATTGGCCGCCGTGGACGGCATCGACGCCGTTCTGACCGGTCACCACCACCGCGTGTTCCCATCGTCTGCTTACGAAGGCATCGCAGGCGTCGATGTGGCCAAAGGCACCATTATGGGCAAACCGGCCGCTATGGGCGGCTTCTGGGGCTCGCACATGGGTCTGATCGATCTGATGCTTGAGCGCTCCGGCAACGAATGGAAGATCGTCAGCCACACGACCGAAGCCCGTCCGATTTCCAAACGCAACGAGGACCGCTCGATCACTGCGCTGGTCGAAAGCCAGCCCGACGTGCTTGCCAGCGTCCAGAAAGAACACGACGAGACACTGGCCTATGTGCGCCGAGCCGTTGGTAAAACCGACGCACCGCTGCACAGCTATTTCGCGCTAGTAGCGGATGACCCATCTGTGCAGATCGTGTCGATTGCCCAACTTTGGTACATCGAGCAGATGATGAAAGGCACCGAGTACGAAGGTCTGCCGATCCTGTCCGCTGCTGCCCCGTTCAAGGCAGGCGGCCGTGGCGGCCCCGAATACTTCACCGACGTGGCCAAGGGCGATGTTGCGATCAAAAACGTCTCCGATCTCTACCTCTACCCCAACACGGCACGCGCAGTGAAAGTCACAGGCCAACAGGTCAAAGACTGGCTCGAACGCTCTGCTGGTATCTTCAATCAGGTAGAAGCCGGCAAAGCCGATCAGGTGCTGCTGAACCCTGAATTCCCGTCCTACAACTTTGACGTCATCGATGGTGTCACTTACCAGATCGACCTCAGCCAACCGTCAAAATTCGACCCCAAAGGCACTCTGATCAACGCCGATGCAAACCGCATCGTTGACCTGATGTTTGACGGAAAACCGCTTGATATGGCGGCGGAATTCATCATCGCAACCAACAACTACCGCGCTGGCGGCGGCGGCAAATTCCCCGGTGCCATGGGTGACACCGTGGTGTTTGAAGGCCCCGACACAAACCGCGACGTGATTGTGCGCTACATCGTTGAAAAAGGCACCATCAGCCCACGCGCAGATGCCAACTGGACCTTTGCACCGCTGCCCGGCACCTCGGTTCTGTTTGACACAGGCCCCAAGGCTGCTGACTACGCCGCTGACGTCGAAGGCGTGTCAATCGCACCCGCAGGCGAAGGCCCCGACGGCTTTGCGCGCTTCCGCATCGATTTGTGACCTGATCCGTCACCCCAAGATCTACAAAAGGGAGCCCCCATGGCTCCCTTTTTCACTTCCTACAATCCACACCGTTTCCCCCTCGCCCCTATGGCCAATACCTGCCAAACTGCTGCCAACACATCTTGGCAAACAAGGGCAGTATTCATGAGTATCTCGCGTCGCAATTTCACCTTGGGCCTTTCCGCCCTTGCGCTTTCCGCCTGTAACAGCACGTTGCAAACCACCTCACAGGCGCGTGCGCCGGCGCCAACTGGCCTGCCTGCCGACCTTCGACCGCAACTCAACCGTGACTACGCCGCTTGGGTCGCCAGCTTCCGCGGCCGCGCCCTCTCGCAAGGCATCACCGAATCCACACTCAATTCTGCCTTCCGCGACACCGGCTACTTGCCCGGCGTTATCAAACGCGACCGCAACCAAACCGAATTCACGAGAACACTCGAAGACTATCTGTCTATCGCCGCCTCTGACGAACGGGTCAGCAAAGGCCGGGCCGCGTTCTCACGCCACAAAGGTACCCTGCAAAAGCTAGAACAATCATACGGCGTTGACGCAGAAATTATCTGCGCGATTTGGGGATTGGAAAGCTACTATGGCGACCGTAAAGGCGACATTCCGGTGATCTCGGCCACGTCCACGCTGGCCTTTGATGGCCGCCGGGGCAGCTTTTACGAAAAACAACTGATTGCCGCACTTAAGATTTTGCAAAACGGCGACATCACACCTGCCCGCATGACCGGAAGCTGGGCCGGTGCCATGGGCCACACCCAATTCATCCCCACCAGCTATCAGGCCTTCGCCGTTGACTACACCGGTGACGGCCGCCGCGACATCTGGTCTGATGACCCGTCTGATGCATTAGCCTCCACTGCCGCCTATCTTGAGCGTAACGGCTGGTCGCGTGGCACAAAGTGGGGCCGGGAGTTGCGTTCTGGCGAAAGCGCAAGTCGCGTGATTCAACCTCAAGCAAACGGCCCACGTTTTGCTGTCACCGGAAATTTCAACGCCATCAAGCGCTACAACAACTCTGACAGCTACGCGATTGGCGTTGGCCATCTGGCCGACCGCATTGGGGGCGCAGGCCCTCTGCGCACCGCCTTCCCGCCGGACAAGTACGGCCTGACCAAAGACGACCGCATCGCGCTGCAGTCCCGCCTGACGGCTCGTGGTTTTGACACCGGCGGCGCCGACGGCGTGCTTGGTCCAAAATCGCGCGCGGCGATTGCGGATTATCAGCGCAGCCTCGGGTTGGACCCCACCGGCGACCCGTCGCAGTCCTTGCTGAAATCTCTGGCCTAACCGGTGGCACGCGCAATTGTCTGCGCGATCAGGACATTCACCTGATCAGGCGTTTCAATTGTACTGGAATGGCCGGCGCCTTTGAAAACGGTCAACTGCGCGCCTTTGATGGCGGCCTGAATGCGTTCTGATTTTGCGGGCACCGTGGCGACATCTTCTTCGCCCGCGCCAATGCCCACCGGAAGGTCGATCTGCCCAAGCAACGCTTCGCAGCCTTCGCGCGCGAACACCGCCTTCACGGCGCGCGTGATTCCAATCCTGTCGCCCGACGTCATCGACGCGCGCCAAAACGCCCGCTCTTGCGCCCGCGCCGGATCGTTCAAAAACGTCCGACCAAACATCGACTTCATCGCGCCGCCGACCACAGACCCCAGTCCCAGCCAACGCGCACAAAAGGTCATCACCGCATACTTGGGTCGATTGGACGTGGGCTCGGCTTCAGATGAGGTGTTCAACAACGTCAGGCTACGCAACACATCTGGCCGCCGCGCGGCAAGGCGCATCCCGACAAAACCGCCCATGGAAAGCCCGACAAAATGACACGGTCCGACACCGAGATGCGCGATCAAAGCCGCTGCGTCTTCGCTCAGCGTGTCCATGTCATACCCGTCATCGGTGATGCCGCTCTGCCCCTGCCCGCGGTGATCAAACGTGATCACGCGATAATCGTCCTTCAGATGCGCAACCTGCGCCGCGAACATACCTCCGTGATGCAAAAGCCCGTGGCTGAACACCACCGCGTCGCCGTCTCCTCCGGTATCAGTGTAGTGAATATGTGCCCCGTTCAGATCAGCAAATGGCATCGCGTGGTTCCTCCCCTATATGGGGATCAGACTAGCAGAGGGATTTACGGAATGCGCAAAATCCCCAACTGAACCGCAACGTCGGCCCCAAAAGAATTGGGACCGACGCGATACTGACGCGATACCGACGCATAACAGACAGGCATTTCAACCTAGTTTTGGGTGGTCAACGCCACCGATACCGGCGCGAGCGCCACTGTACCTGCGCGGTCCTGCAAGCCCCAAAGGACCAGCGCTGAAATCGTTTCTTCACGCAAACGACCGACCATCACGACCCCGCTTTCCTGCGGTGCTTTGAACGCCGCCTGATCGAGGAACCGGCGGATCACCACAGCGGTTTGCCCCTTACCATCAAAGTCTCGGAACACGCTGGCAGAAGGCACGCCCTCTTTGGCCGCGAGCTTTTGTGCGGTGTTCAGGCCTTGGGGAAACAAAACCAAACCATAACCTTCATTGAGCGCCACATCAGTTACTTGATCACTGACCACTTTGCCCCCCTGCAAGCCGTCGCCCACGCCCTCCATGATGCCGACAAAATCATCCGATACCGACAAATGCGCCTGCATAGCGACCTCGACATCGGACGCCCCGGCCCCGGCTGGCATGTCAATCATAGCCAACACTTCCATTCCTTGGGATCGGTACTGCGCAGCCTTGACTGCAACTTCCGGATCCAAGGTCGAAATCGCGATACTCAGCGGATACGGAAACCCTGCCAAAGCCTCTAGGTTGACCGGCTTGCCTTCGTCGATCAGGACTATCGACATGACCGGCTTTCCATCCACGTTCTCATATGGTTGCGCATTTACCGTAATGGGTTTGGATGCCCCCGTTTCAGGTGTTTGTGCTGCATCAGCGGTTTCATCACCAACACTTGGCAGGCGCGTTGACGTGCGCTGCTCAAAACTCTCGCCAAGCTCGCCTGCGGGCTTCAGCATCGATGTTTGCGCTTCGTCCGACGTCGCACCTTCCGCCGTCTCCTCGGCCTGCGGTGTCACATCTTCAGCTTCCGGTGTTCGGGCAGGTTCAGTCACAGACAGCGCTCCGTCCTCTTCTTGCTGATCTGTTGGAAAGGCGCTGTCCTGCCCTTCAACCGGCGCCTGCGGTTGCGGCGGGTTCACCGAAATGGACAGCTCGGTATCTGCGGCAGGCACATCAGGGCTTGGCGCCTGTGGATTGGGTAGCACCGGGCTCTCGCCTTCCAACGTCATCGAGCCGCTGTCTTGGGCCGCATCGGGCGCCTGCATGCTAGTCTCCGCGCCGCCAGTTTCCGGTTTCGGCGCCGAATCTGTGCTGCTTAGCACCGGTTGATCCTCATCAGCCGGAGTCGCGACATCGCCACCGGTTGCATCGCTGACGTCCGCATCAGTAGCACCGCCGGCCGCCGGCGCATTGGCAGCCTCGCCGCTGGTCTGCCCCTCAGTGCCTGCCGCCGCCTCGGTCTGTGGCGACACCGTCGCTGGCAAAGGCGCCAACAAAGACGTCACCGCCAGCACACCGCCGACAACCACGACACCCCAGATGATCCCTGACAATACTCCGCGCACCATGCCCGTTGCCCCCTAATTTCTTTCTTCGTTTACCCGTGCTCTTTGGGTCTCTCAGGAGGTTTCATGCCTGCGCCCCCCTTGACCCTTTTGCCCAAGCCTGAACATGTATACCGCGACCAAGGCCTCGGCCTCCACCCTGTTTCGCAAAACAGTAACGGAAGATGCAACATGTTGCTCCTAATCGATAACTACGACAGCTTTACCTACAACCTCGTTCACTATCTGGGCGAACTAGGGGCTGACGTGCAGGTTTGGCGCAACGATGCTTTGACGGTACAGGATGCAATGGGCATGAACCCTGCAGGCATTTTGCTCTCACCCGGGCCTTGTGATCCGGATCAGGCGGGCATTTGCTTGGCTTTGACCGAAGCCGCCGCCGAAACCCGCACCCCTCTTATGGGAGTATGTCTGGGCCATCAGACCATCGGACAGGCCTTTGGCGGCCAAGTTGTGCGCTGCGACGAAATTGTTCACGGCAAAATGGGCACGATGCACCACACTGGCAAAGGCCTTTTCGCCGGTCTTCCCAGTCCGTTTGAAGCCACACGCTATCATTCATTGGTGGTGGACCGCGAAACGCTTCCTGAGTGTCTCGAAATCACTGCAGAGCTTGAAAACGGCACCATCATGGGCTTCCAGCACCGTGAATTGCCGATGCAAGGCGTGCAATTTCATCCGGAATCAATCGCATCCGAGCACGGCCACAAGATGTTGCAAAACTTCCTCGACATGATGCCGCAAACCAAAGGGGCAGCCGCATGAACGACGCAATCAAACCGCTGATCGGCGCTGCTGCCGAACGCCCTCTGACCCGCGAAGAGGCCGAAGCCGCCTTTGCGATTCTCTTTGAAGGCGAAGCAACGCCAAGTCAGATTGGCGGCCTCCTCATGGCGCTGCGCACCCGTGGGGAAACCGTGGATGAATACGCCGCTGCGGCCGCAGTGATGCGCACCAAATGCAACGCCGTCAAAGCGCCTGAAGGCGCGATCGACATCGTCGGCACAGGCGGTGATGGCAAACACACGCTAAATATCTCGACTGCAACCGCTTTCGTTACGGCAGGTGCAGGCGTACCTGTCGCCAAACACGGCAACCGTAACCTAAGTTCCAAATCCGGTACGGCCGACGTACAAACTCAGATGGGTATCAACGTCATGGTTGGCCCAGATGTTGTTGAAAAAGCGCTAAAAACATGCGGGATCGCCTTCATGATGGCGCCCATGCACCACCCTGCAATTGCGCATGTGATGCCAACCCGCGCCGAACTTGGCACCCGCACGATCTTCAACATTCTTGGCCCGCTGACCAATCCGGCAGGCGTAAAACGTCAACTGACCGGCGCATTCACCCGTGACCTGATCCGACCAATGGCAGAGACGCTAGGCCAGCTTGGATCCGAGCGCGCTTGGTTAGTACATGGCTCGGACGGCACCGACGAGCTGACCATCACCGGCGTCAGCTGGGTGTCGGCATTGGAAACTGACGGAAGCATCAAAGACGTGGAACTTCACCCCGAGGACGCTGGCCTGCCCGTGCATCCGTTTGAGGCCATTGTCGGCGGCACTCCCGAGGAGAACGCCAATGCTTTCCGCGCCCTTCTGGACGGGGCCGACTCCGCGTACCGCGACGCTGTTCTGTTGAATACGGCGGCTGCACTTGTTGTGGCGGACGCCGCAAGCGACCTGCGAGAAGGCGTTGAAAAAGCGCGCGAAAGCATCGACACCGGTGCCGCAAAATCCAAAGTCGAAGGCCTCGCAGCCGTCACTTCCGCAGCATGAGCCTATCCACCGCCAAACTCGGCGGCTGGGCAGGCCTTCCTTTCTTTGCACAAGACCTGCCGGCAATTGCCACGCAGGTCCAAAACGACACGCGCGATATTCTTCCACCCTCAGATCAGGTCTTTGCTGCCCTTGAACGCACGCCGCTCTCCAAGGTTCGCGTTGTCATCCTTGGTCAGGACCCCTACCCGACGCCAGGCCACGCGCACGGCCTGTCTTTCTCTGTAGACCCAGACGTGAAACCACTGCCCCGCTCTCTCAACAACATCTACAAAGAGATGATCGACGACATCGGCTCAGCCCCGATGACAGGCGACCTCCGGTTCTGGGCAGATCAAGGTGTATTGTTGCTCAACACCGTTCTCACCGTTCCCGCAGGTGAAGCCAACGGACACAAAGCCCTCGGCTGGCAACGCCTCGCGCATCAGGTGCTGGCCGCCAGCTCGGCCAAACCCTGTGCCTTTGTCCTATGGGGAAAACAGGCACAAAGCCTTGCGCCGCACATCACATCGCCTAAAGATGGCACCAACCCTGAAAACGGGCACCTGATGATCGAAACCGCACACCCTTCGCCTTTGTCGGCGCGTCGCGGCTTCTTTGGGTCAAAGCCGTTTTCACGCATCAATACGTGGCTTTCCAACCGAGGAGAGCCGCCAATTAACTGGACTGACGCATGACCGAAACCGTTCTGGACAAAATCAAAGCCTACAAACTCGAAGAAGTGGCCGCAGACAAAGCCGCAAAACCGCTCGAGGCGGTGGAAGCCGAAGCCCGCGAAGCTGGCCCGACACGCGGCTTTGCGGATGCACTGCACAAAGCATCGCGCACCGGGTATGGTCTGATTGCCGAGGTCAAAAAAGCCAGCCCTTCCAAAGGTTTGATCCGCGAAGACTTCAATCCACCGGAGCTTGCAAAAGCCTATGAAGACGGCGGCGCTAGCTGTCTGTCAGTACTGACGGATACGCCTAGTTTTCAGGGGGATAAGTCCTTTCTGACGCAGGCACGTGCGGCGACCAATCTGCCCGCACTGCGCAAGGATTTTATGTATGACACCTATCAAGTGGCAGAAGCCCGCGCGCTTGGGGCTGACTGCATCCTGATCATCCTCGCAAGCGTCAGCGACGCGCAAGCACAAGAACTCGAAGACGCTGCATTTGGCTGGAACATGGATGTTCTGCTCGAAGTCCATGACGCCGAGGAGCTGGAGCGCGCAAGTCATTTGAAATCCTCACTTATGGGCATCAACAACCGCAACCTCAAAACCTTTGAGACGACGCTCGACACCACACGCATCCTGTCCAAACGAGTGCCTGCGGACCGTTTGATTGTTTGCGAAAGCGGCCTGAACACGCCTGCGGAACTGGCTGATATGGCGCGCTATGGCGCGCGCACATTCCTGATCGGCGAAAGCTTGATGCGCCAAGACGATGTCGCGACGGCAACCCGCACGCTGCTCGCCAATCCGTTGACCACAGGAGCCCTGTGATGAGTGGCCTCACCCATTTTGACGGCAAAGGCGACGCCCATATGGTGGACGTCTCTGAAAAGGCCGTAACCTCCCGTGTCGCCACCGCCGAGGGTTGGGTGAAGATGGCGAAACAAACCTATGAAATCATTACTGAAGGTCGCTCCAAGAAGGGCGACGTTCTTGGGGTCGCTCGCCTTGCCGGCATCATGGGTGCCAAGAAGTGCTCAGACCTCATACCGCTCTGCCATCCTTTGCCGATTACCAAGGTTGCGGTGGAACTGACCCCCGATGCCAGCCTGCCCGGTGTGCGCATCGAGGCCACAGTGAAAACAACCGGCCAAACGGGGGTCGAGATGGAGGCGTTGACCGCAGTCAATGTCGCAGCTCTCACTGTTTATGACATGTCCAAAGCCGTGGACAAGGAAATGGAAATTGGTGGCATTCGAGTGATCTTAAAGGATGGCGGAAAATCCGGGCGGTTCGAAGCCAAATGATTTCCGTTTCCGAGGCGCTCGACCAACTCTTTTTGCTCACCAAACCATTGCCCACCGAAACCATCCCTTTGGCGCAGGCCAACGGCCGCGTACTTGCGCAACCGGTTGCTGCTACCCGCGATCAACCACCGTTTTCGGCCTCGGCAATGGATGGTTATGCCGTCAGCGCCGAAGGCGTTGCGCCGGGCGCATCCTACGCTGTTATCGGCGAAGCCGCCGCAGGCCACGCGTTTGACGGAACTATTTCCTCCGGTCAGGCCGTCCGCATCTTTACAGGGGCACCAGTGCCGGACGGCGCAGGCCACGTCGTCATTCAGGAAGACATTGATCGCACCGGCGACACGATCACAATCACTGACCGACTTGGAACCGGCACCAACATCCGTCCCGCAGGTGGCGACTTCAAGGTCGGCCAAACCATTGATGCACCAACAATTTTACGCCCCAATGATATTGCTTTGATGGCGGCGATGAACATCGCTGCAGTCACCGTCGCCCGTCGCCCACGAGTGGCGATCCTGGCAACCGGCGACGAGTTGGTGATGCCCGGCGAAACCCCCGGCCCGGATCAAATCATCGCATCCAACTCCTTTGGCCTACAGGCGATGTTGCTGGATGCGGGATGCGAGGCGCGCCTATTGCCGATCGCAAGTGACACCGAAAACTCGCTTAAAACCGCATTTTCACTGATTGATAACGCGGACCTGCTGATCACAATCGGTGGTGCCTCAGTAGGCGATCACGATCTGGTTGGCGATGTCGCGGCCAGTCTCGGGATGGAACGCAGTTTCTACAAAATCGCCATGCGCCCGGGCAAACCGCTCATGGCTGGCACGTTGACCAATGGCACCATGATGATTGGCCTGCCCGGAAATCCTGTCTCGGCCCTTGTTTGCGGGCAAGTCTTTGTTCTGCCTGCCGTCCGCGCCATGCTGGGCCTTGGTCAATCCGCTTCGCCGGAACAGACGGCACAACTTGCGCACGACTTGCCGCCAAACGGCCCGCGGCAACACTACATGCGCGCCAATGTCGAGAACGGCACGATCCGCGTTTTTGACAATCAGGACAGCAGCTTGTTAACCGTTTTGAGCACTGCCAATGCCCTTCTCATTGCGCCGCCACACGCAAGGGCAATGACAAAGGGCACCGAAGTCCAATACCTTTCACTCTGATTTCTTATTACTTTACATAATGTTACGCACAAACTCAGGCAGACCGTCCCGCCTATGTTTCCGCTATGTTCACAAAAAGTTTTGACACAAAACAAGAACATGAATAGAACAAAGGGAATAACCCACAGGAAACGCCCACTCTAAGGCCGTTCCTTTAAAGGCAAAACCGACCCGGGTCAGACACAAGGGGGAGCAGTCCCATGTTAACCAAAAAACAGCTCGATCTTCTGGAGTTCATTCACACCCGCCTGCAACGTGACGGTGTGCCGCCCAGCTTTGACGAAATGAAAGACGCGCTGGATTTGCGGTCCAAGTCCGGTATCCACAGGTTAATCACCGCACTCGAAGAACGTGGGTTCATCCGCCGTCTTGCCCACCGCGCCCGCGCAATCGAGATCGTAAAACTACCTGAAAGCATGGGTGGCACGCCCACCGCGGCCGGATTTCAGCCCAAAGTCATCGAAGGTCCACACCCCTCGCCCGCGCAACCTGCGAATTTGGCCTCCGACAGAATCCAATTGCACGCACGTGAACTGCCGGTCATGGGTAAAATCGCCGCCGGTGTACCAATCGAAGCCATCAGCCATGTGGACCACCACGTCGCCGTGCCCGGACAGATGCTTGCACCTGGCTCAAGCCACTATGCGCTTGAAGTCAAAGGCGATTCGATGATCGACGCGGGTATCAATGACGGCGACGTTGTCATCATTGCCGAGACCACGACCGCCGACAACGGCGACATCGTTGTGGCCTTGGTCGAAGATCAGGAAGCGACGCTGAAAAAGTTCCACCACAATGGCACGTCCATTGCGCTTGAGGCGGCGAACCCCGCGTATGAGACCCGCGTTTATCCGGAGGATAAGGTCAAAGTGCAGGGTAAACTGGTTGGTTTGATCCGCACCTATTGATCCGAATGTGGCAGCGTTGCGTGCCACAGACGCCGCCCGCTGACCTGCCGCGCGCTGACCACCTTGGGGCCGGAAGGCGATATCTGAATCGCCACCGCGCCCAGAACACGAAGGTTTTCAGGACCAAAGCTTTGGCATGCCCAACGGATGTCTGACGTCTGATTTGTGACCAGAATGTCCCCTTGATGGCAGCCCTGAAACGCAGACAAGGCGCGCTTTCCGGATAGATGGATCAATCGGCCCTGCCCCACAATCGGCATCACAGACATGCCCTTTTCCGATGCGTCCCAACGACTTGCCGCATCTTCCTGATCTCGGGCACTGCCGTCATTTTCCAACCAACTGCGAGCAACAAAACCATTTCCGCGCGGCTTTGACAGCGCCCGACCATCAGCAGTCATGAGCCCGACCAATCCACCTGTGTCCGAGATAAGAATGTCCGGGCGCTCTGTCTGGCTCCACAATACTCCTGCTAAAACCAAGCAGCCAACCCCGCCCCAACGTGACGGTTTGCGCCAGAGGATCACCCACAGCGCACCAAACGCCACCAGCGGCAGCACCCAACCGCCCGGCGTCACAACAAAACTGCGCGCGCCTTCAAGTGAGCTGAAAAAACTCGCCACGCCCTGTATCCAACTCAACCCCTGCGCCATGATCCACAATGGTACGGCTTCCAGCCCCAACAGGCTCAGCACCCCCGCAAGCACTGCTGCGGGAACAACGATCGTGCCCATGACCGGCACAGACATCAGATTGGCGGGCAATCCATAGTGGGCCAAGTGATTGAAATGCATGGCTGCAAACGGCGCGGTGGCCAATCCCGCCACCAGTGACGACACCACGACTGCACTTACCGGACGAAACCACTTTGGCCCCAAGGGGATCTCACGGTCGCGCAGCCCGCCAAACACCGCCACAAGCGCAGTTGTGGCCGCAAATGACATCTGAAATCCCGGCCCCAACAGGGCCTCCGGGCGCATCGTCAACACAATCGTCGCCGCAACGGCCACCGCTCTCAAGCTGAGCGCGCGCCGGTCCAGCAAAATCGCGGTCAGCATCACGGCGGTCATCACAAAAGCACGCTGGGTTGATACACTTCCACCAGAAACCACCAGATACGCAGCAGATGCCGCCAAGGCGACCACCGCGGCCGCCTTTTTCCCATTTATTCGTACCGCCAATGGCGGGATCACGGCCACGCCAACCCTGACAGCGCCAAACACAAAGGCCGCCAACAGACCCATGTGAAGACCGGAAATCGCCAACAAATGCGCCAGATTGGCGATGCGCAATGATTCCAACACATCTTGTGATATTGCTGAACGGTCGCCGGTTGTGACCGCTGCCGCGAACCCCGCAACCTGTGGTGGCATGCGTGTCTGAATCGCTTTGGACAAGCGCATCCGAAGCGCAAGAATCGTCGCGTTCCCTTCAGTGCTGCTCAAAGTCACCAACGGCGTTCGGCTGTAGCCAATTGCGCCTAATCTCTGGAACCAGGCGTGCCTTTGAAAATCAAAACCTCCCGGCTCCACCGGGCCCGCAGGCGGAGATAAATGTCCGGTTGTGCCCACGATCATTCCAGGCTTTGGAGCTGTACCGTCCTCACGCGCGTGCAAAGACACCCGAACTTTGTGCGGGGTCCGAATTGGCGCCACGTTCTCAAGCACCACATCCGTCAAGGTCACCCGAACCGCGTCGGATGCCGATCGATCCAATCCGACAACCCGACCTTCAATTGGGCCATAATACCGAAATCCCAACACCGGCGCCGCCACGCTCTGTGCGCGCACGCCTGCCAGGGTGAAACCCGTCAAAACCAACGTCAAACACCACACCAGTGCTGCAGTATCCGTTTCCCGCCCATGCGCGATCAAGGCGGCGCCGGCGGCGATCGCCATCACCAGACAAAGCAGCGCCACAGTGGGTTCAAACCGCAGCAGAAAATATGTCCCGATCCCGCCGCCCAAACAGACAGGCACCCAATTAAACAGATGCCCCTGCTGTTCCAAAACGGCGATCCTGAAATTTCGGATCATGCGCAAACTGGTGGCCTTTGAATCTATTTTTTAAACAATTTTTAGGTTAGGCAGCGATGATTACCGAAACGTTAAAAGGCGAGCCACTTGGTGATTCCATCACCGCCGTCGCCGCCGGAAATTGCTCCCCGATCACAGCACCCACAATCCTCAGTGCTGCACTGCTGCAAAAGGCCATTCAAATTGTCCTCATTCGCCGGTCAAAATTCACCACACACCACATACCGTATTTCTACGCAGGACAGGACGCCGCAGCTCATTCACAATCTATTTGGCGATAAAAATCGTTATGAAACAAAATAGTAAGTCGGTTCACGGACTGTTGAAAAACACCAAGAGAAGTTAACTCAACCCCCTCATGGTATCCCTTTGTATACTGAAAGAATTGACGCCGCAGCTGCAAAATGTTAGCTCATCGCGCAAGACGCTTGTAGCCGCCTGGCGGGCCAATTTTTACGCTTGGGCAATGCGGACCCGTGACATGACGTGACCTTGTGCAAGTCGTGACGTCGGACCCGCAGGAAATGCCACGCAGGCGCGAAAAACAATGGGCGAGCCGCGCGCAACTGAACCGCGCCAAGCGCATGCCAAACACACATGGCGCCAATACTGACGGTTGCGATATGCACACCGCGGCATTGGCAGGGACACCGCCGCGACTTCACTTGTCGTGCGCATGAAGAAAAGGAATACAGTGATGTCTGAGACCCAGAAAACTGCAACTCTAACGATTGAGGGCGCGACTTTCGATTTGCCAATCTACTCGCCCACCTCCGGGCCGGACGTATTGGACATCCGTAAACTCTATGGTCAAGCTGGTGTCTTCACTTACGACCCGGGCTTCACCTCGACCGCGTCCTGCGATTCGACGATCACCTATATCGACGGCGAAGCCGGCATCCTGACTCACCGCGGCTACCCTATCGGTGATCTGGCCGAGAAATCGCATTATCTCGAAGTCTGTTACCTGCTTTTGTACGGTGCCCTGCCAACTGCAGCTGAGTTGGAAAAGTTTGAACACACCATCACGCATCACACGATGCTGCACGAGCAGATGGTCAACTTCTTCCGTGGCTTCCGCCGTGACGCGCACCCAATGGCGATCATGACCGGCGTCGTTGGCGCTATGTCTGCCTTCTACCACGACTCCACCGACATCAACGATCCGCGCCAGCGTGAAATCGCGTCGCACCGCCTGATCGCCAAGATGCCGACAATCGCCGCGATGGCTTATAAATACACCATCGGTCAGCCGTTTGTGTATCCGCGCAACGATCTGGATTACGCGTCCAACTTCCTGCGTATGTGCTTTGCCGTGCCTGCTGAAGAGTACGAAGTGAACCCGATCCTGGCACGCGCCATGGACCGTATCTTCACATTGCACGCCGACCACGAGCAAAACGCCTCGACCTCGACTGTGCGTCTGGCGTCTTCTTCCGGTGCGAACCCCTTCGCCTGTATCGCGGCTGGCATCGCTTGCCTCTGGGGTCCTGCCCATGGTGGCGCAAACCAAGCGTGTCTCGAGATGCTCAAGGAAATCGGGTCGGTTGATCGCATCCCTGAATACATCAAGCGCGCCAAAGACAAAGAAGACCCGTTCCGCCTGATGGGCTTTGGCCACCGTGTTTACAAAAACATGGACCCGCGCGCGACGGTGATGAAACAGTCGGCCGACGAAGTGCTGGAACTGATGGGCGTCGAAGACAACCCTCTGCTGCAGGTCGCCAAAGAGCTTGAGCACATCGCACTCAACGACCCCTACTTCAAGGACAAGAAGCTGTTCCCGAACGTCGACTTCTATTCCGGCATCATCCTCGAAGCGATGGGCTTCCCTACCTCGATGTTCACACCGATCTTTGCACTGTCGCGCACCGTCGGCTGGATCTCGCAGTGGAAAGAACAGCTGTCTGATCCCGGCCACAAAATCGGCCGCCCACGTCAGCTGTATCTGGGTGAAGACACACGCTCCTACACTGACATCGAAAACCGCTAAGGTTTCGACACCTGTTGCAAGGCCGTCCCCATTGGGGGCGGCCTTTTTCGTTGCTATTGTGCTTAGATTCCGCGCGCGCTACAGATCCCTGAGGGTCCGCAGTTCACCCAGGCGCCGCCGGTCATCAGACTTTGCTAAACCTGCGATATATCTTTTCGACAGCACCTTTGTTTCGTGCCGTCGACAAGGGCGGCCATCGACCCCGCTTTGCGGATGGCACTTCTGTCAAAGGATGCAAACATGTCTCAGGACGTGACCCCTCTCTATGTGGCCGATGTCTCGGCTTTCACCAAACAACTGCGCAAATCTCTGTCTGAGGCCGACACTCTGCCCGGGCACGCGGCCATGCTCGCGCTTGTGGCCAAGGCTGCGGGATTTCGCAATCACCAGCACCTCAAAGCCGCGCAACCGGCTCAGGTTGACCTCGACGAATTGGCACTAAAACGGGCGCTGCGGGTGTTTGACGACACCGGCCGCATGTTTCGCTGGCCAAAATGGACCAAGGTGCAGGGCCTCTGCCTTTGGCCATTCTGGGCGCAGCTGCCCGCACATCAGGATCTCTCGGAAAAAGAGGTCAACGCGGTCCTCAAAGGCGGTTTAAGCTTTAATGACCATGTGCTTCTGCGCCGCTCGTTGATTGACCACAAGCTTGCGACGCGCACCATCGACGGGCGGGTTTACCGCCGGATAGAACAAAGGCCAACGCCCGAAGCGCTGGCCCTTATGGATCGCTTGAAAGACCGCTGAAACGGATCAGCGCCCCTCGTATGTCGCGGGGCGCTTGTCCAGAAACGCCACCATGCCTTCCTGAAAATCACGGGTGCCGCCCAACTTACCCTGGCGTTTGGCTTCCTGTTCCATTTGTTTGGTCCAGTCGTTGCCCCAGGTCTCCTGAATGGCTGCCTTGATCTCGGCATAAGCCAGCGTTGGGCCTTCTGCCAAATGCTTGGCGCGCGCTTTCCAAACAGCTTCAAATTCGCCGTCCGCAACCGCTTCCCAGATCATGCCCCACTGATCGGCTTGGCGCGCGCTGATCTTGTCGGCAAACAACGCCGCCCCCATGGCTTTGGCTGCACCCATTGCGCGCGGCAACTCATAGGTGCCACCTGCATCTGGCATCAGGCCGATCCGTGAAAAGGCTTGCAGGAAATAGGCGCTCTCAGTGGCAATCACCACATCCGCCGCCAGCGCAAGGTTCGCGCCTGCCCCTGCGGCGGCGCCGTTCACGGCACAGATTGACGGGATTTTACTTTCGCGGATTGCACGGATCATCGGCATATATTCGTCGCGCAGCGTCCGCTCAAGGTTCAGGTTCGCTGCACTTGACGCGTCGCCCAGATCCTGCCCTGAACAGAACGCCTTACCCGCCCCGGTCAGCACCAGAACCCGCGCCTCTTTGTCCGCGGCCAGCACCGCGTCGGTGATCTCGGCCCGCATCTGCTGCGTCATGGCGTTATACGTATCCGGCCGGTTCAGCGTCACAACCGCAACGCCGTCCGTCACCTCATAAGAAATCGTCTGATAGTCCATAAATCCCTCCGGTCCTGCTCTTTCATCGCATTCCGGTCCGCCGTCTCCCAGCCGGACCCTGCGTCACTTTTTAAGGATTTCGTCCAGTCGTGCCTGCTCCGTATGGCTCAATCCGGCCTCGGTGCGGGCCGGTGCCTTGGATCTGCCGCGCAGATAGCCAAAGGCCACCCCAAGCGCCAACAACAGCATCAACGGTCCTGCAAGGTACAGCACTAGATTTGTGCCGGTCGTGCGAGGTCGCAGCAATACATACTCACCGTAGCGATCCACGACAAAATCGACGACCGCGTCGTTGCTGTCTCCCGCAACCAGCCGTTCGCGCACCAGAACCCGTAAATCCCGCGCCAAATCCGCGTTGGACTCATCGATGTTCTCGTTGCGACACACCAAACACCGCAAGTCCTGCGAAATCTCGCGCGCCCGGTCTTCCAACACGGGATCATCCAGAATTTCGTCAGGTTGCACCGCCAGCGCTGGCATCGCCACAGCGACAACAAGCGCCGCCAAAATCCGCTTCAAGGACGTCATTCCGCCGGCACTCCTGCCTTCGGGGCCGATTTTGCCCCGGCCGCCACGCGATATCGCCGGTCCATCAGGCTGAAACACCCGCCCAAGGCCATCATGAAACAGCCAAACCAAATCCAATTGGTCAATGGCTTGATATAGGTGCGCACTATGTGGCCACCGTCGGCCTGTGGATCCCCCAAGGCCAGATAGACGTCCCGCAGAATGCGATAGTCAATTGCGGCTTCCGTGGTCGGCATTCCCGCCACCGGATAGAACCGCTTTTCCGGTTGCAACAGCGCCACATCGCGCCCGTCCTTGGTGACTTGAATGTCCGCCTTGGTGGTTAGAAAGTTCGGCCCACGCTCATCACGCACGTCCAGTAAGGTGAACTCATACGCCCCCACAGAGTAACTCTCGCCCTCATAGGCCACGCGAATATCTTCCATCTCCCAAGCCATCAGGCCCGCAACGCCAAACATTGTCACGCCAAGGCCAGCATGTGCCGTCGCCTTGCCCCAATCAGCACCCGGCAGCCGCCGCAGCCGCGCAAACCGCGACGCCACATCACCACGCCCGGTGCGTGTCCACACATCGGTCATCGACCCAAAGACAAGCCATGCGCCCAAAAACAGCCCTACCGGCCCAAGCAAACTGCGCTCGGTCTGCATCGCCCAGACAAGACCCGCCAAAGCAACAGCCAGCACAAACGCAGGCATCAGAGGTCGGATCACCTTGTTCAGCGTCGCCCGCTTCCAGCTCAGCATCGCGCCAATCGGCATTGCGATGCCCAAAAGAACCATGAACGGAGTGAACGCCATGTTGAAGAATGGCGCGCCAACGCTCAGCGTGCGGTCAAAAACCATCTCGCTCACCAAAGGCCAAATCGTGCCGACGAACACCACAAAGCACGCCACCGCGAGCAAGATGTTGTTCAGTACAAGCCCGCTCTCCCGGCTGATCATCGCAAAGACACCTTTGGCCTCCATCTCGCGGGCGCGTGCCGCAAACAGCATCAACCCGCCGCCCATGAAAAAGGCCAGAATTGCGAGGATAAACACGCCGCGTTCCGGATCATTGGCGAAGGCATGCACCGAGGTGATCACGCCGGAGCGCACCAGAAATGTCCCTATGAGCGAGAAGCCAAAGGCCATGATGGCCAGCAGGATCGTCCAACTTTTCAGGCTTTCGCGCTTTTCAACAACAATGGCGGAGTGCAGCAAGGCACCAGCCAGAAGCCATGGCATAAACGACGCGTTTTCTACCGGATCCCAAAACCAGAAACCGCCCCAACCAAGTTCGTAGTAGGCCCACCAAGAGCCCAACGCGATGCCAATGGTCAGGAAAATCCAGGCGGCCAACGTCCACGGACGCACCCAACGGCCCCAAGCCGCATCAACCCGGCCTTCGATCAACGCGGCGATGGCAAATGAAAACGCCATGCTCAGTCCTACGTAGCCGAGATACAAAAACGGAGGGTGCAGCGCGAGCCCAACATCCTGCAACAGCGGGTTCAAATCCTGCCCGTCAAATGGCGGAATCAACACGCGATCAAACGGGTTGGACGTGAACAGAATAAACGCAAAAAACGCGACAGCCACAGCGCTTTGTACCGCCAACGCCCGCGCGCGAATGCCCGGCGGCAAACTGCCTCCGAACCACGCCAAGCAGGCCCCAAACAGCGTCAGGATCAACACCCACAACAGCATCGACCCTTCGTGGTTTCCCCAAACACCGCTGACTTTATAGATCAGCGGTTTCAATGTGTGAGAGTTGGAAATCACCAGCCCCACCGAGAAATCCGACGTCACAAAGGCATAGGTCAGCGCGGCAAACGCAAAGGCTGTGAACAGGAATTGTAATCCCGCCGCGGGTTCGGCCACGGCCATCCACGCGGGCCAGCGCTTTTGCGCACCAATGAGAGGAACAATAGCCTGCACCATTGCGGTGACGGCTGCGAGGATCAATGCGAAATGGCCAAGCTCTACAATCATGCTCCCTGTATAGGGGCGCAATGCGGCGCGGCCAACGCATTTCGCACGCCGCGCCCTTCACAATGTTGCGGCCTTTTGACTACCCGGCTTTGGTGCGTTGCCAGTCCACAAGCGCCGGGTTGCCGTCATTGGCGTGGTCCAGCCCACGTACCTCTTCAATCGCCTCTACAACTTGCGGCACCCGCGCCATGGTTTGGGCGATCTGGCGTTGAAACTCCTGTCCCTTTGTCTGATGGCGCGCGCCGAAATAAAAACTCACCACCACCCCCAACAGCCACCACAACGGTTCGGGCACCAGCGACATGCCCGCCATGCGCTCGGAAAACCAAACGGGATCAACCATTGCCGCCGCAAACAACCCCAAACACCCCAAAGCCATCGCTGGTCGCGGCAGGCGGTTTACCCCGTCCATAGCCCGATCAAACCATCCACGCCGACCGCCCAGAAACTCTGCCTGAAATCCATCCATCGCAGCGATTTGAACATCCTGCGCCCGCTGCGCCCCGGACTCCTCGTTTTCACGAAACACTTCCACCGTCTCGCGCACAACGTTGCGCCCACCGCCAAACACCAAAGTCAAAACCTTGCCAATCAACCCCATTTGGCGACCCTCCGACCAAATTCTGCCTCGCTCAAATGATACTTTGGCGAAATGAACTCTTCTGCCCGCTTTATCCATCCGCCCTTGCCGCCCTTTCGGGTGCGCGCAAACTTGCGCAGGCTCGGCTGCGCGTCCGCCAATTTCAGATAATAATTCCGCCGCGCAATGCCGTAGGCATCTTTCAAGTGGCTTGGCGACACGGTTGCCGCGGCCTTTGTGGCTTCGGCGGTCTGCGGTCCAATCCGCCCGTCCACAGCCACCGCTTGGCCCATGTGCCCCAAAAGGCGCTGCAGGATCTTCACCGCATTGGCCCCCGCGTTGACATACATGTCAAACACGCTCGCCTGCACCGCTTCCGGCAATGCACCGATGCCGGGGCGTTCAAAATAATGTGTTAGGAACACGGCCTCCGCATCCGCGCGTGTCAGTCCGCGAATGTCGGCCACATCAACGTCGCCATCGCCGTCTGTGTCCAATCTCAGACTGCGCGCAGTGCCTATTGTGACCCCGTATTTCGTCGCGCCGCCCGGATCATCAGGATCGTTCACAAATCCGCCTTCGCGCGCCACGATCTCGCGCGCCACCGTTTTGACATCCAGCATGCCTGCCTCCTCGCACTGCTCTTGAACCAATGTGAATGGCAGGTGTTAAAGCGGCGGTGGCATAACGCGCGGCGGTGTTGCGCAACGAAAAAGGCCCGCGGATTTCACGGCGGGCCTTTAAATCAACCATATGAAAAAGCTTAGGAACTTTCGTCCGGGTCCTGATAAACACCCTGCTCTTTCAGCGCGTCCATCACCTCTTTGGGCATGTACGTCTCATCGTGCTTGGCAAGGATTTCCGTCGCCTCAAACACGCCGTTCACGTAAGATCCGGTGCCAACCATGCCTTCGTTCTCTTTGAAAAGATCCGGCAAGATTCCAGTAAAACTCACCGGAATGGACGCACCGCCATCGGTCACGCTGAAGGTCACTGTGTCGCCTTGGCCGCGCACCAATGTACCCTCTTCAACAAGGCCGCCGATGCGGAACACTTCATTGGGCGCTGGCGGTTCTTCGGCCACCTGACTGGGCGAGCGGAAAAAGTTGATGCCGTCGCGCATACCATACCCGATTAGCCCAGTGGACACGACCAGCGCCACAAACAACAGAATAATCACCTGAACGCGGCGTTGCTTCTTGAGGCTCTTCATCTCTCACTCTCCTGCGCGCTTCGCGCAATTTACGGAAAACAAGGCGCCAGCATCAAGCCGGCAGTCTCATCTTCCCCAAGCATCAGGTTGGCGTTTTGCAACGCCTGTCCGCTGGACCCTTTGGTCAGGTTGTCCAACGCGCAAATCACGATGGCGCGGCCTTCGATACGATCTCCCGTCACGCCAATATGGCAAAAGTTACTGCCCCGCACATGGCGCGTACTTGGCATCTCGCCAAACGGAAGCACCTCGACAAACGGCTCCTCGCCATAGGCACCGGCCAACGTGGCGTGGATTTCGGCCGCATCGCCATGGACATATACTGTCGCCAGAATGCCGCGGTTCGCCGGCACCAGATGTGGCGTAAATTGCACTTTGACCGGACGTCCCGCAATTGCAGAAAACTCCTGATCAAACTCGCCCAAATGCCGGTGCGAGCCGCCAACTGCATAGCCGTGGTAGCCTTCGCTCAACTCTGCATGCAGGAGGTTTTCTTTCAAGGACCGTCCCGCGCCCGATACTGCACATTTCAGATCCAGAATGATCTGATCCAGATCAATCACGCCAGCTTCAATCAAGGGCCGCAATGCAAATTGACCGGTCGCGGCGTTGCATCCTGTTCCGGCAACCAACCGCGCGGCCTTGATCTCTTCACGGTAAAACTCGGTCAGACCGTATACGGCTTCTTTCTGCAATTCGGTTGCGTCATGTTCGCCGCCATACCACTTTGCGTATTCTTCGGGGTCGCGCAGGCGGAAATCCGCACTCAGATCAACGACCTTAACATCAGATGGCAAGGCCTTGATAACCTTATGAGATGTCGCGTGTGGCAGTGCGCAGAAGCACAGGTCAACATTGGCGAAATCGATCTCTTCGATCTTGCACAGAACCGGCAGGTCCAGATGGCGCAGATGCGGGAACACGGCCGCCATATCCATGCCAGCTTTACGATCCGCAGACATCGCCACGATCTCCATGCTGGGATGGGTTGCGATCAAACGTACCAGTTCGGCTCCGGTATAGCCGCTGGCGCCAAGAATTGCGATTTTATGGGTCATGGGATCGACCTCTTCCTTGTTCATCGCCCACGCAATCGCGCGGACCGCCCCGTCATTTGTGAGGCTAATTAATCAGAAATTGGGAGAATTGCGAGGGCTCGCGCCCTTACGCCGCTTCAAAAGTGATTTGTCGTCGCAAGAATTGCGTCGCACGGTCCGACACTTTCTGCACATTGCCCGTCGTCAGGAACAGGTTCTCGGTACCGGTCCCAACCATTTTCGGGTGCCGCCCAAGGTAATCCGCCAGCGATTCCGCCACCAGATTGGCCTGACTGTAGACCTTCACGTCTTTGCCCAAAGCCGCCTGAAACGTGTCGTGCATGATCGGGTAGTGCGTACAGCCCAAAATCGCCGCCTGGGGTTCGGGCATCTTGCGCTTAAGCGCGTCAACATGGCTGCGCACCAAAGCTTCGGCCAGAATCATGTCGCCATCCTCGATGGCATCAACCACCCCGCCACAGGCCTGCGCCTCAACGTCCACACCAATCGCGCGAAACGCCAACTCGCGCTGAAACGCGCGACTAGCAACCGTCGCAGGCGTCGCAAAAAGCGCGGCATGCTTGATTTCCACTTCGCGCGGCGGGCTGTTGTCGCCCCAGCTACGCTCGGTCAGGGCTTCGATCAAAGGCACAAGCACACCCAGAACGCGTTTGTCCTGGGGCACCCAGCTTTCCTGCATCCGGCGCAGCGCAGCGGCGCTCGCGGTGTTGCAGGCCAAAATCACCAGATCGCACCCCGCATCCCACATGCGTTCAACCGCCTGTGTCGTCAGCCCGTAAACGTCGTCTGCATCGCGCACCCCATATGGCGCATGTGCATTATCACCGAAATACACAAACGGCACGTCAGGCAATCGCTTGCTCACGGCGTCCAGTACGGTCAGTCCGCCCAAACCACTGTCAAAAATTCCAACTGCCACACCACACCTCGTCGCGCCTTACGCGCGGTATTTTTCTTCAAACTCAAAACCATAGTCCATATTGGCCATGGGCCTCGGGCTCAGAGAATAAGTGCTGTCGCGCAGGAAGTCCATGAGCGCCTTGGTATCCGTGGCGCGGCTCTTGACCGCATCCGCATCCAACGGTTTGCCCACAACGACCCGCACGGGCGTGTCCACGCGTTTCTTAAACTCACGGATCAGAAAGCCCATGCGCAGCGTCACATGCAGGTGGCTCGCAATCTGGAACAAACGAGACGTGTGGCCATCAAAGTAGACCGGAACCACAGTCGCTTCCGACTTCGCCACCATCCGCGCGGTAAACCCGCGCCAACCCGGATCCATCGGCAAACCAAAAGGACGCTCCGCCGTGCTTACCGTGCCACCTGGAAAAATCCCGATTGCACCTCCGCTTGCCAGATAATCCAGCGACGTTTTCCGCGTCTGCAGGTTCAGTTTGACCGCTTCTTTGGTTTCGTCAAAACTGATCGGCAGGATGATCTTGTTCAAATCCTCGGCTTTGCGGAACACCTGATGCGCCAGAATTCGGAAATCTCCGCGGGTCTGACTGAGGATATTGCCCATCATCAGCCCGTCTAGAATGCCATAAGGATGGTTGGCGATCATGATCAACGGCCCTGTGGTCGGGATATTGCTCAACGAGCCCCCCACAACCTCAAGCGTCAGCCCATAACGCTCACGCATAACTTCCCAGAAATCACGCCCTGCAGCGACTTCGTTCTCATAGCCTTGCGCCCGCTTGATCAGCTTTAAACGCCCCGTGGCATTCTCCATCACGCGTATCATCGCGCGTCCGCCTTTGGTTTGGGCGGAATAGGCATAGCTGATGTCTCTGGCGACTTCGCGATTTGGGGTCATGGTCTTTGGCCTGCGTCGTGCGATCTCTTTGTCCGGCAAGCGTATGACAGGTGTACGACAGTTTTTTAACCCTCGACAACCTGCGCGTCCAAAAAATGTGGGTTTTCCGCAAAAGGCACGTGTCTGGCCCGGGCTATCCACCCGAGCCAGTGTTTTTTTACTCCGCGGCGGTGGCCAGAGGTCCTTGCTGCAACTCAACCAACAGCGCTTCGCGACGTTTCGCAGCTTTGGCTTCATTCTCAATCTTTACCGGACCAAATCCGCGAATCTCCAATGGCAACTCCGCCAAGGCAATCGCCGCCTCCGGCGCCCCTGCGCCAAACTTGCCAATCACATCAGCCATATCGGCCTCGTATTGCGCAATCAGAGCCCGTTCCATTTTGCGCTCAGGATGGCGGCCGAATGGATCAAACGCGGTGCCGCGCAGCCGTTTGAACTTCGCAAGCACAGGGAACATGCGCATCATGCCTGCGCCATACTCGGTTTTCATCGGCCGTCCGTTCGGTCCTTCCTTCGCCAACAACGGCGGAGACAGATGAACCTTCATTTTGAAATCACCGTCAAACACCTCTTCGGCCTTTGCCCGTGTCTCAAGATGCAGACGCGCGACCTCATATTCATCCTTATATGACAGCAGCTTATGGTACCCTTTGGCGACCGCCTCCTTCAGGCGTTCGTCGCGGACACTTTCCACCAAAGCGCTGTATTTGTTCGACAGCTTTTCATCCTGATACTTCACCAAATGATCAGCACGGAACGCAATCTGCTCGGCAAGCGTCTTGGGCTTTTCAACCACTTTTGGTGCCAGCATACCTGCGGCATCCGCCGGATAAAGCACCGCCCAACGGCCAATCTCAAAGGCGCGCAAGTTGCGTTCGACGGCGGCGCCGTTCAGATCGATTGCCGCAACAATCGCCTCATGGCTCAGCGGCACAAGGCCCTTCTGCCAAGCCGCTCCAAACACCATCATGTTGGAGAAAATGCTGTCCCCCATCACGACCCGTGCCAATTCAGAAGCATCAAACAATGACAGGTCTTCACGCAGGCGAGCCTGCAAAGCAACTTCCAAACGACCTGTCGGCAGCTTGAATTCTGTGTCCTTGGTGAAGTCACCGGTTATGATTTCATGGCTGTTGACCACGGCACCTGTGCGACCCGTTGATGTCAAACCAAGCGTCTTTGCGCCCGCGCTCACCACCAAGTCGCCACCGATCAGGGCATCCGCCTCGCCGGTTGCCACGCGCACTGCACTGATGGCCTCCGGTGTTTCGGCCAGACGGCAATGGATATGCACTGCGCCGCCCTTTTGGGCCAACCCCGCCATCTCCATCATCGCGGCGGCCTTGCCGTCGATCTGCGCCGCCTGCGACAGAATCGCGCCAATTGTCACGACGCCCGTGCCACCAACGCCAGTGATCACCACGTTGTGCGTGCCATCAATGGTTTTGACGTCTGGCATCGGCATCTCCGGCAGGTCCAACGTCGCTGTCGCCGCCTTTTTGATGGTCGCCCCTTCGACGGTCACAAAGCTTGGGCAGAAACCATTCACACAGCTGAAATCCTTGTTGCAGCTCGACTGGTTGATCTTGCGTTTGCGACCAAGCTCCGTTTCGACCGGCTCGATTGAAATACAGTTGGACTGTACTCCGCAATCGCCACAGCCTTCGCAGACATCGGTGTTGATAAACACCCGGCGATCCGGGTCAGGGAACAGGCCCCGCTTGCGGCGTCGACGCTTTTCGCTGGCGCAAGTCTGCACATAAATAATGCACGATACACCACTGATTTCGCGGAATTTCTTCTCCACGTTCATCAGCTCGGCGCGTTCATGAAATGTCAGCCCAGCCGGGAACACCGCCTGATCCACGTCTTCTTTCTCATCATAAACCACGGCGACGTTCTCCACGCCCATCGCGCGCACTTCGTCTGCAATCCGCTGCGGGCTCAGATCGCCATCGTTGGCCTGCCCGCCGGTCATCGCCACAGCATCGTTGAACAGGATTTTGTAGGTGATATTGGTGCCCGCCGACATCGCCGCGCGGATCGCCTGAACACCGGAGTGGTTATAGGTGCCATCCCCAAGGTTTTGGAACACATGTTTGGTCTTTGAAAACGGCGCCTCGCCGATCCAGTTCGCGCCCTCGCCGCCCATATGGGTAAAGCCAGTGGTCTCGCGATCCATCCACTGCACCATGTAGTGACAACCAATGCCCGCATATGCGCGGCTGCCGTCCGGCACCTTGGTCGACGTGTTGTGCGGACAACCCGAACAGAACCAAGGCGTGCGCACGGCTATATCTTCGGCATTGTCGGCACGCTGAGCTTCCTTCAGGGCATTCATCCCGGCTTTCACGCCATCTGTGCCACGGCCTTCCTCAACCAGAATATCGCCCAGTTTTTCTGCAATCATGATCGGATCAAGAGCCCCGCGAGTCGGGAACAGTTCTTCGCGCCCCATCAGGCCAGCGCCACCTTTATACCAGCCATAAACACGCCGCCCCTGACGGGTGTCAAAAATGGCTTCCTTGATCTGAATCTCGATCAGCTTGCGCTTTTCTTCAACAACCACAATGAGATCAAGCCCTTCAGCCCATTCATTGAACGTGGTCATATCCATCGGGAAGGTCTGCCCCACCTTATAGGTGGTGATGCCAAGCCGCTCGGCCTCGGCTTCGTCAATGCCCAACAGGTCCATCGCGTGCACGAGATCAAGCCAGTTCTTGCCCGCGGCTACAAATCCGATCTTCGCACCGGGCGTGCCCCACATGCGCTTATCCATTTTGTTGGCGCGCGAAAACGCCTCAGCGGCAAAGCGTTTATAATCAATCATCCGCGCTTCCTGCGCGTGTGGCGTGTCTTGCAACCGGATGTTCAAACCGCCTTCAGGCATGGCAAAATCAGGTGCTACAAATTCCAACCGATGCGGATCACCATCCACCACCGCCGTTGCCTCAATCGTGTCTTTCATGGTCTTCAAGCCAACCCAGACACCTGCAAACCGGCTCAGCGCCAGACCGTAAAGGCCATAGTCCATGATTTCCTGCACGCCCGCTGGTGACACCACCGGCATATAGGCGTCGACCAACGCCCATTCGGACTGGTGCAACACGGTGGAACTCTCACCCGTGTGGTCGTCCCCCATCGCCATAAGAACGCCGCCGTTTTCAGACGTGCCCGCCATATTGGCGTGACGCATCACGTCGCCGGTGCGGTCCACGCCCGGCCCCTTGCCGTACCAAAGACCAAAAACCCCGTCGAATTTGCCTTCGCCGCGCAACTCCGCCTGCTGGCTGCCCCACAATTGAGTCGCCGCCAGATCCTCGTTCAGGCCTGACTGAAACAGCACGTCGCTGGCCTTTAGCTCTTTTTCGGCGCGCAGCATCTGGCTGTCGACCGCGCCCAACGGCGAGCCGCGATAGCCCGTCACATAGCCTGCTGTGTTCAACCCGGCTTTGGTATCGCGTGCCTTTTGCATCAACATCAAACGCACCAGCGCTTGTGTCCCATTCAATAGCACGTCCCGTTTGGTCAAATCCAAACGGTCATTTAGCGAAACCTTCTGAATGCTCATCTTGCGCTCCCCTCGCTTGACGGTCCAATTCCATCTTAACGCAACAATAGGTCACAATATCTGACCTATGCAAACAATTTTTTGAGATGCGTCTTTTGTCGTTTTTCCTTATGGTCTGAAATTGCAGGCGATATTTGATTGCGTTTCAAAGTCAGAAGAAAACGAACAAGAAAGTTACCCGGATGGATTGGGACAAGCTCAGAATATTTCACGCCGTTGCTGACGCAGGCAGCCTCACCCACGCGGGCGATGTGCTGCACCTGTCGCAATCGGCGGTTTCGCGCCAGATTCGCGCGCTCGAGGAATCGCTCAACACCACCCTCTTCCACCGTCATGCCCGCGGCCTCATTCTGACCGAACAGGGCGAATTGCTGTTTGACGCCACCTCCTCAATGAACAAACGGCTTGATGCCGCCGCCGCCCGCATCCGCGACAGCGAAGAAGAAGTCTTTGGCGAATTGCGCGTCACCACCACCATCGGGTTCGGTACACTTTGGCTGGCACCGCGCCTGCCGCATCTTTATGATAAATATCCCGACCTCAACATCGACCTGATGCTTGAGGAAAAGGTACTGGATCTGCCGATGCGAGAGGCCGACGTCGCCATCCGCATGAAAGAACCAAGCCAGGCTGACCTGATCCGCAAACGCCTGATGAGCGTGCGCATGCGCCTTTATGCAACACAATCTTATCTGGAAACCAACGGCACGCCGGGCTCGCTGGAAGAACTCTCCGACCACAGGCTTATCTGTCAAAACCTCAAATCCGAACAAGTCGGCGCTGGTGCCACATACGTTCAGGGCCTGCTCGCAAACAACGTGACCTCGATGCTCTACGTCAACAATTACTTCGGCGTGCTTCAGGCGGTACTGCATGATCTCGGCATTGGGGTGCTGCCAGACTACGTGATTCAGGATTTCCCTGATCTCACCCGTGTTTTGCCCGAGTCCGAAAGCGCGGAAATCCCGGTTTTCCTAGCTTATCCAGAGGAAATGCGCCAATCCAAGCGCATTGCCGCCTTCCGCGACTTTGTGCAGGAGGAAATCATTTCACACCGCAAGCAGTTGAGACAGAAAGAGAATATCTAAGCTATGCACTTCACGCATAGCGGGCATGCTGCAACTGCGACATGATATCCCTTGAAGGATTCAAAACTGACTACTAATTCATCTCTTGAAGACGGTGATTGCTTAACAGCGCATCATCTTCATACCTCCCTGTTGGACTAAGGCCGAGCTTATCGCTCGGCCCTTTTTTTTGCCCAATCATCAAGCAAATTTCCCCTCTCGCGCATCTTTTCTTGACGCCAAGTGCATTCGTCCCGTCTTCTGTGACAAAGACTTAATTTTTTGGGTTGGTTTAATGACGCGTTATTTTTTCGTTCTGCTGCTTCTCGTAGCACCTTTGTTTGCGGCGCATTCCGCGAAGGCACAAACTTTGCCGACGACAACTCTCTCGACCGCCGCGGAGCCTGAGCCGGTCTCGCCAGAAGAGATGACTCCTGAAGCCATCAACGCAATGGTCGCGAGAATGTCGGATGACGCGGTGCGCGAACTGCTTTTGGACCGGCTGGATGCCGTTGCGATGCAGGACGCCGCCGCGGCGCCACCGAAATCCGTACTCGATACGGCCCGAATGCTCTGGTTCGCCTTCAGCAATCAACTCATGGACGCAGGGCAAAAACTACCCAAACTCTTTCCAAAACAAATTGAGGCCCTTTCAAACTTTACAACCAGCAACGGAGGGCTTGCCGGCGTGGTGACCCTCTTTGGCTTGATCGCCTTGGTGCTTGCGATTGGCTTTGCCGTTGAATTTGTGGTGCGAACCTATCTGGTAAAAATTCGCAATCCCGATCCGAGCGAGCCACAACACTCTTTGCGCGAGGCACTCACCTTCCTGATCAAGCGCTTCTTCCGTGAAATCTTTGGCCTCATTGTCTTCTACATTACAGTTCGCATTATTGGTCGCTTGGTCTTTGACGCCAACGACCTGATCTTTGTGGCGCCTTTTGTTGGCTACCTGATCTGGATGCCGCGCGTCGCCGCCGCCTTCTCTCGCTTTATGATGGCGCCCGAACGATCTGACCTGCGTCTGGTGAATGTGTCTGACAAATGGGCTGCGTTCATCCACCGCCACATCACCGGCCTGATGCTACTGGGTGGCATGACCCTGTTCATCGTGGGCTTTAACCGCGACAACGGCATCCCGCCCGGCGAAACCCGCATCGGGTTCTGGATCGACAGTCTGGTCTATGTCTACCTCGCCTACATTGCGTGGACGGCCCGCGAGGGCCTCAGCGACATGATGCGTGGCAAAGACCCCGACAACACTGAATTCGACGAATGGATGGCACGCGGCTATCCCTATTTCGCTATAGTGGTTGCGGGATCGATGTGGGTGATCGTCTCCACCTTGATCGGCATGAACAAAGTCGAGCTTCTGGTGGGTGGATCCCACTACTCCACCATGTTCCTGCTCTTGATGACACCGGTGATCGACACGGCCATTCGCGGCCTCGTGCGGCATTTGGTGCCGCCAATGCAGGGCGAAGGACCCGTCGCCGAAGAGGCCTATGTGGCCACCAAACGCAGCTATGTGCGTATTGGCCGTGTGATCGCGCTCGGGATCGTCCTGTCGATTATCGCAAAAACATGGAACCTGTCACTCCTCAGCCTTTTGCAGGACCGCGCAGGCATTGGCGACAACCTCTTTAGCTTCACCATGACCGTGATCGTGGGCTACGTCGTCTATGAAGCTGTCGGTCTCTGGATCAACCGCCGACTCGCGGCAGAATTCACCGCGCTCGGCCTCTCCAAGGAAGATGCAGGCGGCGACGAAATGGGCGGCGGCGGCGGCTCGCGCCTCTCCACGGTTCTGCCCCTTGCTCTGGTCACCGCGCAGGGCACGATTATTGTGATCTTTGCGCTGCTCGCCATTGGCAACCTCGGTGTCGACATCACGCCGCTTCTCGCAGGTGCCGGTATCGCCGGTCTGGCGATTGGTTTTGGTGCCCAGAAACTTGTGACCGACGTTGTGTCGGGTGTGTTCTTCCTTGTGGATGACGCTTTCCGCACCGGTGAATATGTCGAAATCGACGGCACCATGGGCGCGGTTGAGAAAATCTCGATCCGCTCGATGCAACTGCGCCACCACCGGGGGCCCGTGCACACCATCCCCTATGGCGAAATCCCCAAGCTCACGAACTATTCGCGCGACTGGGTGATCATGAAACTCAAATTCACGGTGCCCTTTGATACCGACCCCAACAAAGTCAAAAAGATCTTCAAGAAAATCGGGCAAGAAATGCTGCAAGAAGACCTTTTCAAAGACGACTTCCTGCAGCCGTTCAAATCGCAAGGCGTCTTTGACATCGACGATGTCGGCATGATCATGCGCGGCAAATTCATGGCCAAGCCCGGCAAACAGTTCATGATCCGCAAGGAAATCTATAACCGCGTCAAATCCGAATTTGCCGCCAACGGCATCGACTTTGCCCGTCGCGAAGTGCGCGTTGCCATTCCGGGCATGGACCAAGAAAATATGTCGGACGCCGAAAAAGCCGCAGTGACTGCCGCCGCTTCAGAGGCGGCTCAACAGCAAGTCGAAGCTGGCGACGCGGCCCCTGCAAAAGGACCGGACTAAGGCTAATGGGTTTGCGCAGCTCTCTCCGGCGTCTCTCGTGCTCGGCCGCACTCACCGGGGCCCTGTTGAGCCCTGCATTGGGTCTTGCCGACACCGGAACGGAAGTTCTGACCAACCAGATATCCAAAGCCAATGCCGATGACATCGGCTTTAGCAACGGCTCTGTGGTTGTCGCGCCTATCCCGTTTCGCAACGAGCTCGTAGGCGCGGGGCTCGCGCTTGGCCTTGGCTACCTTCTGAAAACGGATGAAGCCAGCGACACTTCAATGATTGGTGTGGGCGCCCTTCGCAGCGAGAACGGGTCAGAAGCGTTCGCTGCGACGGCCAGTTTTGCCTTTCATGAAAATACGTGGAAACTCAACCTGACCGCTGGTCAGGCGGATATGTTCTATGACCTCTATATCGGCAATCTGAAATTCCCAGTGAATCAGGACGGCACGTTGATCAACGCCGAACTATTGCACCAAGCGTGGCAAGATACGCATATCGGCGGCCGTTTGCGTTATCTGGACACGAACCTGGCTTATGACACGTCATCACCGGGCCTTCCGGCATTGCCGCTCGTCAACGCCGAGTTGGTCAGCCTGTCCGCGCTTCTTCAATGGGACACCCGCGACGACACGTTTTCTGCAAGGTCCGGCCACTATCTGGATGTCGAGGTCATGCACGGAGAACTGCTCAACCAAAGCAACAGCGGCTATCAAAAGCTAACCACGCGCTTTAACGCCTATCGAGCACTCGGACCAAAAAACAGCGTCGCACTGCGCGCCACGGCGTGTATGGCCTCAAGCTCAGCGCCCTTTTTTGACAAATGCTCCCTCGGCGGCACAGACGGTTTTCGCGGCTACAACCCCACTCGTTTCCTGAATTCCCGCCTGCTCTCCTTTCAGGGCGAGTTACGCCACAACTTCACTGACCGTCTCAGCGGCGTGGCCTTTGCAGGCATCGGGTTTTCAGGCCCTTCCTTCGATCGCTTGGACAACGGTGGCGGGCAAATCGCCGGCGGGCTGGGTGGCCGCTTTCAACTTTCCAAGAAATTCAAGGCAATGTTCTCGGTAGACGTCGCCCGCAACGAAGTTGGAGAGAACACTTTATACGTCTACGTTGGCCAGCGTTTCTGACCATCTCCGCCTACCCCCTTCCCCTTTTGGCCCTGCTGTCCTAAAAGCCCCTCAAACGCTGTTTATTTTGGGGACTCTCGCGACATGCAGGAACCGGCCATCACCACCGATCTTATCGAAGCTCATGGACTGAAGCCTGACGAATACGACCTGATACTCGAGATTATCGGACGCGAGCCAACGTTCACAGAACTCGGCATCTTCTCTGCCATGTGGAATGAGCACTGCTCATATAAGTCATCCAAGAAATGGCTGCGTACCCTGCCCACCGAAGGCCCGCAGGTCATCTGTGGCCCCGGTGAAAACGCCGGTATTGTCGACATCGGTGACGGCGATGCGGTGGTTTTCAAAATGGAAAGCCACAACCACCCATCCTACATCGAACCTTATCAAGGCGCGGCAACCGGCGTTGGCGGCATCCTGCGCGATGTTTTCACCATGGGCGCCCGCCCCGTCGCGGCGATGAACTCGCTCTCTTTTGGGGAACCCGCGCACCACAAAACCACACAGCTTGTGAACGGCGTCGTTGAGGGCGTCGGTGGCTACGGCAATTGCTTCGGAGTTCCAACCGTCGGCGGCGAAGTCCGATTCCACCCGGCTTACAACGGCAACTGCCTTGTGAACGCGTTTGCGGCTGGCCTCGCCAAATCTGACGGCATCTTCTACTCCGCTGCCTCGGGCATCGGCATGCCGGTCGTTTACTTGGGCGCGAAAACCGGTCGGGACGGCGTTGGTGGCGCAACTATGGCCTCTGCCGAATTTGACGACACGATTGAAGAAAAACGCCCCACCGTTCAGGTTGGCGACCCCTTCACCGAAAAACGCCTGATGGAGGCGACTCTGGAGCTGATGCAAACCGGCGCCGTAATCTCTATTCAGGACATGGGCGCCGCAGGCCTGACCTGTTCCGCCGTAGAAATGGGTGACAAAGGCCAACTGGGTGTGAAACTCAACCTCGAAGACGTCCCGCAGCGTGAAGACAACATGACCGCGTATGAAATGATGCTGTCTGAATCTCAGGAACGCATGCTGATGGTCCTCAACCCTGAGCTTGAGGCCGAAGCCCGCGCTGTCTTCACCAAATGGGATCTCGACTTTGCCATTGTCGGCGAAACCATCGCCGAGGATCGCTTCCTGATCCTGCACAACGGCGACGTCAAAGCTGATCTGCCGCTCTCGCCGCTCTCGGGCCGCGCGCCGGAATACGACCGCCCATGGGTCGAAACTCCTGCCGCTGAAGAACTCGCTGATGTGCCACAGATCGACGCAATCGATGGCCTCAAAGGTCTCATCACGTCCCCGAATTACGCGGGCAAACAGTGGGTCTATGAGCAATACGACACCACGGTCATGGGCGACACCGCCCAACGTCCCGGCATGGGTTCGGGCGTGATCCGCGTGCACGGCACTGACAAAAAACTCGCCTTCACCTCCGACGTGACGCCCCGTTATGTCAAAGCCAACCCAATCGAGGGTGGAAAACAGGCCGTTGCCGAAGCCTTCCGCAACCTGTCTGCTGTTGGCGCAAAGCCACTGGCCAGCACCGACAACCTGAACTTCGGCAACCCCGAAAAGCCTGAAATCATGGGCCAGTTTGTGGGCGCCATCAAAGGCATCGGCGAAGCTGTCGCCGCACTCGACATGCCAATCGTGTCTGGCAACGTCTCGCTCTACAACGAAACCGACGGCTCCGGCATTCTGCCCACGCCGACAATCGGCGCCGTTGGCCTGATTGCCGCTGGCGAAGAGCCTATACTGGGCGAAGCCCGCGACGGCCACGTTGCGATGGTTATTGGCGAAACAGACGGCCACCTTGGCCAATCTGCACTGCTCGCCGAGGTCTTCAACCGCGAAGACGGCGATGCCCCACACGTGGATCTGACAGCGGAGCGATTGCACGGTGATTTTGTGCGCGATAACCGCGACCTGATCAAAGCCTGCACCGATCTTGCCGACGGCGGTCTGGCGCTTGCGGCCTTTGAAATGTCCGAAGCCGCTGGCGTTGGCGTGCAGCTTGATATGGACGACACCCCCACATTGTTTGGCGAAGATCAGGCGCGCTATCTTGTGGCCTGTAACTTTGACCAAGCCGAAGCTTTGATGATCAACGCCCAACAAGCTGGCGTGCCCATCACATCTGTGGGCCGTTTCACTGGTGACATGGTGAAATTCGGCAGCTCCGAGGCGCCTCTGGCAGAACTCTCAGAGACATTCCGCAGCAGCTTTGCCGCTGCTGTAGCCTAAACCATGGCTGACAAAGTGCCTAATTTACCGGCACTTACCGATGACTGTTCAAGCTGCGCAGCCCTTTGCTGCGCAGCTTATCCATTTGAGGCTCATGAGGATTTCGCCATCCTCAAGGACATCGACACCCCGTGTCCAAACCTTGCCAACAACTTCCGCTGCACCATCCACTCCGATCTCGCATCCAAGGGTTTTGGCGGTTGCGTCGCTTATTCCTGCGCCGGCGCAGGCCAGCGGGTGACCCAAGACCTTTTTGACGGCGAAACATGGCGCGATGATTCCGACCTGCTCACACATATGACCCACGCGCTGCGCGTGCTGCGCCCGATTCACGAAGCCCTCAAGGTGCTTCAGGAAGCCCACGCGCTGCCCCTGCCCGACACGCTCAAAACCCGCGCCACGACCCTCATGACTGCGCTCTGCCCGCCCGACCCCACATCTGTTTGGGATTTTGAGGACGACGCCGTACAGGACGCCCTGCACGCATTGCCCGACTTCATCGATCAGATCGCACCACACGTGGACCCTTCGCTCTGAATCGCCTTGCAGAGCCTCCGCCGCATCCCTACATTTTTGACCAAACAAGACAAAGGACATCCCGGATGCCGATGAACCCGCACCAAATCGAAGACCTCTTGCGCGAAACTTTCCCGAATGCCGAAATCGAAATCGGCGGCACCGATGGTGTGCACATGTCCGCAATGGTCGTGGACGAGAGCTTTCGCGGCAAGAACCGTGTACAACAGCAGCGCGCTGTTTATGCCGCGCTTAAAGGCAAGATGGACGGCAACAACGCCGATCTTCACGCGCTGGCCCTGACAACCCGCGCGCCGGAATAAGGGCCCAGCCATGGGATACGCGCTTCTCGGAATTGGCCTCGTGATCGCACTGATGGTTGTCGCCGTCGGCTACGATGCTGCCCGACGCGCCAAATCCCCGCGCGCGACCCCTGCGCGCAAGCGGGATTGAGCGCGTGGAATGGCTGATCCCAACCCTCGTGCTCGCCGTTGTTGGCATGGCCGGCTTGCTTGCATGGCACAGCCGTAACCGCAACCCGATTGAGCAAGACGACAGCGACCCCGACAACCACACCCTACGCTCGGATTACCAATCCGGCATGGGCGGCGGCAACGTTGCTACGTGGAAAGTCCCGAAGGACCCACAGGACTACGCCAAGCTGTTTGTCCCGTCTGATAAGAAAAAGTGACCGCGTCTGTCAAAGCCTGCGAACAGGCTGCATTGGCAAAGCGCATGAATTGGCCCTATATGATGGGCAACCCAAACACGGTACCGCCGTCACAAGGAAACGCGACATGAGTGATGTAAACAATCAAATCGACGAAACCGTCAAAGCCAGCGACGTAGTGCTCTTCATGAAAGGCACCAAGGACATGCCCCAGTGCGGCTTTTCCTCCCGCGTGGCGGGCGTGCTGAACTACATGGGGGTCGACTATACCGACGTGAACGTGCTGGCCGACGAAGGCGTGCGTCAGGGTATCAAGGATTATTCCGACTGGCCCACTATCCCGCAGCTTTACGTCAAAGGCGAATTTGTCGGTGGCTGCGACATCATCACCGAGATGGTCCTGTCCAGCGAACTCGACACGATGTTTGCCGACAACGGTGTGGCATTTGACAAAGACGCCGCGGACAAAATCCGCGAAGCTAACGGCTGAACAAAGCCTTCCAACTATATGAAAAGCCCCGCTTATTTAGCGGGGCTTTTTCGTATTTTCGGGTGTGCGAGTTGCTTATCAGGCGCGCCCGATCATGCGTTTCAATGTGTCGTCTTTGTCTAAGACATGGTGTTTGATCGCGCCCAGAACATGCAACAAAAGCGTGGCAATCATCACCTTGCCCATGACGGCGTGCAGGGTTCCCGCAATCTCATTTATCACGACAATTTTCGGCCCACCGGGAATGGTGAACAGTCCAAAAAAGCCGATCGAATGACCGCCGAAGTAAGACATCACCACGCCAGACACCGGCATCACAACAATTCCCACCAGCAAGATCACATGCGCCCAATGCGCCGCTTTGACCTGCCAGTCGTGCTGCAATGGCGCAACGAACCCCTGCATCAGACGCCAGACAACGCGCCATGTACCAAGTACAAGAACTGCAAGCCCGACCGCCTTGTGAACATTGCGCACGGGCGCCTTTGCCGCGCCTTCCAGCACCATATCCAACGCCAGTCCACTGGCCAGCAACCCGATGATCAAACACGCCACCACCCAGTGATTTAAGCGCGACACCCGATCATATGTTGTTAATTGATTTGCCATTCTGGACTCCAAAAACCCCGACATCGGCGGCCCACTAACCGCCTGATCCTTCTGGTACGCTGTTCCTCTATCTTTCCGTCGCGCCTCCGGACACAAAAAACGCCCGCGTCCTGCGACACGGGCGAGTTTTTGCTGAACAGGTTGTGCCTTCTGCAGGCTTAAACAACATGCCAATCCTGGGCTTTTCCAACCAGACGTTTCCACAATTTGACAAAATCTGCCGCACGCGCTCAGCACGCCCAGCCCTGCCAAAGAACAAGAGCCGCCATCACGTCTTCTTTCCCGTTTCAGATAAATCAAAAACCACCGAAGACCAGAATAGGCGGTGGACCATTTCCCCGAAAGATCACCTTAAGTAACCCTCAAGCACGCAACCAACTCATTTATAAATATAAAAAAACCGGCGATGCGCCATCGCCGGTCCTTCAATCCATTCATGAAAAAAACGCTCAAAACGCGGCGCCTTAACCAACCGTTTCTTCGACCAAATCGGCGATGGCTTCCGCCCGCGCCGTCAGTTCCGACAGCGTATCGGTCACTTCACCCGGGATCACAGGCACTTCAACCTTCTCGGGTTCTGCCGATTTCAATCCCTCGATCTCTTGTTGCGCCGCGGCGAGTTTGGCCTCAACCTCGCCGAGCTTGTCTTCCAATCCCGCTGTCTTATCCGCCAGCATCAATCCCGACATAAGCAACATACGCCCCTCAGGTATGCGTCCGGCCTGGCTGACCAACACGCGCGCCTCTGCGTCCAGCATCTTGGCCGCAGACTGAAGGAAATGCTGCTCACCATCCTGACACGCCACTTCGAATACGCGGCCGCCCACTTCGATTTGTACTTCAGGCATTACGCATCCTCCTCGTTGGCGGCTTCCGCCTCAACCCCATTCGCCACCGACAGCATCGGCGCTAGACCGGTCAAAATAACACCAGCTTCTGCCATCTCGGCCTCGCGTTGCGCTTTCAAACTGTCGATCTCGGCTTTCAACGCATCGTTGATCAAACCGGCGTCCACCACTTTCTCTTCGGCAACGGTCCGCAACCGTTCATTGTTTTCACGCACACCTTTGCTCATGCGGCGCATGCGGCGCAAGCGCTGTGCCATCTGCTCCATCGCCTCACGATTGGCCGCAAGGCTTGCTTCGCCGTCACCGGCACCAGCCGCCGCCAATGCATGGCGCGCGCCGTCTGCCGCTGCCTCGGCTGCGATCCGCGCAGATGTCTCTGCTTCAAGTTGACCTTCCAGAGCTGCAACTTTTTCCGAAAGCTCCTCAATACGCGCATCGGCTTCTTCGCCAGCCGCGCTGTCTTGATCAACTGTGCTCCGCAAACTCGCAACTTCGACCTTTGACGCATCAGCGGTCTCTTGTGCCGCCGCCAGATCGGATTCAGCTTTCTCCGCAGCTTCACGTGCCACCGCAAGTTCCGCTTCAGCCTCATCCTGTTTCTGCGTCACCGCCCGAAGACGCTCCTCCAACTGCGCCGAGGCACTGGCCTCATGCTCCAGTGCGCGCCGCAGACTTGCGACCTCTTCGCTCATGTCCTGAACCGCAGGCACTTCCGCGTCCGCTGCCGCAGAGGCCGGACCCAATTTCGCAACCCCGCGGCCAATACGCTCAAGCGCGCCGCTCAGTCTGCCTTCTAGGTCGCTGATGTCACTCATGTGCCTCGTCCTTGTTCGTCAATCGGTCTGATAATTGTCGTTTGACTGTCACTTTGCCACGTTCTTTTTGCACGCGCCACACCTTGTCGATCATTGATTCAAATTAGGAGCTGCACAAAAGATCGCCCACCCCCCTCAAACCGCCGCCGCCAGGCCGTTTTTCGCACCCATTGCCTCACTGACAGGCAAAACGGGCCTATCAGCGCTTGCAAGTTGGCCCGTCACTGCTATTGAGCTTTCAAGCCCCGTTTCTGGTTTTATTTGGAGCACGTCTTATGGACATCGCCACCCTGAAAGAAAACAACCCCGATCACTGGATGAAGGCCGCCGCAATCCGCGCCCTGACCCTTGATGCCGTCGCTGCAGCGAACTCCGGACACTCCGGCATGCCGATGGGCATGGCTGATGTGGCCACCGTTCTGTTTGAAAAGCACATGAAATTCGACGTCGCCGCGCCAAGCTGGCCTGACCGCGACCGTTTTGTCCTATCTGCGGGCCACGGCTCGATGCTGATCTATTCGCTGCTTTACCTCATGGGCGACGCCCAAGTGACGCTTGAGCAGGTCAAAAACTTCCGCCAGATGGGCGCTCTGACTGCGGGCCATCCTGAAAATTTCCTGATCGACGCTGTGGAAACCACCACCGGCCCACTTGGTCAGGGTCTTGCCAACGCGGTTGGCTTTGCCATGGCAGAAGAAATCCAGCGCGCCCAATACGGCCGCAAAATTGTGAACCACAACACCTACGTCATCGCCGGCGACGGCTGCCTGATGGAGGGCATCAGCCAAGAGGCCATCGGACTCGCAGGCCGCCATTCTCTGGGCAATTTGGTCGTATTCTGGGACAACAACAACATTACCATCGACGGCACCGTTGAACTGTCAGACCGCACCGATCAGGTCAAACGCTTCAAGGCGTCCGGCTGGCATGTGCAAGAAATCGACGGCCACGATCCCGCGGCCATTGACGCTGCCATCACCGCCGCCAAAAAGGCAAAAAAGCCTTCGATGATCGCCTGCAAAACCCACATTGCCATCGGCCACGCCGCGCAAGATACCTCCAAAGGTCACGGCGCTTTGACCGATGCCGACCAGATGGCCGCTGCCAAAGCCGCTTATGGCTGGACAACCGGCCCGTTCGAAGTGCCCTCCGACATCAAAGCCCAGTGGGAAGCCATCGGCAGCCGCGGCGCCGCAGATCGCACCGAGTGGGAAGGTCGCTTCGCAGAAGCCTCCAAGCAAAAACAGGCCCGCTTTAACCGCGCCTATGCGCTGGACGTGCCAAACAAGCTTTCGGCCACAGTCAAAGCCTTGAAAAAGCAGATTTCCGAGGAACTGCCCACAGTGGCGACTCGTAAATCTTCTGAGATGGCATTGGCAGCGATCAATCCAATCATGCCGGAAACCGTGGGTGGATCCGCCGACCTGACGGGCTCCAACAACACGCTGACGGCGGATCTGGGTGTGTTTGACACCAACAACCGCAAGGGCCGTTATGTTTACTGGGGCATCCGTGAACACGGCATGGCCGCAGCCATGAACGGCATGGCGCTGCACGGCGGTATGCGTCCCTACGGCGGCACCTTCTTCTGCTTCACCGACTACGCGCGTCCCTCGATGCGTCTGGCCGCGCTGAGCAAAATCCCCACCGTATTTGTGATGACCCACGACTCCATCGGTGTTGGCGAAGACGGCCCGACCCACCAACCGGTCGAACACCTCGCCATCTGTCGCGCGACGCCCAACACCTATGTGTTCCGTCCTGCCGACTCCGTAGAAACCGCAGAGGCCTGGGAAATCGCGCTGTCGAGCAAAGACACCCCGTCTGTGATGGCCCTGACACGTCAGAACCTGCCGACGCTGCGCACCGAGCACAAGCTCAAGAACCTGACCGCGCAGGGTGGCTATGTTTTGGCCGAGGCCGAAGGCAAACGTCAGGCCATCCTGATCGCCACCGGCTCCGAGGTCTCCACCGCCATGGAAGCCAAGAAACTGCTCGAAGCGGAAGGCATCGGCACCCGCGTGGTTTCCATGCCCTGCATGGAACTGTTTGCAGCTCAGGACGAAGCTTACCGCCGCAAAGTCCTGCCTGCAGGCGCGGCAGTGCGTGTCGGTGTCGAGGCGGCTGTGCGCGCCGGCGGCTGGGATCAACTGCTGCTTGGCGAACGTGCTCGTGCCGGCAAATCCGACTTCGTCGGCATGGACCGCTTCGGTGCCTCCGCACCGGCTGGTGAGCTCTTCGAAAAATTCGGCATCACCGCCGCCAACGTGGCCGAGAAAGCCAAAGCGTTGCTGTGATCTTGGGTTGATAGAGAACGAAAAGGCGCTCCTCTCGGGGCGCCTTTTTAATATGTTTTGTTGTGTACTAGCATTGCGGAGCAACCGTATGTCGATACCTCCGAACCTGATTTGGGCATTGCGTGCGCTGTGTCAGTACGCTCAAACACAAGCGTCTCTCTATCCAAGTTTTGTGCATGTGCCCGACGAACTGGTCGAGGACTTTGGAGAAGCCTTTGACGCCTTAGAAGAAGCCACAAAAAACCGATGGCCAAAGCTCTTCGAATTGGACAGCGCTATTATGAACAAATCCGGCCAACTAGAGTTCTGGACGACTGTCGCTCTGTCTAAACACCGGTTCTGGGACGATTTACGCGTGTTATCGCGTTCGACCTTGTTGGAAATGGGCGAAACGACGCTATGCCCAAATCCGAGCGCCAAAATCTTTGTTTCAAGGGATGGATAAGAGAAGCAACCTCGTTATTCCCCCAAACTTGCGCGACGTCGCAACGCCCTTTTTCTATGCGAGTTTCCATGCCCCTCTTTAAGAAGTCCCTACTTTCCGCCCTCGCGCTTTTTGCCATCTGCGGTAATGCAAATGGCCAAAACATTCATTCCAACAAACCTCAGGCCAACTACCCGCCTGAAAGCTGGCAATTCAAAGTGGAATTCAAGCGCTTCCCCTGGGACATCGCCTGCGCTGAAACCAACGGGCGCGGTGCACTCACCAAACGGGGCAACGGCAACAATGTAACTTACCTGTTGTCCGGATTCCCTGCGGCTGACGGTCTAACCTGCACCGTCGCAAACAATCCAAAGAGACGCTTCACAATTGACGTCGACAATCTTTTTGGCGTTGGACGTACAAAGCGTGTTATCGGCGGCGAGTACTTTGAGGGCGAGGTCAAAGGCGTTGACCTCAAGGTGGTGTACCAATCCAACGCTGTCGGCTACGGCTCCTACAAGGCCCATGCAAAGCGGCACACCGTGTTCAGCAAGAACAGAATCATCTATTCTGAGCAAAGCATGTTCGCAGCCTTCTTCCCAACAAGGGCGAACCAACCGCCGCGCCGATGGAAACCCTAAGTGGATTGTTTTAGGAGACAGTTGTTAGCCGCTTGTCTTTCGAACGCAGTTCGCTACCCCAATTCCCCCTATCTTTACCTATCGTAAGCCACTATGTGGCTACCAAAGCGTATCCCTCGCGCAGAACCCCTTTCGCCACAGGTCCATCCCCCATGCTCGTCACCCTGATCAAGCGTTGCTTTCTGGTCCTGCTCGGCCCCTTTATCTTCTTGTTCGTCGCTTTCATTCCGACGATCTGCGGCAAACGCCCGGGCTTTCGCGGCTGGTTTTGGCGCACCGTTTCCCGCTGCTGTTCTTGGCTGTTGTGGTTCCTAGACGTGGATGTCGACATCTCTGACGCTGCCATCGAGGCACTTCGTACAGACGAAAACTCCGTCATCGCCGTAAACCACCGCAGCCACTTGGATGGGTTTTCCATGCTGCACGTGATTCCCAACGAAAAATGGGTCACATTTGGCGCCAAAAAGGAACTTTGCGAGGCGGCTCTACTGAAACGTGGATTTGATGGGGCCGGCCTTCTGAAAATCGACCGAACCAAAGGCCGCGACGCGCTTTCTTCGCTCATCGAAGCCGTCGACATCATGCCAAAACGACGTTCGCCGATTTTGTTTGTCGAAGGCACCCGCGCCACCAAACCCGGCCTGCCCCCGTTCAAAGCGGGCGCCGTGCTGATTGCCCAAAAAACCGGCCGCGCTGTGCGTCCCTTTGTGATCAGTCACTCCGACAAGCTGTTGCCGCGCGGCAAATTTTTCCCATTCAAGGGCACCATCCGTATCGACGTACTAGATCAGATGCACTTCGGGCCGGACGAAGACACCGACACATGCGTTGCCCGCCTAAGAGCCGCTATGGCCGCCGCTTATGACGCGCAGACCGGCGAAACCACCGAAGATCTCTGAGTAACCTCAGACAAAAGTCACCACTGCCTGCATGCCATCCACCAAAAGATCACCATCCGCGTTCCAGATCCGCATAACTTGCGAGCTATAGCCATTCTCGGCCGCACTCAGATCGGTCTCAAGCATATACCAACCGTCCCGCGTCGACGTGTCCTCGCGCACAACGTTGTACATCCAGTTCATCGATGAATTCGGCCCCGGCTTGGTGGCTTTGACAAAGATTGCCGGCGGCAACACATCCCCAAGACAGATCAGCCCCTCTGGTGTGTCCCAACTTGCGTTGTCCTGATGCCGCGCCCAGATCCGCACATGCCCGCGCTCTGCCCCCGCAAACGGACGGTGGCCTTCGATCAGCCGCACCTCGAAATTGTTGAAAAAAGCCGCTGGCGCCTCGCGCCCTTTGGGGATCATAAGCTCTGTGTCTTCCGGTTTCGGCGCAGCAACCGCCGGAAGAAGATCCGTCACATGGCTAACTTGAGAGGCGCCGAAGGAAAACGTGCCACTGGCGACAACTTTCCCAGCGACACGGGCTTTGACCTCCAGCGTTGTCACATTCCGTCCCTGCCGCAACACCTCTACGCTGGTGTCCGGCGCCTGCGTCACGGGTGCTGTGAAGTTTATCATCGCCGAACGCAACGGCGGCAATGCGGTATCGCTTTCAAGCGCAGCTCTAAGCAGCACCGCAGCCGTAAAGCCGCCAAACGCCGTACGCCCCTGCGCCCAATTCGCAGGCACATTTTGCCCAACGTCGGCTCGGTCCAAAAATTCTGCCAATGTCTGCGCCATTCGTGGCTCTCCTCGACGGTTTCGCCACAGCCTATGCCACTAAGGCACAATCACAACCGCCATGACGCACCGTCAGTCGCTCAATGCGACGCGTCGTCGCCAGCCGTCCTTCCGGTCACCTTTGTGAAAATTGGCGCAAAGATCTTGGTCGCCACAGGGATCAATACAAACCCCAGCGCCAAACCAAAGACACCGTCCATCGCGGCCTTTGCGATCCATTCCACCGCGCGCGTCCAATCCGTCGTCACCAAAAGACCAACCGCATGTGCCCAATCATGGATATGATGGCCAATCCAGCCAAACCCCAGTTCCTCAAGCCCATGCACCACGATGGATCCACCAACCCACAGCATCGCCGCCGTGCCGATGATCGTCAGCAGCTTCATAAAGCCCGGCATCGCCCGCACGAGCCATTTCCCAAACGCCCGCGTCGCCGCCAGCCTACCCTTGGCATACAGCAACAAACCAAAGTCATCCGCCTTCACAATCAACGCCACAGAGCCATAAACCGCCACCGTGATCCCAACACCAGCCAGCGCCAACGTCGCCGCTTCAAACCAGAAACTGCTTTCAGGAATGGCGCTCAGAATGATGGTCATAATTTCGGCAGACAGGATAAAGTCGGTCTTGATGGCACCTGCCGCCTTCGCCTCTTCCAAATGGGCAGGATCGTTAACCTCGTCCACCGCTTCCTCGTGATGCTCTTTGTGCGGAACCAGAACGTGATACACCTTCTCCGCGCCTTCAAAGCACAGATAAGCCCCGCCAATCATCAAGAGCGGTGAAATCAGCCAGGGCGCAAAATTGGCCAGCAACAGCGCCGCCGGCAGCAAAATGAACAACTTGTTCTTGATCGAACCTTTGGCAATTTTCCAGATGATTGGCAGTTCACGCTCTGCCCGAAACCCCTGAACGTACTTCGGGGTGACCGCCGCATCATCTATGACCGCGCCGGCCGCCTTGGCTCCGGATTTCATCGCCTGCGCCGCGACATCGTCAATCGACGCCGCCGCAACCTTGGCGATCGCCGCCACATCATCCAGCAGCGCCAGCAAACCACCTGCCATCAAACACCCTTTCCATTAGTGTTCATTCAGGCTGCAGTCAGACGCCAAAACAATCAAGCCTAAGCCCGAAAACCGCACCGTCGCGATGCAGTCGCGATACCGACGCGATACCGACAGCGTCAAACGTCGACATCTTCTCGTGCTAAAACGAAGGTATGAATGCCGAAAACCACGGCCTGCGTTCTTGGCAAGCGCAACAGACTTTGCCGCTCAGTGCGCAGAAAATCTCCTTCAACCTCTTGATGCCGCGGCGCATTCTCGGTTTTTGGATGAAACAAATCCGGGTCCCGATACCAATGTGCATTCTTGCGCCACAGGGGCCGCCCGACCTTGATCCCGTCAAACAGCCGCTGCACACGCCGCGCGATGTTGTCATCATACTCTGGCACAGGAACATGTATATGTGTCAGAGGCTTACCAATCTTTTCGGTCAAGCTCCAACTGGCAGGAAAGCACAACACAGCCGCTGTCATCACGTGCTCATCGCCCCGTTTTTCATGCAAACAAAAATCCTGCTGCACGAGTCGCCCAACTGTACCCAATGGATCCGCTAAATCCAGATCAACGTGTCGCCCGTCGGGACAGACTACGCTGTCATCGCCAACGTCAAAATCGTCCCGTGTATCAAGCACAGACAACACCGCCTCCAACAACTCGTCGCAAGCCGCCTCGGATCCTTTGGTTGCCGCCAATACGGCCGAACGGTTTTCCGACAAAAGCCGTTCTCTTTCAACCATTTGCGCACCATAAGACTCGTCCACGATGATCCAGTCTTCGGTCGCCATGGGTGCTATCCCCGGCAACGCCACTTTGGCCAACGCATCATAGGGAACAGAGGTCTGAAGTATCTTTTTCATCTCGTCTTCGTAGCCCACACCGCCGCCATCTGCATCTGAAAACGAACTTTTTCACGTCGCAAATAGGCGGGTCAAACACTGTTTCATGGTTTCAGACTGACCTTAGGGAGGCCATCATGAACCAACACTTCAGCGACACCCGCAAAATCGATCCCAGCCGCGGAGCGGTGCTGGGCGACAACACCCCCAACGACGCCAACCGAGTTGAGATTGGCCCCACCCGCCTCGCCATTCAGGAATGGACTGCAGCGGGCCTTCAGCAACCTGATCTGCAAGCCATGCGCCGCTATCGCTGGGAGCGCCTCACCCGGCATATTGCCGACCGGGGGTACGCCGGCCTTCTGATGTTTGACCCACTCAACATTCGCTACGCCACTGACAGCACCAACATGCAGCTTTGGAACACGCACAATCCGTTCCGAGCCGTGCTGGTTTGCGCCGATGGGTATATGGTAATTTGGGATTATAAGAACGCGCCATTCCTAAGCAAATTCAATCCACTAGTGCGTGAAGCTCGATCAGGTGCAGATCTGTTCTATTTTGACCGCGGCGACAAGGTTGACGTCGCAGCCGACGTCTTCTCCAACGAAGTCCGCGTGCTTCTTCAGGAACATGCCCCGGGTAACAAACGGCTCGCGGTCGACAAGATCATGCTGCACGGGTTGCGCGCCTTGGAAACCCAGGGCTTTGAGATCATGGAAGGCGAAGAAGTCACCGAAAAATCTCGTGCGGTTAAAGGTCCTGACGAAATTCTTGCGATGCGATGCGCGAGCCATGCCTGCGAAACCGCGGTGGCGGAAATGGAGAAGTTCGCCCGCGACAACGTGCCCATTGGAAACACCTCCGAAGACGATATCTGGGCTGTGCTGCACGCTGAAAACATCCGTCGCGGTGGCGAATGGATCGAAACGCGCCTACTCGCATCCGGACCGCGCAGCAATCCGTGGTTTCAGGAGTGCGGCCCACGTATTGTGCAAAATAACGAAATCGTCGCATTTGATACGGATCTTGTTGGCTCGTACGGCATTTGTGTGGACATCTCTCGCACATGGTGGGTTGGCGACAAAAAGCCAACAGATGAAATGGTTTACGCCATGCAGCACGCCCATGAACACATAATGACCAACATGGAAATGCTGAAGCCTGGCGTGACAATTCCCGAACTGACCGCGAACTGTCACAAGCTGGACGACAAGTTCATGCAACAAAAATATGGGTGCCTGATGCACGGCGTGGGGCTTTGCGATGAATGGCCTTTGGTCGCCTATGCCGACAAGGCCGTGCCTGGTGCGTTTGACTATGCGCTGGAACCCGGCATGGTTCTTTGCGTTGAGGCTCTGGTCGGAGAAGTCGGAGGAGATTTTTCGATCAAGCTAGAGGACCAAGTTTTGATTACCGAAGATGGGTTCGAAAACTTGACGACATACCCATTTGATCCGGCATTGATGGGCGAGTCGTAAGATCGCGAGCAGTCACCTTGCTGTTACTTCGTTGGCTCGGCCCTTTCCGACCGCGCTATCTGCGCGCATCTTGGAGGCACATCCAATTTAGGAGAGCGCCATGCCCACTCAACGCGTCACATTTCCCGGCCACGACGGCGGCAACCTGGCAGCGCGGCTTGATCTCCCGGACGGGCCGCACTTGGCCACGGCACTCTTTGCGCATTGCTTTACCTGTTCAAAGGACATCCCCGCAGCCCGCCGCATCGCCGGCCGGTTGTCTACGATGGGCATCGCTGTTTTGCGGTTTGACTTCACCGGCCTTGGTCATTCCAGCGGCGAATTCTCCAATACAAATTTTTCGTCAAATGTCAGTGACTTACGCGCCGCAGCTAAATTCCTAAGCGCCAAAGGCATGGCGCCGAGCTTGCTCATTGGTCACAGCCTCGGGGGTGCGGCCGTGTTGCGTGCAGCAGGAGGCATTGACGGCGTTAAAGCTGTCGCCACACTAGGGGCACCTTTCGACCCAAGCCACGTGACTCATAACTTTGGCGGCGCTTTGAAAGACATCGAACAACATGGCCACGCCGAAGTGAGTCTGGGTGGCCGCCCCTTCACAATCAAGCAAAGCTTCGTTGAGGACGTAAATGCCGCCAATCTCGGCCCAGCAATTGCCACGCTCAAACGTGCCCTCTTGGTTCTGCATGCGCCTCGCGATGAAATCGTGGGGGTCGAAAACGCCGGCGCGATCTTTGACGCGGCCAAACACCCCAAAAGTTTTGTGACGTTGGATGACGCGGATCACCTCATTTCTCGTAACGAGGACGCCGAATACGCTGCTGAAGTGATTGCCGCTTGGGCCGGCCGGTATCTTGACCTCGCCCCACCAGCGCCGCCACCGGGCGCGCCGGAAGGCATCGTGCGAGTTTCCGAGGCAGATCCTAAGGGTTTCTTGCAAGATGTGAACTCCGGCCCCTTGCACCACGCGCTCGCCGATGAGCCGCTGGCCTACGGCGGCACAAATCAAGGCATGACTCCGTATGGTTTTCTCGCCGCAGGTCTTGGTGCCTGCACCTCGATGACGATCCGCATGTACGCCCGCCGAAAAGGATGGCCGCTGGACCATGTCTGGGTCGATGTCAGTCATGACAAATTACATGTCAAAGACGCGGAAATGCCAAAAGGCGATAAGGTGGACACTTTCAAGCGGGTCATTCACCTGATTGGGAATTTGGATAAAGAACAGCGCTTTCGATTGATTGAAATTGCAGATAAATGCCCTGTTCACAAAACGTTAGAACGCACAAGTAAAGTGATTACGACAGCCGGATGATGCATCAATCGATGACAATTCCATCGGAAAATGATCCGTCGGAGGAAATGAATTTGACGGTTTGGCCCTGCGCTGCAACGTCATAACAGTCCCAGAGGCCGCTGGGTGGCCATTGGCTGCAATATTGGTCACCGCGCACCTGCCAGTATCCCCAACTGTCGGTACCTGCGTTGTAGAGAGTACGACCAGAGGCATAAAATGCTTGTGTCGCGTTTTCATATTGCAGGGTTCGATCTGTGAGCGCTCTGGTAATCTCTTCGCCTGACAAAGCCTGCCACTCGGCCGCAGAAACCGCCCCAGTTGCCAATGCAAAAACGCTTATACCAACGGCAATACGTCTCACTTTGCCCCTCCCGACTTGCTGATATCTCCAACACAGTCTAAACCGCGCGCAACCCCAGCTTCACAACACAAGGCCGTGATATGATCCCTCGCTACGCCCGCCCCGATATGGTTGCCGTCTGGTCTCCTGAAACAAAGTTCCGCATCTGGTTCGAAATCGAGGCGCATGCCTGCGACGCACAGGCCAAACTTGGTGTCATTCCACAGGAAAACGCCGACGCCGTTTGGAAAGCCAAAGATGTCGAATTTGACGTGGCCCGCATCGATGAAATCGAAGCCGTCACCAAACACGACGTGATTGCCTTTCTGACCCATCTTGCCGAACACGTTGGATCCGAAGAAGCCCGCTTTGTGCATCAGGGCATGACCAGCTCTGACGTTCTGGACACCACGCTCAACGTGCAATTGGTGCGTGCAGCTGACATCCTGTTGGAAGGCATGGACAAAGTCCTCGCCGCGCTGAAGAAACGTGCCTACGAGCACAAAGATACTCTGCGGGTTGGCCGCTCTCACGGGATCCACGCTGAGCCGACGACAATGGGTCTCACCTTCGCGCGTTTTTATGCCGAAATGGACCGCAACAAAAACCGACTGGAAAAGGCACGTTGGGAAATAGCCACCGGTGCGGTTTCCGGCGCAGTTGGTACATTTGCAAACATTGACCCGACCGTTGAAGAACATGTCTGCGAGCAGATGGGCCTAAGGGCAGAGCCGATTTCCACACAGGTGATTCCGCGTGACCGCCATGCGATGTTCTTTGCCACCTTGGGTGTGATTGCCTCTTCCATCGAAAATGTGGCCACCGAAATTCGCCACATGCAACGGACCGAAGTGCTCGAAGGTGCAGAATTCTTCTCGATGGGTCAAAAAGGCTCCTCGGCCATGCCGCACAAGAAGAACCCCGTCCTGACCGAAAACCTGACCGGCCTCGCCCGTCTTGTCCGCATGGCAGTGGTGCCGGCGATGGAAAACGTTGCCCTCTGGCATGAGCGTGACATCTCACACAGCTCAGTTGAGCGCGGCATTGGTCCCGACGCCACCATCACACTGGATTTCGCGTTGAACCGTTTGGCTGGCGTGGTCGACAAAATGTTGATCTTCCCCGAAAACATGCTTGAAAACATGAACAAATACCCCGGATTGGTGATGTCGCAACGCGTGCTTTTGGCCCTGACTCAAGCTGGCGTTTCGCGCGAAGACGCTTATTCAATGGTACAGCGCAACGCTCTCAAAGTTTGGGAAGAGCGCGTTGATTTCCAAGAACAGCTGTTGGCGGACGCAGACGTTGTTGCAGCGCTTGGCGTTGATGGCGTCAAAGAAAAATTCGACATGGGCTATCACACCAAACACGTAGACACGATTTTCAAACGTGTTTTTGGCGCATAAGCCCGTCACCAAAATACAAAGAAAAAGCCGCGTTATCAAACGCGGCTTTTTTGTTATGTTCGGCGATAGCATGGTATTTCCGGTATTAACGCGCCTGTGATTTAGTGTTTATCATCGCTTGTGTTACAGTCCTTGCATCGTACATGGAGGCGGAAATGACAGTGAAATCTCTAATCATCGCAGCGGCCTTAGCTGCGACCCCCAGTTTGGCGGCGGCCATGGGCTGCGGTCAAGATCACGCAGTAGCGTCTTGTGCCGATGGAACCTCGTGGGACCTTGGCAAACAACGTTGTGTTTCCAGCACAAGTTGATCCATACAAAAATTTCTTGCGTAATCAATTGGTACTGCACCCACACTGGGTGCGGACCGTTTTTGGAGTTTGTTTCATTATGATGAAGGTTATTTTGTCCGCCGCTGTCGCATTCGTCGGGGCGGCTCCTGCATTTGCGGCGGGTGACGCGACACCGGTTGAGCCTAAACCGGTGAAGGAATGCAAAAAAAACAAAGTGTGGAGTGAGAAAAAAAACCGCTGCGTCAAACCTGAAAACGCCAGCGTGACCGATGACACTCTGTATGACAATGTGCGGGCGCTGGCTCACAACCAACGGTTTGAAGATGCCCAACTGATCTTATCGGCAATGTCGGACCAATCCGAAGATCGGGTGCTGACATATTGGGGGTTCACCCATCGCAAACTGGGCGACGTCGACCAAGGTATGGCGTTCTATAACCAGGCCCTCGTTCAGAACCCAAACAACATACTCGCGCGGTCTTATCTTGGCCAAGCGCATGTAGAGGCCGGAAATCTGGTAGCAGCACGTGCGGAACTCTCCGAAATCCGGAAACGCGGCGGCGCGGGCACATGGGCAGAGGCCTCGCTAGCATCTGCATTGCAGACCGGTGTCACGTTTAACTATTGATCTGACCCGGCTTTGTTCAGGGATTCTTTAGGCTTGGGTGTTTCAGTGCACCCAAGCAAAGGAGAACCCTATGAGCGCGATTCCAATGGCACAAATTCCCCTATCGACACCGATGGGCGGCGGCTCAACTCTGTCGCGCAAGCATAAGGCAGCCATCATCGTGCGGTTTCTGTTGAACGAAGGCGCCGATCTGGAACTCACCAACCTTTCCGAAGAAAACCAGTCCGACCTCACCTATTTGATGGGTGAGATGGGGTATATTGATCGCAGCACTCTTGGCGAAGTTCTCATGGAGTTCGCGCATGAGCTCGAATCCATTGGTCTTTCCTTCCCTAATGGGATCTCTGGCGCATTGAATGTTCTCGAAGGGAAAATCAGTCCGCTCACCGCTGCGCGCCTGCGCAAGGAAGCCGGAGTGCGGGTTGCGGGTCAGCCTTGGCAACGCATAAAGTCGCTTTCGATAAATGATCTGGTCGATTTGCTTGCCGCCGAAAGCATCGAGGTCTCCGCAGTTCTGATCTCCAAGCTAGACGTCGACAAGGCCGCCACGTTGCTCAGCCAGCTGCCAGGTGACAAAGCGCGACGCATCACACACGCCATGTCCATGACCGACCAGATCGGGCCCGAAGCCGTCGACCGGATTGGCCTGACGCTTGCGTGCCAGATCGACGACCGTCCACCCCGAGCGTTCAATGACGGTCCAGAAAGCCGTCTCGGAGCCATTCTCAACAACTCTACGATCGCAACGCGCGACGATATCCTGGACTCTCTTGACGAAACCGACGCGGACTTTGCGATCAAAGTGCGCAAAACCATCTTTACTTACGCGCACATCCACAAGCGCTTGAAAAAGCTCGACGTTCCAGCAGTGTTGCGAGACATTGATCAAGATGATCTGATCACAGCCATCGCTTATGCGACCGAAGGGGACATTGGCGAAACCTCAAAATTCCTTCTAGACAACATTTCTGTCCGGCTTGCCGATCAGCTTCGCGAAGGTGTTGAGGAAAGAGGCAAGGTGAAGCTAACCGAAGCAGAGCCCGCAATGGCAGAGATCACAAAAACCGTCCGAAATCTGGTCGATCTGGGCGACATTGACCTTATCATTCCAGACGAAGATTAATATCTCTAATCAACAGTTTGCAGACTGTAGTTAAGGGATTCTGGCCGCCGCGAGGATCGGTCCGCCGTTTTTGAGTTGCACCAAAACGACCACAGGTCCATCACCTTTGGCGAAAGCGTCCACCTTTAGCGGCGCACGGCCATTCCAGGTTTTCACCACTTTCCAATCATCTACGATATTGGCGTAGGTCAACGTGCGTCCAGCGTTCTCACCCCGTTTGATCGCAACATCCTCTGACGCACGGTAGCGGACCACATGCACGCTCATTTCCTTGCGCATGTCGGTCTGGGCTTCGATCTTCACCCGATTGCCTTTGCGTACAACGCTCAAGGACACTTTCGGACTGGCCGCTTTGTGGGTTTTGATTAGGCGTTCAACCTTGTCCGGATGCGTTCCAACCACATGGTCGGCACCGTTGACGATCATCTGCGGCGTATAGACTGAGCGATGACCGGCCGCTTGGGCATATAGTTTTTGACGGTTGGTGAAATCTGGATTGGCAAAATTATCTTTCCACCCAATGTAATCCCAATAGTCTACATGCAGCGCGAGCGCGATAACATCGTCGCGGCCCGCAAGGTGTTTACGGAAATACTCGTCCGCCGGTGGACAGCTGGAGCACCCCTGCGACGTATATAGTTCAACCACCACAGGATATGTTGTTTGCGCCACAGCCACGCTGGACACCGCAAACCAAAGGATTGCGAAAAGAGCTGCCACTTTTGTCATTGATGGTCCATTCCGTGAAGTCGTCCCCTGACTCCGTTCTACGCAAGCCGGCACCGTAACACCAATCAACGTTTTGCGAGATCGCAGTGAATACCGCATTGGCAGCCGGTCTTCCCCTTGAACCTCACCGCCCTTTGAGTGACAATTTTTCGTCAAGACCCATTTTCGTACCACCCATTTTCGCACCAATGGAGCCGCACATGCCCATCACAGTTGGAATAGACACAGCAAAGGCGCGCAAGTCGCTTTCTGTTAACGGGAAATCCTTGGCCTTCTATTCGATTCCGGCCGCTCAAAAGGCAGGCTATGGCGATTTCTCACGCTTGCCGGCCGCGCTAAAAGTCGTATTGGAGAACCTTTTGCGGTTTGAAGACGGCGGATTTTCAGTATCCACCGACGATATTGCTGCTTTTGGTAAATGGGCGGAGCAAGGTGGTAAGAACCCGCGTGAAATCGCCTATCGCCCTGCCAGAGTACTGATGCAGGATTTTACGGGTGTGCCGGCGGTGGTAGATCTGGCGGCAATGCGAGACGGGATCGTCGCCCTTGGCGGGTCCGCGGCGAAGATCAATCCGCAAGTGCCGGTGGATCTTGTGATTGATCACTCTGTTATGATTGACGAATTTGGCAACCCCCGTGCCTTTCAGATGAATGTGGACCGGGAATATGAACGCAATCTTGAACGCTATACCTTTCTGAAATGGGGGCAAACCGCGTTTGAAAATTTCCGCGTGGTGCCACCCGGCACCGGCATTTGTCATCAGGTCAATTTGGAATACCTGGCCCAAACCGTCTGGAGCGACACGGACCAAAGTGGCGAAGACGTGGCCTATCCCGACACGCTTGTTGGCACCGACAGCCACACCACAATGGTCAACGGTGCGGCCGTATTGGGCTGGGGCGTTGGCGGCATCGAAGCGGAGGCCGCAATGTTGGGTCAACCGATTTCAATGCTAATCCCGGAAGTGATCGGCTTTGAGTTGACCGGGACTATGGTCGAAGGCACCACCGGCACCGATCTGGTGTTGAAAGTTGTTGAAATGCTGCGCGCCAAAGGCGTGGTTGGCAAATTTGTGGAGTTCTATGGCGACGGGCTGGACCGACTGCCTTTGGCGGATCGGGCCACCATTGCGAATATGGCGCCGGAATATGGTGCGACCTGCGGGTTTTTCCCGATTGATGGCGAAACCCTGCGCTACATGCACAACACTGGTCGGGATGAAGACCGGATCGCGTTGGTTGAGGCCTATGCCAAGGAAAATGGCCTGTGGCGCGACGAAAATTACGCGCCGATTTATACCGACAGGCTGCATCTGGATATGGCCACCATCGTGCCCGCCATTTCCGGTCCCAAACGCCCGCAGGATTTCATTGCCTTGAGTGAGGGAAAAACCGCCTTTCACCGCGTAATGAAAGAGACCTTCAAGCGACCTTTGGACAAAGAAACGGCTGTTGCTGGCGAAGATTACACGATGCAGAGCGGCAAAGTGGTGATCGCCTCGATCACCTCCTGCACCAACACCTCCAACCCCTATGTTATGATCGGAGCTGGTTTGGTGGCACGCAAGGCGGCTGCCTTGGGCCTCAACCGAAAGCCATGGGTCAAAACCTCGCTTGCGCCAGGTTCACAGGTTGTGTCCGCCTATCTGGAGGCTGCAGAGCTGCAGGATGATCTGGATGCGCTCGGCTTCAACCTCGTTGGCTATGGCTGCACGACCTGCATCGGCAACTCAGGCCCGATCCAAAAAGAAATCAGCGACGCGATTGCCGAGGGTGATTTGGTGGCCACGTCGGTCCTGTCTGGCAACCGCAATTTTGAAGGACGCATCAGCCCCGATGTGCGCGCCAACTATCTGGCATCACCGCCTTTGGTCGTTGCCTATGCCATCGCAGGCACAATGGACATCGACCTTTCATCTGATCCACTGGGTCAGGATAAGGACGGGAACGACGTTTATCTCAAAGACATCTGGCCGGACGCTCAGGAAGTCGCTGATTTGGTTCAGAAAACCGTCACCCGAGAGGCGTTTCAAAGCAAATACGCCGATGTCTTCAAAGGTGACGAGAAGTGGCGCGGCGTGAGTGTGCCGGATCAGGAAACCTATGATTGGCCCGCCACCTCTACCTATATCCAAAACCCGCCATATTTTCAGGACATGGGGCCGGAGCCGGGCACTATCGAAAACGTCACGGGCGCTAAGGTTCTTTTGATGCTCGGCGATATGATCACGACGGACCACATCTCTCCCGCCGGCTCGTTTGCTCAGTCCTCGCCTGCAGGTCAGTATCTTGTCGACCGGCAAGTGGCACCGCGGGACTTCAACTCTTATGGATCACGCCGCGGCAATCACGAGATCATGATGCGGGGCACTTTTGCCAACATTCGCATCAAGAACGAAATGTTGGACGGCGTGGAGGGCGGTTTCACCAAAGGGCCTGATGGTCAGCAGGCATCGGTTTTTGACGCCTCTATGGCCTATCAAGCCCACGGTACGCCTTTGGTCGTCTTTGGCGGCGCTCAGTACGGCGCGGGCTCGTCTCGGGACTGGGCGGCAAAAGGCACCGCGCTGTTGGGCATCAAGGCCGTGATTGCCGAGAGCTTTGAACGCATTCACCGCTCCAATTTGGTTGGGATGGGCGTGATCCCGCTTGAGTTCACAAATGGCGACACGCGCAAAACACTGGGTCTCACCGGTGACGAAGTGGTGAGTATTACCGGACTCGACAGTGTCGAGCCGTTGCAAGACGTGCCTTGTGTGATCACTTTTGCCGACGGCAGCTCCAAAACCATCACGTTGAAATGTCGGATCGATACTGCGCCGGAAATTGAATACGTCGAACATGGCGGCGTGCTGCACTATGTGCTGAGAAATCTCGCAAAGGCGTAATCCCAGCGAGTGTTGCAAACACATAGGGCCCTGAACTTGCTTCTCAGGGTCTTTGAATCTGTTGAGACACGCGTTTATGCAGCGGTGAGAGGCACACCCTCGACCGTCACACGGTGCATGTAGCGTCGATGCCCATGGTAGTCATTGATGGCCTTGTGCCACGTCGCACGGTTGTCCCACATGGTCACGTCGCCAGCCTTCCAACTCACCCGACACTGAAACTCCGGCTTCTGACAATGCACATAGAGCATGTTCAAAATAGCGTCGGATTCCTCTGGCGACAGACCGTCAACTCGAGTCGTAAACTGCGGGTTCACAAAAAGCCCTAACCGACCTGACAAAGGATGTCTGATCACAACCGGATGCAGAGCGTCCTGAGTGGCCTTGTCAGCATTGCCCACACGCCCGGTTTGCGACGCCTCTGATTCTGATTGCCTCGCCCCAAACACGTGTCTCGATGAATGCCAGGCACTCAGGCCACTCAGCAGCTGTTTGAACCGGTCGGACAGGGCATCATAAGCCGCGCCCATCGCGCAAAACGCTGTGTCTCCGCCATAGGACGGTGTTTCGATTGCGTGCAGGATTGAGCCCAATGCCGGAACTTGATCATAAGCATGATCGGTGTGCCACACTTCTCCGATCGCGCCGGTTTGGTCGGCTTCTTTCAACACAATGGCAACCTCGGGATGACCGTCCAACGCTTTGAAAAACCGATTGACGTTGATGTCTCCCCAGCGCCGCGCAAATGCCAGATGATCCTCCGGCGTGATGTTTTGGCCCCGCAATGTGATGACCGAGTATTGAGCAAACGCACGTTTGATTTCGTCAAACTGTGCAGCGTCTTTGATGTCGGCGCCAAAAATCTCAGCGCCTAAGTTGCCCGTCAGGGGGTGAATTTCCATCGGCCTCTCCCTTGCAGATGCCACAAGAGTAATGGCTTTGCCCGCAAAAGGAAGCTCAAGCAGAGTCAGCCTGTGCCGCAAACAGAACGTTTAGCGCAGCTTTTCCATCGCAGGACCAAGGCGTTCGTCGATCTCGCGCTGGGTCACCGGCCCGGCGATACGCAAAACCACCTTACCTTCGCCGTCAATCAGATAGGTTTCTGGCACACCATAGACCCCCCAGTTAAGCGCCATACGGCCTGTGGTGTCTGCACCGCCTTTGGCATAGGGATCGCCAAGTTCTGACAAGAACCGCACGGCGTTGGCAGGCTGATCCTTGTAGTTCACGCCAATGATTTCAACGCCTTCGGCCTTGAGCGCCATCAAGTTCGGGTGCTCGACGCGACACGGGCCACACCAGCTGGCCCAAAAATTCACAAGCTTTAGGCCACCGCCACGCAAATCCGCGTCCGTGACTTCCTGCATATCTGAAAACTGAGAGACTTCGATAGCTGGAGCCGGTCGCCCAACCAGCGCGCTCGGAAGTTCATCAGGGTTCTCGCGGTTCATTCCCAACAGAAACAAAAGCGCCAACCCACCAAAAAGGATCGGCGGCAAAAGCATCAGAAACGACACACCTTTTTTCTTGGTGCCATCCTCGGTCACGTCATCGCTCATCGCGCCGTGCCTCCGCTGCTTCCAAGTCCTTGCGCGCCTTACGGGCCGCACGGATGCTGGCCAGAACCAACACTGTCGTCAAAACAATTGAAACACCGTAAGCCGTCAGGACTTCGGTCGCATATTTCCCAAGCTCAGGCATCAGCTCAGACGCTCCCGTGCCAAGAGCGCCGACGTGCGACGCTTGTGAATTTCTGTCCGCGTGCGCAGGAACACCAGCGCCACAAACAAAAGAACAAACCCGATGATGCAAAGCAGCAGCGGATAAAAGAAGATGTTGGAGACTTTCTCTTCGGTATCAGTCCCGGTCACAGCACCGGCACGCATCACTGATGCGCCTTGATGCAGCCCCTGATTCCAGAAGTTCACCGCATAGCGACTGAGCATTGCAAAGACCGAACCAACGATGCACAAAACCGAAGTCAGATCCGCGGCGGTGTCAGGATCATCAATCGCCTCCCACAACGCCAAGTATCCGAGGTAAAACAGAAAAAGGATCAGGAATGACGTAAGTCGCGGATCCCAGACCCACCAAGTCCCCCACATCGGTTGACCCCAGACAGCTCCGGTGATCAGAGCGATCAAGGTCATAACCACTCCAACGCTCGCCGCACCTTTGGCGGCCAATACCGACACATGGTGGCGGCGGATTAGCCAGATCAGCGACGTCACCAGCATCATCGCCCAGATGTTGATCGCCATCATCGCAGAAGGTACGTGGATATAGATGATCTTGACGGTGGAGCCTTGGCGAAAGTCATCGGGTGTAAAGAAAAACCCCCACACCAAGCCGACGGCCAATGTGACCGCAGCCAAAACGCTCACCCAAGGCAAAACGGTGCTCGCCGTTTTGCTGAATTTTACCGGATTGGCATATTCCCAAATCGAAGCCATGGGTGTGTCCTACCTGTCTAACTTTTTCGCCGCGCCCTACTTTGCCGAATTCGCGGCTGGCGACTTTGATTTCGATTAATCTTTACCTGATTACCGTAGATTTACACGCAAAACCAAGGCACTCGCAAAGGGCAACAAAGCGATCACGCCAAATGTGATCCCAGCCAACATCAGCATCGGTGTGGTGGTGGCCTGCCCGTCCGCGCCCCGCCGCGCCAGTTCGGCGCCAAAGATCAAGGTTGGAACGTAAAGCGGCAGCACCAGCAACGACAACAACAGGCCACCCCGCTTTAGGCCAACCGTCAAAGCCGCCCCAAACGTGCCAACGACGCTTAGCGCCGGCGTGCCAATCGCCAGTGACAGAACAAGCCAAGGATAGCCCGCCTGTGGCAAGTTGAGCAGCAGTCCAAAAAGAGGTGCAGCAATCACCAGTGGCAGGCCGGTGGTGAGCCAATGCGCGAGGGCTTTGATTGTCACGACGCCTTCAAGTGGCAATGGTGAGGTCGCCATCAGATCGAGCGTCCCGTCCTCCCAGTCCAGCGCCAGAATGCGATCCAGCGACAACAGGCAGGCAAGCAACGCCCCGAGCCACAAAACACCGGGCGCAATGTCCGACAAAAGGCCACTTTCCGGCCCAACGCTGAAAGGCACAAGTATCACGACAATAAGGAAAAATGCGAGGCCAAGGCCAAAGCCGCCACCGGCGCGGATCGCCAGCTTCAAATCGCGGGTCAACAGCGCAATCATAAGAAACTCTCGTCAAATCCGTTGGGATCAGGACGGGATCCGCTGGCTTTGAACGGCCCGACATCCAGCTCATCGCCGTCAAGCCCAAGATCGATATGGGTGGCGATCAATGTGCTGCCTCCATCCGCAAGATGGCGTCGCACAGCGTCAGCGAAACGGGCAACCGAGTGCGCGTCCAAAGACACAGTAGGCTCATCTAAAATCCAGATCGCCCGACCGGTCACGAGCAACCGCGCCAGCCCCAATCTCCGTTTCTGACCGGCCGACAAAGTTCCGGCAGGACGCTCCAGAAGATCCGTTAAATCAAAGGCTTGAACGGCGGTATCAATATTGGATTGACCAAAGACTTGGGCCCAAAAACGCAGGTTCTCTTCAACCGACAACATCGCCTTAAGCCCGTCGCTGTGCGCGGCATAGGCGATGCTTTCTTCAGGCGCCGTCACAGTGCCCGATACCGCTGGTTGCAGCCCTGCCACTGTTCGCAGCAATGTGGTCTTGCCGATCCCGTTGGGTCCACGAAGGATCAAGGCACGGCCCGGTGCGAGTTCAAAACTCACGCCTTCCAACACGGCAATGCCGCCACGCGATACGGTCAAATCAGAGACAGTCAAAGTCATGTCTTTGACTTAGCCCATCAAAGGCCATGACAAAAGCAAAATGGCGCGTCGGGCGCATTGGTCGCGAATCAAGTCTTAACGCGCTGAAAACATGATGAAACCAGAGGTCTGTATCACGTCGGTATCCCGTCAGCATTACATCGGTGGCGAAAACGGCAAACAGGCCGATTAACCGACCGTGCAGTTTGATCCGAAAATGCCTCGGGGTTGAATTGGTCCGCACGACCAAGAAGGAGCCGCGCCCCTGACAGTCCCCAGCTCTGTGCTTGAACCACGCTCAACCGCTGCATCCGGGCGGGAGCGCTCGGTGCGGAATATCAGACCGGGAAAACCACGGCCGCCACGCGACGGCCCTCGCTGACCAAAACGTTGTAGGTGCGACACGCCGAAGGTGACGCCATCGGCTCAACACCGATACCGGCCGCCTCTACTGTGTCGCGAAACGCTTTGTTGACCGGAACCATGTCCGCGCCTGTCCCCAAAAGGATAAAATCAACCTCGCCTGCCAAAGCCAGAACACTTGCTACGTCGTCATAGCCCTGCCAGCCCCGCGCGCCCGTGGTGGTGATGATTGCCGCGCCTTTGAGCACTTCGCCGTTGATGCGGAAAAAGCCGGGACCATAGCCGTCGATTGGTACAGCGTCCTCATAGTGCACTTCGTTCATCTGCATGTTTTACCCTCCATGGCTCAGGATCGGCAGGCCCGAAATCGCCGCGCCTGCGATAACGGTATAAGCCACGCCTCGGTATAGCCGCTCCCGCTCCGGATGGAAGAGCGCGGCCCCCAACAAGTTGCCCGCCATTGCCGGAACGCCTAAGGCGAGGCCCAGCACAAAGGGCAGAGCCTCAAACCACCCCAGCAACAGCAGGACCACGATCAGCAGCAGGTCATAGAAAAACAAATAGGCCATTGTGTTGGCCCGCACCACGGACGGGCCGTGGGGGCTGGCCATGTAAAACAGGATCACCGGTGGCCCCGGCATTCCAGCCGCGCCGCCCATAAATCCGCCCGCGCCCCCGATGCCCCAGACCATTCGTCGCGTGATTGCGCCACGGTAGCGCAGCCCAAACAGCAAGACTGCGAGCATTGCCAAAGTCACAAAAGACACCGCATAGCGAAACACCGCAGGGTCGACCAATGTCAGAACCCAGAGCCCAACCGGCAGAACGAGAACTACCCCTCCCATCAACCGCGCCAGATCACGGGGATGGCCATTGCGTACGGCGGCGGGAATGTTGGGGGCTGGCGCCAGCACATCCATCGCGGCAAGCGATAGAATGGCCCACACAGGCGGCATGACCTGTGCTGCCACCGGCAGATAGATCAGAGCGGTCCCAAATCCTGAAAAGCCGCGCACAACGCCCGCGACAAAGGCAGCCAAAGCAACCCAGGCAAGGCCCTCAAAGGCCAGCGCCTGGGTCAGAAGTTCAGGCATCCACGTTGGAAAACTGGTTGCCGGATGTGTTGTCTGGCTTGGACCAATCGCGCTTGACGCCCAGTTTCAGCAGAACCGCTGATGCAATGAAGACCGAGGAATAGGTCCCCACAATCACGCCCCAGATCATCGCGAATACAAAGCCACGGATCACGTCGCCGCCCAGCACGTAGAGCGAAATCAACGCCAACAGTGTTGTTACCGAGGTCATCACCGTCCGGCTCAGGGTTTCGTTGATCGAGATGTTCAGCACCTCTTTCAACTCCATCTTTTTGTATTTGCGCAGGTTTTCCCGAACGCGGTCAAACACCACCACCGTATCGTTGAGCGAGTAGCCCACGATGGTCAGAAGCGCGGCAATAATGGCAAGGTCAAACTTGATCTGCAGTTCGGAAAACACGCCGATGGTGAGCACCACATCGTGCACCAGCGCCGCCACCGCGCCAAGCGCGAACTGCCATTCAAAGCGCAGCCAGATATAGATCAGCACTGCTGCAATCGCCAAAGTGACGGCCAAAACGGCCTTGGTGATCAACTCACCCGACACTTCGGGGCCAACGGATTCCACCGCCACAAAGCTGATGTCAGGCACCACTGTCTGCAGTTGCGCCTGCACTTGACGGATCAGATCGGCAGACACCGCCTCTTCGCCGGCTTGGGCCTGAAACTTAATGATTGTGACGTTCTGATCAGCCGTAAAACTAAGATCATCCACTTCGACGATGGACACATCGCCCAGCTGTAGCGGCGTCAAAGCCTCGCGATATTCTGCGACCACAACTGGTTGCGCGCTTTCGGTCCGGATGGTCGTGCCGCCGGTGAAATCGATGCCAAGGTTCAGTCCCTGAAGGGAAAAGCTGACAAGCGCCGCAATCATCAGAGCAGTGGAGATGCCAAGCCACAGCAAAGGGCGGGAGAAGAAATCCCATTTGGTATTCTGGGGAACAAGTCTCAAACGCATGGGGTCAAACCTCGATTGTCTTGGGTCGGCGGCGTTCAAACCAGATGACAACCATCAAACGCGTCACGAAGATCGCGGTAAAGACAGATGTCATAATGCCGAGCCCCAGCGTGATGGCAAAGCCGCGTACTGGGCCGGAACCCACGGCAAAGAGGATCACGGCGGTGATGAATGTGGTGATATTGGCGTCCAGAATGGCCGAAAGCGCTTTTTCATAGCCAAGATCGATGGCCCGCGCCGGGCCTTTGGAGGTCTTGAGCTCTTCGCGGATACGTTCAAACACCAGCACGTTGGCATCCACCGCCATACCGATGGTCAACACGATACCAGCGATGCCCGGAAGCGTCAGCGTGGCGCCGATGACGCTGAGCAGGCCAAAGATCATGCCCACGTTGATGATCAGCGCGATATTGGCGAAGAGGCCAAACGTGCCATAGCTGAGGAACATAAAGACCAGAATGCCCACGAATGCGACGATACAGGCGATGCGCCCGGCCTCGATGCTGTCTTGACCCAATTCCGGGCCGATGGTGCGTTCTTCAAGGAAGGTCAGCTCGGCAGGCAATGCCCCCGCGCGCAAGAGAACGGCGAGGTTGGTGGTTTCTTCCACCGAGAAGCGGCCGGTGATGATGCCCGAGCCGCCTGGAATGTGGCTTTGGATTGTAGGCGCGGAGACCACTTCGCCGTCAAGCACGATGGCAAACGGGCTGCCGATGTTCTCGGCCGTGTAGTCCCCGAATTTGCGCGCGCCTGTGGGATTAAAGCGGAAGTTCACCGCAGGCCGCCCGTTCTGGTCAAACGTCGGCTGGGCATCGACCAGTTCTTCGCCGGTCACAACCGGTGCGCTTTCAACGGTGTAGAAGACACCCTCTTCATCCAGCGACGGCAGAATTTGATTGCCAATACCAGCGGAGCCATCAGCATTGGCGCCACGCCCAAGAACGGGGTGGAACGTCAGCTGAGCCGTGGTGCCGATGATGTCTTTGAGTTCGGAAGCCGACCCGATGCCCGGCACCTGAATCAGGATCCGGTCAGTACCTTGGCGCTGAATGGTCGGTTCACGTGTGCCCACTTCGTCGATCCGGCGGCGCACAATTTCCAACGCTTGTTGAACAGTGCGCTGATCGGTGGCGAGGCGTTCTGCTTCTGACAGGCGCACAACAATTGTGTCGCCTTCGGTGCTGACCTGAATGTCGGTGGCCCCTGCCCCGGTAAGTGAAACAACCGGCCGCGCCAGACCGCGCACGAGGCTCGCAGCCTCCTGAATGGCTTCTGGTTTGGAGATTTTCACACGCAGTTCATCGTCGGGGCCGGGTTGCAGGCGAATGGTGCCGATGGTGGCACGTTCCTCGCGCAGCAAGTCGCGCACTTCGGGCCACGTCGCAGTCATGCGCGCCTTATAGACGTCCGAGACCTGCACTTCGGCGAGCAAATGCGCACCACCGCGCAAATCAAGCCCGAGGTTGACCAGAGACGACGGCATCCAGTTTGGCCAGCCTTCGGCCAGCTCTTCCAGCCCGTTGCCGGACATGCCGGCCTCGAGGTCAGCTACTGCGTCGTTGTGGGCCTCAACCCGTGGATAAAAGGCATTTGGCAAAGCAAGGAGCAAGCCCACCACACAGGTAAGCAAGATCAATACGCGTTTCCAGCCGTCGATTTGCAGCATGAATGCAGCCCCCGGTCAGGTCGTGTCAGATCGTGACGTCAGAATTTAAGTGGTTCAGCCGTTCGCCGGTTCGGTTTTGGACAGAACCTGCGCGATCGTCGACTTTACCACGCGCACTTTGACGCCCTCGGCCACTTCGACTTCGACTTCGTTGTCTTCTTTGACTTTGACCACTTTGCCAATCAGCCCACCTTGGGTCACAACCCGATCGCCCTTGCGCAGCGCATCCACCATGCCTTGGTGTTCTTTGACCTTCTTTTGCTGAGGGCGGATCAGCAGGAAATACATGATCGCGAAGATCAGAATGAGCGGCAGAAACTGACCGATTTGTTCCATAGTGTGGCGTCCTTTGTCTGTGCGCGGGTCTCTCCCGCGAATTTTGACGGAACCTATGCGCTGGATGACTGCATTGCAAGCAGCCCCAAGCCGCTATACGCGCAAGTTTTACATTGGAACGCGGGATTTCAGAGTGCAGCGGTGGCTAGGCCGCTTTTGAGGCGCCTTACATGGCCGTCCGGCGACACCATTGCTTGACCGAATACTGCCGCAATGCGAGGGTCTGGTGAATTTGACTAACCCAAAGATTGAAACGCGATGCACGCAGCCATGATGTTCCCTATCGAGTTTTCAATCAGTGCACAGGATGCGGCGAACATAGCTGCGTTTCTACTCTTTGGCGGTGCGCTGGTTTGGGTCGCCAGAAAGATCGACCTCTCCCCATTGGACGGTTTGCAAAAAGCATTGGGGGCAGATGGCAACCTATCAAAATCGCTTTTTCGCTCTCTCTTGGCACTATGGGCGCTGCTCTTGCTGTTCTTGCTCGTGGGATTGCTCGTCACGATCGGAATAATCACGAGTCAAGTGGCCGGAATGGATGGCACCACGCAGCTCGACCGCTTGCCTCTCATCCAACTCGCCGCACTCACCGCCACCCTTGGCGCAACCGTTGCCCTGCCCTTTACAATTTTGCGTCTGAAACTCACCAACGAACAAACAGAGACTGCCAAGGCGTCGCTGTTTAACGACAAGATCACCGAAGCCGCCGCCGACTTGCATGCACAACGCCAGATTTCCAAGAAATCCGGCAAAAATTGGGAAAGCGTCTGGGAAGACGACGTAGTGCGCCGCAATGCGGCGATTGACCGGCTCGAAGGGTTGGTGCGCGATGAACAACCCAGCGAGGCCGGTCGCGTCGCCCGCCTGCTCAGCGTCTATGTGCGGGAACTGTCGGATGAAATCCCGGCACAGCCGACGCCAGACACGGACGATGTGAAAGCGCTGCGAAATTGGGCCCACCAATTGAGTATCCCCCGGTCGGACATGCAGAACGCGGTGCAGGTTTTGGGGCGACTAGCGAAGATCGAGGGCGTCGCCCCTATGTCTTTGGAAGTCGACCTTCAAAAAGCGAACTTGCAAGCAATGAACTTACGAAACCTTGAATTCGGGAATACCAACTTCTCCGAAGCAAATCTCGAGGCGGCTCATTTTTCTGATGCTAACCTTCTTAACGCCGACTTTTTTGCCGCAAGTATCAGTTTTGCAAACTTTAGGGAGGCCAACCTACAGGAGGCGGACTTCTCGAGCACAAACTCAAGAGAGGCAAACTTCAAAGGAGCCGACCTACGAAAGGCAAACTTTCTAAACTCTCAGTGTCGGTTCGCAAATTTTTCAGGAGCAGATTTACGAGAAACAAATTTCCAATCGTCGGACATGAGGGCAGCTGTACTAACGGAAACCAAGCTTCAAAGCGCTGTTTTCAGGTATGCGACCATGAATGCGGTTAAAGCCTCCCACGCAAACTTACGCGGAACAATCTTTGCGCATTCATATATGCAGGGGATGGAGTTGGTTGGAGCAAAGCTTGACAAGAATACACTACTGCAGGGAGTCAATCTGAGAGGTACTTCGGTTCGCTCAGCAGATTTCAAAGACGTTCAAGGAATTCCCAAATATCTACCTGAATTATTTGGGGATTCTTCTACAGTTCTTCCACCGAATACTTCGCATCCGTCTCATTGGTATTCAGGTAATCCTGAGTTCAGTGACTTTTATACCGAATGGCGCAAATGGGCGGCAGGCTTGGGCGTAGAGTTGCCAGAAGAGGAGATTCCATTTTGATTACCACCCTTCCCCTTTGCGCATCGTTTCGGCATATAAGGCCCTACAGATTCACACGATCCAAAGGACAAGACCGATGCACGACATTAAAGCGATCCGCGAAAACCCGGCCGCTTTCGACGCCGCCCTGACCCGCCGTGGGGACGCGCCTGTCTCGTCGTCCCTTTTGGCCCTTGATGAAGAGCGCCGCGCCAAGATTGGCGCTGCCGAAGCTGCACAAGCCGCACAAAAGGCCGCTGCCAAAGACGTTGGTGCCGCCAAAGCCAAAGGCGACGAGGCCGAATTCGAGCGGCTGCGCGCGCTGGTGGGCGAGAAAAAGGCCGAAGTCGCCGCCATGCAGACCGACGCCAAAGACATCGACGCCAAGCTGACCGACGCGCTGGCCCGCATTGCTAACCTGCCAGCCGACGATGTGCCGGATGGCGGTGGCGAGGACGACAATGTCGAGGTCACCCGCTGGGGCACCCCGCGCGAGATGGACTTTGCGCCGGTTGAGCATTTCGACATCAAAGGCGTGTCCGCCGCAATGGATTTCGAAACCGCCGCCAAAATTTCCGGCGCCCGGTTTGTGATGCTCAAAGGCGCCGTGGCGCGCATTCACCGCGCCCTGGCGCAGTTCATGATCGACACCCATGTGGATGAAAACGGCCTGCTCGAGGTCAACTCGCCCGTTTTGGTGCGCGATGAGGCGATGTATGGCACTGATAAATTGCCGAAATTTGGCGAAGACAGCTATCAGACCACCAACGGTTGGTGGCTGGTGCCGACATCCGAGGTGCCGCTAACCTATTCGGTTGCCGGAGACATTCTCGACGAAGCCGCGCTGCCGATCCGCATGACAGCGCACACTCTGTGTTTCCGCAGCGAGGCGGGCAGCGCTGGCAAAGACACATCCGGCATGCTGCGCCAACACCAGTTCGAGAAGGTCGAGATGGTGTCCGTGGTGCATCCCGAGGAAAGTGACAACGAGCAAAAGCGCATGCTGCGTTGCGCCGAGGATATGCTGGAACGTCTGGGTGTGCCTTATCGCACCGTGGTTCTGTGCACCGGCGACATGGGTTTTGGCGCGCGCCGCACCTATGACATCGAAGCCTGGATTCCCGGTCAGAACACTTTCCGCGAGATCAGCTCGGTTTCCACAACCGGCGCCTTTCAGGCGCGCCGCATGAATGCACGCTTCCGCCCCACCGATGGCGGCAAGCCGGAATATGTGCACACGCTCAATGGCTCGGGTCTCGCTGTGGGCCGCTGCCTTATTGCGGTGCTGGAGAACGGTCAGAATGCGGATGGTTCCGTCACACTGCCCGAAGCGCTGACACCTTATCTGGGTGGCAAAACCACGCTGAGCGCTGAGGGCTTTCTGGTTTAAGCCGTCCGGCCCATCAAATCAAAGGGGCGCGGCGGCAATTATGCTCGCCGCGCTTTTGTTTCCTCTTGCCAAAAATATCCCGGGGTGAATTGGCCCCTTCGGGTCAAGAAGGGCTTGCCCCTCCCTTCCCTCCGCCAACACCCCGCGCTAGCGTGTTTTGGTGCACATCACGATCACAAAGGAGCCTCCCATGTATATCGAACCTTTTGGCGTCGAAATCTGGATGAACGAATGGGAGACCAAATGTGAGTGGAACCTCGCAGAAACCTGTGTCGAGAGCCTGACAATTGGCCAGTTGCTACATCTGACAGGCAAGAACGACACCAACCTGTCCGAGCTTCTGGCGATGAAGATGACATATGGCGAAATCGAAGGCTCCATGCGCCTGCGCACCGCAATTGCGGCGCTTTATGAGGCGCAAAATCCGGAAAACACCGTGGTCACCCACGGCACAATTGGCGCCAATATGCTGGTGCACAAGACACTTGTGTCGCGCGGCGATCGGGTGGTCGCGGTGGTGCCCACCTATCAACAGCATTATTCCATTCCGACCAGTATCGGTGCGGATGTGCATAAGTTGACCCTGCAAGAGGAAGACGGGTTCCTGCCCGATTTGGACGCTCTGCGGGCGTTGGTGACGCCGGATACGCAATTGATTGCGTTGAACAATCCCAACAATCCTACGGGTGCCTTGATGGATCGCGTGATGCTGGAGGATATCGCCGAAATCGCGCGTGCCGCTGATGCGTGGATTTTATGCGACGAGGTCTATCGCGGCACCGATCAAGAAGGCAGCGGCATGACGGTGTCGATCGCGGACGTCTATGAAAAAGGCATCAGCACGGCGGGCATGTCCAAAGCCTATTCGCTGGCTGGTTTGCGCCTTGGCTGGATTGCTGCGCCCAAGAAGGTCATCGAGGCGGTATCGATCCACCGCGACTACGACACGATTTCCGTGGGCATGATCGACGACCATTTTGCGGCACTGGCGTTGGAGCACCGCGACAAGGTTTTGGCGCGGTCTCAGGCGATCACCCGCGGCAACCTCGCCTATCTTTCGGACTGGGTCGATCAGGAGCCGCGTATCACTTGGGTGAAGCCACGTTCGGGCACGACGGCTTTGCTCAAATATGACCTGCCAATGTCGTCGCGCGATTTTTGCATAGCGTTGTTGAAGGACAGCGGCGTGATGTTCACGCCCGGATCGGCACTGAATATGGAAGGCTATGTGCGGATTGGCTATGCCAACACGCCCGCGATTTTACACGAAGGGCTGGCGCGTGTGTCGGCGTTCCTGAAAACTGCATAAAACGAAGGAGCTGTCTCTGCGTTTCAGAGCGACTCCCGCATTATTCCGCAGGAACCGCCGTTTGTGTGTCGCCGCGTTTCGGAAACGGCACCAAGCGTCCCTGCTCTTCGTCCCAAAGCTTGAGCGAAAACGAGCGGATTGCCTCGGGCCATTCGATGGTCGGCAAGTCGAATTCCTCGCGCAACATCTGATGGCACTTGCGCAGATTGTAGTGCGGGATGCGGGCGTTGAAGTGGTGGATGTCGTGATACGCGATATTGGCGCTGGCCAGATCCATCCACCAGCCCAGATCAAGCGCGGACGAACCTTGTAGGGCGGCGATGCGCGGGTCCAGATCGGGGCGACGGTCCCAATAGGTGTCCTCAAAATTGTGCTGAAGATAAACCATGAAGACGCCGACCATGCCGCCAAACAGGCTGGCAAGGAACCAGATCAGCACGCCGTTCCAGCCCGAAAGCGCATAGATCGCGCCCATATAGGCAAAGACCACCACATTGTGCAGCAGCACGGATCGCCACATGGTATGGGCGCTCTTGGGCCAGCGGTAGCGGATGAAATAGGTGAACAGGCTGCCCAGCGGGATCAGCACAAACGGGTTGCGATAAAGCCGGTATTGCAAGCGGCTCCAGAACCCGGCCTCGTTCCATTCGCGCAGCGTCATCGTGTGGATTTCACCCGTGTCGCGGTGGTCAAGATTGCCAAGGTGGTTGTGGTGCATATTGTGATTGTGGCGCATCGCGGCATACGGCGCGAAGGTAACAACTGACAGCGCCTCGCCTGCCCAATCATTGTGCCTGCGGGACACAAAAAGGGACGCGTGGCCGGTGTCATGCTGCAACACATAAAGCCGCACAGCCGACAGGCCATTCAGCACCATCATCGGGATCAAAATCCACCACGTACCTTGATTGGCAATCGCCAGATACAACGTCAAGAAATAGAAGGCAAAAGTGCCAAAAAAGCTGACGGCGCCGAGGCGGTCGTCCTGCACTGTGTAGTCTTTCAGACGCGCACGAATTTCCACCGTGACCCTCGCTCTGTTTCAAAAGTGTTGTTGGCTTAACCGTCTTCGACGGGTGGCTTTCAAAATACGTATCGACAACGTGACTGGATCACGTTGCCGCGACTATAGCGCGAAAATTGCGCTTGCCAAATGGGGGGCTACCCGACCCGAAACACATGCAATCCCCGCGCGTTAGCGGGAATCGCGGCCGTGGATGTGTTTGCGCAGACGCGAAGGCGTAGATTTTTTCCGGCCTTTGAACGGGTTCTTGTCCCCCTGCCCGCGCATTGTCAGGCGGATCGGTGTGCCTGGCATATCGAAATCTTCGCGCAACCCATTGACCAAATAGCGGGAATAGCTGTCCGGCATTTTGTCGGGATGGCTGCACATCACCACGAAACCCGGCGGACGGGTTTTGGCCTGCGTCATATACCGCAGCTTGATGCGCTTGCCCTGTGGTGCGGGCGGCGGGTGCTGCTCAAGCATGCCCGAGAGCCAGCGGTTGAGATGCGCAGTCGACACGCGGCGGTTCCACACATCATAGGCGCGCAGAATGGCATCATGCAGACGCTCCAGACCGCGGCCCGTCTTGGCCGACACGGTGATCAGCGGGGCGCCTCGAAGTTGTGGGAGCAAACGGGCGAAGGACTCTTTGAGGTCGCGCAGTTTTTCCTGCTTGGCGTCCTCAACATCCCATTTGTTCACGGCCACGACTACGGCCCGGCCTTCGCGCTCGGCCAGATCGGCGATGCGCAGGTCTTGTTGTTCAAAAGGAATCGCTGCGTCCAGAAGAACCACGACGACCTCGGCAAACTTCACAGCGCGCAAGCCGTCCGAAACCGACAGCTTTTCCAGCTTGTCCTGTACCTTGGCCTTTTTACGCATACCGGCGGTGTCAAAAATCCGCATCGGTGTGCCGGACCATTCGGTGCGCAGGCTGATGGCGTCACGGGTGATGCCCGCCTCGGGACCGGTCAACAGGCGGTCCTCGCCAACGATCTTGTTGATCAAAGTGGACTTACCCGCGTTCGGGCGACCAACCACGGCGATCTGCAAAGGACGCCGCTCTGTGATCAGCTCGGACGGCAAAGCCGCGTCTTCGTCATATTCCGCGTCTTCGTCCAGATCGACGTCGATCTCGATCTCGTCGTCGGCATCTTCGGCACGTTTTGCAAACTCATCCGCGATGGGCATCAGATGCGTGTAAAGATCGTTCAAACCTTCGCCATGTTCCGCTGACAGGCGAATCGGCTCGCCCAGTCCCAGAGAATAGGCCTCGATCACCCCCGCATCTGCAGCCGAGCCTTCGCCTTTGTTGGCGGCAAGGATCACATGGGCCGAGCGTTTGCGCAGGATTTCCGCGAAAATCATGTCAGTCGGCGTCACACCTGCACGGGCGTCGATCATGAACAGGCACACGTCCGCCATATCCACCGCACGCTCGGTCAGGCGGCGCATGCGGCCTTCGAGGCTATTGTCGGTGGCATCTTCAAGGCCTGCAGTGTCAATCACCGTGAACCGAAGGTCTGCAAGACGTCCCTCGCCTTCGCGCAAATCGCGCGTGACCCCGGGTTGGTCATCGACCAACGCCAGCTTTTTGCCAACAAGGCGGTTAAACAGCGTGGATTTGCCCACATTTGGGCGGCCCACGATGGCGAGGCTGAAACTCATAACAGGTCTCCGGAACGTCTGAAGTCGCTCCGATATAGTATTATTGCGTCAACGGAAAGCGTGCAATTGCCCCTTGCGGCTGACGATGTAGAGCACACCATTGGCCACAACCGGATTTGTTGCTGCCCCACCGGGGATTTCGGCGCTGTAGACTTGCTCACCAGACTTGGGATCAAAAAGACGCAACATCTCGTCAGAGGAGGCCACCACAAGACGGCTGCCTGCGATGATCGGCCCGTAATGGGCATGCAGTTCTGCCTGACGCCGCGGCTTGTCTTTGACGAAATATGGCAGTTCGATGTTCCAGATCGGGGTGCCGTCGCGTGCGTCCATCCGGATCAGGCGGTTGCGGTCAGAGACAAAGAACAACGAGTTGCTGGCTGGAAACACCGGGCTGAGCGCGCCTTCGTCTGCGGTCCAGATGCGTTCACCGGTTTCCGTGTCCAGCGCGACCATACGACCGGAATGGTTGGCCAAATACAGGCGGGAGCCAACAACAACGGGATCGCTCGAGATGTCGCCAACCCGATTTGAGGCGCGTCCCGGACGGGTGTCAGACAGGCCCGCGTTCCAGCGACTGACGCCGCCACGACGGAAAGCGGCCTGCAATTCACCGGATCCAAATGGGAAAAACACAAAGCGGTCGCTGACGGCAGGGGCTGCCGGGCTTTGAACGTTTTGCACGTTGGGCAGTGAAATTGCTTGCCAGATGACTTTGCCGGTTTTGGCGTCTATCGCCCAGCCAGTCGCATCACCGGACACGACATAAACAATGCCGCCAAAAACCGTGGGCGTGCCGCTTCCGACCGCTTGCAGCTTTTGCTCCCACACATCAGCGCCGGTTTTTGGATCAAACGCGCGCACCGAGCCAAAGCCGGTGGTGGCAAAAAGAAGGCCTTCTCCGTAGGCCAATCCGCCGGTCGAGGCGTTGTCCGCCTTGTCGCGTGCTGGTGTCAGATCGCGGGTCCAAAGCATGGCGCCACCGGTAGAGGTCGCGGTCAGTGTGGCCTCGGAATCCATCGTGAAGATGCGACCTTCCACGACCACAGGGTCTGCGGTGATCCGGTTTTTGCGGCTGTTACCTTTGCCAACGGGTGCGGACCAAGCCAGCGACGGCGTGGCCGAGAGCGCAGCATTGTTGACCCGATATTTCTGCGTGCCAATGCGATGGGTCCAGCTGGAATTTTTGGTCTGACTTGCGAGGCTGATGGCTGGTGCTGTGTTTTCAATTTCCGCCGCGAGCGTCCGCAGATCTTCACGTTCACCCGGAAGTACGACTTCCTTTTTCGCGCAGGAGGCCACAAGCGCCACGCTCACAGCCGCCATGATCCATGTCTTGCTATTCACTGCTCCGGCCCCCACCAGGTAATTCTTATTGATCAAATCCGGCGCCTGAGACGTCCGCGGGTGTTCCCCCCAACGCCACAATCAACTGAGAAGCGCGACGACGCAAGCCTGCGGTTACAGATGCGTCTTCAACGATGCCGTTCAAACGCGCAATTGCGCCTTCCTGATCGCCGTCTTCGATGTCTGCGAGTGCCAGCTGTTCCTGCGCCAAAAGCGACAGCGGCGCGCCGGGATTTGCCAATGCTTCAAGGGCGGAGCGGCGTTCAGCCATTGGCAGATCGCCCGCGCGGGCCAGAATGGATTTGAAGGCCGCGATATCGCGATAAATTGCCGGGACGTCTCCGCCCGACAGAGCGATCGCGTCAAATGTTTCAGCGGCGCTGGCGGCATCACCCGCACCGATCTGTTCGGCACCAAGCAGCAGATCCGCAACCACTTGTGCCTGTGCCGAGTCGGTCTTGAGCGACTCAAGCGAAGCGGCGGCGTTGCTGTCGTTGCTTTGAAGGGCCGCCAGAATCGCATCGCCGCTGGCCTGAGCTGCCGTTTGCTGTTGCGACTTGCGCACCTCGTTGTAGGCAGCTCCGCCTACAATCAGAAGCACGAGCAGCACCGGCACCCAGCCATAGCGTCGGATCATCGCAAAAAGCTTGTCGCGTTTGACCTCTTCGGTCACTTCTTCGATGAAACTGTCTGTGTCGCTCACGCCGCTCTCCCGCCGCATTATTGTTGAGTTTGCACCCTCTTATCCGTTTGTCTCCGACCTGCCAAGGGGCGCGGCAAATCGGCAACAACTTCGCTTGCGCTTGGACAAAAATTGAAAAAATCTGAACCCATCAGTTCAGTTTTTCGCAGATGAGCTTGTTTCCGCCGATGTTGTACCCAATATGTCGGTGAAAGATTTTGCGCGAACTGACAGGGAATATCACATGCGCCTGATTCCGGCACTCACAGCGATCCTTGTGACCGTTTTTCTTTTTGTTTTGGTTGTGGAACGCGACATGCTGCGCAGCTTTGCGTCTGGCGGGGCCAGCGCGACCACGGACGAGGCAACAGAAACCACCGACGCCCCCGAGACACCGAGCACCGACGTCGCGGACGGCAAGGTGCGGGTTGTGGCCATTCGGTCCGTCACCACCTCGATCGACAGCGCGGTCGTTTTGCGCGGCGAAACCCAGGCCAACCGCTCCGTGGAAGTGCGCGCCGAAACCGGTGGGCTGGTGATATCCGAGCCGCTGCGCCGCGGTTCGCATGTGGAGCGGGGCCAGGAATTGTGCCGCCTCGAAGCCGGCACACGGACGGCTATCCTGGCCGAAGCGAAGGCGCGGCTGGCCGAAGCGGTGGCGCGCGGACCGTCAACTCAGGCAGCTGTGGCCGAGGCCGAAGCCCGCCTTGAAGAAGCGATGATAAACGACAATGCGGCGCGAAAACTGTCCGAAGGCGGCTTTGCCTCCTCGACCCGCGTGGCCTCTGCAGCGGCGTCTGTGCGCGCGGCAGAAGCCGGCGTACAGTCGGCGCGTTCCGGTTTGGAGTCTACGCAAGCGGGCATCGAATCAGCGGAAGCGTTGGTGGCGGCGGCACAGCGCGATATCGAACGGCTGACCGTGACGGCGCCATTCGCCGGACTTTTGGAAAGCGACACCGCAGAATTGGGCAGCCTCGTTCAGTCGGGCAACCTTTGCGCAACCGTCATTCAGCTTAATCCGATCCGCATCGTCGGCTTTGTGCCGGAAACCGAGGTCAACCGCGTGAACGTCGGCGCTTTGGCGGGTGCAAAGCTGACCACCGGTGAGCAAGTGACCGGTCAGGTGACCTTTGTGTCACGCTCGGCAGACCCGTTGACCCGCACATTCCGCGTCGAAGTTGCCGTTCCCAACGATGATCTGCGCATCCGCGACGGGCAAACCGCCGAGATCTACATCGCGTCAGACGGTGCCGAAGCACATCTGATCCCGCAATCGGCACTGACGTTGAACGACGAAGGCACGCTTGGCGTCCGGTTGGTGGGCGAAGGCGACATTGTCGATTTTGTTGCGGTTGAATTGTTGCGCGATGTGCCGGAAGGTATTTGGGTCGAAGGGCCACCTGATGAAGCCAACATCATTATCATCGGTCAGGAATACGTCGAAAAAGGCGTCGCCGTCGCGCCGTTTTATGAGGAGCCCGCCTGATGGTTGGTATCGTCGATTGGGCCGCTGAACGGGCCCGTATGGTTCTGGCCTTTATCGTGCTGTCCCTTGTGGTGGGCGGCTATGCCTATTGGGGCCTGCCCAAAGAAGGTGAACCGGACATTCAGATCCCTGGCCTGTTTGTCTCTGTCCCCTTCCCCGGCATTTCCGCAGCCGACAGCGAGTCGATGCTGGTCAAACCGATGGAAACCGAGCTGTCCGATCTGGACGGGCTCGACAAAATGTCGGCCACCGCATCGGAAAACTATGCCGGTATTTTCCTTGAGTTCGAATTCGGCTGGGACAAGTCCAAAACCATGGCCGACGTGCGCGAGGCCATGAACACAGCCGAAGGGAAGTTCCCCGAAGGCTTTGAAAAATATACGATTAACGAGATCAACTTCTCTGAGTTCCCGATTGTAATCGTGAACCTGACCGGACGTGTGCCGGAACGCACAATGTTCCGCATTGCCAAAGACTTGCAAGACAAGATCGAAGGGCTTGATGCGGTGCTTGAGGCCGGTATTGCCGGACAGCGCGACGAGATGTTGGAGGTGGTGATCGACCCGTTGCGGCTCGAAAGCTACAACGTTACCGCGCAAGAGCTGATCGACGTGGTTGTGCAGAACAACCAGTTGATTGCCGCCGGCGAAATCGACAGCGCGCAGGGTACATTCGCAGTTAAAATCCCGTCCTCCTTTAGCGAGCCGCGCGATGTCTATGGCTTGCCGGTCAAGACAAATGGCGACCGCGTGGTCACGTTGGGCGATCTGGCGGAAATCAATCTGACGTTTGAAGACCGCGCCGGTACCGCGCGGTTTAACGGCGAGTCCACTGTGGCGTTGCAGGTGGTGAAGCGCAAAGGCTTTAACCTGATCGACACGGCCGCCGAAGTGCGCACCCTTGTGGAAAACGCCAGTGCCGACTGGCCGTCGGAATTGCAGTCCGCAGTTCATGTCGGCACGTCCAACGACCAAAGCCGCGTTGTCGGCTCGATGGTGAGCCAGCTTGAAGGCTCGGTTCTGACGGCGATTGCGCTGGTGATGATTGTGGTTCTGACAGCCCTTGGCACCCGCGCCGCGCTGTTGGTTGGTTTTGCCATCCCGACCTCGTTCCTTTTGTGTTTCGCGCTGCTGGCAGCGATGGAAATCACCATCTCAAACATCGTGATGTTCGGCCTCATTCTGGCTGTGGGGATGCTGGTGGATGGCGCCATTGTTGTTGTGGAATACGCCGACAAACGGATCAAAGCCGGTGTGGGCCCGATGCACGCCTATGTCGAAGCTGCGAAGCGGATGTTCTGGCCGATTGTCAGCTCAACCGCGACAACGCTTTGTGCGTTCTTGCCAATGCTGTTCTGGCCCGGTGTGCCGGGTCAGTTCATGGGCATGCTGCCCGTTACGCTGATCTTTGTTCTGTCAGCCTCACTGGTGGTGGCCTTGGTTTACTTGCCGGTTATGGGCGGTGTTTCCGGCCGTTTGAGCCGCGTGTTTCACAATGCTTCCGAAGGGCTTCGGGCGCGTACACCTTGGCTCGTTCGGGCCGCATTGGTGCCGCCGTCGCTTTATCTGGTGTTTATCGGCGCGTTGCAGATCATAAACCCAGGCTATTTGTTTGACGGCCAGCCACCCGTCGAAGGCATCGCCTCAATCTTGCCGGGCTTCGTAATTTTTCTTGCGGGCGCTTTCGCAGCGTCGGTCACGTTGGGCGCGGCGCGGATTGAACGCAAGCGCAACAAAGTCAAAGCTGGCTACCGCTTGTCGCCCTTTGGCTGGTTCATCAAGCTGATCGCGGGTAACCCCATCATGCCATTGGTGTCTGTCGCTGCGGTCATCGCTGTGGTGATGACTGTCTTCTCTTATTTTGGAGAAAACAACAAAGGCGTTGAGTTCTTTGTGGAATCCGAACCCGAACAGGCGATTGTTTATGTGCTCGCACGCGGCAACCTGTCGTTGGAACAAAAAGATGCTTTGGTCAAACAGGCCGAAAGCGTTGTGCTTGCCCACCCGGGAATTCAGTCGTCGTTCGCCTTTGCTGGCGAGGGCGGGTTGAACACCAACACGGGCGGCGCACAGGCGCCCAAGGACATGATTGGTCAGATCCAGATCGAGACGATTCCGTGGGAAGATCGCCCGATACGCTCTGAGCCTTGGATCACCATTCCGGGCATCAACTATGCCATCAACCGCGAAGTGAAAGACGAGCGGTTTGGCGGCCACCGCATTTTGAACGAGCTGACCGCCGAGCTTGAAAAAATCCCCGGTGTAAAGATCGAAATTCTCGAAGCGTCGCGCGGTCCGGCCTCTGCCAAGCCCGTGCACTTGCGGGTTAAGGGCGACGATTGGGAAGACCTGATCACGGCGGCGACGCTGGTGCGCACGGAAATGGATCAGACCGCTGGCCTGATCAACATCGAAGACACCCGCCCCCTGCCGGGCATCGACTGGGAGGTTTCGGTGGATGTGGCCAAGGCTGGTCGGTATGGCGCCAACGTTGCCACCGTCGGCGGTATGGTACAGCTGGTGACCCGCGGTATCTTGCTGGACACCATGCGCGTGGACAGTTCGGATGAAGAGATCGAGATCCGTGTACGTTTGCCGGAAGAGGACCGTTTCCTGAGCACGCTAGATACGCTCAAGGTACGCACCGCCGAAGGGCTGGTGCCGCTGTCCAATTTTGTCACCCGCAAGCCGGTGGCCAAACTGGCCGAGATCAACCGCGTCGATCAGACCCGCTATTTCGACGTCAAAGCAGGCGTGAGCAGTGGGCTGACGATTTTGCATAATCCAGAGACCAACGAGCGCGAAGCCATCGAGACCGAAATTTGGAACGGCGATGAAGCGCTCAAACAGGAGTGGGCCGACAAGGGGTTTGTGGCCGAAGTCATGACCCCTAACGAACGCATCAACACATTGACGCAATGGCTTGAAACCAACCCGTTGCCGATGGGCGTTGCCTGGGAATGGACCGGCGATCAAGAGGACGAGGCCGAAAGTCAGGCATTCCTCAGCTCGGCCTTTATGGGCGCATTGTTTTTGATGTTCATCATCCTGCTGGCGCAGTTCAACAGCTTCTACAACGCGTTCCTCGTGTTGCTGGCTGTGGTTTTGTCGACCACGGGTGTGTTGATTGGCATGCTGGTCATGGATCAGGCGTTTTCGATCATCATGACAGGCACCGGCATCGTGGCCTTGGCGGGGATTGTGGTGAACAACAACATTGTTCTGATCGACACCTATCAGGAATATTCGCGATATATGCCGCGCATTGAAGCCATCGTGCGCACAGCACAGAGCCGGATCCGTCCGGTGTTGCTGACCACCATCACCACGATGGCCGGTCTGGCGCCGATGATGTACGGGCTTAGCCTTGATTTCATCAATGGCGGCTATGCGATCGACAGCCCGACGTCACTGTGGTGGAAGCAGCTGGCGACAGCTGTGGTGTTTGGACTTGGCATCGCCACCGTGCTGACGCTGGTGTTCACGCCGTCAATGTTGGCGATCCGCGTTTGGGCAGGCACATATTTCCAGTGGATGATGATGCTGCTCAAACGTCTGTCTCTTGGCAGTGCCAGCAAAGCCGGTCAGGATTGGGCGCTGCGACGTGCCGCGCGCAAGGTGAAGCAGCCAGTATTGCTTTGGGACGAGGACACTCCGCTCGAAGCGGCGACAGACGATGCGCCTGCCAAGCCTGAACCAACTGCCGAAGATATTGCTGCTGCCGAGGCGGCGCTGACTGATCAGGCGCAGGAACTTGCACCGGAGGTCGAAGCACCACGGGATGCGAAGGACGGCGACGAGACACCGCGCAAGGGGCCTGACGGGCTTCAGGCGGCAGAGTAAGACGGTCAAACGGGCCAAGGGTCTTTTCAGAAGGCCTGTTGTTGCGCAGATAGAAAAAGGGCCAAACCTTCAGCGAAGGTTTGGCCCTTTTTCGTGGTCTCAGCCAACGGCGTCTTCGCTCAGTTGTCGTTGCCAAAGCTGGGCGTAGCGTCCACGCCGGTCCAGCAGATCAGAGTGCGTGCCTTCTTCCACGACTTCGCCATTTTCCAGCACCACAATCCGGTCGGCTTCGGCGATGGTGCTCAGGCGATGGGCGATGGTGATCACCGTGCGCCCCTGCCCCGCATGCGCCAGCGCTTCTTTGATGTCTTGCTCGGTCTCGGTATCAAGCGCCGATGTGGCCTCGTCCAGCAACAGCAGCGGTGGATTTTTCAGCAGCGTGCGGGCAATGCCGACACGTTGCTTTTCACCCCCCGACAGCTTGAGCCCCCGCTCACCAACGGCTGTTTCATAGCCTTCCGGCAGCGATGCGATAAAGTCATGTATCTGCGCGGCCTTGGCGGCGGCAATGATATCGTCCTCGGTGGCGCCGTCGCGCCCGTAAGCGATGTTGTAGCGAATGGTGTCGTTAAACAGCACCGTGTCCTGCGGCACCACACCAATTGCGTCATGCAGGCTCTCCTGTGTCACATCACGTACGTCCTGGCCATCGATGCGCAGGGCTCCGCCCTGTACGTCATAAAACCGGAAAAGAAGCCGACCGATGGTGGATTTCCCCGACCCCGACGCGCCTACAATTGCGACGGTTTTGCCGCCCTCAACCGTGAGGCTGACGCCCTTTAGGATGGCGCGCTCCGGATCATAACCAAAGGCCACACTATCCAGTTCGATCCGCCCCTTTGAGACATCAACCGGCTTTGCGTCTGGCTTGTCTGACACTTCGCTGGGCTGGCCCAGCAAATCAAACATTTCGCCCATGTCCACAAGGCTTTGGCGGATTTCACGATACACCGTGCCAAGGAAATTCAGCGGCATGGTGATCTGGATCATATAGGCGTTCACCATGACAAAATCGCCCACCGTCAACGTGCCGTTCTCAACACCGTTGGCCGCCATGACCATCACCACAACAAGACCGGTGGTGATCAGAAAAGATTGGCCAAAGTTCAGGAACGCCAATGAATAAGACGTCTTGAGGGCGGCTTCTTCATAGCCGGCCATAGCGGCGTCATAGCGGGCGGCTTCGCGTTTCTCGGCCCCAAAATATTTGACGGTCTCGAAATTCAGCAGGCTGTCGATGGCCTTTTGGTTGGCGTCGGTGTCCTGATCGTTCATCTGGCGGCGCAGCTTTACCCGCCATTCAGTGACCTTGAACGTAAATGCCACATACGTCCCGATGGTGACCGCGACCACCACCAGATACCAGATGTCAAACACCACCGCAAGGATCACGCCGATCAGCAGCAGTTCCAATATCAGCGGACCGATAGAAAACAGCATAAAGCGCAACAGGAATTCGACGCCTTTGACACCACGTTCGATGATGCGGCTCAGGCCACCTGTTTTGCGAGTGATGTGATAGCGCATCGAGAGGCGGTGAATGTGCTCAAAGGTCTCCAGTGCGAGCTGACGCAGGGCACGCTGTGCCACCTTGGCAAAAACCGCATCGCGCAGTTGCTGAAACCCGTTGGCCATCAGCCGGGCCAAACCATAAGCAATCGTCAGGCCAACGGCGCCCAGAACCAATGGAGATACGGCCTCCTCGGCCAGCGCATCGACGGCGCCTTTGTAAAGCATGGGGGTGTAGACGGCGATTGCCTTGGACGCCAAAAGCGCCAGCATCGCCAGCACCACACGGTATTTTACCCACGCCTGATCCTTTGGCCAAAGATACGGCGCCACTTTGCGTACGGTGCGCCAGCCAGAGCGCTGTTCATTTCGCGCGAGTTCTTCGTCAGATGCGGTGTGCCACTGGGCCATGCTGCCTGCCTTGCAAAATAAATGAGCCGGGCGACGTTACTGCCCGGCTCATCGGAATACCACCCGTGCAGATGCACAGATCACTCTGGAACGGTGAACACCTGCCCCGGATAAATCAGATCGGGATCGCGGATTTTGTCTTTGTTGGCTTCAAAAACACGCACATACATCGGGCCTTCGCCGTAGCGTTCGCGCGCGATCGCCCAAAGGGACGAGCCCGGTTGGACTGTGATGATCTGAACCGCTGGCTGTTTCGGCGTCTCAGCAGTCTGAGGTGCCGGAGTTGGCGCTGGTGTTGGTTGCTCCGCAGCCGTTTCAGGCTGCGATGCAGCAACAGGTTGAGGTGCCTCTTCAACTTTCGGCGCTTCGGGCTCGCTTGCGACCACTGTTTCGGCTTCAGGCTGCGATGCGACCTCCTCGGCGCTCTCCTGAGCGGCACTTGTGGTCGTGACCTCGGGATCGGCCTGCGGTTCCTCGCCGGTTTCGGTCAACTGACGGGCCTGGGCCACGCGTTCGGGCGTTTCGCGTTTGAATGGCGTTTCGACACGGCTCAGCACTTTGCCGGATGCGTCCACTTCATCCGCGCGCAACGTGTAAAGGCCTGCGTCGATGTCCAGCAGCTCTGCCTGCCATTGTCCGGCCTCATCAACAGGCGCTGTTTCGACCGGCGCGTTGTTCAAGTAAAGCCGCACAAACCCTTCGGCGAGGCCGCGACCGGCAACGACAACCGCACCGCTGTCGGAATAGCTGATGGCATCAATCGAAACTGCTGAGGTCACATCAGCCGCATCCGAAGCCGTTGCAGGTTGCACCACCCGCACACCGTCAGCGTCAGACACCAGAACAGCAGGTGCTTTCGGGGTTTCAGGTTGCGCGGCCGCAGCGGTTTCCTCTTCAGCCGTTTCCACAACGTCCTGTGCGGCGACGTTTTGGTCAGGAGCACTTTCCTCAGACGTTTCTTCAGCAGGCTTTGTCGTGACATCGGGCGTGGCGTTCGCGGGTTCGGCCTCAGCGGTGACAACCTGTTCGGCGACCTTAGGTTCATCCTCCGGCTCTGCGGCCTCTGCCACCACCACTGGTGCGGCAATCGGGGCCACAAGAAACGCGCTTTCCGACATCAGATCGCCATCTTCACGTCGCTCGACAAGCAGGAGTTCGCTCGGTTGAGGATTGGGCCCCAAAGATATGAAAGTAAAGAATTTTCCAGCGCTGTCAGTCGCAGATTTGGCGATTTCAACACCATTCAAAAGCAGGACGACTTCTGCGTTTGGCGCGGCGGTGCCTGCGATCTGACCTTCGCCATCCGGCGCGATGCGCACCAGATCGAAAGCCGGCAAAATCACGGGTTCAGCGATCGTCCGTTCCGGCGCAGGATCTGGCGTGGCCACAGCAGCGACCTCGTCCGGTGCCGCGTCAGCCTCTGGCGTCTCCTCCTCAGGCTCGGGCTCAGATGTTGCCACTTCTTCCGACGGTGTTTCTTGCACCACTGGCGCAGGCGTCGCCGCAGGGTCAGCCGCGTCCTCGTTGACCTCGGCAATCGGGGCCGTGGCCTCGTCTGTCACCGGAGCGGCTACGGTGGTGTCTTGTGGATCTGGAGCCGCCTCTTCGGGGGCTGTCAGCACACCGGAGGCCACCAGAGCAATCACGGCGACCGCGGTCGCGGCGACACCGCCGCCGACCAATGCTGCATTGCTGCTTATAAATGTCGCGATCTTGCTCATCCGCCCTCATCCCCCGAATTCGGCGTTCATCTTGGTTGAGCGACATTAGCAACAGGGGTAATGCTGGTCAAAAGAGTTTGAACATATTGAGGAAAATCATGACCAAGCGTTCTGTCTGTGTCTTTTGTGGCTCACGTGCGGGGGCTGATCCGGCCTATTTGGACGCGGCTGATGCGCTAGGCGCACGGCTGGCGGCGCATGATTGGCGGCTGGTTTATGGCGCCGGCGACGTTGGGTTGATGGGTGCTGTGGCCAATGCAGCGCAGGCGGCGGGGGCCGAGACATTTGGCGTGATCCCAACGCACCTGCTGGACTGGGAGGTTGGCAAGCGCGACCTCAACCGCTTCATCGTCACCGAAAACATGCACGAGCGCAAAAAGGTGATGTACATGAATTCCGACGCTTTGGTGGTTTTGCCGGGCGGCGCGGGCTCGTTGGATGAGTTTTTTGAAGTGCTGACATGGCGTCAGTTGGGGCTGCACGAAAAACCGATCCTGTTGTTGAACGTAAACGGGTTTTGGAACCCGCTGGTGGGGCTATTGGATCACGTCATTGAACAGGGCTTTGCCGAGGAAAGCCTCAAGGGCTTTGTGCAGGTGGTGGACACGGTGACGGAGCTTGAATTGCGCCTGACGCAGGCGTTCGGCTGATCATCCAAACTCTTAAAGGGGGTGTCCACAAACCGTTTTGGCGAGAGATAAACGGTCATTCGCAGAGATCAGAACCAAAGTCTGCTGTGCGGGACATAGTGTGAATTCCCTACGCTCGCACCAATGGCGGCTTTGCTATCGCAGTTTGAGGATCACATTATCCTCTGCCTCTTCCCCATCAACTCCGTGCGCACGGACAATCCCAACTAGCCAGTCGAAAACAACTGGTCCTTCGTTGTTCTGTGCCTGTCTCAATTGCTCTTTGACTGAACTTCGGTTCGTTGGATGGCACCGTTCGAGACGCTGCTCCAATTGGCGAACGGTTTCCGAGTATCCCAAACGCCGTTTCGAAGCCTCAGAGTTTTCCCAAATTAAGATAAAGCCTTGGTCCGGCGTACCGAAACCACCACGCAATATGTCGTTGAAGGCATCCAGATTGTGGCCCCATTCGGTCCCAGGAATGAGAACACTGCTGACCTCGTCGTAAAATTCCTCAAGCGTCGAGAACTGTTCACCGTCGATGCGAAAAGTCTTCATGCTGTGGTATTTCCTCCAAGTTTCCTGAACCATCGCCGCATCTAGAGTAACAGAACGGTGAGACACAAGCACACTAGTCCTAGGACCGGACATTCGCTGCAATGCAGAACTCATGCAATTTATGCTCAGCGCAGTCATTCGCCGCAGTCGATCTAGTGCCTGCATTGAAACTATCGGAACCAAATCCACTTGCGAACTCGAAAAGAAAAAGCCCGCCGGACATCTCTGTCGGCGGGCTTTTCCTTGATGCGTTAGCAGATCACATGCGCGATGCGACGTTTTCCCAGTTCACTAGGTTGTCCAGGAAGTTGGACAGGTAAACAGGACGCTTGTTGCGGAAGTCGATGTAGTAGGAGTGTTCCCAAACATCACAACCAAGCAGTGCAGTCTGGTTGAAGCACAGCGGGTTCACGCCGTTTTCAGTCTTGGTCACTGCCAGCGAGCCGTCTGCGTTTTTCACAAGCCAGCACCAGCCGGAACCGAACTGACCAGCACCTGCGGCGGAGAACTGCTTTTTGAAATCGTCAACCGAGCCGAAGGATTCAACCAGAGCTTTTTCCAGCTCAGATGGCATGGCGTTTGCGCCAGGGCCCATCATTTCCCAGAACTGGTTGTGGTTCCACAGCTGGGAGATGTTGTTGAAGATGCCGTTCTGGGCAACCGCGTTGGCGTCATATGTACCAACGATGATTTCTTCCAGCGACTTGCCGTCCCACTCGGTGCCAGCAATCGCAGCGTTGCCGTTGGTCACATAGGCGTTGTGGTGCAGATCGTGGTGGAATTCCAGCGTCTCGGCGGACATGCCTTTGTCAGCCAGAGCGTCGTGGGCGTAGGGAAGATCAGGGAGTTGAAAAGCCATTGCAGCATCCTCTTCTGTTGCGCGAATTTTGTCTGCCCCCAGATGCGGGGGATTTTGGGGTGAGGTCAAGTCTAAAGCGGGGATTTGACCTGTGTTTTAGCGCCGTTTGCAGGTGCCTTGGGCGCTGAAATATTCCGGTGACACGCCCAGATAATTCAGAACATCGATCCCCGGAGCGTTCAGGTTGGCGGTCGCCTTGTCTCGTTGTTTGAAATAACTCAGCGAATAATTCAGCGATGGACCGTAACCCAATTCGGTTTTCACCCCTTTGAGTTTCCAGCGCAGGGTCAGGCGTTTTTCTGTATTCGTCTGCACTGTCGCAGGAATGGGACCGCCATTTTCCTGATTTATCAAACTGTCAAAAACGGTGACGTTGCCGCCATCGATAGCAACAACAATTCGGCTGCGGATCCATTCGTTGGCGCCTTGCCGCGGGAAACTGCAGTCAAAGGTCTGCGCGACCGCCAAGGGCGCACAGACCACAGCGGCCAAACATGTTAGGGTGAATGACTTCATGGACATCCCTTTCCGTAGGTTTAGTCTTGCTACGATAAGAGGCCCTGTCCGGATGATTAAATCAAGTCTGGAGCAACCAGTTGGTGCCAAACCCAGCCGCGTCACGGATCACTTTTTGACCGTGCAGCGACCTGATGCGCTGAGATTGTTACGGAGTTCGCGGTCTATCCGAGCTTTGACCTTCGACGTATTGTTAGTGACATTGATCGTCGCTTTGTAGGTAATATTCACCTCAAAGTTTTCTTTGAAATCGGTGTTAATTGGTACGTTCTCAACTTTCCAATCGAGTTGAATCCGCTTCTTGGTAGGATGGGACAGCTCCGCCGTTATCGGTTTTCTGTGAAAGGCTGAAACCAAGTTGTCGAAGGCCTTTGCAGTGCCTTTGGCTTCGTCCACAAAGAAAATGGCCTTTTCAGACAGAAAGCCGCCCTGTCCGTGCACTTTGTAGTCGCAGTGATATTCAACAGGCGCTGCAAAGACCGCAGCGGCGGATAGAAAGACAGTCGCAAATGCTGCGACGCCGGATCCGGATTTAGTCATGAGTGTTGGTCTTTCGGTTGGGAATTAACGGCACAGGAAATTAATCTTGTGCCGCCCAAAAAATACTTACCGAGTTGTGCAAACTATTTGGCAGGGCGACATTTTCCGGCCGCCTTTGTGTTGTTGCGAACGTCAATAGAAGGCGTTGCCCGCAAGGTGCCCTGCATTGTTTTCAGGTTGATTGAGCCGCGATATTTTACATCCACGGGGATCGTTTCGCCGCTGGTAAATCTGGACGGAATGTCCTTTAGTTCCCAATAGAATTCCATCCGTTTCGTCGAGGCGCGTTTCATCCTTACGTCGATCGGTTTGCCGTGCATCTCTTTGATATAGCCGTCATAAGCCTGTGCAGTGCCTTTTTCCTCATCAAAGATAAAGAGCGCCGCGTCGCCGACCCAGCCGCCATATCCGCGGCTGCTGTATTCACAGACAAACGCCTTTTCAGCTGCCAAAACAGGTCCGGCCAAGGTTGCGAGGCCAGTTGCAAGAGTTGCAGCAAGAGCAAGTTTATTCATTAGTATCTTCCGTTTGATCTTTCGCGGGTTTTGCATGGATACAGGCGTGCGAAATTGCGAAAACAGTTTCGCATCAAAGCGCCGTCCCAAAGCGCATCCCCCATTTGTCACAGAAATATCCGAAGTCACTATCGCAAAAATAGAATCGCGAATACCGGAAATCTCCTATTTATGGCGGCTATTTGGGACCCGACGCTAAGAAGCGTCAAGGTCAAATGCCGCAAAACTATGGTTTAACGGACCCCGTCTCGACCAAGTGTGCCGCCGGCCGGTCACTTTTTGCGTTGTTGGATTACCCCAAATGGTGGACTTCGCCGCCTTTTGTTGCCGACAAGCGTAGCACATCAAACACGTATTGCGCGACAGAGCGGAAACAGATCACCTCAAACGCGTCTGACTCTGTTTGCCAGAATGCGGCGGGCACTTGGGCAATGCGGGTGCGGCGGATTTCATCTGCAGCAAAGCGGCTGTGCGAAAGGTCAACCGGTGCCAGTTTCGCCAACACATCGCGACAGCCAACCCCGCGGATTTCAAACACTGCCCGTGCATCAGAGACGTTGGCGACAAGCGCGTGACCGCCCGAGAGCGCGGCGTTCAATGTGGCGACTGTGTCCAGCACAGTGGCGTAGTCCACGACCACCAACAGTTCATCCGGAGACATCCACGCGACCTTGCCCTTGCCGCCGACTGCCACTTTGCGTTGCGCCGGCACATCCGCGCCTGTTGCCGCTTTGATCGCAGCGGTCATTGCCTTGGATGCAAGATCGCCACGCACGGTTATCATGCCGCGAAGACCGGTTTCGGTGACCGATGCAAAGCCTTTGAATTCTGCGCCGGAGAGCGCGCTCACTGCCTCAGACATTTTGCTTCTCCCCGTCTTTGTCATAAAACACCGGATCGACCACGCGGGCCGCGACTGTGCCGCCGTCCACCTTGTTGAACTCCACCACGTCGTCCAATCGGTTCATGCCGCCATGCACCAGCCCCATGGCGATGCCACGGTCCAGTGTCGGCGAATAGTAGGTCGAGGTGACACGGCCCTGCACGTTGCGCTGATTGTTGGCGTTTTTGCCCTCAGCCACGATATAAGACCCGTCCGGAATGACAGACCCATCCAGCGTTTCAAAACCGGCCAGTTTCCAGCGATCCGGGCTGGCCATGTGATCGCGCAGCTGCGCGCGTTTGCCAAGGAAGTCTCCTTTCTTTTTGGAAATCGCCCACTGCATGTTGAGATCCTGCGGAATGACCGTACCGTCAGTTTCGTCGCCAATCATGATAAAGCCCTTCTCGGCACGCATCACATGCAGCGCTTCGGTTCCGTATGGCATGATGTCGAACTCTTTGCCGAATTCCATGACAACATCCCAAAAGGCGCGACCCTGACTTGCCGGAACAGCGATTTCATAGCTGAGCTCCCCTGAGAAAGAGATACGATAGGCCCGCGCGTCAAACGCGCCGATCTTGCCGTCTTTCCACGCCATAAAGGGCAGCGCCTCTTCGGACACATCCATGTCGCCGCCGAGTTTCTCGATCAGATTGCGAGCATTAGGTCCGACGATGGCAATTTGCGCGTATTGCTCGGTCACATTGGCGGTGAACACCTGCCAATCCCACCATTCACATTGCAGCCAGTCTTCCATCCAGCCGTGAATGCGCTCGGCGCCGCCGGTGGTGGTGTGACACAGGAACGTGTCCTCATCGATGCGCGCCACAACTCCGTCATCGATCAGGAACCCGTTCTCGTTGCACACCAGGCCATAGCGGCATTTGCCCGGCTTCAGGGTGGACATCATGTTGGTGTACATCATGTCGAGGAATTTACCCGCGTCCGGGCCTTTGACGATGATCTTGCCAAGCGTCGATGCATCCAGAAGGCCCACGGAATTGCGGGTCTGGTTGATCTCGCGCTTTACCGCGTCGGCGTGGGTTTCACTGCCACGCGGGAAGCAATACGGGCGACGCCATTGGCCGACTGGTTCAAAGAACGCACCGTTGGCTTCGTGCCAGTCATGGATCGGCGTGCGGCGCAGCGGTTGGAACACCTCGTCGCGGGCCTCGCCGGCAATCGATCCCATCGAGATCGGTGTGTATGGCGGACGGAACGTGGTTGTGCCCGTCGCTGGAATGGGCTGATTGAGCGCATCAGAAAGCACGGCGAGACCGTTGATGTTACTCAATTTACCCTGATCGGTCGCCATACCCAAAGTGGTGTAGCGTTTTGTGTGCTCAACGCTTTCATAGCCTTCTTGGGCCGCAAGCCGAACATCGGACACTTTCACGTCGTTTTGATAATCCAACCAGGCCTTCATGCGCAGTTTTGTCCCTGCGCCCTGTGGCATCAGCCAGACAGGCTCCAATGCCACTTCATCATGCTCTGACACACTCGGAGTTTTTAAGTCCGGCACGTTTAGACCCAAAGCCTGACAAACCTTGTTGGCAGCGTCATGGGCCGTTCTCAGTGTTTCAAAAAGAGAAAAACCTTCGTAGTCCGTATCGGTTTGTGCGCCTGCCGCTGATCCGGCTGGCACCACAAATGGATTACCATCGTGACTTAGAGGTGGGCGGTTGGGATCGGGTTGGAACATCGCGTATTTTTCGTTCCAGTTCAGCTTGCCGCCACAGTGCGACCACAGGTGCACCACTGGCGACCAACCGCCAGACATGGCCACCGCATCACAGGCAATGTCCTCCAACACAGATCCTTCGCCCGCTTGCGCACAAATTGCCACGCCAGTCACGCGCTTGCCGCCTTTGACTTTGGCAATGGCCTTGCCGTTTTCCACGCGGATACCAAGTGCCTTGGCTTCCTCCGCCAAGGCGCCACCGCCTGTGGCGCGGGCATCCAATATCACCGGCACATCAAGGCCCGCGTTTTTCAACGCAATCGCTGTGCGGTAGGCATCGTCATTGTTGGTCACAACCACGGTGCGGTCGCCCGCAGAAACCCCAAAGTTCGCCACATAGTCGCGCACGGCGCTCGCCAGCATGACGCCGGGAATGTCGTTGCCAGCAAACGACAATGGACGTTCGATGGCACCTGTCGCGGTCACGATCTGTTTTGCACGGATGCGCCACAGTCGGTGACGCGGACCAGCCAAAGCAGGCGCGTGATCGGTCAGACGTTCATAGCCAAGGAGATAGCCGTGGTCATAGACCCCTGCCCCCATCATCCGGTTTCTGAGCGTAACGTTGTCCATCGCTTCCAGCTCAGTCACGGTCGCGTCGATGAAGTCGTCGGTAGCTTTGCCATCGATTTCGCCGCCATCAACAGGCGCACGGCCACCCCAAAACGCAGTCTGTTCCATCAGGAGCACAGAGGCACCCGCCAGTCCTGCGGTTTTGGCAGCTTGCAGACCAGCGACACCGCCGCCGACGATCACAACGTCAAAGAAGGCGTAGTAATGTTCATAGCGGTCGGCATCACGATCTTTGGGCGCCTTGCCCAGACCGGCGGAGTGGCGCACGATCGGTTCAAAGACGTGTTTCCACGCCGCTGCGGGCGCCATGAAGGTTTTGTAGTAAAACCCCGCGGGCAAGGCCCGCGCGGCGTAGTTGTTAACGACGCCCACGTCAAACTCAAGCGACGGCCAGTGGTTCTGGCTGGTGGCGCTCAGCCCGTCGTAAAGCTCTGTCGTGGTGGCGCGTTGGTTGGGCTCAAATTTGCCACCAGCGCCAAGGTTCACCAGCGCGTTTGGCTCTTCGGCGCCCGAGGCGACAACGCCACGCGGGCGGTGGTATTTGAACGAGCGGCCCATCAGCATCTGGTCGTTGGCCAGAAGAGCTGAGGCGAGCGTGTCGCCCTCGTATCCGGTGAGTTGCTTGCCGTTAAAGCTGAACGTGACCTGCTTGGCTTTGTTCAACAGACGGCCGCCAGTGGCGAGGCGTGTGCTCATGAGAACTCCCTCCACGACCAACCGGGATATTTGGCCGAGATTTTGTCTTTGATGTCTTTGGGCGGCTCCAGCGTTTGCGCCGAATAGGTGCCAAACACCTCAAGCGTCGTCGTGGAGCGCGCCGCGTGGAAGAATTTGCCGCAGCCTGATGCGTGCCGCCAGCGCTCAAAATGCACCCCCTTGGGGTTTTCGCGCATGAAGAGGTAGCTCTCGAAATCCGCGTCGTCGCTCTCGGGACCAAAGCGCTTCAGATGAGCCTCACCTTCGGCGTGAAGCTCGGTTTCCTCGGCCCAAACGCCGCAATAGGGGCATTGAAGGGTTAGCATTATTTGTCCTCCATGTCGTCGATCCACAGGACAAGCTCGAATTCCCGACCCGTTTTTCGCGCACGTGCAATCTTATCGAAAACGATCTCTGCGTTTCCTGTCTTTGTCTTAGCCGCCAATTGTTCTTCCTTGGCTTCCAGTCCCAAGAGAGAAACGTCCAAATTCAAGGGATGGCGCTCACCTCTTTCGACGATTTCATATGCTTCCATGCTTTGAACCACGAAACCTCGATCGTGTAGCAGTGGGACAATTCCTTCGACCTCAATGAGCGACATTGCGGGCATGCCTTTTGCACTACTCCCTGCCGTCAACAGTTCTTGCAATTGTGTCTCACTGAACGCCATCAGTGCGCCACCCCCGCTGCCACGCTCTCATCAATAAACCGGCCCTCAATAAACCGCTCCATACCAAACTCCGCGCTCAACGGACCCGGCTCACCCTTCGCAATCAACTCGGCAGTGGCCCAGCCGCCGCCCGGAATGGCTTTGAAGCCGCCAGTGCCCCAACCCGCGTTGATAAAGCAGTTGCCCAGAGGCGTTTTGCCAATCACTGGCGAGCGGTCGCCGGTAACGTCGACAATGCCGCCCCACTGGCGCAGCATCTTGAGACGGCTGACCATCGGGAAGGTTTCACAAAGCGCGCGAACGGTTTCCTCGATGTGATGGAAGCTGCCGCGTTGGGTGTAGTTGTTGAACCCGTCGGTTCCGCCGCCAATCACCATCTCACCCTTGTCTGACTGAGACATATAGCCGTGTACGGTGTTGGCCATCACCACCACATCCATACAGGGCTTGATCGGCTCACTGACAAGCGCTTGCAACGCCACCGATTCCATCGGCAGACGGAAACCCGCCATATTAGCCAAGTCACCCGAGTTGCCAGCCACGACAAGCCCAAGCTTGTCACAATCAATGGCGCCTTTGGTGGTGTCGACACCCGTCACCTTGCCGCCCTCTTGGCGCACTCCGGTGACTTCGCATTTCTGGATGATGTCCATGCCCATATCAGAGCACGCCCGCGCATAGCCCCAAGCCACAGCATCATGACGACCTGTACCGCCGCGCGCCTGCCAAAGACCACCCAGAACAGGATAGCGCGGCCCATCGATGTTGATGATCGGCACCAGCTCTTTGACCCGCTCCGGCCCGATGAATTCGGTGGTCACGCCTTGCAACGCGTTGGCGTGCGCTGTGCGTTGATAGCCGCGAATTTCGCTTTCGGTCTGCGCCAGCATGATCACGCCACGCGGGCTGAACATCACATTGTAGTTCAGATCCTGCGACATGGTCTCATAAAGCGAGCGCGCTTTTTCATAAAGCGCTGCCGAGCTGTCCTGCAGATAGTTGGAGCGGATGATCGTGGTGTTGCGCCCCGTGTTGCCGCCACCCAGCCAGCCTTTTTCGATGATCGCCACATTGGTGATGCCGAAATTCTTGCCCAGATAGAACGCGGTGGCGAGGCCATGCCCGCCCGCGCCGACGATGATCACATCGTATTTCTTCTTGGGTTCGGGGGAGCGCCACGCGCGTTCCCAACCGGTGTGAAACCGGGCGGCTTCGCGGGCGATGGCAAATGCTGAATAACGTCTCATGAGCAGTGATTCCGATACGGCGGGACTTTCGTCATTTTATGCCCTCTCAGCATCGGGGCGCACCCTGATTAAAGCGCCTATTTGCGATCCGGTTGCGACATGAGGTGACGGTTGCGTGATTTTCTCTTTTGCCTGCCGCCTGTCGGCATTAGATGTGAGGCTAACTTCTGGAGGTCCGATGCTTTTTTGGATAGTCGCAGCCGCTTTTGCCGTTGTTTGTTGTACGTTGATCGCGCTGGCCGTTCTGCGCCGCCCCGCGCATGAGGAGCATCCGGCAGCCTATGACCTGCGCGTTTATCGCGATCAGCTCAAAGAGGTGGACAAAGATCTCGCACGTGGCGTGATCAATGAAGGCGACGCCGTGCGCATCCGCACCGAGGTCTCGCGCCGTATTTTGACCGCAGACGCCCAACTGCAGGCCGAAAGCAGCCAAGGCGGCTCCGGCGGGCCTGCGCAGCGGGTTTTGGTGGCCGTGCTTGCGGGTGTCGTGCTGGCGGGCAGTTTTGGGCTCTACTTTGCGATCGGCGAACTCGGCGCGGCGGATCAGCCGTTGCAATTGCGCCATGCCGACGCGCAAGCCCGCATGGACAACCGAACCTCGCAGGCAGAGGTTGAAAGCAATTTGCCAAAGCGCGAGCCGATCACACCCGATCCGGAATTTGCCGCCCTGATGGACAAGCTGCGCGCGGCCGTGAAAGAAAGCCCCGATGATCTGCGCGGCTATCAGTTGCTGGCGCGAAATGAGGCGAGCCTGAACAATCTGGTGGCGTCCCACCAAGCGCAGGCGCAGGTTATTCGACTTAAAGGCGACGAGGCCACAGCTTCGGACTACCTTGTTTATGCCAACACCTTGATTTCCGCGACCAACGGCTATGTCTCACCCGAGGCACAGGCCGCGCTGGAGGCGTCACTGGCCTTGGAACCTACCAGCCTTTTGGGACGATATTACTGGGGGCTGATGATGATGCAGAACGGCAGGCCTGACGCCACCTTCCGCATTTGGGATCAGGTTCTGCTACAAAGCCCACCGGATGCGCCTTGGGTGGCGCCGATCCGGCAACGCATTCTTGATCTGTCGTGGTTTGCCGGGGTGAAGGATTATCAACTGCCTCCCGCCGCTGGCCCACACGGTTCCGGCCTGTCTGGCCCGACGGCAGAAGACATGGAAGCGGCTGAAGATATGGAGGCAGGCGACCGTCAGGAAATGATCAGCAACATGGTTGCGCAACTTGCCGAACGCCTTGCCACCGAAGGCGGCTCGCCCGAAGAATGGGCGCGGTTGATTTCGGCTTATGGAGTGCTGGGTGAACGGGAGCGCGCCGCGCTGATCTGGGAAGAGGCGCAGGAGGTCTTCGGGTCCAATGCCGCTGCGCTGGAAACGGTGCGCGAAGGGGCGCGCAACGCAGGTGTGGCGCCGTGACAGTGATCTACGACTCCTTCGAAGAGATGGCTGCCGCCCTGCCCCAGATGCAGGCGCTGATGGGGTTGGATCTAGGCACGAAAACCATTGGGGTTGCAGTGTCGGATGTGATGCAAACCGTGGCCACACCAATCGAAACTGTAAAGCGCAAGAAATTCACGCTGGATGCACAGCGGCTGGTGGAGCTTGTCAAAGACCGCCAGATCGCTGGCATTGTGCTTGGCTTGCCACGCAACATGGATGGATCCGAAGGCCCGCGCGCGCAATCGACCCGCGCGTTTGCCCGCAATCTGTTGCCTCTGGTGCCCTGCCCGATCGGGTTTTGGGACGAGAGATTGTCGACAGTTGCTGCAGAAAGGGCTCTTCTTGAGGCGGATACGACACGAAAACGTCGCGCAGAGGTTATCGATCACGTGGCCGCCGGGTATATCCTTCAAGGAAGCCTCGACCGATTGAAGCACATCAGGAGCGCATCGTGAGCAAGGACATCGTCTGGAAACGCAACGAGGTGGAGAGCCCGTGTATCCAAGTTTGTGTGGTGCACCCTGAGGAGCGCATCTGCACCGGATGCTTGCGCTCGATTGATGAAATCACCCGTTGGTCCAAGATGGAACCCACCGAGCGCAGCGCCATTATGGCCGAGCTTCCAAGCCGCGCACCGCTTTTGCGCAAACGCCGCGGTGGGCGGAACGCGCGGCTCAAGCGCTGACGCCCAAACCGCAGGACCAAAGCAAAAACCGCGCCCCAAGGGACGCGGTTTTTTTGTGTGTTTGTCTGAGATCGCTTAGGGGGCGTTGCGCTCTGAGAGACGTGCAGCCACTGTTGCCAGTGTTGCCGCGCGCAGCACCACCGGGATGGGCGCCAGAAACACCAGCGCCCCCCAATTAAGCTGTGCGAGAAGATCAGCCAGAAAACTCATGGCACGGTCGTGTCGGTGGCGATTTCAATGACCACGTCAGACGCCGCCAATGACGGGTAGCCGCCCACAACCGACGCCAGAACTTCGCCGCCGTAGTTGATCATAGCCACACCTGGTGTTTCAGGATCTTCGGTCACTTCGATCGTGCCGATCACGCCGAAGGGCACAACCACCATGATCTGATCTTCGAACCGGTCAAAGTCTTCGATCACAGGTGAGACCTCATCATCCTCAAACTCCAGCATGGACAACACAAAATTGTCGCCGCCTTCGCCGCCCGTACCGGAATCTCCTGCACCGAGCCAAAGCATGTCTTCACCATCGCCACCGACGAGCGTGTCGCCAGATCCATCGTCTTCCAGCGTCAGGCCAGCATCCGGCAGGTTTTCTGGTGGAGGCGCAACGCTCAGGCCAAACAGCACATCCGCGTCTGCCCCTCCGTTTAGAACGTCGGCGCCAAGGCCGCCAGTCAGCGTGTCGGCGCCCGCGCCGCCCAGCAAGGTGTCGTCGCCCTCGTCACCGGACAGAGTGTCGTCACCGCCCTCGCCCGAAAGAGAGTCATCGCCCATGCCGCCGGACAGCTCATCATTGCCGCCGCCGCCGTTCGCAGTGTCGTCGCCAAGGCCCGCCATCAGTGTGTCGTTCCCGATGCCACCTTCCAGCACATCGTCGCCGTCGCCGCCATCCAGCATGTCATTGCCGTCGCCGCCATCCAGCATGTCGTTATCAAGGCCACCGTCCAGAGTATCATCACCAACGCCGCCGTTGAGGACATCGTGGCCCTCGCCGCCGCCGATCAGATCAGCACCTTCACCGCCATCAACGCTATCGTTTCCGTACCCACCACCAATGATGTCGTCGCCAACGCCGGCAAGAATGGTGTCATCGCCCAGACCACCAAGAAGTGTGTTTTCACCTTCTTCATCGTCGATCAGGTCGTCGCCCGATCCGCCGCGGATCAGGTCATCGCCTTCACGTCCGCTAAGCGCGTCATCACCATTGCCGCCATTCATCACGTCATCGCCAAAGCCGCCAATAATGCGGTCGTCGCCGTCGCCACCAATCAGGGTATCATCGCCGTTGCGACCCGCGATCCAGTCGTCGCCGTCTCCGCCGCCAACCAAATCGTTGCCGGAGCCACCCGTCAGGCTGTCCTCGCCGCCACCGCCCCACACAAGGTCGTTGCCGCCCAGGCCATTGATTGTATCGTTGCCGTCATCGCCTTGAATGGCCTCGCCATCCTCGGTCCCCGAGATTTCGTCGTCAGACAGTGTTCCCAGGATATCCGTCGAGGGATCCGCAGGGTCTACAGGATCTACAGGTTCATCATCGCCACCGCCGTCATCATCGTTAACGGAAGATCCACCATCGCTTCCGCTTTCATCAATGGCCCAAACGACCAAACCTACTCCCAGCAGCAAACTTAAAGTTAATAGCATTTTCAAATCCCCCCGGATTTTTCCACCCGACACATAGTTCACTAATATTTAACACATTTTTGCCTCAATTACAGGAGTTTGTGTGATTGTTTCCCTATAAGCACCGATCCCGTTCAATTGGTTTTTCTGTTTCCAAACGGCAACCAGAAACGACAAGAATCAATTCCTGATTGAGTAATGCAACGGCCATTTCGGCAATTCGACAGGCGGCCCAAAAGAGAGCATCGCGACCAAATTCTCTGGTTTCGCTCATCAAGCGTCTGCGGCGCGCTCCGGCGCCGCATTCCGACCAAACAACCGATGCGAGAAACTGCACGCGACGGACTGACCGCTGACACGCATCTACCACAGGTTTGCAGGACGTCGCGCAACACCTTTTTAGGGCCCAAATTACATCCAGTCGCGTGCCAACCAAGGGCCAGCAGCGCAAGGCGCGGCCAGCAAGGCACGGCGTAGGTTATGCAGTGATCACACCCGTCACCATATCCAGCATTGCGCCCTTACCCGCCGAAGGTCGTTACCAGCCCAAAGCCTTGCGCAGCATGTTGAACGCGACCAACGTCAAGAACACCGCAAACACCCGTTTAAGCGGCTTGGGGTCCATCGCATGGGCGATGCGTACGCCAATTGGCGCGGTCATCAAGGTCATCGCAATGATGATAAAGAAGGCCACCAGATTGACCGCCCCAATGGTAAATGGCGGCCGGTAAGCCGGATCAACCGGCAAAAGCAAAAACCCGATCACCGACGGCACAGCGATGGTCACCCCAAAGCCAGCTGCGGTTGCAACCGCGCGGTGAATTGGGGTGTTATATAGGCTCATCAACGGCACGCCGAAGCTGCCACCGCCAATGCCCATCAGCACCGAGAGAAACCCGACAAGCGGGCTTAGAATGGCTCGCAAAAGGCCTTTGGGCATGGCTTGCCCCAACCGCCAATCTGCCCGCCCCAGCCCCATGTAAGCGCCGATCACCAACGCGAGACAGCCAAACACAAGCTGCAAGGTGACGGAGCGCAGATTTGACGCCACCATCACGCCCACAATCGCGCCAATCACAATGCCGGGGGCCCAACTGCGCAGGATCTGCCAATCCACAGCGCCCTTCTTGTTGTGGCTCATGACAGAGCGCACCGACGTCACAATGATCGTGGCCAGCGAGGTTGCCAAACAGATCTGCATCAATTGCGGCCCATCATACCCTAAGGCAGTGAACGCGTAGAAAAACGCCGGAACCAGCACGATGCCGCCCCCCACGCCCAAAAGGCCTGCCAGAACACCGGCAAGCGCCCCGATTACCAGCAAAAGTATCAGCATCTGCACAAGCAGCATGGGATCAGCGGTCATAAATGGGCCTCCGGGCGGTCTCTTCTTTACGTCTGCACGCAGCTAAACCGGAATTTTTGTGATCCCGCAAGGCGCAGCCGTGCGTGGCTCCGCACCGTCACCAACACAGCGCAGATCAGGCAGCGGCGCGTTCAACGAAAGCGAGCGCCGCTTCGACGGTTTGAGGCCCCGCTTGCGCCGATGGGGCGTTTTCGCTCAGATACCGCCGCCACGCCCGCGCACCGGGACGCCCGGAGAACAATCCCAACATGTGGCGCGTGACCTGATGCAGCTTGCCGCCAGCCAGGAGGTGGGCTTCGATGTATGGCAGCATCTGACGCACCACCTCAATCGGATCGCTGTCTGTGCCGGCACCAAAAATACGCCGGTCCGCGGCACACAGCACATCCGCGGGGTTTTGGTAGGCCGCCCGCCCGATCATCACCCCGTCCATGCCGGCGGCCAGATGCGCCTCGGCTTCGTCCAGCGTGGCAATGCCGCCGTTGATCGACAGATGCATGTCCGCAAAGTCACGCTTCATCTGGTACACCAGAGGATAATCAAGCGGCGGGATATCGCGATTTTCCTTGGGGCTCAGCCCCTGAAGCCACGCTTTTCGGGCGTGCACCGCGACGCGTGACACGCCGGCGCGAACCATCTGGTCCAGAAAGTCGGGCAATACCTTTTCTGTGTCCTGATCATCCACCCCGATGCGGCATTTCACCGTGACCTCAACGGAAACCGCATCTTGCATGGCTTTCACACAGTCGGCGACCAGCTGCGGGGTTTTCATAAGGACCGCGCCAAACGTGCCTGATTGCACACGATCAGACGGGCAGCCGACATTTAGATTGATTTCATCATAGCCACGCGCCTCGCACAGCTTGGCGGCAGTTGCCAATTCGGCTGGATCTGACCCGCCAAGTTGCAACGCGACGGGGTGTTCCTCATCAGAGAAGTCCAGCAGATGAACCGCCCCACCCCGCACCAAAGCCGGTGCGGTCACCATTTCCGTATAAAGCAACGTTTCGCGCGACAGCAGCCGGTGCAAATACCGGCAGTGACGGTCGGTCCAATCCATCATCGGTGCACAGCTTAAACGTGCGTGACGCCAGATTTTTTCTCTATTATTATCAGTCACTTACAAGCTCATCGTTTTGTCAGATGCACACCACTATCAAAAATGGGGGCTAAAAACAGCCAAAATAAAACAGTGTATGCCCCAGTGTCATACTAATAATCGCCGAAGTCATACAATTAAGAGCTTGTCTACAAGTGGCCAGTCTACCGCAAGCCTTTCTATGAACACTTGTAGGTCGGTTTTCCGCAGGAAGCGGAGGTTGCAAAACCGCGTGAGCGGCCCAAAGTCGCGATCGCTGGGAATCCCAACGAATGACCGGTCCCAGCCCGAAGCAGACTGTGCCTCCACGCGGTGCAATGTCTGAAACGGACATTCAAACAGCCACGCCAGACGACTGGTTAGCGGACAAAGCGCCGTTTCTCTGCACCTGCGCCACTGGTCGCTCTGGTTACAGCACACTTCTGTAACACAAATCGATAGCATCGGCCGGTGTCGGAGAATTGGGACTGTGCCAGGCTCTATCTGTTTCTGTAAACGAAATCAGTTCATCAATCCGCTGCGCCGCAAAAACCATTCGTGGCGCTTTGGATCGGCACTATTTAGGATGGACCACGACCCCACCTCGGCGAAATTCCGTTTAGTACCAATAGTCGAAAGACCTCAAGCCAAATGAAACACCGGCTGCATCGCGGCCCACCATTCGCCCTCAACCCTCGTTTCCAGCGGTCTCTGCATCGGACCGCACAAAGCCCACCATTTTTGGGTCACCTCATGCGCTGACACCGCGGCCATGTCCGCATCGAAATCACTCCCGGTGTATTCCCAATAGCTGAAAAGCAGATTTTCGGGTTCACGTAGGAAAATCGTGTAGTTTGAAATGTTTGATTGCTTCAGACGCTCCAGGACTTCCGGCCAAACATTGGCATGCAATTCGGTGTATTCCGCAATTTTCTCCGCGCTGATACCGATCACCATTCCCATTCGCTGTACCATTTTCTCTCCCCCGGTTGCTCATGGCTTTAGGCCGTAAAACTTGATGGCGTTGGCACCCATAATTCCAGCACGATCAGCCGCAGACATTTGAGAAAGGCGCTCCTGAACCGTTTCATGCCAAATTGCGTAAGAACTGGCCAAATTGACGACGGGCCAGTCGCTGCCAAAAATGACTTTTTGCGCGCCGAAAGAATCCAGCACATGATCGACAAAAGGCGCGATGTCCGCCGGCTCCCACTGGGCACCAATTTCGGTGACGACGCCGGACAATTTACAGTGCACATTCGCCGATTGGGCAAGCGCGGCCATCCCATTTTGCCACGCCAGTGAAGGTCCCTGACCACCGCCCATAGCTGGTTTTGCGATATGGTCGACCACAATTTTCAGTGCGGGATGGCGCGCCGCGATTTCTTGGATCGCGACCAAATGCCTTGGCTGGATTAGGGCGTCAAAACACAAACCCACCGCTTCCATATGCGCAAGTACCGGTGTGAAAGATGCCGACAAAATCCAATTTGTATCGGCAATGTTCTGCAACATCGGACGCAACCCTTTAAGGGTCGGATCCTTGCGAAGAACTTCGATCTGATCAATGGCATCGGCTGCCGAAAAATCCACCCATCCTACGACGCCGGCCACCCACTCGGTATTGGCTGCGACGTCGAGCAAAAACGTGGTCTCTGCCACAGTGTCAGTGGCCTGCACGAGTATTGTTTTATCAACCCCTGTAGCCGCCAAAAGCGGTGCCAGATCTTCCGGGCCGAAATCACGAAAAATCGCTGCAACACTGTCATTTGGCCACGGGTAATCCCCCCGAGACAACGTCCAAAAATGCTGATGTGCATCGATGATCACAGCATGTCTCCAATGAAACCCTCGGCGCACAACTCTCGCCACAATGCGTCTGGCAAGGATTTGTTGAATTGAGTGATGTTGCGCAGCAAAGACGACGCTTTGGCGGTGCCTATGAGTGTTGATGCCACCAGGGGCGACTGGTCTGGAAACTGAATTGCCGCAGCAGACAGCCCAACATCATGAGCCGAACAAATGGCTTCGATCTTGGCAACCCTCTCCAGCACGTCTGGCGGCGCGGGGCTATAGTTGTAGTGCGCGCCTTCAACAGGACCCGTGGCGAGAATTCCGGAATTGAACACGCCCCCGATCACCAATCGGATGTTGTGCTCAACCAGCTTGGGAAACAACCTCAGACGCGCCGATTGGTCTAGCAATGTGTACCGACCGGCCAGCAAAATCAGGTCCATTTCAAATTGCCCAACAAGCTCTTCGCAGATCTCAACGGTGTTCACGCCAAGACCCACAGCGCCAATTGTACCATCTGTTTTCAACGCCTCCAGCGCGCGAACGCCACTGTCCAACAACTGTGCGCGATGTTGGTCAGTATCTGTACCGGCATCAGGATCTCCAATGTCATGCACAAAGAGAATATCTATGCGGTTCAACCCAAGACGCTGAAAACTGTCCTCGACAGATCGCATGATGCCGTCGTAGGTGAAGTCAAAACGTTGCTTTAACGGCCATGCATTGTGAAAACCGTTTACCACCGGCGGCGGGCTGGCATCCGGCGACAACACACGCCCGACTTTTGTCGACAAAACCCAACCGTCCCGATCACGTAGGAAATCGCCGATCAAACCTTCGGATGCGCCATTGCCATAATGCGGCGCGGTATCGAAAAACCGGATGCCATTGTACCAAGCCGTCGCCAAAACCTCCTCGGCCGCCTCGCGGGACACCGGTCGATAAAGCCCCGCGAGCGCAGCAGTGCCCAAAGACAGGCGATGTTTGTCAGTCAGCATCACTAGCCTCTAATTTGGGTAACATGCGGGGTTTGAAGGCGATTGGGACTTATAGGTCAAAACGAACTCTACATGCCCCAAAGCCTCGCTGGCTGTGCGAGCGCCCGCGCCCAAAGCAACAAGCTTTTCATAGATTTCGGTACCCACATCATGCAGCTGCCCACCACCATCCAAGATCCGCCCGGCGTTCACATCCATGTCTCCTGACATATGGGTAAAGGTTTCCGGATTGGCGCAAACCTTGAGGACAGGCGATATGGCAGATCCTACGACGGATCCGCGCCCTGTGACAAAGATCACAGCATGCGCACCACAAGAGATCAGCTCGATGATCTCTGCATTGTCATTGATATTCGGAAAGCCGTGTTTTGGCGGCCCATCAGGCACCACATCCAGCAGATATAGCCCACCTGTCGCAGGCCGCTGCGCGGGTCGCAAAATACCGCAGATCTGGCTTTGTCCGGACTTTGCATAGGCGCCAAGCGATTTTTCCTCGATGGTGGACAACCCACCCGTCGCGTTTCCGTTGGAAAAAGACCCATACCCCATATCCGCGTAGTATCGCGCAGCTTTGGCAACGGTATCGACAATCGCTGGCCGAAGCGCATCCGTGGCGGCGCGCTCGGCCATAACATGTTCGCACCCGATCAGCTCGCCGGTCTCCTCAAAGATACAGGTGGCCCCTTCTGACACCAACCGATCGAAGGCGACCCCGGCGGCCGGATTTCCAGTGATGCCTGATGTTGCATCAGACCCGCCACAGATCGTGCCAATCACCAATTCCGAGGGCTGCATCGCCACCATGGGCAGGTTTTGTAGCTCGGCACGGGTTTGCGCCACCCAAGCCCGCCCTGCTTCAACCGCAGCTGCCGTGCCGCCTGCTTCTTGAATTGTCACCACATTCACCGGCCGCCCAGACGCGCGCACGCTTTCGGCCAATTGGGACTTCTTGAAATTCTCGCAGCCCAAAGACACCAGCTGCACCGCGCCAACATTGGGATGCGTGCACAATGCCGTCATCATGTCTTGGCCATATTCGGAAGGAAAACATCCGGAAAAGCCAATGACCTGAACGTCGCTCTCATCAAAAGGACGGGCAATCTGTTTGCAGACATGGTGGGCGCATTCCACTAAATATGCGACCAACACAACGTTGCGAATTCCTTTGCGCCCATCTTGCCTGGGCCAGGCCATCATTTCGGGCATGTGCTACTCCATGATCTCAACGGTTGTGTATCTGCTGGCCAGATTGTGCACATGCACATGCGCGCCCAGCGGGATATCCGCGACCGCAAACCCAATTGGAAAGCCGTATTTAACGACATCGTCCCCACCTTGGATCGCAACGACCGCAAGCTTGTGCCCAAGCCCAAGCGTGCTGCCCACATGAACCTCATTTCCTGCGATCAGAATGTCTTCACCGGCTTTGATTGTCGCTTTGAGAACGGCGATATTGTCGCCCTGCGCGAGAACCAAAAGGCGTGGATCAGTCTGCAATGCATCGGTCATGGCTCATTGTCCCACGTCACCGAGTTCAACAAGGTGGTTCTTGCGGCGTTCAAGTGGTTTTGGAACAACGCCATAGCCTTGGACTTGTCACCCGCTTGCACCGCATGGATCACATCAAGGTGCTGCTGCGCGGCAATGTGGTTGCGCTCGCGCTCATCTCGTTTGTTCCATCGATAGTGATAGTGAAAGATCACTGAAACCAATTCATAAAAGTCATCGACAAACCGATTGCCAAGCCCGTCGGTCAAAGCACGGTGGAACTGCTCATCCAACCTTGGAAAGCTAAGGTATTCCGCATCAATATTGGCGATGATTTCCTCGTGCGGCCCGCTCAAGTCGACCAAACGCGCGAAACCGGAACTGTCAGAGCCTTGATCCAGCAACGTCTGAAACGCCCTCAATTCAAACATCTCTCGGACATCGAACAACTCGATGGCGAATTCGCGAGTGAACCCGCGCAGCACCCAATGTCTGTTTGGTTCTTTTTCGATCAGCCCAAAGCGTGAAAACTTGATTAGGCACTCCCGCAATACCGATGTGCTTGCGCCAAAAGCCCGCACCATTTCGCTTTCATGCAGGATCGCGCCGGGCTTCAAATCTCCGCCAAGAATGAACTCCATGAACTGCGTCTCGACACGTTCGCTTGTCGAAAGCGTTTCCTCTTTGGCATAGTAGTCTGACGCCTTGGGTTTTCTGAGAACCGTTTTGGCGCGGCCCGACCAATTGATGACGCCAATCTCGTTCAAATGAGTCAAAACAGCCCGCACAGTTGTGCGGCTGATGCCAAGGCGTTGGGTCAGATCAACTTCAGACGGCAACGTGTCGTCGATACGCAGCTCAGCGACATAATCGAGGCTGCGATTGAGGCTATCTTTATATGTGGAATTGTCTCGTGACATTATGCGTTCTACCGACCTAACAAACTCGCTCTAAGTGTTTTACATAACGCCAAAAGTTGCAAAAGCTTCTTGTGATGACATGCCTGCACGAATGGCCTTGGCCACTTGATTTTCGGTGCTGGCTTTCTCCAGCGCGTTCTGGACCGCCTCTCTTTCCGCCTCTTGGGGAACGATCAAAACCCCTTCATCGTCAGCAAAAATCAGATCCCCGCTACTGACGCGCACCCCTTCGACGTCGATTGGCACACGATAGTCGATCACTTTGCCACGTACGCCCTGATCCTGTGCGAAAGACCCGCGCGAGAAAACGGGAAATTCAAGTTGGCGAATTTCATCAGTGTCTCGGACATACCCGTCCAACACGGCGCCAGCGGATTTCAAATGCTGTGCCCGTGTCGACATAAGACCGCCCCAAAGTGCAAAGGAGAACGATGATCCTGAGGCGATGTAAATCTCGTCTTCCTGCAAACTGTCCAAGGCTTCAAACATGATCCCGAACGGGTGGTCCGCAAGTGGTCCTTTGCCCTCACCTTCGGCGTAGTCTGCTTCCAGAACTGTCATCGCACGCCCCACCAGTTTTGTACCAGCTACCAACGGTTTGATCGGTTGCGGCAAGAATTGCTTTCGATATCCAAGCGCATCTAAAGCGTCACCCAACACGGCGGTGAACAGCTTGTCCTTCACAAGTGCAAAAAGCTCTTTGTCGGTCATGTTGCTCTCCTCAAAAACCTGTCGCCCCGCCACCATCGACCAAAATGACCTGGCCGGTGATGTATTTTGCGGATGACGCACACAGAAAGGCACAGGTCCAGCCAATGTCCTCCGGCGTGCCCAATTTGCCCATCGGGATGCGCCCCATAATCTTGGCTTTGCGCTCGGGGTCACCTTTGGTCGCAGTGCGAAACACATCCGTGTCGATCCACCCAGGCGCCACACCATTCACCCGAATGCCGGCTTGCGCGAACTCCGCCGAAAGCGCTCGAACGACGCCATTGATGGCCGTCTTTGCAATTGTATAGCCGTGCACATTCGGCTGCCCGATGTAGGCTGTCATCGAAGAGATAAAGAGCACAGAGCCGTCTTTCCCCGCCTCAGACATACGCGCCATAACATAGCGGCTCAATTCCAGCGCACCTCGCACGTGGACATCAAAAACACCGTCGAAATCCTTTAGAGTGGAGTCCAAGAAAGCCTTTTTCACCGTGTTGCCGGCGTTGTTCACAAGGATATCAAAAGCCCCAGATTTCCCATGCAACTGATCCGCCTTTTCCGCCAGTTGCGCCACGTCCGAAAGATCCAACACGCAATACGTCGTGCCATGCCCAATCTCTTCGCATGCCGCTTGCAAGACATCCTCTCGACGGCCCGCAATCACCACCTGCGCTCCACTTTGCGCCAGACTGGTTGCAATGGCCTTTCCAAGCCCTGTGCCGCCTCCGGTGACCAGCGCAGTCTGTCCCGTTAGTCCGTATTGTTGCGCAAGCGCCGCGTTGTTAGGCATGTGGTTGGTCCTGCATATCGATCATGACTTTGAATGTGTTTTGGCGGTTTGCGTCCCAATAGCCAAAGGCTTGGTCCGCTTCCGCCCAAGGAAAAACCCGCGAGATCAAATGCTCCGCAAGGGTCGGTTGGGTTTCCAGAAACGCAATGACGGCCTCAAAATCAGCGCGTGTGGCATTGCGAGACCCCATGATGTCCAACTCTTTCAGGTTAAAAATCGCGGTGTTGTAGCTGACTTCGGATTTGGCGTAGCCGACATACACGATACGTCCTGAAAAACATGCCAAGTCGACGGCGGAGCGAAAGGTTTCCGGCAGCCCAACCGCTTCGATCACCACGTCGGCTCCGTGCCCGTCGGTCAGCTCAGCCACACGGTCAGGCAAGTTCTCGGTGGTCGGGTTTACAACGTCGCGAACCCCCAGCGCCTTGAGCATTTCGCGTTTGTTTTCGCTGATCTCGACCACAATCACATGTGCGCCTTTTGCCAGAGCACCCAAAATGGCGCCCAGACCAATCATGCCTGCGCCAAGCACCACAACAGCGTCTCCCGCAGCCACAGAGCCGCGCGTCACCGCGTGAAAGCCAACGGACAAAGGTTCGACCAAAGCCAGTTCCCGCAAAGAAAGGTGGTCATTGAGAATAAGATGCGTATGCGGCACCACCAGCCGGTCCGCCATACCGCCATGGCGCTGCACGCCAAGTGTTTGGTTGTGTTTGCACGCGTTGGGGCGGCCGTTTTTACAAGCAGCGCACTGTCCGCACGCGGTATAAGGCACCACGACAGCCCGTGTGCCGCGTCTGAATGTCGATGGCACATCCGGCCCGACATCCAAGATCGTACCACCAATTTCATGGCCGGGAATGCGTGGCAACGTCGCCAGCGGGTTCAGCCCCTTGAAGGTATTGAGGTCACTTCCACACAAGCCGACACAGCCCACGTCAATCAACACATCCCCTGCACCCGGCCTTGGTGTTTCAACCGTTTGAAAGGCGGTCTCGCCAATGGATGTGATTGCCAAAGCTTGCATAAAACGGGTGTGTCCTTGGATGTGAAACTTGGGGGGGCGGCCGCCCGTATCAGACGGGCAGCCGTTGGTCAAATGGCGTTACTTAAAGTCCGCCACGTTGTCTGATGTGATCAAAATACCGTCGATCGGAGTGAATGCTGCCACCTCTTCGCCCTTTATCAGGCCGATAAGGTTGGACACCGCCTCAACGCCCATACGGGTGTTGTCCTGCTTGATCGTTGCGGCCTGTTCACCCGCTTCGATGGACACCAGATTGGCTGGGTTGCCGTCAAAACCCACGATCACGAGATCGTCCAGTTTCCCCAATTCGCTGGCAGCCGACACCGCAGCCAACGCACCCGGATCCCACGCGGAAAAGATCGCTTTGATGTCCGAGTTTGACTGCAGGAAGTTGACGGTTGTTTCATAGGCGCAGGCGTCCTGCCAATCACAGATCTGGAAAATCACCTCGTGACCTGCAGCCTCGGCTGCGTTTTTCACGCCATCCCGACGCGCGTTGCCTGTCTGGTGCCCTGCGCTGCCTCCAAGAATAAGCACGGTACCTGCGTCCAATTGGTCAACGATATAGCCACCCGCAATCGACGCGGCCGCGAGGTTGTCAGTTTGCACAAGGCTCGCCACGTGATCGTGCTCAATTCCGGTGTCGACCGCGACAACGGGTATGCCTTTGCGCTTGGCATTGTCCAAAGACGCGTCAAACGCGCGGTTGTCTACAGAACCAATGATGATGCCGTCGACGCCCATGTTGATGGCACGGTCCACTGCGTCTTTCTGTGCGGCGGCATCCGGCGACGATGCCGTCAGATCAAGCAATTCAACACCCATTTCATCCGCTTGCGCCGCAGCGGCCTTGGCCACACCGATCCAGAACGTGTTGTCTGTGGAATACCCAGTGTAAGCGATGCGCAAATCCGCGGCAAACGCGGCTCCCGCCATCGACACGCTGAGGGCAACCGTGGCTGCCATCGTTTTAAAAGCTGTCATTTTCTTTCTCCTCCCTTTGGGTAATAGATGCCCGGACTTGGGCCGGACTTGTCCTGTGAGCGTTCCTCCACACCCATCAGAATTTCTTGAATTCAGCGGCTTAGCGGGTCGGTCGTCGCCAGACGTCCCAATATACAGCCAGGATAATGATGATGCCGATTGCGATGCGTTGCACCGATGTGCCCACGCCCAAATAGGACAGGCCGACGATGATGGTTTGCATGATCAGCATGCCGATCAGCGTCTTTCCCACGCCACCGCGGCCGCCAAACAAACTGGTGCCACCAATCACAACAGCCGCGATGGCAAAAAGCTCATAGCTTTGTCCCCGCGCTGGCATGGCAAAGTTGAGTTTGGACACCTCAAGGATGGCCGCAGTCGCCGCCAAAAGGCCGCCAATCATGTAATAATAAATGCGGCTCTTGCGCACGTTCACGCCAGACAGACGCGCCACTTCCTCGTTGCCACCGACCGCAAAAGCATGGTTGCCCAGTTGCGTCTTGGTCAGAAAAAGACCTGTCACAAGCGCCACTGCGAACATAATGGTCATCGGCACCAGATACCCCGATCCCAACATCTGAAAACTCTCGGGGAACCGCGACAGATCTCGCCCACTGGCAAGGATCTCTGCGATCCCTTTATAGGCCGTCAATCCGCCAAGCGTGACGATAAAGGCAGGCACTTTCGTGAACACCTGAATGGTGCCGTTTAAAGCGCCCATGAACGCACCGGCGGCCAAGCCGATCACAACCGCCACAATGACCGGCAGCTGGTATTCTGCCAATGCAATCCCGACGATCACACCGACAACGGCAAAGATTGATCCCACGGAAAGATCCAGCCCACCCGAGATAAGAACAACGGTCGTGCCGCACGCCAGAATGGCCAGAATGGAAGCTTGCCCAAAGATCGAAAGCAACGTGTCCAAGCTTCGGAAAGGTTCCGAAAGCACAAAAAATGTCAGGTAAATCAACACCAAAGCCGCCAGAACTTGCCAGATCTGCAGAAACTGGTGCCGCAGAATGTCAAAGCTCGAGCTTGTCGCCGAAGGTGTAGAAATTTGTGTCGAGGACGATTGTGTCATGTCAGTCATCTCATGCGGCCTTGTCTTCAACGGTGCCGGTGATCAGGCCCACAAGCGTGTCCCCATCGACATCCTTGACGTCGCGCACCGCCGCAAGACGGCCTAGGCGCAGCACCATGACGCGATCGCAATAGTTCATCACATGCTGCATGTTGTGGGTGATCATGATCACGGACAAACCATGATCTTTCAGAGAATTGACCAGATCCATGGCCATCTTGCTTTCGCGCACACCAAGTGCTGCGGTCGGCTCATCCAAAATTGCGATGCGCTTGCCAAACATCACGGTTTTGGCCAGCGCCACCGCTTGGCGTTGTCCCCCGGAAAAGGCTTCTGCCTCGCGGTAAATGTCGGCAATCCGGATGTCGAGCTTTTGGAAAAGCGCGCGAATTTCGGTGTCCATTTTGGCGAAATCAAGCGTCCCAAACAGCCGACCAAAGACGTCTTTACGTTTGATCTCGCGCCCTAAAAACATGTTTTTGGTGATCGACAACTCGTCAACAAGCGCAAGATCTTGGTAAACGGTTTCGATACCCACCGCCTTTGCTTGCGTCGGAGAGTCGATGTGGACTTCCTGCCCGTCAATCTCAACGCGGCCCGCGGTTTTTGCGATTGCACCCGTCAATGCTTTGATGAGCGTCGACTTACCCGCGCCATTGTCACCAACAACCGCAAGCACTTCGCCTTGCCGTAATTCCAGATCCACATCCTCAAGCGCGACAACGCCGCCATAGCGTTTGCTCAAGCCACGGGCCTGCAAAATGATTTTGTCGGCGTCCTGTTTGGTCATGCGTCCCTCCCCTACGTAGCGCGTTGCGCACCACGATTTGGTTCTTATTCCATAAAAAACATTCAGCGAGTCGGTCAACTGTTTTTTTTGCTTAAAGTACATTTTGTGTTGTTTCTCGAAGGGACACTCCGAGAGTGTTGGTGCGCAAAGCCCCTACTGCACAGCGAGGATGACTAGTGTTTTGTTGGTGGAATGCGGGTGATCTTGAGAACACCCGCGCGCCAATTGCGTCGACTGACCGGCCAAGCTTTTCGGTTTATGACTTTCGCTGAAAGGCAATCATCACGAGGGCCAAACAGGACGAGCCGATCATCAACAGCAAAGACACCGCATTTAGCAAAGGCGTTGACCCTTCCTTGAGCCGATCAAACATGGCGATGGTCAGCGGAGCGTCGGACCCCACCAACATCAAAGTGGTGTTGAAGTTCTCAAAGCTCATCAGGAAGGCCACCACAAAGGCCCCGATCATGGCCGGTGCCAGATACGGTAATGTCACGGTGCGTATGGCCGTCAACTTGCCCGCGCCAAGGTTCAGCGCAGCTTCTTCCAACGTGCGATCGAACTTTTGCAAGCGCGCACCAATGACCAAGGTCGCGATCGTCGTAATGAATGAAAACTGACCCAATATCACCAGCCACAAGCCCGGGCGCAGGGCTTCTACGTCGATCTCAAAGCCGTCCCAAAGGCCGTTTGCGACACGGCTCGAAAAAACCAAAATGGAAATACCCAACACAATGCCGGGAATAACCAGCGGCAAAAGCATGAAGACATATAGCACGCTTTGGCCGCGGAATTTGTAGCGATTGAACAAGAACGCGTTGGTCATGCCGACAAAAACGGACATCGCCGACACCACCACGGCCACCAATACAGACGTGCCAATCGCGCCGAGGATACCGCGTTCGTGAAACACACCGATCATCGGACGTTCAGAGCCAAAGAACCAGTTCCAAGTGAATCCTTCCCACGGCAGAGAGGGAAATTGACTGTCGTTAAAGGCAAAGACCGCGACGACAACTAGCGGCAAAGCCAAAAAGACAAAGAACAGTGTCACATAGGCCGTGTAGGCGGCGGTCAAAAACCTTGGTTGGGGGATCGAAGGGATCATATTGGCGTCTCCTATCCCATAGTCTTTTCAAGGGATTGACCGGTAAGCTTGAGCATGCCCCAGACAATCGCTGACGACAGGATCAACAGCATAAAGCCAAAGGCCGCGCCGAGTTCCCAGTTGAAGCGAACGATGAACTGGGAATAGATCAGCTCGGTGAACCAAAGGCTCTCCTTGCCGCCCAGCATGGTGGGCGTCAGGTAGTTGCCAAGGCTCAGCATAAAGACCACGATGCAGCCCGACACGATGCCCGGCATGGCGTGCGGAATGATGATCTCGCGCAACACGCTGACGCCATTGCCACCAAGATCATAACCCGCTTCAATCACTTCATCGGGCAGGCTTTCAAGCGTTGTGACCAGTGGTACAACCATGAAAAGCATCGACGTATAGACCAGCCCGATCATGATGGCGCCGTCGTTATAGAGCATCTCTACCGGGCCATCGACCAGCCCGAGGTATTGCAAGACATTTGAAATGACACCGGTTTCGCGCAGCAAGATCATCCAGCCGAAGGTGCGCACCAATTCGGACACCCAAAATGGCACCAGGCACAGCAGAAACAGCGCTGATTGCGCCCGCCCCTTGATCATCTTGGCGATATAGTAAGACACCGGAAAGGCGATTATCAGCGTCATCAACGTTGCAAGCGATGACATCACGGCCGTGCGCAGGAAAGTCCACAAATATAGCGGCTCCTGAAAGAACGTCAGATAGTTTGCAAAGCTTATTTGATATTGGCCGACGCCCACGCGCTCGCGCAGTGAAACTAGAAACACATCGACGTGTGGAATGAAAATCAGCAAAGACAACCACATCAAAAGCGGTGTCAGCAAAAGGGCGAGCCCAAGTTTGGCTTCGGCGCGCATTCAGCTCGCCTCCGCGGCAAAGCAATTGCCTTGATCACTGCCCCAACCAATGTGCACCTCGGACCCCTTCACCAGATCCGCGAATTCGCCAGACTGCGGCAGGTTCACTTCGACTTCGCCGTGGCCGGTGTCACTTGCAATGATGACTCGGCTGGCGGCGCCGTTGAACAACAGCGAGGTCACCGTGCCAGAGAGTTGATTATCAAACTGAGACAGCTCGCCTTTGACGTGGGCGATTTTGATCGCCTCGGGGCGGACAAAGACATCCGCCATATCGCCAACGTTCAGGGTTCGACCTTGTATCGCGCCACGCAAAGGCATGCCTGTGTCTGACAGCAATTCAAGATCTTGGCCGTCCAGTTTTGTCACACGTCCGCGCCACCGGTTGCTGTCGCCCACAAAGCCAGCAACAAAAGCGGTGTCAGGGCGGTAATACAGATCCCGTGCGGTGCCGACCTGTTCAAATCGGCCTTCGTTCATCACAGCAATGTTGTCAGACATGACCAACGCTTCGGATTGATCGTGGGTGATGTAAACGAAAGTTGTGTCAAACGCCGATTGCAGCGCTTTCAGCTCTACTTTCATACGTTCGCGCAATTTCAGATCAAGCGCGCCAAGCGGCTCGTCCAGCAACAGCACATCCGGCTCAAGCACCATGCAACGGGCAATGGCCACGCGCTGCTTTTGCCCACCGGACAGCTCATCCACTTTGCGCTGGCCAATTCCAGGCAGGCCAATACGGTCGAGTGCTTCGTCAACTTTGCGGTTGATGTCGGCCTTACCCATTCCCGTTCGGCGCAGGCCGTACCCGATATTGTCAGCGATGTTCATCATTGGGAACAACGCGAGATGCTGGAACACCATGTTCACGGGACGCTTGTTCGGCGCTACGTCGAGAACAGATTTTCCCTTGATAAGAATGTCACCGTCGCTTGGGTCAAGAAAACCCGCAATCATCCGCATGATCGTGGTTTTGCCACAGCCGGATGGGCCCAAGATAGAAAAGAAAGACCCCTGCGGAACGGAAAACGAAACGCGGTCCACAGCCACAGTGTCGCCGAAGCGTTTTTCCAAATCGATGCATTCAAGATCAGCTGTCACGCGAGAACTCCCAGATAGTCGAAAGCGCCCGCCAATGTCGGCGGGCGCTCAAAAGTAGTTTTAGAGGCTTAGTTGGCTGCTTTTACACGGTCAAGAACGCCGCCTTCGATGGCTTCCAGACCCGCAGGAACCGGAGGATACCATTTGATGTTGTCGATCGCTTCTTGCGGGAAGCTAGCTTTGTACTTGGCTTTCAACCCATCGTCCGCAAACTCAGCTGCGCCTTGCGACGCCGTAAAGTTACCAGCAGCAGCGGTGATCATCGCCGCGACTTCTGGCTGCATCACAAAGTTGATCCAAGCGTATGCCGCGTCGTCTGCTTTGCCTTTGGCTGGCAGAACAAATGTGTCTACCCAACCCAGAGCACCGGCTGCAGGCGCGACAAAGGTGATGTCGGAGTTGTCATCGTTCAACTTCCAGCCACCGGTGTCCCAAGCCATAGAGGCCACTACTTCGCCAGAGCGCAGCAGACCCATCAGCTCGTCACCGCCACCCCAATAGGTTTTGACGCCAGGCTTACATTCGATCAGCTTGGCCTCTACTTGCGCCATGATGTCGGTATAGGCTGCTTCGTCGCTATAGGCTGCAAATGGATCCAGCCCCATCGAGAACGCGAAGCCGATCAATGTCGGGCGCTTCAGGCGATAAGAAACTTTGCCAGCAACATCAGCACCGCAAAGGTCTGTATAGTCTTTGACCATGCCTGCGTTGGCCGTGTCGACGACCAGGCCGCTGGTGCCCCAGACGTGTGGCACGCCGTAAACGTCGCTGCCGACAGTGGTGTTGCCCTTAGTGGCTTCCAGCATCGAAGGAATGAACAGGCTCATGTCGATTTTGGACATGTCCATGGGCTTGTAGATGCCAAATTCTTCCTGAGGCCCCGCGATCCGGTCTTGGCTCGGCTGGGCAAGGTCAAATCCGCCGCCGCCGGTGGCGCGCAGCTTGGCGATCATTTCTTCGTTGTTGGACTTGGTCACTTTGACGGTGTGGCCGGTTTCGGCTTCAAACTTGGCCACCACATCTTCGGGTGCATATCCGCCCCAGGTCAAAAGACGCAGCGTGTCGGCGTTGGCAACTGTCGCGCCGCCCATGAGAGCAACGGTAACCGCCGTCGAAAGTGCAAAGGATTGTTTGGTCATTTTCTAATTCCCCGTTTTTGATTGATTGGCTAAAGTGCCAGTTTCCTAGAGTTTGATCGTTCGGTCAAAGGTTCTGTGTCAAACCTTGGCCGAACGCGTGATCGCGGAGTTTTGAATCCTGTCAGGCAATCCTCACTCCGCATTATTGATATTAAATAACAAAGGTTTACGTAGAATTTGTGACAGAACTTTTGACCCATCACACAATCTTTAACAACAGCTCACGTGTGTTGTCTTGTGTCATCTCAACGGGGTTTCCGCCTGTGCTTGGGTCCTTCAGAGCGCCTTGAACGATGCGGTCGATGTCAGGATTTTCGATGCCAAGCCCTTTAAGAGTTTTGGGAATTCCCATCGAGTCATTCAACGCATCCACATAAGCACAAAAGCCGTCAAAGCCGCCTTCGATACCAAGATAGTTTGCCGCTTGCGTCAACACACCTTCTGCGGCCGGTTTGTTGAACTGCAACACCGCCGGCATGCAAACGGCGTTGGTTGTGCCGTGGTGGGTGTGATAGATCGCGCCGATCGGATGCGACAATGCGTGGATCGCGCCCAGACCTTTTTGAAAGGCGGTCGCGCCCATCGCCGCAGCCGACATCATATGCGCGCGCGCCTCTATATCGGTGCCGTCTGCATAGGCGCGCGGCAGGTATTCCTTGACCAAACGCATACCTTCCAACGCCATGCCTTGCGACATTGGGTGGTAATGCGGCGAACAAAAAGCCTCGACGCAATGGGCAAAGGCATCAAGACCGGTGCCCGCTGTGATGAATTTGGGCATGCCCACGGTCAGTTCAGGGTCACAGATAACCACAGATGGCAGAAACTTCGGATGGAAGATGATCTTCTTCTCTTCGGTTTCGGAGTTGGTGATCACCGAAGCACGACCAACTTCCGACCCTGTTCCGGCAGTAGTCGGCACCGCGACAATAGGCGCGATCGCGTCAGAATCCGCGCGTGTCCACCAATCACCGATGTCTTCAAAATCCCACAACGGACGGGTTTGCCCTGCCAAGAAGGCGACCAGCTTACCAAGGTCCAGACCGGAGCCGCCGCCAAAGGCGACAACGCCATCATGTCCGCCATCGTTGAAGGCTTTCACGCCAGCTTCGGCGTTCTTCTCGTTGGGGTTTGGGTCGACGTCAGCAAAGATCGCACGCCCCAATCCCGCCGCCTCCAAAAAATCCAGCGTGCGGGTGGTGATGTCCATGTCTGCCAGACCGCGATCTGTGATGAGCAACGGTTTGGAAATGCCAGCGGCCGCGCAGGCATCCGCGATTTCCGAGATACGGCCTGCGCCAAAGCGCACAGCCGTGGGATAGGACCAGTTAGCAGTAAGTGACATGGGTCAGCCCTTTTTCAGGTGATAAGATTTTGGACGTGTCAGGTTGTGATAGCCGATGATCGACAGGCCGCCGCCGCGACCGGTGTCTTTGCATCCGGTCCAGCACAGACCGGGATCAAGATAGTCGGCACGGTTCATAAACACTGTGCCGGTTTCGATCTGATCCGCGATGGCTTCGGCACGGTCGGCGTCTTGGGTCCACAGCGACGCCGTCAGACCAAAGTCGCTATCATTCATCAAGGCAATCGCATGGGCGTCGTCTTTGACGGGCATAATCCCCACAACAGGACCAAAGCTTTCTTCACGCATCACGCGCATATCATGTGTCACGTCGGTCAAGATTTGCGGCATCAAGTATGCACCGCCATCCTCTGGGAAGTTTGCCGGATCAATGTGCGCTGTGGCACCTGCTGCCACCGCCTCAGCCACCTGCCCGCGGACCTCTTCAGCAAAACGCACATGCGCCATCGGTCCCATTGTGGTGTCGGCCTCAAGCGGGTTGCCCAACTTGTAGGCGTTCACAATCGCAACGGCCTTTTCGACAAAAGCGTCAAACAAGCTCTCAGCGACGTAAATCCGCTCAATTCCGCAGCAGCATTGCCCCGAGTTGAACATCGCGCCGTCAATCAGAGTATCGACCGCAGCGTCCAGATCGGCGTCGTCCATGACGTATCCCGGGTCTTTGCCACCAAGCTCCAACCCCAATCCGGTAAATGTACCGCTTGCCGCGGCCTCCATCGCCTTGCCGCCACCGACGGAGCCGGTGAAGTTCACAAAATCAAAAGCGCGTGCGGCGATCAGATCGGACGTCGTGTCGTGGTCCAGAAACACGTTCTGGAATACGTCTTCTGGCACGCCCGCAGCAACAAAAGCTGAAACCATGCGCTCACCGACCAACGGTGTTTGAGAGGCATGTTTCAGAATGACGGCGTTGCCCGCAATCAGGGCTGGAGCAACTGTGTTGATCGCCGTCATATAGGGATAATTCCACGGCGCTACGACAAACACGACGCCATGCGGCACCCGCTTGATCACGCGGCGGAAGGCGTCGCTGTCTTCGACCTCGATGGGCGCCAAAGCGTCGGTTGCGATATCCGCCATATAGCTGGCGCGTTCGTTGAAGCCACCAAACTCACCGCCATAGCGGACGGGACGGCCCATCTGCCATGCGATCTCGGGCACGATCTCGTCGTTCATCGCACCCACGCGGGCCACACCGTCGCGTACAAGCGCAATACGGTCCTCTAGGGGACGCGCCGCCCAAGCCTTTTGGGCTAACTTTGCACGCGCGACACTTTCTTGCGCTTGCCCAGCGTCCAAAGTTTCGCGGGTCGCATATACGGATCCGTCAATCGGGGAAATACAAGTAATCGTCATGCCTTAGGCCCTTTCAAAGCCGCGCGCGACTTCCCAGTCGGTGACCGCGCGGTCAAATTCTTCCTGCTCCCATTCAGCAGCGCGTGTGTAGTGATCCACAACGTCGTCGCCAAAGGCCTCACGCAGAAACGCAGAGTTTTTCAATGTGTCCATCGCTGCGTTCAACGTGCGGGGAACGTCCTTGGCGATCTCGTTGACATAGGCATCGCCTGCAGCTGCGGGGGCCAGTTCCATCTTGTCTTCAATCCCCTTTAGGCCGGCGGCCAACATGGCTGCCTGCGCAAGATAGGGGTTCATGTCCGCGCCGCCGATGCGACATTCCACCCGCACCGACTTGGTTCCGTCACCACATAGGCGGAAACTTGCGGTCCGGTTGTCGACCGACCAAACGGCTTTGGTCGGCGCAAACGACCCTTTGGCAAAGCGTTTGTAGCTGTTTACGTAAGGCGCGAGAAAATAAGTGTAGTCCGAAGAATAAGCGATCAATCCGGCCATGTAGTTTTTCATCAGCTCGGACATGCCCAGTTTGTCAGACTTGTCATAGAAAAGCGGCTCGCCGTCTTTCCAGACGGATTGGTGCACATGCGACGAGGACCCAACCCGATCTTGGTGCCACTTGGGCAGAAAAGTTGCGGCATGGCCATTTTGCCATGCAATTTCTTTGATCGCGTGCTTCGCAATCGTGTGGTGATCCGCACAATTCAGCGCTTTGTCATACCGAATGTTCAGCTCTTCCTGACCGGCCTCTGCTTCGCCCTTCGAGTTCTCGATAGGCAATCCAGCGGCAAAAAGGTGATTGCGGATCGGCCGCATCACGTTCTCTTCTTTGGTGGTCTGCAGAATGTGGTAATCTTCATTGTAACCGCTGATCGGCTCCAGATCTCGGAAGCCCTCTTTGCGGATCTGGTCAAAGCTCTTCTCAAACAAAAAGAACTCCAACTCGGTCGCCATCATCACGTCCAGCCCCATCGCTTCGGCTCGCGCGATCTGCTTTTTCAACACCGCGCGTGGCGAGTGTGGCACGGGTTCATGCGTGTGATGATCGATCACATCACACAACACCATTGCAGTCCCTTCGAGCCATGGAATCAAACGGATCGTTCCCAGATCCGGCTTCATCACATAGTCGCCATAGCCAGCTTGCCAGCTGGTCGAGGCATAGCCATCCGGCGTGGCCATCTCCAAATCAGTTGCCAGCAGATAATTGCAGCAATGCGTTTCTTTGTAGGAGCTCTCAACGAAATTGACCGCATGGAAACGTTTGCCCATCAAACGCCCCTGCATGTCGATAAGACACACCAGAACCGTATCAATAGTGCCATCCGTGACACGGGATTTCAGATCGTCAAAAGAGAGTGTGCCGGGCATGTCGTATCCACTTGCTGAGAGGTTTGGGGGCGGCGTGACGCCGCCCCCAGAAGGGGTTTAAGAGTAGCGGTACGGACGGCCAGCTTTGACCATGTCCGCGTTGTATTTCTTGATGATGTCCACAACCCGACGCTTGGTGTCGGATTCTGCGGCAATCTCTTCCCAGAATTCGAAAGCTTTGGCTTCGACTGTGGCCCATTCGTCGTCTGGGATCGAGGTCAATTCCATTTTTGGCCCGTTGACGCGCAGGTTGGCTTCTCCGCCCCAATACCACCACTGGCGATAATAGTGCGACTGATCACAGCACACGCGGAACAGCGTTTGCAGATCTTCAGGCAGCTCGTTCCAACGCTCCATGTTGGCAAAGAAAGAGCCAGCCCAAGCGCCGGAAATGTTGTTGGTAAGGAAGTAGTTGGTCACATCCGCCCAGCCAACTGTGTAGTCTTCGGTGATGCCCGACCATGCGATGCCATCCAACTCGCCGGTTTGCATAGCGACTTCGATGTCCTCCCAAGGCAGGTTGACCGGAATGACGCCGAACTGGCTTAGGAAACGGCCTGCGGTCGGGAAGGTAAAGACACGTTTGCCTTTAAGGTCTTCAAGACTGCGGATCGGATCCTTGGTGGCAAAGTGGCATGGATCCCACGCACCGGCGCTGATGTGCTTGACGCCAACAGCGGAATACTCTTCGTCCCAGATCTCGTTCAGGCCGTACTGATTGAACAACACCGGCACATCCAGCGAATAGCGCGACGCAAAAGGGAAGTACCCGCCAAACACCGTGACGTCGGTTGGCGACGCCATCGAGTCGTCGTCAGACTGCACAGCGTCGATGGTGCCACGCTGCATAGCCTGAAACAGCTCACCAGTTGGCACGAGCTGGTCTGCAAAAAACAACTCGATCTGCATGCGATCGCCGGCGATTTTGTTGAACATCTCAACCGCTGGCACCAGAACGTGTTCTGCCAAAGCAGCGCCCGCATAGGTTTGCATGCGCCACTTGATTGTGCTCTGCGCCAAAGCCGGTGTGGCCAGCGCCGCTGGAGCCGCCACTGCGGCCCCCTGAATAAACTTACGTCTTGTCGTCATTGTCATTCTCCTTTGTTGGAAATACGGCCACTTTTTGCGGCTCTTCTAGGGCTTGTTGTAAATGTATTCGGGCAACCAAGTCGCGAGACCTGGAAAGACCATTACGAGGATCAGGGCCAGCACCATGACCAGCACAAACGGCGTGATCGAACTGTAGATATCGCGCAGCGAAATCTCCGGTGGCGCCATGGCCCGCATCAGGAAGAGGTTGTAACCAAACGGCGGCGTCATATAGGCAATCTGCGTCGTGATCGTATAAAGAATGCCATACCAGATGAGGTCAAAACCAAGGGCATCGACCAAAGGCACATACAGTGGCGCCACGATGACAAGCATGGCTGTGTCATCCAAGAACGTCCCCATCAGGATGAAGCTCAGCTGCATCAGGATCAGGATCATCCAAGGGCTTAGGCTTAGCCGGTCGGTAAACAGCGTTTCGATTGCCTTTACCGCGCCAAGCCCATCAAAAACTGCCCCAAATGCCAGCGCCGCCAGAATAATCCACATGAACATGCAGGTGATGCCAAGCGTGTTGCGAACAGAGTTCTCAAAGACCTCTCGCGTCATCCGGCCTTTCAGAACCGCCGCCAAAAAGGCGGTGAGCGCGCCAATTGCAGAGCTCTCCACCAACGACGTCCATCCGTTGACAAAGGGCACCATCATCGTCGCAAAAATCACAACCGGCAGCAAACCAGACCGCAGCAGGCGAAGTTTTTCGGCCCGCGGCATGTCGCGTTCCTCCGACCGCAAAACAGGCCCCAAAGCTGGGTTTATCCGGCACCGCACGACGATGTAGAGGATGAACAATCCGGCCATCATCAGCCCCGGAACCACCCCCGCCAACCACAATTGGCCAACAGGCTGGCGCGCAATCATTGCGTAAAGCACCAACACCACCGAAGGCGGCACCAGAATGCCAAGGCTTGATCCCGCCTGAATGACACCCGTGACCATGCGTTTGTCGTAGCCCCGCTTCAGAAGTTCAGGCAGCGCAATTGTTGAGCCGATGGCCATGCCAGCCACGCTAAGACCGTTCATCGCCGAAATCAGCACCATCAAACCGATTGTGCCGATGGCCAATCCACCGCGCAATCCGCCCATCCAAACATGGAACATCTTGTAAAGATCATCGGCAATTTTGCTCTCCGAGAGCACATACCCCATGAAGATAAACATCGGCAGCGTCAGAAGCGGATACCATTTCATCAGCTTCATCGCCGCCGAAAAGCCAAGGTCAAAGCCGCCCCGATCACCCCAAAGCAGCAGGGCCGCGACGACCGCCACAAACCCAATGGCCCCGAACACCCGCTGCCCCGTAAGAAGCATCAGCATCAGGGTCGAAAACATCAGAGTTGCGATCAATTCATACGACATCAGCAGTCCTCACCCGTCAGACGCAGGACGTCCTTCAAGAATTCCGAAAAACACTGAAGGATCATTAGGATCATGCCAAAAATCATCACGACTTTGATCGGCCAGATATAGGGGCGCCACGCGGTAGGAGACCGTTCTAGCCGCCCTACTTCTTCGGTTCCGAAAACGACACCAGCCAAAAAGGACACTGGCTCGGAGCCCCAATACCCAAGCGAATAGGCCGTGGAACTGACGGCTCCGTAAAGCAGCACACAGAGGTAGAAGATCAACAAAAGCACGGTGGCCAAATCGAACCAGGCCTTCCGACGCAGGTTCCACTCGCCATAGAGCAAGTCCATCCGCACATTTGACCCCATCTGGATCGAATATGGACCACCAAGGATATAGTAGCCGACCATCACAAACTGAGCCATTTCAAGCGTCCAGAGTGACGGTAGAAAAAACGTCTTGCTTATGGACGACCAAAGCAGAATGCCCATTAGGACAAAAATCCCATACATCACGAACCGCCCTATTCGGCGGTTCACCGCATCGACGGTGCTGATGTAGCCGCGCATCACGCCTTGCATTGCACCAACCCCTCGGCTCCAGCGACTGCGCATGCTTCAGCCACCCAAGCAGCCAGCTGTGTAGCGATGTCGGACTGTTGTGATTGGCTCTCGATCAGATCGTTGCGAATTTCCAACATGACATTCAGATGGCCTGCTGGGATCGCATGTTCCTTCAAGGTGTGTGTGACGCCATTTTCGGGACCATAAGGCTGATTTCGTTGGGTGTTCGCCTGCGTGTACTTCGGCGCGAGAGTCAGCATTGCATCTGCCAAACGGCCGTCAGTGTCGTGCAGAATGCCGATCTCAACAGATCTCCGCGCGCCGTTGTAAACCGGTGTAAAGCTGTGGATCGTGACGATGACCGGAGCCTTCACACCAGCAACCGCATGCTGCAGGCTTTCTTTGAACGGCGCATATATCGCTTCCACGCGTCTTTCTCTGTCCGCTGTGCTCAGATCTGCATTCCCTGAAATGTCAAAAACTTCGCTGTGCTCGGGCATCGCGTCAGGCGCGTGTGGCGGCCGATTGCAGTCGTAAATCAACCGAGACACCTTGCCAGCCACAAGCGTGGCATCCAACAAAGTCGCCATACGCTCCGCCACGGCCAAAGCTCCGGGATCCCAGGCCACGTGGCTTTGCCGGGCGGCGTCATCTAGGCCGAGCGTTCCGAATTCAGCAGGGATAAAACGCGAGGCATGTTCGCACACAAGCACCACCGACGAGCCTCCGGGAATGGTCTCGACAGACGAGAAGTCTTTTGAAGGACCTGCTTGGTCCTTTGGCTGCGCTTTGGTCATTTTTCCGTCCCTCACGGCAACAAACTGCTGCTCAGCGGTAGATTCTGTCAATCAAATTCTGTAAAGTTTTTCTCACAACACGTGACTTTGTTATTTTATCGATCAAATTGAGAGCAGAGATGTCGGAACCCACAAGTACAATTTCGGATCGCATCCACGAGAAGCTGGACGATCTGACGAGGGCTGAACGCCAACTTGCTGATTCTATTCTTGAAAATTATCCCGCCTCAGGTCTGGGCCCACTTGCAGCGCTGGCGACAGAAGCAGAGGTTTCGGTGCCAACCGTGGCCCGAATGGTGCAGAAACTGGGATTCAAAGGCTATCCCGAATTCCAGGCAGAGCTGCGAGAAGAGCTAAAAGCTGCCGCACGTGGGCCCGTTGCGAAACATGACGCGTGGGCCGAAGGCGCGCCCTCTGGCCACATGCTCAACCGCTTTACAGACGCGGTCATAGACAACATCCGCAACACACTTGGCCAGATTGACCCTGCCCTGTTTGATGAGGCCTGCGAGATGGTGGCCGCCCCCAAGGGACGCCTTTATATCGTTGGCGGCCGGATCACCCACACGTTGGCGGAATACCTCTTTTTACACATGCAAATGATCCGCCCCGAGGTTGTCCATATTCAATCGACCTCAAACGCGTGGCCGCACTATCTGCTCGACGTAAAGGAAGGCGATGTTTTTGTAATCTTTGACATGCGTAGATACGAAAACAACACGCTAAAGCTCGCTGAAATTGCACACCAAAAGGGGGCCAAACTCATTCTGTTTACAGACCAATGGCGCTCACCTGTGCATCGGTTGGCCAACATCAGCTTCAGCAGTCGTATCGTTGTTCCCTCGGCTTGGGATAGTATCAGCGCCACGCTTCTGCTGACCGAAGCAATGGTTTCAACCGTGCAGAACCTCTGCTGGGGAGACACAAAAGACCGCGCCGAAGAACTGGAAGAGATGTTTGACAACACGCGCTTGTTTCGGAAATTCACGTAACATCGCAATTGAGGTTGTCCGAGCAAAGTTTTTCGAAAACTGGAAGGCTTTATGATGGTATCGGATGTTTTCGCGTGCGGTGCACCCGCCACTTTGATGGCGCGGCGCATTTACCGCGACGCGTTGGAGGACAAACGGAAAAGACAGCAGAGAAGCCCCCCTGTCGTCCTTCGTTTTTAGCTAAGTTTGTTTAAGCGCTGAGTTGAGTATGCGCAGTAAGCAACACCCCAATAATCACTACTTCGACAACAAGAGGTGGACCCACAGCCTTGTCGAAGCCGTCCGTCACAATGCCAACGAACCTATGGTTTCATAGCCCATTTGCCGGGCTATACCTTATGCGTGTTTGTTTCATTACGTTACGCGTCAATGGGTCCAAAACCAAAACAAATCAGCCTGTTCCCTCTCGTGACTTCGCGGTCGATTGGATTGGAGACGTGCCGCACGTCAGAATAACCAGTGTGTTCTTGGTTTTTTCCTGCGCCATCTGTGTTTGCTTCGATTTGGCTCCATTCGGCCCCGTTTTGCAGTCAGTGCTTCGGAATGTAGCACCGGCGTGGCCGAGTAGCACCCTAATGCAGGTGAATTCCAGAGCGTCACGGTGCGGCCTGAGTGGCTTGTGGTGAGCTGCCGTGGTATCAGCCCATTTCGCCCGGTCTCAACCTGTTTTTGAATCAAACCAAAACCACCGCTTTTGGGAGAATCTACACCCCACTTTGCGGAGCGCAGCACCTGAATCCGGAATAGCCGGCGGCCGTAAACTTGCCTTCAAAACAAAAAACGCCCCCAACCTGTCGGTCAGGGGCGTCAAACTCGTCGGCTACAGATCTTACAGACCCAAAGCGCCTTTGATTTGATCCAAAACCTGGGTCAGCAGTTCAGGATTGTCCTTGGCATTTTCCAGAGCGGCCTTCAGTGCTGTTTTCTTCATCACGTCAAGCTCGGAGCCGTCCACCATTTCGGTGACCTTGTCGAAATCAAACCCTTCAGGAGACAACAGGTCCAGCATGCTGCCGGTACCTTCTGTTGCCGCTTCGCCAGCTTCTTCAGCTACAGTCTCGGTTGCGGCCTCAGTTGCCTCGGTGGCAGTTTCCGTCGCGGCCTCGGTGGCGTCGGTCGCCGCATCTGTCACGGCATCCGCAGCATCACTTGCGCCTTCAACCGCACCGCTTACGGCGTCAGTTGCGGCATCAGTGGCGTCTTCTACGGCCTCATCCACCGCGTCTGTCACAGCCTCGGTGGCCCCTTCAACCGCATCAGTTGCCGCGTCCGTCGCACTTTCAACGGCGTCCGACACAGCGTCGGCTGCTTCCTCGGCCAAATCTGTTGCAGTCTCAACCGCTTCTTCGACTTCTTCTGTGACCGCTTCGACAGCTGGCACAGTTTCAGTTTCGGTCATCGGCGCCGCTTCTTCAGCACCTTTTGGAGACAAAACAAAATACGCAACGGCCGCAGCCGCCACCAACACAATCACTGCAATAAGATTCTTCATGAGCAAAAACTCCCTTGTCTCACACCCCGATCACAACCGTCCGGGCCTTCAGTTTCATGAGTTGCCTGCCCTTTCGTCCAGCCTCAAGGGGGAAACTGGCGGTAAATGGCTCAATCTCGCGCAATTCGGCTGTTGTAACGGCGGTAAACCGCGAATACCTTAGCGCCCCATAAGCACTCCGCTATTGAAGGAACAAAACCATAGCCCGCAGACCCCATAACGCACCGCCCCAGCGCGATACCGGCCCTCGTGTAAACGACCGTATCCGCTCTCCGGAAATCCGGCTTATCGGTGCAGAAGGCGAAAACGTCGGCGTCGTCACCCCCGCTCAGGCCATGACCATGGCTGCTGAGGCAGGACTCGACCTCGTAGAGATCTCTCCGAATGCCAACCCGCCCGTGTGCAAAATCATGGACTTCGGCAAGTTCAAATATGAACAGCAGAAACGCGAGTCCGAGGCACGCAAAAAGCAAAAGACGATCGAGGTCAAAGAGGTCAAATTCCGTCCCAACACGGACACCCACGACTACGAAGTCAAAATGCGCAACGTCTACAAGTTCCTGGAAAACGGCGACAAGGTCAAAGTCACCCTACGCTTCCGCGGTCGTGAAATGGCCCACCAGAACTTGGGACGCGAACTTTTGGAACGTGTCGCAGTCGACATCAAGGAATTGGGCAAGGTCGAAAACATGCCCAAGATGGAAGGCCGCCAGATGATCATGATGATCGGCCCGCTTCCTAAATAAGTTATTTCAACCCCCGCCCATATCGGAGCGGGGGTTTTTCTTTGCCTTGAGTGATTTGAGATACCCCATGTGGGAAGAACGTTATTCCGGCTCCGACGATTACGTCTTTGGCACCACCCCCGCCCAATTCCTGCGCGATCACAACCAATACCTGACCGCTGGCCGCACGGCGCTTGCGGTGGCCGACGGCGAAGGCCGCAACTCGGTCTACATGGCGCAAAAGGGCCTTGAAGTCACCGCGCTCGAGTTCGCCCCCACCGCCATCGCCCGCGCCCATGATTTGGCCACAGCCAAAGGCGTGACGCTCGACATCCGCCAAACCGACATCCTGCGCGATACGTGGCCCGCGGAGACCTACGACCTTGTCGCCGGCATCTTCATTCAGTTCGTCGGCCCTGACGGCCGCCGGATCCAGTTTCAGCGTATGAAAGAGGCCACAAAACCCGGCGGTCTCGTGATGCTGCACGGCTACACGCCCAAACAGCTGGAGTTTGGCACCGGCGGCCCGCCGTTTCGCGAAAACATGTACACCGACGTCATCTTGCGCGCCGCCTTTGTCGGCTGGGAGATCCTTGAGTGCCGCGAATATGAACGTGAGGTCCAAGAAGGCCGCGGCCACTCCGGCATGTCAGCGCTGATTGATTTTGTGGCAAGGAAGCCCACCGAATGAAGCCTATTTTCGCCGCATTGGCCGCCGTATTGTTTCAGGCACTGCCGGCAAACGCCACGTCTTGTCCCGGCATCCACTTCTATCCGCCAGAGTGGCCGCAGGAGAAAAAGGATCAGCAAGCGGCCTATTGGTTGTTCTATGCCGACCCTTTGAAAGATCCCAACACACTGCTGGTTTACGGCTCCTTTGCACAAACCAGTTCCGGCCCTAGGCAACACGACGTTGACCTGCGTTCAAAGCGTGATCAAAACAACACGTCGAACACCGCTGAAACATCCGCCGTCTATGCCGAATTCACTTATGTCAACGCGCTCACATTCACTGGTGTTCACCTCACGGAGGGCGAAGCAGTTCCGATCAACATCGCGGAAACCACAATCACCGTTCCAATCGACTACAATTACTACATCGGCCATCTCCCGCGCGTTGGCGAGGAGTTGGTCGGCTTTTTGACCAAAGAACAAGCCATCCAATTGGACGACGACACCCCCTACACCTATCGTGTCACCTCAGCCGCCTGCCCGGCTTATTTCTCCGCCTCGCCGAGCCTGATTGAACTGCTGAAGTCCTGCACCGCGCCCCAGAACACTTGCCGAGAACTTTTGTACGGCGGGAAATAGGCCTTCGCCCTTTACGACCCGCAAGCACGCTGTTCAGATAATCGCGCGGTCCCCTTTGGCCCACTTGACCGCTTCAAGCCCGTCAAACGCCAGCGACGCGACATCCACCACCAGCAACACCAGCAAAAGCGTCGCATAGCACCCGCTCACCCCGTCAAACATCGCAGGCCGCAGGATCAGCACCACAACCAACGGCAGCCAAAACACCAAATGCGGAAAGGCCAGCGCGGCAGAAAATCCGCGTGCCCGCATCAGGATCGGCATGTTGAACGCCAGTCCTGCCACGCTCAGCCAAGCCACCCAAATCGCCGACGGATGTGCCCCCAGAAAGAACATTGGCGAGAAATTGACCGGCGCCAGAATAACCACCATCCAAATCCTCACCCAAAGTGGAAGTCTTTGAAAGCTGCCCCAAATCTCACCGACCATCTGCCACTCCTGTTCCGACGCGATACCCGAGCTGACAATAGACTAATCTCTGCGGCTGCCATACCCTGACGTATAGACCACCAACGTCACAGCCGATCAAAGAGGTCGGGCAACAGGCATTTACGGAGGGACTTCAAACCAATGAATAAATTTAAAGCATTTCATACTCTTATCGCCGGTGCAGCCAGCATTTTGCTGTGCACAGCCTCACTGAGTCACGCGTCAGAAGACGTCTTGCCGACCAAAGGCGACAGCATCGAGACTTTTTGGAAGGCCAAGTACTGGACGATCTTCAAAAATTCCACGCGGCAATCCTGTTTCATTGAATGGCGCAGTGAACACAGCGTTGTTCAGGCCGGTTTGACGCAATCTCGGAATTTCGCCTACCTCGGGGCCTTCGTGACAAATTACGAACCTGCCGAAGGCGAGCATCCCATCGCTATAACCCTGAACGGCAATATTTACGTCGGAAGCTCCACAACCGTTTCGCGGACGTTGTCCGGAGGGCTCAAGGGCGGCTACATCGTTTTTGACGATCCACGCTTCATTGACGACCTTGTCGAAGCGCGTGAGTTTTTTGCCTTTAGCAACACCGCGAGCTCGGTGACGGTGAAGCTCAAAACGCCCCAGAACGCGATCAACAGGGCGCAGGATTGCATGGACACTTTCTAGGTCACCAACACTCCGGCTCCACACTACAAAAATGGGGCGGTGCCAAAAGCGCCGCCCTTTTTCTTTCGCATGGTTGCGACAGCCCCGCAAAGGGCGGTCGCTCCATTCAGCCAGCCGCAGCCACGGCGCGCTTGGTCAGCACGGCCACCAGATGCGCACGATATGCCGCTGTGCCATGCAGGTCGGCAATCATGCCATCCGCACCTGGCGCCGCAGGCACCGCATCCGCGGAGAAATTCGCCGACAGCGCTTCTTCGGCGGCGGTCCAGCGATGCACGCCTTCCTCGGACGCGCCTGTTACTGCAACGCGCACACCGTCCGAGAATTTGGCAACAAACACACCCACCAGCGCAAAGCGCGACGCGGGTTGTTCGAACTTTTGATAGTTCGACGCCTCAGGTACGGGGAAGCGCACCTCGGTGATGATCTCACCTTCGTTGAGCGCCGTGGTGAACATTCCTTGGAAATAGTCATCCGCGGCAATCTCACGCGCATTGGTGACGATGGTCGCGCCACTGCCCAGCGCAGCCGCCGGATAACAGGCCGCGGGATCGTTGTTGGCCAACGAGCCGCCAATGGTGCCACGGGCACGCACAGCCGGATCACCAATGCCACCGGCCAAGGCCGCAAGACCTGGATAGGCCGACGCACCCGCCGCCACAGCAGCGTGATTTGTCGCGCCGCCAATGCACAGCGCGCCGTCATCACCGGTGCAGATGCCCTGCATCTCGGAAATACCCAGCAGGCTCACAACCTTTGTGGGGCTCGCCAAGCGCTGTTTCATTGTGGGCAGCAATGTCTGCCCCCCACCCAGCGCTGTGGCATCCTCATCGCCCAGCGCGGCAACCGCGTCGGCAATGCTCGAGGGTTTCTCAAACTCGAAGTTATACATAGCTAATCCTCCCTCAGCCGTTCATGGCCTGCCAGACGCGCGACGGCGACACTGGCATATCGATATGATGAATGTCGTGACCACCAGAGCGTAGCGCGTTCACGACCGCATTCACAACCGCTGGCGGCGACCCAATCGCTCCGGCCTCGCCGCAGCCTTTCACGCCCAACGGGTTGTGTGTGCATGGCGTCTGACACGAGTGATCAACGCCATAGAATGGCACGTCACTGGCCCGCGGCATCGCATAGTCCATATAGGACGCGCTCAGCAGCTGACCGTTCTCGTCATAAGCGGCATTTTCCAACAGCGCCTGACCAATGCCCTGCCCGATACCACCGTGAACTTGTCCGTCCACAATCATCGGGTTCACAACATTGCCAAAGTCATCTGCAGCATTGAATGCCTCGATGGTGACTTTGCCGGTGTCCGGATCAACTTCGACCTCACAGGCATAGGCGCCTGATGGATAGGTAAAGTTGGCGGGATCATAAAACGCAGTCTCTTCCAGACCGGGTTCAATGTCCTCAAGCGGATAGTTGTGCGGCACATAAGCGGCCAGCGTCACATCACCCCAAGCCACGGACTTATCCGTACCCGCAACCGAGAATGTGCCGTCCTTAAGCTCGATGTCTGCCTCAGCGGCTTCCATCAAGTGCGCAGCGATCTTCTTGGTCTTGGCGATGATCTTCTCGGTCGCGCGCACCATGGCGGAGCCACCAACAGCCAGCGAACGCGAGCCATAGGTGCCCATGCCCATTGGTGCTTTGTCAGTGTCACCATGCTCGATCTCGACCATGCTTTCGTCGATCCCGATCATTTCTGCAATCACCTGTGGAAAGGCTGTCTCATGCCCCTGCCCGTGACTGTGCGAACCGGTCATCACGACAAGACCACCCGTGGCGTTCACGCGCACTGTGGCACTTTCATAAAGACCCGCACGTGCACCCAGCTGCCCTACAAGGTTAGACGGCGCAATACCGCAAGCCTCGATATAGCAGTTGATGCCAAGACCGCGCAGCTTACCGCGGGCTTCGCTTTCCTTGCGGCGCGCTTCAAAGCCGGACAGATCTGCCATCTTCTCAAGCACATCCATCGTGGCGTGATAGTCACCGGTGTCATATTCCACCGCCACAGGCGTGGCATATGGGAATTCGGTGATGAAGTTCTGACGACGCAACGCAATTGGATCAACACCCAACTCCATTGCGGCTTTGTCCACCACGCGCTCCAGCTGATACGTCGCCTCAGGGCGCCCAGCGCCGCGATATGCGTCTACCGGTACCGTGTTGGTAAAGACCGCTTTCACGTTCACATAGATCAGCGGCGTCTTATAGTTACCCGCCATCAATGTGCCATGCAGCCACGTGGGAACGGACGGCGCAAAGGTCGACAGATACGCGCCCATGTTGGCCATCGTGTCTGTGCGCAGCGCGGTAAAGTTGTTGTCCGCATCCAGCGCCAACTGAATGGTTGTCACGTGGTCACGCCCATGCGCGTCCGAGATAAACGCCTCAGAGCGGGTCGAGGTCCACTTGACCGCACGGTTCAGAGCCTTGGCCGCAAAGGTGCAGAAGGCTTCTTCGGCATAGTGGAAAATCTTGGTGCCAAAGCCTCCGCCCACATCAGGTGCCACAACGCGCAGCTTGTGCTCAGGGATCCCCAGAACAAACGCACCCATCAAAAGACGGATCACATGCGGGTTCTGGCTTGTTGTAAACAGGGTTGAGTTGCCGCTGGCACGCTCAAAGTCGCCAATCGCCACGCGTGGCTCCATCGGGTTTGCCACCAGACGGTTGTTGCGCAGCTCAAGCGTGGTCACATGCGCCGCTTCTGCAAACGCGGCTTCTACCGCAGGCTTGTTCTCCTCAACAAAGCCCCAGTCGTAACAAAGGTTGCTTGTCAGATCGTCGTGCACCTTGGTGGAGCCATCCACCAAAGCAGAAGCCATATCAACAACGGCGGGCAGCTCTTCGATGTCAACTTCGATCGCCTCGGCGGCGTCACGCGCTTGCTCGACGCTTTCGGCCACAACAGCTGCGATCTGATCGCCCACATAGCGTACCTTGCCTTGGGCCAGCACGGGGTGCGCGGGCTCTTGCATGGCGTTGCCGTGTTTGTCTGTCACTTCCCATCCACAGGGAATGCCACCCACGCCTTCGAAATCAGCGCCGGTAAAAATCTTGACCACCCCGGGCATCGCGCTTGCAGCATCCAGATTGATCGATTTGATCCGACCATGCGCCACGTCAGAGCGCAGGAAATGCACATAAGCCTGACCGTTGACGTTCATATCGTCGGTATAGTTGCCGGTTCCGCTTAGAAACCGGATGTCTTCGCGCCGCTTAGGACTGGCGCCGATGCCATGATCTTTTGGCATGGTATTCCTCCCTATGGGCCAAAGCGGGCCTCAGTCGTTCTGACTGGCCTCGCGCCATTGGCCGTGATCCATAAAATCCGCACCCACGCCTCCTCTGCGCGGGGACAGGTCTTATTCTGCGGCGATGCCGCTCACGTCTTGACCGCTGGCCGCCATGATCGCCTTAACGATGTTGTGGTAGCCCGTGCAGCGACAGATGTTGCCTTCAAGATGGTGGCGCACTTCTGTTTCCGTCGGCTTGGGGTTGGTCTTAAGCAGATCCGCCGCCGACATGATCATGCCGGGTGTACAGAAACCGCATTGCAGACCGTGGTGGTCTTGAAACGCTTGCTGCAAAGTGTTCAGCGTGCCGTCGTCTGCTGCTTGACCTTCGATGGTCGACACAGCCGCGCCGTCCGCTTCCATCGCAAGCATGGTGCAGGATTTCACGGCCACGCCGTCCACATGCACAACACAAGCGCCACATTGGCTGGTATCGCAGCCGACGTGCGTGCCCGTCATTCCAAGGTTTTCTCGCAGAAATTGGCTCAGCAAGGTACGTCCTTCGGCATCCGCCGACATTTCCTTGCCATTCACAGTCAGGGTGACTTGTGACATTGGCTCCTCCCGATTTTAGCTATTGTCATTGGACGGGAGTAAAGCAGCCCCCTTGCAACTTGAGAACCCGCTTTTTGTGACATTTCAAAGTATCGGTCGTAGACATTGGTCGTAGCTGCGCCCGCAGCACGAAAAACAAGCCTTTGTTAAACACCCTTTTCGCGTGGCATTGGCCGCGTTGGGATTTCCTTGAGCAACCCGCCCACCCCCATGGCCGCGATATCGTCGTGGCTTACGTCCAAGCCACAGATCACCCGCTCAAGCACCCAATCCGCGCCATTCAGCGCAGGCGAGCGCGCACACCCCGGCAAACCAATCACGGCCTTTTCACCTAAGTTGCCGATAAACAACAGGTTTCCCGGGTCCACAGGCATGCCAAATCGCTCGACGTCTCCGCCCGCATCGCGCAACGCCTGTGGGGCCACATCCATCGGGTCCGACGTGGCTGATGCTGTGAGAACAAACACAATGTCACCTGGTGCTTCGGCAATGGCCGCAGCCAATGGGATGACTTCATGCGCGACCACGGCCCGCACGCTCAATGCCATGCCCATCCGCTCCACACGTCCCGCCATAGCACGGCGGCCCTTGTCCGAAGGCGTATCACCTATCGTGGTTTCGATCAGGGTTGCCGTCTCAAACACTGGCGGTACAAAGGACACGCCGCCTTCAGCGACGGAACAGGCCGCCTCCAAAGCATCCTCAGTCACTGCATAAGAAATAATCTTGATCGTCGCGATCATCCCGCCGTCATCGACGCGATGGTAATCCGGCACGGTGGCAATGGTGATCATCGGCTCCACCGCATTGATGCGGTGAATCACGTCGGCGTCCACGCGTATCAACCCACAGCCTTCAGCATATAGGTTCACCCGCCCCGCGCCGGCGCCTGTCGCGCGAATTCCTGTGACCCCAGTCAATACAGCCGCTGCCAATTGCGCCGCCGCCGTGTCTTCATCCACATCGCCCGCCTCAAGCCGCGCAACCGTGACCTCGGCAAATCCAGCCGCCGTCAGACGCGACACGTGGTCTGCGCTTAAAACAGTGCCTTTGGGAATGCGCCGATCCGCCACCAGCGAATGCGCCAATACCGCGCCTTCGGCCGCCGCGACCGGAACAGAACCAAACTTCATGCGCCTTTCCTCAGCACACGCAACATCTCGCCCATGATCGACACCGCAATCTCAGAAGGCGAAGCCGCACCAATATCAAGCCCAATGGGTCCATGAATGCGGCCAATGTCGCGGTCTCCGAAACCGGCCTCGTCAAGCCGCTCCACGCGCTTGCCGTGCGTCCGGGTGCTGCCCAAAGCCCCAATATAAAACGCAGGTGATTTCAGCGCGATATGCAGCGCCGGATCATCCAACTTTGGATCATGGGTCAACAGCACCAACGCGGTGCGCGCATCCAAACCAATCTGCTCCATCGCCTCATCAGGCCAGTCATCCAGAATAACCTCGCCGGGAAACCGCGCTTCCGAGCCAAAGGCGCTGCGTGGATCAACAACTATAGGATCAAACCCCGCTATGCGTGCCATCGGCACCAAGGCTTGCGCGATGTGCACAGCGCCAACAACCACCAGCCGCAAGGGCGGGTTGTGGATTGCGACAAACCGACCGTCATCTTCCACGCCCGAACGGTCCATGCGAAAGCGATCCTCAAAACCTTCTGTGGTCAGACGTCCACCACCGGTCTCCCCATCACAGACATAAGCCACCGCCGTCCTCGCGGCCCGCGCTGCCACCAGATCTGCCAAAACGTCCTCAGACAAGACGGCGCCCACTGGCTCCACCAACACCTTGATCGTGCCGCCACAGGCCAGTCCAACTGCAAACGCGTCGCCATCGCTGACGCCAAACTCCAAAAGAACGCCCTTGCCGGTCTCAAGGCTTTCCATCGCCTCCAGCATCACCGCGCCTTCCACACAGCCGCCCGAAACAGACCCTTCCAACTGACCATCGCCCGACACCACCATCTGCGCCCCCACGCGACGCGGCGCACTGCCCCATGTCTGCACCACCGTGGCCAGCGCCGCACCCCGTCCGGCACGATGCCACGCCAGCGCCAATTCCGGCGCACCTTGTAGGTTGTCAGCCATGATCATTCTCCAATTCCCTCAGCCCAAGATGGGCCGCCCCGTCGCAAATCTCAAGCGCCTCTCAGCCATCCATCGACGCCATCAACCGCGCTTTTTCGCCCAAATCATCAGGCCGCGATATCGCCTCGGCCAGCTCTTCCAATGTGGCAATCGAATGCCCCGCTCGAAAGCTGTCGACATGGGGCAACATCGCCTTGATGCCTTGCGCCTTGGCCGCAAAGCCCTCCCAGCGCAGCAACGGGTTGAGCCAGATCAGCCGCTTGGCCGACAACTGCAAACGCTGCATTTCTTTGGCCAAAGCCTCTGGATCGCCCCGATCCAGCCCATCCGAGATCAACAGCACCACGGCCCCCTGCCCCATGACACGCCGCGACCAGTCGCGGTTGAAATCATGCAGACATTCGCCAATGCGCGTGCCGCCTTCCCAGTCCTGCGCTTCAGCCCCCGCCGCCGCCAGCGCTGTATCCACGTCTCGCGTTGCCAGATGGCGCGAAATATTCGTGAGCCGCGTGCCAAAGGTAAACCCATACACTTTGGCCCACCCCGCGCCTTTGGTGTTGGCCACAGCATGGAGAAAATGCAAAACCATGCGGCTGTATTGGCTCATGGAGCCGGAAATATCGCAAATCACTACAAGGTTGGGCCAACGGATGCGCGGGCTCTTTTTTGCCAGCATCTGCAACTCCCCCCCCTGTCGCATGGAATTGCGCATGGTGGCCCGCCAATCCGGCCGATGCCCCAGCGGGTTGGCTTTGGTGCGCCGCGATTTGATCGGCTGCACGGGCAGTTTCATCCGCGACAACATGCGTTTGGCTTGAGCAATCTCTTCGGTGCTCATCTGCTCGAAATCCAGCGTGCGCAGCTTTTCCTCGGTGGAGATGGTCAGCGAGGCATCGATCTCGATCTCGGTGCCTTCTTCGCTCGCGGTCTGATCCTGCGGCATGTCCCGATTGGCGCCGTCCAGCAAGGCCTCAGCTGCGCGTTTCTCACCAGCCTGCCCCGCGCGCTCTTCTTGCACGCCGCGCACCGCTGGCAACATCATTGCCATCATGTGCTCCAAATAACGCGGATCGCGCCAATAAAGCCGAAAGACCTGCGAGAACACTGTGCGATGTTCGGGACGGGAGACAAAACAGGCGTGCAAGGTCCAAAAGAAATCCTGCTTTGACGTGAACCCCGCCGCCTCAACGGCGCGGATTGCGTCGATCACACGGCCCGGGCCAATTGGCAGCCCCGCCTTGCGCAGCGCGCGGGCGAACCATGTGATGTTTTGCGTCAGTTTGGGGTCGTCTGGAATATCAAGCGGCAGGTATTCAGGCATAAGTTACGACGGGGGACCAGCCCCCCGCACCCCCCGGGATATGTTTGGCAAGAGGAAGCATCAGGCCGGTTCAAGCGTGGCGCGGGCCTCGTCCAGCAGCCGCTTGGCTTCGCTGCCTTGCAGTTTGGCAATGTCATCCTGGTATTTCAGCACAGCCCCCAGCGTATCGGCGATCACCTCGGGGCTAAGTGTCAGGACATCCAATGCCAGAAGGCATTTGGCCCAGTCGATGGTTTCCGCAACGCCGGGCTTTTTGAACAGATCTTCGGTGCGCAAGGCTTGCACAAAACTGACAACTTCGCGGCTGAGGGCTTCTGCGGCTTCCGGCGCGCGGGATTTGAGGATCTCCATCTCGCGCTCGAAGTTGGGGTAGTCCACCCAGTGATAGAGGCAGCGGCGTTTCAGAGCGTCGTGCACTTCGCGTGTGCGGTTGGACGTCACAATCACAATCGGCGGCTCCGGCGCCTTGATCGTGCCGATCTCGGGGATCGTCACCTGAAAATCACTCAGGGCTTCAAGCAAAAACGCTTCAAACGGCTCATCTGTGCGGTCCAACTCGTCAATCAGCAGCACCGGCGCGCCACCCTCATGCGGCCGCATCGCTTTGAGCAGTGGCCGCTCCACCAGATAATCCGGCCCGAACAGCTCTTCTTGCAACATCGAGCGATCCGCGCCGCCGCTGGCCTCAGCTGTGCGGATGGCCACCATTTGGGCGGCAAAGTTCCATTCATAGACCGCGCTCGCCGCGTCCAACCCTTCGTAACACTGCAATCGGATCAGATCGCGCCCCATCGCAGCGGCAATCGCCTTGGCAATTTCGGTTTTGCCAACCCCGGCTTCTCCCTCAAGGAAAATCGGGCGCCCCAGACGCAGCGACAGAAACACCACAGTCGCCAAAGGCCGGCCACACACATAGCCTTGTGCGCCCAGCATCTCCTGGACTTGTTCAATGCTCTCTACCTGCGTCATAAGTGCCTCCCGGTTGCGCTCAGGCTGCGCATGCACACCTTCAAAGGTCAATACGCAGCCCCCGCGACAAAAGTTGTAGATTGTGCCGCTCTCACCAAATTTTTGCCGCAAATGGGGTCTAGCGTGCGGCATATAACAAGTGACCACGCGCGGCCCTCCCCGCGACGTAAGGTGCAAGGATTGAGATCATGCAGGATTCCCCGAATGGCTTTGACGTGCCAATGCTGGGTTTGAAAAAGGCCGACTGGCTGGCCAAACTGGAAGACATCGCCGAAGAACATGGTGACTTTCAGCCGCTCGGCGCGCGCCACTGCGCCACCCTGATCGAAGACAAACCGGTACTGCTGGTGACCTTTGAAACCATTCAGGGCATTCAAAAACGCGGCGACACCGGCCAGCCGCTTGGTTGGGAGTTGGTGCGCGAATTGGGGTGGTCCCACCTGTGTTTGCTATGTGATGGCAACACGTGGTTTCGCGACCCCGAAGTCATCGCCTATTTTGACCGGCTTTCGGATGACGGTTTCTTTGATGATTTTGATCAGGTCATTTTTTACGGCGCCGGTACCTGCGGCTACGCCGCTGCGACCTTTTCTCTGGCAGCTCCCGGCGCAACCGTTATTGCAGTGAAACCACAAGCGACTTTGGCCCCTGATATGGCTGGCTGGGATCACCGGTTTCCCGCGGCGCGCCGACAGTCTTTCGCGGGTCGTTACGGCTTTGCGCCGGACATGTTGGGCGGCGCTGACAAAGCCTATGTCATCTATGACCCGCTGGAACCCTTGGACGCTATGCACGCCGCGCTTTATCGCCGCCGCAATGTGGAATTGCTGCCAACCCCCCGCATGGGCAGCACGATTGAGCCGCAACTGCTTGAGATGCAGATTCTGTTCCGCATCATCGCCAAAGCCGGCGCCGGCAAGATGAGCCGACAGGCATTTTACAAACTCTACCGCGCGCGGCGCACACATCTGCGCTATCTCAACCGCCTTCTGGCCGACATAGAGACGCAAAAACGCCCGTTTATCAAAGCCTTGCTTTGCGCCAACGTGGCCCGACGCCTGCATGAACAACGCTTCATGCGCAAATTGGATCTCTTGGTGCAGGCCGCAGACGAAGGCCGTCTCGCCAGCTAATCTTGACAGATTGACGGGTTTGCCGGTCTCAGGGCTGGATTGCGCGGCCGCTTTTGTGTAAGCGGCCCTCATGACCCAAAGCTTGACGATTGCCCGCCCCGACGATTGGCACCTGCATCTGCGCGATGGCGCAATGCTGGCCGCTGTTCTGCCCGAAACCGCGCGTGATTTTGGTCGCGCGATCATCATGCCCAATCTGGTGCCGCCCGTCGTCACCGGCGCACAGGCCGCCGCCTATCGTGAGCGCATCCTTGCGGCCCTGCCCGAGGGCGCAGATTTCGCGCCTTTGATGACGCTTTATCTGACCGAAGATACCGATCCTGACGATGTCGCCGCGGCGCATGCCTCTGGTTTGGTCAAAGCGGTCAAGCTTTATCCCGCAGGCGCGACAACAAATTCGGCCTCCGGTGTGTCGAACTTTGAAAACGTGCGTGCCGTGTTGGAACGCATGGCCGAAATCGGCCTGCCGCTTTGCACGCATGGCGAAGTCACCGACCACGACATCGACATCTTTGATCGCGAAGCCGTCTTCATCGACCGTGTGCTCGACCCGATCCGCCGCGCCACTCCTGGCTTGCGCGTTGTGATGGAACACATCACCACAGCCAATGCGGCTGACTATGTGCGCAGCCAAGACGCCAACCTTGGCGCCACAATCACCACGCATCACCTGATCATCAACCGCAACCACATCCTCGTGGGCGGGATCAAGCCGCACTATTACTGCTTGCCTGTCGCCAAACGTGAAGAGCACCGCGTTGCCCTGCGTGCCGCAGCCACTTCCGGTGACGCGCGCTTCTTCCTTGGCACGGACTCAGCCCCGCACCTTGACGGCGACAAGCTTGCCCCCTGTGGCTGTGCCGGCTGTTTCACCGCCACCAACACCATGCCGCTACTGGCGCATGTGTTTGAAGAAGACGGCGCGCTGGACAAACTCGAAGGCTTCGCCTCGCTCAATGGCCCAGCGTTTTATCGCCTGCCAGTGAATGCCGCCAAACTAACGCTGCAAAAATCCGAGGCAGCTACGCAATTCCCTGAAAAAATCGACACCGAGAATGGCCCCGTGACCGTCTTTGATCCCGGCTACCCCATCCATTGGTCCGTCGCCCGCTAACGCTGCCCCCTATCTGCCTGCAGGAGCCCAACATGATCCCGACCGCTTTCCCGCCCAAAGAAGAAATCGCCCGCCTGACCGCCCGCATGTTGCTGGAAATTGGCGCTGTGAACTTCAACACCGATGAGCCGTTTACGCTGGCGTCCGGCCTGCCCTCACCCAGCTACATCGACTGCCGCAAGCTGATCTCCTTCCCGCGCATCCGCGCGACGTTGATGGATTTCATGACTGTGACGGTGATGCGGGACGCGGGTTTTGAAGCCTTTGACAACATTGCAGGTGGCGAAACTGCGGGCATTCCTTTTGCGGCACTGGTCGCTGAGCGCATGGCTCTGCCCATGACGTATGTGCGCAAGAAACCCAAAGGCTATGGCAAAAACGCCCGCATCGAAGGCGCCATGAGCGAAGGTGAACGCGTGTTGCTGGTCGAAGATCTGACCACCGATGGCGGCTCTAAATTGTCGTTTGTGGATGCCATCCGCGAGACCGGCGCGACCTGCGGCGACACCGCTGTAATTTTCTACTACGACATTTTCCCCGAGACCGAGAAAACCCTCGGCGACCATGGCGTCGCGCTGCATTACCTCTGCACATGGTGGGATGTTCTGGCCGAGGCCAAACGCCAACGCGTCTTCTCTGCGGACACGCTCGCCGAGGTTGAAACCTTCCTGAACGACCCGCGCGCATGGCAGGATGCCCGCAAAGGGTCGTAAAGGCTTTCGGCAAAAACTTGATCATTTGAGGCGCCATTTTTGGCGCCTCCAACACAAGATGTTGACGTTTCCCAGCCCGCTCTGACAAAATAGCGGCGGGCAAACTTATCCACAGGCGTTCCACACAAACATACAATTTGCCCTCGCCGCAGACGGTAGCGTAGAACGCTCTGCATCACTTTGCAGGCCAAAAACCGATTCAAAACACGGGCGCCCAAACGCCCGGCTCAGGGACAAACATGAACGAAATCGCCCCACTGAACGCCGCCCCTGCCCCCGAGGCAGCCGAAGCGGACCCGATGCCCCATTCCATTGAGGCCGAACAACAGCTTCTGGGCGCGATTCTGACCAACAACGATATTTTTGACCGTGTGGCCTCGGTGATCACCGCTGAGCATTTCTACGATCCGGTGCACGCCCGCATCTACGAAGTTGCCGCCGCCCGCATTGCCAAGAACAACCTTGCCTCGCCGGTAACGCTCAAGGCGTTTTTAGAAGACGACGAGGGTCTCAAGGAACTGGGCGGTCCCGCCTATCTCGCGCGCCTTGCTGGTGCCGCGATCTCGGCCTTTGCCGCACGTGACTATGCGCAGATGATCTATGACATGGCGATCCGCCGCGAACTCATTGGTCTGGGTGACAATATCTCGACTAAGGCGCGCAAGGCCGACGTGAAACTGGAACCCAAAGAACAGATTGTTGAGGCCGAACAGGCGCTTTACAAACTGTCCGAGCAAGGCCAGACGGAACGCGGATTTGTGAGCTTTCTCAAAGCGGTAACCGAAGCTGTTAACACCGCCAACGCTGCCTATCAGCGAGACGGCGGCCTCGCCGGCATCTCCACCGGCCTGATTGATCTGGACAAAAAACTCGGTGGCCTGCACCCGTCGGATTTGCTCATCCTCGCTGGTCGTCCCTCGATGGGGAAAACCTCGCTGGCCACCAACATCGCGTTCAACGTGGCCAAAGCCTACAAAAAAGGCATCAAGCCTGACGGCACCGAAGGCACCGTCGAAGGCGGCGTGGTCGGGTTTTATTCTCTGGAAATGAGCGCCGAACAGCTCGCCGCGCGGATCCTGTCAGAGGCGGCAGAAATCCCGTCCGAGCAGATCCGCAAAGGCGACATGACCGAGACCGAGTTCCGCCGCTTCGTCGAAGCCGCCAAATCGCTCGAAGCCTGCCCGCTCTATATCGACGACACACCCGCGCTGCCAATTGCGCAGCTCGCCGCCCGCGCCCGTCGTCTGAAACGCACCCACGGACTTGACCTGCTGATCATCGACTATCTGCAGCTCTGTCGCGGCACCGCCGAAAACCGTGTTCAGGAGATTGGCGAAATCTCAATGGGTATGAAAGCCATCGCCAAAGAGCTCAACATCCCTGTGATCGGCCTGTCCCAGCTGAGCCGGACCGTGGAAAGCCGTGACGACAAACGCCCGCAGCTCTCCGACTTGCGGGAATCAGGCTCGATTGAACAGGATGCCGACGTGGTGATGTTTGTGTTCCGCGAAGAATACTACGTGGAGCGCGAAAAACCTTCGGACGAAAAGCTCGACGAAATGGCTGGCTGGCAAGAACGCATGGAGCGTCTGCATGGTCGCGCCGAAGTCATCCTCGGCAAACAGCGTCACGGCCCCATCGGCACCGTCGATCTCAGCTTTGAGGGTCGTTTCACCCGCTTTGGCAACCTTGTGCAGCCTTGGCAACAAGACGGAAACGACGGCGACTTCTAGGGGCGCAAACCCTCACGCGCCCCGCCCAAACCGATTTCCCTTGACCCTTTTGCTTTGAGCGACAAAAACCCTGCTATGGCTACTGCAACTTTAACGATTGACCTTGATGCGCTGATCACGAATTGGCGCGCTCTTGATGCCCGGACAGAAGTCCCCACCGCTGCCGTTGTCAAAGCGGATGGCTACGGCCTTGGTGCTGACCGCGCCGCCCGCGCCTTGATGCGCGCTGGCGTGGACACGTTCTTTGTCGCCGTTGCCGAAGAAGGCGCGGCCCTGCGTGAAGCCGTCGGCCCGTCGCCGATCATCAACGTCTTTGGCGGGCACATGTCGGGCGACACCGATATGATGTCTGACATGATGCTCACGCCGATGCTGAACTCGATTGATCAGATCGTGCGCCATTTTGAGGCCCTGCCCGAACATCCTTTCGGCATTCAGCTTGATACCGGCATGAACCGACTTGGCCTTGAAGAGGCCGAATGGGCGGCTGTGGCTGAAACCGTTCTGTCAAGATCGCCCAAATTGGTCATGTCGCATCTCGCCTGCGCAGATGAGCCCGAGCATCCGATGAACCCGCAACAGCTGGCGACGTTCAGACGGCTGACCGACGGCATCAACGTGCCCCGCAGCCTCGCGGCCACCGGCGGCATCCTGATGGGCAGCGACTATCACTTTGACCTCACCCGCCCCGGCGTGGGGCTTTACGGCGGCATGCCGTTTGTCGAAGCCACCCCCGTCACTTCCCTGTCGATTCCGGTGATTCAAATCCGCGATGTCGCCAAAGATGAAACCGTCGGATATTCCAACACTTGGATTGCCGAACGCGACAGCCGCGTCGCCACGATCTCGGCGGGCTATGCTGACGGGCTGATCCGCGCCATGGGCGCAAACGTCGACGTGTTTGCAAACGAAATCCGCTGTCCGGTGATTGGTCGCGTGTCAATGGACCTGATCACCGTGGACGTCACCGACGCCCCCGAAGAGCCGAAAACACTCGAATTGCTGGGCCTGCATCAATCGGTGGACACCGTGGCCGAGGCTGCCGGCACCATCGGCTACGAAATCCTGACCTCGCTTGGCGCGCGCTATTACCGCCGCTACAAAAGCGCATGAACATGTTGCTCTCGCCTTTTGCTCTGATCGGTCGGCAAACGCTGGCGCTGTTGGCGATGATTGGCCGCTTCACGATCTTTGTCGCCCAAACCCTCAGCCACATGGCCCGCCCGCCGTTCTACGGGCGCGAGTTCCTCACGGCGATGGTCAACATCGGTTGGCTGTCCTTGCCCGTAGTTGGCATGACCGCGATCTTCACCGGTGGCGCGCTCGCTTTGCAGATCTACGACGGCTCTTCGCGCTTTTCGGTCGAAAGCGTGGTGCCCCAGATTGTTGCCATCGGCATGGTGCGCGAACTTGGCCCCGTGCTGGTCGGCCTGATGGTCGCCGCCCGCGTGACCAGTTCGATTGCCGCAGAAATTGCCACCATGAAGGTGACCGAACAGATCGACGCGCTGACCACGCTGTCGACCGATCCGCTGAAATACCTTGTCGTGCCGCGCTTCATCGCCGCCATCCTTGTGGTGCCAGCACTTGTGGGCGTCGGCGACATCATCGGCATCTACGGCGGCTTTGCGGTCGCCACCGGACAGCTTGGCTTTAACCCAGCGACCTACATTCGAAACACGGTTGATTTCCTGCAATTCAACGATGTGCTGTCGTCTCTGGTCAAAGGCGCCGCTTTCGGCGGCATCGCGGCGCTCATGGGCTGTTACTTTGGCATGCATTCAGGCCGCGGTGCCCAAGGCGTCGGCCAAGCCACCAAAAGCTCCGTTCAGGCCGCCGCTGTCTTGATCCTCGCCGCAAACTTCCTCCTCACATCACTCTTCTTCAGCACATGATCAGTTTTCAAAACGTCCACAAAAGCTTCGGCCCCAAAAAGGTGCTCCAAGGCGTCAACCTCGAGATCGCCAAAGGCACCTCGATGGTGATCATCGGCGGCTCCGGCACCGGAAAGTCCGTGCTGCTGAAATCCGTCCTTGGCCTCGTGACACCGGAAACCGGCACCATCCTTGTCGACGGCAAAGACGCCACCTCGGGCGACCACGACGCCTTTCTGGCCCGCTTTGGCATGCTGTTTCAGGGCGGCGCGCTGTTTGATTCCATGCCCGTCTGGCAAAACGTCTCGTTCCGCCTGCTGCGCGGCAGCCTCAAGCGTCCGAAACACGAAGCCCGCGAGATCGCCATCGAGAAACTGCGCCGCGTGGGCCTGACGCCTGATGTAGCCGACCTTTTCCCGTCTGAGCTCTCCGGCGGCATGCAAAAACGCGTCGGCCTCGCCCGCGCCATCGCGGCTGAACCCGAGATCATCTTCTTTGACGAGCCGACCACGGGCCTCGACCCGATCATGGCTGGCGTCATCAACGACCTGATCCGCGAAATCGTCACAGAAATGGGCGCCACGGCGATGACGATTACGCATGACATGACCTCCGTGCGCGCCATCGCCGACAACGTCGCGATGCTGCATGATGGCGTCATTCAATGGACCGGCCCCGTGGCCCAGATGGACGACTCAGGTGATCCCTACCTCACGCAATTCATCTCCGGCAGCGCCGAAGGACCGATTGAGGCGGTGCGGTGATGGACGGCCTTGGCAGCAGTGCATTCCATGTATTTCCCCACGCATATTTGACGGCGCTGTTGATTCCGTTGGCGATTTCCTTTTTGAAAGCTGGCTTTACAACCGGAGCTCCGGCAACCGGTTTCTTTGATTGGAAACCCGTCATGATTGCCATCGTGTTGGGCACGTTGGTATGGGGCGTGCTGTCGTTTTTTGTTTTCCTCGCTGATCTGACAGTCGGACCGCTCTCACAAGCGCCCACCTGGCTTTCGAAAGTCACTGCAGGGATTTTTTTGCATCTGTTTTTGATACGCGACGCAAAGAGACGATGGGTTTTCAACCTGTCGATGGCAATCTTGACCTGCGCCTTCACAGCGGCGATGGCGTCGGCGTATTCCAAAGGGGTCATCTTTTAGGAGAGTTGCGTCGACGGAAGCCTTGTTGCTTGCATTGAGCGGTTGCTTCCTGGGGATCAATTCCACAACCCCAGCGCGCATTTTGCATTGACGCCCTCCCGCGATTCCATCACCAATTGCGCATGAAGCTTTATCGCCCCACCGGCCAGAAAGAACTGGCTCTCGTCGCTGAAAGCGGCTGGACAGCATGGCCGCCGCGACTGCCCGACCAGCCGATTTTCTATCCTGTGACGACCTTTGCCTACGCCGAAAAAATCGCGCGGGATTGGAACTCCGTCCTGCCCGCCCCTGACAATCTCGGATTTGTCACCAAGTTCGAAATCTCCGAAGAAACGGCCGCACGCTATCCGGTCGAACTTGCTGGCGGCAAAGACCACGCCGAACTCTGGGTGCCAGCAGAGGAGTTGGACGCCTTCAATGCAGGCATCATCGGCAAGATCGAAGTGGTCGCGCGTTACAAAGACGGCGCTTTGATCGATGAGGCATGATAGCCTCCCCTGAACGGAGGGGTTCATGTTTCTGCTGCTTGCCTTTTTCACGCTCTTTGGTCCGGTCATTGCCGCTGTCGCAACTGTCGCGACGGCCGCCATTCTTCTAAAAGCGCGCCCGGCGCTGGCCGGGCCCATGCTTGTCCTGATCGCTGCCCTTCTCTCATTGCTGTTGTTCGAATTCCAATACGACCTCGGTCTTCAGATGCCCGACTTGTCGTGGATGCCGTCCGGCGCAAGCTCCGAATTTGCGACCCTGAGTGTTGGCTGTCTCTTGCTGGCCTTGCACATCCTCGCGTGGATCCGCTGGCCTTCCGACCTGCGCCGGAAATGGCTGACAATCACGGCCACGTTTCTTTGGGCGCTCGCAGTGGTCGCCTTTTTGGGCCTGTCACAACTCAGCTACTCAATCTGATTTCCCGCAACACCGCCCGCCCCATTAACCCAGCCGCCGCGCCATTCTCACACCGACGCAATACCGACGTGATGCAGCCGCGTTACCGCATGCAAAAAACCCACATTCCCAACGCATTAACCTTCGTGTCGACCACACCCGTTGCGAAGCCGTTCAAAACTTCCTAGCTCTTTGTCCATGATGAACATCCTTCGCCTCGCCAACCTCGCCCTGCTGATCCTTTTTCCCATCGCGTGGTTTGCCCCCCTGATGCGCGCTGGCGTCCTGCCGATTTTCGGCCTTTCTGAAATCTCCGTCATCTCTGGCCTGCAAAGCCTTTGGGGAACCGACGTCGCACTGGCGTTGTTGGTCACCTTCTTCGCGATCTTCGCGCCCTACATGAAGGTCATTGGCATTTCCCTCATCCAGTTTGGTCTTATGCGCCGCAAAGTCCTCCCTGCCATTGAAATTCTTGGGAAATTGGCGATGGCCGACGTTTTTCTGATCGCGCTTTATATCGTGATCGTCAAAGGCGCGGGCTATGTCAAAGTCGAAACCGGCTGGGGTCTATACCTCTTTACCGGCTGTATTCTGGCCTCTATCGCGATTAGCCATTTGACCCGCAAGCGGTAGTGGTCCAAAACGGGAACATGGCAAAGAGCAAAACACAGTTCACCTGTTCCGCCTGCGCGGCGACATACAACAAATGGTCCGGCCGCTGCGAGGCCTGCGGCGAATGGAACACCATCACAGAAGAGGCCCCCTTCAGCGCGGGGCCCGCAGGCTCCTCGCTTGGCACCACCAAAGGCCGCACCATCGAGCTTTCCGACCTCAGCACCGAGGAAACCCCCCCGCCACGTACCGTCTCCGGCGTGGCCGAACTCGACCGCGTCTTGGGCGGCGGTCTGGTGCCCGCCTCAGCCGTTCTGGTGGGCGGCGATCCCGGCATCGGCAAGTCGACTCTCCTGTTGCAAGCCGCTGCAAGATTTGCGCGCATGGGATTGAAAACAATATATGTTTCCGGCGAGGAGGCCTCCGCACAAGTGCGCATGCGCGCCCAACGACTTGGCCTCACAGAAAGCCCGGTCAAACTCGCGGCAGAAACAAACCTGCGCGATATCATGACCACGCTGGAGGCCGAACGCCCCCAGCTTGCAATCATCGATTCCATTCAAACCATGTGGTCCGACACCGTTTCCTCGGCCCCCGGTTCCGTCAGCCAGGTGCGCGCCGCCGCCCATGAGCTGACCGCATTTGCCAAACGCAAAGGCATCGCCATCATCCTTGTGGGTCACGTCACCAAAGAAGGCCAAATCGCCGGCCCCCGCGTGGTTGAGCATATGGTCGACACCGTGCTTTATTTCGAGGGCGAGCGCGGCCATCAGTTCCGCGTGCTGCGCGCCGTGAAAAACCGCTTTGGCCCCGCGGACGAAATCGGCGTTTTTGAAATGACCGGTCGCGGCCTTGCCGAAGTGGCCAACCCGTCAGCACTTTTCCTGTCTGATCGTGGCACCCCGAGCCCCGGCAGCGTTGTCTTTGCCGGCATCGAAGGCACCCGCCCCGTGCTGGTCGAATTTCAGGCCCTTGTGGCCCCCAGCCCCACCCCGCAGGCCCGCCGCACCGTTGTCGGCTGGGACAGCGGCCGCCTCGCAATGATCCTCGCGGTGCTCGAGTCCCGCTGCGATGTGCCTTTCGCAGGTCTGGACGTCTATCTCAACGTCGCGGGCGGCATGAAAGTGTCCGAACCCGCTGCAGACCTCGCGGTGGCCGCAGCCCTTGTGTCGGCCCGGGAAGACTCAGCCCTGCCCGCAGACACTGTGGTTTTTGGTGAAATCAGCCTCTCAGGAGCCCTCAGGTCCGTGTCTCAAACGGAAAATAGGTTGAAAGAAGCCCAAAAACTTGGTTTCACAACGGCACTCGCTCCTAAAGGCGGCAAGGCCCCAACTGTTGACGGCATAACGTCTAACCGCGTAGGGGATTTGGCAAGCTTTGTAAGCGAAGTATTCGGAGCAGGCCATAAGGCCAAGGACTGACCGGGGGCGGTCAAAAAGGAAACGGGGACTAATGGAAGGCTTCACCATCATTGACGCTGTCGTTGCGGGCGTCATCATCATTTCAGCGCTTCTGGCATACAGCCGCGGCGTTGTGCGCGAAACCATGGCCATTGCTGGCTGGGTGGTTGCGGCCGTCTTGGCCTATATGTTTGCCGCGCAAATTCAACCACTTGTCAAAGAGGTGCCGGTTCTTGGTGACTATCTTGGTGACAGTTGCGACTTGTCGATGATTGCCGCCTTCATTGGCGTATTTGCACTTTCGCTGGTGGTTGTATCACTCTTCACGCCGCTGTTTTCCTCGATTGTGCAGCGCTCGGCCCTTGGCGGATTGGATCAGGCGCTCGGCTTCATATTTGGCGCGCTGCGCGGCATCCTGCTCGTCGCAATTGCGTTCTTTGTGTACGAAACCGTGATCACCTCGCAAAGCTTCGCGATGGTGGACGACAGTCGCTCAGCCGAAGTGTTCAGCCGCGTCACCGGAAAAATAGATGATCGCGACCCTGCCGAAGCTCTGGGCTGGGTTACCACAAAATACGAAGACCTGATGAGCACCTGCGAAGGGTGATCCCGCGACATTCTGAAGTATCTAAAGGCTCGCCAATTGGCGGGCCTTTTTGATTGCATGGGTGTTTTTCTTGTCGGGAGGTCCGCATCCCGATAGCCTCACCCTCGGGATTTGAAAAAGGCTGTTGATATGCGCTGGTGGTTGGGAACGACAACTGTCATTTTTTTGCTGACGTTGAGCGTTGTATTGGTTTTGCTATTGCCGCCAAAGTCACTGGTGCTTGCGGCGGGGCCCGAGAACGGCGCTTATGCGCGTGTCGCACTTCAATACAAAGAGATTTTGGCCCGCGACAACATCGCGGTTCAAATCAAACACACCAATGGCTCGGTGGACAACGCAGGCTTGCTTGAAAGCGGAGAGGTCGATGTCGCACTTCTTCAGGGCGGTATTCCGGTTGGGAAACACACAGCCGAAGCCATAGCCGGCCTGTTCTTTGAACCCATGCTTTTTCTGGTCCGCGCCCATTCTGATGTGCCGCGAAATCCAGCCCATTGGAACGGTTTACGCATCACCGCAGGCCAACAAGGCTCCGGAACCGCCGCCGCCTTTCAAGACTTCTTAGAGGCCGTAGAGCTGACTCCTACCGACAACACACAGCTTTCATTGGCCTATTCCGATGCCGTAGAAGCTTTGCGCGAGGGTTTAGTGGATATGGCGGTGTTTGTGACAACCGTCGATGCTCCCTATCTGGAACAAGCCTTTAACGCGCCTGATTTGGCCTTTCTGCCGCTGACATATCTCGACGCGATCTCGAGGCGCTTGGACTACACCACTATCGCGACGGTCCCGACCGGCGCAATCTCGCTTGGGCGCAGCATCCCGCCAACCCCGCAAAAGGTGCTCGCGTTGGAAACCCGCCTCGCCATGGTGCCTGATCTACATCCAGCGCTGATAAACCGCCTCACAATGGCCGCCAAAGAATTGCACGCCTCGCGTGACATCATCACGGGGCGTCACGCATTTCCGACCGTTCAAGGCACCGGGATGGAGATGAACTCGGTCGCGCGCGAGCTTATCCAGAACGGCCCGTCGACGTGGCACGGGCTGCTGCCCTACTGGATGGCCGCACAGGTCAATCGCCTGCTGCTGTTGATCCTCCCTATCCTTTTCATTGTCGTTCCCTTGCTGCGCGTTCTGCCCTCGCTCTATGCCTACTTCATGGGATGGCGCGTATGGCAGCATTACCCGCTGATCCGCCAGATCGAAGACGAACTTGCGACCCATCAAGACGCCGAAGCCCTGGCAGCCATGGATCGAAACCTGATCGAAATGGACGAGCGTATCGCACAGTTGGGATTGCCTGCAGCCTACCGTCAAGCAGCCTACCATGCCCGAATGCACATCGACCTCGTGCGTAAACGTATCCGAGACCGTCAAAACCTTGAGACCAACTCTAAAGAATAATCAGCCCTTGCGAAGGAGTACCAATGGACACCGCAACTGATCCCGCCCTGTTTTCCAGTGTCATATCCGCCATTATTATCGGCGGCCTTGCTGGCTGGCTCGCCGGAAAGCTTATCCGCGGAGGAGGCTTCGGCCTTGTCGGAAACGTCGTTCTTGGCATCGCCGGGGCCATTCTGGCAAGCTTGGTGCTACCACTTTTGGGGATCGGATTTGGGGGAGGATTCTTCGGGTCGGTGCTCTCTGCAATGCTTGGAGCTGCTGTGGTCCTGATCATTGTCCGGATGATTAAACAGGCCTGAGCAACGCAACGCCCGCAACCTTGCTCGGGCCTTAACGCTGCCGTGGCAAAGTTCATTTGAAGCGACGAACAGAGCTGTCGTGTAAATCGCCGCGTATTTTGATCGAAAGATCAGATTATGCGCGATTTTCTGCGGCGTAACTGAACTTCACTGCGTCCTTTGTGATCCTTTCGTGACATACCGTTTCCCAACCCTTATGACGGGCGCAGCACGACTCAGGGATTCGGAGCCAACCACGTGGACAGCGGCCAACAACCTGCCCATTTTGCACCCGCCAACGGCGGCGCAACCACGCACAACCAATCCCGAGCGACCATCGTTTCACAGACTGCCTATCCGCGCCTGCCGAAACGCCACCTTTACTGCTTAGCCTGACGAAGGAGCCTGCGGATGTGCGGAATATTGGGGATCGCCAATCGCAACGAGGATGTATTTGCCGAGATCTATGACGGATTGCTGATGCTTCAGCACCGCGGTCAGGACGCCTCTGGCGTGGTGACCTACACTGGCGATTTCTTCCGCGAGCGCAAAGCCAACGGCCTCGTTAAAGACGTTTTTCAGCCCTCCGACGCCGAAACACTTACCGGCCGCGTCGGCATGGGCCATGTGCGCTACCCCACCGCGGGGTCGCTGTCTGCCGCCGAAGCACAACCGTTTTTTGTGAACGCACCCTACGGCATTTACTTGGTGCACAACGGCAATATCACCAACACAGAAGCGCAGCGCGAAAAAGTTACCGGCAAGTACAGTCGCCATCTGCGCACCACTTCTGATAGTGAAATCCTACTCAACGTACTGGCCGACAAAGTTGCGGATGCGATCAAGGTCAACGGCAATGCCGACCCGATCCGCAACATCTTTGCCGGTGTGAAAATGACCATGGAGCGGGTTCAAGGCGCCTACTCCGCGCTCTGCCTGATCGCCGGCGTTGGCATGCTCGCCTTCCGTGACCCTCACGGCATCCGTCCCCTATCCGTGGCCAAACGGGCCGCTGACGGTGAAGGCGACGACTACGCCTTTGCATCCGAGGACGTGGCCTTTGGCATCAACGGGTTTGAGAAAATTCGCGATCTGCGCCCCGGTGAGGCTCTGTTGGTTGATTTGGAGGGTAACCTGCACGAATACCAAGCTGTGGAAGGCAAGCTCACTCCCTGCATTTTCGAATACGTATACCTCGCACGTCCCGACAGTGTGCTCGACGGTGTCTCGGTATATCAATCCCAGATCCGCATGGGTCAGACGTTGGCCAAACAGATTTCCGCCAGCGGTCTGGACATCGACGCGATCATTCCCGTCCCGGACAGCGCCCGCCCCGTGGCGCTTGAGGTCAGCAATGTAACCGGTATTCGCTACCGCGAGGCCTTGGTGAAAAACCGCTACGTCGGGCGCACCTTCATCATGCCGGGGCAGTCCGAGCGCCAAAAGTCTGTGCGCCGCAAACTCAACGCCATTCCGCGTGAAATGGAAGGCCGCAACATCTTGTTGATCGACGACTCCATCGTGCGCGGCAACACCATCAAAAAAATTGTACAGATGTGCCGCGAAGCTGGCGCCAAGAAGGTTTATATCGCCTCTGCCTCGCCTCCTGTGGCCTATCCGAACGTCTATGGCATTGATATGCCGACGAAACACGAGTTGATCGCCAATGGACGCTCGGTTGACGACATCCGCAAAGAACTTGGTGCAGACGCCTTGTTTTATCAGGAACTGGACGATCTTGTCTGGGCGGCCAAACAAGGCAACCCATCAATAGAACAGTTTGATTGCTCTTGCTTTGACGGCAACTACCTTACCGGCAGCGTGACACCTGAGTACCTGGCGGATCTGGAAAACAGCAACCGCGTGTCTCAGAAAATCGAGGAGGCTCCGACACCTGGCTCAAGCTGGAACGGCGCCCGCCTTGCCGAGCCAACGACCTGATCGGGGGCTGCGATGCTTTTGGCTCTTGATACCCGCTGGCGTCGCTTCAACGATGAGACCTCGGCCTGCCCTTGTTGCGGGCAGTCCTTTTCCGGGGTGTTTGACGTGGGCTACGACCACCCCGACTGCTGGCCACATGGCGGGTTGCGCGACAGCGGGAAAGACCTCCTTCAGGTGGGCGAGGACAAACTCACGTCAGATCTGTGCAGGTGGGACGATCATCGCTTTATTCGATGCATTCTGCTCCTCCCCATAAAAGGCAGCGAAGACGTGTTCAATTTTGGGGTATGGGGCAGCGTCGCGCCCGAAAACTTCTATCGCTATATCGACGATGCGACCGGCGAAACACCAGGTTTCGAAGGCTGCTTTTCCTGGCTGATGAATGATCTTCCCCTTTTTGAAACCGAAGAGAGCATCGGCTGCGATTTGACGCCCGGACCCGAAGGGCATCGCCCCAAACTCACAGCCCAGGACGGCCCGCTCGCGGCGGCCCAATCCGAAGGTATCTCTTTCGACCAGTTGCTGGACATTTACGCCGCCACCGGCACCGACATCCGGCCGCATTTGAACGGCTGAAAGCCGCACTCCGCGGCTAAGATCGGCGTGTTCCTGCCGGGTTCTCCCATACAAAACCCGAAGGGTTTACCCTGCGCTGCAGAGGCGTAGATGGGCGGCATTGTACAAGAGTGACGAGTAAAAAATGTCGGACAAAACCCCAAAACACGTGGCGGATCAGGCCACAACCAAAGGTGCCATGCGTCAACGTAATCGCTTGACGCTTATCGGTGTGATGGGCAGCGAGAAAAATCCGCACGCGCTGTTGATGACCACCAACCGCCGTGTCCTGCGTGTCAAACTGGGCGACAACACACCAGGCGGCAGGGTCGCCGCCATTGGTAAAAACTCCATAGTGCTCAACGGTGGTGGCCGCACGACCACCCTTGAGATCCCCGGCTAGTTCCGCCCTAAACCGGCCACAACCTCTTGTCTCTTGACCTTGCGCGTCATTTTTCGCACATGAAGCGTATGACCGATAAAATAGCCCTGATCACCGGAGCCTCCCGCGGCCTAGGCGCTGCCTTTGCCGAGGCGCTTTGCGACACCCATCACATTGTCTCCGTGGCCCGAACCACCGGCGCTCTCGAAGAATTGGATGACCGCATTCAGGCCAAAGGTGGCGCTGCCACTTTGGCCCCGATGGACATCACCAATGCCGACGCCATGGCGCAGCTTTGCCGCTCGATCCATGACCGTTGGGGCAAAGTCGATCTCTGGGTGCACACGGCAGTGCATGGTGCTCCGCTCACACCCACAGGACACATCGACCAGAAAGACTGGGCCAAATCGGTCGCGATCAATCTCGACTCCGTTGGTCGCCTGATCCCGTTTTTGTCTCCTCTTTTGGGGACAGACGGACACGCTGTGTTCTTTGACGATCCTCGAGGCGGTGAAAAATTCTTTGGTTCCTATGGTGCCACCAAGGCGGCTCAGATCGCGCTCGCCCGAAGTTGGCAAGCGGAAAGCGCCAACACCGGTCCGAAGGTGAGCATTTTGACACCTAACGGAATGCCCACAGGCACCCGCGCGCGCTTCTTCCCCGGTGAGCCACGAGAAACCCTTGTGCATCCCCGTGACGAGGCAAACCGCTTGCTCAAAGAGCTTGACCTGTAGTCGTGCCTCTCTGAGAGCAAATTGTACCTAAAACACCCAATTTTGTGCGCTTTTCTGCGTCGCCTTCAGCCAGCGCTTGCCCCATCTGCCTGCCTCCACTAGACAGAGGCAACGGGGCAAAAGGGCTAACGATCATGCGCATTCTGGTGACCAACGATGACGGCATAAACGCGCCGGGCCTGAAGGTATTGGAAGACATTGCCCACGATGTCGCGGGTGCGGATGGCGAAGTCTGGGTTGTTGCTCCGGCTTTTGAACAGTCCGGCGTTGGCCACTGTATCAGCTACACACACCCAACGATGATCGCGAAAATGGGCGACCGTCGCTATGCGGCAGAAGGCAGCCCCGCTGATTGCGTACTCGCCGGCGTGCATGACGTGATGAAGGACGCGCCGCCAGATTTGATCCTGTCGGGTGTGAACCGCGGCAACAATTCAGCCGAAAATGCCCTGTATTCCGGCACCTTGGGCGCAGCAATAGAGGGCGCTCTGCAAGGCATTCCCTCGATCGCTATCTCACAATTCCTTGGGCCGGCGAACTATACCGCCGAAGATCCGTTTGAGGCCGCCGGCGCCTTTGGCGCAGACGTGGTGCGCAAGATTCTCGGCGCCACCCCTGCAAACGCCGAAGCCTATCACTTGTTTTTCAACGTCAACGTCCCGCCGGTTCTGGCAGATGGTGTTAAAGGCATTCGCGTTGCCACGCAGGGCCTGCGCGAGGGCACCCGTTTCTCGGTAGAGCCACACAATTCTCCGTCGGGCCGCCGGTTTCTTTGGGCAAAAGGCGGTAATCAGCAAGTCGCCACCGCGCCCGGCTCTGACGCGGCACTGAATCTGGATGGATATATCTCTGTGACCCCGATGCGCGCGGATCTGACCGCGCACGACGTACTGGATGCTCTCAAGGTGATCGAATGACCGATCAAGACGCCGTTGCTGAACGCAAGATGCAGTTTCTTTTCGCGCTGCGCTCAAAAGGTGTGACGGATCCGGCTGTTTTGACAGCCATGGAAAAAGTCGACCGCGGCCCTTTTGTGCGCGGCTTGTTTTCTGAACGCGCATACGAGGACACTCCTCTGCCGATCGCCTGCGGACAAACGATTTCCCAACCTTCTGTGGTGGGTCTTATGACCCAGGCGCTTGACGTAACACCACGTGACAGCGTTCTCGAAGTTGGCACCGGCTCTGGGTATCAGGCCGCAATCCTCAGCCAGTTGGCACGCCGCGTTTATACCGTTGAGCGTCACCGCAGATTGGTGCGCGAGGCCAAAGGCGTTTTCGACAGTTTGGGATTGGTGAATGTCACGTCCTTTTTGTCAGATGGCAGCTTTGGTCTTCCCGATCAGGCACCCTTTGACCGCATCATTGTAACTGCTGCCGCAGAGGACCCACCGGGGCCCCTCTTGGCGCAACTCAAGATCGGCGGTATCATGGTGGTACCTGTGGGTCAGTCGGACGCTGTCCAAAGCCTGATCCGCGTGCGCCGGACTGAGTCCGGGTTTGATTATGATGAATTGCGATCCGTGCGATTTGTGCCCTTGGTAGAGGGTGTTGCGCGGGAAACTGAATAAATTTGCGCAGCTTTCCCCTTGGCAATCGGGACGGCTATTGCCATGTGAAGGCAACCCTGCAAATTCGCAGGCAACGACGACCAACGCGGCTACGGCACAAGACCGAGCGAACAGGGCCGCACGTGAGGACATCGAGATGGGCACTTTTCCTTCAGTGACGACACGCATGATTGGCGCGGGCTTTGCGCTGGCCTTGATGGCTGGCTGCGAAGACGGTTTGGACTTTGACCTGCGCAGCGACCTCGGGGGAGGCCTGGACACCACGACAGCGGCGCAGTCTGCGACGGCCAAACGTCCCAAACCAGACGCGCGTGGCGTGATCTCCTACCCCAGCTATCAAGTTGTCGTGGCGCAGCGCGGCGACACATTGCGCGACGTTGCAGGCCGCGTAAACGTACCAGCAGACAAGCTTGCCAGCTATAACGCCATTGCCCCCGAAACGAAACTGCGTCAGGGCGAAGTGCTTGCGCTCCCCTACCGGATTGACGAGACAACCCCAACCGAGGCGGCGTCTGACGGCGTAGACATTGCCTCGCTGGCCGGCGGCGCTATAGACCGCGCTCAACCCGCCGTGGAAACAGAAACGCTCGAAACCGCGCCATCGGCGTCCGCGCCCAAGGTACAAACGGGTGCCGAACCCATCAAACACAAGGTGAAGCGCGGGGAAACTGCCTTTACCATTGCGCGGCTCTACAATGTTTCGGTGCGGGCTTTGGCCGAATGGAATGGTCTTGGCAGCGATTTCACCATCCGCGAAAACCAAATCCTTTTGATCCCGCCGATTGATCCGTCCAACGCGACCAAAGCAACCGCCGCTGCAACCAGCACGGCGACCACGCAACCAGGCCAGGGCTCTCCAACCCCGACGCCGCCAAGCAGCACGAAACCGTTGCCCAAAGACACCTCTGCGGCAACAGCCGCGGCAAAGGTTCCGAGCAATGATCTCGGAGCCACGCAGTCAGCCTCCAAGGCTGATATGGATTTCCCGGTTTCCGGCAAAATCATCCGCCCCTACTCCAAAGGCAAAAACAACGGGATCGACATATCCGGCAAGTCCGGCGACGCGGTCAAAGCGGCGGCCGCGGGCACAGTTGCAGCAATCACCACCGACGGCGACAATGTGCAAATCCTTGTGGTACGCCACCCCGACAATCTGATGACGGTTTATTACAACGTGGCGGATGTGACCGTGGCCAAAGGCGCCAAAGTCAAACGCGGACAGACCATGGCTGCCCTGCCCGCCAAGGACAGCTTTGTGCATTTCGAAGTCCGCAAGGGTTTTGACAGCGTAGATCCGATGCCCTACCTGAATTAATTCAGGTGGGCAGGCTCACACCTTTGCGACCAGCCAGATCGACAAAATACTGCCACGCCACACGGCCCGACCGCGCCCCACGCGTGGCCTGCCATTCGATGGCCTCTGCCCACAATGTGTCGTCGTCAATTTCGACACCATGTGCCCCACAATATCCACGGATCATCTCGAGGTATTCATCCTGAGAACACGGGTGAAAGCCCAGCCACAGGCCAAAGCGATCCGATAGCGAGACCTTTTCTTCCACCGCCTCAGACGGATTGATCGAACTTGAACGCTCGTTCTCGATCATATCGCGCGGCATCAGATGACGGCGGTTGGACGTGGCATAAAACACCACATTGTCTGGCCGCCCTTCAATGCCACCATCCAAAACGGCTTTGAGCGATTTGTAGTGTTGGTCGTCGTGGCTGAAACTCAAGTCGTCACAATAAAGCAAAAACCGCTCATATCGGCCGCGCAGTAGATTCAACAGCCGTGCCACTGATGGCAGGTCTTCGCGCTGCAATTCCACGATCTTGAGCGACAGACCTTCACTGAGCACTTGCGCATGGACCGCCTTTACCAGAGAGGATTTCCCCATCCCGCGGGCGCCCCACAAAAGCGCGTTGTTGGCGGGCAAACCCGACGCAAACTGACGGGTGTTCTGCAAAAGCGTGTCGCGGGAGCGGTCCACGCCCACCAAGAGATCGATATCCACGCGGTTGATATGCGCCACCGGCTCCAGACGGTCGGGCTCCACGTGCCAGACAAACCCATCTGCAGTCCCAAAATCCGGAGATCCCTGCGGAGCCGGAGCCATCCGTTCAAGGGCATCTGCAATACGTGTTAGGGGGATGTCGGTCATAGCTCTCTCCGGTGGTGCGGGCGCAAAAAATCATGTTCCGTGAGCAACGGCAAGAGCGTCTTACACAAAGAAAAGGCGCGCCGATACGGGCGCGCCTCATCCTAAAGCTATTAGGTCAGGGACTATTTCTGTTCGGCTTCATGTTCAGCCAAATCGTCCTCTTCCTCATCGTCGTCAAACCACGTGCCATCTGCCTTCATCTGCGCAATCCGCTTTTTCTCGACGCGACCAACAAGGAAGATCGAAACTTCATACAGACCGTAGACCACGGTGAATAGGATCAGCTGCGTCACCACATCAGGCGGTGTCACCAACGCCGCAAGGATCAGAATGCCAACCATTGCGTATTTGCGCACAGCCCCCAGCCCTTTGGCACTAACGAGGCCGGCTTTGCCCATCAGAGTAAGCAGCACCGGCAATTGGAAACACAGACCAAACGCCATGATGAATTTCAGTGTGATATCAAGGCTTTCATTGACCTTACCAAAGAAGGTGATTTGCACACCTTCCTGCGTTGACGGCACGGTGGCCGCGACATCGCCGGGTACATTCTCCACGGCTGGCGCCATCAAGTTGGCAAACACTGACGCCACATCAGCAAAGCCAAGGAAGAACTGCATCGCCAGTGGTGTCACCACCAACTGAGCAAAGGTCGCGCCCAGCAAGAACATAAACGGCGAGGCGATCATAAACGGCAGGAACGCGCCCTGTTCATTCTTGTAGAGACCCGGTGCCACAAACCGCCACATCTGAAACCCGATCACAGGAAAGGCCAAAGCAAAACCCCCGACCATGGAAATCCGAAACAGCGTGAACAGATACTCTTGGGGCGACGTGAACTGCAATGTCGGTGAAGGATCGCCAAGATCACGCAGCACGCTTACAATGGGCGACACAAGAAAATGCAGCACGTGCTCGGCGATGAACTGCCCGCCAATCGGGATAAAGAAAAAGCTGATCGCCACGACAAACGCGATGCCTGACCGGATCAGGCGCGTGCGCAATTCCGCCAGATGTTCAATCAGCGGTGCGGAGCTGTCTTCTATCTCTTCCGTCTGGCTCATGCCTTGTCCTTCTTTGCCGTCTCAGCTGCGGGCGTCGCTTCGGCGATCGCGTCAGCATCAGCGGCCTTGGCAGCTTCCTCGGCCCGCGCTTTGGCTTCGGCATCCAACTTGGCTTGCCCGACTTCCTCGGTGCGTTTGCGGATTTTCTCCACAGCTTCCGCCCGTTCAGCCGCCAGTTTTCCCGTTTCACTCTCGGGATCAAAGCTCATCGATTTTTTGAAATCGTCAGTCGTGTCTTTGATCGCGTCGGTTGCCGCTTTCATCGGGTTGCTCACTTTGTTCAACCCGTCCGTTGCGCCTTTCAGACCGTCAGCCACATCTTTGACGCCCGCCTGATCCGCGGCCTGATTCATGGCGGAGGAAAACTCCCGTGCCATGCCTTTGGCCTTGCCTACAAACCGGCCCACTGTCCGGAACATAACCGGCAAGTCTTTTGGCCCCACAACAATCAGCGCCACAACACCAATCACCAGAAGCTCTGGCAAACCCAAATCAAACATGATGTCTCAGCCCCGTTCAGGCTTTGTCTTTTTCGTCTTCGGGTGTCACGTCCTTGGCGACGTCAGCAGCTTCTTCTTCAAGCTCTTGCTGGCCTTCGTTGATGCCTTTTTTGAACGAAGTGATGCCCTTGCCGACTTCGCCCATCAGACCGCTGATTTTGCCGCGACCAAACAGTACCAAAACCACAACTGCAATCAGCAGAATGCCTGGCAAACCGATGTTTCCAATACCCATGTCTTTTCTCCCTTAAAAGGTGCTTTGGCACCTGATGTCTTGTTCTGCCTTATTCCTAACTTCTGGTCGGAAGCCATAAAAGCGACAATGGTAGAACGACTGGCCAATTTTCGGGGTTTTCCCCGACAACATTGACAGTATTCTGTCAGGTGCCTGCTTTTTGAATGGAAAACCACCGACTCATGCCTACCTCCCCAGTCTCAAAACGCTCGTCCCGCCTGTATTCCCTTGTGGGGACTTTAAAGGACGGGCGTCTGCACCGAGCCGAGGATTTGGCAAGGGACTTGGGGGTGTCTGTGCGCACCATCTACCGAGACATGGATACGCTGGCGGCAAGCGGTGTCCCAATCGAAGGCGAACGGGGTGTCGGCTACCGCGCCAACGCCGCAATATCATTGCCACCGCTCAACCTGTCAAAAATGGAACTGGAGGCTCTGCACATTGGCCTTGCGGTGGTCGGTAACGGAATGGAGGGCGACCTTCGCGATGCCGCCGAAAGCCTCAGTGCAAAAATCGACGCCGTATTGCCTGAGGACGCCACAGCCATCGAACAAGGCTTTGGCTTTGCAGTTTATCCGTTTGCAAACGCCGCGCAGGGTCTTCGGCATTTGGAACCGCTTCGTGCCGCAGTGAGATCAAGGCAAAAGCTGTCACTGCAGATGAGCGATGGCGACACACGTGATGTCCGCCCTCTCAAACTCGACTATTGGGGGCGTGTATGGTCGCTTTTGGTGTGGGACGAAACCGCTGGCGATTTTGCCCAAATCCGGGTCGATCGCATCGCAGAAGTATCGCTTTTGCCGGGCTTGTTTGTCGAAGAACCCGGAAAACGTCTCGAAGATTACGAAAACCGGTAAGTTTACTCTTTAGCGGGAAACACAAAGCAACGATCCCGCCGGATTGTCAGCCACAATGCAGTTTTCGGTTTCGGCAAAAACACGTTTGGCACTGTGACTTTCAGCTCGGACCCGTCGTGGTCCATGACAAATTCCACAAGACTCTCATTTCCCATAAACCGTGATCGCGTGACCAAGCCGCGCGCAGCGACCCCATCGCTGTCGGTCGGCAATGGCCCGCGCCCATCGCGATCAAAGTCCAGTTTGAAATGCTGCGGCCTGATCACGATCTCTACAGGCGCGCCGTCCGCCCATCCGGGCGTCAGGAACTGGCCAAACGGCGTGTCGGTCAAAGCACCATTGGATTGACTGCGGATCACGTTGATGTCGCTAAAAAATGCCACGGCCTGTTTGTCGACAGGCGCGTTGTAGATATTGTAGGGCGCACCTTGCTGCACGATCTTGCCATCCCGCATCAGCGCGATTTCGTCCGCCATACGCATGGCTTCTTCCGGCTCATGTGTGACCAGCAAAACGGCGGTGTCTTCTTCTTTAAGCACCGCTAAGGTCTCATCGCGAATGCCGTCACGCAATCGGTTGTCCAACCCTGAGAATGGCTCGTCCATCAACATGATCCGCGGCCGCGGCGCCAAGGCACGCGCGAGCGCCACGCGCTGTTGCTCGCCACCAGACAGAACATGCGGATATTTGTCGATTGCCCAGCCAAGGTTGACCTTGGACAAAAGCTCTTCGACACGTGTGCGCTTTTGATCCTTGGAACCTTTCAGGCCAAAGGCGACATTGTCCGCCACGCTCATATGGGGAAACAGCGCAAAGTCCTGAAACATAAGGCCTATTTGGCGCCGCTCTGGCGGAATGCGAAACACAGTGTCGCAAATCAGTTGACCATCAACATAGATTTCACCGCTATCCTGCATGTCGACACCAGCGATCATGCGCAGCGTCGTGGACTTACCGCAGCCAGATGGGCCAAGCAGACAGGTCACGTTCCCGGGCTGTACCGACAGGGACACGTCATCCACGACATGACGTTGGCCATACCGTTTGCGCAAATTGCGGATTTCAAGTCGCGGACTATCGATATTGGGTTGCAACTGCACGCAGGGCCTCTCGCGAACCCCGAGAGAAAGCCTCGGGTTTTGTGAGATGTATCAGCCGCCTACCCGTGCATCAACCCTGCGAGCCCCCAACAACACCGCGGCAAATCCGACCGCGAGCACCACAATACAAATCTGCAACAGCTGCTCGTATTTGTGCCCTTCCACCAAAAAGGGAGCTACGGCTTCGTTTGCGCGAAACATATAGACCAAAGCACCAACCAGAGCCGCTGTGAAACTGATCAGATAGGCCCAAACAGGCACAGATCGCTGTATCAGAAGACCAACAACCAACACCGGTGTCAGGAACATGGAGGCCGTTCCTGATACTGCGACAGCGTCAAACAATGTCTGATTGCCCCAAAATGTGAGCGCAACACCTCCGAGCGCGAAGACCACCATTGCCCCGCGCCCCCCTGCCAGACTGCGCGGGGCCACACGCAATTCGACGACAGCCAGACGTGCTGCTGAGCTCAGCGCTGAGTCCAACGTCGACAAAGCCGAGATCAACAAGGACGCCATCAACGCCACAAACACCCACGACGGAAACATCGTGGCCCAGGTGCCAATGAGCTGAGTGTCATACGCCGCGCCCTCAAGCGCCGCCTGAATGCCAAAGGCGCCAAACGCTACAATACACAAAGTTGATATCCAAAAGGCATGCAGGAAGCTTTTGCGCGTGATGCCACGGTCCGCAATAAACCCTCGGTCCATCATCACCGGATCGTGCGCCGGATAGGAAAACACCTGCAAAAACGCCACCAACAGCAAGATCCAGCCGTTGTAAGCGCCAGCTGTGCCCTGCGCGGTTACGATCGCTGCCAAATCAAATCCTGGGCGCATAATCAACGCAACAAACGCCACGCCAAAAACCAACAGAAAAATCAGCATCTGCATCACGTCTGTGCGCAATGCTGCCGACAGCCCACCCCATGCGGAATAGGCCAAAGCAACAAGACCGACAACAATGATTGCGCCTTCTTTGGCAAATCCGACGTCAGGAAGAACCGCAGAAAAGATCAACCCAACGACGATCAAATTGGCAAATACTTCGGACAAAAGCCGCAAGGCAATCACCAAATTGTAGCATGCAGTCCCGACTGCGCCAAACCGTGCGCTCAGCCAGTCCTGAACTGACATAGCGCCGCTTTCGCGCAGCCGTCCTACAATGAAACCACCGGTTAGAAAGGACCCGTAGTAGGCGGCGTATGCCAATACGCCCGCAAACCCATAGTAAAAGCCGAGGATAGCCGCGTTCATCAACGAGCGCGCGAAGATCCACGTCGTTACTTGGCTGAAAACCAACGTCCACAGACCAGGCTGAATGCCTTGATCGCCTCGACCGTCAAAAAAGCCATCCAGCGTGGCGCGGCGTGGTGCAGCTAAAAAGCTGCCCAGCAAAATCAGCGCGAAGATCGCGACGATGGCGGTGGCTTGCATGTGAGTGTCCCAGTCAGCTGTGCTTTGAAGCGGCCTAACAAACCCACGCGTCGCCCAATAGAGGGTGCACGAAAACGTGATGCCTTGTCAGAGGGTTACGTGGGGTTGATCAAGTCAAATGAGATCTCTCCAAGCGCCTTCCCGTTGACTTGCACCGCGACACTGTGCGGTCCGGGATGCAACTTAAAGGTTGTCGCATTTCCCTTGAGCGGATGGCTTTTGTTCATCACGAGACGACCACCTGCAGGAACCTTGCCCTGTTTGAGTTTAAACACCTTCTGCCCGCCGCGCCCGTTTGGTCGGTGAAAGCGCATCTCGTAGTCGACCAAGACCGGCACATCCGCCTCGCTGTCGGTCGTCAGCTCAATTTCCAGCGCGAGCGCCTCCCCGATGACCACACGCTCTGACGCCAAAGACAGCCGCGCCAGCTGGACTGGCGCATCTGCACGAAACCCAAGCAACGCAAGCGCGTCGACATCGCCGACCTTGACCGCTGTCCGCAACGCATGGCGGGTCATCCAATCCATCTCTTTGGTGGCCTGAAGATCGCCGTTCTGCCATTTTCGCAACCTGCGAGTCACAGCATCTGGCGCAATTTTTGAGATATCATTCAAATGGTTGGCGACCGATCTTGTCACATACCTCGTGGGGTCGGCGTGCAATTTGTCTAACAACGGCAACGGTATAAGCGGATCAATATCAACCTTTTTGGCCCACGGCAGTTTTGGCCGTGTGCCTTCGCTAACAAGGCGACGAACGTGATAGTTTTGATCACCCGCCCAAGTATCCAGTATCGCCAAAGTTTCTTCTGGCCACCGGTTCAGAAATGGCCGGATGTAGAACTCCATCGAAAACCGCCTGGTCGCCGCGTGCAAAAGGTCAAAACACCGGTTTCGATGGTTCTCCAACCCATGTCGAACCACCAGAATTCCTGGAACGGCGTGAATGAAGCGTCCAAAATCATCGTCCGCCAACGACGGATCCAACTCGGAGGGCATCGCCGCCTCCAGCTGATCCGCCATGACGTTGAAGTCCGGCGAAAGGCGTGTTTCGACACAATCGGCAATCCAGTCCAATCGCTCCAGCAACTCGCGCCCTTCTAGACCTGCCACCACTTCGGCATGAAAGGCGTCGGCGTCGAAGCCATCAATTCCGCGGCCGTACTCCTGCGCCAAATCACGCAAAGACTCCGCGTTAAACAACTGGTCCTTCAAGGAAAATCCCTGCGACACGCCAACTCCTCTCGCCAAAGCTGCGTCCTCACATTGTCGCGTTCACGCCACCGCCATCAAGCAGCACGTTTTGGCCAACAATAAAGCCCGCATGTTGGGAGCAAAGAAAGGCACAAGTGGCACCGAATTCTTCGGCCGTGCCATAGCGGCCTGCAGGGATAGATGCGCAACGGTTGGCTTTGGCCTCGTCCATAGAAATGCCTTGCTGCGAGGAAACGGCTGTATCCAAAGACACCGCGCGATCTGTGGCATGAATGCCGGGCAACAAGTTGTTGATGGTGACGCCTGAGCCCGCAACCTGACGCGATGTGCCTGCGACATATCCTGTCAAACCGGCCCGCGCAGAGTTGGAGAGACCAAGAACCGCAATAGGCGCCTTTACGGACTGGCTGGTGATATTCACCACACGTCCCCAGCCCCGATCCATCATGGCTGGCACCAGCGCTTTGATCAGGGTGATGGGTGTCAGCATATTGGCATCCAAGGCCGCAATGAAATCATCGCGATCCCAGTCGGTCCACATACCCGGAGGCGGTCCACCTGCGTTATTGACCAGAATATCAACGCCTTGCGCCGCTTTTATCAACGCCGCTTGCCCTTCCGGGGTGGACACGTCCTGCGCCACAGTTACCACATCCACGCCGAACTCGTCGCGAATGGCGCTTGCTGACGCTTCAAGCGCCTCAGCACCGCGTGCGTTCATGATCAAATCGACACCTTCGGCGGCCAATGCGCGCGCGCAGCCAAGCCCAAGTCCCTTGGAAGACGCGCAAACCAACGCACGTCTGCCCTTTAGTCCCATATCCATTTTTGATTCTCCCCTTTAAATTTCGCACAGCAAATACACATTTTAGACTATATGCCAGTATATTGCCGGAGCGCGGGCGTGCTGATGCCACAATTTTTTGTTAACCAACCTGCAATCTTGTCACGGTAATTTGCGCGCCGACGACCAACCAAGGTAAGACGAATGACCAAACTGCCTCACGACACCGCCCTGCCTTCGCAGCGCTTGCCCGTTTACCGGGCTCAAACGCTCGTCGTGAGTGACGGGGCCAATCTTGGCGACTCTTTGTCGTTCTCCGAAGAACTGGTGCCGGACGACATTTACACGCTCTCCGCCTTGGCAGAGCAAGAAAGCCTGTCGCTGCGCACCAATGTTGATGGTGAGCATTTCATCGCTTCTGACAGCACGCTGGGCACAACGGAGGCGCGCGTCTTTCTGGACTGCGTGGCCACGTTTATGCCACCCAGCGGTGACACTATCGAGGTGCTTGTTTTGGTCGAAGTCGACGAAGACGGGGGGGTCGTGGACATCTATGGTGCCCCGCTCGCTCCACTGACGCCGAAAACAGATTACGCACTTGTTGGGTTTGACCGCGAATCCGCCGCGACACGGTTGGCGCAACTGGCATGTGTCAGTTTCACTTCTGGTACGCGTATCACTTTGGCAACCGGCGAACAGCGCTTGATAGAAGAGGTTCAAGTTGGCGACCGGGTCTTGACCCGCGACGCAGGACCCCAGCCCGTGCGCTGGATTGGGCACTCTGTTCAACGGGCCTCCGGAGAATTCGCTCCAATTGTGATCACCGCTGGCACACTAAACAACACCGATGATTTGCGCGTCAGCCCCGATCACCGCTTGTTCATTTATCAACGCGAAGATCGTCTTGGCGTCGGTCGATCCGAGCTTTTGATCAAAGCACGGCATTTGGTCAACGATTCCACCGTCTATGTGCAAGAAGGTGGCTTCGTCGACTACTACCAGATCATGTTCGACAACCACCAAATCATCTTTGCCGAGGGCATCTCGGCCGAGACCATGCAAATCGACACCCGCACGCAATCTGTTCTGCCACCGGACGTCAAAGATCAGGTCAATGTCAGCGGCGGCGACGGTCGCGGCACGCCTCAATCGCAATTCGAAGTGCATGAAAGCCTCCTCCAACGGCCTGATGCTGCCGCGCTTCTGAAACGCGCCTCTTCAAAGTAGCACCGCTTTTTCTTGCGATCTGGCTGCGCGCGACCTATACGCGCGGGCATGCTGGACACGACCACAAACCGCCCCGAGCTTCCGCCCGAAATTGCCTGCCGCCGGACTTTCGCGATCATCTCGCACCCGGACGCCGGTAAAACGACGCTGACCGAAAAATTCCTCCTGTATGGCGGCGCCATTCAGATGGCTGGACAGGTGCGGGCGAAAGGCGAAGCCCGCCGCACCCGATCGGACTTTATGCAGATGGAAAAAGACCGTGGCATTTCGGTCTCTGCATCGGCGATGTCGTTTGATTTCAACGGCTATCGCTTCAATCTTGTGGACACACCCGGTCACAGTGATTTTTCGGAAGACACGTATCGCACCCTGACCGCAGTGGACGCCGCCGTAATGGTGATTGATGGTGCGAAGGGCGTGGAAAGCCAGACACAGAAGCTTTTCGAAGTCTGCCGCTTGCGCGACCTGCCGATCCTGACATTCTGTAACAAGATGGACCGAGAAAGCCGCGACACGTTCGATATCATCGACGAAATTCAAGAAAATCTCGCCATCGATGTGTCGCCTGCCAGCTGGCCGATCGGTGTAGGGCGCGAGTTCATGGGCTGCTATGACATGCTCAATGATCGCCTTGAGTTGATGGACCGGGCGGACCGCAATGTCGTGGCCGAAAGTGTTCAAATCGACGGGTTGGAAGATTCACGACTAGATGACCTGATCCCCGCGGAGCTTTTGGAGAAGCTGCGCGAAGAGGTTGAGATGGCTCGGGAATTGCTGCCGAAACTTGATCCGCAATCCGTGCTCGAAGGCCACATGACACCAATTTGGTTTGGCTCTGCGATCAATTCGTTTGGCGTCAAAGAGTTGATGGATGGCATCGGTGCTTATGGGCCCGAACCACAAATCCAAACGGCCCAACCCCGCAAGATCGCACCCGAGGAGAAAAAGGTCGCAGGCTTTGTTTTCAAAGTGCAGGCCAACATGGACCCCAAACACCGCGACCGCGTGGCTTTTGTCCGCATGGCTTCCGGTCACTTCAAACGCGGCATGAAACTTACCCATGTGCGTACCAAAAAGCCGATGGCGATCTCCAACCCGGTTTTGTTTCTGGCGTCTGATCGCGAGTTGGCGGAAGAAGCCTGGGCCGGCGACATCATCGGCATCCCGAACCACGGACAATTGCGGATCGGCGACACGTTGACCGAAGGCGAAGCGCTGCGTGTGACCGGCATCCCAAGCTTTGCGCCTGAGCTGTTGCAGGGGATCCGCGCAGGCGATCCGCTCAAGGCCAAACACCTCGAAAAAGCTTTGATGCAATTTGCCGAAGAAGGCGCGGCCAAAGTGTTCAAACCCATGATCGGGTCCGGCTTCATTGTTGGCGTTGTTGGACAATTGCAATTTGAAGTCCTCGCCAGTCGCATCGAAATGGAATACGGCCTGCCGGTGCGGTTTGAACAAAGCCAGTTCACCTCCGCGCGCTGGGTGAACGGCGACCGACAAGCCGTTGAAAAGTTTGCCGATACCAACAAGCAACACATCAGTTATGACCATGACGGCGACGTTGTTTTTCTGACCCGTTTGCAATGGGACATCGACCGCGTCGCGCGCGACTATCTGGATGTGACGTTGACGGCGACCAAGGAAATGATGGTCTAGGCCAATCTGCAATTGCACGGGCCGCAATGCCCGTGCAATCTTGCCGTTATGAATGATCCGCGCCTTACGTACCCCGGTGGGCTGAAAGCCATGATGGAGCGCTATGACGGGCGTCGCGATCCATTTGATTTCGGCCCAGAGGCTCTACCACCCCTCTCTGTTGATTTGGATGCATTGCGCACCAAAACGGTCACACCCGCAGCGACGTCTCGTCAGCCCAGTGAGCCCAACACTTCCTGGTCGCGTAAGCGCTGGCAGATTGCCGAGGAGTTTGTCGGCAATTCACACCTTGCCTTTTTAAACGCACAGCTGATTTCCAATCTGCGCAAACGGTCACAGCCTGATCAAACAGCCGACCTATTTGTGCGCATATGGACAGAGCAAAGCGATCACTTGATCGACGCCCTGAATTTGCGCTGGAAAGTTTCATCCGTTCAAACTTTTGCGGACCACGGAACAACAGCCATTCAGCGCGAAGTGGGTCAGGCGTTGCGGATGCTGTTTGGCGTGATGAAACTGTATGAATTTGAACGCAGTTTCAGTGGGTTGTCACCTGATCAGGCTCATAACCTTGGTAAACGCGACAAATCCCGTTTGCCGCTCGACATGGAACCTATGTCATTGGCCAGCGGTGGATTGGACATCAACTTGCTGGCCCCGGTTTGGGATCTGGCGGTCCAAGACCCCGCAATTGCCCCTCTGGCGACCCACCTGATGGACACCCTCAACGAAGAAGGCACAGGCGTGTTTCGGCGTCTGGACAAAATGCGTCAAAAACGTCTGCGCCGGATGGCGTCAAAATGATCCGTTGGGGTGTGGTGTCCACCATCAAAGCACCTTCAGACGACATCCTCGCGTTTGTTGCACATTACCTGGATATCGGGGCCGCACATCTTTGGATTTATCTGGACGATGACGCGCCCGAAGCCATGACTGCGCTCAAGGCGCACCCGCAAGTCAGCGTCACCCGCACCCGAAAGGCCTTTTGGCAAGAGGGTCTGGGCAAGCGTCCCCCGATGCACCAACACCGCCAGACCTATAACGCAGAACACGCTTATGGCCGTGCGACCGGTGTTGTGGACTGGCTGTTGCACTGCGATGTGGACGAGTTCTTGTGGCCTCAAACCTCGGTCGCGACGCTCTTGGAGGCTGCGCCTGACACCTGTCTCGTTGCCCGCGTTCGCCCGTCAGAGGCGCTGTCATCAGAGGGCGTTTCAGACACGGACCCTACGCTGACATGGTTCAAAGCCTTCATTCCAAGCTGGAAGCAACGTCGGGAAATTGTCGCTGAGATTTATCCGACCTTTGGCGATTTTATCAAAGGCGGGTTTCTCAGCCATGTCGCGGGCAAAATCTTCATTCGCGCCGGCCAACCGGATATGCGCATTCGGATCCACAACGCTGTGCAAAATGACGTAAATAACCCTGGTCAGATCGAACTCGACGGCGCAGAGCTTCTGCATGTTCACACCACCGGCTGGCGTCATTGGTCCGAAGTCTTTGCCTATAGGCACCACAAAGGATCTTATCGCGCTGATTTAGGTGCCGCGCGGCCCAAAGACCAAGGCGGCATGAACCTGCACGAATTGTTTGGTCATTTGGCGCAGGAACCGGACGGTTTGCGCGCCTTCTTTGAGGAAGTCTGCCTCGCAACGCCGGAACTGCGCGCCAGACTGGAATCGCATGGCATGCTGCGCGGCTATCACCTTGATTTGGAAGCCAAACGGCAGAGACATTTCCCGAACAATCGGTGAATTGTCGCCGATTTGGAAACACACGACACGCAACAGCGCCGTTTTGTTGACGCTTGCCGCCTCCTGATATACAAGGCGCCATGGATCGATACGCCAACAGTGCGCGGGGCCGTCCGGGCCTGATCCAAAACAGCCGGTACGGGCCCAAAGTGTCCGTAAATTACGGATACACATGACAAAATTTTCTGACCTCAACCTCAACCCGAAGGTGCTGAAAGCGATCAGTGACGCGGGTTACGAAACGCCAACTCCCATTCAGGCAGGGGCGATTCCCCCAGCTCTTGAAGGTCGTGACGTATTGGGCATTGCTCAAACCGGCACAGGTAAGACGGCGTCCTTTACCCTGCCAATGCTTTCTCTTCTGGCCCGAGGCCGCGCGCGCGCGCGAATGCCACGCAGCCTTGTGCTCTGCCCTACCCGCGAACTTGCGGCTCAGGTTGCCGAGAACTTTGATTCCTATTCCAAATATCTGAAGCTAACCAAGGCGCTGCTAATCGGCGGAGTAAGCTTCAGAGAGCAAGAAGCCATCATCGACAAAGGCGTCGATGTTCTGATTGCCACACCCGGCCGCCTTCTGGACCATTTCGAACGCGGCAAGCTTATTCTGTCCGACGTCAAAGTCATGGTCGTGGACGAAGCCGACCGCATGCTCGACATGGGCTTTATCCCAGATATTGAACGCATCTTTGGCCTCACACCTTTCACCCGTCAGACGCTGTTCTTCTCCGCCACCATGGCGCCTGAGATCGAACGGATCACCAACACCTTCCTGTCCAACCCCGAACGCATCGAAGTGGCCCGTCAGGCGACTGCATCGGAGACAATCGAACAGGGCGTGGTGATGTTCAAAGCCAGCCGTCGTGACCGCGAAGGCAGCGAAAAACGCAAAGTTTTGCGCGCCATTCTGGACAACGAAGGCGAAGCCTGCACCAACGCGATCATCTTCTGTAACCGCAAGACAGAAGTCGATATCACCGCGAAATCACTAAAGAAATACGGCTATGACGCAGCCGCAATCCATGGCGATCTGGACCAGTCCCAGCGCACGCGCACTTTGGATTCGTTCCGCAACGGAAATCTGCGCATACTTGTGGCCTCCGACGTGGCAGCCCGCGGCCTCGACGTTCCAAGCGTCAGCCACGTGTTCAACTTTGATGTCCCCGGCCACGCAGAAGATTATGTGCACCGCATTGGACGCACCGGTCGTGCCGGTCGCGAAGGCAAAGCATTTACCATCTGCACACCGCGAGATGAGAAGGCTTTTGATGCTGTCGAGGCGCTGATCCAAAAACAGATCACTCGCGTTGACAATCCCATCAAATCAGAACCGCGCAAGGCAACCAGATCGAAGCCCAAAGAAGAGGCTCCGGTTGAGGTTCAAGACAACAAGCCGGAAACCCAAGCAAAAGCGGAACGCCCGGCTGCACCTGAGCGGGCAGAAAAACCGGAGCGTACCGAGGAGCCACGCAACAAGTCGTCTAGGTCGCGTGGCGGACGCGGTCGCAATGACCGCCGCGACGACAACAAGGTTGTCGGCATGGGTGATCACATGCCCAGCTTTATTGCGCTGAGCTTTGACGAGCGTCGCGCGGGCTAAAGCTTAAACACAAAATAGAGAAAGGGGATCGCAGCGCGGTCCCCTTTTTTGTTTTCAGATCGAAATTCAGTTCAGCGACTGTTAGCTCAGACGGCTAATAATCACTGTAACTTCCGGCTTTTTGCCAATCTCGTCACGCGATGTATTGCGTGAAATTCGACGCAACTCGCCTTCCAGCTTGTCGTCATTTGCGAGCGTCTTTGCGCCCGCGCGGCCCAGAAATTGTGTCAAATCTTCTTCCAACACATCCACCAGGGGCGCGTCTGACCGGCCCAATTCAGGCAACCCTTTTAAATCGACCCAAGCTTCGCCCAATGGTTCGTCGTCTTCATCAAGAAGAATGTTGACCGTCACATGACCATTCATCGCCATACGCAAACGATCCCGGACAATCCCATCCATCGCGCCTATTTGCACGGCGCCATCCAGATAGACGCGCCCTGTTTCCACATAGCCGGTGATTGACGGTTGTTCGCCGGATAGGTCCAGCATCGTGCCGTTGACAGCCACAATTGATGCGCGGCCAGCCTCATTGGCCAGCTTTGCATGTTCGCGCAAATGCCGGTGTTCGCCGTGGTTCGGGATCACCATCACTGGGTTCACGACCTCATGCAGCCGCAACAAGTCCGGCCGGTTTGCGTGGCCGGACACGTGGTATTTTCCGGTACTGTCGTCCACCACATCGACACCCTGCTCTGAAAGCTGGTTGATAATGCGGATGACACCACGTTCATTGCCTGGAATGGTTTTGGAGCTGAAGAGGAAAAGGTCACCTTCTTTCAGTGTGATGCCGTTGTATTTGCCGCGTGCAAGCTGGGCACTCGCAGCACGATGCTCGCCTTGTGATCCGGTCACCAAGAGCATCAGGTTTTCGCGGGGCATAGAAGCCGCGTCCTCTGGGCTAACCACTTTAGGGAAATCCGTAAGAACGCCCGTCGTGATTGCCGCTTCTACCATGCGGCGCATAGCACGCCCCATCAGGCAGATCGACCGCCCTGCCCGCTGGCCGGCTTCCGCCAACGTTTTTACGCGCGCCACGTTGGAGGCGAAAGTTGTCGCCACCACCATATTGGGCGCCGCCGCGACAAGTGCTTCGATTTCGGGACCGACGCTGGCCTCGGAACGGCCTTCGTGAGGTGAGAAGACATTGGTACTGTCACAGATCAGCGCTCGCACACCGTCTTTGCAAACTTCTTTCCAGAGTTCCGGCTCAAAGGCTTCGCCGACGACCGGCGTTTCATCCAGCTTAAAGTCACCAGAATGGATCACGCGTCCCGCCGGACTGTCGATCACCAGTGCCGCGCTTTCAGGAATTGAGTGACTAATTGGCAAGAAACCAACATTGAACGGCCCTGCCTCTGTCATTTCAGGCCAGGCGGATACCGTGCGCACGACGTCTTCGGGCTGACCACGGTCCGCCATTTTGTGGCGTGCGAGATTGGCTGTGAAGGCACGGGCATACACCGGTACACCCAGCTTTTCCCAGTAATGCCCAATTGCGCCGATGTGGTCTTCGTGGCCGTGGGTGATAAACACCGCCTCCAGCCGATCTTTGTTTTTCTCCAGCCAACGGATGTCAGCGAAGATCAGGTCAACGCCGGGGCTGGATTCCATATCGGAAAACGCCACGCCAATGTCCACAAGGATCAGGCGCTCCTTTTCCTGCGGGCCGTAGCCATAGACGTAGGCATTCATGCCAATTTCGCCGGAGCCGCCCAAAGGCAGATAGATCAAGCGGTCGCTCATGCGCCCTGCTCCTTATTATAATCATGGATCACGGTCAGGCCGTGCATCGTTAAGTCGTCTTCGATGGTGTCAAACAAGTGTTCGCCCTGCTCGAAAAGTGGCGCCAACCCACCGGTACCAACCACCTTCATCGGAGAGCCGAATTCGACTTTGATACGCGATATAATGCCTTCGATCAGGCCGGTGTATCCCCAGAAAACACCGGATTGGATGCAGCCTACAGTATTGGTGCCAATCACTTTTTCGGGTTGACTGATGTCGACGTGCGGCAAGGCTGCAGCACCTGAGTGCAAAGCTTCCAGGCTGAGGTTCACACCGGGTGCGATCACGCCGCCAACATAAGCGCCGTCCTCAGCAACCACGTCAAAGTTGGTTGCTGTTCCAAAGTCTACAACCACCACATTGCCGCCGTGACGGTCAAAAGCGGCGACGGCGTTCGCCAGACGGTCGGGGCCAGGCTGTGTGCCTTTGTCAACGCGGGGCGTAACGGGCAGTTTGCATTCCGGCTTGCCAATCACCAAAGGGCGGCAATTGAAAAACCGATCCGCAAAAACACGCAAGTTAAAGACAACCCGCGGCACCGTTGATGAAATGATCACATCGGTGATGTCGGTCTTGATGCCATAGTGATTGATCAGCGTCGAATACCACGTGAAGTAGGCGTCCGCCGTCCGGGCGTGGTGGGTCGAAGTCCTTAAAGTACATAAGAATTTCTCGCCATCCCAGATCGAGAAGACGGTATTGGTGTTGCCGCAGTCAATGGCCAGAAGCATAGGCGGTGATCCCTCTAAGGGTGCTCAGAAAAAGATGTCGGCTGCGGGAATTGCCACGCGGCCTTTTGCGGTGTTCAACACCAGATTGCCCTGCGAGTCCACCGTCTCAAACGTTCCGGTCGTTTCGTCACGGGTGGTGCGGGCCGTGATCACCTCTCCCAAACGGGCAGCGCGGGCCAACCATGCGGTGCGAATTGGGGCAAATCCATAGGTGGCAAATTGCGTCTCCCAATGGGCATAAGCCTCGGCCAGCAGATCAAGGAAGGTTTCCGGATCCACGTTGGCACCGGTTTCGGACAGCAAAGACACAGGGCGCGTCGCGCCTTGTTCAACGCTTTCCGCGCCGGGTGCATGCTGCAAATTCACGCCTATCCCAATCGCGATGTGGCTGACACTTCCGCCAGAAAAGCCTGCGCTTTCCAACAAGATACCCGCCACCTTGCCGCCATTGAGCAGCACGTCATTGGGCCATTTGAGGGTCAATCCATCAACGCGGCCGGTTGCCTGCACAAAGGTATCAAACAACGCCAGCGAGGCCACGAACGAGCGCAGTGCCACCTGATCGGGCGCCTCGGTTGGGCGCATCACAAGGGTTGCCGCAAAATTGCCGACCGGATCGTTCCACGCTCTGCCGCGGCGACCTCGGCCAGCGGTCTGGCGCAGGCCCAATATCCATTCAGGACCAGCGAGACCGCCTGCAATGCGCGCGGCTTCGGCGTTGGTGCTGTCGACTTCGGCCAGCACGCGGCGGCCGTATCCTTGGGGCCATGTGGTCATGAGGAGAGCCTTATCAGGGTCAGATGCATCATCGCGCGGTTCTAGCCTCCCTTGGCCATATCCGCCAGTATTTGGGTGAAAATTTAGGGTCGGCAATACGTCTGTATCCCGTCGGTATCGCGGCGGTGGCATTTTCAAGGCTCAAAAGCAAAACGGCGCGCCCAACAATGGGCGCGCCGTCGGTAAACTTGACAGGGTCAGAGAAGGTTCACTTCACCAACGCCATGGACGCGGCTTGCGCGGCCCCTTCGACGCCAAAGAGATTCACAATCCCCAGCAGCATCATCGCGGCGGCAACCACAAGGAAGACGTGCAGCACCGGCGCGCGGTTTTTGTCCAAGTCGTCATTCTCTTCGCCAAAGTACATGTAGTAGACGATGCGCAGGTAATAATAGGCGCCGATCACCGACGCAATCACACCCATCACCGCCAGCCATGCCAGACCCGCGTCATAGGCGGCACGCAAAACGTAGAACTTACCGAAGAAGCCCACCAATGGCGGCACCCCTGCCAGCGAGAACATCAGCAACAAAACCGCCAGTGCTTTGACCGGGTCGCGCCTGGAGAACATGTTGAGCGATGCGATGTCGACAACCGGCTGGCCGTCTTTTTCCATCGACAGAATAAAGGCAAAGGTTCCGATGTTCATGGTGACGTAGATCGCCATGTAGACCAGCATCGCCTCGACACCAAAGGCGGTACCTGCGGCGAGACCCATCAACGCGTAGCCCATATGGGCAATCGAAGAATATGCCATCAGACGTTTGATGTTGGTTTGGCCAATCGCGGCCACCGCACCAAGAAACATCGACAGCACCGACAGCAACGCCAAAATCTGTTGCCAGTCGCCAACCACGCCGCCAAAGGCATCGTGCAGCACACGGGCGAACAGGCCCATCGCAGCAATCTTGGGCGCGGTTGCAAAGAAGGCAGTGATTGGCGTTGGTGCGCCTTCGTAAACATCCGGCGTCCACATGTGGAACGGCACGGCGGAGACTTTGAACGCCAGACCGGCAGTTACAAATGTCAGACCAAACAGCAGTCCAAGTGGGGTCTGGCCGTGGCCGGCGGCTTCGATGATACCCGCGAACTTGGTGGTGCCGGCAAAGCCGTAGACCAGCGAGGCGCCATAAAGCAGCAAGCCCGAGCTGAGCGCACCAAGCACGAAGTACTTCATGCCTGCCTCAGTAGATTTGACGCTGTCGCGGCGCATGGACGCCACCACATAAAGCGCGAGCGATTGTAGCTCGAGGCCCATGTAAAGCGCCATCAGATCGCCTGCGGAGACCATCATCATCATACCAACAACGGCAAGCGTCACCAGAATAGGGTATTCAAAGCGCAACATGCCGCGACGTTGCATGTATTCCTGCCCCATCACGAGAACCGCCGCTGCCGACAGCAGGATCGCAACTTTGGCAAACCTCGAGAACGCGTCGTCGGTGAACATGCCGTCAAAGGCGGAGTTTGTCCCCTCGCCGGACATGCCGATCCACACGCCGATGAGCACAAAGGCGGCGGCCGTCAGCCAAGTCAGCATCGGCGCGATCTTGTCTTTGCCGGTGTAGACCGCAGCAACAAGCGCCACCATCGCGTACACCGACAGCAGGATCTCCGGCAGGATAATATTCAGATCAGCCTGGATCATGTCTCAAGCTCTCCTTAATGAGATACCGCTTGGCCGGCGGCAGCAGCGCCGTGGTCCAGTGCGGTTTGATAATTGGATACGAGGTTTTCAACCGATGGCCCGATGATGTCGAGCACCAGCCAGGGCGCGACGCCGAGGATCAGGGTCATGGCCACCAGTGGCGCAAAGATCCACTTTTCGCGGGCGGTCATGTCGCTGATGGTCTTGAGGCTTTCCTTGATCAGGTCGCCCAGCACCACGCGGCGGTAGAGCCACAGGGCATACGCCGCCGAAAGGATCACGCCGGAGGTTGCGACCAGCGCCACCCAGGTGTTGACCTTGAAGATACCCATCAGTGTCAGGAATTCGCCGACAAAGCCCGAGGTGCCCGGCAGGCCAACGTTGGCCATGGTGAAGAACATGAAGATCAGCGCATAAGCCGGCATCCGGTTCACGAGGCCGCCGTAGGCGTCGATCTCGCGTGTGTGCATGCGGTCATAGATCACGCCCACGCACAGGAAGAGCGCGCCGGAGATAAAGCCGTGGCTGATCATCTGGAAGATCGCACCGTCGATACCCTGTTGGTTGGCGGCAAAGATGCCCATGGTCACGTAGCCCATGTGAGCCACCGAGCTGTAGGCGATCAGCTTCTTCATGTCTTCTTGGACCAGCGCCACGAGCGACGTGTAGACAATCGCGATGGCGCTCATCCACAGGATCAGCGGTGTCAGCACCTCTGCCCCAATCGGGAACATCGGCAAGCTGAAGCGCAGGAAGCCGTAGCCACCCATCTTGAGCAGGATTGCCGCAAGTACGACGGACCCTGCTGTAGGCGCCTGAACGTGCGCGTCGGGCAACCAGGTGTGCACCGGCCACATCGGCATTTTCACCGCGAAGGACGCGAAGAAGGCAAGGAACATCAGAGTTTGCATGCCCCCGACCACAGTGATGCCAAGCACCGACATGGTTTCGGAACCAAAGTTGAATTCCGATAGTGCAACGATGTCTGTGGTGCCCGCTTGGCTGTACATTGCCACCATCGCCACCAGCATCAGCACGGAGCCGAGCAACGTGTAGAGGAAGAACTTGAAGCTGGCATAGATGCGGTTTTTGCCGCCCCAGATGCCAATGATCAGGAACATCGGGATCAGGCCTGCTTCAAAGAACATGTAAAACAGGATCAGATCCAGCGCCATGAAGACGCCGAGCATCAGTGTTTCCAGCAGCAGGAAGGCGATCATGTATTCCTTGACGCGGTGAGTGACGTCCCAGCTGGACCAGATCACCAAAGGCATCATGAAAGTTGTGAGCATGACAAACAGGATGGAGATGCCATCGACACCCATCTTGTAGTTCAGACCCATCAGCCATGTGTAGTCCTCGACGAACTGCATGCCCGTGTCAGAGGGGTCAAATCCGGCCAGCACAAAGAGCGACACCAAGAAGGTGATGGTGGTGGTCGAAAGAGCAACCCATTTTGCATTGCGGTTCGCCGCTGCGTCATCGCCGCGCAAAAAGACTGCGAGGATCACCGCCGCCCCTGTTGGGATGAAAGTCAGGAGTGTGAGGAGAAGTTCGTTCATCAGTGCGCTCCTCCGCTGAGCGTCATCCAAGTGATCAGGGCCACGATGCCAAGCACCATGGCAAGGGCGTATGTGAAGATGTAGCCGGACTGTGCCTTACCTGCGAGGCGGGTTGCCCAAGGGATAAAGCCCATGGCGATGCCATTGAGGGTTCCGTCAATCACGGTGCCGTCGCCCCGCTTCCACAGGAAACGGCCGATGGCGCTGGCTGGACGCACAAAGACGACGTCGTAGAGTTCGTCAAAGTACCATTTGTTGAGCAGGAACAGATAAAGCGGACGTTGGCTTGCCGCCAGCTTGGCGGGCATCGACGGGTTCCAGATGTAGAACCACAGCGCCGTCAGCAGACCGATAACCATCGCAACAAAGGGGCTTACCTTGACCCATTTCGGGGCATGGTGCGCGTCGTCCATGACGTGGTTGTCAGGATGCATGAAAATCGCACCCTTGGGCGCCTCGCCGTGATGTGCGGCAGCGATGACCGCGTGGGCCGGATCGTCGTGCATCGCCGCATGGTCATCACCGTGATCATCAGCATGGCCGTCATCATGGCTGTCATCGGCGTTGGCATGATCGTCAGCGTGATCATCTGCGTGGCCCTCGCTGGCCTCGGCGTGGTGGTCAGGAATGCCAAAGAATTTGTTCACGCTGGCATGGTCACCAAAGAAGCCGTTGTACCAGATCATACCGGCAAAGATCGCGCCAAGCGCAAGTGCGCCCAGTGGCACCAGCATAATGGTCGGGCTCTCGTGCGCGTGGTCGTGCGTGTGCTTGTTGCCGCGCGGGGTGCCGTAGAACGTCAGGAAGATCAGGCGCCAGCTGTAGAAGCTGGTGAACAAGGCCGCCACAACCAGCATCCAGAAGCCATAGCCGCCCATGGTGCCAGCCCAAGCGCTTTCGATGATTGCATCTTTCGACAGGAAGCCTGCGAAACCGATGTGTGTCAGCGGGATACCGACGCCGGTGATGGCGAGCGTGCCGATCATCATAGCGCCAAAAGTATACGGGATCTTCTTACGCAGACCACCGTAGTTGCGCATGTCTTGCTCGTGGTGCATCGCGTGGATCACGGAGCCTGCGCCAAGGAACAACATCGCTTTGAAGAAGGCGTGCGTGAAGAGGTGGAACATGGCGGCCGAGTAGACACCAACGCCAGCGGCTACGAACATGTAGCCAAGCTGGGACATGGTTGAGTAGGCAATCACGCGTTTGATGTCGTTTTGCACAAGGCCAATGGTCGCCGCGACAAAGGCGGTCGAGGCACCGATAAAGACCACAATCGACATGGCTTCGGGTGCGTATTCCATCAGAGGCGACATGCGGCAGACAAGGAAGACACCTGCGGTCACCATGGTTGCGGCGTGAATGAGCGCCGACACGGGTGTCGGGCCTTCCATCGCGTCAGGCAACCAAGTGTGCAGGAACAATTGCGCCGACTTGCCCATCGCGCCGACAAACAGCAAGAAGGCCAAAAGGTTCGCTGCGTTCCAATCGCGCCACAAGAAGGTGATGTCGGTTTCTGCAATCGCGGGTGCTGCGGCAAAGATCGTGTCGAACTGGATGCTGTCGGTCAGCATAAACAGACCAAAGATACCCAGCGCAAAGCCGAAGTCACCGACACGATTGACCACAAAGGCTTTGATGGCGGCGGCGTTGGCCGAGGGCTTCTTGTAGTAAAAGCCAATCAGAAGATAGGACGCGACGCCCACGCCTTCCCAGCCAAAGAACATCTGCACAAGGTTGTCAGAGGTCACCAGCATCAACATGGCGAATGTGAAGAACGACAGATAGGCAAAGAAGCGCGCTTTGTAGTTCTCGCCCTCGCCCCAATGTTCGTCATGCGCCATGTAGCCAAAGCTGTAGAGGTGCACGAGGGCGGAGACCGACGTCACCACAATCAGCATCGTGGTGGTCAGACGATCCACGCGGATCGACCAGGACGTGTCCAAGTGACCCGATTGGATGAAGGTCATGATGTGCACAGCTTCGTCCAACTGTGCGCCGCGCAGGAACACGATCCAGCTGAGCAAACAGGCGAGGAACAAGAGCGACGTTGTCACAACCTGCGCCGCCTTCTCACCGATCATGCGCCAGCCGAAGCCAGCGATGAGGGCGCCGATCAGAGGCGCAAACAGGATAGTCTTGAAGATCATCTGATCAGCCTTTCATCACGTTGACATCTTCGACCGCGATCGAGCCACGGTTGCGGAAGAAGGACACAAGGATCGCAAGGCCGATGGCGGCCTCGGCTGCGGCCACTGTCAGCACGAAGAGCGTGAAGACCTGCCCGACGAGATCGCCCAGAAAGCTGGAGAAAGCCACCAGATTGATGTTGACCGAAAGCAGGATGAGTTCGATCGACATCAACAGGATGATGATGTTCTTCCGGTTCAGGAAGAGGCCGAAGATGCCGATGACGAACAACGTCGCCGCCACGCCCAGGTAATGTTCAAGTCCAATCATAACGTCCCTCAGGGTTGCCCCATTCGTCTTTCATTTGTCGTGCCCCGATTTTGGCGGGGCTTTCTTGGTTCGTGTCCCTCGGATCATGTCCGGGGCGGAGAGAGGCTTAGAGCCCCTGCCCCGGTTTTACGTCTTTGAGCTCCATCGAATCCGCTGGATCACGCCACATTTGTTCCAGAACGTTCTGGCGTTTGACGTCTTTGCGGTGGCGCAGTGTCAGAACAATTGCGCCGATCATGGCGACCAGCAGTATCAGACCGGCCAGCTGGAAGAGCAGGAAGTACTGGTCATACAGGATCAGACCCAGCGCCGCCGTGTTGTGTGTGTCGGTTGGCGCGACAGCCGCGCGGGCCGCTTCGGCGCCGTCGGCGAATTGCCACACACCAAAGGCCATGCCCAGTTGCATCAACAGCACCACGCCGATCAGCAACGCCAGCGGCAGGTATTGCGCCATGCCCGCCTTGAGTTCGGCAAAGTCCACATCCAGCATCATCACCACAAACAGGAACAGCACAGCGACCGCGCCGACGTAGACAATGATCAAAAGCATCGCCACAAACTCCGCGCCCAAAAGCACAAACAGTCCCGCGGAGCTTAGGAAAGCCAGAATGAGCCAGAGCACCGAGTGCACCGGGTTGCGGCTGACGACGGTGAAAAACCCGCCTGCGATCACGCAGATCGAAAACAACCAAAATGCCAAAGCTGCGATGGTCATGTTTCACTTCCCTCTTGTTCCGCGAGCACCTCTTGCACCAATTCCATGGCGCGGGTGGTGGCGGGAATACCGGCGAACATCGACATCTGGCCGATGGTCTCCACAATTTCCTGTTTCGTGGCCCCTGTTTCCGTCAGGTGACGGACGGTGAGCCGAATTTGTGCGTCTGCTTGCGCGCCCAGCATGGTGAGCGCCCCAAGGGTCAGCAGCAGGCGGGTCTTGGCATCAAGGCCGCCGGGGTTCATCGTGTTGCCAAAGAACATCTCCATAACGTCCTTGGGCATCGTTGGCCAAAGCGTCTCAAACCCCTTGGGCGTGAAGGATTCCAGCGCGGGATTGAAGGCTTTCGCCATCTCCTGATACTGGGCGAACATCGCCTGATATGGGTTTTTGGGATCGGTCATCGGTACGGTGCATCCAGTTCTAGGTTCTTGGCGATCTCTGCTTCCCAACGTTCGCCGTTCTCAAGCAGTTTTGCTTTGTCATAGAACAACTCTTCGCGGGTCTCGGTGGCGAACTCGAAATTCGGGCCTTCGACAATGGCGTCTACTGGGCAGGCTTCTTCGCAGAAGCCGCAGTAAATGCATTTGGTCATGTCGATGTCATAGCGCGTGGTGCGGCGCGAGCCGTCTTCGCGGGGTTCCGCGTCGATGGTGATTGCTTGCGCCGGACAGATCGCCTCGCAAAGCTTGCAGGCAATGCATCGCTCTTCGCCATTGGGATAGCGGCGCAGGGCGTGCTCGCCGCGAAAACGCGGGCTGAGCGGGCCTTTTTCATGCGGATAGTTCAGCGTCGCTTTGGGTTTGAAGAAGTACTTCATGCCAAGGCGGAAACCGCCGAAGAAATCTTTCAGCAGGAAATAACCGGCGGCGCGTTTGTAGTCGATTGCCGTCATATCAGCCTCCGATGGCCCAGCGGGCATAGGCGCCGCCAAGAATTTCGAATTTTGCGAGGAACGCCACCAAAACTACCCAAAACAGCGACAGCGGCAGGAAGACTTTCCAACCGATGCGCATCAACTGGTCGTAGCGGAAGCGCGGGGTGATCGCCTTGACCATCGAGAAGATGAAGAAGACGAAGCAGATTTTCAGAAGCATCCAGCCAATGCCGTCTGGCAGACCCGGAATGGGTGACAGCCAGCCGCCAAGGAACAGCAGCGACACCAGCGCACACATCAGCACGATGGCGACATATTCGCCGATCATAAACAGCAGGAACGGTGTCGAGCTGTATTCCACCTGATAACCAGCCACCAGTTCGCTTTCCGCTTCCGGAAGGTCAAATGGAGGGCGGTTGGTTTCGGCCATGGCGGAGATCAGGAACAGGAACAGCATCGGGAAGTGCGGCAGCCAGTACCAGCTGAAGATGCCATAGCGGCCATCTTGGGCGGCAACGATGTCGCCAAAGTTCATAGACCCGGTCGAGATGATGATGCCGATGATGATCAGGCCCAGCGAGACCTCATAGGAAATCATCTGCGCAGCCGAACGCAGCGAGCCAAGGAACGGGTATTTGGAGTTTGACGCCCAACCGCCCATGATCACGCCGTAAACCTCAAGCGAGCTGACGGCCATCACGTATAGGATCGCCACGTTGATGTCAGACACCACCCAGCCGTCGTTGAACGGGATCACCGCCCAAGCAATCAGCGCCATGCAAAGCGTGATCATCGGGGCCAGCAGGAAGACAACTTTGTCAGCGCCCGCCGGATAGACGATTTCCTTCACCGCATATTTGATGAAGTCCGCGAAGCTTTGCAGCAGGCCGAAGACGCCCACCACGTTTGGGCCACGGCGCAGCTGGACAGCTGCCCAGATCTTGCGATCGGCGTAAAGCAGAAACGCCAGCGCCACCAGCAAGGGAACAACGACCAGCAGGACCTGACCAAGCACGATCAGCAGTGTCCCGAGGTTTGTGTCAAAGAAATTCGTCATGAGTCCTCACACCGTCGGTATGCTATTGTCTTCGCAGTCGGCCACGATGACCTCTGCATCAATTGTTTTGAGCCCTTTGGGAAGGGCTGCCGAGATCACGTAGACAGCGTCGCCGCTCCAGATCTCGTTCGATTTGTTGGTTGTCGTACGCACGTGGCGGGCAAAACCAAAGCCGCGGATCAGCGTGTATTGCGCAGCAGCACATTCCGCATAGCGGTGCACGTCCGTCTCGCTGCGCGCCCCGCGCATGGCCACGTGAAAGTTCACCAAATCACCTTCAAGAAGGCGGGTGTCCACGCCTTGATAATCGGGTAAAAACACCACATCCCGCGCCACGGACCCGTCGGTCTGCGGTTCACAGGCCGCCAGCCCAAGGGCCGCGACGCTGAGAGCGAGGATATGAGGGCGAAACATCACTCTGGGTTACTCCGCTGCGATCTTTTTGCTGTGGCGCGCTTTGGCGTTGGCGGAGAGTTCCGCCATCACGGCACTGGCGCGCGCAATCGGGTTGGTCAGGTAGAAATCGCCAATCGCATTGGCAAAGGCACCCTTGCCCAACTCTTTGACCTCCAAAGCGTCCCAGCCGTTGTCGATCACCTGATCGACCTTGGCGAGATGCGGCACCTCTGCCACCAGCGCCTGACGCAATTGCGCGAGGCTGTCATAAGCCAGCGTTGCGTCCAACTCGGCGCTAAGTGCGCGCAAGATGGCCCAGTTTTCTTTGGCATCACCCGGCGCAAAGCCCGCGCGCATCGCCAATTGTGGACGCCCTTCTGTGTTCACAAACAGGCCGTTTTCCTCGGTATAGGCCGCCGCTGGCAGGATCACATCCGCGCGGTGCGCGCCACGGTCACCATGGCTGCCCTGATAGATCACAAACGGACCTTCGGCGATATCGACCTCATCCGCGCCAAGGTTGAAGACCACCTCGGCCCCCTCAAGGGCCGCGTCCATGCCGCCTTCGGTCACGGCACCAACGTCCATCGCACCGACGCGGCTGGCCGCTGTGTGCAGAACCATCATCTTGCCGCCAAGCTTTTCAGCCAGCGCCATCGCCTTGCCCAAAACCGCAACGCCGTCACCTTCGGTCAGAGCACCCTGCCCGACAATCACAAGCGCGTTCTCTGTGGGCTGCGCTTCGTCAACGGCCTTGTTGAGCATCAGACGACCGGGGCCCATGAAGGTAAAGTCGTAGGTCAGGTCCATGAACTTCGGACCCACAGCCACAACGTCGGCACCTTTGGTCCAGGCCTTGCGGATACGCGCGTTCAACACCGGTGCCTCAAGGCGTGGGTTGGAACCGATCAGATAGATTTTCTTTGCGGTATCAATGTCTTCGATCGCTGCATTGCCGACGTAGGCAGAGCGGTTATCGGCAGGCAGCACCGCGCCGTTGGTGCGGCATTCAATTGTGCCTTCGAGGCCGTCCACGATCTTTTTGAGTGCGAAAGTGGCTTCAGTCGGGACCAGATCGCCCACAAGTGCGGCAACTTTTTTGCCTTTCATCGCACCGGCAGCGGCGGACAGAGCCTCGCCCCATGTCGCCGGTTTGAGCTTGCCGTCAACACGTACATATGGCGTGTCCAAACGCTGGCGACGCAGGCCGTCCCAGACAAAGCGGGTCTTGTCGGAAATCCATTCTTCGTTCACGCCATCGTGGTTGCGCGGTAGGATGCGCATCACTTCGCGCCCCTTGGTATCCACGCGGATGTTGGCGCCAAGCCCGTCCATCACGTCGATGGTTTCGGTCTTGGTCAGTTCCCACGGACGCGCGGTGAAGCTGTAAGGCTTGGAGGTCAGCGCACCGACGGGGCACAGATCAATGATGTTGCCTTGCAGGTTGCTGTCGAGCGTTTCGTTCAGATAGCTGGTGATTTCCGCATCTTCGCCGCGACCGGTCTGACCCATCTGGGTGATGCCAGCGACCTCGGAAGTAAAGCGCACGCAACGCGTGCAGCTGATGCAACGGGTCATCGCGGTGCCCACAAGTGGGCCGAGATTGAGATCGTCCACCGCGCGTTTGGGTTCGCGGAAGCGGGAGAAATCCACGCCGTATGCCACAGCCTGATCCTGAAGGTCGCATTCGCCACCCTGATCGCAGATCGGGCAATCCAGCGGGTGGTTGATCAGCATGAACTCCATCACGCCTTCGCGGGCCTTTTTGACCATGGGCGAGTTGGTTTTCACCACAGGCGGCTGGCCTTCTGGGCCGGGGCGCAGATCGCGGACCTGCATCGCGCAGGAAGCGGCAGGCTTCGGTGGGCCGCCCACAACCTCAACCAGGCACATGCGACAGTTGCCGGCAATCGACAGTCGTTCGTGATAGCAGAAGCGTGGAATTTCCACGCCAGCCTCTTCGCAGGCCTGAATAAGGGTCATAGCGCCCTCTACTTCGACCTCGGTCTCGTCGATGATGATCTTGCGTAGGTCAGACATCGCCTATTTCGCCCTCAAATACGCGCCGATCGCGCTGTTTCGTTCGATTTCTGCGTGCCCGAAGGTGCAGAAGGTTTCAGGGGCATCGTAAGTGACCCCTTTGCTCGCCAGAAATGCCTCGCCGCGCTTGCGCATGCGGGCTTTTTCTTCATCCGAGCGGATGTATGTTTTGATCTCGTCGCGGCTGTAGCCCAGCGAGCGCGCTTTGTTGGCCAGCGACCAGAGATCGCCAACGGCCTTCATTGTGCGCGCATCAATGCTGTCGCACTGCTCGGAAATCTCATATGCCAGCACGCCCCAGAAAATCTGGTCGTCGATCTCGGAGACCTCGCGCAGTGGCGGGTTCGCCCAAGCGGTTGCAGCGGCAAGTGACAAACCCAGCGTCATGGATGACAGGCGTTTCATTCAAATTCTCCTTTTGCGCATGCGGGAGAAATTCCCGCACGGCTTGGGGAGACCTGATGGCCACCTGATAGGCAATAACAGCCCGGATATGCAGCGGACATGATCATGTCGGGCGACAGATCCCTTCGAGACGCAAAGTGTCGTCAACTGGCACCACGGCTTCGTTGTCAGGCCCAACGATCCATTCGATGCGAGAAGTGCCATATTCGGCGATGCAATAGCGGGTTCCGGCATAGCGGCCTGCTTCGCGCGCTGCTGCGAGATCTTGGTTCGCCCGTTTCACGATCGATTCAAATCGGTCGCGCTGCTCTTTGGAGACTTTGTCAGCTTTGGATTGGAAGTAGATTCCATTGAAGGCGAACTGGTCGTCTTTGTTTCGGTTGACGCAGGCGCTGAGTGCCAACGTCGCACAAAGAACGACACCCGTCGCGACGCGGGTGGCTTTTGCTTTAGTCAGAATGTTGCGGGTGTTTTTCATCGCTTACTTCTTTTTCAGCACCGACCCGATAAAGGTCTTGTTTGCAATTTCAGTGTCGCCAACAGAGCAATAAGAGGCTTCGTTGCCCTCCACTGCGCCCATTTTCAGGACCATAGCTTTGCCCGATGCCTTACCTCCGGAAAGTTTCACCCCTTTGAGCCCGGCGTTGATCTCTTCTTTGGTATAGCCCTTGGCCATGAGCGTTTTTTTCAGGCCCATCGCGGCGCCGCCGATCTTGCTTTCGACGGCGCGCATGGATTTACAATTTCTACCGATTTCACGTGCCGCATAATTGGAGGCCAATTGATTTGAAACATAGGCGCGCACCTCTGCTGAACGATCAGCAAGAGCCGGTGTCGCCAGAGCGCTACCGAGAACAATACCGGCAACCCCTAAGGCGCTGTTTTTGGTACCGTGTTTCAAAACCCTACCCTCCAAAATATTGCAGCTTTACTCCGCAGCCATGGCGCCCATGCGCCCGGTTTTGTTTGCCTTGATGCGATCTTCGATTTCCTCACGGAAGTTCTTGATCAAACCCTGAATAGGCCAAGCGGCCGCGTCACCGAGCGCGCAGATGGTGTGGCCCTCGACCTGTTTGGTCACGTCAAACAGCATGTCGATCTCTTCAATTTCGGCCTCGCCTCGCACCAGTCGGTCCATGACACGCATCATCCAGCCCGTGCCTTCGCGACAAGGCGTACACTGGCCACAGCTTTCGTGTTTGTAGAATTTCGACAGCCGCCAGATCGCTTTGATGATGTCGGTCTGTTTGTCCATCACGATGACGGCGGCGGTACCAAGCGAGCTGCCGACCTCGCGCAGGGCGTCAAAATCCATAACCGCGTCGCGCATGTTTTCGCCACGCACACATGGCACCGAAGACCCACCGGGGATCACGGCCAACAGATTGTCCCAGCCGCCGCGAATGCCGCCACAGTGTTTCTCGATCAGCTCTTCAAAAGAGATCGACATCTCTTCTTCGACAACACAGGGCGTATTCACGTGACCGGAGATGCCAAAAATCTTGGTGCCCGCGTTGTTGGGGCGACCAAAGCCTGCAAACCATTCCGGTCCACGGCGCAAGATGGTGGGCACAACGGCGATCGATTCCACGTTGTTCACCGTGGTCGGGCAGCCATAGAGACCCGCGCCCGCCGGAAACGGCGGCTTCATGCGCGGCATACCTTTTTTGCCCTCAAGGCTTTCGATCAGCGCGGTTTCTTCGCCGCAGATATACGCCCCTGCCCCGTGGTTCAGGAACAGATCGAAATCCCAGCCGGACCCAGCGGCGTTTTTGCCAAGAAGACCCGCATCATAGCATTCATCAATCGCGGCCTGCAGCGCTTCGCGTTCGCGGACATATTCACCGCGAATGTAGATATAGGAGGTGTGCGCATTCATCGCGAAGGACGCAATCAAAGCCCCTTCGATCAGCGTGTGCGGATCGTGGCGCATGATTTCGCGGTCTTTACAGGTGCCGGGCTCGGATTCATCAGCGTTGATGACCAGATAAGCCGGACGTCCGTCGCTTTCCTTGGGCATAAAGGACCACTTCAGCCCTGTCGGGAAGCCCGCGCCGCCACGGCCACGCAAACCGGAGGCCTTCATCCGTTCGATGATGGTCTCCCGCCCCGCCTGGATCAGCTTGGCGGTGCCGTCCCAGTGGCCACGTGCCTTTGCCCCTGCCAGCGTGCGGTCATGCATGCCGTAGAGGTTGGTAAAGATACGGTCCTGATCTTTGAGCATCCCGTTACCCTTCGTCTGCCTGACGCGCACGCCAGATCTGATAGATATTCACCAACGCCCAAATCAGCGCGGCCAAAGCGGCAAGATCAAAGAGAAGCGCAAAGCGCCCCGGCAATCCTGCCGCCTTTCCAATTACATTGAGAGCCATCCAGATCAAAACGGAGCCAGCAATCACCAGCGCCACAACACGGCCCCTGCGGGCCAGTTCCTGATCCTTTGTCTCTCCACTCATACCTCAGCCCTCAGCGAGCGTCTTGGCTTGTTCCACCCAACCGTCGCGTTCGATCCGGCCTTTGAATGACAGTTTGTCGTCCATGTCTGCGATGTCTGCGGCGCCCCACGCAGCGATCTGCGCAAAAGTTGTCACGCCATTTTCCTGCAGCTTTTTCTCCAACGCCGGGCCAACGCCCTTCAGCTGCTTAAGATCGTCGGCACCAGATGTTGCGGCGGCCGCTTTGGGCTTGGGTGCCGCTTTGGCGGCCTTAGGCGCTGCCTCATCCGCAGGCTTTTCGTAGGTCCACTCACCCTTACGCTCAGCCAGTTCTTTCTGACCCGGCAGTTCAGTGCTTGGCTTGATCACTGACGCGGTGCTGTCTGCATCAGACGCATCAGCGGCCATTGCTTCGTTGGCGTTGGCCGCGGCTTCGTCGGCTGCTGCTTCGGATTCGGCCTCTGCCGGCTCATCGGCAGGCTGCGCCGCTGGTGCAGCAGGTGCGGGTGCTGCTGCTGGCGCGCTCGCAGGGATCGACGCGGGCGCTGCTTCGGTCACGCAGAAGGTTTTCACCATCCACAGGCCCAGCACCACAACGACAACAACACCAAAGATCAACGCAAGCAGGGTCCAAAGGATGCCTTTCAGCACCATGAATGCGATCAAGCCGACAATCGCGGCGATCACCCAACACGCGATTGTGCAGGTCATATTTTTGTTTTCAGTGGCCATGTTACGTTTTTCCCTATGTTGGTCTTGTTATTTTACTTTGCGTCCTTTGCGCGTTTGGAGAATTCTGTGTCTCCACCTTCAGCCAACAGTTTTGCCTGTTGGACCCAGTTGTCTCGTTCGATGCGGCCCTTAAACGACAGTTTGTCATCCATGTCCGTGATATCTTCTGCAACCCACGCCGCGATCTGGGCAAAGGTTTTAACGCCATTCGCGTGCAACTTTTTCTCAAGTGCAGGGCCAACGCCCTTCAGCAGTTTGAGATCATCCGCCTTGCCCGCTTTGGCGGCCGCTTTCTTTGGCGCGGCTTTCTTGGCGGCTGGTTTTTCAGCAGACGCCGTCTTGGCGGGTTTTGCCTTGGCTGGTTTCGCAGCTTTGGTTTCGGCCTTTTTCTCGGCCTTCTTGGCAGCCTTTTTGGGCTTTTCTTCCGCAGCCGGTTTGGCCGCGGCATCTTTGGCTTTCTTAGCCTCTTCTGCCTGTTTAACAGCCGGCTTCGGCGTTGCCGCTGGCGCAGGCGGTGCATTTTCGGCTTCGCGACCCGCGACCTTGCCATCTTTGTCGATCCAAGGCGTCAAAAGTGGCACTTCGGTGCCGTCGATGCGCTTGATGCTATCGCCCAGATCCGACGCGAGCTGCACGGACGCGTTGTATTGCGTGTGACCGCTGTCAAAGTCCTTGAGCGTGGTCAGGCCCGTCAGAGGCTCGGACGCATAACGCCCGTTCTGTGGCCCCGGCAACGGCACTTGGCCTGCGGCCATCTCATCCAGCATTTTGGCAAAACCTTCGGCGGTCAGATCCTCAAAGTAATCTTTGCCGATCTGTGCCATTGGCGCGTTGGTGCAGGCGCCCAGACATTCGACCTCTTCCCAGCTGAACTTGCCGTCCGCTGACAGCGCGTGTGGCTTGTCAGCAATCTTTTCACGGCAAACCGCAATCAGGTCTTCGGCGCCGCAAATCATACAGGACGTGGTGCCACAAATCTGAATATGCGCAACAGATCCAACCGGTTGCAGCTGAAACATGAAGTAAAAAGACGCCACTTCGAGCACGCGAATATAGGCCATACCCAAAAGGTCGGCGACATATTCGATGGCCGGCTTGGACAGCCAGCTTTCCTGCTCCTGTGCGCGCCACAACAGCGGGATCACCGCCGATGCCTGACGGCCCTCGGGATATTTGGTGATCTGCCCTTCCGCCCAAGCTTGGTTGGCGGCGGTGAAAGCAAAGCTTTCTGGCTGTTCATGATACAGACGACGTAGCATCTCAGGCGGCTCCGTTACTTAGGGCTGTCCACGCGGCGACGGCAGCCACAAGAGCGGCAGCCACACCAGCAGCGGTGTGTTTGATGTGAGGATGACCGGCGCGGGCGTAGATCACCCCGTCAGCAAGTCCCATAAAGGCAAAGGCCACGAAAAGAACCGCAATCACGCAGGGATCGCCGTGCCATGCGGCAGCGAGCGCCAGAAACGTGAAGGCAAAATAGCGGTCGGTCATCACTTGTGGCAGCTGTTCGTGACGGTGGGTCGCCGATTTCATGCCTGCAACAGGATCACGCCAGAAGGTGACGGCAAGAATGCCGGTCACAATCGCGCCCCCGAGGCAAAGCAGAATTGTCAGCAGTCCCAAGCTCATCAGCGGTCAATCTCCCCGAACACGATATCCATCGTGCCGATGATTGCGGCTACGTCGGCCAGTTGGTGACCCGTGGCGATGTGGTCCATCGCCTGCAAGTGCAGATAGCCCGGTGCGCGCAGCTTGGCGCGGTAAGGTTTGTTGGTGCCGTCCGCGACCATGTAGACGCCGAATTCGCCCTTGGGCGCCTCAACCGCGGCGTAAACTTCGCCAGCAGGCACGTGGAAGCCTTCGGTGTAGAGCTTGAAGTGGTGGATCAGGCTTTCCATCGAGGTCTTCATGTCACCTCGTTTGGGCGGTGTCAGCTTGCCACGGGACAGCACGTCGCCGGTGGCTTCGCGCAGTTTGTGGATCGCCTGACGCATGATCGAGAGCGACTGGCGCATCTCTTCCATACGCATCAGGTAGCGGTCGTAGCAGTCACCGTTTTTGCCGACGGGGATCTGGAATTCAAACTCGTCATAGCATTCATAAGGCTGCGCGCGGCGCAGATCCCATGCCATGCCGGCCGAGCGCGCCATGACGCCGGACATTGCGAAATCCAGCACGTCCTGCTCGGTTACGACGCCGATATCGACGTTACGCTGTTTGAAGATGCGGTTTTCGGTCAGCAGCCCGTCGATGTCGGCCAGCATTTCCGGAAACCCGATGGCCCATTCTTCGATGTCATCAATCAGCTCATCCGGCAGATCCTGATGCACGCCACCAGGGCGGAAATAGTTGGCGTGCAGGCGCGCGCCGCAGGCACGCTCATAAAACACCATCAGCTTTTCACGCTCTTCAAAGCCCCAAAGCGGCGGCGTCAGCGCACCCACATCCATCGCCTGCGTGGTGACGTTCATCAAGTGGTTCAAAATGCGGCCGATTTCGCAGAACAGCACGCGGATCAACTGCGCACGGCGCGGCACTTCGGTGCCGGTCAGTTTTTCGATGGCCAGACACCAAGCATGTTCCTGGTTCATCGGCGCAACATAATCCAGCCGGTCCAGATACGGCAGGTTCTGCAAATACGTGCGGCTTTCCATCAGCTTTTCGGTGCCGCGGTGCAGCAAGCCGACGTGCGGGTCGCAGCGTTCGACGATCTCGCCGTCAAGTTCCAGCACCAGACGCAACACGCCGTGGGCTGCAGGGTGCTGCGGGCCGAAGTTGATGTTGAAATTGCGGATTTTCTGTTCGCCGCTCAGCGCATCCACGCTGCCGTCGTCAAATTTGGAACCGTCCATTTATCGTTTCCTCATTTCATTCGATGGGTGCACCGTCATTTTCATGGTTGTGCTCGACATATCTTGGTTGTTCGCCATCATGTGGCAGCCTGCGGTCGTTGCTGTGTCAGCACGCGATCGGTGTGCCAATTAGACGGCACTACGTCCGCGAAATTCTCTGATATCCGTTGATAAACCACTCGCAACATCGGAGCGAGCTTGTCGAAGGCCTCGTCAGGGATGCCCTGCGTCTTGCCTCTGCGCACAATAGTTTCATAGTCACCGGCGACAAAAGAAACTTCCAGAAAATCGCAGAACTGTCTGATAGATGCTTCCGAAAAGAGGCTCTCGTAGAACAACACAAGCAGCTGATCGGCCGGAACGGATCGCTTTAAGTTGAACAATGTCTGCTGGTACATTGATCTTTGCAAAATGTGCTTCTGGCGCCCTTGAACCAATCGGTTCACAATGTCCATTTCATCAAGAACGATGTTCTTCCGGGCCTTCAAAAACGCCCTGTGCATTTTGATATTGGACCAAGTCCGCTCCATGGGGTCACGCATGATGAACAGAAATTTCGGAGCGCCCGGCATGCTAGCCATGTCTTCAAAGGCTGGCCTATTCAAAACACTATAGTCCGGCGTTATGTCCGCCACAACTTTTTCAGTAGTTCTTCCACGGTTGACAAAGGCCTGATACGCAAGGTGTTCCGCGGATGTGTCTTCGTGCATGGCAACCAGTGCCTGTAGCGTTTCCTTTGAGGAGTCATCACCCGGTTGGCGTGACCTACGCAATGAGGACATCAATTTTGTCAGAGGTTTATATTTGGCCAAGGCCTCCGCCCGGTTATTTGCGAACCCGGAATGTTTTGCGTCGTGAAGCACATCGAAATAATGCGCTTCCTTCACGGAAGGCACATGAATTTCAGGATGCTTCGCACAGTAGTCGTACAACCAAGTGGTGCCGGCTTTCTGTGCTCCAACGCAAAAAAACCAAGTCGGCAGTTCAGGCATTTTTGTCCCCCGACTTTTCATCCCCCGGCAGGATGTAGTTGGCACCCTCCCACGGCGACATAAAATCAAACTGGCGATAGTCCTGTGTCAACTGCACGGGTTCATAGACCACGCGCTTCTGCACCTCGTCATAGCGCACTTCGGTGTAGCCCGTGGTTGGGAAATCCTTGCGCAGCGGGTGGCCGCGGAACCCATAATCGGTCAGCAGGCGACGCAGGTCCGGGTGATCGGAGAAGATGATGCCAAACATGTCAAAGACTTCACGCTCAAACCAGTTGGCAGAGGGATGCACCGACGTGATCGACGGAACCATCTCATCTTCGCGCACCTTGATCCGCAAACGCACACGTTGGTTCCGGAACATGCTCAGCAGGTGGTACACGACATCAAAACGCTTGGCGCGCTCGGGATAATCCACCGCCGTAACATCCACGAGCGTAGAGAACCGGCAATTGGCGTCGGTTTTCATGAACTCGATAAAGTCGGCAATGTTGGCCGGCGTCACTGTGATGTTCAGCTCGCCAAAGCTGACCTCCCAGCCCAGCACACAGTCTGGCCGCTTTAGCTCAATATGCGCGCCCAGTTCGTTTAGTGCGTCACTCATGTCTCAATCGCCCCTATCAACGTTCGATTGTGCCGGTGCGGCGGATTTTGCGTTGCAACTGCAACAAACCGTACAGCAGCGCCTCGGCAGTCGGAGGGCAGCCGGGCACGTAGATGTCGACCGGAACAATGCGGTCACAACCGCGCACCACGGAATAACTGTAGTGATAATATCCGCCGCCATTGGCGCAGGAGCCCATGGAGATCACGTACCGTGGCTCGGGCATCTGGTCGTACACTTTGCGCAGCGCCGGGGCCATTTTGTTGGTCAACGTGCCGGCCACAATCATCACATCCGATTGACGCGGGGACGCGCGCGGCGCAATGCCGAAACGTTCCGCATCATAGCGCGGCATGGACGTGTGCATCATCTCAACCGCACAGCAGGCAAGACCAAAGGTCATCCAGTGCAGCGAACCTGTGCGGCCCCAATTGATCAGGTCTTCTGCGTTGGTCAGCAGGAAGCCTTTGTCCTGAAGCTCCGTATTGATGGCCTGAGTGACCACTTCACGATCAACACCTGCGGTGTTCGCGCCTGTCATCACTCCCATTCCAGAGCTCCCTTTTTCCACTCATATGCAAAGCCAATGGTCAGCACGCCGAGGAAGACCATCATTGACCAGAAACCGACCATCGACACGTCCTTGAAGGCCACAGCCCAAGGGAAAAGGAAGGCAATTTCGAGATCGAAAATGATGAACAGGATGGAAACGAGGTAAAACCTTACGTCAAATTTCATCCGCGCGTCGTCAAAGGCATTGAAACCGCACTCATACGCACTCACCTTCTCAGGATCGGGGTTGCGTACGGCCAAAACAACTGCGGCGAGGATGAAAACAAGGCCAAGTGCGATTGCGACGGCCAAGAAGATGATAATGGGGAAGTACTCCCGAAGCATCTCTTCCAATGGTAGCTCCTTTCATGCACCCGCAGTTCGGGGCAGTCAGCTGGCTGTAGTAAGTCTCTGTCGGGGTTTACCCTTGGCCCTTGGCGGGGTCAATAAGAACGACACAGCTGGAGACTTGTCGGGAATAGGCGTTTACGCCTGTTTTAAAGGGTTTCGGGCGCAGGATGCGACGACCTGCGGCATTAGGCCTGACAAGTTTTTTATCGATCGCCTCTTGAAGTTACTCGTCCGAGCGCTTTGATTCCCATTCGCCTCCATTCCGAGCATTTCTATCGGATACTACCGCTACCCTTCAGTCCATTGGTTTTTGGTGCGGTGAAGGAACGTCAAATGTTTGGGGCGTTTTTCGCTTTTTCGATGATGTCCATTTGCCTCGGCGTCCAATCCCATACCAAGGGCGCATGCGCGCCAAACCTTCGTGCCACAAAGGCATAGACTGGATCAAGCCGTGCCCTGAAAACCTTTGTAAATTGAGCAGGAGGCGGCGAGCCCCCGTCCGCCAACCCTTTGGGCCTGAAGGACTCGGCAGGACACTCCTGCACGCCGATAAAGTCCGTTATTGCACGCAATGTTTCCGGCAGGAAAAGCGTTTCGTAAAACAGGCATAGTACATCTGTGGGTGGCACCGATTTGCGCAACGCCTCAATCGTGCCCTTGTAGTCTGAGGCAATTAGGCGTGGCGTGTCAGCGATATAGCTCGACAAAAAGGCATCGGGGTCAAAATCTTTCGCGGCGTTGCTCAGTTTGGTGCGCAGAGCCGCGCGAAATGCGCCCCACTGACGATCCACAGGGTCGCGCATGATAAAGATAAACTTGGTCCGTGTGTGTGTGGCGCGCATCGCGGCAAAAGCTTTGGCACCAAGCATGCCATAAGACGAGCTTGCGTCGCACACCACCGGTTCGTCGCCCAGCCCGTCCGTCAAAACGTCAACGTAGGGCAACGACCCATGACGCAATCCCTGTCGCAATTCCAATACCCGCAATGCCTCTTTGGCCTCTGCAACTTTTTCTGCCGGCCAGTTGGCGGATTTGTCTTCTAGTCGCTGACGTGCGCCATCCACCCTGCGGTCGATGTCAGCACGTTTTCGGGCGGTAATCTTGGCTTGGTTCCTGGAGCCCCCCCGCGACGAAAAGGCAAAGTCAAAATGGTGCACTTGCTTAAGCGGCGGCGTGTGGATGTCCGGATGGGTCTGAAAATAGTCAAGCAGCCGCGTTGTGCCGCACTTCTGCGCGCCAATACAAAAAAGCAACGTCCGAGCGTCGAGGCTCGCGTGTCCCTCGGTCAAAGGCGAAACGCCAGTCGCGGTCTCGGAAGTGGGCATGCAAAGGGCTCAGTGTTTCATGGTCTCACAACAGTGCTACATCCGTCCGGGCAAGCATACAACTCTGACGTGATCAAATGGCGCTTTGATGTGGGCTCATCGCGGTTTTGTGGCAAAAAAGAAATTCATAAAACCGCTCCGAAGCGTCGTCAGCCTTTGACCCAAGGCGCTTTCTGCTTGGCGAAGAACGCGCCGATGCCATCTTTGGCTTCTTGGCCTTCCCAACAAACAACCAATTCGTTGATGGTGTGGTCGATTACCGCATCATCAATCACCGGTCCCAATTTGCGGGTCAGTGCCTTGGCGCGCGCCACGGCACCGGGGGCGCAGACGAGGTATGGCGTGACTTCGGCCTCAACCGCAGCGTTCAGATCTTCGGCGGGAACGGCTTTGGCCAGAAGTCCCAATGTCACAGCCTCGGGCGCCTTGAACAGGCGCGCAGACATAAAGACACGCCGCGCCATGGCCTCACCCATCCGCGAGAGCACATAGGGGCCGATGGTGGCCGGGATCAGACCGAGTTTGGTTTCGGTCAGCCCCATGGTGAGCGTCTCGACGCCGATAGCCACATCGCAAACAGAGGCCATGCCAACACCACCGCCAAAAGCGTTGCCTTGTAGCTTGCCAATCAGCGGCTTGGGCATGGTGTTGAGCGCCTGAAGCGCCTCGGCCAACTTGCGCGCCTCGACAAAGCGGGTTTCGCTGTCTGCCGCCATCTGTGCCTGCATCCACCCCAGATCGCCGCCCGCACAAAAGCTTTTGCCCGCGCCCGTAAGGACGACCACGCGCGCAGTGTCGTCCGCGCCCAGTTGATTTGCGGCCTGTGTAAGTTCGGCGATCATCGCGCCGGACATGGCGTTGTGTTTCTCCGGCCGGTTCAACATCAGCGTGGCAACGCCGCGATCGTCCGTGGTTATAGTCAGGGTTTCAAACATCTGTCGTTCCTTCAAAACGCAACGCTCGCGCCATGTCGGCGGCTTTTGCAAGAATGGCTGTGTTCAGGCCGGTTTCATAACCAAGCTCTTTTAGTCGTACATCGACGGCCTCTGTCGCCACATTGCCTTTGGCACCGGGTGCATAAGGGCAGCCACCCAGACCGCCCACGGCGGCGTCAAACACGCGCACGCCCAAGGCCAGCGACGCTTCGATGTTGGCAAGCGCGCGGCCTGCAGTGTCGTGATAGTGGCCTGCGAGTTTCTCTGCTGGCACCACCTCAAGAACCGTTTTCAGCATCGCGGTGATGCTCTCGGGTGTGCCTTGGCCAATGGTGTCCCCCAGGCTGATTTCGTAGCAGCCCGCGTCAAACAAATGTTTCGCCACTTCGGCCACCTTTTCAGGCGGGGTTGGCCCATCGTAAGGGCAGTCTGTGACGCAGCTGACATAACCGCGGACCGGCAATCCGATCTTTTGGGCTGCGGCAACCACGGGCGCAAAGCGCTCGAGGCTTTCGGCAATGGTGGCGTTGATGTTGGCCTTGGAAAACCCTTCAGAAGCGGAGCCAAAGATCGCGATTTCATCTGCCTTTGCGGCGACCGCGCCTTCAAAACCGCGCATGTTCGGGGTCAGAGCTGCGTAGCTAACACCGCCTGCCCGCGTGATGCCCGCCAGCACATCGGCGCTGTCTGCCATTTGTGGCACCCATTTGGGGCTGACAAAACTCGCCACTTCGATGCGTTTAAAACCGGCGGTGCTCAGACAATCCACCAGCGCGATTTTCTCCGCTGTCGGGATCTGGCGCTTTTCGTTTTGCAGCCCGTCACGAGGGCCCATCTCGAAGATTTCGACGGTGTCAGCCATGCTCAGCTCTCCGGCAGGTTGTAGAAGTCTTGGGTGTAGAATTGTTGCGGTCCTTCAGCGGCCTCGGCGGCAATGTAGGCCTCTCGCGCTTTCAATCTAGCCAGATAAGCCGCCGTCTGCGGGTAGTTGTCAAAGCGCACATAGCGGCGGGCGCTGTCGAGCGTGAATCCCATCATCACATCCGCTGCAGAAAAACCGCTGGAAAGCAGATAGTCGCGACCATCCGTCAACGCGCCTTCGACCGCCTTGAGCGCAATCGCCAGCCGCTTGGTTTCGATACCCATCACGGTGGGCGATTTCATCCAGTCCTTGGGCAGAAAGAGATGCTGCATGTTGAGGTTCTGAATGCCCGCGCCCAGCGTTTCAGGGTAGTGCAACCATTGCAGCCAGTCCGCGCGTTCAGCACTGTCGATGGCCGGCATGAGGTCGTGGCCCGTGCGGGTTTCACAGAGGTATTGAACAATTGCGCCGCTTTCAAAAAGCACGCGCCCGTCGATTTCCAACGCAGGCACGCGGCGGGCCGGACTTTTGGCCTTGAAGTCAGGGCGTTGCAAGGAGCCGTCCATGATCTGATACGGCACGATCTCGACCGGCTCTCCAAGCTCTTGAAGGAGCCAGTTCACCCGAAAAGACCGGCTGCCGGCGATGGAATGCAATTTGGCAGCCATCAGATGTCTTCCTCGTCTTCCAGTCGGATCAAGGCAGCACCGTCCTCTACCTGCGCAGCCTCAGCGGTCAACACTTCGGCCACCACACCGTCACGCGGCGCCAAGAGGGAGTGCTCCATCTTCATGGCTTCCAAAATGGCCAGGCGGTCGCCTTTGGAAACGGTTTGACCGGCCTTGGCAAACACGGCTTTCACCAATCCGGGCATCGGCGCGACAACCACATTGCCCCCTGCCCCTTCGGCGTCTTCGCGCACCAGCGGATCAACCACGTGGAAGCGGTAGCCGTTGCCCCAAAACACGGTCAACTCATCGCCGTGACGCGCGGTGCGGGCCAGAACTTTGGTTGCGTCCACCCACCATGCGCCGCCCTTATAGGTCACGTGATGCTGTGCTTCGCCGAGATCTACGGTAAAATCGGCCGTGTCATGCACGGTGACGCGGGCGGTAATGGCCTCGTCATTATGCGTCAGGTCGATCACGTGGGTCATCGGCGACCAGAGCACAAGAATGGGCTTGGGCGCACCGCGCACCATTTCCATCAGGCCCATTGCGGTCAGGGCCGCGACGGAGCGCGCTTTAGTGCACGCCACAGGTTGCGCGGCCAGCGTGTCGATGTGACGCTCGATCAGGCCGGTGTCGACATCGCCCGCGACAAAGTCTGACTGTGCCGCCAAAAGCGCGAGGAAGCTGACGTTGGTGACGGTGCCGCCGATGTCGGTGAAGCGCAGGGCGCGCTCGAGTTGCTTGAGCGCGACGTCGCGTGTGGGTCCGTGCACGATCAACTTGGCAATCATGGGATCATACCAAGGGCTGATCGTGTCCCCAGCGCGGACGCCGCTGTCGATGCGGGCCTCGGCGGGGAATTCGAGATGGGAGAGCGTGCCGGTGGCAGGAAGGAAGCCCTTGGGCACGTCTTCGGCATAGATGCGAGCCTCAAAGGCATGGCCTGTGATCGTCAACTCGTCCTGCTGTTTGGGCAGGGGTTCGCCCGAGGCAACGCGCAATTGCCATTCCACCAGATCAACGCCGGTGATCAGCTCGGTCACGGGGTGTTCCACCTGCAAACGGGTGTTCATTTCCATAAACCAAAAGCCGTCGGGGCGCAGGCCATCGGAGCCGTCCACGATGAATTCGATGGTGCCGGCCCCTTTGTAGTTGATCGCCTCAGCCGCACGCACAGCGGCGTCGCCCATCGCGGCGCGCATTTCGGCGGTCATGCCCGGCGCGGGGGCTTCCTCAATCACTTTCTGGTGGCGGCGCTGCAGGGAGCAGTCACGTTCAAACAGATGCACGGCGTTGGTGCCGTCGCCAAAGACCTGCACCTCGATGTGGCGTGGGCTGGTGACGTATTTCTCGATCAGCACATCCGCATTGCCAAAAGATGTGGTTGCTTCACCTTGGGCACTGGCCAATGCGTCCGCAAAATCTGCGGTCTGCTCAACAAGGCGCATACCTTTGCCGCCACCGCCCGCGACAGCCTTGATCAGTACCGGATAGCCGATGGCCTCGGCCTGCTCTGCCAGAAATGCCGCGTCCTGATTGGCACCGTGATAGCCCGGCACAACCGGCACATTGGCCTCCTCCATCAGAACCTTGGCCGCATCTTTCAGACCCATAGCGCGAATGGCATCCGCAGACGGGCCGATGAAAGTCAGGCCAACAGCTTCTACCGCGTCGACGAACTCAGGATTTTCCGACAAAAAACCGTAGCCGGGGTGAATGCCCTGCGCGCCGGTCTCAAGCGCGGCCTGAATAATCACATCGCCTTTGAGGTAGCTGTCTGCGGGCGCAGGCCCGCCGATATGCACCGCCTGATCGGCGAGCGCCACATGCTTGGCGGTGGCATCGGCGTCGGAGTAGACGGCGACGGTTTTCACACCCATCTCACGGGCGCTTTCAATTACGCGGCAGGCAATTTCGCCCCGGTTGGCTATCAGGATTTTTTCAAACATTTCGTGGCCTCCCGCCCCTTCAAATCTCTTCTCATTTGTTTTGCGCCTACGCTGATCAGCCTTCGACTAATCTTCGCCTGGACCACGTCGCCCAAAGGTGCATGGGGTGCTTTCTTAAAACGGCTTTGTGCCTTTTTCCGAAATTCATCCTCGGCGCGATCAGGGTCATCGATCCATCCCCCATTCCCTGCCCGCCGCAACGCGCGGTTGCCTATTGCTTTACCTCTAGGAACGTTTTTCCGAGAACTCTTATTGTTCTCACCATAGGTGTCACGCCTGTCTTTCTCATAAGACAAACGCTTCTTTTCCTGAGGGCTTCTAAACCGTTTTTGTGGCATCACATCCGGAACACGCCGAAACGTGTCTCCTCAATTGGGGCGTTCAAACTTGCCGTCAGGCTCAGGTGCAGCACGTCGCGTGTTTTGCGCGGGTCGACGATGCCGTCATCCCACAGGCGGGCGGACGCGTATAGCGGGTGGCTTTGTTCTTCAAACATATCGAGCGTTGGCTGTTTGAAGGCGGCTTCTTCTTCTGCCGACCATTCCCCGCCTTGGCGCTCAATGGAGTCGCGCTTGACGGTGGCCAGAACGCCTGCCGCCTGTTCGCCGCCCATCACGGAAATGCGCGAATTCGGCCATGACCACAGAAACCGTGGGGAATAGGCGCGGCCCGCCATGCCATAGTTGCCAGCCCCAAAGGAGCCGCCAACCAACATGGTGATTTTGGGCACTTTGGTGGTGGCGACGGCTGTAACCATCTTGGCTCCGTGGCGTGCAATGCCTTCGGCCTCATACTTCCTGCCCACCATAAAGCCGGTGATGTTTTGCAAAAAGACCAGCGGGATGCCGCGTTGAGAGCAGAGTTCCACAAAGTGTGCACCTTTGGAGGCGCTTTCGGAATAGAGCACGCCGTTGTTGGCGATGATGCCAACGGGGCAACCTTTAACGTGGGCAAAGCCGCAGACCAGCGTTTCGCCGAAGCGTTTTTTGAATTCGTCAAAGCGAGAGCCATCCACAACCCGCGCGATGACTTCGCGGATGTCATAAGGCGTGCGCAACCCGCCCGGCACAACGCCAAGGATTTCTTCTGGGTCGTAGGCAGGCTCTTCGGGCGTTTGCCAATCCACAGTTTGCGGTTTGGTGCGGTTGAGGTGACGCAGGGCGTCGCGGGCCAAGGCCAGCGCGTGGGCGTCGTCATCCGCCAGATAATCCGCCACACCGGAGAGGCGCGTGTGCACGTCACCGCCACCAAGGTCTTCAGCTGAAACAACTTCGCCGGTTGCAGCCTTCACCAAAGGCGGGCCGGCCAGGAAGATTGTGCCCTGCTCTTTGACGATGATGGTCACGTCGCTCATCGCGGGAACATAGGCGCCGCCAGCGGTACAGGACCCCATGACCACAGCAATCTGCGGGATGCCTTTGGCGGACATGTTGGCTTGATTATAAAAGATGCGGCCAAAGTGGTCGCGGTCCGGGAAAACCTCATCCTGTTGCGGCAGGTTGGCGCCACCAGAATCGACCAGATAAACACACGGCAGGTTGTTTTCTTCGGCAATCTCCTGCGCGCGCAGGTGTTTTTTGACCGTCATCGGATAGTAGGTGCCGCCCTTCACGGTGGCGTCATTGCAGACCACCATGACCTCTTGGCCGTGCACCTGACCGATACCAGCCACGGCGCCAGCACAGGGCGCGGCCCCGTCATACATGCCATGCGCCGCCGTAGAGCCGACTTCAAGGAAAGGTGAGCCCGGATCAAGCAGCCCAGCCACACGGTCGCGCGGCAGCATTTTGCCACGGCTGAGATGACGAGCGCGAGATTTCTCGCCGCCGCCCTGTGCTGCCGCCTGCGCGGCTTCGCGCACGGTGCCGATCATCTCCAGATGCGCTGCGCGGTTGGCGGCGAAATCATCAGAGCCCGTGATAACCTTGGACTGGATTTTGCTCATCGTTACTTTCCGTTTCTCATTCAATCAAAGCCACAGCTTCGAGGTAAAAGACCTGCTCCGCGGTCAGATAGAGGTGACACGTCTGCACCTCCGGCGCATCGGCTTGACCAGAACCCCACAGCGTTTGTTCAAACGCGCAGGTGTCCGCGCGATAGGTATGCCAACTGTCCTGCGCCGTCGCCAACGCGCCGGCCTGATCGCGAGGCTGCAAGTTCAGGTGATGCGCGTCGTCGTCCTTGCCTTTGGAACGGTCCAACACCAGCGCGTAAGCCACCTTGAGCCGCGTGTCCCAGTAGGTGATTTCGGCGGCCATACATATCGCGTCATCCTGTTCATGGCTGCAGCTCCGCGCCGAGGCACCAACACAAACGCGACGGTCGGTTTTGCGATCCAGACCTGCGAGGCAGGCCTCAGTTTCCTCGGGCGAAAACGCGTCTTGCGCGAAGGCGGCGCTGCTCAGGCAAAGTGCTGAAAGGAGTGAGAAAAACCGCATCAGATCACTCCACAATTGCATCGGCTTCGAGGAAAAGCGCTTGCTCGGCCGTCATATACATATGGCAACTGAGCGTGGCCGGACCGCCGCCTGTGCCGCCGCCCCAATGGGAGCGTTCATAGTCACATGTGGCGTCGCGATAGGTGATCCACGCGCGTTGCATTGCCAGCAGGGCGTCGGCCTGCGAGGGCGCGGCCGAGCCGATGTCGGCCATTTCTTTATCGGTTGCTTTGCGCATCGTGCGGACTTTGCCGTAAGCCGCATTCAGACGCTTGTCCCAATATTGCAGTTCCTGATCAAGACAGATGCTCATGCCGCGTGTGGACCAGCCACCTTCGGTGGTTTCCATGCAATGGTTGGCGCTGGCTCCGATGCAGCTGCGCGGGGTCTGACTGTCGCTCATGGCCGCCAAACAGCGCTGTGTGATGATCGGGTCAAACCCCACCACATCTGCGGTATCCGAAGCCGTGGCCACACCCGCCGAAAATGCCAAAATCATCCACATGTCAAAACTCTCCAAATCAATTTTGAGGGCAGCTTAGCCGCGTCAGGCGCAGCGCCCTACCCTCAAAATCAATTCATGTTCAGCTCTGTGCGCTCATCAGTTCGCGACCAATAAGCATACGGCGGATTTCGCTGGTGCCAGCGCCGATTTCCATCAGCTTGGCATCGCGGAAAATGCGCCCCACAGGGTTGTCAGACAGATAGCCCGCGCCGCCAAAGGCTTGCACAGCCTGATGGGCCTGCGTCATCGCAACCTCAGAAGCGTAAAGACAGCATGCTGCCGCGTCCTGACGGGTGATCAGACCGCTGTCGCAGGCTTTGGCACATTCATAGACGTAGGCCCGCGCGGAGTTCATAGCCGTGTACATGTCCGCGATCTTGGCCTGCATCAATTGGAAATTGCCGATGGGCTGACCAAACTGTTTGCGTTCCACCATGTAGGGCATGACTTCATCCAGACAGGCGGCCATGATGCCGGTGCCAAGACCCGCCAGAACCACGCGTTCGTAGTCCAGACCGGACATCAGAACCGCAACACCGTTGCCCTCTTCGCCGAGGATGTTTTCAAACGGCACTTCAACGTCTTCAAAGATCAGCTCTGCGGTGTTGGAGCCGCGCATACCGAGTTTGTCAAAGTGGGGGCTGGTGGAGAAACCTTTCATCTCTTTTTCGATGAGGAAGGCGGTGATGCCACGAGAGCCTGCATCCATGTCGGTCTTAGCATAGACCACGAGAGTGTCGGCATCCGGTCCGTTGGTGATCCAGTATTTATTGCCGTTTAGAACAAAGCGGTCGTTCTTCTTTTCGGCGCGCAGCTTCATCGACACAACGTCGGAGCCAGCGGAGGGTTCAGACATCGCTAGCGCACCGACGTGTTCACCAGACAGCAAACGCGGCAGATACTTTGCTTTTTGCTCGGGCGAGCCGTTCAACTTGATCTGGTTCACGCAGAGGTTGGAGTGTGCACCGTAAGAGAGTGCCACAGAGGCCGAGGCCCGCGCGATTTCTTCGCAGACAATCACATGCGCCAGATAGGACATATCCGCGCCACCGAATTCTTCGGGGACTGTAACGCCCAAAAGGCCCAGTTCGCCGAATTCTTTCCAAAGTTCGTTGGGGAATTCATTTTTCTGATCGATCTCAGCGGCCATAGGCTTGATGCGCTCTTGCGCAAAGCGGTGCACCATGTCGCGCAGCGCGTTGATATCTTCACCAAGGTCGAAAGTCATCGAGTGCATGAACATCTGTCCGAATCTCCCATTATTGAACAGCTGTTCAATTACTAGACCGAGTCGGTTTTTTGATCAAGATACTTTGTGGATGCTGCCCTTCCCGGATGGCCCAAAACCAAGAAAACGCACAGATTTCCCTGTGCGTTTTTCCTAATAAATTGGACAAATTGTCGGTGTCAGCCGTCCTGCATCACGCGCTGGCGCTGTTTGCCTAGGCCTTCGATGCCCAATTCCATCACATCCCCCGCCTGCAAGAACCGCTGGGGCGTCATGCCCATTCCGACGCCCGGAGGTGTGCCTGTCACGATAACATCGCCCGAATGCAAGGTCATCATATGGCTGAGATAGCTGATCACTTGCGCCACACCAAAAATCATCGAAGCGGTTGTACCGGTCTGCATCCGGTCGCCGTTGACGTCGAGGTACAAATCCAGCGCTTGCGGATCAACCACCTCGTCCGGCGTCACCAGCCACGGCCCCAAAGGCCCAAAGGTGTCGCAGCTCTTGCCTTTGGTCCACTGACCGCCACGCTCGAGTTGATAGGCACGCTCTGACACGTCGTTGGCCACGCAATAGCCGGCCACATGGGACAGCGCGTCCTCCTCGGACACGTATTTCGCAGGCCTGCCGATCACAACGCCAAGCTCGACTTCCCAATCGCCTTTTTCAGAGCCACGCGGCAGGATCACCGGATCGTCAGGGCCGACAATCGCACTGGTGGCTTTCATAAACAGGATCGGTTCTTCGGGAATGGGCATACCCGCCTCTTCGGCGTGGTCGCGATAGTTCAGGCCAATGCACAGCAACTTGCCCACCTGCCCCACCGGAGCACCGATACGCGGGTGGTCCTCCACCAGCGGCAAGCTTTCGGGGTCAACACTAGGCAAGTCCGTCAACACATCGCCAGCCAGATCCGAAACCACGCCACTGAGGTCCCGGATGCGCCCCTCGCCGTCTAAAACACCAGGTTTCTCCTGGCCAACTTCACCATATCTCAGAAACCGCATTTTGGCCCTCCTTGTTGATAGACATGCTAGCGGGCGTTCGCCGAAGCGCAACCACCCCTTGAAGCTACCGGTGCACTCTGCCTATCTGTTGCCAAACAGCTTTCCGTTCAAAGGACGTCTCATGTTCAACCTGCCTTTTCCCGTTTTTGATGCCAATGCCAGCGCCGGTTCCGGTGGTTTCGGCGATCTGCCTGAATGGGATCTGTCCGATCTCTATACCGGCGATGATGCGCCCGAATTGACCGCCGATCTGGAGTGGCTTGAGGGCGAATGCGCTGCTTTTGCTGCGGATTACGAAGGCAAGCTTGGCGAACTGAACGCCGCAGAATTTTTGCAAAGTGTTCTGCGCAATGAAAAGATCTCGCAGATTTCCGGTCGCATCATGTCTTATGCAGGCCTGCGGTATTATCAGCTGACCACCGACGCGGAACGCGCGCAGTTCATGGCCAACATGCAGGAAAAATTGACAGAATTCACCACTCCGCTGGTGTTTTTCACGCTGGAACTGAACCGTTTGGACGACGACGTCATGGCGGCACATTTTGCAGAAAACGAAGAGCTTGCACGGTATGAACCGGTCTTCCGCCGCATCCGTGCAATGAAGCCGCACCAGTTGTCTGATGAGTTGGAAAAATTCCTGCATGACATGGGTGTTGTCGGTGATGCGTGGGAGCGCCTGTTTGACGAAACCATCGCGGGCCTGACGTTTGATGTGAACGGCGAAGAGTTTAACATCGAAGGCACGCTGAACTTTATGACCGACCCTGATCGCAGCAAGCGGGAAGCGGCGGCCCATGAGTTGGCCAAAGTCTTTGGCGAAAACATCAAGATTTTCTCCCGCGTGCACAACACTGCCGCCAAGGAAAAAGAGGTTATCGACCGCTGGCGCAATATGCCGTCCGCCCAAGCCGGTCGCCATCTGTCAAACGATGTTGAGCCCGAAGTGGTTGAGGCGCTGCGCGATGCGGTTGTTGCCGCCTACCCCAAGCTGAGCCACCGCTATTACGAGTTGAAACGCAAATGGCTGGGTCTGGATGTGATGCAGGTCTGGGACCGCAACGCGCCCCTGCCGATGGAAGATCCGTCAACCGTGGATTGGGCCACAGCGCAGCAAACCGTGATGGACGCCTATACCGCGTTTGACCCACGCATGGGGGAAATTGCCGAGCCGTTCTTTACCAAAGGCTGGATCGATGCGGGTGTGAAACCGGGCAAAGCGCCGGGGGCGTTTGCCCATCCCACCGTCACCAATGTGCACCCCTATGTGATGTTGAACTACCTTGGCAAACCGCGCGACGTGATGACCTTGGCGCATGAGCTGGGCCACGGTGTGCACCAAGTGCTGGCCGCCGAACAGGGCGAGATGCTGTCGTCAACACCACTGACGCTGGCGGAAACCGCGTCTGTGTTTGGCGAAATGCTGACCTTCCGCGCGATGCTGGACAAGGCCGAAACCCAAGAGCAGCGCAAGATACTGCTGGCCGGTAAAGTCGAGGACATGATCAACACAGTTGTGCGCCAGATCGCGTTTTATGACTTTGAATGCAAACTGCACGCCGCACGGCGCGAAAGCGAGCTGACGCCCGAGGATATCAACGCGCTGTGGATGTCGGTGCAGGCCGAAAGCCTTGGTGAGGCGTTTGAATATATGGAAGGCTATGAAACCTTCTGGGCCTATATCCCCCACTTCGTGCACTCGCCGTTCTATGTCTACGCCTACGCATTTGGTGATGGCTTGGTGAACGCGCTCTATGCGGTTTATGCCGAGGGCGGTGAAGGCTTTGCAGACAAGTATTTCGACATGCTCAAGGCAGGTGGGTCAAAGCACCACAAAGATCTGCTGGCGCCGTTCGGGCTGGATGCGTCGGATCCGAAATTCTGGGACAAGGGTCTGTCGATGATTTCGGACATGATTGATGAGCTTGAAGCGATGGAGTGAGTTCCCAAAGATCGGCGAACAGTTTCTCCTTCCCTTCCCGCGGCAGAGTTACCACCGCAAGTTCACGACCGAAAAAAGGGCGCTACCTCAAATTGGGTAGCGCCTTTTCTATTTCAGAAGATCACCAACAATCCCAACCGCATCCACAACAGTGGTCAGATCGTCGGAAACTTCCAAAATCTCGTCTCCTACGCGAATATAGCGATTGCCCTTGCCAGGCGGCTTAAGTTTCCAACCCGACAAATCGCCGATGTCTTTCCACTTAAGATCGGTCGGCAACTTCGCTCCACGTGTGTACCTCTTGATTTGTCCAGGCGGCACTTTCTTGGCTTTGCTTTTGTCGACCTGAACCTTTTTGTCGCCTCCCTTAACGCCTTTGTCCTTGGCGTAAACGTCAGTGGTCACACCTCCGACGATTAAGAATGCAACGGCGGTAGCAATAATTTGTAACGGTTTGCCCACAAGCTAGCCCTCCTGAATACCTATTGATGTGAGCTTTACTCTGCCATAGGTCGCGCCAAATCCCTAATCGCCGGCAGTGGCTGGGAGTTCGGCGGCTATTCTTGCCAGCAAACAGAAATGATCACGGATCAAAGTTCGACCCCTCCCACGCTGATTAAAACATCCCCATCGCCAGCCCTGCCCCCAGCGCGGCGCCCATCTCGCGGCAGGGCTTCAAGTCCCCTTCGCCCAACACCTTATCTGCCAAAATCTGTTTCTCGGTTTGCGCCCGCGTATTCACAATCACCGGCGGCTGTACCTCTTTCAAACGCCACCCCGTCGTGATCCGCGCCAGTTGCCGCGCGGCGTTGTCGCCATCTGAGCCAGCACAGATCATCTGTGCATAGGGCCGACCGTTGAGCTGACCCAGCACGGGATAGTAGCACCGATCAAAGAACTCCTTCATCACGCCCGACAATGCCGCCAGGTTTTCCGGCCCGCAGAAAATATACCCCCCGGCGGCCAGCAAATCCTTTGGGCCTGCCTCGGCCGCGGGCAACAGGATCGCGGGCCCTTCGGCCGATGCCGCGGCATGGGCTGCCTCTGCCATCTGGCGGCTGCCGCCAGTACGCGAATGGTAGATGATCAATAAACTCAAGCCGTTGCCCCTGCGCTGTCACATCAATTGGGATCCGCCACACGTTAAGGCCTCACGTCACTCTTGCCAAACCTACAGGAGCGCTTACCGTCACAAAAAACAAAATCGGGGAATTGTGATGCGTGTAATTGGAAAATGGCTGGGGCGGCTGTTGTTGCTTGTTGGTCTGGCCGTGGCGGCTTTTTTGATCTTTGCCCCGGGGTATGTCGAGAAATCGCGCAACACCGTTGCTCCGCACGATCCGTTTGATGTCAGCGCCGAGGCGCAGGCCTTGCATGACACGTTGATCGTTGGGGATTGGCACGCTGATACGCTGCTTTGGAAACGCAATCCTCTGAAACGCGCAAATCGCGGTCAGGTCGACATTCCGCGCCTGATTGAGGGCAATGTGGCTTTGCAGGTCTTTACCGCGGTGACCAAATCACCGGCCGGTCAGAACTACGATGAGAACTCAGCAGACGCGCAAGACAACATCACCCTTTTGGCCATTGGGCAGCTTTGGCCTGTTGTCACGTGGGACTCACTTTACGAACGTGCGCTGTTTCAGGCCGCGCGTCTACACAAGGCGGCGGAAAATTCTGACGGGCAATTGCGTGTGATCACCACGCGCGCCGAAATGGAGCAGTTGCTGGCGGATCGCGCCGCGGGGCAGAATGTCACCGGCGGCATGTTGGGTGTCGAAGGCGCACACCCGCTGGAGGGCGACTTTGCCAAACTGCAAGGCTTGCAGGACGCAGGCTATCGCGTGATTGGGCTACAACACTTCTTTGACAACGAACTTGGCGGCTCTTTGCATGGCACCGGCAACAAAGGTCTGACCGATTTTGGTCGTCAGGTTGTTGCAGCCATTGAAAAGCGCAATCTGGTGCTCGATCTTGCCCACAGCAGCCCTCAGGTGGCGATGGATGTTCTGGCAATGACAGATATGCCCATCATCGTCAGCCACACAGGCATCCATTCCAACTGTCCGGTCAAACGCAACTTTGAAGACGCCTTGATGCGCGAGATCGCGGCCACCGGCGGCGTGGTTGGCATCGGTTATTGGGCCGATGTGACCTGCGACGACAGCCCGCTTGGCGTGGCCAAAACCATCCGCGCGGCCGTGGATGTGGTGGGCGAAGATCATGTGTCTCTGGGCTCGGATTTTGACGGGTCCGTGCCGACGGCCTTTGACACCGCCGAAGTGGCGGCGATCACACAGGCGCTGATGGTTCAAGGCCTGAATGAGCCGCAAATCCGCAAGGTCATGGGCGAAAACATGCTGCGTGTGTTGCGTACACGTTTGAAATAAAACGATGTTTGCGGCGACTTAGATCGCCTCAAATACCTGATCCATCATTGCCTGTGTGCCGCGTGCGTCCTCAAGCGTCCATGCGTAATGCGCACCATCGCGCAATGCATGCCCGAAGGCTTCGACCTGTTCTACATAGTGATTCACCCGTGGAAACCGCTCGATCAAAACGCTCATATCAGGGCGGCTGATGTGGATTTCGGCTTGATCAAACACGCCGGCATTAAACGGACAGGTCAGGCTCATGACCGCCTGATCGCCGTGAAAATGCACTTCTTGGCGGGGCGCCATGCGGATCGAGGTAAAGGCCTGATAGGTGAAGTCCGGAAAGGAAAATCCCATGTCGGCAAACAGATCGACACCATTGTCCATCTCGGCACGTGCATAGTCGAGTTGCCTCGGCTCCTGCCCCGTCGCATAGCGCACGCTGCCCATCACATAAACTCCGATGTCGCGCAATCCACCGCCGCCTGCCGCCGCCTGATTGCGGATGTTGCCGGCATCATCATTAAAGAATGAAAAGGCGGCGTTTACGTGGCGCAGGTTGCCAACCGCACCCTCAGCCAACAGGGCTTTGGCGCGCTGCCACTGTGGGTGGTGCACTATCATGAAGGCTTCGGCACACAAAAGCCCGGCGGCATCACGTGCAGCGATCAAGCGGTCAATCTCTGCGACGTCCATACCGATCGGCTTTTCACACAGAACCGCTTTGCCCGCGTCCAGCGCCTTGATCGACCAGCCTACATGCATGTGGTTAGGCAATGGAATGTAGATCGCGTCAATGTCCGGATCTGCCAGCAGCGCCTCGTAGTTTGTATGCACCTGCAAATCCGGCGCGAAGGCGGAAAACGGCACAGCCTTGTCCGGACTGGAGGTCGCCAGCGCCACCAGTTTGGCTCCTTTGGCAGCGTGAATGGCCGGGCCCATTTTGTCCAAAGCAAAATTGGAGGCGCCAAGAATGCCCCATCTGATAACTGCCATTGTCGTTGGTCCTTATTCCGCCGCCAGTTTCTTGGCGCTTGCTTTTATGTCGTATCCTTGCGCGGCCATCCGGCGCACAACCTGTCTGGCAATCACCTTGTCGCGCCGGCTGGCGTCCAAACATTGCAGCCCGAAATACCAATATAGGTATTTGGCATAAACCCGACCGCGCGGTTCTTGCTCAAGTAACACCTGAAGCTTTTCCGGCGTGCGGGCCACATCCGCGAGGTGATGAAAATCCGCCTGACCACACAAAATCACCGGTTTCCGGTGCATGTAAGCCTCGATCCCCACAGCCGAGTTGATCGTCACAACCCGTTGGCATTGCGCCAGAATGTCATGGATGTTTCCCGTTACGACGTGCAGATCGGGATAGACCTTTTGCATCGCCTCAAGCCGCTCGCCCAACATGGGATCATGATCTTTGGGGTGAGGTTTCACGACCACTGAGCCGTCCCAGCTTTTGAGCACGGTCTCCAACATGGTCCATCGATCCATATAACAGGTTTCGTCCACATTGCGGTCGCTTTCGCTTTGGAAAAACACCGCCACCGAGTCATCCGGTATCGTCAGCGACTCTTCGGGTTGCGGATAACGAGAGCTGCGTTTGTCCATCCAGCGCCGCCGCAGACGGCCAAAGAACCGCCGCGCCTTGTCATCGTCGATTTTGCCCGACACAAATTTGGTATCTGCAATGGAGGAAAACGCCCGAATGCCCAAAGGGTCCACATTCCAGAACGGGTAAACGTAGGCCACGCCCGCGTTTAAGACCCGATCATGCTGAATATGGCTGTGGTTGAAAATGTGAAACCAGTCGTCTTGCGCGATCCGCTTCAGGGCGTTGTCGCGGTCAATAGCCTCGGTGCGCCACGGCACCCCAATTTCATCAAAACCTGCCTTCAGCTTTTGATAAAACGGCAGCATTTCCGTGCTGTTAGGTGCCAGCCAGCTTTCTGGTAGATGTAGCACCACCCCCCGATCAGCCATTGTTTCTGCTCATAAAAATGCCTCTTCCGTTCGCACGGAAGAGGCTAAACTGTTTCCTGACATTCGCCAAGAGAGTGTCTTAATGATTTGTAAGCATTCCTTTGGTCGCCGCCAATTCACGCATGCGTTTTTGCAGCTTTTCAAAGGCGCGCACTTCGATCTGACGAATACGCTCGCGGCTCACGTCGTACTGACCACTCAGGTCTTCAAGCGTGACCACCTTCTCTGCCAACCGGCGCTGGGTCAGTATGTCTTTCTCACGATCGTTCAGAACCGCCATTGCTTCTGCCAACAGCTCACGACGGGCATCAAGCTCGTTTTTAGCCTCATAGTCACCCGCCTGATCAGCGTCTTCGTCCTCAAGCCAATCCTGCCATTGCATGGTGCCTTCGCCTTCGGAGCCGACCTGCGCGTTCAGGGACGCGTCGCCGCCCGACATGCGGCGGTTCATCGAGATCACCTCGGTTTCGGTCACACCCAGATCATTGGCAATGCGGGCCACGTTTTCAGGGCGCAAATCGCCCTCTTCCAACGCACCAATACGGGCTTTGGCTTTGCGCAAGTTGAAGAACAGCTTCTTTTGCGCAGATGTGGTTCCCAGTTTCACCATCGACCACGACCGCAGGACGTATTCCTGAATGCTGGCGCGAATCCACCACATGGCATAGGTCGCCAGACGGAAGCCTTTTTCCGGGTCAAAACGTTTGACGGCCTGCATCAGGCCGACGTTGGCCTCAGAAATCACTTCGGCTTGCGGCAAGCCATAGCCGCGATAACCCATCGCGATCTTGGCTGCGAGACGCAGGTGAGATGTCACCATTTTGTGAGCGGATTCAGCGTCTTGCTCTTCCACCCAGCGTTTGGCGAGCATGTATTCTTCTTCCGGCTCAAGAAGGGGAAATTTGCGGATCTCCTGCAGATAGCGGTTCAGGCCGCCTTCTGGTGTTGGGGCCGGCAGGTTTGCATAGTTTGCCATCTTTGTCCTCCCTCTGAGTAACAAGTGCCATAATGTTTATATCGTTAACATCTATTTAGTCAGCGCTAACGGGCTTTCAATGGCGCTCGGCGATTTTCTCTCTAAAAGGTTAAGATTTTTTCCACAGCGGCACCACAGGCTTTTCTGTGCTTTTTCGCGCATGTGCAGTTTGTTGCCGATGGAAACGAAAATGCGCTGCAATCCTCTGCCCAAGTTGGAAAAGGTTACCCAGCGCCAGCGCCCAGCGCCCTGATCAGCGCGGCCATATCCTCAGGCATTTCAGCCTCAAACCGCAGATCTTCTCCGCTCACAGGGTGTACAAATCCCAATACAGCCGCGTGCAATGCCTGTCGCGAAAATGTCTTTGCCGCTTCCAGCCCCGCCGCCCCAACCGCTTTTTCGGCCAGCTTACGCCGCCCGCCATAGACCGGATCGCCGATCAAGCCATGTCCGGCGTGGGTCAAATGCACGCGAATCTGATGTGTACGGCCGGTTTCCAACCAACATTCCACCAATGCGGCCACCGCTGGCGTTCCGAACGGCTCAACAATGCGCACCCTTGTGACGGCATGTCGCCCGCCTTCAAACAGCACTGCCTGACGCTGACGATCCGTCTTGTGCCGCGCCAGGTGGGTGGTGATTTTCATGATGTTGCCGGGCTCAAAGTTCACCCCGCGCACGCCGCGCAAGCGCGGATCGTTGGCATCAGGCACCCCATAACAAACCGCGCGATAGTAGCGCTCGACTGTGTGGGCGGCGAATTGATCTGCCAACCCTTGATGCGCGGCATCAGATTTAGCTACGACCAGCAACCCGCTGGTTTCTTTATCAATTCTATGGACTATTCCGGGGCGCTTCATGCCCCCGACACCGGACAAGCTGTCGCCGCAGTGATGCAGCAGCGCATTGACCAGCGTGCCGTTTGGCGTACCGGGCGCCGGATGAACCACCATGCCCGTCGGCTTGTTGATCACAATGAGATCGTCGTCTTCCCAAATCACATCCAGCGGGATGTCTTCAGGGCCGATGTGGCTTTCTTCGGCCTGCGGCACCGCGATCTCGACGGTTTCGCCGCCCGTAACCTTGGCTTTGGGATCGCGCACCACAACGCCGTCCACCTTGACTGAGCCGTCAACCAGCAATTTCGCCAGCCGTGTGCGCGACAGAGTCGCCTCCACTGGCACATTCAGCGAAAGCGCCTTATCAAGACGCTTGGGCGGGTTTTCCGCGATCACGAAAGTAACAAAGGCTTCAGCCATGACAGATGCTCCGGACCCGATCGAGCCAGCCAACCTGCGGTTTTTGCGGTTGCTGGTCACAGGCTTGACGACGGTGATGATTGTCGGGCTTGTAACCGTGGTCGCGCTGATTGTCATGCGCTTCCGTGACGACGGGCCAATCCTTCCCGAAGAGATCACTTTGCCTGACGGAGTTGCCGTACAGGCTGTGACCACCGGTGACGGCTGGTACGCACTGGTGACCGATGATGACCGCATCTTGATTTATGACCGTATCACCGGCGCGCTGCGTCAGGAAGTGGCGCTGGACTAGCACGCGGACGACCTCAGACAGCCAGTGTTTCTTCTTCGCTGAATGACGCGCGATAGACTGGCACCGGATCGGCATAACCTTTGAGGTCAACCGCAGGACGCGGGTCCAAATCGACGCCTTCATCCACCAAATCCGTTGTGGCGCGATCTACAAGCACCTCCCATGGGCCTGCTTTGGAACACAGGCGTGCAGCAAGGTTCACGGTGGAGCCCAGCACGGTGTAGTCCATCCGTTCCCGCGCGCCCATTGCGCCAAGCACCACCGCGCCAGACGCAATGCCGATGCCCACAGCCAATTCACGGCCTGTTTGGGCGCCAAAGCTCTCGGCCAGCGCTTCCTTGATTTCGACACCGCAGCGCACGGCGCGGTCTTCTTTGTCCTCGCCCACAAACATTGCCATTAATTCATCGCCGACAAATTTGTCGATGTCTCCGCCGTGGCGCACGACAATGGCTGACTGGATCTCGAAATAGCGGTTCAGCACCTCGATCACTTCTTCCGGTGTCACAGTCTCCGAAAACGCAGTATAGCCGCGAATGTCAGAGAACAGCATTGTCACCTCACGCCGCTCTCCGCCGCGCCGGATGCCTGCGCCGTCACGGGCCTGAATGGCGGACACGGTTTCGTGGCTGACAAATTTCATCAACTCCATCCGTTCGCTAAGCTGGCCCGCCATGGTGTTCACCCGCGCTGCCAGATCGCCGATCTCGTCGCGGCTTTTGACTTTGTCCACGCGCGCGCTGTAATCCCCTTCGCCAATCGCGTCCGCCACGCGCCCGATTTTCAGGATTGGTCCGGTCAGGCCCTTGGAGAAAATCAGCGCCGCAACCGACGCCGCGGCAAAGCCCAGCGCACCGACCATCACAATGCGACGCATCATTTCCGCGATCACCGCATAGGCGCTTTCTTCACTCAACTCGGTAATAACAGCCCAGGGAAACCATTCGGGAAAGGCATAAGCCCCCAGCATCGCTGTGCCGTCAGGCCGCGTGTAGGTCTGAAGCGCATCGGCCCGCGCGCCCGCCACAATCAGCGGCATGGCCGAGGCCACAATTGCGCGTTGGTTCATCACCTCAGGCTCGTCCACCAAAGCCGTGCGGCCAGCGTGATCCACGATGGTGATCTCACCACGTTGGTTAAACGGATGGCGCGACACTGTGCGCCGCAAAGCACCAAGGTTGATCCGCGCCGCCAAGGTCAGATCCCGCCCCGCGATCTTGCTGTCCATCGGCAGCGCCAATGTTGCCACCCAATCACCGGTTTCCCGTATCTGGCTGATCAGCGGGCGGCCAAATTGGCCAGTGCCTTTGATGTTGGCGATCAGTTCCGGGCTCGCAGCCAGAGTGGTTACCGGATCCAGCCCTTCTGCGGCAAGCGCTTCGCCAAAAGTCTGATCGCTTACCACCATGGGAATATCAGAGCCTTCAACGCTTAACTGAAGCGCCACGACCCCTTCCAATTGCTCCATGCCCTGCGTCAGCAGCGAGACCTTTTGCGCCACATCCAGATCCGGATTGTCCACGCCGGAGCGGATCACCATCAAAGGCGCAAGCCAACGCCCTTGATACATACTGTCAAACTCGCTGCGTACCTGCGCGGCGACCCCTGTCAGGTCTTCGTTCACGGCGCTTTTGAGTTCATCGCGTGCGATCCGCACCAAGTTTTCCCCCACCAACGCCAGAGGCACCACAGCCACAAGTGCTGCAAACAGGAAGAACTTGAGCGGTAGCGGGAAACGCATCAATTGCTGCCTTCACGCGCGGTGGCTTTGATCAGCGCCGTGTCTGTGCTGACACCACAGCTTAGCCCGCTGCTGTCTCGTGCGGTTACTGTGACCGTATAGTCCCCCGCACTGGCATAACGGTGCCGCGCCACAGCACCAGACAGGCTGGTGCCATCGCCAAAGTCCCAATTGATCAACAGCCCCTGCCCGTCCGGATCACGCGCAGCACTGGCGTCAAACCGCAGCACATCGTGTGCGGCACCAACTGGCGTTGATTGGTGCGCCCCGGCATCCACAACCGGCGCGCTGTTAACCAGAACCCGCGCCATGTCCTGACCTGTGTTGCAGGTTGCACCACTATCATCGACAACGCTCAGGGTCACATCAACCGGGCCTGTGACGCCAAAGCTGCGTGTCACTTCGGCTCCGCGCAGTTCCACACCGTCCGAGAATGTCCAGATGTGGTTGGTGATCTTGCCATCCGCATCATACCCACCGGCGCTGAAAACCACGTCTTCACCGGGACAGACCACACGATCCGGCCCCGCATCAGCCTCCGGCACCGCATTGACGCGCGCGTATACCTCCTCGCGGTAAACCGAATTCGCCAACCCGCGCCCGTCATCTGTGGTCACCGCCACAGGATAAAGCCCCGGCTTGGCAAAGACATGCTCCACCGCGACCCCGGTGTCGGTCTGCCCGTCGCCAAACGCCCAGTTGACCGCGACACCCTCCGCCGCAGTCACTTGCCAGCTGCGTGGAGTGTTCGCACAGAGCGCGGGCGGCGTATCCAACCCGGCAATCGGCACCGGATTGACCGTGACCTGCCGCGCCGCCACCGCGACCGAATTGGCCACGCCCGCATCGTCGACAACCTCAAGGGTCAACGCATAGGTGCCGGCCTTTTCATAGCGGTGGTGTCCAGCAACCCCAGTCGACGTGTTGCCGTCGCCAAAGTCCCACAAGTAGCGCGTGATCACCCCGTCTTGATCGAGCGACCCACCAGCGTCAAACGACACCAACGCGCCCACTGCGACGCTTTCGGGTCCATCAATCGCGGGCTGGGGCGCTGCGTTAACAACAATCTTGTGGCGGCTGACCAATTGCCCGCAGTCCTGCGTGCCGCCCTCAAGTTTGGTGGTCAATGTCACCAGATATTCACCCGGGGCATCAAACACATGGCTGGCGTTTTGTCCTGACGCATTTGCACCGTCGGAAAACTGCCAGTCAAACGCCACTGGATCGCCGGTTCCTGCGGCCTCGCCCAGTTTGGCTGAAAACGCGACCGCCTCGCCGACCGGTGCGCGGTCGACGGCCACAATCGTTTGGCTGCGCGCAGGCAGCACCTCGACCGTCACGGTGTCTGTGTCCAGCGGGCTGCATTGACCAACCGCGTCGCCCGTTATGGTCAAAGTCACGGAATAGGTGCCAGCGCGTTCAAAACTTTTGACCGGCGACGCGCCGCTTGCGCGGCTGCCATCGCCAAAGGTCCACTCATAGCCATTCACCGATCCATCCGCATCGGTGGAGCCGCTGCCATCCATGCGCACTTCTTGATTGACGCACACCCGCATATCAGGCCCCGCGTTGGCAATAGGCCCTTCTTGCACAATCACCGCAATCCGGTCGCGATCGCTGCCACGGCTTGAACCGCTTTCATCCGCCACCGACAATGTCACCGGATAGGTGCCCGGCATTTCATAGGTCTTGGTCGGGTTGATGATGTCAGACCACGTACCATCGCCAAAGTTCCAGTTGTACTGCAACAGATCGCCATCCGCGTCCGCACTTTGAGACGCATCAAACAGGATCGACTCGCCTGAACACACATCACGGTTGCCACCGGCATGTGCCACAGGTGCCGCGTTGATGATCACTGTGGTGGCGTCAATATCGCTGGCATTGCTGAGGCCCGAACCGTCGTCCACCCGCAACGTCACAGGAAAGCGCCCGGCCCTTGGGAACACATGCGCCACTTCACGACCAAACATCGGACGCGATCCGTCGCCAAAGTCCCACTGATAGACAAGGTTGTCCCCATCCGCGTCGCTTGAGCCGCCCGCATCCAGTGTCACGAGCAACTGGTCGGTATCGATTACAGGACCTGCTTCGGCTTCGGGACGGTGGTTGACCTGAATGACAACGCTGTCTTGGGCTGTCGCATTGGCAACGCCGCTGTCATCGCGCACCACAAGGCGGGCGTTGAACACGCCGGCCGATGGCCACGCGCGTTCGACAACACTGGCCTCAAGCGGGGATTGCAGATCGTCAAATTCCCAACTGTAACCCGTCAATTGACCGTCGCGATCAAAGGATCCGGTTGCGTCAAAAGACACGCTTTCGTCTGGTGCCACGCGAATATTGGGGCCTGCAACAGCCACAGGCTGATCGTTGACCGTGATCAACACTTCGCTTTCGTCACCCGCGCCGCCGCCCGCAAAATCATCGGTCACGGCAAGCATCACGCGATGCAGTCCCGGTTGATCAAAACTGTGCGCCGCGCGCACGCCGGTCTTGGAGCTGCCATCCGTGAACGACCAGACGTAATCGACCACCCGACCGTCGGGATCAAGTGACGCCCCCGCATCCAGCACAAACTCTTCGCCCGGCGCCACCGTCAATGCAGGACCGGCATCCGCAATTGGCGCGGCGTTCACCACCACTTTCATCGTGTCGCGATGGGTGCTTTGTGGCGCACCGCTGTCATCCTGCACGGTCAAAGCCACATCATAAGTGCCGGGCCGTGCAAAGCTGTGCACAGGGCGTGGTCCCTGTCCGGTGCGTCCATCGCCAAAGTCCCAAAGGTATTGCGCGATCTGCCCGTCGATATCGCGAGAGCCGCCACCGTCAAACTGCACATCTGATGCTGTCACAAATTGATCCGCTCCGGCGTCGGCCACGGGTCGCGTATTGACGATCACCTCATAGGCCACCTGTTGAGTGGCCGACGTGGTGCCGGAATTGTCGGTCACTGCCAGTACCACGCGGTAAACGCCTGGTTTGGCCCAAGCGTATTCGGCCATCTCACCTTCGCCGATCGAGCCATCGCCGAAATCCCACAAATGGCTCAAGATCACGCCATCCGCATCGCGCGACCCGCTGCCATCAAGCACAACGGCTTCGCCCACCGCAACCGGCTCTGACGGGCCTTCGATCACCGGCACCGGTGGCGCGTTCACCCGAATGGTCAAACGATCCATAGCCGTTGCATTGGCAACCCCGCTGTCGTCGGTCACGGCAAGCGCCACAGTGTATACCCCGGGCTCGGTATAGACATGCGTCACCCGCGATCCGTCGAGCGTTGTCCCGTCGCCCATCTCCCAGACGTGGGCGCCAATGGTGCCGTCCACATCATAGCTGGCAGCGCCATCCAGCGTCACAGCACGGCCCACGATAGTGCTTTGATCCGTGCCCGCCTCGGCAACTGGCGCTGCGTTCACAGTCACCAAGCGCGTTGCCACGCCAAAGTTGCAGGGATGACTGCTGCCATCAGACACCCGCAACACCGACCGATAAGCCCCCGCCTGACCATAGACGTGTTCGGCAGCCGCGCCTTCAACCGCGGCGCCATCACCGAAGGTCCAAACATAGCGGGTGATCGGGCTGTCACTGGGAACTGAGCTGCCACCGTCAAAAGCCACCACATCGCCCGGTGCCACTGTTATGTCCTGACCTGCCATTGCAACCGGTGCTTTGCGGATGTGCACGGGTGCCGTGGCCTCAGCCCCGCGTGCTGCGCGCGTACCGGGCAACAGAACGCGCAGGCGCGCGTCATACTTGCCAGGTGTGCTGTAGCCATAGGCGCTCACCGGCTCCGCGCCGGTTGCACCATCGCCGTAGTCCCACATATAGGCCAGCAATGGATCCGCGCCGTCATGGCTGCCATCAAAGGCCACCGACCGGCAGTCCGCCAATTCCCGCGCGCGCGGCAAAGCGTCGGGGCGTTCCGGCACTGGGGCTTGTCGGGGTGGCATCAGGATTGGCAAAGCAGTGCCTGTTTGATCGAACACCGACAGGGTCACATCATTGGGGGTTTCAAACCCGCCACGCAAGGTGATGGCAAGCAAATCCTCACCAGGCGATACTTCTTCCGAGCTCCAGACGTTCTGGCCTGACGCCCGCAGTCGCATGTCAGAATACATACGGTTCAGACGCAGATCGCCTGCCGCGCCGTCAAAATTTTGCACCGTCAGGGGGCCGGTTGTGGGGTTCAACAGCTCAACCCTTGTGCCGACACCGTCACCAGGCCAACGAATGGTTGGCTGATACGCTTCCATCACAAGCCCGTCGGGTCGGCGATGCACATCGCGCGCGAGACTCACATCCACGTTGAACCCGTTGCCGTCGTCCCCATCCGCCCCAAGGACTTCGAGGCGAAACCAAGCGCGGTCGCCAATGATCTCACCTTGGCGGGCCCGCACCGATCCGAGCGACACCCATTGCCCATCGGTTTTCTTGTCAGCGACAAACGTGGCCTCTCGCAGGACGTCTCCGGACCGAGGTGCCATAAGCGCGGCGCGTTTTACCTTTTGTGGTCGCGCGCCGTCTGAGACCGGCACCGGCATCTCAATGCCAGTACGAGCACCGTCGCCACCAAACACCCGATAGATTGTCTCTGTGTTGCCATAGCGCCCATAGCTGAAATCATGCGCACCGTTCATCTCTGGATCAAAAATCCGTACATAAATTCGGTCGCGTAAATTACGGGGAACACTAAATAAAATGGTTTCGCGGTGATCAATATCGCCTTCACGCGTTGGCGCGAGAACGCCGTAGACGACCAAAAGACCCTGATCCACGGGTGCAGCCGTGTCTTGCGCTCTGACGGCCTCACCGCTCAGCGCCAAAACCACAGCTACCCAAATACGCATCATGCGTTGCATCATCCCAATCATCCCCACCTCAGCCCTCTCATCGGAACGCCTCGTTGCCCGCGTAATCCTGCACGATCACTTCGATCAAACTCATCTCACCTTGCGAGGCTGGCAAACTTGCGCGACAGACACCCGCGCGGCTGTCACAGCGCAAATACCCTTCAAATTCCGCATCCCCAACTTCCACCAGATAAGGCGCGGCCTGTCGCAGACCGCCTTCATCTGTTGCTGTCACCACAATTTCAATCGGCCCCGATTCCCCGCTGGGCCGCTGCATGTCCGCAGACGTGATTTCTGGCGGTTCCAGATCCAGAAGCGTTTCCACAGCCAGAACGCCGACGTTTCCTGCAGCGTCTTCAGCTCTCAACTCAAAAGCGTTGCGCCCGGGCGTCAACGCAATTTGAGTGGCAAAGAAATCATCAAACATCTCAAGCGCTTGACCGTCGAGCTTCAAGCTCACGGCGTCGCCAAAAACCCCAGTCAAATCCAGCGTTTCTTCTGACGTGGCGCGCGGTGGTGGCACGTCCAAAACGATCTCTGGCGCTTGCGTGTCCAATTGCACGGAGAACGCCAACTCGCCAACCAAACGACCCGCCAACGACACCACTTCAAAGCGATAGCCTTGTGGTTGTGGTCCCACCGGCACCGACATGGCGAGCCGACCGCCGGCGCCTGTGCGTGTGCGGCCGATCTCTGCGCCCACGTCATCGCGCAACACCGCGTCCAATCCCGCCGGCGCCGAGGTCGCGGCCAAAACTGTAAGCTCCGGTGTGCGGCTAACCAGCAAATCTCCTTGTCGCGCAAGACCAGCGTCCAAATCAATCTGTACAGCTTCCTGCCGGACATAGGTCACCGTCCTACGCTTTTCGGAGCGGTTGCCAGCGGCATCCAGCGCCACAAGCACCAATTGATTTTCTCCAACCTTCAAAGGGGCTTGCATGACAAAGCTGCCATCACTTGACATCTTCACAGGTGCGCCATTGAGCGTCAGCATCACGCCGGCCTCGGCCGCTCCCAAGACCTCGATCGCGTCACTTTCCACTAGCGTGGCTTCTTGCGGTGCCAAGATGGTCAAGAACGGCGGTGTCTCGTCAATGCGCAGCTCAAAGGCGCTGGTTTCGGACCATTTACCGGGCAAACCCAGTTTATCCAGCGCCGCAACACGCCAGAAATGTACGCCAGGGATCAAGGCTTCGACACGAAATCCAGTGTCCTTAACGCCCCATTCGGTGGTGATCATCTGGTTGAAGCCCGGATCGCCCGCAACCTCAAACCAATAGCCGCTGGCCTCTGGAAACGCCCGCCAGCTAAGATCAACCGCACGTCCGAAGACTTCGGACTTGTCGGCTGGTGCTGACAACACCGTGCGCTCCAGAACTTCCGCCCGCGCCGTAACACCGCCATCGGTGATCACGACACCCTCGTCCTGCCCGAGCGACACCTTTGCAGTACCGCTTTCGATGTCCAGAGCCGCCGTGTCGTAGTTCACAAACAGAGCGCTGTCGTCCTCTTTCTTGATCCAGAAATCATCGCTTTCGGTGGTTGTCTGAATGCCGGGCACGTCGATTTCAAAGCTGTCCTGATCAGACAACTGATTGAGCAGCGCATAAAAATCGCCGCTCTGCAGGCTGACTTTGGTGACTTCTTTGCCCGTTAGCGGGTCCGACCGCATGCGTTGAATCGTAGCATTCGAGTTCGGATTAAGCCGCAACCGGCTTAGGTCGCGAAAGGTCACTTGTGTGGTGGAGTTGGTCAGCGTGCGCACTCTTTCAAATTCCACCAAAATGTCGTCAAGCGCCCGATCAGACCAAGCTGCCTCTGCCGGGTCTCGGCCTTCTACGCGGCCATGGATGTCTGTAATCAACGCCTCCGCCGCGCGGTCGCGCTGTGCCACTGCAATCTCAAAGGCCTCCACTGCATGGTCGGTGCTGGAGCCTGCGAAATTTACCACTTGCCGCCATTCGCCTTCGCCGCGCCGTGTCACCGCCGTGTCCCGATCCGAAATAGCGTCGCCAATTTGGCGCGGCGCAAACAGCCGCGCGCCCTCGGCTGTGGCTTTCTGAATCGCCGTAAGTGACATGGCCAAAGCCTCATCTGCCAAGGCCACCTGCACGACCGGTAACTGCAATACTGTTCCGGGCGATAAATCCGCGACCGACGCCAAATCGTTCAGCCGCAACACGGTTGGCCAAAGGTCCGGATCGTTCAGATGCTCGGCTGTGAAATCACGCAGTGTCGCGTCGCCAGAGAATGGCACCAATTCATATGGCGCATTCAGAGGATCCACATCTGCAGAGACACGAAAAGACCCGCTGTTGCCGCCAATGGCCAGCAACAGGCACAACGCCCCCAAAAGTCCGGCACGCGTATTTCGAATTGTCGCAGGGTGGAACATGGCAGCCCCCTTTGATCGAAATGCGTAGTGCTAAAAATAGTTAACGCGACAAATGTCCTTGTTTCTAAAGCTTTGCGCAAGCTTTTTGACTTTTTAGGCAATTATTTACCACGAATTTGGAAACAGTGCCGGGAAATTACCCTGCAAAACGCCCGATCGGAAACAAAGCTGCTGACCGGGAGCCGACCGTCGGTTCACTGGCGTTTGCTCACAGGCCACACCGCACTACAGTTGCACGCGGCCAGAAACACAACGCAAGCAATTCAAGTTTCTTGGAGAAATGGTACCGCCTCCCCGGCTCGAACGGGGGACCCCTGGTTCCACAAACCAGTGCTCTAACCAACTGAGCTAAGGCGGCACGCTCAGGCGATTTAGCGCCCCGCGTCGGCGATTGCAAGCGCCTAAAATGAAATTTTCCAAGTTTGTTCGACAAGGTCGACACCGAAATTCCGCACCGGTTGCGCATCGGTCATTTCAAAGCCATAGGCCGCATAAAGCGCACAAGCCGCGGCATGACTTTCATGGGTCCAAAGCTGCATTCCTGTGTAGCCACGGTCGCGTGCAAACCCCATGCTGGTCTCAAGCAATCGCCGCCCAAGTCCAAGCCCCTGCGCCTCTGGTTGCACCAGGAACAAGCGCAGTTTGGCCTGCAATGGATCCTTGGATTTCACGCAGAAAATACTGCCCAATCGCCACCCTTGCCGCTCGGCAACCCAACCGCGTTCCCAAATGGCGTCGTTGTGATCCACAAAATCCGTCAAAATCGCGGAAACCAACACCGCGAAACTGTCATCAAATCCTTCTGTTCTGGCATAAAGCTCTGCGTGTGCCTCTACCAGCCAATCCAGATCGCGCGCCTCAAATTGGCGCAAAGTAACTTCATCAATCTCACGCACTGCACTCTCCTGTCGCCGCGTGCCTTGCCTTCGTCGTGCATTCACGCTACCCGATTTGCCAGCACAGGAGAACCGTCATGGGCATCAACACCGAACGCGACATCGAAGCCAACATGCAAATCGGCCCGACCGATCAGGGATTCGTGCGGATTTTTATCGAAGCCGACGGTCTGGAAATTCCGATGGACTTCTCTCCGGAAGAAGCTGAAGAAATCGCCGACGAAATTCGCGCCGCGGCTGCGACGGCCAAACACGTCGACTGAAACGCCGGTTACGTGAGGATTTCGCCGGGACCTTTGAGTTCAAAGCCGGTAATTTCAAACTCGTAATATCCATTGCGATCGCCGCGCTCAGCGCGTGCGATCAGCTTGCCGTCTTTGTGGAAAACCGCGTGCACCGTTTGAAGGCCGCGGTAACACCAGTCATCGTCAGGATAATAAAACTTCACCATCATCGTGGGGTCTCCTCATCAGGCATTGGCGCCAGTTTGGGGTCGCGAAACCGGTGCAGTCGCCGCGCCGCGTCTGTGGCGAACTTCTGGATCATCTTCTTGCGTCGCGCAGGCGCCAGCTTGTCTTCGGGTCCCATGCGGATAATTTCAGCATCATACGCATCCGCCATGATCAACCCCGTGCCTTCCGGCAGCAGCTCGGTCGGAAAATCCGTATCTACCGCCCAGAAATACCGGTCACACCACTCCAGATAGCCTTGCCATTTCGTGTCTGATTGAAAATCCGCGCGGCTGGATTTGCATTCCACCACCCAAAGTTCCCCTTTGGGACCAAGCGCCATCACGTCAACGCGCAGGCCGCGCGTTGGCACAAATTCCTCGATCGACACATAGCCATGGCTGCGCAAGTGACGGCTGACGCCACGGGCCAAAAGCTGACCGGGTTGTAGTGATTGAGGGGCAATGTCATTCATGCCATCAACGTGAACAATTCATGAACAAATTGCAAGAGCAACTGCGCCACTGCCCTCTTGCGCTGAGGCGGTCGGACGCATAGATAGAGCGGTGGCGGGTTCTGCCCTTCTCGTAATACGGTTGCATTCCGGTGGCCTTAAGCAATTCCGAGGGAGCTGGCTCTGTTCTGGTCCTGGCCTGATTACCTGGCACCCACCTGTACATACAGGTCCTCGGGAATGAGATAACCCTACGGCTGCGTTTGCGGGCCCGCCACTTTTCTTTCTTTATGGTTCAGTCTTGGACATGTGTTCGGCAGTCCGATTTGTTGACGAGGGTGCCGTTCGGTTCATAATCCGTATTTGGTCTGTGCCAATAAAAATGGCACCGGCGAAAGCAGTTTTGGTCCTCCACCATGCATCGATGATTGCGGGAATGTTAATTCCCAGTACGTGCCATCAAGGGGGTCAACAAATAATAGCTCCCAACCATCATCAGATGCTGAAACTTGTTGCAAATCTTCGCGCATACGTCTCTCGATCTCGAGTTCAGTTTGGTCTGCGACGATTGAAGAACCCTGTTTGATCCAAGATCCTGCCAATGGCTTCTTAGGTGAGCTTGTCATAGTGAGACTGTGCCGAGCGCGTCACCAAATGGCAACTCGATGTCCAAAAGCGAATGATAATTTGGGCTCCAAGCCGCTATTGGCCGCAACGGCGCAAATCAGGAAACTGCCAAGGTCAGCTTTTCCGAAGTCCAGACTTTTGCTCGCAACAGCAGCGTTTGCGCCTGAATTCGTTGCGCCAAGTAGGAAGCCGCTTTGGCCACAAGCGGCGGAAAGTGAGCTTTCGTGTGCGTGTACACTTGAGGCTGTGTCGGACAAGTCGGGCTTGTGTAGGCGCGTTTGGTGGCTGCGCGGGGTTTGTCAGCCAGAACAGCAAACCCATTCTTGCAGCACAGAAAACCTCACCGAACCGGTTATTGGCCCCTTCCACGTTCGGCCCTGTGAACTGCATGTTCCCTTGTGAAAGGTACGGCGAGTATGGGGTCAAATCTTAGGGCGCTGCCGCGAGCACTTCAATCTCGACCTTGAACTCTGGCCGCGTGAACCCCGACACAATCAACAAGGTGGAGCTGGGCAGCCGATTCACATCAGCCAGAAACGCATCCCGTGCGGCCATATAGGCGGCCATATGCGCGCGGTCGGTGACATACGCTGTCAAGTGGGCAATGTCGCCTCGCGCCATGCCTGCGCTGGCAAGAATTTCATCAATACTGGCAAAACAGATTTCAGCCTGCGAACGCACATCTTCCGGCACGACCTCATCCATGCGAATCCCCAATTGTCCGGATGTTTGAACAAGCCGCCAATGGCCGGGGATCTCCACTCCGTGCGCATAACGGGCAAAGGGTGGCCGGATGGATTCAGGCGTTAACTCTCTCATTTTATTGATGTTTTCCTAGGGAAATTTCCGCTTGTCCCAGATTACATTCGATGCCAATCTACTTGTCAATCTCTGGCACGGATAAATCCCAAGGGCCTCGCAACACCAGTTCTTTGAAAGGAGAACCTATGGAAACGCGTGTGCTATTGGCGTGTCTGATCCACCCCTCTGCGCGAGGGCTTGGAACATGACTGTGCAAGGATATTGGGCTGATTTGCCCTCCAGTGCATTTGCCAAACTGCCGGAAACCACTGTCGCTGTCCTGCCGATCGGGGCCACCGAACAACATGGCCCCCACCTGCCCGTCAATGTCGATACAGCGTTGATAAATGCCGTCACACGCCAAAGCCTCGCGGCACTTGACGCGGCAATGAGCGTGCTGGTTCTGCCGACGCTTACCATCACCAAAAGTGAGGAACACGGCACCCATCCCGGCACACTCAGCCTTTCAGGAGAAACACTCTTGGCTGTGTTGCGCGACGTGGCAGCCTCCGTCTCGCGCGCAGGCATCCGCAGGCTGGTGCTCTTCAATGGACATGGCGGGAATTCGGCCGCACTTGAGATCGCGGGGCGTGACATGCGGATCGCGCATGAGATGATTGTTGTTTCCTGCAGTTGGTTTGGGTTCGCAGACTATGACGGTCTGATTGATGTCGCAGATCTGGCCTACGATCTGCATGCCGGATTTATCGAGACCTCTGCCATGTTGGCGATCCATCCCGAAGTGGTCGACATGGATCTTGCGGCGGATTTTCGCACGGCGATGGAAGGCTGGGCGGACGCATTTCCAAAGATTGGCATGTCCGGCCAACCCGCGCGCCCGGGTTGGATAATCGACGATCTGAATGACCAAGGGGCCTGCGGAAATGCCGCGGCGGCCTCGGCAGCGGCGGGCACGCACTTGCTCACCACAGCCGCCACAAACTTTGCAGAGTTCCTCAAAGATTTCGCGCAGTTTGATCACAGGGCATCCCCCAAATGAACAAACCGCTTCTCACTCAACCATCAAGAGACGTCCGTATTGCGGATGTCAAAGTTCCCAGATCCTTGGTGCGATCTGCGACGGGTTTCGGCGGCATTGTTGAAGGGGCGTATCTGCGCGGTGATCTGATCTGTAAAAATGGCGGTAGCCCCAGATTGCTCCCTGCTTCACTGTCACCTGCTCCCAAGCTGGTGCTGCCGCGCTTCACCGAGGCACATGTCCATCTTGATAAATGCCACTCCGTTGACCGCATGCCTGCCGTGGGCGGCAACCTGCGCGCCGCAATAGATGCGCAATCGCAGGACAAGGCCTTCTGGAGCGAAGAGGATTTGCGCGCCCGTGCAACACGCGGCCTGCAAGAATTGATTTCGGCAGGCTGCAAGGCCGCGCGCAGCCATGTCGACTGGTCCCATGGCGAAGGTGCACGTACGCCCCCATTGGCTTGGCATATCCTTAAGGAACTTGCGCAGGACTTTCGGGACCACATAACTCTAAACCTCGCGCCGCTCACCTCTCTGGAGGATTTGGCCGATCCTCAGACCGCAAAAACCTTGGTGCGGGAAATTTCGTGTGTCGGAGGCGCCCTCGGCAGCTTCGTTCTGGATCAACCCAATCTGCCAAAGGGCATTCAAACCGCATTTGAAATCGCAATGCACCATGGCATCGCTTTGGATTTTCATGTGGATGAAGGTTTGGCAGACGGACTCGATGGCCTTGAACTGATAGCGCGGACCGCCATCGAAACTGGATTTGATGGCCCAATCCTGTGTGGGCATGCCTGCAGTATGATGAATTTGAGCGGCGACGCGATGAAGCGGCGGATCAATTTGGTCGCGCAATCGGGCCTGTCTGTCGTGACATTGCCATCCACCAACTTGTACCTGCAGGGCCGCACCGAAGGCACCCCTGACAGGCGCGGCCTGACACGCGTGCGCGAATTGCGCGCTTCAAGTGTGCCGGTCATCGTCGGAACAGATAATGTGCGAGATGCATTTTGCCCGCTCGGGCGCCACAATCCACGTGCGTCGCTTGCTCTGGCTGTTCTGGCCGCCCATCTGGACCCACCCTTGGCGGACCTTTGGCCGATGATCACCACTGACGCCGCGCAAGCGTTGGGCATGGCGCAAACCTTCGTTGATGAAGCCAGTATCGACGACCTCTTGGTATGTGATGCGCCGTCGACAACCTCAGCGCTGGACGACAGCACACAACTATACCCCCTGAAAACCTATGCAGACAGGACAGTGGCATGACTTCTATCTCGGGAAAGACTGACATTGATTGGGGCGCTTTCGCCGCCGCACTCGCCCCCGTTGAGGTGATCAGCGAAACCGTTCTGGTCAAGAAGCGGTCGCGGGACTTTTTTTGGTACAGCCCCATTTTGAACGCGCGCCTCAAACGTTGTTTTGCTGATCTGATCGCGCGCCCGAAGGACGTCGGCGAACTGAAGCAGTGCCTTTCGGCGGCGTATGACGCTGGCGTGCCCGTCGTCCTTCGCGGCGGTGGCACCGGCAACTACGGACAGGCGGTGCCTATGGACGGCGGATTGGTCCTGGAGATGACCGCGATGAACAAAGTTCTTGAGATCGGAGAAGACTTTGTGCGGGTCCAAGCAGGTGCGCTGATGAAGGACATCAACGCCGCCCTTGCCGAAAGTGGCCGCGAGATGTGCATGTTCCCTTCCACGCAGGAAATCGCCACCATCGGCGGTTTCGTGGCGGGCGGCTCATCAGGCATCGGGTCCATCGCCAACGGTATGCTGCGCGACCCCGGCAATCTGCGTGCGCTGAAAGCGATGTCGGTCACCGACACGCCGGAAGAGCGCCGGTTTGAAGGTGCGCACGTCATGCAAATTCACCATGCCTGGGGCTTGAACGGTGTGATCACCGAAGTCACCATTCGCACCGTTCCTTTGCAGGATTGGATAGGCTGCATGGCCACCTTTGACACCTACGAGGGCGCTTACGCCGCCGGCTACGCCCTTGCACAACGCGGTGACATTGGCCCTAAGCTGATAAGCACAGTCGATGCCCGCATCACCACCTATTTCCCTCGTCTTGATGGAAAGATCAGAGCCAACAAACACCTACTTGTTTCTATGATCCCCGCCGCGCAAGCATCGACTTTTGCTGCCCTGATGGAAGCCGAGGGCGGCTACGTCGACCTGATGATGACCGACACCGAACGTGGTGACGCGGGCATCCCTCATGTCTATGACTTCTCCTACAACCATACGACGCTTCAAGTGCTCAAGGCGGACCGTTCCGCGACTTATCAACAGGTCGGCTGCCCCAGCCCGCCGGACCCGCAGGCAATCGCGGACCTGCGCGAACACCTAACCGATGACGTTTGGAACCATCACGAATTTTCCCGCGTCGACGGCGAAATCGTGACTTTTGACCTGCCCATCATTTGGTACCGAGATGCGGACCAACTCGCGGCAATCAACGCAATCTATGAGGACAACGGGTTTCCCGTCTACGACGCGCACACGTGGCAAGTCGAAGGGGGTGGCCTAAAAAACGCCGACTACCGCCATCTGGCATGGAAAAAACGAATGGATCCCAAAGGGTTGCTGAACAGCGCCAAAAGCATGGCCTGGGACAGCGTCAAGGATCTGAGCCCAGAAGAAATTGAAGCAATGAGCACACCATGATTAACCCGACAGCCAGCTGGAAAACCACACCGCTAACACCTGTTTTTGGGGCCATTGTCGAAGACGTGTCACTGGCAGATGTCGCCCGGACTGACGGATTTTTCCGATTGCGCGCGCTCTTTGAAGAGCATTCCGCCCTGCTGTTTCGCGGCCAAGACATTACGGATGAGGACCATTTGGCGCTTGCCCGCCGCTTTGGCACTATCGAAGACCGTCTGGCGGATGAGCGCACATCTGATGATGCCTATAAGGTGCCAAAAGTTTCGAACGTGCGTGCCGATGGCAAGCTGACCGCAGCAGATGACCTGCACACGCTGCACCTCAAAGCAAACTTTCTTTGGCACGCCGACAGCACCTTTTTGCCTGTACCAGCGCTGACCAACATCCTGATCGGGAGAGTGGTGACAAAATCAGGAGGCGCGACAGAACTCGCCTCGACGCGCGCAGCCTGGGCGGCAATGCCCGAAAGCTTGAAGGCCCGCGTTAGGGGGCGTGGCATTCGCCACCGCTACAGCCATTCACGCGCGCAAATTTCGCCCGAACTGGCAAAACTCCCTATGTTTCATAAATGGCCTGATCAGCACTGGAAATCGGTCTGGACCAACCCGGTGAATGGCAAAGAGGCGCTGTACATCGCCAGTCATGCCTTTGCTGTTGACGGATATGACGCCGCCGAAAGCGCCGCATTGCTGCGCGAGTTGATGGAGTTTTGCACGCAGCCGGATTTCACCTACTCTCATAGCTGGCAAGCCGGTGATGTGTTGATCTGGGATCAACGTGCCGTGCTGCACAGAGGCACCCCATGGCCAGAGGATCAACCCCGCACGTTGTCCAGTCTCTGCGTCTCGGCCTCAGACGCCGACGGGTTGGGCACGATGCACATAATGCCCCAATAGCGCGCGCTCGGGACTACTTTAATTCATGTGCCTCACCCAACACCAACACCGCATCCAGCAGGGGCTTGGCGAAATCTTTTGCAAGGATGGCAGCCCAAGCGGCAACAACTCCATGAAACAATGCTCAAGAGGATGATCGCGCTTCAAGATAGGTCGCCCTTGCCAGCCTACAGAGCTTGACCGTTTGAAGTCTGGACCTCAGGCAGCTCCGTAAGATTGTTGTCTATAAGGTCGAGCCGACGGCAAAACGGCTGTCCGGCAACAAGGCCGGAAGGACTGTTTAGCACCGGAAACAGCCCTCCAAAGTAGTCGGCGGGAATAACCCTTTTGGCCAATTTTGTAGAAAACAGCCGGTTGAAATGATGACGTTGGAATGAGCGCCTTTGGCCGAGCTTTACAGTTCAAGCGAACGCCCCTCTTTTGATCCCGGGTTGAGCATACAGATGCTACCAGTTGGCCTGATGGTGGCCAAGAAGTGGCGACGGACGTCAGAAACTGTGCAATGGTCATGCGCACGATCCAACGGACCAATTTCACGGAGCCCCCATGTCAAACCGGTTAAAAGGCAAAGTCGCAGTTGTCACAGCAGCAGCACAGGGCATTGGAAATGCGACGGCGCGCCGCCTGAGGGATGAAGGTGCTCAGGTGTTTGCGTCCGATCTGGATGGGGCGCTGATGGCGCAGGAAACCGGCATGGACACGGCCACACTGGACGCCACCGACTATGACGCCGTTCATGGCTATTTTTCCGGATTTGAAAGGGTCGATATTCTAGTACATGCCGTTGGCTATGTGCATCAGGGCACCATCGAGGAATGCAGCCCGCAAGACTGGCAACGCTCGCAATCCATCACCCTCGACAGCGCCTACAACGTCCTGTCCGCCGCAGTTCCGCGCATGCGCCAGCACGGTGGCAGCATCGTGACGATCGCCTCCGTCGCCAGCTCGATCAAAGGCTTCCCGAAACGTGTCGCCTATTGCGCTGCCAAAGGCGGCGTAATCGGGCTCACCAAAGCCGTCGCCGCCGATTATGTGGCCGAGGGCATCCGCTGCAATGCCGTCTGTCCCGGTACGGTGGACACACCCAGTTTTCGCGGCCGGATCGCAGAGCTTGAGGCCGAGTTCGGCAGCACCGAAAAGGCTTGGGATTTTTTCAACCGCCGCCAGCCGTCCGGCAAACTTGGCACAGCCGAGGATGTCGCCGCCGCTGTTGCATTCCTCGCGTCCGACGATGCAGCCCTGTTTACCGGCCAAACCCTGCAATCAGACGGCGGCATAACAATTTGACGTTCCCATCAAGTCGCACCGCTGCCAAGCTTGGCCCGCGGCCATTTTCGGTTCCGGCAGCATGCTAAATCCGCGCACCGAGGTCACCCACCGCGTCCACAAGCCGCTGGCGGGTGCCATTGAAATTCAGATGTGAGTTGGAAATACTCCACCGCAAGCGGCCTGCCATGTCTAAAGACCGGCCAGTATCACAGGAGATCCTTATGCGCATCCTTTTTACAGGCGGATCCGGCAAGGCTGGACGGCACGCCTGCCGGTATTTGCGGGACGCGGGCCACCGCGTGGTCAACGTTGATCTGACACCGCTTAACGAACCCGGCATCGACGACCTGATCGCTGACATCACCGACAGCGGCTCAATGTTCAACGTCATGTCCAGCTACGCCAACTTCGACGAACTGGAGCCCGGCACCGGAGTGCCCGCGTTTGACGCCGTGGTGCACTTTGCCGCTGTTCCGCGCATTCTGATCGCCCCTGACCACGAGACCTTCCGCGTCAACACAATCGGTACCTACAACGTGATCGAGGCCGCCACAAAACTCGGCATCAGAAAAATCATCTTTGCGTCGTCGGAAACCACCTATGGGGTTTGTTTCGCAGACGGCACGATCAACCCGGACTATTTGCCGGTGGATGAGGCCCATGACACCAACCCCATGGACAGCTATGGCCTCTCTAAGGTGGTCAACGAAAAAACAGGGCGCGCGTTCCAGCGCAGATTCGGTGCGGACATTTACGGGCTTCGGATCGGCAATGTGATCGAACCCCATGAGTATGAAAACTTCCCCGCCTATTTTGCTGATCCCGCCGTCAGGCGGCGCAATATTTTCTGCTACATCGATGCCCGCGATCTTGGCCAGATTGTCGATCTGTGCCTGAAAACCGACAATCTTGGCTTCCAGATATTCAATGCAGGCAACGACACCAACTCGGTCAACCTGCCCGCCCACGAGATTGCCGCGCGTTTCTTTCCCGGTGTGCCCGTCGCAGCGGATATGGGCGAGACTGAGGCGCTGTACTCCAATCGCAAAATCCGCGACCTGCTTGGGTTTCGCGAGCAGCACTCTTGGCGCACCTACGTGGATGACCCAGACGGCTGAGAGCAAAGTCGCAAGCCGCGCATTGCGTCGACACGGTACACTCGGTGCCGCGGATTGGGCGTCGCCCGGCGAATCCTTGTGACTAGTTTTTCCAAAAAAATGCCCCACCTGCCCGAAAGCCGCACGTTGCACCGCGCCCTGCATCGAATTTGCCCTAGACGGAACGTTGACCGCTCTGCCACTTCGCTCACATTTTCGGTAAATCGCGCTGCTTTGTCCGTGGGTCCTACAACGGGGAATTCCAACACTTCTGTTTGATATCAGAACCTTAAGATCTACTTCAATTTAGACAAATCAATCTCGGATTTGCCGCCAATTTCGGCGGCGGCACCGACGGTTCTGGCTTTGGATTTCGTTAACACTTGGCCACTACTCAAAACTAAGGGACCGCCGGATTATGAGTGATTTTGCACTCTCGGCACCGAGGTAGAGCCAAGAACTGAAGCTCCTGACGCAGAAAGCGGCGCGCGACGCAAACGATGCGACTCCGGTCATTTGACCCGCAACGTTTCAAAGCACCCGCCAAAATCATGATTCAGAGACTTTTCAGGATTTCTGCCGATGCCGACAACGATCACCCTCGACACCTCAGCCGCTCCCATAACCGTGCAGCAGGACATGTTTGGGTCCAACCTTCTGTCGGACACCAATGAATCGGGTGGCAGGCCAAATGACGCGTTCGTTGAGGCCGCCGATTTGGTTGGTGCTAGTCACTTTCGCTATCCTGGTGGACGCGCTTCTGGTGAGGACATCTCCCAACTCGACACTTCGGCAGAGGGCTTTGACCAGCTGGATGCCGAGCTAAGGACGTTTCTGGATTGGGCAAAGGAAACCGGTACGAGCGTAACCTTAGTGGTCGCAGCACTGGACGACAGTCACGCAAATCCCGCTGAGTTGGAAGCCTGGGCCGAGCTGGTTTTAACCTACATGGGTGAAGACGCGGATTTGATCAAAGCCTATGAAATTGGCAATGAATTTTGGCAATCCATCGACGAGACCACCTATGGCTCCAACGCACAAATCATCACCGAAGCCCTGAGCAATGTCGAAATCGACGGCTTTCGGCCGGATATCTATGTGCAAACCGCCAACGTGACCGGAGGGCAGTCCCACTACAAGGGTGCCAGCAATGGCACTTTCTCTGACGCTGACGCGCTGGCCGCAATGCAGCACTGGGACCCGGACATGCGCCCGTCGGGCTGGGAAGACGGCCAAACTGCTGAAGAATACTACTACAGCCTCAACGTCTACGAGCAGCGCATCATCAAAGGCAACCTTGAGCTGATGGAACAGCTTGATGCCGATGGCGACATGTCAAACGGCTTTCAATTTGACAGTTCCAACGGCTTTGATGGCATCGTCGCGCACTACTACATGAACGAATGGACTGACGGTTTCGACCTGTCTGAAAACGCAACAAGTATGGAATTGCGTAATCTTGACCTGCGGTTTTCGGTCTGGGAGGGCCTGATCCCCGAAGACATCGATGTGCGGGTCACCGAATGGAATATCGACACGGACAACTATGGCTCGCAAGGGTTGCGCGCCGCCGGCACATTGATCGAACAGTTTTCCAACATGCTGGAGCTTGGCGTTGATGGCGCAGAGTTTTGGACTGTGCGCCACAATACCTCAACGTCGGTCGCAGGATCGCCGGATGACGTGGGCGAGATCGAACTTTCCCCCGCCGGTTTGGCGTTGATGCACTTGGCCAACACCTATCAAAACGCAAACGGCGATCTGGCTCTCTATACTGCGGGAGGCTTTGACCCGACCGAGATGGAGGTCAACGTTTACGGCGACAACTATAGCCGCATTGTGTACGTAATGTCGCTCAGCGACGAATTTGGCGAGGAATTCTCTCTGGATTTGTCGGGTATCGCTGAAGGATCGACAGGCTGGTCTGCCGTAGTAATAGGCATCGACCCCACGTCGTCCGACGGGCTGAGCGAACAGCGGGTTTATGACGAAGATGGGTTGCTGATCTCGCGCAACCCGAAACGGGAAATCACCGAAGCAGAGCGTGATGCGTTGATCGACAAGCTTGGTGACGCCTACAGCGACGGCATGATCAAATTAGTCAATGGTGTGTGGATGACTTATTTGCCGGACGCCGACGACATTCTGGTACGCCCCGGCGTGACCAATCCAACCGCGCTGGAAGACTTCTACTATCCGACCGAAAGCGACGTCATAGGGTTGGAGACCTATTTTGACATGTCCGATCTCGGCCAGTCGGTGACAGACATTTCGTTTGATCTCGATCCTTACGAATTGATCGCCATCACATTGGAAGTTGTCTACGACCAAAATGGCGGCGCCACGTCGGATTACATCGCAGGCGGGGTTGGCCGCGACCTCATTCGGGGCAACGCCGGCGCCGACACCATCCGCTCCAAAGAAGGCGACGACACCCTGCACGGTCATGCGGGTGACGACTACCTTGTGGGCGGCAGAGGCAATGACGAACTGAACGGTGGCGGCGGACGCGACAGCCTGGAAGGCGAAGACGGCAACGACCTGTTGGCTGGCCACAACGGGCGTGACACACTGCGTGGCGGCGAAGGCGACGACACGCTTGATGGCGGAAACGGCGACGATTCCCTGTATGGCGACAATGGCGCAGACTTGATCTCAGGCGGGATTGGCTCGGACCGGCTCTCAGGCGGAAACAGCAGCGACACCCTGTTTGGCGGCGACGGCCAAGACACAATTTTTGGCGGCTACGGCAGCGACAATTTGTACGGAGACGCGGGCGACGATGTGCTCCGTGGCGACGGTGGTGCCGACCGGCTCTCAGGCGGCAACGGCAGCGATGTTCTGGACGGCGGGGTTGGCGACGACAGGCTGTTTGGCGGCAATGGATATGACTATTTGCAGGGTGGCGATGGCAACGACGTGCTAAATGGTCAGGTCGGAAATGACACGCTAACAGGCGGCACCGGGGCGGACGTGTTTGAATTCAGAACCGGTGACGGCGCAGATGTGATCACAGACTTTGATGGCGGAGAAGGCGATCAGATCAACTTGCACGGTGTCGCGGATATCGTCGATTACGCCGATCTGGTGGGCAATCATTTGGTCCAATCCGGCAGCAATGTGGTCATCTGGATGGATGCAAACCACCATATTACATTGGCAAACACTGCCCTCTCCGATTTGACTGCAGAACACTTCCTGTTCTAACGACATCAAATCGCACCACGGTATTGGAGCAGCGATTGAAATCTGCCCCGTTTGGGGCAATACCGTGCTTTGCCTGCAATATGCGAGATTGAGCAACCCTTTGTCATCACGTCTATTTTTCAAACGAACAGCGGCATTCACGGTGTTGCTAGGCAATTGATAAAAAATAATTGGAAAATCAAATTTCTCTCCGTATAGTCGCCGTCAAATCATAAGGGCAAAAATGCCCAGTTTGAGAACAAGAGCGGTGAATATTTATGAATAGTTATGGTTATGCCGTCCGCGGTGCGGACGAAGGCGTGGTACGTGGTCAGACTGCGGTTTCCGATCACGGGATCATTCCAGTGTCACAGGCGACGGATGTGTCATTGAACCTCTCGCCACTGGATGTGACGGCTTACACGCGCCAAGGTGGGGATCTTGTGATCACACTTGCCTCCGGGGAAACCATTACCCTTCAGGGCTATTTTGCCGGCGACCTCGCTGACGAACGCGAACTGTTTCTCAGCAAGGATGGCCAGTTTCACAAAGTCGACCTTGGCGACGCGGTTGGCGACCAGTATTTCGCGCAATACAACAGCCTTTCGATGGACGACAAGTGGTCGGAACACGACGACCTGGCCTTTCTCGACCTTGAGCGGATCGAACCGGTTGTGGCCCCTCTTGCGGCGGCGGTACCGGGTATCGGAACCTTGCTTGGTTTGGGGGGCGCTGCGGCCGTGACCGGCGTGGTTGGAGACGACGGCGGCGGCGGCGGTGGTGGCGGCCTGATCATCCCGACAGTCAACGATCCTGATGTCGGGATCGACATTGGCGGCACCGGCACTGACACCGTGACCATCACAGGAACCGGTGAGCCCGGTTCTGATGTCTCGGTGTCCGTTGGCGACACCACCGAAACCGTCATCATCGACGATAGCGGCAATTGGGAAGTTGTCCTCGAACCCGGCGAGCTGCCTGCTGATGGGGTTTACGACACCGTTGTGACCGTTACGGCGCCCGACGGCACGATTTACGATCTGGACGGCCCGACCGTCGACATCGACACCACCGCGCCCGACGCTCTGGTCACCGATGGCACACAGTCAACAGGCGATCTGGTCAACGAAGCAGACCACGCCACCGGCCATGTTATCACTGGCACCGGCGAAGCGGGCGCGACCATCGCGGTCGAAATCGACGGCACCACCCACACCACCACGGTGCTGGACGACGGTAGCTGGTCGGTGACATTTGCCACCGGCGAAATCGCAACCGGGGAATATGAAACCGCCGTGACCATCACCTCCACCGACGAACGCGGCAACGCCACCACGGTGACCGATGTTCTGGTGGTTGACACCATCGCCCCTGGCGCCACTCTTGGCACTGTTGAAGGCGACAATGTGATCAACGCGGGCGAAGCCAGCGACGGCGTCGTTCTTACCGGCACAGGCGAGGCCGGAACCACGTTGACCGTAGAGTTCCAGGGCACAACCCAGACCGTCACCGTTGACGACAGCGGCGCATGGTCCTTGTCTTATGGTGCCGCAGACATCGTGGCCGGTACCTACGACAGCGAAGTCACCATCACCGCGACCGATCTGGCGGGCAACAGCACCAGCGAGACGTTCACGGTGCATGTGGACACCGAAGGCGGCGCCGCGATCAGCACACCGATTGCAGGCGACGGCATCGCCAACGCCGCTGAGCTTGGCGCGGGTCTGACCTTGTCGGGCACAGCAGAGGCGGGATCACAGGTTGCAGTGACCGTCGAAGGTGTCACTCACAATGTGACGGCAGATGGATCTGGCAATTGGACAGCAACTTGGACCGACGGCGAAATTCCAACCGGGTCTTACGACACTTCGGTGACCGTTGTGGCCACTGATGCCAACGGCAACAGCACCACCGTCAGCGAAACTTTCCACGTTGATACCGAAATCAACGCCGGACTGGACGCAGGACAAATGGGTGGCGACAACACCGCCAACGCAGCCGAAGTTGCGTCAGGCATCACTCTGACTGGCGTCGCAGACGCAGGCTCGCAAGTGCTCGTCACGCTCGAAGGCGTCACCCGCACGGTGATGGCCGACGGTTCAGGCAACTGGACCGCATCTTGGGCTCCCGCGGAAATTCCGTCAGGCACCTATGACAGCACAGTCTCCGTGGTTGCGACCGATTCCGCTGGCAACAGCACATCGACCAGCGGCACCGTGCACGTCGACACCGAGATGTCGGTTGGCTACGACAGCGGTCAGGCTGGCGGCGATGATATCGCCAATGCAGCCGATGTGGCGGGTGGCGTGATGCTGACCGGCACGGCCGATCCAGGCACTTTGGTGCAGGTCACCCTTGCCGGAACCACCCGCACAGTGACCGCTGCCGCCAATGGCACATGGTCCGCGGCGTTTGGCGCTGGCGACATTCCTCAGGGCGAATATGACGCCACCGTCACCGTCACAGGCTCTGACGCGGCGGGCAACGTGGCGACCACCACTGGCACCCTGCGCGTCGACACCTCCACCGCAGTGACCGTGGATGTGAACGCCGAGCTTTTCACCAGCCCTGTGAACGCGGCGCAGATGAACGGCGGTCTGGTCATGGAAGGCTCAGCCGAACCCGGCGCCACGGTTTCCGTAACTGTGGACGGCGTTGTACGCACCGCAACCGCCGATGGCTCGGGCAACTGGTTTGTCACCTATGAGTCAGGCAGCCTGCCCGAAGGCACCTATACCGCCAACGCGACACTGTCGGTAACTGACCTTGCGGGCAACACCGCGACCACCACGGCCAGCTTTGACATCGACACCGAAGTCACCACGCCAATTGTGCAGTCGGTGACATTCGCCGACGATGACGTCAGCTCTGTTTCGTTGACCACAGAAGATCAGACTTACGAAGTTCACGCACTTCATCAGAACGGCAGCACGTCGGAACTGGCCACAACAGAAGTTCCGCTGGGCGGCGATGAAAGCCTCTTTGTGCTCAATCCTTCTGCGTCGGACGGTACCCACCTTGTGGTGTCCTCCACGGATGATGCCGGCAACCAATCAGACACGCTTTTGGTGTTGGACGACAACGTCACCAACGCCGGCACGCTGGATCACGCCTCGCTTGGCGGCTTCAACATCGAAGGCATCGAACTCGACTATGCCTCCGATGCAACCCTGACCCTGAACGAAGCGCAAATTCGCGAATTGTCCGACACGTCCGACACTCTCACGATCCACGGTGGGTCAGACGATCAAGTGACCGTTGCAGGCGCCCAGAACACAGGGCAAACGGTTGATATCGAAGGGGAAACCTACGATGTCTACACAGTGGGTGATGATGGTGTGACGCTGGTCATCGATCAAGACATCAACGTGATTGTCTGATCATCAAGACCGGGACCGCGCCACGCACATCCACAGGACTTGGACACTGACAATGCCCCGTAAACCGCTCAAATATGGTCTCATGCCCCTTCTGGGGCTGAGCCTGCTTGGCGGGTGTATGCAATCGCTTCCAAAGATGGAAAAGCCGGCCTTCCTGAAAAACCTGTCCAAAACCGACGCTGGTACAGACACAGAAGTCTCCAAGGCCGCCAACGCGTTTTCACAGCCCGAAACCAAAGCGCAATCCGACATTCTGGACACACTGGTAGCCCGCCGTTCGGTTCTCCCCAGCGACAGCCATCTGGCGCATGTGTCTGGCGTGGCGTTGACCTCTTCCAACCGCGCGGCAGAGGCACAGCTCAAGACTGCCAAGCTGCGCGCCGAGGCTGAAGACAAGAACTGGTTGCCGACATTGGGCCCAACTGTGTCGCTGACATCGCTGGGTGATGTGGTCGCGGGGCTGGTGCTGGATCAGGTGATTTTTGATCACGGTCGCAAAAAAGCCGAACGCGCCTATGCGGCGGCGGATGTCGAAGTGGCGGCCGTGACCTTGTCGCAGGACATGAACGACCGCAGCTACACCGCGATGGCGCTGTATATCAAAGCTCTGCGGGGCCAAGAAAAGGCGGCAGTCGGCGACCGTGCGCTCAAGCAGATGAACCACTTTGGCGACATCGTCGAAGGGCGCGTATCGGGTGGTGTGTCCAACAAGGGTGATTTGCGCATGGTGCGCACAAAGATCAGCACCCTGCGCACCATGCGCGACACAGCCTCTGAGAGTGTCGAGACCGCTTTGTCGGAGCTAACCGCCATGACCGGCACACGTTTTGACCTCGCGCCGGTGTCCGGCGTCGAGGTCAATGGCTCTGTCGAGGCTCTTGAGGTCATCAAATCCAGCGCCGAAGCCAAACGCGCCGTCGCGCAGGCCACCGTTGAGCGCGCTGGTCAGCTGCCGGGGCTGTCTGCATCAGGCACAGCCTCGACAGGCGGCAACTCTGCGTCACTGGATATCAGCACCGAAACCGGTCTGGGATTTGGCACCGGAAAACGCATTCAGGCCATTGAGTCCACCAAAGAAACCGCAAAGCGCCAAGTCGCCGAAGCCCGCGAGGATGCCGCGCGGTCCGAAAGCCGCCTGCGTCGTGAAATAGACAGCCTCGCGCGTCAGGAAACCGAGGCCGTCGCGCTGTCCAAGGACGGGCGCGAAACCTTTAAGCTCTTCCAAGCCCAGTTCCGTGCCGGACAGCGCTCCGTGCTGGAAGTTGTGGATGTCTATGAGCAATCCACCTATCGCGCGCTGGACGGGATCGATGCGAAATTCGACAAGATCCTCGCGCAGCTCAAATTGGCCCGAGACATGGGGCTTTTGGCGGACGGAGACACAATTTGACCAAGGCCAAAGCCCCGGTTGTGCTCTCCATTGCGGCTGTGAAACCCGGCGCAGCGGCCAATGCGCCTCAATCGGTCCCCACCAGCCCCAAACCAGCCGACCAAACCCACGCGCGCTCTGCCCCGCAGCCCGCGCCGACACCACAGCCTGATACAGCCAAGCCTGCAGACGCCCTTCACGATCTGGTCGAGGCCACGGCCACCCGCATTGAACACCGCGCCGGCCTTGTGGCCACCTTGGCCGCGCTCAATGGCGTCGACATACCCGTGTCCGACATCGGCGAGTTCATGTGGACGACGGCCCCCGGCGACGTGACCATTGGCGCGCTTGCCAAAGCTTTGGCCCACGCGGGCGTCGACCCCAAAGTACACAACCGCCTCGCCATCAGCCCCAAAAGCTGGCCCGCGATCGCGATGATGACCAACGGCCAATCCGTGCTCGTTCTGTCTCAAGAAGACGACACGCTGACAGTGTTTGACGCGACCTGTGTCGACAACCGCGCCGAGGTGCCGGTGGCTGACTTCGCGCCATTCTTTGCAGGCTCTGCCTTGGCCGCCAAGGTCTCCCTGCGCCAATTGGCGGATCGGCATGTGCCGCAACTGACCACGGGGCACTGGTTTTGGGGGGAGTTCTCCAAATACCGCCGCCATGTCGGCGAAATCATGTTGGGCTCGCTTGTGGCCAACTTGCTCGCAGTCGCCGTCGCGCTGTTTTCGCTGCAAGTCTATGACCGCGTGATCCCACATCAATCCGAGGCCACGCTTTGGGTGTTGGCGATGGGCGTTGTTGCGGCGATCCTGCTTGAGGGCGCGCTGAAACTGGCGCGCGCGCGCATGAGCGATGCCGCTGGCCGCCGGATGGAGCTTTCGATCCAGCACCGGCTGATGAAACGTCTGCTGGGCATGCGCTCGGACCGCCGCCCCCTGCCCCCATCCGGCCTGTTTGCCGCCATGCGCGACTTTGGCGCGGTGCGAGATTTCTTCACCTCCTCCACCATCGCAGTGCTGGCGGACATGCCGTTTATCTTGATCTTTCTTGCGCTGGTGGCGTCAATTGCGGGCAACATGGTTTGGGTTCTGATCGCGGGCGGTCTTTTGATGGTCCTGCCCGCCTATGTCCTGCAAAAACGCATGATCGCGCTGTCGCGCCAGACCCAAGGAGCGTCGACCAAGGTCGGGCGGCTCTTGCAAGAGGTCATCACCGAACTCGACACCGTGAAAACCCAACGCGGCGAGGATCGCGTGTTGCGCCTTTGGGACGAACTCAACGAAGTTTCCAGCCACTCCAGCGCCGAACAACGCCGCCTTGCCGCCACCTTGACCCACTGGTCCCAAGGTGTGCAGCAGATCACTTATATTGCCACCGTGGTCATTGGCACCTACCTCGTGTTTGCGGGCGAATTCACTGTCGGCACCATCATCGCCACGGGTATTCTTACCTCGCGCACGCTGGCGCCGCTCACGCAATTCGCCGGCACACTGGCGCGCTGGTCCAACGTCAAAGGCGCGCTGGAAGCACTTGATACCATTGCGCTTTCCGAACAGGAAAAAGATGGCGCCCGCAAGTATTTGCGCCGCGAAACCATTAAGGGTCAGTTTGAACTGCGCGAAGTCAGCTTTTCCTATGATGAGGACGTCGCGCCCACGCTCGATGTTCCCGGCGTTGTGATTAAGCCTGGTCAGCGCGTCACCATACTGGGCGCCAACGGCTCCGGAAAATCCACACTTCTGAAACTGCTCGCCGGACTTTACGGCACCACCAAAGGCCGCATTCTTGTGGACGGCGCCGACATGGGCCAAATCGACCAGCGCGACCTGCGACGTGGCATCGGCTACCTGTCCCAAGACGTACGCCTGTTTGCGGGCAGCTTGCGGGACAACCTCAACCTGACCCAACTGGAACGCGATGATGATCGCCTGATGGCGGCGCTTGATTTTGCCGGTCTTGGCGAATTCATTCGCAACCACGCCCAAGGCCTTGACCTGCAAGTGCGTGACGGCGGCGAAGGCCTGTCGATTGGTCAGCGCCAGTCCATCGGCTGGGCGCGGCTCTGGCTGCAAAACCCGCCTGTGGTGCTGTTGGATGAACCCACAGCCGCGCTTGATCAAACGCTGGAACGCACATTGGTCAGCCGCCTTGGCACTTGGCTTGACGGACGCACCGCGCTGATCGCCACACATCGCACACCTATTCTGGCGCTTTCCACCCGCACCTTGATCCTGCAAAGCGGGCGTCTGGTGGTGGATGGCCCGCGCGAAAAAGTGCTGGCGCATCTCGCCGCAGGGGAGCGCGCATGACCAGCCTGACACCTGAGCATTTTGACGACACCGACACGGCGTTTGACGATCAACTGCGCGCCTCACGCCTGACGATCCGCCTGATTGCGGGGGCAGTTTTGCTGTTCCTGATCTGGGCCGCCTTTGCTTGGGTGGACGAAATTGTGCGCGCAGATGGCGAAGTCGTCAGTTCCTCGCGCAGCCAATCGGTGCAAAACCTCGAAGGCGGCATTCTCGCAGATCTCGCCGTGAAACAAGGCGACTTGGTCGAAGCCGGACAGGTTCTCGCCACGCTCAGCGATACCCGCTTCCGCTCTGCCTTTGACGATTTGCAGGATCAGATCGACGCACTGGAAATTCGCCGCATGCGGCTTGAGGCGGAAATCGCCGGCGCCTTTGAATTTGAAGTTCCCGCAGAATACGCCAAGCGCGCCACGCGCATTCTTGCGTCTGAACGCGCGCTGCTTAAGGCGCGCCAAACCGATCTGGACAGCCGCCGTGAGGGCGCGTTTACCCAACTTGAGCAAGCCAAAGAGGAGCTGCGCAACATGCAGTCCCTCTACAAAAAGGAATACGTCGCGCTTTTGGAGGTCAACAAGGCGCGGGAAAAGTCCGCCGAGGCCGAGATCCGCTATATGGACATCCTCACGCAGGCAGAACTTGAGCTGGCCGAGGAATACTCCGAGACCCTCAAAGACATCACATCGCTCAAACAGGAAATCCGTCTTGCCACGGATCAGCTGAACCGCACCGTGATCACCGCCCCCATGCGCGGCATCGTCAACAGCCTTGCGGTGACAACCATCGGCGGTGTCATCCGCCCCGGCGACGAGATATTTGAGATCATTCCCTTGGGCGAAGACCTGTTTGTCGAGGCGCGGGTGCGACCGGAAAACATCGCCAATGTAGAGCCCGGTCAGGAAGCGTCGATCAAGCTCACGGCTTATGACTACACGATCTACGGTACGCTCAAAGGCAAAGTGGATTTCATTTCTGCCGATACATTTGAAGATGAGCGCGACCCGTCTTTGCCACCGTTTTATCGTGTGACCGTGACGGTCGACATCGACAATCTGACTGAGCGCCAAAAAGCCATCGAGATCCGCCCCGGAATGCGCGCCAGCGTCGAGTTGCACACCGGTTCAAAAACCGTGCTGCGCTATCTGATGAAACCGCTCTACAAATCCCGCGAAGCGTTCCGCGAACCATAGAGCCTCCCGTCGATCATTTGCGTGTTTGATAGGCAGCCCCACAAAAGGTGTATGGCTCCAACTCTTTAAGGCCATGACACATCCGGCATTCTCCCCTAGCCTACGCCAAGGACAGCCGGAGCACGCCTTATGGAACTCACCCACATCATCGCTTTCAACATCGCCCTGCTGGCAGCTATTGCCAGCCCTGGTCCGGCCTTTCTCGTCGCCGTAAAAACCGCGGTGTCCAGTGGTCGGCGCGCAGGTATCGCCGTCGGCATGGGGCTTGGCCTGATGGCTGCGCTCTGGACCGGTGCAGCGCTCTTTGGGTTGGAAGTTGTGTTTGTCGCCTTCCCATGGGCCTACACCGCCGTGAAGACCATCGGCGCGCTCTATCTTCTTTATATCGCGTTTGGCATGTGGAGGGGCGCCCGCGATCCGCTGTCCACAGATGTGAAACCCGCGCGACACGCCTTTCGCCAAGGCATCCTCATCAATCTGATGAACCCGAAATCGGTGCTGTTTGCTGCCGCCGTTCTGGTGGTGATCTTCCCGCCCAACATGACATTTGGCGAAAACTTCTTGGTCCTCGCCAACCATCTTGTGGTGGAATGGATCGTGTACACCGCCATCGCATTTGGCATGAGCACCGAGGCCGTCAGCCGGCGCTATTTGCGCGGCAAGCTTTGGCTAGACCGTATCGCCGCCAGCGTGTTGGGCGCACTCGGCTTGCGTTTGCTGATTGACCGTTAGGCCTCAGCCGCCCCGCATCATCTCTTGCAGGGCCTTAGCGGTTAGCGTCGTGCCAACAGACACAGTGCGCCCGCCCATCGCGGCACGGGCTGACACCACAGACACCAACGACGGTGTTTTTCCGTTTCTTAGAGCGAGAACCGGCGCGCCCGAGGCGCCAAAATCGACGTCACACGACATCACCAGCGTTTGGTGCTGCGTGGCCAGAACCCGACAGGGATATTCCAGCACCGGATCATTGCGATTGCCGATCGTATAGCTCAACACGCCCAGCATGTCGCCAGACCCCAACCGGATGTCCTGCGCCATAGGCAGTACAGCGCTGCTGTCAATCGGGCTGGTCAGCCGCAGCAACGCCAGATCGTGGCCCACCTGCGCCGCACCATTGCGGACGTGGCGGTAATCGGGATGGGCAACGGCGCTTTGGACGCGCCTTACAGCTGTGGCCTTGCCATTCCGAAGGCCCGCCTGAAATTCGATTTGGCCGGGTTCTACGCGGCGTCCGGTTTTGGGATCATAAAGACAATGCGCCGCCGTCAAGACCAGTTCCGGCGACACCAAGGCGCCAGTACACATGGCATTGCCACTGACCATCAAGCGACCCACCGACGCTTCGCCGGGCAGGCTGTCCTTGATATTGCGCCCTTGGGTGGCGTCGGCAAAACCCGCAGTTGGCACAAGGCCAAAAACGAAACAGGCTATTTTTAGAATGCGCATATCAGCTCCTCTGGACAGCCTGACCAGATAGAAGGAGCAGTTGGGCAGCATTCAGGCAAAAGCGGCGCCATTTGCCGCCCTTTTCGGCGCAGTTGATGGCACTGCGCCGCCCCCGCGCCGCGTTCCCGCCGCAATTCTTGACGCCCTCTTTGAACGCAGTGTGAGCCCTGAGCGCGCAGGCATGGAACGTTTTGTCACACCCGCCAACAAGTCGCTTTGCGCCGCTGTCTTCTGCGCAAAGGCAGGTGATTGCACTTTTTCATACACACGCCTGAGGTTAACAGAGTCCTTATTTTCAAGTAGATGCCCGACGATTTGGCAACTAATTTACAGATATTTCAGCGCTAACAGGAAATGTATTTACAGAATTTACGTTCTTTTTCCTGTGCTTATTTAGTTATTTTCCGATCTGTCTATTCTTTGGAATTGACGCTGCCCTAAGGGCGCAGCGGGGAGAAAGTTTCGAGATCGAGGAGAGGAGCCTCTATGTCACCTGATACAGCCGTAAACCACACGTTCCCGCCGTCCAAAGACTTGGCCGAGACCGCGCACATTGATGCGGCGCGTTACGACGCGATGTACGCGGCGTCGATATCTGACCCTGAGGGGTTCTGGCGCGAGCATGGCCAGCGTGTGGATTGGATCAAGCCCTACACCAAGGTGCAAAACAGCTCCTTTGCGCCCGGTGCTGTCGACATCAAATGGTTTGAAGACGGCACGCTCAATGTGGCTGCCAACTGTATCGACCGCCATCTGGAAACCCGTGGCAATCAGGCCGCGATCATCTTTGAACCTGATGATCCCAACGAGCCGGCGCAGTCCATCACCTATGCCGATCTGCACCGCCGCGTCTGCCGTATGGCCAACGTGCTGGAAACCATGGGCGTGCGCAAAGGCGACCGCGTTGTCATCTATCTGCCGATGATCCCCGAAGCCGCCTACGCCATGCTGGCCTGTGCCCGCATCGGCGCGATCCACTCCATTGTGTTTGCCGGCTTCAGCCCCGATGCGCTGGCCGCGCGGGTGAATGGCTGCGACGCCAAGGTTGTCATCACCGCCGACACCGCGCCCCGTGGCGGGCGCAAGACCGCGCTCAAATCCAACGCGGATGCGGCGCTCTTGCACACCAAAGACACTGTCAAATGCCTCGTTGTGAAACGCACCGGCGATCAAACCACATGGATTGACGGCCGCGATTACGACTATAACGAGATGGCGATGGAGGCGAACGACTACTGCAAACCTGCAGAGATGGACGCCGAAGACCCGCTGTTTATTCTCTACACCTCAGGCTCCACCGGTCAGCCCAAAGGCGTGGTGCATTCCACCGGCGGCTATCTGGTCTACGCCGCGATGACCCATGAATACACCTTTGACTACAAAGACGGCGACATCTTCTGGTGCACCGCCGATGTGGGCTGGGTCACGGGCCACAGCTATATCGTCTACGGCCCCCTGGCCAATGGCGCCACCACGCTGATGTTTGAAGGCGTGCCGACCTACCCGGATGCGTCGCGCTTTTGGCAGGTCTGTGAAAAGCACCGTGTGCACCAGTTCTACACCGCGCCGACAGCCCTGCGCGCGCTGATGGGTCAGGGCAACGAATATGTCGAGAAATGCGACCTTTCCAGCTTGCGCATCCTTGGCACCGTCGGTGAGCCGATCAACCCCGAGGCCTGGACCTGGTACAACGACGTGGTCGGCGGCGGGCGCTGCCCGATTGTCGACACCTGGTGGCAGACCGAGACCGGCGGCCACATGATGACCCCTCTGCCCGGCGCGCATGCCACCAAACCCGGTGCCGCGATGAAGCCGTTCTTTGGCGTCAATCCGGTGGTTCTGGATCCGCAGTCCGGCGAAGAGATAACCGGCAATGGCGTCGAGGGCGTCTTGTGCATTCAGGACAGCTGGCCCAGCCAGATGCGCACCGTCTGGGGCGATCACGAACGCTTTGAGAAGACCTACTTCTCCGACTACAAAGGCTACTACTTTGCCGGTGACGGCTGTCGCCGCGACGAAGACGGCGATTACTGGATCACCGGTCGTGTGGACGATGTGATCAACGTGTCGGGCCACCGTATGGGCACCGCCGAGGTGGAATCTGCACTGGTGGCGCATGCTGCCGTGGCCGAGGCTGCCGTTGTGGGCTACCCGCACGACATCAAGGGCCAGGGCATCTATTGCTACGTCACGCTGATGAACGATCAGGAGCCATCGGAAGAGCTGCGCAAGGAACTCCGCACCTGGGTGCGCACCGAGATCGGCCCGATTGCCTCGCCTGACCTCATTCAATGGGCGCCCGGTCTGCCAAAGACCCGCTCCGGCAAAATCATGCGCCGCATCCTGCGCAAGATCGCAGAAAACGACTACGGCGCCCTCGGCGACACCTCAACACTCGCTGACCCTTCCGTCGTCGAAGACCTCATCGATAACAGAATGAACCGGAGCTGAGCTATGCTGGATAAAACCACCACGCCCGCCCCTGTTCTGATCTTGCTTGGCCCCCCCGGGGCCGGCAAAGGCACGCAAGCGCGTATGCTGGAAACCCGGTTTGGCCTCGTGCAGCTTTCCACCGGAGATCTGTTGCGCGCGGCTGTGGCTGCAGGCACGGACGCTGGCAAACAGGCCAAAGCGGTGATGGAGGCCGGTGACTTGGTGTCTGACGACATCGTCATCGCCATCCTGCGGGACCGTCTGGGCGAGGCCGACTGTGCCAAGGGCGTCATCCTTGATGGCTTCCCGCGCACAACGGTTCAAGCCGAAGCGCTGGATGCGCTCTTGTCCGAAACCGGTCAGCGCATCAACGCCGCCATCAGCCTTGAGGTTGACGACGGCGCCATGGTGACCCGCATTTCCGGTCGCTACACCTGTGGTGGCTGCGGTGAAGGCTATCACGACAGCTTCAAACAACCCGCCAAATCCGGTGTCTGCGACACCTGCGGCGGCGGCGACTTCAAACGCCGCGCGGATGACAACGCCGAAACCGTTGCGTCGCGCCTAGACGCTTATCACGCACAGACCGCACCTTTGATTGCCTACTACGACGGCAAAGGTGCACTGCAATCGGTCGACGCCATGGGCGACATCGACGCGATTGCCAAAGAACTTGGGGCCCTCGTCGCACTGGCGACGGCCTAAAGGGAAAGCGAGGGCGCAAATCGGCGCCCTTGTGGAGGAAACGGAAACGAGAGGGAGGAGACATCATGTCCGACAACTCATCCAACAGCGCATATTGGTCCGCCAATGTTCGCATCATCCTGATCAGCCTCGTCATCTGGGCGCTGGTCTCTTTCGGGTTTGGCATTCTGCTGCGCCCGATGCTGTCCGGCATTGCCGTGGGCGGCACTGACCTTGGCTTCTGGTTTGCACAGCAAGGCTCCATTCTCGTCTTTCTTGGCCTGATCTTTTTCTACGCCTGGAAGATGAACAAACTCGACGCCGAACACGGCGTTGAAGAAGAATAAGGGACCAGTGGGACAATGAGCCAATTTGCAATCAACCTGATGTTTGTGGGCGCGTCTTTTGCGCTCTACATCGGCATCGCGATTTGGGCCCGTGCCGGGTCCACGTCTGAATTTTATGCTGCGGGTCGCGGCATTCACCCGGTCACCAACGGTATGGCGACAGCGGCTGACTGGATGTCAGCGGCCTCGTTCATTTCGATGGCCGGCCTCATCGCCTTTACCGGCTATGACAACTCTTCCTTCCTGATGGGCTGGACCGGTGGCTACGTGCTGCTCGCGCTGCTGCTTGCGCCTTATCTGCGTAAGTTCGGCAAGTTCACCGTGTCGGAATTTATCGGCGACCGCTTCTACAGCCAGACCGCCCGCATCGTTGCGGTGATCTGTCTGATTGTGGCTTCCACCACCTATGTGATCGGTCAGATGACCGGTGTGGGCGTGGCTTTCGGCCGCTTCCTTGAGGTGTCCAACACAGCTGGTCTTTTGATCGGTGCCTGTGTGGTGTTTGCCTATGCTGTTTTTGGCGGCATGAAAGGCGTGACCTATACGCAGGTGGCGCAATATGTCGTCCTGATCATGGCCTACACCATTCCGGCGATCTTCATCTCGCTGCAGCTGACCGGCAACCCTATCCCTGCTCTGGGTCTGTTTGGCGATCACGTGGCTTCTGGTGAGCCTCTCTTGCAGAAGCTTGACGCCATCGTGGGCGAGCTGGGCTTTAACGAGTATACCGCCCACCACGCGGACACGCTGAACATGGTTCTGTTCACCTTGTCGCTGATGATCGGTACTGCGGGTCTGCCGCACGTCATCATGCGCTTCTTCACCGTTCCCAAAGTGTCTGACGCACGTTGGTCGGCCGGTTGGGCGCTGGTGTTCATCGCGCTGCTTTATCTGACAGCTCCGGCTGTGGGTGCCATGGCGCGTCTGAACATCACCGACATGATGTGGCCCAACGGAACCAGCGGCGAAGCTGTGTCGGTTGAGCAGATCGAAAATGAACCCCGTTACGACTGGATGGCCACATGGCAGAAGACCGGTCTGCTGGACTGGGAAGACAAAAACGGCGACGGCAAGATTCAGTATTACAACGACAAGAATGCTGACATGCAGGCGATGGCCGCGGAAAAAGGCTGGGAAGGCAACGAGCTGACCAAGTTCAACCGTGACATCCTTGTTCTGGCCAACCCGGAAATCGCCAACCTGCCGTCTTGGGTGATTGGTCTGGTGGCTGCGGGTGGTCTTGCTGCTGCGTTGTCAACAGCTGCTGGCTTGCTGCTCGCGATCTCCTCGGCTGTGTCTCACGACCTTATCAAAGGCGCCATCAATCCGGGTATCTCGGAAAAAGGTGAGCTTTTGTCGGCACGAATTGCCATGGGTGTTGCCATTGCTGTGGCCACATACCTGGGTCTCAATCCTCCGGGCTTTGCGGCGCAAACTGTGGCTCTGGCCTTTGGTCTTGCTGCGGCTTCGATCTTCCCTGCTCTGATGATGGGGATCTTTTCCAAGAAGATCAACAACACCGGCGCTGTGGCAGGCATGCTCGCAGGTCTGACCGTGACTTTGGTTTATATCTTCCTGCACAAAGGCTGGCTGTTCATTCCGGGCACCAACTCCTTTACCGATGCTGACCCGCTTCTGGGCACAATCAAATCGACCAGCTTTGGTGCTGTCGGTGCGGCTGTGAACTTTGGTGTCGCGTATCTGGTGGCCAACATGACCAAGCCGATCCCCCAGGAGATCAAAGACCTTGTCGAAAGCGTGCGCGTTCCAAAAGGCGCAGGCGCAGCACAGGATCACTGATCGGTCCCACTTGACCGATCGGGGCGGTGTCCGCTCCCCGGCGCCGCCCCCCCTGATCCTGTCCCGTTCGACTCTGTCGAGCGGGACATTTCACTGATAGGTTCCGAGAATGCCCCTTACCAACGACCAGATCACCCGCTTCTTGCGCGCCGTGCACCCCTATGATGCGCTTCCTCCTGAGACCCTGCTGACTTTGGCAGACGACTTTGAGGTCTGGGAGGTCGAAAAGGAATTCTCTGTCTATGACCTTGGCGAGAAACTCGCAGGTCTGTTCATCGTCTATGAAGGCGTGATCGAAGTGCGCGACGAAAATGACGTGGTCGTGTCCCACCTCGGTCTGCGCAACTCTTTTGGCGAACGCGGATTGCTGCGCGACGGCATCGCCGTCACCTCGGCCCGTGCCGAAGAACACGCCCTGTTGCTGGTATTGCCGCCTGCCAAATTCCGCGCCCTGATTGCGGATCATGACCCCGCGCGACGCTTCTTTGACCGCTCCCGCGGGGCGCGCAAAGCCAAGACCAACGATCTTGCCACCTCCCGCGTTGACAGCTTCATGGCACGCAACCCCATCACCGTGGCCTCGACAGTCCCTGTTGGCGAGGCCGCCCGACTGATGCGTGAAAAGAGCATCTCTTCTCTCTGCATCACCGAAAACAACGCCCTTTCCGGCATCCTCACATCTGGTGATCTGGTTGGCAAAGTGCTGGCCCAGGCCCGCCCGCTGACCACCCCCGTGTCCGAGGTGATGACATCCGCGCCGATCTCTCTGCCCCCGACCGCCATCGGCTCGGATGTGCTGCATGTGATGATGGAACGTGGCATTGGCCATGTGCCAATCGTCGAAGCTGGCAAGCTGATCGGCATCGTGACGCAAACCGATCTGACCCGTATTCAGGCAATCAGTTCCGCTGAACTGGTGGCCGAAGTCGCCAACGCGGCGACGGCTGACGACATGGCAAAGGTCACCGCGCGCATTCCGCAATTGCTGGTTCAGCTTGTTGCTGGTGGCAACCGCCACGAAATCGTCACCCGTCTGATCACCGACATCGCCGACACCGCCACCCGTCGCCTTTTGGCGCTGGCCGAAGACACATACGGCCCACCGCCCGTGCCTTACCTGTGGCTGGCCTGCGGATCGCAAGGACGTCAGGAACAAACCGGCGTCAGCGATCAGGACAACTGCCTCATTCTGGACGACGCGGTCACAGACGACATGCGTACAGGATATTTTGCAAAGCTCGCCAAGTTCGTCAGCGACGGGCTTGATGTCATCGGGTATTTCTATTGCCCCGGTGACATGATGGCGACCAACCCGCGCTGGCGCCAACCCCTGTCGGTCTGGCGTTCGTATTTCGCAGGTTGGATCGCCACGCCGGATCCAGAAGCGCAGATGCTCGCCAGCGTCATGTTCGACCTGCGCCCGATTGGTGGCACCGTCGATCTCTTTGCAGATTTGCAAAGCGACACCCTCAAGGTGGCCGCCAAGAACTCGATCTTTGTCGCCCATATGACCGGCAACTCTTTGGGTCACCAACCGCCCCTCGGCCTGTTGCGCGGCCTTGCCACGATCCGCTCGGGTGAACACAAAAACCAGCTCGACCTAAAGCACAACGGCGTTGTGCCAATCGTCGATCTGGCGCGGCTTTATGCGCTGCAGGGCCAGCTTTCCGAGGTCAACACCCGCGCCCGTCTGACGGCGGCGCAATCGGCCAAAGTGCTTTCGGAAACCGGCGCGGCGGACCTTCTGGATGCCTATGACCTGATCGCGGAAACGCGTCTTGAACATCAGGCGCGCCAGATCATGGCTGGCGGAAAACCCGATAATTTCCTCAGCCCCGCTGCCCTGTCGGACTTTGAACGCAGCCACCTGCGCGACGCCTTTGTCGTTGTGAAATCGCTGCAATCCGCTATCGGTCATGGCAAAGGCCTACTGAGCTAACCAAAGGATTGTCGCATGTTTCTTGAATTGATCGCCACTTTCGTCGCCGGTATCGCAGGCGCGGGGCTGATGCTGCTGATCACGCGTGTGACCGGCAACCGCCTGCCCCGCTGGTTGGTGCCTCTGGCGGCAGGTGGCGCAATGCTGGCGGCCACCATTGCCTCTGAATACGGCTGGTATGGCCGCACCGCCGAGGCAATGCCCGAAGGCTTCGAGGTTGTCCAAACGGTTGAGAACAAAGCGCTCTATCGCCCGTGGACCTATGTTGCGCCCTACATCGAACGCTTTGTCGCGCTCGACACGGCCTCTGTGCAGACCAACGCGGCCCTGCCCGAACAGCGTCTGGCAAACGCGTATTTCTATGGCCGGTGGGCGCCTCTCAATCGGTTGATCGTTTTGGGCGACTGTGCCCAGAACCGCCGCGCGGCGATCACCGACACCATCGACTTTTCCGAAACCGGCGCCATCGAAGGGGCCGATTGGGTCACCGTGCCTGCCGACGATCCCTTACTAACCGCCCTATGTGAGACCTGACATGACACACCTCAGCCTGCGCCTGCGTATCCTGCTTTTCTTTGTGCTCTTGGCACTTGGCGGCATGGCCATCGTGGCGTTGGCTCTGGTCGTGGGCTATCGCAGCGCTTTGGTCGATGGGGTGTCATCAGGCTTCACGCTGGCGGCTGTGATCGCAGGATTTGGCCTTTTGGGTCTCGCCACCGCTGTCTGGTTCCTGTTTGACGAAAACGTCGCCAAACCGATCGAGAAACTCGCCGCCACACTGCGGGTGCGCGCCCATGCCGGCGTGGCCACGCCGCTGGACACCCACGCGGCACGCTATCTTGGTGATCTGGCTCCGGCGGCTGATGCGGTGACCACACAGCTCGACACCAGCACGCTGGATGCCGCCGAGTTGGTGGCGCTGGAAACGGAAACTCTGGCAGACGAGAAAAACCGCCTGACCGCGCTGCTGTCAGAAATTCCCCTCGCCATCGTGCTGATCGGCCCAAGCCACCGCATCGTGCTTTATGATGGTCAGGCCGCAACCGCGCTGGCCCAAATCGCCCCGCCGCGCCTGAACGCCTCGATCTTTGAATATTTCGACAAGGCCACGCTGCTGGCAGCGCACGACGAGCTTGGCAAGACAGACCGCGAAACCGCGTTTGAAGCCACCTGCCCCAAAGGAGCCGTCAGTTTTGCCGCCCGCCTAAAACCGCTGGGCGCTGCGCGCGGCTATATGATGCTGATTGACGAGGCGCACAGCCACCTCTCACCTGAGGCCGCCCGCCCGTTGACCTATGATTTTGACCTTCTGACCGCTTCCGGCCCATCCGATTTGATGCAACTTCCGCTGGATCGCGTGCCGTTTGTGGTCTTTGACAGCGAAACCACGGGGCTTCTGCCGCACAAGGATGAGATCATACAACTCGGCGCCGTGCGCGTTCTGCGCGGCGAGATCGTTCCGGGCGAAGAGATTAACCGCTTTGTGAACCCCGGCCGCCCAATCCCGCCGGCGTCGACCAAAGTACACCACATCACCGACGCCATGGTTGCAGACGCCCCGCCCCTGCAACCGGTCGCCACCGAGTTCAATCACTTCGCGCGCGACGCTGTGATCGTCGCCCACAACGCCCCGTTTGACATGGCCTTCCTGCACCGCCGCGCCAAAGATTTTGATCTCGCATGGAAACACCCGATCCTTGACACAGTGCTGCTCTCTGCCGTGTTGTTTGGCACCACCGAAAGCCACACGCTCGACGCGTTGTGCGAACGGCTGGCGGTGGCCATCCCGACCCATCTACGCCACACCGCACTTGGCGACGCCCAAGCCACAGCCGAGGTGCTGTGTCGCATGGTGCCGATGCTGAAATCACGCGGCTTTGACACCCTGCAAAAGGTGATCGAACAGTGCCAGAAACACGGTCGCCTGCTCGAAGATCTGAACTGACCCGCACGTCGCAGGCGCATGCACAAATCCCGCACCCCCGCGGGAATTTTGCGCACCCTCTTGCAACAGACACCATTTCCCTCCAATGCTGCCCCAAAGCGCATACAGGCAAACAGCAGGCCGTCGATGGACATCATTTCAGAGGTTTTTGAACCCACCCCCGAAAATCAGCGCCCCTATCGCAATGCGTTGGGCAGCTTTTCAACGGGTGTGACCGTCATCACTACCCTGACAGACATCGGCCCCGTCGGAATGACCGCCAATTCCTTTGCCTCTGTCTCGCTTGAGCCACCGATGGTGCTCTGGTGCCCTGCCAAAACTTCTGACCGGTTCGAAGCTTTTGCTCCTGCGCAGCACTACGCCATTCACGTGCTGCGCCATGACCAGCACGCGCTGGCGCTGGAATTTGCCCGTCGCGCCGATGCCTTTGACCTTATTGATCGCCAAGATGGCGCAAACGGCGCGCCGATCTTTGACGATTGTCTTGCCCGTTTTGAATGTAGCACCGCCGCGACCCATGACGCGGGCGATCATGTCATCATGGTCGGCAACGTGACCCACGTGCTGCTCAACACCGGGGCGCCGCTTATTTTTGCACAACGCGACTATGGCACCTTCGCGCAGGGCATTTAACGCATGTGGGGCCTTCTTCGCCCCCTTTCCTTCAGGCACCCTTGCCAGATAGCTCCTGCACGGCAAAACTGCGCCCATCCCGCAAGTTTTTGCATTTCTGCAAACCAATGCGGCTATTGACCATAAGACATTCAGTTGTGGAGAATCCCTTGGACCCGAACGCCCCCCACCAGAACAGCTTTGACGCCATGCTCAAAGCCACAGCGCCACTTGATCCGATCACTACGGCGATTGTGCACCCCTGTGACGCGGCCTCGATCGAAGGCGCACTCGCCGCGCGCGATCACACGCTGATTACCCCGATCCTTGTTGGCCCGACGGCCCGCATCGAAGATGCCGCCAAAGACGCAGGTCTGGATATCGCAGGGCTTGAGATTGTCGACACCGGCCACAGTCACGAAAGCGCCGAGACCTCGGTGCGTTTGGTGCGCGAGGGCCGCGCGCAAGCTCTGATGAAGGGTGCGCTGCACACTGACGAGGTCATGGGCGCCGTGGTCGACAAAACCACAGGCCTGCGCACCGCACGCCGCATGAGCCACGTCTTTGTTCTGGATGTGCCGACCTACCCGAAACCGCTGTTGATCACTGACGCGGCGATCAACATCTTTCCCGACCTGATGGTCAAAGCCGACATTGTGCAAAACGCCATTGGTCTGGCCCAAGCGCTTGGCGTCGTCATCCCAAAAGTGGCGATCCTGTCGGCGCTGGAAACCATCTACCCTAAGATTCCCTCCACGCTTGAGGCCGCCGCGCTCTGCAAAATGGCGGACCGTGGCCAGATCACCGGCGGCATCCTCGAAGGTCCGCTGGCCTTTGACAACGCCATCTCGGCCGAAGCCGCAAAGACTAAAGGTGTGGTGTCCGACGTCCCGGGGGATGCAGACATACTTGTCGCGCCCGACCTTGAGGCCGGCAATATGATCGCGAAACAGCTGATGTATCTCGCCGGTGCCGACAGCGCCGGTCTGGTGTTGGGTGCGCGCGTGCCGATCATGCTGACCAGCCGTGCAGACGGCACACTGTCCCGCTTGGTCTCCGCCGCCTTGGCGCAGCTCATGGTGCACCACAACCTTGGAAAGGGCGTGATGTGAGCGCGCAGAAACAAGACGCCTATCTCGTTCTGAACGCCGGATCGTCGTCGATCAAATACGCCGTCTACGGCACCGACCTGACACAGCATCTGCACGGACAGGTCGACCGCATTGGCATCGGCCCCGCCTATCACGGAGGTGCCGCTTCAATTGATTTGCCGGTTGCGCCTGATGCAACCCACGCCGAAGTTCTGGACTGGCTGCTCAACCACATCGCAAGCCTAAGTGACGCGCTGCGTATCGTGGGCGCAGGCCACCGCGTGGTGCACGGCGGACGTGATTTTGCGGCCCCCGCCCGCGTCACAGACGACGTGATTGCCAAGCTCGAAACTTTGGCGCCGCTCGCGCCCGCACACCAGCCGCACAACCTTGCAGGCATCCGCGCCGTCGCACGCCGCTGGCCCGACATTCCTCAGGTCGCCTGCTTTGACACTGCCTTTCACCGCACCCAACCACGCATCGCGCAACTCTTTGCCATCCCTCGGGAATTTTCCGACGATGGCGTGCTGCGCTACGGGTTTCACGGCCTCAGCTATCACTATATTTCCACCCAACTGCCCCACCATCTCGACCGCCCAAATGGCCGCGTGATTGTTGCCCACCTCGGCAACGGCGCCTCAATGTGCGCCATGCAAAATATGCAATCGGTCGCGACAACCATGGGCTACACCGCGCTTGATGGTCTTGTAATGGGCCGACGCTGTGGCGAACTCGACCCCGGCGTGATCTTCCACATGCTGCGTGATCGCGGCATGTCCGTCGCCGAAATCGAGGACACTCTGGGCAGCAAGTCCGGCCTTCTGGGTGTTTCCGGCATCAGTTCGGACATGCGCGACCTTCTGAGTTCCGACAGTCCGATGGCAGCCGAAGCCGTCGACCTGTTCGCCTATCAGGCAATAAAGAAAATCGGCGCGTTGGCGGCCACTCTGGGTGGTCTGGATGCGTTGGTTTTCACCGGTGGTATTGGCGAGAACTCCGCCGCCGTGCGGGCCCGAATCCTTCAGGGCTGCGTCTGGATGGGCGCGGAAATCGACAACACTGCCAACGCCGCTGGCAACAGCCGCATCACCTGCGAAGGCAGCCGACTTGCTGCCCATGTCATCCCCACCGACGAAGAAGGCATCATTGCTGGCGAAACCCGCCGCTTGGTAACCAACTGACCGGCGTCTCTTCGCGCGTCCATTTTTTTGCCGACGGTTTTGCGTGACCTGCCCGCGCAAACATGGTCAAGTCATCTCATGGATTTGCTAGACCGTTTTGTCACCCTATGGGTTGTGATCGACCCAATTGGAACTGTGCCGGTGTTTATCGCCGTAACCGCCGCCATGACCGCGCCCGAGCGGCGCAAGACAGCATTGCTCGCTGCAAGTATTGCCGCTGGGGTGTTGCTGTTCTTCCTGTTGTTTGGACAGCTTCTGATTGACGCACTGGGCATCAGCCTATTGTCGTTCCAGACCGCTGGCGGGATCATCTTGTTCATCTTCGCTTTGACGATGATTTTTGGCGAAGCAAAACAGGACGCCGACATTCACACCACCGATGCGGACGCGGACCTTGACCAACGACCGTCTCCGGCTGTCTTTCCCTTAGCGGTGCCGTCTCTGGCTTCCCCCGGTGCCATGCTGGCCATTGTGCTGCTGACCGACAACAACGAATTTGCAGCCGTTGATCAGGCGATCACAGCCGGAGTGATGCTGCTGGTAGTGCTGATTGCATATCTCTGTATGCTGGCGGCCGGTCCCATCATTCGGCTGATTGGTAATTCCGGCGCGGCAATCGTTAGCCGTGTTATGGGGATGATCCTCGCCTCTGTGGCCGCCGATCTCATCATCAGTGCTCTCCTAGAAATCGGACAAAGCGGCCTCCACTAGGCCCCAACATCACACGGATGCAATACAGCCGCGATACCGACGCAATACCGAAACCCGATTTCGGGGGCTACAGATCGATCTCGATCACACCACCGTCTTCTTTGGCGCGGCTCTGACACAAGATCACAGACGTCTCACGCTGCTTGTTGGACAGCACAAAATCTCGATGCTCCACCTCGCCAGACACCAGCCCGCATTTGCAAACACCGCAGATTCCGTCGCTGCATTTGACATCGACGTGAACACCGTTCTCAAGCAGAACATCGGTCGCAATTTTATCAGCAGGAACAAGCAGTTCTCGACCGTCCTTCAACTTCATTTTGAAATCGAAATTTTCATAGTCCGGCTGTTCCGGAACGCTGAAATACTCCAGATGCCGCGCGTCTTCCGGGAACCCCTGACGCTCGGCCGCAGACATAACGCCCTCCATGAACCGGTCCGGTCCGCAGGTGTAGACATGCCAACCTTCCTGAAATCCGTTCAACACTTGATCCAGATCGGCTCGAGTGCCTTCATCCGAGAAGTGGAAGGTAACCCTGTCTGACCACTCCATCTCTTTGAGATCGTTGACATATCCAGCGCCATCCTTACGACTGGCGGAATAGTGCAATTCGAAATCTGCACCCAAATCATGCAGCCGGTGGGCAAAGGCAATCATTGGCGTGATGCCAATTCCGCCGCCCATCAAAAACGTTTTGGTTGCGGTTTCATTCAGCTCGAAATGGTTGATCGGTTTGGACACAAACACCTTGCGACCTTCGGAAAAAATCCTGTGAAGAAAAGCACTTCCGCCCCGTCCCTCATCTTCTCGCAAGACGCCAATCTGGTATTTGCTCCGATCCTCAGGATCGCCCGACATACTGTATTGGCGCAAAAACTCCGGCGCGACCAACACATCCAAATGCGCCCCTGCCGTCCACGGCGGCAAGTCCGCGCCATCCAAACTGCGGAATTCATATTTGCTGACATCAGATGTCATGGCCTCAACCGCACTGATTTCCACCCGCACCACCGGCGCATCTGCCACCGAAGGCACGCGATACTGATGCACGACCGACATGTCTCCATCAGCTATCCGTGATTTGTAGTCCTCGGCAGAAACCATTGATTCATATGCCTGAATCCCTGCCTCTCGATCCATCGGAAACGGATAAGGCCAAGGATGCGGCGCAAGCGGCGCCGGATAGACTGCAAGCGTCTGGTCCTCATATTTCAGGTCCAGATCGACCTGCAAATCACGGCGGTTCAGAGGGGCCTTCGCGGGTCGATACGCACCATCATCCTCAAGCTCTAAATCCCACCACCACTTCTTGACGTCATTCAGTCCGCCGTTGCCAACAGCGTCGTCAAGTTTGGCCAAAGGCTTGGCGAGACTGGGAAAATTGCTTGCGGCCCAACGGAAAGGTGCCTCTGCAAACAGGCCTTCAAGGTTCCACGGGCAGGTTTTCATGCACCGCCCGCACATCGCGCCGCCCGGTGTGGTGATACGATACGTGGCGCATTTTTGGCTGTCCGACTTCCAGATTTCATAGCCGTTGAACATGCGTTTTGGGCCAGCAGTGATGGCGCCTGACGGGCATTCCCGCGCACATTTGTTGCAGCTCTCGCAGAATTTTTGCAGCCCGAAATCAATGGGTTGATCGTGATCCATCGGCATGTCCGTGGTCACAGCACCAGATTTCAGACGTGGTCCAAGGTATGGATTGAGGATCACTTCGCCAATGCGGCTCACTTCGCCCAGACCAGACAACAACAACAACGGCGGCTGCAAAACCTCACCATCCATCACCGTGTGGGCTTTAGCTTTGTAACCGACATTTCGGATTTGTTGCGCGATCACGCCGCCCAACAAAGAGAACCGCAAATATGCCCGCATTGATTGCGCCACACTGATCCAGTCGTCACCACTCGCGCCTTCCATGGTTTCATAGCCTTGATCAACAATCATGCTGACCGCTTGATCATGTGGCGGTGTGATCGGCTCTCCGGTGGCATCGTGGCTGTACCAAGCCCACTCAGGACAGCGGCTTGTACCAACAGCGTCAACCCCAAGGAAATAGCTGGCGGCCTTTACGTTCGCCGCGTTACGTTCTGAATTTGTTGGCTTTTCAGCGACAGAACTCTCGCCATCTTGCAACAAGACAAACGCGCCAAGCGCCCGGCGCTGCGCCATACTTGGTGCGGCTTTGCGGGCATAGTGTCCGCCTTTGGCACCATTTTGCAGCGTTTTGCCCATGTCGCCAAACTGCGCTCGGGCAAACATGTCCGCCCGCTTCGGCACCCTTGCCACGCGGGCCTCGTCAATAAAGGTCGTCGGGGATTCCACGCGTTTCAGACGTTCAAACGGATGCGCCCCAGTGACGTAGTCACGGTTGCGAAACGGATCGCGGTTCAAGCTGGACTTCGCAAAGCCCTTCCCCAACCACCACGCCGGTCCCTGAGTGTGAAACCACGGCTGCTGTGCCATTGGTGCCAAGGGTTTGTCATGTGCCAAATCCATGTCCGTGGTCACGACAGCCAAGCCGTATCGTGTGCCCAACCAAGGCGCCACCAAAAGGTCGTCCTCATTGCTCAGCAGTCCCGCCGCCACACCCAGCCGCCCCAAATCCACATCGGTAGAAGTTGCCGTATGTGCTTTGGCATTCCATCCAAGCAGACGAATATAGTTGGCAATAACAATCGCAGTCTCAGAGGCACGAAGACAGGCGCGGTGATCTTGCGCATCCAAAATCCAGTCGCTACCGGGCTCTCCGCGCTCAGGGTCACGCATGTGCTCGATAAGGAAGACAAGCGCATTGCCCTGTCCTTCGATGCCAGAGGGCGGCGCCTGCATACTGTCCTTTAGGTCCGCCATAATCAGATCAATACCGGAAGCCAAGGTCTTGGTTTGACGCGTTTTTAGCGCATCTGACAGCCGGTCAATTTCCGGATTTCGACGCGGCTCAGCGAGCACGGACTCCGCCGTAACAGGTCCTACACCAACCATGGAGGTGTCGTTGAAATACCCAAAGGCCTTTAGATGGTTGGTGCGCTCTTGCAGGTCCGCCGGCACATCTGATTGCACGCCGTTTACGAACCCGTCTCGCAACGCGTCCATCATCGCCTGAAACTCACCCATCGCGTTCACAATGCTCTCGGGCTGCTCGGGGCGGGAAAAACTCAACACAGTGTCGTGCGGCACCTGTGCCAAATCCGGCAGCGTCCCGCGCGCCAAACGCTCAAGCGGGTATGGTCCCAAATGGACGGGCCGCGACTTGTCTGAAAAGAACTTGATCCCCATCGCATGCGCTCCCTGTCGCTTTGGTCCGGCCCAAACTGCACGGCAAACCGGTGGCTGGCAAGGCCAAAATGAATGATCGTTCAGTCGACTATTTCAAGCGTCAAGGAAATGGGGTCCAATCCTTCGATGCCACCCGTGATCGATTGTCCGGGTGACACCGCCCCAACACCGGCAGGTGTGCCCGTCATAATCACGTCACCTGGATGCAGAGCATAGAACCGAGACAGATGCCTAACAATTTCCACGGGGCTCCAAATCATTTCGGCCAACGACGCGTCCTGCCGGCTCTCGCCATCCACTTCGAGATGTATCCGTTGATCGGATGGGGTCCCGAAGTCTGTGGCCAAGGTCATCGCAGAAAAAACAGCTGAGTTTTCAACATCTTTGCCAAGGCTCCAAGGGCGTCGGTGATCTTTGCCATCTTGCTGTCGATCTCGGCGAGTCATATCCAGCGCGCATCCATAGGCAAAAATGGCGGCCTTTGCGTCTGCTTCTGTTGCTTCCGAAACGGAGGTCCCAATTGCAAAGGCCAGTTCCATTTCGTGGTGGTAATTTTGGGTACCAGACGGAAAAGGGACTTTGGCGCCACTCAACACGGCATGCGCCACGGACTTTGTGAAATACCAAGGCGCCTCACGGTCGACCTCGCCGCCCATTTCCGCCGCGTGGGCCGCATAGTTCCGGCCAACGCAGAAAATGCGCGACACAGGAATGGCCGTGTCCGTGCCGGTCACCGGCACCGAAAATACGGGCAATGGGTCAAACAGTAAGGTCGTCAAAGGGGCGCTCCTAAACAGTGTGTGTCTAGGTCAGTCCACATGAGTAGGCGCAAAGGTGCAAGTGAAAACCCCGGCCGTTCAATGCGGCGCTATACAAAGACAAAGTTGGACGCCAACCGGACCTCCGCTGCAGTCATGCTGCCTGCCAGATAAAGGCTGCCGTGGTCGCCCACATGCACAACAACACCACCATCAACCTCATTGATCGACAGATCAGCGACCGAGGAAATGTCTTCATAGTCCAGCTCGATCACGTCAGATCCAACCTCAAAGTCGGTGATCAGATCGCCAACCGCCATGTCCTCACCGGAAAACCGGAAGATGTCGGTGCCAGCCCAGCCCGTAAGCGTGTCTCGACCTTCGCCACCCGCCAAAGTATCGGTGCCCACACCGCCGTTGATAGTATCGTCCCCGTCACCGCCACGCAAAAGATCATCACCCTTGCTGCCGGACAACGTGTCATTACCCTGATTGCCGGAAATGGAGTCGTTCCCATCGCCACCCTTCATGTCATCATCGCCGCCAAATCCATAAATGGCGTCATCACCCTCATTTCCGCGGACATAGTCATCCCCTAGGCTGCCCTCCAAACTGTCGTTTCCAAGGTTGCCATACAACGTGTCGCTGCCATCCAGGCTCTCAATTGTATCGTCACCGCCCAGCCCCTCGATCTGGTCGTTGCCTGGGGTGCCCAAGATCAACTCAGCCTCGTCGGTTCCTTGCACAACAGAGCCCGGAGTGTCGTTTGGCCCCTCATCACCAAACAGGTAGGTGATTTGAATCACTTCATAAGGCTTTAGCCTCACGTCCACTTCGTTGCCGTCGACTTCCTCATCCGTAATGGTCGCCAAGGTATCAAATTCATTGAAGTAATAGCGTTCACCATCGACGATCGTGTATTCTGCTTGCTCGATGTCCCCATCGCCGTTGCGGAACACGCCGTCCGAGCTGCTTGCCGAAGTGTCATAGCCAATCCGCATGGCGTAGGCTTCGTCATAGTCTCCAACCAAAGCCGAGAAATCCAAATCCAAGTTCAGTACCTCGTCTGCTCGTGACACGACTTGGAACACCACTTTGTCTTCGTTGATATATGTCTGAATTTCAACTTGCCCGCTTTCATTGCTAAAGCTCGTTTCCATCAGTTCTGTCCCGACAAGTTCTGTTGACATGACATCAAAGATGGCGCCACGAACCGAATTCAGAACGCGATCTTCATCGTCCACAATTGGCATGTCCGTGCGGGTGCCTGCGTGATGTGTCGAGGTGTTATGGACTGGCGGCCAGGCGTGCGCCGCATCAGCCCCCATATCGATCATGTTTTCAAATTGCTCAGCTATTATACCAGCGGCACGCATACCGTTTTGGGGATAATTTGTGGTGCGGATATTCCATTCAGTGACATGCAAATCCAATTCTTTGTCGAAATTTTCATCCCAGATTTCGTAGTCATGCCCAATGAACCCCCGCTCATTGCCATCTCCGGTAAATTCATCTTCGTGCTTGTTGTAATAGTAGTGCTCAACCACTCCATCGATTTCCTCACGGGCCTCGTCGGAAAGCTGATCAATGATTTGCTGATTTGCATCATCCCGACGCGCCCCGAATGGCCGGTCGTCTACGGAAGTGTGGAATTCAGAGCCATTGTTTGGCGTTCCCATTTGCACAATGATTGACGGTTGGTCTTCTTCGGCGAGGCCTGCATTCTCCATGCCTTCTGCAAAGGCGCGGGCAGCAATGTCAGCCTTTTGGCCATAAGCCGTTTCACCTTGAATCCAGTATTCATTACCGATTTCAAAGGCTTCCACGACATCCCCATATTCCGTCACGATCAATTCCGCAAAACGTGCCATGTCGTCATACATGGCTTCATATTCTTCAACGGTGAAAACCTTGGTCGGTGTACTGAGGGTAAGCCGCACGTCCGCGCCATTTTCATGGGCAGCAATGACCGCGTCCAACGCCGACACAACCTCTTCGCGTAGGACCATCTCGCCGTCTTCGTTCTCTTCCAGCTCCATGACGTTGAGCCAACGGGTGCCTTCCTCTTCGGGTGTTTCCGGATCGGCCTGCCCGGCCGGAAACCGAACGTGCATAACATCCAGAGCGTCCACGGCCGCGACATAGTTATCAAGCGGCACACCTAGTTCGGTGTTCACGCTGTAGATCGCGTTGGCCCCAAACATGGCTGAATTCACAAAGTTGCCGGTGCCTAGTGCGGACTCCAGTGTCATCGTCAGTGATCCGGACGTCACTGATACACTGGCAGGGCCGACCGCGTCGGGATCGGGATCAAGATTTCCCAACCATATGGATTGGTCCTGCATCAAATGGGAATCCACACCATGGATCACGGCCACCATTTGGCCGTTGTGTTCCAAAATGGCTTCTCCACCCTCTTCGCTTTGATAAACCACAACAGAATCTGCGACTTCCTGCGCCGACAATGGTGCGCCATCCGCACCCAGCAGGGTAATCACCTCGATGTGTCCGCTTTCGGTACGCAACTCGTAACCGTAAATCTCGACCGGCGCATCGGCACCGTCCTGAGGCACGACGATTTCATAGGTATCGCGTCCTTCCAGACCAGCCACAAGATCGCCGTCGTCACCTCGCAGCGTGTCGTCCCCGTCGCCACCAATCAGCGTATCGGAGGCGGCCCCTTCAATTTCAGGATCGTCCAGACCGATAACAAGGTCATCCCCAGAGTTGCCCTCTAGATAGTCCGCACCATTACCGCCAATCACAGTGTCTTGCCCTGCGCCGCCTTCTATGTGGTCATCGGCCACCCCAGACAGATCGCCAGCTAGAAGATCATCACCATCAAACTGCCCCGTTAGAGCAGGAGACAGGTTGCCCAACCAATTGGTTTCCGAGGATAAATCTTCAACGGTATAACCTTGAATCGTGGCCACCACCTGGTCACCCATAATCACGTTGGTATCATCCGGTGTATCGGCTACTTCCAAGCGAGCGCCGGCCTCAATCAATTGCTCACGGGTAAGAAGTTGGCCTTCCCTGTCCAGAAAGCTCACGAGATCGGAAGGCAATTCAGCGCCCTCGCCGTGAAATAGCGATAGATCAGTAATCACAACCGGTTCGGCACCGACGCCTACCACAACCTCGAACCGATCAACGCCATCACCACCGGTCATTGTGTCGCCGTCGTCGCCGATCAGCCTGTCGTTGTCGGCCCCACCGAATAACTGATCAGCTGCACCTTGTGCACCGTCGGCTTCGACCGACAACAGAATGTCAGCTCCGGCGCCACCTTCAAGCTGATCGGACCCATTACCCGCACTCAGAACGTCGTCGCCCCCGCTGCCAACCAGCGTGTCATCCCCTTCATTTCCAAACAGGAAATCATTTCCAAGGCCGCCCTTTACCAGATCATTGCCCGCATCGCCGGACAGGACATCAACGCCAAAGCCCCCCAAAAGTGTATCTGCACCTTCATCGCCGGACATGATGTCGTCACCCGATAGTCCGACCAATCGGTCATCACCGCCAAGCCCATCAATCGTATCGTCCAACCCGCTTCCAGTTAGCTGATTGTCGCTGTCATCGCCGGTTATTTCCTCACCCGGCTGCGCCTCAGCAACCGACGTATCGGGTGAAGCAGGCGCGGCGACATCTGCCGCCGGCGATGCGTCTGGCTCGACTGGCGTTTCAGCCTCATCTGCCGGAACCGCGTGACTTTCAATTGTCTGGTCCTCAGGCACAGTCGAAGCAACCGCTGCGCCTGATGCGCTGTCGTCCTGCAAAGGACCACCATCCTGCCCACTCGTAGCCGGTTCCGACGGATCGTCGTCATTCGTCGTTTCGACTGATAAGGCAAGCAAGCCAGCAGCAGAAGCCAAGAGCAATGTCAGTAACACTTTTTCCCCAATTCAGTATCGGGAAACCTGCCAAACAAAGGTGGGCCAACTCACGCGGCGCCTTACAAACGAGCGTATACCAATCGTGAGATACCCGTTAAGGAAAAATTAAGGCATTTGTTTCCATTTGGTAAACTGTGACTTCTTGATTTGGAAATAGTTGCAAGTCAAAAAACCAGCGTTAGCCGCCGTGCACAACGCTTCGAACAAACCAGACCTTCCCCGGTCGTTCATTTTCACGGATCTGCCACGGCTACGGTCCTCGACAGGGAACACGACTAGTCGACACCAGATCAGATCCCTTAGAAACCATGCAAGCCTCTGTGATTGCAATAAATTTGACAATATCAAGACTCACATCTTCGCCAAACTCACTAGGTATACTTTAGCGATTCTGACGATTGCCGGATAAAATCCGCTCATGACCGGCACGTGACAAGCGGCCTCGGCCCAGCGATCAAACCACGGCAGGATCTCGCTATGCAAAAAGTCCCGCGTTGTTTCCGGGCCATCATCAGGTGCAGACAGTAGGACCGACGTGTACTCCAGAAGGAACGAAATATGGTCAGCGGGTTCATTGGTGGGAACCGACTGGCCCAAACCTCGCGCCGCAAACCGAGCGACCATGCGGTCATGAGTGGCGCCAAAAACCTTTCCTGTACCTTCGGAAAACAGTCCGGCGTAAGGTTGGGCGTTGGTGCGCTCCCCCAATAGGAACATTGCCGCGAAGTCCGCCGCAAGCGACAGCCGCGGGGTGTCCAGGGCTGGCAATTCGGCAAGTGCGTCCTCAAACGCGGACCTTTGTCCGTCGATATCGCAAACCTCTGACATCACATCAAAAAACGCGCCAGCCGCTCCACCATAGTATGCGGACAGCTGCTCTTGGTTCACTTCGGTCATAAACACCTGCGCCAACCAACGACACACGTCAGCATGCGACAAAGAAATCCCGTCTTGCGGCGTGTCCTTCATTCAGAGCGTCACTTCGTCCGGCCCACCAAACGCGGTCACACGTGGTGCAATGCCCTCGAATTTCTCAATTTCGACAAGACAGGTATTGGCAGACGTCGCCTGCGCCAACTTGGATGTGCCTACATCCAGCGTCAGTGTGTTGGGGTCACCATACGTGTCCAACGCGCCGATGCTGGCATCCTCAGGCCCATACCATGCGCCTTCATGGATGCGCACAACGCCCGGCGCATAATTGTCAGACACACGCACCCCTGCCAGCAACTGACCGCGATCATTATAAACGCGGACCAAATCCCCATCCACAAGACCACGCGCTTCGGCGTCCTGCGGGCTCATCCAGACCGGTTCCCGCCCCTGCACCGCATAGGTCGCGCGGTATTCATCAGATTCACACATCTGCGAGTGCAACCGTTGATCCGGGTGGCTGCTTTGCATCCAAAGTGGGTATGTGTCCGAAACCGGACCGCCATGCGAGCGTTCGACCTTTTCCATCCACTTGGGGTGAGCGCCGCAATCGTCATAACCGAACTTCTCAATGGTGCGGCTGGAAATCTCGATAAACCCAGACGGGGTTCCCAAGGCATTGAGTTCCGGATCTGCGCGGAAATCCGCATGCCGCACCCAGTTTTCGCCGCGCTCAAAGGTGACCAGCCCCTGTTCCCAGAACTCCTCAAACGGCGGCATTTCAAACCGACCCGCGTTGGCAGACCGCGTGGTTTCATAGTTTTGTTTCACCCACTGCATCTCGGTCATGCCACGGGTGTATTCATTGTGCCGACCGAACCGTTTCGTGAGCATCGTGAAGATCTCGAAGTCAGTTTTGGACTGATACAGCGGATCAACCAACTTGGGCATGGCGATCACGCCGGTGTTGGAATACCCGCCGTATGTGTCAATGTCGTTGCGCTCAAACTGGGTGCAGGCAGGCAGCACGAGATCAGAGTGCCGACTTGTCGCGGTCCAGGCAAAATCGATGGACACCACGGTTTCCAGCTTGGTCCAGGCACGGCGCATCTTGTTGCGGTCCTGATGGTGGTGCCACGGGTTGCACCCTGTAAACACACACATTTTCACATCCGGATAGGTGATATCGTGACCGTTGTGCTGCACATGGCCACCCGGCTCCAACAACATGTCGATCCAACGCGCCACAGGGATCACACCGCTCGCGCCTTTGAAATCGTCGCTGTCGTGTTCCGGCACCTTGCCCAGATCCAGATTGAGCGGAAACGCACCGGGCATATTGGCACCGGTCTCTGGCACGCCAATTCCGCTGTAGTGATGCGAATAGCTCACTCCACCGCCCGGTAGCCCCACTTGCCCCAGCATTGCGGACAGAATGGTCCCCATCCAGTAAGGTTGCTCACCATGTTGTTGTCGCTGCAACGCCCAGCCAAAAAGAAGCTGCGTGCGCCCGCCAGCCAGAAGCCGGGCAAAGTCGCGAATGTCGTCAGCGGAAATGCCGCAGATTGGCGCTGCCCATTCCGGCGTCTTTTCGGTCCCATCATCACCTTGACCGGTCACATAGTTGATGAACTGTTCAAAACCCAGCGTGTAGATCTCGAGGAACTCTGTGTCGTGTAGCTCTTCGCTATAAAGCGTGTGAGCCAGCGCCAACATAAACGCCACATCGGTTTGCGGATTGATGTACTTGTGCTCTGCTCCGGTATGGTTCTGCGTCTTGGTGCGCACCGGATCCACGCTAATGACACGCAAATCGCCAGCGGCAATCTTGTCGCGCATCTCATCCAGATACGGCAGAGACTCGTGGGTTTCACAGGTCCAGCCAACTTGTAAGTTCTTCAACGGATCCGACGCCCAAAGAACAACCGTGTCGGCATCTTCCAAAATGACCGGCCAGCTTGTGCCTTGCGAATAAACTTCTGTGTTGCCAATAACATAAGGCAAAATTGTTTGCCCGGCGCCGGTGGAGTAATCCCCGACCTTGCGCACGTAGTTGCCGTGCATGCTGACACCGCGGTTCATGTGGTTGATGCAGGTGTGGAACATGCCGGTCTGGCGCCACCCAGTGGCTCCGGCAAACAGGCCAGAAGGCCCGTAAGTTGTCTGCACACGCTCCAACTCTTCATAAAACAGATCGATTGCCTCGTCCCAAGTGACCCGCACAAAACGGTTATCGCCTCGGGTGGTTCGATCCGCGTTTTCGCGGTTGTCCAGCCAATCCGCCCGCGCCATCGGATATTTGATCCGCGACGGGTTATAGATCACGCCTTTGATGCCATTGACCATGTCCGTGGGGCTTGGGTCATTCTTGTATGGCTTCACCTCGGTGACTTTACCGCCTTTGACAAGCGCCTCGACAGCGCCCCAATGCGATCCGGTCAGACGCCATGTTCCGGCAGATGTGGTGGCGGCCGAAGCCGACCGAGACAAAAGAGACGGCCCCATAAGCGACGCCGCCGCGCTGGCTGCAAGACCTTTCAATACGGTACGACGAGTGGTCATGACTGCCTCCTACTGCGACGATTTAAAATCAGAGGAATGGTTTTGCAGATAGCTCAACACAAGCTCCTGTTCCGCCGCATCCATATTGGTAAATCCGACCATGCCATTGAACTGCGCCGGCCATGCGTTTGCAGCAAAATGATCCGGATCAGGCTGCGCGTGACACCCGCTGCAAGACGATTCATAGGAATCAGACGCCACATTCCACAACTGATCAGCATCCGAGACAAACCCTCTGGCGGAGGACCACAGGCTGACCTTAACCTCAACCCAGTCCAGGCCGGTGTTGTCGTCGTTGACCGGATCGCCAGCGGTGACATAGGCGTCATTTTGCGCCGTCTCACGTTCCAAAACGGCCACCCGCATGTTCCGGCCGAAATCTGCATAAAGAACCCGACCAAAGCCTTTGTTTTTCCGCCAAGCTGACATATCCAAACGCACCTTATCGCCTTTGACTTCGGCGATCTCGACCCGCGCCGTCATCGACAAGTTGCCAGCAGGCTTGCTCAGGTCCTCATCTTCAAACAGCGATACAGGTTGGTAAGCGTAATAATCCTCACCGGCGCTCAGGCTGTTGGCCGCGCGCCCGTCAAGCGCTGCGATCACCGGGCTCATCCCCTCGCCCTGCTGCGGAAGTTCGTGGGCAATGCCTTTGTGGCATTCAATACAGCCCGTGTTCAAAGCCGCCGCAGGCCGCATGTAAAACACGGCCTCGTCCGACATCTTGTTCCAATCCATGCTGTCATAGTCATGGCAATTGCGGCATTCCAAGGAATTATTGGCCTCCAAACGCGCCCATTCGTGCCGCGCCAAGTCTTCGCGTTTGGCAAGGAATTTTTCGCGGGTGTTGATGGTGCCAAACACCGCACCCCAAACCTCTTTGCTGGCCTGCATTTTCCGCGCGATCTTGTTGGTCCATTCATGCGGCACATGGCAATCGGGACATGTCGCGCGCACACCAGTACGGTTTTCCCAATGCACCGTCTGCTGCAATTCTACGTACACGTTGTCGCGCATCTCATGACAACTGATGCAGAACTCTTCGGTATTGGTCACCTCCAGCGCGGTGTTGAAGCCCCCCCAAAACAGTATCCCAGTGATAAAGCCACCAACCGAAATCACGCCCAGACTGATCGTCGCAGGGGGTCTTTTCAGGGTACGCCAGAATTCTTTCGCAATGCCGAGAACACTCATGGATTCGCTCCAATCTGGGATCGTCAAATCAATTTCAGGACCGCCGGTTCAGCACAGCGATCCGATCGTCTTTTTCAGAACCCAATGACGGGTGGACCGTTGATAATGTGGCTCATCCACACGACAAAGCCATAGCCACCGACAAACAATACAGCGAGTCCGGGCAACAAAATCAATGTAAGGAAAGCAAACGACAGCCACTCTCGCCGCCGTGAAGGCACATAATTCGGTTCGGAACTGCCAGTCATTGCGATGCTCCTAAAAAATGACAAAAAATCAGGTTCAGCATGAACGATCCCCACGTCTTGCGTCAAGCGGAGGATTACCAAACACAGGTTCTGCGCAGCGCGTTGTTCAATGGCACCGAGACGGGCTGACTCACTTCAATTTGGGATGAAAAGCAGCCCAAATGCCAACTTTGCGCCGTGTGCGTTTCAAGCGGAAGCTCCTAGAAGCGACCACAAATTCAATCGATTCAGTTTGAAAATGGCCCCACACGGACTCGAACCGCGGACCTACTGATTACAAACCGAGTTTGATCCATTTCTCTGCATTTCTCCAGACCGCGCCCACCGAACAAAACCGACATACAATCAATGATTTAGATTGATTTTGACTACGCCTCAGTTTCATCAATAGCGCCGAGTTCTGCTGTCTGTTGCTTCCGTATTGCTTCCGGCAGGAACACCAAAAAACCAGACTTTGCATCTACTGGAGGCGCCAAATGAAACTGACCAAACGAGCCGTTGAAGCGTTGGAAATCAACGACAAGGACTACTTTGTCTGGGACAGCGACGTTGGGGGCTTTGGATTGCGCGTCTACCCCTCAGGCAAAAAGAATTACCTGATCCAATACCGGAACGGAAAACGGACACGGCGCTATACCATCGGCTCCCATGGCGTTCTCACGTCTGACGAAGCCCGCCAACAGGCCAAGCGACTTCTTGGCGACGTTGCTAAAGGTGAAGACCCCTCAGGCAACCGTCAGGCTCGGAGGCAGGCCCCAACCGTTGCAATGCTCTGTGAAAGGTTCCTAACGGACTATGCCGAGCGTCATTGCAAGCCTTCAACCATTCGGGACTACGCCAGCAACGCGCGGCGCTTCGTTGCCCCCGCGTTCGGCCCCATGCTCATCAACGATGTCACCCGCGCCGATGTCGCAGCCCTACATCTCAAGATCAGCGAGAAAACACCCTACCAAGCCAATCGGGTTTTGGGTTTGATATCCAAGATGTTCAACACGGCCGAGGACTGGGGCTTACGGACTGAAGGCACCAATCCAGCGCGACGGGTCAAAAAAAACCGTGAAGAGGAAAAGAAACGCTATCTGCGGGACGAAGAACAGACCCGTCTGGGCGAGGTTCTCATGCGGTCGCTAGAGGACGGGTCCGAAACGGTTCACATAGTGTCCGCAATTATGCTCCTGATGTTGACCGGTTGTCGTATGAGCGAAATTACAAAACTCAAATGGGACTATGTCACGTACACCCACCTTGAACTTCCAGATAGCAAAACCGGACGACGACGTATTCCCCTGCCCCGCGAAGCCTACGACATCCTGATGGGCTTGCCGCGCATTCAAGGAAACCCCTACGCAATATTGGGAAACACCGAAGACGGACACCTGACCGAGCTCGAAAAGCCTTGGCGACGCATCCGAAAGCGTGCTGGCCTTGACGATGTCCGGCTGCACGATCTGCGACATACCTACGCCTCAGTCGCGGTTATGAATGGGATCGATCCGTTCATGCTCAAAGAAATTATGGGCCACAAAAACCTAAGCACGACTTTGCGTTACTCACATCTGGCTGATGACGCCGTGCAACGCGCTGCGGGATCGGTCGCGTCACGGTTGGCAGGTGCATTACAACAAAAGTCAAAATGCGCTCCACCTCTAAGACTCGTTCGCTAACCGCAGATGATGCCTTCCACCGGTAGCCTTATACACATCGGATATCAGCTCATTGAGCTTACGTGTAGATGTAGAGTATTCGTTGCCAGAGCACATCCAATTTTAACCCAAATGAACTCCGAATAGAAACCTTGCAAATGGCAACATATTTAGCCCGGCTCAATGACCCCGAAGTGCCAGCAATGTCTTGGCCTGAAATCTCCGATCTATTCACACCGCACCTAATTCAGACAATGCGAACCGATTTTGGGTTGCAGGGAAGCGACAAAACAATCCGCCTCCAGCTTGGCAAAATCTTAGGTCGCTATCAGGCCAGCGCAAAAAGGGCACATGAGCCGCCACCCGCTCCACAAACCAAAGACCTCGAAAGGCTCAAAATAGCGGTGGATAGGACAATTTCAGCATTTGATGCTTTGTCTGATAAAAACCTGAGTGAAATAGATGACGCGATCCTCTACCGCGATCCATTTAACCACCGGTTCGACTTCAATGAGCAACTTGATTATTGGGAGAAAAACAACGGCACATCTGAGCTTACCATTAACAAACTCAAGCAGGTTTCCCATGCTTTGAAAGCAGTGAAAGCCAAACGAATTGAGCATGCCAAAGAATTCAAGCCTACACGAAACACGCCTTTAGACCGTTTGATTCAAGATTTGGTAATGGATTTCGAATCTGGCAGGGGCAAGAAAGCGAAAAGTAGCTGCTACTACGACACCCGTCGGGACAGCTATGCAGGTCAATTCTTTGATTTTGTTATATTTATTCTAGAAAGCTTCGCACCCAGAAGTTATCATAGCCAGGTTGCTTTGGGGAAGCGTATCGAGCGCGCACTAAAGCAAATGACTGGCTAAGGACAGGCATTTCCCAAACTGAAGTTCAACTGTCCTTTGATGTCGCAACACCTACGCTGCAACTTGCTGGTATCGCACCATAGGAGTTGCTCATGCACACAAGTTCCATTTCAAACGACCCCGACACACTCGTAGACGAACGCGAAGCCGCATCCATTCTTTGCTATTCAGTGCGCGCCTTGCAGAATTGGCGGCATCGCGGGGGTGGCCCCCGATTTGTGAAGGTTTCGTCCAGATCAGTGCGCTATCGCCGCGCTGATCTGATGCGCTGGATCGAAGAGCGCACTGTCGCTCACACGTCGCAAACTATCTGACAATCAGTTTTGCCCCCGAAGGGCTGGCAGCGTTTCGGGGGATTTTGGGGCCGGATGGTCCTTGAGGGGCGTGGGCAAAACGGTCCCCCGCCCCTCTCTCTTTGCCAAATCCTCAATCCTGAAAGGACAGAACCATGGCAAATACGCCAGCACAGAAATTCAAAATCGGCCTCGTGACAGCCACCATCTGGGACAATGACGGGTTTTTCTCCATCGATCTGTCCCGTTCATACAAGACCGACACAGGCGAATGGAAAAACACCAACAGCTTCCACCATTCCGACCTGCTCAATCTTTCAAAATGCGCTGAACGGGCCGAAATCTGGATTGGCCGTCAGGTTAGCGCAAAATGACCCTACAGCCGGAGCGGCCCCGCTCCGGCCCCAAAACACATGCTGCCCCGCCGGAGGCAGCAAAGGGGCAAGGCCCCGCAGCTTTCCAACATCAGCACCACAACGCGGCATCCGCCGAAAAAGGGGGGTGATTGTAGCACCCCCCTCTGGAAATACAGAAAATACAAAGGACCACCCCAAATGCACATTGTTCATCAAGGCTTCGACACAATCGCCCTTTCGATCCAAGCCAATATTTCACAAGACCTTTTTGACGCGCTGGACGCCCTACGCGAAACCGCAGAGGAAAACCGCGCGCCCGCCCCGTTTGAATATGGCGGCGCGGAATTTGACCTCTTGCCCATGGCGGCAATGGATATCGTTTCATTCTCAGAGGCGGACCACTGGACGTCACATGGTTCTTTAAAAGGCCCACCGCGCGTGACCCTTGGGGCATCCGTGTTTCAGTTGGCTCAATTCTCTTAGCTACCCAAGGCCTAGGCTATGCCCGCGCCTACATCGACAAAACGCTGGAACGACTTGGAGTTCGCTATGGCAATCATCAGGTCAGCATTGCCCGTGTCGATTTTTGCGTGGACGCCCTTGCCCCTGATTTCGAACTGAACCCTGAAAACTTCGTAATTCACAGCCATAGCAATCGTGGCGACTACCTCACCCACGAAGACGACCGCCGCAGCAATGGAAAATCAGGCCGATTTACATCTGTCACCGTTGGGAAAATGCCGGGGCGACAGGTCATCGTCTATGACAAACGCCGCGAAGTGATCGACAAGAAAAAACCGATTTGGTGGGACATCTGGAACGCGAACCTTCGTCGGGACGACCTGCCCCTTCTGGACGCCTCAGACGCCGCCACAAGCCGCGTCTGGCGAATTGAGATACGTGCAGGAAAAAACCTCCTAAAAGACCGCTGGCAGGTCCGCACATGGGCACAACTCGACACTATGTTTGGCGACATCGTTGCCGAAGCCTTAGAAAAGGTCCGTTATTGCGAACCCTCAGACGATGGAAACCGCGCCCGCTGGCCCAATCACGCGCTTTGGGACTTGGTAGCCGCAACAACCGACGACGATCTGATGGAAATGCGCAGCTTTGTCGATCCTTCGGGGGTCAAGGATGTGCACCGTAACGAGCATATCCGACTGATACTGGCGCAAGTTGTCGGAAACGCCACCACCCTTGCAGCACTGGAAGGGGTCAGCGAGATCGAATTGATCGATTATATGGAACACGTTGGCGCACGCTTGGCCACGGTAGTTGAAGACGACCAAGAGCACGCGGCAAGAAAGCTGAATGAGGCCAAAGGCCGGTATCGATTTATCGCCTAGACCTCATCAACAAATACACATCACGGCGATGGTAGACGCCAGCATGTCGCACCATACCCACCATCGCTGCGGATGCACCCAAAGTCAGCAATGCGCAGATAGCACCCTTTGCAAAGTTTGGCCGCTTCGGGGAAGCAGACGCTGTAGCCAACGGCAGCGAAATCCCGCCTCGCGCTTTAGTTGCATAGCACTGCACGCAGCACAACTCACTGGAAACAAACTTCGGTTTGTTATAGGTGTTTCCGATGACAAATAGATTCCTCAAACTAAAAACGCCCGAACAACTCGAAACGATCATTGGTCGTCATCGCGAAGCCGGGAAGATGGACCTTCCTCTTTGCGTCGATGCTATGGCAGAATTGTCGACCCGAACCGTAAAGGGATTCAATTTAAGGTTGGCGGTTAATCACCTGATCGAGGCGGCAAAAACGGAAACGCCAACTGACTTCAAACAGATTGCGATTGCATCTGGTGTATTTGATCCGGACACACAGAAGTGGGGCCAATGGGTGAGGGGTGCATTGGCTCTTGATCGAATGTGTATCTTTTGCAGAGCACAAGGCTTGCCGCAGCTTACAGCCATGCTCGGCAACGCTGGTGGCAAAACTAACGATGCGGTGACGATAGGCTTCTTAAAGGGGTTAGACGCAGCGGGAATCGAATACGGCGGCGATCCAAGAGAAATCTATGAAGATCATCGTTCATCTTGCATCGAATGGGCAAAATCAGCCTGAGCAACGCGGCTCAAATTACAGAAATTTGCATTAAATGGCATGGCCTGCTTGAACCGAGACACACTATGCCAGAGAGACGCCTCGCTACATGCAAATTGGATTGGACCCGGAAACTCGCTGCGCCTTAGACAAACGGCGGCAAAGCACAGAAAGCGAACATTGCAAATAGTGCAGCTCACCCCCGGCTGATATAGCAGCCCATAGAAGACGCTTACAGTATAATTGAGCGCAGCATTGCCAATCTCTCATTCCTGCCGTTGACGCATTGCGCAGGAATTCAGTCAAGGCTATGGCTGTTCCGCTAAAATATCGAGTGCTTGGCGCTCTAGCTAGTCTGGGCAAACAATGGAGGTCTTGCACCGCTGCTGGATCAAAGCCGAAGCTCTATGACCTAGCAAGATGCAACCGCCGACCTAATTCTTAATGAAAAACGTGGAACATGAAAAAACTCACTAAATCTTACAAAAAATGGTTACTGCACAGGGCGAGAGTCGAAGCCAAGAAACCATTTCGTATTAGAATGCGGGAGAGGAAAAGCCACGTAGTCCGAGCTTGGTATGGCGGGGACATCGAGGAGGTGGTTTCTGAAAATCGCCCGGAAACTCCACCGCTCGAAATATGCCTGTCGGCGAATACTGACGAGACACTGAAATTTATCTCCGATTGGCGTAACAGGTTCAAGTCCTTGCTGCCATCCGCATCGGGAAAAACCTATAACTGGTTCAAAAATCCGAAATCGCTGGGCCGCAAGAGACGCATCTCAGGATACATGGATTTTGGTCAGATTTCTCGCTTCTCGACAGCTCCAGCGTTAGTGATGACTGCGGAGTATGACCGGCTGCGCACATTAATGGATGATGTGCCGCCAACTATTAACCTAGACGAGTGGAAGGATCCGGTTTTCCGGCGCCTCTACGAAATGGGTTTCTTCGAAATCTTAGGCTTAACCGAAAGCGTTTCTGAAAGATACTTCACTTCGGGTGACGTACGAACGATGAAGATAGTTTCGGGAACCAATTCTGCAGAGCTGGCGGAGGCAAGTCAGAGCATTTTGGGATTGTGCGACTTTCTTGGCGAAGCGCGGCAAATCCAAGAGGATGTCGAAATAGCATTAAACAATGCACTGTCTGAGGCCATGATAAATGTGTCAAAACATGCATATCCGAATGACCACGATTTCAAGTTCAGACACGTTGGTAAATGGTGGGTTACTGCATCGGTCGATAGAGGTAGCAGGGAGTTAACCGTCGTGATCTATGATCAAGGAGCATCGATTCCGGTGACTTTTGCCCAAAAGAACTGGTCGCAAACGGTGCGCGATTTCTTAACATCGGTCCTAACATCAAAGCCGAGCTTTGAATTCGAGAACGACGGTACCTACATAGAGGGAGCGATGAAGCCAAGGAGCAGTCAAACGGGGAAGGCTTTCAGAGGCCTGGGATTGCCCGAGATGAAAGACTTGGTGGACATTTGTGGCCGCGGTTCGCTGCGGATTTTCAGTAGAGGTGGAGAGTGCTACTATTACGCTGGAAGACCGTTGCAACGGAGGTCTCGCGATCACTCTATCGGGGGCACACTCATTGAGTGGACGCTTCATCTGCGTGGGGAATGAAAAATTGAAAGAACTACACATGCTTTCTATTGCGGAAGATTTCTGGCCTTTTCCTGCGGGCCGTGTCGAAGCCGATGGTCCCTACAATGGCGAGCGGTTTAGGAAAGAGAAACTACTACCGGCCCTAATTGCAGCCGAGGAAGCAGAGGCTGTTTTGGTTGTTCAACTCGATGGATTGAAGAGTTGTGGTTCGTCGTTTTTGGAGTCTGCGTTTGGTGGTTTAGTGCGATATGAAGGATACACTGCAAGGAAACTTCAGAAGCTTATCCGGATCGATTTACAGAGTTCGTCACTCGAAAGGTACAAGATTTCTATCGAAACCCACATTAAACGCGCTGTGGCCGAGTAAGTAGTTGGAGTTTTTAGTCGCGATATTTGCTGCACTCGCAGCTGCGTTATTGACCTACTTGGCTCAAAATTACTTTGCGATGCAGTCAGAGGACTCTGCACATCTAAATGATCACATATCCGAGATAAAGATCATAGAAAGCTACGCAGTCGAGTACTGGTTAGCAGATCCGGACGAGGAAGAAAAAAAGCAACGGCTGTATCAGGTTAAGTTAGAAGGAGCCATTTCGTCGTCAAGTTGCTTCAACGAAGATGCGCAACGAATCCTCGGATATAAATACACCGAATATGTAAAACTAGATCAGGCCATTTTTGAAGCGGCCACCGGCGGAGCGTTTGGAACAGCCGAAAAAGCAATTGACTACAATAGAGTCGTTGAGATCATGACGCTGTGCACCCAAATGCGCTCACTATTGAGGCAATCCAGAAGAATCCAGTATATGGCAAATTGAGCGATCGTCGCCGCCTGCTTGCAATGTCAGGTTTGGGCTGGAGGCTGTCATGCGGCTCCTAAACCACTAGGCGTTTCTATAGCTTCACTCGCAGCAGCCTTTCGTTTCGCACGGGCTGCCGCACTGCGCTTTCCAAGATCCGACATCGTCCGACGCAGCATTTCTTTACGCTCTGCTTCCTCCGCTGCCTCATCGGCCTCAGAACCTGCGCCCGCCTCAGAAACGGGGAAATCGAACCAGCCTGTCCCGCTTTTTGGCTGCTGCTGAGGAGCGTTGGTATCGGTAGTTTCAGCCACCTTGGCAATCACCTTCGTATCACCGATGGCAGCTGGGGTCTCATCTCCCTCTTCCTCGTCTTCATCGTGCAGCAGGTTGTAAATGCCCCAACCAACCGCGCCGATTGCAACAACGCTAAGTGTCGCCGGATTGAATAAAAATGGGAGCGCCGCCCCGATGCCTGCTTTTTGAAGTGTCATACCTAAATCCTTCACTGTTGCTTTGACCGTTCTCCAACCGTCAAAACAGATTGTTTGAACGGTTGAGCAACGGCTCATCTAGGCAAAGACATGAGTCAGGCAAGAATCAGGGTCAACAGTGCCAAACGACCCCAAACGTCGATTTGGCCCTAGGGCGTAGTGCAGCGATGCAACAGTGCGAATGCTCATCCTGTTGCTTCCGGTATGCTTCCGGCAGACGTCAAGTGACAACCGCTCACAGAAGAACGTCGCGCAAGCTTTTGATTTAATTTGTAAAAATGGTGCCCCCACACGGACTCGAACCGCGGACCTACTGATTACAAATCAGTTGCTCTACCAGCTGAGCTATAGGGGCACTGGCGGGGGGATACGAAAATTGCACACGGCCTGCAACCCCCTTTTTGACTATCTATTGGCCCTCGCCAAAAGAGCGACAGCGGCAAGACCAACCAACACGATCAGAATGGCCCCGGGACTCGCGTCTCCAAGGTTTTCCAGACTTGCCTGATCGTGCACCTGAGTCGCCAATGTGTCAAAGTTGAAAGGCCGCAACAGCATGGTTGCCGGAAGTTCTTTGACGCAATCCACGAACACCAGCAACAATGCAGACCCAACGGACCCTCGGATCAGTGGCGCATAAATTTCGCGCAGGACTTGCCCTTTTGAGCGGCCCAACGAACGCGCAGCCATTGCGAGACTGGGCGGTACGCGCCCCATGGCTCCATCTGCGGCGCCTTGAGCAATCGCAAAGAATCGCACGCAATACGCCAAAACAATTGCAAACGCCGATCCGGTGAGGATCAGGCCAGACGGTTGCCCGGTCACGGCCTCCACGGCGTCCGCCAACGTGTGGTCGACGGTGGCAAGCGGGATCAGGATGCCAACGCCAAGAACGGCTCCGGGAGCGGCATAACCAATTGTCGTTACAGGCAACAAAAGCCGAGGCAAGTTTCGCCCCGACAGGCGCACTCCATAGACCAAAAACACTCCGGCCAGAACCGTCAGAACGGCCGCTATTCCGCCCACGCGCAATGTATTGCCCAGCGCCCTCAGCAAGGCCGGATCGCTCCAGCGTTCAGCATTGGCCAACGCATGATTCAAAATCACACAGAACGGCAGCAGAAACCCAATGGCAAAGGGCAGAAAGCACGCAACAAAGGCCGCCAAGCCTGCGGTTCCGCGCAATTGTGTGCGCTCTGGCGGGCGATGCCGCGTGGTCAAGCTAAAGAACTGAAACTTACGCCGGCTGACCTTTTCCATGGTCACCAGGAAAATCACCAGGCCCAACACCACCGTCGCGATCTGAGCCGCGCCGCCAGCGTTGTTGCTTTCCAACCAAACGCTGAAAATACCAGTGGTCAGGGTCTGCACTGCAAAATAATCAACCGTGCCAAAATCATTCACCGTTTCCATCATCACGATCGCGGTTCCCGCGGCGATCGCCGGACGTGCTAGCGGCAACCCTACGCGCCAGAACCGGCCAAAGGCCCCTGCACCCAGCGATTGTGCAACTTCTTCGCCCGCGCCGGATTGTTCGCGAAATGCCGCGCGGGCCAGAATGTAGACATATGGGAACAACGCGGCCGACAGCACCATAATGGCCGCGCCGAGGGAGCGGATTTGCGGGAACCAGTAATCGCGTGCGGTCTGCCAGCCAAACACCTCGCGCAGGGCGGTCTGCACCGGCCCCGCATATTCCAGAAAATCAACGAGTGCATAAGCGCCGACATAAGCGGGTATCGCCAATGGCAACAACAACGCCCATTCGATCCAGCGTCGCCCGACAAAATCGTAACGCGTCGTCAACCAAGCCGCGGTTGCGCCGATGGTCGCGGATATCGCTCCAACCGCCACCATCAGGATCAATGTCGTGCGCAGATACCGTGGCAGCGTGGTCGACATCAAATGCGGCCAAATGTTTTCCACCGGGTGAAAGGCTATCCAGATCACCGCGACAATCGGTGCAAGAACAATAACTGCAATCAAAAACGCCCCCGCAGACCAGGGATCGACCCCCAGGCGAAGAGGCGCAAAAGAGCGTTTTGGCAGATGTGTTTCCTTCATTGCGCCCTTCTGTTGCCTGAATCTGGTTTCACTGTCCAGAAACGAAGATATACTAATCACGACCCACGCGGAAAATCAGACATAAAATGAAGCTCGTCCTCCATATTGGCGCCCATTTCACCGACGAAAACAAGCTGGTCAAAAGCCTCGTAAAAAATACGACGCTGCTGAGCGAGCATGGAGTGATCGTTCCCGAACCGCGCAGCTATCGCCGCCAGATTCGCGATATCATGGACAATGTGGACACTTATCCGATTTCACCGGCCCATCGCGAAGGCCTGTTGCGGGGTATGATCGGGGACCGCCTACCGGACCGCGTCGTTCTATCCAACAGCAACTTCTTTGGGGTGCCGCGCGGCGCCGTGCGCGAGAATCGGATCTATCCAAACGCCACCGAGCGACTGATGGATTTTTCCCGGATTTTTCACGCAGAGGACATTGAGGTGTTTCTGGCCATCCGTGACCCGGCCACCTTTTTGCCGGCTCTGGTGAATGGCAGTACCGAAAAAGACCTCGAAGTGGTGACAGGCGGCTCAGCGCCAATGGCACTGCGCTGGTCAGAACTTGTGATGCGGGTGCGTCAGGCGCTGCCGGACGTGCCGGTGACGGTTTGGTGTAATGAGGACACGCCGCTGATCTGGGAAGAAGTGCTGCGTGAGTTCGCCGGTCTTGACCACACCACACCCGTTGAAGGTGGCACTGATCTGCTGCGCTCTATCATGTCGCCGGAGGGCGGGCTGCGCTTTGAGGAATATGTCGCAACACATCCCGACTTAACCGAAATGCAAAAACGCCGCGTGATTGCGGCGTTCCTGGACAAGTTTGCCCTTGAGCATGAGGTCGAAGAAGAGCTGGATCTGCCGGGTTGGTCCGAAGACTTCGTCGAGGCGATGTCTGACATCTACGACGAAGACGTCTTCCTGATCGAACGCATCCCGGGCGTCACGCTCATCACGCCCTGAATCAATCACGGAAAGGTAGTAGCGGCCCCCGTCAGGCGCCGCCGCAACGTCAGGACATGCCTAGCGCTTCTTTGTACATTTCCAGCACCGCTTCTTCTTCGGCGATGTCGTCTTTGTCACGCTTGCGCAACGCCACAACCTTGCGCAGCACTTTGGTGTCGTACCCACGCGACTTGGCCTCGGCCATGACCTCTTTTTGCTGGTCCGCGATGTCCTTCTTTTCCATCTCAAGACGCTCATAACGCTCAACAAACTGGCGCAATTCGCCTGCGGTCACGCGATAGCTGCTGTCGGCACTGCTTTCGGTCGGGGTATCGGACGAGAAGTCGGACATGAGAACTCCTGGATGGTGGCCCGGCACAGCGGCCTGACGGCTGGAAACGAAACGGAAGCGACTGGTCGCCAAGGTGACGACTGCAATCGAGGCCGCAACCTAGCGCCCCCTACACTCCCCTGCAACAGGCGATCGCGCGCTATGCGGCATTTGCGCGTCCAACCGCGTGGGCGGCCTTGCGTGCGTACCTCTGATACGATAGGCGCCTAGCGCAAGTTACCGCGAGGAGACACATCATGAGCTGGATTATCTGGGTGGGCGCAGCCATTTCTGTGATTGGCTTGATCGGACTGCTTCTCTCGATTGTCAAAGTGAACAAAGCCCGCCGCGCGGGTCTCTCCGACGAAGACTTGCGGGAGGCTGTGCAAAAGGTGATCCCGCTCAACCTCGGCTCCTTGTTCCTTTCCGTTCTGGGGTTAATGACTGTGATCGTTGGGATCTCATTTGCCTGACACGCTCTTGGCACGCGAAAAAGTCACCGCGCCAGATGCCCGCCATTCTTGATAAGATAATCAAACACGGGATCAGGGGCTGACAAGCTGTCGCCTTCGGCTTTCATCGCCCGCAGCGTTGCCCGCACGCGCACCAAACCAGCTTGCTGTGCAGCCATCATCGGTCCGCCTCGCCAACGGGGAAATCCAAACCCGTGCACCAGCGCCACATCGATATCTGAGGGCGAAGCCACCACGCCCTTGCGCAGCAAGCCCACACCAGCATTGGCCATCGCCGCAAGGCATCTGCTCTGAATTTGAGTGCCGCTGAATGCTTTGGGCGTGCGCGCCGCCTCCGATCGCACTTGATGCAGAAAGTCGTCGAGCTCCGCAGCAATCTCCTGCGGGTGACTGCCTTCATACCGGTACCAACCGCGCCCTGCCGCACGTCCGGTCCACATCCGTCGCGCCAAGGCCTCACTCAGGGCGGCACCGCCGGGCACCACCCAAGGGGCCTCTAGCCCCACAAGGTCCGCCGCCTCAAACGGGCCCAGCGACATGCCCCAGTCCCGCATCGCCTTATCAATGTCCTCAGGCTTTGCGCCGTGCAGCACCATGTTCTCCGCCGCGCGCAGCGCTGCTGTCGTCACAGAGTGACCTATCAGGCCAACGTGGGGCGTCACCCGCACCGGCGCTTTGTGCATCGCCTTCAACACCGACAGCGCACGCACCACAGTGGCCTCAGAGGTCTGAGCGCCAACGACGACTTCCACACCGGGCGACAGATGCGCCGCAGTCGGGAAAGACAGCCCCATAACCTCCTCAGGGCACCCTGTTTCAAGCGCCAGCGCGTCTACATCCGCCTGAGGCCCATGCGCGGCCAAAACAGCACCTTCTTTGGAAATCCCATCCAATTGCGCAAAAATCTGACGTTCCACCTCCGGGTTCTGACCGGACGCTACCAGCACAAAATCCGCTTCCGCCACCGCCACCAGATCGCCCCCGCTGTGCAAGCACGCCTCGATACCATCCCGCTTCAGAGCCGACAGCTGCCCGCCCTGCACCGCCTTGTCCAAAAGCAGTCGGATCCGTTCCAATCCGCTTTCAAGCGGTTTTGCCCCACGCTCGACCCCGACAACCTCAAAGCCGGCCAAAAGCGCGGCCACAGCAAACCCTGCCCCCACCGCGCCAAGGCCGATCACGGCGACAAGCTTAACGGGTCCAGCTGTCCCTACGGCCCGTTCAGGGAAGTGGGCCGCTCGCCGTTCTGCCAGAGCGATGTGGCGCAATGCCAAAAATTCCGGCGCCTCAACGCGGGCCTTGAACCGCTCTTTTTCAAACGCCAACCCCGCCTCAAATGGCAACAGACGGCATGCCTCGACGCAGTCCAATATATCTTTGTTGGCGGATTTCGAATGGTGCGGCGCCCGCGCCCGCCACTTCGCCAACGCGGCATCAAAGGCGGATGCATCTGCCAACCCCTCGCGACGCGCAGACGTTTGGCGCACACCAAGTCTCTCGTCCACTACGCTTTTGGCAAACTCGACCGCAACTTCTTCAAGGTTGCTCTTCACAACATGATCAAAAAACGCACGTGGTCCGGGTTCAGTCACCGATTTCTGAACACCTGTGAGCATCATTTCAAGGCTAACGTCGGCCCCTGCGAGCCGAGGTGCGCGCTGCGTGCCGCCCGCGCCGCTCATCAGGCCCAGCCCCACTTCAGGAAACCCGACCCGTGCCTGCGCGTCTGCCAGCCTGTAGTGACAGGCCAACACCACATCCAGTCCCGCGCCCATCGCAACACCGGAGACCGCCGCGACAACCGGCAGAGTAGATTTCTCGATGGTGGTACAAAGTGCGGCCACGTCCGACGCGCTTTTGGTGTTCAGGGTGCCGATCGCGTGTCCAGCACTGAAAATGCCGCCTGCGCCCATGATCACAACTGCCTGAACCTCGGGCACCGCCGCTGCCCGTTCCAAGGCAGCTGTCAGCGCGGCGCACACATCAGAGGTCAAAGCATTGTTGGGCGGTTGGCTGATCCTCAGCACCGCCACGTTGTCTTCTACCGAATAGCCGACCGTTTCTGCCATGCCCCGCTCAGTGTTTTTGGCAGCCTAAACGCGTCAGGCCGCAGTATACCCTGAAACTGTAGCGCCCCGTCCTGCTGACGCAAGCCCTGAGGCAATAGATGATGCTCCCAAAAGGCGGGCGCAATTGTCAGATTACACCGGCATATTGTCGAAACCGTCCTCGATTTCTTCGTCGAGCATTTCCACGTCAAGATCATGGAACCGCCCGGGAATCTTTTGCCCCTGCAACCGGATATTCTCGATCACGCGATGCAGTTTCTGGTGCAGGTCATACCGGTCTTTTTCGTCCGCCTTGGTAATCTCTTCAATCAGCTGGTCTCCGTCTTGGATCAACTGCTCTACATTCCCTTGGCTCATGTCGTGTCCTCCAAATCGATTTTCTTTTCACCTCCACTGGCACGCTTGCCTGTGTTTCAAGTCGTTCCGTTCGTCTTACCCCTCAGATCCCGGCTTTGGCTGCACAGGCCACACACATCGTGGCCTCTGGCACCAAATCCAAGCGCGCAGACGCAATCGCTTCACCACAAGACGCGCAATCGCCGTATTCACCGGCCCGAATGCGCTTCAAGGCCGCAAGGATCCTGCCAATTTCGGCCTCGCCCTGATGTCCGAGACCTTCAAGCACATCATCATCTTCAACTTCGACCGCGCGATCTTCGATGTCGTTGGTATGTGGGGCGTCCAACTCGGCTTCGATCGAGTGAAGACGCTCATCCAGTTCGGCCAATCGCGCCAAAAGCGCCTTCTTGCGCTGTACAATGTCAGTCATAATGAGACTCCAATAGTGTTGGACTGATAGTGTGGAAAAAGCCCTGTGTCTTTGCTTTGACCCAAATCAACCCTTTGGCACAATCTTATGTATCGTCCCCTTGAAACACATTCTAAAAATGATATGTGTTAATCAACAACCGGAGGAATCACCGTGAAACCAGATGTCACAGGCTTCTTTGACGACGCCACAAACACTATCTCTTTTGTGGTCAAAGACCCACAAAGCGACTCCTGCGCGATCATCGACAGCGTGTTGGATTTTGACTACTCGTCCGGTCGAACAGACACAGGCTCTGCGGACGAAGTCATTGAGTACGTAAAGAAAAACAACCTTCGCGTCGAATGGCTTCTGGAAAGCCATGTGCACGCCGACCATCTCTCCGCAGCGCCTTATCTGCAAGAGCATTTGGGTGGCAAGATCGGCATTGGCGAGAACATCACAATGGTGCAGGACACCTTTGGCAAAGTTTTCAACGAAGGCACCGAGTTCCAAAGAGACGGCTCCCAGTTTGATAAACTGTTCGTCGAAGGCGACAGTTTCCACATCGGTCAAATGCGCGGCGACGTGCTGCATACGCCCGGCCACACTCCGGCTTGCCTGACTTATCTCATCGGAGACGCGGCCTTTGTGGGCGACACACTGTTCATGCCCGATTTTGGCACGGCCCGCTGCGACTTCCCCGGCGGCTCTTCGGAAATGCTTTTCAACTCGATCCAGAAAATCCTCGCTTTGCCGGATGAGACCCGGATTTTTGTCGGCCACGACTACAAGGCACCGGGACGCGATGACTATGCCTGGGAAACCACTGTTGGCGCGCAAAAATCTCTGAACGTGCACGTCGGCGAAGGCAAATCGCAGGCCGAGTTTGTTGAAATGCGCGACTCGCGCGACGCCACGCTTGCGATGCCGAAACTCATCATTCCGTCGCTGCAGGTGAACATGCGCGCGGGGCAAATGCCGGAACCGGACGAGGAAGGCGATGTCTTCCTCAAAGTCCCGGTCAACAAAATCTGATCCTGCGCGGGATCATGGGCCGGCGGCACCGCCTGCCCTCACAGGACACTAGGAAACGCGGAGACGACCATGCTTCAATCAATCCCCACAGACTGGGTCTGGGGCCTTATCGGCGGTATGCTGATCGGCCTTGGCGGTGCTGTTTACCTGCTCGGCAACGGGCGCATCATGGGTGCCTCGGGCATCATTGGCGGGCTGGTGGACGGCTCTGGCCGCACCGCCTGGAAAGAACGCGCGGTGTTTCTGGCCGGCGTCTTTCTGTTGCCGATCCTGCTCACCCCAATTTACCGAGAGGTCAACACCCACGCGACAACCAACATCGCTGTGCTGATCGCTGCCGGCATTTGTGTGGGCATTGGTACGCGCCTCGCCAACGGCTGCACTTCCGGTCACGGCGTCTGCGGGATCTCCCGCCTGTCGCTTCGCGGCATCGTCTCCACTGTGTTTTATATCATGGCCGGCGGTCTGACCGTGGTCCTCTTCCGTCACATTTTGGGAGTGATCTGATGCAGCGCTTGATCCTCGCCTTCCTCGCAGGCGGCCTCTTTGGCGCCGGCTTGTTTATCTCCGGCATGACCGACACCACCAAGGTTCAGGGCTGGCTTGACGTCTTTGGCAATTGGGATCCGACCCTTGCCTTTGTCATGGGCGGCGCCATCATTCCGATGGCTGTTGCCTGGCTGTTTACCAAGGGCCGCCAACCGCTGGTCGGTGGCGAGTTCCCTGCCCCTGCAGACCCCAAATTGGGCCGCAACCTTGTCGTGGGCTCGGTGCTGTTTGGCGCAGGCTGGGGCCTCGCCGGTCTGTGCCCCGGTCCGGCTGTGGCCTCGCTCAGCTATGGTGGCTGGCCACATTGGGTGTTCTTTGCCGCGATGCTTGCTGGCATGGCAATTGCACCGGCAGTTCGGACATCCCTAGACACAGCTGTGCCTGCCGAGTAATCAATCGCCATGAACATTCGCCAGATCACAGACCGTTTCTTTGTCGCCCCCCAAATTGAGGCGACCGATATGCAAGCATTGGCCGAGGCTGGTTTCAGCCTCGTCATCAACAACCGCCCTGACATGGAGGTTGGGCCCGACCAAGCCTCCGACGCCATGCAGGCTGCAGCCGAGGCTGCCGGGCTTTCCTACGTCGCCAATCCTCTGACGATGGAGACGATGACGCCTGACCGCCAATCGCTGCAGGGCGATTCCGCCGAAGGTGCCAGCGGCAAAGTGCTGGCCTATTGCCGTTCAGGCACACGGTCGGCCATATGCTGGACATTGTCGCAAGCAGGCAAAATGCCCGCAGACGATCTATTGGCCGCCACTGCCGCCGCGGGTTATGACCTCAGCGGTCTGGAGGCGCATTTAAGGGCGCAAGACGCGAGCAATTGACGTCTGCAACGCCGTTATCACTCGGCGGTAAGGTCAAAATTCCAATCTAAAAAACCGCGTCAGGCATTTGCCCCGGCGCGGTTTTATTCAGTTTTTGAGTGTGGTGGTGGCCTCAAGTGCCCGTCATATCGAGATCGGGCAAATCAGGGAAATCAGGAAGGTCGGGCAAATCAGACATGCCTGGCAGATCCGACATGTCGGGCATGTCCGGAAGGTCCGGCAACTCAGGTGCACCAAGATCATCCATATTGAAATCCCCGAGATCGGCCATGGGATCGCCCAAATCAGGCATGTCCGGCAGATCGGGCAGATCGGGTAGATCGGGCGCCAGTGGCTCTGCGGTGGCCGCAGTAGGAATATCAAATGGTGCGTCGGCTGCGGGCGCCTCGACCTGTGCCTCCGCCAAAGGCGCGAGGCCTTCGTCCATATCAATATCCTCGTCCGGCCGGGCGGGCGTGATCGCGTCGACAAGGCGCACGGCGCGCATGCCGTTGATCTGCCCCAAGCTGACCTCGGTTACCCGCGTACCCTCAGTGGTTTCCAGCGTCGTTTCCTTGGTCACATCCAAAGGCAAGGTCAAAACCTGCCCCACCTGCAATGACTGCATCTCTCCAATCGACATATTCAATCGCCCCACTACACCGGTCAACGTGGCATGCGCCTGAAGCATTTTCGCGTGAAAGGAATCCGATTTGACGTCTTCGCTGGGCACGTCTTCAGGTTCTTCAACAACGGGTTCAAAATCGGGGAAAGCGAGACCGATGGTTCCGCTCTTTGCGCCGCCATCAAGCGACACATCAAGCATCATGAAGTGATAATCATGCGCCTTTAGCGACAATGACAAAGTACGGGTGTCCTCGGTCACGGCACCGAATTTGTAATGCTGCAGCCATTTCGGCGCCTCATCGGTGCTCATCAACGTCACAAACCGCGCCAGCGTGTCCTCGATCACCGGCGTGACCAATGCGGCATCCACCAATGTGGGCGGTCGCGGGGAGGCCGGGTTTGGCAAAACGCGCCCAAGTGTTTGATGTTCAACAAGTCCCGACAACACCTGGAGATCAATTGCCAAGGCCGCCCGCGCACCGTTTTCGCCCTCAAGAACTGCCAAAAGACTATCGGAATCCAACATGCCGATCAGGGTTTCATGCGCCAGCTTGCTGCGCTGAACTTTGGTGACCTCACAGGCCAACCCCATGCCGTTTTGCGCCGACAACGCCATACCAAGACGCATCGCCTTTTCCGGGTTCATCGACCGGGCTTTATGCCCGCTCAGCCCGTCTTCCGCCTTGCGCTTCAGTATCGAAAATTCTGCCGCGTCACCCATGATCGCTGCCTGCCTGTATTGAGTGGTCCCAATTTCAGTCATGGCCCAATAAGGTTACCAGAGACTTTACATCTTCCCGCTATTGCGCCGCCAATTGCCCTTGCCCGGCCAAAACTACGCGAAAGGCTGCGCCGCCTTGGCCCGGCAAATAGCTGACTGTGCCGCCTAGACGGGTCATAATCTCGCGACAAATTGCCAAACCAAGCCCAGCCCCACTTGCGCGCTGCACGCCAGCACGCGCAAATTTTTCAAAAATCACCGCTTGATCTTTCTTCGAAATCCCCTGCCCGTTGTCGATAAAGTCCACCGTCATCTGCCCGTTTGACTGGCTGACTTCGATCCGCAGTTCAGGAGTCTCTGCGTCACAGTATTTCTGTGCGTTGCCAATCAGGTTGATGAACACCTGACTCAACCGATCAAGATCCGTGCGCAACAAAGCCTGCTCCTGACCACGTGTTCTGCGAATACGCAGGCTGTCTTGGCCGCTGCCGGTCAGCGCGGTGGCGATGGCGTGATCCAGCAGATCGTCAAGCTTACCGGACTGCATGTTCAGGCTAACCTGACCGCTCTCCAAAACGCTCAGATCAAGCAGATCATCCAACAATCGCGTCAGGCGCAACGCCTCGTCGTGGATGATGGTGCTATATTTTGTCTGCTCCGCCGCGCTCAGCCGATCCGTATCCCGAAGAATTTCGGAAAACGCCCGGATCGACGTCATTGGTGTGCGCAACTCGTGGCTCACCTGACTGAGAAAGGCATCCTTTTGAGCCGAAATCTGTGTCAACTTGTCGTTGGCCTGTCGCAATTGCCGCGCGGTGCGACTCAGCTCTGTCGACTTGGCCTGCAACTGGCTGGAATGCTCCATGATTTGCGCGGTTTCGTCAGCCACCGCCATCAGGTCTTCGACCGACACCGACGCGCCGCCGACAATTTGTTCGACCATCGCATGCGCTGTCGCCACGCCGACGGACCCAGACAATTCACGCTCCAAAACCTGCAAGAAATCTGGCGACGGCTCGGGCAGAACACCGCCCATGCCTTGCCTCTTGGCCTCGCGCTCAAACAGCCCCTGCGCCTCTCGCGCGCCCAAAATACGCTGCGCCATGATCATCAGGTCTTCGCTCTGCACCAAATCGCCGCTCCAGCCTTGTGGCGTGCCGGAATGCTCAAACACATTGACAAATTGCGCGCCCTGAAGACGCTCCACCGGCGATGGAAATCCGCCCAGAGACACCAGAAAAAACGCAAGTGCGTTCAACAGGGTTGACCAGAAAATCGCGTGCACAAGTGGATCCATTCCAGTGATCCCGAAGAACGCCTGCGGTCGCAGCCACCCGATGCCCAACGGTCCCTGTGCCAGCAGCGCTTCAGACACCAACGTACCCGTTCCAAAGCTTGGCAAAAGCAGCGCATAGGCCCAGATCAAAAAGCCCACCGTCAATCCGGCAAACGCACCCAAACGGGTGGCGCCACGCCAGAATATGCCGCCAATCAGAACTGGCAAAAACTGCGCCACACCGGCAAAGGAAATGAGTCCGATTGACGCCAGCGCAGTCCCGCCGCCCGACATGCGGTAATATAGATAGCCCAATGTGACCACCGCCCCGATCGAGATCCGGCGCGACAACAGAACAACATGGCGCACATCGCCCGAAACGGTTGCGCCGCCAAAGTTTGAGTTCAGCCAGATCGGCATCACAATGTGGTTTGACACCATTGTCGACAAGGCCAGTGCCGCCACGATCACCATCGATGTGGCGCTAGAGAACCCACCAAGGAACGACAGCATCGCCAAGCCGTTGTTACCCGTCGCCAATGGCACCGTCAGAACAAAGAAGTCGGGGTTTGATCCCGCTGGCAACAAGTCCAAGCCCACCACGGCAATAGGCACCACAAACAGACTCATAACCATCAGATAGGCCGGAAACGCCCAACTCGCGGTGCGCAAATGGTCCTCGCTGTCGTTTTCCACGACCAAAACCTGAAACATGCGCGGCAAACACAGAAACGCCGCAGCAGACAGAAAGATCAACGTCGCCCAGCGGTCACCTTCGATCTGCCAAGTGCCGATCTTGCTGGCATCAATGCGCTGCAAAATGTCACCGACACCGCCGCCAATCCCCCAGACCACGAACACGCCGACCGCCAAAAGCGCAAACAGCTTGACCACCGCTTCAACCGCAATGGCCATGACCACGCCGTGATGGCGTTCGTTCACATCCAGATTTCGGGTACCGAATATAATGGTGAACAACGCCAATCCCGCGGCTACCAAAAGCGCGTTACTTTCTTGCTCACCAAGAGGCACACTCGCATCATAAGCATCTGAAAAAACGGCAAAACTGACGGTCACGGATTGCAGCTGCAAAGCGATATATGGCGTGGTGCCAATTACGGCCAGGACGGTTACTCCAACCGCCAAAAGGTTCGATTTACCATAACGCGACGAAATCAAATCCGCGATCGATGTCACGCGCTGCGTGCGCCCAATACGCACCAATTTGCGCAGCACCCACCACCAGCCAACCATCACCAAGGACGGGCCAATATAGATCGTCAGATACTCCAAACCGGATCGGGCGGCATAACCAACCGCGCCGTAAAATGTCCAGGCGGTGCAATAGATCGACAACGACAGCGTATAAACAATCGGTGAGCGCAGCCAGCCGCCCTTGCCCTGCATCGCGGCGCGCTCCGCCGCAAATGCCACCAGAAACAAAAAGGCGACATAGACCAGACAAACAAAGACCAGCATGTTCAACGTGCCCATCAGCTGCCTCCCCCGTCCGCATCACCGCCATCACGCAGCGCCCGCGCCAGAAAGGCGCTCATCAGAACAAGTCCCAGCCAGACCAGAAACACGTAAACAACCGCATCAGATGTAGATATCTGCTCGGCGCCGTCGGTGCGCCACAGCAACGGCACAGCCCACAGGATACCGCCAATCACCGGACACATGCGGATCAGGTCGATCAAACGCCGCCGACGATAGCTTTGCCGCTCAAGAAATAAATGTTTGGGACGCTCGCTCACCCGATCACCAGATCGCGCACCGCCTCCAGCACTTCGGCATTGGAAAACGGTTTGGTCATAAATCGGCTCGCGCCGGCGCGCTCCGCCATCTCCCGATCCTTAACCTGCCCTTTGGCCGTCAGCATCAGCACCGGCAAATCAGCCAACCCCTCCGCCTCACGCAACTCCCGCAGGATTTCGTAACCGGTTTTGCCGGGCAGCATAACGTCCAAAATGACAATGTCCGGCCTGCTCTCGACCACAACGCCAACGGCATCGTGCCCATTAGAGTGGGTTGCAACGGACCAGCCGTCGCGGGACAAGATGAAGCTGATCGCTTCGATGATATTGGGTTCGTCTTCAATCAGAAGAACGCTTTTGCCCATGTAGCCTCCCCTCCCCGAAAGTCTCATGAGTGCCGGACTATTCTTAGCGGGGTCTAGTGAAAAGCCAAGGAGAATTACAGTCTTATGGCAATCAAGCCAGCAATGACGGCTCCCGACGCCCTTCACATGCCTGACTTGGACAGACCCGGCAAGTGGATCCAACCTCATACCCGTCATTCGCCCGCGCCTCTTGCGGAATGATCAACATATAACTGTGATAAAGCGGCGGCGCGTCCACGCGCATCGGGCCGATGGGGTCGGCCACCGCATAACACTCAAAACTGCGGGCATCGCGTCCAGTGACCGAAAGTATCTGCCGCAACGGCTGCATCGGCCGCGCCAGCGCTTGAAACAAGGGCCATTTCGGACATGCGGCCGAGAACCGCGGCATTGGAAACCCGTCCACTGCCTTGCGCAACATCAACGTACCCGCCCCGTCGCACATCACAAGACCACAGGCCGCAGGCAAAACCTCATCTGAAAAGGCCGCCAGTCGCCGCAACACCACCGCCAAAGGAACGCCTGCTGTGTTGGCAATCTCTACAGGCGCCGCCCCCAGTTCTGCCACCAGCGCCACCAACCGCGCCGCGGGCAACCGCCGCGCGTCATCCAACAACTGGCGGATCACAGTCATTGCCATGTCTTGCGAAGGTTCTGACGTCAGCTCCGGCTGGTTCTGTACAAACTTGCGCACATCAGCGGCGTTGGCGTCCACAAGGTCGTCAAAGCGAAACCCGTGCGTCGACAGCATCGCGTCCACTTCCTCCGTCGGCAAAGTCAGGCTGGCCGCCGCGTCGCCAGCTCTGTCCAGATACGCCACCAACTGCTGCGAGCTGTCCGCCAAGCGCTGACTGTCCTCATTCAGGTTGCGATGGAACCGCGTCTGCCACTCCGGTTCGATCTCACCCGGCTCTGCCAGAATTCCTGCGGTCGAGCGGATGGCCGTCACCATTGTCAGCATCTCGTGCATAGACGTCGCCAAATGCGGGTCATGGGTCAATCGATCCGTCAACGTCACGGCCGTGCGTTCCAGGTTTTCAATCCGGCTGTGCTGTTGCGCAATCAGCGCCGCCCAACCCGGAAATCGACCGGCAAACTCGTCGGCGCGGTCCACTTCCACACCTGCCTGCGTCCCATCGGCTGCCGCTTCGCCCAGCGCCGCAATCAGCGCCGCCTCGGCACCTTCGCTTAACAAAGACGCCTCCACACCAAGTTCGGTCGCAATATCAACAAGCAGCTTACCGCCGATTCTGCGACGGTTGTGTTCGATCAGATTGAGGTAGCTCGCCGAAATCCCTACGGCTTTCGCAAGTTCGGCTTGTCGCATGCCCGCCATCGCTCGCCTTTCGCGAATGCGACTGCCTGTCAAAGTGTCGCGCCCCATGGACTTTTCCTTGCGTAAATCAACCACTTTCCGCGCTGCAGAATAATTTGTTTACAAATTGCTGCAAGGCTTCGCGAATTACTTTACAAAAAAATTGTGTCTTTGAAAGCAGTTGTTGCGAAATTTTCGAACTCCGACCGATAATGATTTTGCACATAAGTGCGCGCCGAACGTTTGGGAAGAGGAGCCCTGACGCCGGCGAAAACGAAACGGGAGGATTACATGTCCAAAACCAATTACACACGTCGTGGTGTGCTGAAGACCGGTGCCGTTGCAGGTGCCGGCGTTGCGCTTCCGACCATCTTTACGGCTCAGTCCGCTGCGGCCTACACAAACGAACCCACCGGTTCGACCGTTACTCTGGGCTTCAACGTGCCCCAGACCGGCCCCTATGCTGACGAAGGCAACGACGAGTTGCTGGCACAGCAGCTGGCTGTTGAGCACCTGAATGGCATGGGTGACGGCGGCTGCCTGAACACATTCTCGTCCAAAGCTCTCAAGGGCAACGGCATCCTCGGCAAAAAAGTCGAGTTCGTCACAGGCGATACTCAGACCAAGTCGGACGCTGCTCGCGCATCCGCCAAGTCGATGATCGAAAAAGACGGCGCTGTAATGATCAACGGCGGCTCTTCCTCGGGCGTTGCTGTGGCTGTTCAGGGTCTCTGCCAGGAAGCTGGCGTGATCTTTATGGCGGGTCTGACCCACGCCAACGACACCACTGGTAAAGACCGCAAAGCAAACGGTTTCCGTCACTTCTTTAACGCCTACATGTCCGGTGCCGCACTCGCGCCCGTTCTGGCCAAAGAGATGGGCAACGACCGTAACGCGTATCACCTGACTGCTGACTACAACTGGGGCTGGACTCAGGAAGAGTCGATCGTCGCGTCCACCGAAGCTCTGGGCTGGAACACTGTAAACACAGTGAAAACGCCTCTGGCCTCCACGGACTTCTCGTCCTACATCGCGCCAATCCTGAACTCCGGTGCCGATACTCTGGTTCTGAACCACTACGGCGGGAACATGATCAACTCGCTGACCAACGCGGTTCAGTTTGGTCTGCTCGACAAAGTCGTGAACGGCAAAGACTTCAAAATTGTTGTTCCACTTTACTCCGAGCTGATGGCCGCTGGTGCGGGCGAGAACATCAAAGGCGTTCTTGGTTCCATGAACTACAACTGGCAGCTGCAGAACGAAGGTTCCAAGCAGTTCGTCAAGTCGTTCGGCGAGAAGTATGGCAAGCCGCCATCCAACTCGGCACAAACCTGCTACGCTCAGGTTCTGCTCTATGCTGACGCATGTGAGCGTGCGGGCACGTTCGACCCATGTGGTGTTGCAGCGGCTCTGGAGAACTTCGAATTTGACGGTCTGGGCAACGGCAAAACGCTGTACCGCGCAGACGATCACCAGTGCTTCAAAGACGTTCTGGTTGTGCGCGGCGCGCAGAACCCGACCAACGCCTATGACACGCTGGAAATCGTTGAAGTTACTCCTGCTGACCAGGTTACCTACGCTCCTAACCACCCAATGTTTGGTGGCGACGAAGCAACTCTGGGCACCTGTAACTCAGGCGCATAAGCGCAACCCAAAAGACAGCCGGTCGCGCATATTGCGCGACCGGTCCTGCCTTTAACTGGCGCCGCCACTCCGCCGCGCGCAGCGCAGGCAGCTTTCACAATCAACAGGTCGAAGACAATGGACGCATTAATCCTGCAGATCCTGAACGGGCTCGATAAGGGCTCTGCCTATGCGCTGATCGCGCTCGGGCTTACTCTCATTTTCGGCACATTGGGCGTCGTGAACTTTGCGCATGGGGCGCTGTTCATGATTGGCGCCTTCTGTGCCGTGTCGCTCTCCAAGCTGCTAAAGTTCAGCTATGTGACGATCGACGAAACCCAAAAGGACTTTCTCGGCAATCCACTCAAAGTGGAAACCCCCTATGTCGAAAGCTGGTTCGGCCCCGAACTCGGCGCCTCAATCATCGACTGGTCCGTGCCGCTATCGATCCTTCTGGCAATTCCGGTGATGATCCTTGTGGGTCTGATCATGGAACGCGGACTTATCAAACACTTCTACAAGCGTGAGCACGCCGACCAGATCCTCGTGACCTTCGGCCTTGCCATCGTTTTGCAGGAAATCGTGAAATACTATTTCGGCGCCAACCCGATCCAGACACCGCCACCGGATGCTCTGATGGGCGTGTCTAACCTCGGCGCATGGTTTGGTCTCGATCTGCCTTACCCGAATTGGCGCATTGTCTACTTCTGCTTTGCCGCGCTGGTGATCGCCGGAGTGTTTTCCTTCCTGCAATTCACCACCTTCGGCATGGTCGTGCGAGCCGGTATGGCTGACCGCGAAACCGTGGGCCTGCTGGGCATCGACATCGACAAACGTTTTACTGTCATGTTCGCGATCGCGGCCTGTGTGGCCGGCCTCGCTGGCGTGATGTACGCGCCGATCAACCCGCCAAACTATCACATGGGCATGGACTTTCTTGTGCTGAGCTTCGTGGTGGTTGTGGTTGGTGGCATGGGCAGCCTTCCAGGCGCCGTGCTGGCCGGCTTCATGCTGGGCATTCTGGAAAGCTTCGCCTCTACGACCTGGGCGACCACCACCCTGCCCGGCATCAACCAAATCATCATCTACCTTGTCGCGATCATCGTGCTGCTGACCCGTCCACGCGGGCTCATGGGCCGCAAAGGCGTGATGGAGGAATAAGACATGCTTGGACTCAACAAAAACGACCTCACACTTCTTGCGATCGTTGCGGTGCTGACCTTGTTCGCACCCTTCATCCTGAACCCTTTCCCCGCCGACAGCGCCATGGCGCAGTTTAACGCGGGCTATCCGGACCTGATGCAGCGCTTCATCATCTTTGGCATCTTTGCCATCGGGTTCAACATCCTCTTCGGCCTCACCGGCTACCTCAGCTTCGGCCACGCAGCCTTTCTGGGTGTCGGATCTTACGCCGCGGTTTGGATGTTCAAACTGCTGAGCTACAACGTAGTGCCGGCCATTGGATTGGCGATCATTGTGGCGGGGTTGTTCTCGGTGCTGATCGGATACGTTTCTCTGCGCCGCTCGGGCATCTACTTCTCGATCCTGACACTGGCCTTTGCGCAAATGTCGTTCGCGCTGGCCTACTCGGTGCTCTCAAACCCGAAGTTCAACCTCACCAACGGGGAAACCGGCCTGCAGGTTTACAAGAACGATCCGCAGATCTTCCACGGCGAGAACATGCAAGACTTCCCGCATTTCTTTGGGATTTACATGAACAGCACGCACACGATGAACTTCGGCGCCTGGAGCTTTGACTTCAACGCCGGTTACTATCTCTGTGCCATCGTGATGATCCTCGCGTTCTATCTGTCGATCCGCATTTTCCGCTCTCCGTTTGGCATGATGCTGCGCGCGATCAAATCCAACCAGACACGTATGTCTTACACCGGTTTGAACCCGCGCCCGCACACTCTGGCTGCTTTCGTGATCTCCGGTATGTATGCCGGTCTCGCCGGTGGTCTGATGGCCGCGATGGACCCTCTTGCGGGTGCAGAGCGTATGCAGTGGACGGCGTCTGGCGAAGTTGTTTTGATGACAATCCTCGGCGGCACGGGCACCTTGATCGGACCTGTACTTGGCGCAGGCTTCATCAAATACTTTGAGAACATCTTCTCCAAAATCAACGACACAATCCTGCACCAATGGTTCGCCTTCCTTCCGGACGGCATCGAAGACTTTGTTGTCTTCATCATCCACCCCTTCATCGGCAAAGGCTGGCACCTGACTTTGGGCATTCTCTTCATGCTCGTTGTTGTCTTCCTCCCCGGTGGTCTTGTTGAAGGCGGTCAACGTCTCGGCAAATGGATCAAGTCCCGCGGCAAGTCTGACGACTCTTCCGCAACCACTGAACCCGCAGAATAAGGAGACTGACAGATGGGAATTCTCGAAGTCAAAGACGTAGGCAAGCGGTTCGGTGGTCTTCAGGCCCTCGGTGACGTGAACCTCTCGGTCGCAGAAAACAGCGTACACGCAATCATCGGCCCCAACGGGGCCGGGAAATCCACCCTGCTCAACTGCCTTGTGGGTAAACTGATCCCGGACACCGGCTCTGTTATGTTTGACGGCCAGTCGGTGCTGGGCCGCAGCCCCCACGAAATCAACCAGATGGGCATTTCCCGCGTGTTCCAAACCCCTGAGATCTTTGGCGATCTCTCGGTGATGGAAAACATGATGATCCCGTGTTTCGCCTCTCGCGATGGCTCGTTTCGCTTGCACGCCCTCGAAAACATGATGAACGAAAAGGACATCGTGGAGAAAGCCGAGGCAATGCTTGAAGACATGAACATGATCGACAAGCGGCACATGCATGCCGACTCCATGTCACGCGGGGACAAGCGCCGGATGGAAATTGGCATGTGTCTCGCACAGGAACCACGCTTGCTGCTGTTGGACGAACCCACTGCCGGTATGGCACGGGCAGACACCAACAACACAATCGACCTGCTCAAACAGATCAGCGATGAGCGCGACATCACCATCGCCATCATTGAACACGACATGCACGTCGTCTTCTCGCTGGCGCAGCGCATCACCGTTCTGGCTCAGGGTACACCTCTGGTCGAGGACACCCCCGAAAACATCAAAGGTCATCCCAAGGTGCGCGAAGCCTACCTTGGCGAGACCCAAGTGGCATAAACGGGAGGAGATTTCTAATGAACGTCAAACCCGACTTTTCCAAAGGCCGCAATCTGGCTGAAACCGCCCCCGCCTTCCTGTCGATCTGGGACATGGAAAGCTACTATGGCGAAAGCTTCATTGTGCAGAACATCTCGTTCAACGTACACGAAGGCGAAATCCTTGCGCTTCTTGGCCGCAACGGCGCGGGCAAAACATCCACGCTGCGTTCTATTGCGCGGATGGACGACCCGCAGGTCACCCATGGCGAAATCTGGCTGGACCACCAGCCGCTTCACCTGATGAAAAGCCACGAGGCAGCAGCCGCCGGCATTGGCCTTGTGCCAGAAGACCGTCGCATTATCCCGGGCCTGACCGTCGAGGAAAACCTGCAACTGGCCCAGATCGCCCCGCCTATTGGTTGGTCGATCGAACGGCTTTACGACCTTTTCCCCCGATTGGGCGAGCGCCGCAAACAAGAAGGCATCACGCTTTCGGGTGGCGAGCAGCAGATGTTGTCTATCGCCCGCGCTCTTGCGCGCGACATCAAAGTGCTCTTGCTGGATGAACCTTATGAAGGCCTCGCGCCGGTGATCGTGGACGAGATCGAAAAGACTCTGCGCATCATCAAGGAACAGGGCATCACCACAGTGATCGTCGAACAAAACGCTGTTCGGGCCCTCGAACTGGCGGACCGTGCGGTGATCCTTGACACCGGCTCCGTGGTTTTTGACGGTGCGGCTGACGAAGTGCTGCAAAACGCAGAACTGCGTGCGGAATATCTGGCGATCTGATCGCAAAAAACCGCTGGCTGCGCCCAAGGTCGGATTGACAGTCCGGCGCAGCCGCCTACCCTCGCCTCAAACACGAATTCACGAGGTCCACTTATGTCTGACAAAACCTTTGCACCCTCCGCAGAAATGACTTCTAACGCGCACATTGATGCGGCGCGTTACGACGCGATGTACGCGGCGTCGATATCTGACCCTGAGGGGTTCTGGCGCGAGCATGGCCAGCGTGTGGATTGGATCAAGCCCTACACCAAGGTGCAAAACAGCTCCTTTGCGCCCGGTGCTGTCGACATCAAATGGTTTGAAGACGGCACGCTCAACGTGGCTGCCAACTGTATCGACCGCCATCTGGAGACCCGTGGCAATCAGGCCGCGATCATCTTTGAACCCGATGATCCAAACGAGCCGGCGCAGTCCATCACCTATGCCGATCTGCACCGCCGCGTCTGCCGTATGGCCAACGTGCTGGAAACCATGGGCGTGCGCAAAGGCGACCGCGTTGTCATCTATCTGCCGATGATCCCCGAAGCCGCCTACGCCATGCTGGCCTGTGCCCGCATCGGCGCGATCCACTCCATTGTGTTTGCCGGCTTCAGCCCCGATGCGCTGGCCGCGCGGGTGAATGGCTGCGACGCCAAGGTTGTCATCACCGCCGACACCGCGCCCCGTGGCGGGCGCAAGACCGCGCTCAAATCCAACGCGGATGCGGCGCTCTTGCACACCAAAGACACTGTCAAATGCCTCGTTGTGAAACGCACCGGCGATCAAACCACATGGATTGACGGCCGCGATTACGACTATAACGAGATGGCGATGGAGGCGAACGACTACTGCAAACCTGCAGAGATGGACGCCGAAGACCCGCTGTTTATTCTCTACACCTCAGGCTCCACCGGTCAGCCCAAAGGCGTGGTGCATTCCACCGGCGGCTATCTGGTCTACGCCGCGATGACCCATGAATACACCTTTGACTACAAAGACGGCGACATCTTCTGGTGCACCGCCGATGTGGGCTGGGTCACGGGCCACAGCTATATCGTCTACGGCCCCCTGGCCAATGGCGCCACCACGCTGATGTTTGAAGGCGTGCCGACCTACCCGGATGCGTCGCGCTTTTGGCAGGTCTGTGAAAAGCACCGTGTGAACCAGTTCTACACCGCGCCGACAGCCCTGCGCGCGCTGATGGGTCAGGGCAACGAATATGTCGAGAAATGCGACCTTTCCAGCTTGCGCATCCTTGGCACCGTCGGTGAGCCGATCAACCCCGAGGCCTGGACCTGGTACAACGACGTGGTCGGCGGCGGGCGCTGCCCGATTGTCGACACCTGGTGGCAGACCGAGACCGGCGGCCACATGATGACCCCTCTGCCCGGCGCGCATGCCACCAAACCCGGTGCCGCGATGAAGCCGTTCTTTGGCGTCAATCCGGTGGTTCTGGATCCGCAGTCCGGCGAAGAGATAACCGGCAATGGCGTCGAGGGCGTCTTGTGCATTCAGGACAGCTGGCCCAGCCAGATGCGCACCGTCTGGGGCGATCACGAACGCTTTGAGAAGACCTACTTCTCCGACTACAAAGGCTACTACTTTGCCGGTGACGGCTGTCGCCGCGACGAAGACGGCGATTACTGGATCACCGGTCGTGTGGACGATGTGATCAACGTGTCGGGCCACCGTATGGGCACCGCCGAGGTGGAATCTGCACTGGTGGCGCATGCTGCCGTGGCCGAGGCTGCCGTTGTGGGCTACCCGCACGACATCAAGGGCCAGGGCATCTATTGCTACGTCACGCTGATGAACGATCAGGAGCCATCGGAAGAGCTGCGCAAGGAACTCCGCACCTGGGTGCGCACCGAGATCGGCCCGATTGCCTCGCCTGACCTCATTCAATGGGCGCCCGGTCTGCCAAAGACCCGCTCCGGCAAAATCATGCGCCGCATCCTGCGCAAGATCGCAGAAAACGACTACGGCGCCCTCGGCGACACCTCAACACTCGCTGACCCTTCCGTCGTCGAAGACCTCATCGATAACAGAATGAACACCTAATTCCCCGGTTCGGGCTCTCCAATTTGCCCGAACCCACTCCCTGTCGGGCCGGCGTCTTCGCTGGCCCGCTTTTTTTTGCGCCAATGCAATTGCCATTCTCCTCACCCACGCCTAGCCTGCCGGAATGAATGAACATTCACCTACGCAGGACCGGCCACTGCTTGGCATTTTGCTGATGTTGGGGTTTTGCGTCATGGCCCCCATTGGTGATGCGCTGGCCAAACTCCTGTCCACGCAGATGCCGATGGCCCAGCTGGTGGCTGTGCGGTTTGTTCTTCAGGCCGCCATTCTGATCCCCATCGTGGTCGCCACCAAAAGGCATTGGCGCATGCCGTCACGCGTGCTGCATCTCGTGTTCTGGCGCACAGTCCTGCACATCTTGGGCATTGCGTGCATGTTTACCGCCCTACGGTACCTGCCGCTGGCAGACGCGGTGGCGATCGCCTTTGTCATGCCGTTCATTATGTTGATCCTTGGCAAATTTGTCCTGCACGAAGAGGTCGGCCTGCGCCGCATCCTCGCCTGTATTGTCGGATTCATTGGCACGCTCATGGTGATTCAACCCAGTTTTGCCAAAGTAGGCGCGCCTGCGCTTCTTCCTCTTGCCGTGGCGTTTATCTTTGCGTTCTTCATGCTGCTCACCCGCAAGATCGCCAAAGACACCGATCCGATTTCGCTTCAGGCGGTCTCGGGTGTGATCGCTTGTGTGTTGCTCGCCCCTCTGCTTTGGGTCGGTCCAAGCACCGGGATCGCCGACCTCGGCCTCATCCTGCCGCAGGGCCACGTTGTCTGGCTGCTACTGGCGATCGGGATCGCTGGCACCGTCGCGCATCTCTTTATGACATGGTCACTGCGTTACGCGCCGTCCACCACGCTCGCTCCGATGCAATATATCGAAATCCCGCTGGCCGCCTTTGTGGGCTGGATTGTCTTCAATGACCTGCCCAACGGCCTTGCCGCCCTTGGCATCTGCGTCACCATGGCGGCCGGTCTCTATGTTGTGCTCAGAGAGCGGGCCATGTTGCGTCAACCGCAAGAAGCGCCCTGACCGCCTCAGCCAAACTATCACGCGGCAGGATCACCAGCATACCCGGTGCCTCCATCCGCAACCAGACGTCTCCGTTTGCCGTGTTGGACGTGCCAACGCGCCCGTCGGGTGCCAATACGAGCCCATCTATGGGCCATAAAAGCCCCTCAGATCGTCCTGTCACACGCGCCATTGGAAACAGCGACACACGCGTTCCGGCGGCAACTCTCAGCGTCAGTTCGGGCGGCGCCGCAAAGACCACATCTTCGCCGCCCAGCAACACACACCTTCGATCCGCTTGCCGCACCAACGTGTTAAAGGCCGCCAGATGATGATCCACGCGCGCACCACCAAATCCGATCCCGACTACCAAAGGCGCATCCACAGATCGCAGCGTTTTGTCGAAATCCGTGGTTTCTTGTTCTGTGATCTGGTGCAGCTTGGCCGCGGGAATTGCTCGGCGCACGTCATCGCTCAGCGAGTCAAAATCGCCGATCACCGCCTCAGGATCGAGACCAAAAGACACACAATGCGCCGCGCCGCCGTCGGCCGCCACAACGCCTGGCGCCAGGTTTGTGGCCTGCATTACATCCAACTTGGTTAACGAACCCGCCCCCACGAGGGTCATTGGCTCCGCGCTCTTTACAATACCCGTCATTGCCCCTGTTTTTACCTCAACTCGTTGGCCACGTCACAATTTGGCCCCAAAATGATACCCTGCGTTGCACAGAATCGGTCACGTTTCGACTTTCCTGTCGTGGTAAAGAGATAGTCGAGCAGTGCAAAGGACCCGAATTAAATGGTTACAAATAACAAAGTGCTTACGGTTTCTTACGGGACTTTCTCGTGCACCCTTGAGGGGTTCGAGGACTCTTTTGATACGATGAAGGCAATTGCGGAGTATTTCCGCGATCTGGCTTCTGACGATCGTTACTTCGGAGCCGAGCCCCCGACCCCAGATGCCGAAATGCTGGCACGGATCGCCGAGCGTGAAATCGAGCGTCGCGTCAGCGCACGCATGGATCACGGCGCCATCGTTTTGCGCGCCACCGATGCGCCAGAGCCAACGCAAGAACAGGATCAGGACACAACAGCAGGCGACGCCACACAAAAGCCTGTGCAAGATGTCCCTGCTTCCGAAGCCACAGATGACATCTCTGATGACGCCCCTGCCGGAGCCACTGCTGAAACCGCTGACACAGAAGACGCACCAGCGGAAGAAGCCACCGACACATCCGACGCCATCATTGGCGCTACCGGACTCGCAACTGCCGCAGCCGTGGCCGCCACTGTTTCCACCGCTGAGGACGAAGGCGCCGACCAAGCCGAGGCTCAGGAGTCTGTCGACGCCCCTGTCGAAGCGGACATGATCGAAGAGACCGCTCAAGAAGCCCAAGAAGCAATCGCCGAGGACCAGTCCGACGCCGAGCTTGAAGAGCTACTCGAGGATGACATCGAAGCGGTTTCCGCGGAAATGATCGAAGAGGTCGCCGAAGTCTCCGAGGACAATATCACGCTCGACGAAGCTGAAGACGAAGCAGAAGACGTGCTCGACAACCTTGACCTGACAGCGACCGACGACATCGACGTGCTGGACTTGGGCGCAATCGAAGAGTCTGCCTCCGGCGAAGTTTCCGGTGACGAGCCCGCAGCAGAAGACATGTCTGACGAAAGCGACGCCGAAAATGACGACGTGTTCAACATGGACGCGATTGTCGCTGCGACCTCCGATGAGGTGCACGTTGAAGAAACCGCCGTCGACGAAATTTCGCAAACCAGCTCCGAAATTACCGAAGACGACGGTATTGACGCGTTCTCCGCATCTGACGTGCTGGTCCTGCAAGACAGCATCAAAGCTGCCATGGCAGACGAAGACATCCCCGCAGCCGACATCGACGATGCACCGGTTGACGTCGCCGCCGAAATTGAAGTGCTCCCCCCCGTTGACGAAGCCGACGCAGATGACTGGAGCGACGACGACGACGAAGGCGACTCTGACTATGCAGAAAACTCGATCGCAGCCAAACTCGACCGCATCCGCGCGGTAGTTGCCCGCGGCAGCCATGAGGCAGACGAGGACGGCTTCTCCGAGGACGAACACGCACGAGATCTTGCGGAGCCTGACAATTCCATTGCCGCCGCTTTTGAAACCGCAGCCGATGTGGTCGAAGACGTGGACGCCGAGGCCGAAAGTGTTGACGCGACACCGGAACAACCTGCCGAGGCAGACAGCAAACCTACGCTGCGCGCCCGTGTTGTCCGTATGAAGAAAGCAGACTTCGAAGAGGCAGTGGCCTCCGGCTTGCTCGAAGCCGAGCCTGTTGACGACGAAGACGCTCTGGATGACGAAGACGACATCTTTGCCGAAGACGATGCTGCTAACAACATCAGCGCCACCGCCGACTCATCTCTGACGCCAGAAGATGAAGCCGACCTGATCGCGGAGTTGGCACAAGTTGAAGCCGAGCTGAAAGGCGATATCGCGCCAGAAAGCCCGGTGCACACCGAGGAAATGGTCGAACCCGTTGCCGAAGCTCAGGCGGATCTTCAAGAGGATCTTGCAGACGTTGACGACGAAGCCGACGTTGAATTCGAATCCGAAGCTCAGGCTGAAGCCGACATCGAGACACCCGTGCTTGAAGCTGACCCTGAGGATGACACCTCGGCAGACGCTGCCCACGGTGAGCCCGACTTGTCTCGCTTGATGGCCAAAGCCAACAGCGAAATGAAAGAGCCCGAAGGCTCGCGCCGCCGCCGTGCCATCGCGCATTTGCGTGCGGCCGTTGCTGCCACCCGCGCCGAAAAAGCCGCAGGGGGCCTCTCCGGCACCAAAGACACCACAGCCGCTTACCGCGATGATCTGGCGAGCGTTGTGCGCGCCGTTCCCGGCGGCAAGGATACGTCTCAACCCGCGACCGCCAAACCGCGCGGGGCCGCGGCGCCGCTCAAATTGGTGGCCGAGCAGCGTGTCGACACCGCCGAGAAAGCCCCTGAGGCTGAGGCTGAGGCTGAAACACCGGCGGAGGCCCAAGAAGCCCCCGCAGCAGAAGAGAAAAAGGCCCCACGGCGCGTTCCTGTTCGCCCGCGCCGGGTGTCTACCGACCGGAAAGACCGCGAAGAAATCGCGCGGACTGTTGCCCCGGTCGGGTCAGTTGCGGCTGTGCAAGGCGGCTTTGCCGACTACGCCCAGACCGTCGGCGCCGCCACCATGCCGCAAATTCTCGAAGCGGCGGCGGCTTATGTGACCTTTGTCAAAGGTCAGGAGCGCTTCTCCCGTCCGATGCTCATGCGCATGGCGCGTGACATCAACGAGGCAGAGTTCTCCCGCGAAGAAGGCCTGCGCAGCTTTGGCCAGCTTCTGCGTGATCAAAAAATCCGCAAGATTGCGGGTGGTCGTTTCACTGCCGACGAAAGCATCAACTTCAAACCACAGGATCGTGCCGCAGGCTGATGCGGGGCTCACCACATTTCACGTCAAAAGCCCGGCCATCGCGCCGGGCTTTTTGCATTTGTACGCAAGTCGGGACACACCGCTCCCACTTTGACTTTTGACCCGTTTCTGACTACCCTCAGGCCAACCTCGGACACACGAGGACCATTGAGGTGGACGCGCAGCATGTCCCAGCACGAGAAATCTCGTGCAGTCGGGCCGACAGACTCCGAACTGCTTTCTATTGGAAAGTTGCAGTTCCTCGCCAGTTTTTGCCCGCTGCACCGGCAGATGCCTGCCTTGGCATTGGCCCGGATTTTTTATCCGGCGCTGAACAATGGCTGCGTGCGATTTTTCGAAAACGAACACGGCAAAACCGCTGCGGCCCTGATTTGGGCGCGCCTCAACAAAGACGCCAGCGATCGCTTGCTGCACGACGGCACGCTTCCGTCCGAAGCCGAATGGTGCAGCGGCGGCACGCTTTGGTTCCTCGATCTGATTGCCCCCTTCGGGCACGGCGGTGTCGTGGCCCGCACCATTGCGCGCGCGCCCCCGGACGAACCGTTTTGGTTCGCACGCATCGATCAACACGGATCCCTGCGCAAAGTTGTGCGCGGGGATGTTCTCGCACGTCATGGCGCTCAGGTCGCCACGTGGCGTGGCTCAGACTGGACAGGAGGCACCTAAATGGGAATTCCACTGCCTGACACCGGCGAGGTCACCGAAGATTCCGGCGTATCCGGCGGTTTTCTCAGCACCTCCGGCGACGTAGATTTCTGGTTCGGAAATGACAGCGGCGCGTGGACTGCCGAAACCATCACCGGGGCGTATGGCGGCGCCTTGGTGATCGATGCCAATGGCAATTGGACCTACACCGCGCTCAATGACCATCCTTCCATCGCTGCGCTCAACAACGGTGACACACTCACCGAAGTGTTCACGGTGACATCGTCAGGCGGCACCACAACCATCACCATCACCATCAACGGCACCACCGATCCCCCGTGTTTTGTCGCCGGCACGATGATCGAAACCGCCCTCGGCCCGCGCGCGGTGGAAACGCTGAACATCGGTGATCTTGTGCTCACCCGCGACGCTGGACCGCAACGCATCAAATGGATCGGGACCAGCACGGTCGACACAACCGCGGGTGACAACCGCGACAACCTGCGCCCTGTGCGCATTCGTGCGGATGCTTTTGGTCCAGGCATTCCGGAACGCGACTTGCTGGTGTCCCCGATGCATCGCCTTTTGGTAAGCGGTCCCAACACCGCGCTGCTGTTTGGAAAATCAGAGGTGCTGTGCGCGGCACGACATCTGGTGAACGGTGATCAAATCACCCAAGTCGATGCCGGTGTTGTGCGTTATGTGCACCTGTTTTTTGACCGCCACCAGATTGTCACCGGAAACGGCATGGCCAGCGAAAGCTTCTTTCCCGGCAAGGTGGGAATGGACCGTTTTGAAGAACAGGTGCGCGAAGAACTGTTCGCGATTTTCCCCGACTTGCGGTCGCTGCCCGAAAGCTATGGCCAGCCCGCCCGCCAGATCCTGCGCAGATACGAAGGCCGTGTGATACGCAATCTAATGCCCGACAGCTAAGGCTGGGCAGCCTTTACGGCCGCTGGACGGATCCGATTGCAGATCAGTGGGCGTCGTCTTCCGGCGGCGCATCAGGATCCGCCTGGCCGATGCCCATAAAGATCGACTTGAACGGCAAGACCCAAACGATCCCCAACCCGACATACAAGGCTAGCGTCACCAGAAACGAACTGGGGTTCAGCCAGGTGGCCAACACGCTGGCTACAAGAATGTAGACCGGCAAACCGACCAAAAGGATCACCAATGCCCAGCGCCTGCGGGCTTTGTAACTCAAGGACATTGGCTCTCCTTTTCTGCGGCACGCGGCCGCCATTGTCAGTCCGCGAAGGGATCCGTGACCAGGATTGTGTCTTCCCGCTCGGGGCTTGTGGACAACAAAGCCACAGGACACTCGATCAACTCTTCCACGCGACGCACGTATTTCACGGCGTTTGCAGGCAGATCATTCCAGCTGCGCGCGCCTTCTGTGGTTTCCGACCAGCCGTCGATCTCTTCATAGATTGGGGTGCAACGCGCCTGTTGATCCGAAGCAGTCGGCAGGTAGTCCAAACGCTCTCCGTCCAACTCATAGCCGACGCAAATCTTCAGGGTTTCAAATCCGTCCAGCACATCAAGCTTCGTCAGGCAAATGCCTTTGATGCCGGACGTGGCACAGGTCTGACGCACCAGAGCGGCATCAAACCAGCCACAGCGGCGCTGACGGCCGGTTGTGGTGCCAAATTCATGACCCCGCTCGCCAAGGCGTGCGCCGTCCACATCCGGATTGCCATCTGCATCCAGCAATTCTGTCGGGAACGGCCCCTCACCTACGCGGGTGGTATAGGCTTTGACGATGCCCAACACGTAATCGATTGAGCCCGGGCCAATGCCGACACCGGTCGCAGCCTGACCGGCAATCACGTTTGAAGATGTCACAAACGGATAAGTGCCGAAATCAATGTCCAGCAAAGCGCCCTGCGCGCCTTCAAACAGGATCCGTTTGCCGGCTTTGCGCTTTTCGTTAAGCACTTTCCAGACAGGCGCCGCATACGGCAGGATGTCCACAGCGATTTCTTTGAGTTTGGCAATCAACGCATCGCGGTCGATCTGCTCCACTCCAAGGCCTTTGCGCAATGGGTCATGGTGCTGCAAAGCACGGTCAACGCGCGCCTCAAGCGTCGCATCGTCTGCCAGATCGGCCACGCGAATGGCGCGACGGCCCACTTTATCCTCATAGGCTGGGCCAATACCGCGCCCTGTGGTGCCGATCTTGGTGCCTTTGGAGGCAGCTTCTTCGCGGGCACGATCCAACTCACCATGAAACGGCAGAATCAACGGGGTGTTCTCCGCAATCATCAGAGTTTCCGGCGTGATCTCCACTCCCTGTGCGCGCACTGTGGCGATTTCGTTCATCAGGTGCCACGGGTCCAACACAACACCGTTGCCGATCACCGAAAGCTTGCCGCCACGCACAACACCGCTTGGCAACGCATGCAGCTTGTAGACCTTGCCATCGATCACCAGCGTATGGCCGGCGTTGTGACCGCCCTGAAAGCGCGCGATCACGTCAGCGCGTTCGCTGAGCCAATCGACGATTTTGCCTTTTCCTTCGTCGCCCCACTGGGCGCCTACGACGACAACATTGGCCATATCCGGTCCTTTACACAGAGTTCAAACCCGCGCCCTTTTAGCCACGTTAAGCGGCGCTTAAAACCGCAAAGTGACCCGAAGGCTGGACAGAGTGCAGGAATTTGCGCAAGCATCACCGAAAAAGGGCACATCGAGGGGCTTTCATGGGGCTATTGATACGGTGGGTCTTCGCCTTCCTGTTGCTGGCGCTGACCTTCAATCCAACTCAGTACAATTATGTCCACTGGGGCAGCACGAACTATGTAGAGGAATTGCCTCTGACTGTGCTGCTCGGACTGTTGCTGGTGATTGGCTATATTATCTATCTGCGCGCCACGCTGCGCTCCATTGGCGGCTTTGGCATGGTTCTGGTGCTGTCGGTCGTCGCCGCCCTCGCTTGGGTGCTTTATGACTGGAACATGCTCAGCCTCGACAACACCGACGTCAACACTTGGATCGCTATACTGGCGCTGTCGATCGTTCTGGGCGTCGGAATGGGTTGGAGCCATGTGCGTCGGATGCTGTCCGGCCAGCTGGACGTCGATGAGGTCGATGGTTAGACGCCATTGGTGGCACTGCCGCTGCCCCTTCATGTTTCGAGTCCAAAAAGCCGCTTAAGACGCTGACAGTTTGACCGGATCGCCATGCGGTGTGGACAGAAAGGCTTGCTCCCAAGCGTCGCGCGTTGCCTCTATCGCCTCAGGCTGCGCCAGATCGCGGCCACGCAACATCGTCTCCAGCGCCGCAAGCCAGGCGGTGAAATAGTCCTCACCTCCATCCAGCTCCTTTGCCAGACCGTGTTCCTTCAGCGTTGCCCCAAAAATCTCTGCCCACTCAGCCCAGTTGAAGTGGCCGGCTTCGTTCATCGCCACGGTCAGGGCAAACACCTGCGCATGCCAAGGTGCCTCAAAGGCGGGCTCTGGCCGCACGCTCATGCTTGCTCCAAATAGCTTTGCCAGAGGTCCAACACCATCTCGTCATCTGCTTCGGCCTCATCGCCCCAAAGCGCCTGCGCCGTAAACTGCACGGCATAAAGCGGCTCCGGCGCCTCCCCAAGCCCATGCGCGTTGCTGTCTGGAAACACATGTGCGCCATGCAGCAACACAACCTGCCCAGTGGCACCGGCCGCATAAGCGGGCAAACGCGTGTGCCCACCAGACACCGCCACATTGCGTGCCGGCCGACGCACCCGCACGCGGTCTCCGACGGCAAACTCGGCCGCGTCAACCTCTCGCGTATAGGGACTACCGGCCGCCAAGGTCGCCGCCACGTTTTCGGCTTTCAACGCGCGATCCGCTAGCGGCGACATCCCGTATCCGCGACCGGCATCCAATTCTTCAAGCGTCAGAACACCCTTGGCCACAAGGCTGTCCGTCAGCCCGCCCAACCATTTTTCGTAGTAGGAAAACCCAGCATAATCCGCAGTCGACAGACACTCCCGCGCGTGCCGCGAGGCATCAATGTTCCATTGCCCCAAAGCCCCACACGCCAGGTTCAGCGCCAAGGCCCGCTCGTGCCACGTTTTGGCGAAGGTCGCGTTATCGTCGGGATCAACCGCGCCAGTGCCAAACCGCCCGCCCATATCGTGAACCCGGCTCATGCGCCCGGCTCCAGCGCCAGACCAGCCCCGATCATGCTGTCGCGTGTGACCAGTTTGGCCAGCGCCTCTTGGGACAAACCTTCGGTCCCCGCAGGCCGCATCGGCACCACCAGATACCGCACCTCGGCGGTCGAATCCCACACCCGCACTTTTTGGCCCTCAGACAAAGTCACACCAAACTCCGCCAGCACCTTGCGCGGCTCCCGCACAGACCGCGCCCGATAGGCGTCTGATTTGTACCAGCCCGGCGGAATGCCCAGCAACGGCCACGGGTAACAACTGCACAAAGTGCAAACCACGAGGTTGTGCATCTCAGGCGTATTTTCGACAAACACCATGTGCTCACCTTGCCGCCCATAGAGCCCCATTTCTTTGAGCCGCGGCATCGGATCGGTCAGCATTTCTTCGCGAAACGCCGGATCAGACCACATCTTGGCCACAACAGCCGCGCCGTTTTTAGGCCCGATCCTGTTCTGATAGGTGTCTATGATCTCGTCCAAAGCGGCCGGATCAACAAGCCCTTTGTCGGTAAGAATGGTCTCAAGTGCCTTCACCCGCAGGGCGGGATCAGAAGGCAGATGGGAATGCGGGTGGTCATGGTCATGTGGCATGGCGCGACCCTGCCAGAGGCATGTGCCCCATGTCCACCCCGTGACCGGCAATTGCGGCGCGGTCACAAATGCGCAGGAAACATCCTTGCCCCCCGCGCAAAACTTGCCTACATAGCCCGCTAACAATCTGAACGCTCGCATGACAGGTCCCAATGGAAAACGTTGTCCTCATCATCCACCTTCTTCTCGCTTTGGCCCTGATCGGGGTCGTGCTGATGCAACGCTCTGAAGGGGGCGGCCTTGGTATGGGCAGCGGTGGCGGCGGCGGCGCAATGTCTGGTCGCGCAGCGGCAACCGCGCTTGGCAAAGTCACTTGGGTGCTTGCAGCCGCGTTCATCTGCACCTCGGTCGCTCTGACCGTGATTGCAGCTCAGAATTCTTCTTCGAGCTCGGTTTTTGACCGACTTGGCACCTCCGCTCCTGCGGCGGAAGAAACCGACACAACCCTGCCTGGCGGCGACTCGTTGCTGCCCCCGGCCGAAGGCGACGCACCGCTGGTGCCACGCGCCGACTGATCGGGTAGCAGACTTAAACTTCTTTCAGCGGTCCTTCGGGACCGCTTGATTTTTTGCCCCCTGCGGGCATCCACTACAGCTTGAGGCACCAAAGCCGTCCGCAACAGCATCTTGCGGTCCGGTTGCCAAATTGCTGCGAATCCTTTATTACTCAAGTCCCGTGATGCATGGTCAGATTCTTCTGTTCCGGGCGCTTCATACATCGACAGGCACGTCTAAAAATCACGGGAGATGCCGCAGGCATGGCACGCTATATTTTCATTACTGGTGGGGTTGTTTCGTCTCTGGGCAAAGGTCTGGCGTCAGCAGCATTGGGCGCATTGCTTCAGGCACGGGGCTATACTGTGCGCCTGCGCAAACTTGATCCTTATCTGAACGTTGATCCCGGCACGATGTCGCCGTTTGAGCACGGCGAAGTCTTTGTGACCGATGACGGTGCGGAAACCGACCTCGACCTTGGCCACTACGAACGGTTTACCGGCGTGCCTGCGCGAAATACCGATTCCGTGTCTTCCGGCCGGATCTATTCCAACGTTCTGGAAAACGAACGTCGCGGCGACTATTTGGGGAAAACCATTCAGGTGGTTCCGCATGTCACCAACGAAATCAAAAAATTCCTGCATGTCGGAGATGACGAGGTTGATTTCATGCTATGTGAAATCGGCGGCACCGTTGGCGACATCGAAGGTCTGCCCTTCTTTGAAGCGATCCGTCAGTTCTCTCACGACAAGCCGCGCGGGCAGTGCATCTTTATGCACCTGACCCTGCTGCCATACCTTGCGGCCTCCGGTGAGCTCAAAACCAAACCGACGCAACACTCCGTCAAGGAACTGCAATCCATCGGCATCGCGCCCGACGTTCTGGTGTGCCGCTCCGAGCAACCGATTCCTGAAAAAGAACGCAACAAGATCGCGTTGTTTTGTAACGTGCGCAAAGAGCACGTTGTGGCCGCTTATGATTTGAAATCGATCTATGAGGCCCCGCTGGCCTATCACCGCGAAGGACTCGATCAGGCCGTGCTGGATGCCTTTGGCATCGCCCCTGCCCCACGTCCTGACCTGACGGTCTGGCAAGATGTGAACGACCGCATTCACAACACAGATGGCAACGTGAACGTGGCCATCGTTGGCAAGTACACGCAGCTTGAGGACGCATATAAGTCCATCAAAGAAGCGCTGACCCACGGTGGCATGGCCAACCGCGTCAAAGTCAACGTCAGCTGGGTCGACGCCGAAGTTTTCGACAAAGGCGACGCGGCACCCTATCTGGAAGGCTATGACGCCATTCTGGTACCCGGCGGCTTTGGCGAACGCGGCACCGAAGGCAAAATCAAAGCCGCACAATATGCGCGCGAGCACAAGATCCCCTACCTCGGCATCTGCCTTGGCATGCAAATGGCCGTCATCGAAGCGGCCCGCAACAAGGCTGGTATTGCTGACGCAGGCTCTGAGGAATTTGACCACGAGGCCGGCCACACCCGCTTTGAGCCTGTGGTCTACCACCTCAAGGAATGGGTGCAGGGCAACGCCAAAGTCAAACGCAAAACCTCCGACGATAAAGGTGGCACCATGCGTTTGGGTGCTTATGACGCCACCCTGCTTGAAGGTTCCAAAGTGGCGGATGTCTATGGCGGTCTGGCAATCGAGGAACGTCACCGTCACCGCTATGAGGTGGATATCAAATACCGCGAAAAGCTCGAAGAGTGCGGCCTGAAATTCACCGGCATGAGCCCCGACGGCCGTCTGCCAGAGATCGTGGAATGGGAAGATCACCCGTGGTTCATCGGCGTACAGTTCCACCCGGAGCTCAAATCCAAGCCTTTTGACCCGCACCCGCTGTTCCGCGATTTCGTGCGCGCTGCGAAAGACAATTCTCGCCTCGTCTAAAGCACACCGCGACAGATTTTTGCTTAAAACGCCCGGCCGGTTGGTCGGGCGTTTTTTGTTTTTGATGCGAGATGTCAGCTCTGATGCGAAGCCATCAATCTTCCCCCCAAATCCCTGATTGACTAGAATCACCGCTTCGCCAAATCTGTGTGAGGATCATTTGAACCAAGGATTGTATTTATGTTTTTGCGCATTTTCGCAGTTGCCACCCTCATCGCAACGCCGCTCCTCGCCACCGAATCCGAGCGTGCAGACCAGCTTATGAAACTCATCCGCGCCAATGGCTGTCAGATGACCTCCACAGAGGCCGACACAATGCTGCCCCAACACGGCTTCACGATGGACGAGACCCGCCTCATTGTCCTGAGCTGGATACAAGCCGGCCTGGTCGACACGCATGAATTTGAGGGCATCAAACTCTCTGACAAAGGTTGCCAAGGCGCCTGACCTTCGGCACCTTGACCAAAAAGAAAAAAGTTCAGGAAGGAAAACACGCATGGCCAAGGGCTATTGGATCGCACGCGTCGACGTCGACGACTTTGAGCAATACAAAAAATACATTGCCGCCAACGCAAAACCGTTTGCCGATTTTGGAGCCCAATTTTTGGTCCGCGCCGGGCAATTTGAGAATCCGGAAGGCGGCTCGCGCTCACGCAATGTCTTGATCGAATTTCCTACATATCAGGCCGCGCTCGAGTGTTACCAAAGCGCGGATTATCAAGCCGCGATCAAACTGCGCTCTGCTGTCGCCACCAGCGATCTGGTGATCGTCGAAGGGTACGAACCATGATCTGGGACAGCCTGCTTGAACGCATAAAAAACAAACCCGCACAGCAAGAGCTGCCTGAGTTGGACGAAAAACTCGCCCTTGGGGCGCTCATGGTGCGGGTGGCTAAGTCCGACAACAACTATCACGCTATGGAAATCGGCGAAATCGACCGCATCCTAGGGGCCACTTATGGCCTGAATGCCGTCGAGTCCGCCAAGATGCGGGCGACCTGCGAAAAACTCGAAGCCGCCGCGCCGGGCACACCAGACTTCGCGCTGATGATCCGCGAACACATCGATTACCCGCACCGTCTTGAGGTCGCACAGCAGCTCTGGCAGGTGATCATCGCTGACGGCGCCCGCGTCTCCGCGGAACTCACCAGCCTGCACGAAATCGAGGCCATGCTCGGCATCAACCCCGAAGACAGCCCCGCGGACGATTGACCGCGAGGCTGACGGGTCGCCTGTGTGAGTGTCAGGCGACCGCGTTGACGATTTTGGGAGCCTTGCTCACCTGCTCGGCCAGCCCTTTCAAACTGGCGGCAATCGCTTTGCCCATCATCGGCTTCAGCATCAGCTGCCCCATAAGCCACCCAAGCGGGCCAAATTTCATCCGCCCTTCAAAACCCCACACAACGCGTGCCTTGTTGCCAACCGGTTCAATCCGCAACACCGCACTCGCCGCCGACATCGGCATCGAGCCCATCTCCGAAAGCGCCACGGTATAGCCACGGCCCGCATCCCAGGCGGTAACCGTCTCCACCAACGTCTGCCCATTGTTGAAATGGCAGCGCCGCTGCGACCCCACCTGATCCTCGCCACTCGTCAATGCCTCAACCCGCGCGACCTCTGATGCGAACGCGTCAATGTGCTTGAACCGCCCCATCACTGCCCAGACTTGCTCCGGCGTCGCATCAATCTCCAATGACCGCTCAATCTTCAACATTGTCTTTCCCTTCCCGGCCTTTCCCGGCCTTCACAAACTGTGTCTCAGCCTTGGATATCCTTGCCCTGCTGACAGCGTTATGTCAGCAGTGTGTCAGCAGGAGACAAAAATGCGTCGCACCGAACGTCTGTTCCAGATTATCCAGATATTGCGTTCCTCGAGGGCGCCAGTGACAGGAGCGCGCCTTGCAGAAGAACTCGAAGTCTCTCTCCGCACGCTTTATCGCGATATGGCGGAACTTACGGCGCAACGCGTCCCATTTTGGGTGAGGCCGGCACCGGCTATGTTCTGCAAGACGGCTACGACATGCCGCTTCTGATGCTCACAGCGGATGAGTTGGAAGCCGCAGCGCTTGGCGCGGCTCTAGTGGCGGCACAGGCAGACCCGTCGCTTGCCACAGCCGCCCGCGATCTGGTCGCCAAACTCTCTGAGGCCATTCCCGACGACTTGCGGCCTGTCATCTTGGACGCAAGCAGCCGCCCGATCGCCACCGACGCGCCAAAACCAGACGCGTTTGACAGCCACAGCCTTCGCCACGCGATCCGCAACCGCTATCGGCTGCAGTTGTTCTACCGTGATCAGACAGGTTCTGTGTCCGCGCGCACCATATGGCCGCTACTGATCGCCTACCTTGGCGGCGCCCGCTATATCGTGGCCTGGTGCGAAACCCGTCAGGACTACCGCCATTTCCGTACCGACCGCGTCACAGACCTGCAGGTTCTGCCTGACACATACCCCGGCCGACGCGCCGCCCTGATCAAAGGCTGGGAAGATGCCACCGCGAAACACCGCCGGCCTTAAAAGAAAAAGTTGCCCCGCCCCTCTGGCGCGCCTACATCTTTGACCATGTTTGCAGATTTTTTGAAACGGCTCACAGCCCCCGCCCCCGACCCGCTGGATCAAACCGACGCCCGCTTGGCGTTAACGGCGCTCTTGGTGCGCATTGCGCGGGCTGACAATCACTACAGCAGTGCTGAAGCCGCGCGCATCGAGCGCATTGTCACTGAACGCTACGCTCTTGATGCGGCGGATGCGCAAACCCTCATGCGCGACGCTGAAACCCTTGAGTCCGAGGCGCCAGACACCGTGCGCTTTACCCGCGCCATCAAAGACGCCGTGGCCCATGATGACCGCATCGCAGTGATCGAGGCAATGTGGTCCGTGGCGCTGGCAGACGGACAGCGCGACGCCGAAGAAGACGCGCTGTTGCGCCTGTCGGCAAATCTGTTGGGCATCAACGACAAAGACAGTGCTCTGGCGCGCCAACGGGTGGCTGCCAGTAAATGATCGCTGCCTTGCCAATGTATGACAGGCCGGAAACTGCCGAGGCCAACAACCGATTTTGGGAGGCCGTGCGCGACCATCTCGGATTCGGTCCATCTCGTCTGACCCGTGGGCGGGATGTTTGGGACATTTGGCAAGACCCCGATCTTGTGATCGCCCAAACCTGCGGGCTGCCCTACCGCTCCAAACTGCATGGGCGGGTGAAATTGGTCGGCACGCCCGACTATCGCCTGTATGGCTGCCAGCCCGGTTACTACAACTCGGTCATTGTAGCCCACCGCTCCCGCGCAGGTGAGCCGATCACCGCGTTTGATGGCGCCAAGATGGCTTTCAACGACCCGCTTTCCCAATCCGGTTGGGCCGCGCCCTATCAGCATTTTCAAGACAACGGCCTGCGAATCGGAGAGCTGCGTGAAACCGGTTCACACGTCGAATCGGGTCGGTCAGTGGCGGATGGCTTCACCGATTTTGCCGCGCTGGACGCGCTCAGCTGGGAAATGATCCGCCGCTACGAAGAATATGCAGCGGATTTGATCGAAGTCGAGCGCACCACGCCCACACCCGCGCTGCCCTTTATTACAGCACTCAAACGCGACCCCATGCCGTTGTCCAACGCCATGTCACGCGCGATTTTCGACCTCTCGCCAGCAGACCGCGACGTGCTGCATCTGCATGACATCGTCGACATCCGCCAGACGGCCTATCTGGCAGTACCCATTCCGCCCGCACCTTGACCATTCGGACGAAAATGCGTGCAAATTGACAAAACCCGCTGCGTAGGTGCCGTTTTGCAAGTTGCAATTGCGCAATTTTTCATTCCTATTGTGTCTCCAAGTCATAACAAGAATTGATGGGGATCACGTGCCCGATACCGCGCCCGTTCTGGAAATCCGCGACCTGCACAAAGCCTACGGCAAGCTAGAAGTCATCAAAGGTGTCGACATCACCGCCAACCGCGGCGACGTCGTGTCTTTGATCGGCTCCTCTGGATCAGGCAAATCCACTATCCTGCGCTGCGCCAATCTGTTGGAACACAGCCAGCAGGGCGACATCCTGTTCAAAGGCGAACCGGTAAGCTGGCGAGGCACCGGCCACAACCGGGTTCCGGCTGATGCCAAGCAGGTGCTGCGCATCCGCACGAACCTGTCGATGGTGTTTCAACAGTTCAACCTGTGGTCCCACATGACCATCCTGCAAAACGTGATGGAGGCGCCGCTGACGGTGCTCGGCCGCGACCGCGCCGAGGTCGAAGAGGCCGCCCACGCTTATCTCGACAAGGTTGGCATCCAGGACAAACACGACGTCTATCCGGCCCAACTCTCCGGTGGCCAACAACAACGCGCCGCGATTGCCCGCGCGCTGGCGATGGAACCCGAAGCCCTGCTGTTTGACGAACCCACCTCGGCGCTCGATCCCGAACTGGAACAAGAAGTGGTGCGCGTGATCAAAGCGCTGGCCGAAGAAGGCCGCACCATGCTGATCGTGACCCATGACATGAAACTGGCAGCCGATGTCTCCGACAAAGTGGTGTTCCTGCACCAAGGCCTTGTCGAAGAACAGGGCGCACCCGATGCACTTTTCGGCAATCCCAAAAGCGAACGCCTCAAAGGCTTTTTGTCCGCCACGGTGCACGGCTGACGCCGAGTAAGACCACCCGCCAGACCGGCGCAGCCTTGACCTGCCGCGCCAAAATGGCAACCTGACGACAGTTTGGCACCAACGTGTGCCACGCAGAGACCTAAAAAACCAACTTGGAGTGAAACATGAAAAAACTGATCCTTTCCACCGCCGCGCTGGCGCTGACCGCTGGCTTCGCGATGGCCGACACCGTGCGCATGGGCACCGAAGGCGCCTACCCTCCCTACAACTTCATCAACGACGCGGGTAACCTCGACGGTTTTGAAATCGTTTTGGGGAACGAGCTGTGCAAACGCGCCAGCCTGACCTGTGAGTGGGTTAAAAACGACTGGGACAGCATCATCCCGAACCTCGTGTCCGGCAACTACGACACCATCATCGCTGGCATGTCGATCACCGACGAGCGTGACGAAGTCATCGACTTCACACAGAACTACATCCCGCCAGCCGATTCCGCATATGTCGCGACTTCCGCTGACGCGGACGTTGCAGGCGGCGTTGTTGCTGCGCAGACAGCCACCATTCAGGCGGGCTACATCGCTGAATCCGGTGCGGCTTTGATTGAATTCGCCACGCCCGAAGAAACCGTTGCCGCAGTGCGCAACGGCGAAGCCGACGCCGTGTTTGCCGACAAAGACTATCTGGCACCACTGGTTGACGAATCCGGCGGTGAGCTGGTTTGGGCCGGCGCTGACGTACCACTCGGCGGTGGCGTGGGCATGGGCCTGCGTGAATCCGACGGCGAGCTGAAAGCTAAGTTCAACGCAGCCATCGACTCAATGAAGGCTGACGGCACGCTGAACGCTCTGATCATCGAATGGTTCGGCGAAAACGCTGCCACTTACTGATCTGACTGATCTTTCAGGCCCGCGCCATCCGGTGCGGGCCTGTTTTTGTATCCGGCCCCTGCCCGCATCCGTGCAGCGCCACCCCAACCAAAGACAGCTGCGATGTTCTCCTACTGCGCCGACCCCTCTACGCTGGACACGTTCCGATGGCTCACCTGCTATCTGACGACCGGCGTGCACATGTCGTTTTACAAATCTTTCCTGCTGGTGCTGGCCCTACTGGCTGTCACAGCCCCCGTGGCGCTGTCTTTTGGCTTTCTGGGGGCAATGTCCGCCCGCAGCCCTATGAAGCCGGTAAGCTGGTTGGGCAAAGGCTATATCGCCATCGTGCGCGGCGTACCTGACATCGCCTTCTTCCTGTTTTTCGTGATCGCCCTGGATCAGTCGTTTGAGCTCATCAAACACAACATCGTCTGCCCCGACTGGACCGACCCGATCCGCCAGGGCAACGACTTCCTCGTTTGCCCACAAGCCAAGGTCCCGCTTGGCACCTCGCCTGAATATGTGCACCAGCTTTACGGCTTCCTTCTCGCAGTCATCACCTTTGCCATCGTCTTTGGCGCCTTTGCCGCCAACGTCCTATATGGCGGGATGCAGGCTGTGCCACGCGCCCAACTTGAAACCGCCGAAGCTTACGGCATGACCCGCCGCCAAACCTTCTGGCGCGTGCTTGTGCCGCAAATGTGGGTCTATGCCCTTCCCGGTCTGTCCAACCTCTGGATGGTGCTAATCAAGGCCACGCCGCTGCTGTTTCTTTTGGGTATCGAAGACATCGTCTATTGGGCCCGCGAATTGGGCGGCACCAAAACCTCGAAATTCTCGGCCTATCCGCATCCGGACTGGCGCATGTGGTATTTCCTCTTCCTGCTGATCTTCTACCTCAGCTTTACCAAAGTCAGCGAGGTCGTGCTGGAACGCGTGATGCGCCGTCTGAACAAAGGACAGGCCACCTCCGGCGGTGAAGCCATGCGCAAGGAGGCCTCAGCATGAAGACCTGCGCCCAGACCGTTTCTGATTATGCCTTCCGCGCCATCGGTTACGGCGAACGCCTGCTGCCGCGTTCGGATTTCACCATCTGCGAGCAATTCACCCTGATCGGCTCCGGCATGATCTGGAACATCTATTTCGGCGTGATCGCGCTCTGCACCGGCTTTTTCTTTGCTGTGGCGCTGGCCGTGGGCAAAAGTTCGGAACGTTGGATCTATCGCCGCCCAAGCGAGCTGTTCATCTTCCTGTTCCGCGGCAGTCCGTTGTTCATTCAATTCTTCTTTGCCTATTTTTTCTTCTTATCTCTCAAGAAAAACTACGCGTTCTTTGACCCGTTGACCGCCGCATGGCTTGGCGCGGTGATCGTGTTGTTTCTCAACACCGCCGCCTATTCCGCCGAGATCTTCTACGGCGCGCTGCGCTCGATCCCCAAAGGCGACACAGAGGCGGCAGACGCCTACGGCCTCACCGGCTGGTCCCGCTTCCGCCGTATCATTTTCCCGACCATGATGCGGCTGGCTTGGCCCGCCTATACCAACGAGGCGATCTTTTTGTTTCATGCCACGGCACTGGTGTTCTTCTCGGCCTTCCCCGCACGTGGACAAAAAGGCGACGCGCTCTACTACGCCAGCTATTTTGCCGACAAAACGTTCAACCCGTTTGTGCCTTATCCAATTCTGGCCTTCTACTTCATCCTGTTGACGCTGGTGGTCATTGGCATCTTCGGCGTGGTGAACCGCCAGCTGAACCGGCACTTGCCGCAGGCTGCCGTGCCCAAGCTCCGCGTGCGTCCCAACCTGATCCGCTGATCGCTCCACGTCACCAGTTTCTTAAACCCTCAGCGCGCGCCTCATCGGGGCGCGCGTGGTGTTTTAGGCTGTCGGCAGAGGGCCAAATCGCGCCGACGCGATACAGTCGCAATACCGACACTTTGCAGAAACCTCTGGACAAGTTGATCACAGCCAGAGATATTTTGATCAAATTATGGAAACAGGTGCCCCATGGATCCGCTCAACTATCAAACCTTCCGTATTGGCATCGCAGATCTGAACGGGCAGATCCGCGGCAAACGCCTTCCGACGGCACAAGCGGGCAAGCTCGATTCCGACGGGGTACGTATGCCTTTGTCTGTGCTGAACGTGGACATTTGGGGGCATGACATCGAAGGCAGCCCACTTGTGTTTGAAACCGGCGATCCGGACGGCATCCTGCGCCCGACCGACCGCGGCCCGATGCCGCTGCCATGGCTGGCAACGCCGTCAAAAACTGTACCAATGACCATGTTCAACGAAGACGGCACACCGTTTCTGGGCGATCCACGTCAGGCGCTTGGCGCCGTACTAGATCGCTTTTCCGCGCGCGGATGGACTGTCATGGCCGCAACCGAAATGGAGTTCACCTTGGTGGACGAAAGCGGCGAAACCCTGGTGCCGCCGACTGATCCTCGCAGCGGTCGTAGGCTAATGTCAGGCGAGATCATGGGTCTCGATGAGATCGATGCATTTGACGCGTTTTTCACCGACGTCTATGAGGGCGCCGAAGCCATGGGCATCCCAATCCAATCCATGATTTCAGAATGCGGCATTGGTCAATTTGAAGTGACGTTGAACCACCAGTCGGCCATGAAAGCCGCCGATGACGCTTTGTACTTCAAACAACTTCTGCGTGGAATCGCCCGCAAACACGGGGTTGCGGCGACGTTTATGGCCAAACCCTACGCCGGTGACGCCGGCAATGGCATGCACGTTCATTTTTCGGTGGTGGACGCTGACGGGCGGAATGTTTTTGACAACGGCGGTCCCGACGGAACCGAAATTCTGCGCCAAGCTGTGGCGGGATGTCTGCAGGCCATGCGCGCCTCTACCCTGATTTTTGCCCCTCATGGCCCAAGCTATGATCGGCTGGAGTCCGGCAACCACGCACCCACCTCTGTCTGCTGGGCTTATGAAAATCGCACCTCTGCGCTGCGCATTCCCGGCGGGGCCTATGGCGCGCGCCGTATCGAACACCGCCTCGCAGGCGGCGACATCAACCCTTACCTAATGCTGGCCGCCGTCTTGGGCGCCGCAATCGAGGGCATCGACGAAGAGCTGACACCGCCGGACCCGATCACCGGCAACGCTTATGACCTCGACTTGCCCCATCTTGCTGAAGGCTGGGAAGCCGCGATCGACCTCTTTGCCAGTGACCCGTTCATTACACGCTGTTTGCCCAAACAGCTGATAGACAATATGGTCATGACCAAGCGGCAGGAGCTGCGCGAACTAGCGTCGATCCCAAAGGGTGACCACTGGAAAACCTACCTGCAACGAGTCTGACTTGTGCGGCCTGCCAAACGCAAAAAAATTTGATCAAACAAACGGTGCACCATGAAAATCGGAATCCTGCAAACTGGCCACACTCCGGAGGAGTTAGCGGAGGAATTCGGCGAATATTCCAATCTTTTCCAAGCGCTCTTTGCCGGCCACGATTTTACGTTTGAGACCTTCAACGTGGTGGACGGGATCTTTCCTGAAAGCATCCAAGTGGCACAGGGTTGGCTGGTTACTGGCTCAAAACACGGCGCCTATGAAGACCATGCATGGATCCCGCCACTTGAGGACTTCATCCGTGCCTGTGTAACTGAAAACGTACCGCTTATTGGGGTCTGCTTCGGACATCAAATCATTGCCCAAGCCCTTGGTGGCAAAGTGGAAAAATACGAAGGCGGCTGGGCGGTCGGGCGTCAGACTTACGATTTCGCCGGCACCGAAATCGCACTCAACGCATGGCATCAGGATCAAGTGACAGAACTGCCGCCCGGCGCGGTGACGCTGGCCAGCAACGATTTTTGCGCCCACGCCGCAGTCCTTTACGGAGATCGCGCCTTGACGGTGCAGGCCCACCCCGAGTTTGACGGGTTGTTTCTGGACGGGCTGATCAATACCCGCGGTCGCGGCTTGGTGCCCGACACTCTGCTTGACGCCGCCGAAGACACCCTAGCCGAACCCATCGCCAACCAAACAATTGCCGATCAGTTTGCCGACTTTTTCCGACAGGAGCGCCACCAATGAGCGACTGGACTTCTCAAGCCCCCGAAGCCGCCCGAGAATACCTCAAAGACCGCCGGCTGGATGAGGTCGAGTGCATCATCTCGGACCTGCCCGGCATCGCCCGCGGCAAGGCTGTTCCCGCAAGTAAATTCGCGCGCCAAAGTTACTTCCACCTGCCGGATTCCATTTTTTATCAAACACTTACCGGTGGCTGGGGAGAGGCCGCCGGTGAAGGTGGATTCATCGAGAAAGACATGGTTCTGCGGCCCGATTGGTCGACCACCACAGCCGCGCCCTGGACCGGGGACTGGACGCTTCAGGTGATCCACGACGCCTATGACACCGAGGGCAACCCGGTGCCTTTCAGCCCGCGCAACGTGCTCAAACGCGTGGTCGATCTGTACCGTAAAAAAGGCTGGGAACCCGTCGTCGCCCCGGAAATGGAATTTTTTCTGGTCGCCCGCAACACCGATCCGGCACAAGAAATCAAACCGATGATGGGCCGCTCTGGTCGCCCCGCCGCCGCGCGGCAAGCCTATTCAATGACCGCCGTAGATGAATTTGGCCCGGTGATCGACGACATCTATGATTTTGCCGAGGCCCAAGGCTTTGAAATCGATGGGATTACCCAAGAAGGCGGCGCCGGACAGCTGGAGATCAATCTGGTCCACGGCGACCCTGTGGAACTGGCCGATCAGGTCTTTTATTTCAAACGCCTGATCCGCGAGGCCGCGCTGCGCCACAATTGTTACGCCACCTTTATGGCAAAACCGATCGAAAATGAGCCCGGCTCCGCCATGCATATCCACCACTCGGTGATCGATATCGAAACCGGCCAGAACATATTCTCTGGTCCACAAGGTGGCGATACGGATGCGTTTTTCCACTTTATCGCGGGCCTGCAAACCCACCTACCCTCGGCCATCGCTGTACTCGCGCCTTATGTGAACAGCTACCGTCGGTATGTGCGCGACCACGCCGCGCCGATCAATCTGGAATGGGCGCGCGACAACCGCACCACGGGCATTCGTATCCCGTTGTCCTCGCCCGCTGCGCGTCGCGTTGAAAACCGCATCGCCGGTATGGACTGCAACCCCTACCTTGGCATCGCCGCGTCTCTGGCTTGCGGATATCTGGGATTGATCGAACAGGATCGCCCCGACAAGCAATACAAGGGCGATGCTTATGACGGAGAAGAAGCCATCCCGCGTATTCTGGGCGGAGCTCTGGACCTGTTTGACGAAGCCACAGCTTTGCACGAAGTGCTGGGGCCGGAATTTGCACGGGTTTATTCCATCGTGAAACGCGCGGAATACGAAGAATTTCTCGGAGTGATCTCCCCATGGGAGCGTGAGCACTTGTTGCTGAACGTGTGATATCGGCAAAAATGATTGCGCAACAATAAAGCCCATGAGGTCAGTATGAACCTGCTCTACAGCAATGATCGCAAAGGGGAATATCCCGAGAGCTGGTACGCGGCAACTGCCGAACCTCTGGACCCGTTTCCGTCGTTTCAAGGCAACCGGCAAGCAGATGTCTGCGTCATTGGCGGAGGCTTCACTGGTCTGTCGGCGGCGCTCCATTTGGCGCAAAAAGGTTACGACGTGGTGTTGCTTGAGGCACAACGCGTTGGATTTGGCGCTTCGGGGCGCAATGGCGGTCAGCTGGGCTCCGGTCAGCGTATGGAGCAAGACGGTCTGGAAAAGCTGGTAGGTCCGGAAGACGCCGCCAAACTCTGGCAACTGGCCGAAGACGGCAAGGATCTTGTTCGCAACCTGATCAACGACCACAAAATTCCCTGTCACTTTAAACCCGGCATTGCGCATGCCTGTTTTTCCAAACGCGAAACCGACGAAGAACACGCCTATACCGACCATCTGCACCATCGCTACGGCTATGATCAGATCGAACCGCTAGATCAGGCCGCTATGCAGGGGCTGTGCCCCTCTCCTAAATACGTGGGGGGCAGCCTTGATATGGGCGCCGCCCACTTGCATCCCCTCAGCTTCGCACTTGGGTTGGCGGACGCCGCCCGAGCAGCTGGCGCGCGTCTTTTTGAGGCCAGCGAGGTCACTCAGATCAACCAAGGCAGCAAGGTCACTGTGCGCACGCGGGCGGGAAAAGTTACCGCAGATCATCTGGTTCTGGCGTGCAACGGCTATCTCGGAGATCTGGAACCCAAAGTTGCCACCCGTGTCATGCCAATCAACAATTTCATCGCCGCAACAGAGCCTTTGGGCGCAGACGCTGCCAAAGTCCTGACCCAGGATGTTGCGGTGGCTGACACAAAGTTTGTGGTGAACTACTTCCGCCTCAGTCACGACAAGCGGCTGTTGTTTGGCGGCGGCGAGAGCTACGGCTACCGTTTCCCGACCGATATTTCCGCCACAGTCCGCAAGCCAATGACCGATATTTTTCCACATCTTAGGGATGTGAAGATCGACTACGCTTGGGGCGGCACCTTGGCCATCACAATGAAACGCATGCCGTATCTTCGTCGATTGGCGCCCAACATTCTGACGGCCTCAGGTTACAGCGGACACGGCGTTGGCACTGCCACGCACGCTGGCCAGCTTATCGCTGCGGCCATTGCAGGGCAAAGCGAGGGATTTGACACCATGGCGCGTGTCCCTGCCCAACCTTTTCCCGGTGGCACGTCATTGCGCAGCCCTCTGCTGGCTCTTGCCATGACGTGGTACAGCCTGCGTGACAAGTTGGGTGTTTGACGCAACACCGACGAAAATTTCATAGACTCTTCATCCAGAACGACCGCTGAGGCCTAGCGCTCGGCTCCGTTTTGTTTTACATTTTTGGAAGTCGAGCTTAAGAAAGTTGAAATCTATGACTCTTCCGCCGAATGTGTATGACGCCGAACCAATCCCGGAATCCGCCCGCGCCGAAGTCGAGCGCCTGCTGCAAACAGGTGACTTGTTCCGCTACACCGCGCCAGAGAATGCGCCGGTGGCGCTTCTGGAATCCGAGTTTGCCGCGATGCTTGGCACCAAATATGCCTTGGCGGTATCCTCCTGTTCCGCTGCACTTTTCCTGTGCCTGAAGGCGTTGAACCTGCCACGCGACGCACGTGTTTTGCTGCCGGGCTTCACCTTCGCTGCCGTGCCCTCATCTGTAGTGCACGCTGACTGCGTGCCTGTGCTGTGTGAGGTCGGCGAAAACTACCGTATCGACATCGCCGACTTTACCAAGCGGCTGGATGACAACATCGACGCAGTGATCATCAGCCACATGCGCGGGCATACTTCTGACATGGACGCGATCATGAAATTGTGCACCGCGCGTAATATTCCGGTGGTCGAAGACGCAGCTCACAGCCTTGGCACAACGTGGAACGGCCGCAACATCGGCACTATCGGCAATGTTGGCTGCTTCTCTTTCCAGTCCTACAAACTGGTGAACTCCGGCGAAGGCGGCATTCTGGTGACCGACGACGCTGATCTGGTGGCCCGTGCGGTGATCATGTCCGGCGCCTATGAGCACAATTGGCAGAAACACAAAGCACCCGAAGGTGACAACACCGGTGCGCTGGAGGAGGCCTTTGGCCGTTGGCAGAACCAGTTGCCGCTTTACAACCTGCGCCTGTCCAACATGGCCGCCGCGATCATTCGCCCGCAACTGGCCGAAGTACCGCGCCGCGTCCGTGATGGCCGCGCCAACCACGACTATGTGGCGGCAATCCTGAACGGCTCCAACTGGCTGCAGGTTCCCGACAAACTGCCCCCCGAAGAGCGCGCACCTGATTCAATTCAGTTCAACCTTGTGGGTTTGGACAACGACCAGATCCTCGCCTTTCAAGATGCGGCCAACGCCCGCGGGATCAAAGTTCAGGTGTTCGGTCAATCCACTGACAACGCCCGTGCTTTCTGGAATTGGCAATTTGTACCGGACTTGCCAGAGCTTCCGCAGACCCGCGCCATGCTGATGAAAGCCTGTGACGTCCGCCTGCCCGCGCGCCTGAAGAAAGACGATCTCGACTACATCGCAGGTGCTCTAACCGATGCGGCCGAAGATGTCATGGGACGTCAGGCCGCCTAAGACGCCTGACCATCCCACTTAATCGAAGAGGCAGGGCCGCGGCCCTGCCTTTTTTATTTCAGCTTGGAAAGCTTGTCTTGCAGTTCAGCCAACTGCTTCTTGATGTCATCAAGATCTTCACCGTCGCCAGATTTCTCTGCAGCAGGCTCATTTGGCTGGGTCGTTCCCCAGTTCATGCCGCCAGTCATGGCTTTCATAAAGGCTTCTTGCTGCGCTTGCATAGCCTCAAGGCCGGGCACTTTCATGCCGCCGCCGCCCATGGTTTCCATGACCTTTTCCTGGCTTTCGCGCAGCATCTCAAACGAGGTTTGCAGAAATTGCGGCACCATCGACGTTGCCTGCGTGGTATAGGCCCGCACAAGATCATTCAGCACGCTCACCGGCAGGACATTTTCGCCCCGGCTTTCGTGTTCAGCAATGATTTGCAATAGATATTGTCGGGTCAGGTCATCGCCGCTCTTGAGATCAATGATCTGAACTTCACGCCCTGTCCGGATGAACCCGGCGATGTCATCCAGCGTCACGTAGTCGCTTGTCTCGGTGTTATAAAGGCGCCGGCTGGCGTAGCGTTTGATCAAAAGTGGTTTGCTGTCTTCCGCCACTGCACTCTCCCCAGAAATATTGCACTGCCGAAAAAGCTTATGCGCTTGCAGAATAAAAAGATAGCACTGAAAACAGAAAGGGCAGGCCAAAGGCCTGCCCACGCGATCTGCACAACTGGGGAGGATCGTGTGCTAGATCAGCGCCAAATTACTTGGTTGTCGCTTTTTTCGCTGCGGTGGTCACTTCGTCAGTGGCCTTTTTCACAGCGGCAGTTGCTTCTTCAGTTGCGTCTTTGCCAGCCGCCATCAGCAGCTCAACAGTTTCCATCTGAACTTTTTTCGCAACTTCAGCGAAGGCCGCCATGTTTTCCGCTGCCACTTCTGCCTGAGCAGATGCAAAGTCGGTCATTGCTTTGGCGTAGTCAGCTGGCTCTGCCTTGGCTTTGGACATGTCGGTCAGCTTGGCGATGGTGTCTTTGGTCCACTTGGACGAGATTTCCGAAGATTTCTCGGCGGCGGTCAGGGCAACACCGGTCAGCTTTTCGTTCAGCGACGCTGTGTTCTGGAACGCGCCTTCAAAAGCGGATGTGTCGACTGGAAACGCGCCCATCATGTCTTTCAGGAATGCGGTGGCGTCGGTTGCTGCTTTAGCCATAGTCAAAGTCCTCAAATCGTTTGCGGGCGATAATCAGGGAGGGCCCGCGTTTCTATTCTCGAAACCAATATCTATTCTGCACCGCAGCATTTCAAGTTTTTTCTTGCTGCATCGCAGCATTATTTTTGAAATTCGTTTGAAATCAAATTGTTGCGCGGGCCTGAACGTAGCTGCCTGGTGCGTCTTCCAAAGCTTTGTGCGTCGAATCACCGGGCTGGCGTGCTGGAACCTGTTTGCCAGACCGAGATGACAGCCATGTGTCCCACCGTGGCCACCACGATCCCTCTTGAAAGGTCGCCCCTTCCATAAAGTCATCAGCCGTGCCCTTGAGATCCTTGTTCACGTAATGCCCGTATTTCTTTTTGCTCGGCGGGTTCACGATGCCCGCGATATGCCCGGACTGCGACACGATAAACGTCTTGGACCGGCTCTTGGTCATTTGGAAGCCAGCGTAACAATCTTTCCAACGCGCAATATGATCGGTCTCGCAGGTCACAGCGCAGATCGGCACATCCACGTCGGAAATATGCAGACGTTCCCCACACAACTCGATGCCATCTTTCACGAACTGATTGTCCTGACACAGGTTGCGCAGATATTCATGCGCCATCTTGCCTGGCAAACCTGACCCGTCGCCATTCCAATACAACAGGTCAAAGGCCGGCGGCGCCTCCCCCATCATGTAAGATTTGATCGCCGGCGCATAAACAAGGTCGTTGGAGCGCAGAAAACTAAACGTGCGCTGCATAATGAACGAACGCAGAATACCCGCCTCATCAATCTCACGGTCGATGCCGTCGATAAAATCATTCTGCAAGAACGGCGTGAACTCACCCTGATCATTGAAATCCGTTAGCGTGGTAAAGAAAGTCGCGGATTTCACCGACTTGTCGCCCCGCGATTTCATCAATGCCAGTGTCAGGTGCAGCGTGGTGCCGGCAATACAGTAGCCCACCGCGTTGACCTGTTTCTGGCCGGTGATCTCTTTGGTCTCGGCAATTGCGGACAAAAATCCGTCTTCGATATAGTCGCTCATGCCAACGTCGGCATAGCTTTGATCGGGGTTGATCCAGCTGACGACAAAGACAGTATAACCCTGATCGGTCAGCCAGCGGATCATGCTGTTCTGTTCTTTCAGATCCAGAATGTAGTATTTGTTGATCCACGGCGGGAAAATCAGCAGCGGGATCTCGTGCACCGTTTCCGTGGTCGGCGTGAACTGCAAAAGCTCATACATCCTGTTGCGAAACACCACCTTGCCAGGCGCCGTGGCGATATTGCGCCCGATTTCAAACGCATTTTCATCGGCCAGCTTCACCAAAAGCTCGCCATTGTTGTCTTCCAGATCCGCAATCAGGTTCTCAAGCCCGTCAATCAGCGACTGACCATCGGTCTCTATCGCTTTCTCCAGTGCTTCCGGATTGGTGCCCAGAAAATTGGTCGGTGCCATCATGTCGAGGATTTGTTGACTGAAATATTCAACACGCTGACGTTCTTTGCCCGACAACCCGTCAAGCTCGGATACAGCCGTTTCAACCGCCTGTTTGTTGAGCATGTATTGCTGTTTGATAAAGTTGAAATAGGGGTTTGTCTGCCACATCGGATGAGAGAATCGTCGGTCGCTCGGCGTGTCATCCTGCGGTGCAGCGAACTTGCCCTGCATTAACATATGCTGCGCCTCAACATAGTGTTTGACCGACTTGGACCAAAGCTCCAACTGGCTTTCCATGACTTTTCCGGGGTTGTCAGTCATGGCCTGCCAATACGCCGCAGCTGCATTTACGAACATTCCCGTTTCCGGTGCATTTAGCTCTGTTCTCAATGGCTTATGATGCCCCATGACGTCTACGAGGCGGCGAGAAAGTTCTTCAACTTTGGCCAAATTCGCGTTCAAAAGGTCCAAATTCTGATCCGACGCGGTCTCTTTTGTTGTCATATTAACTCAATCGCCCTAGTCTCGCTGCTACGCAGCATTCAATATTGCTCCTTAAAATATCATACGGAGCTTTCGAGAACGGGGATACCCCGACGTAAAGGAGACGCACATGCGGTACATGGCCACGTATGACTTCATGGAAACCATGCGCAATACCAACCAATGGCTGGGCGCCACGGCAACGGCTATGGCCTCCTCTCCGGCGATGGCGTTGTTCCCGAACCCCGCGTTTCAGTGGATGGCCGCTTGGGGCGAAGTCACAGAACGCAGTTTCCAGCGAATGATCGTAAAGCCTGATTGGCACATTGACAGCTTCACCTGCGAAGACGGCAAAGATCACCTCGTGAACGTCAACACCATTGTGGAACGCCCCTTTGGCGACCTGATCCACTTTGAGGTCTCCGGCCGCAAACCCATGGACCGCAAGGTCATGCTGGTTGCGCCAATGTCCGGCCACTACGCCACGCTGTTGCGCTCTACCGTCAAAAGCCTGATTGCAGACTGCGAAGTTTATATCACCGACTGGCACAATGCGCGCGACATTCCCGTGAGCGAAGGCAAATTCGATATCGAAGACTACACGCTTTATCTTGTTGATTTCATGAAAGAGCTTGGCCCCGACACTCACGTCATCGCCGTGTGCCAACCGGCGCCGTTGACTTTGGCCGCAACGGCCTATCTTGCCGAAGAAGACCCGTCTGCCCAGCCGCGTTCTTTGACGCTCATTGGCGGGCCAATCGATCCTGCCGCCGCCGCCACCGAGGTGACCGATTTCGGCCACAGCGTCACCATGGGCCAGCTCGAAGAAACCATGATCCAGCGTGTCGGTTTCAAATACCCCGGCGTTGGCCGCATGGTTTATCCCGGCTTGCTTCAGCTTTCGTCCTTTATGTCGATGAACGCAGAGCGCCACTCCAAAGCGTTTATGGATCAAATCATGCGCGTCACGCAGGGCGAAGCGTCCGACCACGACGCCCACAACCGGTTTTATGATGAATATCTTGCCGTTATGGACATGACGGCGGAATTTTACCTTTCCACCGTGGATCGCATCTTCAAAAAGGGCGAAATTGCCGCCAATGAATTTATCGTTGCGGGTCGCAAGGTCGACATCGGCAAAATCACCACGGTTGCGGTCAAAACCGTCGAGGGCGCCAAAGACGACATCACAGCGCCTGGCCAATGTATCGCCGCGCTGGATCTGTGTACTGGCCTGCCCGACGACAAAAAAGCCAGCCATGTTGAGCCCGGCGCAGGCCACTACGGCATTTTCGCCGGCAAAAGCTGGCGCAACAATATCCGCCCTCTTGTGCTCGACTTCATCGACGCCAACAGCGGCAAGCCCAAAACCAAACGCAAAGCGGCCAACAAAAACGCCGCCTGATCCTTGGTATCCTAAATGTTACTGTTGCAGCGGGGCCTTCGGGCCCCGTTTTTACGTTCCCCATCCATGCGCGCCCCTTGGCGCGGGCGCATGGTGGACTATCTTGAGCACAACAACTCAGGACAGCCCATATGATCCCCTACTCCCTGCTTGACCTCGTTCCAATTCCCAGTGGCCAAACCGCAACCGACGCGTTGCAGCAAATGGTCGACCTTTCGCAACATGCCGAACGCTGGGGCTATAATCGCTACTGGCTGGCAGAACACCACAATTCCCGCGGGATCGCCTCCTCCGCAACCGCCGTGCTGATCGGTCAAGTGCTTGCCGCCACGCGCTCCATCCGGGTGGGGTCCGGTGGCATCATGTTGCCCAATCACGCGCCGTTGGTGGTCGCAGAGCAATTTGGCACGTTGGCCTCCATTTATCCCGACCGCATTGATCTCGGCCTAGGTCGCGCACCGGGCACCGATATGAACACCATGCGCGCCCTGCGGCGCGGCATGTCTGGCGCCGACAGATTTCCCGAAGAAGTTATTGAACTAATGGGGTTTCTTCAGGATCCATCGCCCGAACAGCCGGTCCGCGCCGTGCCGGGAGAAGGCACCAACGTTCCGGTGTGGATTCTTGGATCCAGCCTATTTGGCGCCCAACTCGCGGCGCAACTCGGTCTGCCCTATGCCTTCGCATCTCACTTCGCACCTGACGCACTTGAAGAGGCCGTCGAGCTTTACCGTCACCGCTTCCAACCCGGCGTCACGCAAGAACCGCACTTCATGTTGGCCACAAACGTCTTTGCCGCAGATACCGACGCCGAGGGCATCCGACTTCGCACGTCTATGCAACAGGCCTTCCTGAACTTGCGCAAAGGCGGCCCCGGCCCCCTACCCACACCGGTCGACGCCTTCTCCGAGGTCGCGACCGACTCCGAGGAAGCCGCAGTCAACCACGCCCTGCGCGTTTCGGCACATGGTGATCGCACCAGCGTGCGGGCCGCGTTTGCGGACATGATCGCAAAATATCAACCAGACGAGCTGATCCTCACAAGTATGATCCATGACCACACCGCGCGTCTGAAATCGTTTGAAATCGCATCCGAGGTATTGCGCGACATGGCGACATAACCGCTAAGCGCGGGCGCCCTCTGCTAGCTGCCGACACGAGTGAGTCATTGCAATACAAAAGGCTGCGCCATCCATGTGCGCAGCGCTTCTGTGGTCGCTTCCGGTTGTTCGAGAACCGGCAAATGACCAGCGTTTTCAATGACTTTTAATTCGGCATAGGGGATCAGTTCCGCCATAAATTGATGACGTTTGACTGGCGTCAGCCCATCATGTTCACCGCACAACACCAACGCGGGGCACTTCAAACGGCGCAACGTCTTTTGCTGGTCTAACCGCCGCTGCAACGCCCGCGCCTGCCGAACAAAAACTTCCGGTCCCATAGACCGCGCCATCGCTTGAACTTGCGCCAGAACCTGCGCCCGACCCGACCCTGGGGCGAGGTATTCGGGCCGCATAAAGTCTGCCATGACCTCATCCAACCGCCCCGCCTGAGCGCCCACGATCCACGGTTCATAGGCGGCTGCCGACGTAGGGGTTTCCGCCAAGGGGTTGGTGTTCATCAGCGCGATACGTGTCACCCGATCCGGCGCACGTCGCAAAATTTCCATCGCAACGATTCCGCCCATGCTCAATCCAGCCAGGGCAAATTTTTCAGGCAACTGGGTCAGCAAGAACGCCGCCATGTCCCCAATCCGTTCGCCCTGCGTGACCGGCCCGATGGTCACGGCACGATCTCGCGACAACGCCGCAACTTGGTATGAAAAAACCCGCGCGTCACACATCATGCCCGGCAGCAGCACCAATGGCTCGCTCATGCCCGTTCCCCAATCTTATCTTTCTTGCCAATCTGCCGGAAAACGGCCAAAGGTCAACCGGATCAGTGCCCTTCCCAGCGGAATTCGCCGTTAGCGGACAGCGGTGAAAACGGGTTGTTCGCAACCTCCCAGACGTGCCCGTCCGGATCGGCAAAGTAGCCGATGAATCCCCCCCAAAACACGTCTCCTGCGGGACGCAAAATCCGGCCACCCGCCTCTTCCGCAAGCGCCAATATCGGTGCAACTTCTTCTGCAGAACGCACGTTGTGGCCCAACGTCACCCCCGAGAACCCGCCAACGCTGTCAGCCGGAATGCCCAGATCTTCAGCCAACGCCGCACGGCTATAAAGGCCCAGCGTTTGCCCGATAAGGTCGAAGGCAATCACTCCGTCGGGACTGGGGACGCGTTGCCACCCCAAGGCTTCATAAAATGCAGCCGACCGCTCCAGATCGCCCACGGCCAGGGTGATCAGGCTCACGCGCTGGTCCATCTTCACGGTTGACATAAACTACGCCTCACAAACCATTGATAAATTTTAAAATTTCCCCGACATCACCGGCAACTTCTGCTGGCGACATTATGGCCCCGGAAATCACATGTGCATTGGAATCCGAACCCGCCTGCAACATTTGCGGCGCCAGCGTGACCGGCCCGCCCCATTGCGCCGCGACTTCACGCGTTGCGGATGGTTTGACGACAATGTCTTCATCTGAAAACATGAACATCGCCGGTAAGGCAGTATCGGAAAAATCCATCACTTTCACCGCCGCGACCAGCGCTGCCATCTGCATGACGCTCGCGGTTGGATACTGCGACGTCCAGTACTTTTCATGCTCCGCGTTGATGGTTTCGAAACTTCTGGACTTGCCAGCAACCAAAGGCACCCAATGGCGCGCTGCCGGCAAGCTCAGTAGCTTCGCGGTGGGCGCTGAAATCTCAAAGTTGGGTGAGACAAAAATGACGCCCTTTACGGCCTCCATGACCTCTGGCTGATCGACCATCGCAGCCACCACGGTGCCGCCGGTTGATGTGCCGATCACAATGACCTCATCCGCCACCCGCCGCGCGACAATCATTGCCTCAGCAAAATCAGTCGCCCACCCTTGCGCAGTTGCATTGGCCAAGACAGCCCCCGGTCTGCCGTGTCCCTGTAGGCGCGTGTATATCAAATTGGCGCCGAGCGCGTCCGCCACAAGATCAGGCACCGGGCGTATTTCCTCGCTCGTGGCGGAAAACCCATGCATGTAAACAACTGCGTGTTTGGTTTTCGAACCGGGCGCGCCTGCCCAAATCACGCGTTTCTCAACACCTTCGGTGATGTCGTCAAACCGGGCCTCTTGAGCTGCGAAATACGCATCCACATCTGCGCCAATTTCCCCCTCGACAATGGTAGGCGACACCGAAATTTCCTCATACGGCCCAATGATCCACAACGCGATCGCAGCCAGAACCATCACACTCAAAGCTCGTCCCAAAAATCGACCAAATGTCCGCATTATGTAAGTTTCGATGCCGAAAGCACCGCCTCCACTTTTGATGTGATCAATTTTAGACAAAATGGATCTGAGAACCTATGGTCCTTTCCTTTGACCATAAGCAACTGAATGTCTGCTCCCTGAGCGTGTTCAATCAACTCAATCGCGGTTTTGCTGCTGACTGCGGTGTCTTCTGTTCCTTGCAAAAACCACACCGGAAAATCGAGCACCAAATCGCTGCGCAAAACCAACTGCTTGCGCCCGTCGTCAATCATGCGTTTTGTGATGCGGTAGGGGTCCATATAATCCGACGGCAACTCGACAAATCCATCCGTCTCTAACGCTGCTTTCTCCGCCTCGCTAAATCCGGCCCAGTAACTGTCCTCGGTAAAATCAGGCGCTGCTGCGATGGTCACCATGCCTGCGATCCGCTCCGGCATGGCCTTGGCCAACAACAACGCTTGCCAACCGCCCATGGACGATCCGACCACGACCAACGGCCCTTGAGTCAACGCCGTGACCGCCGCCACCGTGTCTTCGTGCCAATCCCCGATGCAGCCCTCTTCGAAACTTCCGCTACTCTCCCCGTGTCCGGAATAGTCAAACCGCAGGAATAACTGCCCGCGCGCCTTGGCCCAGTCCTCCAGATACACCGCTTTGGTGCCCTCCATGTCCGATTTCAGACCGCCCAGAAACACAACGGTCGGCCCGCTTTGCCCGCTCTTGTGATAGGCAATCCGCCGACCCTGAGGTGTGTCCAGAAACTGAGTGATGCTCATCTTGTGCCCCTGTATGCTTTAAGCAAACCTTAACCCTCTCTGGGCAATCGGGAAACCCTGCTTGACTTGCGCTGCCTCAACGTTAAAACAGCCCCGAACCATATACCCGCAACCGGGCGTTCCGTGGGCGCCAAACTGACGAGGAGCTTGAGGCTAATGGCCGATATTTCTCTTACTTTTCCTGATGGTAACGCACGTTCTTACAGTGTTGGCGTGACCCCTGCCGAGGTCGCATCGTCGATCTCCACATCGCTTGGAAAGAAAGCAATTTCCGCAACCGTGGATGGCAAACACTGGGACCTTCAGTGGCCCATTGATGCGGATGCCGCCATTGCGATCAACACCATGAAAGACAGCGACGCCGAGGCGCTCGAACTGATCCGTCACGACTGCGCGCACATCATGGCCCGCGCCGTGCAAGAAATCTGGCCCGACGTCAAAGTCACCATCGGCCCGGTGATCGACAACGGCTGGTACTACGACTTTGACCGCCAAGAGCCGTTCACACCCGAAGACCTCGCTCTCATCGAAAAGAAGATGAAAGAGATCATCAACAAGCGCGAACCCGTGACCACCGAGGTCTGGGACCGCGACCGCGCAATCAAATTCTACGAGGCCAACAACGAGCCCTACAAAGTCGAACTGATCGACGCGATCCCCGGCGACGAGCCCCTTCGCATGTATTGGCACGGCCATTGGCAGGATCTTTGCCGTGGTCCTCACTTGGCGCACACGGGTCAGGTGCCTGCGGATGCGTTCAAACTGATGTCGGTGGCCGGCGCCTATTGGCGCGGCGACAGCGACCGCGCAATGCTGCAACGCATCTACGGTGTTGCGTTCAAAAACAAAGAAGACCTCAAAGCCCACCTGCACATGCTGGAAGAGGCCGAAAAACGCGACCACCGCAAATTGGGTCGTGAAATGAACCTGTTCCACATGCAGGAAGAAGCCCCCGGTCAGATCTTCTGGCACCCCAACGGCTGGCGCATCTACACCACCCTGCAAGACTACATGCGCCGCAAACAAGAAGTCGGCGGTTATGTCGAGGTCAACACACCACAAGTGGTCGACCGCAAACTGTGGGAAGCATCGGGTCACTGGGACAAGTATCAGGAAAACATGTTCATCGTGGAAGTGGACGAAGACCACGCCCGCGAAAAGGCTGTGAACGCGCTCAAGCCAATGAACTGCCCCTGCCACGTTCAGGTGTTCAACCAAGGTTTGAAATCGTATCGCGACCTGCCTCTGCGCATGGCCGAGTTCGGCTCTTGTGCACGTTATGAACCTTCTGGCGCGCTGCACGGCATTATGCGTGTGCGCGGCTTTACTCAAGATGACGGTCACATCTTCTGTGCCGAGGATCAGATCACCGCCGAAACCAAGAAGTTCATCGACTTCCTGTCCGAGGTCTATTCCGATCTGGGCTTTAACGACTGGACCATCAAACTGTCGACACGCCCTGAAAAGCGGATCGGCTCTGATGAAAGCTGGGACTACGCCGAAAAAGCGCTGGGTGACGCCTGTAACGCGGCCGGTCACCAGTTTGAAATCCTCGAAGGCGAAGGCGCCTTTTATGGACCCAAGCTGGAATTCACACTTACCGACGCAATTGGCCGGAACTGGCAGTGCGGCACACTTCAGGTGGATCCCAACCTGCCCGACCGTCTCGACGCCAGCTATATTGGCGCCGATGGCGACAAACACCGCCCCATCATGTTGCACCGCGCGACATTGGGCAGCTTTGAACGCTTTATCGGCATCCTGATCGAAGAACACGCCGGCAAACTGCCGTTCTGGCTGGCCCCGCGTCAGGTTGTTGTGGCCGCAATTGTGTCGGACGCCAATGACTACTGTCTTGAGGTCGTCGAGGCGCTCAAAGCGGTTGGTGTGCGTGCCGAAGCGGATCTGCGCAATGAAAAGATCAACTATAAGGTCCGCGAACACTCGGTTGGCAAAGTGCCGGTGATCCTTGCGATCGGGAAAAAGGAAATCGAAGAGCGCACCGTCTCCACCCGCCGTCTGGGTGAGAAGCAAACCAAGGTTCAGACTTTGGACGAAATTGTGGCCCAGCTGTCAACGGAATCAACACCGCCTGATTTGGCCTGAAGCCAGCGCCGAATTTCGGCCTTATTCTAACCTGAAACCACCATGTGGGGCGCGAATTCGCGCCCCATTTGCATTTTATATCAGCCCCTCAAGACCGTTAAGCGACGCAAGCAGAGGGCGTGGGTATGCCGGATTATTTGGTTTCAGGGTGGGCGTTGGAGGATTTTTCCGGCGCTTTGGCCGCGGATGCAACAGGGACGACAGGCAGCGGCCTGGTTGGTACCTCCACAACGCTTGACGCCGGCGCGGACCAGCTCAGCTTTTACATCACCGATGACGACGACCAACTGGAAGACGCCTATATCGAGACCGGCACATTGTCGGTTCTCACCAATGATCTGACGATTGGCGGTGTGACCTACCCGGCCGGCAGTAATATCGAAAGCGAGTATCAGGTTATTACCGAAGATGTGCCGCCAATCACGTTCATCATCGGCCGTATCGGCACTGGCACGTCCAACTCCGGTAGCAACCTCGTGGTGTTCACCACATCCCCGATCACGCCCGGCCAGACCGTCACTTTTGGCGGAATCAGCGACGGCCCGGTTGATCCTTACGACACCATCTGCTTTGCCCAAGGCACACGGGTTGCGACTCCCTCCGGTGATTGCGCCATCGAGTCGCTGCGCGAAGGCGATGAAATTGTTACAGAACAGGGCACAGACCGCATTTTGTGGATCGGCTCCCGCCATTTCTCGGCCTTTGATCTTTGTAACAATCGCCAGTTGCGCCCCGTTGTTGTCACCAAAGACGCGTTGGGCATGGGCCGTCCCAGTGCCGATCTCCGGCTGTCTCCGCAACATCGGGTGCTGTTGTCGGATTGGCGGGCCGAGCTTCTGTTTGGTGAAGACGAGGTGTTGGTTCCAATCAAGTCCCTGATCAATGATCACGCCATCAAAACCGACAGCGCGGCTCAGACGATCACCTATTTCCACATCCTACTTGAACGCCACGGCCTGCTCAAAGCCCAAGGAATATGGGCCGAAAGCCTATTCCCGGGCGAAGAAGTCGCCACCATCCTAACGCAAGAACAAAAAGCGGAAATCAACGCCTTGCGCCCCGGCTTTTTTGACGACGTCGCGCCGCGCTACACCTCTGCCCGCGTGATGTTGCGGCCTCGCGAGGCGTCTCTTCTGCGCTGATAGCGGGCCGCGTTTTCTCTTTGTTACAACCGATAACATACCTGTGGCACACACGCGTGTGATTGGCGCGTTACAGCTTGGCAACCCTAGTGTTGAGACATGCCAAGGCAGAAACGCCTGGCCGAGTTCAACACCGAAAGGGAAATGAAGATGTCCAACACCGTAAAAACTCTCGCCGTTGCTGGCGCCGTCGCAACCGCACTGGCCGCCCACGCAACCACCGCAGTCGCCGCTGAAAAAGAGAAATGCTATGGCGTTTCTCTGGCTGGCGAAAATGATTGCGCCGCAGGCCCAGGCACCACATGCGCCGGCACCTCGACCGTAGATTACCAGGGCAACGCCTGGAAACTGGTTGACGCGGGCACCTGTGCAGACATGGAAATTCCTGCGATGGCCGATGGTGGCGCACGCATGGGTTCTCTGGAAGCTCTGGAGCGTGACATCCCGGGTTGATCTAACCCAATCAGAGGCTCCGGGTTCATCCCCCCGGGGCCTCTTTACTCACACAGGGATGCACTTTTCTCCTCAACACCGCCACGACCGGAGACCTGACATGCTGGATGATGCACCGCGCTTTGCGAAATTGCCCAACCGCCCCGGAGTTGGCTACAAACCTCAGCATTATTCGGCTCTGACAACCGATCCAGGCGACGTTGGCTGGCTCGAAATACACGCTGAAAACTACATGGGCGCCGGAGGCCGGCCTTTGGCCCAACTACGCCACCTCTCAGAACGATTTCCGATCTCCGTGCATGGCGTTGGCCTGTCCATCGGTGGCGAAGGCCCGCTTGATCCCGAACATCTTTCGCGCCTCAAGCACCTCGTTGGCTGGCTCAATCCCACAGTATTTTCTGAACACCTCGCATGGTCCACGCATGACGGCGCATTTCTCAACGATCTGCTGCCTCTGCCCTATACCCAAGCGACATTGACCCGCGTAGCTGATCACATCGACCAGCTTCAGAACACAATTGGCCGTCAGATGATGCTGGAAAACCCGTCCAGCTACCTCGCCTTTTCCGAATCCACATGGTCGGAACCTGACTTCCTGCGTGAAGTGGCCAACCGTTCTGGCTGTGGCCTCCTGCTCGACGTAAACAACGTCTTTGTGTCTGCCACCAATCTGCATACCGATCCCAAGGACTACATTGACGCCTACCCACTTGATAAAGTTTGGGAAATCCACCTCGGCGGCCACGACGAAGACGAAGATGATCACGGCAGCCCCCTGTTGATCGACAGCCACGGCAAGGCCATTGTGGATCCGGTCTGGGCCCTTCTGGATCACACGCTCGCCCTGTCTGGCCCACGCCCGATCCTGATTGAGTGGGACAATGATGTGCCTGACTGGCCCGTCCTGCACGCCGAAGCCACCCGCGCCACCCAGGCGCTGGCCAAGGTGCCGGCATGATTGTCTCACAAACCGAATTTCGCGGTGCGTTGCTTGACGGCGCACGGGATCGCCCTTTGGGTCTTGTCGATGACAAAAGCCGGGCCGCGGGACGCCGCTTTGACGTCTATCGCAACAACGTGGCGGTATCGCTGACCGACGCGCTGGCAACCGGTTTCCCGACCATCGCCAAACTGTTGGGTGAGGAAAACTTCGCCGCCATTGCTGGCGTTTTTCTGCGCCAATCCCCGCCTGCGTCGCCTTTGATGATGCACTACGGCGCGGGGTTTCCGGAATTCCTCGCCGATTTTGCACCACTGCAACACCTCGGCTACCTCGCGGATGTGGCCCGATTGGAACTCGCCCTGCGCCGCGCCTATCACGCCGCAGATGCCGCGCCCATCGCGCCTGACGCCTTGGCCGCCATTGCACCCGAGCAGCTTGGCAACGTTGTCATGACCTTTGCGCCAGCCGTCGAAACCCTGCAATCCCCATGGCCTGTTCATGCAATTTGGGCGTTTAACATGGCCGACGGCCCCAAACCCGACGCCATTGCCCAAGATGTGCTGATCACCCGGACCGAATTTGACCCCAAACCGCATGCCCTATCCGCAGGTGGTTTTGCTTGCCTGACTGCCCTCAAGGCCGGCGTTCCGCTGGGCGATGCGGCCGCCAAAGGCTCAGAGGCGGCGCAAGACTTTGACCTTGGCGCTTTGCTCGCCCTGTTGCTCGCAGGCAATGCGATCACATCCCTCACACTCACGGAATAACAAAACAAACGGACCGCATGGGAGGTTTCATGATAAACCCGATTACACTTCACAATGATCTGGCAGACCGCCTTGATGACCAAAACTGGATCGTTCCGACCCTTGCGCGCGTCACCTTTGTCGCTGTCCTGTTTGTCTATTACTGGAACTCAGCCACGCTCAAAATCGACGGATCGATTTTTTCCGCGTCGGCGGGTGCCTTTGGTCAGATTTTCCCGAAAGCCGCCGAAGCCGTGCTGTGGGACGTCAGCCAAATGAGCTTTTTTCAACGGATAGTGATCTTTTTTGGCACCGTGGCCGAATTCGTGCTGCCGGTTTTGCTGCTAATTGGGTTGCTCACCCGCCTCGCTGCGTTGGGCATGATCGGCTTTGTTGTAGTGCAAACGGCCGCGGACGTTTTGGGGCACAATGTAAAGCTTGGGGCGCTGTTTGATCACTCCCAAACCCTGATCGATGAGCGGGCAATGTGGATATTCTTGCTGTTCGTCCTGGTGGCCAAAGGCGCAGGTCCGATCTCGGTGGACAAACTGCTGCGCCTCAAGTGATCTCAGAAGTGTGATTTTGGCTCGTCCGGCTTACCTGCGGCCAGCGCCAGAATACCGCCCAATCCGGCAAAGCTGATCGGGAACATCGTAAAGACATTGAACCCAAAGGCCGCATACATACCCACCGCCGACAATATCAAAAGCACGCCGCCCCAAAGCGCGCGTGCTTTTGCCATCGCGCCACCCGCAATTGCCAGCAAAGGCGCCAACAAGGACCCTGCCCGCACCAACTCGACGTTATTGACCTGTTCCGCAATATCAGGAATTTCGCCAAACCGATTGATCGCTTCGGTATAGCCCCAGCCGAAAAAGCCAACGATCATCCCGATCACGCCGGCGATAATCCCCAGCGTCAGTGCCGCATTGCGCATGTGTGTCTCCTATTACCTGCCCCCCAGATAAGTGTGATCCCACACTTATCCAAGCGCTGCTTGCACATCTTTGCCCCAACCCAGATACAAGGTGCCGTCCGCCTCAATAAGCGGCCGCTTCATCAGCGTCGGATGTGCCGCCAACAATTCCAGCGCCGGTTTTTCACGCTCTTCAGCGTCAAGGCCGCGCCACGTGGTTGACCGTGTGTTCAGCAAAGCGGCGCCAAATTGATCAAAGGCCCGTGCCATCACCTCACTCGGAACACCATCTGCCCGCACATCAACACTTTCCGCGTTGTCCAATACTTTCAGAGCCTTGCGACAAGTGTCACATGTCTTCAACCCATATAACCGCATGAAAGTACCTCCTGTTTGCGTTATCTGTTGCACTCCATACCCCAGCCAATTCACAGATTTAAGGTGGTTTTGCTTGCATTTTACATTGCCCATGCAATCCTTGTGGCTGGTGCAACTCATTTTCAGCATCGGCACAACATTGCTTACTGCGATTTGAAAAAGGTGCGCCCTCGGGAACAACGGCCCGAGATGTACTGGTAAAAAGAGGAGAACGGTATGCCACGCGGTACCGTAAAATGGTTCAACACCACCAAAGGTTTCGGATTTATCGAACCGGAAGACGGCGGCAAGGACGTTTTTGTCCATATTTCTGTCGTCGAACAATCGGGCCTGCAAGGGCTCTCGGACAATCAAAAAGTCGAGTTTGAAATGTCGCAAGGCCGGGATGGTCGCGACATGGCTGGCGAACTTAAGTTATTGTGAAATCAAAGGATTGGGGCGCATGACGCGCCCCGCTTTGCTGCCTCAGCCACAGCCTTTTTGGCCCGGAGGGCAGCTCATCGGAGCATGGCTGCGACGATTGCCACCCGAGCGGTTGACGTAGGCCTCTGACGTGTTTGGTGTGCCACAGCAAATGACACCCCCCATGGTGATTGGCTGCAATCCGGTTGGGCAATGGTTTGCGCCTGACGGAAAGGGATGCACCAGCAGTCCTTCCGGTTGGTTCACAGGGGCCAACTGTGGGGCGTTGCTGCTCCAGGTTTGCGCCATCGCTGGCGCTCCCGCAGCCATAACGGCCGCAACGGCCAAAAAGGTAATACGTTTCATCAATCACTCGCTCCGGCGGCTGCACAAACAATTAGTCAAAAATAAGATTAAGACTTTAAGTTGGAAACTGTCAAATTCCCATTTGGAAACAATATGTTTCGTCCAAAGGGTCAGCTCTCTGATTTTCTCAAGTATTCCCGCACGATAGAAACCGGAGTGGCGCCTTTTAACACCCGCTCATGATTCAGGCTCCACTCTTCAGCACTAAACTCCGGAAAGAATGTATCGGCGTCTTCGATCACCGTATCCACATCGGTAATCAACAAACGATCTGCCATCCCCATCATCTCGGCATAAATCCCTGCGCCGCCGATACCATAGATCCGGTCATACCCCTCGTCGCGCGCCAAAGCGACGGCCTCTGCGACCGAGCCGACGACAACATCCGCCGCGTCCGCTTGGCGGCTGACCACAATATTAAACCGCCGCGGCAGTGGTTTTTTCGGCAGGCTATCCCACGTGTGACGCCCCATGATGATGGCCCCGCCCAACGTCTCGCGCTGAAACGTCCGTAGGTCCTCGGGAATATGCCAGGGAATGTCCCCGTCCCGCCCGATTGCCCCGTTTTTGGCCCGTCCAACAACCAGTGAAATCATCGCCTATACCGCCACTTGGGCTTTGATGATCGGATCAGGGTCATAGCCCTCGATTTCAAAATCCTCGAACTTGAAGTCAAAAATCGACGCAACATCGCGCTTGATCCGCACGGATGGCAACGCCTTCGGGGTGCGCGACAGTTGCAACTGCACCTGATCCATATGGTTGGAATAGATATGCGCATCGCCAATCGAGTGCACAAAATCACCCGGCTCATAGCCGGTCACATGGGCCAACATCACTTGCAGCAACGCGTATGAAGCAACGTTGAACGGCACCCCAAGAAACATGTCAGCCGAACGTTGATAAAGCTGCAGGTGCAGCTTGCCGTTTAGAACCCGAACCTGCCACATCGTGTGACACGGCGGCAGCGCCATGTCCGGCACGTCCCCGGGATTCCATGCGCTGACGATCATGCGACGGCTGTCAGGCGTGGTTTTGATCATCTCGACCAAATCCGCCACCTGATCCACTTCGCGTTTGGTAAAAACCGGTGTGCCCGCAGCATCCTCTCCGGCTGCATCCAACGCTGGAAACGCCCGCCACTGCCGGCCATACACCGGGCCCAGATCCCCGTTTTCGTCGGCCCACTCATCCCAGATGCGCACGCCATTGTCTTTCAGGTATTTGATGTTCGTGTCACCGGCCAAAAACCACAACAGCTCATGAATGATCGACTTCAGATGCAGCTTTTTGGTGGTGACCAAAGGAAACCCGTCCGCCAACGGGTAGCGCACCTGCATCCCGAAATAGGACCGCGTGCCGGTGCCCGTGCGATCACCCGAGTTTTCGCCGTGCTCAAGAATGGTTTTCAACGCGTCATGATACTGTTGCACCGTTTGTCCTGCCTGTGTTTTCGCTGCGAGCCGCCAGTTTCGGCGATTCTTGCGCGGTCTTTGCTTGTGACTGCACCATCTATATATTGTGGCCATCAACCTGAAAACCGCAGGATTGAGCCACATCCGTAGATTTTCACCGATTTGTATCCCCAAATTTTGAACACGCCGCCCCGTCTTGCCCCTAGCAATGCCTGCACGGCTGGTGTTTCCTGTGCCCAACGAAACAAAGGATACAATAATGCACGTGAAATACCTGCACACGATGGTGCGTGTCGCTGATCTGGACGCGTCGATGGCGTTCTACGCGCTCTTTGGCCTCAAAGAGATCAAACGCTACACCGTCGAAGAGGCCCGCTTTACGCTGGTTTATCTGGCAGCCGACGGCGATCACGATGCGCCGCTGGAGCTGACATACAATTGGGACGGCGACGACGGGTTGCCGTCTGACAGCCGTCACTTTGGCCACCTCGCCTATGAGGTCGGCAATATCTATGAGATGTGCCAACACCTGATGGACAACGGCGTGACCATCAACCGCCCGCCCCGCGACGGGCGCATGGCGTTTGTGCGCTCGCCTGACAACATTTCGATTGAGCTGCTACAGCAGGGCGACGCCCTGCCTCCGGCTGAGCCATGGGCCAGCATGGAGAGCACCGGTCACTGGTGATCCGCGCGGCGACCATCGCCGCGTTGACTCTGGCGCTTGCCGCACCTGCGGCGAGCGCCCCAAACTGCCGGCTCGCGCTGCTTTTGGCGCTGGATGTCAGCTCATCCGTGGACGCCGAAGAAGACATCCTTCAACGTCAGGGGTTGGCTGCGGCCTTAAGCGCACCGGGCGTACGCGCCGCCTTTCTGAGCACCCCCAAGCCGGTCGCCCTCGCGGTCTATGAATGGAGCGGACGCGAAAAACAACAGACCCTGCTTGACTGGACGATCATCGACACATCCCGCACTCTCTTTCAGAGCGCCGCACGCTTGGGGTTGTCACAACGCCAAACCACTGAATTCCCTACTGCTTTGGGCCACGCTGTTGGCCATGCCGCAACGCTGTTTGCGCAGGCACCGGACTGTGACGTCTATATCCTCGACGTCAGCGGTGATGGTGTGAACAACGAAGGCTTTACGCCGAAACAGGCCTATGCCCATTTTCCGCTCGACGATGTGATCGTCAACGGGCTGGCCATCGAAACTTTCGGCGCCAAAGCCGCCGATCTCAGCGCGCGCCCCGGCGAAATGGCGGCCTATTACCGCTCACAGCTGATCAAGGGAACAAGCGCTTTTGTCGAGACAGCCAAAGGCTTTGACGATTTTGAACGCGCCATGGAACGCAAGCTGATCCGCGAGCTCAGCCCGGATATTGTCGGACACCTGCCCCAACGCGACAACTGACCGCTGCCGATACAGCACGGGACCCGCCGCAATGCGACGAGCCCTGATCTGTCCGGGTCAAACTGGCAAACGGATTCTGCGCGTGAACCGAAACCGCGCGCGCAGTACCTGAATGAGCTTAGTAGATGTAGCGGATCTGATCCGTCCAATAGCGTTCCACGCGGCGCAGCGAATGGGTGATCTCGGCAAAGCCATCTTCACCCAACACACCTTTGGAGCGCAGCCCTTCGGCGTGGCGCAAGAACAGGCCGGTCACGGTGTCGCGGACTTCGCGGCCTTTTTCCGTGAGGCGTACACGCACCGAACGGCGGTCAATCTCACAACGCTGGTGATGCATGTAGCCGGTCTCAACCAGCTTTTTGAGATTGTAGCTGACATTGGAGCCCTGATAGTAGCCGCGCGATTTCAACTCGCCCGCGGTCACTTCATTATCGCCGATGTTAAAAAGCAAAAGCGCCTGCACCGGGTTAATCTCCAAGACGCCGACGCGCTCGAATTCGTCCTTGATCACATCCAACAGCAGGCGGTGCAGTCGCTCCACCAGCGCCAGTGAATCCAGGTATTCCGTCATGAACGCCTCGTTAGAGCCGCTCTCCATGTTTGAATGAAAGCTCATCCTTGTCTCCGTCAACTTGCTTTGCAGGCAATTTGACGGAAATTCGCGAACAAGTCGTTAAGTCGAGAAAAAAACAGGTCAAATACGGGTCATCTCTCACCGCTAATCGCAACAGAAATGGCGGAAATCAGCCGCTTAAACCGATCTGGGGCGGGTTGTTGCCCAGTCACCCATTGATACAGGTCCTGATCGTTTTCATGCAGCAGCGCGTCATAAAGATCGAGCTCGGCCTCAGTCATCGATTCTAGCGTCTCATCGGCATACCGCTCCAGGATGATATCCATCTCTTTGATGCCACGCCGCATTGACCGCATTTTCATGCGCTTCAACCGGTTCTCGCGGGGTTCCGTGCTATCGCTCATTGTGTGGTTCCGTGTCAGAGTTTTTTGCGCAGGGCTTTTTCCAGCTTTGCCAGCCGGTCCAGATCGTTCTTGATGCGCGCACGGACATCGCGCAATTGTTGCACAATGGCAACCAGATCCGCATCCGCGTATTCCTCGCCATCCGCCAAGAATTCGACCCCATCGCCCTCACCCGTCAAAAGCCAGCCCACCGAGACGTTCAACACCCCTGCCATCATCGACAACCGGTTCGCCCTCGGCTCGCTCAAATCTTCTTCCCAAGCTGCAATCGTGGATTTTTTTACGCCCAGCCGTTTGGAAAACTCCGCCTGCTTCAGGCCCGCAGCCTCGCGCGCGGCGGCAAGCCGGTCACCAAAGGTCGCCACCTCTTCAGCGAACCAATCGCCTTCCTGCTCTGTCAGATTGGTGTCGCTCTGTGTCATTTTTCTGCTCTCCCGGCATACGGTCTTGATCGGTCTTTGCGCGCACCCTAAGACATGGTTCTAGTGATTACAAACGAGGCCCCAATGTCATTTTTATCCAAGACCCTGTCGCGCGTAAAACCGTCTCCCACTATTGCAGTCACGACATTGGCCGCCGAGCTGCGCGCCGCTGGCAAGGACGTGATCGCTCTTGGTGCGGGGGAGCCGGACTTCAACACGCCCGTCAACATCCGCGACGCGGGCAAAGCGGCAATTGACGCCGGCAAGACCCGCTACACGGCGCCCGATGGCATCCCGGAATTGAAACAGGCGATCTGCGCCAAATTCAAACGCGACAACGGGCTGGATTACACGCCTGCTCAGATCACCGTGAATTCCGGCGGCAAGCAAACGCTCTATAACGCCCTCATGGCCACCATGAACCCGGGCGACGAAGTCGTCATCCCTGCCCCCTATTGGGTGTCCTACCCTGACATGGTGCTTTTGGCGGGCGGCGAGCCTGTGGTTGTGAAGACCTCGATCCAGACCGGTTTCAAACTGACTGCAGACCAGCTTGAGGCCGCAATCACACCCAAAACCAAGTGGCTGATCTTTAACTCGCCGTCTAACCCCACCGGCGCAGGCTATTCCCGCGCCGAGCTCAAAGAAATCACGGACGTCCTGCTGCGCCACCCGCAGGTCTGGGTGATGACCGACGACATGTACGAACACCTCGCCTATGACGACTTTGAATTCTGCACCCCCGCAGAAGTCGAGCCACAGCTTTATGACCGCACCCTGACCTGCAACGGCGTGTCCAAAGCCTATGCAATGACCGGCTGGCGCATCGGCTATGCCGGCGGCCCGCAGGACTTGATCGCGGCCATGCGCAAAATTCAGTCGCAATCCACCTCAAACCCCTGCTCCGTCAGCCAATACGCAGCCCTTGAGGCCCTCAACGGCACGCAGGATTTTCTCGCACCGCACAACGAAATCTTCGTGCGTCGGCGCAATATGGTGGTGGAAAAGCTCAACGCGATTGACGGCATCAGTTGCCCGACACCCGAGGGCGCTTTTTATGTCTATCCCTCGATTGCCGGTCTGATTGGCAAAACGACACCCGACGGCGTGGTGATTGACAGCGACGAGACCTTCTGCACCCAGCTTTTGCAAAGCCACGGCGTCGCGGTAGTGTTTGGGGCCGCCTTCGGTCTTTCGCCCAACTTCCGCGTCAGCTACGCTACCTCAGACGACGCTCTGGCCGAAGCATGCGACCGCATCCGTGCTTTTTGTGAATCACTGAGCGCATAAAGACAAAGGGCAACAGGCAATGGGCGGCGATCTTCCAGAGTATTTTTTCCGTGTGCGTGAAAACGGCGCGATGGTGTTTCGCGTGGACACCCAAAACCAACAGCGCCGGATCGAGATGGATCAAATCGCAGTTGCGAACGTTAAAAACGGCGAAATCAAAGCCAATGGTGATCGCAAACTCACCGATGACGACATCGCAGAAATCAGCGCCTGGATGGAAGAGCGCCGCGCTGTGCTGGCGGACCGCGATATCGACGACATCCTGCGCACGGTGGATCACCTGAACCTGACGGCACAATGGGCGCAATCCAAGGCCGAGCCGGAACAGCTCGAAGAAATCACCGACACATTGCTTTTGGCCATGCACGATCTGCGCTCAGTGCTGGTGCGCAAAAAGGCCGACCGCTTGCTAAAGGGCAAATAAAATCAGGGCCAGCTCAAAGCGCTCAATGAACTTTGGCTCCGCCTCTCAGCTGATATCTAACAGACTTCGGTCAACCAACGCATAGCAGTCCGATCGTCTCAAATCTGCGCTATCTCACTTGGCTGGCACAACATCCATGCCGACGGCTCCAAGACTGGAAACAATCTGGAACTTGTAAGATCCGTGTGGGCCGGTCCAGATTTCTGTTTCCCTCCCAACAGCATTTTTCCGAATACTCTTTTTGTAGCCGTTTGTTTTCAACTCAGTGCGCAGCGCGTTCAGAACCTCATTGAACTCAGGCGATGATCTCTCAACCGCCAGTCGATTTGGAAGGGTCAGATGGAAGCCGCACCTCCGATAATCCTGATCACCGGATTTTTTGGCAACTGTAAAAAGGAAAGCCGTGGGTAAAAGCCCGCTCTGCTCCACCTTCTTAAAGAGGGTCCTCTTTTTGGTGCTACGATTGATTTCAAAACCCGATTTAGTAAGCGCAGTGGTCGCTTGTCCGCTTGCCAAAAATCCAAGGCAGGCTTTGGCCACGGCCTTACCATCCGATCTGTAATTAATTTCCGTTGTTCCAGAGGCATAAGTCGGGCCGCAGAAAAACACGAGGCCCAGCGAAGCAAGCCCAACGATGCTTGCACGAATTTTCAGTTTCACATTTTTCCTCCGCCAAAGAACGAGCATTTGCCCCATATGAAATTTCCAAAGACAATCAACTTCTGTCAAAAGGCTTTGACGTTCAAAAACCAGAACGAGATCGTTAGCTGAGCCGAGGAACGTTGCTTCAGTTCGCGGCAATTTTCAGCTCTCAAATGACTTTGGCACATAATCCTTGCCCATGCTACGCAAAGGGCGTGACTGGCGAAGATCAATCAATCCGGTTTTGCTGAAAACGCAGGACATGTTCAGATATGGTCACACGCCGGATCCTGTGCCGCCCAATTCCTTTAGGACGCGAATTTTTCCCGCAGCCGGCCCAAATTGGTCACCCAAAAGCGATACATCAACATCACCGCCGCCGCAGTCAGGCCCAATACCAGACCTAACCAAACGCCTTCGCCGCCAAACCCGAGGACAAACCCCAAAACGTAGCCCGACGGCACGCCAATCACCCAATAGCTGATCGCTGCGATCACCATTGGCCCACGCGTGTCCTGTACGCCCCGTAACAGGCCCAGCGCCATGATTTGCGCCCCGTCCACGAACTGAAACAAAGCCGCGACGTACAAAAGGCTCACGCCGGCTGCCAGAATGACCTCCCGCTGCGGCTCTTGCGGGTCGATAAACCCGCCCAGCAATTGCTCGGGAAACAACACAAACGCCAGCACAGCCGCGCAGGCAAACCCAAATGACATCGCAATCGCAACCTTGGCACCACGCGCCATGTGGTCCGCATCCTTGCGTCCCATGGCATTGCCCGCCCGTACGGTTGCCGCATTGGACAGCCCGAGATGCAACATGAACGCCAGACTTGCGAGTTGCAGCGCAATGCCATGCGCCGCCAGTTGGACCGTGCCCAGCCACCCCATCATCACAGATGACGCCGCAAACAGACCAACCTCGGCGAGGTTGGTCAGACCAATCGGCACCCCGAGGCGGAAGACACGCATGAAAACTTCCCAGTCAGGCCGCCAAATGCGCTGAAACAACGCGTGTTCCGGCAAGGCCCGTACAGCATAGGTGACAACACCAATCAGCGACACAAACTGCACAATGATCGACGCAATAGCCGCCCCTTTGACGCCCAACTCAGGCGCGCCCCAATTGCCAAAGATCAGCGCATAATTCACCAGCGCATTTACCGGCACAGCGGCGGCGGTGACCCAAAACACCACGCGTGTGTGCTCCAGCGCCGCCAGATAGGATTTCAACACCATCACCAGCAAAGCGGGAAGTAATCCGAGTCCCGCAATGCGCAAATACGCCTGCGCAAGTTCGGCCACTTCGACTTCTTGCTGAAGCGCCAACAAAATCGGCCCCGACATCAAAAACAGCGGCAGCGCCACGACCCCAAAGATCACCGACAGCCACAACCCCATACGCGTCACCCGCCGCAAAAGGACCTGATCGCCCTCCGCATCCGCTTGCGCCACCAGCGGCATCACCGCGATGGCAAAGCCCGAGCCGAGAATAAAGATCACAAAGAAAAACGTGCTGCCAATCACCACCGAGGCCAGCGCTTCGACGGAATACCAGCCCAGCATGATGGTGTCGGTCAACCCGATGCCAAATTGCGCGATATGCCCGCCGATCAATGGCAGGCCAATGCGCAGCAACGCACGCGCGTGTCCCGATGTGCTCATGACTGTGTCCATAACCCAGCCTTATGTCTGTTGAGGGAGGGCCACAATAGGCCCATCAAAGTTGAATGATCTTCTTGGTTTTGCCACCATATCCAAAGCACGTCTTTTTCACACCCTCAATCGAGGTATTTCCATGCCCTCAGAATTTTCCCGCCTGCTGCCCGACGCCCGTGCATTTTTTAATGAGCTGGCCCAAGACAACACCCGCGACTTCTTTCTTGCCCACAAGCCACGCTACGAAGCGGACCTGCGCGCGCCTGCGCTGGTCTTGCTCGACACCATCAGCGCCGATTTGCAGCGCGCCTATGGTGCGACGCCCACGCAAAAACTCTTTCGCCCCCACCGCGACGTGCGCTTTTCCAAAGACAAAACCCCTTATCACCTGCATCTGCACATGCTCTGGTCCACCCCTCCGGTGGGTTGGTTTCTTGGCATTGCCCGCGATTACCTTTCGGTCGGCGGTGGCGTCATGGGATTTGACAAAGACGGCCTGATAGACTGGCGCGAGGTCGTTGATGGTCCCAAAGGCGACACCCTCGCCGCGATCATCTCGGACCTCCAAAGCAAAGGGGCTCGTCTGGATGAACCGGACCTAAAACGTGTGCCCGCACCTTATGACAAGGACCACCCACAAGGCGACCTGCTGCGCCGCAAGTCCATGACGGTATGGTTTGATCTGTCCGACGCGGATGTGGCCAAACACGGACTGCACAGCGCAACATTGACGGCCTTTGAAAAGCTTAATCCGTTGCAGGAGGCCTTGCGAGACATCTTCTGATGCCCGCAAACGGCACCTCGCGCTCGCCCCTCTCAGCAAAAGAAAAACCCGCCGCCCCAAAACGGGGCGACGGGTCATTTCACTGTCCAATTGGCCAATCAGCCTTTGCGGGCTTCCGGATGCAGCGCGGTGCCCAAAATGTGCTCTGACTTGTGGATCACATGGCTCGCCTCATTCACAATCAGCGGATCGGGCGCTTTGATGGTCTTCACATCTTTGCCCGGATAATCCAGCGAATCCAGAAAGTGCAGCATGCAATTCAGACGCGCACGCTTTTTGTCGTCGGATTTGATCACCGTCCAAGGCGCATCTGCGGTGTCTGTATAAAAGAACATCGCCTCCTTGGCCTCGGTATAGTCGTCCCACTTGCTCAACGACGCCTTGTCGATCGGGCTCAGCTTCCACTGTTTCAGCGGATCATTGGCCCGGCTCTCAAAGCGGCGTTTCTGTTCTTCTTGGGTGACCGAGAACCAGTATTTGTACAGCCGCACGCCAGAGCGCACCAACATGCGTTCAAAATCCGGCGTCTGGCGCATGAATTCCAGATATTCCGCAGGTTCACAGAACCCCATGACCCGTTCCACTCCCGCGCGGTTATACCAGCTACGGTCATACAGCACCATTTCGCCCTCGGTAGGCAAATGCTGCACGTAGCGTTGGAAATACCACTGGCCCCGCTCTGACTCAGAGGGTTTGTTCAGCGCCACAACACGTGCCGCACGTGGGTTCAGATGTTCGGTAAACCGCTTGATCGTGCCGCCCTTGCCGGCCGCGTCGCGGCCTTCAAACAGCATCACAAATTTCTGACCGGTTTCCTGCGCCCACAGCTGCACTTTCAAAAGCTCAGCTTGAATTTGCGCTTTCTGGCGCTCGTAAACCCGGCGGGATAGTTTCACGTTATACGGATACTCACCCCGTTCAAAAGCCGCGCGAATAGCTTCCTTGGAGGGTTTCTTGGCGCGCGCAGGCGGCGTGAGCGGCGGCGCGTTTGGTCCTGAATGCAACCCACCGTTTTCCTTCTGCGTGTCCTCAGAATTGGCCATTCATGTCTCCTTTGATCCGCGATTTTCTCAAGGGCTACCTGCTTTCGCACGACGCCGCCTTGACACAGCGCAAACCCCGTTACCAATTTGTTACATTCCTCAGCTTGCCAGATTTCGAACCCTGCGTCACTTTCGCATCGCAAAGGTGCTTTTTCGATTTTTTTCGCTTTTACTTTGCGCCATGCAACAGGAGGACTTCTGATGACAAGAATGATGAGAGCTGCGCTTGTGTCTCTGACAATGGCAACACCCGTTCTGGCTGAAAACCGGATCGACCAAATTCGCCCCGACGCGCCAGAACTGGCAGCGCACGGCGACCACGTTGTGGGTGTAACCACCCGCACCTTTTCCAACCCCGACCAGATCGACGTGCTGAAATCGACCGCGGACGCACTGGCGACCTACACCCGCGATCTGACAGTCGAAATCTGGTATCCTGCGGCTGACGGCACCACACCTGGAGGCACCTATACCGCGCCGTTGCGTGACCCCTCCGTTCAGGTCACCCTGCACGGCCAGGCCGCGCGTGACGCAGACCCTGCATCTGGTGAGACTTTCCCGCTGGTAGTGATCTCCCACGGCTATCCCGGCAACCGCTTTTTGCTGAGCCATCTGGGCGAAAATCTCGCCTCCAAGGGCTACGTTGTGGCCTCGATTGACCACACCGACAGCACCTACTCCGATCAGGCGGCTTTTGGCTCCACGCTTCTGAACCGTCCGATCGACCAGAAATTCGTGATCGACAGCATGGCGGCTCTTGATGGCCCTATTGGCGCCATCACCGACGCCTCCACCACAGGCGTCATAGGTTATTCAATGGGTGGCTACGGCGCGCTGATCTTCGGCGGTGCCGGTCTTGTCGCTGGCGTCGAAGCCTCGCCCTTCGCCCCGCCAAAAGGCGCTCTGATCCACAACGTGGCAGGCACCGACACCCACGAAGCATTGGTGGATGAACGCGTCAAAGCGATGATTGTCATCGGTCCATGGGGCCGCAACTATGGCCTGTGGGACGACGCTGGCCTTGCCGGTTTGCGCAAACCCACAATGTTGATGGCGGGCTCTGTCGACGACGTGTCCGTCTATGACGCGATCCGCCAGATCTTCATCAACTCAACGGGCACTGACCGTCACTTGCTGACGTTTGAAAACGCCAACCACAACGCCGCAGCCCCCATGGCCTCTCCCGAAGAAGGTTGGGCAATTTCCGAGGCCCTCGGCTTCCCGGCGTTTGAACACTATGCCGATGCGGTTTGGGACAACACGCGGATGAACAACATCACGCAGCACTTCTCAACCGCGTTTTTGGATATTCACCTCAAGGCTGACGCGGACAAAGCCGCCTACCTGGATCTTGTTCCGTCCTCCAACGACGGCGTCTTCTCAGCCGAAGACAACGGCACTCTCAAAGACGACCACACCTATTGGGCAGGCTTCCCGGCCCGCACCGCGGTTGGTCTGAAATTTGAGACCTTGAAAAAAGGCGAATAATCCAACCTCCACAACGGGTTGCTTGAAACCGCACTAAAAACACCCCGACGGTTCGGGGTGTTTTTCCTTTCTTTGAACGCTTCCTTCAAAGCAAATTTTGCCCTTTCGACCAAATTAGATCGCCCGATGTCCCGCGGCTAAACATCTATTAACAAGTTGCGCCCTAGGTTTCTCCATCATTCAAAAGAGGAACCCTTATATGAAGTTTTTTACAGTCACTATGACAGCCGCGGCATTGGCCCTTCCGATCGGCACCGCACATGCTGAGACCCTGAAAATCATGGCGGCTGATCTGCCACCGATGGTCAATTCCGATGGCACGGGCCGCGAGGCAGAAGTTGTTAGCAGCGTCATGCAACACTGCGGCTACGACGTCAGTTTTGAGTTGCAGCCGTTCACCCGCCACTGGGCTTCATTTGACAGTGGCGAGGGCGACGCAGTGATGACGGTTCCCACAGGAATGCCGATGGCCGGCACACAAAGCAAAACCTATGTGTCTTACCAAAACGGCGTGTCCTTTCTGGCGGATTCGGGGCATAACATTGCCTCGCTTGCTGACCTAAATGGTATGAAAATTGCCGCCTTCGAAGGCGCATCCGGCATTTTGCCCGGCCTTTCGGAAACCGTGGACTCCTTTGCCTCCTATCGCGAGATGGCGGATCAGGAAACCCAGAGCAAATTGCTTTTGGGCAAGCGCGTCGACGGTATCCTTGGGGACGGCATGCTCTTTGCGGCCTACATGACCAACCTACGCGACGCCGGTGCGACAAGCGGTGTGGATGCCAACCAACCCGTTCAGTTCCGAGCGATTTTTGAGCCCTCCAACTATGCGATGAACTTCCGTGACGCTGAGATTGCAGCCAAGTTTGACCGATGCTTCTCCGAACTCGAAGCAGACGGCACGATTGCCAAAATCAACACAAAGTGGGTCGACAAATATCGCGACACTTTGGCGGACGACTACCTCTCCATGTAGTAAGCTATGATGCAAAGGCCGCGACCCGGCCTCCCAACAGGTCTGGCCACGCGCATCATTTCGCGTCCATCCTTTGCGCGCCCCTGCACACCCTGTGCAGCTTGGGCGCGCAGCCCTGCCTCTGGCAATTCCCGTTCTGACACACATATAGTGAGAGCGACGCCAGCCATATTTGCAGCCACGCGCGCCCTGATCCTCACATCAATGGAGCCCGTATGACCACTCAAAACACCGCAACCGCCGCCACTGAAAACGCCAGCCGCTATTTGCAGCAACTCTGCAAACACTGGTCGCACAAATGCGAAACCGAGTTTTCGCCTCAGGCCGGCACTGTCGTCTTCCCCGAAAACCGCGGAACGCTGTCAATGCAAGCCAGCGAAAGCAGTCTCACCATGACGATTTCCGTGCCCGACGCCGCCAATCTTGCCAAAATGCAGGACGTGGTCGACAAACACCTGCTGCGCTTTGCCTTCCGCGAAGATCTGGCGATCAACTGGGCCTAAGCCTGGTCCACAATCTCTCTGGCTGCTCTTTCCCGCGTATTGGTCGCGCTTCGCACTTCCCCCCCTCGCCGTCCCCTGCCATAATGTGCGCCAAACAACACCAATAAGAGCAGCCACAGCATGTCCAACGACCTTTTGGCCGACACCAAAACCAAAGAGTACGACGCCTCCTCTATTCAAGTTCTCGAAGACATGGAGCACGTGCGCCTGCGCCCGGGCATGTATATCGGCGGCAAGGACGACCGCGCGCTGCACCATATGGTGGCTGAAATTGTCGACAACTCCATGGACGAAGCCGTGGCAGGTCACGCCACGTGGATCGAAATCGAGCTGCACGAAAACGGCCACGTGTCCGTGCGCGACAACGGACGTGGTATTCCCACCGACCCGCACCCCAAAGACCCGCAAAAATCCGCGCTTGAGATCATCTTTTGCACGCTCAACGCGGGCGGCAAGTTTTCCGGCGACAGCTATGAAACCTCGGGCGGTCTGCACGGCGTTGGCTCCTCGGTTGTGAATGCGCTGTCAGACCACCTGCGTGTCGAAGTGGCCCGCAACAAGGAACTCTTCGCGATGGAGTTTTCCCGCGGCGTGCCGCAAGGCAAACTTGAGAAAATCGGCACCGCCCCCAACCGGCGCGGCACAGCGGTGACCTTCCATCCGGACGCCGAGATCTTCGGCTCTCTGAAACTCAAACCCGCGCGCCTTTTCAAGATGGCACGTTCCAAGGCCTATCTGTTCTCCGGCGTTGAAATCCGCTGGAAAACCGCGATCGCCGATGGCGACACCCCGATGGAGGCCAAGTTTCACTTCCCCGGCGGCCTTGCCGATTATCTTAACGAAACCCTGTCCGGCGCGACCACCTATGCCGACAACCCGTTCTGCGGCACCGTGTCGTTTGAGAAATTCAAAGCACCGGGTAAAGTCGAGTGGGCGATCAACTGGACCCCCTCGCGTGACGGCTTCATTCAGTCCTACTGCAACACCGTTCCCACCCCCGAGGGCGGCACGCATGAGGCCGGTTTCTGGGCCGCGATCCTCAAGGGCATCAAGGCTTATGGTGAGCTGGTCAACAACAAGAAAGCCGCCACCATCACCCGCGAGGACCTGACCACAGGCGCCGGCGCGCTGGTTTCGTGCTTCATCCGCGAGCCCGAATTTGTCGGCCAGACCAAAGACCGCCTCGCCACGGTTGATGCGCAGCGCATGGTGGAAAATTCCGTGCGCGATCACTTTGACAACTGGCTTGCGGCTGACAACAAATCCGCCGGTGCCATCCTCGACTTCCTTGTGCTGCGCGCCGAAGAACGCCTGCGCCGTCGTCAGGAAAAAGAGACCGCCCGCAAGACCGCGACCAAGAAACTCCGCCTACCGGGCAAGCTGGTGGATTGCTCCGCCACCAACCGCGACGGCACCGAACTCTTTATCGTGGAGGGCGACTCCGCGGGCGGCTCTGCCAAAATGGCCCGCAACCGCAAGACTCAGGCGCTGCTGCCCCTGCGCGGTAAAATCCTCAACGTTCTGGGCGCGGCCAGCTCCAAAATTGGCACCAATCAGGAAATCAACGACCTGACTCAAGCGCTTGGCGTTGGGCTTGGCACCAAATTCAACGTCGATGACCTGCGCTATGACAAGATCATCATCATGACCGACGCGGATGTCGACGGCGCCCACATCGCGGCCCTGTTGATGACCTTCTTCTACACCCAGATGCGCCCGATGATCGACGCGGGCCACCTTTATATGGCCTGCCCGCCGCTCTTCCGCCTGACCCAAGGTGCCAAGCGGGTCTATTGCGTGGATGAGGTCGAGAAAGACGCGTGGCTTGAAAAAGGCCTCGGCGGCAAAGGTCGCATCGATGTGTCCCGCTTTAAGGGTCTTGGGGAAATGGACGCCAAAGACCTGAAAGAGACCACAATGGACCCCGGCTCGCGCAAGCTGATCCGTGTGACGATTGACGAGGATGAGCCGGGTGAAACCGATGAATTGGTCAGTGACCTGATGGGCAAAAAGCCCGAGAAGCGGTACCAGTATATACAGGAAAACGCGCGGTTTGTGGAGGAGTTGGATGTTTAAGTTCAAAAAACGGCTCTACTATTTCACAGGGCCGAATTTTGCACTCGACGTCGTCTCGCGAAGGCACCTCAAGATCTCTTTCCCAAATGAGGTAAATGACCTTTTCGAAATGATGCCCTTTGATTTTGGCCAAGGGAAAAAGGCCAAAGACATGCGGTTAGACTGGCAAAATGCAATCGCTGTTCACTCCCAAGAATTTGGATTTATTTCTTTTTCGGAACGATGGGACGTGCCAAGCATGTGGGGCCACTACGCCGAAAGCTATGCGGGAGTTTGCCTGGGTTTCGACGTCACAGAGAAACTCACAAAAATGGTTTATGAATCTGACTTTAAGGAGTTTCCTTACGAAGACCTTGGAACAGAACATGGGAAAAAACAAATCTTTGCCTATGCTCAAGAGACAAAGAGCATCCATTGGCAATTCGAAGTAGAATGGAGACGATTTGTTCACCTGAGCGAAGACGAAATCGCTCTAAAAAAGAGAGGGGCACGACATTTTTTCACCCCTTTCGACCACAAGCTGGAATTGAAAGAAGTGTTGATCGGACCACGATCGAACCTAACTTCGAAACAATTCAGAAAAGCACTTGGTTCTTATGAAGGAGTGGACATTAAGACTGTTAGGGCGTCGTTTCGAAACTATAAGATGACCACGCAAAAGCTTAAGAAACTTCAGAAGTAACTAGAACAAACGCCCGATCCGAGGGCGGAAGCGAACGCGCCCGCCCGTGGGGCGGATCGGGCGCGTGCGTGATGCAAAGCATCACGCATTGGTTGCCAGCCACTCAAATACACTTCACAACTCCAGTATGAAAATCTACGCCCTCGCTCCCGCTCTAGCCCTGCTCGCTGCCTGCACCCAAACGCCGGAAACCTGCGTTCTCACCGACGACCCCGCCACACGCGCAACAGTAATTACCGCCCTGCGCCCGCTCATCGAATACGAGCACTCCGACGGTTACGTCAACACCATGGAAACCGAGCTCCAATCCCGCGACCTCAGCGTTGAGGATTGCGGCAAAACCTACCGCGCCAGTTTCACAATCCACCAGCGCAACTCGCCGGACGGCGTCCGCATCGGCAACGATTCGGTGTACGTGATTGCCAAATCCACAGGCAAAGTCTTGTCGGAAACACACGAGTAACCCTGTACTTGCTGTCCCCACGCGCCTACCTTCCCCCCCATGCGCCTCGCCCTCCTCCTCGTCCTCCTGCTCCCCGCAACGGACACCCTCGCCCAAGCCCGCAAGGACTCCGCGCGCCATCAAAACAACCACCTCTCCGTGCCGCTCAACAAACCGCGCCAAGCGCCCACACCCCGCCAATGGCCGCAAAACCAAGAGCGCACACAGCTTTTCTGCGACCAATACGCCCGCGCCGCCGCCTCAACCGGCGGCCGCATCCAAGGCGCGCAGACCGGCAACACCTTTGGCAAGCAAACCGGCTATGTCGCCACCGGTGACCGCAAACAGGCAGAGGCGCTTGGCATGATCGGCGGCACCGTCGGCTCCGCCGCGGGTGCCAAAATTGACAAGCGCTTTTACGACTTTCACTTCGGAGAATGCATAAACGGTGGCCGCCTGATCACCACGCCGAAATAACCACCGCCGCCGCGCCATTGCCGCTTGCCCCACGCAACCGCGATGCTACGCTCCGCCTATGCGCGCATCCCTTCTCCTTCTTTGCCTTCTGCTTATCTCTTGTGGCAGACCCCTGACCGAGACCGAGCGCGCCTTCATGGCCGATCTCGCAGGCGACACGTTTGACGCAGAAACCGTGCGCATCACCAAAAATGCCCCCTTGGGCGTCGCCACCTTCACCCGCCAAGCCCGCCCCCGTCTGGCCTGCCGCGAGCGTATTTTCCCGCCATCCAAGCCCGGCCCGGTGACCACCTCACCCGCTGGTGTCGTGCTCTGGAACCATCTTTACACGTCCAAAGACTGGTCGGTGCCAAACTACATGCCGCGCTATCCCGAGAAAATTCACCTCAATGCCGCGATGTATTTCGCCCACGAAATGGTGCACGTCTGGCAATGGCAGAACCGCGACCTGACCGGCTACTCCCCCTGGAAGGCCGCCGAGGAGCATCAGATCACCGACGATCCCTATCTGTTTGAGGTCACCAAAGACGCCACCTTCCTCGACTACGGCTATGAGCAGCAAGCCAGCGTTGTCGAAGAATATCTGTGCTGCTCGCTGCTCGATCCGGATGCGCCGCGCACAAGGCGGCTTGCCGAACTGGTCGGCGAAGTGTTCCCAACGCACGATCTGCCACAGCCCGACGAGGTCACCCTGCCGTGGGACAAGGCCGAAACCCGCGGTATTTGCCGCTAAAATCGCCCGATTTTCACACCGTCGCGATACAGTCGCGTTACCGACGCGATACCGACGTGCCTTTCGGTTGCTTTTCCCCGCCGCGCCCGCCAAGACTCTGGCAACAAAAAGACAGGGAGTCCCGCAATGACTGACGCGCAAACAGAGACCATGATCGCCGTGATCGGCGGCTCCGGCATCTATGACATCGACGGGCTAGAGGACGCCAAATGGCAAGCCGTCGACAGCCCCTTTGGCACACCCTCTGACGAGATCCTCACAGGCCGATTGGGCGGTGTGAAAATGGCCTTTTTGCCTCGTCACGGACGCGGCCATGTGCACACACCATCGTCGGTTCCCTACCGCGCCAACATCGACGCGCTGAAACGCCTTGGCGTGACCGATGTGATCTCTGTGTCGGCCACTGGATCGTTCCGCGAAGAGATGTCGCCAGGTGATTTTGTTGTTGTAGATCAATTCATTGACCGCACTTTTGCGCGTGAAAAATCTTTCTTCGGCCCCGGTCTCGTGGCCCATGTTTCGGTGGCACACCCAACCTGCCCGCGCCTTTCAGCGGCCTGTTTTACTGCTGCCACCGACGCGGGTATCACCGTGCACAACGGCGGCACTTATCTGGCAATGGAAGGGCCGCAATTTTCCACATTGGCAGAAAGCAAAATGTATCGCGAAAGCTGGGGGGCGGATGTGATCGGCATGACCAACATGCCCGAGGCCAAATTGGCACGCGAAGCCGAACTTTGCTATGCCTCAGTGGCGATGGTGACGGACTATGACAGCTGGCACCCCGATCACGGCGAAGTAGATGTGTCTGAAATCATTGCGATTTTGATGGGCAATGCCGACAAGGCCCGTGACATGGTACGCCGCCTTCCTGACCTTCTGGGTGCAGACCGCGCGCCCTGCGATCACGGCTGCGACCGCGCGCTGGAATTCGCAATCCTGACCGCACCGGACATGCGTGATCCAGCCATGGTGAACAAGCTCGACGCAGTCGCAGGTCGTGCCTTAACTGCCTAAGGGCTGGACGTTGCGCCAAAGCTGAGGCTTGGTAGGTCCTGCACATTCAATTCAGGCTTCCTTCTTATGTCCTTAGATCTCTGGCTGACCTTCGTTGCCGCCTCCACCGCGCTCTTGCTGATCCCTGGTCCAACTATCTTGTTGGTTCTCAGCTACGCCCTCACCCAAGGCCGCAAGGTGGCTGTGGCCACGGCCGCCGGTGTTGCGCTCGGGGATCTGATCGCCATGACCGCGTCCCTGCTAGGGCTGGGTGCTATTGTGCTGGCCTCTGCCACGGCCTTCACGGTGCTCAAATGGGTGGGTGCAATCTATCTCATCTGGCTCGGGATCAAGATGTTGCGAAGTGCCAATCAGGCCGCATTGGGGGATCTCGCGACTGCCGGATCCATGCCCGCGCGCGGGGTCTTTACCCATGCTGCCGCCGTGACGGCCCTGAACCCCAAAAGCATCGGGTTTTTCATCGCCTTCGTGCCACAGTTTATCCAGCCGACACAGCCTCTGTTGCCACAATTTTCGATCCTTATCAGTACCTTCGTAGCCTTGGCAGCACTGAATGCCTTTGCCTATGCGTTGCTTGCGGATCGGCTGCGGACGCGGATTTCACGCCCCGAGGTCATGCGCTGGCTGACACGTGTCGGCGGGGCCACATTGATCGGAATGGGCGTTCTGACAGCGACGCTGCGGCGCGCGATCTGAGGCAGAAAGCAAACGCAGGATCAGTCTTCCGCGTGTGTCTTCATGAAGCCGCGAATAAAGGCGCGGATCTCCCGCGCGGCGCTGGTGTCTAGATCCTTGCAGAGGTCAACAAAAGCATCGCGTTCTTCCTTATCCAGACGCAGCACCAACTGGCTGTCCTTCTTGGATTTACGCTTGGCCTTATCCTTAACTTTTTGTTTGGAGTCAGCCTTCACCTTGTTCGTGGCGACCTCGTCATTCTTTCCCAACAGTCGATCATCCTGCGCTTTTGTTAGATTTTCTGGACCTTTGTATATACACTGGATATACAAAGCAAAGCATAAGTAAACGGTAGCAGTTTAAAAGAGGACTTTCAAAATGAACTTACACACGGCCAAATCTCTGCTCGTTCGCGACCGAATGGACTGGCACAAACCACACGCAAACTGGTTGACACAAACCATGTACCGCCTGCGCCGCTTTCGCAGCCAGTAATTACCGTCACCTCTATCTACAGCCCCTTGCGCGTACGCCCCGCATTTGTCAAAGCTGCCCCGTAAACTTTTCTACGGGAAACAGCCATGCCCCAAAGCGCCAACGTCAAAGATTACATCCGCACCATCGTGGACTTTCCGCACGAAGGGATCATGTTTCGCGACGTGACCACGTTGTTCGCCAACCCGCGTGGGTTTCGGATGGCGATCGACCAGATGCTGCATCCCTACGCTGGCACGCGGATCGACAAAGTTGTTGGTCTCGAGGCGCGCGGCTTCATTCTCGGTGGCGCAATAGCGCACCAGCTTTCGGTTGGCTTTGTGCCAATCCGCAAGAAAGGCAAGCTGCCCGGCACGACCATCAGCCAAGAGTACAAACTCGAATATGGTGAAGCGATCGTTGAGTTACACGACGACGCGATTCAGCCAGGCGAACAAGTGCTTGTTGTGGATGACCTTTTGGCCACAGGAGGCACGGCAGAGGCAGGGATCAAGCTGATCGAACGCCTTGGTGGAGAGATCATCTCCTGTTCCTTCATTATTGATCTGCCAGAGTTAGGCGGCCGCAAGAAACTCGAAGACATGGGCATGGATGTGCATGTTCTGTGTGAGTTCGACGGCCTGTAAAGACGGGGGCCAGCCCCCTCTTCGCCTATGGCCAATTCACCCCCGGGGTATTTTGGTCAGAAAGAAGCCGCAACCGATCATAGGATAACACCCGGATTCATAATGCCATTTGGATCCAGCGCGGCCTTGATCGCGCGCATGGCGGCCAATCGGGTTGGATCACCATAAGCCCTAAGCGTCGCAACCTTCATGCGCCCCACGCCGTGCTCGGCGCTGAAAGACCCGCCGAATGCATGCACCAAATCGTAGATGGCGGCGCTTACAGCGTGCCGGCGGTCGTTGTAAGCATCACGGCTTTCACCTGTAGGCGGAAACACGTTGTAGTGTAGGTTGCCGTCCCCAAGGTGTCCGAAACAATTGATGCGATAAGGCCCCATGGCTGCGACCTGCTTCCCCGCCCGAGAGATGAATTCAGGAAGCTCGCTCAAAGGCAGCGAAATATCGTGGCTCGCCACAGACCCAATCGCTTTGTTTGCGATAGGAATGTGTTCGCGCAGACTCCACAGTGCTCTCCGTTGTGCTTCGCTCTGAGCGATCACACCGTCTTTGACCAGGTCGGCCTCCAAAGCCGCGCCAAACAGCGCCTCTAGCGCCGCATCTGCCCCCCGGCTCATACCCACTTCGATCAACACTGACCACTCTGGGATCGCCTCAAAGGGCAGTCGCACATCCGGCAGCGTGTCGCGCACAAACCGCATGCCCTGCCCGTGCAGCAACTCAAACGCGCTGACACTTTCGCCAGCCACATCGCGCGCCATTGCCAACAGTTCCAACGCCGCTTGCGGGGAGCCAACCACCATCACCGCTGTCGCCACAGACTGTGGTCGCGGGAACAGCTTCAACGCCGCCCCGGTAATCACCCCCAGCGTACCTTCGGCCCCGATCATCAAGTTGCGCAGATCATAACCCGTATTGTCCTTGCGCAGACGCGTCAGGCCATTCCAGATCTCTCCATTGGGCAGGACTGCCTCCAGCCCCAGACACAGGTCGCGCGCATTGCCGTAGCGCAGCACGTTCACGCCGCCGGCGTTGGTCGACAAGTTGCCGCCAATTCGTGCTGTCCCTTCTGCCCCCAAAGACAAAGGAAACAACCGCTCCGCGGTCTGCGCTGCCGTTTGCACATCCGCGAGCACACACCCTGCGTCGGCAACGATCACATTCTCCAGTGGATGGACCGCACGTACGTCTCTCATGCGCTCAAGCGACAGGATCACCGGTGTCGGACCGTCAGGCATCACCTGCGCCCCGACAAGGCCCGTACCGCCGCCATAGGGCACCACGGCCACACGCGCCGCGTTACAGGCCGCAATGATGGTCGCTACGTCTTCTGTCGATCTTGGCCGCGCCAAAAGGCCCCCTTGGCCAAAATACCGCCCACGCGGTTCTTGCAGGTATCCGTCGCTTGGTTGGCTCAGGGTCGCCTTGGGCAACTGCGCAGCAAGGCGCTCGGCAAACTCGGGGGTGGCTGCATTCAATGTCATGGCAACAGGGGTAATTGCCTCGCCTTGCAACGTCTAGGGGTCTTGCAAAAAGCGAGGATACAAAAGCTTTATTGTCGGCTGAGATGGCAAGGTTCTCAGTGACACCTCAAGGCTGTTGCCTTCTGAGCGGTCAATCACATATTCCTCGGACATACCGGTCAAAAAACTGGTCAACGTCCAGTCTTCAAACCAATGCATCGGGATCACAACCTGCGCCCGCAGGCGTTTCAGAACCCGCATCATGGTCGCCGTATCAAGGCTCATGCCGCCGTCCACCGCCGCCATCACCACATCTAGCCGCCCTAGCGCCGCATATTGCGCATCGTTTGGCTCATGATGCAGATGCCCAAGGTGCCCGATGCAAAGCCCCGCGACTTCAAAAACAAAGATCGAATTGCCCTTTTCCTCAACGCCGCCATAGCTGCGAATATCTGTGGACACGTTGCGAACCAACATACTGCCAAGATCCAAATGGTGGTCTATCCCTTGCCTGTAAGGCCCCCAACCGCGCAACACATGCGGGATCGCTGGATCGGGGCTTGTTGTCCAATGCGTGTCATGAGCGTGGTTCATTGTGACGACATCAGGCACCAAATCCGTCACGCCGATAAAACCGGTATAGTCGGTGACCACATTTATCCCGTCATCACTCTGGATCAGAAAAGACGCATGGCTCAGATAGCTGATCCGGACAGAGTGTTTTTCTACCTTGTCGCGATAAGACGCCTTGTGAATAAAACTCACACCGGGCGTTTGTGCCAGCGCGATACAATGGCTCGGCCTTCGGTCCTGCGCGGCCGCTGGCAATGAAATCGACAAACAAAGAAGTATCAAGACAAACCGCATCCGGCGCTCCTTCCTTTTTGTCAGGATAGCAGAAAGGATGCCAATTCGCGCACGCCGTTTTCAAAAGCCGTGTTGGTTTCGTCTGATTGGAAAGAAATTCGGTGTCTAAAAGCCTAGAACTAAGCGCGCAAACACCTCTAGACTTGCCCGGCCGTTGTGCGTCCACGACGGTCATTGCGCAGCGCGGCATATAAAACATGTGTGCGCCAGCGCCCGTTGATTTGAAGATAGCTCTGCGCCACGCCTTCATATTTGAACCCGGATTTCTCCAAGACACCTCGGCTTGCCACGTTCTCCGGCAAACAGGCGGCTTCGATCCGGCTCAACTCCATGCGTTGAAAGGCGTGATGCACTACCGCTTCAATGGCTTCGCTCATGTACCCGGACCGCGCAAAAGGTTCGCCAGTCCAGTAACCAAGCGTGCCCGCTTGCGCCGGCCCACGTCGAATATTGTCCAGAGTGATGGCCCCTAGGAGCCGGTTGTCTTCCCGGCGCACCAGAAATAGTGGCACCGCCGTATCGTTGGAAATGGAGCGTTGCGCCCAATAGACACGGTTGGTGAAACTCTTCCGGCTTAGGTGGCTGGCCGCCCAAATAGGCTCCCACGGGATCAGAAACTCTGCACTGACCGAACGTAGTTCAGCCCATTCGCGAAAATCCGAATGAACCGGCGGGCGCAGGATCATGCGCTCGGTGTCCAGTTTCACCTTTCGACGGTTGATCAACATCAGGCAGCGCGCCTTTGCTGCAGCGCCTCCAACGCCGGAGCATCCGCCACAGGGCCATAAAGCGCCAGCGCCGGTCGCGCCGCGACGGCCATATGCTCGGCAAACCGACGCACATCCGCATCTGTCACCGCATCAATACGCTCAACCGTTTCAGCCAGAGTCGGTACACGATCCCAGATTGCAATCATCCGTGCCTGCCGTTCCGCGCGGCTCGACGGGCTTTCAAGACCCATCAACAGGCCTGCTTTCATCTGAATACGGGCGCGAGCGATCTCGGCTTCGTTCATATCTTCCGCAGCGCGTTTCAACTCATCAATGGTGATCTGCGCCAGCTCTTCGATTTGATCGCCGCTAGTGCCAGCATAAATCGTGGTCATACCGGTGTCCGAATATGCGCCGGTCTGGGCATAGATCGAATAACACAGGCCCCGCTTTTCGCGCACTTCCTGAAACAGGCGGCTCGACATGCCGCCGCCCAACGCTGTCGAATAAATCTGCGCCGTATAGATGTCAGGGCTGCAATAGTCAGGGCTTTCCAGACCGAGCGCAAAATGCGCTTGCTCCAGAGTTTTTTCCGTCCGGTATTCGCCGCCCGCAAATCGCGCAGGCGCCAAGGTAATCGCAGGGCCGCGTTTCAGATGGCCAAACTGCGCTTCAGCCAGCTTGATGATCTCATCATGGTCAATGCCGCCAGCCGCCGACAGGACCATCCGGTCCGGCGCATAATGCTCGCCAACAAATCCCGCGAGGTCCTTTTTGCCGAACCCGCGTACATGGTCGCCTTCTCCCAAGATCGTCCGCCCCAAAGGCTGATCCGGGTAGGCGCGCTCTTGCAACCAGTCAAAGATCACGTCGTCCGGCGTATCCAGAGCCTGACCGATCTCTTGCAGGATCACGCCACGTTCAACCTCGATCTCATCGGGATCAAATACCGGATTGAGGACAATATCGCCCACCACATCCATCGCCAACGCCACATCGTCCTTGAGGACACGCGCGTAGTAGGCCGTCACCTCGCGGCTGGTGTAGGCGTTTATATAACCACCCACATCCTCGATCGCCTCGGCAATCTCAAGCGCGTTGCGCTTTTGAGTGCCCTTAAAGGCCATGTGTTCCAGAAAATGGGCTATGCCGTTTTGCTCGGGCCGCTCGTGGCGCCCGCCTGCATTGACCCAGATCCCGATAGCGGCAGATTCCAGACCGGGCATATGCTCGGTCACGATGCGAAATCCGTTAGAAAGTGTGTGCAGTTTAACAGTCAACGCTGTGCGATCCGTTCTTTGATAAGTGCCTCCAACGCGCCCAGATCATTGGGCACGCGGGTCACGCGTTCGTCTTTGTCCATCATATCCACCATGTGCGGCGGCAACCCGGGGCGCTCCCCCATCGCAGACTCCACAGCATCCGGGAACTTCGCCGGATGGGCGGTCGCAAGGGTGATCATGGGTGTGGCCGACAGGTGGTCATTGCCCACCTTTACCCCAACCGCGGAATGCGGGCAAAGCACTTCTCCACAAGCCTTAAATTCAGCCGCAATCGTGGCGCTGGTTTCCTCTTCCGACGCCCGACCGCTGTCGAAATGCGCGCGTAGGGTTTCCATCGCGCCTTGGCTAATTGAAAAGGTGCCGTCGTTCAGCTCGTCCATCAATTGCGCCACGGCCCCGCCATCACGGCCATAGGCATAAAACAACGCCCGCTCAAAGTTAGAGCTGACCTGAATGTCCATCGACGGGCTTATCGACGGCGTCACGCCTTCTTTGGTATAGGCGCCGCTTTCCATGGTGCGGTGCAGAATATCGTTCTGGTTGGTGGCAATCACCAAACGTTCAATCGGCAGCCCCATTTGCTTTGCAATAAAGCCCGCAAAAATATCGCCAAAGTTGCCGGTCGGCACGGTAAAGCTCACTTTGCGATGTGGCGCGCCAAGGCTCACGGCGGAGGTGAAGAAATATACCACCTGCGCCAATACCCGCGCCCAGTTGATCGAGTTCACACCGGCAAGCTTGACGCCGTCGCGGAAGTCAAAGTCGTTGAACATGTCCTTGAGACGGGCCTGACAGTCGTCAAAGTCGCCATCCAGCGCCAGCGCGTGCACGTTGGCATCTTCTGGCGTCGTCATTTGTTTGCGCTGAATGTCAGACACGCGACCATGCGGGAACAGGATGAAGACATCCACATTGTCCAGCCCACGGAAAGCTTCGATGGCGGCCGAGCCGGTGTCGCCAGAAGTGGCGCCGACGATGGTCACGCGCTCATTGCGGCGCGCCAGCGAGAACTGGAACAGCTGACCGATCAGTTGCATCGCGAAATCTTTGAACGCCAGCGTTGGGCCGTGAAACAGTTCAAGCAAATAGTGGTTCGGCGCCAGTTGCACCAGAGACGCGCGCGCCTCATGGCGGAAATTGGCATAGGCGCGTGCGATGATGCCTTTGAACTCTTCGTCGGTGAAGGCGTCGCCCACAAACGGGCGCATCACGATGAACGCGGCCTCCTCGTAACTCGCACCCGACAAGGCCGCGATGTCATCTGCGCTCAACGTAGGAATGGTTTCAGGCACATAAAGCCCGCCATCTCGGGCCAAGCCGGTCAGCATCGCTTCTTCAAAGCTCAGTTCCGGTGCATTTCCGCGGGTCGAGATATATTTCACGTCGCTCAAGCCTTCTTAGTTTTGCGCATCCGGCGCAGGTAATACAGGGTCATCGCCACCCAGACAATCGCTAGTCCGTACCAGGTGACCACATAACCCAAGTGATCATTGGGAATGCCTGACGTGTCGACCGGCAACGGCGTCACGCTTGGGCCGTTTTCCGACACATCGCTTGTGGCCTCACGGACCACAATCAACACCGGTTCAGTCTTGAGCACAACGGCCATGTCGCCGACATCGCGGGCAAACCAGATGTTCGCGTCGACATCATTTTCGGGGGTAAACCCGTCGCGTTCCTCAGGCCACTGCAAATTGCCGATCAGCGTCGTGGACTGCGGGGCACGTGAGACGTTCTTGTCTTCGGTTTTGATCCATCCACGATCCGCCAGAACGCGGCGCCCATCCTCGGTTTCAAACGCGGTGATCACCCGATAAATAGCACCCACATCCCGAGTGCTGGCCAGCACGTGGATTTCCTGATCGGTCAATTGACCAGACAGTGTGACGGGCAGATAGGTGTCGCTCTCAGGGTCAGGCTGTTCAGGCAAAGTCACCGGCGGCGCCACAATCCGCGCGTTGATATCCGCCAGCACGCCCTCTTTCCACGCCAACCGCTGCAACTGCCACGTGCCAAGCCACACCAGCACCACAGTGCCGAGGATGCCAAAGAACAGGGGCAGGATCAAACGTCGCAAAGAAGAGGCCCTTTCATAAGAAAATCGCGACGAGGGATGGCCCCGTCGCGATCAGCTTTAAATCTCAAAGGCCCCACGGGATCAACCGCTCATCAAGGCCATTTGGCGTCTTACTGACCCCAGATATAAATCGCTGCAAAGAGGAACAGCCAAACCACATCCACAAAGTGCCAGTACCAAGCCGCGGCTTCGAAACCGATGTGCTTTTCTTGGGTAAAGTGGCCCTTCATCAAGCGGATCAAGCAGACCAGCAGGAAGATTGTGCCGATCACTACGTGGAAGCCGTGGAAGCCCGTCGCCATAAAGAACGAGGCGCCATAGATGTTGCCAGCAAAGCCAAAGGCCGCGTGGCTGTATTCGTAGGCTTGGAAGTATGTGAACAGCAGACCCAGAAGAACAGCAATGATCAGACCGTGCTTCATGTCTTTACGGTTGTTCTCATGTGCCAGCGCATGGTGCGCCCAAGTTGCAGCACAGCCCGACAGCAGCAGGATAAGCGTGTTGATCAGCGGCAGGTGCCAAGGATCAAACGTCTCAATGCCCACGGGTGGCCAAACGCCATCCACAGCTGGGCTTTCCGGGCCCATCGGATACATGGCGTGTTTGAAGAAGGTCCAGAACCACGCGGCAAAGAACATAACTTCGGACATGATGAACAGGATCACGCCATAGCGCAGACCAATCTGCACCACCGGAGTGTGATCGCCAATCTGGCTTTCGGTAACGACGTCGGCCCACCACGCGAACATGATGTACAAAACGCCGACAAGGCCTATCAGGAACATCCACGGGCCACCAGGCAAGGTGATGTCCAGCCCCAGAAGACCAAGGATCGGCATTCCGCCGGTCATCCAGACAACCGCCCCAACCAACATGACAAAGCCAGCCAGTGCGCCAAAAACCGGGTGGGTCGACGGCTCTAGAATGTGATAATCGTGATTTTTAGCATGCGCCATGTTCAGTCCCTCGTTTCCCTCGTTGGAAGGCGTATTTTAGTTTACGTCTTTGTTGGTTGCTTGCGTCAAGGAGGCAGTCTCCTCGGGCAAGTCGATTTCATAAAATGTGTAGCCCAGCGTGATCACCTTGACGTATTTCGCGTCACGGTCATCCACGATCGCGGGATCCACATAAAAGCTTACGGGCATGGTCACCCGCTCACCCGGTTGCAGCACCTGCTCTTCAAAGCAGAAACAGTCGATCTTGGTGAAAAACCCACCCGCGTCATATGGCACAACGTTGTAGCTCGCGCTGCCTCCGATGGGTCGGTCGGTCGGGTTGTAGGCCTCGTAGAAGGCCAACCCGGTTTCACCAATGCGCACTTCCATTTCACGCTGCAGGGGTTTGAATTCCCAAGGCATGTTACGTTCTTTGGACGCGTCAAATCGGATCTTGATGGTCTTTTCCAGAATGGTATCGCTGCCAGCATCCGCAGAGTTCGTAACCCCACCAAAGCCGGTCACACGGCAGAACCAGTCATAAAACGGCACCGACGCCCATGCGAGCGCGCCCATCAGGACAACCACGCTCAGGGTCTGTGCCAACGTCTTATGTTTGGGATCCATCGCCATCAGCGTTCGACACTCGCGTTTTCCGGCTCATAGTCGCCACGTGTGATCTTCACATAGGTCAATCCGAACACGATGAAGATAAAGCTTGTCAGCACAAGCGCCACGCCAAGGTTGCGACCAAAGCGACGTTTGTGAAGCTCATGAGGTTCGCGAAAACTCATCTTACCAGCCTCCAAAGCCATATGGCGCCAACAGGGCTTCTGCCAGAATCGCGCCGAAATGTAGGAACAGATACACCAGCGACAGCGCAAAGAACGCTTTTTCACGTTTGTATCCGTCAGCTTCCGCGACCGTTTCATCGCGGCGCCAGATCGACACGGCGCCCAGAACGAACAAGCCGTTCAGCACCAGAGCCGTCGTTAGGTAAATCGGGCCACCCACGCCGGTGAACGCCATGCCAATAGCGATAGCGGCCAGCAAAAGCGTGTAAACCAGAATATGATTGCGGGTCACGCGGCGACCGTGGGTCACGTGCAACATTGGCACGCCCGCGTCCTTGTAGTCGGACTTCATGAACAGGCACAACGCCCAGAAGTGCGGCGGCGTCCACATGAAGGTCAACGTGAACATCAGCACCGATTCAATTGCGACGCCACCAGTGACAGCTGCCCAACCAATCATCGGAGGGAAAGCGCCCGCCGCGCCACCAATCACGATGTTCTGGGGCGTCCAGCGCTTGAGCCACATTGTGTAGATCACGGCGTAGAAAAAGATCGTAAAGGCCAGCAGTCCGGCAGCAACCCAGTTGGTCGCCAACCCGAGCATCACGACAGAGAAACCTGACAGTGCCACGCCAATCGCCAAAGCTTCGTCGCGCTGCACTTTGCCCGCCGGAATGGGCCGGCCCTTGGTGCGTGACATCATCTGGTCAATGTCGCTGTCAAACCACATATTCAACGCGCCAGAAGCACCACCGCCCACGGCAATAAACAGAATGGCGCAAAAGGCTTCAAACGGATGCAGGCTGCCCGGTGCAGCCAACAGGCCAACAGCAGCCGTGAACACCACCAATGACATCACGCGCGGCTTCAGCAAGGCGAAATAGTCGCCAAAGCTAGCTTCACCTGTGTTGGCTTGCGTATTGATGCTTGCGTCGCTCATGGTCTTCCTTGTCGCAAAGACGGGCTTATGCCCGTCCTTATCGTAAACTAGTGTACGGGGCCCGTGGCCCCGCCAATTTGTTAGTCAACCGCAGCCACTTTGACAGCCGGAAGCGTGGACATATCGCCCGCATACTCTTCAATCGCGCCTTTCAGCCACGCGTTGTATTTCTCTTCCGAGACAACTTCGACCGTGATCGGCATATAGGCGTGGTCCTTGCCGCAAAGTTCGGAACACTGACCAAAGTACACACCTTCACGCTCAGCACTAAACCAAAGCTGGGCGATGCGGCCAGGCACTGCGTCTTGCTTCACGCCAAATGATGGGATGGTCCAGCTGTGGATCACGTCCGCACCGGTCACGTCCATCACAACGGTTTTGCCAACTGGCACAACAACACGGGTGTCGGTCGCCAGCAGGTATTCGTCTTCGTTGTAGCCGTTCTCAGCCAGCTCTTCTTTCGCCAGCAGGAAGCTCTCGAATTCAAACTCGTGGTCAGTGTACTCATAGCCCCAGTACCACTGATAGCCAGTCACTTTGATATGCACTTCGCCCTCGGGGATTTCCTGTTGGTTGAACAGGACCGGCAGGCTGTTTGCGCCAATAAACAAAAGGATCACGATCGGCAGAACCGTCCAAGCGATTTCCAGCGACGTATGGTGTGTAAACTTGGAAGGATTTGGGTTGGTCCGACGGTTGTAGCGGATCATGACCCAGATCAGCAAACCGGTCACAAACACCACAATAAGGGTGATGATTACCAGAATCAGCCAGTCGAGGCGGTGGATTTGGGTGGCCAGTTCGGTGGCCGCGGGCTGGAACCCCATGCCCTTGGGCTCAGGTTTGCCGATGTGTTCGGCGGTCTGAGCGATGGCCGGTGCGGCGGTTACTGCTGCCATAAGGCCCAGGAATGTCGATAGAATTCGCATGTATCACCCTGATCGGTTGCGGTGTTGTTTTTGTTCAGATTCGCGCGATTGCCGACAGTCCGGCGGAATCCCGCTGTTGTTTCGCGCCTAGAAACCATATTCTTGCGCCTAGATAAAGATCGAAGCTTGCGGCGAACCGTCGCTTTTTTGATTTAGATCAAAACCTGAGTGAGCAAGGCCCCCATGACCCACACCCCATTTCGTCCGTTTGAAACCTCGATTGAAGAGGCCGCCGCCCTGCGTTTACTGCGTCAGGCCACTGATGGCGCCGAAGACGGCGACCTGTTCCTGGAACGCCGCAGTTCCGAAGCACTGGTGTTTGACGACGGACGCCTCAAAACATCCAGCTTTGATGCAGCACAGGGGTTTGGCCTGCGCGCAGTCAACGGCGAAGTCTCCGGCTTTGCACATTCCTCGGAAATTTCCGAGGCCGCCATCGCGCGGGCGGTTCAGACCACACGCCTCGCGATTGCCGACGGCGGCGGCACTTTGGCGGAGCCCCCCCAGCCCACCAACCGCAAACTCTATACCGATGCCGATCCGATCAATGGCGTGTCTTTTCCGGTAAAAATTGAAACACTCCGCGAGATTGATGCCTTCGCACGCGACCTTGATGCCCGTGTGGTGCAAGTCTCTGCCATGCTGGCCGCATCGCACCAAGAGATCGTGATTCTGCGCCCCGATGGCGCCCGCATAACCGACGTGCGCCCCATGACTCGTGTGAATGTATCGGTGATCGTCGAGCAAAACGGCCGTCGCGAATCCGGATCCGCCGGAGGTGGAGGCCGTATTGGCCTAGACGGTCTGTTGGATCCAATCGATTGGCAGGCCAAAGCCCGCGAAGCCCTGCGGATCGCGCTTGTGAACCTTGACGCTGTCCCCGCTCCGGCGGGCCCAATGGAAGTTGTGCTTGGCCCTGGCTGGCCTGGCATTTTGCTGCACGAGGCGGTGGGACATGGCCTTGAGGGTGACTTCAACCGCAAGGGAACCTCAAAATTCGCCAACCAGATCGGTCAGCAAGTCGCAGCGCGAGGCGTCACCGTGATTGATGACGGCACCATCCCCGACCGCCGCGGCAGCATCACCATTGATGACGAAGGGACACCGTCCGGTAAAAACACCTTGATCGAAGACGGCATCCTTGTCGGCTATATGCAAGACCGCCAAAATGCGCGCTTGATGGGCGTCGCGCCCACTGGAAACGGACGACGCGAAAGCTATGCGCACGCGCCGATGCCGCGCATGACCAACACGTACATGCAAGGCGGCACCTCCGATCCTGCCGACCTTGTTACATCGCTCAAGGACGGCATCTACGCGGTCGGCTTTGGTGGCGGACAGGTCGATATCACCAATGGCAAATTCGTATTCTCTTGCACCGAGGCCTATCGCGTTGAAAACGGCAAGGTCGGCGCGCCAGTGAAAGGCGCGACGCTGATTGGTGACGGCGCCACGGCGATGATGCAGATCAAAGGGCTGGGCAATGACATGGCGCTGGACCCTGGCATGGGCAATTGCGGCAAGGCTGGCCAATGGGTGCCGGTTGGGGTCGGACAACCCACGGTGCTGATGGATGGGCTGACGGTTGGCGGGTCGTCCACCTGAGCCCGAATTTCGCGGCGCGGCGCCCCTGCGCCGCGCACAAGCTTGGTTAACAAATCAAATACGTATTCTTGAAAACCCTCTTAAATTTACCTGTCATTAACCAGATTCGCCCTAACGTTGTATTGCAATGAGACGGAGCCAAGGATGACTGAGGATCACACTTCTTCCACTCACCCCCAACTCCCACCCACCATGGAAGATGAGAGATTTTTCCGGCTCCGCCTCTTGCGCTCCCGACGGGTTGGTCCCGTTACATTTCACCGTTTGCTGGCCGAACACGGCAGTGCCAAAGCTGCGCTTGAAGCTTTGCCAGAAGTGGCAATGGCCGCCGGTGTAAAAGACTACAGCCCCTGCACAAATGAGGTTGCCGCCCAGGAAATTGCAGCCGCGCGAGCGGTGGAGTCGCGCGCTGTATTCTTTGATGAGCCCGCCTACCCCGCCGGATTGGCAACCATTGCCGACGCGCCGCCAATGCTCTGGCTGCGGGGCAATGCGTCACTATTACAAAAACCGATGATCTCGCTTGTTGGTGCGCGCAACGCGTCAGCGTTGGGAACGCGCATGACCCGCGCGCTAAGCCGGGAACTCTCCGAGGCAGGCTTTGTAATTGTTTCGGGCTTTGCCCGAGGCATTGATGCCTCTGCGCACAGCGCGGCGCTCAAATCTGGCACCATCGCCGTCTTTGCCGGCGGCATCGACATAATGTATCCGGCCGAAAACGCCCAACTCGGGCAAGACATCATCGCAAAAGGCCTCTGCCTTTCCGAACACCCACCCGGTCTCGCACCGCGCGCGCGCCACTTCCCGGCCCGCAACCGAATTGTCTCGGGACTTGCCCGCGCGGTTGTCGTTGTCGAAGCGGCTGCCAAATCCGGTAGCCTGATAACCGCACGTACCGCGCTTGATCAGGGGCGTGACGTGTTGGCTGTGCCTGGCCATCCGTTTGATGCCCGCGCTTCGGGCTGTAACATCCTGATCCGCGATGGCGCGCCGTTGGTGCGCACCGCACAGGATGTGATCGAGGCACTCGGCCCAAGCGAAACCCAAACTCGGACGCAACAGCCCCTTCCGCTGGAAGTGTCTGCGCCCGCGACGCGCCCCAAACGCACGCTGCGCGAAACCCATGCAGTGCACATGATGATCCTCGACCGCCTTGGACCAACGCCCGTCGCAGAAGATCAGCTAATTCGCGACATCAAAGCTGAGGCCGCCGAGGTGACCCCCGCTTTGTTGGATCTTGAAATGGATGGACGCGTCACCCGTCAATCCGGCGGGCTTTTGTCAAAGCCGTAAGCGCGACACGGAGTAGAACTGCACCTAAATTCGCGCCACTTGCAGCCTGCCTGATCGGCTCAAATCAAAGTTTTTACAGCTTCTGCCCAGCGATTTTCCGCGATGCATTGACAATCCCCCCTTTCGCCCCACATTTTTCGCGGCCATATAGCTCGCTCTGAGTCGAGAGGAATTTTTATGCCAGTTGTCGTCGTCGAATCCCCGGCAAAAGCCAAGACTATCAACAAATATCTGGGCTCCGACTACACCGTTCTTGCCTCTTATGGCCACGTGCGGGACCTGCCTGCAAAAAACGGTTCGGTTGATCCTGACGCCGACTTCGACATGTTGTGGGAGGTGGGAAATGACTCCCGCAAACACGTCAAAGCCATCGCCGACGCACTTAAAGACGACAACGAACTGATCCTCGCAACCGACCCCGATCGCGAAGGAGAGGCTATCAGCTGGCACCTTGAAGAGGCGCTGCGAAAACGCCGAGCGATCAAGAAAGACACGCCCGTCAGCCGGGTGGTTTTTAACGCCATTACCAAAGCCGCTGTCACCGAGGCGATGCAAAACCCGCGCCAAGTGGACCAGCCGCTTGTGGACGCATACCTTGCCCGCCGCGCGCTGGACTATCTCGTAGGCTTTAACCTGTCGCCCGTTTTGTGGCGCAAACTGCCCGGTGCGCGCTCTGCAGGGCGTGTGCAATCGGTCTGCCTGCGACTGATCGTAGAACGCGAGACCGAGATCGAAGCCTTCAACGCCCGCGAATACTGGTCCGTCAAGGCTCTGCTGGCGACCCCACGCGGCAAGGAGTTCGAAGCCCGCCTCACAGTTCTGGGCGGCGAAAAGCTCGACAAATTCTCGCTTGAGAACTCCACCGCAGCCGAATTGGCGCAGCAGGCCATCCAAAGCCGCGCGCTTTCCGTGGCCCGGGTTGAGGCCAAACCCGCTTCGCGCAACCCGTCCGCGCCTTTCATGACTTCAACTCTGCAACAGGAAGCCAGCCGTAAATTCGGCATGGGCGCGAAACATTGCATGAGCACCGCGCAGCGCCTCTATGAAGCAGGCTACATCACCTATATGCGGACGGACGGCATCGACATGGCGCCCGAGGCCGTCGCCGAAGCGCGCGACACGATATCAGCACTCTATGGCCCTGAGTACGTTCCGGAAAAACCGCGTATCTACAAGAACAAAGCCAAGAATGCTCAAGAAGCACACGAATGTATCCGCCCCACAGAAATGATGCGAAAACCGGCTGACCTAAAGGTGTCCGAAGAGGATCAGCGCAAGCTTTATGATCTGATCTGGAAGCGCACGCTGGCCTGCCAGATGGAAGGCGCCCGCATGGAGCGTACAACCGTCGACATCGCCTCTGACGACGCCCAGATTGAACTGCGCGCCACCGGTCAGGTGGTGATGTTTGACGGCTTTATGCGCGTCTATGAAGAAGGCCGCGACGATCAGGTTGTGGATGACGACGACGGCAAACGCCTGCCCCAGATCATGCAGGGCGAAGCGATGGACAAACGGTCTGTCTCGCCCGAGCAACATTTCACCCAGCCGCCGCCCCGCTACACCGAGGCGACGCTGGTCAAACGCATGGAAGAACTCGGCATCGGCCGCCCGTCGACCTACGCGTCTGTGATCACCACCATCCAGGACCGCGAATACGTCCGCAAAGAGCAAAACCGCCTCTTCCCTGAGGACAAAGGCCGGATCGTCACGATTTTCCTGGTCAATTTCTTCCGCCAATATGTCGGCTACGAATTCACCGCCAACCTCGAAGAAGAGCTTGATGACGTCTCTGCGGGCGATCGAGACTACAAAACCGTTCTGTCGCGCTTCTGGAAAGATTTCTCTGCAGCGATTGCTGAAACCAGCGACCTTCGCATTTCCGAAGTGCTCGACATTCTGGATGACGCCCTTGCGCCGCAGCTGTATCCGGCACGTGAAGATGGCACAGACCCCCGCGTTTGTCCGAAGTGCGGCGCTGGTCAGTTGCACCTTAAAACCTCTCGCACGGGCGGCTTTGTCGGCTGCGGCAACTATCCGGAATGCAACTACACCCGCCCGATCTCGGGTGAAGGTGCTGAAGGATACGAAAAGGTTCTCGGAGAAGATGACGGCGACGAAATCCATCTGAAATCCGGTCGTTTTGGTCCGTATGTCCAACGCGGAGAAGCCACGCCGGAAAACAAGAAACCGCCACGTTCATCCCTGCCCAAACAAGGCAAGGAATTCCTGCCCGGTTGGGGACCCAACGAGGTCACGTTGGAACAGGCTGTCACCTTGCTGACCCTGCCCCGCGAAATCGGCATTCACCCTGATGGCGGTGCCATCGCGTCAAACTTGGGGCGCTTTGGTCCCTACGTCATGCACCAGCTGCCTGACGAGGAGAAACCGGTTTACGCCAACCTCAAGGAAACGCTCGACGTCTTTGAAATCGGCATGAACCGCGCGATGGAAATGATCACCGAAAAACGCAACAACCCCGGCCGGGGCCGCCGCGCCGCGGCCAAAGCCCTGCGCGAATTGGGGGAACACCCCGATGCAGGTGGTCCGGTCAACATCATGGATGGCCGCTATGGGGCCTATGTGAAGTGGGACAAAGTCAACGCCACGATCCCCAAAGAGGTCGAGGTCAAAGACGTGACCATGGAACAGGCTGTCGAGTGGATTGCGGAGAAATCCAAGAAAAAGCCGACACGCAAAGCCGCGGCCAAAAAGAAGCCCGCTGCCAAAAAGAAGGCTCCGGCCAAGAAAGCAGCAAGCAAATAGGCAATAATACGCGCAAATAGTGAGGTTTGGCCGCCCAAACCTCACCCTGCCGTTGTGTTCACTGCTACGTGAATTGCCCTTTGCCACCGCTGTCCGCAAACAGCTGCCAAAAGAGCAGTTACGGACATCAAAATGACCCAGAGAAAACTCCCACGTCGCGCCTTTCTGGCTGCGCTGCCCGCCTTGGCGCTTTCAACCCGTACGGGGTTGGCGCAAGAACCTACCCCGCAGCCCGCACCCGCCCGGCGCAACATCTCAAGCTTTTCAAAACAAGACTGGCGTGACCATTTCGACGAATTGGGCGTCGCGACAATCGTGGCCGACACCACTTCCCGAGCCCTGCATTTCTGGGGCGGCGATGGCGCGGATTACCGCGTCTACCCGACGTCGGTGCCGATGTCTGAGGACCTAACCAAACGCGGCTATACAAAAATCGTGCGCAAGCGTGTTGGTCCGGATTGGACACCGACCTCCAGCATGGTTGAGCGGAACCCAGACCTCAAATACATGCCACCCGGACCAGAAAACCCGCTGGGCACCCATGCGATGTATCTGGACTGGCCCGCCTATTTGATTCACGGCACCCATGACACGCGCAAAATCGGCCGGCGCAGCTCTGATGGCTGCATTGGCCTCTATAATCCATCCATCGAGGAACTCTTTGCCATAAGCCCCGTCGGCACGCAGGTGCGGATCATCTAACTGCCTCCCAAGCCACGCCCGTAGTAATACCTTGCCGCCGCCGTCAACATTGACTCGCGACTGCCCTGACGTCACAACTCGCGGCAATTCCGATATCAAGGGGAGAGATCCATGAAAAAGGTATATGCAAATGCCGCAGACGCGCTCGATGGCGTGCTCAGCGACGGCATGTTCATTGCCTCCGGCGGCTTCGGCCTCTGCGGCATTCCAGAGCTTCTGCTGGACGCCATCCGCGACAGCGGCGTCAAAGACCTGACTTTTGCCTCCAACAACGCGGGCGTCGATGACTTCGGCATCGGCATCCTGTTGCAGACCAAACAGGTCAAAAAGATGATCAGCTCCTATGTGGGCGAAAACGCCGAATTCATGCGCCAGTACCTGTCGGGCGAGCTTGAGCTTGAGTTCAACCCTCAAGGCACTTTGGCCGAGCGCATGCGCGCTGGCGGCGCAGGCATTCCTGGCTTTTTCACCAAGACTGGCGTTGGCACCGTGATTGCCGAAGGCAAGATGGAAAAACAGTTCCCCACGGGCCCCGATGGCGCGATGGAAGACTACATCATGGAAGAAGGCATGTTTGCCGATCTCGCGATTGTCAAAGCATGGAAAGCGGATGAAACCGGCAACCTCGTGTTCCGCAAAACCGCCCGCAACTTCAACGCACCTGCCGCGACGTGTGGTAAAATCTGCATCGCCGAGGTCGAGGAAATCGTGCCCACAGGTTCGCTGGACCCCGACGCAATCCACCTGCCCGGCATCTATGTGAACCGCATCATTCAGGGCGATCACGAGAAACGTATAGAGCAGCGCACCGTGCGTCAGCGCGCAGAAGCCTGACTACATATTCGCCTTTCCTCTGAGAATACCGGTGCCACTTTGAGTGGCACCCCTCATAGGCAGGTCCATCAAAGCAGACAGAATCGTTTTTTTCGATTTGAGATCTTGGTACAAAAACATGCTTATTCAGTCTTGGTACATTGTTGAAACTAGCGCTCGCGCTTGCTCTGGCGAACAGGTGACAGCGGCATCAAGTACATTTTTGTAATTTGCCAGATAGGACCCATGCAATGACGTCTCCTTACTCAAATCTGCCTTCAAAAGCGTTTTGGCGTTCAGCCGTAACCGACCGCCCTGCGCTTGAGCCCGGCGACCTTTACGAGCCCAAGATTAAGATTCGAAAGAGAATGACAAAGATCGTGACAGCGGGGTCCTGTTTTGCCCAACATGTTGGCCGGACCCTGGCCAACTCTGGGTTTAATGTTCTGGACGGAGAGCCCGTGCCACTACGTATGTCCGACGCCCTTGCCAACCGTTTTGGCTACAAGCTGTTCTCGGGTCGCTATGGCAATATCTACACCGTTCGACAGTTGGTCCAAATGATGGACGAAGCTGAAGGGTTGTTCCAACCCGCCACCCCCGTCTGGGAAAAGAACGGTCGCTACTATGACGCGATGCGCCCAAATGTCGAACCCGAGGGGCTGGAAAGCCCTGAACTGGTGATGAAGCAACGCAAAGAACACCTAAAAAAAGTGCTTGAGACCTACAAGCAGGCTGATCTGTTCGTGTTCACATTTGGGTTGACTGAGGCTTGGATTCACAAAGAAAGCGGGACGGTTTACCCAACGGCCCCTGGCACGATCGCCGGCAGTTTCGACCCTGAGCTTTACGAATTCAAAAATTTCGGTTTCACGGAAATCATGGCGGATTTTGTCAGCTTCAGGAAGCGAATGAAGAAGTACAACCCCGCCATGAAATTCTTGATAACCGTATCGCCGGTTCCGCTTACGGCAACAGCAAGCGGGAATCATGTGGAAGTGGCCACAAGTTATTCTAAATCTGTGCTACGCACGGTTTGCGGCACGTTGTATGACAAGTTCCGTGACGTGGACTATTTTCCCTCTTATGAAATCATCACTTCGCCCAACAACCGCGGTGTCTATTTTGAATCGAACAAGCGCTCGGTGTCGTCCAAAGGCGTAGCAACAGCCATGGGGCTGTTTCTGCAGGCCCACAACCCTGGCGATGATGCAGAAAAAGGCGGTGCTACAGCACAGAAAGCTAAGAAAAAAGGTCCCCAAAACGCGGATAAGGCAAAGGACGACGAAGACGCTGTCTGTGAAGACGCACTGTTGGAGGCTTTTGCACGATGACGACGCGTGTTCTTATCACCGGTTCATCTCATGTTGCTGCTCTGAAGCTCGGCTGGGATCAAATCTCAACTGAATTTCCGGATATTGAATGCATTTTCCTAGCTATAAGTGGCCCGCAGCTTTGGCGGTTTTCAACCAATGAAAAGAATGAGTTTGGAATTTTTGACTTTACGGATATGTCGTCCACGCTGAGAGACCATTTCGCTTCGATCGAATCCTCTGTGGATTTGAACACAATCGATACCGTTCTAGTGTCTGGATCAAAATGGGAATTTCAAGCGGTGCTCCGCGCGCTCACTAAATGCGATGTAGATGGGCTTTTTACAACAGATAGGGATGTGCCCAGCATATCTCTTCCAATGTTTGAAGCCTTTTGCGCCGAGGTGGCTGAAAGGGCCTATCGGAGCAACGACTATTGGGCGAAGCATTTTCAAAACGTGCCCTTATCGTTTATTCCGCAACCTCGTTTGTCTGAAGCGTCGCTGAACAACGAAGATCAGTGGCACAAATTGAAGTCCTACACGGCAAACACAGCCAAGGCCCTTAGCGCACTTGAAAAGAAATATCTGGATGTTGTCCGTGCGCATGACATCCGTATTTTCCCGCAACCAAGCTCGACCATAGCGGATAATGGCTTTACCAAAGCAGAATACTCCCGCAATTCGGTTCGGCTGGTAGGGGGCGATCAGCATCCAGAACAGGATACCGCCCATATGAATCAAGACTATGGCGAGATTGTTCTTAGAGAAATTCTGCCGAAAATGGTCAGTGAATTGGCCAGGCTATCCTAAATCCAAGACGAGAAGGAACACGACATGGCATGGGATCGTAACCAAATGGCGGCACGCGCCGCACAGGAACTGCAAGACGGCTGGTATGTGAACCTCGGCATCGGTATCCCGACGCTGGTGTCCAACTACATCCCCGAAGGTGTTGAAGTGACGCTGCAATCTGAAAACGGCATGCTCGGCATGGGCCCTTTCCCGATCGAAGGCGACGAAGACGCAGACCTGATCAACGCGGGCAAGCAGACCATCACCGAGCTGCCGCAAACCGCCTATTTTGACAGCGCGCAATCCTTCGCGATGATCCGCGGCGGCAAGATCGCCATGGCCATCCTTGGCGCGATGGAAGTGGCCGAAAACGGCGACCTCGCCAACTGGATGATCCCCGGCAAGCTGGTCAAGGGCATGGGCGGCGCGATGGATCTCGTGGCCGGCGTGGGCCGCGTGGTTGTGGTTATGGACCACGCCAACAAACACGGTGTGTCCAAAGTTCTCAAAGAATGCACCCTGCCCCTGACCGGCAAGGGCGTTGTTGATCGCATCATCACCAACCTTGGCGTGATGGACGTCGTTGACGGCGGCCTCAAGCTGGTCGAGCTGGCGGATGGCGTCACCGATGAGGAGTTCCGCACCGCGACCGAGGCCACTCTGATCAACTAAGCACTTGATTGAACTATCATGAAGCCCCGCAGCGTTTTGTGGGGCTTTTTTTGTGATCGCTCGGCAGTCACAATTTTTCGAGAATTCATGATGCATTCTCACTTTCTCGACCGATCGCGATAACACCTTCTTAGCATCTGCCAAGCATGGTCCGAGTTCTGAAATGAGCATTTAAGAAACGGACTGACATGAAGAAGACCACCATCGCAATCGCTGCGGCTCTTTCTGCCCTTGCCACGTTTGCAAACGCCGGGACAGTCAAGCTGACGACTCTGGAATGGCCCCCGTATGTGAACGCCGACGCAACTGGCACAAGCACCGACACGGTAACGGCGGCCTTCGCCGCTGCCGGCGCAACAGTCGAGGCCGAAGTATTCCCTTGGAACCGCGCTGTAAATCTTGCCGCGAAAGACCCTGCTTGGGTAGGTCTGTATCCGGAATACTATGATGCCAGCGCAGACGCCGAAAAAGCCGGAGACCGCTGCATCTATTCCGCCCCATTTGGCACCAGCCCGGTCGGTTTCGTGCACCGCACGGACAATGCCTTTGACTGGTCGTCCCACGAAGATCTGGCCAACTACCGCATCGGCGTCGTGCAGGGCTACATCAACGAAGCCAAATTTGACGGCATGGTGGCCGATGGCAGCCTCGAAGTAGACGCTGGCCCAACCGACGCCTCCAACGTCGAAAAAGTGGCCGCCGGCCGCATGGATGCCGCTGTGATCGACCGAAATGTGTTTGAAAACCTGATTGCAACAGAACCGCGTCTGGCAGAACACGCCGGCGACTTGGCATTCCACGCCAGCCCACTGGCGAACCACAACTTGCTGGTTTGTTTCGAAAACTCTGACCAAGGTCGCGCGGCCCGCGACATGTTCAACTCCGGCCTCTAAGCCATATCACATACTGACACTGAACGGCGCCCAAACAAGGCGCCGTTTTTCTTTGCGCCTTCCTCTTTTGAGCGCGCTGTGCCAAACACTTGACCCATGGACCAATACGCCCTCGCCTTTGACCACGCCCCTGTGGGTCTGATCCTTCTGGAAAACCGTGTGATCCGCCGCGCCAATCCGCGCTTTGGCGAAATGTTCGGCCTGACGCCGGAAGCATGCAAAGGCCTGCCCATCGCGGAAATCTACGCATCGGAGGAAGACTTCCAGACAATCGGCGCCAAGGTTTACGCGGCCATCCGTGACACAGGGCGCTATTCCGATGAACGGATCATGAAGCGCGCCGACGGATCACTCTTCTGGTGTCGCGTACGTGGTCAAGCCGCCGCCACCGACACACCTGACACCCCCTTCAGCACTTCGGTCTGGTCTTTTGCCGATCTCTCCGAAGACCGCCCCATCGTGGCGCTGACCCAAAGGGAACGCGAAGTCGCCATCCTCACGTGCCGTGGCCTGACGTCCAAAGAAATTGGCCTTGATCTGAACCTGTCTTATCGCACTGTCGAAGAATACCGCGCCCGACTGCTTCGCAAATTCGGCGCACGCAAACTTGCGGAACTGGTCGCTAAACTCTCCGGAATGCCACTTTAAACCCGCAACACTGGACATCTGCTGTTAGCGCCCCCAACTGTCATGCAGTTCGGCTTTCCTAAGGGCAGCTTTTGACCTATAAGCCCCCGTTAGGGAAAACCAAAAAGACTCAACCGCGAACCGCGTGCAGAGGATAGAAAACGGACAATGAGCAAAAAAAACCACGATTCCGACGTCGCCTTTATTCAGGCTCTGGCAGAACTGCTTCGTGAAAACGATCTGACCGAACTTGAGGTCATGCGTGAGTACGGCGAAGATGACAGCCTCAACGTGCGCGTTAGCCGCCAAATGCAGATCGCCGCAGCACCTGTGGCTGTCGCCGCAGCAGCGCCTGCAGCCGCACCCGTTGCGGCAGCAGCCCCGGCGCCGGCCGCAGCGCCTGCTCCAGACGCTGCAACCGATCCAGCCAGCCATCCCGGTGCGGTGACCTCGCCCATGGTTGGCACGGTCTACCTGCAGGCCGAACCCGGCGCGCCGTCCTTTGTGTCTGCCGGTCAGACCGTGTCTGAAGGCGACACCCTGCTGATCGTCGAAGCCATGAAGACCATGAACCATATTCCGGCGCCGAAGTCCGGCACTGTCACCCGAGTTCTGGTCGGAGACGGTGACACCGTCGAATATGGCGCACCTCTGGTTATCATCGAATAAGGCGCAGATATGTTTGACAAAATCCTGATCGCAAACCGTGGAGAGATCGCCTTGCGTGTGATCCGCGCGGCCCGCGAAATGGGCATCGGGTCGGTCGCCGTGCATTCCACCGCCGATTCCGATGCAATGCATGTGCGCATGGCGGATGAAGCGATCTGCATCGGTCCTGCACCGGGCACCGACAGCTATTTAAACAAGGCCGCGGTGATCGCGGCCTGCGAAGTCACTGGTGCTCAGGCAATCCATCCCGGCTATGGTTTTTTGTCGGAGAACGCAGAATTTGTGCAGATGGTCGAAGACCACGGTCTGACCTTCATCGGCCCGACCGCGCAACACATCCGCACGATGGGCGATAAAATCACGGCCAAAGAAACCATGATCAAGCTGGGTGTGCCTTGTGTGCCCGGCTCTGAGGGTGGCGTGCCCGATCTGGAAAGCGCCAAGAAGCTTGGCGAAGAGATGGGCTATCCGGTCATCATCAAGGCCACCGCCGGTGGTGGTGGGCGCGGCATGAAAGTGGCTCAAACTGCCGCAGACATGGAAAGCGCCTTTATGACCGCGCGCGCAGAAGGCAAATCCAATTTCGGCAACGACGAGGTCTATATTGAAAAATACCTGACCACGCCGCGTCACATTGAGATTCAGGTTTTTGGCGATGGCAAAGGCAACGCCGTGCATCTGGGCGAACGCGACTGCTCTTTGCAGCGCCGTCACCAGAAAGTGTTCGAAGAGGCCCCCGGCCCCTCAATCACACCTGAAGAACGTGCCAAAATCGGCAAGGTCTGTGCGGACGCCGTTGCCAAAATTAACTACATCGGCGCCGGAACAATCGAATTCCTCTACGAAAACGGCGAGTTCTATTTCATCGAGATGAACACCCGCCTGCAGGTGGAGCATCCGGTGACAGAAGCCATCTTTGGCGTCGATCTGGTGCGCGAACAAATCCGCGTGGCCGGTGGCCTGCCGATGTCCTTTGGGCAAGACGACCTTACCATCAATGGCCACGCCATTGAGGTTCGGATTAACGCTGAAAAGCTGCCGAACTTTACGCCTTGCCCTGGCAAAATCACCGCCTACCACGCCCCCGGCGGGCTGGGGGTGCGGATGGACAGCGCGCTGTATGACGGCTATTCGATACCGCCCTACTACGACAGCCTGATTGGCAAACTGATCGTGCACGGGCGGGATCGCCCCGAAGCGCTCGCGCGTCTCAACCGCGCTTTGGGTGAACTGATCGTGGACGGCATCGATACCACCACACCGCTGTTTCACGCTCTTTTGGCCGAAACTGACGTCCAAACCGGGGATTACAATATCCACTGGCTGGAGAAATGGCTCGACGCCAATATGGCCGAGGGCTGACCCATAGTGGGCGCGCATCATGGGTGAGTTGACACCCGAACTTTTGATGCGCGCCTATTCCATGGGCGTCTTTCCGATGTCCGAACATCGTGATGATCCCGACATCTTCTGGGTTGACCCGATCCGCCGTGGCATCTTCCCACTCGACAGTTTTCACATCTCCCGCAGTCTTGCCCGCGCCATTCGCCGCGAGGACCACGTCGTCACACTCAGCCAAGATTTTGAGGGCGTGCTGGACGCCTGCGCAGACCGATCAGAAACATGGATCAGCGCGGAAATTCATCGCCTTTACATGGCCTTGCATGCCGAAGGCAAAGCCCATTCTCTTGAAGTATGGCAAGACGGCATGCTGGCTGGTGGCGTCTATGGCGTCGTGCTCGGCGGCGCCTTTTTTGGCGAAAGCATGATGTCTCGTCGAACAAATGGATCCAAAATCGCGCTGGCCTATCTGATCACGCATCTGCGTCGCTCGGGCTTCACGCTGTTTGATACGCAGTTCATCACCGATCATCTCACCTCATTGGGTGCGATCGAAATTCCTCGTGCGGATTATCACAAGCTTCTGACTTGGGCGATCCGGCAAAACGCCGACATCTCCGCTCAGTCGCTGCCTTCAGCCTCGGAAGTACTCGCCGCGTCCTGAGCCGCCTCAGACGTTTTGCAACGCATCACCCACACATCATAGCGCGCATGATCCAGCGCCATCAGCGCGGGGCTCGAGGCAATCATCCACCCCTGAAACAGCGTATCCCCTTCGCCGCGGTCCGCGATGATCGTGAGATAGGCATAGGCCTCACCGGTGGCATTGTCCGCGGGGTGGCGACACTGCGCCATATCTACCCGCAGCGGGCCCATAAAGGTGGAGTACCCATTCTCCAGCTCGAAATCCACACGCTCGCCGGTCAGCTTGTCCAAGCCCCGCAACAACGCGCCTTCGGCAACCGTGGCGGCTACCACGGATTCGCTGGACACATCGCCCAATGTCTGTGGTGTGGACAGCGATTCAAATTCCAGCGGCGCGATCTCCAGCGTCTCGATCACAATGTCTTGTGCACTCACCGCCATTGGCATCAAGGACGCGCAGGTCACTGTCAGGAACCGGCGCATCATTCGTCTCCACCGCTGACAAATTTCAACAGCAACGACACCAGACTTACAGAACTCTGGGTATCTTCGATCTCGTCGCCTGCTTCAAAGTTGAACGGCGAGCCACCTGGCAGGATCTCAACGAAGTTGCCACCCAGCAGCCCTTCAGAGCTGATCACCACCGCGCTGTCATCAGGCAGTTCAACATCGCCAGCAACTGAAAACTCGGTCACTGCGCGAAATCTTGCTGGATCCAGGGTGATGTCCGTAACCGTGCCGATCTTCACACCGGCAAGACGCACGTCCGTTCCGACACTGACGCCTTCGACAGACCGGAAAGACGCCATCAACCCATAGCTGTCACCGACGCGATCACGATCGGTGAACTGGCTGGCGTAAACTAGGAAGCTTGCAGCGGCGGCCAGTACGGCGGCGCCAACAAGCGCTTCTGTGCGCACTGCCGACATCGGTTTACTCCGGGCTCCACGCCTCGTAGTCGCGGCGCTCTTGCGGTGCGCCACTCCCACGGATTGATCCAGCAGGCGCATAGGCCTCAGCCAAACCCGTCAGGTTTTCCTGATGCGGTTTTTCCCAGTCTTTATGCGGCAAGGTCTTTTCAGATGGCACATCTTTGAACGTGTGGTGCAACCAGCCATGCCACTCGGCACTGATGCGGCTGGCCTCAACTTCACCGTTGAACATCACCCAGCGCTTGCTGTCGTCAGCATTGCGATAATAGACGTTACCGGCGGAATCCTCACCGACCTTTACCCCTTTACGACGAGTATAAAGTTTGGTGTTCAGGGTTCCCCCGTTCCACCAAGTCAAAACGCCGTTGATAGTGTTCAGAATGCCCATGGGTGCCTCCGCAAATTCCCTCTCCATATGAACCATTTGCTGCCAAAGGTCCAGTGCAGGCAAAGCTCAAGCACCGTGACAAAACACCCAATTTTCGCAGACCGAGCGTCCCGGTCGCCAATCTGCGCGGCGCCGCGAACTGCGCAGGCCTGGCACAAAGATTCGCGTTCCTCATCAACTCCAAACGCTCTTCAGCGCGCCACAGCCCGCCCACGCACGAGAATAAACAATCCCGACACCACAATCAGTCCGCAGCCCAGCCAGGTCGCCCCGTCTAGCTTCTCCCCGAAAATCAATACCCCAAGCGCCACGCCAAACAGCAAACGCGAATACCGAAACGGAGTCACCGCCGATACTTCACCGGTCCGCATCGCCTTCATCAGCGCCGTGTAAGCAAACACGCCAGTGACAATCGCCGCACCAAGGGCAAGGCCGCTTGTGCCTTCCAGCCGTACAAAAGGCTGCTGCTCATAGACAGAATACATCGCCCCCGCCGCAATCACGGTCAAGAACCCGTAAAGACCCAACAAGATCGTGCTCAACTCTTTGGGCGCGGCGCGGCTCGCCAAATCCCGCCCCGCAAAGCCCAACATGCCAGCAACCGCCAACAAGGAAAGCGCCGAGAAGCTGTCACCACCCGGTCGGATGATCACCACCACGCCTGCCAGCCCGATGCCAATCGCCACCCACCGGCGCCAGCCAACGCGCTCGCCAAAAATCACCGCCGCCGCGCCAACAACCACCAAGGGTGTAGCTTGTAAAATGACCGTGGCCGAAGACAGTGGCGTCAAAGCCAAGGCGAGAAAGTAAAACAGGCGCCCGAAGACCTCAAAGAACACCCGCACCCGCACCGCAGGTGCCCGCGCTGCCGCGGGGAATAGGGCCAACCCCTGTGCTTTGGCCAGTGCCGCGAAAATCACGGCACCACCTGCGCCAAAGATCACAAGGATTTGGCTCATCGGAATGCCCTGTGCCGCGCCTTTGATCAACGCGTCTTCAACAGCAAAAAGCGCCATAGACGCCACCATCCAGAAGCTGCCCAGCAGGTTCGCCCGCCTGTCTGTTGCGATTTGGTTGACCACTTTAGCCTGAAACCCGCGCCGTAACCTCAATCTCGATCTTCATCGCCGCTTCCATCAGGTCCGCAATGATCATCGTCGCCGCAGGTTTCGCCTTGGCAAACACCTCGCTTGTCACCGGCCAGCATTTCTCAAAGTCGCTGCCGTCAGGCAGAATGTAGTTCACCCGCACCACATCATCGAGCGAGCTGCCCGCATCCTCCAAAGCTTTGCCAATGGTCGCCAGCGTGTTGCGACACTGTTCAGCTACATCCTCGGGCATGGTCATGGTCTCATAGTCGTAACCTGTGGTGCCGGCGACGAACACCCAGCCATCCGCCACAACCGCGCGGCTGTATCCGATCTTTTCTTCAAATGGCGATCCGGTGGAAATGTGACGCACAGACATGGCAAGGCTCCTGAAATGAATGGGCTAAGACATCTTCTGTGCGAACGGGAGTGTCAAGAACGCCAATGCCAAATCAATGGTTTGACAGCGCCCGAACCGCCCCGCGGGGTGGGCGCTTTGCTTCCACCAATCGGTTCGTGCGCGGTAGCCCCCATCACCGATTCTTGCGAAAGACATCTGCAGCGAAAGTCCAGAGGCAGCCCAAATTGGCGTATGCTGCTCAAAGCACAAGCGGCAGCTATGCGCAGGAAGCGACCTTTGCCCAGTAACTCGATGGGTCCACAGCAGACTTCCGCACCAAATGGGGATACTGCGGCGCACGCCGTCAAATCGGACTTTCACCCCAACCGGATGAACATGAATTATGTTAGTCGAGTGATCCTGAGTGGAGAGACTTGCAATTCTGGGTGCGCTCAAGTGTGGTCGGCTCTCGTGGGTTTCGGTCTCGCCAAAACATGACACCCAATTTGAGGTCTCGTGGCAATTCGCTTGGACGATGCCAGTGTATCATTCAGCGGCCTTTGCGGTGGTTCCGCCTAAGCCAATTGACGCGGGCAGCGGTTGGTCTACGTCGTTCAGATGGCGCAGAAGATTGGCAATTTCGCCGCGCAGCCAACGGTGGGCGGGCTCATCTGTTTGCCAACGATTCCACGCCACCCACAACAATGCAGGCTCCATCGGGAAAGGCATCGGATGTAACGCCAGACCAAACCGATCGGCGACCGCACGTGCAAGCGTGCCGGGCAGGACCGCTAGCAAATCGCTTCCGGCCACGGTTTCATAAAGATCTCGAAAACTGCCAACCGCCAGGGTTACACGTCTTGAACGTCCAAGCGTTGACAGGACCTGATCCTCATAGCTGGAGTGAAGCCCTTCCGAGGAAAAGACAACGTGGTCCATGTCGCAATAGAGGTCGATGGGGATGTCGCCCCCATCACCAATGCCTGCGCGGGCCAATCTGGGATGGCCGGTTCTGGATACTATTTGCCACGCCGACCAGAACATGGGCTCCGCGACGATATTCGCCGGGATGTCATGGGTGCACGGAAGGGCAATATCTACGTCCATACGCCCCATTTCGTGCAGATTGCCGGGGTGAATTAGATCGACGAAACTCAATTTGACCTTTGGTGCCGTACTACCCAGCCGCTGCATCAGCATAGGAAGCAGCATGACGGAGAAATAGTCGGATCCGGAAATCCGGAACGAGGCGTCGCAATCGGCGGGGTCGAAGGGTCCCGCGCCAGCCAGAGTTTGCTCCAGCCCGCTTAAATGTGCGCGGATCGGTTCGCGCAGCGAAGAGGCGAAATCTGTTGGCCGCAAAGCCGTGCCATCGCGCACGAAAAGAGGATCGTCCAAAGCCACGCGAAGCCGCCCCAAGGCCGCCGAGACCGCCGGTTGTGACAGACCAACGCGTGTGGCGGCCCGCGTTGTCGAGCCCTCGATCAACAGGGCATCAAGCACTTTCAGAAGATTGAGGTCAAAGGCTGCAAGGTTCACGATGGCCCCTCCTGATTGCCATAATGGACGCAAGGACAGCTTTTGTCACGCCGACCAACGACCCCAGCAAATGCCGCTGGACTGACAGCGCCCGATCCGTTCCGGAAAGCAGATCAAAGCACGTCATTTTCCTGCGGGCTGACGGTGAGCACCTGAGCCTTGGCCCGCGGTATTCATCTGTTCTATGCCGTGGCGGAAAATGACAACAGCAAACAGGACCATCGATAGCAAGGCCAGAACAGAGCCGAGTTTGGCAAGGGTTTCACCGCTTTCAGAGATGGCCAGAGCAATACCGGGTGTCAGGACAAGGACGGCCGCAATTGCAATCACAAAATGCACATTTGCCAGTCGGCTTGCCGCAGCTTTCGGGCTGAGAGCGTAATAGGTCCCAAAGACCGACATCGCGACAAAGCCAATCAGGTTAAGATGCCCATGCGCCGGTGACAGTGTGTGGTCATGACTGGCGGACATCTGGATCCCCCAAATCATGCCTATCAAACCGCAAAGGGCGGCTGTGAAAAAGAAGCGCGTTGCCAAGTTGGTCATTGTCCCGTCTCCTTGTTGTCGTCTTCAAGTGGTGGGCCGGTAAAGCTCATGTTGTGGCGCGCGGCACTTTCATTGATGGCGGCCATATCTGCTGGAATGGCTAAATTTGCGGCGGCCATTTCGGCAAAGAACCCTTCGAACCCGCCGGGGGTCAGGATCACCAAGTGTCGGCATGGCAGGTCACCGACGATGCGAAAAGTGTGTTCGGTTTCGCGGGGGATGAAGACGGTTTCCCCCGGTCCGCGAGTGAACCTTTCTCCGGCCAGCCAGAACTCTGCATCCCCGGTCAGGATCACAAAAGCTTCGTCGGCATTGTGGTGAATATGGCGCGGCGGCCCTGACCCCGCGGGAGAGACGGAATCGGTGATCGACATCGCCCCTTTGGTTTCGACCGTTGTCAGTGTGGTTCGATAGTGGGTGCCAAGCCATTCAAAGGCTCCCGGTCCCAAAACTGTATTTTTCATCGCTTCCTCCAGAATGGTGTTGGAAACGAAGGCGCCTTCGATACACCGACTGTAGTGCCGTGGTGCTTATATGATAAATCGATAGTTTGTATGCGCTGGATAAGCGTCGTAAATAACCTCGCGCTTTACCCATCGCAAACCCCCGAAACTGGCTGTTCCCGAAAGTATTTTCGACTGATCCTCATCTGTGCGAATGCAGACAACCGGGGGGAATTAGCATCTGAAAGTTTGGGGCTCTTAACGGCTCTGCGCTGCGGTCGAAACAAGTGTCTGCTTTGGGCTGGGAACTGCCGCTGGTTCAGGTTTGGCGAACAGCAGAAAAGTCCCGCATAGCAGCTATAGATCACCGCCAAAACAAAAAAGGCGCCCAGAATAGGACGCCCTTCTAATTCTCTTTCGCGGATCGGGTTACCCTGCAGACGCGGGCTCTTTTTCGGCATCGCCGTGGATCATCAACGGCGCGGCCGCGCGGCTCACAGCTTCCTCGTTGACCACAACCTCGGTCACGCTGTCCATGCCCGGAAGCTCGAACATCGTATCCAGAAGGATATCTTCCAGAATAGACCGCAGACCACGCGCGCCGGTCTTGCGTTCGATCGCTCGTTTGGCAATCGCGCTCAGTGCATCGTCCGTGAACGACAACTGCGCGTCTTCCAATTCAAAAAGACGTTGATACTGCTTCACCAGGGCGTTCTTCGGCGCGGTCAGAATGGTAACCAGAGCGTCCTCATCGAGATCTTCCAGCGTTGCCAGAACCGGCAAACGACCGACAAACTCCGGAATCAGACCAAATTTCAACAGATCTTCCGGCTCCAGATCCTGGAAAATCTCTCCAACGCCTCGTTCGTCGTTGTCACGTACATCCGCGCCAAAGCCCATTGCCGAGCCTTTGCCACGCTGCGCAATGATGCGATCCAGACCCGCAAAGGCCCCGCCGCAAATGAACAGAATATTGGTGGTGTCCACTTGCAGGAATTCCTGCTGCGGATGTTTGCGACCGCCCTGCGGCGGCACCGATGCAACAGTGCCTTCCATCAGCTTCAAGAGCGCCTGCTGCACGCCTTCGCCCGACACATCGCGGGTGATCGACGGGTTCTCAGACTTGCGAGTAATCTTATCAACTTCGTCAATATAGACGATACCACGCTGCGCGCGCTCAACGTTATATTCCGACGACTGCAAAAGCTTGAGGATGATGTTTTCCACATCCTCGCCTACATACCCGGCTTCGGTTAGCGTGGTCGCATCAGCCATCGTAAACGGTACGTCCAGAATACGCGCCAGCGTTTGTGCCAACAGCGTTTTGCCGCAGCCCGTCGGACCAATCAGCAGAATGTTGGACTTCGCCAGCTCGATGTCGCCGGTTTTTTGCGCATGGTTCAGGCGTTTGTAGTGGTTGTGCACCGCCACAGACAGCACCCGTTTCGCCATCGCCTGACCGATCACATAGTCATCCAGCACATCGCAAATCTCACGTGGTGCAGGCACCCCTTCCGAGGACTTCAGCCCGCTGGCTTTGGTCTCTTCTCGGATGATGTCCATACATAGCTCAACGCATTCATCACAAATGAACACCGTCGGACCCGCAATAAGCTTGCGCACCTCATGCTGGCTTTTTCCGCAAAAGCTGCAGTAAAGCGTATTTTTGCTGTCGGTGCCGGACGTATTCGACATGTCTTCCCTTTCAGGCCTGCTACCTGTCCCATCTCAGGGACACCCCGCGTTCAAATCAGCTTAAGTCAGCCATCAAACGGGTACAATGCGAAAGTGCCCGTCAAGGTTTACGACTCGACGGACACCTCAACTCTTAGCTCTCTTCGTCGTCGCCTTTGGCGCGATTTTCCACGATCTCGTCAATCAGACCCCAGTCTTTGGCCTCTTCGGGGCTCATGAAATTGTCGCGCTCAAGACCGGCCTCAACTTCTTCATAGGTGCGCCCGGTGTGTTTGACGTAAATCTCGTTCAGCCGCTTTTTCAGCTTCAGCGTCTCTTCGGCATGGATCATGATGTCCGTCGCCTGCCCCTGATACCCACCGGACGGCTGGTGCACCATCACGCGGGAGTTCGGCAAGCTGAAGCGCATGCCTGCCTCACCAGCGGTCAGCAGCAGCGAGCCCATTGAGGCCGCCTGACCAATCACCAGCGTCGAAACCTTCGGTTTGATGTATTGCATGGTGTCGTAAATCGACAGACCGGATGTCACAACGCCGCCGGGGCTGTTGATATACATGCTGATCTCTTTGGATGGATTTTCCGCCTCAAGGTGCAGAAGCTGCGCCACGATCAGGGACGACATGCCGTCGTGCACAGGACCGTTGAGGAAAATGATGCGCTCCTTCAACAGGCGCGAGAAGATATCATAAGCCCGCTCACCACGGCTGGTTTGTTCAACCACCATGGGCACGAGGGTGTTCATATAGGTCTCATACGGATCGTTCATATTCGCCTGCCTGTTGTCGCTTTGGTTGCAGCTATCCGGTTCCGCGCGCGAAACCTCTCCCACAGAGTCTTAGTGGTGGGTTCTGGGGGCTGCAAGGCCACCTAAGAGATTTTACGTTAAGGTCGGGTAAAGGCTGCGCGAGCACGACGCGGCGAGACATTCGAAGAAATTCCGGTGTCGCTTTGGTGCATCAGGTGATGATGACCCCGCCAAATAGCCAAATCTCCGATTAGGTAGCGCCCCTTTGGTCGACAAGGACTTGCAAAGCAAGGTCCCGAAAAGCGCACCGCCCCCGTCAAACCAAAGGTTTGCCGACGGCAAAACGCAGCCTCTTCGCTTCCCCCTCTGTTCGTGCGCGGAATAAGTTTGCCACCTCGCTTGATTTTTTCATCTGTGGAGGAGACCATGACCTGAGCTTGTGAAAGAATTCGACCTATGGCGCACGCAAACTTTTTTTCGGTCAGCAACGACACAAAATGGCTCGAACTCAGAGAGTGCGTGCTGTCTATGCCGTCAGGCGAAGCCCCCAAATTCCGCTCAAAAGCTTTTCCAAACGGGCATTTGTCCTATTGGGATAGTGATTGGTACTACCATTTTATTGAAGGGGGCTTTGCCGACATCGAATGGTTCGAGTTAGAATTCCCCAATGGCTTTCGAGAAAAATGGGCAAAGGCAATCGCGTCTATTGGGTTCGCAGGCGAGCCCACTCAAAACGGCTTACGGCTATTCGGATATGTTAAAAACGGCTCTGAGGCTCATAAGATCACTTGCGAGATCTTGAGAAGCATTGCCCCGCAATTGGTTCAGAAATGACAGCCAGTGGCGCGAATTCAAACCACTAAAACCCTAGCATTTAGCCACCGGTTGGCGACATACTCCGCCCAAAACATCGCAACAGGACCCACCTCATGCGCACTTTCGACGAAATCTTCGCTATTTCCGCCGACCGCAAAGGTGGTGCCGACGCGCTCAACGCCATGCTCGAGCCTCCCAAATCCGCTGCAGACCTCGCGGCAATCCCCGAAGACCGCTGGCTCGCACAATTCACCAAAGGTGTGTTTCAGGCAGGCTTTAACTGGAAAGTCATCGAGGCAAAATGGGACGGCTTTGAGGCCGCCTTTCACGGCTTTAACGTCGACCGCTGCGCCTTTATGCATGACGAAGACATGGACAGCCTGATGTCCAACACCGACATCGTGCGCAACGGTCCGAAAATCCGCACCGTCATCGAAAACGCCCATTTCCTCCAAGGCCTGCGCGACCAAGGCGGCGCGGGCAAAGTGCTCGGCGGCTGGGCCAGCACGGACTATGTCAACCAATTGGAATTCATGAAAAAAGGCGGCTCCCGCATCGGCGGAGCGACGGGCCAATATTCCCTACGTTTCCTTGGAAAAGACAGCTTCATCCTGTCCCGCGATGTTGTCGCGCGCCTGATCGCAGAAGGCGTGGTGGACAAACAGCCCACCTCCAAAGGAGCCATGAAAAAGGTGCAGGAGGCCTTCAACATCTGGATGGCGCAATCCGGCCGGTCTCTGACCGAAACCAGCCGCGTGCTGGCGATGAGCGTTTGAACACGCGCGCCTACTGCTGTTTGCTCTTCAGATAGGCCACCAAATCGGACACCGGCTTTGAAGTCATAACCGGCTGCCCGCTCGACGTTTTCATCGTCACATCAAACCCTTCAAAGAACCGGCCATAGACCGGCATCGGGCTGCCGTGACTCACCAACGGATCGCGCCCGTCAATGCGCTTGATCACCCGCACCAAGGGAAAAGTCCCGTCATTGTCCTGCGCCAACGCCCGCAACTCGGTTGGCTTGATGGTCAACACGCCCGCCATCGGTCCTTTTCCATCAAGGTCGAGCCCGTGACAGGTTGCACAATGATCAAGATAAAGCGCTGCGCCCTCATCAGCATCTTCCGCGAAACACCCGCCAGCCAGCATCATGGCGGCCAAAGCATAGCCAAATCTCTTCATCTCTCCGCACCCTCCGTTATTTTTGCAAACTTTCGACATAGGCCACCAGCGCGTCCATCGGAACCGCCTTACCACTCAGCGTCTGGGCAAATTCCGGCATCGCAGCGCTGAAATGTTCCCCGCGCCCCTGCCCCTCGATGACGTTGGCCACATAAAGCGCGGGATAGTCCCCGCCATTTTCGCGCGCCAGTATTGTCAAATCAGGCGGCAGACTCAGGAACTTATCCGCAAAGGGTCCATCTCCCTGCCCGCGCGGGCCATGACACGGCAAGCAGTTCTCATCATAAACTGCCTTGCCCGATTGAAATCCGCTCCCACAGGCCACCAACACCGCTGGCAGGCAAAGCCAAACTGCAAACCGCCACATAGGCGCACTCCTCTGTGTTCCCCTCGCCAACCTGCCACCATTGCGCCCACCGCGCTTTGATCCGGATCATATCGCGTGACATCTCCCGGTTGAGCGCACATGCTAGATCGACACCGAACCGGAGATCCCGAATGCCTCTCACCCCTGACGATGCCCAGACCCTGCTGGCCAAAGGCTTTGCCCCTTGGGTGCAGGCTCTCGATCTGACGATCACCGACATTTCGCCAACAGGTGCCACCCTGACCATGCCAATCACTGACGCGCTGGCCCGCTTTGGCGGCATCATTTCAGGGCAAGCACTGGCGGCCATGGCTGATACGGCGATGGTTTTTGCCTGCTTTGGCCACCTCGATGCGTTCACTCCGGTCGCCACCACCAATCTGGACACGCAATTCCTGCGCCCTGGCACTGGCGATCTGATCCGCTGCGACGCCGAGATTGTCCGCGCAGGCAAAGCTCTGATCTTTGCCCGCGCCACAATGGTCGCCTTGCCATCAGACAAAGCGGTCGCGACAGCAACCGCGACGTTCTTTGTTCCCTAAATCCAGAGCCCTAACCGCCCTCAGGCGTCCACTAGGACCCCGTCTTCCAGCTTAACCACGCGGTCCATCCGCGCCGCCAGCTCCATATTGTGCGTCGCCACCAAAGCCGAAAGACCCGTGTCCCGCACCAATTCCATCAACGCATCGAACACCTGATCTGCCGTCGCAGGATCAAGGTTGCCGGTTGGCTCATCCGCCAAAATTACGCGCGGCGTGTTTGCCAATGCCCGGCAAAATGCGACGCGCTGCTGTTCTCCACCAGACAAGGCCGCCGGTCGATGCCCGGCACGCTGCGCCACCCCCACGCGACCCAGAAGTTCCAATCCCCGCGCCTCCGCAACAGGTTTCGCCACCCCATTGGCCATTTGCGGCACAGCAATGTTCTCCAGTGCGGTAAACTCCGGCAGCAAATGGTGAAACTGATAGACAAATCCCACATCCCGCCGACGCGCGTTGGTGCGGCGCCGATCCGACCGCCCACTCAACACTTCGCCGCCCACCGACACGTCGCCGGCGTCCGGAGTGTCTAGCAGCCCCGCTATGTGCAACAACGTCGACTTGCCTGCGCCCGACGGCGCCACAAGCGCCACCATTTCGCCCGCTTCAAGCGACAAATCGACTCCGCGCAGCACATGCACCTCGTTGGACAACCCTTTGTTATAAATCTTTTCCACGCCGTTCAGGCGCAACACCACATCATTCATACCGCAGCGCCTCCACAGGGTTCATCCGTGCCGCCCGCCGCGCCGGGAAAATCGTCACCACAAACGACAAGCCCAACGACAGGCCCGTCGCGGTCATCACGTCACCAATCTCAAGCTTGGCAGGCAGATGGTAAATTCCGCGGATCGACGGATCCCAAACTCCGCCGCCCATCATCACGTTCACGAAACTAAAGATCGGATCGATATAGGCCGTAAACAGAACCCCCAGCACCACTCCCAAAAGTGTCCCCAATGCGCCGGTAAACGCCCCGCAAATAAAGAATACCCGCAACACGGACCCTTCGGTCAGCCCCACCGTGCGCAAAATCCCTATGTCGCGCCCTTTGTTTTTCACCAGCATGATCAAGCCCGACACGATGTTCATCGCCGCAATCAACACGAGGATCGACAAGATGATGAACATCACGTTGTCCTCCACTTCCAGCGCGCGCAGAAACCCGCCCGAGGCGTCCTTCCACGTCCACACCAGCGCGCGATCTCCCCCGGCCTGCATCAACGGCACCAGCATCTTCTCCACATCTTCAGGACGCGAAATCATCACTTCGATCTCATCCGCCACGCCTTCGCGGCTAAAAAAGCTCTGCGCCTCGGCAAACGGCAAATAGACCCTGGTGCGGTCAATGTCATAACGTCCCGCACTAAAGATATAGACCACCTCATAGGCGTTAATCCGTGGCGAGGTGCCAAAGGCTGTTTTCACCCCATTGGGCGAGATAATCTTGATCTTATCCCCCACCATCACGCCCAATTCCTGCGCCACACCAGAGCCAACCGCGATGCCTTCTTCAAACCGTGCGATGTCACCACGGCCCGTTTCCGGATCGGCAATTCGGGGCAGTTCCGCCAGATTTTCGGCCCGAATACCAAACACCTCAACGCCCGCATTGCGCGTGCGCAGGTTCGCCATCACTTGCCCTTTGATCAACGGCGCCGCGCGGATGACACCATCCACGTCACGCAGCCGCGCCGCCATTGCCTCATAATCCTGAATGCTGCGATCAATCTGGCCGCTAACCTCATTGACTTCACCGGTTTGATAGACCGTCACATGGGCATTCGCGCCCAAGATCGTATCGACAAATTCGGCCCTAAATCCAGCTCTTACGGCCATTGTCGCGATCAATGCGAACACGGCCAAAGTGATGCCGATCAAGCTAATCCAGGTCATCGTGCTGACCCCGCCTTCGGCTTTGCGCGCCCGCAAATACCGCCATGCGATCATCCATTCAAAACGTGAAAACGGCGCTGTTGTGCCTGCCATGACTGCTCCGGCTTGTTGTTTTCTCAGCTATACACGCAGCGACAGAAAACGCCAATCATCACAGCGTAACACAGCCCATATTCCGCTAATGCCACCGCCCGCGCTTTCGTCACTTGTAAACGACAGCCACCATCGCCTCATCAAGCGCGCCGTTTTGCCGATCGGTCGTGCAGACATCATAGGCCGCCACCACCCCCCATTTGCCCATCCAACTGACAGCATAGCTGCCCGCCATCAGACGTCCGCGAAAACAATGTTTGCCAAAATGCCAGAAATTGAACTTCCCGCCACTGGGTCGCCAGAACGTGCCAAGTCCATAGCGCGCCCCGCCGCCCAGCGCCGCATTGGCATGACGCGATGGTGCGCGTCCGATCTGGCTTGCGGCCCCGAAATTCTTGCTGTGAAAGGCCGCATATGACTCCACCGACATCTTCCAACCACCCCAGGGCGCAAATCCACCGGTCAAGGGCGAGGCATTACCGCCCGGCACGTATTTGCTGCACGCCTGTACGTAGCTCCGGCCGCTGCGCAACTCGATGATTTTGCCCAAAAACGCATAGTTCTCGTTGCTATAGAAATACCGCCCCGGCGATCCCTGCTGCTTTTTGCGCTGCGCCACGGTTTTTATCACCGCATCATGCCTTGGCTTTTTGGACCCGAGCCATTTGCCCATGTCGCGCTGCGTGCTGTCGGGCTTGAGACCGCTTGTGTGAGTCAACAGCTGCGCCACGCTCACCTGCGCCACCCGCGCATCCCTGAACGAGACGCTGTCGCCGAAAATCTGCCCCACAGTGTCGGAATATTTCACACGCCCCGCACTCACCAGACCAGCCACACACACGCCGGTTACTGCCTTGCTCAGGCTATGCATTTCAAAGGCTAGCGAGGCCCTGCCCCCCCGCCCGCTGCTGTGCACGACTTTGCCATTCTTAGTAACAACAAAGGCCCCCTTGCGTACCCCGACCTTATCGGCCCATTGCGTCCAGGCGGCCTCGAATTTGGCAATCATCTCCGCGTCATTGGCCCGCACCGGCCCGCCGAAGGACAGAAGACAAAGCGCGACTGAAAGTCCGGCCGCTTTCAAAAAATACATATCAATCCCCACCAAAATACGGGCGCACAGTCACACAACACAGCGTCAAAAGAAACAAACAGGTGCGCCATCAAAGGCTCAACCCGCACCAAACCCCAAAGGACAGGCCTGCGCCAACCGCGTTGCCACCACGTCGCGCAATTGGCCCAGCGCAACCATGCGGGCGTCAATTTCGTCCAGCTTCTCACGCAAAACCGCCTCAAGATCGCCCTGCGACATGCCGCTGCCCATGCCTCGCAACAAACTTCCAATCTCATTTAGCGAAAACCCCAGCCCCTGCGCTTGCCGGATCAAGCCCACAAGCGCGACAGTGTTTTCCGAATAATCCCGGTACCCATTGCCATGCCGCTCGGCCCGAATAAGTCCCTGACGCTCATAAAACCGCAACGCATCGCGGCTCACGCCTGTCACCTCCGACACTTGTCCAATCCGCACGCGATTTCTCCTTGACCCTGAACTTAACTCCAAGGTTTACACCAACAAGCATCCAATCACCAACCCAAAGGATGCACATATGTCCCCGCAAACTTTTCACCGCTTGTTCCGACTGTCGGCCTATTACGACATCGCCGTCACATGGCCCTATGCCACACCACTCACGCTGGCGATGATGTGGACGATGCTCGGTGGCACACAGTCCGCTCTCGGCCTGCCGCCCCTACCCGATCTGAATGCGTATACCACGCTGTTTGCCAACTTCTTCGGCACAGTCGTTCTGATCTGGTCAATTGTCCGCCTGCGTATGAACGACAGCCGCCTCGCCCGCTATGACGCCGCCGGCCGTTGGCTTTTCTCTGCATGGATGCTCAACGCGCTGCTCAATGGCGCAAGCCCGATCCTCTGGGTGTTTCTCGCCATCGAACTCACCTTTGCGGTGCTGCAATCTCTGCCAGTCCGCGCCCCAAGTGTCGCCTGACCTCTCTCAATGGGCCCAAATACCCGCGCCGCAGGCACAAAAAACCCTCGCACATAGCGAGGGTTTTTCTTTTTTAACAAACCAGCGCGCCGTAAGGCGCTCACGCAAGTCAGCTGCTCTTAAAAGCCCACAACCCGATGATCGGCGTAAATCTCAATCAGCTTGGCCACAGCCGCTTCCGGCGCCATTTCTTCGCTCTCGCCAGTCCGGCGCGAGGTGAGCTCAACCACACCGTTTTTCAACCCGCGTGGCCCCACTGTGATCCGCCACGGCAGACCAATCAAATCCATCGTCGCGAATTTGCCACCCGCGCGTTCCTTGCGATCATCATATAGCGGCTCAAGACCGGCCGCGACCAAAGCCGCCTCCAGTGCTTCACAAGCTGCATCCGCCTCGGCGTCCCCCTGTTTGAGGTTCACAATCCCCGCATGGAACGGAGTCACACCTTCGGGCCAAATGATGCCATTCTCGTCATGGCTGGCTTCAATGATCGCGCCCAAAAGGCGGCTCACGCCGATGCCGTGGCTGCCCATATGCACTGCAACCGGCTTACCATCCGGTCCCTGCACCGTCGCGCCCAGCGCGTCGGAGTACTTGGTGCCAAAATAGAAAATCTGACCAACTTCGATGCCACGCGCCGTGCGGCGGCGCTCTTCTGGGACGTCATTAAACAGCGCCTCGTCGTGCGTCTCATCCGTGCGCGCATATTTGGAGGTGAACTCTTCCAGCACCCCCTGACACTGCTCGACACTGTCGTAATCAATCTCACGATCTCCAAACGTCAGATCGGTCACAGCGCTGTCGTAGAACACTTCGCTCTCGCCCGTATCTGCCAGCACCAAGAACTCATGCGTGTCATCGCCGCCAATCGGGCCACTGTCCGCGCGCATCGGAATCGCCTGCAAACCCATTCGCTCATATGTGCGCAGATAGCTTACCAAATGGCGGTTATACGCATGCAGTGCGTCCTCTTTGGACAAATCAAAGTTATAGCCGTCCTTCATATAGAATTCACGACCCCGCATCACACCAAAGCGCGGACGGATCTCGTCGCGGAACTTCCACTGGATCTGATACATCGTCAGCGGCATGTCCTTGTAGGAACTGACATTGCTGCGGAAAATGTCGGTGATCAATTCTTCTGCCGTTGGCGTGTACAACATCTCACGATCGTGCCGGTCGGTTATGCGCAGCATCTCGTCGCCATAGGCATCATACCGTCCGCTTTCGCGCCACAGGTCCGCCGATTGCACGGTCGGCATCTGCATCGGAATGTGACCGGCGCGAATTTGTTCTTCGTGCACAATGTTTTCGATCTTGCGCAATACTTTGAAACCCAGCGGCAACCACGAATAAATCCCGGCAGAGGACTGTTTGATCATGCCGGCACGCAGCATCAAACGGTGGCTGACAATCTGCGCCTCAGAAGGCGTTTCTTTCAGTACAGGCAGGAAATAACGGGTCAGGCGCATCGACAAAACTCTCTCAGATGGTGGTGCCCACAGGGCACACAGTCATGTTGCCCCTTCGCTAGCCCAAAGCCCGCCGCGTGGCAAGCAACGCCTGCCAAAGGCCGCTGTGTCATGCCACATCCGCGTTCCTCAAGCCCGCACCGTTTGTTGCGATAATTCTAAACTGCGTTACAACACGAAAAACCGAGCGGGATCTAACGTGCACTATAGACAAGACATAGACGGGCTGCGCGCCATCGCAATTCTCGGCGTGGTTCTTTACCACGCAGGTCTGAAAGAGATGTCAGGCGGTTATGCTGGCGTTGATGTGTTCTTCGTCATCTCGGGCTTTCTGATTGGCGGACGCATTCTGGACGACCTCGATCGAGGCGACTTTTCGTTCAAGGATTTCTACCTGCGCCGCGCCCGCCGCATCTTGCCCGCCTTAGTCGCCATGGTGCTGGTCACAATGATAGTTGGCTGGTGGACCCTCATACCACATGATTATCGCTATATGGGCGGCGCGGCCGTCACGGCACTGCTGTCACTCTCTAACGTGTGGTTCCTGAACCGTATCGATTATTTCAATCCAGAAGCCACGCTTGATCCGCTGATCCACACTTGGTCGCTGGGCATCGAAGAACAGTTTTATGCCCTAATCCCACTGCTTTTGTTTCTCATCTGGCGGATCAACCGAAAAGCGGTTCTACCCACTTTGCTCGTCATCGCTGCCGCGAGTTTTTTGGTCGCAGTGGCAACGTCCGGCGAGTATCGCCTCTGGGCCTTTTATCTGTTGCACACGCGCGCGTGGGAACTTTTGGCCGGAGTATTAATTGCCTGGAGCCAACGCAATCGCGCGCTCCCTACACAGTTTCACACACCTGCGTATCTTATTGGCCTCCTCCTGGTGGTGTTTGGTCTATGGGCCGTGCCTCCCAACGCTCCTTGGCCGGGTGTTTGGACGCTCCCGGCGGTTGCAGGCACCGCGCTAGTGTTGGCGGCACCGCAAGCGGCGCACGGTTTGTCGGTCCTTTTGGCGAACCCGCTGATGCGCTTTATGGGACTGATTTCTTACTCGCTCTATCTCTGGCACCAGCCGGTTTTTGGCATTCTCAAAAAGACCTATCTCTGGCCACAGACTTTTTTCGGTGTCGTCCTGATTTGTGTTGCACTTCTCGTGATCTCGACGCTCAGTTGGCGCTTTGTCGAACAGCCGTTTCGCACACATCACAAATGGAACTGGCGCAAACGCACGCCCTTCTGGGTGGGTATTGCCGCCATCTGGGTCATTGCCATTGGCGGCGGTGTAACCGAGGGCTACCCGAAACGTATGCCTACTGAGGTGACCGAGACGCTGGCAATGCGAAGCAGCTACAGCCCGACCTACCGCCGCTGTCTGCTGGTTCGTGGTAAAGTGCCTGGCTATGACTTCGCCGACGCCTGTACCTTTGGCGACACAACTGCGGCGCCCACTGTGGCCCTACTTGGCGACAGTCACGCCGGTCGCGCCGCGCTGCCTCTGGGGAACATGCTAAAGGCCCAGGGCAAGGGATTGGTGGAGCTAACACTCTCGAGCTGCCTGCCCGTGGCTGGCTTGATCAACGACGGCCAAACCCGCGCCGCCCAATGCCCCGCTTTCAACGACTCAGTGCGCGCGTATCTGGACGCCCACCCAAAAATCACGCAGGTCGTCGTCTACGCCAACTGGCTCAACTACATGTTTGACACGTCCGGACCAAACATCTTTGGACATGACGCTGGCGCGATCACCATTCCCAGCCTGCCGGTTGATGGGCCTACGCCAACCACGACGGCTCAGCGGGAAGACGCTTTCGTTGCCGCATTAGCCGCACAATTGCGTTGGCTCGGGCAACACCGAGAGGTGGTTCTCGTGTCCTCAACCGGACACCTCCAAGTGGACATTCCCCGCTACTACGCCAACCGTCAGTGGTGGGGTACACCCCTGCCACGGGATGCACATTATCCTCGCAGTATCGAAGCAGTACGCGGCGATCGGATGCGTTCAATGTTTGTCGCAGCAATTGTGGCCGCAGGTCCGCTCCCCAACACAGTGAGCCTGCTAAACGCTGACGAAAGCTTCTGCACCGACGAACACTGTGACTTGATACGGGACGGCGCCATTTTGTTCAGTGACGTGAACCATCTGACGTTGCCTGCACTGGACATCCTAGCCCCCGAGATCGCTCGGTCTCTGGACACGACTGCAAACTCAAAACAGCCTTAAAACACACGCCGATTGTAAGCCGGATCTCGTCGGCACCGCACATAGTTTGACAAGCAGGCATTATGCGCGGACTTGCAACCCTCACCGCTATCAGCGATCAATTGACGCGACATATGAAAAACAGCGAGCTCTCATGGCGCTTTCACCGAAAAAACAATTGCAATTCTGGGGCATTTTCACAGTCCTCTTTGCCGTCATCCTTTACGCGCTGGGTGACGTGCTGTTGCCGTTTGTTTTAGGCGGGGCGGTGGCCTATTTCCTCGATCCCGTCGCCGACCGCCTCGAAGAGGCCGGCCTGTCGCGCGCCGCAGCAACCGCGCTGATCACCGTCGCAAGCGTGCTAATTTTCGTAGTCATCGTGCTTGCGGTGGTGCCGCAACTAATTGCGCAGGCCGTATCCCTGATTGATACGATGCCGCAATTGCTGCGCGACCTGCAAAGCTTTGTGAACACACGCTTCCCGAGCCTGATGCAAGAAAACGGCGTGGTGCACAACGCGCTCGTCGCAGCTGGCGAGTTCTTGCAGACAAAAGGACCGCAACTCTTTCAGGGCGCTCTGAACTCGGCCATGTCTCTGCTCAATGTGGTGATGTTGCTGGTGATTGTGCCGGTCGTGGCCTTCTATCTGCTGCTGGACTGGGACCGGATGGTGGCCGAAGTTGATGCTCTGCTGCCGCGCGATCATGTGCCAACAGTGCGCAAACTGGCCAAGCAGATCGACAACACACTGGCGTCTTTTGTACGTGGGATGGGAACTGTCTGTCTGATCCTTGGCTCTTATTACGCAGTCTCTCTGATGTTGGTTGGTCTGCAATTCGGCCTCGTTGTCGGCTTCATCGCCGGTCTGGTCACGTTCATTCCTTATCTTGGCGCGCTGATCGGTGGCGCCTTGGCCATCGGGCTGGCGCTGTTTCAATTCTGGGGCGACTGGCTGTCCATCGGACTGGTGGCCGTGATTTTTGCCATTGGGCAAATGGTAGAAGGCAACGTGCTGACACCAAAACTCGTGGGCAAATCCGTCGGCTTGCATCCGGTTTGGCTGCTTCTGGCGCTGACGATCTTTGGCGCATTGTTTGGGTTTATCGGCATGTTGGTCGCAGTACCGGTTGCCGCCGCGATCGGCGTACTTGCGCGTTTCGTTTCGGGGCAATACATGACATCTCTGCTTTATCTCGGGACATCAAATTGGCCCGAGTCAGAAATCGAGCAGAGCGCAACCGACGACAACGACGGATAATAAATGGCCCAGCAACTGAACTTTGACCTGCCCGTTCGGGCGGCTTTGGGACGTGAGGATTTCTTTGTCAGCCCCGCCAACGCCATGGCATTGGGGTTGGTGGATGGCTGGCCAAACTGGCCGGGCGCTAAGCTCGTGATCTCGGGACCGGCAGGCTCGGGAAAAACCCATCTCGCAAGGGTTTGGGCCAAAATTGCCGAGGCCTCTGTGATTTCGGCGACCGATCTGACCGACACTGCCGTTCCCGATTTGGCCCGCGGACCAGTCGCCGTAGAAGACGTGCACTTGATCGCCGGCAATCCCGTCGCGCAAACCGCGCTGTTTCACTTGCACAACCTGACGCTTGCCGAAGGCCATTCGCTCTTGCTGACTGGCATCGGCACCCCGCCACAATGGGGCCTCACTCTTCCCGATCTGCTGAGCCGCATGCAAGGCACCACCGTCGCCACAATGCAGGATCCGGACGACATGCTTCTGATGGCGGTTCTGGCCAAACAATTCGGCGACCGACAACTCACACCAAATCCGGAAACGTTGGCTTACCTCGCAAAACACATGGACCGCTCCTTCGCTGACGCCGCCCGCATTGTTCAGGCACTGGACGCCCTCAGTCTCAGCGAAAAACGCCCCATCACGCGCGCCTTGGCCAAACGGATTTTGGATCAGGACTAAGGCGCGTAAAACCGCCCGCGACAGCCCGTCTCAGGTCACCTGTCTGGACCCTCACTGCAATCCGCCATAAAGTCATCTTCTCGTTACCTGCCAATGGCAAGAGACCGGTATGACACAATCTGACTTTCTGAAATCCGACTTCCCCACCCCCACCGAGATGCCCGATCTGGACTTCTCCGGACCAAGCCGGTTTTACAACCGCGAGCTTAGCTGGCTGGGCTTTAACTGGCGCGTGCTGGAAGAAGCGGAAAACACCCGCGTGCCGCTGCTCGAACGTCTGCGCTTTTTGTCGATCTCGGCCACCAACCTGGACGAATTTTACACTGTCCGCGTTGCCGGTCTCCGGGAACTGGCTCGTGAAGGCAACACAACCCCGGCTCAGGATGGCCTGACCCCGGCCGAACAACTTATCCTCATCAACGAAGACGCCCGCAACCTGCTTCAGGAACAACAGCGCATGTTCAACGTGCTGCGCAGCGAAATGGAAGCGGTCAACATCCACATTCTGGACCGCCACGCGCTTTCTGACGAAGACCGCGAGTTCCTTGCCGACGTCTTCATGAATCGCGTGTTTCCGGTGCTGTCGCCGCTCGCCATCGATCCGGCCCACCCGTTCCCGTTTATCCCCAACACCGGATATTCGTTGGCCCTGCAACTCGAACGCACCAAGTCCAAACGCCCCCTTCTGGCGCTTCTGCCGATCCCGCATCAGATTGACCGCTTTGTGTTCCTGCCGAGTGAGCCCGGCACCACGCGTGCATTGCCGCTCGAAGAACTGCTGCTTCTGCATTTGGAAAGCCTTTTCCCTGGCTACCGCGAAAAAGGCCACTGCGCCTTCCGTGTTCTGCGCGACAGCGATCTTGAGGTCGAAGACGAAGCCGAAGACCTTGTGCGCGAATTCGAAGTGGCGCTCAAACGCCGCCGCCGTGGCGAAGTGGTGCGTATGAAGATCACCAAAGACGCGCCTAACGCGCTGCGCGGCCTGATCATGCGAGAGCTCGAAGTCACCAACGACGAAGTCGTCGACATTGATGGTATGATCGGCCTCGCCGATCTGTCCGAGCTGGTGCTGGATGAACGTCACGACCTGCTGTGGCCCGCCTTCACCCCGCGCGTTCCCGAACGTGTGCAGGATTTTGACGGCGACATGTTTGCCGCGATCCAGCAAAAAGACATGCTTCTACACCACCCCTACGAAACCTTCTCGATGGTGGTGCGTTTCCTGCAACAGGCCGCGCGGGACCCTGACGTAGTTGCGATCAAACAGACGTTGTACCGCACGTCCAAGAAATCCCCCATTGTCGAAGCCCTCTGCGAGGCCGCCGAAGACGGCAAATCGGTCACAGCGCTGGTGGAACTCAAAGCCCGCTTTGACGAAGCCGCCAACATCCGTCAGTCCCGCCGACTGGAACGTGCTGGTGCGCATGTGGTCTATGGCTTCACCGACTGGAAAACCCACGCCAAAATCTCCACCGTGGTGCGCCGCGAAGGCGACCGGCTGGTGACCTACACCCACTACGGCACCGGCAACTACCACCCGATCACCGCCAAAATTTACACCGACGTCAGCCTATTCACCTGCGACGCCGATCTGGGCCGCGACGCTACCAAAGTGTTCAATTACCTGTCGGGCTATGTGAAACCGGGCAAACTTGAAAACCTCGCAATCTCGCCGCTCAACCTCAAATCTTCACTGATCGAGAGTATCGAGACCGAAATTGCCCACGCCAAGGCCGGCAAACCCGCCGAAATCTGGGCCAAAATGAACTCGCTGATCGAACCCGAAGTCATCGACGCGCTCTACCGTGCCTCGCAGGCCGGTGTGAAAATTAGCCTCGTGATCCGCGGCATCTGCGGTCTGCGCCCCGGCGTCAAAGGCTTGTCAGACAACATCCGCGTGAAATCCATCGTCGGGCGCTTTCTGGAACACTCCCGCATTGTCTGCTTTGGCAACGGCGGTGGCCTGCCCTCCAAAAAGGCGCGGGTTTATATCTCGTCTGCCGACTGGATGGGCCGCAATCTCAACCGACGTGTGGAAACGCTGGTGGAAATCAAAAACGCCACCGTCAAAGCCCAGATCGTATCGCAAGTCATGGCCGCCAACCTTGCGGATGTGGCGCAGAGCTGGGTGATGAAGCCTGACGGCTCATTCAAACGCGAGCCGGTTCCCGAAGGTGAATTTGCCTTCAACTGCCACCGCTTCTTTATGGAAAACCCCTCACTGTCAGGGCGTGGGTCAGCCGGGGCTTCAGATGTTCCGAAATTGACGCACACCGAAGATTGACCCCGACGCCTCTCTGGCGCACATTTGGGAACCACCCTTCGGGACCGTCTTTTAGGGATGACAATGACGACCGACCTCACCGATCCTGTGGCACAGGAAAGCGGCCTCTTTAGCCGCCCGATATTTGAAGACCCCGAAGCGCGCGCCCTGTCGCGCGTCGGCGTGGTGGATGTGGGGTCAAACTCCGTGCGCCTTGTGGTGTTTGACGGTGCGGCGCGCAGCCCCGCCTATTTTTACAACGAAAAAATCATGTGTGCCTTGGGCGCAGGTCTGGCCCAAACCGGCCGCCTCAACCCCGAAGGACGCAAACGCGCGCTGGCCGCCATCGCACGCTTCCAACGACTGGCTGAGGGTATGCGACTATATGGCGTGACAGCCGTGGCCACAGCTGCCGTACGCGAAGCCATCGACGGCCCCGAGTTTTGCGAAGAGGTACGGCGAGAAACCGGCGTGCACATCCACATCATCGATGGCCGCGAAGAGGCCCGCCTGTCCGCGCAAGGCGTGCTGCTCGGCTGGCCAGGCGCCTACGGTTTGGTTTGCGACATCGGCGGCTCGTCGATGGAGCTCGCCGAAATCATCGATGGCGAAGTTGGCCGCCGTGTCACCTCCTCTCTTGGCCCGCTAAAACTGCGAGACGTGAAGGGCGGCAAAAAAGGGCGCAGGACCTTTATCAACGACACGTTGGACCGTTTGAGAGACGAGATGGGCCAACAGAAAAACCGGCTGTTCCTCGTCGGCGGCTCATGGCGCGCCATTGCCCGCATCGACATGCACCGGCGCGGCTATCCGCTGCACGTCTTGCACGAATACCGCATGTCGGCCTCCGCCATTCAAAAAACCGCCAACTATATCAAAGACCACGACCTCGAAGACCTTCGCCAGAAATGTGGTATCTCCAGCTCACGCATGGATCTCGTGCCTTTAGCCATAGAAGTTCTCAAGGGTGTGTTGCGCCGCTTTCAGCCGCGCGACATCGCGGTCAGTTCTTATGGCATCCGCGAAGGTATGCTTTATGAGCAAATGCCCGACCATGTGCGACGCCGCGACCCCCTGATCGAAGCCTGCCGGTTTTCCGAAGCCAAAGACGCCCGCATGCCAGGCTTTGGCCGCTCGCTCTACAAATTCATCCTACCGCTGTTCAAAACTGCCAAATACGAAAAACAACGCCTGCTCAAGGCCGCCTGTTTGTTACATGACGTCAGCTGGCGCGCGCATCCCGACTACCGCGCCGAGACATGTTTTGACACCACCACGCAGGCCAATCTCGGCGGCCTGCGCCACTCCGAGCGTGTGTTCATCGGCCTTGCGTTGCTGCACCGCTATCGCAACCGCCGCGAAGGCACGCGGTTTGAAAACCTCTACGGCCTGATCGACGACAAAGCCCAAAAAGACGCCGAGGTTCTGGGCAAAGCCATGCGTTTTGGGGCGATGCTCTGGATGCAGAACCGCGAGGACATGGGGGAACTTTATTGGCGGCCCAAGAAACGCGAACTGCACCTGAAATTGCCGCCCGCCACCGGCGCGCTTTACGGCGAGGTGGCCGAAGCGCGCTTCCATTCACTCTGTCGCGCGCTTGATGCGGATCCGGTGGTCAAAATCGGAAAGTAAGCCTGGCCTCGCCACTGAGCGCGTTCTGGCTAGGTTCTAAAGCTCCACCCCATCCGCTGCGTCCTCTTCGGGCGCGGCCATTTCCTCGGGTGTCTTTTTGCGCAGAATGATGTCGCCATTCTCCAGCATTTGGGGCGCGTGATAGCTGCTCCAATCCTCAACTTGTTCGACAATGCCGGCCATCGCAGGTCCCATCTGCATCAGGAAATCCTGCATCTTCGGGCCGATCTGTCCGGCCAGCTCCCGCATACCGTCAAGCGCAGGCGCCATCTCCTCCTGCAAGCCTTTGAAAAACAGGCGCGCGCCTTCTTCCATCAGGCTGCTGCTTGCATCCGGCGCCTCCTGTGGCTCCGTCTCATCGGCCCATACGGGCCCCGCCGCCAATGCGGCGCATAGGATCAAAACATGCTTCATAACACTTATATGGGCCCCCGCCCGCCTGTCTTCAAATGTCGATATCCAGCACCACCGGAAAGTGATCGCTCGCCGTAAGCAACGCATTGCGCAACTCGGGTCGCGCATAACAGCTGTGGTCCTCAAACGGATGCCAAATCCGCCACTTCGGGTTCGCATCACGCAGACCTTCGGACACAAACACGTAATCCAACAGCGCCTGCAAGTAACGGTCCTCATCCGAAATGAAGAACCGCGCCGAACTCGGCTGCGCGCCGATCCTCTGTCCCAACGCCATCCGTGCATGTGGGTCAAACAGCCGCGACGCGTCGCCAACGCCCATGACAATCTCAACTGACGAGCGCCCGAACAGATCCTCATATTCATCCAGACCCGGCCCATCGTTTAAATCACCGAGAACAATCAGGTCTTCGCCTGCCTGTAAATGCCCCTCAATCCGGCGCCTCATCCAAATCGCCTGCGCCAACTGTTTGCGCCGGTTGGCAATCGACAGGCGCATAACCTCGTCCCGCGACTTGGCACCATGAGGGGCTTTGGATTTAAGATGTGCCCCGATCATCCGCAGCGTGCGGCCCGCTTTCGTGCGCACTGCCAATTCTAGCGGAGGCTTGGAGAACACCACCTGATCCTCGGTCGCATCGACATCCAGATCAATCCTGAACACCCCGTCAAACCGCGGCGCATCTGTCGACGTGTTGTGTCCAACCGGATCGTGGTGGGCGTCCAGCGCATCAGGATCAAACAACAGCGCAATTTCCTGCTGGGTGTCATTGGAAAATCCCATGACCGCTTGCCGCGCCCGCAACCCAAAGACCTGCGCAAAATGCTCCAACGCCGTCACCGTGCGGCGCGTCCGTCCGTGATCCGGCGCTTCGATCACCATGACCGCATCCGCATCCAACGCAGCAAACACGATGCCCAGCGCTTCCGTCTGCTGTTCCCGCGTCACGTTCCACCTGCTAGACCAGCCGCCATCCATTACCAGTTGGTCTTGATCGTCAAACAACGACGAAAACCATTCGACGTTATAGGATACAATCCGCATCAAGCGGCCTCGTTGATCTGCTCCCAAGCGCGGTTCACGTCAATCAGACGTTTTTCCGCCAGCTTGATCGCTTCCTCGGGCACGCCACGCGCAAACATCGCGTCGGGGTGTGTGTCTCGCACCAACTGCCGCCAGACCTTGCGGATTGCCGCCATATCCATGTCTGGCGTGACGCCCAACACGGTGTAGGGATCGGCCTCTGCGTCGGGCACAAACCGTGCGCGCATCGCAACAAAGGCGCGCTCCTCCATACCCAAAATATCCGCCACCCGCATCAAAAAGACATCTTCATTGGGGTGATATTCCCCGTCCGCAACCGCGATATGAAACAACCCTTCCATAAGGTCGTCCGGCGTGCCCTTGATGGCTCCAAACAGGCCTTTAATGCGTTGCGCGTATTCCTCAAAACCCGCCACATCCTGCCGCGCCATGTTGAACACACGCGCTGCGTTGGCTTCGTCTTTGGCCTCAATTTGGAACACCTCGCGAAAGGCCGTGACCTCATCGCGCGTGACCAGCCCGTCCGCTTTGGCCATCTTGGCACCCAAAGCGATCACAGCAATGGTAAACGCCACTGACCGCTCTGGCGGCGAACGCAGATGGTCAAATACCGTGGAAAGAGGCTCACCCTGACTAAGGGAAGCAAGCGCCTGAGATATGCGGGTCCAAATCGACATGACGCTACCTTAACTTTTGCACACGCGAAATAAAACGCCGCATTACAGCATTTTCTGCATCAAAACCAAGTCCATCCAGCGTCCGAACTTGCGTCCCACCTCAGGCATCCGTGCCACCTGCGAAAATCCCATCTTTTCGTGAAATCCAAGGCCCGCAGTGTTTTCGCCGCTGATGCCAGCAACCAAAACATGCACGCCTGCCCTTCGTGCCCGATCCTCCAACGCTGCCAACAGCTGTCGCCCGGCTCCACGCCCCCGCGCCGATGGATCCAAGTGTATGGTGTATTCCATCGTTTGCGCATACCCCGGCCCACCGCGAAACTGGAAAAAGGTCGCAAACCCAAGCACCTCGTCTGCCTCTTCCGCCACCAAAAAAGCGTCGCCACGTGCAGCAATCTCCGCCTTAAGTGCACCGTCGCTCTTTTCCGCTGTGGTAAACGTCGACACCCCATCCCGAATCTCACGATTCCAAATGGCCGCCACCGCCGCCACATCGCCGCTTTGTGCTGTGCGCAAAATCATTGCAAAACCCGCTGCCCATGCGGCGTATCAAACGTCGCTCGCAACCCAGCCGCACCTTCGACATAGACCACCCGCGCATCGCGGACCGGCACAGCGTCATGCAATCTTGCAGCGTCCGGATGCGCCACTTCCAGCCGTACCAATGTGCACCCTGACGGCGCCAACAAGGTCGCCGGCGTGGGCGACACATCCCATTGCATCAATGCCGGAAAGCAATCTTCAAACGGCAACACGCCACTTTTGGGCACGGCCATCCGCCAGCGCAAACCTCCGCGGGTCAATTTCACAGGCTGGCCAACATCCAATTCAATCGCCGCGACATCCGCAACCAGATCATCGCTCCGGCAAATCCAGTTGCCGAGTTTGGGGACACCCTCAAAACGGTCAAGATCAAACCATCGCGCATAGGGCAATTCGCCGACAGCGGGATCCACTGCAATTGCCTCCAGATAGAGACCGTCTCCCAGCCCAATCAACTGATTGTGCGTGCCAAAATGCGCGTGTTGCCCGCCCGGCCCCATTGCCACACCTAGCGCCTCTTCTACATGCGCTACTGCCTCCTCAAGGCTCTCGCCTGCCACGGCCAGGTGATCCAATTCCAACATGCGCCACTCCTCTTTTCCGCCTCACAGGAAACCCCAAAGCGCCCGCCGCCACAACGTAAAAAGGGACGCCAAAGCGCCCCTTCCTTTGCCAAAAATATTCTGGAGATGTGGAGGCTGACCCCCACTCGCTCACCCCCGCGCCGCGCGGATCAGGCGCAGAATATCCTGTGCCGCTTCCGGAATATTTGTGCCCGGCCCAAAGATCGCCTTCACGCCGGCCTTTTGCAGGAATTCATAGTCCTGTTGCGGAATAACCCCGCCACAGATCACCAGAATCTCACCGGCATCTTTGTCCTTCAAGGCTTGAATCAACTGCGGTGCCAAGGTCTTGTGACCCGCCGCTTGCGACGAAATCCCGACCACATGCACGTCATTGTCCACCGCGTCCTGCGCCGCCTCATCCGGCGTCTGAAACAGCGGACCCACGTCGACATCAAACCCAATATCGGCAAAGGCCGTTGCGATAACTTTGGCGCCACGGTCGTGACCGTCCTGCCCCATTTTCACCACCAGCATACGCGGACGGCGTCCCTCCTCGTCGGCAAATTCCTCTACCGACTTCTGGATCGCGGCAAAGCCTTCGTCGCCTTCATAGGCTGCGCCATAAACACCGGCCAATGTCTTCACTTCCGCGCGGTGACGCCCGAACTCTTTCTCCATCGCCATGCTGATTTCTCCTACCGAGGCCCGCGCCCGTGCCGCTTCCACTGCGGCGGCCAACAGGTTGCCGCCCTCTTTTGACACGCGCGTCAGATTGGCCAACGCCGCCTCACACGCCGCACTGTCACGTTCCGCACGGATTTTCTCCAAACGCGCCACTTGGCTTTCGCGCACAGCCACGTTGTCCACGTCCAGGATGTCGATCGGATCTTCGCCGTTTTTGCGGTATTTGTTCACACCCACAATGACTTCGTCACCTTTGTCGATCATCGCCTGACGGGTCGCCGCGCTCTCTTCAATGCGCAGCTTGGGCATGCCGCTGGCCACAGCCTTGGTCATGCCGCCCATCTCCTCGACCTCTTCCATCAAGGCCCAGGCCTTCTGGATCAGATCATCCGTCAGCGCCTCGACATAGTAAGAGCCCGCCAGCGGGTCGACCACGTTTGTCACGCCAGTCTCTTCCTGCAGTACCAGCTGCGTATTGCGCGCAATCCGCGCCGAAAAATCGGTAGGCAGTGCAATCGCCTCGTCCAGCGCGTTGGTGTGCAACGACTGCGTGCCGCCAAGAACCGCCGACATCGCCTCATATGCAGTGCGGATCACGTTGTTATAGGGGTCCTGCTCCTGCAAGCTCACGCCCGAGGTCTGACAGTGGGTCCGCAGCATTTTGGAGCGCTCGTTCTTCGCGCCAAACTCGGTCATGACTTTGTGCCACAAGAACCGCGCCGCGCGCAGCTTGGCCGCTTCCATGAAGAAGTTCATGCCAATCGCAAAGAAGAAGCTCAGTCGGCCCGCGAATTTGTCCACATCCATGCCCGCGTTCATCGCCGCACGCACATATTCGCGCCCGTCCGCCAGCGTATAGGCCAGCTCCTGCACAAGGTTCGCGCCCGCTTCCTGCATGTGGTAGCCGGAAATCGAGATCGAGTTGAACTTCGGCATCTCGTTGGACGTATATTCAATGATATCCGAGATGATCCGCATCGATGGCTCGGGCGGATAGATATAGGTGTTGCGCACCATGAACTCTTTCAGAATGTCGTTCTGAATGGTGCCGGCCAGCAAGGCCTTGTCGTGGCCCTGCTCTTCGCCTGCGACGATGAAACTTGCCAAAATCGGCACCACGGCGCCGTTCATGGTCATCGACACCGACACTTTATCAAGCGGAATGCCGTCAAACAGGATCTTCATGTCCTCAACGCTGTCAATCGCCACGCCCGCCTTGCCGACGTCGCCGACTACCCGTTCGTGATCACTGTCATAGCCACGGTGCGTCGCCAGATCAAAAGCCACCGACACCCCCTGCTGACCAGCAGCAAGGTTACGACGGTAAAACGCGTTGGATTCTTCAGCGGTCGAAAACCCGGCATACTGACGGATTGTCCAAGGGCGCCCGGCATACATCGTGGCTTTCGGTCCGCGCGTGAACGGACCAAACCCCGGAAGCGACCCCATATGGTCCAAACCCTCGGTGTCCGCCTCGGTATAAAGCGGTTTTACATCAATGCCTTCCAACGTTTTCCACGTCAGATCATCCAATGGCCGACCACGCAGTTCTTTTTCTGCCAGCTCTTCCCACTTCTTGGTGTCGCTCATCGCTTTACCCTCTTTTTTGTCCCTTGGTCAGGTTCCCACCAACGGGCGTTTGCCCGCCAGCACTGGATCCTTTTCCTCAATCAAATACGCCAGACCGTCTGCGCCTGACCGCAGCCACTTCAAATCGGCTGCGTATATTTCTCTCAACGTCTCTATTTGAACTGCGTTGAACGGCTGCCAGCGGCCACTGCCATCTGGCAGGTCCTCTTCGTCCTCATACCGATCCAACAGCACTTCGCGCAGCGCGTTCAACTGCGGGATCTGCGGTCCCATGCCAACGCGCAGATTGGCCGGCGCACCAAAACGCCCCGCCACAGCAAATTCCACGACATCATCAGGCCTCTCGCCGACCCGCTCGAACGGTGCCACCAAAATTTCAGCTCCCGGCATCGCCGCCGCCAAATCGGTGATCACGCGTCGCCAACTCCGCGGCTGCGTCACCAGACGATCCAACTCCGATTGCAACGGCAAAGGAAATCCGTTTGTCACAGCATGCGCCAACGCCGCCGCCCAGTAATCCTCAAGCGCACGAATGTTGACAAACACCCGCTTCACCCGCCCCTCAAACGCATGCGCCATCCGCGCTCCGCGCTCACCCGCCGCCGGATAAAGCCGTTCTGTTGCGACATTGTCAGACACGCCGCCCAGAATGCCGGGGTCACAGACCAAAAGCTCTTTGGCACGCGCCTTTTCCAACGCCGCACACCGCAGCCGCACCCGACCGGCGCCGCGCATACGCCGCCGCTCCACCCCATGCAGGCCGGACCGCAAAGTCAGCCCGTCAAACAGCCCTTTGCGGGTGTCTGACACTGTCCAAAGCGCCAATCCGTGATCGCGCAGTTTTCGCCGGTTTCGTTCGAGGTAATAGGTCAACGAGGACACACCGGTCAGATGCGCCCCCACGTGCAAAATTACGTCCATGTTTCCATGCACCTTGTCAAAGGCCGCGCTGCCGCCTTGCGGCGTGGCATAAAACGGCTGGATATCCATCCCGTCCATCATGCTGCTACACCTGTGCATTTCCGGTTAATCTTTGCGAAATTGGCCACCTTGGTCTGATAGGTGGTCGCAATAGCTGCCAAAGCGCCTATATTGGTCCCAACAGGAGAGACCATGAAACACCGCTTAGCCTTTGTTCTGACAAGCTTTCTCGCCGCTTTTACGGCCCCGGTTCTGGCGGCAGAGGACGCAGCCGAACCGTCTTTGGTGCGCGCCGCCTCAGAGGTGGACCTGAGCGACTTTCTCTGGATCAACCGGCCCCTAGCTGTATTTGCGGACACCGACCGCGACCCGCGTTTCATACAGCAAATGGCCTTGATCGAGACCCTTGCCCACGAACTGGCCGAGCGCGACGTGGTGGTACTTGTAGACACCGACCCCGACAACCCGTCCGCTCTGCGCACAAAGCTGCGCCCGCGTGGCTTCATGCTCGTGTTGATCGGCAAAGACGGCAATCCGTACTTGCGCAAACCCTTCCCGTGGGACGTGCGCGAAATCTCTGCCTCCATCGACAAAATGCCGATGCGCCAGCAGGAATTACGCGACCGCAACCTCAACTGATCCTGAAACCTGATATGTCGGCACACGCAGCTCACGGCATTGGCACCCCGCGCGCGGCCACCAGAACGTCATACCAATCCTGACGGCTCAGCTTCACATCAAATGCCTGTGCCGACGCCCGAATGCGGTCCACGTTTTGCGTGCCAATCAAAGCAAACACATTGGCCGGATGGGCCAGCACCCACGCCAAAGCGACGTGATCCACGTCCACACCTTCACGTGTCGCAATCGCATCCAGCACCGAAAGAACCCGCGCCTCTTGCGTCCCCGCTTCCGGCTGATGCGCCGTCGTCAACCGCCCGCCGCCCAATGGCGACCAGGCCATCGTGGCCAAACCAAACTCTTGCGCCACATCCAACGTGCCATCTTCCAGCGGATCAATCGCCAGGGGCGAGAACTCCGGCTGCGTCGCCACCAACGGAAAATCCAGCTTGGCCTGCAGAGCGCGCAGTTGGGTGTGGCTGAAATTGCTGACGCCCGCTTCACGGATCTTGCCATCGCGCCGCAACTGCGCCAACGCTGCCGCCACTTCATCAAACGAGGCCAAAAGATCCGGTCGATGGATCAGAAATACGTCGATTGTGTCGGAGCGAAGCCGCGCGAGTGATCCCTCGCAGCTCTCGATCAGATTTGACGCGCGGCTGTCGTAGGGCACAGGTGGATGAATTCCCGCCTTGGTCACCAAAACCGTGCGTTCCCGCAACCCTTTGTGCGCGGCATACACCTCGCCCAACACGGCCTCCGCACCGCCAAATCCTTGCTGCCCAAAACCGTAGATCGCGGCCGTATCAAGCATAGTGGCGCCGATCTGCAACGCCGCGTCGATCTTGGCTGTCGCCTCCGGAACGGATGAGCCCGCAAACCGCCAACAGCCATACGCCAAACGGCCGACCTCAAACGGGCCGACTGTTCCGATTCTGGATATTTGCTGCGTCTCAGCCGTCATAATACTACCCACCAACGCGGTCTGTGACCGCGAAATTTTTGCGCCCCCACCCACGCAACAGGAGGGGGCAGCCCGGCGATGCCGGGCCCGTTACGTCAGGCGATCACTCAAACTCCATGATCACGTCATCCACCGCGAGGCTGTCACCAGCCGCCGCGTTGATCTTGGTGACCACGGTGGTTTTTTCCGCCCGAAGGATGTTTTCCATCTTCATGGCTTCCACCGTGCACAGCGCCTGACCTTCCTGCACTTCGTCGCCCACTTCCACGTCGACCTTCACGATCAGACCCGGCATTGGACAAAGCAGCATCTTGGAAGTGTCCGGCGCGACTTTCTCGGGCATCAGTTTCGCCAACTCCGCCTGACGCGGCGTGCGCACATGTACCGTCATATCCGCGCCACGGGTGCGCAACCGGAACCCGCCTGGAAGTTTGCCAACCTTCAGCACCAATGGCCCGTCAACGTCCACCTCGGCCAGCTGATCGCCCGGTGTCCAATCCGATGCCACTCGTAGCTTGCTGCCATCGTCAAACTTGATGGTCGAGCCATCTTTGTCCGCCTTCACCTTCACTGCAAAGTCCTGACCTTGCAGGCTCACAACCCATTTCTTGCCGACGCGACGCTCGTGGTTGTCCATCCGGCCCGACACCCGCGTGCGACGGATCTCAGCCACGCGGTACATCGCCGCCGCAGCCGCCGCCACGCGCTTTAGCTGCGCTTCCGGCAATGCAACACCGTCAAACCCATCGGGATACTGTTCCTCGATAAAGGCCGTGGTCATGTCCCCCGCCATAAAGATCGGATGATCCATAACCGCACTCAGGAACGGCAGGTTGTGGCCAATACCCTCAACCTCAAAGCTGTCCAACGCCACGCGCATCGCCTCTACGGCTTTGTCGCGGGTCGGCGCCCATGTGCAGAGTTTGGCGATCATCGGATCGTAATACATGCTGATCTCGCCGCCTTCATAGACACCGGTGTCATTGCGCACGACAACGTCACCAGCACCGCCCGGCTGTGTGCCCGGAGTGTAGGCTTTGGTCTCGGCAGGCGGGCGATAGCGCGTCAAACGACCAATCGACGGCAGGAAGTTGCGATAGGGATCTTCAGCATACAGACGGTTTTCAATCGCCCAGCCTTGCAGTTTCACATCGTCCTGAGTGATGCTCAGCGGCTCACCATTGGCGACACGGATCATCTGTTCAACAAGATCAACACCAGTGATCAGCTCGGTCACAGGGTGTTCCACCTGCAAACGTGTGTTCATCTCAAGGAAGTAGAAATTCTTGTCGCCATCAACGATGAATTCCACGGTGCCTGCGCTGGCATATCCAACCGCCTTGGCAAGCGCGACGGACTGCTCACCCATCGCCTTACGGGTCGCTTCGTCCAGAAACGGGCTCGGTGCCTCTTCGACAACTTTCTGGTTCCGGCGCTGGATCGAGCATTCGCGCTCGCCCAGATACACGCCATTGCCATGCGCGTCGCACAGCACCTGAATCTCGATGTGGCGCGGCTGGGTCACGAATTTCTCGATGAAAATCCGGTCATCCCCAAAGCTGTTGGCAGCTTCGTTCTTAGACGACTGAAACCCCTCTCGGGCTTCTTCGTCGTTCCACGCAATCCGCATGCCTTTACCGCCACCGCCGGCGGAGGCTTTGATCATCACCGGATAACCAACCTGGTTTGAAATCTTGACCGCATCTTCGGCGTCCTCAATCAGCCCCATATAACCGGGCACGGTCGACACTTTGGCCTCCTGCGCGATCTTTTTGGAGGTGATCTTGTCGCCCATCTTCTCGATGGCACCCACAGGCGGGCCAACAAACGCCACGCCTTCGGCGGCCAGCGCTTCGGCAAATTTAGAGTTCTCCGACAAGAAACCATAGCCCGGGTGCACCGCCTGTGCGCCGCTTTTGCGGATCGCGTCCATGACCTTGTCGATCACGATATAAGATTGGTTCGCGGGCGGCGGGCCAATATGAACGGCCTCATCCGCCATCTGCACGTGCAACGCCTGCTTGTCGGCGTCCGAATAAATCGCCACCGTTTTGATGCCCATCTTGCGGGCAGATTTGATCACACGACAAGCGATCTCGCCGCGGTTGGCAATCAGAATTTTGTCGAACATATCAGTGTCCTTCTTGGTCTTGAACTGCGGACGCGGCCGCAGACGTTGGCAACAAAAAAGCCACCGCCGCGCTTATGCACGTCGATGGCCTTGGGGTCGGGATCGACTGCGAAGCAGCCGAAAATATCAGATCAATACGTGTGGCGCAGGCGCGCTCAGCACTTGTTGGAGAATTCCTGACAATAAATGGCGTTGGCTGCGCCGCCAATGATGGCACCCGCTGCAAGGTTGCCGCCAACCACGGCTGCGGTCGCGGTGCCCGCGCCAGCGCCGATAAGCGCCTGTTCGCCAAGCGTGTCGCCGCAGGCCGCAAGGCCAAGCGCCGTTGCTCCTGCCAGTATGATTTTGTGAATCCGCATCTGTCCTGTCCTCTTGCCCGTCCGGCTCTTGTGACCGGTTCTTTCGCTGTTTGGCATTGCCGATGCCCTAGGTATCCACTTGAAAAAACGGGTGATTCTGCAGGGACGCCACAGAACCACCCGAAAGGGGAAGGGTAACGGAATACACTGTTACAAGAGCCAGCCGCTCCCGGCCGAGGCTCCATGTCCACCACTTTGGCACAGGTCGCGCAGCGCGCAATTGACAGTTTCTTAACAGCCACGAGATGAGCACCTTCCTGCTCATTCCGTAAACCTCTAGGCGAAATCATGCCCATTCCTCGCCCTTGCCGTTGAAGGCGTCCGGAAACGACGCCCGCGCAACGTTCACATCGATGCGCAGCAAGGCGTCATAGCTTGCCGGATCAAACGGGTCTTCGGCGGGTACAACTTCGCGGCCAAACAGCCAGCTCAACCGACCCGCGTCCAGATTGCCGCGCTCAAACGGCTCTTCGCCGAACTGCTCCCAAAGCGCTTGCATGAAACCGGCATCGGCACGCCGGTCAGGCGGCCTGCGGTCGCGAAACCGCTCGCGCTCCGTAAGCGCAGTCACGCCTTTGGGGTTGGCGCGTCGGATGACAAATTGAAAATCGGTGCCGGGAAGGCGTCCGGGGAAGCCGCGATGTTTGATCATGCCGCGCCTCCTTTCTGCAAAGGGGCGCTAATGCGCGCGGTATCTCGGGAAAATCTCTGAGCCTGTGTCAGAGGCTGGACAGGCCGTCCGGCCTGCCCATATCGCGTGTAACCGGAGTTACTTATATTTGCCGGTGTATTCCGGCTCAGTCGAAATCGGCGCTGGGTCGACCACGACGTATTCTTCGACTGGTGCGTTATCGGCGCAGGCGGCCACGACAGTGACCAAACCAACGGCGAGGAATGCTTTGATGCTCTTGGACATCTTTGTCTCCACGTATTGTTTTCAATTGTAGCAGGGCCATTCGACCCTGCCTGCCTCAACGCCACAGGTGTGTGGCATGGGCGCACAATAGAGGATTCATAAGCAAAAAGATACGGATAGCCCACCAAGCTAATGTGCTGTGGCCGCAATGTCGCAAATTTCCGCTCGTCCACAGGCTTGGCCGCTAGATATTGTGGTGTCATCAGAAACCCTCCCAGATGCAGGCCCCGTTTTCGATGCTAAACGCCTCAAAAAACTGGGTTGCCAGGGTGGTTGTGACGCCAAATTCGGTTTCACGATCCGCCATCGAGATGATCACCTGATCGACCTCCTTGGCCTCAACCGCGAGGTAGGGCACGGCGACACCGATACAAAGATGAAAGAAATCATCTTCGATCTGGTGAAACTCCAGACCTTGCCGGATCAACGGCATCACATAGCGAAACCGCGCGACCTGACTGCTGTCCTGACGGGTCTCGAAAATGATCTCCTGCAAGCGGATCTCATTTCCGGAAGGCACGGCCGGTGTCTCCTCCAAGGCCCCGGCCGTGGCCGCGCTCCATAAGGTCCCTCCAAGCGCGGCAGATGCTATAAGTGCGGCGCGGCCGATCATGCAACCGCCCTCCCGCGAGTGGCGTGACGCACCCAGCGCGCACGGCGCTTGGGGCAATCCAGAACGCCCTGAATTGTGCCTTCCACATGGGCTTTGGCAACCGCTCCGGCCACCTGCCCCCCTGCTCTCACATGCAATGCACCGCCCTCGCGGCGCACCTCAACTGCTGGTGCAAAGCCCCGCAGCCCCTGCAACGCCCGCCACATATCCTGCCGCACTTGATGTGCCACAGCCAACCGGCTGCCATCTGGCAACACAGTGGATGCCGACACGTCAAACCGCGCCAAGGCCAATCGGCTCAGCGTCAGCGTGTCATCCACGCATGTGATATGCCAGCGGGCTTTGCTCACTCGGGTGCATCCTCATCACTGGTGTCAAACTCAGCGGGGCTGATGATTTCGATCAGCTCCATATCATCCGAGTGGCGCACTTCACGGTGTTTGATGCCAGGCGGCTGCAACACACAAGACCCCTCGCGCAATACATGCTCGCCCTCGCCTTCGTATTCAAACACCACCCAGCCTTTGGTCACATAAACCATCTGAAACTCAAGATCATGGCTATGCCACGCCGCAGGGCTTTCCATGCCCGGCACCGCGCGAATGACATGCGCTCCGAACTTGCCACCCGAAGCGCCTTCGATTCCCAAATCGCGATACTCAAAGAACGCACGCAGGCCTTTGCCCACGAACTTGCCCTCGTCGGCATGGACAATCGTAAACGCTTGGGTGTTGAAAACGGTGCTCATGCTTAGACCTCTCTGATGACCCAAAACCGCGCTAGGACGTATCGCCCGCCGCTGACGCGGCGGGCCTTTGACTCACAACGGAATATTATCGTGCTTCTTCCACGGGTTCTCGAGTTTCTTGTTCCGTAGGCTCGCAAACGCGCGGCTCACCCGCATGCGGGTCGACTTCGGTTGGATCACCTCGTCGATAAAGCCGCGTTCCGCTGCCACAAATGGTGTCGCAAAGCGGTCTTCATAATCCTGCGCGTGGGCCGCGATCTTCTCAGGATCACCCAGATCCGCACGATGAATGATCTCCGTCGCGCCTTTGGCCCCCATCACCGCGATCTCCGCAGTTGGCCACGCATAGTTGAAATCGCCGCGCAGGTGCTTGGACGCCATCACGTCATACGCGCCACCATAAGCCTTACGGGTGATCACAGTCACCTTCGGCACCGTCGCCTCGCCATAAGCAAACAACAACTTCGCACCGTGTTTGATCACGCCACCGTATTCCTGGCTCGTCCCCGGCAGGAAGCCCGGCACATCCACCAGCGTCAGGATCGGAATTTCAAAACAGTCACAGAAGCGTACAAACCGCGCCGCCTTGCGTGAGCTGTCGATGTCCAGACAGCCCGCCAGCACCATCGGTTGGTTCGCCACCACGCCCACGGTCTGGCCTTCCAGACGGATAAATCCCGTCAGGATGTTTTTGGCGTAGTCTTCCTGAATTTCGTAGAAATCGCCTTCGTCCGCAATCTTCGCGATCAGCTCTTTCATGTCATACGGCGTGTTGGCGTTTTCCGGCACCAGCGTATCAAGGCTGGTTTCAATCCGGCCCGGCTCATCAAAGAACGGACGCACCGGCGGCTTCTCGCGGTTGTTGAGCGGCAGGAAGTCCACCAGACGGCGCACTTCCGCCATCGCTTCCACGTCGTTTTCAAACGCGCCATCCGCCACAGACGACTTCTTGGTGTGCGTCGACGCACCACCCAGCTCTTCTGCCGTAACAACCTCGTTGGTGACGGTTTTCACAACGTCAGGGCCGGTCACAAACATGTAAGACGTGTCTTTGACCATGAAGATAAAGTCGGTCATCGCGGGGCTATACACTGCGCCGCCCGCACATGGGCCCATGATCACGCTGATCTGCGGCACAACGCCCGAGGCCATGATATTGCGCTGGAACACTTCGGCATAGCCGGCCAGCGAATCCACGCCTTCCTGAATACGTGCGCCACCCGAGTCGTTCAGACCGATGATGGGCGCGCCGTTCTGCATCGCCATATCCTGAATTTTGCAAATCTTCTGAGCATGTGTTTCACTCAGCGAACCGCCAAATACAGTGAAATCCTGTGAGAACACATAGACCATCCGGCCATTGATTGTGCCCCAGCCGGTAATCACACCGTCACCCGCAGGCTTTTGATCTTCCATGCCAAATTCGGTGCAACGATGCGTTTTGAACATGTCAAACTCTTCAAAACTGCCTTCATCAAGCAAGAGTTCGATGCGCTCGCGGGCTGTCAGCTTGCCTTTGGCATGCTGGCTGTCGATGCGGCGCTGACCACCCCCCAAACGGGCTGTTTCGCGGCGCTCTTCCAGTTGTTGGAGGATATCTTTCATAGCAGGACCCCTGTAATTTGGGGCGACCATAGTCTGCGATGCTGCGCTGCAAAAGGATTTTCCGGCAAATTTGCAAATCGCACCATCAACCATCCTAGTAAATTGCAAACCTGCAAATATTTCACAGTTTAACCACCCCATGGACATTCCGGCCCCACAAGCCTAATTCTGACCTTATGAACGATCATTCACCCGCCCAATTTCTTGACCGCCAAAGTCCTCCGAACATCGCCACGCTGATCCTGCTGGCGGGTGTGTCGGCGCTGTGCATGAACATCTTCCTGCCCAGCCTGCCGTCGATGACAGCCTATTTTGACACCGACTATGGCGTCATGCAGCTGTCGATTGCGGTCTATCTCGCCGTGAATGCGGTGCTGCAAATTGTGGTCGGGCCGGTCTCGGATAAGTTTGGCCGCCGCCCGGTGATCTTGTGGGGTTTGTTCATCTTTCTCATCGCCACTCTGGGCTGCATCTATGCACCTAACGTCGCGCTGTTTCTGACTTTCCGCATGCTGCAAGCCGCCGTTGTCGTCGCTATGGTGCTCAGCCGCGCTGTGGTGCGCGACATGGTCCCCGCGGATCAGGCCGCCAGCATGATTGGCTACGTCACCATGGGCATGACCGTTGTGCCGATGCTTGGACCCGCGCTTGGCGGTGTGTTGGATCAATACTTCGGATGGCAATCCAGTTTCTGGATGTTATTTCTTGCCGGTCTTGCCATCTTTTGGCTGACGTGGCGCGATCTGGGCGAAACCAAATCATCTTCAGGTCTGACGCTGAAGCAACAGTTCAGCGAATATCCCGAGCTCTTCCTCAGCCCCCGTTTCTGGGGGTACAGTCTCGCCAATGGCCTCACGTCTGGCGCTTTCTTTGCCTACCTCGGCGGCGCACCGTTTGTGGCCACCGAACTCTTTGGCATGTCGTCCGCCGAAATGGGCATCTACTTTGGCGCACCTGCGGTTGGCTATTTTCTAGGCAACTTCTTGTCGGGCCGCTACTCCGCCCGTTTTGGTGTGAACCGCATGGTGCTTGCCGGCTGCGCGATCTGCGGCGTCGGCGTCGGCATGTCGCTTTCCCTCTTCGCAGCCGGCTATGGCTCTGCCGAGGTCTTCTTTGGCTTTATGACGCTTGTCGGCATCGGCAACGGCCTCGCGATCCCCAACGCCACCGCGGGTGCGCTGTCGGTACGGCCGCATCTTGCGGGCACCGCCTCTGGCCTCGCGGGCGCAATTATGATCGGCGGCGGCGCCGCGCTCTCCGCTTTGGCGGGCGCACTGCTAAACACCGACACGGGCGCCTTCCCGCTCCTGTGGCTGATGTTTGCCACCAGCATCGCCGGCGTGTCCGCAATTTCTCTGGTCATCTGGCGCGAGAAACACCTCGGCATCTGATCGCTGCCCTTCTGACCGTCTCAATTTCACTGCAACCAAGACGTTTCGCCGCAACCCGCGCGAAACACTGGCGCACATGACTTTGCAAAGTTATGTTTGCAGCTATGCAAACCGGAGACTCACATGCCCACGCAAAAGCTTTACGCCGGCGCAAAACTGCGTGAAATTCGCACGCGGCTCGATCTGACACAAAAAGATTTCGCCCAGAAACTTGGCGTCTCCCTGCCCTATTTGAACCAGATGGAAAACAACAACCGTCCGGTTTCAACCACGGTTGTCCTATCTCTCGCACAGGAATTTGGCCTCGACGTCACCGAGCTTTCCGCAGGAGACAGCGAACGCCTGGTCAGCGACATGCGCGAAGCTCTCGCCGACCCTGTGTTGGCCGAGGTCTCGGCCCCACTTGCCGACCTGCGCCTCACAGCCTCAAACGCCCCCGCACTGGCCCGCGCCTTTCTTGAATTGCACCGCGCTTATCGCCAAACCCACGAACGGCTAGCGTCCTTGGACGAGGCCCTTGGTCGCTCAGATGTGCAAGCCCAAGCCAGCCCGTGGGACGAAGTCCGCGACTTTTTTCACTATTGTGACAACTACATAGACGCGGTCGACCGCGCCGCCGAACACTTCGCAACCTCGTCAGCTCAAGCTGGCGGCATCCGCGCCGCCGCCATCGCTGCACTGCAGGCGCGCGGCATCACCGTGGCATTCACAGACATCGACGCGCTGCGCGACTTTGACGCCAAGGGCCAAACACTGCAGATTTCGCGCTACGCCCAGCCCGAAACCCAAACCTTCCAGCTGCTTCTGCAAGTGGCCCTGCTACAAAGCGACAAACTGCTCGAAGCCACCCTCGATTTCGCCCGCTTCCACACCGATGCAGCCCGCGCGATTGCCAAAATTGGCCTTGCCAATTACTTCGCCGGCGCAGCTCTCATGCCTTACGGCGAATTTCTGGCCGCCGCGCATGACACCCGCCACGATCTCGAGCTTCTGGCAAACCGGTTTGGCGCCTCCATCGAGCAGGTCGCGCATCGCCTCTCGACCATGCAACGCCCCGGAAACAAAGGCATCCCCTTCTTCTTTGTGCGTGTGGATCAGGCCGGCACCATCACCAAACGCCATTCCGCCACCCGTCTGCAATTCGCCCGTTTCGGCGGCGCCTGCCCGCTCTGGAACGTGCACCGCGCCTTTGAAACCCCGGGCCATTTCCTGCGCCAACTGGCCGAAACCCCGGACGGCGTACGCTATATTTCACTGGCCCGCGATGTATCCAAATCCGGCGGCCATTTCGGCGCGCCTGTGCGCCGTTACGCCATCGCCTTGGGCTGCGAAATCCGCCATGCTGACGCGCTGGTTTACGCCGACCATATGGAGCTTGATAACCCGCAAGCCTTTGAGCCCATTGGCATCTCCTGTCGCATCTGCGAACGCGCCGATTGTCACCAACGCTCTGTGCCACCGCTTGAACGCCGCCTGACCATCAACGAAAACGCCCGCGGCGTGCTGCCTTACGAGGTTGGCTGATGCGTCTCGCTTTCCGGCTGCTTTCATTGACGATCATGTTGGCCTTTGCCGCCGTGACGCTGGCGGGACCAGCCGAGCGCCTGCTGATCTATCCGTTTGACAAGACCCAAGTCACTCCCGCCGACGCTGGCCTCTCCGGCGTCACCGAACAGGCTTTCGATTTTGATGGCGAAACCCTCGTTGTCTGGACCGCACCGCCAAAACTGGGCCAACCAGTGATCTTCTACCTACATGGCAATGCCGGCAATCTCGCCAACCGCGCCGGGCGCTTTCGGCGTTTCATGGATCGCGGTTACGGCCTCATCGCGCTGGCTTACCCGGGCAGCAGTGGCAGCACCGAAGCCCCATCAGAGGACTCTCTCAAACGCTCCGCCAAGCTTGTTTGGCTGGAAAAACACGCTCTCTTGCCGCTCACCTTTCTCCCGCCTAGCAGTTCAAAAACCATAGTCTACGGCGAAAGCCTTGGCGCAGCCGTCGCTATTGGGCTCAACGCATCGGCCGCCTCAGACCACATGAAAGGCGTCGGTCCAGCCGATGCAATTATCCTCGAAGCTCCCTTCACCTCCATCAAAGCGCTGGCGCAACATCACTACCCCGCACTGACACCACTGCAAGTGTACACAGAAGGACAGTGGGACAGCCTGCGATGGGCGGCTCAACTTCGACATCCTTTGTTGGTCATCCACGGCACAAACGACAGTCTCATCTCCATAGAAATGGGGCGACAGATTTTCTCCGCCGCCCCCTCCGAATCCAAGACGTTCCTTGCCGTCAAAGGCGCCGGTCATACCGACCTATGGCGCTCTGACACTCTGCCGAAACTCTATGCTTTCATCGATCAGTTCGCCTTAAGATAGGCGTAGATCTCGTCTTTGAGCGCACCGCGCCGTTTGCGCAAATCCATCTCCGCCAGCTCCTCACGCGGCTGCACATTGGTTTCCGCAGCATGCACCTTGCGATTGAGGTCGTGATAGTCTTCGGCCAGTCTGGCAAAATGCTTGTCCGCTACCTTAAGCGAACTCATTTTTTCAATGAACTCGGGGAATTCGGCGGCCAACTCGTGGGGGGTGTTCGACATTTTTAGCGCTCCTCGTTGAAAGTCGCCCAATTGCTAGGCGGAATTTAGCGCCCGCACATTGACTCCGATCAAATACCCCCAACAAAACCATTTGCGTGACAGATCATCGCCCCCTCGTGTAGCCTCCATTCTGAAACAATTTCTTTCCAAGCCCTTGGACGCACGCCTTTATCGGGGAACACCATGCGCATTTTCAAACCGGCAACGGCCCTTTTTGCCCTCACCTTTCTCACCGGATGCTTCAGCGACGGCGACGTGGTGCCCGTCAATCTCGACTACGCCAAAACCAACTACGGCTACATCAACTCCGGCGACTTCAAAGCCGGTAGCTTTTTCCTGTGGGACAAGGGCGAGCACCGCATGGTGCATTTGTCCGACGTGCCGGGGTTTGAGGCGCCGCCAAATCCGCGCGATAAGACCGTGCAAGTTGCAGACTACACCAGCGGCGCATCGTTTGGCGTCGGCGGTCAGAAAGCTGCGATCAAAGCCAAGGCCGACGCGATGATGTCGGCGCGGTCCGCCTTTGAAATTTCCTATCCAAACTCCGTTGTCTTTGACAACACCATCACCCGCGTCACCCGCTATTTGGGCAACGACATCCGCGACGGCGGCGGCCTTTTGGATGAATGGGGGTTCCGCACCGCCGTCAACGATCCTGAACAATTTTACGTGCTCGTGCGCAAGGTAACCTATGGCGACGGCATCAGGCTCCTGGTCGACGGCGAGACCGAGGTCAACGGTGGCTTTTCCGTGATCATCAAAGGTGCCGACGTGAACGTGCGGGTCCAAGGCAAAGGGCTCAACGCCATTCAGGGCACCGACACAGAAGTCGCCTTTGATGTTTACGTCATGCGCCCGTTCTGGAAGCAAACCGGCGCAGCCCAAACGCCAAGCTTTGCTGTAGATCACTTCGTCAAAATTGACGGGCTGCCCGACCTTTTCCGCTCCACCTCACGGCGCGACGGTTAACGCTGCGCTGTTTGCCAGTCCGGATGGAACCAAGGCTCGGCATTTGACGCCGCAAGGCTTCGGCCCAGAATGTGGTCAGACGCCTTTTCACCGGTCATGATCGACGGCCCATTGAGGTTGCCGTTGGTGATGCGCGGAAAGATCGAGCTGTCCGCCACCCGCAACCCGTCAACGCCAATAACGCGACACTCGGGATCGACAACGGCGCTCGGATCGTCCGCCGCCCCCATCTTGCAGGTGCCACAAGGGTGATAGGCGCTTTCGGCATGCTCGCGGATAAAGCCGTCCAGTTCTGCATCGCTCTGCAACGCATCTCCTGGCTGGATTTCATGTTTCACGAATGGCTTCATCGCGTCTTGGGCAAAAATCTCCCGCGTCAGGCGCAGCGCCGCACGGAAATCCACCCAATCCTGCTCGGTCGACATATAGTTGAACAGAATATGCGGCGCCGCTTTCGGATCTGCAGAATTCAGCGTCACCGCGCCCCGTGAGGGCGAGCGCATCGGGCCAACATGGGCCTGAAATCCGTGGCCTTCGGCTGCCGCCTGCCCGTCATAGCGCACGGCAATCGGCAAGAAATGATACTGGATATCAGGGTACTGCACGCCGGCACGCGACCGTATGAAACCCGCACTTTCAAACTGGTTGGACGCGCCCAGTCCCGTTTTGGTGAACAGCCATTGCGCGCCCACCATCGCCTTGCCCAACAGGTTGAAATGTTTATACAAAGTGATCGGCTGCTTACATGCCACCTGCATGTAGACCTCAAGGTGATCCTGCAAATTCTGCCCGACCCCCGCACGATCTGCGACCACGTCAATGCCATGCTCCGCCAGATGCGCCGCAGGCCCGATACCCGACAGCATCAGCAATTTGGGGGAGTTGATCGAACTCGCTGCAAGGATCACTTCGGCATTGGCGCGAATGACTTGCACCTGCCCACCGCGTTCGATCTCGACACCCACCGCACGGCCATTTTCGATGACCACACGACGCGCCAACCCTTTGACCAGATCACAGTTCTCCCGTTTCAGCGCCGGTTTCAAATATGCATTCGCCGCCGACCACCGTCGGCCATTGTGCACCGTCATGTCCATCGGGCCAAAACCCTCTTGCTGCTGCCCGTTGTAGTCGCCGGTAACCGGATACCCAGCCTGACGACCGGACTCGACAAAGGCCGCATGCAACGGGTTGTCGCGCGGCCCGCGGCTCACATGCAGCGGACCATCGCTGCCGCGCCATTCAGCATCGCCGCCCTGCCCGCTTTCGTGCCAATGCTCCATGCGCTTGAAATACGGCAGCACATCAGCATAGCTCCATCCGGTCGCGCCGCTCTCCGCCCAATGCTCATAATCGCCCGCATGCCCGCGCACATAGACCATGCCGTTGATCGAGCTTGAGCCGCCAATCACTTTGCCACGCGGGCAAACCAGCTGACGACCGCCCAGATGCGGTTCCGGCGCACTCATATAGCCCCAGTCATACATCGACATGTTCATCGGATAGCTCAGCGCGGCCGGCATCTGAATAAGGGGGCCAACGTCGCTCCCACCATGCTCAATCACCAAGACGGACTTGCCCGCCTCACTCAGCCGATACGCCATCGCGCAACCTGCGCTGCCCGCGCCGACAATCACATAATCCGCCTGCATCAGACGCACCCTCTAAACATTTGGAATCCCGGCCTTTTGGCGGTCGGGGTGGGTGGGTGGGCGACCGTCAAAGGGCCGACCCACACCGCAAAACCGATCAAAACGGCGCCTCTACATCGCCCATGCGCACATAGACTGACTTTACTTGGCTATAATGGTTGATGGCTTCTTTGGAGTTTTCTCGCCCCACGCCGCTCATCTTCACCCCGCCAAATGGCGCCTCAACCGGCGCATCATTGTAGGAGTTGATGAAGCAGCTGCCCGCTTCCAGTTTGCCGATCACACGGTGTCCGCGGCTCAGGTCCGATGTGAACACACCCGCTGACAGGCCAAATTCGGTGGCATTGGCGCGCGCGATCACCTCTTCTTCTGTGTCAAAATCCAGCACCGACATTACGGGGCCAAATATCTCTTCGCGCGCGATCGTCATGTCATCGGTCACATCAGCAAACACTGTCGGCGCAAGGTAAAACCCGTCGCGCTCCAATCGCTCACCGCCATAAACCAGCCGCGCGCCTTCATCTTTTCCTTTGGCCATGTAACCGAGCACAATGTTCATTTGCCGCTCGCTCACCATCGGGCCAAAGCTTGTCGCCTCATCCAACGGATCACCAATCACCGCATCACCCAGACGCTCGGCCAGACGGGCAATGAACTTTTCCTTGATGCCCTTTTGAACAAACACGCGCGTGCCGTTGGAACACACCTGACCAGAGCTGTAAAAGTTGCCCAGAATGGCACCGCCAACAGCGTTCTCAACATCCGCATCGTCAAAGATAATCAGAGGCGATTTGCCCCCCAATTCCATCGTCACATGTTTCATGTGGCTGGCCGCCGCCGCGTAAACTTTTTTACCGGTCGGCACCGATCCAGTCAGGCTGACCTTGTCCACACGCGGGTCATTCACCAACGCGGCGCCAACCTCACCCATGCCCTGCACAACGTTGTAAACGCCTTTGGGCAACCCGGCCTCAAGCAAGATTTCCGCGACTTTCAGCGCACACATCGGCGTGGTCTCGGACGGTTTAAACACCATCGCGTTGCCGCAAGCCAACGCTGGCGCGCCTTTCCAGCAAGCGATCTGCGTTGGATAGTTCCATGCGCCGATACCGACGCACACGCCCAGTGGCTCGCGCACGGTGTAAACCCAATCTTCGCCCAGCGGGATATGCTCACCCGTCAGACTGGCAGCCAGACCACCAAAGAACTCCAGCGCATCCGCGCCGCTTGTGGCGTCCACCGCACTGGTTTCCTGATATGGCTTGCCGGTGTCATAGGTCTCAAGAACCGACAGCTCGTGATTGCGCTCCATGATCATCGCCGCAGCACGGGTCAAAATCCGACCGCGTTCACGTCCCGACATCGCCGCCCATACTTTTTGACCGGCTTTGGCGCTGTCCAAGGCACGCTCGATGATTGTGGGGGTCGCCGCAAAGACCTGTCCAATCACTTCGCCAGTGGCAGGATAGACGATGTCAATCGGCGCGCCACTGGGGTCCTCAACATATTCCCCGTCGATAAAATGGCTGGCAGTCGGTTGCAGCTGCATCGTGCGCTCCTAGCAATTCTGCGCCCCAATTGGGCGACCTAATTCCTCCGGATTCCCTCCGGCAGCAAAAACCCTAGCACCGCTTTTTCATTTTTTAAATGCTCATTTAAAAATTTTATTTGAATGACAATATTGCACCTGACGGCGGCTCGCTCCAAAGTGGCGCCATGGGCCGTACACGTATCCGCGACATTCGACACGAAGAGTTAATCCACGCCACGATTTCGGCTGTGCACAAACGCGGCTATGCGGCTGTGACCATGGCAGAAATAGCGGCCGAGGCCGGTGCGTCTGCAGCGTCTATCAACTACTACTTTGGCTCCAAGGAAAAGCTGATGGAGGCCACCATGCGCCGTCTGCTGACTCTGCTCAAGGAGGCGCAGCTTGAACGCTACGCTTCGGCCAAATCACCACTGGATCGTCTCATGGCGGTCATTGACGCCAACTTTGCCGACCGGCTTTATACCATCGAGCAATGTTCGATCTGGATGCAGTTTTGGGCCAACGCGCCATACGTCGACAGCCTTTCCCGACTGCACCGCATCAACCGCGCACGGGTGACGTCGCATTTCCGGTCCGAATTGCGCAGCCTATTGCCGGACGACCGGCGCGAGATCGTGCGCGAAGCGCTGCAAAGCTATATGGATGGAGTTTGGCTCGAGGCCGCTCAATCCAACGAAACGCTCGACCCCACTGCCGCACGCAAAGAAGCCAGACGGTTTGCAAAGCTGCTTTTGGACAACGCCGCCTAGCGGATCAAGGCCGCACGTAGATCACCTGTGCACCGTCACCGCCAACCAGCCGCACCCGCATTTGATCCGGCGTCACGGCGTCCAGATACAAACAGGCCGGCGTGTCCCATGGATTGGCCCAGGCAATCAGCACCGGCCCAGCCTCGGATGCACCATCACACGTCTGCGCCAGCTCCATCACATATTGGGATTGCTCCTGCCCGTCGACATACTCCGTTACCACCGATCCGCTGACATAGCTTTGGTAAGCAGGCGCCGACGCCGCCATCCACCGGCCTTGCAAGTATCCGCGAGTTTCGGCGAACCAGTCCAGATCGGGGTCGAGCTCAAAAGCGTGAATGGCGATATCCGCTGTGATGTCGCCCATCGACACGATATCCGCTTTCAGCATCAGCGGCGCATTCTGATAAAGCGTGCCAATCGCCTCCAAAACATAGCCCGGCGTTGGCGCGTCCATGCTGGCATAGAGTGTCGATCCGTTGGCGACAAAGCTGCAATAGGGATCTTCGGTCTCGAAAATGCATTCCTGCACAAGAACCATACCCTCGTACGGGTCCCCCTGCGATCCCATTTCGGCGCCAGTGTCCACCGACATATTTCCCGCCATCGCAACCGCCGGCCCCAACGCCGCCGCCAAAGCTACCAATTGAATTTTCATGATACCGCTCCCTCTCTTTTTGGACCCTAACCCATTGCCTTTTAAACACAAAGCCCGATTAGACCTTGGTTTGCCCTACCAAAGGCGTGACTTGTCGCCGCTTGATCACTGCTTCGCGCCACGTGATGAAACTGATCGCCGCAATGATTACGCCCGCGCCCACGATCACCCAGAAATCCGGCTGCTCGCCAAAGCCAATCCAGCCAAGCAAAACCGCCCAGACCATTTGCAAAAAACTCACCGGTTGGGTGACTGTGATCGGCGCCGCCGCAAAGGCCAGCGTCATGGTGTAATGCCCCGCCGTCGCAAAACATGCGACCGCGAACAGGATACCCAGTTCTCCCAATGTCGGCGTGACCCAAACCGCCGCTGCCAAAGGCGCCAACCCGATCGTGACCGTCACCGACAGCATGCCGACAACAACGGTCGCGCTGACCTCTTCGCTCAGCTTCTTGGCGATGATGTAGCCGCCTGCAAACGTCAGCGCGGTGATGAGCATGGCAAAGTGCCCGCTGCTCAACTCGCGAAATCCGGGACGCAGGATGATCAACACCCCGATCAGCGCCAGCACCACCGCCAGAATCCGCCGCGCCGCCAACTTCTCCCCAAGGAAAAGCGCAGCGCCGACTGTGACATAAACCGGCGACAAATAGTTCATCGCCGTGACTTCCGCGATCGGAATGCGCGCCATGGCAAAGAACCAAAGCACCACGCCCAACGTGTGCAAAACACCACGCGACGCAAACAGCCCCACCTGACGACGGGTCAGGTTGGCGTTCAATATCGGTTTGATCATCGGGATCAGAAAAACGATGCCCAGCGCATAGCGCAAAAACGCGGTCTCCGCGGCTGGCAAGCGTGGCCCGACCATCTTCACAAGTGCCGTCACCGCCACAAAACACAGCCCTGTGACCAGCATCCAAAAGACGCCTTTGACCGGATTATACCCTTGCTCTGTTGTCATGGCCGCAATGGACCATGGCCTTTGGGAAATGTCGAGATAGGAAACAGGTTAACTACCGAAGCTTTTATATGTCTTTGGCTGGCGCACACGCCACCATGCCTACGGCAACGGAATGAACTCGCCCGTGTCACCCGGCGGCAATTGAAACCGGCCATGTTCCCAGTCGCCGTCCGCCCAGGCCTGCTTTGCTTCTTCGATCTTTTCCTTGCTGGAACTGACGAAATTCCACCAGATGTGGCGCGGCCCGTTCATGGTCTCGCCACCCAACGCCATCAACCGCGCGCCCTGTGGCCCTGCCGTGACCGTAATCGCGTCACCGGGTCGAAACACCATCATACGACCTGCCTCAAAGGTCTCGCCCGCAATCACGACTGACCCCTCCGACACATAAAGCCCGCGATCCTCATGATCATCCGGCATCGGCAGCTTAGCCCCCGCCTGCAACAGCACATCGGCGTAAAACGTCTCCGACATCATCGTCACAGGCGCGCGTTCTCCCCATGCGTTGCCAAGGATCAACCGAACCTCCTTGCCCTCGCCCTCAAGCAACGGCAGCGCGTCTTTGCCGTGATGTTCAAACATCGCGGGGTCATCTTCGCGGTCTTCCGGCAACGCAATCCACGTCTGAATACCAAACAGGTTTGACGGCGCCTTGCGCGTCTCCTCGCTGGTGCGCTCCGAATGGGTCACACCATTGCCCGCCACCATCCAGTTCACCTCCCCCGGATAGATCATCTGATGTGTGCCAAGGCTGTCGCGGTGCTCAAACTCGCCTTTGTACAGATAGGTCACTGTGCCAAGGCCGATGTGAGGATGCGGTCGCACGTCTACGCCAGAGCCGGTGATAAACTCGGCAGGCCCCGCCTGATCAAAGAATATGAATGGCCCCACCATCTGTCGCCGTGGCGCGGGCAACGCGCGACGCACTTCAAAGCCGCCAAGATCCCGTGCTCGTGGCACGATCACGGTTTCAATGGCGTCCAGATTGGTGCTGTCTGGCAAAGTTGGGTCTAGGGCTGGGTTCCAACTCATGGCGCGGTCTCCTCAGATGCGTTTCCACACATTAAGGCACTCGGACCTACGCACAAAACACCCACATGGTCACACTCTATGTGCACCTATGCAGGGCCTCAGTGTGACCAGATAAGGCTCAGCGCAATAACCCACATGGTCACGCCGACCACCACATCCAGCACCCGCCACGCGGTTGCGCTTGTGAACACCGGCCGCAACAGCCGCGCCCCAAAGCCCAACATAAAGAAGAACACAAAGCTCGACACAACGGCCCCAAATCCAAAAGCCCAGCTTGGTGAGTATTGCGCAGATATTCCGCCCAAAAGCACAATCGTATCCAGATAGACATGCGGATTGGCCCACGTCAGCGTCAAACACGTCGCCAACGCTGCCCCAAGTGAGCCCGCCGTGCCGCCTTTGTCATCCAACTGGTCGCCCCCCTGAAAAGCGGCGCGGAAGTTCATCGCGCCATAGACAAACAGAAAGGCCGCCCCGCCCCAACGCACAATGTCCAAGGCCCAGGGGTTGGCCGCGATCAGGCCGCCAAATCCGGCCACGCCCGCAGTGATCAGGATCGCATCCGAGATTGCACAGGTCAGCACCAGTGGCAGCACGTATTGCCCGCGCAGCCCTTGGCGCAGCACAAATGCGTTTTGCGCGCCAATCGCCATGATCAACGAAAACCCCAGCGCAAATCCCGCGCCCGCTGCTTCTAACATCCTGTCTCTCCACCGTTTCCAAAGTTTGACTAAGCTGCTGGGTTGAATTACTCAAATTAAAAAACCTTGAGCAACATAAGGCTGGCTAATGCAACTCGATTACGCCCAACTCGCGGCCCTCGCCGCCATCTTACGCACCGGATCGTTTGAAGCCGCAGCCAGTGAACTTGGCGTCACCCAATCCGCAGTTTCCCAACGGCTCAAAGCGCTTGAAGACCGCGCCGGTACACCTCTGGTGCGCCGTGGACAGCCCTGTCACGGCACCGAAACCGGTCGCCGCCTTGCCGCGCACCTTGATCAGGTTGGCATGTTGGAAACCGCGCTGGCGCGCGACGTGGCGGCCCTGACACCGCGCTCAGCCCGTCTGCGCATAGCGGTGAACGCCGACAGCCTCGCCACATGGTTCCTGCCTGCCATCGCACAGGTGCCGGATTTGTTGTTCGATCTGGTGGTGGATGATCAGGACTTCTCCGCCGACTGGCTGCGCCGCGGCGAGGTGGTCGCCGCCGTCACCGCCCACGAAGCGCCTGTTGCGGGTTGCGACAGCACCCCGCTTGGCACGCTGGATTATGTCGCCTCCGCCAGCCCCGCCTTCATGGCGCGCCATTTTCCGGACGGCGTGACCGCCAAGGCCCTCGCGCGCGCGCCAATGCTGGTGTTTGACCCCAAGGACCGGCTGCAACAAATCTGGATGACGGAAAACCTCGGCAGTGCGCCAACGCCGCCGAGCCATCGGCTGCCCTCATCACAAGGTTTCGTCGATGCGTGTCTCTTGGGATTGGGTTGGGGCATGAATCCACTGGTCTCGATCAAACCACATCTGGAGGCGGGAACCCTTGTTCCACTTTTGCCCGACGCGCTCTACACGACGCCGCTCTATTGGCAATCTACCCGCCTGCTGCGACCCGCTTTGGACCCGCTAACGTCGGCAATCCGCAAAACCGCCCGCGCCGCCTTGCGCTAGGCCGACGCCTTGCGGCGCAAGGCAGCCGCCTTAGTTGCGCGATGCAGCCCCCACGGGATAGCCATAAAGACCGCCTGCGCCACCATCGCCGCGCCAAAGGCCTCTGCGGCCGACAGCGCAGGCAAAACATAGGCAAAAGCCGCAATCAAATAGACGTGGATCACAAACATCTGGATCGCCCAAACGCCACAATGCCGTAGCAACGACAGGCTGAAATACCAACGCAACACGCCGGTGACCCAACCTGTACCGCGTACCGATCGTGTCATCGCCACAGTGACAAACGCCACCACCGCCATGGTGCGCACGATATGCACCGGATGCAGATGCATCCTCGGCCAATTGTCCGCCACGCCCGCTGGCACTTCGGCAAACGGAGGATAGAAAAACGCCCAGCGCTGCCCCAAACACGCCACTGCCGTCACCACAAACACGGCCCAATAGCCACGCACGCTCAGCCCATTGATCCAGGCCAGAATCTCGCGAAACTTCAGACCGCAAAGATACGCAATGCAAAACAGGAATTGCCACGCCACCAGATCGAACACCAGATACCGCTGACCCCAGCCAAAAATCCCGCCGCCATAATCAAACAGGCTCGCCACATAAATTGCGCCTGACGGCACCAGCAGCCCCCACTGCGGCACCCACCGCAACAAAAAGCTGCCGGCCCAAAGCAGGGCGAAACAGACGATGTAGATCGGCAAAATATCGGAATACGCGCCGCCGTTTTGCAAAACAGCAACTTCGCCAAGGCCAAACAGATACTGCACCGGCCCCGCACCACTCATCAGCAACAGGATCAAAAACGGCCCGGCGGACAACATGTAATAGGCATAGATTTTGCTGATCCTCTGCCCAAGGAAATCCGCTAGTTTTTGGCGAGACTGAAATTTCAACGCATAGAGAATGCCAACCAGTAGACCGGACAAAAACACCAGAAACTCGGCATCCAAAAGCTGGATGATACGGGCGTGATGCACATCATAAAGATAGCCCATGCCCGGTTGCGCCGCCAAATGCGCCAGCATCATCATGAACAAAAGATGCCCGCGCACCCCATCCAAAAGATCAAACCGCATTGCCGCTCCGTTTGTGAAATTCCGTTAACCAAGAAATCTTGACGCGTTGTAAATCACGAAAATACGGCGAAACGAGGGCTTGAGTTGAGGTCACGTGACCATGCGGCCAGCCCTCTTTTGACCGCCGCCACAGAAATGAAATACCCTCAACAAAAAACCCGACCACTCAGGGCCGGGTTTCGCAAAGTCTCAAATGGACGGAACCGCTTAAAGCTGCTCCATCACCTCGTCAGAGGCTTCGAAGTTCGCGGTCACCCGCTGCACGTCGTCGTCATCCTCAAGCGCATCAATCAGCTTCATCAGCTTCTGCATCGCTTCCAGATCCATGTCCGTCGTCGTGGTCGGTTTCCACACCAGCTTGGTGCTCTCGGATTCGCCCAAAGCCGCCTCAAGCGCGTTTGAAACATCGTTCAGGTCCGTGTCTTCACACCAGATGATGTGACCATCTTCCGAGCTTTCAACGTCCTCTGCGCCAGCTTCGATGGCCGCTTCAAACACCGCATCCGCGTCACCCGCGCTCGCCGGATAGCTCACTTCGCCTTTGCGGTCGAACATGAACCCGACAGAACCGGTTTCGCCAAGGTTGCCGCCGTTTTTGGAAAACGTCGAGCGCACGGTCGACGCTGTCCGGTTGCGGTTGTCGGTCATCGCTTCAACGATCACAGCCACGCCATTGGGGCCATAGCCCTCATAGCGGATCTCTTCGTAATCATCGCCTTCGCCTGCGGTCGATTTCTTGATCGCGCGATCAATCACATCCTTAGGAACAGACTGGCTCTTGGCCTCTTTGACGGCCATGCGCAGACGCGGGTTTTTGTCCGGATCGGGGTCGCCCATCTTGGCGGCCACTGTGATCTCTTTGGAAAGTTTGGAAAACAGCTTGGAGCGCACAGCGTCCTGACGCCCTTTGCGGTGCTGAATATTTGCCCATTTACTATGGCCGGCCATGGATTGCCTCCGGTATATCTTGGCTTAATCGCGTGTCAGGGGTCTCTATACGTCAAGGTCCATCAAGGTCGCAACCCGCTTGCTTTCGCGGCCTGCCTGCGGTTTTCTCCCGACAACAAATTGAACAACAGGTTTTTTCGCATGACCACCGACCAGATCATCCTCTTCAGCCTCTTTGGACTGGTGTTTGCCATGCTGCTTTGGGGACGGTTTCGCTATGATCTTGTCGCCTTCTCGGCGCTGATGATTGGCGTTGTGCTGGGCGTTGTACCTACCAAAGACGCCTTTTCCGGCTTTGGTCATCCGGCAACGCTCATTGTGGCGCTGGTCTTGGTGGTGTCCGCCGGTTTGGTGCGCTCGGGCGCCGTTTTTCTGATCACCCGCACGCTGGTGGACAGCGCACGCTCGCTGGGCAGTCACATCACCATCATCGGCGCCATTGGCGCGGTGTTGTCTGCCTTCATGAACAACGTCGCCGCTCTGGCACTCCTAATGCCCGTCGACATCCAAACCGCCCGCAAGGCCGGTCGCAGCCCCGCCAAATCCCTGATGCCGCTCAGCTTTGCCACCATTTTGGGCGGCATGGCCACGCTGATTGGCACGCCCCCCAACATTATCATCGCCTCAATCCGAGAAGAAGCCACGGGTGAGCCTTTTGGGATGTTTGACTTTGCCCCCGTGGGCGGGATCACCGCAATTGTCGGCCTGCTGTTTGTTGCGCTGATCGGCTGGCGCCTGATCCCTGCCCGCGAAGACGCGGGTAAAAACGCCTCCGATTTGGGTCAGTACATTGCCGAGTTGACCGTGCCTGCCGACAGCAAACTGATTGGCAAACGCTTGGGCGAACTCGACACAGAGGCAGAAGACGCTGACGTGGCAATTCTCGGCCTGATGCGCGATGGCAAACGCCGCTATGGCGCGGCCCGCAATTCGGTGCTGCAGGAAGGCGACACACTGGTGCTTGAAGCCTCCCCTGACGCACTGGATGAGTTACGCGCAGCACTGTCGCTGAATTTCTCGGATGAAAAACGCGAAGGACATCTCAAAGCCGCAGGCGATGGCCTCGACATCATCGAAGTGGTGGTGCCGGAAACCGCCCGCATCGCTGGCAAAACAGCCGCAGCACTTGGGCTGGCGTGGCGACAGGGCGCTGTGTTGATGGGGATCTCTCGCGAGGGTCGCCAGATCCGCAGCCAGATCCGCAAAACCGAGGTTCAGCCCGGCGACATTCTTCTGGTTCTTGTACAAAAGGACCGAGGCGCTGACGTGACCGAATGGCTTGGCTGTCTCCCTCTTGCCGACCGCGGTCTCGTTGTCACCGCTGACAGCAAAATGTGGCTCGCCATCGGCCTTTTCATCGGCGCGGTCGCAGCCGCGTCGCTGGGACTGATCTATCTGCCCGTGGCCTTGGGGCTGGTGGTGGTCGCATACGTTCTGGCCAAGATCGTGCCAATTTCGGAACTCTACACCCACATCGAATGGCCGGTTGTCGTCCTTTTGGGTTCGATGATCCCCCTAGGCGCAGCACTCGACAGCTCGGGCGGCACATCGTTGATTGCAAACGCGCTGATCGACTTGACGGCGGGCCTGCCCGCTTGGGCGGTTTTGACGGTTCTGATGTTGGTCACGATGACGCTCTCGGATGTTCTCAACAACACCGCGACCACCATTGTCGCGGCCCCCGTCGGCATTCAGATGGCAAACACACTTGGCGTCTCTGCCGATCCTTTCCTGATGGCTGTGGCGGTTGCGGCAAGCTCGGCATTCCTCACGCCCATCGGGCACAAGAACAACACATTGATCCTCGGCCCCGGCGGCTACCGCTTTGGGGATTACTGGCGCATGGGTCTGCCGCTTGAAATTCTAGTGGTCGTGGTCTCGATCCCCGCCATTCTGGTGTTTTGGCCGATGTGATCGGGCTCCCCAAAATCCCGATTACACTCATGCAAAAGGGGCAGGTCTCAACCGAAACCTGCCCCTAAAAATGACGCCTACGCAATACCGACGCGATACCTACGCATTACAGCCTCTGAAAATCAGCCGTAAGTCGACACCGTTGTACCTGCCAGCGCCGAGATGTTCATCAAGCCGCGAACGGTGATCGACGGTGTTACAATGTGCGCTCGGTTGCCCATGCCCATCAGGATCGGCCCAACTTCCAGACCGTCAGAAACGGACTTCAGAATGTTGCGGGTGGCACCCGCCGCATCAGTGTTGGAATAGACCAACACATTGGCTTTGCCTGTTAGACGTCCATCAGGGAACAAGCGGTCGCGCAACTCTGGGTCCAAGGCAGCATCCGTGTGCATTTCGCCTTCATATTCAAAGTCATGCTCGTTCTGATCCAGCACATCCAGCGCCCCACGCATCACCCGGCCTGAATGGCTATCAAGGTTGCCAAACTGGCTTCCGGAACACAGTGCGATCTTGGGATCAACGCCAAACCGCCGCACATGCCGTGCGGCTGCAATCACAGTCTCCGCGACCTGCTCAGAGGTCGGCTCGATATGAATATGCGTGTCCGCAAGGAACAAGGGCCCCTTGTCCAGAATGATCAACGACAGCGAACCGACCGGGTGCAACTCTTTGTTTTGCAACACTTCCGTCACATACCTAAGGTGCCAGCGGTATTCACCGAATGTGCCACAGATCATGCTATCCGCATCCCCGCGCTCCACCGCAATTGCGGCAATCGCTGTGGTATTGGTGCGCAGAATGGCCCGCGCACTGTCAGGGCTCACGCCTTTGCGACGCAGCTTGTCGTGATAGGTGGTCCAATAATCGCGATACCGTTCGTCGTGCTCGGGGTTGATCAGTTCAAAATCAACACCGGCTTTGATCTTCAGACCAGCCTTATCCAAACGGTGCTGAACCACTTCAGGGCGCCCGATCAAGACCGGCGTATCAACAGTGTCCTCCAACATGGCCTGCGCCGTGCGCAGCACGCGTTCGTCTTCGCCCTCAGCAAACACAATTCTGCGCCGCGACATGCTGGCCGCCTCATAAACAGGTCGCATGATCATCGAGGACCTAAACACCTGCGCGCTGAGTTTCTCCTCATAGACCTGCAGATCGATGTCCTTTGTCGCCACACCAGACTCAATTGCCGCCCTGGCCACAGCCACAGCAATCGTCGGCAAGAGCCGCGGATCAAACGGTTTCGGGATCAGATATTCCGGCCCAAAGGCAAGCTTTTCTCCGCGATACGCAACGCCCACCTCGGCGCTGGTGGTTTCGCGCGCCAGACCGGCAATCGCTTCCACACAGGCAAGCTTCATCGCGTCGTTGATCTCTGTTGCGCCCACATCCAGCGCACCACGGAAGATGAACGGGAAACATAGCACGTTATTGACTTGGTTGGGATAATCCGACCGCCCCGTCGCGATCAACGCACCGGGGGCTGCCTCGCGGGCCAGTTCTGGCATGATCTCCGGCGTCGGGTTGGCCAGCGCAAAGATGATGGGATCATCTGCCATTTGCTCGACCATTTCTTTGGTCAGCAAGCCCGGACCGGACACACCCAAGAACAGGTCAGCGCCTTCCATGGCTTCCATGGTGGTGCGCTTGTCGGTGGGCTGCGCGAACTCGGATTTTTCTGGCGACAAATCGTTACGCTGGCTGTGCACCACGCCTTTGCTGTCCAGCATAAGAATGTTCTCGTGCTGCACACCCATCGTCATCAACATCTTCAGACATGCGATGCCGGCAGCGCCCGCGCCCAAGGCAACGACCTTGATGTCTTCAACGTTTTTCTTGGCCACGATCAACGCGTTAAAGGCTGCAGCGGCAGCAACAATTGCGGTGCCGTGCTGGTCATCGTGAAAGACCGGAATGTTCATCCGTTCCTTGCAAATCCGCTCCACCAGAAAGCAATCCGGCGCCTTGATGTCTTCCAGATTGACCGCGCCAAACGTCGGCTCCAGACGGCACACCAAATCAGCCAGCTTTTCCGGATCGGGCTCATTCACCTCAATGTCAAAGCAATCAATACCGGCGAACTTCTTGAACAGAACCGCTTTGCCTTCCATCACCGGCTTACTGGCCTGCGCGCCAATGTTGCCAAGCCCCAGAACGGCCGTACCGTTGGAAATCACTGCGACAAGGTTACCCTTGGCCGTGTAACGCGCTGCATCCGAAGGGTTTTTCTCAATCTCGACACAGGCCTCCGCCACACCGGGGCTATAAGCCCGGCTCAAATCCCGCCCTGTCGCCATCGGCTTGGTTGCGCGGATCTCAAGCTTGCCGGGCTTGGGAAACTCGTGATAATCCAGCGCCGCCTGACGGGCGCGATCCTGATCCTTGTTGGTCGTCATACTCTCTCTCCGAAATCCCCTCGCACGGCTTATCGCCGTCCCATTCTCTCAGCCATATCCAACATCCGGTTGGAAAAGCCCCATTCATTGTCATACCAGCCAAACACCCGCAGCAGGCCACCAACCGACACTGAAGTCTCCGGTCCGCTCAACACCAACGACTCAGGCCTTGCGCGCAAATCCGTGCTGACCAGCGGCTTTTCTGTCCAGCCAATCAAGGGCGCGCGGTTGGCCTCGGCCAAAAGCACGCTGTTCACGCCGTCCACAGACACTGGTTTTTCAGTCTGTATGGTCAAATCAATCGCTGACACCGAGGCCGTTGGTACGCGGATCGCCCGCGCTTCCACCCGGCCTTCAAGATGCGGCAATACTTTATCGATCAGGCGCTGCGCCGATGTGGTTGTCGGTACCATCGACAACGCCGCCGCCCGACTGCGGGCCAGATCGGCCCGCGGTTTGTCCACCGTTGGCTGGCTGCCGGTGTAGCAATGCACCGTCGTCATATGGCCGCTGATCAGACCAAATTCCTGATCCAGCACCCGCAACAGGGGTGCCAGCGCGTTTGTTGTGCAGGACGCGTTTGACACGATTTTCTGATCGCTCAACGCTTCTTCATTGGCGCCCATCACAATGGTGATATCCGCCTCATCGGACGGCCCGGAAATCAAAACCGCCCCCGCGCCTGCCGCCAATCCACGCTCGGCCACTGCCCGCGATCCAGCCATGCCCGTGCATTCCAACACCACATCAACGGCGCTCAAATCCATCGTGCTCAGGTCACGCTCTGCATGAAACGGAATGCGCAGTCCATCGACGATCAAGGCGGCGCTGTCCGTCGAGACCTCGCCCCGATAGGCACCAAACACGCTGTCATACTCAAAAAGATAGGCACAGGTCTGAATCGACTCGATGTCATTGATGCCAACGATTTCGATGTGCGAATGCGCGCCCTGCGCCAGAATGCGCAACACCGTCCGGCCAATCCGGCCAAACCCGTTGATAAAAATTCTGACAGGTTGCGCGCTCATGTCTCCGGTCCCTTCCTCAAAGGCCCATTGAAAGGTTTTGCCCCCAAAAGACCACCCTTAAAGGATGGTGAAATCGCCGCAGATTGCAGTGTTAGCGCAATCAATCGAAAAGAGTGGCACGAACTCAAAAAACCTTGCCGCGCGCGCTGACCGGCCACAGACATTCCACAACGCCGCCACGTACCCCGACGTAGTAGTCGTGCAGGTTGCACGTGGGGTCACAGTGACCGGGCACAAGCCGCAGCTTCTCATTGATAGAAAGCTGATCCTCAGGATCCGAAATCGTACCGTGCTCATCTGAGGCCTCGACATAGTCCAACGCCTCACGTTCAAAGACCAAAGGCAGGCCACTTTCCATGGACATCGCTTTGAGTCCCGCGTCGACAACAGCTTTACCCGATTGCGCTGTGCTCATCACCGAACTCAGCACAAAGAATGCGTTCTCCCATTGCCCTTGATCCAGTCGTGCACCATCTTCGTCCAAAACCCGGCCATAATCTGCGTCCATAAACGCATAAGAGCCACATTGCAGTTCCGTATAAATCTGCGACGCACTTTCAAATTCGAACGATCCTGTACCACCGCCCGTGACAAGCTCCGGCGTCAGGCCAGCCTCCGTCAACGCCGCTACGCTGGTACGCACAATCGCGTGCGCTGCTTCCGCAGCGGTCCGGCGATCTTCATATGTCGTCACATGCTGCATCGCCCCTTGATATGCCTGCAGTCCCGCATACCGCAGCCCGTCTGCATCAGACACAGCTTGCGCAATCGCCACTGCTTCTGCCGGACGCGCCACGCCGCAGCGACCAGCCCCGCAATCAAGCTCCACCAAAACGTCAAGCTGTGTGCCCTGCCGCATGGCTGCCTGCGACAGCTCCGCCACATTGGCGATGTCGTCCACACAAACGCTGACCCGCGCGCCCAAGACCGGCAACCGCGCCAGCCGGTCGATCATACGCGGGTTGCGCACCTCGTTGCTGACCAGAACGTCGGCAATGCCGCCCCGCACAAAGGCTTCGGCCTCACTCACCTTCTGACAGCAGACCCCCACAGCTCCGCCTACCCGCATTTGCAGCTTGGCCACATCCACCGATTTATGCATTTTACCGTGTACCCGATGGCGCATCCCATGCGCTTGCGCATAGACCCCCATCTTGGCGACATTGCGCTCCAACGCGTCCAGATCAAGCACCAAGGCGGGCGTCATGATCTCACTTTCCGTCATGCCGACCTGTGCCGGAATGTCGTAGCCCACGTCTAGCGCTTCATGATCCTGCATTTCCGTTCCCGCTTTTGATTTCGGGCACCTTAGCGCAGTTTCATGTGGCGGTTCACGTCCTTGTAAAGCAGGTAGCGGAACTTTGCCGGACCGCCCGCATAACAGGCCTGCGGGCAGAACGCGCGCAACCACATATAGTCGCCGGCCTCAACTTCGACCCAGTCCTGATTGAGACGGTATACCGCTTTGCCTTCAAGCACATAAAGCCCATGTTCCATCACATGGGTTTCCAGAAACGGGATCACGCCACCGGGTTCAAACGTCACAATATTAACGTGCATGTCGTGACGCATGTCATCCGGTTCGACAAAGCGAGTTGTCGCCCAGCGTCCCTCGGTATCGGGCATCGGCGTCGGGTCCACATCATGATCTGATGTAACAAAGGCCTCTGGCGCATCGATCCCCTCAACAGCCTCATAAACCTTGCGGATCCAGTGGAATTTCACCGGTGCGGTGCTTTCATTGGCCAGCCGCCAGTCTTGCCCTGCGGGTACATAAGCATAGCCCCCTTCGGTCAACTCATGACGCGCCTCACCAATCCAAACCACTGCGGCGCCTTCTACGACAAACAGCACGCTCTGCGCCTGCGCATCAAGTTCCGGCTTGTCGCTGCCGCCGCCTGGCGCAACTGCGGCGATGTAGTGCGAAAACGTCTCTGAGAACCCACTCATTGGACGCGCAATCACCCAGACGCGGGTGTCGGTCCAGAATGGCAGGTTGGACGTCACAATGTCCGTCATCGTGCCTTTGGGGATCACCGCAAAACTTTCGGTGAACATCGCCCGATCCGTCAAAAGCTGGGTCTGTGGCGGCAATCCACCTTGCGGGGCAAAATAGCTTGAACGGGCCATGGGAACTCTCCTAAAACAACGTAAGCCATCATCTCAGCCACAGGCATCCTCGCCAAGCTGTAAGCCGCCCGTTTGCCCCTGAAGGATTGTTGCGCATTTCTTGAAAATCGCGGATCCGACTTTTCGGCTTTCCAACAGATCAACCGTCAATCGGATCGATCAACTGCGCCCCCGACGCCCGATTGGAATTTACCGCGCGGTCCACCTGGTGAAACGACAAAAGGTCTTCTTCCGCCGCCTTCATCAATGTCGCCGCCCCGTGGCCCTCCTCGCCGAGCCACAGCCCCCAATCGGCCTCATCAATGACAACCGGCATCCGGTGATGCACTTTGGATATGGTTTCATTTGCGCCCGTGGTGACAACCGCACAGGTCGCCTGCCGCTCGCCCTCAGACCCCCATTCTTGCCAAACACCCGCCAATGCCAACGTCTCGGCGCCGTGAATATACCACGGCCAGCGCGCGCCTTCGTCATCTTTGGTCCACTCATAAAACCCGCTCACCGGTATCAAACACCGCCGCTCCCGACAGGCGGCGCGGAACGCCGGTTTCTCCGCAAGTGTTTCTGCACGCGCATTGATCAGCAACGGGCCATCCGTGGGGGATTTGTACCATTTCGGCAAAAAACCCCACCGCATCGACACCAACCGGCGCTCGGCCTCTGCCGCCCCCAAGACCACATGAACCTGAGTGGTCGGACAAACGTTGTAGTTGGGCACAGATGGCAAATTGTTGGCCGGAACCGCCGCAAACAACTGCGCCATCGCGTCAGGGGGAAGTGTGATTGCAAAACGTCCGCACATATGGTTTTTCTCAACCTCCAGAGGATAGCAATATCCAATTGCCGAATTGCCGCTCACTCGCGCAAATTGGCGCCGGCACAGAAAAAGGATACGCGGTTTGTCTCCATTGGAAAAAGCCCAAAAGCAACTCCAAGCGGGCAAATGGGCAGCCGCGTTAAAATCGGCACAAAGCGGCTTGAAAAAAGCTCAAACCGATTGGCGTCTAAGTGGTATCGCCGGCCAATCTCTTCTCAACTTGGGAAAACCAAAACAGGCCGCGATCTTTTTGGATCGATCGCGTAAATCCGGACCGGACGACAACGAGGCTCATACGTTGTTGGCGATGGCTTTGATCAGAGCCGATCGCCTCGAAGATGCCCTTCTGGTCTTGGAGAAAACGCCACTTACGCCCCGAAACGAGCTAAAAACCCAATTAATGATAGGGCACATCGCGATAGCTCGAAAAGACGCAGCCGCAGTCAGCGCCGCCGCAAAACGGGTTGAAGCAATTAACCCGGACCATCCGGAAAGCTTGATGCTCAGCGCGAATGCCTGCTCCCTGAATGGCTTTAACGAAGAAAGCGCCAAGTTTTTTGAAAAGGCCGCCGAAACCGGCGCGCTCGGGCTGGTGCCGTATCATGAAGCCGTGCGCCACTACATGCGTGCTGCGCAGACCGAAGCTTCTACCCGCGTCCTGAACGCTGTCCTCGAAATCGCACCTAACGATGGGGAAACTCTGTTGTTGGCTGCAAATGATGCGGCGCAGAATGGCCAAACCGACCTTGCTGTGGAAAGATATGAAAGACTCCTTCAGATAGCGCCCGCGCATGCCGAATCCTTGAAAAGCCTGGCACACACTTTAACCTCCGAGGCATTGCTGGAGCTCGAACCACGAATAGACAAGGCATTACAACACCACAAAAAACGCTCCAGCGAAGCTGCACTATTACACTTTGCAAAAGCGGAAGTGTTCAAACGCGCGCACGCCGACGACGAAGCGGCAGCTCAGTCCTTCGCCCGCGCAAATGAAATTGAGTTTGCGGCGAGACAACCGTTCATTAACAATCTGCAGTCTGAGTTCGACCTGCTGACATCCGCGCCTATTGATGATCCGGAAACCCCATCCAGCGCGAGCAATGTCACGCCGATCTTTGTGATAGGCCTGCCACGTTCCGGCACCACTCTGATTGAACAGATTCTGTCTGCGCACTCCAGTGTTGTGCCTTTTGGCGAGCAAAGTGCTATGCGCCAGGCCGTTAAATCTGTGTATGAAAACGCATCCTACCCTTCAGGGGAAACGATCAAGCAGGAATATCTCAAGCGCTTACCCAGCACCTGGAGCAAGACGCAGTTCTTTGTGGACAAACTGCCGGCGAACTACCGTTTTGTAAGGGCAATTTTCGCCGCATTTCCGAATGCCAAGATCATTTTGGCGGACCGAAATCCAGTTGACACTGCATGGTCTAGCTGGCGAAACGCATTTCCATCAGAGCATATGACCTACACTTTCGATCAAGCTTCAATGGCCGAGGAGTTCAACTTTTTCCGCAAATACACACAATTGTGGGGCCAACAATTTGGTGACCGGATTCTAACTTTGCCTTATGAAGACACTGTGACCGATTTAGAGGCCGCAACGAAAACTTTGGCGCAATATATTGGCTTTGACTGGGAAGAAGCCATGACCCGTCCGCAGGACGTTCAGCGTGCGATAACCACCGCCTCAGTTCATCAAGCACGCCAAGCGGTTTATCAAAGCTCGATCAATCTGGGTGATGCGCGCGCTCAAGAACTCAAGGACTTCATCGCCAACCTCGATCCCGACCTCTGGCCGGAACTCGATCTCTGACCACTACCGACCAGCCTTCTTTGCCAAATCAATCCGCGCTTCCATCATCGACATCACCTTAAGGATTTCCGAGCGTTTCGTGCGGTCACCGGTCTCACGCAACTCCTCGCGCAATTTGGCCAACTCGCGCGATAGCGCCACAAACTCAGGCACCGCACCACTTTCTTTGACCAACCGGCCAAACACTGCGTTTGCAGGATCATCGCAGCGCGGCAACGGCTTGCCCGTGCCCTCCAAGCTGTCAAATTCGCCAGCCTCCTCGGCCTGGCGAATTCTTTGCTCGATCAGATCAAACAGCGGATGCTCCATCATGCGCCTCAAAGAAAAACCCCCGCCAATTTTCCGGCGGGGGTCAATTACGTCAAGATGATCACCTTATTTTTTGGTGATGCGCCCATCCAGATACGGTGTCACCGGACCATTGGCCGCCATGAACTCGGCGGTCACATCTGCCAGATCGGGACCGTAGTCATAAGCGTTCTGCGCGTCGCGGAACATCTTGTAGCCATCGCCACCGTTGCGGACGTAGTTGTTGGACACAACGCCGTAAAGTTTGCCCAGCTCAATCGGCGCATCGCCAACCATGACGTCGCTGATACGGCTGCCAACCGGGCGGCTCACGTCAAACGCAAATGTCATACCGGCCACCTGAGGGAAGCGACCAGCGCCGTCCTCATACTGGCTCACGCCATTTTCCAGCGCGGACACGATGGTTTCGCCTGTCACCTGGAAGGTCGACAGCGTGTTCTGGAACGGCAGCACCGTCAGGACTTCGCCCATGGTCACCTCACCGGCGTCAATAGACGCGCGAATGCCGCCACCGTTCTGAATGGCAATCTGAACGCCTTGATCTTTCACTCGGTCCAGCATCGCGTCGGCAATGATATTGCCCATGGTGCATTCCGCCGCCCGACAAGAGCCGCGCTCGCCGTCAATCGCCTCAGCCGTTTCAGCCACAACCTTGCTACGGATTTCCTCAAGCGGCGCCGCTGCCTCAGCGATACGGGCCACTGTGGCTTCGTCCTCAGACACAGACGCGTCCATGATGATCGGCTCGCCAACGGTTTCCACGATTTCACCGGCATCATTGAATGTGACATTCAACTCACCCAGAAATTTGCCATAGGCATAAGCTGAAACAATCGCCGTCTTGCCAACCATTGTCGGATATGGACCTTCAGCACGATCAGAGGTGTTGGACAAATATGTGTTGGAGTGACCACCCACGATCACATCGACACCCGTAGTGTTGGCCGCAACACGTTGATCAACACCGTAGCCCGAGTGGCTCAGAACGATGATTTTGTTTACGCCCATCTCAGTCAGCTTGTCGACCTCGCCCTGCACCGCACCAACCGGATCGGTAAAGATAATGTTGGGACCAGGGCTTGCCAACTCGTCGGTGTCTTGTGGTGTCAGACCAATCAGGCCCAGCTTTTCGCCGCCACGCTCGATCACGGTCGACTTGGCCAAAGTGTCCGCCAACATGGCCTCGCCGCTCACGTCGGCATTGGACATCAGCACCGGAAAATCTACTGCGTCCATAAAGCCACGCAAGACTTCGGGACCATCGTCAAACTCGTGGTTGCCCACGGTCATGGCGTCATAGCCCATCTTGTTCATCATCTCGGCAGCAAGCTTGCCTTTGTAATAGGTGTAAAACAGCGTGCCCTGAAATTGGTCGCCGCCATCTACGAGAATTGCGTTGTTGGACCGTGCGCGTGCATCCGCCAGCGCGCTTACCAACCGGGCCGAACCGCCAAAACACTTGCCCTCGGCATTGCTGTCAGCGGAGCAGCCTGAATCGTATTTCGAAATCGGTTCAAAGCGCGCGTGGAAGTCGTTTGTGTGCAAAATGGTCAGCGAATAATCCGCAGCGGCCATACCGGCTGTCACCGTCAGGGCAGCAGCACCTGTCATCAATCTGGAAATCATTGGGAATCCCCCCTTCGTTTTTATCATTCAGTCAATATCGTGCAGTCTAAAGCCACTCGTTGTCAAAGGCATTACCTTGCCGACACAACTTGACGAGGAGGAAACTGCAAGGCATTTGGGCATCATGCTTATTTTTAAGATCTTCCGTGCCGACGAATGGGCGGCCCTGCGTGCTGACGGACAAACCGCTGGCGCGCCGATCGATGTGGCCGACGGCTACGTGCATTTTTCCACGGCTGAACAAGCCGCCGAAACCGCCGCCAAACACTTCGCGGGGGAGGAAAACCTTTTCCTTCTTGCCGTCGAAACCGAGGCGCTGGGCGAAGCGTTGAAATGGGAAGTCTCTCGCGGTGGCGCAAAATTCCCGCATCTTTATAGAGAGTTGCAGCTGTCAGACGTGCACTGGGCGCAACCATTGCCGCTTGAAAACGGCGCCCATCAATTCCCCGCAGGACTTTTCTGATGACGCTCATGCGAACTATGGAACAGCTCGGCATGCGCGCCCTGCGCTCGGTCGACCCCGAAGTCTCGCACACGCTTGCTATCAAAGCGCTGCAGATGGGCGTGGCCAACGCCCCCGGAGAGATCACCTCGTCCCGCCTGCGCACCAATGTCGCCCGTCTGGATCTGCCAAACCCGATTGGCATCGCCGCCGGGTTTGACAAGAACGCCACCGCGCTCAAAGGCCTGTCGGTGTCAGGCTTTGGGTTCATCGAAGTCGGCGCTGCTACGCCCCGCGCCCAACCCGGCAACCCCAAACCGCGCCTGTTTCGCCTGATGGAAGATCAAGCGGCGATCAACCGCTTTGGGTTTAACAACGACGGCATGGAGGCCATTGCCACCCGCCTCGCAAACCGCCCCGAGCAAGGTGTTTTTGGCCTCAATCTTGGCGCCAACAAAGACAGCGACGACCGCGCCGCCGATTTTGCCAAAGTGCTCGCCCATTGCGGCGCAAATCTGGATTTCGCCACCGTCAACGTCTCCAGCCCCAACACTGAAAAGCTCCGCGACCTTCAAGGCAAGGCTGCGCTGTCGGCGCTTCTTGCGGGCGTGACGCAGACCCGCGACGAACTTACCCGCAAAATTCCGGTGTTTCTGAAAATCGCTCCGGATCTGACAGATCAGGAACTGGCCGAGATCGCCGAAGTCGCCGTAGAAAGTGGCGTTGATGCGGTGATCGCTACCAACACAACCCTGTCACGTGACGGATTGAAAGACCCACAACAGAGCGAAGCCGGTGGTCTGTCCGGAAAACCGCTGTTTGAAAAATCCACCCGCGTGCTCGCACGTCTGAGCCAATTGACCGACGGCAAGATGCCGTTGATTGGCGTCGGCGGCGTCAGTTCTGCCGAAACCGCCTATGCCAAAATCTGCGCCGGCGCTTCGGCCGTTCAAGTCTATACGGCATTGGTTTTTGGCGGCTTTAGCCTTGGCGAAGACATCGTACGCGGTCTGGATACGCTTCTGGAACGCGACGGCTTTGCCAATGTGGCCGACGCAGTGGGCACAAAACGCGGGGACTGGCTGTGATCACCATCTGGCACAACCCGCGCTGCTCGAAATCGCGCCAAACTCTGGCGCTGATCGAAGGCAAAGGTGACATCACAGTGCGCCGCTATCTTGATGACGCACCGTCGCTGGAAGACATCAAAAAGGTGCAATCCCTGTTGGGCGTCAAAGCCATCGACATGATGCGCCCCAAGGAAGCCAGGTTTCGCGAACTGGGCCTCACCAAGTCCGCAGACGAGGCGACACTGCTGGCCGCAATGGCCGACAACCCCATCCTGATTGAGCGCCCGGTTGTGATCACCCCGAGCGCCGCCGCCATAGGGCGTCCGCCCGAGGCGGTATTGGACATTCTCTAAAGACGCGCCCTCCCGCCCCTAACGGGTTGGGCATGGCTCAAGCCTTTGGGCTTGTGCTTCAAGGGCCGTGCCCTGCCCTAGGCCTAATGCGCAGACGACGCGCCCCTGCGACGTATCCCCGCTTGCGTCGGGGCACCCAAGCGCTTAAACCGCCTCGGAACAAAAGACCAAGGGACAGACCATGCCCGTTCTCGTGATGAAATTCGGCGGCACATCCGTCGCCAACCTAGACCGCATCCGCCGCGCCGCGAAACGCGTCGGCGTAGAGGTCGCCAAAGGCTATGACGTGATCGTCATCGTCTCGGCGATGTCCGGCGAAACCAACAAGCTTGTCGGTCTCGTCGATGAAACTTCCCCGCTTTATGACGCCCGTGAATATGACGCGATCGTCAGCTCCGGCGAAAATGTCACCGCCGGCCTGATGGCGCTGACCTTGCAGGAAATGGACGTGCCTGCGCGCAGCTGGCAAGGCTGGCAGGTGCCGCTTTTGACCACGTCCGCGCATTCCCAAGCCCGGATCGAAGAAATCCCCACCGACAACCTGAACGCCAAATTCGGTGAAGGCATGCGGGTCGCTGTCGTGGCCGGTTTCCAAGGTCTCAGCCCCGAGGGCCGCATCACCACGCTGGGCCGCGGGGGTTCTGACACCACCGCCGTCGCTTTTGCCGCTGCCTTTGGCGCGGAACGCTGCGATATCTACACTGATGTCGACGGCGTTTACACCACCGACCCGCGTATCTCGCCCAAGGCGCGCAAGCTCGATAAAATATCGTTTGAGGAAATGCTGGAACTCGCCAGCCTCGGCGCGAAAGTCCTGCAAACCCGCTCGGTCGAACTGGCCATGCGTTTCAAGGTAAAACTGCGCGTACTCAGCTCTTTTGAAGAACAATCCGACGAGGCCGGCACGCTGGTCTGCGATGAGGAGGAAATCATGGAATCCAATGTTGTGGCCGGTGTGGCCTATTCGCGTGACGAAGCCAAAATGACGCTCTTGTCGGTAGCCGATCGCCCCGGCATCGCGTCAATCATCTTTGGCTGCCTGTCCGACGCCGGCGTCAACGTCGACATGATCGTGCAAAACATCTCCGAGGACGGGCGCACCGACATGACCTGCTCCCTGCCGACCGACCAGGTGGCGCGCGCCAAACAAGCGCTTGAACAGCTCAAAACTGACGGTGGCCTGAACTATGCCGAACTGGTGACCGACGATGATGTGGCAAAAGTCTCGGTTGTCGGCATCGGCATGCGCTCCCAGTCCGGTGTTGCCGCCAAGATGTTCAAAGTGCTCTCCGATGAGGGCGTCAACATCAAGGTGATCACCACCTCCGAGATCAAGATCTCGGTGCTGATCGACCGCAAATACATGGAACTGGCGGTGCAAGCCCTGCACGACGCGTTCGAGCTGGAAAAAGCCTGACCGCCGAGGTTTTTGCCCAAAACCTAAACAACATCACCCCCCGCCCCTCAGAGGTGGGGGTTTTGCATACCCTGCGCGGTGATCCCTTTTTGGGCGGCGTCCTAACCCATCGACAAAAGAACACCGTTTCACGCACCCCTTAGGCATTTTCCGTTTTTCTTTTCCGCTGCTTGTGTTCTATTCGACCAGCAGCAAGGACCCGAAACCCGTTATGGCCCAAGACACGCAAACCGAAAGCCGCAAACTGCTTCAGCGGTTGCGCGACGCGCTGGCCGAGGACAGCGCCGGTCAGGAGCGTCTGGACAAGATCACCCATTTGATCGCCACGTCCATGGGCACCGAGGTCTGCTCGATTTATCTGTTCCGGGATGATGACACGCTGGAACTTTGTGCCACCGAAGGCCTAAACCCCGAATCTGTGCACCAAACCCGCCTGCGCATTGGCGAAGGGCTTGTTGGCCGCGTTGCCAAGGCCTCCAAGGTTGTGAACACCGACGACGCGCCGTCTGCGCGCGGCTTCCGCTACATGCCGGAAACCGGCGAGGAAATCTTCTCCAGCTTCTGCGGCGTTCCGGTGCAACGACTGGGCGACAACCTCGGCGTTCTCGTTGTGCAATCCAAAGAAAAGCGCACCTTCTCGTTGGACGAGATCTATGCCCTCGAAGTTGTGGCCATGGTTCTGGCCGAGATGACCGAACTTGGCGCGTTTGTCGGCGAAGGCGCGGCCATGTCGGCGCTGCACCAGCAATCAGTGATGTTTCGCGGGGGCTGCGCACAGGAAGGCGCCGCCGAAGGCCATATCTGGTTGCACGAGCCGCGTGTTGTTGTCACCAACCCCGTGGCCGACGATCCCGAAGTTGAACTCAATCGCCTGTCTGAGGCCGTCGATGCCCTGCGCGTTGGCGTCGACAAGATGCTGGATGGCGCGGGCAACGGCGACAAAGAACAGCTTCAGGTGCTCGAAGCCTACCGGATGTTTGCCAACTCCAAAGGCTGGATGCGCCGGATGGAGCAGGACATCGCCCAGGGCCTGTCCGCAGAAGCCGCCGTTGAAAAAGAACAAAATGCCGCCCGCACCCGTATGGAGCAAGTCACCGACGCCTACCTGCGCGAGCGGCTGCACGATCTGGACGACCTGTCCAACCGCCTGCTGCGTATCCTAACGGGCCAAGGTGCCGAAACCGGCGCCGATATGCCGGCCGATCCTGTTTTGGTGGCGCGCAACATCGGTCCCGGCGAACTGCTGGAATATGGCCGCAACCTGCGCGGTATTGTGCTTGAAGAAGGCTCGGTTGGCAGCCACGCCGCAATCGTCGCGCGCGCACTGGCGATCCCGTTGGTGATCCACGCCGACCGCGTCACCACCGAGGCGCTCAATGGCGATCATGTGATGATCGACGGCGATCAGGGCATTGTCCATCTGCGCCCCGACGACACCGTTGTGACCGCCTTTCGGGACAAAATCGCGATGGAGGCCAAAGCGCAGGAACGCTACGCCTCGATCCGTGACAAGCCGGCAACGACGCTGGATGGCGAAACCGTACAGCTTACGATGAACGCCGGCCTGATGGCCGATTTGCCAAGCCTGGCGAACTCGGGCGCAGAAGGTGTCGGCCTGTTCCGTACCGAGCTTCAGTTCCTTGTGCGCAACCAAATGCCGCGCCGCACCGAATTGGCGCAGCTCTACTCGCGGGTGATGGATGCGGCCGATGGCAAACGCGTGGTCTTTCGCACGCTCGACATCGGCTCCGACAAAGTCCTGCCCTATATGGCGCCACAGGATGAGCCCAACCCGGCTCTTGGCTGGCGCGCCGTGCGCGTAGCGCTGGACAAACCCGGCGTGATGCGGATGCAACTTCAAGCGCTTCTGCGTGCGGCCAACGGACGGCCTTTGACAGTGATGTTCCCCTTCATTGCGCAGTTTGATGAATACCGCGCCGCGCGCGCCGAAATGGACAAAGCCTTGGAACGCGAACGCATTCTTGGCCACCCCCTGCCCGCCAACTTGGAAGTTGGCGCAATGCTGGAAACACCATCGCTGGGGTTTGCGCCCAAGAAGTTTTACGAAGACGTCGACTTTCTCTCGATTGGCGGCAACGACCTCAAACAGTTTTTCTTTGCGGCTGACCGCGAAAATGAACGCGTTAGGCGTCGATATGACACCCTGAACGTCAGCTTTCTGACCTTCCTCGAAGGCATCGTGAACCGCTGCATCGACACTGACACACCCCTGAGTTTCTGCGGCGAGGACGCCGGTCGGCCTATCGAAGCTGTTTGCTTGGCCGCAATCGGCCTGCGCAACCTGTCGATGCGTCCGGCCTCGATTGGTCCGGTCAAAAGCCTTTTGCGGCGGGTCAATCTGGCGGAGCTCAAAGCCGTGATTGATCAATCCCGCGTCAACGGAGATCAATCTGTGCGCCCCGCGGTCATGGCCTATCTGCGCAGTCAGGGATAATCGAGCCACCTAGGCGTCGCTTTTGCTGCCTTCCAATCGTTTCAACATGCCCGCCACCAGCTCGTCTGAGGGCACATCCGCGTCGATTGCCAACTTGCGCAGACCAAAATGCACGTGGGCAATGTCCTGATAATAGCTGGTGTAGGCATAGTTCGTCGCCGCCCCCATTGCGGCCCCGATCACCGGCACCGCTTGCGCCGCCAGTTTCTGTCCCAAGACCGGCGCCAAGCGCGGCACGATCACCGCCTTGATCCATCCGGCACCGCCCATGGCCAATCCCGCGCGCTGCTCCAACATTGACAGATCCGCGCCTTCGTCTGCGGTGAAAGGCCCGTTTGCCGCCAGAACCTGCAAACAATCAAACCGCACGCTGTCTTGGCTTGGGTCAAACCCATGCTGCACCGACACCGCTTGGATGGCGCGCAACAACACTGTGACGGTCACCGGCAATTCTGCCAAAGCAGACGTGACACCGCCAAACCCGCCCGCAGCGCCCAAAGCCGCCGTCAGAGACGCATTGACCCAATCGGGCTGGTCCTTGAGCACTCCACGCGAGCCATCCGCCAGTTTCACGGCTTGTGTCAACGCCATGCCAGTGCCGGAGCCCAAGCCATTTTGCACCTCTTTGGGCAACGAGGAAATCAACCCCGACACGGGCAAGCCGAGCAGGCCCAAAACCTTGATGCCAAGGCCCGACGCGCCCTGATAGCGTTTGGCCAATGCATCAAGCCTGGCCTCCACATCGACAACATCATGGGCATCGGCGGGCAATATTTCAAAATCATCCATAGGGAGAATCTAGGGCGCCGCGCGCCTATATCAACCTTACAAAACCGAGCGCACCTGACCACAAACCCCGGTCCACGCGTTTTCAAGCAAATCTCGCCCCAACACACGGTCGGGGTTTGTCGGCGGCGGCATCTCAACCCCGCGCAGCTTCTCAAAGCCGAATTTCTGGTAATACAGCGCGTCCCCAACCAGCATCACCCGCGCCCACCCGGTCTCTACGGCCCGCGCAAGGCTGTCCTCAATCAGCATCCGCCCCAAGCCCTCGCCCTGATGGGTCGGGTGAACAGCAATCGGGCCCAACAGCAAAGCGTTTGCGGTCCCAACGGTCACGGGCCAATACCGGATCGCCGCTGCCAGGATGCCTTCGCCATCGCGCGCCATAAGCGACAGATCCGCCACCGGATCAACACCGTCGCGCAGCCGATAAGAACTCAGCGCTTCACGCCCCAGCGCAAAGCAGAGATCGTAAAGCGCTTCGACCTCCCACCAGTCGTCCGCTGTTTCCTGTGCAACCGTGAACACGCGTCCTGCGCCCCTCTGCGCCTCTTTGTGGTCTTTTTGCTATTTCCTCGCCCCTAGCATGACGGTAGGTCTGGGCGCAAACCAATAGGAAACCCGCGATGTTTTATAAGCCCGCCGACGGCCATAACCTGCCACACAACCCGTTCAACGCGCTGATCACCCCACGCCCGATTGCGTGGGTATCGACGCAGGACGCAAACGGCGTGCGCAACCTCGCGCCTTATTCGTTTTTCAACGGCACCGCCTACACTCCGCCGCAGGTGATGTTTGCATCGACCGGCACCAAAGCCGACCAGACCGAAGGCAAAGACAGCCTCGCCAATATCCGCGAAACCGGCGTGTTCTGTGTCAACGTGGTTGAAGAGTCGATGCGCGACGCGATGAACGTCTCCACCGCCATTTTCGACAAGGATGTGGACGAATTTGACCGCGCCGGACTTGAGGCCGCGCAGTGCGACACCATCGCTTGCCCACGCCTTGTGGGGGCACCTGCCAGCATGGAATGCCGCATGACGCAGATCGTTGAACAGCTTGGTGAAAACAACTTTATCATCATGGGCGAAGTCACAGGCATCCACATGCGCGACGATTGTATGGTGGACGGAAAGTTTGACGTCACCACGTTCCGCCCATTGGCACGCCTTGGCTATCGCGACTATTCCGTGGTCGACAACACCTTCACGCTGGCCCGCCCTGACGAGTGATCCGATGCCCCTGCCCGCTTTCCCCACCGGAGGGCGCGGCGCACATCGCACCTTCTAAAACAGCACCGTTGCCACAGTAATCCAAATCGGCAAGCTTACGGCGCCCAGCAGCGTCGTCTGTGCGACCAATGTCGCCGCCAATTCGCGATCCGCGCCGAACCCCGCCGCCAGCACATGCGCCGCGCTCGCTGTCGGCAAGGCGGCCCAGATCACCAACACCACGGCAATGGCTGGCCCCACCCCAAGCACCAGAGACGCAGCCAATGCGGCCGCTGGCATCACCACCAGCTTGGTGGCACAGATATGTGCGCTAAATCGGTTAAGCCGCGCCAACGCCCCCCAGTTCATCGTCGCCCCGACCGAAATCAAGGCAATCGGAATCGCCGCTGCTGCCAGCATTTCCAAAGGCGCCAGAACCGGTGCGGGAATTTTGATCCCGCTCACGCCCACGATCACGCCACTCAATGACGCCAACAAAAACGGATTGAGCGCCACTTTCTTGACCGTGCCCCAAAGGCCCAGACTGCCGCCACGGGACAAGCCCGCCACCGCAAACACATTGGCCATCGGCACCGCCATCCCGATGCAAACCGCCATTACGCCAGCGTCTGCTTTGTCCGTTGTGGCAATGGCGATAAACGCCAGTGCCGTGTTGAACCGCCAGGATGTCTGCCACGCGCCTGCGAAATCCAAAAACCGCTCTGGCCCGTGTTTGCGCGCCAGATACCCGATGCCCAGACCCACCGCCAGCAGCCCCCAAACAATCGGCGCGATGGTGATGATCGCACCCACTTCGATTTCACGCTGACTCGCAGCCACAAACAAAAGCGCCGGAAACAGGATTTCAAAGTTCAGCTTGTCCAAACCCTGCCACGCATTCGCGCTCAGGCGGTTGCGCAGCAACCCGCCAAGACCCACCAACAGGAAGGAGGGCAAGAGCCCGATCAGAATTGCAAAGAAGGTCATGAAGCACGGTCCCAATATTCAGGAATGTGATGCGCCCATTGCTCTGAAAACACAAGCCAAACGGGCGGGGCCTGCCGCACAAACAAAAAGGGCCGGCCCCTCGGCCAGCCCTTCCCAAATCCTATCAGCGTTGGTCAGTGACCGCCGCCAAACACCCCGGTACGCACCGAATAATCCACCGCAACTTCGTATTCAGGATCATCATCACTGTCGACAATCAGGTTTCCGGCACGGCTCAGCAACTCGTGGCAATCCCGGCTCAAATGGCGCAGGACCAACTGCTTGCCAGCAGCTTCGTACTTGCCAGCCACAGCCTCAATCGCTTGCAACGCTGACTGATCCACCACGCGGGATCGGGCAAAATCCACAATCACATGCGCCGGATCGCTCTCGATCTCAAACAACTCACCAAAGCCATCGGCCGAACCAAAGAACAACGGTCCCTCGATCTCATAGACCTTCGCGCCCGGATCGCTTTCGCTTTCACGGGTGATCGCGTGAATGCGCCGCGCGTTCTGCCACGCATAGGCCAACGCACTGACGATCACGCCAACGACAACGGCCACCGCGAGGTCTTCAAGCACAGTCACCACGGTTACCAGCACGATCACAAAGGCGTCCATTGCCGGAACCTTGCGCATGATCTTAAAGCTGTTCCACGCAAATGTGCCGATCACCACCATGAACATCACGCCCACCAGCGCGGCCAGCGGGATCTGTTCAATCAGGCTGCTGGCCCAAAGGATAAACGCCAGCAAAAACAGCGCCGCCGCGATGCCTGCGATCCGCGTGCGGCCGCCGGATTTCACATTGATCATCGACTGACCGATCATCGCACAGCCACCCATGCCGCCAAAGAAGCCGGTCGCCACATTAGACGCGCCCTGCGCAATGCATTCCTGACTTGCGCCGCCACGCTTGCCCGTCATTTCCCCCACAAGGTTCAACGTCAGCAGGCTTTCAATCAGGCCAATCGCGGCCAAAATCACCGCATAGGGCAGGATGATGCTAAACGTTTCATATGTCAGCGGCACAGCCGGAATGTGGAACATCGGCAGCCCACCTTCGATCGACGCCATGTCGCCCACTCGTGGCACATCCAGTCCGAAGACAATCACAACGATGGCGGTAATCGCGATCCCGGCCAGCGGTGCGGGAAAGGCTTTTGTCACTTTAGGCATCAAATAAATGACAGCCATCGTCAGCCCGACAAGCCCCAGCATGACCATCATCTGCGACAGTTCCAACCATTCACCGCCGCTCATGCCATGGCCGTCACTGACCATACTGCCAGGTACTTTGAACTGGCTCATTTGCGCTAGGAAAATCACGATCGCAAGGCCATTCACAAAGCCCAACATCACCGGATGCGGCACAAGGCGAATGAATTTACCCCAATGCATCACACCCGCGATGACCTGCAAAATGCCCATCAGTACAACTGTGGCAAACAAGTATTCCACGCCATGCTGGGCAACCAAGGCCACCATAACCACCGCCAACGCACCGGTTGCGCCGGAAATCATCCCCGGACGCCCGCCAAAAATTGCGGTGATCAAGCCGACCATAAAGGCGGCATACAGACCCACCAGCGGGTGCACTCCGGCCACAAAGGCAAAAGCCACAGCTTCAGGCACCAAGGCCAGGGCCACGGTCAAACCGGAAAGCACTTCGGTCTTGACCCGTCCCACCGTCAGACCTTCGTCCTGCATGATCGACAAGTTGGGTGGGGAAATATTCTTAGCCAGCATGGCCAGCGCCGCGCGTCTCATATCGGATACCTGCGTCTGTAAGGAGTGTTCGCTTGTCGCGTCCCTAGCGGTTTTCCGCTGATCGCACAAGCGACGGCCCATTCGAACCAAACGTCAGAGCAAAACCCGTTGCGCAAAATCCCGTTTTCGCCTGCTTTCTAGGCTTCAAAAACGCCACCTACGCGATACCGTCGCAATACCGACGTTTTACCTATCTGACATTGCCGCACAAAAAAGGGGGCCAAAGCCCCCTTCTGTGCACCAATATTGGTTAACGTCACTTATAGCCAAATGCCGAATTCGGGATCAGCTGGCGTTTGCCACCCGGCGCTTTCCACTCCGATTCCAGACAGGCTGTGCCTTCTTTTTGGAAATAGACGGCTTTGAAATCATACCAGCCTGCGCTCGGGACTTTGATCTTTGGCCGCCCCGCGCTGGCACACGGTGAGATGCCGTTCAGCTTCGCCACCTGCTTGCCGTCGATCCAGATCTCGGAGCCATCATTGCTAAAGAATTCAAGGTCATAGGTGCCTGCAGCCGGAAATTTGATATAGCCGGAGATATCCGCCACAACCAATTCCGCAAGCCCCGAAGTCAGCACCTCAGCGCCGCGCCCTTTGTCGGGATAGTTGAACCCCGACAACGGCTTGCCCGGCTTGGCCTTGCTCAACCGCTGCTTGGCGTTGCTCACCGTCCGAACCGAGCGCTCACCTGTATAGTAAGACACTTTCAACCCGCTTTTCAGCCCACTTGGCTGCGGATTTGCAGGCGACACTTCGATCTCCGCCGCGCTCACAGCTCCGGCAACCATCAGCGAAAGAGCCGCCAAACCTTTGGCAAAAAAGGATTTCATGGAAAAATCTCCCAACTAAGTCACAGTTGAGCCTAGCCTAGAGACAATTGCCGCATGGGGGCAAGCGACGATTGCGTGACGAGCCGTAAGTTTAGGCGCCCTGCAAGGCATCATCGACGATTTTCGCAAAGGCGCCATAGTCGGAGAAAACATAGTCATGTGGCAACTCATCGACAGGTTTTTTCCGATACCCCTCTGTGAACAAAGCAAACTTCATTCTTAGCCCAGCTGCGGTCTCCGCATCGATTTCACTGTCACCGACATACAGCGCCGTCCCGCGACCCAAAGCGTCCCAAACTGCCTCAAGTGGCCGTGGATCAGGTTTGCGCCACGCCAGTGAATCGCCGCCAATGACCACTTCAAACATCTGGTCCCATCCCAAAAGCCGCAACACATGGCGCGCAGCGTCTTCGGGTTTGTTGGTACAGACACCCAAGCGGATACCCTGTGATTGAAGGCTCATCAGCGTTTCTGCCACCCCTTGATATGGTTTGGTCAATGACCCGTCCGCCGAATTGTAGACCGCTAGAACTTCATCGTGCATGCTTTGAAAATCCGCCTCATCGACGCCGCGAGCAGCCATCGCCAACCGGATCAAATTCGGCAACCCTTTCCCGACAAAGGAGATCACAGTTGGCAAATCAAAAGGCGAATATCCTCGCGCCTGCCAAACTCGATTTACCGCGTCCTGAATTTCCGGCGCACTGTCTACCAGCGTGCCGTCCAAATCAAAAATGACCGCTTTACCCATCAAACACCTTCATCAAATCAGCCCTAGCTGCGCGCCGCGTTAAACCAAGCCACAATCGCGCGACGTTCCTCTGACTCCATCCAGCTCACATTGGCCGGGGGCATGGCATCCGTGACACCGGAATGCAGATAGATCTGCTGCGCATAGGCCGCCACTTCTGACGGCGTTTCCAACAACACGTTCTTTGGCGCACGATGAATGCCGTCATACCCCGGCTCTCTCGCATGGCACATCGAACAACGACCCAGTACGATATCGGTCACATCTTCAAACCCGGCTGCATCCGCGTAAACCTGCTCTGTTGGTGTCAACGCCCGCGCCTCTTCTTCTTCCAGGTCACTCTGCGTCAATGGCGCGGTCGACAACCACATAATCGCAATGAACAACACCGCGGTAACTGCCCAAGTCCAATATGGCTTGCCTTTACGGGCGTGCATCGAATTGAAAAAATGCCGGATCGTAACTCCCATCAGGAAAACAAGCGCGGCGATCAACCAATTGTATTGGCTGGCAAATGCCAGCGGGTAGTGGTTGGACAACATCAGGAACACAACTGGCAGTGTCAGATAGTTATTGTGCGTAGACCGCAGCTTAGCGATCTTGCCGTATTTGGCATCCGGCGTGCGGCCTTCCTGCAAATCCTTCACGACGATCCGCTGATTTGGCATGATGATAAAGAACACATTGGCCGTCATAATCGTCGCGGTGAAGGCGCCCAGATGAAGCATCATAGCACGGCCTGTGAAGATCTCGTTGTAGCCGTACCCCATCGCAACAAGAAGCGCGAAAAGCAGCACCATCAGCGCTGTCGGATGCTCTCCCAAACGCGATTTACAAAGTCCGTCATAGACAATCCAGCCCACGGTCAAGGAGGCTGCAGAAATCGCGATGCCCTGCCAAAGCGCCAGGTCCGCTTTGGCCTGATCAATCAGGTACAGCTCGCCCCCGGCCCAATAGACAACCATCAAAAGCGCTGCGCCCGACAACCAGGTTGAGTAGCTCTCCCATTTAAACCAGGTCAGGTGATCAGGCATCTCTGCAGGCGCCACCAAGTACTTGCGCACGTGATAAAACCCGCCGCCATGCACCTGCCATTCTTCGCCATGCGCGCCCTTCGGCAAGTCCGGCGCCTGCCGCAATCCAAGGTCCAGTGCAATGAAATAGAAGGAAGAACCAATCCACGCGATTGCCGTAATCACATGTAGCCAGCGCACACCAAAGCCCAGCCAGTCCCAGATGATCGCTAAGTCCGCCATGTCGTGCTCCTTCAATCCGTTCCCTAAACGCTAGCGCAGGCTCGTTTTCTTCTCTATCGTGAAAAACTCCGAACAGCTTCAAAAATATCCTGAAGATGGCCAGCACATATTACCATGTCCTACTTTGACAACATCCGCACCTTTGTCCGTGTCTATGAACTCGGCAGCATGTCCGCCGCCGCCCGCGATCAGCGCATTTCTGCGGCGGTGGCATCCTCACGGATTTCGCAACTGGAGGACTATCTGAGCGTTCGGCTGTTTCACCGTACCACGCGGCAACTTAATCCGACGGAACAAGGCAACATCTTCTACGAGGGCGCCTGCAAAATTCTTGAATCCATTGACGAGGCGGAAGCGGCAGTGAATTCTATTACCCAAAGCCCTCGTGGCTTGCTGCATGTCGCCGCCCCGCTTGGTGTCGGGCGACGCCTGATTGCCCCGCTCATCCCTGAATTCAAAAAAGAGTACCCGCTGATCGATCTGCGTTTGCGACTTTCGGATCGCAAGCTTGATCTCACTGCCGAAGGCTTGGACGTCGCCTTTTTCTTAGGCTTGCCCGAAGACAGCACTCTGCGCATCAAGAAAATCGCCGACTGCACCCGCGTGCTTTGCGCCGCGCCGACCTATCTCTCCGAACGGGGTACCCCGGAGACCCCTACCCAACTGACAAATGGCACACATGACTGCCTCAACTTGCGGTATCCGGGCGCGCCTGAGTTTCAATGGCCGCTTGAAACCAGCAAAGGTGTGCAACGTTTTGCCGTCAAAGGCCCATTTGAGTCAGACGACGGCGACGTTCTAACCAACTGGGCTCTGGACGGGCTAGGAGTTACCCTCAAGCCAGTGTTTGAGATCGCCGAACACCTTGCGTCAGGGGCTTTGACGCCGGTTCTCACCGAAACGCCCCCGGTCTCAATCCAAATGGCGCTGCTTTACACGCATCGTCGCCATCAGGATCCCAAAACGCGTCTGTTCATCGACTGGATGACACCACGCGTTCAAGCCGAACTGAAGAAAAATCTTGTAACGGCAGCTGCTTAGCTGCCGCGATAAGTGGAATATCCGAACGGGGAGAGCAACAGCGGCACGTGGTAATGATCCTCTGCATCCATGCCAAACCGGATCGGCACGCTGTCCAAAAACAGGGTCTCGCCTTCGACCTGCCCCGTTTCGCGCAAATAGTCGCCGCAGAAGAAGATAAGCTCATAGCTGCCCGTCTTGAACTTGCCCTCCGGCAGTATCGGGCCGTCGGTACGCCCATCAGCGTTGGTAACGGCTTCGGCAATCTTACGATGCGAATTGCCCGATACGCGATAAAGCGCGATCTTGATGCCTTCTGCAGGCACCCCTCGCGCCGTGTCCAGTACATGAGTGGTAAGATAACCAGCCATCATTCGCCCCTTTTTCAATCACAACATGGTTTTAGCGCTCATTGCTGCGGCAAGTGCAGAGAGAGCGCTCCGATAGCTCTTTCAAAAATAATAAGAAAGTATTGCCCCGTTTTATCGGATAAAACAGAACAAACGCAAACAGGGCCACTTACGACTTATGGTGAACCGTTACACTCGTGACATGCGGGGCTACGGCCCCAACCCTCCGCACGCACAATGGCCGGACGGGGCCAAAGTCGCTGTTCAATTTGTTTTGAACTACGAAGAAGGCGGTGAAAACTGCGTGCTGCACGGCGACGCAGGATCAGAAGCTTTCCTATCTGACATCGCAGGTGCGGCTTCCTGGCCCGGACAGCGTCACTGGAACATGGAGTCGATCTATGAATACGGCGCCCGCGCCGGTTTTTGGCGCCTACATCGGCTTTTCACCGAAACTGCGATCCCCGTAACGATCTACGGAGTTGCCACGGCCCTCGCCCGCAGTCCGGAACAGGTCGCGGCGATGAAAGATGCCAATTGGGAAATCGCAAGCCACGGGCTCAAGTGGGTTGAACACAAAGACATGCCCGAGGACGAGGAGCGCGCAGCGATTGCCGATGCAATCCGGCTCCACACCGAGGTTGTCGGGGAACGTCCACGCGGCTGGTACACTGGGCGTTGCTCACAAAATACGGTCCGGCTGGTCGCCGAAGAAGGTGGTTTTGACTACGTGTCAGACACCTACGACGATGATCTGCCATATTGGTTGGAGGTCGGGGACCGTGATCAACTGATCATTCCTTACACGCTGGAAGCCAACGACATGCGGTTTGCCACCGCGCCGGGCTACATCACAGGCGAGCAGTTCTTCACCTATCTCAAAGACGCATTGGACGTACTTTATGAAGAAGGCAGCGAAGGCGCGCCAAAGATGATGTCGATCGGGCTGCATTGCCGCCTAATCGGGCGGCCGGGGAAATTGGCGGGCCTGAAGAAATTTATCAACTACATTAAAGGCTATGAGGACGTCTGGACGCCTCGCCGGATCGACGTTGCTGAACACTGGGCCAAGACCCATCCACATAAGCGCTTCTCACGCCCGAGCCAGATGAGCAGGTCCGGCTTTGTGGCTGCCTACGGCGGTATTTTTGAGCATTCCGAGTGGGTTGCAGAAGGCGCTTTTGATCTTGAACTTGGCCCCGCCCACGACAGCGCCGTCGGTTTGCACAACGCGCTCTGCCGCGCTTTCCGCACCGCCAGCCGCGCGGCACAGATGGATGTACTCACGGCCCACCCTGATCTCGCGGGCAAACTCGCTGCTGCGGGTCGCTTGACGGCCGAAAGCACTTCCGAGCAAGCCAGCGCAGGTCTTGATATGCTGACGGATGACGAACGCGACACCTTCACACGCCTCAATACCGAGTACGTCGCCAAACACGGCTTTCCTTTCATTATCGCTGTTCGTGACCACGACAAGAATTCAATCATGGCCGCGTTTAAGAAGCGCATTGGGCATGACAGCGACGCCGAATTCACCGAGGCCTGTAAGCAGGTCGAACGGATCGCCTATTTCCGTCTATTGGACGTGTTGCCGTGACCACAATCTTCATCAAACCGCTGACAACTCAGGATTTTGCGCCGTTTGGTGAGGTGATAACGCTTCGAAACTCCCCCGACAAACTCATCAACCAAGGCCTCTGCGGGCGGCATCACGACCTCGCGCAGATGGATTTCTCAAGCGGGCGGGCCGGAATTTCGATGTTTGACGCCGAACCCCGCAGTCTGCCCTACAACTTAACCATGATGGAGCGCCATCCCGAAGGCTCGCAAGCCTTCTTGCCGATGACGCAACACCCGTTTCTGGTGATCGTCGCACCTGACGACACTGGCCAACCGGGAACACCGCACGCCTTTCTTACAGCACCCGGTCAGGGCATCAATTTCCACCGCAACACGTGGCATGGGGTGCTGACACCTCTGCATGCGCCCGGGCTATTTGCCGTGATCGACCGGATCGGCGACGGCCCCAATCTCGAAGAATTCTGGTTCGACACGCCTTACAAGATTGTGTCTGCCTGAAGACCGCCGGGCACTGACCCGGCATCCACAAAGCTGCCAAACCAAAAAGAGCGGCGCCTCACACACTCAACAGGAGAAGAGTAATGGCTGACACATCAGCAAACACGGGACAGATATCAGATCCGAATTTCACACCCCCCTTAGGGCAAGCAATTCCCCTTGGGTTCCAACACGTTTTGGCAATGTTTGCCTCCAACGTCACACCATCAATCATCGTCGCGGGCGCGGCGGGGCTGGCCTTTGGCGGACCTGAACAGATCTATCTGATCCAGATGGCGATGCTGTTTGCCGGCATTGCGACACTGTTTCAAACCGTGGGTTTTGGCCCCGTAGGCGCGCGCCTGCCCATCATGCAGGGTACCAGCTTTGCCTTTGTTGGGGTTCTGGCCGGCGTTGCGGCAACACAAGGTCTCAGCGTGGCACTAACCGCCTGTATCATCGGCGGCGTGATCCATTTCGCGCTTGGCTCGGTCATCGGCAAATTGCGCTGGCTGTTCCCTCCCTTGGTCACCGGCCTCGTCATTCTGGCGATTGGTCTTTACCTGATCCCCGTTGCGATCAAATACGCAGCCGGCGGCGCTGCCAGTTTCCAAATGGAAGCCGAAAGCTTTGGCTCCCTCAAACATTGGTCAGTGGCCCTGACGGTTGTGATTGTTGCTCTCGTTCTCAAGTTCTTTACCAAAGGTGTTCTATCGAGCGCGGCCATTCTGGTGGGTTTGTTGGCAGGTTATGCACTCGCATTCATGCTGGGCATGGTCAGCTTTGCCTCGGTTGGCAAAGCAAGCTGGATCACCAACATCAGCCCACTACCATATGGCTTTGAATTCAGCCTCGGCGCTGTGATTGCGGTCACGCTGGTCTCCATCGTGTCGGCCATCGAAACTGTGGGCGATGCCTCAGCGACCGCCAAGGCCGGCGCAGGACGCGACGCCACTGACGAAGAAATCGCGGGCGCAACCTATGCTGACGGTCTGGGCACGGCAATTGCCGGTGTGTTCGGCGGCCTGCCGAATACATCCTTTAGCCAGAACGTGGGTATTGTCGGTATGACCGGCGTCATGAGCCGTCATGTCGTGACCATTGGCGGCATCGTGTTGATCGTCTGTGGCCTTGTACCCAAAATTGGCGCCGTGATCGCATCCATGCCTCTGCCGGTTCTTGGTGGTGGTGTGATTGTGATGTTTGGCATGGTGGCCTCCGCTGGCCTGAACGTGCTGAGCGAGGTAACGCTGAACCGCCGCAACATGGTGATCATCGCGATTTCATTGGCGGTTGGCCTGGGTCTGAACCTTGTTCCGACAGCCGTGCAGTACCTCCCGGGTGTTGTGAAAACGCTGATGACCTCGGCCGTTGCACCTACCGCGCTGTGCGCGATTGTGCTCAATCTGGTTCTGCCCCAAGAGGACTGATCCAAGTCACATTGCCAAATTTTCAAAGGGGCCTTCGGGCCCCTTTTTTTATGTTTGACGACTTTACCTAACGCAAACGTAAGCTTTTCCCTCAGCGCATGGGAGCCATGCGCGACAAAGGCTACCACAATAGTTTAATATTAAACTATAAGATTTCCCAACTTGGATTTCAGTGGAGGAGACGCCAGCATGGCGAATGAGATTCCCGATATCGACCCGACAGAATCCCAGGAATGGCAGGATGCCATCGAGGATGTGATTGCGCGGGACGGACCCGACCGGGCCCATTACCTGTTGGACAAAGCAGTACAACAGGCCAGAGCCGCCGGCGCCACGCTGCCCTTCTCGGCAACAACACCCTACCAGAACACCATCCCAACCGACGACCAGGAAGACTTCCCTGGCGATATGGACATGGAATGGCGCATCCGCACCATCAACCGCTGGAACGCGATGGCCACGGTGGTGCGTCGCAACAAAGAGAGCAGCGAATACGGCGGCCACATCGCCTCGTTCGCCTCCTCGGCGGTCATGTATGATATAGGGCTGAACCATTTCTGGCGCAGCAAGTCTGCAATTCATGGCGGCGACCTCGTTTTCTTTCAGGGCCACGTGATTCCAGGCATCTATGCGCGCTCCTTTATGGAAGGTCGCATTTCCGAGGAGCAACTCGAGAATTTCCGCTCAGAAGTGGCAGGCAACGGCCTCTCCTCTTACCCGCACCCATGGTTGATGCCGGATTATTGGCAGTTCCCAACCGTCTCTATGGGCCTTGGCCCGTTGATGGCGATCTATCAAGCGCGGTTCATGAAATACATGCACAACCGCGGCCTGATCGACATGTCAGACCGTAAAGTTTGGTGCTTCCTTGGTGACGGAGAGATGGACGAACCCGAAAGCCGGGGCGCCATCGACCTCGCTGCGCGCGAAGGGCTGGATAATCTTATCTTCGTGGTGAACTGCAACCTACAGCGTCTGGATGGGCCGGTCCGCGGTAACCACAAAATTGTACAGGAACTCGAAGGCGACTTCCGCGGAGCGGGATGGAACGTAATCAAACTCTTGTGGGGCAAAGGCTGGGATGCACTGCTGGAGAAAGATACCTCCGGCAAGCTGCGCCAGCTAATGAACGAGACCGTTGATGGCGACTATCAAACGTTCAAGTCCAAAGACGGCGCTTATATCCGTGAGCATTTCTTCGGCAAATACCCGGAAACCGCTGAGCTGGTTAAAGACTGGACCGATGACCAGATCTGGGCGCTGCGCCGCGGCGGGCATGATCCGCAAAAGGTCTATACTGCCTTCAAACGCGCCAGTGACACCAAAGGGCATCCAACCTGTTTGCTGGTGAAGACCGTCAAAGGATATGGCATGGGCTCAGCCGGTGAAGGCCAAAACACCACTCACCAGCAAAAGAAAATGGCCGAGGATCAACTGCGCGCCTTCCGCGACCGGTTTGAAATTCCCGTGAGCGACGAAGACCTGCCCAAGGCGCCGTTTGTCAAACTGAACAACGCGCAAAAGGCCTATCTCGCCGATCGCCGCAAGGAGCTTGGGGGCGAATTCCCCAAACGCGAAAGCCAATCTCCCAAGATGGACATCCCGGATCTCGACAAATTTGCTGCCCAACTCAAGGGCACTGGTGAGCGTGAGATTTCCACCACAATGGCCTTTGTTCGCATCCTGACCACGCTGCTGCGTGACAAGCAGATCGGCAAGAACGTGGTTCCGATTGTGCCAGACGAAAGCCGCACCTTTGGGATGGAAGGCCTGTTCCGCTCCGTTGGAATCTATAACCCCGAAGGGCAGAAATACACGCCTGAGGATGCGGATCAGATGATGTATTACAAGGAATCGACCAATGGTCAGGTTCTGCAGGAAGGCATCAACGAGGCCGGAGCCATGGCAGACTGGATTGCGGCAGCAACCGCTTACTCCAATCACGGCGTGCCGATGATCCCCTTCTTCATCTATTACTCAATGTTCGGCTTCCAGCGGATCGGCGACCTGGCCTGGGCCGCGGGCGACAGCCGCGCACGTGGCTTTATGCTCGGTGGCACCGCTGGGCGCACCACACTGAACGGCGAAGGTTTGCAGCACGAGGACGGCCACAGCCACATCCTTGCCAGCACCATTCCGAACTGCATCACTTATGACCCGACCTTCCAACACGAAGTTGCGGTCATCGTGCAGCACGGCCTGAAGCGCATGTATGAGGATCAGGAAGATGTGTTCTTCTACCTCACCCTGATGAACGAAAATTACACCCACCCCGAGATGCCAATGGGTGTAGAGAAGGAAATCATCAAGGGGCTCTACCGTTTCAAAGAGGTCAAGAAACCGACCAAGAAACACGTGACCCTGATGGGCTCCGGTACCATTCTGGTACAAGCCATCAAAGCAGCTGAAATGCTGGAAGCGGACTTTGGGGTGACCAGCGAAATCTGGTCGGCGACCAGCCTGAACGAGCTCGCACGGGATTGTCAGGACGTGGCGCGCCATAATCGCCTGAACCCATTGGCGGAGCCAAAAGTGTCGTTTGTAGCCGAGCAGCTAAGCAAGGCCAAAGGCCCTGTGATTGCCGCAACCGACTATATGAAGAACTACGCCGAACAAATCCGCACCTGTGTACCTAATCGTTACACAGTTCTGGGCACGGACGGCTTCGGCCGGTCCGACAGCCGCGTAAACCTGCGCCGTTTCTTTGAAGTGGATGCAAACCACATCGCCGCTGCGGCCATGGTGGATTTGTACCGTGAAGGCGGCATCACCAAAAAAGACCTTGAGGCCGCTTTGGCCAAATATGACATCGACGGCGCCAAGCCGAACCCGCGCCTGGTGTGATCGGGAAATCTGGAGGAATTTGATATGACAATCGAAGTTAAGGTTCCCGACATCGGAGATTTTTCTGATGTGCCAGTGGTTTCCGTGCTGGTTAGCGTCGGCGACTTGGTCGCCGAGGAAGACCCGCTGATCGAGGTGGAAAGCGACAAGGCAACAATGGAAGTGCCCTCACCGATGGCCGGGAAAGTCGTCGAGCTAAAGGTCGGAGAAGGTGATTCCGTGTCGGAAGGCACGTTGATCCTAACGCTTGAAGCAGAAAGTGGTGCGGCCTCCGAGACTGTCGAGGTCTCCTCACCCGCAGCAGCCCCCGCGCCTGCTTCGCCGTCGACACCTGCTGCACCAGCAGCAGCCCCTGCGGCAGTGACCGACGCCGGATTTGGCAAAGCTCACGCATCGCCGTCTGTACGGGCCTTTGCGCGTCAATTGGACGTGGATCTGGCCAAGGTGAATGGCTCGGGCCGCAAAGGACGCATACTGCGCGAAGACGTGACCGCGTTCCTGAAGTCCTCAACCGTCGCTGCGCCCGCTTCCGGGGCGGCACAAGGCGGCATGGGTATTCCCGCAATTCCCACAGTGGACTTCTCCAAATTCGGCCCGGTCGAAGATGTGGATATGCCGCGGATCAAAAAGCTCTCCGGCCCTGCCCTGCATCGTAGTTGGCTCAACATCCCACACGTCACCCACAATGACGAAGCTGACATCACCGACCTTGATAAATACCGCAAAGAAATGGACACGATGGCCAAAGAAGACGGCTATCGCGTGACGCTCCTGTCTTTTGTCATCAAGGCTTCTGTTTCGGCTCTCAAACAGCATTGGGAAGTCAATTCATCCATCCATCCGGATGGCGACAAGCTGATCAAAAAGGACTACTACAACATCGGTTTTGCGGCGGACACGCCAAACGGCCTGGTTGTGCCAGTGATCAAGGACGCAGATCGCAAAGGCATCGTCGAAATTTCCAAAGATCTCATGGAGTTGTCCGGAAAAGCGCGCGCAGGCGAGCTGAAAGGCCCAGACATGCAGGGCGCGACGTTTACAATCTCCTCGCTTGGAGGCATTGGTGGCACGTCTTTCACCCCAATTGTGAACGCACCCGAAGTGGCCATTCTTGGCCTGACCCGCAGCAAAATGGCACCGGTCTGGAATGGCGGGGAATTTGTACCCCGTCTGATGCAGCCATTGTCGTTGAGCTATGACCACCGCGCTATCGACGGGGCTTTGGCTGCACGGTTCACTGTGACGCTGAAAACCCTGATGGGTGACATGCGCAAGTTGATGTGGTGAGGAGAATGAGCATGGATGTCAAAGTACCTGATATTGGTGATTTTTCCGAGGTTCCAGTTGTCTCCATTCTGGTCTCCGTGGGCGACGCTGTTGCCGCCGAAGACCCGCTTCTTGAGCTGGAAAGCGACAAGGCCACAATGGAAGTGCCGTCGCCCGCAGCTGGCGTGGTGAAAGAGATCAAAGTCGCGGAAGGCGACTCTGTGTCCGAGGGCAGCCTGATTGTTGTGCTTGAAACCCAAGGTGGATCGACTTCGGAGGCCGTCGAGGCCCCCAAAGCCGAGGCACCCGCCGCGCCCCAAACGATCGCAGCCACTGGCACCGCATCGGGCGCGGGGGATGTGCACGCCGAGGTGGTTGTTCTGGGGTCCGGTCCGGGCGGCTATACAGCAGCCTTCCGCGCGGCAGATCTTGGCAAAAAGGTCGTGCTGATTGAGAAAGACAGCGCGCTAGGCGGTGTTTGCCTGAATGTCGGCTGTATCCCCTCGAAAGCCTTGTTGCATTCGGCCAAAGTCATCTCGGAAGCCGAAGATATGGGTGCGCATGGGGTGACCTTTACCAGACCTGAAGTCGATCTGGACAAGCTGCGCAACTGGAAAGATAGCGTTGTAAATCAACTGACTGGCGGTTTGGTTGGATTGGCCAAAGCCCGCAAAGTGCAGGTTGTGAATGGCTTTGGCACGTTCACTGGACCCAATATGATCGAGGTCAACAACGACGGCGACAAATCCACTGTCAGCTTTGATCAATGTGTGATCGCGGCTGGCTCAGAACCGGTCAGCCTGCCATTCATCCCGCATGAAGATCCGCGGGTGATCGACAGCACAGGTGCACTGGAATTGGAAGACGTTCCAGAGCGCCTGTTGGTGTTGGGCGGCGGTATCATCGGTTTGGAAATGGCCACTGTCTATGACGCATTGGGGTCCAAAGTGACCATCGTTGAGTTCATGGATCAGATCATTCCGGGCGCTGACAAAGACGTTGTTAAGCCGCTGCAAAAACGTATCGAAGGCCGCTATGACGCGATCTTGACCAAGACCAAAGTCACCGCTGTTGAGGCAACAGATGCCGGCATGAAAGTGACGATGGAAGGCCCGGACGGCGAAACCGTTGATACGTTCGACAAGGTTTTGGTAGCCGTTGGACGGCGTCCGAATGGTGCAAAGATCAACGGCGCCGCGGCCGGTGTTGCGGTAGATGAGCGCGGCTTTATTGCTGTGGACAGCCAGCAACGTACTGGTGTGCCTCATATTTTTGCCATCGGCGATGTTGTTGGTCAACCAATGCTGGCGCACAAGGCGGTGCATGAAGGCAAAGTCGCGGCCGAAGTCGCAGCCGGTCAAAAGCGCCACTTTGATGCGCGTGTGATCCCGTCGGTGGCTTATACCGATCCCGAAGTTGCTTGGGTCGGCATGACCGAAACACAGGCCAAGGCCGAAGGTCTAAAGGTTGGCAAAGGCGTTTTCCCGTGGGCCGCGTCTGGTCGGTCCTTGTCTTTGGGACGATCTGAGGGTTTGACCAAACTGATCTTTGATGAGCACGAGCGGGTGATTGGCGCCGGTATCGTTGGGCCAAACGCAGGTGATCTGATCGCCGAAGTTGCGCTGGCGATTGAGATGGGGGCCGATGCCGTTGATTTGGGACACACCATCCATCCCCACCCAACACTTAGCGAAACTGTGAACTTTGCTGCGGAAATGTTTGAAGGCACGATCACAGACCTGATGCCGCCGCGCAAAAAGAAGTGATTTCAACGCATTAAACTTTCCGAAGCGCCGTCCTTTGGGGCGGCGCTTCGCGTTTAGGGTCACATTCGGGTTAACGGGCATCTCAGGGCGATATTCGCGCTCGGCATCGCGGCGGTATGACGTCGGTATCGCGTCGGTGCTGTTGGCGAGGTGCCTCAAGTTGAACGATCTTAACACGCAGCGCGCGTGTTGCAGCGCGCAACGCCGTTAAGCTCAAGCCATGGGCTTGAGCCACGCCCAACCGTGCAAACGGGCGGGAGCGCCTTGCCTGAACCTAGGGCCTAGGGTTTCCAGTTGAGGAAGTTGCCGATCATGCGCAGGCCGATGTCCTGACTTTTCTCGGGGTGGAATTGCATGCCGACCATCGTGTCGCGCCCGATAATGGCCGTGACATCGCCGCCGTAACCCACGTGCGCCAGCCGTTCAGCGGGGTTGGCAACATGGAATTGGTAGCTGTGCACAAAGTAGGTGTGATCGCCGTCTTTGATCCCGTCCAATAGAGCGTGCGGATGGTCGATCACCAGATTGTTCCATCCCATATGCGGCACTTTCAAAGACGCGTCACTGGGCGCGATTTTGCGCACGTCGCCGGCGATCCAGCCGAGACCCGAGGTTTTCTTGTATTCGTGACCGGTCGTCGCCATCAGTTGCATGCCAACACAAATGCCCAAAAATGGTCGGCCTTTTTGTTCCACCGCTTCGACCATCGCGTCATAGATGCCTTTGTGGCCGCGCAACTCTTCGGCGCAGGCCGGAAAAGCCCCATCACCGGGCAGCACCAGCCGGTCGGCACGTGCCACCACGTCGGCATCCGATGTGACCACAACCTCGCCGCCGTCAACTTCGCGCGCCATGCGCTCAAACGCCTTTTCGGCGGAGTGCAAATTGCCGGATTCATAATCGATGATGGCTGTCAGCATGGCGCAGGGTGTCCCATAAAATCGTCTGCCCCTCACCTGACCCAGCGGGCGGCGGAGGTCAAGACTTTGGCGGCGTTCCAACACGATCCAGCAGCGCCATGACCTCCTCAAAAGGTCCATCTGCCACATCGGTTGGCATGATTTCCCCCAAATGGCCGCGCACAAACAACATGGTGTAGCCATGGATCAGTGACCAGACCTGAAACTCCACCACCTCAGGCTGCGTTCCGTCTGGAACGAAAGGCGCGCAGGCGTCGCGCAGGATCTGATAAGCGGAGCTGTCATCATGCTCGATCGGTTCCCGCTGCAGGTCAGACATTTCGATACCAAAGATCGTGTCCAACAACGCGCGGTGGGCAAGACCAAATTGCACATACCCGCGACAGATGCCTTTCAGACGCGCTTGCGGACTGTCGCCTTCCGATTGGGCGGCTTCCAACATGTGACGGGAAAAAACTGCGAAGGCCTCGCTGGCGATAGCGCCCTTTAATCCCGAAAGCCCGTCAAAGTGATGCGCGGGGGCTGCATGGCTGACTCCGGCACGAGCTGCACACTTGCGCAGGCTGAGCGCATCGATTCCCCCCTCTTCGAGAATTTCGATGCCTGCTTTGATCAACGCGTTGCGCAGATCGCCGTGGTGGTGGGATTTCTTGGGTGTTTTCAATGTCATGCAAACACAGTGCGATACTTGCTTGACAGCGTCAAGTTGACAGTGTCAAGTTGCACCAACTTTACACTGTCAAATTACACAAAAGGGAGAGACCCCGTGAAGGCTCTTTTGACTGTACGCACATTTTTCCTGTGGTTCTTTTGCATGGCCGTCGCCCTGTGGTCCTTGCGGTTTCTGTTGTTGGGGGTCGAGACGTCGATGGAATTTGTCGCATATCACGCCATTGAACGGCAGCTGGCATTCTTTGCCCATGTGGGGTTGGCGCCGGTGGCTTTGGCCTTGGTGCCGTTGCAGTTTTGGGCCGGATTGCGACTGCGCCGCCCTGCCCTGCATCGCTGGCTGGGACGCACGTATGCTGTGACGATATTAATTGCAGGCATTGGCGCCATTCTGATGGCGATTGGCACCAACGCGGGGCAGTTTGCGGCGGTGGGTTTTGCGCTGTTGGGATTTGCATGGATCGGCACAACTGCGGTGGCGGTATCCCACATCCGCAACAAACGAGTGGCCGAGCACAAGGCTTGGATGATCCGCAGCGCAGCGCTCACTTTTGCTGCGGTCACGTTGCGATTGGAACTGCCGATATTGGCGATGACGGTGGGGTTGGAAGACGGCTATCCGCTTGTGGCATGGTTGTGCTGGGTGCCCAACCTGCTGATCGCGGAGTGGATTGTGCGCCGCCCCACCCGAATGGGGGCAGCGCAGCCTGCTTAAAGCGCGCCTTTGGTCGAGGGCACGGCATCCGCTTTGCGCGGGTCCACCTCGACCGCCTCGCGCAGAGCGCGGGCCACGGCTTTGAACGTGGCCTCGGCGATGTGGTGGCTGTTGAAGCCGTGGATTTGGTCGACGTGCAGCGTGATGCCGCCATGGGTCGCAAAGCCTTGGAAGAATTCACGCACCAGTTCGGTGTCAAACGTGCCGATCTTTTGGGTCGGCATTTCGACGTTCCAGATCAGATATGGCCGCGCCGACAGATCCAGCGCCGCACGGACCTGCGCGTCATCCATTGGCAGGTGGCAGGCGGCATAACGGCGGATGCCGCGTTTGTCGCCAAGCGCTTGCGTCAGGGCCTGCCCCAGCGCGATGCCCACGTCCTCGACGGTGTGGTGGTCGTCGATGTGATAGTCACCTTTGGCACGCACGGTCATGTCAATCAGCGAGTGGCGCGACAGTTGGTCCAGCATGTGGTCAAAAAAGCCCACACCGGTTTGGTTGTCATATGTGCCTGAGCCGTCGAGGTTGATCTCGACGTTGATATCGGTTTCCGCAGTGGCGCGGGTGACGCTGGCTGTGCGCATCGGGATGTCCTTTGCAAGTCTTGTGCGCGCCCTTATAGGAGCGCCCATGTCGCGGGCCAAGAGGGCGTATTTCGGATTGTGCAGCGGGTGGCATTTGTGCCAGCTTAAGCGCGATCAACCAGCGCCAATCAGAAAAGAGGCCGCCCGATGACCACCTGTGTATTCATCCAGATCCGCTGCAAGCCAGGCACCACCTATCGCGTGGCCGAAGAGATTGCCTTGAAGGAAATTCATTCGGAGCTTTATTCGACCTCTGGCGATTTTGATTTGATGATGAAGCTCTACATCCCTGAGGACGCCGATGTGGGCAAATACATCAATGAGCATCTGCTGGATATTGAGGGAATTGAACGGTCCCTGACAACGCTGACGTTTAAGGCGTTTTAGACAGGGAACAGGAGGTGCGTCATGGGACTTGCGGAGAACAAAGCCAACGCGATGGCGTTTTACGACATGATGTTCAATCAATGTAAGCCGCGCGAGGCGATCGAGACTTACGTGGGCGACGTTTATATTCAGCACAACCCGCACGTTGGCGACGGCAAAGAGGCGTTCATCGACTATTTCGAGCGCATGGCCACAGAGTTTCCCGGCAAAACCGTGCATTTCAAACGCGCGATTGCCGAAGGCAACCATGTCGTTCTGCACTGTCATCAGGAATGGCCTGGCGACGAAGACTACGCCGGCATCGACATCTTCCGCTTTGATGACAACGGCAAAGTTGTGGAGCACTGGGATGTGCTGCAAACCATCCCTGTAAATTCCGCCAACAACAACGGGTTGTTCTGATCAGCCTTTGACGGGCTGACCGTTTATCCACGTTGCTTTGATGGCGCGGTCATCGCCCATCATGATGGTTGGGAAAATCGCTTCCCAGATGTCATTCGCACGGGAACTGCGCTGAGCAATGTCAGGCGTTGAGCTGAGATCCAGCACAACGATGTCGGCTTCCATGCCTGCAGCAAGGTTGCCGATCTTGTCTTCCATATGCAGGGAGCGTGCCGAACCTTGGGTGGCGAGCCACATCAATTGCGCGGCGTGAAGCGGTGTGTGGCGCAGCTGCGCAACTTCATAAGCCGCAGCCATGGTGCGCAACATCGAGAACGATGAGCCGCCGCCGGTGTCAGTGGCAAGGCCGACGCGCTGTCCCTCATCCATCAGCGATTGCATCTCAAACAGACCCGAGCCGATGAAAGTGTTGGAGGTTGGGCAATGGATCAGCCCCGCGCCGATTTCGCGCAGGCGAGCGCGTTCGCGGGGTTCGAGATGAATGGCGTGGCCGTAGAGGCCTTTTTCGCCAAGCAAACCAAAGGCCTCATAAGTGTCGAGATAATCGCGGGCTTCGGGGAACAGGCCCTGCACCCATTCGATTTCGTCGGTTTGTTCGCTGAGATGGGTTTGCATCAGGCAATCGGGGTGTTCGGCCCAGAGATCGCCCAGCGCGCGGAGTTGTTCTGGTGTGGAAGTTGGGGAAAACCGCGGGGTGATGGCATAATCCAGACGATCCACGCCGTGCCACTTGGCAATCAGGGCCTTGCTGTCGTCATAGGCAGATTGCGCGGTGTCGCGCAGCCCGTCGGGCGCGTTGCGATCCATACAGGTTTTGCCGGCCACGATGCGCTGGCCACGCATCTGCGCGGCGGTAAAAATCGCATCGACGCTTTCGGGGTGAATGGTGCAATAGCTGACCATGGTGGTGGTGCCGTGGTTGGCGGTCAGGTCCAGATAGGTGTTCGCGATCTGATCGGCATATGCCCGATCCCCAAAGCGCATTTCCTCAGGAAAGGTATAGCTGTTGAGCCAATCAATCAGGCGTTTGCCCCAGCTGGCGATGATGCCGGTTTGCGGATAGTGCACATGCGCGTCGACAAAACCTGCGCACAGCAAAGCGTCGCCATAGTCGGTGATCTCCGCTTGTGGGTGCGCAGCGCGCAGGGCATCAGAGGTGCCCACGGCGACAATGCGGCCATCCTTGATCAGCACCGCGCCACGCCGTTCATGGCGCGCGGCCTCTGCGGGGGCGGTTTCAAACGGGTTGCCCTCAAACGAGAGAGTTTGGCCCAGAAGCAATTTGGCAGCAGTCATTGTGGTCTCCCAACAGCGTAACGCGCTCTCCTATCGCGGCTTTTTTGGCGTGTAAATCGTCGTCTTTCGTTGAACTGTATCAACCGATTGGCCTATTGTCGCGTTAAGCTGGCGACGTCCGGTCAGCGGGTGCCAAAAAAGGGAGCGTCATGACAGAGCTTGATGATCAGACCGCCCCGGACCCGCAAACCGAAGATGACGCCTATACGCTGGACCGGCGGCTGGTGTCCGGCATCCTTTATTCGCTCGACGCCAAAGACCGTGACACGCTGCTGTCGCTGCTGGAGCCGCTCCACCCTGCCGACATCGCCGACATCATCGAGCAGATCAACCCGTATGACCGGCGGCGTCTGGTGGAGCTTTATGGCGAAGAGTTCGACGGCGATATCCTGCCCGAACTTGATGAAGGTCTGCGCGAAGAAATCCTCGCGATCCTGTCGCCTGACGTCTTGGCCGACGCGGTGCGCGAGTTGGAAAGCGATGACATCGTCGATCTGGTTGAGGATCTGGACGAGCCGCAGCAGGAAGCCATTCTTGACCAGCTTGAAGACGCCGACAGGGTGGCCGTTGAGCAGGCGCTGAGTTTTCCGGAAAACACCGCTGGTCGCTTGATGCAACGTGAGACTGTGTGGGTGCCAGAAGACTGGTCCGTCGGTCAGGCCATCGATCATCTGCGCAACGCACGGCAACTGCCGGAGCAGTTTTATCACGTGATCCTTGTTGATCCGCGCATGCGGCCCGTGGGCAACGTCACCCTGGGCAAGCTGATGTCGTCGGACCGCAGCGTGGCCTTGCATCAGATCGTGGAAGAGGAATTTCAAACCATCCCTGTCACGCAGGACGAAGAAGACGTAGCTTATGCGTTCAACCAGTATCACCTGATTTCTGCGCCCGTGGTGGACGCGGATGAGCGGCTGATCGGGATGATCACCATTGATGACGCCATGGTGGTGCTGGATGAAGAGCACGAAGAAGACATTCTGCGACTGGCCGGTGTGAGCGAAGAAACCAGCCTGTCGGACACGATTTTTGAGGCTGCCAAGGGCCGCGCGACATGGCTGTTTGTGAACCTGCTGACGGCCATTCTGGCCTCGCTGGTGATTGATATGTTCGCGGAGACCATCGATCAGATGGTGGCGCTGGCGGTGTTGATGCCAATTGTCGCCTCGATGGGTGGCAACGCGGGCACGCAGACCATGACGGTCACGGTGCGCGCATTGGCAACCAAGGATTTGACCGCGCAAAACGCGCTGCGTGTCGCACGGCGTGAACTGTCGGTGGGGGCCTTGAACGGCCTTCTGTTTGGCTTTGTCATGGCGCTGGTGGCGGGGGTCTGGTTCGGTGTGCCGATGTTGGCGGTGGTGATTGGCGTGGCCATGGTGGTGACGCAGATCGCGGCGGCTTTGGGCGGTGTTTTGATCCCGATGGCGTTGGACCGGGCCGGCATTGATCCGGCGCTGGCGTCGGGGCCGTTTGTGACCACCATCACTGACGTGATCGGGTTTTTCGCATTCCTTGGGTTGGCGGCCCATGTCCTGTTGTAGAGGCGCAAAATGGACCTGACAGCAATCAAGACAGCGGCGCGCAAAGCCGCGTTCGCGCGGCGCAAAGCAGCTTTTGACGCCGCTGGTCCCGGGCAATCGGCGCATCTGAGCGAGATTTTGGCAGGCTATCGCGGGGTGCCATTGGCGGGCTATATGCCGATCCGCACAGAGATCATCCCATTGGCCGCAATGGCGGAGGCCGCCGCCCACGGTCCTGTGGGCGTGCCGGTCATTCAGGGGGAAGCGCAGCCGCTGGAGTTTTCCCGATGGGAACCGGAAGGTGCGCTGCGCGACGGCCCGTTTGGGGCGCAAGTGCCTGTGGTGGATGACTATTTTGACCCTGAGATCGTGATTGTTCCACTGGTGGCGTTTGATCGCAACGGCGGGCGGTTGGGCTATGGCGGCGGGTTTTATGACCGCACGTTGGAGCGGCTGCGCGCGCGGCGGGGGACATTGGCGATTGGCTTTGCCTTTGACGCGCAAGAGGCCGACGATTTGCCGCTCGAGCCAACAGATCAGCCGCTGGACATGATGGTCACAGAGAGCCGGATTCTGGAGTTTTAATCGAGCCGCCTGTGGCGTTTGTTTGGAAATAGACAACGGCGTCCTCTTCGCCGCCGCCTTTGAATTTGCAGACGCCATAAACCGTGCCGTCTTCTTTTTGGCGGGCCTCATAACTGTGGCCACGGTTGGTGCAGTATTTGGCGGCATAGTTTCCCGAATAAGCCGGGTCATTGGCAAAGGCCGGATCAAACGGGCTGGACGCGGCGCAAGCCGACAACGTCAAAGTTCCAACCAAAAGGGCAGTCGTGAAGAATGGTTTCATCAAGGCACCTGTATCAGAATATCCCCTTACGATACGCCAAAGAAAGGGACCTGCAACAGTCTTGACTGGCGGAACCAAAAATCATGATGCGAAAGTGAAGGTTACTCTGGATTGTTGGCGCGGAAATACTCCCACTCGTCCACCTCGGAGCCGTCGGGTAGCACGCAGACGCCGGATTCGCTGCCGTCGGCCGCTTTGACAATCTCGGATGTGCCGCCTTGCTCGACGCAGTAGACCGACGCTGGATTGGCCATGCCGACCATTTCGTCTTGGCTGTCTTCAGCATTGCAGGCGGCGAGGGCTGCGACAATGGCGAGGGGAACAAACTGTTTCATTTTGGAGCTCCTGAAAAATACTCGGCAATACAAACTAAGATAAGGCAACTCTTAGCCTGAACAACGGATTGGGCAACGCCTTTGAGACTATGGGTCGCTTGCCGTCGGTTACCGCGCGACTTCCATTGGCCAAAAACACGCGCCCTCTCCATCTATGCTTGAGCTATCGCTCGAACGGGGATAGGCCATTGCGTTATGAAAATACTCTTTCTTGGTGATGTGATGGGCCGCGCGGGCCGGACGGCTGTGACAGAACGGCTGCCAAAGCTGCGCGAGGACTGGAAACTCGATTTTGTCGTGGTGAACGGCGAAAATGCCTCCAATGGCATGGGGCTTTCGGGCGCGCATGCCAAAGGCATTCTTGAGGCTGGCGCGGATTGCATCACACTGGGCGATCACGCCTTTGACCAGAAAGACATGATGCAGTTCATCCAGAGCGAGCCGCGCATCATCCGCCCGATGAACCTTGGCCGTGGCGATGTGCCGGGAAAAGGCCATCGCGTGTTTGAAGCACGTGGCGGGCGCAAGGTGCTGGTGGCGCAGGCGCTGGGTCAGGTGTTTATGAAACAGCCCTACGGCGATCCTTTCTCGGCCATGGATCAGGTGCTGCGCAGCCATCCGCGCGGCGGCATGGTGCAGGCCGCCATCATCGACATGCATTGTGAAGCCACATCCGAGAAGATGGGCATGGGTCATTTCTGTGATGGCCGCGCCAGCCTTGTGGTCGGCACCCATACGCACGTCCCCACGGCGGACACGCAAATCCTGCCCAAAGGCACCGCATTTCAGGCGGATGCGGGCATGTGCGGCGATTATAATTCTGTGATCGGTATGGAAAAAACCGAGCCCATGCGCCGGTTTGTGACCGGAATGCCCAAGGCACGGTTCACACCCGCCCTGGAAGAGGCCACGCTGTCGGGCGTTTATGTGGAAACCGATGACCGCACAGGTCAGGCCACGCGCATCGAGATGGTGCGTCAGGGTGGCCGTCTCAGCCAGTCCGGACCTCTCTGAAATGACCCGTTTGCGGTGGCTTGGCATCCTGCTGGCAATTGGCGCTGGCTGGGGATTGACGCAACCGCTGACCAAAATCGCGGTCTCGCAAGGGTATCAGCCATTAGGATTGATATTCTGGCAGTTGGCGATCGGCGCGGTATTTATGTTTGTGCTGCGCGTCGTTACAGGCAAGCCGATTGCGCTGCCCCCGCGCCTGTTGTGGTTCTTTCTGCTGATCGCTGCGCTTGGCACTGTGGTGCCCAACAGTTTCTCTTATCGCGCCGCCGCGCAATTGCCTGCTGGCATCATGTCACTGGTGATTTCCCTTGTGCCGATGTTGGCCTTTCCAGTGGCGTTGGCGCTGGGTGTCGACAGATTCAACTGGTTGCGGCTTGGCGGATTGGTTCTTGGGTTGTGCGGTGTGTATGTGCTGTCAGAGCCGGAAGCCCTGCCCGATCCGGCCATGCTGGCGTGGCTGCCAATCGCGGTCATTGCCCCGCTGTGCTACGCGTTTGAAGGCAATATTGTCAGCAAATGGGGCATGCACGGACTTGGCGCAGGGCATGTGCTGTATGGGGCCTCGGTTGTGGGAGCCATTGTGGCGTTGCCGTTGGCGGTGGCGTCCGGCCAGTTCATTGATCCGCGCACCGATTGGGCAGCGCCTGAGTACGCCTTGGTATTGTCGTCGATCATTCATGTGTCGGTTTACACGGCCTATGTCTGGCTGGTCACACGGGCGGGGTCGGTTTTTGCCGCGCAGGTCGCCTATGTGGTCACTGGATCCGGTGTGATCTGGTCAATGCTGTTGTTGGGAGAACGCTATTCGCTCTGGGTTTGGATGGCGATGGGGTTGATCCTGATGGGAATGTTTCTGGTGCAACCGCGCGACGAATGATCAGCGACCTCGCTGCAGGTGCAAAACTGCTTGCTCGAAAAGGGCTGCGTGGTACATCTGGGCCGATTGTGACACCGGAGCGCTGATGCAGCTTTTTGACCTATCACAGACCGTGCAGGCCATTTTGGCGCTCTGCACCGTCGCGACGATGTTTTTCCTGTTTCTGCGGGAGACCTTCCCGACCGAGGTGGTGGCCATCGGAGGCGTGGCGTTTCTGCTGCTCACGGGTGTCTTGCCGTACCAAGCGGCCTTGTCGGTGCTGTCCAACCCCGCACCCTGGACCATTGCGGCGATGTTCATCGTGATGGGTGCCTTGGTGCGCACCGGCGCGCTGAGTGCGTTCACCCATATGGCCGACAAGCAGGCGCGCACCAATCCGAAGCTGGCCATTATCATGCTTTTGGCCTTTGTGATTGTGGCCTCTGCCTTTGTGTCCAACACGCCTGTTGTGGTCGTGATGATCCCTGTGTTCACGCAATTGGCGCGCACCTTGGACAAACCTGCCTCAAAGTTTCTGATCCCGCTGAGTTACGCGGCCGTCATGGGAGGCACGCTGACGTTGATCGGGACCTCAACCAACTTGCTGGTGGATGGTGTGGCCCGCGCCGAAGGGTTGGAACCGTTCACCATTTTTGAGGTCACACCGCTGGGCCTGATCGTGGTCGGCTGGGGCATGTTGTATCTTTACCTGTTTGCCGACCGGTTGCTGCCGGAGCGCGCCAGCATGGCGGACATGCTGTCCGGATCAAACCGCAGCCAGATGAAATTCTTCACCGAAGCGGTGATCCCGCCGGAAAGCAACCTGATCGGGCGCGAGGTTGCGGGGGTGCAGCTGTTTAAGCGCGAGGGCGTGCGATTGATTGACGTCATCCGCGGCGATGAATCGCTGCGCCGAAATCTCAAGGGCGTTGAATTGCGGGTGGGTGATCGGGTTGTGCTGCGCACGCGCATGACCGAGTTGCTGAGCCTGCAGCGTGATAAATCACTGAAAAGGCTGGATCAGGTTGGCGCGGTGGAAACCACAACGGTTGAGGCGCTGATCACGCCGGGCTGTAAGATGGTCGGCCGCCGGCTTGGTGCGCTGCGATTGCGGCGCCGGTTCGGGGTTTATCCGCTCGCGGTGCACCGTCGAAACCAGAACATCGGTCAGCAATTGGATCAGTTGGTGGTGCGCGTCGGCGATACGCTGTTGCTGGAAGGCGCGCCCGAAGACATCCAGCGTCTGTCCGTCGAGATGGATATGGTCGATGTGTCCCACCCGTCCGAGCGTGAATACCGCCGCGGCCATGCGCCGATTGCGCTCGCTGCGATGGCCGGCGTTGTTGTGCTGGCTGGCTTCGGCGTCGCCCCGATTTTCCTTCTTTCGGTGCTGGCGGTGGCTGTTGTGCTTTTGACCCGCTGTATCGACGCAGACGAGGCGTTTTCCTTTATCGACGGGCGCTTGCTTGCGCTGATTTTTTCGATGCTGGCCATAGGTGCCGCATTGCAGAGTTCTGGAGCCGTGGCGATGATTGTTGACCGGCTTGCGCCGTTTATGCAGGGTTTGCCGCCGTTCTTCCTGATCTGGGCGATCTATTTGCTGACTTCGGTGCTGACCGAGCTGGTGTCCAACAACGCCGTGGCCGTGGTGGTCACGCCGATTGCTGTGGGCCTCGCGACCGCCATTGGCATAGACCCGCGGCCGCTGGTGATTGCGGTGATGATCGCCGCCTCGGCCAGCTTTGCCACCCCGATCGGCTATCAAACCAATATGTTGGTGTTTGGTCCGGGCGGCTATCGGTTCAGCGATTTCATGAAGATCGGTATTCCGCTGAACCTGTCGATTGGTCTGCTGACCTCCGCGGCGATCCCGCTGCTTTGGCCGCTGTAAAGCCGGTCAGGCCGCACGCAATGCAGACGGCGCCACGCCGTAGGTTTTGCGAAAAGCGCGGGTGAAGCTTTCGGGCGACGCATAAGCATAGCGGCGGGCGACCGCGTCGATGCGATCCCCTTTTCGCACGTCCTGATGGGCAAGGATCAAACGCCAACGGCGCAGATAGCCCATCGGGGTTTCGCCCACCATGTCCGAAAACAATTCCGAAAATCGCGACAGGGACAAGCCCGCGGCCTCGGCCAGATCAGCGTTGGTCCAGAGCCGGCCGGGATGGTCGTGCATCGCCACAATTGCGCGGGACAGGCGCGGATCAGCAAGGCCCGCGAGCAATCCAACCTCGGTGCGCCCCTCGCGCATCTGATCGCGCAGCAGGCGCACAATCAGTGCCTCCCCCAAGCGTGACATCACCGACTGCGCGCCGCAGCGCCCGCCGGTGGCCTCGGCATACATCAATTGGACCAGAGTTTGCGTGTCACCCTTATCGGCAAGGTCATAGTCAATCCGGTCGGGCAAGGCCGCCATCAGCGGATTGGAGGGCCCCGCCCAGTCGACACGGGCCGCAAACATCAACCGGTCCATGTCCGCCCAATCCGACACGCCACGCGTATAAAACCGCACCTCGCGCGGGGCGCCTTTGGCGTTGCAGATTGCGATCAGATTGGCCTCGCCATTTGGGGCGGGCTGAACGCTGAGGTGAAACTTTTCGATCAGGGTGGTGAGGCGATCCATGAGAGCTTTCGGTGTTGCGGTCAGATTATTCGGATTTATCATGTCAAAATCCTTGCAACAAGGGCACTCAACGAAAGATCACAAAATGTCCCGAAGGAGAAACGACATGCTGATGCCCCGCCAGAAAACACCCGGACTTGCCCTGCCCCTCGTTGGAGGTGGCAACTTTGATCTGGCCGCAGAAGGGTCAGAGCGCGGCACGTTGGTGTGCTTTTATCGCGGCCTGCACTGCCCGATCTGCGCCACCTACCTCAAGGAGCTGGACAAGCAAGCGCCTGCGTTTGCCGAGCGTGGCGTGAGTGTTCTGGCGGTGAGCTCGGACGATGAAGAGCGCGCAACTGCCATGCAGGAAAAAGTCGCGCCGGTGAACGGCATGCGTGTGGCCTATGGCCTGCAGCTGGATGCGGCGCGCGACTGGGGTCTCTATATTTCGACTTCGCGCGGTAAGACATCGATTGGCATCGAAGAGCCTGCGCTGTTTTCCGAGCCGGGCGTGTTCCTGGTGTCGCCAGATCAGTCGCTTTATTTCGGCTCGGTACAGACCATGCCGTTCATGCGTCCGCATTTCTCCGAACTGGTTGGTGCGCTCGACTTTGCGATTGCCAACAACTATCCGGCGCGTGGCGAATATACCGGCGCAGTCTGAAGTTAGCTGTTCTGCAAAAGAAACGGGCGCCTCGAGGGAGGCGCCCGAATGCATTCAAATAAAGCGTCGCTTACTTAAGGCGCGTCCAGTTCTGCGAGCGTTTGAACACAGCGACGTGGCCGGTGACCTTGAGCGTATTGCCGCTGAGGTTCATTGAGGAGCGATAGGTTTTGTCTGAGTCAGGCGCCCAGATTTTGCCATCGGAATACTCACCGCCGCCGTCAGCCTTCATGTCCCAAAGCATGCGTTTGCCCGCGTGTTCATAGTCGCCCACTTCGGCCCCATTTTCATCAATGGCTTTGGCGATTGTGCCGCAAATAGAGTCACCGCACGGGGCGATCGTCACGTGCAGATAACCACCGGTTTCGCCGGGCTGCGTTTTCCATGTGCCGGACACCGGATCAGCCGATGCTACACCAGCGCCAGCAAGGGTTAGCGCGGCGGCCAGAATATACTTTTTCATCAGAATTCCTCCCATTGGTTGTGCGCAGAGTGAGGCAGCGCCGGTTTTCGATCAACCCTGACTTTGGGGAAAGTTGCATTTCAGCCGGACACATGTCACATCGCTTTTGACTGTAGATATAGCGATGGAACGCCCCATGATCCTTTACCCTGCCATTGATCTAAAAGATGGAAACGCCGTGCGCCTGGTGCATGGGGACATGGCGCAGGAGACCGTTTTCAACGAAAACCCTGCCGCACAGGCGCTGGAATTTGTGAACGCCGGCTGCGCGTGGCTTCATCTGGTGGATCTTAATGGTGCCTTCGCCGGTGAGCCGGTGAATGCGGCCCCTGTCGAAGAGATCCTGAAGCAAACCAAAGTGCCCGCGCAACTGGGTGGCGGCATTCGTGACATGGATACAATTGCGCGCTGGATCCACCGCGGGTTGGCGCGGGTGATATTGGGCACCGTGGCGGTGGAGAACCCCGATCTGGTGCGCGAAGCCGCGCGGGAATTCCCCGGCAAAGTGGCCGTGGGTATCGATGCCCGAAATGGCAAGGTTGCCACCAAGGGCTGGGCCGAAGAGACCGAAGTGATGGTCACCGATCTGGCAAAATCCTTTGAGGACGCGGGCGTAGCGGCGATCATTTACACCGACATCATGCGCGACGGCGCGATGAAAGGCCCGAATGTGGAGGCCACGGCGGCGCTGGCAAACGCAGTGTCGATCCCGGTGATTGCCTCGGGCGGCGTCAGCTCACTGGACGATCTGCGGGCGTTAAAAGACTGCGGCGCGGACTTGAACGGCGCAATTTCGGGGCGGGCGCTTTATGATGGCGCGATTGATCTGGCCGAGGCGCTGGCGGTGATGAAGGCGTGAGCATCGCGCGCCGCATAACCCTGCTGGTTTTGCTGGCGATTATTCTGGCGTGTTTTGCACCGCTGGGAGCCTATTTCTGGTCCGAATGGGCGGCGGCGCGGTGGGAGTGCGATTTTGCCTCCCAACTGGCGCGGCAGAACGGCTGTATTGTGGATGGCGTGGACCGTGCGCCGGTGTTGGCGCGGGCCTACTCGGCGGTGGCGTTGTTGGTGGTGACCGTGCCAGTGGCCTTTGTGGCCGCCATTATCGGTGTGATCATTCTGGCACGCAAACCCAAAGGGTAAGGTCTGCCTGACTGTGACAATGGGACGGATTGATCCTCGCCCATTTGCCTCCCACCTTGAACCTGCGAACAGGACAAGGAATTGACCATGACTGTGACGACCTCCCCCCTCCCGCCATTCAGCGCGTTGCATGACCGTTTCTGCGCAGGTGATTTTGTTGACTGCTTCCGCGTCAGAAGCGACATGCCGCTGCGCGAAGCCGCTGACATTATCACCGACTTCCCAGGTTGGGCCAAGGCGCTCGTGGCGCTGCGCAATGTGATTGTGCTGCCCTTTGGGCTGACCGGTGCCCTGCCCTCCGATTTTGCGGGGCAGGAAAAGATCGGGATGTTCCCCTTGGAGAGTCAGACGGAGCGCGAAATCATTGCCGGTTTCAACGACAAACATCTGGATTTCCGGGTATCGGTGATGCGCGACGGCGACGACATTCTGCTGGCAACCTGGGTTCATCAGCACAACCTTTTGGGCCGCGCCTATCTCGCCACCATCATGCCGTTTCATGTCGCGATTGCCCGCGATGTGCTGCGCCGTGTTGCAAGCACTGGTCAAATGGCGGCTTAACACACTGGATTCAATCAGCGAAGCTGACGGGAAAGGATACGGGCGGCTTGCCATTTGGTCTTCCGATTTGGATAACGAGCCATCATCTTTGCCCAATCGAATGCATAAAACCCTCGCCTGCCTGACTTTAGCGCCCATTGCGATTTGGCTTATGTGCGCCGGCATCGTGACCTACCTGAACGAAATACATGGCTGCGAAATCTCCAGCATGGGACCTAGTCCATGTTTTGTTCTGGGCGTTGATATTGGCAGTACGGCGAGCGAGCTGGAGTTTTTGGCCGGTTGGGGCCTGATATTGTTCTTTTTGCCGTTTTCTCTGCTTTTTGGCGCGATTTGGCTTGTCTATTTGATAAGGGCATTGGTCGTGTATCTGGCCGCGCGGTCACGCAAAAAAACATGACCGCCGCTGCCAAATTGCTATCCTCTGGTCAAATGGCAGCTTAGGGCCTAGAACCGCTGGCGAGACTTGAAGGCGGACCAAGATGCTGAAAACCCGAGTGATCCCTTGCCTGGACGTGGCCGACGGGCGCGTTGTGAAAGGCGTGAATTTTGTTGGCCTGCGCGATGCCGGTGATCCGGTCGAGGCGGCGCGGGCCTATGATGCGGCTGGCGCGGATGAGATCTGCTTTCTGGACATTCACGCCACGCATGACAATCGCGGTGTGATGATCGACATGGTGCGGCGTACCGCCGAGCAGTGTTTTGTGCCCCTCACAGTCGGGGGCGGTGTGCGCACCGTGGCCGACGTGCGCAAGCTTCTGTTGGCGGGGGCTGACAAGGTGAGTTTCAATTCCGCCGCTGTGGCCAACCCCGACGTGATCGCCGAAGCCGCCGCACAGTTTGGCAGCCAGTGCATTGTCTGTGCGATTGACGCCAAGACCATCGGGCACGACGCAAACGGCGTGCCGAACAAATGGGGCATCTTCACCCATGGCGGCCGCAAAGAGGCGCTCGACAAAGACGGCAAGCCGATTGACGCCGTGGAATTTGCCAAGCTGGTGGTTGCGAAGGGCGCAGGTGAAATCTTGCTGACTTCGATGGACCGCGACGGCACCAAGGCTGGGTTCAACCTGCCTCTCACACGCGCGATTAGCGACGCAGTGAGCGTGCCGGTGATTGCCTCCGGCGGTGTTGGCACGTTGGATCATCTTGTAGAAGGTGTGACCGAGGGTGGCGCGAGCGCGGTTTTGGCAGCGTCAATTTTCCACTTTGGCGAATTCACTGTGCAAGAGGCCAAGCGGCACATGCAGGACGCTGGCATTCCGATGAGGCTGACATGAGTATTCTGAACGATCTGGCGGCAACCATTGCTGACCGTGCCAAGGCTGATCCCGACAGCAGCTGGACGGCAAAGCTGTTGGCTAAGGGGCCGGAAAAATGCGCCGAGAAGTTTGGCGAGGAGGCCATTGAGGCTGTCATCGAAGCCGTCAAAGGGGATCAGGAGAAGCTGACCTATGAGGCCGCCGATGTGCTCTACCACCTTCTGGTGATGCTGCAGGCCCGCGACGTGGCGCTTGACGATGTGTTGGCCGAGTTGGCGCGACGCCAAGGCTTGAGCGGGATTGCCGAAAAGGCCGCGCGCGATAGCTGAACTGTGACTTTGACGCGTGGCGTGCTGCGCCTATAGTCGAAGTGTTTTGATCCACAGGTCACCGAAATGACGCGAATTTTCAAACTGTTGGCCTGTTATGCCTTGCTTGCCCTGACGGCCTGCGCTGTGCCTAAGGCCGCGCAAACGCCTGACGTGGACGGTTTGCGGCATGCGCTTGTGGCGATGGGCGATTATGTGGCGGTTGATGAGGCCGACACCGTGGCCCGCCTGTCCTATACGTATTCGCTTCAGTTGCGCGCGGAGTATCAGGTGACGGACCCGCCGCTGATCCACAACGCCAAGGTCAATCAGGGCCGCAGGCCACGGGGGTTGTGTTGGCATTGGGCCGATGATCTGGAGGCACGACTGCGGCAGGAAGACCTGCAGACCTTCAGCATTTACCGGGCAATCGCCAATTCCGACAATTTGCTGATTGAGCACAGCACGGTGATCCTCGCCGAGCGTGGCGCACCAATGGAGAGCGGCATTGTGCTTGATCCGTGGCGCTATGGCGGCCATTTGTTTTGGGCACCTGTGGCCGAGGACACGCGGTATCGTTGGAAAAGCCGCGCGCAGGTGTTTCTCGACAAAGGCAATTGACCCTGCGTTTTTTATCCGCTGTTAAGAGTTTGTGTTGCATGACGTTTGGTGACCCGATTTTAGCCTCACTTTGAGCACTCCTGAACCAATGCCTCGACGCCTCATTTCAAAAACAAAATCCCGGCTGCTGCCATATTTTTGGCCGGCAAGGGCTTCGGAATCTACATTTTCCGGCGCGCGCAACCGGCTGGTTTGCAGCTTCTCCTTTGTCATTGGGGTTTGTGCAGTCCTGCACAACTTGCATTTGCAAACACTGGACACCGGCTTACCGCCAAGCGTCGCCGTGATTAGCTTTATACTATCATTTACCTATTTCCTGGTGCCCAGTGTGTTGCACAAAACCGGAAGCACGACCGCAGCCGGGCTCGTGCTCATTGTGTTATTGTCGGCCCATACCAACTTGGTGATGTATTTCGAAGATAGCCGAATCTGGCTACGCGAGGCGTTTCTGATTGGCCCGCCCGTGATCGCACTGCTGGTGCTTGGCACAGGGGCGGCTTGGATAGCGACAATTCTGACCTTTGCTAACTTGTTTCTGTTTACGGCCTTCAGCACCCTGCCCATCGAATCCGCTGGCGGCCTTTCAATGGTGATTTGTGCGTTAATTTGGGGATTGGCTTTGTTTAATGGGGAATTGGTTCGTGCCGAAGCCAAGCTGATAGAGCTCAAACACCAAGCCCAAGACGCCAATCACGCAAAATCCGAGTTTCTGGCCAACATGAGCCACGAGATCCGCACCCCAATGAATGGGCTTTCCGGTGTTCTGCAATTGCTGAACGAAACCGATCTAACGCCCCATCAGCGCGACTTGATCCGAATGGGGCAAGGGTCCGGCAACACGCTGCTGCGGCTGATCAACGATGTATTGGACTACTCTAAAATCGCGGCCCGCGGCGTGACCTTTGAGCGGATGACCTGCACCCCGGCCGATCTTGCGATGCCAGCTGTTCACGCCTTGACGGCGGATGCCGAAACCCAAGGCCTGACGCTTGACTACATTCAGGATCCCGATTTGCCGGAGTGGATCTCAGCCGATCCCGCGCGCATGCAGCAGGTGGTCAGCAATCTGGTGAGCAATGCCATAAAATTCTCCGGCAAAGGAGCCGTCGCGGTACATATGTCGCGACAGGACGACGTGATCCGCGTCGAAGTCATTGACCGCGGCATCGGTCTGACCGACAGCGCACAGAAGCGTGTGTTTCGCAAATTTGAACAGGCCACCAAGTCAACCAATCGAACCTACGGCGGAACCGGTCTCGGTCTGGCTATCTCCAAAGAACTTGTGGAACTGCAGGGCGGTGAAATCGGTGTGAACAGCACACCGGGTCAAGGCAGCACCTTCTGGTTCACCGTTCCGATACTGCTTGCCAATGCGCCGGCACAAACCGACGCACCGCTTGCGCAACAGCAAGTCGAGAAAGCGCAGACCCCGACGCGGTTTGACGGCGCGCAAATATTGGTCGCGGAAGACAACCGAACCAACCAAATCATCGCTGAGCGGTTCTTGCAGTCGATGGGCATTGAGCCCGTCACTGTCGAAAACGGGTTGGACGCGGTGCAGCGTTGCGAAAACACCAAATTCGACGTCATCTTGATGGACATTCAAATGCCTGGAATGGACGGGATCGAGGCCTGCGCCTTAATCAAAACGCATGGCGCGTTGAACGCAGACACCCCAATTGTGGCCCTGTCGGCCAATATCCTGCCGGAGCAGACCGCGAGCTACATCCGTGCTGGCATGATCGCGTGTTTGGGCAAGCCGTTTCGCAAACAGGAACTGGCCGACGTTCTGTCAAATCTTATTCCGCCACGAGCGGAACTCGCTGAAAGCGTTCAAAGCTTGGACGAAATCACCCCGGTCGCAAACCCGCCCATCCTGAGCTCGCCAAACAACCTCTGATATTCGATCTTGGGGCAGCGGTTCTGAATAACATCAACACCCTGCGCCTCGGCTTTGGAAGTTGCCTCTGCATGCTCGACGCCGATCTGCATCCAGATGGTCTTGAGATGAGGCAAATGTTCCAACGCAGCGTCTACAATCGGCGGCACTGCCTCGGAGCGGCGGAAGATGTCGACCATATCCACCGGCGCGTCAATCTCTGTCAGATCACCAACAATCGGTTCGCCAAACAGGATTTTGCCAACGTGCCCTGGGTTGACCGGTATCACGCGATATCCTTTGAGAGACAGATAGCGCGCCACATAATAGCTTGGCCGCACCGGATTCATGGAAACGCCAACAACCGCCACAACCTTGGTGCGGTTCAGGATGGTTTTCAGATGTGTATCAGAATAGGTCATGCCGCGACGCTAGCCTGAGTGCGCGCAAAAAAGAAGCGCCCAAACCATGTTTGGGCGCCAGTTCGGAACGAGGGACAGTGAAGCGAAACACAGGGTTCCATGTCTGCGTTTCTCACTAGTGTACGTAAGGTATGGCGCTGCGGATTAAAGAGGCATTCAAGCAGCTGTGATCCCCTAAGATCTCAAGTCAGTCGTCTGGGTCATAAAAATCAGCTCGATTTTAGTGAATTCATTAATACTTTATTGTTTATTTTCAGAGATTTAAATCAACCGACCGCGTCAGACCAGTTGCCAATCTTCGGCCTTTTCACGCCTGCTCCTTGGGCAACTTACCGCTTAGCGCCGAGCCTCAAATCGGCGAGATTTCGCAATATTGCACCGCAGCACACCCTAACAGGCCGCCGCGGTCCTCTGCTAAAATCTCAGATGCTAATGATATCAGCGCGGCAACGACGCATAGAGCGCCACGGCGGCAGCGTTGGAGACGTTTAGCGAGCCAAAGGCACCGGCAAAGTCGATTTTCACCAGTTGATCGACGGTCTCCTTGGTTTTTTCCCGCAACCCCGGCCCTTCGGCCCCCATGACAAGCGCAATGGGTTGGTCTTTGCGGCCTTCCAGCGCGGTTTCGATGGTCTGCTCTGCTTCACCGTCCAAGCCCAAAACCAGATAGCCCATGTTCTGCAATTCGGTGATGGCGTCCGCGAGGTTGCGCAGACGCAGGTATGGTTGACGCTCCAATGCGCCGCTGGCGGTTTTGGCCAGCGCGCCGGTCTCGGGCGCGGAATGGTGGCGGGTGCCGATCACGGCCAGCGCGCCGAACACTTCGGCGGAGCGCAAAATGGCGCCAACGTTATGCGGGTCGGTCACGCGATCCAGCAAAAGCAGGCGTTGTGGGCGGTCGTCATCAGCAATTGCGCGATCCGCCAGACGGCCCCATTCCAACGCTTTGACCTCAAGTGCCGCGCCTTGGTGCACAGACTGCGGATCAAGCGGCGCGGTGAACCTGCGCGGGTCTGCCATCTCGGGTGTCATGCCCGACTCGGCAATGGCGTCGGCCAGCTTGTCGGCGGCATTGCGTGTCACAATCAGGCGCAGTTTTTCACGGGCGGGATTCGCCAAAGCGTCGCGCACTGCATGCAGACCAAAAAGCCACACGGTTTCCGACGCGGCCTTGCGTTTTGCCTGCTCTTTTTCGACCACCCACTTCGGTTTTTTCACGGCCAACATCCCTTAAAAAGCTGAGGCCGCATCAATGCGCCGCCAAGCCGCCGTGTGCAAGGTATTTTCTTGTTGACGCCCTGAGCGCATCACAGTAATCAGCCCCTCACACCACGGTCGCAAGACCAAAGAAAGTGGGCGACAGGCCGCAAGGTGTGGCAGGGGACTGTAACTCCCTCGCGGAGACGCACGCCTGGTTCGATTCCAGGGTCGCCCACCACTTTCTCCCCAAAACCAGAGACACAAGTAACGCCACTGGGCGTGGTTTTGTGGCGACTCAAAGTCGCTTGAAGCTCAACGCGAAGCGGCTCCGCCTGCACAGATGTCAGCCACCTTTGATGTTACGTTCCATCAGGCGTTGAAACAGGCGCGGGCTGGCGCGGTTGATCAGCCAAGACAGCCGTGCAACGCGACCTACGGGGATCATCGGGGTGTCGCGCTTCAGGCCGTTCAGGATGATTTTGGCCGCGTTTTGCGGCGTCATGTAATCAATTCCGTCCGCTGCAGACCCGGGCCGCGCGATGCCGTCGGTCTGACGTTGATCGTTGCCGATATTGGTCGCCACAAATGACGGGGCCGCGATCAAGGTGGTGACGCCAAACGGAGATTCCTCAGAACGCAGCGAACCAAAGAAGCCTTCGAGCGCGTGCTTGGATGCGGCATAGGCCGCGCGTTGATAAAGCGGCGCAAATCCGGCGACCGAACTGATCGCGATGTGGGTGCCTTTGGCCTTGCGCAGCGGCACAAGGAACGCGCGCGCCATGGCCACGGCGGCAAAGTAGTTTACCTCAAACACCTTGCGGTGTGTGGCGTCCGGCGTGTCAGAGAAAGCGCCAATTTGGGTGATGCCCGCGTTATAGATCACAAGATCAATGGAGGCCGAGGACGCAAGGGTTTTATCAACTGCATCAGAGAGTTGCGCCGCGTCCGTCAAGTCGCATGAAATCGGCATCTGGGTGGCGGTTTCGACCAATGTCGACGTGTCCAGATCCAGCAAAACGCAGCGCCATCCTTCGGCCTGCAAAGCTGCGCTGAGCGCTTGGCCAAGTCCGCCTGCGCCTCCGGAAATTACAGCGGTTTTCATAAGCCCACGCTCTCTTTCCAATAGTCAAATACTTCGCGGCTGGTTTTTTGCGGAGTGTAGCCAAAAAGGTTTCTAAGCGCGGCGTTGTCCAAAACCGGTCGGTATTGCAAAAACCGCACCTGTTCCGGTCCATAACGGCTGAGACCAAGCGGACGCGCGATGCCCAGCGCGGCCTGCAACGCCCAAGCCGGAAGGCGCAGCACAGGTTTGCCAAGCGCGCTTGCGAGGTCATCGATCGCCATGGCCCCGTCCCCCGCCACATTGAAGATGCCTGCAGGCCCATCGGTGGCAGCGCGCGCAAGAATGCGGGCGAGGTCGTTGGTCCAGATGAACACAAAAGGGCTGTCGCATCCGGCAATCGCCAGCAAGCGGGGTTTGTGAAACAACGCTGTGATCTGGTTGTCGGTCCCCTGCCCCAACACGGTGCCAACCCGCAGAACCACCTGTTCCAGTTCAGGGTTGGTGTCGCGGGTCTCGGCGAGCATGTCTTCGACGAGGCGTTTGTGATGGGCGTAGGCGAATTCTGAGTTACCTCGCACCGGATCGCCCTCAGTAAGCGGGACCGGATTGTCAGCATGATAGCCATAAGCCGCGCCCGAGCTTGTAACCACAAGCCTTCGCGTGCCTGCCGCAAGTGCTGCGTCGATGACTCTGCGGGTGCCGGTGACATCCACCGCATAGGCAAAATCGCGGCTGCTGCCTTTGGGCGGGGTCACGATGGAAGCGAGGTGCACAATCACGTCCGGCGCGAAATCTTTGATAACGCGGGCCGGATCATCTGTGGTCACATCCATCCGCTCAAATCGGGCATTGACCGGCAAGTCCGGCGGCGCAGCAAGATCGGTGGCCACAACCGAGTGGTCGGTGTCGGCCAGAACATCCAACAGGGCCCGCCCGACCAGACCGGCGGCGCCAGTGATCAGAATAAGGCTCATCGTTGGGCCTCCGTCCGGTTCATGACTGCGGCCAATGCAATGCCGGAAATCGCGTGCCAGATGCCCCAGAAAGCCGCGACCACGGCCATGCCGCCCAACCCGCCAAAGAAGCCAAAGATCAGGATCAGGCCCAGGCCCGAGTTCTGTATGCCGGTTTCAATGGTGATGGCGCGGCGGTCAAACGGGCTGAGTTTGGCCAGAGTTGCAGTGACAAAACCGCCGCCCAGCGCCAGCGCGTTGTGAATGACCACCAAGGCTGCCACGGCGCCTGCAAAGCCTTTGAAATAGTCCCAGTTCGAACCCAATGCCGCGAGGATGAAGGCCACAAAGATCGCCATCGACAGATATTGCAGCGGCTTGCGCAGACGGGCGGTAAGTGCGGGGCGCAGCACGTTGAGGGTGATGCCAAGGATCAAGGGCAGCACCAGCATGAAGCCGACCGTGATAGCCACCGACACCGGATCAATCTGTGTGGCCTGCAAAATTTCTCGGGTGGGCGCATAAAGGTTGCCGTAAAATGCAATATTGAGTGGTGTAAGAAGGATAGCGCCAACCGTGGCGAAGGCCGTCATGCTGACCGACAAGGCAGCGTTGCCTCCGGCGCGATGGGTGATGAAGTTGGAGATGTTCCCCCCCGGACAGGCCGCCACAAGGATCAGGCCAAGTGCGATGGATGGTTGGGGCTGCGCCAAGACAACCAGCAAAAACGTCAGAACCGGCAGCACGATGAACTGCGAAAACAGTCCCGTGATCACCGGCTTGGGCGCTTTGGCGAGGCGTTTGAAATCGGCGGGCGTCAGGTCAATGGCGATGGAAAACATCACCACGGCCAGAATGCCGTTCAGCAGTGTCAAAGACCCGGCGCTGAAGTTCAGCACAACCTCGTCCAAACCAGCATATGCTGTCGTGTTCATGGTGTGCCCTCCCCGGCAAGTTTTTTGATCCAACCTGTGACCGCACCGCGATAGGTTGCTTTGTCGACGTAGTAGGCCATGCGGGCCAGATCGAGATACTGCATTCCGCCGGTGGCGCGTTCAAAGCCTTTGGCTTTCTCCGCCTTAAGCGTGCGAGCAGAGGCGGTATTGTTGCGCAGCCCTTTGACATAGCGCACCACCATCTCGGCCTGCTCATGGCGGCCTTGCCAACCCAGCCCCGTCGCCTCGATCATGCCAAGCACAAAGACATCGTCGCGCGTCGGGTGCATTGCATTCAGATAAAGATGCGGCGCGCTTCCTTGCCAGTTGAGCAAATCGGGCGCGATGAACGGGTAGTGCAGCTTGTAGCCGGTGGCGGCGAGGATCATGTCATAATCCGCGCTGCGGCCATCGGTGAAGGTCACGGTATTGCCTTGGATGTCCTTGATATCGCTCTGGATAGTCAAATCGCCATGGCCCGCGTGGTACAGAACCAGCGAGTTCACCACCGGATGGCTTTCGTAGAGTTTATAGTCAGGCTTGGGGAAGCCATATTTTTGCGGATCGCCAACGAACCAGCGCAGGATCAAACTGTCGATCGGCCGCTTGAGCCACATTGGCAGCTTGATCGCGCCGCCCATGGTGTCCGCGGGTTTGCCAAAGACGTATTTTGGCACAAAGTAGTAACCACGGCGCATCGACAGATCGCAGCTTTGGCCGTGGTGCACCGCGTCCACCGCGATGTCACAGCCCGAGTTGCCCGCCCCCACCACGAGCACCCGTTTTCCGGCAAACTGCTCGGGGTGGCGGTATTGGCTGGCGTGGATCAGTTCGCCGTCAAACTGACCGGGAAAGTCCGGCATGTTGGGTTCCGAGAGAGTGCCGTTGGCGATCATCACACCGGCGAACGTTTCCTCATGAGCGCCATCTGTGTCACGCCAGGCGACGCGCCAGCCCTCGCCATCCGCGCCCACAGGCGTGATTTCGGTGACTTCAGCGCCAAACCGATAATGACGACGCAGATCAAAGTGGTCAGCGAAGTCGCGGAAATAGCGGGCCATTTCGCGATGGGACGGGTATTCGGCGACGTCTTCGTCCATCGGGAAATCGGCAAATTCGGTCATCGTCTTGGACGAGATCAAATGCGCGCTTTCATACATTGTCGACTTCGGCGCCTCGATGTCCCAAAGGCCGCCGACGTCCGAATGTAGCTCAAATCCCTGAAAGGCGATCCCCTGTTCGGCCAACACTTTGGCCGTGGCCAACCCCATCGGTCCGGCCCCGATCAGGGCGTATTTTTCCGTTTGTGACTTCACGTCTTGCTCTCCTCTTCCCATTTTTAAATTGAACAAACGTACAAAATAAGGCAAGATAATTCGATGCAGCAGGATTTTTTACAGGAAAAACAACGGAAAAGGGCGCCTTCCCAACGCGCTCTGGCGACTCGCTCCAAGGTTTTGGACGCCGCCGAACTGGTGTTTTCACGTCATGGATTCGATGCGGCCTCGATGCGCGAGATCGCTCAGGAGGCCGGTGTGCAGGTGGCTTTGGTCACCCATCATGGCGGCTCCAAGGAAGAGCTGTTCTGGCGGGTTGTGGCGCGACGCGCAAATGATCTGTCCCAAGCCCGCATCGATGCGCTCGAGATGCGCCGCTTTCGCGGGCCTTTGACCGTGCATGCCATCGTGGAGTGCTTTTTTGCGCCCTATCTCGAAAAGGCGGAAACCGGCGGTGCGGGTTGGTTTGCCTATGCGCGTCTCGTGGCGATGGTGTCGGCTGATCCACGCTGGGAAGATCTGGCCAAGATCTGTTTTGACCCGACTGCCCAGGTGTTTGTCGATGAGTTGGTGCGGCTTTACCCCGCAGCCTCACAACGCGCGGCGGCGGCCGGGTTCGTCTATTCGGTATCTGCCCTTCTTGCGCTGCTGACCACGGAATGGCGGATGCAGGCGCTTGGCGATGCGCGGTCCTCATTGGCGGAGCGGTTTGAAGAACTCGTCTGCTTTTGCGCTGCAGGATTGGATGCCAGCCTCAGCGCGGATGGCGGTGTTTAAGGCAACAGAACAGCAGCGCGATCAAAAGAAACCACATCCGTTCCAAGATCATCGTAAAGAATGCTCACCTCAATAGTTTGCACGGATCCAAGCTCGCGACTGATATAGACCTGCGCGTCTTCGGGAATGGCCATGGCATTGGCGATGTCGGGGGGGCACTCCGGAATGGAGAACGCTTCCTGATCCCCGCCGTTGATCGAGTAGTGCACCTCGTAAAGTCCGCAGCGCCAGCTCATCAGATGGGTGAAATACACAAGATCCTGTCCGTTGAATTCACGCACCCCGATCCAGCTGGTTTTGGTGGCATCAAGGATCGGGCGCACCTCGGTGGCGGTCAGGAAGTTGCCGGTTGGCGTTTGATCCTCCGCCACCCGATGATCGTCGGCAAAAGCGGTGCTTGCGGCCAACCCGACGATGCAGGCAAATGTCGTCGTGATCTTCATATCAATCCCTCCGATTCAAAAAATTCAGCTTTTGCCGCCTTTTGCATGGCGCGTTCGCGGCCTATAGTCTTTGCAAAGATCGTGCAGGGCATCAGGCAAAATGGCAAGTAAAGCGCAAAAAAACGCGTCCTTTAACATCGTAGTGGTCGGGCAAAACGGCCGTCTGCAATATGAAGCCGTGTTGTTTGTCGCCTCGCTGCGGGCCAAGTCGCCTGCGTTTTCAGGGCGTGTTTTTGTGGCTGAACCTCAGCCCGGCGTGCGCTGGACCAAAGACCCGCGCATGTCCAATCCGGATGTTGTTGCCCTGCTCAAACAGATGGACGCGGAGATCCTGCCGTTTGAAAGCCGCCACTTTGGCGAGAGCTATCCCAATGGCAACAAAATCGAGCTTTTGCGTGAATTGCCCGCTGGCGAGCCGTTTGTGTTTTTTGACACCGACACGCTGATCACTGGCGACATCAGCAAGGTGCCGTTTGATTTTGACCGTCCCTCGGCCTCTCTCAAAGTCGAAGGCACATGGCCCGAGCCGCCGCTGTATGGACCGCAATACACTGCCATCTGGAAATCGCTGTACGACAAGTTCGACATCGAATTCGAGAGCACCTTGGATCTGAGCCAACCGGATGAATACTGGCGGCGCTATCTCTATTTTAACGCCGGTTTTTTCTATTACCGCTGCCCGCATGAATTTGGCGCGCGGTTTGAAAAATACGCCCTGCAAATCCGCACGGACCCGCCCGAGGAACTGGCCTGCCAATCCCTGGATCCGTGGCTTGATCAAGTGGTGCTGCCGCTGGTGATCCACGAGCTTGGCGGCGGGCGCGACGCGCTGCCGGACGGGTTTCTTGATGGTACGGTCAGCACACACTACCGCTTGATCCCGCTGATGTATGCGCGCGAAAGCGATCTGGCGGTAGAAACGCTCGAAGAGGTTGCGGCACCCAACAAAGTCAAGAAGGTGCTCAAGCAGTACGACCCATTTAAGCGCATGATCTATCAAGGGCGTGGGCACAAGGCGCGCGCGCTGTTTGATCAAGCGCACCTGCCGCGCCGCGAGCAAGTCATCCGCAACACCCTGCGACGCAACGGATACTGGCTGCGCTGAGCACGGCCAGTATCCAATTGCCTGGTTATTGCTGTGCAGTTTCCGCGGCGTAGAGTTCCGGCAGAAAATCCGCCAGATACCCCATCTCTTCGATGGCATGCTGCATCAGATCAACCCCGTCTTGATGGGAGACCAACAAACGGCGCGCAATCATGGTATTGCCCAACAGGCCTTGGAGTGACGGCACTTCGTCGTTGCCGTCGCGCTGCGCTACAAAGCCCACCCAAAACCGGCTGCGCATTTCGGCACCAAACTCGGTGTTGCGCACAATGTGACACATGCGAACGGCATTAAGCGGCTCTTCAAGCATGCCGGCACGGGCGCAGATGGCAACGTCGTCATCGTTCTCAAGAGGGTGCCCGAGGATGTCCTCGACGGGCACAAATTGAATCCGGGCCTTGTGCAATTCTGGGCCAATATATTCATGCACAAGATGGCTCGCGCCAATGATTTCACCCGGCTTCTTGTTCTCCCAATCCATCCAGACGTGCGCTTTGGGATGCCAGAGCTTGTAGTGGTCGGTTGTCTGCAAATAGTCGGCAAACCACCAATGTACCATCTCTGCGCTGACGCCGGGCATGCGGGTCAAGGCGCCGACTTCGATGATTCCGTTGGGATGGCGTTTCACGCCGGTTTCGAAATCGGAGTAGCCGGACGCATCGGCGTGATCCGGGGTTGGTGTGCCGGAAAAGGGCGGCGTTCCGAAGTAGGCGATACCAAGCCCAATAACGGCCGCGCCCAGAAAAAAGAGCTTCATTGTGTGGTCCTCAAAGTTTCTGCATCAATTATTCTATAGTCATAGAATAAATTAGGTGCTGGCCGCATCAACTTGAAACTATCTTTCTTTTGGCCGATGCAGAGGCAAGCACAGGAGACGCAAATGACAGACACTCCCAACCGCAAACGTGGCAGGCCTTCGTCCAAAGCATCGGACGATTTGAAACCTGCGCTGCTGAACGCGGCGGTAGACCTATTCGCGCGCGACGGGTTTGACGGGGTGTCGCTCAGTCAGGTTGCCGGAAGCGTGGGTGCGGACGTTGCTTTGATCCGGTATTATTTCGGCTCCAAAGCCGATCTTTGGGACGCCTCGATGCGACGCTTGTCAGAACAGTTCGCCAGCGATATCGCGCGTATTCTAAAGCCAAACGATGGCTCGGCAACGGGCGCTCTCAAGGCGATCATCCATGCCTTTGTCCACACATCCGCAAAATGGCCGCAAGTCAGTCGGGTTATCGTGTTTGACGGTGACAAAAATGATGCGCGGGGCGACGCTATCCACAACTATTTTGTTGCGCCTTTTTATGCAGGGTTGACCGATCTGATCGCAAAGGCCGTTGCGGAAGGCTGCATTGCAGATGTCTCTCCGCGCACAGTGTTTTTCATGATCACCCACGGAGGGTCTTTTCCAATGGCCCTGCCCGCGTTGACCAATCGTTTTGAAGGCGGCGACATTCTTTCGCATGACGCCATAGCCGCCCACGCAGACGCCATCATAGCCCTTCTGATCCGCGAAACCTGACGGCTTAGACAAAAAGGCGGACCGGCTTTCATTCTTCACATCTGGAAAAACGCGGGAAAGCGGTCCCTTTTGCACCAGCGCCGTTGCGCCCAACCCGCTCTGCCCCTAACACTTGTCCCCGACATTTTACGGGAGGATTTCCAATGACCGACGGCCCAACCTACGGTTTTGACACGCTGCAAATTCACGCGGGCGCACGCCCTGATCCGGCGACCGGTGCGCGGCAGACGCCGATTTACCAATCGACGGCTTATGTGTTTCGCGATGCCGAACACGCGGCGGCGCTGTTTAACTTGCAAGAGGTCGGCTACATCTACTCGCGCCTGACCAACCCGACCGTTGCAGTTCTGCAGGAACGCATTGCCACGCTCGAAGGCGGCGTTGGCGCGGTTTGCTGTTCATCCGGTCACGCGGCGCAGTTGATGGCGCTGTTCCCACTCATGCAGCCAGGCTGCAATGTGGTGGCCTCTACCCGTCTTTATGGCGGCACGATCACGCAGTTCAGCCAGACCATCAAACGCTTCGGCTGGTCCGCGACTTTTGTGGATTTTGACGATGAAGCCGCTGTCGCCGCTGCTATCGACGAAAACACCCGCGCGGTGTTTTGTGAATCTGTAGCCAACCCAGGTGGCTATATCACCGACATTCCTGCAATTGCGGCGATTGCCGACACCGCGGGCGTGCCACTGATCGTCGACAACACCTCGGCGACGCCATACCTGTGCAACCCGATTTCTCTGGGCGCTACGCTGGTTGTGCATTCCACCACCAAATACCTGACCGGCAACGGCACCGTCACCGGCGGCTGCGTTGTGGACTCGGGCAAATTTGACTGGTCTGCGTCGGACAAATTCCCGTCGCTGTCCCAGCCCGAGCCCGCCTATCACGGCCTCAAGTTCCACGAGACATTTGGCCCGTTGGCATTCACCTTCCACGGCATTGCCATTGGCCTGCGTGATCTTGGTATGACCATGAACCCGCAAGCGGCGCACTATACGCTGATGGGCACGGAAACTCTGTCGTTGCGTATGGAGCGTCATGTGCAAAACGCTGAAACCATTACGAAATGGCTGGAGAAGCACGCGCACGTCGACTACGTCACCTACGCCGGTCTGGACAGCTCGCCTTATAAAGCGCGGGTCGCATCTGTGTGTCCCAAAGGCGCGGGTGGCCTGTTCACCATTGCGCTTAAGGGCGGCTATGACGCCTGCATCAAATTTGTCGACAGCCTTGAGATTTTCAGCCACGTCGCCAACCTTGGCGATGCGCGTAGCCTCGTGATCCACTCGGCCTCCACCACCCACCGTCAGCTGACACCGGAGCAGCAGGAAGCGGCAGGAGCCGGACCAAATGTGGTGCGGGTTTCCATCGGCATCGAGAACAGCGAAGATCTGATTGCGGATCTGGACCGGGCGCTAAACGCCGCGCACAGCTGATCTCAGAACAATAAACGAAACGCGCCGCGATCCTGTCGCGGCGCGTTTTTCTTTGGGTGAAAGTCGTGATTTAGTCGGTCAGCTCAAGAACCATTGTGACATGCGCGGTCACCGACAGCTCACCTGGCGCCACTGGCACCGCATCAAAGCTTGCCATCGAAGCACGCATCATTTCCGGACGCGGCATTGCACTGCCGGACTCGGAGATGGACACCACGTTGCCCAAGCTGACGCCTGCTGCGTCGGCATAAAGCGCCGCTTTGGCCAGTGCATCGGCCACCGCGCTGCGCCGCGCGTCGTCTTGCGCGCGTTTCGGATCACGCAAACCAAAGGTGATGCCGCTGATGTCATTGGCGCCCGCCTTGACCAAGGTGCCCAATACGTCTCCTACAGTCTCAAGATCGCGGACTTTGACGCTCAGACGGTTGGAGGCCGAAAACCCGAGCAGCAGAGGCCGCTCATCTCCGTTGCGGTTTCGGTCATATACAGCGCGCAGGCTTAGGCCACTGGTTTGCATGTCGCGCGCTTCAATATCCGCGCCGGCCAAAGCCTCTAGCATGGCACGCGCCGTGTCGCTGACCACCTCCATCGCCATCTGTGCCGAGCTGGTTTGATGCGACACGCCGACCGAAATCACCGCCTGATCCGGTGCTTCGGTCACCACGCCTTCGCCAGTCACCGTGATGTGGCGACCTTCCGCGACGGCCACGCCCGCGCCAAGGCTGCTCCAAACCACCAATAAAATTGCTGCCAAACGCATCCGGTTCTCCCTTTTGTTCAATTCATGGAAACACCCTACGAGTAAACAGCACGTGCGCGGAATTTAGGAACGGCTTTTTCTTCCATGTCGGCAAGAACTTGCTATAAATTCTGCAATTCTAAGGGAAATGGGAAGTCCCGCCCGCCCGGATGCTAGGTCTAATACATGTCGCCAAGTCTCGCTTTGACACTTTCCTTCGAAGGCATCGGCCTTTTGACCCGCGTTGACGGCGGATGGCACTTGCTTGGCGAAGTGGGGCTGGACAGTGACGATCTGGCCGGCGAATTGGCTAAACTTCATGACTTGGCTGCGGTGCGGGTTGGTGTGGATTTCACCACGCTATTGGTGCTGCCCAATGATCAGATAAAGCTTCTGTCGTTGGATCTGGGGCGCATGCGTGCCAGCAAACAACAGGCTGAAATCACCCGCGTACTTGAGGAACAGACGCCCTACAAGGCCGACCAGCTGGTGTTTGATTCACGTGTTGTGAACGGCCAAACCCAAGTCGCCGCTGTTGCGCGCGAAACCCTTGCTGAGGCCGAGGCTTTTGCCGCGGAACATCAGTTCAATCCGGTGCGGTTTGCGGCGATGCCGGATCCTGTGATGTTTGACGGCACCCCGGATTTTGGCCCGACACAGGGTGCAAAGAACCAACATGTGGATCTGGACGGTGCCCCCATGGTTGTGGTGGGCTCAGGCCCTCTGCCTGAAAAACTCCCGATCCCGCCAGAGGATGTGATTCAACAGGACGTGATCGTGGCTGAGGCCGCTCCGGAGGCGCCTGCCCCGACAGAGCCGACACCCGAAGACACGGACGCTGCGCCAGAAGCGGCGCCTATGATGTCTTTCGCCAGCCGTCGTCAAGCCGACACCGCGGGCAATGCGCCGCAGCTTGGGGGCGCGTCGCGCGCCGCAAACGTCGCTGGCACCAATGCGCCGGAGGTGGCTGCAGCCCGCGTCACAACTGAACCGAAGTTGCGGTTCGATCCGGCCCGCGTCGTTGCCGGTCTTAAGGCGGACTCAGGGGAAGATGACCTAGGATCCGCTGAGAGCTCTGGCGAGGGTGCGGCAAGCGGTATGTTCCGGAGCCGCAACAAACAAGTCGGCGGCGGATCCAAAAAGAAGGCTGCCAAAAAAGACAAAGGCAAAAGGGCTGCGGTGGCGCCTTTGCCCGCAGCCCCCGAAGCACCTGCGGGCGCGTACGAAGCCAGCGACACGCTTGTTGCTGAATTGCCCGAGCCGGCCCGATCAAAACGCAGCGACCGGCGCAAGGTTGTCTCAGAAGAAAAAGAGAGCCTGACGGTCTTTGGCTCACGCAAAGACGAAGTGCGCGGCAAACCCAGACATCTGGGCCTGATCCTGATGACTGTTCTGTTGGCGTTTCTGGCCGCGGTGGCTGTCTGGGCGACCTATTTCCTTGATGACGGCGTGGCCGGATTGTTCGGCGACTCCGACGCCGATGTTGTGGTGCTGGAACCGCAGGCGTCACAACCTGTCGCCCCCGCCCCGACCCAAACCTCTGAGCCGGACACCACGACGGACGTTCCACAAGTCGACGTGCCACAGTCGCCCACGGACCTTGAGATTGCGGCGGTTGACCCGACCGACGGCGTCGACACCGAAGCTTTGCCGCCCACAACGCCTGAAACAATCACCGACAGTGCGGAAATCGAGGCCATGCTTGATGGCGTCGATCCGCTTGAATTGACAGAGGCCGAGGCAGAGGCCCGCTATGCGGTGACCGGAATCTGGCAAAGAGCGCCGTTGTCACCGCTGGATGTGCACAGCGAATCCGTTGACAGCATCTACACTCCCTCCATCGACGTCGACCTTGGTGCGTTGGACGCCATCGCGCTTCCGGCATTGGACGGGTTGAAAACCGACACCACCCCTGCCGCGCAAAGCAACCCGCCGGTTGCGGGGACACAGTTTGATTTTGACGCGCGTGGCCTGGTCATCGCCACGGCGGATGGCGCGCTAAGCCCCGATGGAATTCTGGTATTTGCCGGACGCCCTCAGGTCGAGCCGCCTGCCTATCCTAAACGTATCGTTGTCGCGACCGCACTGGCGGCGCAGACCGAGGAACGGCTTGCAACGCGTCGTCCGCGCCTGCGGCCCGCTGATTTGCTGGAAAGCAACCAACGCGCCACATTGGGGGGACTCACCCTCAATGAACTGGCGCGCATTCGCCCGACCCCGCGCCCGCAAAACGCAAAGGCCGAGGCTGAGGCTGACACGACGCCCACGGCGCTTGCCGTGACCACGTCTTTGCGCCCGCGCGCAAAGCCCGCCAATATTGCCCAGCTGGCGCATCGCGTGACCCCGTCGCTGACAACCTCTGTCGAGGCCGTTCCCGCTGCGGCGGCTGTTGCACCCTCTATCCCGACCACGGCCTCTGTTGCGCGGCAGGCCACAATTCAGAATGCAATCAACCTCAAGAAGGTTAATCTGATCGGCGTTTACGGAACCAGTTCCAACCGGCGCGCCCTCGTTCGGCTGAGCAATGGGCGCTACAAAAAGGTGCAAGTCGGCGATCGGATCGACGGCGGCAAAGTTGCGGCCATTGGCGAAGGCGAACTGCGCTATATCAAGTCCGGCAAGAACATCACGCTGAAGATGCCGAAAGGCTAAAACAGGATCACGCGCCTGAAGACCAATAGGCGCCGCTTGGCACGCTTTCCAATAGAAACCTGCGGCGTGGACGAAGTGGTGATCCTGTCCACCCTATCGGTGGAGGCTCGCGGCTTGGTGTCCAATGCCACCGAAGACAAAGCCTATAATCCCAATGCCTTTGGGCAGGCGTTTGCCAAAACCCATCTTGTTTGCAACGTGGGCAGCGACAATCATGAGGCGGATTGGACTGTGAGCGCCAGCAATGCCGCGCAGGGCAACATTCGAACCTATCGCATTCGCAACGCGACGCTGTTGCGCGGGCGCCAAACCGTGGACACGTCCGTGCAGCCGCATTGCCGCGTGACGGATGCGATTAATCTCTGGGACGAAATCGCTGCGTTGACGGTGAGCAAAGTGAAGCTGATTATCGAAGTTGTCCCGCCAAAGCTTTATCGGCGCACCTTCTCCGACAATTTCCTCGACTACTTGCGTGAGAACAATGTGACCATCCCAAGCCCCGTGACTGACGCCGAGAAAAAGGCGGAGAAAAAGGCCAAGGCCAAAAAGAAAGAGCAGGAGAAGACGGAAAAACCTCCCGCAAAGACGGCAAAAACTGAAAACGGGAAATAGTAAAAAACGCCGCCCACTAATGTGGACGGCGTCTCCCCTCGCTCCGTTGGACCGGATTTCTTATTGTTATTTCGGGATCACTCGGCGGCTTGGATTTCGCCGTTGTCGATCTGCTCTTGCTCGATGGATTCAAACAACGCTTTGAAATTGCCCTCGCCAAAGCCGTCGTCGCCCTTGCGCTGGATGAATTCAAAGAAGATCGGGCCAATCACGGTCTTGGAGAAAATCTGTAGCAAAATACGGGTTTCGCCGCCGTTCACCACGCCTTCGCCATCGATCAGGATGCCGTGTTTTTTCATCCGGTCCAGAGGTTCGTCATGGTCTACAACGCGGGTTTTGCTGAGGTCATAATACGCTTCCGGCGGACCGGGCATGAACTTGATGCCTTTGTCGGCAATCGCATCAGTCGAGGCATAAATGTCATCAGACCCAACTGCGATGTGCTGAATGCCTTCGCCGTTGTATTTCTTCAGGTAGCTGACGATCTGTCCCGTCTCGCCGCGGTCCTCGTTGATCGGGATGCGGATCTTGCCACAGGGCGATGTCAGGGCGCGCGACAGCAGGCCGGTGAATTTGCCTTCGATGTCAAAAAAGCGGATTTCACGGAAGTTGAACAGATCGCCGTAAAAGCGGAACCATTTGTCCATATTGCCCTTGAACACGTTGTGGGTCAGGTGATCGAGGTAGAAGAACCCGTCGCCTTCCGGCTTGGAGGTCACGATCCAGTCAAACTCGTCGTTAAACGGCGACGTGTCGAAATACTGGTCGGTGAAATAGATCAGCGAGCCACCGATGCCTTTGATCGCAGGCCAAGCCAGCGTCTTGTCATCCGCGTCATAAGATTCGGCGCCTTTGGAGATCGCGTGCTCATAGGCTTTTTGCGCATCCACAACGCGCCAGCCCATCGACGGCGCACAGGGGCCGTGCTCTTGGACAAACCGCATGCCAAAGCTGCCGGGTTCGTTGTTCAGGATATAGGTCACATCGCCCTGCTGCCACAGCTCGATGGCTTTGGTCTTGTGGTTGGCAACGTGCACATAGCCCATTTTCACAAACAGATCGCGCAGTTCCTGTGGCTCCGGATGGGCAAATTCCACAAATTCAAAACCGTCCGTACCGGCAGGGTTAAAGTCGGTAATCTCGGCGCGAGGGGCGTCGTGGGGGAATGGACCCATTGGGGGCGTCTCCTGATGTGAGTGAATTCGTTCGCTGAGCTAAGACTATACGCAAGCAGGCGCGGGTTTTCCGCAAAGTGACGTGCAATCCCCGCAATTTGCGCGTACGATTGGCAACAAATGACACTTCTATGCGAAAAACCCGCACATGCTTGATGACACCGATATGCGCCTGCTTTCGGCGCTCCAAAAAAACGCCCACCTGACCGCGCAGGAGTTGGGAGACATACTCAACCTGTCGGCCTCTCAGGCTGGTCGCCGTCGACAACGGCTCGAGGGCGAAGGCTATATTGAGAGCTACATCGCGCGGCTCAATCCCAATCGGCTGGGCCTGTCAGTACAGGCCTTTGTGCAGGTGCAGCTGGGCACACACGGTCCCGAACAGGCGCAAAGTTTCGCCACGCTAATCGACACCCGCCCCGAGATTGTCAGCGCCTGGACCATGACGGGGGATGCGGATTATCTTTTGCGCGCCTACTGCGACGATCTGAACGCGCTTAATCGCTTGATTCACGAGGTACTCTTGCCGCATCCAGCAGTCAGCCGCGTGCAAAGCCAGATCGTGATGGATCAACTGAAACGCGACGCGCCCCTGCCGACCTGAAGCCGCTAGGAAGACCATGGAACAAGCACTTTATACAGCCAGTATTTTTCTGCTGACAGCGGTGATTGCGGTGCCGATTTCCGCGCGACTTGGGCTCGGCTCGGTGCTGGGTTATTTGGCGGCTGGCATCCTGATCGGGCCAGTGTTGGGCCTTGTGGGAACCAACGAAGCGGGCGAATTGCTGCATTACGCCGAATTTGGCGTGGTGATGATGCTGTTCCTGATCGGGTTGGAACTTGACCCCCGCGCGCTTTGGGCGATGCGCGACAAACTGGTAGGCCTTGGCGGGTTGCAGATCGGCCTTACGGGGCTGGCGGTGTTGGTTTTGGTGATGGCCGTTGGCTATCCGATCAATATCGCCGTGGCTTGCGGCATGATTTTCGCGCTGAGTTCCACGGCTATTGTGCTGCAAACCCTGACAGAGAAGGGATTGATGCAAACCGGTGGAGGACGGAGCGCCTTTGCCGTCCTGCTGACACAGGATATCGCGGTCATCCCGATGTTGGTCATTCTGCCGCTGTTTGCAGACACAGCACTCACCAAAATTTCAGCGGACGGATCCATCAAGCTGTCTCAGGACCACGGCCACGAGGGGCTTTCGCTGGTACAGGGTTTGCCCGGATGGGGCGCGGCGCTTGTGACGTTGGGCATGGTGTTTGCGATTGTCATTGGCGGTCGCTATCTCACGCGTCCGGTATTTCGGTTTATCCACGCGGCACGTTTGCCGGAGATGTACACCGCACTGGCGCTTTTGATTGTGGTTGGCATCGCCTTCTTGATGTCCCTTGTGGGTCTGTCGGCCGCCCTTGGTACGTTTTTGGCAGGTATGCTTCTGGCCAACTCCGAGTTCCGCCACGAGTTAGAAAGTGATATTGCCCCGTTCAAGGGTCTTCTGCTCGGCCTGTTTTTCATCATCGTCGGTGCTCAGATCAACTTTGACGTTTTGCTGCGCGACCCAATGCGCATCGCCGAAATCGTTGTCGGCTTGATCGCTCTTAAGGCGTTGATCCTGTTCTTGATTGGTCGCGCCTTTGGCCTTCGGGGACGCAGCCAATGGCTCTTCACGCTGTCCCTAGCGCAGGCCGGCGAGTTTGGTTTTGTACTCATCACAACCGCGACCGCGCAAAATGTGATTCCGCAATGGATCGGCGAAGAACTTTTGCTGGTTGTGGCGCTCAGTATGCTGATCACTCCGCTCCTGTTCATCATTTACGATCTGATTTCCAAACGCATTGGTTACGGGGCGGACACCAAGAAGCATACACCCGACGAAATCGACGAGACCGGACCGGTGATCATTGCAGGCATTGGCCGTTTCGGGCAAATCGTGAACCGTCTGGTGCGCTCTGCCGGATTCAACACCGTGGTTCTGGATCATAACATGCAGGCCATCGAGACCATGCGCCGCTTTGGTGTCAAAGGCTTCTTCGGCGACCCGACACGACCAGAAATGTTGCACGCCGCCGGACTTGCCAAAGCGCACGTTCTGGTCGTGGCAATGGATGATCCCGAGGCGGCTATCAGGTTGGTGAGTTTTGTACGTCGCGAACGGCCAGATTTACACATCGTAGCGCGTGCACGAGATCGCACGCAGGTGTTCAGGCTTTATGATGCAGGCGCCAATGACATCGTACGCGAAATGTTTGACAGCTCTTTGCGGGCTGGCCGCTATGTGCTCGAAAACATCGGGCTCAGCGAATACGAGGCCGCGCAAGCAGAAAAAACCTTTTTCCACCACGATCGCGACGCGGTTCGGGAACTGGCACAACTGTGGAAAGACGGCGTGCCGTCGTCACAAAATCCGCCCTACATGGCCCGTGCCCGCGCGCTCGAAGACGAACTGCAAACCATGCTGATGGCGCAGCTTGACGAAGAAAAAGACGACGATCAGCAGGCCTGATGCGGCCTGCCTCAAGGTTTGCCGACGGCCTGATTTAACCGTCCGACACGCCAGCCTCAGCAAAAGTCGCCATGCCGGAATGGCAGGCCACAGCCGATTTCAGAATGTTGATCGCAACAGCCGCACCAGATCCCTCGCCCAAGCGCATGCCAAGGCTTAGCAACGGCTCTTTGCCCAGCTGGGCCAGCACGGCGCCATGCGCGGCTTCGGCGCTGACGTGGCCTGCGACCACGTGATCTAAAGCGCCAGCTGCTGCGCTTTGAAGCGTCGCTGCGGCGGCCGTGCAGATAAACCCGTCCATAATCACCGGTATACTCAGGCTACGCGCGCGCGCGATTGCCCCGGCCATAGCCGCCACTTCGCGCCCGCCAAGAGTGCGCAGCGCGTCCAGGCCTTGGGGTGTGCCATGCAAGGCCACGCCTTCGGCGACAACACGGGCTTTGTTCGTCAAGCCGGCGTCATCTACTCCGGTGCCTCGGCCCACCCAATCGGCCGCGTCACCGCCATAAAGTGCGTTGGCAATGGCGGCGGCACTTGTTGTGTTGCCGATGCCCATCTCGCCCACGACCAGCAGATCGCTTTGCGCATTCACGGCAGACCAGCCTGCCGCCAACGCCGCCACAACCTCGGCCTCGCTCATCGCTGCTGTTTGGGTGAAATCCGCAGTCGGTGTGTCCAATTCGAGCGCCACAACGTCCAGAGTCGCGCCCGCAGCTTTGGCGAGTTGGTTGATGGCCGCGCCGCCGTGCTGAAAGTTCAGCACCATCTGCTCGGTCACTTCAGCAGGGAAGGCTGAAACACCCTGCGCGGTCACGCCGTGGTTGCCGGCAAATACAATCACCTGCGGCGCTTCGATCGCCGGAAGGCCCGTGCCGCGCCAGCTGCCATACCAGATCGCCAGATCCTCCAATCGGCCCAAAGCGCCGGGGGGTTTGGTCAGTTGGCTGTTGCGCTCCTCGGCTTCGCCCAGCGCCTTTTGATCCGCGCCGGGGGCGGTTGCGAGCAACGCCTGAAACTCTGCCAAAGTGGTGAAATCTGCGGTCATGGACGAGGCTCCTGTTGTATTTTTGGCTTTCTGGTTGTTTACCTGAATGCCAGCCCCCGACAAGACAGGAAAGAGACATGGGCGCGTCCGGTTCCGACACGTTATTGATCCACCCCAATGACCCAGCCACCGCGCTGGCGTTGTTGACGCGCCTGCCGGTCAAAGCGCGGTTTGAGCGCAGCGCACAGGCTGCGTGGGCTTATCCGCTGGCCGGGGCCGTGCTCGCCAGTCTGGCCAGCCTGCCCATGCTGGCAGCCCTTTGGCTGGGCCTGCCCGATCTGATTGCCGCTGTGATCTTTGTCGCGGCCATGGTCATTCTGAGCGGCGCCATGCACGAAGACGGGCTGGCCGATACCGCAGATGGGCTGTGGGGCGGCTGGGACAAGGCGCGGCGCCTGGAGATCATGAAAGACAGCCACATCGGCGCTTTTGGCGTGATCGCGCTGTGTCTGTCGCTGGCCCTGCGCTGTTTGGCGGTTGCGGCATTGCTTAACGCGGAGTGGGCAGCGTTCTATCTCATCAGCGTTGCCATGCTGTCGCGTGCGGCGATGCCTTTGGTAATGACCGCCCTGCCCCATGCCCGTGCTGACGGCTTGTCACATGCGCAAGGCCGCGTACCGCGCAAAACAGCACTCGCAGGCTTGACGGTTGCCGCGGCCATTGCGTTTTTGATGATAAACTGGATGGCTCTGCCGCTTGCAGGGCTGTCTTTTGTCTGCGCGGCGCTTTGCGCGGCAACGGCACGGGTGAAGATCGGCGGGCAGACCGGCGACATACTTGGTGCAACGCAACAAGTGAGCGAAATCAGCCTGTTGATCGCACTCATCGCGCTTGTGGGCTGACGCTCAGGCGCCTTTGGTTTCAATCCGAACGACTTCACCGCAGTGTTTGCAGTGAACCGCGTCAGGATCATGCCGGGTCAAACCACACGCGTGACAGTCCGCAACCACCTTTTGCGGCATAAATATCGCTTGTGCCAACCGCACGAAAAGCGCGACGCCGACCACCATCACAAAGACCGAAAACAATTTGCCCGCAGGAGAGCCAAGTGTGATGTCGCCAAAACCAGTCGTGGTTAGCGTCGCCACCGTGAAGTAAAGCGCATCTACATAGGGGGTGTTTGTCAGCGTTTCGTCTATGAAATAGACCAGCGTCGTTGTGGTGGTGATGGCCACAAAAACAAACAGGTTGATGCAGGCGATCACTGCGTCTTCGTGCTGGCGAAACCAGCGGCTGTCCTGCCGCAAATCATACAATAGATGATAGGAATGGATGAGGCGCAAACCACGCAACACCCGCAAAAACGCGAGGTTCCCCTCCAGCAGCGGGTCAAGAAACAGGGTGGCTATCACAATGATGTCCGCCATCGTGTAAAACCGCGTCAGCAGAAACTTCCGGTCCTCAGACACCCACCACCTTGCTATCAGGTCCAGCAGGATCACAACGCCCGTCGCCCGGCTGATCAGCGTCAAAAACACTCCGTGCTCGACGTGGGCCGTGAGGATAAAAAACAGGATGGTTACGAAGTCAAAAACAATAAGTCCGTACCGAAACCGAACCGGTCCGCGTTCGTGACCGGTATAGAGTTCGGTCAATCGCGCCTTGAGATCATCCATCCAAAGTCCCCCGTTGTGTTTACTTAAGCAAAACAGGGCAATACGTGCAACGAAAAGGCCGCCCCGATTGGGACGGCCTGAAAAACATCAATGCAGATGAGCTTAGGCAGCAGCAGCGGCCCGCGACATCAAAACATCGCCAATCTGCTTGGCGGCGGCAACTTCGTCACCCCCCGCCACAGCGGACACTTCGCGTGTCAGACGCTCAAGCGCGGCTTCATAGAGCTGACGCTCAGAGTAGCTCTGCTCGCGCTGATCGTCGGTGCGGTGCAGGTCGCGCACCACTTCGGCGATGGCGATCAGATCGCCAGAGTTGATTTTTTGCTCATACTCTTGCGCACGACGCGACCACATCGCGCGTTTGACTTTGGCTTTGCCCTTAAGCGTTCTCAGGGCCTGGCTCACCACATCTGGCGAGCTGAGACCGCGCATGCCAATTTCGGTGGCCTTATTGGTGGGCACCCGCAGGGTCATCTTGTCTTTTTCAAACGAGATCACAAAGAGTTCCAGCTGCATTCCGGCAACTTCTTGTTCTTCGATGTTGATGATTTGACCGACGCCATGTGCAGGATAGACCACATAGTCATTCGGGCTGAATTCGTTCTTCTTGGCTTTGCTCATGCAAACTTTCCTAGGCTAAGCCCCCATGTCACCAGACAAAAACACACGCACGGGAAACGGAGGTTTCCCGTTCGCTGTGGCTCTGGCGTAAAAAACCACCCTTGGCATATTATGCGCAGGGATGGCTGCAGGCAGTTATCGGTATGTGACAAACGTATAACACAAAAAACGGCCCCTTAAAAGCGCTGCCCGCCCAAAGGTCCGTTTTGGCCCGTTTTCTCAACCGCTTATCAGCAATTTCCTGCTTTCTAGCCGTTGGATAACGGGCGAATCGGCTGATCAGCCGCCTTCGCCCGGTGCTTCGGAGAAGTATTTCTCCATTTTGCCGTCTTCACCATCGCGTTCATCCGCTTCGGGCAGAGGATCTTTCTTGGTGATGATCACCGGCCAAACCTCGGAATACTTGCGGTTGAACTCGACCCATTTTTCCATATCTGGCTCGGTGTCCGGACGGATCGCATCCGCAGGACATTCCGGCTCACACACACCACAGTCGATACACTCGTCGGGGTGAATCACCAGAAAGTTTTCACCTTCGTAGAAACAGTCCACAGGACAGACTTCGACGCAGTCGGTGTATTTGCAGGCTACACAGTTTTCGGTGACGACATAGGTCATGGGTTAGCTCATTAAATTTCGGATCACACGACTGACTAAATCAGCGCGGCTCAATCTTCAAGCCGCGACGTGCGCATAAGATCGAGATTGCGGCGGTCGCGTTTCGTGGGACGACCTTTTCCGTCTGCGCCCGGTCCGCGTGGGACAGGGTCCTCTTTTGGCGTCAAATCCTCGTATAACGTTTGCGCCTCCGTTGCCGGACCACGCCTGTCCCCCACCGCCAAGACCTTGATCACAAGGATTTTACGCGCTTGCGGGAACGTCAGTACATCGCCATTCGCAACCGAATGGCTGGATTTGGAAATCTTTTGACCGTTGACGCGCATATGCCCGCCGGTCACGACCTTGGCCGACAGGCTGCGGGTCTTAAAGAACCGCGCCTGCCATAGCCATTTGTCCACGCGCATTTTATCTGGCGCTGAGGAGGACGGGGCGGTCACGCCCTCAGTCCTTGTTTTTCAGCCCCATAAGCGCAGCGGCAAAGGGGTTGTCGGGGTCGATGGCCTTTTCCTTTTTGGGCGGACGGGCCTCGAACTTTTTGGCGCCGGTGTCGCGACGGGGACCGCCCTTGCCACCCGCTCTGCCCTGCGGCTTGCCACCTTTGCCACGCGGGCCACCTTGACCACCTTCGCGGTCGTTGCGGCGTTGACCGCCTTGCCCGCCGCGACGCTGGTTGCGGTTGCCGCCCTGACGGTTGCCCGCCCAGGTGAAGGTGTAAAAGACTTCGACTTCGGGCTCAGAAGCTTCCGCCGTGTCAGCGGTTTCGCCTGCATCTGCGGCCGTCGCTTCTGCCGCGGCCTCTTCAGCAACAACCTCCGCTGGCGCCGCCGGTTCGTCTGTAGCGGCATCTGGCGCGGCGGCATCGTCTGTCGCCGGCTCGCCCGATGTGTCAGCTTCTGTTGTATCAGCCGTTTCGACAACAACCTCTGGCTTCGCTTCAGCGTCAGCTTTGACCTTTGGACGCTCAGCCTTCTCGGCTTTGTAGCCAAGGCCCTGCATCAGGTCGGCGAATTGCTCCAGCGTCATGCCGGTGATTGACAGCATGTCCGCTTTGGCTTCGAACCCGCCACGGCTGTCTTCGGCACGCAGCATGTCGGCCAGGCGTTCCAGCATATCGATGCGGATCGCCCGCTCGCCTGCGGCGCGATAGCCCGCCATGGTGTGATAGCCACGCGGCGCACCTTCGCCCGACGGCACGGTGACCAGTCCGGGGGGCGGCGATTCCGGGAATTCCTGCAACCCTTGCGACAGAGACCACAGCACCAAACGCAAACGAGTTGGCGCGGGTTTGAGCAGCAAAGGCATAAAGATGGTGAACTGACCAAAGCGGATGCCGTGCTTGCGCAGCGCGCCACGGGCGTCCTGATCCAGCTCTTTAACCTCGGTGGCCACGTCGCCACGCGTGATAAGGCCAAGGTTCTCGACCATGCGGAAGGCGAAGCCTCGCGCCAGACCTGTCAATTCTTCGTCGCGGCTGAGGTTCAGCAGCGGCTCAAACAGCGCCGCGATCTTGCGATCCATAAAGTGCTGCAAACGGCGCTCAACCTTTTGCGCCACGTCGGCACCGGCTTCGTCGTCGACAAATACTTCGACCACAGGCTTCATAGGTTCCGCACCGGCCACCAATTTGCCAACTGCGTGTTCGCCCCACATCAGACCACCCTGTTCGGTAAAGTCGATCTCTGTGTCGGGCGCGTTGTAAAACCGGTCCGCGCGCAGATGGAACTGCGGCGCCAACGCCTGCAAGCTCGCAGCTTTCAGCGTCTTGGCTTCCTGCCCGCTGGCTTCCTTGTCCGCAATAAAACGGAACCCTTCGAGGCGACCAACGAATTCTCCTTCGACGGTCACGTCACCTTTGTCATTCACTTCGGCCAAAAGGGCCTCCTTCTGTTTGAGCCGGCGCAAAAGCACAGATGTGCGCCGGTCCACAAATCTTTGAGTCAGGCGCTCGTGTAGCGCATCCGACAGGCGATCTTCTACAGCGCGAGTCTCGCCACGCCAATGGTTTTCGTCACGTACCCAGCCTTTACGTTGTGCGACATAGGTCCACGTGCGGATAAATGCCAATCGCTTTGACAAAGCGTCGATATCACCGTCCGTTCGGTCGATGCGTTTGACCTGTCGGGCCAGCCAATCGTCGGGCACAGATCCGCTTTGATGCAAATAGCCAAAGATCTGCTCTACGAGATTGGCGTGTTCTGCGTGACTGATTCCCCGAAAATCGGGGATGCGGCAAACATCCCACAACAGTTTTACCGACGGTCCGTCGCTGGCCCTCGCTGTGACTTCGGCTTCGCGCGACACCATTTTCAACGCACCCAGATCGTCGGCCTCACGCGCTTTTACAAGCAATTCGTCGTCAGGGCTGACTTCAAGGCTGCGGATCAAGGCATCCACCGTGCCAAATTCCAGTTTGGAATTGCGCCAGTTGAGCTTTTTCACCGGCGTGAAGCGGTGCTCCATGATCGCTTCGGCCATTCCGTCGGGCAGCTCAGGTGCCTCACCGGTCACACCAAAGGTGCCATGGCTCATTCCGCGCCCGGCGCGGCCGGCGATCTGCGCCAGCTCATTTGGTGCAAGCGGACGCATCCGGCGTCCGTCAAACTTGGTCGTCGAGGAAAACGCCACATGGTCGATATCAAGGTTGAGCCCCATGCCGATGGCATCCGTGGCCACCAGAAAATCAACGTCACCGTTCTGATACATCTCAACTTGTGCATTGCGCGTGCGCGGGCTGAGCGCCCCCATCACCACAGCGGACCCGCCCTTTTGGCGGCGCAGAAGTTCGGCAATGGCGTAAACATTATCCACCGAGAAACCGACAATGGCGGAGCGCGGTTGCATCCGGCTGATCTTGCGACTGCCGGAGTAGCTGAGCGTGGACATGCGTTCGCGCCGCATGAATTGCGCCTCGGGCACCAATTCCGAAATGGTGCCGCGCATGGTGTCGCTGCCTAAAAACAAGGTTTCGTTTGTGCCACGCATTCGCAGCAACCGGTCGGTGAAAACATGGCCGCGTTCAGGATCGGCGCACAGCTGGATTTCGTCTATCGCGACAAAATCCGCGCCCAGCCCCTCAGGCATCGCCTCAACGGTGCAGACCCAATATTGGGTACGCGGCGGTACAATGCGTTCTTCGCCGGTGACCAAAGCCACCACCGACGGGCCACGCGCCGCTACAATCCGGTCATAAACCTCGCGCGCCAAAAGCCTGAGCGGCAGACCAATCACACCTGTGCGATAGCCCAGCATCCGCTCGATGGCGTAATGCGTCTTGCCCGTGTTGGTCGGGCCAAGCACGGCGGTGATTTGGCGATATGAGGACATCAAATGTGCTTGCTCAACAGGGCTCAGGTCTCGCGACCCAAAACCAGCCGTTCGAGTCTTTCCAATGCTTCTGTTAGGCCCGCCTGATGCGGATGTATAGCCTTGACCTGCATGTACGCCTCATAGGCATCGTCGGGTCGATCCATTTCATCAAGCATCAAAGCCAGCCCCATGAGCGCATCAAAGTGCTGCGGGTTCAGCGCCAGCACATGTTCAAGATCACCTATCGCGCGGCCATAAGAGTCGATCTCGAAAAACGCCCGCGCGCGCAACGCCCAACCGGCAGCAAAGTCCGGCGCGTGGTCCGTCAGCGCGGTCAGATGGTCAATCGCTTGGATGTATTCGCCTGCTTCCATCGCCTTTTCCGCACGCCGCAGCAGGAAATCCGCGCTGGCAGAGCCGGACTTCTCCCACTCACGCCGGATGCGATCCGCAAGTGTTTCAGCCAATCCCGCCTCAGCGTCACGCAGCTGCAACATCATGCTGTCAAGGTCCTGCGGAACCGGTGAGGCCTCCTGCGCCAAGGCAGGAGAGGTGAAAAAAACTGCTGCTGTGACCGTAAATGCCGCAACGACATGTTTGAGATGATGAGTGAAGTTGACCATAACGTAAACGAGTATACCCTGCGTATCAGCGAATCCCAAGATGCGCACAACAAGTTGAAGGATCAAACTGATGAGCGACATTATCAATACCGCAGTTGCAGCCCTGACAGAAAAACTGGGCGGCGATGCATTTGACGGTTCCGCGAAATTTGCCATCGAAGGCGAAGGCGCGATTGTGATTGACGGCGAAGGCGTGCGCGCAGGCGACGACGAAACCGACGTCACCATGACTGCGGACGTGGAAACCTTTCAGGCGATCCTCGCGGGTGAGTTGAACCCAACCGCAGCCTTCATGGGCGGCAAGCTGGCAATCGACGGCGACATGGGCGCCGCGATGAAGCTCGGCTCCGTACTGGGCTGATGGCTTTGCAATCCGCACCGTTTCATCAGGACGTGTCTGACGGGCCAACGGCGCTTGCCTACTGGCTGACCACGTCTGATGACGTGCGGATTCGGGTCGCACATTGGCCCAAAGAAAACAGCCGGGGGACGGTTCTTATGTTCCCCGGCCGCACCGAATATGTCGAGAAATATGGCCGCGCGGCGGCTGAATTTGCCGATATGGGTTATGAAACGCTGGGTATCGACTGGCGTGGACAGGGTCTTGCTGATCGGCTGATCGACAATCCGCGCGCCGGATATGTGCAAGACTTTCCCGACTATCAAAAAGACATTGCCGCCTTTGTCGCTGCTGCCGAAGAGCTGGACCTGCCAAAGCCGTGGTTCCTTGTGGCGCACTCCATGGGCGGCTGTATCGGTTTGCGGGCGGTGATGCAGGATCTGCCCGTCAACGGTGTGGTGTTCTCCGGCCCGATGTGGGGCATCAAAATGTCCCCTGCCGTCAAACCCGGCGCTTGGGTTTTGATGCGGCTGGCGTCGATCTTTGGCTTTGCTGAGAACTTTGCGCCCTCTACCAGCGCAGAAACCTATGTTGTGCAGCAGGAATTTGACGGCAACACGCTGACCAATGATCGCGACATGTATGACTATATGCGCGCGCAGGTCACCAGCTTTCCGGAATTGGCACTCGGTGGTCCGTCGCTGCATTGGCTGCGCGAAGCGATTGCCGAATGCAAACTTCTGGCCGCCAAACCCAGCCCCGACCTGCCTTGCCTGACATTCATGGGCAGTGACGAGCAGATCGTGACGCAACACGACATCACCGACCGCATGGCACGTTGGGAAACAGGAACGCTGAACATCATTCCCGGCGGACAACACGAAGTGCTGATGGAAGGCCCCGATGTGCGCGCCGATGTGAGCGCCAAAATCGCTGCCTTCTTTGATGCGAACCGCTGATTAGTCGGCCTGGTAAACCGCGCCAACTTCGGCCCGGATGATCCGCGCAATAAGGGCGCAATCCTCGACCGAAAACGTCAGCGGAATGCGCATGTCCAAAATTCCCTTAAGCACGCGATCCGTGGCTGGCATCGGCGTGCTTGGCGCATAGCGCCAACTGTCGTAGCGCGAGGTAAAGGCTACGGGCTCCGCCCCGCCGAACCATTTCAGTTCCACCCCGCGCGCACCGCACCGGCGGAGTACTTCGGCAATCTTTTCCTCAGACCAATCCAGCAGCAAAAACTGGATCGAACTGCCAACGTAGTCTTCTCCGTCAGGGCGCTCCACAACATTTAGACCCGGCGTGCCGCGCAGGCCCTCTAGCATAGCATCATGTCGTGCATTCCACGCTGCAACCTGTTGATCCAGCTTGCGCAATTGCGGTCGCAGGATTGCCGCGCGCAGGTTGTCCATACGGCCCGAGACGTTGGGCGTGTCGTATTTCACCCCTTCAAACACCTCCGGCGCAGGCGCCGCCGCATGGCGTTCATAAAGCATATATGAGCCCGACAGGATCACAGCGCGGGCCATCGCTTCCGCGTCATCAGAGATCAACAGACCACCCTCGCCCGAGTTCACGTGTTTGTAGGTCTGGGTCGAATAACACGCCATCACCCCATGACGACCTGAGGCGGCACCGCGCCAGCCCCCGCCCATAGTATGCGCGCAGTCCTCGATCACTTTGATGTTGTTGGCGTCACATACCGCCATCAGCGCATCCATATTGACGATATGCCCCCGCATGTGGCTGAGCATCAAAACCTCCGCCTGATCTGCCTTGGCGGCCAGATCGTCGAGATCAATCACCAGCCCTTCGGTCACACCCACAAACACCGGCACCGCGCCGACGCTGGCAATCGCCCCTGGCACCGGCGCCAATGTGAAGGCATTCGTCAGAACTTTGTCGCCGGGTTTGACCCCCAATGCGCGCAATGCGCATCCCATGGCATAGCCGCCCGAGGCCACTGCAAGACAGTATTTCGCACCGGTCATTGTCGCAAATTCCTGCTCGAGCAACGCCGCCTCTCCCAGCTCACCGGGCGCAACGTTGTAGCGGTGCAAACGGCCTGATTGCATCACCGATACTGCCGCCGCAATGGCGTCGTCTGGGATCGGCTCCTGCTGGGTGAAATTGCCGGTAAAAACTTCGCGGCTTGTGCTTTCGCTCATCACGCCCTCTGCGCTGTTTGTGACGCCCAAGCATTACGCCAGAGCCGCAAGCGCTGCAATCACCTGCTGCCCCCGGCGCCAAATACGACGCAAAAAGTCGGCTTCGGCCTCTTTTTGCACATAGCCTTTGTTAGGCTAAGGACATCAAACGCGGGAGGAAAAGATGGGCGACGCCATTGCCTTTGTGCACGACCTGACCTGGAGCGACCTGCCGGATGCCGCCCAGAAGCAGGTGGAACTCAGCCTGCTTGATCTGATCGGCGTCGGGGCTGGTGGGCTGGCCACACGTCTTTCGCAAATCATCCGCCAACACGCATACGAAGACTTCGGCGGCGCCATTCCGATGCTGTTTGATGGCCGGACGGTCTCCGCCACCGGGGCCGCCCTTGCGGCGGGCATGACGATTGATGCGCTGGATGCGCATGACGGTTTTAACCCTGCCAAAGGGCACATCGGTGCACCGATGTTTCCGGCGGCGTTGGCGCTCGGTCACGAAGCAGGCGTGTCAGGGCGTGCGTTTTTGGAAGCCATCGCAATGGGTTATGAGTTTGGCTCGCGCGCCTCTGTGGCGCAACACGCCACCGTGCCGGACTATCACACCAGCGGCAGCTGGGGGGCGGTAACAGCCGCTGCAGCAGGCGCGCGGCTTTTGGGAATCGACCGCGACGCAACCCGCCACGCGCTCGGCATCGCCGAATATCATGGCCCCCGCAGCCAGATGATGCGCTGCATAGACCACCCGACAATGGTCAAGGATGGTGCTGGTTGGGGTGCGATGACCGGTGTATCCGCCGTCAAATTGGCGCGATTGGGGTTCACCGGCGCACCTGCAATCACTGTGGAACGGGCGCCCGAATTCTGGGCCGATCTTGGCAGCCGCTGGTATGTGCAGGAGCAATATTACAAGCCCTACGCCGTTTGTCGCTGGGCGCAGCCGCCGATGGAGGCGGCCATCGCGCTACAAGCCAAACACGGATTTTCTGCAACCGAGATCACGTCCATCGATATCGAGACGTTCCACGAAAGTGTGCGGCTGGCGATGCCAAATCCGACCAACACCGAGGAGGCTCAATATTCAACGTCCTTTCCTGTGGCAATCGCGCTAAGCCGTGGAGCCGTCACGCCCGACGACATCTCGGACGCGGCCACGCAAGACGCTGACATTCAGGCGCTTTCCAACAAAATCACGATGAAAGAGCACGACACCGCCAACGCCGTCTTCCCGCAAAAACGGTTGGCACGGGTGCGCATCAAAACGCAGTCTGGTGGTGATTTTCATAGCGACTGGCACGAACCCAAATGGGATCATACAGCGCCACCTTCTGAGGCCGAACTACGTGCCAAATTCCACGCGTTGGCTGATCCCGTGTTGGGCAGGGTTGCCGCCGACCACATCGAAGACACGCTCGCAAACCTCATTGCTTTGCCGCTTACTGCGCTGTCTGATCAGCTGTTGCGCCCTATCAACGCCTCAACCACCAATGGCAACGCGCCGTAATCATCCAAAAGTGCTTCCGGCTCCAACGCCGCCATATCGTCGCCTGACGGACTAAATGTTACCAGAACCGAGGGCACACCGGCGGCTTTGGCGGTGTTTCGATCGGTGTCGCTGTCGCCAATCAACACGGTCATCGCTGGATCACCGCCCAAGCGCAGCACGGTTTCGCGCAAAGGCGCAGGATCGGGCTTGCGAACTGGCAACGTATCCGCCCCAACCAAAGCCCCAAACAAATCCCGCGCGCCCAGCGCTTGCATCAATTGCTCCGCCAGCGCTTCGGGTTTGTTGGTACAGATGCCGACGCCATAGCCAAGCGAGGCCAATTTCTCGACCGCATCCAATGCACCGGGGAAGAAATAGCTGTGTTCGGCAATCTGTGCGCCGTAGGCTTCAAGCAGAACGGGATAATAGCGATCAACCTCTGTCTCTTCAAAACGCCCCAAACGCGTCAGCCCTTCGGTCAACATCCGTCGACCGCCGCGCAGCGCCACACCGGCGTCGCTGCCGACATCAAGAACGTCACCGAACCCCATGTCCCGAAAACAATAATTGGCGGCCGCAATCAAGTCGCCGCTGGTGTCTGCCAAAGTCCCGTCGAGATCAAAAACCACCGTCCGCATTTGCTGCCTCACCTCCGGTATACGCGCTTATCCGCGCAATGCTGTTACAGGGCGCAATCAGTTTTGATGGCCCTTGGCCTTGCGCCCCTGCTGCACTCCGATAAAACGGGCGGAACCGAATTCAAAGAGAAAACATGATGAGCATTGCACTTGTCATCCTGGCCGCAGGCAAAGGCACCCGGATGAATTCTGATTTGCCGAAGGTTCTGCACCAGATCGCAAACGCACCGATGTTGGTGCACACGCTTCAGGCCGGAGCAGCGCTGAGCCCTGCGCATACCGTGGTTGTCGCCGGTCACGGCTTTGACGCAGTCAAGGCCGCCGTTGAGGAATATGACCCGGACGCCACTGTTGTGTTACAGCAAGAGCAAAACGGCACCGGCCACGCCACCAACATGGCGCGCGAGGCCTTGGCCGATTTTGACGGCGACGTGATTGTTCTGTTTGGCGACACTCCGTTTGTCACAGCCGAAACGCTGGAAAAAATGATCGTGGCACGGGACGAAAGCGCGGTCGTAGTCTTGGGCTTTGAAGCCGCAGACCCCGGCAAATACGGGCGTTTAATCATGCAGGGAGACAGCCTTGAAAAGATCGTTGAATTTGCTGACGCGTCAGATGAAGAGCGAGATGTAACCTTCTGTAATTCTGGCGTTATGCTGGCAAACCGCGAGGTAATGTTTGATCTCATTGACGCGCTGGATTCGCACAACGCACAGGGCGAGATTTATTTGACAGACATCGTCGGCATCGCCCGCGATCGAGACCTTGCTGTGACCGCTGTGACCTGTGATGAAGCCGAAACACTTGGCATCAATTCCCGCACACATTTGGCGCAGGCCGAGGCGGTCTTTCAAGATCGCGCCCGCGTCGAATTGATGGATTTGGGCGTGACCCTGCAACAGCCCGACACCGTAATGCTGTCCTTTGATACAGTGATTGGGCGCGACACGGTGGTGGAGCCGAACGTCTATTTCGGTCCCGGTGTGACGGTTGAATCCGGCACCCGCATCCGCGCATTTTCTCACCTCGAAGGCTGCCACGTGTCTCGCGGTTCAACAGTGGGTCCTTACGCCCGACTGCGCCCCGGAGCCGAGCTGTCTGAGAACGTGCACGTCGGAAACTTTGTCGAAATCAAAAACGCCGATGTCGGCGAAGGCACCAAGGTCAATCACCTCAGCTATGTGGGGGATGCGACCGTCGGCAAAGGCACCAACATCGGCGCGGGCACGATCACCTGTAACTATGATGGCGTCATGAAACATCACACAGAAATCGGCGACAGCGCCTTTATTGGATCGAACACCATGCTGGTCGCGCCCGTGCGGGTGGGCCATCAGGCAATGACCGGTTCTGGATCGGTGATCACCAAGAACGTTCCGGACGCGGCTTTGGCGCTGGCCCGCGCCGATCAGATCACGAAACCAGGTCTTGCTGTAAAATTGTTCGAAATTTTAAAGAAAAAGAAGCAAAAACGCGATCAGGAGAGCCAATAATGTGCGGAATTGTAGGGGTCCTTGGCGATCACGAAGTTGCTCCGATACTGGTAGAAGCCCTGAAACGGCTCGAATATCGCGGCTATGACAGCGCCGGCATTGCCACGGTGAACCAAGGCGATCTCGATCGCCGCCGCGCTGTTGGTAAACTGGTCAACTTGTCCGATCTTCTGGTGCACGAACCCCTTCGCGGCAAATCCGGCATCGGCCACACCCGCTGGGCCACCCACGGCGCACCCAATGTCGTAAACGCCCATCCGCATCGCGCGGGGCCGGTTGCGGTGGTCCACAACGGCATTATCGAGAACTTTCGCGAGTTGCGCGAAGAATTGGCCGACTCCGGCATCAGCTTTGTCACCGACACCGACACGGAAACCATCGCGCTGCTGACACAGCGCTACATTATGGATGGCATGTCGCCCGTCGACGCCGCCCTAAAAACCCTGTCCCGTCTGGACGGCGCCTTTGCTTTGGCGTTTCTGTTTGAGGGTGAAAACGACCTGATCGTGGCGGCCCGCAAAGGTTCACCGTTGGCCATTGGTCATGGCGACGGCGAGATGTTTGTGGGGTCCGACGCGATTGCTTTGGCGCCGCTGACGGACCGTATTACGTACCTCGAAGAAGGCGACAGCGCGGTTGTGACCCGCAACAGCCTGACCATCCGCGACGCAAACGGCGCGCTAGCCAACAGAGCGATCAAGCAGATCCGCGTCGACCAGACCCGCGTCGACAAAGGTGGCCATAAACACTTCATGGCAAAAGAAATTGCCGAACAGCCCACTGTTTTGGGAGAGGCCATTCGCCACTATTTGACCGCTGACGGCACCGACATTTCCCTGCCCGGCGAGGCCTTGGATTTCACCAAGATCAACCGCCTGACCATGGTGGCCTGCGGCACGGCCTACTACGCGTGTCTGACTGCCAAATACTGGTTCGAACAACTTGCCGGCGTGCCGGTCGAAGTCGACGTGGCCTCCGAATTCCGCTACCGCGACCCCCCCGTGACAGACGGCACCGTTGCGCTGTTTGTCAGCCAATCTGGCGAAACCGCCGATACGCTCGCGGCGCTACGCTATTGTGAGGGCAAGGCAGACAAGATCCTGTCGGTGGTTAATGTGCCCGAAAGCTCGATCGCGCGCGAAAGCGACATCGCCTTTCCGATCCTCGCAGGCACCGAAATCGGCGTGGCCTCGACCAAGGCCTTTACCTGTCAACTCACCGTGCTTTTGATGCTGGCGCTCAAGGCCGCCAAACAACGCGGCACAATGAATGATGCGCGCTTTTCTGAGCTGCTGACACTGCTCAGCGCTTTGCCGGGAATGGTCAACATCGCGCTTGAAGCAGAGCCACAAATGGCTGCCGCAGCACGCAAACTTGCCGAGGCGCGCGACATCTTGTTTCTGGGGCGCGGCCTGATGTATCCACTCGCGCTTGAAGGCGCTCTAAAACTAAAAGAAATCAGTTATATACACGCCGAAGCTTATGCATCAGGTGAACTCAAACACGGCCCCATTGCTTTGATTGACAAACACGTTCCAGTGGTGGTTTTGGCCCCTCGCGATGGGCTTTTTGATAAAACCGTTTCCAACATGCAGGAGGTCATGGCGCGCTCGGGCAAAGTGCTGTTGGTGTCTGATCCCTCCGGTTTGGATGTTGGCGCCGAAGGCACGTGGTTGACCATCCAGATGCCAACTGCCGATCCAGTCCTGACCCCGATCCTTTATGCGGTACCAGCCCAGCTTTTGGCCTATCACACCGCGATGGCCAAAGGCACCGATGTGGATCAACCACGCAACCTCGCCAAATCGGTTACGGTCGAATGACATTTGATGATGCCCTCGCCGCGTTGAAACAACACGTGGAGCCCGGTCGTGCCGAAGGCATGGCCTCCTATCACAAACAGACCCGCGAAGTTCTAGGCATTGCCAATCCTTCGCTCAATGATCTTACCAAAGCCTGGCGCCAAGACCTTAGCGTCGAGGACCGGGTGGCGCTTGCCGCTGACCTGTGGTCCAGCGACATCTTTGAAGCCCGTCTGGCTGCATCCAAACTGTTGACGCAGGCCCGAATCCGGCCAGATGACGCCGCTTGGGATTTGATCCAAAGCTGGGTGCCGGAGTTTGACAGCTGGGCGATTGCCGATCACGCCTGCATGGCGGGTCAAAAACGTCTGGTTGCTGACCCAACCCGCATTGATCAGGTTGAGGCCTGGACAACGTCCGAGCACATGTGGACCCGCCGCGCGGCCCTGGTGATCACCCTGCCCTGGACCAAACAAAACTTCCCCAAAGCTCAGGACCTAGAAATCCGCGACCGTGTGCTTGGGTGGGCCGCCAGCTATGCAACTGACCACACGTGGTTCATCCAGAAGGCCGTCGCGTGGTGGCTGCGAGATCTGTGCAAACATGACGCCGCCCGTGTCACCGCGTTTCTCGACGCACATGGCGACAGCATGAAGCCTTTTGCCGCAAAAGAAGCACGCAGATATCTGAAGTGACGCGCTATTGCGCGATCACTTCAACTTCGGTCAGTTCGGTCAACGGCAAACCCAACAGGTGCATCGCCTGAAGCGACATGCGGCTGCCCGCGCCGCTTGCGCCATCGATCGGGATTAACGTCACCGCCACCCATTTGCCCTTGTGGGTCACCCGCCCCGGGCGTGTCGTCGCCACCAACGGCGTCTTGAGCCAAGATCCAGCCTCTGCGGCGTCTCCTAGCGACACAACTGTACGCCCCAGCGATCCTGGTGCGGCCACGGCGCGGTCGGTTTCATCGCCCTCATCAGTTGTCTCTGGTCGCACAACAGGGCGCGTTTCCGACGTGTCCGACGGCACTGTGGATGCCGCCGTCTCTGGTTTGCGTTTCAGCACATCAGGCATAGCAAGGTCACACCCCGCCAAGGCCACACAAGTCAGCAATAATACAGAATACTTCATGCGACAGATCATGCACGTGAGCGTGATGATCTACAACCTTCGCAGCACTTGCCCCTGTGCCATTTCAAGACTAGCGTTTGGATATGACAGCTCCATTGATTGACCCATTTCAGCGCGCGATCTCCTATTTGCGCGTCTCGGTAACAGACCGCTGCGATTTCCGCTGCGTCTATTGCATGTCCGAAAATATGACTTTCCTGCCTAAAAAGGAGCTTCTGACGCTGGAAGAGTTGGACCGCATGTGTTCGACTTTTGTGCGTCTGGGCGTTCAAAAGCTTCGAATCACAGGCGGTGAACCTTTGGTGCGGCGCGACATCATGACCTTCTTTCGGTCGATGAAGCGGCATCTGGACAGCGGCGATCTGAAGGAGTTGACGTTAACCACAAACGGCAGCCAGTTGGAGCGCTTTGCCGGTGAGCTTGCCGACTGTGGCGTGAAACGCATCAATGTGTCTTTGGACACCAACGTTGAATCCAAATTCGCCGACATCACCCGTTGGGGTCGCCTGCCGCAAGTTTCGCGCGGGCTGGACGCAGCGCGTGAGGCGGGATTGCGCATCAAAATCAACGCTGTGGCCCTCAAGGACTTCAATGAGGACGAGCTGTTCTCGCTGGCGGAATGGTGCGACGAGCGCAACATGGACATGACTTGGATCGAGGTCATGCCAATGGGTGATCTCGGCAACGAAGACCGTCTGGACCAATACTGGCCCCTCAGCGACCTTCGCGCGCGACTGGCGGAACGCTACACGCTGACGGAACTGTCAGAAAGCACCGGCGGCCCTGCGCGCTATGTGCGCCTTGAGGAAACCGGCCAGAAAATCGGCTTTATCACGCCGCTCACGCATAATTTTTGCGAAAGCTGTAACCGCGTACGCATCACCTGCACGGGTCAGATTTACACCTGTCTGGGTCAGGAAGGCATGTCGGATCTGCGCGCACCACTGCGTGGCAGCGAGAGCGATGCCCCACTTGAAGAAGCCATTCGCGACGCAATTGCGCTCAAACCCAAGGGTCATGATTTTGATTATTCCCGTCAGGAAGTGGCAGGCCAAATGAGCCGCCACATGAGCCACACCGGCGGATAAAGTCGGTCATAACGGCATTTTGGGCCATCTTTGGCCAAAATGTAGAGCGGATCCTTGCGTAACATCGTCGTTAATGGATGGTGAACACCTTGCTGACATAGTCACAATGGACTGTGTTCGTTAAACAAGGGTCCTTGATTGGATGATTAGTAAAGCCATTTTTTTCTCGACCTCTCTTGTTGGTCGTTCCAAAGCCTATCTGCCTGTTCTATTTGCAACCCTTCTATTGCTGGCTTTTGCGATATATGCCGAGATTCAGGAAACCATTATCGCGAAGCAGGGACAGAGAAACTTCGTTCGAAGTGAAGCCAGTATTCTCCGCGCTCAGGTCGAAGGGCAGACAAACGGCGACATTTTCCTGCTAAAGGGGTTTGTGGCTGCCATTCGCGCCAACCCGGATATGTCCCAAGCCGAATATGAATTTCTCGCGGATCAGGTCATGGGCGGGCATGACGAATTCATCAACATCGCCGCAGCACCTGACCTTGTGATCAATCGGGTCTATCCTTATGAGCCAAACAAGCCTGCTCTGGGATTGGATTATCACAAAAATGAAGCGCAGCGCGAAGCCGTGTATCGCGTGCGGGACTCAGGCAAAATGGTTCTCGCCGGGCCTGTTAACCTGGTACAGGGCGGTGTCGGCTTTATCGCGCAATTTCCGATCTGGGCCGACATGGGCCACGAGAGTCAGTTTTGGGGGATCATCTCCGCCGTCATTGATGCCGACAAGCTGTATGCGCTCTCAGGCCTGACCGATCCGGACCTCACCATAGATCTCGCTTTGGTCGGACGAGACGGCACTGGCGCTCAGGGAGAAGTATTCTTTGGCGACCCTTCGGTGCTCGACGATGATCCGATCCTCATGGACATCCAGATCGACACAAGTATGTGGCAACTGGCTGTCCGTCCTAAAGACGGCTGGGTCACCAAAGCTGACAACTATTGGGGAACCCGTTTCTTTTTCCTTGCAATAGCAGTTTTTGTACTTGGCCCGATCTTTGCGGCCAGCCGCCTGTCATTGACCCGCCAAAGAATGATTGACCAGCTCGAACAGCGCGACGCCGAGCTCGAAAGATTGTCTCTCGTTGCAAAACACGCAACTGACAGCATCCTGGTCTACGATCCCCAAGGCAATATCTCCTGGGTGAATGATGGATTCTCGCGGTTAACCGGCTACTCCTTTGAGGAGGCCGTTGGCCGCCACCCCGGTACGTTGCTGAACGCACCGGAGACCTCTCAGGACGTCACAAACGCCATTCGTGAGCATCAGGAAAACGGCCTTCCCTATCAGAGTGAACTGCTCAACCGAACAAAATCCGGCGATCTCATTTGGGTTCACATCAACACTTTCCCAATCTTGGATGAGGATGGGAAACTGGTGATGTCGATTGGTATTGAACGTGAAATCACCGACATCAAACTGCACGAGGAAGAGCTGGCCCTTGCCAAGTTGAACGCCGAAGAAGCCGCCCGCGCGAAATCCGAGTTTCTGGCGAACATGAGCCACGAAATTCGCACGCCAATGAACGCGATTATCGGCATGGCAGACCTTCTCGCGGAGGAAGATCTTGGAGAGGAGAACAACCAATCCTTGAAAACCATCCGAAGCTCCGGTCAGGCGCTGCTAACGATTATCAACGACATTCTGGATCTGTCCCGGCTTGAGAGCGGAAAACTGGAAATCTCCAAGATTGATTTCAATCTTCGGAATTGCGTGAACAGCGTTGTCCATCTGCTAAAGCAGAAAGCGGATGAGAAAGGTATTGCGCTTGAGGTCTCTTATGCGGATGACCTGCCGGAAACGCTTCATGCAGACGATGGGCGCGTGCGTCAAATTCTGGTAAATCTGATCGGAAACGCTGTCAAATTCACCTCAAGTGGTGGCGTCTATGTACATGTCAGGTGCGACACTACCGACCCCTACACAATCTGCTTTGAGGTCAAAGACACAGGCATTGGTGTTAGCGACGCTCAGGCGGAACACATTTTTGAGCGGTTCTCACAAGCAGATACTGCCACGACACGTGCGTTTGGCGGCACCGGCCTCGGGTTGACGATTTCTTCTATGCTGGCAAATCGTATGGGCGGCGCAATTGCGCTCTGCTCCGACTACAAAGACGGCGCCTGCTTTGACGTCTCAATCCGCGGCTTTGCCCCAACCGGAGAAGTCAGCGCCGAGCCAGCCGCGGTCGAGGTTTCCCAAACAGCGCTGGATGGCATCACGATCCTTTTGGCCGAGGACAACAAAACCAACCGCCTGTTGATCCGAAAATTCCTCGCTGCACATCCGGTCACTTTGCTTGAGGCCCAAAACGGGCAGGAAGCAGTAGATTTATGCAAAGAAAATGAACCGGATATCGTGTTAATGGATATGGCTATGCCAGAGGTGGACGGCCTGCAAGCGGCGCGCCTCATACGTCAGCTGCCCATCCCACAACCGCCCATTATCGCGCTGACCGCCAACGCCTTTGCGTCGGACAAACAGGCCTGTCTGGATGCCGGGATGGATCTTTTCTTGTCAAAACCAGTGAGCAAGAACGCCCTGTTGGCGGCGATGGCTGCCAAATTGGGAACATCCGAACCACTGGAACAAGCCTAAAACGTCGCCAAATTAGTACCTTCCCCGCGCCCAAGACGCGGGGAAGGCTTTTTGAATTATGCCGCCGGCATGCGCTTTTCGACGATCTCAGCCCACCAGCTACAACCCGCTGGAATGGCTTCATCGTTAAAGTTGTATTCCGGATGGTGTACCATTGCGCCGTCTTCGCCGTTGCCCACAAGAATATAGGCGCCGGGACGTTCTTCGAGCATGAAAGCAAAGTCTTCGCCGCCCATCACCAGCGGCGCTTCTTCGCACTGCCCGCTGATCGATTTGGCCACTTCCGCAGCAAACTCGGTCTGCGTGTCAGTGTTGACCATCACCGGATAGCCGCGGTGATACTTCACCTCGACACTGCCACCAAAGGTCGCCGCAATGCCTTCGCAAATGCCGGCGATGCGCTGTTCAGCCAAATCCCGCATTCCTTTGGACATGGTGCGCACGGTGCCTTTGATGTGCACCCGTTGCGGGATCACATTAAAGGCTTTGGAGCTTGTCTCAAAGCTGGTGACCGAGACAACAACCTGATCGATGGGATCGGCGTTGCGGCTGGCAATTGTCTGCAGTGCCAGAACGGCCTGCGCGGACATGACTGTGGTGTCCACAGTGTCATGTGGTTTTGCAGCGTGGCCGCCCCGGCCTTCAAAATGGATTTCAAACTGGTCCGTCGCGGCAAAAAACGCACCCGAGCGGATTGCAAAATTGCCGACAGGTTGGCCGGGCCAGTTGTGCATCCCGTACACTTCCTGAATGCCCCAGCGGTCCATCATGCCGTCATCGCACATCTCTTTGCCGCCGCCGCCGCCTTCTTCGGCGGGCTGGAAGATCACCACAACGGTACCGTCAAAATTGCGAGTCTCGCTTAGGTATTTCGCGGCCCCCAACAGCATCGCTGTGTGACCGTCGTGACCGCAGGCATGCATCGCGCCGTCGGTCTTGGAGGCATACTCAAGCCCGGTCTGCTCGTGGATCGGAAGCGCGTCCATATCCGCGCGCAAGCCAATCACCTTGCCCGAGCCTGTGGCCTTACCCTTGATCACACCGACAACGCCGGTGCGGCCAATGCCGGTGACGATCTCGTCGCAGCCGAAGTCCTTGAGTTTTTCCGCCACCAACGCGCTGGTGCGGTGGGTTTCAAAAAGAATCTCGGGGTTTTCATGAATGTCGCGGCGCCATGCGGTGATTTCGTCCTGCAACTCGGCAAAGCGGTTTTTGGTCGGCATCGTAGTTCCTCACTTGGATAATTGGTCAGGCCGCAGGCATGCGGCGTTCGATCACTTCAGACAGATAGCTGGACCCATATGGAATGGCTTCATCGTTGAAGTTGTATTCCGGATGGTGCAGCGCGGCGCTGTCGCCGTTGCCCACCATGATGAAGGCTCCGGGGCGGGCTTGCAACATGTAGGAGAAGTCCTCGCCGCCCATCACAAGCGGAGCCTCGCCGCAATCGCCCGCCACCGCGGTGGCCACTGCTTCGGCAAACGCGGCCTGATCGTCGGCGTTGATGGTTGCCGGCGTGATGCGTTGATAATCCAGCGTCGCCGCGCCGCCAAAGCTCGCGGCCACCCCAGCCACCACGTCTGCCATCCGGGCTTGGACCATGTCCTGCGTGTCCGGCGCAAAGGTGCGCACAGTCCCTTTGAGCGTTGCGGTGTGCGGTATCACGTTGAAAACATCCGATCCCGTCTGGAAGCTCGTGACCGAAACAACAGCACGGTCAACCGGGTCCACATTGCGGCTGACAATGGATTGCAGCGCCGAATGGATTTGCGTGCCCATTATGGTGGGATCAATCGTCTGCTGCGGCATCGCGGCATGGCCGCCTTTGCCTTCGATCTCGATTGTGAAAAAGTCCACAGCGGCCAACATCGGTCCGCGACGCAAGGCAAATTCCCCGATCTGCAGATCGGGGTCATTGTGCATGCCGTAAACTTCCTGAATGCCGAACCGCTCCATCATGCCGTCTTCAACCATCGCAAGCGCGCCGTTGCCGCCCTCTTCGGCTGGCTGAAAAATCAAGGCCACCGCGCCATCAAAGTTGCGGGTCTCGCTGAGATATTTCGCGGCCCCTAACAACATCGCAGTGTGACCATCGTGACCGCAGGCATGCATCGCGCCCTCGTTTTTACTGGCGTACTCAAGCCCGGTCTGCTCTTGCATCGGCAGCGCATCCATATCCGCGCGCAGCCCGACTACATTGCCTTTGGTGTCGGTTTTGCCTTTGATAATGCCCACAACACCCGTGCGACCGATACCGGTTACCACCTCGTCGCAGCCAAACTCCTTCAGCTTTTCAGCCACCAGCGCACTGGTGCGGTGGGTTTCATACAGCACTTCGGGGTGGGCATGGATATCCCGCCGCCAAGCGGTGATTTCAGCGTGCAATTCGGCAAAGCGGTTCTTGACCGGCATATTGGATTTCTCCTGTTCGTCTCGTTATTTTGCGTCAATCGACGGCAGGCATCCGGCGCTCGACCAGCTCGGCAAACCAGCTGCATCCAACTGGAATGGCCTCGTCGTTGAAGTTGTATTCGGGGTGATGGCATTGGGCACTGTCGCCATTGCCAAGGAAGATATAGGCTCCGGGCCGTTCTTCCAGCATGAAGGAAAAGTCCTCCGCGGGCATGATCGGCTCGACGTTGGGCTCAACATTGGCCTCACCAACAACCGCTTGCGCCGCCTCAATTGCAAAGTCGGTTTCGGCCTCATGGTTGACCGTGACCGGATAGCCATCTTCCCACGTGACCTCGGCCGTGGCGCCAAATGCTAATGCCGTGTGCGTGGCAACCTCGCGAATGCGCTGCTCGACCAATGCGCGGTTGTTGTTGTCCAACGTGCGCACTGTTCCTTTCATGCGCACCCGATGGGCAATCACGTTGGAGGCATTGCTGTCAGTCTCAAGCGTGCCCACAGTTAGGACGACCCGTTCTATGGGTTTCACGTTCCGCGCCACAATGCTTTGTAAAGACACAAGAATTTGCGCCGCCACCAAAGTTGTGTCCACAGCTTCCTGCGGCTCGGCGGCATGGCCGCCCTTGCCGGTGACAACAATTTCAAACTCGTCAGCAGAGGCCAAAAGCGCACCGGGGCGAATGGCGAAAGTGCCAACGGGCAAGCCCGGAGCGTTGTGCAAGCCATAAACTTCCTGCACGCCCCAGCGATCCATCATCCCGTCACGACACATCTCGCGGCCACCGCCGCCGCCCTCTTCGGCAGGCTGAAAGATCAGCACCGCCGTGCCATCAAAGTTGCGGGTCTCCGCCAGATACTGCGCCGCACCCAGCAAAATCGACGTGTGGCCGTCATGCCCGCAAGCGTGCATCTTGCCGTCCACAGTTGACGCATAGTCCAACCCTGTCGCCTCATGGATCGGCAACGCATCCATATCGGCCCGCAGGCCAATCACACGCCCTTTGGTGTCGGTTTTGCCTTTGATCACAGCCACAACGCCGGTGCGCCCAATGCCGGGCGTGATCTCATCCACGCCAAATTCCTTGAGGCGCGTCTGCACAAATGCCGCCGTTTCATGCACGTCAAACATCAACTCCGGGTTCTCGTGCAGGTGGCGACGCCATCCTGTAATTTCGGAATGCATCTCGGCTAAACGGTTTCTGATCGGCATGGCGCAACTCCCCTGGCATGGCTCGACGCAAGACTGAACGATCATTCAGTTTAGCGCAAGAGGAGATTGTTCACAGGTTAAGCGCGACTGCCAATGCCCGCCACGGCGCAGCTTCAGATGATCGGGCCAAGCTCGATTCTTGCCCCATCAGCAAACCGGCCCAACCGAAAACGGCTTAGGTCGTGGCCAACTTCTCCGCCAGTCACCAAATCCGCCATAACGCGGCCAAAGGCGGGGCCGATTCCAAATCCATGCCCACACATACCGGTGCAAATGCTCAATCCCGGCAGAGTGTCAGCGCGGTCTACCACCGGCACAATATCGGGCATCGTGTCGATCATACCTGACCACGCCTTCCGAATCTTTGGCACGCCCAGCGCGGGGAAAAGCGCGCCGAAATTGGCCAACGCGGCCGCAATCGGTGCTTTTGGCGGCACGGGGTTGAGCACCCGCATCCGCTCAAACGGGCTTTCGGCATCCATTTGCCAATTGCGTTTTGTACCCCAGGCATCCGGATAGCTCGTCGGAGCCGCCACAGAAAAATAGGTCCCTGCCCAATCCGCGCGCAGCTGAGGCACATATTTGGGCAGAGCCCGAAAAGCATCCGGCCCGATATGCAGCTTGTGCCACCCACCAGGGACAAGAGTGAACCCACCATCTGCGCGCCGTCGCCACGCGAGTCCGCTCATCGCTGTGGCCGGCATGTCCAAGTCTGCCAGCGGGTGCGTGGCGATCACAGGCGCTTGCACCGAAAGTTGCGGAATATTCACGCCGTGGCGCCGCAAAAACAACGCGGACCAAGCGCCGCCCGCGACCACAACTTCCGGCGCCTTAAGCACGCCTTGCTCGGTAATAACGCCCGCCACACGTCCGGCCTCGGTGTCCAATCCCCGCACGGCGCAATTTTCCACGATCACCGCCCCTGCCCGCACGGCCGCCCGCGCCAGCGCGGGTACCGCAATCCACGGTTCTGCCTTCATGTCAGACGGTGTGATCAGCGCGCCGTCAAAGCGTTTGGTCACGCCAGGCAACACGTCGCCCACCTCAGATCCGGACAGCATCCGGCTGTCCAGACCAAATGGCGACGCGTCCTTTAGCCATCCTTCATATTCCGCCAGCTCTTTTTCAGACTCACCGAGATAGCAAATTCCAACGGTTTTCAGCCCAAGATCTTCGCCAATTTCGCCAGCCAGGTGTTTCCACAGCTGATGGGCTTCCATCATGATCGGCAATTCCGCCATGTCGCGACCTTGCTGCCGGATCCAACCCCAGTTGCGTGAACTCTGCTCCGCAGCCACACGGCCTTTCTCCAAAACAACGGGCCGAAGGCCTTTTTTGGCAAGGAAAAAGGCGGTCATCACGCCAATGATGCCGCCACCAACAATTGCCACATCTGCTTCCTTGGGAAGCGCCCCGCCATGTTCCACCGGCAGGTGCACGCCCAAAGGAAAATCGCTCATCCCGCCAGCTCCGTCAGCAAATCACGCATAAACCGTTCACCGGCTTCGAACTGCGCCACAGTCAGGAACTCATCCGGTTGGTGTGCTTGCGCGATGTCGCCGGGGCCACAGATCAACGTGGAATACCCACCGTCCTGAAAATGCCCACCTTCGGTGCCATAGCTGACAACGCGCGGGGCGTTGTCGCCGGTAATGCGCCGCACCAAAGCTTCGGCCTCTCCTGCCTCTTCCGGCATCAGGGCCGGCACGTAAAACATCTCTTCCAGATCAATGCGGGTTTCGGGCACAACCGCCTGCATTTCGGCTTCGACCTCGGCCACCTTGGCTTTGAACCGTGCCACCCAATCGTCGCTGCTTTCTCCCGGGACAAACCGGAAATCCAAACCAAACCGGCAATCCAGCGCGGTGATGTTGTGCGCAGTGCCGCCTTCGATCACGCCGACATGCACTGTCGTCCAGGGCGGCTCAAACGTTGCGTCCACCGCATCCGGCGTTTTGGCGCGATTCTCGACGTTCATCTCATTGGCCCATTCGATCAGCTTGGCACCATACATGATCGCGTTCACACCTGTGTGCATCAGCGAGCTGTGCACCTCAAAGCCACGCATATGCACCATGAAACCGGTGCCACCTTTGTGGCCGGTCACGGCCCCCATCATGGATGGCTCGCCCACGATGGTTGCGCTGCCCTTGGGCAAAACCTTGGTCATGGCCTCAATCAGCGGCGCCGCGCCGGTGCAGCCGATTTCCTCGTCATAGCTCAGCGCAATCTGCAATGGCCGCGTCAGATCACGATACTGCCCTTCGACCATCGCCCAGATCGCCAGAGCGTCAAAGCCCTTCATGTCACAGGTACCACGCCCGAAAAGCTTGCCGTCCTTTTCGACCACCTCAAACGGATCGGTCGACCACGGCTGCCCCTCGATCGGGACGACATCCGTGTGGCCGGACAACACAACGGCGCCCTCAACCTTTGGCCCCACATGAGCAAACAGTCCCGCCTTGGCGGGGTCGGTTTCATGCGGATGGCGAAAGGCTTCAATGCCATGACTGGCGAGATAGCCCTCAACCCAGTCAATCAGCGGCAAGTTGGTGTCGTGGCTTACGGTTGGAAACGACACCAGTTTGTCCAAAATTGCGCGGGGGCTGAGGCGCTCTACCATGATTTAGTACCCGCTGTCTGTGGTCAGAACAAAATGCTCGGGACCAACTTCTTCGTACTCCGACGGCGCAGCTTCATAATCCACTGGGTGGATCGGCGACGGAATTGGTTTGAAGTTCAGGTCTTTCTCAGACTTGCGCTGACGTGGGTCCGCAATCGGAACCGCTTTCATCAGGGCTTGGGTATAGGGGTGACGCGGGTCTTCAAACACTGCGCGGCGCGGTCCGATCTCTACGATCCGACCCAGATACATCACACCGACATAGTGGCTGACACGTTCGACCACGGCCATGTCGTGGCTAATGAACACATAAGAAATACCCAGCTCCGCCTGCAATTCCATCATCAGGTTCAAAACCTGCGCCTGCACTGACACATCCAGCGCCGAGACGGCCTCATCAGAAACAATGAGCTTGGGGTTCAATGCCAGTGCCCGCGCAATTGCGATCCGCTGACGTTGACCACCGGACAGTTCATGCGGATATCGGCGCATAAAGCTGCGCGGAAGCTCTACCCGGTCAAACAACATCTCAACGCGCTTTTGCAAATCAGCGCCGCTGTGGGTGCCATAATTGCGCATCGGCTCGCTGACTTGATCCATCAACATCATTTGCGGATTGAGCGACGCAAACGGATCCTGAAAGATCATCTGCATCTCTTGGCGCGCTTTGTGCATCTCTTTGGGGTTCAGGGAAATAATGTCCTGCCCGTCAAACTCCACATGCCCCGATGTCGGTTCGACCAGTCGCAGCAGTGATCGCCCCGCTGTGGATTTGCCGCAGCCGGATTCACCCACAAGGCTCAGGGTTTGGCCTTTGTTGACGGTAAAGGAAATGTCTTCAACCGCGTGCACATTGGCCACCGTGCGCCGCATCAAGCCACCTTTGACAGGAAAGCGGGTGACGAGGTTCTTTACCGTCAAAATCGGTTCATTGGTTCCGGGGATCGGATCGGTGCTGTGAGTGTCGTCGCCAAACAACTTCATCGGGCTCGGAATATCCGTTCCGGTCATCTCGCCCAACTTGGGCACTGCCGCCAGCAACGCCTTGGTGTAATCGTGCTGCGGGTTTTCAAAGATTTCCTCAACAGTGCCCTCTTCGACCTTGTTGCCGCGGAACATCACGATCACGCGGTCCGCCATCTGTGCAACAACAGCCATGTCATGCGTGATGAACATCACAGCCGTGCCGGTCTCGCGTTTCAGCCGGTCCATCAGCGCAAGGATTTCGGCTTGAATCGTCACATCGAGCGCCGTTGTGGGTTCGTCCGCAATCAACAGGCGCGGCTCGCAGGCCATCGCCATGGCGATCACCACCCGCTGGCGCATGCCACCAGACAATTCGTGCGGGTACTGATGCAGCCGCCGCTCGGGCTCCGGGATGCGCACTTCACGCAATAATTCGATTGCGCGCGCCTCAGCATCTGACTTTGATAGTTTTTTGTGCAGACGCAGCCCTTCGGTGAGCTGTTTACCCACGGTAAAGACCGGATTGAGCGCGGTCATCGGCTCCTGAAAGATCATTCCGATCTCGTTGCCGCGAATCGTGCGCATCAAATCTTTGTCGGTGGCACGCAGGTCAGCTTCGCCGAGGTCCTTGCGATCAAAAAGCAGGCGACCGCCCGTAATTTCACCGCCACCGAACTCAACCAGACGCATCAGCGAGAGGCTGGACACCGACTTCCCAGAGCCGGATTCTCCAACAATACAGACGGTTTCGCCGGGATTGACCTGAAAGGACACATCCTCGACGCCGACCACTGGTCCGTCTTTTGTCTGGAACTCGACCCGAAGGTTTTCAATCGAGGCGATGGCATTGTCCAACATCCCCACAACTCCCCATTTTTTTGTATTTTTTGTCGTTGAGGCCGACGCTACTGCCAAGGATTGCAAAGGTCAAACACACCCCGGATCGTCAATTTGCAGTTCACAATTCGCAACCTGACCAGAAGTTAGTTCCGAAACGAGCGCTTGCAATTTCCCGTTTGGTGGTCTGTGATATGACCAGTCGAGAGGGGATATGAATAATTGTTCAGCGTTGCATTCGAGCGATTCGATGCGCGTTCCCTTCCTGACAACCAACAAATGGGCAGAGCTAAATCTGCCTGAATTTCGCGGGTAACCGCGAGCAACATGGAGTGAGACATGAAGATTAAAACGTTGATGCTTGGCGCTGCGGCAGCCTTTGCAATGGCCCCTGCGGCCATGGCAGAGCGCGGCTCGGACGGCCACGTAAACATCATCTATTGGCAAGCGCCTTCCATCCTGAACCCCTACCTGTCGTCGGGCACAAAGGATGTAGAATCGGCATCGCTGACAGTTGAGCCGCTGGCACGCTATGACGAAACCGGCAAAATGGTGCCTTTCCTGGCTGCTGACATTCCAACCGTCAGCAATGGCGGTGTGTCCGAGGACCTGACCTCGATCACATGGACAATCGCTGACGGCATGATGTGGTCCGACGGCACGAAAGTGACCTCGGCTGACGTTGTGTTCACCGGCGAATACTGCATGCACCCCGAAGGCGGTTGCGCACAGGCAGCGTTCTTTGACGGTGTTGAAAACATCGAAGCACTGGACGAAATGACGGTCAAAGTGACCTTCAACCAGCCTAAGCCGAACCCATACGGCCCGTTCGTTGGCGGCCAGTCCCCGATCATCCAGAAAGCTCAGTTCGAAAACTGCATGGGCGCGAAAGCACCTGAGTGCACGGCTGAAAACTTTGGCCCAATCGGCACCGGCCCGTTTGTTGTGACGGATTTCCGCACAAATGACGTGATCCAGTACGAAGCCAACCCAAACTACCGTGATCCGGCCAAGCCTGCGTTCGCAACAGTGACCTTCAAAGGTGGCGGCGACGCAACCGGTGCTGGTCGTGCGGTTCTGGAAACCGGCGAATTTGACTACGCTTGGAACCTCCAGCTGGCACCCGATGTGATTGCCAAAATGGAAGAAGGCGGCAAAGGCAAAGCCATTGCAGGCTTTGGCCCATTGGTTGAGCGTTTGGAAATGAACATGACCAACCCGTCCTCCGACTTGCCTGAAGGCGAGCGTGCGACTGTTGCTCATCCTCACCCGTTCCTGTCCGACATGAACGTGCGTAAGGCACTGTCCATGGCGATCGACCGCGAACTGCTGGTTGAAATCGGTTACGGCAAAGCAGGTAAAGTGACCTGTGATCTGGTGCCTTCGCCTGACAACTACTCCGCCAAGAACGACTACTGCATGACGCAGGACATCGCTGGCGCCAACGCTCTGTTGGACGAAGCTGGCTGGGTTAAAGGTGCTGACGGCATCCGCGCCAAAGACGGCGTGAAAATCTCGATCCTGTACCAGACATCCACAAACGCCGTGCGTCAGGACTTCCAAGCCCTGATCAAACAGTGGTGGAGCGAAATCGGTGTTGAAACCGAACTGCGCAACCTGTCTGCATCCGTATTCTTCGGCGGTGACCCAGGTTCGCCTGACACTTTCCAGAAGTTCTATGCGGACGTGGAAATGTATGCCAACACCTTCAACGGCACAGACCCTCAGCAGTACCTCGCAGCTTACCGCTGTGGTGCAGAGCCGAAGCCTGACAGCCAGTGGCAGGGTGAAAACATCAACCGCTTCTGTGATCCGGCGTATGACGCTCTGATCGACGAACTGGCTGGTACCGGCGACATCGAGAAGCGCGGCGAGATCGCGATCAAGATGAACAACATGCTGACCAAAGACAGCTACACCATCGTGCCACTTGTGCACCGTGGTCGTGTGTCTGCACACGCCAACTCGCTCGGCGGCGTAATCCTGAACGTTTGGGACTCCGAGCTGTGGAACGTGGCTGACTGGCACCGCGTGAAGTAATCAGAGTTGCGAGGGCGGGCTTTCGGGTCCGCCCTCCTTCCTTTTCCAGCCCCGCGCAGGCAGGTCGCTGCGCCCATGGCTCAACAACAAAAACAGACGCATAAACAAAGGCGCCACTCATGCTGACCTTCACAATACGCCGGTTGATCCTCGCGATCCCGACGCTCTTATTTATCTCGCTGATCATCTTCCTGTTGCTGGAACTGGCACCAGGCGATCCGATGGCGCAGGTCCCTCTGACCGTGCCGCCGGAGGTCAAAGAAAAGATGCGCCAGGCCCTTGGTCTTGGCGAGCCGATGCACGTCCGCTACTGGAAGTGGCTGGTGCAATTCTTCTGGATCGAACCGCAGGTTCTGTTTGACCACTACTTCGGCACCGCCTTCTCCGAAGGCAAGCTGCGCGTGATCAGCTGGCAGCACCGCAGCCCCGTCATGGACGTGGTCGTGGAACGCTTGCCACAGACCCTTTGGGTGGTGGGCCTGTCCTACATCGTGGGCATCCTGATCGCGCTGCCGATTGGCATCTACTCTGCCTACAAGCAGTATTCGATCTTCGATCAGGCCGGTACTTTCATCACCATGATCGGCTATTCCATTCCGCCGTTTTTCACCGGCCCGCTGATCATCGTGCTGTTTTCGGTGCAACTGGGATGGTTCCCGTTCATCTATGACACCACACATGAGGTCACGGATTGGGACAGCTTTGTCTATCAACTGCGCCAGATGATCATGCCGGTGATGGTGCTTGCCATGCAGACCACTGCCCAGATCAGCCGCTACATGCGCGCCTCGATGCTGGACAACCTCAATCAGGACTATGTGCGCACCGCGCGTGCCAAAGGCCTGAGCGAGAAAGTGGTCGTGCTGGTGCACGTGCTGCGCAACTCGATGATCCCGGTTGTCACCGTGATTGCCCTTGGCCTGCCTGCGATCTTTGGCGGCGCCATCATCACCGAGCAAGTGTTCTCGGTGAACGGCATCGGTGGTCAACTGATCGGTGCCATTCAGGCCAACGACCTGCCCACCGTGCAGACGCTGACCTTTATGTTCGCCATCCTGATCGTGTTCTTCAACCTTATCGCAGACGTGCTCTACGGTATTCTTGATCCGAGGATCCGCTATGACTGATATGTCCAACACGGAACCCACCACCCCGCCGCACAGCCAATGGTATGACGTGTGGCACCAGTTCAAGGCGCACAAAGGCGCTATGCTGGGGGGTATCGTTTTCATTGTGATCATTCTGGGGGTCTTCATTGGCCCGTGGCTTTGGCCCTTTGATGCGAGCTACATCGACATCCGGTCCCGCAACCAGGGTCCGAGCTGGGCGCATCCCTTTGGCACCGATCAGTTGGGCCGCGATACAATGGCGCGCATGATGGCCGGCGGGCAGACCTCGATTGCCGTTGGCCTGACAGCAATGATGCTGGCGCTTGGTCTGGGCAGCTTGGTCGGCATCACGGCGGGCTATTTCAAACGGCTCGACGGAATTCTGATGCGCCTGACGGACCTGTTTCTGGCGCTGCCGGTTCTGCCTTTGCTGCTTGTCATGATGATGCTCTTCCGCGAGCCACTGTCAGCGGCCGTGGGTCCGGAACGCGGGATCTTTATTCTGATTGTTGTCGCGATTGGCATCACCTCGTGGATGCCGACAGCGCGCATCGTGCGCGGCGATGTGCTGGCTCTGAAAGAACGTGAATTTGTTCTGGCGGCCCGCTCGATCGGCACCTCCAACAAGAACATGATCGCGCGCCACATTCTGCCAAACGTGCTGTCACCAATCATGGTCTCGGCCACGCTGGGGATCGCCAACGCGATCATCACGGAAAGCGCGCTGTCGTTCTTGGGTCTGGGCTTCCCGCCGGACTTCCCGACATGGGGGCGCCTGCTGAACGATGCGACGCAATATCTGCAAGACTATCCGGAACGCGTATTCTGGCCCGGCCTGGCGATCTCGCTGACTGTGCTGAGTGTGAACTACCTCGGCGATGGTCTGCGAGACGCTTTGGATCCGCGTATTCGCGGCCGCTAAGGCCTGCATCAAAAAACGAAAAGGCCGGAGCCAACGCTCCGGCCTTTTTTTATTTAGGCGCACGTTGCCTAATGCATCCGCGCCTTGATCCGGCGCACCAGCCACCAGACGATCAACACCACCGGCAACGTGATTGCCGCCGTCATCACGCCCTTGCTGACGCCCAGTGGGCCGGCCAACGGATAGACCAGATACCCCGCCAAAGAGACCGCATAATAGCTGATCGCCACCACCGACAGGCCTTCGACGGTTTCTTGCAACCGCAACGCCAGATCCGCGCGGCGGTCCATGCTCTCAAGCAAGCTTTGGTTCTGCGCTGACCGCGCAACCTCGACCTTGGTGCGCAACAACTGCCCTGCCCGCCCTGCCCGATCTGCCAAAGACATCATCCGCGCCTTTGTAGACGCCACCGTGCGCATCGCAGGATCATACCGGCGTGACATGAACTCACCAAAGGTCTGGCGGCCCTCAAACCGCTCCTCGCGCAGCACCGTGATGCGCTGATGCACAATCGCCTCATAGGCTTCAGTTGCACCAAAACGGAACGACGTGTCGGCAATCAGCTTTTCCAGATCCCCAGACAGATCCAGAAGCCGCGCAAGCGTGCTGTCCGCATCCTCGTCGTCGCTGCGCAACTTGCCCATCAAGGTCGCCGCCTCAGCCTCTAGCGCCCCCAAATTGGCGGCAATCGCCTTGACGCGGAAATAACCCAGCATCGACATGGTCTTATAGGTCTCGATCTCGCACAGGCGCTGCACCACACGGCCAATTCGACGCGATCCTGTGGTCTTGTCGACAAAGACCGCCATGCACTGATGACCAGCTGCATTGATGCGGAAATCTGTCGCCACCAAACACGACCGGTCCAGCACGTAACACATGGCGATACTCTCAGGCACGAACCAAGACGATAGCTCCGCAAGCGCCTTTTGTGGCGCAGGCATGTGATCCACTCGTATCAAGGCCGAGGTAATGCGCTTGCCCGGCGAAGCCCCCAGCCAATCTTCAGGAAAGGCCTCGAAATCTGCCGGATCAAAAGGTCGTGCGCTCAGCCGGTCGGTGAACACCGTAAAGGTCACGAACTCGGCATGCATTTCCCATTTCAAAGTGTTGCGCCCGATGGAGCAGGTAAAATGCGTCGCGCCCGGTTGCGGATGTGGCGCACCAAACCGGTCCAGCAGATCCAGCAAATGCGCAAGCTCTGCATCACGCGATTGGCCAACCACATTTGCAGGCGTGCGCAACGCCAAAAACACCGCCGTACTGGGCGCAGCCAATGTTGGGAACGGACGCGCATGCAATTCGTTCGCCAGATTGTATCGCAACGGGTGATCTCTAATTCCGCTCATGACAAACGTCCGCCTACCTATGCATTTCGGATCAAACTACACAGGAAGTCAAATAAAGCCAGCGCGTTCAAGGTATGCAGCGGTACACTGGGTCAACAAAACAAGGGCAACGCGGGCCTTCAAGGCACAGGAGAGCGGCCGGAACCGCACCGCTCTCCCGTTTAATTATTCGCCAGCGAACTTCGCCGCCCACAGTGCCACCCGTGCACCATAATCTTTGGCCGAGGTCAGATCCCCTTCGCGCGGCCCCTCCTCTGGCGACGCATCCGACGGCGACGTCGACAACGCACCAGCGCTTCCGCCGGCCCAGTTGCGGTCCGCCGTGGTCGCGCCCATCGCGTTGGCTGGCATCTGGTCGAGGGCAATCCAATGCATACCGTGCTGCGCCGCGAGGGTCTGAAGCCACGCCATTGTCACGCCTTTGTCACCCACGGTGCTGGCCGAGTTTGTGAAACCGCCCGCCACTTTGTCGCTCCAGCTGCGCCCAAACCAGCGCTTGGAGCTTTCATCGGCAAAGCGCTTAAACTGCCATGCCGCGTTGCCCATATATGTTGGCGAGCCGAAGATCAGCGCGTCTGCGGCATCCGCCGCGTCCCACAGTGCTTCAGATGCAACACCGTCCTCTGGCAAGGCCCAAAGACGCGCGTTCCCAACGCTTTGCGCGCCTTCCAAAACGGCTTCTGCCTGCTTGGTTGTGTGGCCGTAGCCGGAGAAATAAATGATTTCGATCTGTGCCATGTTGCCTCCTTCATTTGACATGCAGAAGGGATTTGGGCGATACAGTTACAAAAAGTAAGTCATTACATTTTGGTAACCGATTACCGAAATGTAACCAGTTACCAGAAGGAAATCGAAATGGCTGATGCTGACAATCACACAAATTGCCCGATGGACCCGCTTTTGCGCGCTGTCACAGGGCGTTGGACCACCTACATCCTTTGGCGATTGGTGCAAGAAGGCTCCTTGCGGTTTGGCGAACTGATGGGGCTGGTGCCATCAATTTCCGCCAAAGTGCTAGCGGATCGTCTGCGCATGCTAGAGCGCAATGATCTGTTGATACGCACCCAGAAAGACACCATCCCACCCGAGGTAAGCTATGAGTTGACCGAAGACGGCAAGGCGCTTCATGCCTCGCTTAAGGGGCTGCATTTGATCGCTCTGGACTGGCGTGCGCGTGGGTGGCAATTGGACGAAGGTTTTCCTGAAACCACCGACTCCGGTGTGCGTGAACAAGAGCCAGCGTAACGGCGCGCTCAACAAAAAAGGCCCGCAAATGCGGGCCTTTTCCTTGATCATTTTTGCCGAGACCGATCAGTCGATCATGCCCAACAATTTGTCGAGGCTGGCTTTCGCATCACCATAGAACATGCGCGTGTTCTCTTTGAAGAACAGTGGGTTCTCGATGCCGGAATAGCCGGTACCCTGACCACGTTTGGACACAAACACCTGCTTGGCCTTCCAGCATTCCAGAACCGGCATGCCGGCGATGGGGCTGTTGGGGTCTTCTTGTGCGGCAGGGTTCACGATGTCGTTGGACCCAATCACGATGGCGACGTCCGTTTCCGGGAAGTCATCGTTGATCTCGTCCATTTCCAGCACGATGTCATATGGCACTTTGGCTTCCGCCAAGAGCACGTTCATGTGACCTGGCAGACGACCCGCAACAGGGTGGATCGCGAAACGCACGGTCTTGCCTTTGGCACGCAAACGACGTGTCAGTTCAGCCACGTTCTGCTGAGCCTGTGCCACCGCCATGCCGTAGCCCGGAATGATGACAACACTGTCCGCATCGTCCAGCGCCGAGGCCACACCGTCTGCTTCGATGGCGATCTGCTCGCCTTCGACTTCCATCGCGGGGCCCGTGGTGCCGCCGAAGCCGCCCAAGATCACTGAAACGAAAGACCGGTTCATCGCCTTACACATGATGTAGCTCAGGATCGCACCCGAAGAGCCCACCAGCGCGCCGACCACGATCAACAGATCGTTGCCCAGCGAGAAGCCAATCGCCGCTGCTGCCCAACCGGAGTAAGAGTTCAGCATCGAGACAACCACCGGCATGTCAGCCCCACCGATGCCCATGATCAGGTGATACCCGATAAAGAGCGCCGCCACAGTGAGGATCAACAGAGGCAGAATGCCACCCGTGTTCAGATACCAGATCAGACACACCAGCGAGAGCGCCGCAGCGCCTGCGTTCAACATGTGACCGCCAGGCAGTTTTTCTGCATTGGAGGACACTTTGCCGGACAACTTGCCATAAGCAATGACAGAACCCGTAAAGGTTACAGCACCGATCCAGACACCAAGCGAGAGCTCGACAAACAGGATGCTGATCTCAACGGCTGATTTCTTTGCAATCAACTGGCCAAACGAACCCAGCTCTTTGACCGCGTCCGCGCCCATAGCATTGGCCGCCGCCGCGTTGCCGATCTCAAAGTGCGCGTTGTAGCCAACGAACACAGCCGCCAAACCAACCAGCGCGTGCATGCCAGCCACCAGTTCCGGCATCTGGGTCATCTCGACCTTAGACGCCAATTGATACCCGATCAGGCCACCGGCCGCGATCAGAGGAATGGACAGAAGCCACAAACCCGACCCCGGGCCAATGAGCGTCGCAAACACCGCCAACGCCATGCCGGAAATGCCATACCACACAGCGCGTTTTGCGCTTTCCTGATTGTTCAGACCACCCAGAGAGAGGATGAAAAGGACAGCGGCAACAACATAGGCCGCAGTAGTGAATCCAATCATGTTTCTCTCCTCCTTAGGATTTCTGGAACATGGCGAGCATGCGCCGTGTCACGAGGAAGCCGCCGAAAATGTTGATCCCGGCCATAAAGACCGAAAGCGCGGCAAGCAGGATCACCAGGAACGATCCGGACCCGATTTGCATCAAGGCACCCAGAATGATGATCGACGAAATCGCGTTGGTCACAGCCATCAGCGGCGTGTGCAAGCTGTGTGCAACACCCCAGATCACCTGGAAGCCAACAAAGCAGGCCAAAACAAACACAATGAAGTGCTGCATAAAGCTCGCCGGCGCCACCAGACCCAACAAAAGGATCAAGGCACCACCACCTCCCAGCAGCATCACCTGCTGTTTGGTCTGCGCTTTGAACGCAGCCGTTTCGGCTGCAAGTTGTTCTTCGCGCGTCAGTTCCGGCACAACCTCTTTCGGTTTGGCAGCAATCGCGGCCACTTTCGGAGGCGGTGGCGGGAAAGTGATGTCACCTTCAAAGGTCACGGTCGCGCCACGGATCACGTCGTCTTCCATGTCGTGGTTGATCTGACCGTCTTTTTCAGGGGTCAAATCGGTCATCATGTGACGGATGTTGGTGGCATAAAGCGTCGACGCTTGCGAGGCCATACGGCTTGGGAAGTCGGTGTAGCCGATGATGGTCACGCCATTCTCGGTCACGATCTTCTCGTCCATGACCGTCAGCTTACAGTTGCCGCCTTTTTCCGCTGCCAGATCGACAATCACCGAGCCCGGCTTCATGGCCGCAACCATGTCTTCGGTCCACAGTTCCGGCGCTTCGCGGTTCGGAATAAGCGCCGTGGTGATCACGATGTCCACTTCCGGCGCCAGTTCGCGGAATTTGGCAAGCTGGGCTTCGCGGAACTCCGGGCTGGACACAGCGGCATAGCCACCGGTTGCCGCGCCGTCGGCCTGCTCTTCTTCAAAATCGAGATAGACGAACTCGGCGCCCATCGATTCAACCTGCTCGGCCACTTCGGGACGCACGTCAAACGCAAGCGTGATCGCACCCAACGACGTGGACGTACCAATCGCGGCCAGACCGGCCACGCCAGCACCCACGACCAGAACCTTTGCGGGCGGCACTTTGCCGGCTGCGGTGATCTGACCAGTGAAGAAGCGGCCAAAGTTGTTGCCTGCTTCGATGACAGCGCGGTAGCCCGCGATGTTTGCCATCGACGACAAAGCGTCCATCTTCTGTGCGCGCGAAATACGTGGCACCATTTCCATGGCGATCACGTTGGCTTTCTTGGCCTTCGCCGCAGACATGCCGTCGTCGTTGCCCGCAGGGTTGAAGAACGAAATCAGCGTCTTGTCTTTCGTAAGACGCTTAAGTTCCGCCGCATCCGGCTGGCGCACTTTGGCAACAATGTCGCTGGCTTTCCAAAGCGCGGCAGGGGTCTTGAGGACCTCAACGCCAGCAGCTTCATAAGCCGCATCCGTAAAGCCCGCATTGGCACCAGCGCCCGCCTCGACGGCGCACTCATAGCCCAGTTTCATGAGTTGTTTGGCAGAGTCAGGAGTCATCGCGACCCGGTTCTCTCCCTCAAACACCTCTTTTGGCGTTCCGATTTTCACCTTTCTTATCCCCCTCTGGTGTTGGAGTAATAATATTTCACGCAGACGATGCTGCACTTGCAGAAAGTTTTAACGACACCTGTCATGCTGCACAAGCAAACAGAGTGCTTCCCGTGTTTCTACGACGCAACGGCATCACAGCCAGCGCCTGACTTTTTCACTGTATTTGGCGAATTCCATACGAAACGTGCGGCGCAGGCGGTTTTCCTCGGGAATGACGAAGCGTCGCTCCAGAAGCCACAAAAACAGCGGCACCAGCGGCAAGGCCAGAACGGCGTCCCAATAAAGGATCATCCCAGCCAGAACCATCATATCACCCAGATAGATCGGATTGCGCGAGCGGCTGAAAATTCCGGATTGAACCAGCCGTGCGCTTTCGTGATGTGGGTGAAACGTGGTTTTCTGACGCCGCATTTCGTACACGGCCAGCGCCATCAAAACGATGCCGCCACCCACCAGCAACCCGCCAAGCAGGTCTGCCCAAACCGGACCAAACGACAATCCAAAAGAAAAATATTGCGCCTGAACCCAAGCCACAGCCAGCGCCAGAACAAGCCAAACAGGCGGCAAATCAAAAGGCCGACTCCGGGTCTCAGTCATGCACAGGCTCCTCTACTGGCTTGCGGCGCTTCGTGCACCTGTCGCGCCGCGTGGCGTCTCGACTGGTGTAACGATGTTTTAACCTGACGCAACGGCACAAAACGCCCCACACGCCAAAAAGGACAGAAAGACTGCGCTTTTGCATCGCATGGGACGCCGTTCGCAAACCAACCCAGCTGCGGAACGCAGGCAATGCAACAGAAAGTGACGGCGCGGCGTTTGCCTTAGGACCCGCTTGTCTCCTCTGCCCGTGCCGCCCATCCTGCACACAACAGAACAAGGGAGAACACCATGTCTTTGAACGGCAAACACGCATTGGTCACCGGCGGTGGCACAGGCATCGGTCTGGCAATCGCACAGGCGCTGGCGGCAGAAGGCGCACAAGTCACCATCACCGGCCGCCGCCTCGAGGTGTTGCAGGACGCCGCCACCGACAACATCCACCCGCTCGCGATGGATGTAGCCGAAGAGGCCTCGGTAGTGGACGGCGTCGCGGCAGCTGTGGCCGCCCGTGGTCCCATCCAGATCTGCGTCGCCAATGCCGGTATCGCCGAGGGCCGCGCCCTGCACAAAACCGACATGGCGTTTTGGCGCAAGATGATGTCGATCAACATCGACGGTGTGTATCTGACAATCCGTGAAAGCCTGAAATCGATGACCCAAACCGATTGGGGCCGCGTCATGGTGATCAGCTCCATCGCCGGTCTGCGTGGTCTCAAGGGCGCACCCGCCTATTCCACGTCCAAACACGCGGTCAACGGCATGATCAAATCGCTTGCGGCGGATTACGCGCGCAAACCGATCACGTTCAATTCGATCTGCCCGGCTTATGTTGAAACCAACATCATCGAGCAAAACATCGAAAGCATCATGGCACGCACAGGCTGCACGGAAGAGGAAGCCCGCCATATGATGGTTGGCGTGAACCCGCACGGCCGCCTGATCAAAGCCGAAGAAGTGGCACACACCGCGCTTTATCTCTGCTCTGATCTCGCGGACTCGGTCCGTGGCCAGACCCTGCAGGTTGCTGGCGGCGAAATGTAAACCTAACCAGGGCCCCATCGCCGAAATCGCGTTGGGGCTCTGCTCACTTTGTCAGCGTCTTTGCCACGCATTGGCACGACGCCCTTTTCTCTCCTCAGCTTCTTCCGTAGCAAGGCAGCACCCTTGCCGACCGCCTCGCGCCTGAAGGAGCCTACCCGTGTCGTCTGAAATTCGCACAATCGCCGACCGCAGCCTGTCTTACTCAGAAATGGCGCAAGCCAGCCGCACGGGCGATCCTCACCACTTGACCAACTGTGACCTGACAGACGTCGATCTGGCGCAGCTTGATTTTATCGACTGGTGTTTTGAAGCCTGCACCCTGACCGGTGCGTCATTTGCTGGCGCAACACTGGAAGAAGCCACTTTCAAGGCCTGTCGCGCCGGCGGCATCAACCTGCAAGGCGCAGATATGTCCGAAGCCAGCGTCTTGGGCGGCGACTTTAGTAATGCCAACCTGCGCGGCGCCAAGCTTACCCACGCCACAATCCGAAACTGCAAAATGACCGGCGCGAACCTCAGCGAAGTCCAAGCCATTGGCCTCACACTTGAAGAAGTGCTTTTCCGCCTCGCGGTCCTGCCAAGGTTTTCTTTCCGCAAGATGACCCTCACCCGCGTGGATTTCTCAGACGCCGACCTCAACCGGTGCGACTTTCGCGACGCTGTGTTGGATGACTGTTCGCTGCGCAACACACATCTGGTCGACAGCCGGTTTGAAAACGCCGACCTGCGCGGCGCCGATTTGGGCGGGGTTACATTGACCGACATGCGCCGATTTAAGGGGGCCACGATCTCCAAACAACAGGCCGCAATCCTTTTGGGCCAACTGGGTTTGCAAGTGTTCTAAGCGAACAACACGGCGGTTTGGCGACGTTGCAAAGCCTGCATTTTGGCACCGTCGCAAAACCGACGGGATACCTACGTGATACAGATCGTGGGTTTACGCCGACTTGAGCACCGACTCCGGTCGCGTCCCTTCGGCCCAAGCATGCACCGCCTGACCAAATGATTCAAACAACGGTCGACTCACCGGATCATTGGCCGCGTCCCACTCCGGATGCCATTGCACCGACAATGTGAACCCTGGCGCGCCCTCAATAAAGATCGCCTCCGGCGTGCCATCCGGTGCATGGCCATCGACCACCACGCGGCTGCCTGCGCGTTTGATGCCTTGGCCGTGCAACGTGTTGGTCATCACCTCCGACGCCCCAAACAGCTTGTGAAAAACCCCACCGTCAGAAAACGCCACCGTGTGGCGCAGCGCGAACTTCTCTTCCAGCGTGCCCTCAGGGGGCATGCGGTGGTTGTCGCGTCCCGGCAGATCGCGGATCTCAGGATATAGAGAGCCGCCCATCGCCACATTAACCTCTTGAAATCCTCTGCAAATTCCAAAGAAAGGCTGACCGCTTTCCACGCAGGCCCGCACCAGGGGCAGCACAATCGCATCCCGCGCCCGATCAAATGCACCGTGCGCCTCAGTGGCGGCCTCGCCGTATTCTTCGGGGTGTACGTTGGGACGTCCGCCGGTCAGCAGAAAGCCGTCGCAGGTCTGCATCAACTCATCAATCGACACAAACCGCGGATCGGCTGGAATTAGCAGCGGCATACAGCGCGAAACGCCTGAAATCGCTTCTGAATTCATCTCTCCGCCCGCGTGGGCGGGGTATTGATCGTTGATCAGATATTGGTTGCCGATGATACCGACGACGGGGCGCGTCATGAGAGCCTCTTTATTTGTTCGCCCGCCCAACATAGGCGTTGCGCGGACGATGAGAAAGCCCCCTCAGATTTCGCCGATCAATCCTGCGGCCTCGATGCCCGCCATTGCAGCAGTTGCATCATTTTCAGACGTATCGCCTGTTACGCCCACAGCCCCAATCACGACACCTTTTTTGTCTCGCAGCAAAACGCCGCCCGGCACCGGGATCACCTGCCCGCCATATGCGCCGTTCACTGCCGTCATGAAATAGGCCTGCGCCTCGGCCCGCGCCATTTGCGCTGTGCCAGCCATGCCGAGCATTACACTGCCATAGGCTTTGCCCTGTGCGATCGCGAACCGCCCCGGTGCCGCGCCATCTTCGCGTTCAAACGCCTGCACATGTCCACCAGCGTCCAGCACCACCACAGACAACGGCTTAAGATCCATTTCATGGCCTTTTTCCAATGCCTTACGAATAATCACACGCGCCTTGCGCAAAGAAATCGTCATGTCTTTCTCCTGAAAAATAAATGGGCCGGAGCACCGCTCCGACCCTGAATACTACGCTTGTGCCTTCAGTTCCAAACGCCGTGCATGCAGCACTGGCTCGGTATAGCCGGACGGTTGTACCCGCCCCTTGAAGACCAAATCACAGGCCGCCTGAAACGCCACCCCGCTAAAGTCCGGCGCCATGCGGTGATAGTTCGGATCGCTCGTGTTCTGGAAATCCACAACAGAGGCCATCTTCTGCATCGCAGCCATCACTTGCGCTTCGCTAACCACGCCATGGTGCAGCCAATTCGCCAAGCCTTGCGAGGAAATTCGACACGTCGCTCGATCCTCCATCAAGCCCACATCGTTGATGTCAGGCACCTTGGAACAGCCCACGCCATGGTCAATCCACCGCACCACATAGCCCAGAATGCCCTGTGCGTTGTTTTCAACCTCGGCCGCAATCTCGGCGTCTGACAGGTTCTGCCCATCCATCACCGGCACCGTCAGCAGGTCGTCCAATGTTCCGCGGGCACCACCAGCCTTGATCTCTTCCTGACGGGCCAAAACATCAACCTCATGGTAGTGTGTGGCGTGCAGTGTTGCCGCGGTGGGTGACGGCACCCACGCGCAGTTCGCGCCGGATTTGGGATGGCCGCTTTTCTGGTCCAGCATTGCCCCCATCAGATCGGGCATGGCCCACATGCCTTTGCCGATCTGCGCTTTGCCCTGCAGGCCACAGGCCAGACCGATGTCCACGTTGCGATCCTCATAGGACAGGATCCAAGGTGTTGTTTTCATTTCACCTTTACGCAGGAACGCGCCCGCTTCCATTGAGGTGTGGATCTCGTCGCCAGTGCGATCAAGGAAGCCCGTGTTGATAAAGGCCACCCGCCCTTTGGCGGCGCGGATGCACTCCTTGAGGTTCACGGAGGTGCGGCGTTCCTCGTCCATGATGCCCATTTTGACGGTGTTGCGCGGCAGGCCAAGAATATCCTCGACCTTGGCAAAAATGTCATCCGCAAAGGCGACTTCTTCCGGCCCATGCATTTTGGGTTTCACCACATAGACCGAGCCGTGTACCGAATTGCCGCTTTCGCGCGCCAGATCATGCATGGCGATCGCGACGGTGACCAAGGCATCCATCAGCCCTTCGCCGATTTCATTGCCTTCGCGGTCCAGCACAGCAGGGTTCGTCATCAAGTGGCCGACATTGCGCACCAACATCAGCGAACGACCCTTCAACGTGCTTGCTGCGCCGTCAGCCGCCGTAAAGGCAACGTCTTCGTTGAGCACCCGCGTGAAACTTTTGCCGCCTTTGCTGACCTCTTCTGCCAGGTCGCCTTTCATCAGCCCCAGCCAGTTGTTGTAAGCGACAACTTTGTCTTCGGCGTCGACACAGGCCACGGAATCTTCGCAGTCCATGATGGTCGACAGCGCGGACTCAAGCGTGATGTCGTTGATACCCGCTCTGTCTCCAGAGCCGATATTGCCTGAGGGGTCAATTTCCAGAATGACGTGCAGGCCATTGTTTTTGATCAAAATGCGGTCGGGATTTGCAGCCTCACCCACATGTCCGGCGAACCCGCTTGCGTCCTGAAGCGCGGGAACCAGAGCGCCATTCTGCACGGACAGCCCATCGACATCTGCCCAGCTGCCAACGGCCAAGGGCACTGAGCGGTCCAGGAACTCGCGGCCCCAAGCGATCACCCGCGCGCCACGTGCGGCGTCATAACCACCACTTTCAGGCAGATCACCCATCGCGTCCGTACCGTAAAGCGCGTCATAAAGACTGCCCCAGCGCGCGTTCGCCGCGTTCAACGCAAAGCGTGCATTGGTGATAGGCACCACAAGCTGCGGGCCGGGGATATTGGCAATTTCAGGATCCACGCTTGCGGTTTCGACCGAGAACTCAGGGCCTTCGGGAACCAAATAGCCGATCTCTTCTAGAAACGCCTTGTAGGCCACAGCATCATGCGGCTGCCCTTTGCGTGACGTATGCCACCCGTCGATAAGCTGTTGAATTTCTTCGCGTTTGGCAAGCAAGGCGCGGTTCTTGGGACCAAAGTCATGCGCCAGCACACTTAGGCCCGACCAAAACGTGTCCGCGCTCACGCCCGTTCCGGACAAAGCACGGTCTTCAATGAACGACACCAGCTCCGCTGCCACTTGCAGCCCCTGCTTCTCTACCCGTTCAGCCATCGTGCCTCTCCCTCGTTGATGTGATCTTGCATTTCCAATTAGAACATGAGTTTCCGATAGGCAACAAAATTGGTTCTTTTTCTTTACCAAAAGCATTTTCTTGGAAATCAGGAAAGCGCGCCGCCGCTTTCTTGTGCAACCAGACAATGCCACGCGTCCCCTTGCGGGTGCTGCTCGATCAGATACATCTTTGCAAACACTCGGCGAACCAACATGTGCCAATGTACAAGACGGAGCAAATGATGCAGGACGCGGCCCCCAAAACGATCTTTCTCAAAGATTACACGCCATTTGGCTGGATCATTGATGACGTGCACCTGACATTCCGGCTGCACCCATCGGCAACGCGTGTGATTTCGCGCATCCGGTTCCGTCCCAACCCTGACGCAACAGACCGCTCTTTCTTTTTGCACGGCGAAGCGTTGAAACCCATCTCGGCCAAAGTGGACGGCCATGAGGTCGCGTTGCGCCATGTGGATGGCGGCATTGAAGCCGACGTGCCCGACGCGCCCTTTAATTGGGAGGCCGAGGTCGAAATCAACCCAGAGGCCAACACAGCCCTTGAGGGGCTTTATATGTCGGGCGGCATGTATTGCACCCAATGCGAGGCCGAGGGGTTCCGCAAAATCACATGGTATCCCGACCGCCCCGACGTGATGGCGCAATTCACCGTGCGCATTGAAAGCGACGCAGACCATACGCCTGTCATGCTCTCAAACGGCAACGGGCTGTACTATCATCAGGACGGCACTCAGACCCCTGCCCCCAATGTCTCGATCTATGAGGATCCCTGGCCAAAACCGGCCTATCTCTTTGCCTTGGTCGCAGGCGATCTGGTGGCGCATGAGGACACGTTCACCACCATGTCTGGCCGTGACGTGGATCTAGCGATCTATGTGCGCCCCGGCGATGAACACAAATGCGCCTTCGGTATGGAGGCTTTGAAGAAGTCGATGAAATGGGACGAAGACGTCTATGGCCGTGAATACGATCTGGACGAGTTCAACATCGTTGCCGTCGACGATTTCAACATGGGTGCGATGGAAAACAAGGGTCTGAACATCTTCAACAGCTCCTGTGTGCTTGCCAGCCCCGAAACCTCGACTGACGGCAACTTCGAGCGCATCGAAGCCATCATCGCACACGAGTATTTCCACAACTGGACCGGCAACCGGATCACCTGCCGCGATTGGTTTCAGCTCTGCCTGAAAGAGGGTTTGACCGTGTTCCGCGACGCTCAGTTCACCGCCGACATGCGCTCTGAGCCGGTGAAACGCATTGATGATGTTCTGGCTCTGCGCGCGCGGCAGTTCCCGGAGGACCAAGGCCCGCTTAGCCACCCGGTGCGGCCCGAGAGCTTTCAGGAGATCAACAACTTCTATACGGCCACGGTTTACGAAAAAGGTGCCGAAGTCATTGGCATGCTTAAGACGCTTGTCGGCGATGCGGCCTACGCCAAAGCGCTTGATCTGTATTTTGACCGCCACGACGGTCAGGCGTGTACGATTGAGGACTGGATACAGGTGTTTGAGGACAGCACCGACCGCGATCTGAGCCAGTTCAAACTGTGGTACTCGCAATCTGGCACGCCCAAGGTCACAGTGCGCGAAGACTATCGAGACAACACCTTTACTCTGCATCTCAGCCAATCCAGTGCGCCGACGCCGGGACAAAGCGAAAAGCTGCCCCAGGTGATCCCGGTGGCCGTGGGCCTTTTGAACGACAATGGCGACGAGGTGATGCCAACCAAGGTGCTTGAGTTGACCGAAGCAGAGCAAAGCTTCTCTTTCGAAGGGCACGCCACCCGCCCCGTCCCGTCCATCCTGCGCGGATTTTCCGCGCCGGTGACGCTGGAGCAGGGCATCGACACCGCGCGGCGTTCCTTTTTGTTGTCGCACGACACCGATCCGTTCAACCGTTGGGAAGCCGGTCGGATGCTGGCGCGCGACTCGTTGTTGACGTCGATCCGTAAGGATGCCGCGCCCAATGCCGACTACTTGGAAGGTCTCAAAACGGTCTTGCGTGACGACACGCTGGATCCGGCCTATCGTGCCTTGATGTTGGCGCAACCCTCGCAATCCGAGCTCGCGGGCGTGCTGCATCAAGCAGGGGATATCCCTGATCCAGCGGCCATACATGCCGCCAGCGAAGCGATGCGCGACGCCAAGGCGCAAAGTTGGGCAGACATTCTGCCCGGCCTTTACGCCGCCAATCAAGTAGATGGCCCCTATGCGCCTGACGCCGAAGGGGCTGGCAAGCGTGACCTTGCGAACTCGGCTCTGGGCCTGTTGACCAGACTTGATGGCGGCGCGACCGCCGCCAAGCAATATGCCAAGGCCGACAACATGACCCTGCAACTCGCAGCGCTCAGCGCACTTTTGGACGCGGAAGCCGGAGACGACGCACTCGCCGCCTTTTATGAGCAGTGGCGCGACGACAGGCTGGTGATCGACAAATGGTTCTCTCTGCAGGTGATGCACGCCAAACCCGACGCGTTGGCGGAAACCACACAGCGGCTGACCAACCACATCGATTTTGACTGGAAAAATCCCAACCGGTTCCGCGCCGTGATGGGCATGCTTGCGGCGCATCACGCCGGTTTCCACCACGAAAGCGGTGCGGCTTACGAGCTTTTGACGGATTGGCTGATCAAACTTGATCCGGTGAACCCACAGACCACCGCCCGCATGTGCAGCGCCTTTCAAACATGGAAACGCTATGATGCGGACCGCCAGTCCCTAATCGCGACGCAACTGGGGCGCATCGCAGGCCAGCCGGATCTCAGCCGTGACACAAGCGAGATGATCACTCGCATACAAGGCGCTTAGGATATGCCCGAACCGTTGACGTTCACCCACTTCGGGCGCAACCGCCGCACGGTCATGGCGCTTGGGTTGGCCGTACTTGTGCTGGCGGGTCTCAAGGCTGTTGGCACAGTCACTTGGATTCTCGCCATTCTGGGCATCTTTGCAGTACCCGCGTTGATTGATGTGATGCTCAACCCGGTTTCAACATTCTCCTTAGCCGACGGCGTGCTGAGGTGGAAAAGCGCCACACAAGAGGCAGAAATGCGCACCGATCAAATCCGATCAGCCCGTTTTGACACCCGTCTGGACATTTCGGTCCGCGCAACTCTGCAGATGGTTGATGGCTCCAAGGTACGGATTCCAAACGATGTTTTGCCATCACCGGACCGTCTACAGGCCACGCTTGAGGCCTATGATATCCCGGTTGACCGCCATCATTTCCGGGTTATTTGACCATAGGTAAATTGGGCGCTGGCAAGGCCATCATGACCGCATGATTTCAACTTGGCGCCCAACTTTGGCCTAAGTGGGACTGCATCCTAGACGCAAGAACAGGAGCAGACCTTAATGAAATTCTTTTCGTTGGACAAAACGAACGTGTCTTCCGCGGCAGAGCCGACGCTGAAGAAATTGTCGCAGACCATTTATGGTAGCGACAAAGAAGGCGACTCCGACGTGCAAGCGGACGGCAACAAGACCGTTAAGGACCTGTTGCACCGCCTGCAAATCCCGATCAACACGACCACACCGGATCAGCTCGAAAGCGATCAGTCCCGGGATCAGGGCTTGTTTCTGGCCCGGCAGGAACGCTGGGGAGATCTTGAGGATCAGATCCGCACGTATGACCAGAATCGCACGACCACCTCGGCCGGAACGCCATTAGCTGAACTGATGCTGTTTGGCGCGCGTTCTGATGTTGTCCGCGCTGCTGAGCATGCCCTGTTGCATGGTCACCCCGCCCGAGGCGCGGATTTCTTTTCCGGCATCGAGGCGCTGGAATATATGCTCGAGGATCACCCTGACAGCTACCCGCTTGCGCTGATCGTGGCGCATATGCACATCGACATCGGTTGGGCATGGCGCGGCGCGGCGGCCAAAGAAGACGTGCGTGAACTGAACCGCGAAGCCTTTCATGCCCATTTTGAACGTGCAGAAGTCATTCTAAACCGCTTCTGCCCGACTGCGCACCATTCGCCTGCCCTGTCCGCGGCGCGCTGCGCTTTGCTGCCCGGCCAGACCAACCCTGCAGAAAAGTTGTGCGCTGAGTTTGAAGCGCTGATCGCTCTGGACCCAACTAATCCGCGCCATATGCGGGCGCTTGGCAACTATATGCTGCCCCGCTGGTATGGTGACTTTGACCAACTCGACCTGCATGCCCGCCGCATCGCTGCGCGCACTTATGATTTGTGGGGCGCAGGCGCCTATGCCTGGGTTTGGTTTGACGCGCTTCTGGTGGACCCACGCGGGCTAGAAATGGTTGAAATCGAATACTTTTTAGACGGTGTGGACGACGCACTCAGCCGTCGCGGCGATCAGCACTCCGCCAATCTGATGGCGGCGCATTTGTTCCGCAGCTGGCAACATGCACGCGAACAATACAGCGACACCGGCTTCCGCTCCGACCTGCCGCCGGCCCTGCGCGAAGGCTTTGACATGGTGGTGCACGACCACTTGCGCGAAATTCACCCTCTGATCTGGGGGCATGCCGAAATCGGATTTGAAAACACCTCGCGCATCATTTCGCGCGAGCGGCTTGCAGCCAAAGGCAAGGATATCGCGCTGCACGCAGTGGCTTTGCCCTTTATGACTGGCCTGCAAAACGGGCAGACCGTCTATTTCACGCCCGAAGGCATCACCCAGATTAACCCTTGATCGCACCAGAGAAGGGCGGGAAATCACCTGCCCTCTTGCTCCTCTGACGTGGCTGGCCTAGAACGCAGACCAGCCATAGATTCAAGGAGCCTGAGCGATGCTCGACCTGACATATGAGACCCCCAAGCCCAAAGTGATCGCGGGCGCCAAGCATGACTGGGAACTGGTCATCGGCATGGAGGTACACGCACAGGTTTCTTCCAATGCGAAACTCTTCTCCGGCGCGTCCACGAAATTTGGCAATGAGCCCAACTCAAACGTGGCGTTCGTTGACTCCGCAATGCCCGGAATGCTTCCTGTTATCAATGAGTTCTGTGTAGAGCAGGCGGTACGCACCGGCCTTGGCCTGAACGCGGAAATCCACTTGAAATCGGCGTTTGATCGCAAGAACTATTTCTATCCTGACCTGCCGCAGGGCTACCAGATCAGCCAGCTCTATGAACCCATCGTTGGCGAAGGCGAAATCCTCGTGGACATGGAACCTGGTGTCGCTCGCTTGGTGCGCGTGGAGCGCATCCACCTTGAGCAGGACGCAGGCAAATCGGTGCACGACATGGATCCGAACCTGTCGTTTGTCGATCTGAACCGGACCGGTGTGGCGCTGATGGAGATCGTCAGCCGCCCCGACATCCGCAGCCCCGAAGAGGCCGCGGCCTATGTTCTCAAGCTGCGCCAGATTCTGCGCTATCTCGGCACCTGTGATGGTAACATGCAAAACGGCAACCTGCGCGCGGATGTGAACGTTTCGATCTGCCGTCCGGGTCAGTACGAAAAATACATGGAAACCCAAGATTTTGATCACCTTGGCACCCGCTGCGAGATCAAGAACATGAACTCCATGCGCTTCATCCAGATGGCAATCATGGTCGAGGCCGAGCGCCAGATCAAAATCGTCGAGGGCGGTGGCAAAGTCGATCAGGAAACCCGCCTGTATGACGCGGACCGCAACGAAACACGGTCCATGCGCTCCAAGGAAGAAGCGCATGATTACCGCTACTTCCCCGACCCCGATCTGCTGCCGCTGGAGATCGAGCAAGGCTGGGTGGACGACATTGCCACCAACTTGCCCGAGCTGCCGGACCAGAAAAAGAACCGCTTTATCAGCGACTTCGGCCTGTCCGAATATGACGCATCGGTGCTGACGGCGGAAAAGGAGAATGCAGACTTCTTTGAGGCCGTGGCCGAAGGGCGCAACGGCAAGCTAGCTGCAAACTGGGTCATCAACGAGCTGTTTGGCCGTCTGAAAAAAGAAGAGCACGCGATCACCGAAAGCCCGATTTCACCCGCGCAATTGGGTGGCATTCTGGACCTCATCGGCTCTGACGCCATTTCCGGCAAGATCGCAAAAGACTTGTTTGAAATCGTCTACACCGAAGGCGGTGACCCCGCGCAGATCGTTGAAGAGCGTGGCATGAAGCAGGTGACGGACACTGGCGCGATCGAAACCGCGTTGGATGAGATCATCGCGGCCAACCCCGCGCAGGTTGAGAAGGCCAAAATCAACCCCAAACTTGCGGGCTGGTTTGTCGGTCAGGTTATGAAAGCCACCGGTGGCAAAGCCAATCCAAAGGCTGTGAATGAGCTGGTTGCGAAGAAACTAAACGACTGATTTTCGGCGGCTGTATCACGACTGTATTGCGTCGGCGTCAGAAATGGCGTCGACGTTTTAGATTGTGTCACTGCGGACTTGCGAAACATGCCATATCCGCCACGTCACAGAGCCATTTCAGCATTGCTCCTTCTGCCACGCGTTGGGCATAACCCTGCCAACTGAAAGGACAGACGATGAACCTAGACGCCCCGTTCACATCCACATGGATGGATATCGACAAATCATGGCTGGACTATAATGGCCATTTGAATATGGCGTTTTACAACGTGCTGTTTGATCGTGGTGTGGATCAGATCTGGCTTGAGATGGGTTTTGGCCCGGACTACCGCGAGCGTACGGGCAACACGACGTTCTCGGCAGAATTTCACCTTTGTTATCTGCGAGAGCTACATCTTGGGGACAAGGTGCGCGCCACGTTCCACCTGTTGGATTTTGACGAAAAGCGCCTGCATTTCTATCAGGAACTTTGGCACGAAGACGGCTGGCTGTCGGCCAGCGGTGAAGGCATCGGGTTGCACATAGACCAAAGTGGGCCGCGGGTGGCGCCTATGCCCGCCGATATTCTGGCCAACGTGAGCGCCCTTCACAAAGCGCATTCCGTTTTGCCCAAGCCCGAACGCGTCGGCCGTGTCATGGGCATTCCTAAAAAAGCTTGAGACTGCAGCGTAGGAAAGGGTATGAACCCACGTGCGCCAGCAAGGCCGCGATGGGTAAAGCGATTTCAAAATGATCTACGAGTACAAAGTGGTACCAGCCCCCTCCAAAGGGCAAAAGGCACGTGGCGTGCGCAGCTCAGAGGGACGGTTTGCCAACGCACTTGAAGCCGCGATGAACACACTGGCCGCAGACGGCTGGGAGTTTTTGCGCACCGAGACGCTGCCCAGCGAAGAGCGCAGCGGGCTGACGTCGACAGCCACGAAATACCGCAGCGTCATGGTCTTTCGCCGCCCGCGCGCCGACGACGCCAGCGCCTTTCAGCCCAAGGAACTGGAACACCCCAAGGCGGCAGAATTGCCCGCGCCTGCAGTCGGAGCCATTGCCGCTGCTGCCAGCGACCGTGAGCCGCCGCTCACCGAACCATCGCAGGAGCCTGATTCCGAAGTGTCGCCGGAACGCGCGGTGGACTCTCTCAGCGCAAGTGGGTCATCCGACGAAAGTGCCGATGTCACAGACATTGCTGATGCGATCAAGAAACGCTCGGAACCGGCGGATCCAACCTAGCGGATTTTTTATGTCGGCGGTGTCAGCGATCCGCTTCTTGCTCGGCCTGCCTGCGATGTTGGCCTAAAGGCGATTTTGCGCGCACGGGCGCAAACCCCAGAGATGAAATTATTGTGTCGGGCGGATTTCCACCCTTTTTTCTGCGTTCTGCCCCTTCAATCTCCCGTCGGTTTCGCTAATATCTCTTCTCCGAGTCGAATAGGTGCGCACATGACCAAATCAGATCCCTTCGGTTTCGATATGTCGGTTAAAACCGCAAAGAAGAAAAACCCGCGCGGCCGGCGCAGCATGTCAGGTGCGTCCGAGACCTCTGTGCGGGTGTGCGAACACGAGGGCTGCCAAGAGGACGGCAAGTACCGTGCACCGCGCGCGCCGGATGTTCTGGACGAATTCAAGTGGTTCTGCAAAGACCACGTGCGCGAGTATAACCTGAAATGGAATTTCTTTGACGGCCAGACCGAGGCCGAGGTCAATGCGCAGAATTCCAAAGACAAGGTCTGGGAGCGCGAAACCACCAAGTTCACCGACCCCGAGGCGCGTGCATGGGCACGACTTGGCATTGAGGATCCGCATCAGGTTCTGGGCGGCAACGCCACGCAAAACCCCGGCAAAAACGGCGGTGTGTCCAAACGTTTGCCGCCCACCGAGCGACGCGCCATCGACATCCTTGAGGCCAAGGACAGCTGGACCAAGGCCGAAGTGCGCAAGGCATACAAAAAGCTCATCAAAGTGCTGCACCCTGACATGAACGGCGGCGACCGCAGTCAGGAAGAACAGCTGCAAGAAGTGGTCTGGGCATGGGACCAGATCAAGGAAAGCCGCAACTTCAAATAACAGCGGCGCTTGCCAAGCCCCTGAAGATGTGCCCTTTTCCAATTGGGAAATAGGGCGGGACCAGTGGGATGGAACGCATCGGTAAAATCTTGATGACGCACCCGTCGTGGGTGTTGGGTCTGGTGTTTCTGGCGTTGCTGGGATTGCCGCTGGCGCTGTGGCAGGACATGGACGCCCTTAGCCATCGCGCAATGGAGCGTCAAAGCAGCAGCATGAACGCGGTGCTGACGGCGGTGCGGGGCTACTACGCTGAAAACGTCATCGACCGCATTTTGCACCACGACGGCAACACGCAGGCCTTGCACAATTATGCGCAAACTCCTGGTGCAGTGCCGATCCCCGCGACGTTGTCGTTGGAACTTGGCGCCAAACTGGCGGACGCGGATACCTCGGTCACCTACCGGTTTGTGTCCGATTTTCCGTTCACAAATCGCGCGCCCCACGAACTGACTGCGTTTGAGATCCACGCAATCGACACGTTTCGCGCCGCCCCCGAAATGGGCGAAATCATGAACGAGGAAGGTGGCAGTTTTCTAGATCATTCCGTTACAGTCGCCACCCCGATCCGCATGACAGAGGCCTGCGTGGCGTGTCACAACAGCCACCCCGAAAGCACCAAGATCGATTGGGCCGAGGGCGATGTGCGCGGCGTGCAGGTGGTGACCATCCATCAGCCGATCGCGCAAAACATCTGGGCGTTTCGCTGGTTGTTGACCTATCTGGTGCTGGCTGGCGGCGGCGGTATCCTGTTTGCGATGATGCAGTTCCGACTGGCGCGCAATTTCGCGACCATCAATGACGAGCTGAGCGCCAATAACAACTTTCTGGCGGATGTGTCGGCCAAAGTGTCCAAATATCTGGAACCGCAGGTCTATAAATCCATCTTTGCCGGCGAACGTGACGTGTCGCTGACCACGGAACGCAAAAAGCTGACGGTGTTCTTCTCCGACATCAAGGATTTCACTGCCACGACCGAGCGCATGCAGCCCGAAGAGCTGACGGCCCTGCTCAACGAGTATTTCACCGAGATGAGCCGCATCGCGCAAGATCACGGTGCCACCATCGACAAGTTCATCGGCGATGCCATTGTGGCGTTCTTTGGCGATCCAAGCACAAATGGCCCAGCCGAGGACGCACGCGCCTGTGTGCGCATGGCTTTGGCGATGCAGGATCGGCTGGAAGAGCTGGAAACCGTGTGGCGTCAGAACGGGCTGGAACACCCGTTTCGCGCGCGGATGGGTCTGAACACCGGCTATTGCAACGTCGGCAACTTTGGCTCTGACACGCGGATGGATTACACAATCATCGGGGCGGAGGCGAACCTTGCCGCGCGTCTTGAAAGCATCGCTGAACCTGGCGGCATTGTGATGAGCTATGAAACCTTTGCCCATGCCCATGATTTGATCGAGGCCGAACCGCTTGCGCCGCAACGGTTCAAGGGCATCTCGCGCGAGATCACCCCGTATCGGGTCATTCGCGAGCCCAAATCCAATGTTGCCATCAGCACGCACAAAGACGGCGACATGCTAGTTGTGGATTTACAGGGCATCGACACCAGCACGCGCGAGGCAATTGCCCGCGCCGTCAATGCCGAACTGGCACGGAAATCCGGCGACTAGCCAAAAATCGGCGCACCTTCGCTTGGCTGGAATTTGTCAGTGCGCACGGTTTATACATTTGGTTGAGCCGATTTTCTTGAAAACTGACGCAATCTGCGGTGATGTAGCGGTATGAACGAGACAAAGTATCTACACTTGGCCGCCCTGACCCGCGATTTTGTTCTTCATTTGCAGGGTCTCGGCTATAGCGAACACCAGCTTTTGGGCGGGACTGGCGTAACCCTTGCCGACATCACCCCATCCGAGGCCAGGGCACCGCTGACCGTCAGCGCCGAAGTCATGCGGCGGGCTGTGGCCCTGACAGGCGACGATCTGATACATTTCAAATGGGCGCAGGTTCGGCAGTTCAAACGTCTTGGCCTCATCGGCTATTTGGGCCGCAGTGCGCCCACGCTGCGCGATTTTCTGGAAAACATCGCCCGCTATCAACGGACCTTTTCAGATGCGGTGAATGTCGATGTGAGCGATCTGGACCGTCACGGGTTTTTTCGCTGGGATGCGCGGCTGCCGGCCAAAGTGGACAGCGGGTATGTCATGGAAGCACAGGCGGTCCAATTCGTCAGCGGTATCCGCAACATCTTGAAACGTTCTCCGCGCATTTTGGAGGTCACATTTTGCCACCATCGGGCCACGAACCAAGACGCCTTCACCTCGTTCCTGAATTGCCCCGTCCGATTTGATGCCCCGCACAACGAGTTGCGGCTTTATAAGGCGGACCTCGATCTTGAGCTGCAGACGGCGGACAATGCGCTTTATGCGATCTTGCGCAATCATTGCGATATGGTTCTGGCGCAAACCCCGCAAAACCGCGACGACATTCGTCTGCGCGTAGAGAAATCCATTGTTGATCGCCTCTCCAGCGGACAGGCCAACATTGAAACCGTCTCGCACGATCTGGGGATGAGCAGTCGCACTCTGGCCCGGCGTTTGGCCGACGTGGAAACCACCTATCAGAAAGTCCTGTCCAACCTGCGCAAATCGCTGGCGGAACGGTACCTGAAAGATGTCGCCATGAGCCAGACAGAGATCGCCTTTTTGCTGGGCTACTCGGATGTCAGCAGCTTTTCCTCGGCCTTCAAACGCTGGACCGGCCATGCACCAGGTGACCAAAGGCGACCTGTTTAACGCAGCTCTGATCGGTCTTTGACCCGCCGCCACAAGCCGCCCCCACCGCAGTTTGGCTTAAACTCACAAAACCCTGTCCGTTTCGCGCAATGCCACAATGGTTAACGCACTTAGATGAAGTGTGACCAAAAGGTTAAGCCGCCCAGCCCCGATTGGTCTACGTCACATTTCACTTGTGCGCCGCTTTTCGGAGGATTTCGCATGACCACATTGTCGCTTTCGGCCCCTCATCAGGGTCGCCCCATTGTCAAACCCGGTACGTTGCTCGCGCTCTGGACCGGACTACGTGCGCATTACGCGCGCCGCGCCTTGAAGCAGCGCGAAACCCGGTTCGATCACGCCATGGCAGACATCTATATGACCGCCACGACCGGAGGCACTCCGCAGCGTTCAGCGAGGGCCGCATAATGGCACAGATTGTTCTGGTGGACGGGGATCGCTCCACACTTGCGACCTTGAGCCGACTGTTGGAAAGCGACGGGCACCGCGTGCTCAGCTTTGTGGACGGCGACGTGGCCTTACGCGACATCTCCAATCCTTTGAATGCGCTTTTGGTGATGAATACGGACTTGCCCGGCACCAGTGGTCTCGACCTGCTGCGCCGGTTGCGCCAGGCCAACAACCTGCCGGTGATCCTGCTCAGCGATGCGCGGTCTGACACCGAAGAAGCCTATGGGCTACATTTGGGCGCCGATGACTACATCCGAAAACCCGGCGCGCCGCGCGTTGTATTGGAACGGGTGCGCGCTATTTTGCGGCGGGTTCGGCAATCGGCGACAGGCCCTGTGCTCACGTCCCGCATGATGCGCGGCCCACTGATGATGGACCGTGACAGCCATGAGGTGCGCTGGAACGGATGTGAAGTGGCGCTCACCGCTACCGAGTTCAATGTGCTTTGGACGTTGGCGGACCGCCCTGGAACCGTTCTCGAACGCGCGCGAATTCTTGATGCGGCCTACGGTACTGATCTGGGCGTCACTGACCGTTGTATTGACAGCCAAATCAAGAGATTGCGCATGAAACTGCGCAAAGCCGATCCCGATTTCGACAACATCGAAACGCTCTACGGTCTTGGTTACCGGTTTTCCCAACAGCAAAATCAAGTGGCCGCCTAAAAGGCTGCGGCAAATACGCCGGAAGCGGACGCAGGTTCAGCTTTCGGCCGGCTTGAACACCAAAGATACGCCGTTCAGGCAATGCCGCTTGCCGGTTGGTTTCGGACCATCGTTGAAAATATGCCCCAAATGGCTACCGCAGCGACGGCAATGGCATTCGGTGCGCACCCTTAGCAATTTGCGATCGTTTTTCGTGCCAATCGCGTTGTTGAGCGATTTGTAAAAACTTGGCCAGCCGGTGCCACTGTCATACTTGTGGCGCGAACTGTACAGCTTCAGATCGCAGCCGCGGCAGTGGTAGACACCTTTGTCATAAACCTTGTCCAGAGGCGAGGATCCTGCCCGTTCGGTGCTTTCCTTGCGCATGACTTTGTATTGCAGGGGCGTCAGCATGGCGCGCCATTCAGCGTCCGTACGGGTGACTTCGAATGCGGCGGCCAAAGCAAAATTTGGCAAGACAGTCAGCGCAGCAGCACCAAACAAAACATTGCGACGGCTCAGGGATACGGGCATCGTGTTTCTCCTTGTTTGAGACATTCTGCCCCCGCCACATGGCGCGTGCAATTAAACCCCGCGCACGGCTGCGTGAGTTTCATGACAACGCCGCGTATCTTTGGAGCAGATGCCCTTGCGATCAGCGCCGGATTGAGGCACCAATGGCCGGTGGATTTCGGCCTGATATTGCGCAGGCCAACAACAAGGACGACACACATGGCCGACGGTATGATCGAAGCGAACGCAAAACCCACCGAAGACATCGACGTGCGCGAGGTCTTCGGCATCGACAGCAACATGAAGATCAAAGGCTTTGCCGAGCGCACAGCCCGCGTGCCGGAGGTTGACCCAACCTACAAGTTTGATCCCGAGACCACGATGGCGATCCTTGCAGGCTTTGGCTACAACCGCCGCGTCATGATCCAAGGCTATCACGGCACCGGTAAATCGACCCACATCGAACAGGTTGCCGCCCGCCTGAACTGGCCCACCGTGCGTGTGAACCTCGACAGCCACATCAGCCGGATCGATCTGATCGGCAAAGACGCGATCAAACTGCGCGACGGCATGCAGGTCACCGAATTCCACGAAGGCATCCTACCTTGGGCACTGCGCAACCCGACCGCGATTGTGTTTGACGAATATGACGCCGGACGTGCCGACGTTATGTTTGTGATCCAGCGCGTGCTGGAGCATGACGGCAAGCTGACCCTGTTGGATCAGAACGAAGTCATCACGCCAAACCCGTATTTCCGCCTGTTTGCCACCGCCAACACTGTCGGTCTTGGCGACACAACAGGCCTGTATCACGGCACGCAACAGATCAACCAAGCCCAGATGGACCGCTGGTCTCTGGTGTCGACGCTGAACTACCTCAGCCACGATGCGGAATCCGCAATCGTGCTGTCTAAGGCGCCGCACTACAACACCGCCGAGGGTCGCAAGACCGTGGCGCAGATGGTGACCGTGGCCGACCTGACACGCACCGCGTTCATGAACGGCGATCTGTCGACCGTCATGAGCCCGCGGACCGTGATCAACTGGGCGGCCAACTCGGAAATCTTCCGCGATGTGGGCTATGCCTTCCGCCTGAGCTTCCTGAACAAATGTGACGAGCTGGAGCGCCAGACTGTTGCCGAGTTCTATCAGCGTTGTTTTGACGAAGAGCTGCCTGAGAGCGCTGCAAATGCGGCCCTTGGGTAATTGCAGATGCCATGAATGAAACGCGTTTCTGGTCATTGATTGAAAGAATCGAAGGCACCAAACGGCAAGATGAGTCGACAGACTTTGAGCCGCTGGTTGCTGAGCTTTCGAAACAGACCGAAGCTGACATTCATGGCTTCTTTGAGTATTTGGCCCAGAAAACTTATGCGCTGGACACAAGAAAACACTATCGCCGGTTTAGCTGGTTTCCCGGTTTATCAGATACTTTTCTCTACACCCGTTTGATGGTCGTAGCGCAAGGTAAACAAGACTATGAAGCTGTATTGAGGAACCCAAAGGCGTTTCCTAAACGCTCTACGAAGTGGCTTGAGGGTTTGCTGTATGTCGCGGATGAAGCGTATTCTACAGTCACCGGTCTGGAATTTCCGCGCGAGGCCACTGTGGATATAGAGAGCTTCTCCAACGAAGAAGGGTGGGCAAAATGAGTACCAAGTCCGACAACCCCGCAGATCCGTTCAAAAAGGCCCTCGCGGAAGCCACCAAAGTCATGGCCAACGACCCTGAACTGTCCATCACCTACACGGTGGACCCTTCAGGCGTGTCGGGCGATGCAATGCGCTTGCCGCAGGTCACCCGCCGTATGAGCCGCGACGAGGTTCTGCTGGCCCGTGGCACCGCGGACGCGCTGGCGATGCAGCGCAAGTATCACGACATCAACACCCACATGCGTTATGCCCCCGGACAGGGCATCGCGCGGGACCTTTATGAGGCAATGGAAACCGCGCGCTGCGAGGCCATGGGCGCGCGCGACATGCCGGGCACGGCTTCCAATATCGACGTGAAAATCAGCCACGAAGCCAACGGACGCGGTTATGGCGAAATGACCTCAACCGAGGACGCACCGCTGGCGGTGGCCGCCGGATATCTGGTGCGCCATCTGGCAACAGGCCGCGACCTGCCCCGCTCTGCCGCTAATGTCATGAACCTGTGGCGCGGCTATATCGAACAAAGCGCCGGAGACCATCTGGACGACATACAAGACCTGCTGAACGATCAACAGAGCTTTGCCAAATTCGCCCGTCAGATCATCGATGATCTCGGCTATGGCGACCAGCTTGGCGATGATCCGGACGAGATCGACGACGAGCAGGATGACGCAGAGGATCAGGCCGAAGAGCAGGAAGATCCCGACAGCCAGGGTCAGGACGACAGCGAAGACGAAGACGCCGAAGCCAGCCCCGAGCAGGCACAGGAAGAACAGCAGGACATGTCCGAGGCGCAAGTCACGATGGATGACATGGCCGACGAGGAAATGTCGGACGAGGCCGAAATGCCTGATGGCGAGGCTCCACTCGATCCCCCGCCCCCACCGCCGGTGTCGGACGCTGATCCCGACTATCTGGTGTATGACGGCGAAAACGACGAAGAAATTGCCGCCGAAGATCTGGCTGAACCAGCCGAATTGGAACGCCTGCGCGCCTATCTCGACCAGCAGCTAGAGCCGCTTAAGGGCGCGGTGAGCCGTTTGGCCAACAAGCTGCAACGCCGTCTTCAGGCGCAGCAAAACCGCAGTTGGGAGTTTGACCTAGAAGAAGGCATTCTGGACGCGGGCCGACTGGCGCGGGTTGTGGCCAACCCCACCACACCGCTGAGCTTCAAGATCGAGAAAGACACTGAATTCCGCGACACCGTTGTGACGCTGCTCTTGGACAACTCGGGATCGATGCGCGGACGTCCGATCTCGATCGCCGCAATTTGTGCCGACGTTCTGGCGCGCACCCTTGAGCGCTGCAACGTAAAGGTCGAAATTCTGGGCTTTACCACCAAGGCTTGGAAAGGCGGTTTGGCACGGGAAAAATGGCTGAACGAAGGTCGCCCCCAGCAACCCGGACGCCTGAACGATCTGCGCCACATCATCTACAAGAAAGCAGACGCACCTTGGCGTCGTGTGCGACCAAATCTCGGCCTGATGATGAAAGAAGGGCTGCTCAAGGAAAACATCGACGGTGAGGCGCTGGAATGGGCGCACCGCCGTATGGCTGCACGGCCTGAGCAACGCAAAATTCTGATGGTGATCTCGGATGGCGCGCCGGTGGACGACAGCACGCTGTCGGTGAACCCTGCGAACTATCTAGAAAAACACCTGCGCGATGTGATTGCGATGGTGGAAAAGCGCAAACAGGTTGAATTGCTGGCGATTGGGATCGGCCACGATGTGACCCGCTATTATGATCGCGCCGTCACCATCACCGACGTGGAACAGCTGGCCGGTGCGATGACAGAACAATTGGCGGCGCTGTTTGACAGCGATCCACGCGCGCGGGCGCGGGTCATGGGCATCAAAAGGGCGAGCTGATGCGCGCATTGCTGCAACGGGTGTCTGAGGCCTCCGTAACGGTAGATGGCGACGTCATCGGCCGCTCCGGTCCCGGGCTTTTGGTCCTAATCTGCGCGATGCAGGGCGACACCGAGGCGCAGGCCGACAAGCTGGCGGCCAAAGTTGCCAAATGCCGGATTTTTGAAGATGACGCGGGCAAGATGAACCGCTCGGTGCTCGACATTGGCGGCAGCGCGCTGGTGGTGTCACAGTTCACGCTTGCCGCGGACACACGCTCAGGCAATCGGCCGGGCTTTTCCTCAGCGGCGGCTCCGGAAGAGGGTGAACGGTTGTACGAGTATTTTGCCGCGCAACTGACCGCGCAAGGCGTGCCCGTGGAAACCGGCCGGTTTGGCGCGGACATGAAAGTTGCACTGGTAAACGACGGGCCGATCACGATCTGGATGGACATCTGACCCGATAGCGACGCGGCCGGCTTAGCTCTTTTTTACAAACTTGGTCAGGATCACAATCCGCTGGCTTTCGACGCGGCCTTCGATGTGTTCGGCATTGTCGGCAACCAGTGAAATGCCCCGCACGGATGTGCCCCGTTTCGCGGTAAACCCCGCGCCTTTGACCGGCAAATCCTTGATCAACACCACTGTGTCGCCGGCCGCCAAGATTGCACCGTTGCTGTCACGGTGCACCACATCGCTTTCTTCCGCCATGCCAGCCTCGGCCCACGCCAGAACCTCAGGCTCCAGATAAGCGATGTCGAGCAGATCCCGCGCCCAAGGCGCCTCGGTCAGCCCCTGCAACAGACGCCACGCCAGCACTTGAACCGCAGGCTCGGGCGACCAGATCGCATCATGCAGGCATTGCCAGTGCGGCGCATCGGTTGGCTTGTCGCTGGTGCCGCCCAAACAGGTGGCACAAACTGCCACCTCGTCGTCGCGCGGGTCCACAGCCACCGTATCCGTCGCTGCCGCTCCGCAGATTGCGCATGTGCTCATGTGGCCCTCTTTCCGGGCGCAACCGCCCTATTCTGTCATCGACAACGTTGCGTTGATCGCTTTCTTCCAGCCCGCATACCGCCGTTCGCGCCAGGCGTCATCGCGTTGGGGCGCAAACTGGCGATCCTTTTCCCAGCTCGCGGCGAATTCCTCCATGCCCGGATACACACCAATCTGCATACCCGCCAGCCATGCCGCGCCCTTGGCGGTACTTTCGGCCACCACCGGCCGATCAACCTCGGCCCCAAGCACATCCGCAAGGAACTGCATCGCCCAGCTGGAAGCCGTCATGCCGCCATCGACGCGCAACACCGTGTCGCCACCGAATTCAAAATCCGCGTGCATCGCTTCCAGCAGGTCGCGGGTTTGAAAGCCCACGCTTTCCAGCGCCGCCTTGGACATTTCCGCCGGACCGGAGTTGCGCGACAAACCAAAGACCGCGCCCCGTGCATTGGGGTTCCAATACGGCGCGCCAAGGCCGGTGAAGGCCGGCACAAGGATCAATTCCTGCCCCTCGTCAGCTGTCTTTGCCAGCGGTTCTGTTTCCGCGGCATCACGGATTATGCCCAGCCCGTCGCGCAGCCATTGCACCACCGCGCCCGCGATAAAGATCGCCCCCTCAAGCGCATAGGTCGGCTTGCCATCAAGCTGGTAGGCAATGGTGGTCAACAAGCGGTTTTGCGACGCCACAGGGGTTTCGCCCGTGTTCAAAAGCGCAAAACAGCCCGTTCCATAGGTCGATTTCAACATGCCCGGCGTAAAGCAGGCCTGACCAATCGTCGCTGCCTGCTGATCGCCGGCAACGCCGCGGATCGGGATAGCGACACCAAAGATACCGGCATCGGTTTCGCCAAAATCTGCGGCACAATCCTTGACCTCCGGGAGCATCGACATGGGAATGCCCAACAGCGCACAGATGTCGGCACACCATGCGCCTGCGTGAATGTCATAGATCAGCGTACGCGCCGCGTTGGTGGCGTCCGTGGCGTGCACCTTGCCGCCGGTGAGCTTCCAGATCAGATAACTGTCGACTGTTCCAAACAGCAGCTCGCCCGCTTCGGCCCGCGCGCGCGCGCCTTCGACATTGTCCAAAATCCATTTGATCTTGGTACCGGAGAAATACGGGTCCAACAAAAGCCCGGTGCGCGATTTCACCAGGTCCGCATGACCCGCGGCCCTGAGGTCTTCGCAAATGTTCGCTGTGCGCCGATCCTGCCAGACAATCGCGTTGTGCACCGGCTCACCGGTGGCTTTGTCCCACACGAGCGTGGTTTCGCGTTGGTTCGTTATGCCAATCGCCGAAATGTCGCGCGCCGTCAGATTGGCCCGCGCCAAAGCACCCGAGCAGGTTTCAATCGTTGTGACCCAGATGTCGGCGGGATCATGTTCGACCCAGCCGCTTTGCGGGAAATGCTGCTCAAACTCCAACTGGGCACTGGCTGTGGGGCGGATATCGCCATCAAATACAATGGCCCGGCTTGATGTGGTGCCTTGGTCAATCGCGAGAATATAGGTCACAGAATCCCCCCTGTCGTGCGTCTCGTAAGTTTGAGAAGCACACTAGGCCCGCCCTTTTGGGAGAACAACAAAGAAGGGCGCAGCTACCCGCCACGCCCTTCGTTTTTTTTCGCTTATGTGCGCGTCGCGCCTCAGGCGTCGACAGTTGCCGCGGCGTCCGCCCACTCCCACGGACGCACGAAGGCCCCCAGAACTTTGCCAACCTCTTCGTCGGTCGCATCGCCCGAAGCTGTCAGCTGGGCCACAAGACCGCGCTTTTTGTCGTCCAGAACCGAGGTCACCCGCGCTGGCACACCCTCTTTTTCCAAGGCGGCGTTGTAGATGCGGGTGATCGCGGATTTACGCAGGTCCGGCTTGAAGATTTTGCCCACCGCGGTTTTCGGCAGCTCCGGCATGATCTCAACGAACTTTGGATGCGCCGCGCGCTCGTGCACGTGCACCTTGGCGTGGTTCATCAGCTCTTCTTGCGTGACGCTGGCGCCTTCGACCAGCTCGACATAAGCACAAGGCACCTCGCCCGCGTGGGCGTCTGGCTGACCAATCGCGCCGGCAAAAGCGACGTCGTGGTGCGCCAGCAGTGCCTCTTCGATCTCGGCAGGATCAATGTTGTGACCGCCGCGGATGATCAGGTCTTTGGCACGGCCCGTGATCCACAGATACCCGTCCGCGTCGATGCGGCCCAAATCGCCGGTGCGCAGGTATTTGTCGTGGTGGTAAAGATCCACGTTCTTGTCAGCCTCGGTATAGGTGTTGCCCGCAAAGACACCGGGGTTGGAGATACAGATCTCGCCCACTTCGTCCGCGGCACATTCCACAGGCCCGTCCGCCGTGTCGGTGAAGATCCGCACATCGGTATATGGGAACGGAATACCGACCGAGCCAACTTTCTTGGCACCAGAGGGCGGATTGCACGACACAAGGCAGGTCGCCTCGGTCAGGCCATACCCTTCGACAATGGCGACGCCACAGGTGCTTTCAAATCGTTTGAAAAGCTCCATCGGCATTGGGGCGGAACCGGAAAACGCGGTTTTCACGGTTGAAATATCGGCGTCCACAGGACGCTGCATCAACGCGGAAACAGCAGTCGGCACAGTAATGATAAACGAGATTTTCCAACGCTCGATCAGCTTCCAGAAGTTGTCGAACACGCCGTCGCCGCGATAACCCTGCGGCGTCGGGAAAACCACATGCGCGCCGGATTTGATTGCAGCCTGCATGATAACGTGAACAGCGAACACGTGAAACAGCGGCAGCGGACACATGATGTTGTCTTCTTCCGAGAACAGCAACTCATGGCCAAGCCAGCCGTTGTAGATCATGCCGGAATAAAGGTGCTGCGCCACTTTGGGCATGCCCGTGGTGCCGCCAGTATGGAAATATGCTGCAACGCGATCCTTGCCACCATCAGCAAAATCCAGCGTCTTGTTCTGTTTGCGAACTTCTTTGGTGAAACTCTTGTAATCCGCGTGCGCCGGGCCTTGGACCTTGGGCCGGATCAGCGGCACAATCCAGGATTTTGGCGGGGTCAGATAGCGGTTCAGATCTACTTCAAGCACCGTGTTTACGTGTGGTGCGTGACGCACGGCCTCAGACACTTTTTGTGCGATGTCCGTCTTGGGGAAGGCCTTGAGCGTCACAACAACCTTGGCGTCGGTTTCGCGCAGGATCGCGCCGATCTGTTCCGGCTCCAGCAGCGGGTTGATCGGGTTCGCAATGCCCGCGATCATGCCGCCCAGCAACGTGGTCAGGGTTTCAGACGCGTTGGGAAGCACGTAAGCAACCGTATCCGTCTCACCCACCCCAAGATCGCGCAGCAGGTTCGCAACCTGAATGGACTGCTCAAACAGCTCCTTCCATGTCAGCGTTTCGGCCTTGTCGGTAGCACCAGACAAAAGCTGATAGCTTGACGCGGGGCGGTCCGGGAACTTTGCGGCTGTCTGCGACAGCATTTCATAGATCGTTACCGGCAGATCGCGGTCCGCGTATGGCATCTGCGCTTCAATCGTCCGCAGGTCTGCAGCCGTTTCAAAAGTCATGGATGTGTCTCCCCCCATCTCTCATTTCGATGTCTCGCATCCCAAGGTGAGGGCGCGGTCGGCGCACACATCACAATGGTCGATGCCCTTGACCAGACAAAACCTAAGGTCAACTTGGCCCAAACGTTACGTCAAAAAATGGCGCAAGAACACACCGAAGGATCAAGTTTTTAGCATTTTGCCTTTGCGATCAAACGTTACCGTCGGTGAACTGCAGTTTTGCCAATTTTGCATAAAGCCCGCCTGCGGCGACCAAATCATCATGCTTGCCTTGCGCCACAATGCGGCCTTCGTCCATCACGATGATGCGGTCGGCCTTTTTTACGGTCGCCAAACGGTGCGCCACGATAATGGTGGTGCGATCTTGCGCCAACTCATCAACGGCAGCCTGCACCAACCGTTCGCTTTCAGCGTCCAACGCGGATGTGGCCTCATCCAGCAACAACACAGGCGCGTCGCGCAGGATCGCACGGGCAATGGCGATGCGCTGTTTTTGGCCACCGGACACCATCACGCCACGCTCGCCCATCGGGCTGTCATAGCCTTCGGGCAATTTGGAAATGAAGTCATGCGCCGCTGCGGCTTTGGCAGCGGCTTCAACCTCTGCGTCAGTGGCATCGGGGCGACCAAAGCGAATGTTCTCTCGCGCGCTTTTGGCAAATATCACCGGATCCTGAGGCACCAGAGCAAGATGCTTGCGAAAGCTTTCCCGCGCCATCGTATCAAGCGCCACACCATCCAGCGTGACAGCACCAACCACCGGATCATAAAACCGCTGGATCATCTGAATGACGGTGGTTTTGCCTGCGCCCGACGGGCCCACCAGTGCGACGGTCTCGCCGGGTTGGATCGTCAGATCAACAGCATCAAGCGCGGATTGATTGGGGCGGGTCGGATAGTGGAACGACACGTTGTCAAACCGGATTTTACCGCGCACAGGCGTCGCCAGGCTTTCAGGATTCGCGGGGTCATGCACCGTGTCCTCGGAGTTCAGCAATTCCACCAGTCGTTCGGTGGCGCCAGCGGCACGTTGCAACTCGCTCCAGATTTCGCTCAGCGCGCCAACAGCACCAGCCACCATGACCGAATAAATCACGAATTGAACCAAGGCGCCGACGCTCATGCCGCCAGCCCGCACATCGCGCGCACCCATCCACAGAACGACGACGACGCCGGTGAAAATCAGGAAAATCACGATCATCGTCAGCAATGCGCGTGTGTTGACCCGACGCATGGCGGCACGCAGGCTCAGGTCAGTGACATCGCCAAAGGCCGCACGCGAGGGCGCCTCGTGCGTGAATGCCTGAACTGTCTGCACGCTCAGCAGCGCCTCAGAGGCATTGCCCGAACTTTCCGCGATCCAATCCTGGTTTTCGCGGCTCAAAATCCGCAAACGGCGGCCCAGAACCGCGATAGGCACGATCACCAGCGGCACGACCAGCAACACCATCAGCGTCAGTTTGGTCGAGGTCAGCAGCATCAAGGCGAGCCCGCCGACGAACAGCAACAGATTGCGCAGCGCAATCGACACAGATGAGCCGATCACCGACTGGATAACTGTGGTGTCCGTGGTGATGCGGCTGAGAACTTCGCCCGTCATCACGCCTTCAAAAAACGTCGGGCTCATGCCGATCATGCGGTTGAACACCGCTTTGCGGATGTCCGCGACAACCAGCTCTCCCAACCGTGTGACCAGCAGATATCGCAGCGCGGTGCCAACGGCGAGCATCGCGGCAAACCCCAATGCGGCGAGGAAATACTTGTCCAAAAGCGCGTCGCTTTTGGTGCCGAAGTTGTCGACCACGCGGCGCACAGCCACAGGCAGCATCAACGACACAGTTGCCGTCAACGTAAGCGCCATCAACGCAAGTAGAACCTGCACCCGATACGGCCGCATAAACGGAGCTAACCCACGCAGGGCGCTCATGTTCTTGCTTTTTTCCCGTTCCTGTTCGCTGTGCGTCGGCGTTGGCTGCTTGGCCATGAACTTCCCCCGTTCGGTGTTCCCACGTTAGTGGCAACGCACGCGGACTGGGTCAAGCAGACAGTTGTCGCAGGCGCGGCGTTGTTGGCGAAAAAACGCGCCGTGACCACACAGAGTGGCTTTGTAAAGTGACTGGGGATTTTACCTTGGAGCGGGTAGAGGGAATCGAACCCTCACCTTAAGCTTGGAAGGCTCTTATGATACCATTTCACCATACCCGCCCGAGGTTCAGTTGATGTATTTCAGCCCGCCGGAGAGGTCAAGTGGCTCAATCGGCTTTCTCCGCCGCAGCGCCAGTTTTTGCCGCACAGGGCGACATACTGTCAAAGCCACAGCCACTCAATCACCGACAACAGCACAAACACCGGTACTGCCACAACCGTCGCCACAAGTGCTGGCACGGCCCATGTCATTTTCGATGCTGGCGCGGTTTGGCCATATACTTGGGATTGTCCAGATTCTTTCATGACTTCATTAACCATGATTTAGGTTTCAGATGCGTTAATGGCACCATGTTTGATGCCTCTCCTCTTTTGCCATGGACTCCGCTGCATCAAAGCGGTGAATACGCGCGCGCGCTCACACAGCTTGATGCCAAAACCACCCGCCTTGCGGATGGCACTCTTGTGTCGCACCGCAGGATACGCGGCATTGAAACTGGAATGTTGCCCCGCGCCGAGATTTCGCAAGACAGTTTGCTGCCTTTGATCCGTGACGCGGGCATGCGTAAACATCTGTGGGTCGTAAGCCCCGATCACCCCGCGCCATGGCTGGCCGACTTGGGCGCCGTCGCAGTGATGAGCCCGGCCTATGTGGCGCAAGTTGACCTGGATGGGGACCTTGAAGTGCAGATGCAGCCAAAATGGCGCAACCGTCTCCGTGCGGCTGAGCGCCAGAACCTGCGCATCACCCGTCAGAACCTGCCCCTCAGACCAGACAACTGGATTTTGCAGCGCGACCGCGAACAGCAAAAGGCGCGCGGTTACAAACCTTGGAGGGACGCGGTGACGCTGGCCTATGCCAAAACCAATCGCGGCAATGCCAAACTGTTCACCGCCTTTGACGGCAAGGCCGAGGTGGCCGCGATGCTGTTTTTGCGCCACGGCGACAGCGCGACTTATCACATCGGGCATGCAACGGATCAGGGGCGCGCCAAAAACGCCCACAACCTGTTGCTTGGGCAAGCCATGGCATGGCTTGCCAGCAAAGGCGTCTCGCATCTGGAGTTAGGTCAGGTCGACACCGACACGTCGCCCGGTCTGGCACGGTTTAAACTGGGCGCAGGAGCCAAGCTGCGGCCACTGGGCGGCACCTGGCTTTGGTGGCCGCCTCTGGGCAAGGCATTGACGCCGCTTAAATATCTCGACCGTCGCGCAATGTCGGCCCGCTAACAGGCCCTAGGTCACGCGGCTTTTGACCTGATATTTCGGATCACGCCACAGCTCTTGCGTCATCACCTCTTCGATGATCTCAGCTGCCGCGACAATGTCAGCGTCGTCCAGATACAGCGGCGTAAAGCCAAAGCGCATGATGTTGGGCGCGCGGAAATCGCCAATCACGCCGTTATCAATCACCGCCTGCATCGCCGCATAGCCGTGCTCAAAAGCAAAACTCACTTGCGATCCCCGCGCGTCCGCGTCCCGCGGACTTGCCAATGTCACTTGCGGACAGCGGGCTTCGACCTCAGTGATGAACAGATCCGACAAACGCTGGGACGCTGCCCGCAAATCCGCCATGTCGACGCCTTCCCACGCCTTGAGTGCTTCTTGCAAAACCGCCAGTTGCAAGATCGGCGGTGTGCCCACGCGCATGCGTTCGGTCGCGTTTGCGGGACGGTAGTTCAGCTCCATCGCAAAGGGCGCATCATGGCCGAGCCAGCCAGACAACGCCGGTTCGATGTCGTCAACTATGTCGGGGCGCACATAGATGAACGCAGGCGCGCCCGGCCCGCCGTTGAGGTATTTGTAAGAACAGCCAACCGCGAATTCCGCGTTACATGCGGTCAATTCCACTGGCACTGCACCCGCTGAATGCGCCAGATCCCAGATCATCACCGCGCCAACATCATGCGCGCGCTTGGTGATCGCGGCCATGTCATGCAGTCGACCCGAGCGGTAATCCACCTGCGTCAGCATCACCACCGCGACGTCTTCAGTGATGGCCTCTGCCACATTCTCGGGCGCGGGCGTGCGCAATTCATATCCTTGATCCAGCGTGTTGATCAGCCCTTCGGCCATATAAAGGTCAGACGGGAAATTGCCATTGTCCGACAGGATCACACGCCGGTCAGGACGCATTTTTATCGCCGCTGCCAGTGCCTGATAGACCTTGATCGACAGGGTGTCGCCGGTGGCCACCGACCCTGCAGGTGCGCCGATCAATCCCGCCAAAGTGTCGCCCACAACTTGCGGCAAGGCCATCCATCCGGCGGTGTTCCACGCCTTGATCAACTGCCCGCCCCATTCTTCGGTGATGGTGCGGTGTGCCCGTTCGGCTGCGCCTTTGGGCAACACCCCCAACGAGTTGCCATCCAGATAAATTACGCCCTCAGGCACATCGAAAAGCTCTTTTCGAGGAAGTGCTACGCCCATGTCACAAGTCTCCGCGCAGGTGCCAAAGTTCGGGGAAAAGTTCCACATCCAGCATCCTGCGCAGATACTGAACGCCCGACGTGCCGCCGGTGCCCCTCTTAAAGCCGATCACCCGTTCCACCGTGGTGACATGATTGAACCGCCACCGGCGGAAGTAATCTTCCAGATCGACCAATTTCTCGCCAAGTTCATACAAACGCCAATGGGTGTCCACATCCTCATAGACCACTTTCCAACGTGCTTGCACCTCCGGCACGGCGCTATGGGGGCTCGTCATTTGCGGCGCAGGCAGATTGCGATCGTCCCCGTCCAGCGTGACAAACAAGTGCCGGATCACCTCGTCATAAAAGCTCGGCCGCGCCAGTTCGGCTTGCAACGCGGCCACCATATCAGGGCGGTGCGCGTGCGGTTTAAGCATGTTTGGATTGCGGTTTCCCAGCACGTATTCGATCAACCGGTATTGGTGGCTTTGAAACCCTGACGACGGGCCCAGCGCCTCACGAAACGTGGTGTAATCCGCTGGCGTCATGGTGCGCAGAACGTCCCAAGCAGAATTGAGCTGTTCAAAGATGCGGCTAACGCGGGCCATCATTTTGAACATATGGGTCAGATCCCCGGCAATCAGCGCATCCCGCGCCGCACTCAACTCATGCAACGCCAGTTTCATCCACAGCTCACTGGTCTGGTGCTGAATAATAAACAGCATTTCGTCATGCGCCGTGGATTGCGGATGCTGCTGGCCAAGGATGCCGTCCAGATGCAGATAGTCGCCATAAGACATGGCATCCGCATAAGACATCTTAGCGCCATCGCCCGCAGGATCATACGCGTCGGTCATCTATCGTTCCTCACTCTTGCGGGACAGCGCCCCGAATTCATCCGTGTCCAGCGCATCAACCAGCCGGTCCAGACGCAGGATCATACCCTCCACATCGTCAAGATTTAGGTTGCCCAACATCTCGTTGATCCAGCTTTCGTAAATCCGCGCAAGCACGGCAAAGGCGCCCTGCCCTTTCTCGGTCAGTTCCACCCGTGACGCGCGACGATCACCCGGCACCGCCACCCGCCGCGCCAAACCTTCCTCGGCCAACTTGTCCACGATGCCGGTGACATTGCCCGCCGACACCCGCAGCCGGTCCGAAATCTCACTCATCTTCAACCCGTCAGGCGCGGCCGCCAATTCCGCCATCACATCAAACCGTGGCAACGTGCTGTCGCAATCCCGCCGCAGACGCCGCCGAAGCTCGTCTTCAATGACTGACGCCGATTTTTGCAATTTTTGCCAAAGCGCAAGGCGTGTGCGCGACAGCGCAGCGTCTTGGTGCAAAGCCGTCTCGTCTGACGAATCCATGTCCTTCTCCCTGCCCTATGCGTAGCCACGCGATCCCTTTACTTCAAGCATGAAATTTCAAACTTAAAGCAATTAAAGCATGGACAGAAAAAAGGCGCCCCGATCCATTCGGAGCGCCCTTTGCCAGAAAGAGAGTGTGACTTAGTTGGAGCTAAGGTGCTCCTGCAGTTCGGATTTCGCCGAGGCGACACTGCTGCCGTTGCCCAGCGGAATATCTCCGTTGGCGGCCAGGTCGTCTACAACCTTGCGGTACTCATCCAAATAGCCTTCGGGCAAACGGTGCGCGATGCCCTGGTGACAATCGATACAGGTCTTGCCGTCGTCGATCGCTGTCTGGTGCTGCGCCGCTGCGCGATTTTCCTGAATGGTAAAGTCCATGTATTCAAACTTGTGACAGTTGCGGCATTCGCGGCTGTCACTCTGCTTCATTTTCTTCCAGCTCAAAGAGGCCATATGCAGGCGATATTCCTGATACTTCTCTTCGGTGTTAATGGTGCCGACAAGGTGGTGATAGACGTCTTTGGACGCCATAATCTTGGCCTTGATCTTGTGTTGCCATTCTTTGGGCACGTGGCAATCCGGACAGGTCGCGCGCACACCCGAGTGGTTGTTGTAGTGCACTGTGTCCTGATATTCGACGAAGTTGCGCTCCATCGAGTGGCAGGAAATACAGAATTTCTCGGTGTTGGTCAGTTCCAGCGCCCAGTGAAAGCTCCCCCAGAACAGAATGCCAGCCACAAAGCCACCAATCAGCAGCGTGCCCAGTGACCACGCAGACGTAGGCGAGCGCACGACGGCCCAGAGCCTGCGCAGAAAGCCCGGCTTCTTGCCGGTGTTGTTGTCTTGATCAGACATAATTCAAACCCTCCTTGGGACCGTCAGTTGGACGGGGTGAAATCGTTGTCGACCAGTGTCGGAGCATTGGCCTGCGGCACATGGCATTGATTGCAGAACCAGCGTGTGCCAGCCACCTGGTCCAACTGTTCGCCCTCTCGGCCCAGATAATGGGTCATTGACAGGGTTGGCGCGTTGCGATCACCCGCATTTGTCCAGTCATGGCAGGACAGACATTGGTTGGCGTTCAAATCGATTTGATATTGCGCAATCGAATGCGGGACCAGCGGCGGCTGCTGGCGATAATTGCGACCAAACCGGCTTGTGGTGTCCTGTTTCTGGACTTCGTCAATGATGTTGACTTCATCGATCGGAACGTCACGCAAACTCTGCGATCCGTTGTTTTGCTGTGCCACGACAAAGCTGCCGCTAATCACAACAGCAAACGCAGCCAATAGGCTGATAATATTTTGTTTTTTCATGTCTCTCTCCGATTCTGGCTCAGGCGGCTTCGCCGATCTTCTTATGTGTTTTGGGTTTCGTCCGCGCACGCCCGGGCGCGGGCGTCTCATCGAAACGATGGGTAAAATGGAAAACGGCAACCGAGCATACGTCGATGCAACGGCCGCAATTGGTGCAATCAGGCGACAAGATCAAAGCAGTGTCCTCGTCCTTCCCGCGCAAGGCGGGGGTGATCACCTGCATTTCAGGACACACCGCAAAGCAATCCATGCAATCATCACAGGCCGCACGTTTCTCGGCACTGACCCGCAACAGGCTTTTGCGGCCCAACAGCCCGTAAAAGGCGCCCACAGGGCAGATGTGGCTGCACCACCCCCGGCGTGACACGAATAGATCAAACAGGAACACCGCGACGACAAAGGTCCAGGCAAAGCCCACCCCAAAGATCAGGCCGCGATGCAGCATCGAAATGGGATTGACCACTTCCCAGGCAATGGCACCGGTTAGCATCGAGACCACCAGAACCATACCCAAAACATAAAACCTTGTTTCGCGTTTGGGCTGCCAGCCTTTGGGCAGGTCCAGCCGGCGGTGCGCCCACGCGGCCGTGTCGGTCACAGCGTTGATCGGGCAGACCCAGCTGCAATAGACGCGCCCACCAATCAGCGCATAAACAGCCGCCACGATCACCGCGCCAATGATGGCGGTCATTTCTGGCCAGTGTCCGGCCACCATGCCCTGAAGCAGGATAAACGGATCGGTCAGCGGCAGCACATTAAAGGTCAGCGACCCGCTCAGGTTGCCTTTGACCCACCAGATGCCGAACCACGGCCCCAACAGGAACAGGCTTAGGAAAAAGGCTTGGCTCAATCGACGCAGGATCAGGTATTTGTGGGCTTTGATCAGCCCCTTGTCGCGGATCGCCTCATGACCCACCGGCAGTGCGGTTTTCACGCTCATTGGCCCGCCCCCCCGACTGTCGGAAGCTTAAATGCCGGCTCAAACCCGCCCGGTGCAGCCAGATTGTCAGTTCCCGGTCCGGGCAAACGATCCGGTAGGTCGATGATTTCATCCACCAGCGGATTATTCTCTTCCCAGCCCAACCGGTAATGCTCGGCACTTTCTGCGCGCGCGGTGCGGATCGGCAGCACCTTGATGGCGGCCTCCCCCGGCAACACGCAGGATTTTTCACATTTGCCACAGCCCGTGCATTTGTCGGAATGCACCGTGGGCATAAACATCGCATGATGGCCCGAATTTTCGTTGTGACGCCGTTCCAGCGTGATCGCCTCGTCAATCAGCGGGCATACCCGATAACAAACGTCGCACCGCAGGCCCAGCGCGTTCAGGCAGGTCTCCTGATCGATCAAAACCGCGAGCCCCATACGGGCGTCGTCGATATCCGTCAGATCTTTGTCCAACGCGCCGGTCGGACAAGCCGCCACGCAGGGAATGTCGTCACACATCTCGCAAGGGATGTCGCGGGCATCAAAAAACGGCGTGCCAGTGGCGGCGCCGTCCACGCCCAATTCGGCAAGTACCAATGTGTCGTAAGGACAGTCGCGCACGCACAATCCGCACCGGATGCAAGACGCGAGGAAATCCGCCTCAGGCAAGGCGCCGGGCGGGCGAATGGCGCGCTCGGGCAGAGCGCGCGCATCCTGAACCATCCACATAAGGCCCATGCCCGCCACCGCACAGCCCGCCGTTCCGCGCGCCGCATCCTGAAGGAAGCGTCGGCGGGCCGGATCCATGGCTGATGTCTTTTTGGCGGACATTGGCTTGGCTTTCGTGTCAGAGCTGGCGGGCTGGGCGCTTACGCGCGCTCAACCTTACAGGCACACTTCTTGAAGTCCGTCTCTTTGGAGAGTGGGCAAGTGGCGTCCAAAGTCAGCTTGTTGATCAGCTGGCCTTCGTCAAACCACGGCACAAACACCACGCCCTTGGGCATCTTGTTGCGACCGCGGGTTTCGACCCGGCTGTGCATCTCACCGCGACGGGTGGAGATCACGATCTCCTGACCACGGCGCAGGCCTTTGGCTTTGGCGTCGTCGGGGTGCATGAACACCTGCGCAAACGGATAAGACCGGTGCAGCTCAGGCACACGACGGGTCATCGAGCCCGAGTGCCAATGCTCAAGCACACGACCGGTGACCATCCACAATGGATACTCATCGTCAGGCATTTCCGCCGGAGCTTCGTAAGGCGCAAAGATGATCTTGGCCTTGCCGTCTTTGTTGCCATAGAACCGGACGCCTTCGCCTTCAGGCACATAGGTGTCATAGCCTTCGCGGAAGCGATACAGCGTCTCTTTGCCGTCCACCACAGGCCAGCGCAGACCGCGCGCATTGTGATAAACGTCAAAGTCAGCCAGATCGTGCGCTTTGCCACGGCCAAATGATGCGTATTCCTCAAACAGGCCTTTTTGTACGTAGAAGCCAAAGTGCTCGGATTCGTCGTTGTTAAAGCCCTCTGCGGTGTCGCTCAGCGGGAACTTGTCCACCTGACCGTTGGCAAAAAGCACGTCAAACAGTGTTTTGCCTTTGAACTCGGGATTGGCATCCAGAATGTCAGCTGGCCAGACCTCGTCAGTGGTGAAGCGTTTGGAGAATTCCATCAGCTGCCACACGTCCGATTTGGCGTCACCTGGTGCATCCACTTGCTGACGCCAGAACTGGGTACGGCGCTCGGCGTTGCCATAGGCGCCCTCTTTTTCCACCCACATGGCTGTCGGCAAAATACAATCCGCCGCCAGCGTGGTCACGGTTGGATAGGGATCGGACACAACGATGAAGTTGTCCGGATTGCGATACCCCGGATAGCCTTCTTCATTCATGTTGGGCGCGGCTTGCATGTTGTTGTTGCACTGCACCCAATAGGCGTTGATTTTGCCGTCTTTTAGATCGCGGTTCTGTTGTACCGCATGCGATCCAACTTTGGCGTTCAGGATGCCAGAGGGCAATTTCCACTTCTTCTCGGAAATCGCGCGGTGCTCGTCGTTGGCAACAACCATATCGGCGGGCAGACGGTGCGCAAAAGTGCCCACCTCGCGCGCGGTGCCACAGGCAGACGGCTGACCCGTCAGCGAGAACGGCGAGTTGCCGGGTTCCGAGATTTTGCCGGTCAGAAGGTGCACATTGTACATCAGCCCGTTCACCCAGCTGCCCCGCGTGTGCTGGTTAAAGCCCATCGTCCAAAGCGACATAATTTTGCGGTTCGGGTCGGCATATTGCTTGGCCAGACGCAACAGCTTGCTTTCGGGCACACCGGACAGCTCGCTGGTTTTCTCCAGCGTGTATTCGCTGACGTGCTCTTTGAAAGCGTCGAAGTCGATCTGTTCGAGCGCGCCGCTGTTGGGATTTTCCGCTTCTTGCTGCAACGGGTGCTCGTCGCGCAGGCCATAGCCGATGTCGGTGGCGGCCTTGGTAAAGTTCACGTGTTTGTCGACAAAGTCCCAGTTCACGGCATCGTTTTCGATGATGTAGTTACAGATGTAATTCAGGATCGCCAAATCGGTCTGCGGCGTAAAGATCATACCGTTGTCCGCCAGCTCAAACGAGCGGTGCTCAAATGTGGACAACACGTGCACTTCTGCGCCGGGTTTGGTCAGGCGCGTGTCTGTCAAACGTGACCACAGGATCGGGTGCATCTCGGCCATGTTCGACCCCCAAAGCACAAACGTGTCTGCGTGCTCCAGATCGTCATAACAGCCCATTGGTTCATCGATGCCAAAGGCCCGCATAAAGCCGACCACGGCCGAGGCCATACAGTGACGCGCGTTGGGGTCGATGTTGTTGGACAGGAAACCCGCTTTCATCAGCTTGGCGGCGGCATAGCCTTCCCAAACGGTCCACTGACCGGAGCCGAACATGCCAATGCCTGTCGGACCTTTGTCTTTGAGCGCCGCTTTGAATTTGTCGGCCATCACGTCAAAGGCTTCGTCCCAGCTGACCGGGGTGAATTCACCCTCTTTGTCATAAACGCCGTCGGTTTTGCGCAGCAATGGCGTGGTGAGACGGTCTTTGCCGTACATGATCTTGGACAGGAAATAGCCCTTGATACAGTTCAAACCGCGGTTTACCGGCGCTTTGGGATCGCCCTGTGTGGCGACGACGCGGCCATCTTTGGTGCCCACAAGCACCGAGCAGCCGGTCCCACAGAAACGACATGGCGCTTTGTCCCAGCGGATATCAGGCGTGCCGGCCTGAGCTTTGGCGTCTTTGGGCATCGAAATGCCCGCAGCCGAGGCGGTTGCGGCGGCGGCGGTGGCCTTCAGAAAGGTACGGCGAGAAGTTGGCAAGGTCATAAGCTATTCTCCTTAAAGCGGTTGCGATGCGGTCGCATCCGCGCCGCTGGGTTCGAAATGATGATAAGTAAGCGTGACAGAGAGCACGCCGGGAATGTTGTGCATGTCCATGATCTGTTCCGAGGCCATTTTGTCCTCGGTGTCTTCAACGGTCACAACCATGCGCCCGTTTTCCTCGGCATGGACTTCGCCACCCTCGGTGGCATTGATGGCGGTCATCACGCCGTCGACCTTACTGGGCGACGCGTGTACCAGACATCCGCAAATATTCGTCATGGTCTGTTCTCGCTGGCTGTTGTGTGCTGGCGGCGGGTGAAGTTGCGTGGCTCTGAGTGGCCGCCAATGGCTTTTCAAAGCTGATTGCCCCGGATGGGCAGGCCGCTGCACAGGCCCCACAGCCGGTGCAGCTTTCGATATCGATCATGGGTTCAGACCGCCCGCCGGTGCGCAATTGAAACCGGATCGCTTGGTCATCGCAGGGATCTTCGCAGGCGCGGCAGGTGACGCCCTGCATTGACAGGCAAGTGTTATCCACCGTCGCGCGCCAGTCCCAGCCCTCTGAGGGCAGAATGGCTTTGGCGCCGCAAGCTTCGGCACAGGCGCCACAAAACGTGCACGCGCGCTTTGACAACTGAACGATGGGAAATCCTTCGTCGTCACCGGTGATAATGGCTTGCGGACAGGATGCGGCGCACTCGCCACAGCGGGTGCAGCTGTCTCCGAACAGGGTTTCTGACACAGCACCGGGCGGACGCATCGGCTGCGCAGCATCGAACCTGCCGCGAAGCAACGCCCTGCGTTCAGGCGAATGTACTGGTCTTACTGATGCGTCGACTTTCGGCAAACCCGCAGCTCCCAAATTCCCTGCTGCAAAAATAGTCAAAATGAAAACTTCCAACTTGATATGGATCATGCCCGAGAAGTTTTAATTCTCGAAGGGATTTTATGACCAAACCGCATATTGGTCCGAATGAAACATATTCAAAAAATTGATTTTAAACAGATGTTTGCACCCTGCCCAGCCGACAAAAACCCGGAACCTATATCGCAGATTTCTCTTTTTTTGCTGACGCATTCGCTGCGTGCTGCCCATCCTGTGTTCAGCCGGTTTTTCGCGCACCCTTTTGTGTATCGCGCGCACATCTTTCACAAAGAAAGTGTTACAGAAGTTGTCAATTGATGCATTTGAGGTAACTTATTTCTTGCAACGAATCGTCCGGCCAGTTAGCTCCGAATCATGGTCACCATTGCGAACGGGACCGCAGCACTGCCCCTGAGGAGGAAACATGAGCCAAGCTTTCATCTGTGACGCGACGCGTACACCCATCGGACGCTACGGCGGTTCGCTTTCATCTGTGCGCACAGATGATCTCGCAGCCCTGCCGATTGCCGCCCTGATGGCGCGCAACCCGGATGTGGATTGGGCCAGCCTCGATGACGTAATCTATGGCTCCGCCAACCAAGCCGGCGAAGACAACCGCAACGTAGCCCGCATGGCTGCGCTCTTGGCGGGTCTGCCGACCGATGTCCCCGGCGCCACAATCAACCGCCTTTGCGCCTCCGGCCTTGATGCGGTGGGCATGGCGTCGCGCGCCATCCGCGCGGGCGATCAGGACATGTTGATTGCAGGCGGCGTCGAAAGCATGAGCCGCGCGCCGTTCGTGATGGGCAAAGCCACCACCGCATTTTCCCGTGCCGCAGACGTCTTTGACACCACCATTGGCTGGCGCTTCATCAACAAAAAGATGAAGGCGATGTATGGCGTCGACAGCATGCCGCAGACCGCTGACAACGTCGCCGCTGATTGGAACATCAACCGCGCCGACCAAGACGCCTTTGCCGCCCGCAGCCAAGCCCGCTGGGCCGCCGCGCATGAGGCCGGCGTGTTTGCCGACGAAATCACCCCTGTGACAATCCCACAGCGCAAAGGTGACGATCTGGTTGTCGACACCGACGAACACCCCCGCCCCGGCACAGGCGCGGACAAGCTGGCCAAGCTGCGCGGAGTGAACGGATCCGACCTGACCGTAACGGCGGGCAACGCGTCGGGCGTCAACGACGGCGCTGCCGCGCTTTTGATCGCCAACGAAGCTGCTGCTGCCAAAAATGGCCTCACGCCAATGGCGCGCATTGTCGGCATGGCCGCCGCCGGTGTGGATCCCCGCGTGATGGGCATCGGCCCTGTGCCTGCCACCCGCAAGGCATTGGAACGCGCGGGTCTGAGCATCGAGCAGATGGATGTGGTAGAATTGAACGAGGCCTTTGCCGCACAAGGTCTGGCGTCGTTGCGCGATCTCGGCGTTGCCGATGATGCCGCGCACGTAAATCCCAACGGCGGCGCAATTGCGCTTGGCCACCCGCTTGGCATGTCCGGCGCACGTCTGGTGATGTCGGCCGCCTATCAACTCAAACGCACCGGCGGGCGCTATGCGCTTTGCACGATGTGTGTGGGCGTCGGCCAAGGCGCCGCCCTGATTTTGGAGCGGGTCTGACCCCGCAGCCTGAGGAGGAACCCAGTCATGTACGCACAGATGGTTAAGTCCGAAGCGACACAAGACGACCCTGAAAAGCTCGCCGCCTTTCAGGAGAAAATCGACGCAAACATCAAAGTCGAGCCACGCGACTGGATGCCTGAGGGCTATCGAAAAACCCTGATCCGCCAGATCGGGCAGCACGCGCACTCCGAAATCGTTGGCCAACTGCCCGAGGGCAACTGGATCACCCGCGCGCCCACGCTGGAACGCAAGATGATCCTTTTGGCCAAGGTACAGGATGAGGCCGGTCATGGTCTCTATCTTTACGCCGCCGCCGAAACGCTGGGCGTCAGCCGTGATGAGTTGACAGAGATGCTGCTGGACGGGCGGATGAAATACTCCTCCATCTTCAACTACCCAACCTTGAACTGGGCCGACATCGGCGCGGTGGGCTGGCTGGTGGATGGCGCGGCGATCATGAATCAGGTGCCGCTTCAACGTACCTCTTACGGGCCTTATTCGCGCGCGATGATCCGCATCTGCAAGGAAGAGAGCTTTCACCAGCGTCAAGGCTACGACATCATGATGAAGATGGCGCAAGGCACTGAAGCGCAAAAGAAAATGGCACAAGATGCGCTCAACCGTCTTTGGTATCCCTCGCTGATGATGTTTGGTCCCTCCGATGCGGCCTCGGTGCATTCCGAGCAATCGATGGGCTGGAAAATCAAGATCAACTCCAACGACGAGTTGCGCCAGAAATTTGTCGACCAGACCGTGCCACAGGCGAAATACCTTGGCCTGACGATCCCCGACGACAATCTGACTTGGAACGAGGACAAGGGCGGCTGGGACTATTCCGACCCCGACTGGACCGAGTTCTTTGACGTGCTCAAAGGCAACGGCCCCTGCAACACCGACCGCATGGAAGCCCGCAACAAGGCGTGGGACGACGGCGCATGGGTGCGCGACGGGTTGCTGGCCCACGCCGAAAAGAAACGCGCCGCCAAAACGGCTGCGGAATAAGGACACTACGATGAGCATGACAATGCAAATCTTTGCCGTCCCCGAGGACCAACTGTCCGCGGAGCAAGTGAACAATTTCCTCCGCGAAAACCTCTATGGCGAGGATGCTTTGGAACTCGAAAAAGAGTGGGCTGCTCTCGATCATATGTTGCCAAATTTTGGCCAAGGCGCGTTTTCGGCACTTAGAAGCGGCGCTCCAATCGGCGACGACTGGGGCTATGGTCCAGCTTTGGCACTAAATTCGGAAGGGGTGAAAGCCTTTCTGAAGCAGCTCCAGGCTGTTTCGAAGGACGAATTCGCTCAAAAATTCAGCTTCGACGATTTGGCACAAAACGACATCTATCCGGCCATTTGGGACCGCAAGGACCCGGATGACAAACACTTCGTTTTAGAAACCTACCAACAGCTTCGTGAGTTCACAAAAGCAGCCGCCGATCACGGCCAAGCCTTGCTCACCGTTATTTTGTAAGGAGACCCCACATGTCTAAAGAATGGCCCCTCTGGGAAATCTTCATTCGCGGCCAACACGGCCTGAGCCATCGTCACGTCGGCTCCCTGCACGCGCCGGACGCGGAAATGGCGATCAAGAACGCCCGCGATGTCTACACACGTCGCAACGAAGGCGTGTCGATCTGGGTGGTCGAAGCCAACAACATCGCAGCCTCTTCCCCGTCGGAAAAAGGCCCGCTCTATGAGCCGTCTGAGAGCAAGATTTACCGCCACCCGACGTTCTTCGACATCCCTGACGAAATTGGACATATGTGATGGCCGCCTCAGACAAGGACATGCTCGCGCAGTTCCTGCTGCGCATGGGCGACAACAGCCTGATCCTGGGCCACCGCGTCAGCGAATGGTGCGGCCACGCGCCGGTTCTGGAAGAAGACATCGCGCTGGCCAACACCGCGCTTGATCTGATTGGTCAGACGCAGTTCTGGCTGGGCTATGCCGCCGAGGTCATGGACGGCGACAAAACCGCTGACGACGTGGCCTTTCTGCGCGACGTCTGGGATTTCCGCAACATCCTGCTGGTGGAATTGCCCAACGGTGATTTTGGCCAAACCCTGATGCGCCAGTTCCTGTTTGACGCCTATCAGTCGATCCTGCTGCCACGCCTGATGAAATCCAGCGATCCCCGCGTGTCCGAAATTGCCGAGAAGGCCAGCAAGGAATGCGCCTATCATGTTGAGCGCTCAGCCGACACCGTGGTTGGCCTTGGCGACGGCACCGAGGAAAGCCACACCCGCATGCAGGCCGCGCTTGATCGGCTTTGGCCTTATGTGGGCGAGATGTTTGCCTCTGATGAGGTGGACGCAGCCATGGCCGCCGCCGGTATCGCACCCGACCCGGCCAGCCTGCGCGCAGAATATGACGCCTTGGTGGGCAAGGTCATGGCCGAGGCCACATTGACGATCCCACAAAGCGATTTCGCGCACAAAGGCGGGCGCAATGGTGCAACCCATACCGAACACCTCGGGCACCTGCTGACCCAGATGCAATGGCTGCAACGCGCTTATCCGGGGGCGTCGTGGTAAACGATGCGCAGCGCCCGACCGAGGGTGGGGGTGAAGCCCCCTCCCGTGGGGGAGGTCGGGGGCTGCCCGGCGTGCCGCCAGGCGAAACGTTTCGCCCCTCAACAGACACCGTCTGGACATGGCTCAACGCCGTGCCTGATCCCGAGATCCCCGTCATTTCGCTGACTGACCTCGGCATCATCCGCGACGTGGTTTACGAGGGCGACACGCTGATCGTAACTGTCACCCCGACCTATTCCGGCTGCCCCGCGACCAGCATTATCAATCTGGACATCGAAACCGCCCTGCGCGGCCACGGCGTCGAAAACCTCGAACTGCGCCGCCAACTCAGCCCCGCATGGACCACCGACTGGATGACCCAAAGCGGACGCGACAAGCTGGAAGCCTACGGCATCGCCCCGCCTCAACCGGCTGGCGGGCCGGACAAATGCCCACACTGCGGCAGTCAAGCCGTTGAGAAGATGAGCCAATTCGGCTCCACCCCCTGCAAGGCCCAATGGCGCTGCACCGCCTGCCTTGAACCCTTTGATTATTTCAAGTGCATCTGAGGAGACCCCACATGGCGCGCTTTCACGACCTAGAAGTTACCAACATCCACAAGACAATCCGCGACGCCGTGGTGGTGACATTGGCCCCCGTCAACGGCGCGGCCAAGGAATTTGACTTCACCCAAGGCCAATATCTGACGTTCAAGCGCGATTTTGACGGCGAGGAACTGCGCCGCTCATATTCGATCTGCGCGGGCAAGGACGACGGCATTCTTCAGGTCGGCATCAAACGCGTCGACGGCGGTGCGTTTTCGACCTGGGCCAACACCGAGCTTGCGGTGGGCGATACCGTGCAAGCCATGCCCCCGATGGGCGGCTTTTTCACCGAGCTAAACGCCGATGCGGACAAGACCTACCTCGGCTTTGCCGGTGGCTCCGGCATCACGCCAGTTCTGTCGCTGATCAAAACCACGCTCGCGCGTGAGCCGCAGTCGAGCTTCACCCTGATCTACGCCAACAAGGGCGTTTCCACGATCATGTTCCGCGAAGAACTCGACGACCTGAAAAACACCTACATGGGCCGCTTCAACGTGATCCACGTGCTGGAAACCGACGCGCAGGAAATCGACCTGTTCACCGGCATGGTAACCGAAGAAAAATGCGCACAGCTGTTTCAGACCGGCTGGATCGACATCGCCTCGGTCGACACAGCGTTCATCTGCGGCCCGGAACCGATGATGCTGGGCATCGCCAAGGCGCTCAAGGACCACGGCCTTGCGGAGGATCAAATCAAATTCGAACTCTTCGCCTCTGGCCAGCCGGGGCGCGCCAAACGCAAAGCCAGCAGCGCCAGTGCTTCAACCAAGGCCGTCACCGCCCGGATCACGCTGGACGGCGCCACGCAAACCATCGAGATGGATCGCGACACATCGGTGCTGGACGCGGCCCGCGCCAACACCATGGACGCGCCTTATGCCTGCAAGGCGGGCGTCTGTTCGACCTGCAAATGCCGCCTGATAGAGGGCGAAGTCGAAATGGCCGCCAACCATGCGCTGGAAGACTATGAGGTCGAAAAAGGCTTCATCCTGTCGTGCCAGTCATACCCGCTGACGGACAAGGTTGTGGTCGACTACGATCAGTAAGCCCTCAAGACCTCAGCCGCGCTATGGGCCTTAGATAGAGGGATCGGTCGGCCCCGGTCCCGGTCCCGGCCCCGTGGCTCCGGCGGGTGCGTCCACATTGCTGGTCAGCCCCAGCCCGATTCCGTAGTCCAGCTCGTTGGTAGAAAGATCAAGACCAAGGCTGAGATCAACGTAGAAATCCTCGTCCAGATAAGCGGCGCCGATGTTGGGCCGCCATGCCTTGCCGCGCAGCTTGTAGTCCAGGCCCAGCGCCAACGCGCCGCGTTCTGCCTCGTCATCAGAAAACACCCGAACGCCGATGGACACGTCTCCGCCAATAATAAAACTTATCCCAAAGCCAAAAGACGGGTCAGCTTTTGCTGCCACAGGCATCAGACTCAAAGCAGCAGCTGCCGCCATTCCTAAAACAGATCTATGAAACATTTTTCACCAATTGCTTTTTCAAATCCGGACAAATTAGCCGCGAACAATGATGCGTCAAAGCCTTTTTTCAGACCGAATTGGCCACATGGATCACGCACAGACTGCCATAGCCTCGATATCCGGCTTGCCATTCTCCCCTACAAACGCGACTAAACGGGGGTAATGCCCCTCACGCCCAAGGCCGCCTGACCATGCGCACACTTGCCGACCGCATCCGACATATGATCCTGTTTGAAGGCATCGCGCTTGCGCTTCTGGTGACAGGCGCGGCACTGTTTTCCGAATTCGACGTCCATATGTTTGGCGCCTTTGGCCTGATGATGAGCCTTTTGGCGATGCTTTGGAACCTGATCTACAATTGGCTGTTTGATCTCTGGGATCGCAAATACCGCAATTTTGCCCCGCGCGGCCCGATGATCCGCGCCATACACGCGGTGCTGTTTGAATCCGGCTTGCTGATCGTTGGCACGATTCTGGCGATGTGGTGGCTTGACCTCGCCTTCTGGCCCGCCTTTGTGCTCGATGTTGGCCTGTCGCTGTTCTTCGTGACCTATGCCTACGCCTTTAACTGGACCTATGACATCACATTCCCGCCGCCGCATGCGCGCGCAAAAAAGGCCGAAGTAACCCCTCCGGCCTAAGACATAGCACTTCAGATTGCTGGCTTTAAAGTCCGCGCACGCCACGCAACAGAATGTCGGTGACCAACAACGCATAGGTTTCTCGGTCCGTCCGCGTCGCAGCGTGTTCCCACATGTAATATGTGTTCAACATGCCAAAGATCGACATAGTGATGCCGCGCAGTTTTTCCTTATCGCCCGCAAACACACCCTGTGCATTGCGCTCCACAACCTTGCTGAGAAACTCAACCAGGTCACGCTGGTAGACCCGAAGAATGGCTTGCTGATCCCCGCTCAAGTTGCTCAAATTGGTGGTTTGCACGCGATGGATTTCATCCGAACCTTCATAGGCCATCAGGATTTCACGCACCACATGATACAGTGCTTCTTCCGGAGCCTCGGACTCCACATCCAACGCACAGACCCGATCACGCAAGTCGTGCAGATAGGTGTCCAACGCGTCAAACAGGATGGCCTCTTTGCTCGTGTAATAGTGATAAATCGTGGCCTTGGAGACCCCACAGGCTGCGGCCAACTTGGTCATCGACACACGATCATACCCTTCGGTGGCAAACTTCTTTGCCGCCGTGTCTAGGATATGGCTACGTTTCTGATCGTGGTCTTTTGCAATAGTTCGCGCCACAACTCACTCCTTGTCTCGGTTGTCGACGACTCGACGCGCCTTGCCTTGGCTGCGTTCGACATCGCCTGAGTCTCCTACGATGATTTCGGTGGAAACTCCTACGATATCTTTAATTCTCTTGGTCAACATGCGCGCAGAGGCATTTTTTGACAAATTATCGGCAGCATCCGGCGTCGCTTCAACCTTGACGCGCATTGCATCCATGTGACCCGACTTAAAGAGTTCGATCTGATAGTAGGGCGCGAGTCCCCCCGTCGCGAGGACCTGCTCCTCAATCTGACTCGGAAACACGTTCACGCCGCGCAAGATAATCATGTCGTCGCTGCGACCGGTGATCTTGGCCATTCGCCGCATCGATCGCGCTGTACCGGGCATAAGACGGGTCAGATCACGGGTGCGATAGCGGATCATCGGCAGACCTTCTTTGGTCAGCGTGGTAAACACCAGTTCACCCTCCTGCCCGTCCTCCACAACTTCACCCGTCACCGGATCAATAATCTCGGGATAGAAATGATCCTCCCAGATCACCGGCCCGTCTTTGGTTTCCACACATTCATTGGCAACCCCAGGCCCCATGATCTCGCTCAGCCCGTAAATATCCACCGCATGCATATCAAAGGCGTCCTCGACTTCCTTGCGCATGCTGTCCGTCCACGGCTCAGCACCAAAAACGCCAACCTTCAGCGAGCTTTCCCGCGGGTCCAGCCCCGCCTTGCGGAACGCCTCAAGGATGTTGAGCATATAAGACGGCGTGACCATAATTCCGTCAGGCTGGAAATCGGTGATCAGCCCGACCTGTTTGTCGGTCTGCCCGCCCGACATCGGCACCACCGTCGCGCCCAGCCGCTCAATGCCATAATGCGCGCCCAGACCGCCGGTGAACAGCCCATAGCCATAAGCGTTGTGCACCATGTCACCCGCCCGAAGCCCCGATGCCCGCAGGCTGCGCGCCATCAGGTCCGCCCAATTGTCGATGTCTTTTGCGGTATAACCCACCACGGTCGGCTTGCCCGTGGTTCCGGATGACGCATGCAGTCGCATGATCTGCTCGCGCGGCACAGCCAACAGGCCAAAGGGGTAATTCGCGCGCAGATCCTCTTTGTAGGTGAACGGGAATTTCGCCAGATCACTCAGAGACGTAAGATCATCTGGATGCACACCGGCCTCGTCAAAACGCGATTTGTACATTGGCACATTGTCATAGGCATGGTGCAGCGACCACTTCAGCCGCTCCAGTTGCAGCCCACGGATTTCATCCACAGATGCAATCTCAATCGGGTCCAGCTCTTCGGGCCGTGGTGACAGGTCTTTCATGATCGTTCTCCTCCGCACGAATGCGTCTTATTCTTCAAACAACTGTCCACGGATCGCGCGGGAGGCGCCACGGAATTCTGCAATCACCACGGCGTCTTGATTGGTCACGGTCACATCATAAAGCCCGCTGCGCCCGCTCAGCGAAACTTCGCGCGCCGTTGCCGTCAACACGTCTCCCTCGCGCCCCGGCGCGAGATAGCTGACCTGATTGTGCTGCGCCACAGTCGCCTGATTGCGGCTGTTGCACGCAAAGGCAAAGGCGCTGTCCGCCAGAGTAAACGTCAGACCGCCATGACATATGCCGTGTCCGTTACAAAACTCCGGCCGCACCGTCATCTGCAAGGTCGCTTGCCCCTCGCCCACCTCGACAATCTGCATGCCCAGATACTGACTTGCGCGGTCACTCTCCCACATCGCTTGCGCTGAGGCCTCCGCCCGCGCCTGTCCTGTCAAATTTGCCATGATATCCTCCCCAACATCGCGCACCGCCGCTTGCATTGACCGAACGGTTGGTCAATAAAAGGCGGAACACGGCGCAGCGTCAAGGGGAGAGCACGTTATGACCATTCAAAATGTATCCAGTTTTGCCAAAGGTGCGTGGGTTGCCCCCGGATCGGGCGCGCGCAACATCGCGTCGGCCATCACCGGCGACGTGATCGCTACTGCCGGCAACGACGCGCTGGATGTGCAGGGAATGCTGGCCTATGCGCGTGACGTGGGCGGCCCTGCATTGCGTCGCATGACCTTCCACGACCGCGCCCGCATGCTCAAAGCCTTGGCGCTGCATCTGCGCGAACACCGCGACGCTATGTATCAGCTCTCCTTTGACACCGGCGCCACGCAGGCCGATCACCTGATCGACATCGACGGCGGCATCGGCACCATGATGGTCTTTGCCTCCAAAGGCCGCAAAGAAATGCCGGATTCGCAGATCTATGTAGATGGCGAGATCGAACAGCTGTCGCGCAACGGCACTTTTCTGGGTCAACACATCTGCACCCCGTTGCAAGGCGTCGCAGTGCACATCAACGCCTTCAACTTTCCGGTTTGGGGCATGCTGGAAAAGCTCGCCCCCACCCTGCTCGCGGGGGTTCCGGCCATTGTAAAACCCGCCACGTCTTCCTGCTATGTCACCGAACTCGCCGTACGTATCATGGCGGAAAGCAATATCCTGCCCGACGGCGCGCTACAGCTTGTCGCCGGCGGTTTGGGCGACATGCTCGACCATCTCACTTGTCAGGATGCCGTGGCCTTCACAGGCTCCGCCGACACTGCGTTAAAACTGCGCTCAAACCCGCTGATCCTTGGAAATTCCGTGCGTTTCACAGCCGAAGCTGACAGCTTGAATTGCTCGATCCTTGGGCCCGACGCTCTACCTGGCACGCCGGAATTTGATCTTTTCATCAAAGAAGTCAGCCGCGAAATGACCACCAAAGCAGGTCAAAAATGCACCGCGATCCGCCGCATCATCACGCCCGAAGACGTCACCGAGGCGGTGATTGACGCACTTTCAGCCCGACTCGATAAAACCGTGATCGGTGATCCCCGCCTTGAAACCACCCGCATGGGGGCGCTTGTTTCTGCGAGCCAAAAGCGCGACGTGCTGGAAAAAGCCGCGCATCTCGCCACAGAGGCCACCCGCGTCTATGGCGATCCGGACGATTTTGCCGTGCAGGGTGCCGACGCCGACAAAGGCGCCTTCGTCCCACCGATGCTGTTTTTCTGCGATCAGCCCGACACCGCCACAGCCGTGCATGACACCGAAGCCTTCGGTCCTGTCTCAACCATCATGGGCTACCGCGATCTGGATCACGCCATCGCGCTGGCAAACCGCGGCCAAGGCTCGCTTGTGGCCTCCGTCATCACCCATGACACCGAGGTCGCCCGCGACGTCGCGCTTGGCGCAGGCGCCTTCCACGGTCGTCTCTACTTCAACAACCGCGACAGCATGGGCGAGAGCACCGGCCACGGGTCCCCGTTGCCGCACATGGTGCACGGTGGCCCGGGTCGCGCAGGCGGCGGTGAAGAGCTCGGCGGCATTCGCGCCGTGAAACACTTCATGCAACGCACCGCAATTCAGGGCAGCCCCGACATCCTTACCGGCGTGACTGGCCAATGGGTGGCCGGCGCCGCAGAAACATCCGCGGGCGCGCATCCATTCACCCGCAAATTTGGCGAACTGGCGGTTGGGGAAACCCTCAACAGCGCGCCGCGCACGGTGACACTGGACGACATTGAACACTTCGCCACCTTCACCGGCGATACCTTCTATGCCCACATGGACGACGCCGCCGCCAAGCGAAACCCGTTCTTCCCGGGCCGTGTGGCGCATGGCTATCTGCTACTGTCCTTCGCCGCGGGCCTGTTTGTCGAACCCAACGAGGGCCCCGTGCTGGCAAACACCGGCCTTGACGGTCTGCGGTTCATGAAACCGGTGTCCGCCGGTGACGCCATCAAAGTGCGCCTGACAGTCAAGAAAAAGACCAAACGTAATGAGGAGTATGGCGAAGTCCGCTGGCACGTGACCCTGACCAATCAGAACGACGAGCAAGTCGCCGAATATGAGCTGCTGACAATGGTGGCTTCCTGATCCGTTGGCCCGTGGCGCAAGCCCCGGGCCGCCCGCTCCCCTTGTCAACGGACAGCGCCTCTTTCCCACCACGCCCAAACCGACTACTCAGGTCACACCCTGACAACCGGACGCCCCCATGCCCCTCGCGCTGACCCAGCTTTCCGACCTCGCCTCTCTGCCGTTTGACGAGATCATCGACGTCCGCTCCCCGGCAGAATATGCCGAAGACCACATTCCCGGAGCCATATCACTGCCTGCGCTCAGCAACGAAGAACGCGCTCGCGTGGGCACGATCTATGTGCAGGACGACCCGTTCAAAGCCCGAAAAATTGGCGCCGCACTGGTCTCGCGCAACGTCGCAACCCATCTCGAAGGCCCGCTATCTGATCGCCTCGGCGGCTGGAAACCACTGGTCTATTGCTGGCGCGGCGGGCAACGCTCGGGCTCGGTTGCGATTATTCTCAAACAGATTGGCTGGCGCGCGGACACGGTCGAGGGCGGCTACCAATCTTACCGCCGCATGGTCTCCAAAGCACTTTATGACGCCGTGATGCCTTGCCCCGTTGTGGTCATCGACGGCGGCACAGGAACGGCCAAGACCCGCCTGTTGCATCACCTCGCCGAACAAGGCGCGCAGATGCTGGATCTTGAGGCCATGGCCGAACATCGCGGCTCTCTGTTTGGCCCAATGAGCGACACGCAGCCCAGCCAGAAAGCCTTCGAAAGCCGTCTGGCGATGGGCATGGCCAAACTGACACCCGATCGTCCAGTTTATGTCGAGGCTGAAAGCTCTAAAATCGGCCGCCTGATCATCCCGCCGGTGCTGTGGCAAGCCATGATCGCCGCGCCCAACCTGCGCGTGACCGCGCCGCTTGCGGCCCGAACCAGCCATCTGTTGACCGCCTATCCTGACATGATTGCCGACAGTGACCGGTTGACCGATATCCTTGGCCAACTCACGCGATATCATGGCCATGAACAGGTCGAGACTTGGAACGCGTTGGCACTCGCGGGCGACTATGAAACCTTGGCGCAACAGCTGATCGAAACCCACTATGATCCGCGCTACAGCCGCATCTCGCGCGCCCATGCGCCGGATGCGCAGCCGCTTGATTTGCCGGATCTGTCCGAGGACACCCTCGCTGCCACCGCCGCAAAAATCATTGCGTCAGAGTGATCGACGCCGCCCCCTCTTTGAGCCGCCCGATCACCGCCGCGTCATGCCCCAGACTGCGCAGCTGCGCCACCAACGCCGCCGCCTGATCGGCTGCGACAGCCGCCAACAAGCCACCCGCCGTCTGCGGATCGTGCAACAACGCCGACTTGGCGCTCTCCTCGCCAACAACCGGCGCGGCATCCACGTTGTTTTGATAGATCGTGCTGCGATGCCCCGCCGCTGCGAGCGCCTCCGCCCCCGCATAGATCGGCACCGCGTCCAGATCGACCTCTGCCGCCACGCCTGACGCGCGGCAGATCGCCATCAAATGCCCCGCCAGACCAAAGCCGGTCACATCGGTCTTCGCAGTTGCGCCTTGCAAGACATCCGCTGCGTCGCCTTGTGGCGTCGCCATGACCGCCAACATCGCCGCCACATCGCGCCCACGCGCCTTGCCCTGCATCTCCGCTGCCAAAACCGTGCCGGACCCGATCGGTCGCGTCAAAATCAGCGCATCTGTGGTCCGCGCGCCCGCGTTGGTGATGGCCGGCCCGTCCAACAAACCGGTGAGCGTCAGACCAATGCTCAACTCAGCGCCCATCGCGGAATGCCCCCCGACGATCTCGGCACCTGTTGCGCTCAACACCTCGCCAGCCCCACGCAAAATCTCCTCCATCGTGCGGGCCTGCAGCGGCTCTGCCATGTGCGGCAGGGTGATCGACATCAACGCCGCCTGCGGGACCGCGCCCATCGACCAGATATCGCCCAGCGCATGCACCGCCGCAATCCGCGCCATCAGGCCCGGATCTTCGATAAATCCGCGCAGATGATCGGTTGTTACCACCTGCTCTGCCCCGCCCACGCGCAACACCGCCGCGTCATCGCCTGGGCCTGCCAGCACATCAGCGCGGCCCTCGCGGGGCACTTGCATCAAAGCCTCTGACAAGGTGGCGGCGCCCACCTTAGAGCCACAGCCGCCACACAGCGGCTGCGTTGCCGCCTGCCCCAGCGCCACGTCGCGCGGCGGCTTGGGCACGGCCATCTGCGGCAGATTGACGAATTGGCGCATGAATTTGCGGTCGATGTGGTTTTTCCAGCGCCACAACGGCGCCTTCAGGCCGGTTCCGGCAAACGTCCGCCCCCACTTGGACACCAACGCCTTCTTGCCACCCAACGAAATCAGCTTGAGGTAATCTTCCTGTGGCTTGAACTTTTGCATCTTTGCGCCCGTCAACGCGGCCCGCAAATTCCGCGCCAGCGCCGGCGCGGCGCGCACCGCAAACACCCCTGCTTTGGGGCGCGGCGTGTCCACCAATTCGGCGCAGTCGCCTGCGGCAAACAAATCGTCAAACCCTTCGGCCAAAAGGCTGTGATCCACGCGCACAAAGCCGCCCTCGGTCAACGGCAAAGGCGCACGGGCCAACCAAGGGTGGGCAAATCCACCCGCCGCCGCCACTGTGAAATGGCTGGCTACACGGCGGCCGTCCGCCAAGATCACCGCATCTGAAGTGATTTCCGCCACCGCCGCGTGCGTCACCACTTTGACGCCCAACCGCGCCATCGCCTTGCGCAAGGGTGCCTCCGCGCCTGCCGTCTGGCGCGTGATCTGCTCAGACGCCTCGATCACGTGCACCTTGGGCACAGCGCCCTTGGCCTTGAGCGCATGTGCCATCGCCAACGCCAATTCCACGCCCGCCACGCCGCCGCCAATCACGGCGACATCAGGCGTGATCTCTCCAGATGCCTGATCAAGAAACGTCGCCCATTTCGCGGCATAAACATCCAGCGGTTTGGCCCCGACGCCATGTTCTGAAAATCCAGCGAGCGATGACATTTCCCCATGAATGCCCACATCCAACGAGGCCACATCATAAGAGATTTTGCCGCGCCCCGCGACGCTGATGGTTTTGGCCTCCGGATCAATACCCGTGGCCGGCGCCATGATCAGACGCGCGCCAGCAAACCGAGCCAACTGGACCAGATCAATCTCCAACTCGTCGCGTGAATAATGTCCGGCAATATGGCCCGGCAACATACCGGAATACGGCGCCGTTGGTCCCGGATTTATCAACGTCAGCCGCGCACCGGCCAAAGGCTTCATCCCCCACATGCGCAACACCAACGCATGGGTGTGGCCACCGCCCACAAGGACAAGATCTCGGGTCATGGGGAGCGGGGTGTGCATAATCAATGTCCGGCTAAACTGGGGTAGCTTTGCGATATCGTAATCCGCGTGCAATGGAAACGGGAGAGCTGCTCGGGTCATAACGCAGGCTTTATGCAACCGTGTCGTTTTCGGTATATCAGTTTTCCGCCCTCCGTGGTTTTCTCACGTCCAGCAGAACGCAAAGGACACAGCCATGACCCTGCCCACCACCATGAACGCGATGATTCTCACCGGCCACGGCGATCTGGACGCGTATGAATGGCGCACCGATTGGCCAGTGCCGACGCCCGCGGCCGGTCAGGTTCTGGTACGTGTCGGCGCATGCGGCATGAACAACACCGACGTGAACACACGCGCGGGCTGGTATTCCAAGGCCGTCACCGGCGCGACCGAAACCGCCACCGATGAAACGCCCGATGGTGATGACCCCAGCTGGGGCGGGGCACCGATCACCTTCCCTCGCATCCAGGGCGCGGATGTCTGCGGCACAATTGTTGCCGTTGGCGAAGGCGTCGATATGGCCCGCATCGGCGAGCGCATCATCACCGATTGCTGGATACGCGATCCCGATGACCTTCTGGACAAAAACAAAACCGGCTATTTCGGCTCCGAGATGGATGGCGGCTTTGCCCAGTTCACCGTCATGCCCGCCCGCAACGCGCTGGCTGTAAACTGCTCCCTGTCGGACGCGGAACTGGCGACATTCTCCTGCTCTTACTCTACCGCCGAAGGCATGCTGGAACGCGCGCACGTCACAGCAGCGGACACGGTGCTTGTGCCTGGCGCCTCCGGCGGGGTTGGCGGCGCGGTGATCCAGTTGGCCAAGCGGCGCGGCGCGCGGGTGATCGCGCTGGCATCAGAGGCAAAACACGCCGACGTCGCCGCCCTTGGCGCGGACGTCGTCCTGCCACGCGCACCCGACAACCTGCGCGCAGCCCTTGGCGATGAAAAGATCACCGTGCTGGCCGACGTGGTCGGTGGAGACTTCTGGCCAACTCTGGTGGACATGCTGGAACGCGGTGGTCGCTTGACCACATCGGGCGCCATTGCAGGCCCGATGGTCGAGCTTGATTTGCGCACGCTTTATCTGCGCGACCTGACGTTCACCGGATCCACTGTGATCGACCTGTCGGTCATGCCCAATCTGATCCGCTATATCGAGGCTGGCGACATTCGCCCGGCACTTGCCGCGTCCTATCCGTTGGCAGATCTCAAAGACGCGCAGTCGGCTTTCATCGACAAAAAGCACACCGGCAACATCGTTGTTCTGCCATGACCAAAACCGCAAACCCCCTGCCGACCCAGATCGCTCCGGCGTTTGCGGCGCTTCCAAAGGCGCCGCAGGATGGCATGCGGGTCTTGCGGGATTTGATTTGCGACACGGCCGCCGAAGCAGGTGCCTTGCCGATAGAGGAAAGTCTGAAATGGGGCCAACCCAGTTTTGCGCCGCCCAAGCGCGACGGCACTCCGATCCGCCTTGGCTGGTCCGCTGACACGCCAGATCGCATCGCCATGCTGGTGCATTGCCAGACAACCGTGGTCGAGGCGTGGCGTGAGCGGTTTGGCGATGCGTTCGCCTACGACGGCAATCGGGCGCTATATGTCCCACTGGATGCACCGCTCGATACAGACGCACTGCGTCACGCCATTGCCCTGGCCTTGACCTATCGCCGCTAAGCGGGTCGAAAACGGCACCGACGCGTTACAGTCGCAATACCGACGCGATACCGAACCTGTTTTTTCGAAGTTTCAGCTTGTTGCGTGCGCCACAACAGATGTGGCCGTCAAAACCGCCATCACCTCTGCCACCACCGCAGCTGCGATCACTTCGGGGCGCTTGTCACCGCTGCCCAAGGCGCCGATAGGGCAGACCAATGCCTGCGCGTCCAAGCTTTCCTGTGCTTTGGCAAAACTGGCAAATTTGCTGCGTTTCGTGGCCGATCCGATCATGCCGACATAGGCCGCATCCCCGCGCGCCAAAGCCTCAGCCGCCAATAGAAAATCAAGCGCGTGGTCATGGGTCAACACAATGAAAGCGCTGCCTTTTGGGGCTAAGCGCACCAAAGATTCTGGCAACGCTGTCAGGGATTTGGCCACATCAGCATGGCTCATGCCCAGCTCTTCTGAGCGGCTGTCCACCAGATGACACGCAACCGGCATGTGCTGAAACACATTGACCAAAGCCCGCCCCACATGCCCTGCGCCCAGCACATAAACATGCGGCAAAGCGGCGGCGTCTGCCGCAGCCCGCGCCGTTGCCGCGACCCGCGCATGCGCGCCCATCACGCTCAAGGATATCTCAACCCGACCACCGCAGCACTGGCCAATCTCCGGCCCGAGCGGCACATCCATCTTCGCAGCATTCTCGCAGGATTTCAGCAGCTTACGCGCCTCATCCAGCGCCATATACTCCAGCTGCCCGCCACCAATTGTGCCTGCCATACCTGAGCGCGACACATACATCACAGCACCTTCCTCACGTGGCGAAGACCCCCGCACACGCGTAAGCGACACTTCCACAACAGGGAGATCGATTTGCAAAAACGCTATGATATCTGCGGGTTTCACGCCTTCAACCGCTCCACCGCCATCAACACCCGTTCCGGCGTTGCCGGCGCATCCAGCCGCGGGCACTCACGATAGTCCGCCACCGACGCCACGGCCATGCCAAGCGCTTCAAACACGCAGATCGGCAACATGAACGGCGGCTCTCCCACCGCTTTGGATCGCTTGATCGTCAACTCACGGTTTTCGGACCAGTCCGCCAGTTTTACGTTGAATTCCCGTGGGATATCGCCCGCCAACGGAATCTTGTAGGTGCTTGGCGCATGGGTTCTAAGCCGCCCCTTGTCGTCCCAAACAAGTTCCTCAGACGTCAGCCAGCCCAAACCTTGCACAAAGGCACCTTCGACCTGCCCTTTGTCCAACACTGGGTTCAGCGACTTGCCAACGTCATGCAGCACATCCGCGCGATCCACACGGTATTCGCCGGTCAAAGTGTCCACCGACACTTCCGCCACAGCCGCGCCATACGCAAAATAGTAAAACGGCCGCCCCTGACCCTTTTCACGATCCCAATGGATTTTCGGGGTCTTGTAAAACCCGGCCGCCGATAGCTGCACACGCGCCATGTAAGCTTTTGAGATAAAGTCTTTAAACGCGATTTCCTGTTCGCCTACGCGCACGGCATTGGCGACAAAAACCACTGCATCCTCGGCCACATCCCACGCCTCAGCCGCCCACGACACCAGTCGCGCTTTGATCTGATCACAGGCATCCAGCGCGGCCATCCCATTCAGGTCCGTGCCCGATGAGGCCGCCGTGGCGGAGGTGTTCGGCACCTTCTCGGTTGTCGTCTTGGTGATCTTGATCCGGTCGATATCAACTTGAAACGCCTCGGCCACCACTTGGGCTATCTTGGTGTTCAGCCCCTGCCCCATCTCTGTGCCGCCGTGGTTGAGCATAATCGAGCCATCGTTATAGACATGCACCAACGCGCCCGCCTGATTGAACCACGTCGCCGTAAAGCTGATCCCGAATTTCACCGGCGTTAGAGAGATGCCTTTGCGAATGATGCCGCCCTTGGCGTTGTGATCCAATACCGCTTGGCGTCGTGCCTGATAGTCGGAACTCCGCTCAAGCTCATCCACCAGTCGCTCAATGACGTTGTCCTCAACCTCTTGATGGTAGGGCGTAATATTGCGGTCCGTGTCCCCATAGAAGTTCGCCTTGCGCACCTCCAACGGGTCTTTGCCCAAGGCATAGGCGATCTCTTCGATCATGCGCTCCGCGCCTACGACGCCCTGCGGCCCACCAAACCCGCGAAACGCCGTGTTGGACACGGTGTTGGTTTTCATCGGGCGACTTTTCAGCCGTACATGCGGGTAGAAATAGGCGTTGTCGGCATGAAACAGCGCCCGATCCGTGACAGGCCCCGACAGATCTGACGACCAGCCACAGCGCGCCGCAAATTGCGCGTCAACAGCTGTGATGCGGCCATCGTCTGCAAAGCCCACATCATAATCGACCACAAAATCATGCCGCTTGCCGGTGCTTTCCATGTCCTGATCGCGGTCAGGGCGGATTTTCACCGGCCTTTTCCATCGCTTGGCTGCCAAAGCTGCTGTGGCCGCGAACTGGTTCATTTGGCTTTCTTTGCCGCCGAACCCGCCGCCCATGCGCCGCACGTTCACCACCACAGCGTTGTTTGGTACGCCCAGAACATGCGCCACCATATGCTGTGCTTCGCTGGGATGCTGGGTGGAGCAATGCACCACCACATCGTCGTCTTCTCCGGGCATGGCAAAGGCGATGTGCCCCTCAAGGTACATATGGTCCTGCCCGCCAATCCGCATCTGCCCATTGATACGATGGGTCGCCTCGGCCTGCCCCTTGGCAATATCTCCGCGTTGCAGCGTCATGGGGGCGGTTACATCAGGATACCCTTTGGCAATGGCCTCGTCCGCTTCCGTGACATGCGCCAATGTCTCATAAGTGATCTGCGCCAAACTTGCCGCGCGTCGCGCTTCGTCCCGGCTTTCGGCGACAACCGCGAAGACCACTTGCCCCCAGAACTCGATAGTGTCTTTGGCAAAAAGCGGCTCGTCATGCCGGCCTGTTGGACTGACATCATTGACGCCGGGGACGTCCTCCGCAGTCAGCACGCCCACCACGCCGGGGGCCGCACGTACAGCGGCCAGGTCAACCGATGTGATCCGCGCATGCGCCACATCCGAGGTTCCGAAATAGGCGTGCAACGTGCCAATGGGCTCGGCTATGTCGTCGGTATAATCCGCCGCGCCTGTCACATGCTTGGCCGCGCTATCGTGGGCCATATCGCGGTGCACACCGCCTTTGATAGAATCAGTCTCAGACATCACAGACCCTCCGCCATCAGCTGCGCCTCAGCACGGGATTGCTCCAGCCAAAAGCGCTGGAATAGGTTCTGCGCCACCGTCATTCGATAAGCAGCCGAAGCCCGCATATCATCAAGCGGTTGGAAATCGTCAGGCAACTTCGCAGCGGCCGCCAGCAGTGTCGCCTCAGACCACGGCTGTCCGATCATCGCTGCCTCCGCCGCTGCGGCGCGCTTTGGCGTCGCCGCCATGCCGCCAAATGCCAGCACAGCTTCGGAGATCACGCCTGCATCGACTTGCACGGCCATACCCACCGCCACCGAAGAGATATCCTCCTCGCGCCGCTTGGAAATTTTATAGGCCGCGTGATGCCCATCGCGGATACGCGGCACTGTGATGCTCTCGACAAATTCACCGTCGGCGCGGTCCTGCTTGCCATAGGCCACAAAGAAATCTTCCAGCGGCAAAACCCGCCGCACATCGCCTTTACGCAGTGTGATCGACGCGCCCAAAGCAATCAAAACCGGTGGCGTGTCCCCAATCGGAGACCCATTGGCGATGTTGCCGCCAATTGTGCCCATGTTGCGCACCTGCCAGCCGGCGATGCGATCCCAGTAATCGCTTAGATGCGGATAATACTGCGCAATCACGTCCTGCGCCTCTGTATAAGTCACGCCCCCGCCAAACGTGATCGCGTCCTGCTGAACCTCCAAGGATTTCAGTCCTTCCAGATGGCCCACAAACACCGCCGGAGAAATTCGCTTGAGAAATTTGGTAACCCACAGCCCCACATCTGTGCTGCCAGCAACAATCGTCGCGTTTGGTTCAGCTTCCAGAACGACGGCCAAATCATCCACATCCGCAGGTAGGATCGCACGGTTACCCTCTTTCGCGACCTCGACCCGCGCACCGTCGCGCACAGCCTGCAACATGGTTGTCACTGTGTCTCGTTCCATCGTCAGATGCTCAGCAGTGGTGGTGCCGTACTCCGTCACCGCCTGCGCCGCACGAATGATTGGGGCATAGCCGGTGCAGCGACACAGGTTGCCCTGCAAGGCGACTTCCACCTGCGGCACGCTGGGCCGTTCATGTTCCATCCACAGGGCATAGAGCGACATCACGATGCCCGGCGTGCAAAACCCGCATTGGCTTCCGTGATGATCCACCATGGCTTGCTGTACCGGACTAAGCCGCCCGTTTGGTCCGCCGAGGTATTCAATTGTCACGACATGACAGCCGTCCAAGGAGGCCAGAAAGCGAATGCAAGCATTCACCACCTCATATCGCAGCCCCTCGGGCGTCAGTCGTCCCACCATCACCGTGCAAGCGCCGCAGTCCCCTTCGGCGCAGCCCTCTTTGGTCCCGGTCAGGCGCTGATCAATGCGCAGAAAATCCAGCAATGTATCATCAGCACCCACGTCCGACAGCCGCATCTGACGGCCATTAAGGACAAAACGGATCTCGGTGCGGACCTTTGCGCCCTGCGTCATTGGCTGTTCCCTGTTCTTAGGCTGGCATTCCGGCGGCACCAAGGGTGCCCTTGGAAGCAGTGTAAAACCCCTTGATAGGGGGATGATACGCGGGTTTTTGCAAATCTATTTCAATATTTGATTGAAAATGTATCCCTCTTTCACTGCTAGAATGCGTAAAATCGGGCAAGATGCCCGTGAAAACCGCTGCGGAGAGAGATCATGCCTTATCTAGAAAGCCTGCGCGTGTTCGTGCGTGTTGTGGAACTCGGATCCATCACATCAGGCGGACGCGATCTACGTCTGACGCCTGCGGTGGCCTCAAACCGCATCAAAGAATTGGAAGGCCGCCTCGGCGCGCGGTTGTTTAATCGCACAACCCGCAATCTTTCTCCCACAGAAGTGGGCAAGGTTTTTTACGATCATGCCCGCAAGGTGATCGAAGCCTTGGAGGAGGCCGAAGCGGTGGTTGCCGATTTCTCCGACCACCCGAGAGGCACCATTCGCGTGACCGCGCCGCTTGGCGTCGGTCGACGCATCATCGCACCATTGATCCCTGCGTTTTCAGAAGCCTACCCGGATGTGGACGTCCGCTTGCGGCTTTCTGACCGCAAAGTCGATCTACTGGAAGACGGGATGGACGTGGCCTTTGTTCTTGGTGAACTGAAAGACAGCAACTTCAAGCTGCGCAAGATCGCAGATTGTGACCGTGTACTTGTCGCCGCGCCCGACTATCTGGCCCGCGCCGGAATTCCGAAAACACCGGATGAACTTTTGAAAAGTCACAATTGCCTGCTGCTGCGGTTTCCCCGTTCACCCGAGTATTTTTGGACCCTGCAAACCGACAAAGGCCCGCGCAAGATCGAGGCTAAAGGCCGATTTGATGCGGATGACGGCGACGTTCTGACCCAGTGGGCTCTGGAAGGGGCTGGAATCGCCAACAAAGTGCGGTTTGACGTTGCGCAGCATTTGAACAGTGGTGACTTGGTCGAAGTACTGCCCGACACGCCGCCCCTGCCAGCCGCCTTCGGCTGTCTCTACCCGCATCGCAAGTTTCAGGATCCGAAAATCCGGTTGTTTGTGGATTACATGTCAGGCGAATGCCGCCAGCGTATCGCCCGTTAACCGGCCAACGGGCCGGATTCACGCATCTGCGGGTCAAACATGCGATACGTCGACCGCCCAGCGTGTTTGGAGGCATAGAGCGCTGTGTCCGCATCACTCAGCAACTGATCCATATCGGTTTCGCCGCAGCCGGCGTACATCGCAATGCCAACGCTGGCGGACACTTTGCAAACAGAATCGCGGAACGGCACAGGCTTTTCGATTTCCGAGATGATGCGCTCCGCAATGCGTCCCATGATCTCGACATCCGTGGTGCCGTGAAACACCAGTACAAATTCATCCCCGCCAACGCGCGCAACGCAATCTTCATCACGGCTGGATTCCACCAGAACCCGTGCCACATGTTGCAACACAGCGTCCCCAGCCGCGTGGCCAAGAGCATCATTCACCTGCTTAAAGAAATCCAGATCGACCTGCATCAGCCCAAAGGGGGTGCAATCCTTAACCATGCGCGGCAGGATATGCTCCAGCGCGCGGCGATTCTTCAAGCCGGTCAACGTGTCAGTGAAGGCTTGTTCTTCGGCGGCAATCATCGCCCCCTGCAAGCGCAGGTTCAGCTTGCGCGACGCTTCCATCGCGGCGGATTTTGCTTCCACCAAATACAGCATTTCAATTGTCAGATCGGTCGCGGCAAAATCCGCGGCATTCAGGTCATAGTCGCTCACCGCGTCCAAAATCGAAATGCCAAACCCGAGGTTCACCATCGCGCCGCCAATCGTAGGCATCGGCACCAGAACACCCTTGAGGCCGGTGAGTGGCTGCAAGCGCTTGCGCAGGTGCAATTTTTGTCCTGCCGTTGCAAGCAAGTCTTTCATATTCGTGATGCGCTTCGGGCGGCTCAACTCGAATACATCGAGAAAACTTTGCCCAGACAAAGCCAAATCCGGATACAGTTTTTGCAACGTCGGGCCCGCATGGGAAATCCGCCCGTCGACGTCCAATTGGACGTGCATTGGACATAAAACGTCCAACATCTGAAGCATGTCTTGCGTATCCGTCATACTCGTACCCTATTCCGCACGCGCGCCCAAATCGAACTCACGGCCACTGGCAAAGGCGGTTTCAATCAACGTTATATCAATAACCTCGACGCCATCTTTAACGCCACTGTGCTCAAGGAACACAAGCGCACCATAATCATCTGCCATCGTTCTGAGAACCCCGATGATGACGTGGCCAAATCCGATATAGTCATAGGAGCATCGCAGGCTGAACTTTTCCGGGCTGTGTTCTTCAAGCTCCAGTCCCGGCATGGTCAGGTCATCCACGGCCAATCTCGCACGCTCGGGCAAATCATCGAGCGAATGCAGGAATTCGACAAAGTTCACGCCGCCAAACCGCAACAGACGCCTCAGCGCCTCAACATTGGGATGCGACACAAGGTAAGTTCCCAGATCCTCAAGCACGGTTTCTTCGGGAACGCCCAACAACTTAGCAATAGAGGCAATCAACGCCTTTGTTGTGCTGTCCTCATAATGCAGCATCGCCTCGAAATCGATGATTTCAAGTTCCGCCAAACGGGTCACATCCACCCACCGGCGCTGTCCATAGCTGTCGCGCACAAAACACTGTATGGCTCTGTTGATCAGACCATGCATCTGTTCACCTCAATCGTTCTCGCAAGGATAAAGCCACAGCGAGGTTAAAAAAGTCCCAACACCGCTACTTGGCCGGTAATATTTCGAGATCGCCGATCCAAAGGGAATTAAGGCTGGAAGGGGCGACGCGGTACTCCCCGTCGACAAGCTTTTGGATATGTGCAGCCGTCAGGCTATCAACGCGTTCCCGACCCTGCAGTTCAACTGAGTCGGGATAGAGTGTCACCAGCCAGCGACGCCACTCAGACCGCCCGGAGATAGCTTGCAACAAAACACCCTGCCGCGCGTCACTGGTTGGATCAAAGTCGCCAAAAACCAAAACGCACCGCGCCTCAAGGGCTTCTCCACAGTCTGCCAAACTGTCCAACTTCCACATTCCCATATTGCTAATCTGTTCGGCGGTGATTGCTTCTCCCTCAGGCAGAACAACCAACACGTCCAACAATTGTTGGATTTTGTGAGCCTTCTGATCTTCGCGCCTTTGCTGCTGTCCATTTGCGGCCTCGTCCGCCGCTTTCGCCAGCACATCATTGTCAGAGGTTTGCAACACCGCAAACCCAGCCCGGCCGGCCTTGCCCCACTCATGCTGCATTTCCCAAAGCGGCGCTTGATCAGGGCGCACCGCACCACTTTCTGCCCGTGCCACCTGATTTGATGTGGAAATTCGCTCGGCATTCAAAGCTGGCGACATCCACGCCGCGATTGAAACTAGGGTCGCCCCCGCAATCCAGACATTGGCCCGACGCACCCGCGCCATCCAGCTGGCCCCCATCACTACGCACACCGGATAGGCCACCCCGTACAGCACTATGACAAACGCCACCGCCGCCGCCAACAAGCGTGTCGGCGTCCAGCCATATTGTGCAACCCGCAGCCAGATCGCGTAAACCGCAAGCGCCGCGATCACCGGCAAGAGCATCGCCAAAGCCGCCGTTGCCAGCCGCATCCAGCGTGGTTCAAGTGCATCCGCATCGCTGCGATCCAGCGCGATACTGATCAAGGAAATCATCACCAACGCGACCGCCAGAAGCGTCGCTGCACGGCTCAGGCTACCGAACAGCTGGTCAGGCCCTTGAAACAAAGCAGCCGCAGCAAAAACCGCCACCACAACCAGCACCACCGGCACCAGCATGCGCAACATCCGCAACAACAGGTAAGGCGACAAATATTGCCGCAGCTCGTGCACGACCGACAAGCCAAGCCCCAGTGAAAAACCAACAAATGCCCACAGGACTGGCTCGTGTTCCAAAAGATCTTCGATGATCGTGATGCCGACAATGTCCAACAAGGCATGGGACAAAAACGCCACGCCAAACAAAATGCCCGTAAACAACCAACCGGCTGAGTAGCGCACCATAATGCTCCAGCTAGTGTCAAACAGCCGGCCATAGTCCGTCAGGCTTTCGTGTTGCACCAATCTGACGGCTGCAAACGGTGTGGCAATACACAGAAACAAAGCCCATCCCGCAATGGGATGCCCCGCCTGGCCGATCTCGTCCAGTGTGCCAAACCGCAACCCCGACAACGTGATCAGAAGTGCGCCGACACCACCAAGCAGCAACGCAGGCAAAGCTGCACGTGCCACCCGATGCGGGCCGCTCAGCCCCAATAGAACTGCAAAAAAACCGGCAGCAAAGGACACCGTTGCCAGATACGCGTGCGGGTTCGTTACGATGTCGCGGCCCTTGTCCAACAGCGCCCACATCGCCAATCCCGCCACCGCACCAACGATGGCCATCTCAACGCGTCCCGCCATGGTTCGCCCGTCTTCGCTATACATGCCCGCCTCCACAGATTTGGCGGGATAGTACCGCAAAACTATGTGGAAAAACAACGTGGTAAATTGACTCAGAAATCTGTTGGTGCGCCGCCTTCTTCTTTGCGCCGCGCAACAAAGGCCGCCAACTCTTCGCGGATCGCCGCGTCCATCGGAGGCGCCTCAAAGGTGTTGATGATATCCTTGTAGATGTGATGCGCGCGTTCCGGCGTCCAGACGCCGCCTGCGGCCTCCCATGCCTCGTAATTGCGCCAATCACTGGCAAACGGCTGGTAGAACGCGGTGGTATATCGATCCTGTGTGTGCTGGATGCCAAAGAAGTGTCCGGTGCTGCCGACGTCTTTGATCGCATCAATCGCGATCTCCTCCGGCCCCGTGGCCCAGAGTTCCGGCTCCATATAGCGCTGTATCATCTGAAGAATTTCGCAATCCATGACAAATTTCTCAGGACTGGCAATCAGCCCGCCTTCAAGCCAGCCTGCCGCGTGGTAGACCATATTGGCGCCCGATTGCACCGCGCTCCAGAGGCTGTTTGAGGTCTCCCACATGGCTTGGCCGTCCGGAACATTGGCCGCGCAAACGCCGCTTGCCCGCATCGGCAGATCATAAAACCGCGCCATTTGGCCGGTCATTTGCGTGGCGCGCATGTACTCAGGCGTGCCAAAGGCCGGTGCGCCGGACTTCATGTCGACATTGGAGGTAAACGTGCCAATTGCGCAGGCCGCCCCTGGTCGGATGTATTGCGCCAAGGCCACAGCACAGAGCGCCTCCGCCAGCGATTGCGCCACAGCGCCCGACATGGTCACTGGCGCCATCGCACCCGCAAGCGTAAACGGCGTGACCACAAGGCCTTGGTTGCGCCGCGCCATACGCATCCACCCGTCCATCATCGGCTCATCGTGCTTCAGCGGCGAGGTGGAGTTGATGTTGGTGTAGAGCTTTGGGCTGGCCTCAAATTCCTCATCTGTCCAGCCACCCGAGATGCGCACCATCTCCATTGCATCCTCAACCCGCTCTTTGCCAAGACTATAAGTGTGAGCGACTTTGTCGGTCAGAGTGAGCTTGTCATAAAGCACGTCCAGATGGCGCACAGAGGCGTGAATGTCCTGCGGCTCCACCGGATAGCCGCCAACAAAGTGGATGCAGTTGAAATACTGGCTCAGCTTAAACAGGTTCGCACACATCTCGCGCGTGCCCGTGACTTTGCGGCCCAACTCCATATCCCAATAGTTGGGCGGGCTGGACACATTGCCAAATAGAATATGGTTTTCACCCATTGTGATCTGACGGTCCGGATTGCGCGGGGTCAACGTCCAGCTCGACGGCGCTTTGGCGACCATTTCCATCACGAAATCGCGCCCCATGCGCACCGTGTCCCCGTCTACAGAGCACCCGGCCTCCTTCAGGATGTCGCGGGCCTCTGTATTGAAAAACTCGATGCCAATCTCTTCAAGAATGCGCATCGACCCTTCATGGACGGCGTGCACACCCTCAGGGCTCAGAGGCTCGGTTGGGCGATCCATATTGACCGGCAGCCGCCATGGCATTTGCTCGATGACACCCGCTTTGCCGCGCCGCGCGGCCTTACCGGCCCGCCCACCGGCTCGTCCACCGGTCCGTCCGCCCTTGCGCTGCGCGCGCCCGTCTGTGTCCGCCATAAAAGCCTCCCGTCGTCACCTGCCCCAAGCAAAGCGCGGCTGGCAAGTGGAGTCTGCGCGATTGCGACAGAAGCTGTCGTTTTTTCGCCCTCAGTGCCGCAGCACGGCACACGAGCCAAGCGCTCCCGTCCTCTTCGGGGCCAAACGGCCCCTGCCAGAGGTTGGGCGTGGCCCGCGCGCTTGCGCGGGAAAACAGGAAAGGATCAGGTCGTTAGCCATCCGGGGATATGGCCGATGTCAGGCAAAACCACGTCGGCATAAGGCGCAAGCTCATTTTTCGGCGCCATGCCTGTCAGAACGCCAACTGTTTGCATGCCCGCGCGCCGACCCGCGATCAGATCATGGGTGCTGTCGCCCACCATAACGACCCGCTCCGGCGCCAGCGCCTGCTGATCAGCAAACGCCAACAACGGATCGGGATCAGGCTTGGCGCCATAACCGCTGTCAAATCCCGCAATAAAATCAAACAGGTCAGTCACGCCTGCGCTTTGCAATTGGGCCTTCGCCGAATAGGCGCTGTCATTGGTCATCACGCCAAGCTTAAGACCTTTGGCGCGCAAACCGCTCAGATAGGGCGCAAGCGGCACGGCTGGCGCAAGCGGCGCTTCGGCGGCATCAACCGCCAATTTACGCTCGATCGCATCCACATCGCTGCCCGCCACAACCGCAGCCACAGCCTCTGCAGCCTCGCGGTTGGTGCCCGCAATCACAAAGCTGTCGGCCCGAAAACTGCGCGCATCCATATCAAAGGCAAGTGCCTCGGCTATCTTCGCGGCCAGTCCTGCCTCGCCAGAAGCAAACTCTTGGATTGCGGTATATGCCCACGCGTTCCAAGTCGCCCCGAAATCAAAAAGCGTGCCGTCCTTGTCAAAGAGAACCCCATCCGCGCGCATCATATAATCCTGTTGTGGCAAGTCGTGTTGGCCGGACTTTGCCCCACCGATCAACGTCACACAAGCGCTTTCACCGACCCCGATTGGGTGTCAGGTCCAATGCATACGCGCCGTACCCAAAAGCACATGCGCCGCTATCAGAGGTTGATCGTAGCCACATCCCTTCTGATCACAGAACGCCACCACCCAGGTGTCATCCATGGTCAGAAACTCAAGAACCGATCCAAGGAAATCCGCCTCACCGGCACGGATGCGCAAATCTTCGACAGACGCCCCCGTCGCGCCAAGGAATACCGGCAATACCTCGTCGTTGGTCACCAGCCAACCCAGCGCATCCAAGGCAAGGGTTTCCGCTGCATCATGGGAAAGCGACATTTTTTCGTACTTTCGAAATCTTTTCTTAACCTTTGACTTGGCACTCTGATGGAAACCAGTTTGCCATTTTTCAGGTGTCGTTATGACAGGTCATCTTTTGATCGTCGATAGTATTGCTGCAAACCGATGCGTGCTCAAAGCACGGCTGGCAGGCAGTTTTATGGACACACGGCAAGCGGAAACCGCACAGGAAGCTCTAGAGATGATCCGGTCGGAACCGCCGGATCTGGTGATTTTGGGCGGCGACCTGACGGACATGGTGCGTGATGATTTCTGCCGTACTGTTAAAACGTCCGCCGACGGCGCGGCTCTGCCGATTATCGTGAACGGCAGCGACTTTTCCCGCAGCGACAGACTCGCTGCTCTGCGCGCTGGTGCCGATGATATCATCACCTCCCCTATCAGCGAGGGCCCGTTTCTTGCGCGTATCCGCTGTTTGCAACGCGCCCATGACACGGTACATGGTTTACGCCTGCAGGAAACGGCGAAGCGCATTCCCGGTCTTGCCGAAGACAGCAGCGCCTTTGACGCTCCCGCTGCGCTGGTGTTTGCCGCCTGTGACGGCGCGGACGCGCTGAAATGGTGTCGCCGTTTGAAACCTCTCGTGCCCTATCGTATGCGCGCCGACCCCATAAGCGATGCGGTCCGAACCATGTCACATTTTGCGGTGCCCGACGGCTTCGTCATTGGTGTGACCGCCGACACTCCCGAAGAAGGCCTGCGATTTCTCGCGGAGATCCGCGCCAGAGCCGCAACACGCCAAGCGGCCGTGTTGATGGTGCTGGACCGCGAAGATGACAGCGCGCGGGTGAATGCATTGGACTTAGGGGCCAACGACGTGATGGTTGGCAATTTTGACCCGGAAGAAGCGGCGCTGCGCCTTGCGGTCATCCTCAAACGCAAAAAGCTCACGGATCGCTTGTCGCGATCTCTTGAGGCCGGATTAAACGCAGCCGTGACTGATCCGCTCACCGGCCTCTACAACCGCCGCTATGCCTTGCCACAACTGGCGCGAACCGCGCACCAAGCCCGTCTACAGGGACAAGGTTTCGCCGTGATGGTGGCAGATCTTGATCACTTCAAGCTGGTGAACGACAAGTACGGCCACGCGGCTGGTGACATCGTGCTTGCAGAAGTGGCCCGCCGTCTTCGCGCGACCGTCAAGGCAGGTGATCTGATCGCGCGGATCGGAGGCGAAGAGTTCCTTATTGTGATGCAAAGAGCCACACCTGAAAGCGCCTCAGAGCTGGCGCATCATTTGCGTGATGTCGTCCGAAAAACACCAGTCTACTTGCGCGATCGCGACCTGCGCATTCCGGTCACCATCAGCATCGGGGTAACCATGGGCAGCGAGAGCGATTCAGACCACTTTCCGGCCGAAGCGATGCCGTCAAACGACGCCGCCGCCACGACATTGATCGACCTTGCAGACCAAGCGCTCTATGGCGCCAAAGCCTGTGGTCGCGACAATGTCACAATGGCGCGCCCCGCAGCCTGAACTGCGCGGCCGTCCAAGAGTTTCTTAAGGTTTTTTAGGTTTGCCCGGACGCTTTTGCGGACCACGTTGCAGCACTTCGTCCAGCCGGTCGGCATAAATCGCGCGTTCTTGAGGCGACATGCTTTCGATCCGCGCCACCAACTGATCGCGCGCCAAGGTCCGGCGCCCTTCGGCTGCGGTGTCAATCTCAGCCAACACCGCGCTGAGCGCCTGAGGATCAAAAGTTGGCGCACGCAACATCTCCAGCGTCTGCGCATACAGTGCTTTGTTTCCAATCACACCGATGCCTTCTTCGCGATAACTATTGCGGATGGCGCGTCCAACTTTACGGCGATCCTCGCGTGACAGGGCTTGCACATAGGGCGTTCCAAACCGCTCGCTTGCCTTGGGTCCATCGCCGTCAAAGCGCTTGTGGGACAAGACCGCGCCGCCCACAACGCCTGCCACCGCCAGGTTGACGGCCAGTGAGGCCACCAGCAATCCGCGCAAGGGTTTGCGTTGCTTTTTCTCTTGGGTCTGCGTCATCGTTGCGCCTTTCCGTGTCTCATCCTGCGTCCCCGTCAGTTGCCCAAAAAGGCAAAACTTGCGTCCAACGCAGAGAGATATGTTTCGTCAGTTGTTACCAGCAAGCTGGCTCCCAGATCGCTCTGCATCATGGCCGGTCCTGCGGCCACACCGATCCAGACCCCAGCCATTGTCGCCACCGCCAGTCCAGACACTGATGGCCAACCACCCAACATCGCCACCAATCGTATCAGCGGCCCGCTGCGCGGCGAAGGTGCTGCGACCAGTTCCGCCGCTGCCGGCTGAAGCGCTTCTGCCTCCGCCAACATGCGCGCCATGAAATCCGGCGATGGCTGGGCCGCAGGTGCGTCCTTGGCCACTGCAAAGAGCGACTCCAGCATGGCGTCGTCTCTCGCCGCCAATGGTGCAATTTCCGTTTTCTTCTCAGCCATCGGTGTACCCCAATGCATCGCGTTGTCCGGCCAAAGCCTGGGCCAGCGCCCGTTTTCCCCGCGCCGTCAGACTTTCCACAGCCTCGACGCTAATGTCCATAACCTCGGCAATCTCAGGATTTCCCAGACCTTCGATGTGACGCAGAACCACCGCTTCTTTCTGGCGATCCGGCAGCGTATTCAGTGCCGCATTCAACGCAGTCTGTCGTGCCTGATCCTGCATCGTCTCAGAGACCGGCTTGGCACCGTCCTCCGGTTCGGCGATGGCGTCCAGCGCCACACCGCGCGTGCGGCGCAACCGGTCCGTCGCCAGATTGGCCACCACACGATAAAGCCATGTGGTCACCTTGGCCTCGCCCTGACGCCACTCCGGTGCGATCTTCCACAACCGGATGAGTGCTTCTTGCGCAACGTCTTCGGCATCGGCCCGATTGCCCAGCATACGAAACGCATGGGCAAAGACCCGCGGCGTCAGACGCAATGTCAACGTCCGCGCAGCCCCATCATCCCCATTGGCATAAAGCACCAAAAGCGCCTCATCCGGGATGTCAGATTGCTGGTCATAGGGCATGGTCATGATCCCGATGGCTAGCCTGTGTTGTCACGTGTTGCAATCCTGTCAGTGCCTCCGGGCGACTGTGCCGCCCGGAGCGCGTCTCTGCTCAATTGTCTTGGACAGCTTGACCGGACCCGGGGCGTTTCTTGCCTTTGCGGGCATCGCGCATCACGTCTTTGGCAGCCTCGAACTCTTCCTTAGAGATCACGCCGTCGCCATCGGTGTCCAGCATCTCAAACATTTTTGCACGGCGTTCGCCACGCTTGCCTTCGCGCTCGACTTTGGCCGCTTCAAACTCGGCGGCGCTGATCTTGCCGTCGCCATCGGTGTCCATGCGCTCAATCATCTTGGCCGCACGATCGCCTTTGGGCGCCATCTCTTCCGCTGTCAGCTTGCCGTCACCATTGGCGTCCATCCGCGTGAACATCCGCTCCGCGTGCTTCGCAGCTTTTTCGCCGGCCCGCTCGCTGAACTTGGATTTCAACTCGTCAAGCGAGATCGTGCCGTCACCATCGGTATCCAGCTCCATGAACCGTGCCTGCGCGTGGGCCTGCATTTCTTCCAATGTGACAAAGCCGTCGCCATTGGCGTCCAGTTGTTCAAACGTGATCTGCATGCCGCGCTGGTGGCGGTGCTTACCGCCCTCTTTGGCCGACGCCGCAACCGCTGTCACGCTCAGGGCTGCAACAATCACACCGCCAATAAAATACGAACTCTTCATGTCTTCGGTCTCCTTTGAAAATGCGCGAGGGGAGCGCACCGACCCTGTGTCTATCGTGGGCCTGTTTCTGTGCCTGTTTCGTGATGGTAGAACGCGCGGCCCACACGTTTCCGTCGCCAAAAGGAAAAGTTTTTTCGCCTACGCCTTAGTTTTTTGCCTGTCCCGCACGCATCACCCCAATAACCAGACCTTTGCGACATGGCGCCGCAAGCGCATTTGCGCCCTTTTAACTTCCCGAGGTCACAGCCATCTTGGATGTGCGAACAGACCTAATCTTATTGAGTGTATTTCCGTGACCGACCAGTCCAGCCAAGCCTTGAACCACATCTCCGTTGACGAAGATCGCCCTCTAAAACCCGCGCTTAAACGAGGCTGGCGACGCAAATGTCCGAACTGCGGGACAGGCCCCATGCTCAAAGGCTATCTTAAGGTGCGTGACCACTGTTCGGTCTGCAAACAGGAATTGCATCACCACCGCGCCGATGACGGTCCGGCGTATCTGACGATTCTAATTGTGGGCCACTTGATGGCACCGCTTTTGCATATCGCGTTTGTTAAGTGGCGCCCTGAACCCCTCATTTTGTTCACGGTTTTTGCGGTTGGCTGTGTCGCGCTCTCGCTCTACCTTCTGCCGCGACTAAAGGGGTGTGTCGTTGCGTTTCAATGGGCACGAAGAATGCACGGATTTTAATATCCGTCATATACTGACCCCAAGACAAAAGGGGATCTTATGACCGACTCGCCGATCATCGACAAAACTGCAATCCGCAATGCCGCCACTGTGATCGTGCTGCGTGATCGCATTTCCGATCCGCACATCCTTATGGGACAGCGCGGCGCACAGGCGGCGTTTATGCCCAACAAATTTGTCTTCCCCGGCGGCGCTGTCGACGCAGCAGACGCCGAAATTGATTTGGCGACGCCCCTGCCCGGCATCTGTCAGGCCCGCCTCGGCGAACAATCTGATCCGGGCTTGGCCCATCCGCTCGCCGTGGCTGCTGTGCGCGAACTTTGGGAAGAAACCGGCCTGATCCTTGGCCAGCAAGGCGCGTGGCAGGCCACCCCGCCCGCAGATTGGCAGACCTACGCCGCAACCGGCCATTTGCCGACGGCCGACGCACTGCAATTTGTTTTCCGCGCCATTACGCCTCCGGGGCGCCCCCGCCGCTTTGACGCACGGTTTTTCTTGCTGGACGCTGCCGCCATCGCCACCGATCTGGATGATTTTTCCGCCGCCTGTGATGAGCTTTCACACTTGCAATGGGTGCCCCTCGCCAAAGCGCGGGAGTTTGACTTGCCGTTCATCACCGAAGTTGTTCTGGCCGAAGTCGAAGGACGTCTAGACACTCCCGAGCCGCCACAAAACGTGCCATTCTTCAACAACAACGACGAGGCGAGCCACTTCCTGCGCCTACGTGGTCACATGCCGGATTGGGACCGCGACTAAGCGAACAGGATCAGCCCAAGAATTGAGCCCGCCAAAAGCGCCATGCCAACAAACTCCCGGCGGCTAATCTTTTCACGAAACACCAAAACCGTCCCCAGAATGCCAAACACCAGCTCAACCTGACCAACGGCTTTGACGTAGGCGGCGGTCTGCAACGTGAACGCCGTGAACCAGCAAAACGTGCCGGCCATGCTGGTCAACCCGATGAACCCGGCGCTTTTCCATGCCGACAGCACGCGGCCCACTTCGCCGGGTTCGCGAAATCGCAACCACAGCCACATCGCCGCCATTTGCATCGCGGTCACCGCTGCCAGCGTCACCAAAGCCCGTGCCAGCGGGGCATCTAGCTCAACCGCGAGCGACGCGCCACGATACGCCACGGCCGACACCCCAAACAACGCCCCCGCCGTCAGCCCCAAGGCTGCCGACGGGCTGAGAATGCGCCGCCACCCGCTGCCCTTGGCCTCGATTGGGCCTGACAGAACCAGCACGCCAGCCACACCCAACGCGATTGCCGCAAATCCGACGGCAGACACGCCTTCAGCCAACAAGACGATGCCAATCAGCACGGTGAAAAACACTTCGCTTTTGATAAAGGCCATGCCCACAGCAAGGTTGCGCCGCCCAAAAAGCATGACCGTGCACACCGTCGCTGTGATCTGCGCCGCGCCGCCCAATGCGCCGAACGTCCAAAAGGCAACGCCCAGCGACGGCAGCCTAATCCAGTCGTTGGTGACGCATACCAAAAGGATCAGACAGGCAATCGGCGCGGAATACAGAAACCGCGCGAAAGTCGCGCCCGCCGCCGACAGCGACACCGCCGCCAGATGCTTCTGCAGCATAAAACGCACGGTCTGAAATGCGGCCGCAGCTACAGAGGCGATGATCCAAAGTTCCATGGCAGTATTGATGGCGCGGAACTTTAGGAATGTCACGCTCGCTGCGAAAATGCCCAGCGCTTCACGCTATTTGTCACTCCACATCGGATGCGGTACCGGATCTTTTCTGCGCCAGAAATACCGTCGGAACACCTCGCCATAGCTTTTGAAATAATACCCGTCGTTGCGCGCCAGATACCGCTCGCGGTTCTCGCGAAACAACACCGGCAGACGATACCACGGAACCCTCGGGTGCATATGGTGGACGACGTGCAGATTGTTGTTGAGAAAAATCCACGCCAGTGGCCCCTGATCGTCGATAATCACCGTTCGCCCTCGCGCCTTGGCATGGGCCTGATGCTCCAGAAACGTGCGGATTTTCAGCACCGACAAGGCCGCGTAGGCACTGAGCACATACGCCCAGACCGGCATCTGCCCAACAGCCGCCATCCACCAGACCACCAGCCCCACGGCGGGAACGTGCAGCAACCAACCCAGCAGAACAGCCGTATTGCCCTGCGCAATTTCGCGCAAGTCAGAGCGCATGAACGCCAGTTGCCCCAATACCGGCCCCACCAGCAGGCGCCCCAAAAGCGTGTTGTTAAAATCATGTACCAACCGCAACCATCGCGGCATTCGCGTCCAGCGCGCCGGGTCCAGAAAATTGGTTTCGGGATCGTCGTAAGGATCGGTCAGCACACTGTCCTGATGATGCGCCAGATGCGTGTCGCGAAACCGCATATACGGAATGAACAGCCCGATGGCCGGAAACACCAGCGCCTCGTTGGCCAGCCGCGCAGCAAAAGGATGTCCGTGCAAAACCTCGTGGCTTAACGACGAATGCAGCGCCAGCGCCAGGATCGTCAGCACCATGCCCAGCGGCAAAAACCACGCCGCCGCCCAGACGGCGCCAATAGCGTATGTCGCATAGCAAAGCACAAACAGGGCCAAGGTAGGCCACTCCACCTGCGTCGACTTGCGCAGATCAGCCATGCGCACGCCCCCAACCGATACCAGCCCAGATACGCTCATAAACAACGTACATGCTCAGGCCGAGTCCGGCATTGATCACAGCCATCTTGCCGCCCAACGCCAAAGACCCTGTCGCAACCAGCCCCACAACCGCCATGGTTGCCAAACCAATCACATTCCAAATCACTGCCTTCAGCACCGACCGTTGCCGTGTGTCCATTCCGTCCTCTTTCTGTGATACCAGTCCCTCACAAACGTGTTACCTGCCCCCAGCCATGTGCGGAATTCTGAATGTGATTAACAAAATTCAGCATCTGTGATATTTATCACCGCATGAGTGAAATTATCGACAAACGCCTGCGTGCCGACCGCTTTCGCCAGCGCCTTGGGTCCGCGATGAAAGACACGTCCATCACCCAGTCGGAACTCTCCCGGCGCATTGGTGTGGACCGGTCCACAATTTCGCAGCTTCTCAAGGACAAAGGCGCCCGACTGCCCAACGCGCAAGTGGTGGGGGAATGCGCTGCCGCGCTTGGTGTATCGGCAGACTGGCTATTGTCGCTGACGGATCTTCCGGAAAACACTGCCGCGATCCTCGCCAATGCAATGACCGTCACCGAGGCCCCCCGCGCGCTTGTGGATGAGCAAATTTTCGACTGGCACCAAGAAGCCGCAGGGTACAAGATCCGCCACGTGCCTGCTGGCCTGCCTGACATGCTCAAAACCGACGAGATGCTGGTCTGGGAATACTCCGCCCATCTGGGGCGTACCACCGAACAGGCGATCAACGCCTCGCGCGACCGCCTGAATTGGATGCGCTCCTCACATTCTGACTATGAAATCGCCCTGCCGCGCCACGAAATGCGCGCCTTTGCCACCGGCACCGGATACTACGAAGGCCTGCCCAGCCACATCCGCCAACGTCAGCTTGAACAGCTTGCCGACCTCACCGAGCAACTTTATCCCCGTATGCGGCTCTATCTGTTTGACGCGCACCGGCTGTTTTCCAGCCCGATAACGGTCTTCGGCCCCTTGCTGGCCGTGCTCTATCTTGGCCGCAACTATCTCGCTTTTCGTGACACGGAACGCGTCTCAGGCTTTACGGCACATTTTGACAATCTCGTGCGTCAGGCCGACGTCACCGCCCGACAATTCCCCGCACATGCCTCGTCTCTGGGTACACTGCTTTAAGTGCCCGTTTCTTTCTGGCCAAAATACCCTGGGGTAGCGCCAGTTTGCTGGCGCAGGGGCAAAGCCCCCTACACTTTGGGATCGGGGTTCACCGTAAACCCGTCAACGGCGATCACCTGCCCGCTTACCAACCGCGCCTTGTCTGAGGACAAAAACACCGCCATCTCGGCCACGTCGCGTCCTTCCACAAAGGACCCCATCGCGGTTCCCGATGCATAGCCGTCATAGACCGCATCCCGCGTCATACCCTTGGCCTCTGCTTCACGCGCCAACACACCTTCCATGCGCGGCCCTTCCACGGCGCCGGGGCAAATGACATTCGCCCGCACGCCAAACGGGCCCAACTCCATCGCCAGTGTTTTGGTCAAACCGATCACGGCCCACTTTGCGGCCGCATAAGGCGCGCGATACGGGTAGCCATACTGCCCCGCGGTCGACGACGTCACCACAATCGCGCCAGCGCCTTGCGCCTTCATCATCGGTGCGGCGTATTTTGCGGCTAAAAACGCACCCTCCAGATTGACCGCCACGCAGGCCTGCCAATCTTGCAGTTTTATATCTTCAATAGCCGCAGTTGGCCCCGCGATACCGGCATTTGCGCAAAGCGCGTCTACGCCGCCCCAATGTTCTAGAACATCATCAAACAAGGCATTTACCGCCACCTCATCGCTCACGTCGACCTTGGATCGGCGCCAGGTCGCGGGCGCAGCTTCCAAAGCCACGCCATCCATGTCCGCGATCCAAATCTGCCAGCCATCACGATGAAACGCGTCAGCCATCGCACGACCGACACCGGACGCGCCCGCTGTGATCAGGACGCGGTTCAACGGGGTTGCCCCACATAACGTCCTGCGCCTTCAGGTGCGGCCAAACCGGCCTGTGCTTCAGAAATCATTGCCAGATTGGCGGCAATCTCGGGGCTGAACGGCGCTGGCCTGCGTGTCGCAAGGCTCACGTGAATAAGGATATGTTCGCCTGTCGCCAATAGGGTCTCCCCCGCGTACATCTCATGGAACAGGTGCATCTTCTTGCCCTCGGCCATCAGAACCCGCGTACGCACCTCGATCACAGACCCGAGCTTGGTCTCGTCAATGTGGCGGATATGGGTCTCGGCGGTAAAGAACGACCCGCCCGTCGCGATATAGGCCTGATCGCAACCGATGATTTCCATCAGCCGATCAGAGGCATCAGCAAATGCCTGCAAATAGCGGCTCTCGGTCATGTGACCATTATAATCCAACCAGTCCACTGGCACCGCACGGCGTTGCGTCACAATTGGCAAACTGGGATCCGCAATATCACTTGCACGCCGCACCATGCCCGCCTCTGCCGAAAGCTTGACGTCATGTTTGTTGAGCACAGCACCAGATGCAAAATCCTGCGCCTTGAGCGCGCGCATCATCGACACAAGGTTATTGTCGCGAATGCGCTCCATCTCGCGGATGCTCATATGGCCCGATTGCGCGTCTGATTGACCCGCGATCAGATCGACCAACTCATCCGTGAACTCCGGCACATCCATCAATTTGGTCCATGGCCATTCCAGCGCCGGACCAAACTGCGCCATGAAATGCTTCATGCCTGCTTCGCCGCCCGCCACGCGATAGGTGTCAAACAGCCCCATCTGCGCCCAGCGAATGCCAAAGCCCATGCGGATGCTTTCATCAATCTCTTCGGTGGTGGCCACGCCGTCTTTGACCAGCCACAACGCCTCGCGCCACACCGCCTCAAGGAAACGATCCGCAATATGCGCATCAATCTCTTTGCGTACATGCAACGGAAACATGCCGACGTCCTTCAAGATCGCCTTGGCCCGTTCCACCATCTCCGGCGGGTTCTTTTCCGTCGGCACCAGTTCCACCAACGGCATCAGATACACAGGGTTGAACGGATGCGTCACCACGATCTGTTCGGGGCGGCTAGCACAGCCCTGCAATTCGCTTGGCTTGAACCCGCTGGTAGAACTGCCAAGGATCGCATCCGCCTCGCAATGCTCCTGCAAGGTCTGATAGACCTTCTGCTTCAGCTCCAACCGCTCCGGCACACTTTCCTGCACCCACGACGCGCCTTCGACGGCCTCAGACATCGTGTCGTGAAACGTCAACGCACCCTCAGCCGGCAGTGCAGTATCACTCAACCCCGGCAAGCTCACCCGCGCATTGTCGATCACTTCGCCAATTTTGCGCTGTGCTTCGGGATCGGGATCAAACACCCGCACATCCCAACCATTCAAAAGGAACCGTGCGGCCCATCCGCCGCCAATTACGCCACCGCCAATGATCGCTGCTGTTTTAGTCATGTCGTCCCTTTCCAAAACCCTGCCGGGCCGCTTCCTCTACTCAAAATGCCCGCACAACAATTCAGCCTTCTGACCTTCTGAAAGGATGGTCTGACCACAATAGTTGCCGTGCACGACCGGGGCGCAACGTGACGTTTCACCTAAACAGATGTTCGCCTCACACTGACTTGAGTCAGAGCAGCTTTTGCCGGCATCGCTGGCGGGCTTCTCGGGCAAGGTGCAAATCGGAACTTGCGCTTTCTTTCCCAACCGTCCGAAGGTGCCGCCTTGTGCTTGGCACGCCGCCGCCTTTTCGCGCTCTGCCGTGTTTCGGGGACCCGCGTCCTGACATCCGGTCACAAAAACCAAAGCGGCCCAAAAGCCCATCGCGGATTTCCCAAGCGTCATTTCCAAACTTTCTCCCAGCCGGACCGGCACCCATACTGCACCGTCGCGATACAGTCGCAATACCGACGCAATACAGCATGCCCCCTAAGGTCTTTTACGCACCCTTCGGTGCCCGCTTGACCAGCCCCAGTTTCTCGCGCACGGCCGCTGGCCCGATCACCCGCGCCCCCATGTTTTCGATGATGGTGCCTGCCCGTTCGACCAACTGCCAGTTCTCCGCCAGCACGCCTTTGTCGAGCCACAGATTGTCTTCCAACCCGACCCGCACGTTGCCACCGGCAAGCACAGATGCAGCCACATAAGCCATCTGGTTGCGCCCCAAACCAAAGGCGCTGAACGTCCAGTCATCCGGTACATTGTTGACCATCGCCATAAAAGTATTGAGGTCATCCGGCGCGCCCCAAGGCACCCCCATGCAGAGCTGCACAAGTGCGTCGGGTGCCAGAATCCCCTCTTTCACCAGTTGCTTAGCGAACCAAAGGTGGCCTGTGTCAAAAGCTTCAATCTCGGGCTTAACCCCCAGAACTGTCATCATTTTTCCCATAGCCCGAAGCATGCCTGGTGTGTTGGTCATGACGTAATCAGCTTCGGCAAAGTTCATCGTGCCGCAATCCAGCGTGCAGATTTCCGGCAGGCATTCGGCAACATGAGCAACCCGCTCTGTTGCCCCGACCATATCGGTTCCTGCCACCGGCGGCAGCGGACTCTCAACGCCGCCAAACACAATGTCACCGCCCATGCCGGCGGTCAGGTTCAAGACAACATCGGTGTCGCTGTCGCGGATCCGGTCCGTGACCTCCCGATACAGTCCCAGATCCCGGCTCGGTGCGCCGGTTTCCGGATCCCTTACGTGACAATGCACCACCGCAGCACCCGCTTTGGCCGCGGCGATCGCGCTGTTGGCAATTTGCTCAGGCGAGCGTGGTACGTGTGGACTTCGATCCTGCGTGCCGCCCGATCCGGTCACAGCACAAGTGATGAAAACCTCGCGGTTCATTTCCAAAGGCATGGCGATTCCCTTTTTTGCTTTGCGCCACTCTATCGCGATTGCACGACATCACTTTTGAATATACGTAATTTATGTGATGAAAACCGAAACACAGTCGATCTTCCAACCAAACCCCAAGCCGCTTTCAACAGCTATTCTTGTGCTGGATGACTGCAACACTCTCAGCTTCGCGGCAGCGGTTGACCCGATGCGGGCAGCCAACAGGCGCGCATCCAAATCATTGTTTGATTGGAGTTTTTTCACGTCAAACGGAGAGCAAGCCGCCCTTACCAGCGGATTGAAAATCACCGGGCCGGCGATTTCAAAGCTTTCCAAATGTGATCTTCTTTTGGTCGTCGCGGGCTTTCGCCTAGAAGAGCAGGCAACACCTTCATTGCTGGCCAGTTTGCGCCGGATCGCAAGCCAAGGCACCACAATCGCGGCAATCGACGGAGGCCCGTGGTTCTTGGCCCGCGCGGGGCTGTTGGACGGCCACAGCGCGACCACCCACTGGGAAGACCTGGAGGATTTTGCGACACGTTTTCCTCAGGTTAACACTCGGCGCGACCGGTTTTGTGTGTCAGGGCGTTTCGCCACTTCTGGTGGCGCGGCGCCGTGCATCGACATGATGCTGCACTTGATTGGCACCCGATTTGGAACCGATCTTGCCCGCAGGGTCGGCAGCGCGTTTCTATATGATCCATTGCCTGCAGGCAGCCCAACTCTCACTTCTGCGCCGCGCCCTGTGCGTCGCAATCCGCGTCTCGCCAGAGCGCTGGAGCGTATGGAGGCGACGATATCAGACCCGCTTCCAATCCCTCATATAGCCGCGCACGCCGGATTGTCACCGCGTGCACTGGAACTGCGTTTTAAGGCTCACTTGAGTCAATCGCCCAAAGCCACTTACCTGCAAATGCGTCTTGAAGAGGCTTTGCGGTTGGCGACCGATACGTCGCTTCCAGTTCGAGACGTGGCCCTCGCAACCGGTTTTCAGTCACCTGCGAACTTCGCACGGGCCTTCAAGATTGCCCACGGCCAATCCGTTCGTGACCTGAGAGCTCGCAGATCTTAACTGTTGATTTTACAATCATTTCTCTTGCAGAGAGGCTGTACTCTACCGTGCGATCGCCAATATTTCTGTGACGTCTAAATGCTCTTCAACATGGTCCGCCAAGCGATCCAGAACCGCCTCAACTGTTGCGTCATAACCCGCGTCCCCGATTGTCGCTCCCAGAGCTTTCAACCATGCCCTGCGAAATCCATCATCGCAAAACATCCCGTGCAGGTAGCTTCCGCTGACCCGCCCGTCGACTGACACGGCCCCTTCTTCCCGACCATCCACACGCGCAAACGGCCTCGCTCGATCGGTGCCTTCGGTGCGACCGATGTGGATTTCGTAGCCGCGAAACACCTCGCCGGAGGCAACGTGAACAGCGGCTGTTTCGGTCAGCCGTTTGTCAGGCGTCATCACGGTTTCCACATTCAGCAGTCCCAGGCCTTCGGTGTCGCCCTCTGGGCCTTCGATGCCTGCAGGGTCACGCACCCACTGACCAAGCATCTGATATCCACCGCAAATCCCGAGTACTTGCCCGCCGCGCCGCACATGTGCGACAAGGTCCACGTCCCACCCTTGCTCCTTCAGAAAAGCCAAATCACCCCGCGTGGATTTGCTGCCGGGAATAATGACAACATCCGTATCTCCGGGAATCGGCTCCCCCGCCCGAAGCATGGTCAGCGACACACCGGGTTCGTGTGCAAGCGGGTCCAGATCGTCGAAGTTTGCGATCCGCGATAATCCGAGACAGACAACTTTTAACCCGCCTTCGCGCGCAGCATTCTTGATGTCGAGCGCATCCTCGGCGGGCAATTTCCATGCCTCGTCAAAATACGGCAGCACGCCAAAGCCGCGCCAGCCTGTCGTCTCTTCGATCATCGCATAGCCGTCGTCAAACAGGCTTGGGTCCCCGCGAAATTTGTTCACCAAAAAGCCCGCAATCAAGCCCGCATCGTCCTCGGAAATCACCGCCTGCGTACCAACGATCTGAGCAATCACACCGCCACGATCGATATCGCCCGCCAGAACCACCGGCACATTGGCAGCCTGCGCAAAGCCCATGTTGGCAATATCGCCTTGCCGCAAATTGACCTCGGCAGGACTACCTGCCCCTTCGACAATCACCAAATCGCATTTTGATTTCAGACGGTTAAAGCTATCAAGCACCAGTTCCATTAACTGAGGTTTCAGCTTGCTGTATTCCCGCGCCTTCACCGTGGTCAGCCGCTTGCCCTGCACAACCACCTGCGACCCAACATCGGTTTCAGGTTTCAAGAGCACAGGATTCATGTCCACCACCAACGGCTTGCCACAGGCCAAAGCCTGCAAAGCTTGCGCGCGGCCAATCTCGCCGCCGTCGCTGGTCACCGCCGCATTATTGGACATATTTTGCGGCTTAAACGGCGCCACCGACAGCCCCCGCCGCGCCGCCGCGCGACACAGGCCAGCGACCAACATCGACTTACCGACATTGGACCCAGTGCCTTGGATCATCACAGCTTTGGTCATGTCAGTTCAACCATAGTTATTTCAGGCGGCGCTCCCCAACGCCATGGCAGGCCAGAGCACCCCAAACCGCGGGATACAACCAACCATCGGTCGTCCAGATTGTGCGCGCCATAGGCGAAGCGTGTACCGAACTTGGACGGCACATATATCGGTCGCCCAAACGGCAAAACTTGACCACCGTGTGTATGCCCCGACACAGTCAAATCAACATGCTTTGGAAGTGTGGCGAAGACGTCCGGCTCATGCGCCATCAAAATCGTAAAACGATCCGGATCGGTTTGCCGCAAGGTTTGGCCTAAATCGTCCCTTCCGGCAACAGGACGTCGGAACCTACGACAAAAGGCCATCTGAGATCCCAAACCGGCCAATGTGATTGGCGTTTGCCCATGCACGACGTCTATCGAAGAGTTTTCAAGCGTGCGTAAATCGGCACTTTCAAAAACGTTGTGCCAGACCGTCTGTTTCGTGTACCGGTCAGGGTCATTCCGCACCTGGCGCCAATCGTGATTTCCAAAAACGTTATACACCCCTAAGGGCGCTGAAAGCGCGGCAAGAACATTGGCGACCTCAGCCTCAGCGGGATTTTGGGAAAACGGGAGATGAGCCTCATAGTCACCCAGCAGCAGAATTAAGTCCGGCTGCTCTGCCTGCAAAACCTCGACCGCCTCCTGAAGAAACTCCAATGGACTCCATGGATGGCAAACGTGCGGATCTGCTAACAGACCGATCTGGAGTTGCTGCCCCCGAGGCCACCTTTGTGGCCGTATCGAATATTTTTGAACGTGAATATCAACGCTTGCCAAGAAATTACTCCATTTTCGGCAAGAACGCCTCGACCGCAGCGGAGGCGATAACCAACACGTTGCCATCGTCCGGATTGGTCACATTCATGCCGCCAAACACCGCTTTGACAGACGCTTTGCCACGCGGCAGATGTGCCACCAAGGCCACGCAGTCGACCTTGTCAGGTTCTTGAACGCCCACTGTGACCTGCACGCGCATCTCTTTGGGGTCTTTTCCCAAAGCCGCGAACATCGGGATAGATGAGTGGCGGATCGCGTCTTCGATCGCGCGAGCGCAAGCCTTGGTGTAATCCTGCCCGTATTGGCTGTTGCCCATACCCATTTCGATGATGAAGCGCTGATCGCTCATGCTGCATTCTCCACATCCATCGCCACAGAGATCGCGATATTGGCAATCACCGTTGGATTGCCGCCATCGTTCCTTGGCACATCCAACCCGCCTTTCACTGGATTTACAGTGACTTGGCCATAAGGAAAGATCGCGGCGATGGTCTCAACATCAATCTGCTCTGGCTGCTGTACGGCCACATCCACGGTGATGACCATCTCGGATTTGTCTTTGCCAAACAGCTCGGCAAGGTTGATCGAATTGTGCCACAGCGCGTCGCGCACAGCACGGCTCGCGGCCTCGGTATAATCCTGACGGCGCAGCGATGACCCCATACCAAATTCGGTCAAAAGGCGTTTGACTGTCATCAGAATTCCACCCCGGCCTGCGCCTTGATCCCATCGCGAAACGGGTGTTTCAGCAACGTCATCTCGGTAACCAGATCCGCAGCCTCGATCAATTCTTCCTTGGCATTGCGCCCCGTCAAAAGCACATGTGTCATCTCGGGTTTTTCGCTAAGCAAAAAATCCACCACATCGTCGATATCCAGATAATCGTTGCGCAGCGCGATGTTGATTTCGTCCAGCATAACAAACTGGTTGGCTGGATCACGGATCAGTTCTTTGGCCAACTCCCAGCCTGCTTCTGCTTTGGCAATGTCGCGTTCGCGATCCTGCGTTTCCCACGTAAAGCCTTCTCCGGACACGTGAAATTTCACCTCATCGGCAAAGTGCTCTTCCAGAAACGCTCGCTCTCCTGTCGCCATCGCACCTTTGATAAATTGCACCACAGCCACCGGCATCTCATGGGCGATGCAGCGCATGATCATGCCGAATCCCGACGACGATTTCCCTTTGCCCGGCCCCGTGTGCACCATGATCAGACCTTTTTCTTCGGTCTTGGTGGCCATCATCCGGTCGCGCGCGGCTTTGATTTTTGCCATTTTTGCCTTGTGGCGGTCGTTTTGGTCTGTGGTCTCTGACATAGATGCCTCTCCGTTCGCGCTTGACTCTGGTGTCATCATTGCCCATTCGGGATGACGCTGGTTCCTGTTCTTAGAGCAGGTGAAAAGGGAATGCGAAAGGGGTTGGATGACAACCCCGAAAACGCAGCCGCCCCCGCGACCGTGACCGGAGAGGTCCGCCACAGCCACTGGAGACATCCGGGAAGGCAGGGGGGCCGCAGACGCCAAAAGCGTCGAGATCCGCAAGCCGGGAGACCTGCCAGCGCGAGTGACATGAACCGGACGGGGTGTTTCGGTGTCGGGCTGTCCAACGGCTTCCCGCGCTTTCCCCGTCCCCAAAGAGGGACCGATTTTGATGGCTGACGCTTCTGCTCCAGTCGAATTGCTTGTCTGCACGACCTGCCGTGCCGGACGGCCAACCGACGCCGAAGGCCCCCGCCCCGGCACGCAGCTTTTTGATGCGCTTGCCGCGTCTGATCTGCCCGACAACGTGACCATCAAAGGCGTTGAGTGTTTCTCCAATTGCGACTTTGGCTGTTCCATCACTGTGCGCGGTGGTGACGAGCGCTGGACCTATGTCTATGGCAATTTCACAGGGTCTGAGGACGCCGAACTGGTCGCTGATGGCATCACCAAATATGCCGCAACCGCGGATGGTCTTGTGCCGTGGCGCGAACGCTCGACCCATTTCCGTAAAAACTGCATCGCCCGCATTCCCCCACTGGAGATCCCCGAATGAGCAACCTTGAAAAACTGCCTGTCACCGTCATCACTGGCTTTCTAGGCTCTGGCAAAACCACGCTGGTGCGCAATCTCATTCAGAACCCGCAAGGCAAGCGCCTCGCAGTGATTGTGAACGAATTTGGCGACGTCGGTGTGGATGGCGAAATCCTGAAATCCTGCGCGATCCCTGACTGCCCTGCCGAGAACATTCTCGAACTGGCAAACGGCTGCATTTGCTGTACCGTGGCGGATGATTTTATTCCGACGATCGAAGCGCTTATGCAGCTTGATCCCCGTCCCGAACATATCCTGATCGAGACCTCTGGATTGGCCCTGCCCAAACCCTTGCTCAAGGCCTTTGACTGGCCAGATATCCGCTCCAAAATCACCGTTGATGGCGTGATCGCACTGGCCGATGCGGAAGCCGTGGCCGATGGCCGCTTTGCCCCTAACGTAGCCGCAGTGGACGCCCAGCGCGAAGCCGATGAAGGTCTGGACCACGAAACACCCCTGTCAGAGGTGTTTGAAGATCAGATCAGCTGCGCCGACATTGTCTTGCTGACCAAGCCCGACCTTGCCGGCCCCGAGGGTGTGGCCAAAGCCAAAGAAATCGTACTGGCAGAAGCACCGCGCCCGCTGCCTGTGGTCGAAGTCGCCGAAGGCGAAGTGGACCCGCGCGTGATCCTTGGCCTTGAAGCCGCCGCCGAAGACGATATGGACGCGCGTCCAAGCCACCACGACGGCCATCACGACCATGAGCACGACGATTTCGAAAGCATCGTTGTGGATGTGCCGGAGCAATCCGACCCCGCTGCTTTTGCCGCGAAGATCGAGAAAATGGCGAAGGAACAGAACATCTTGCGCGTCAAAGGCTATGCGGCCGTGACTGGCAAACCTATGCGTTTGCTGGTGCAAGCCGTAGGCGCGCGCGTACGTCATCAGTTTGACCGCCCTTGGAAAGCCGAAGAAGCCCGTCAGGGCCGGATGGTCGTGATTGCGGAACATGACGACGTAAATGTCGAAGCGATCCGCGCGGCTCTGCTAGACTAAGCCGACATGCACGTAGTCTTTCGCGAAAGCCATGGCCTTGACGAGGCCGACACCCCGATCGATCTGGGACAGTCCCCGGCCGATCTTGTGGTGCTGTCATTTTCTGACAGCGATCTCGGGGCTTTCGCGGCGGGCTGGCATCGCAGCGACGGAGATTTGCCACCTCTGCGGCTTGCCAATCTTACTGCGCTCAAACATCCGCTGTCGGTGGACACCTATATCGAGCAAACCCTGGCTGGCGCCAAAGCCATCCTGATCCGTTTGATCGGCGGCATTTCTTACTGGCAATACGGCATCCAACAGGTGCAGGCTTTGGCCGCAGATAAAGGCATCGCGTTGGCGGTTCTGCCAGCGGATGGCCGCCCTGATGAGCGGCTGGATGAGGTTTCGACCCTGCCTGTCTCGACGCTGCACCGCCTGACACATCTGTGCGACACCGGCGGCGCGATTGCCGCCCAAGCCGCTCTGGCGCAACTGGCTTTGGCGGCGGGTCTTTATGCGCGGCCGGTTGTCGGTTCCAAAGCCCTGCCCGATCACGGTGGCTGGACACCGGAAAGTGGCCTTTGCGATCCAATCAAAGCGCGCGATACCGACAAGCCTTTGGTTGCGCTGACGTTTTACCGCGCCTACGTAAGCGCCGCTGACACCGCGCCAATCGAGGCTATGTTCACCGAGTTCCGCAGCCGCGGCTTTGACGTGGTTGGCCTGTTTGCGCCCTCGCTCAAAGTGCCCGCCTCGGCGACTTGGTTGGCCGAAATATTAGCATCCCTGCACCCTGCGGCCATCGTCAACGCCACCTCATTTTCCGGCAAAGGCGACGACGGCACATCCCCGCTCGACGCAACCGACGCGCCTGTATTTCAGGTCGCCTTGGCCACGTCGCGCAAAAAGGCATGGGCCGAAGCCGAACGCGGCCTCGCGCCAGCCGATCTCGCAATGCATGTGGTCCTGCCCGAAGTGGACGGGCGGCTGTTCGCGGGCGTCAGCTCCTTCAAGGAACCCGGTAAAAAAGACGACGCGCTGGAATATTCCCGCTTTGCGCACCGCGCTCTGCCAGACCGGATCACCGCCATCGCCGACAAGGTCGAAGGCTGGGTGCAACTTGCTGCCAAGCCAAACGCCGACAAACGCGTCGCCTGTGTGCTGTCCACCTATCCGGGCAAAGACTGGAACATGGCCCATGCGGTTGGTCTGGACCCGCTCGCGAGTGTTGATGCGTTGATGGATGATCTGACGCAGGCAGGCTTCACAACCAACCAACCAAAGCCACCTCTGGCTGAGGCGCTGGTGTCGGAAACGCTGACATACCCGCTTGCCGACTATCTTGCGGCTCTGGCCGACCTACCGCAATCTCTGCAAGACGATCTGGCCTCCGCTTGGGGCACGCCGCAAGACGACCCGGCATTCACAAACGGCGCGTTCCACTTCAAAGCCACGCACCACGGCAATGCGCTTGTCGCACTGCAACCCGAGCGGGGCAGTGATCAGCAACGTGAAGATGAATACCACGACCTGACCCGAGTGCCGCGCCACAGCTACGTCGCCTTTTACCTTTGGCTGCGCCACTCGCTTGGGTCTGACGCGATGATCCATGTCGGCGCGCACGGCACGCTTGAGTGGCTGCCGGGCAAATCTGTTGCCTTGTCTGACACTTGCTGGCCTGAAGCCCTGATTGGCGATCTGCCGGTGATCTATCCGTTCATCGTCAACGACCCCGGCGAGGCCGCGCAAGCCAAGCGCCGTATCAATGCGCTGACGCTGGGCCATGTGCCGCCGCCGCTCAAGACATCCGCGACGCCACAACGGTTTACACGTTTGGAAACGCTGTTGGATGAGTTTTCAAACGCTGACGGGCTTGATCCCAAGCGCCGTGACCGTCTGCAAAGCGACATCAAAGACGAAGCCGAAGCGCTTGATCTTCAGACCGAACTTGGACTGACTTCGGCGACCTCCTTAGCCGAAGCGATCACCCGCATCGACACCTTTGTGTGTGACATCAAAGAAAGCCAATTTGGCGACGGACTTCATATTTTTGGCCGCGCGCCTCAAACCGCAGGCAGCTTTGACGCGACCCCGTCTGCCAAAGCCGAAAGCGATGCGCTGTTGCGCGCACTGAGTGGCAAACGGATCGAGGCAGGCCCGTCCGGCTCGCCCTATCGCGGGCGTCACGACGTCCTGCCAACGGGCCGCAATCTTTATACCACCGACCCACGGTCTGTACCGTCGCGCTCGGCCTATGCCCAAGGCGTAAAACTGGCCGAAGAACTGGTGCGCCGCCATCTGCAAGAAGACGGTGACTACCCCAAGAACCTGATCGTCGACCTTTGGGGAAGTGCCACCATGCGCACCGCAGGCGAAGAATTCGCCATGGCCCTGCACCTGTTGGGCGCAAAGCCTGTATGGGACGAAGGGTCCGAGCGGGTGTCCGGCGTCGAAATCCTGCCCATCGCCTTGCTTGAACGCCCCCGCGTCGACGTGACTTTGCGTGTCTCGGGCCTGTTCCGCGACGTGTTCCCGACGCTATCCACCCTCTTTGGCCAAGCGGTCAAAGCCTTGGCTGAACGCGACGAAGCGCCGGATTGGAACCCGTTTGCTGGCCGTATCACCGCGCCGCGCGTCTATGGCCCTGCCCCCGGCAGCTATGGCCTTGGCATGGGACACGAGATTGAAAACTATTCTGACGAAGGCCGTCAAGCCGCGGGCGAGGCATGGCTCAACGCGTCTTCTTATGCGCTGGATGGCGAGAAAATCGCCAAAGACGCCGAGGGCATCCGCGCCCGCGTGGGTGCCGCCGACAGCTTTGTCCACCTGCAAGACCTACCTGAAACCGACGTGCTTGTGGCCTCGGACTACGCAGCTCATGAGGCCGGATTTGCCGCCGCACAAGCCGTGACAGGCGGCTCTGCCAACCTGTATCACGTGGACAACACCAACCCCGAAAATCCACGCGCCCGCAGCCTGACCGAAGAAATTGCGCGCGTGGTGCATGCCCGCGCCACCAACCCCGATTGGCTGGCTGGCATGATGCGCCACAGCTTCCGCGGTGGTGCCGAAATCGCCGCAACGCTGGATCACATGGCGGCATTTGCCAATCTCGCAGGCGCAGTGCCACCGCAGCTTTTTGATGCTTACTACGACGCAACCCTCGGCGATCGGGACATCATCGACTTTCTATCACGCGAAAACCCGCAGGCGCTTGAGGCGATGCGCGACCGGTTTGCTGCTCTTCATGCTGCCGGTCTTTGGGCCACACGGCGCAATTCGATCCTTGCGGAACTGGAGCAAACCGCATGACCCAAACTCCGCCTTCTCCGTCTGTCAAAGGTTGGTGCCCCGGCGCCTATCGCCCGATGATGTCGGGCGACGGATTGGTGGTACGTGTGCGTCCCGTATTGGCACGCCTCACGCGGGATCAAGTGTTTGGTCTTTGTGACACGGCTTTGGCGTTTGGCTCGGGACTGATTGATCTAACCAGCCGGTCCAACTTGCAAATACGAGGCGTGACGGAGGGCAATCACCAAGCTGTGCTCGACCGCCTGCAAGACATTGGCTTGCTGCCCGACGATCCTATTCTGGAGGGCCGCCGCAACATCCTGATTGCGCCGATGTTGTCCAAAGGTGACAACACCACGCGGCTTGCCACTGACCTCATGGCGCGGCTTGGCGACTTGCCAGAGCTGCCCGCCAAAATGGGCTACGCCATCGACACAGATATCGCGCCGCAGTTCACTCAGAACTCGGCGGACTTTCGGTTTGAACGCACGGCCACAGGCGATTTGATCCTGCGCGCGGACGGCATGTCCCGAGGCCGCGCAGTGACTGTCGACACAGCCATTGATGCGCTAATCGAAATGGCTGACTGGTTTGTCGCTACAGGCGGGCGCGAAAACCGCCGCATGGCGCGCCACACGATGCTGACAACCCTGCCCGCAGACTGGCAAGCCGTGCTACCCGCGGCCCCGGCCCAACCTTTGAAGCCTGGCCAAACCGCTCTTGGCGCCGTCTTTGGCGTGGCGTTTGGCCAGATCGAAGCAACCGCCCTAAAGACCTTGATGACCGCCACCGCTGCCAAAGCGCTGCGCGTCACCCCATGGCGGCTGTTCCTGATGGAAGGCGCCGAAATGGCCGAAACCGCCGCCTTTATCACCACCGCCACCGATCCGCTTTTGACCACCGACGCCTGCCCCGGCGCACCGCTGTGTGCCATCGCCACAGTGGAAACGCGCGAAATCGCCCGCTCCTTGGCTGGTCAGTTCACCGGCCCTCTGCATGTGTCGGGCTGTGCCAAAGGATGCGCCCGCCCGCGGGCTTGCGCCACCACGTTGGTGGGCCGCGACGGTGCGTTTGATCTTGTTCGAAACGGCACACCGTGGGATCAGCCCACAGAAACCGACCTCACGCCGGACAGTCTTGTTAAAGCCTTAGGAACGCATTGATGCCTTATGAGTACGAAAAGAACGGTCAAGCGATCTATGACGAGAGCTTTGCCACAATCCGGCGCGAGGCCAACCTAAGCGCGTTTGACCGCGACGAAGAACAAGTGGCCGTGCGTATGATCCATGCTGCCGGCATGATCGGGCTTGAAAAGCACGTCAAATTCTCGCCCGGCATGGTCGCCGCCGCTCGCAGCGCAATGGAGGCCGGTGCGCCGATCTTTTGCGACGCGCGTATGGTCAGCGAAGGCGTCACCCGCCCTCGTCTGCCCGCCGACAACGAGGTGATCTGCACACTGCACGCCGACGGAATCTATGAGCTGGCCAAAGAGATCGGCAACACGCGGTCTGCGGCTGCGCTTGAGCATTGGCGCGACAAGCTTGGGGGTGCAATTGTCGCCATCGGCAATGCCCCGACTGCGCTTTTCCACCTGCTCAACATGTTGGAAGATCCCGACTGTCCCCGCCCCGCCGCCATCATCGGCTGCCCCGTCGGCTTTATCGGCGCGATGGAAAGCAAAGACGCGCTTTGGGCCGACCAACCCGTGCCATGCATGATTGTTCAAGGCCGCCTTGGCGGTTCTGCCATGACTGTGGCCGCCATCAACGCCATTGCGAGCCGAAAAGAATGACCCAAACCGGAACCATCCACGGCGTGGGCCTTGGCCCGGGCGATCCCGATTTGATGAGTGTACGCGCGCACCGGTTGCTGACCGGCGCGAAACATGTCGCCTTTTTCCGCAAAGCTGGCCGAAAAGGCCAAGCGCGTCAAATTGTTGAAGGCCTTTTGCCTGACAGCGTCATCGAATTCCCTATGGAATACCCTGTCACCACGGAAATCCCTCTTTCGGATCCGCGCTACAATCAGATGCTTTCAGCCTTTTATGAAGACGTCACCCAACACCTCATCACATTGGCAAAAGGCGGCGAAGATGTGGTCGTGCTATGTGAGGGCGATCCGTTCTTTTACGGCTCTTTCATGCATCTTTATGCCCGTCTGCGCGACGTCGTGCCCGTGCAAGTCGTGCCTGCCATCACCGGCATGTCGGGCGCATGGACTGCCACCGAGGCGCCCATCACATGGGGCGACGATGTGTTGACAGTGTTGATGGGCACCCTGCCCCAAGACACGTTGTCGGACTATATTGCGCGCACGGATGCGCTGGTGATCATGAAAATTGGCACCAATTTTGACAAGGTGATCGCCGCTCTGAAATCGGGTGGCCGCTTTGATGACGCATGGATCGTGCAATACGCCACGATGGCCAAGCAAACCGTCACCAAGCTTAGCGAAATGACCGACGACGTGACGCCTTACTTCTCGATCATTGTGGTGCACGGCCAAGGACGCCGCCCATGAGCGGCTGGGTGCAAATCGTCGGCATCGGCCCCGGTGACGCGGCCCTCGTGACACCACAAGTCCAAGAGGCTTTGGCGCAGGCCACGGATGCGGTCGGCTATATTCCTTATGTCGAGCGCGTGTCTGACAACCCGAACCTTACGTTGCACCCTTCTGACAACCGCGTCGAACTCGACCGCTCGCGGCATGCGCTTGAAATGGCGGCAGACGGCAGGCGGGTTGTTGTGGTGTCGTCTGGCGACCCCGGCATCTTTGCAATGGCGGCTGCGGTCTATGAAGCGGTCGAACACGGCGACCCAATTTGGCGCGATCTCGACATCCGCGTGTTGCCCGGCATCACAGCTATGCTGGCGGCTTCGGCGGCTTGCGGCGCGCCCTTGGGCCATGATTTCTGCGCCATAAACCTCAGCGACAACATGAAGCCTTGGGAGCTGATCGACAAACGCCTACGTCTCGCAGCAGAAGCCGATTTCGCGATGGCGTTTTACAACCCGCGCTCCAAATCCCGCCCTGAAGGTTTTAAAAAGGCGCTCAAAACGCTCAAGGAAAGCTGCGGCGATAATCGCCCGATGATCTTTGCCCGCAATGTGTCACGCCCTGATCAAACCATCAAAATTGTGCCCTTACAGGATACCTCGCCGGACATGGCCGACATGCGCACCGTGGTTTTGCTTGGCTCAAGCCAGACCCGGATCATCGCAAGAGATGGCACGCCTATGGTTTACACGCCGCGATCGGTGGCAAAATGAACGTGGTCCGTCGGCCATACGAGTCAGGTGGTCGCCCAGTCCAAAACCGACTTTATCGTCGACATCTCCTGACGGGTAGGCACCTCGGGCCGATCAATCATTACCACTGGCACGCCCAATTCTCGGGCCGCGAACAGTTTGGCTTCGGCCCCGACGCCGCCACTGTTTTTACAAATCACCAGATCCACCCCATGCGATTGCATCAACGCACGGTCGCCGGCCACGTCAAACGGCCCACGCGACACAACTATGCTGTGCGAGGGCAAGTCGGGCGCAATCTGCGGTACATCCACCAGTCGAAGAATGTAGTGATGCTGCGGCTTGGAGGCAAAAGCAGACACGCTCTGTTTGCCCAGCGCCAGCAACACCCGCCTAGCCGGGCCTCTCAAGGTAGAAACTGCGCCGTCGATATTCGCAACATGTGTCCAATTATCGCCATCACCCGCAGTCCAGACCGGCCGGGAAAACGCAACAAGCGGAACGCCAGCGGCCTCGCATCCATGGTAGGCATTCCAACTCATCTGCGCGGCAAACGGATGCGTGGCGTCCACAACATGTGTGATGTTATGCTGCTGGATATAGTTCGCGAAACCGACAACGCCACCAAAGCCGCCGATCCGCGTCGGGACAGGTTGCGTTTTGGGTGCGGCGACGCGTCCGGCATAGGAAAACACCGCGTCCACGCCTCGATCCGCCACGGCACGGGCCAACAGGCTGGCCTCGGTGGTGCCGCCGAGAATAAGGAGTTTGGTCATCATGAAAGGTGATCCCCTGCTCACCGAGTGCTGGCTGACCATTGTCGGTCTGGGCGAAGATGGCCCAGATGGCCTGTCGCTCGCAAGCCGGAAAGCACTTGAACAGGCCGAGACCGTTATGGGCGCGGCACGACATCTGTCTTTGCTGCCGGAGTTGGCATGCGAAACCGTCACATGGCCAATACCTTTTGCTGAGGGGATCCCCAAATTGCTCGCGCGGCGTGGGCGCAAAACGGTTGTGCTCGCGTCTGGCGATCCCTTTTGGCATGGCGCAGGCGGCGCGTTAATGGCCCATCTAGACCCCGCAGAATGTCGGGTCTTGCCTGCGCCGTCCACAATGTCTTTGGCCGCTGCCAAACTCGGCTGGCCTCTGGAAAAAACCATTACTCTTGGATTGCATGCCGCACCATTTTCAAGCCTGCGTCGCCACGCGGCTGCGGGCCAAAATGCGATCGTCACCCTGCGCGACGGAACGGCGGTTGGCGATCTTGCCAATTGGCTGGTGGATCACGGTTTTGGTGCATCCGAGATGCACGTCATGGAGGCAATTGGCGGGCCGCGTGAACGAGTGAGACAGACAACCGCTGAAAGCTATGACTTGACCGATGTGGCGCACCCCGTGTGCGTCAGTCTGGTTTTTCATGGCTCAGGATTACCTTTGCCCACGACCTCTGGCATTGACGACGAATTCTTTGAACACGATGGTCAGATCACCAAGCGTCCGGTGCGGGCCTTAACACTGTCCGCACTCGCGCCGCGGCCCGGCGAACGGCTGTGGGACATCGGCGGGGGTTCTGGCTCCATTGCCATTGAGTGGCTGCTTTCGCACTCAACGACGCAGGCCGTCTCTGTTGAAGCGAACGCTGCGCGGGCAGCGCGTATCACCGGTAATGCCACCAATCTGGGCGTTGACCGACTGAGAGTGGTCACAGGCACTGCGCCCGCCGCTCTTAATAATCTGCTGACACCGGATGCGGTGTTCATTGGCGGTGGCATCACCTCGCAAATGCTTGAGGCAGTTTGGACGCAGATGCCGGACGGCGCTCGCCTTGTTGCCAATGCGGTCACTCTTGAGGCAGAGGTTTTGCTTGCTGATTGGCACGCAGAAAAAGGCGGCGACCTCTTGCGTATCGAACTGGCGCATGCAAATGCCTTGGGCCGCAAACGTGGCTGGAAATCCAGCTATCCTATCGTGCAATGGAGTGTGTCCAAATGATCGTTGCAGGGTTCGGCTTTCGCGCCGACGCCACCATTGACAGCCTTGAGAACGCATTGACGGCCACCGGTGCGCGCAAGATCACCGCGATCGCCGCGCCGGTGGACAAGGCTCAAAGCGAAGCGTTGCAAGAACTTGCAAGCGCTTTGGGCATGCCTGTGATCGAAATACCGGCCGAGTTGATGCAGTCCGCATCCACCATGACAGACTCAGCCAAGGTACGTGAAAAACGCGGCACAGGATCTGTTGCGGAAGCCTGCGCACTCGTTGCTGCTGGAGACGGAGCCACTCTCACCGGACCACGGGTGGTTTCCAAGGACCGGCTTGCCACCTGCGCAATTGCGCGTGGGGTGCGCTCATGACCGTACATTTCATTGGGGCCGGTCCAGGAGCTGCTGATTTGCTGACCCTGCGCGGGCGCGACCTGATCGCCGCTAGTCCGGTCTGTCTTTACGCAGGTTCGCTGGTGCCTGACACCGTTCTGTCGCACTGCCCTAAACACGCGCGCGTCATCAATACCGCGCCTTTGGATCTCGATGCCATCGTCGCTGAATGCAAAACAGCGCATGATGCGGGCCAAGACGTCGCCCGTCTGCACTCCGGCGACCTGTCGGTGTGGTCGGCAATGGGTGAACAAATCCGCCGGTTGCGTGCCGAGGGCATCCCGGTTTCTGTCACACCGGGCGTGCCCAGCTTCGCCGCAGCTGCCGCAGCACTGCAAACCGAGCTCACCTTGCCGGGCCTTGCACAATCTGTGGTGTTAACCCGCACACCGGGCCGCGCATCTACGATGCCAGAAGGCGAGACGCTAACCAATTTTGCGGCAACCGGCGCGACGTTGGCCATCCACTTGTCTATTGGCAACCTCGACCAGGTGATCGCTGACCTGACACCGGCCTATGGTGCGGATTGCCCAGTTGCCGTCGTTTATCGCGCCAGTTGGCCCGATCAACAGATCATCCGCAGCACTCTAAAAACACTAGCGCAGGCTGTGACCGCAAACATCACCCGCACAGCATTGATCCTTGTAGGGCCAGCGCTGGCTGGTGAAGGATTTGACGAAAGCTGCCTCTACGCCAGCGAATACGATCGCCGGTACCGACCACAAACGGCCAACAGCCAGTGGTCCGGTTGGCAACACGGAGATGACTGACATGACCACCCCGCCCCCCGGCATCCTGATCTCCGCGCCATCTTCCGGCACCGGCAAAACCACCGTTATGCTAGGGCTGCTGCGCGCATTGGCCGAAGACGGACTCAAGGTGCAACCATTCAAATCCGGCCCCGACTACATCGATCCGGCGTTTCACCACGCCGCTGCCCGCCGCCAGGCCTTTAACTTAGACACATGGGCGATGCCTTCCGAGCTTGCGGGCGGCATCGCCGAACAGGCCATGGGCGCCGACATCGTCGTGGCCGAAGGCTCAATGGGGCTGTTTGATGGCGTCGCAACACGCGGCGAAAATGGCTTTGGAAGCTCGGCAGAAACCGCATTGATGATGGGATGGCCGGTGGTTCTGGTAATTGACGTCGGCGGCCAAGCACAATCAGCGGCCGCGACTGCTTTGGGATTCAAAACATACAACCCAACACTGCCCTTCGCAGGTGTGATCCTGAACCGCTGCGCGTCGCCCCGTCACGAACGGCTAGCGCGCCTCGGTATGGATCAGGCGGGCATAAACGTGCTTGGCGTGCTGCCGCGTCGCGGGGACCTTGCCCTGCCTGAACGCCACCTTGGCCTCATTCAGGCGGTCGAACATCCCGATCTCGAAGAAGCTATCACCGGCTATGCAAAGTTCCTGCGGGATCATGTGGACCTTGCCGCCATCAAATCCGCAGCGCGCGCCGGAGACGCAAAAACCGGCACGTTGCCCAAACCGCCTGCTCAACGCATTGCGCTGGCCCGCGATGCGGCCTTCAGTTTTACCTATCCGCATTTGTTGACCGGATGGCGTAACGCTGGCGCGGAAATCTTACCGTTCTCACCGCTTGCAGACGAAGCCCCTGCCGGCGATGCCGACCTAGTGTGGTTGCCCGGCGGCTACCCAGAATTGCACGCGGGTCGTTTGGCTGCAAACAAGACCTACCTAAGCGGACTGCGCAAACACGCCGAAACCAAACCGGTGCACGGCGAGTGCGGTGGCTACATGGCGCTTGGCTCAAAGCTGATCGACAAGGACGGCATCGCCCATGAAATGGCAGGCCTTTTGGGGCTTGTGACCTCATATGAGAAACGCAAGTTTCACCTCGGCTACCGACAGGCCACTTTGCGGGCCCCAATGCTAGGGTTTGACTCGGGCGCACGTTTGCGTGGCCATGAGTTCCACTACACCACTATTCTGGACGAACCCGACGCACCGCTGGCGAATGTTGGTGATGCAGATGGCAATCCAGTACCAGAGACCGGCTCAATCAAAGGCCACGTCACAGGCACCTTTTTCCATTTGATCGCAGAGGCAGGCCAATGACCGGCTTTGTCAGCTTCGTAGGTTCCGGCCCCGGTGACCCTGAGCTTTTGACCCTTAAGGCTGTGGACCGGCTCCAAAATGCCGAGGCCGTGTTGTTTGACGATCTGTCGGCGGGCAGGATTCTTGAGCATGCCAAAACAGACGCCGACCTCGTGGGTGTTGGCAAACGCGCGGGTCGCCCCTCACCCAAACAGGACCATGTTAGCCAGTTGTTGGTGGATTACGCCAAAGGTGGTGCACGTGTAGTGCGATTGAAATCCGGTGACAGTGGCATTTTCGGCCGCCTTGAAGAGGAAATTGCAGCACTGCAAGAGGCCGGCATCGATTTTGAAATCGTGCCAGGTGTGACGTCCGCCAGCGCGGCGGCGGCCGCAGCTCGTATTCCGCTGACCCGCCGGCTTGTGGCACGGCGCGTGCAGTTTGTAACCGGCCACGATGTGGCTGGGGCCCTGCCCGATGACCTGCATCTTCAATCGCTGACTGACCCCGGTGCGACCACCGTGCTGTTTATGCCCAAACGCACGTTCCCTGAACTTGCGGAAAAACTTTTTAACGCCGGCCTGCGTCGAGACTGCCCTGCTCTTTTGGCCGAAAATGTCAGCCACCCAGACCAGACATTGACCCGCACAACCATGCAGGATCTCGCCACACAATTGGCCAAAGACATCTCTTCTGCGCCCGGCATCATATTGTTTGGTGAACTGGCGGAAAGCCCATGATCACGCTGTCGCTTGTCGGTATTGGCTCAGGCAACCCCGACCACCTTACCCGTGAGGCGATCAAGACTCTGGACAGTGCCGACGTGATCCTGTTGCCACGTAAAGGCGCGGAAAAATCGGACCTCGCCGACCTGCGCCGTATGATCGCAACCGAGATCCTGACCACGGCGCCGGAAATTATCGAATTCGACTACCCTGTGCGCGATGCGAATACTCCCAAATACCTTGATGGCGTCGACACCTGGCACGATGCCCTCGCCGGCATTTGGCAAAACCTGATCACAGACCACATCCAGCCTGACGGTCGCGTTGCCTTGATGGTTTGGGGCGACCCGTCGCTATATGACAGTACGTTGCGCATTTCGGATCGCTTGATCGCACGCGGGACACCTTTGCGGGTCAACGTCGTGCCTGGCATCACGTCACTTCAGATGTTGACTGCGGCGCACACCATACCACTCAACACGCTGGGCGCTCCGGTTTTGATCACCACAGGCCGAAATCTGCGCGACGCCGGATGGCCGCAGGAGGCTGACACAGTCGCGGTCATGCTGGATGGAGAGTGCTCTTTCTCTCATCTTGATCCGACGGGCATTCACATTTGGTGGGGCGCCTATGTTGGCATGCCACAACAGACTCTGATGTCTGGTCCGCTGGGCGAGGTCGGCGACAAAATCATCCAAGCCCGCGCAAATGCACGCGCCGAATCCGGTTGGATCATGGACATCTATATTCTGCGAAAAACCGACCACTAGGCTGACATTTTTAGCAGTCGACCTCACACTGTCGCACCCCAATTGAAGAAAATCAGTCCATTGGCCAACCGGCAAATACGTCGTTCTACGCAGACGATCACACGCCATTTCGGTGGCTTTTCCCCGCTCCCCCCCCGAAACCGACGCCAATCAGCGTCAGACTTTGGCAATTTTTTGACAATTATTCAAAAATTCTAATTGGTCCAGCTTTCGCCCCTTTCTCGACGCATTCCATCGGCACTTTAGCTCCAAAGGCTGACACACCCACGTCGGCCGTGCGTATGAAACGGTTTGGGTAGAACTTGGAATTTTTGCACCCAAGAAGGGGCTGAGAATGAAGATTTTGGCCGTCGACGACGACGAGAACATTTGCGCGCTGCTTACCGAAGCTGTGGCCGCCAAAACTAATCACGAATTGGTAACGGTGCCATCCGGACCAGAGGCTATTCGCGCCATAGCGCGTCAGACGACTCCGTTTGATTGCTTTCTATTGGACATCCAGATGCCGGTCATGGACGGCATCACGTTGGCTGAAAAAATCCGAAAAACTAAGGGGTATGCCCGCACGCCAATCATTATGCTGACGGCCATGTCTCAAAAACGGTATATCGACGGCGCCTTTGCCGCTGGTGCGACCGACTATATCACCAAGCCGTTCGACTTTCTCGAGCTGTTTAGCCGCATAGGCGTCGCTGACAAATTGGTTGGAGAACAGCAGCGGGTAATCGCATCGACCTCCGAGATGACCGCACTCAAGCGTGATCTTATACAGAGTACGACTCACAGCCTGAATGAGCCTGTCGAAATTATTGGTGTAACTCAGGTCGTTGGCTATGTGGCCTTTGAAAACTACATTATGCAACTTTCGCGTTCCAAGCTGCTACGTAGCTCTGTTTTTGCGGTGAAGATCGCCGGTGTGGAAAAGATATTTAATAAGTCAGACCCGATCATCTTCAGGCAAATGCTGACCGACATCTCAAGCGAGATCGTATCGGTACTGGCAGATAACGGGGCAATGGCCGCCTATCGCGGCAACGGCGTCTTTCTTTGCTTGCTGCCACGCAACAGCGGGTTTTCACACGTGAAGTACGAGCTCGATCTTAATACCCGGCTAGAATACTGCCCAGCGCTGCGCGACATCGAAACCCCAGCCAAGATCTGTGTTGGTGAGGCATTCAGTCTGCGTTCGTTAACACGGGCAGGTGCTCTCTTTTCTCTTCAGAAAGCGTCGGCAAGCGCCGAGGTGCGCGCCAAGAGCCAGAAAGAAGTTCTGGCCTTGTTGCGCAAATCTGTGCGCTTGGCTCCGCGTACTGGGTTTCAAACGGAAATGGAGCGCCGGGCGTACGAAGTTTTGCTGCAAGACGCATTGAAAGAAGACACTACGGGCGACGGCCGCGCGACGGCCTTCGGGTGAGTTCGAAACGCAACGGACCGGCTTTGAGCCGGTCCATTTTTTTGCCTGTGCAAGAATAAATTGGTCTAGTGCGGCACCGCAGTCAGATCCATCCGCGCGACTTGGACGCGGGCGCCGTCGATCACCATCACTGGCCCTGCCTTCTCCGCAACCAGCCCCAATCGACCAATCCAGCGCGACCATACTGCAGGTACCAAACCAAGAACCTGCCGTGCATTTAAGGCGCGGGACGTCTCGATCAACTGCATCATGAGTTGTGTTTGAACCTTAGTGCGCTGCTCCGCAGGCACAAGGTGGGACACAAAGACCCGACTGGATTCCCAGACGTCCGGATCCACCGGAGCTTCGAAATCCAGCAAATCAGACGGTATTGAATCCAACATGCCTTTTTGGGCATCCCGGATCATATAAGTGTACATCCCACATTTTGCTGTCGTGGGTGTCAAACGGATGCCGGCCAATATTTTGTCACCGTCATGGACAGCGATCCAGCGGCTGGCCGGCGTATCATACTGATCGTACTCCATGCCCTCAGCTTCGGGCAGGTCCCAGTTGTTCTGGACAATGAAAGACTGCTTTCGCGCTTTCAAAAGATTTACCATCAGTTCGCCATGCTGATGCATGTTTTCAAACGATAGGGTGGTCGCAAGCATTGCGCTTAGTCTCCGGAATTTAGTCGACACAAAGTGATCACTCACAAACACCGGACCGCGGCAAAGTAGATTGGGGACCCGGAACGCGTTACAAAACCAAAAAACCACGTACACCACAAAGAGGTCGGACCTTTGCCACACCCATCCCCAACGGCGCCAACGCTGTGGTACGTTTTCCACTTTCAATGGCAACGTGATCCACAAAAAACTCAAAAACGCATTCTGCGTTTGAAACGGGGCAACTGCTCGACCTCTCCAAGCAATTGACGCACACTTTGGTGTTCTTTCCAATATGTTTTTCTACCTTTCCGGCACTTCCGTTACGTCTGCCTCAACCTAGAAAAGGGTAGCGATGCACAAGTTCGCGGCAATGCCTCTATTTTATTGGGCATTTTGGGTCATTGATTGAGAATGGAAAAATTCTGAGGTTCGCAATGCCGATCTCATTTTTTTAGATCCCATAAATAGCCCAAGCTCACCACGAAATTGCCCACTTATTCATTCAGGTTGGAATCGTCGCTGCAATTTTCCGCGGCATTTTGAGTAATGAGAAAGCCAGCAATGCACCCATATTTCATGAATTTTCACGTCAAAGGTGAAGTCGCAGGCACGTTGCTTTTGAAGTCTGCGCAACCGAAACTCTTGGTGGATATCTCCCCTCAAGCCGCGGCACAAACACAGGCTCCGGGGTTTCGGTATCCCAAAAGGGTGTGCTTCACCATTCGAGAGGATCGTTTGATCCATCGCTTTCAAAGCGAAATCTCAATCGGGGACGTGATTGAGGCACATGGTGCTTTTGAGCAATCCGGATACCTCCCACATGGTAACAAGCACGTAGACACAACATTTGAGATGCGTAGCTTTCTGCTACGTGCCGGGAAACAACCCGATTTGTCCTACGCGGGACGCGTTTATCAAGTTGCGCCGCACACGCCTACGCACTGACGCCAAAGCGACCCAATCTCGGCACAGGCGATCCATTCTCCAGCCACATTTGCGCATTAAGACCGTGTAAACCATGCCGCGCATTGTGGCACTAAAACGTGGAAACGCAGATGATTGACGGCAAAACAAAGTCTTACCACTGGCTGCAAGTCTGGGCCTTCCGCTGGTCACGTCGACTACGGACGATGTTTCCTTCCGCGCGCATCTCTGTCGAAGAAGCGCGTCGCCTTAAGAAGCAAATGCATGACTTTGCCAGCGGTGGTCTGGCGCTTTTTTGGCAACGCCAAGGGATTTATGCCGGCGCCGCGATCCTCTGCGGGTTCTACTATTCGATACCAATTGCAGTGCTTTGTTATCTGCTCTGTCAGGCGACTGACCTTTTCGATAGCCTCATTTCCTTACGTGTCATCAACCGCAAAGATCACTCTTTCCGTCACAGTATTGTGCTGCTGAAATGGCTGTTCTTCTCAAATACTCTGAGCTCACTGGCGGTGGCGATTTTTACCCTGCTGATTGCCAAGCTTGAAGGCCCAACAGAGCATTTTTCATCCCTGTTCTTCTTGTTTGCTGCCGGTCTGTTTGCGGCGGTAAACAACCACCAATTGCCGCAGGTTCTGGCGGTGCGCTTGGTGATCTATGGCGGTTTGTTCATCTTCATTCCCGGCGCAGATATCTGGAACGAACATACTTCGTATCAATCCACAGCCTGGTTGCACTTTGCGACTGCATTGTTTGTTCTGTACTTCGTGCTGGAATGCTCCGTCATCTTCTTGAGACTCTATCAAAAAGGTCTGGATCAACTGGATGCGCTACGGGCCGAGCGGGACCGGGCACAAGAGAGTTATGAGGTGAAATCCCAGTTCGTATCGGTAGTGAGCCATGAATTACGCACGCCTTTGACGTCAATTAACGGTTCGCTCACTTTGCTGCGCGAAACCGATCTGGCGAAAAATCCGGACAGCGCGACCCGTATGCTCGACATTGCCCACAAAAACAGCCAGCGCCTAAGCAAGTTGATCAATGACTTGCTCGACATCCAGAAGATGGAGGCGCACAAGATGACCTACTTCTTCTCGGCAACTGATCTTGGCGAGTTGATTGAGGAAGCCGCACAGTCCGTCGCACCCTATGCAGATCAGTTTGAAACAGTGATCCGTGTCACGTGCCCCAAGCGCCCGATCACCATTCGCGCGGACCATGAACGTATGATGCAGGTTTTGGACAATCTTCTGTCCAATGCGGTAAAGTTTTCGCATCGTGGCTCCTACATTGAACTAAGCGCCAGCCTTGAAGACGACCACCCCGTACTCAAAGTACGCGATTTCGGAATTGGGATTCCGGACGACGCGCGAGACCTGGTGTTTGAGAAGTTTTCGCAGGTCGACAACTCAGACCGCCGAGACTTTGATGGCACGGGATTGGGGTTGTCTATTGTTCGCCAAATTGTCGATGATCATGGCGCCGAAATCGACTTTGAAAGCGCTCCGGGCGAAGGCACGTGTTTCTATGTGACATTCCCGCCGTCAAGTGGCGACACCAACGAATAACGATCAAAGGCTTTCACAGTGTTTCCACAAGAGCATCAAGAACAATTCGCAAAACTTCGCCAGCATTTTCTGGCTACGCTTCCTCAACGTGAAGCCGAAATCGAAGACATGGTTACAGTATTGATGGAGTCAGGCCCCAACCGGACGGTTTACGAAGACCTTTTCATTGCGACTCACAAATTGGCTGGCATTTCGGCTACATATGGCATGGCCGCGCTTGGTAGTCGCGCGGAGGCCGCCGAAGCTTTGGTCGATCAAGCGCGCAAGCGTCGCCCAGATGAATCTTCATTTTACGAAATTTTAGTCGCAACTGATCTGCTCACGGAAGAGCTACGGCGCGTTTCTGCGCTTGATTGACGCGACTAGCTCGCGCTCTTGGCAACCATTGATCGGATCTGATCAGGCAATGCCACTGGATCAAAAGGCTTTTGAATGGCACCGACAGCCAAGGTTCTGATTTCATCCTGATGTTCGGTAGCAATGTTTTTTGAGGTCATAAAAATTGCCGGGACCTCCTTTAAAGACGTCTGAGCACGGATTGCCACAATCGTTTCGACGCCGGTCATACCTGGCATCATCATGTCCAACAGAAATACGTCTGGCGAAAAAGCCTCTGCCTTTTCAATTGCTTCCATACCACTGGCGCATTGTAAGACTTCGAACCCTCCAAGTTCAGCCAGCGCCAAATAGGCAATCTCCCGAATGTCGGGATCATCCTCAACGTGCAAAATCTTACGAAAGTCGTTCATTGGCTTACGCCTTATTGCTCCATCCCGGAACAACTTTACCTTTACCGCCCCATTTTTTAAAGGTTACTGCGCGAAGACATACGGCGTCTGTGACTAATCTGCCCTGTGTCCTTAACGCTTTGTAACGTGGCGTTCGTGCCTTTTCTGCGCCTTTGCCTCGCATGAGTTCACCGCATAGTCTTTCCGCAACTGATAGGAGACCCCATGACCGAGAACGCGATCCTGCAAGAGCGGCGGGGCAATGCCCTTGTCCTGACCTTGAATGACCCGGCACGACTGAACCCGATTGGTGCCGGGACACGTCAGGCGCTGAGTGACGCCCTCCAAGAGGCCGAAGCCGACCCGACCCTGCGCGCGATTATCCTAACCGGGGCGGGCGGTAACTTTTCGTCCGGTGGAGACATTTCGACCATGGACGCCCCGCAACGTCTCAAACGCATCAACTTTGAGCAGGTCAAGCACTTGGCCAATCAGATGACCGGTGCCTCCGTTCCAGTCATCGCTGCAGTCGAGGGGTGGGCCGCCGGCGCAGGCCTAGCTTTGGCGATGTTGTGTGACACGGTGATCGCGGGCAAATCCGCTCGTTTCATGTCCGCATTCCCAAAGATCGGCTTGATGCCAGACTATGGCCTTCTGGGTTCCCTTCCCGCCCGCGTTGGCCAGGCCCGCGCACGCCAAATCATGCTTTACGCCAAACCCGTGAGCGCAGAGGACGGACATAGTTATGGGATGGTTGACGCGCTGTGCGACGACGGTCAGGCCGTGGCGGAGGCTTTGAGTCTCGCGGACCACATTGAAACTCTCGCCCCGGGCGCGCTTCGCGCGATCAAGGCATTCGACTCCGGCCGTTTGGACCGCGCCATCGATTATGAGCGCGACGTACAACCAGGCCTGTTGGACAGCGAGAATGCCAAAGAGGGCCGCGCCGCCTTTTTTGAAAAACGCCCACCAAACTTCAAGTCAGTCTAGGGTGCACAACAGTAAAAAGCCCCCGCGACCAGGCGGTTGCGGGGGCTTTTTCATTTCACCTTACACAAAGTCGATGTGCTTATAGAGTGGCAATTCGCGGATCCTCTGGCCTGTGGCCGCAAAGATCGCATTTGCCAAAGCCGGCGCCGCTGGAGGCACCGGAGGTTCGCCAATCCCGCGCACGCTTGTGCTATTCTCCAAACCTTTGACAAAGATCTCGGGGCATTGGTGCATGCGCATACCTTCCGCATCCCAATAGTTCGCTTGCTCCGCCATTCCATCGGAATAGGTGATCTCACTATTCATTGCATGACCAAGGCCAAAGATAACGCCACCTTGCACAAGGTTCTCAAAGTTAATCGGATCAACCACCGTGCCCACGTCAGCTGCGACCCAAACCTTGTTGATCCGGATGCCGTCTTCGGTGTTGGTGACTTCAATTACCTCCGCAGTCGGAACGCCGAAGCTTTCGACAAAGGCAACTCCGCGACCGGTGTTTGCGGGCAAGGCGCTGCCCCAATTCGACATCTCTCCAACCGCCTCAAGCACCTTTCGACTTACGTCGTGCTGCATAAGACGGATGCGTTCAGCCAACGGATCTGCGCCCGCTTCATGGATCAGCTCATCCAGCAAGCTGTCAAAGAAAAAACCCCCAGCCGATGCCCCAACGGAACGCCAGCTTGATGTTGGCGCAAGTTCCGGCACGCGGTAAGCCCGCATGCGGCTATTGGGAATGGAATAGGGGTTGTTCCAGGCACCTGCGGAAATCTGTGTGTCTGGCCCCGGCACTGACAAGCCAGCGCGACCCATTTGCGAATTTATCACCGACGGCATGGCCACTGACAAATCCACTGCAACAACTTTGCCATCTTGTACAGCTCCGCTGCCTCTGGCCATGCCGATGTGACGCGGGAAGTCGTGTGCGAAATCCTCTTCGCGCGAATAAGTCAATTTGACCGGAGTACCGCGCATTTGGTTGGCCACTTCAGCCGCCAATTTAACATGCTCGAATTCAAGGCGATGGCCAAAGCTACCGCCCATGAACTGGTTATGGAAATCAACTTGTTCCGGATCGTGGCCAGTGACCGCAGCTACCTGCTGTTGCAACATGCGCGGTATTTGATGACCGGTCCAAACTGTTACTTTGTCATCTTCCACCAAGACTGTCGCGTTCAGCGGCTCAAGTGGTGCGTGGGCAACGTAAGGCACGCGGTACTCCACATCGACAGCTTTGCCGCCAGCCAGGGCTTGATCCACATCGCCGTCGTGGCGCCACTCCTTGTCCAACCGGTCCTCGACAAATGATGCCGCCACCTCGGCCCAGTGGTCATCTTGCTCGGCGGGGTAAGGTGCTGGCCCCCAATCAAACTCAATGGCCTGCGCCGCCTGAATTGCGCGCCATGTGTTGTCGGCAACCACGGCCACGCCGCCAGACACATCGACAATTTTCTGAACTCCACGCATTTCCTTCGCCGCATCAGCATCGTAGCCATTCAAAGCCCCACCCTGACGCGGGTTGCACACGACAGCAGCGTGAACAGCGCCATCAACATCAACGTCAATGCCGTAATTCATTGTGCCGGTAGATTTCGACATGATATCAAGTCGCTGCATCGGTTTCCCGATCAGGCGCCACTCGCTGGGCTCCCGCAGTTTGATTTCCCGAACCGGATCCAATTTGGCTGCTTCACCCGCCAACGCGGTGTATGCAAGCTCCGATCCATCGGGCAAAACAACAGCCCCGTTGGCGGTCTTTAGGTCGCTGACAGGCACACCGCTGAGATTTGACGCGGCCAACTTCAGCGTTTCGCGGGCCATCGCACCTGCCTCACGCAGTTTGACAAAACTGTCAGGGATCGAACTTGATCCGCCTGTGCCTTGCATACCCAAGAGTTTCAGCAGCCCCCCCATGACCGTGCGCATGCTTTCCGCCGAAAAACTCTTGTCCGTGAACATGAACGGCACGCCATCATCAGCCATTGCACGGTTCCAATAGGCCTTGTCGGGCTTGCCGAAACTGGTTTCGAACTGCCCGAACTCGATGTCGAGCTCTTCGGCAATAAGCGCGGCTTGCGCGTGAGCAATGCCCTGCCCTTTGTCGCCATGTGGGCCGATCAACGTGACTTTTTCGCTGTCGATAATCACCCATGGGTTAAAAGTTGCGGATCCATCCGCAAGGTCATTTTCCAGCGGATTGTCAAAAGGAGTGCGGACTTTGTAGACGCCAAAAGCAACGCCACCGGCCACTGCGGCTGCGCCGATCAAAAACGTACGACGCGCGATTTTTCCAACTTTGTTCATGACTTACCCCTCCCGCAACTTAACGGCGGCTGTCTTTACCGCAGCACGAATGCGAGGATAGGTGCCACAGCGACACAAGTTGCCGGACATAGCATCATCAATATCTTCGTCTGTTGGGTTTGGTGTATCCGACAATAAGGACGCGGCCTGCATGATCTGGCCCGACTGACAATAGCCGCATTGAGCGACCTGATGCTCGACCCAGGCTTCTTGAACAGCATGCATCGCACCCGGCGCGCCCAGCCCGTTGATTGTGGTGACTTCGCCATCCACATCGGAGACCGACGTTTGACAAGACCGCACGGCTACCCCGTCAATATGCACGGTGCACGCCCCACATGCCGCGACTCCACAGCCGTATTTTACACCTTTGATGTTTAGCTCATCTCTCAAAACCCACAGAAGTGGCATGTCATCCTCGACATCCACTTCGTGGCGTTTCCCGTCCACGACCAGTTGCATATGCTGCCTCCCGAAAACTTGGATCCTGTTGCGTTGTTTTAGACAACTTAGTCAGGAATTCTCAGAAAACCACTCGCAGATTGCGCCAATCTCCATGCAAATTGTGACAACCCTTTGCGGGCGAGTGATCTTTGAATGCGTCACAATGCTATTTGGATATCTTTTTTGGAGACGCCAAGCGTTACCAGAAACTCGTCCCCAGAGACCCAGCAGGGCTGCCGCTCAATAGTCGACCGCCTACAGGAATACCTGTCTGCCAATTGATGTGTTCGACGGCGCCCTGAACGGCGATACCCCAATCACGGTACTCCCATATTTGATACTGCGCATGGGCGCTGACAATTCCGATGTCATCGATTGATAACAACTCGCGCAACGTGCCACGTAGCCCATAAAGGCCCACCAATGTCACGCCCAATTGCCACCAGTCCGGCGCGCTTCAAACGCCACTAAAAAACACGCATTATGGCGAGGAACCGGACGAGGTGTTGGTAAACCACGCGTGTTTGATCCTTTACACAGCTTCCCCGTGCCGCAGTTGCCTCGCGTCAAACATAAAACTGCTCGGCCGTTCATTTACGGAGTAAAAGCGGGCAACGTCGCCGGCTTCAGCTGAGTTGGCCGTAGAAAAAACACTGCCAAGGCCAATAGAAAACGCAACGAAACTTTTGAAAATTCGTTTCAGGACAAGCGCCCTGTTGTGAGAAGAATATTGCAGTCAGGTACAATAATGCGCTTACGCGCACGTCCACGTTGCCAAACAACTGGAACCAACCAAATACATCGGACGCCCAATTTGGTGCGAATCGAATGTGACTCCGTTCGGCAACATCCGAACTCGATCATGGTCGCATGACGTGCGGCGGCGTGCGGCAGAAGCCAAATGCGCCAATCTGTTAGCGCCACCGTGAGCGGCAACGGTGGATTTTATCGCTAACATACCGGATTTTCACGCATTCTTACCTTTCAGCGCAGCATTATGTTCCCTATAGGAAACCCAACTCAACCGATCCAATCCGAGAGACAGGAGAGCAGAATGACTGTCACCGTAGGCATCAACGGGTTTGGCCGTATTGGCCGTTCCACCCTCATGCACATCGCAGAAGAAGCCCGCCAAGATGTGCGCGTTGTCAAAGTCAACGCCACCGGCCCGCTGGAAACAGCTGCACACCTGATCCGTTATGACAGTGTACATGGCCGCTTCAAAAACGAGGTTATCTCCGGCAACGGCACAATGGATGTCGGTCAAGGCCCGATGCGCATGTATTCGACCTATGACATGGACGAATTGGATTGGGATGGCGTCGATGTGGTTCTGGAATGTACCGGCAATTTTAACGACGGTGAAAAAGCGAAGAAGCACCTTGAGCGCGGGGCCAAAAAAGTTCTGATCTCCGCGCCGGCCAAAAATGTGCAAAAGACCATTGTTTTTGGCGTGAACGACAGTGCTCTAGAAGCCAACGACAATATGATCTCAAATGGATCCTGCACTACAAACTGCTTAGCCCCCGTAGCCAAAGTTTTGAACAATGCCTTTGGTATCGAGCAGGGTATTATGACCACGATCCACGCCTACACCGGCGATCAGCCCACGCTCGACCGTCGCCACAGCGATCTCTACCGCGCACGTGCCGCTGCTATGTCGATGATCCCGACATCGACCGGTGCGGCCAAGGCTTTGGGTGAAGTGTTGCCGGAATTGAAAGGCAAGCTCGACGGTTCTGCCATTCGAGTTCCAACGCCGAACGTGTCCGCCGTAGACCTGACCTTCACCGCCTCCAAGGACGTGACACAGGCCGACGTAAACGCGGTTATGGCCGAAGCAGCGGCTGGCGAGATGAAAGGCGTGTTGGGCTACAACGACCTGCCGCTGGTCTCCGTGGATTTCAACCACACCACTGAAAGCTCGATCTTTGCGGCCGACCAAACCAAAGTCATCGGCGGTCGTTTGGTGCGCGTGCTAGCATGGTATGACAACGAATGGGGCTTTTCTGCTCGTATGGCGGATGTCGCCGCGAAAATGGGTCGCATCTAAACACGCAGACAGAGACGCAAATTCTTGCGCCCTTGCGGGTGGTCGGGCATACCTTAGCTGACCATCCAATGCAGGGGCGTTTTCACTTCATGACCAATCCAATCGCCGTGTTTCTGGTTTTATTGATCCTCACCGGACTGGGCGTGGATCTGATGTTTAACAGTGGCGACGCCACGCTGGTTATTGTGCGCAAATTTTTCGATTTGATTGAATGGGTCGCCTTTTGGCGATGACCTTTTTCTGAGCCGAGCTTTGCCGTTTTCCCCCACCTGCCCCATTGCACCGCGACGTCGCAAGCCGCTAGGCTGAGCCTGAGCAGCAAAGAGGTGCAAAATGCGCATCATCCGAATTCTTCTTGCGGTGGCCGTTGCCGCTGTCATTGGTCTGATCGCCTTGATCGCGATCCTGCCAGGTGAGAAAATCGCAGCCATCGCGGCGGATCAAGTCAAGGCCGCAACCGGGCGGGATCTCAATTTCGAAGGTGACGTCGGAATAAGCTGGTATCCGATTTTGGGAGTCTCCACCGGCAGGGTTGCTTTTGGGAATGCGCCCTGGTCCGAGAATGGTCCGATGTTTTCGGCCCAAAAGGCTGCCATCGGGGTCGATGTCCTCGCAGCACTTTCCGGCAATATACGCATCAAGAAAATCGAGCTGATCGGCCCTGATATCTTGCTGGAGCAAACTGCTGACGGTCGTGCGAATTGGGATATTGCATCTTCTTCCGCCCCAGTCGGAAGCGAACCCAGCACTGGTTCGACACTGGAGGGGTTCGCGCTTGAAAACATGGTGGTTCGCGACGCCCGACTGCGTTTCCTTGTCGAAGGCGAGACTCCTATCGAAATCACCCGACTGGGAGCCACTTTGGCGTGGGCGGACCGATCCGCCCCGGCCCAAATTACCCTTTCGGCGCAGCCAGCCAGCGCACCTGTGACGATCGACGCAACAGTGACTGATCTTGATGCTCTGCTTGCGGGTGCCCTCAGCGAGATAAGCGCAGTTCTTACAGCCGCCAAAGGTACAGTGCAATTTCAGGGCCGCGCAGGCCTTGCGCCAGAAGCCGCAGGCAGAATTTCTGCTGATGTGCCGGACGCTGATGCTTTTCTGGCCGCGCTCGGCCTAGGTGGCGGCCTGCCCGGCCCGGCAACCCTCAGCGGTGACATGACTTTGACCCGAGACTTGCAGCTAAGCCTGCGACAGGGTTCTGTGACTGCGTTTGGCAATTCCATAACAACACAAGCCGATGTCGCTTTGGGCGGCGCAAAGCCGGTGGTGAAGGCGCAAATTGCGGCGCAAAATCTGGACTTTACGACTTTGATGGACGGCGACAACTCCGATGACAGCGGAGAATCGTCTAACGGATCTAGTTGGTCCAAAACTGCAATCGATGCCAGCGCGCTTGGCTTGATCGACGGCACCATCAGCCTCGCCGCCGAAGCCATTGATCTGGGTGATTTTGACATTGGCCGCACAAGAGCAACGGTTACCATCGACAACTCCCGAGCCGTCGCAAAGCTAACGGAACTGCAGGCCTATGACGGCGCGATAACGGGACGGTTTGTAGCCAACAACCGCAACGGTCTATCAGTGCGTGCTGACCTGGACGTCGCTCAAATCGCCTTGCAACCATTTCTCTCCGCCACTGCCAACCTTGGCAGCTTTACCGGTAAGGCAGACCTTAAAACTTCCGTGCTTGGATCCGGACAGTCAATGTTTGCAATCATGAATTCTCTGAAGGGAGAGGGCTCGGTATCTGTTGGCCGCGGTACCATCGAGGGCATTGATCTGGACAAACTTTTGCGTGGAGACGTCTCGGGAGGCACCACAGTTTTTGACAGTATGACGGCCACATGGACAACCCTGAAGGGAGTGATGCGCAACGACGACCTACTAATGGAACTGCCTCGCCTGGCAGCCACAGGGGCAGGCACCATTGGCCTAGGCCTACGTACGATCAACTATGTGGTTTCGCCACAAATTCGGGGCGACGACGCGCCACTTTTAATTGTACCGGTCAAAATTGAAGGCAGTTGGGACAACCCCAGCATTGCACCCGACATGGATCAGGTGATCAAACAGAACCTGGATGAGGAGCGCAAAGCGCTTGAGCAAAAAGCCAAAGACAAACTGGCGAAGGAATTGGATATCGCTCCGGAAGAAAACCAATCCACAGAAGACGCCGTGAAAAAGAAGCTGGAAGAAGAAGCAAAGAAGGGCCTGTTAAAACTTCTTGGCACAGATTAACCACAGACCATGTTCCGCGCTGCCACCTCGCCTCCCAGCTTGACCACTCTGATTCTGCTCACCGCGTTTTCAGTGTTGTCACTCAATATGTTCCTGCCGTCGTTGGCGCATATAGCGGCCGATTTTCAAGTCGACTATGCGATGGCAAACTTATCGATTGCCGGCTACCTCGCGGTCACAGCGGTGTTGCAAGTCATTATGGGTCCGCTATCTGACCGTTTCGGTCGGCGCCCAGTCATGCTGAGCGGTCTCGGAATCTTTAGCTTCGCCTCCATTGGCTGCTTGCTTGCCACCGACATTTGGGTCTTTCTTGGCTTCCGCCTGCTTCAAGGCGCCCTTATATCCGGCATGGCGCTTTCGCGTTCGGCTGTGCGTGACCAACACTCCCCTCAGAAAGCCGCAAGCCTTCTGGGCTACATTTCGATGGCCATGGCCATCGCACCCATGACAGGGCCGTTGCTGGGTGGCATCCTCGATCAACTCTACGGTTGGCGCGCTACATTTGTCTTTTTTGTCGTCTGCGGCTTCCTACTCTGGTGGCTTACCTGGGCAGACATGGGGGAAACAAACCGGAACCGAAGCTCCACTATCAGAGATCAATTCCAAACCTACCCAGAGCTGCTGCGATCCCGGCGGTTTTGGGGATATGCCTTTTGTCTGACGTTTTCTCTTGGCGCATTTTACATTTACATCACCGGCGCGGCGTTGGTGGGCGGCACAATTTTCGACCTGACGACAACCGAAATCGGCGCAAGCGTCGGCATCATTACCTTGGGTTTTGCTGTCGGCAGCTTTTTGTCAGGCCGGTTTGCCAACCGAGTCCCATTGGTGAAAATGGTCATCGCTGGGCGTCTGGTGGCGGCCTGCGGACCAGCGCTTGGCCTGGCGTTTCTGTCATTTGGGCTTGTGCACCCCATCAGCTATTTTGGCGCGATAACCTTAGTTGGTTTGGGCAATGGCCTGACCATTCCGTCGGCCAATAGCGGTGTTATGTCCGTGCGCCCGCAACTTTCGGGTAGTGCCGCAGGGCTTTCCGGGGCAATGGCGGTGGCGAGCGGTGCAATATTGACCTCCTTCACTGGAGCCGTTCTTTCACCGGAAACCGGTGCTGTCGTTCTTATGCTCCTGATACTGGCGAGCGTGTTGCTCTCCTTGCTGGCCGGGCTATATGTGCGCTGGGTCGACATCCGCGATCCGTTGCCAGAATGAAGAAGTATTGACGCCGCGCATTGCGCATGGCACCAATCCGGCATGAAACCGACACGCCTCAACGCTTTCGTCTATTACCCTTCCTCCACATAGGTGGCGGGGCCTTAAACATGCACACCCGCCGCGTCGCGGGGGTTGCATCAGAGGCATCTCAATTGATCAGTTCCCGCTGGCGCGGTCTTTGAAAGGATACGCCCGTGGACCAGATCAGCTCTTCCAGTCGCAAACAGACGCTTGGCCTATTTGGGTTTGGCGCGTTTGGCAAACTCGTCGCCCGTGAATTGGCAACCCATTTTGAGATAACCGTGTGTGATCCGGCTTACGTTGGTGCAGTGCTGGATGACGGTCGCGCCCTTCAGATGCGCGGACTAAATGAAACTGCCCGTTGCGATGTTGTTGTACTTGCGGTTCCTGTTGCACGCCTCGCCCAGCTTTGTCAGCGTATCGCACCACATCTGCGGAGTGGTGCACTGGTACTGGATGTTGGTAGCGTCAAACTCCTCCCAATGCAGGTTATGGCGGATCATCTTCCTGACACCGTTCATATTCTTGGCACACACCCGCTTTTTGGTCCGCAATCTGCTCAAACCGGCATTCGAAACCGCAAAATTGCCCTTTGCCCCTTGCGCGGTAAGCGCACACGCCTTGTGATCAACTTCCTTCGTTCACTTGGATTGGAGGTCATGCTCACCACTCCAGAAGACCACGACCGAGATGCGGCCATGGTCCAAGGTCTCACCCATCTGATCGCCAAAGTTTTAAACGATTTCGGGCCCCTCCCTACTCGGCTCACCACAAAAAGTTTCGACCTACTTCGCGACGCTATTGGCATGGTAAAGGATGACCCGCCAACGGTGTTGCACGCCATAGAGGTTGCAAATCCCTTTTCGGCTGAAGTGCGAGATGCCTTTTTTGAAAAAGCAGATGCCTTACGAACCCAGTTCCAAGCCAAGTAGACACAGGACTTAGAAAGACCCTTTCTGGGTGAAAACAATCACTGCGCCGATTGCTGTTGCCACACCACATAAGAATGCCTGCGTGTTGACCTTCGAGCGCGCCGGTAGTTTCAAACGAACCGATAGGATTATTATGATGCCGCCAACCAGCGCCGTAGCCACTGAATGCGAAGGGCTATAAACCTCGATCCGGGTGCCGGCGTACCCGCCAGCAAACAATGCCAACACGAAAACCCAGCGCATCCATTCTTCGAACTTCTGAGCATACATGCGAAACAGGAACTTGTTCACACCGAAGAGGTGCAAAGTGAAAACGACGGCCGATGTTAAATATACGCCCTGCACATCTTGATTTAAGTGCACGACGGTAGCTCCGAGGAGCGCGCTATAGACCGAAAATGACAGCAAATTTAGGGCCAAACCAAACCGAGACGGTTTGGATGAATGCCTTTTGAATTCAACGAGGTAATACATCAAGAAGCCGAAGAGCATGAAAAAATAGAGTTGATGCTCGATCAACACGTGTACGTCAGGCGCACGCGACCGAATGCTTGTCGTCATGATGCCAATCTTTGGCAACAAATACAAAAACGCATAGCCGAGCCCTAATCCCGACGAGAAGTCTAGCAGCCATCGAGTGGTTCCGGGATACGCGCGAAACACACGAACGGCGCCAATGTGGGCCGTGCTGATGATCGCTAGGGTCAAGATTTCGTTGACGGTCAGAATGCCAAGCAACGACGCCTCCTTAGTTCCGGATACTCTTGAGCATTGCGCACAAAAAAGCCCCAAGGTTCAACTCCTTGGGGCTCCTTTATCGAATTTTTGCGGCTTAGCGCTTGCGATCACGCCGCGCGCTCATCGGTTGGAACGCCACGCCGACATGCGCTTCGCAATACGGTTTACCGGCTTGAACCGGAAGACCGCAGAACCAAAACTCGTCCGTGGCCGGATCGCCGACGGGCCATTTGCAAGTGCGTTCGGTCAACTCCATCAAAGACAGCTTCTTCGCTGACTTTTCAACTTCGTTCACCTTGGCCAGCGCTTCCGGGCTTATTTCGTTAGCCGAAGGCTGCGGAGGCAACGGTTGGCCTGCCGGAATGATCGCCTTACGCAGAGATTGCGCCGGCTTTGCTGCCACAGCTGGTTCCGTCTTTGGCTCAGGTTTGGCCTCAGGCTTGGGCGCTGCTTTTGGTTTGGGCGGCGCCTTGGGCTTGGCCGCCACCTTGGGCTTTGTTGCAGCTTTGGGCTTGGCGTCGGCTTTTGCGCCGCCGCCTGTGGATCGGTTGGACAACCCCAGTCGATGCACCTTGCCGATCACGGCATTGCGGGTCACACCGCCAAGTTCCTTGGCGATCTGGCTGGCCGACTGGCCCTCGCCCCACATTTTTTTCAACAGCTCAACGCGATCGTCGGTCCACGACATACCATATTTCCTCAGCTAAAAAGCGGCCCCCAAAAGGACCGCCCCGCATTTCTTGGTCAGGGGCCTATTCTAATCACCCCAGCCCGAGTTACAAGGCAGAGAATCAGTTTGCAGGCCAATCAGACGCGGGACATATCATGGATAAGCTGGAAATGGGCGTTCGTCGCTTCGGTCTTGTGAATTGGCTGGGGCTAAAAACCCTCGCAATGCGGGAAATTCTGCGTTTCACCACTGTGTGGACTCAAACACTTCTGGCGCCATTGGTGACCGCGGGCCTGTTCCTTCTGATTTTTTCAATTGCCATCGGGCCGGCCCGCGGGGATGTCATGGGCGTTTCCTTCATCACATTTCTTGCTCCCGGGATCATGATGATGACAGTGATCCAGAATGCCTTTGCCAACACCTCCTCCTCCATCGTGATTTCCAAAGTGCAGGGCAACATCGTCGACACTCTGATGCCTCCGATCTCACCGCTGGAAATGGTTTTGGGCTTTCTTGCTGGCGGGGTGGCGCGTGGCGTGGTCGTGGCAGGAGCTATACTTCTGGCTTTGGCTCTTTTTCTCGGCATCGTCCCTGTCTATCCGTTGTGGACGTTGACCTTTGTCGTAATGGGCGGCGCACTTTTGGGGGCGATTGGCTTAGTGGCAGGGATTATTGCGAACAAATTCGATCAGATGGCGGCAATCACCAATTTTATTGTCACGCCATTGGCGTTCCTTTCAGGCACGTTCTATTCCGTGGAAGCCTTGCCTACAGGTCTGCGCACCTTCACGCAGTTTAATCCGGTGTTCTACTTAATCGACGGAGCACGATACGGTGTTATCGGCACCTCCGACGGTACGCCGGAACTTGGCCTTGCGGTGGTGGGCTGCAGTACGTTTCTTGTTATTGCGGTCGCTTGGGCCATGATCAAAACCGGCTACCGGCTCAAGAACTGACCTCTGTCAGCTTCTCTAGTCGTGGATACCGCAAGCCCAACGTCACTCCTCGGGCCACAAAGCTTATCAACAGGGCCCCCCAAAGTCCGTGGTTGCCAAATTGTGGAACCAAAACTAGCACGGCACCCAAATAAATCAGCGCCGAAACGAACATCATATTGCGCATTTCACGCCCCAACGTGGCCCCAATAAAAATACCATCCAACATCCAAGCCGCCACCCCCAAAAGCGGCGCCAGAACCATCCAAACCAGATAGACACGCGCTTCCGTTCGCACATCGCTCGCGGTCGCCATCAGGTCGATGACCGCCCCACCGAACACGGCAAATATCAATGCCAATCCCACCACACAGATCACGCCCCAAAGGCTTGTAAGGAGCGACGCGCGCCGTACACCATCCTTGTCACGTGCGCCGAAAGCTTGCCCGACTAGGGCCTCCACGGAAAAAGCAAACCCGTCCAACGCATAGGCCGTGATGGACAAGAACTGTAATAGCACTTGATTTGCAGCAAGCGTCACGTCCCCAAAATCCGCACCCAGAAACAGAAAGCTGACAAAGATCGCCTGCAACATCAACGACCGCAAAAGGATGTCGCGGTTTACAGTGGCCATTTCGATCAACGCTGTACGCTCAAAAACACGGGCCCAATCCCGCCAGGACGGGCGCGCAAAAGCGTCTCGACACATCCAGAGCGCCAAAGCACAGCCCGTGACTTCTGCAATGACTGTTGCGGTTGCAACTCCGCCGACGCCCCAACCCAGCCCCAGCACAAACCATAGATCCAGCAAGATGTTCAGCCCGTTCATCCAGAGCTGAATCACCAGCACCGCTTTGCTGCGCTCAAGAGCTATCAACCAGCCCGTCAGCCCATAAATCGCTATCGCAGCAGGGGCGGACCAGATGCGGATTGCCAAATACTCTCGCGCCAGTGTTTCAACGTCTGGTGAGGCTGGTGAAAGCATAAAGGCACCACGAAACAACCAGACTTGCGAGGCCACAACCAAAAGTCCGCCGAAGAGGCCCACCATCATCGCGCGCGTTAGCATCGCGGCCACTTCGCCCTGGCGTCCCGCGCCGTGTGCCTTGGCTGTCAGCCCCGTGGTTCCCATTCGAAGAAAGCCAAACACCCAATAGATCGCGCTCAGAATGATCGCGCCGATGCCCACAGCCCCGATCGGTGCCGCCTGCCCCAATTGACCGACAACACCCGTGTCCACTGCACCCAAAATAGGCACTGTGGCATTGGCCAAAACAATTGGAAGTGCTGTTCGCAAAATCCGGCGGTGGGTGATTTCCCCAACGCCGCCTGCGGCCTCATTCATCGCGTGCAGGCATTAGGAAATGTCCGGCGGCCTGCGCGAACGGCTGGTCGCGCTGATCTTGCCATGCTTCGACCTGCACTGAAGCATACCGCCTCCCGGACCGCGTAACCCTGGCCCGCGCGTAAGCATCACGAGGCAAGCCGGAACGAAGGTAGTCCAATGTAAAATCAATGGTTTTTGGCAGACGCGGCAAGTGTCCGCGTGTCAGCTCTTCCATGTCAAACCGCCCCGCTTCGATGTCATCCCAAAGGCTCGCCCACGCAAGCCCAATCACGGCTGTGGTTTCTAGGAATCCCGCAGTGACGCCCCCATGGATCGCAGGAATCATCGGGTTGCCAATCAGCTTGTCATCATAGGGCAATATTGCGGTCAATTCATCTCCGCGGCGGTCGAATTCGATGCCTAGAAACTGGATGTAGGGCACGCCATGCACTAGAGCCGACAAAGCCGCATCGCGCCGCTGTTTGACCACCTGAACGGGATCAGGACGTGAACGCGGCATCCTACTTCCTCTCCACGGTAAATGCACCGGTCGCGGTAGCAACCGGCTGTTCGGTGTCGTCGTCCAGCGCCGTAGCGCGCACAAAGGCGACGGACCGGGTGATGTGATAGCATTCCGCGCGCGTCCGGATCGCCTGCCCTGGCGTTGCCGCGCGCATATAATCGATCCGCAAATCAATTGTCGCCGTGCCTGACGGTGAGGACGGGTGGCTCATCGCCGCTGCGCCACAACATGTGTCCATCAGGGCCGACACCGCCCCTCCGTGCACAACGCCTGTTTCGGGGTCTCCCACGATCTGCTCGCTATACGGCAATTCCATCTCCGCCATTCCATCACCAATGCCGGTCAACTTCATGCCAAGGGCCTGACAATGTGGGATTAGGTTTATGAACTGTTCGGCAAATTTTGACTTGTCGCCCTGCATTTCCGTCCTCGGGGTTGTGTATGTCAATTAAGATCGACATTTTGGCAAAGGAGCAAGGGGGGTGGTTGCCCTAGTCGGGCAAGATAACTAAGTTCCGCGCCAAGGAGATCTGCCAAATGACTGAAAATCGCCTGTCTTTCAAGGAAATGTGCACCCGATTCGATGTCACCCCTCGGACGTTGCGTTACTACGAGTACATCGAGCTTCTTCACCCGGAACGTTCTGGGCGCAGCCGCTATTTCGGGCCACGAGAAATCGCCCGGATGACATTGATCATGCGCGGTCGCCGTTTTGGCATCAAACTCGAAGACATCCGGCAATGGTTATTGATTTACGAACACGAGGGAACGTCCGCTCAAATGCAGGCCTTTGTGGATATGGCCGATCGTCAGTACGCCGAGCTTCTTGAACAGCGCGCGCAACTCGATGAGGCCATGAACGAGCTTAAGGAACTGCGGGACGAAACCGCAGGGTTTCTATCCAAAGCCTGAGATCAACGGAACAGTCCTACCGCCTCAGATTTTCCAACGGTTCCAGCAGGTGCGTCCGTATAAACTATTCATGTGGAACACATCGTTTTCCCGGTGTGCCTTTGGATTTTCCGCACGAAACAACACCGATCCGCGGGAAAACTCTGCTTTTGTCATGATACCATCGCGTAGGGTTTCTTCAGGTTGGTTAAGGACCTCAAAACCCTCAGCCCTCAGCCGTTCCTCTACGCTGTCCATCATCAGGCGCACAAAGGGTTGATCGCCATTGTCCAGAATGGGTTGCATCTGCATTGCGCGCCATTCGATGTCAAACAAGCTTTCGGAGCAAAACGCCTGCCACGCCAAAAATACCGGCTTATCCGTTACTCGTTTCAAAAGACGCGCACAATGCATCATCATCGAAGCATCGATGCCTTCCCAAAGCGTGTCAGCGATCACCGAGTCGCTCACATATTGCTTTGCATCATGACGCGTACTTGGAGTGGCAAACGCTCGGTAGTTGTTAAAAACAGGCGTAGGAAACATACCCATACCCACAAGCAAAAACGCATCGTAGATTTCCGGCTCAACACCACCATTTTTGCCGGATATCTTACAAAAAAAATCCGCCGCTTTGGTGTCGCGTGGGATCACCTTTCCGTCCACGACATCCAGGGTTGCCATGCCATCCGACAGGGCCCCAAAAAACGTCGGAACAAAGTCCTCTCGCGGCGCGTTCCCGTCTTCCCAACCGCCTTTGAGTGCGGCAACATGCGAATTCCCCATCACGCAAATTTGGCGGCTCATGTCTGAAATGCCTCCAACAAAACCTCTTCGCAAACCACGTCGCCGTTGTCGCCTTGTGATACACTGTCGATTTCGGGCTTTGCTTTCGACTTGCCGCCTTTTGGATCATGCTGCTCTAAAAATGCACCCATTGCCGTGTTCACACCGGTATCGGTAACGCTGCGCAAATTCGGTTCAAAAAACATCCCGCGCGTCGCCGGGGCAGTGATCAGCTCATAAGACGGGAAATAGTCCACGTCCCGATAAGTCTCAAACAGCTCACCTGCCACGCCACGCAACACAGATTTAGAATAGGTTGATGCGGCCAACACATGCTGTGCTGAGGCGGTTGCGGTAAGCGGAACAGGTGAAACAGTCACAATCGTTTTCAGAGGCTTGTCCCGCTCGCTGCGCAAGAGTTTCTTTAGCTTGACGAAATCGCTCAATACACGACCATGTCGGTGGTTTTGAAACTCATAAACGTTGGCGTCATAACTTCCGGCAATCGTGCCGGGTGCCGTCGGGAAGACAGTTCCACTTTCCTTATGCGCCCAGGTTTCCGTGAGGCCGAAAGTGAATACAAAGACATCCATTTCCAGCAACATCCGTTTCACTGAGGCCAAGTGCCCGGAACGGGCTCGCAATACCTGTTCTGCGGTTTCAAAACCGCCTGGCTCTACATTGGGCCGTTGCGCATCAAAAAACCGTCCATCCCGCTGCCACACGCGGTCGACCGGCTCTGCCACTCCAAAAGCTTCCCGCGCCAACTGCAGCATTTGCGCCGCAGTATAGATATTGCCATACCGGCACGTATAAATGCCGAATCCGTATTTCCTGGCAAGCTCCGCACTCATTCCCCGCGGCGCGGGTTCATATTGCAAAACGTTGAATTTTCGGGCCCTTAGGTGCCGTGCAATATGTTGCGCAAAACAGCTGCCAGCTGTGGCGATTGCATCGCGTCGCGAGATTCGGAATTTACGACGATAAAGCCCGTCAATCGCCAGCGGATCCTGCTGCGCCACACCCGACCGCCAAAACCCGCGCGTAGGTACGTCTTCATAAGGCGACGCCTCTTTGGATTTACCCATTGCCTGCACTCACTCTTGCTACTTTGATGCGTCCTCCGAGGAGGATCCTCAAGCATACCGACCCGTTCTGCGGTCTTTGAGCCGCAATTCTTACCAGAATCGCAAATACTTGCAGGGGTCGTCAACCATTTCCTCAAAACCTGCCTACCCCGCGATGCGCCCGCCCCCGAGAGACCCAAACAATTGCTGCACCAAATCTTCGAGCATGCAAATTTTAGGAAAAAGGACTTAACGTAAAAGGATCCTACGTCACATTTTTTGTGACGCAACGTCTCTCTTACGTTAACGTCAAGCAGTGCTGTAACCCTTCGGCAGTCACCCCATCTGTTCATTTGAGAAGAGAGCCAAGGAGGACCAATGAGCGAAGAACAAATGACGATCCGCGAGATGTGCGACGCCTATGACGTAACACCGCGCACCCTGCGTTTCTACGAATCCAAGGAACTGTTGTTCCCAATCCGCGAGGGCCAGAAGCGCCTGTTCACGAAACGGGATCGCGCCCGGCTGAAACTGATCTTGCGCGGCAAAAGGTTCGGGTTCTCGCTCGAAGAAATCCGTCAATTGCTCGATCTCTACGACATGGGCGATCAACAGGCGACCCAGCTGCAACGTACTTACGATGTGGCGCGTCAACGCCTGCAAGACATGGAAGAGCAGCGCGATGAGCTCAATGAAGCCATCGACGATCTGCGTGAACAACTGAAGTGGGGCGAGCAAATCATCGCCGACTTCGAAAAAGACCTCAAAGCTGCACAGTAAGTCCAAGGGAAGAGATACATGCCGACTTATACCGCCCCAGTAAAAGACATTCAGTTCGTCCTGCACGATGTCCTGAACGTGTCCAACTCTGACGTCCCCGGCTATTCCGAGCTGGAAGCCGATTTCACCAACGCCGTGCTCGAAGAAGCCGGCAAGCTGACCGGTGACGTTCTTGCGCCTCTCAACGTTGTGGGTGATCACGAAGGCTGCCGTCTTGAAAACGGTGTTGTCTACACGCCAACTGGCTTTAAAGCTGCTTTCGAGCAGGTCAAAGAAGGCGGCTGGACCGGTCTGGACATGCCCGAGGAATACGGCGGTCAGAACATGCCTTACGTGCTGGGCACGGCTGTGGGCGAGATGTTCTCATCTTCCAACCAGGCCTTCACCATGTACCAGGGTCTGACCCACGGTGCGGCTGCTGCGATCCTTGCCCACGGCACGGACGAGCAGAAAACCAAATGGCTGCCCAACATGGTCTCTTGCGAGTGGACCGGCACCATGAACCTGACCGAACCGCACTGCGGCACCGATCTGGGTCTGATGCGCACCAAAGCGGAACCACAGGACAACGGCTCCTACAAAATCTCCGGCCAGAAGATCTTTATCTCGGCGGGTGATCACGACATGGCCGACAACATTGTGCACCTCGTGCTGGCCAAAGTTCCCGGTGGCCCCGAGGGCATCAAAGGCGTGTCGCTCTTTATCGTTCCCAAGTTCCTAGTCGACGACGAAGGCAACATCGGCGCGCGCAACGGCGTGTCTGTTGGCAACATCGAAAAGAAAATGGGCATCCACGGCAACTCCACCTGCGTGCTGAACTACGACGAAGCCGAAGGGTATCTGCTGGGTGATCTGAACAAAGGCATGCGTGCCATGTTCACCATGATGAACGAAGCCCGTCTGGGTGTGGGCATGCAGGGTCTGGCAGCGGCTGAAGTCGCCTACCAGAACGCCGTGGACTACGCCAAAGACCGTTTGCAGGGCCGCGCCGTGACCGGTGTTGAAAACCCCGAAGGCCCAGCCGATCCGCTGATTGTGCATCCTGATATCCGTCGTTCGCTGATGGATCAGAAATCCTTCGCCGAAGGCGCCCGTGCCTTTATCCTCTGGGGCGCCCAGATGATCGACGAAGCGCACCGCAAAGAAGACAAAGACGCAGACGGCCTTGTGTCCCTGCTGACACCAATCATCAAGGGCTTCCTGACCGACGAAGGCTACGACATGACTGTCAAAGCCCAGCAAATCTATGGTGGCCACGGCTACATCGAAGAGCACGGCATGAGCCAGTTCACCCGCGACGCCCGCATCGCGATGATCTATGAAGGTGCCAACGGCGTTCAGGCACTTGACCTTGTGGGTCGCAAACTGGCGGTTGATGGCGGCAAACACGTGATGGCGTTCTTTGACCTTGTCAAAACCTTCTGCAAGGAAAACGGCGACGACGAAGATCTGAAAGACTTTGTTGAGCCTCTGAAAGCAGCGTCCAAGGATCTTCAGGCGGCTGGCATGTACTTCATGCAGACCGGCATGAAGAACCCCAACGATGCGCTGTCCGGTTCCAACGACTTCATGCACCTGTTTGGTCATGTCTGCTTGGGTCTGATGTGGGCACAAATGGCCAAAGCGGCCAACACAGCCCTTGCAAATGGCACAACGGATAAAGAGTTCTATGAGACCAAGCTGACAACCGGCCGCTACTACATGGCGCGTCGCTTGCCTGCGACTGGCATGCACTTGGCCCGCATCCAGACCGGTGGCGACACCGTTATGGCTCTGGCTGCCGAAAACTTCTGATCAGGATGGGCGGGGAAACCCGCCCTTTCTGCCACGTCCGGTTTATCTGAGGAGGACAGATGCCCAAACGTTTCCGCCTGACCCGCCGCTTCCCGGTCTCCATGACCGAGGATGGCTACCGCAAACTCAAAAGTTTCGCGGCAGAGGCCGGTCTGGACGAAGGCGAAGCACTGTCCTTTCTCTTTGAAAACTTTGACGCGGTCACAGACGAAGATTTACTGGCGCATCGTTTGCGCCAGTTCAACGCAACGTTGGACGCGAGAAAACGGTGACGGCGACGCTACCGGCAATGCCTAAGGGGAGAACGGCATGACGATCAAACTCTACTGTTTCGGTGAATCTGGACATTCCTACAAAGCCGCACTGGCGCTTGAGCTTTCGGGCCTCGCGTGGGAACCGGTCAAAGTTGACTTCTTTGCGGGCGAGACTCGCTCCGACGAGTACCGCCAAAATGTCAACGAAATGGGCGAAGCACCGGTTTTGGTGGATGGCGACGTAAGCCTTTCACAGGCGTCGGTTATTCAGGACTACATCTCCGAAAAATCCGGCAAATTTGCGGGCCAAAACGACGCCGAGCGCCGTGAAATCCTGCGCTGGCAGTTCTGGGACAACCACAAATTTTCTTCAGTGTCCGGCATGACCCGCTTCCTGATGAACTTCCTGCCCGAGGACAAGCAGCCCAAAGAGGTCATCGGCTTCAACCTCGGCCGCCTCAAAGGCGCCTATGACATTCTGAACAAGCACCTTGAGGGCCGCGACTGGATCGTGGGCGACAGCCTGACCAACGCCGACCTGACCTGCTGTTCGTACCTCTATTACCCAGAGCCGTTTGGCTTTGACCGCGCCGACTGGCCGAATATCGACCGTTGGCTGACCAACATTTCCGAAACACCAGGGTGGAAACACCCCTACGAATTGATGCCCGGCTCCCCCGCGGACCGCGCTTGATTTAGCCTGATAATAGGAGACCAAAATGACCGAAGCCTATATCTATGACGCCGTGCGCACGCCGCGTGGCAAGGGCCGCAAAGACGGCAGCCTGCACGAGGTGTCCTCGCTGTCGCTGTCCACAACGGTTCTGAACGCTCTGAAAGAGCGCAACAACCTCGAAGGCCACGCCGTCGAAGATGTGATCTGGGGCAACGTGACCCAAGTCAAAGAAAACGGCGGCTGCCTTGCGCGGACGGCTGTTCTGGCGTCTGATCTTGACGAACGCATCCCCGGTCTTGCGATCAACCGTTTCTGTGCATCCGGCATGGAAGCTGTGAACATCGCCGCCAACCAAGTCAAAGGTGGCGCAGGCAAAGCCTATATCGCTGGTGGCGTCGAAGCCATGAGCCGCGTTCCAATGGGTTCCGACGGTGCTGCAATGGCGGTTGACCCCTCGATCGCAATGGACATGTATTTTGTGCCCCAAGGCATCTCGGCCGACATCATCGCGACCGAATACGGCTTCACCCGCGATCAGGCTGACCAACTGGCCGTTGAATCCCAGCGCCGCGCCGCTGCTGCTTGGGAAGACAACCGTTTCAACAAATCCATCGTGGCCGTCAAAGACGTCAACGGTCTGACCATTCTGGACCAAGACGAATACATGCGCCCCGGCACTGACATGCAGTCGCTCGGCGGTCTGAAGCCTGCGTTCAAAGAACAGGGCGAAGTGATGCCCGGTTTCGACAAACTGGCGTTGATGAAGTACCCGCACCTCGAAAAGGTCAACCACATCCACCACGCCGGTAACTCGTCTGGCATCGTGGACGGCTCCGCGGGTGTTTTGGTCGGCAACAAGCAATTTGGCGAAGAATACGGCCTCAAGCCACGCGCCATCATCCGTCAGACTGCGAAAATCGGTCTGGACCCAACCATCATGCTGACCGGCCCCGTGCCCGCGACCCAGAAAATCCTTCAGGATTCCGGCATGGCGATCTCCGACATTGACCTCTTTGAAGTCAACGAAGCTTTCGCATCCGTGGTGCTGCGCTTCCAACAAGCCTTTGGCGTCGATCCCCAGCTGATCAACGTAAACGGCGGCTCGATTGCAATGGGTCACCCGCTGGGTGCCACAGGCGCGATCATCATCGGCACATTGCTCGACGAGCTGGAGCGTCAGGACAAAGAAGTGGGTCTGGCCACACTTTGTATTGCCTCCGGTATGGGCGCAGCCACCATCATCGAACGCGTGTAATCCGCCGATAACAGGATAAAAGACATGACTGATTTCACAATGAACGTCGGCGACAACGGTGTCGCCATCATCACTTGGGACGTGGCTGACAAATCCATGAACGTCCTGCGTCAGGAATCCTTCGGTGAGCTGGAAGCGCTGATCGACGAAGTTCTGGGCACCGAGTCCATCAAAGGCGCCGTGATCACCTCTGGCAAAGACACTTTTGCCGGCGGCATGGACCTCAACACGCTTGGCACGATCCGCGAAAACGCCGGTGACGAGCCAGCCAAAGCGCTGTTTGACTTTACCATGATGGGCCACACATTCCTGCGCAAAATCGAACGCGCTGGTATGGACCCAAAAACCAACAAAGGCGGCAAGCCAATTGCAGCTGCCCTGCCCGGCACCGCGCTTGGCATTGGTCTGGAACTGCCTTTGGCGACACACCGCATCTTTGCGGCTGACAACCCCAAAGCCAAAATCGGCCTGCCGGAAATCATGGTCGGCATCTTCCCGGGCATGGGCGGCACCACACGCTTTGTGCGCAAAATGGGCTTCATGGCCGCCTCGCAGTACCTGCTGCAAGGCAAAATGGTTGACCCCAAGAAAGCCAAAGCGGCTGGCATCATCGACGAAGTTGTGGCCGATCCGGTTGCGGCGGCGACCGAATGGGTGCTGGGCGCATCTGACGCGGATCTCGTGAAACCATGGGATGCCAAAGGCTACAAAATGCCCGGCGGTGACCCGTATCACCCACAAGGCTTCATGACCTACGTCGGCGCATCCGCCATGGTCAACGCCAACACTTGGGGCGTTTATCCTGCGGCCAAAGCGCTGCTGTCGGCATGTTACGAAGGCGCCTTGGTGCCTTTCGATACTGCTCTGAAAATCGAAGCCCGCTGGTTCACCAATGTTTTGATGAACCCATCGTCTTCGGCCATGATCCAGTCTTTGTTCATCAACAAAGAAGCCCTGGAAAAAGGCGCCAACCGTCCTGACGTACCAGACCAGACTGTCAAAAAAGTCGGCGTTCTTGGCGCAGGCATGATGGGTGCAGGCATCGCGCTTGTGTCGGCTCAGGCTGGCATGGACGTTGTGTTGATCGACACCAACCAAGAAGCGGCAGATCGCGGCAAAGCCTACACCGAGGCCCACCTCGACAAAGGCATGAAGCGCGGCAAAGTCACAGCCGAGAAGAAAGAAGCCATGCTGGGCCGCATCACTGCGACCACAGACCTCAACACGCTTTCGGACGTCGACCTGATCATCGAAGCCGTCTTTGAGGATGTGGGCGTGAAAGCCGAAATGACCAAAAAGGTCGAGGCGATCATCCCCGAGGACGCCATCTTTGCGTCCAACACTTCGACCCTGCCGATCACCGGTCTGGCCGAAGCCTCTGTGCGCAAAGATCAATTCATCGGCATCCACTTCTTCTCCCCTGTTGAGAAGATGGCACTGGTTGAGATCATCAAAGGCCAAGACACTGGGCCACGTGCGGTTGCCAAAGCGCTGGATTACGTTCGTCAGATCCGCAAGACACCAATCGTTGTGAACGACGAGCGTTTCTTCTACGCCAACCGCTGCATCATCCCATACATCAACGAAGGCGTGATGATGGCTGGCGAAGGTGTGGGGCGCCCCCTTCTGGACCACGCAGCACAACTGCTTGGCTTCCCAGTGGGTCCAATCCAGCTGGTAGACGAAACCTCCATGGATCTTGGCGCGAAAATCGCCAAAGCCACAATGGAAGCTATGGGCGACGACTATCCTGCGTCCATCGCGGACGATGTGACGTTCTGGATGGTCGACGAAGGCCGCCTTGGCCGCAAAGCCAAAGCCGGTTTCTTCAACTACGACGAAAAAGGCAAACGTCTGGATTACTGGGAAGGCTTCAACGACAAGTTCCCCCTTCTGGAAGAGCAGCCTGATGTTGTCGAAGTACAGCACCGCCTGATCTTCTCGCAGGTTCTGGAAGCTGTACGCGCGCTGGAAGCTGGTGTTCTGGAAGATATCCGCGAAGGCGACGTTGGCGCGATCCTCGGTTGGGGCTTCATGCCTTGGTCCGGTGGCCCGTTCAGCTGGCTCGACATCGTGGGTGCGCCTTGGGCCGCCGAGCGTTGCGACGAGCTGACCGCCAAGTTCGGCGAGCGCTTTTCCTGCCCGCCGTTGCTGCGCGACATGGCAGAGAAGGGTCAGACCTTCTACGGCCGCTTCGGCCCACAGGCTGAAAAAGCCGCATAAACGCAAAACGGGGGCTTCGGCCCCCGTTTTCTTTTGTCACCAATCGCGTTTGGTGATCTTGAGGCAATGAGTGCTTTGGGCATCGTCGATTACCTTTTCGGTCGAGAGCGCTCCATTGCCCCATTCTTCAGAAAACAACGTGAGCGGATTGCTTCACGGAAGGCCACTTCGCATCGCCTGCAAGCTAGCAATCAACATCTCTAGCCCGCCTTCATCAACAAAGAGATGCACGGTATGTCCCCCTTCCATGACGTCCTCGGGGCTCCGAATTTCTACACTCACCTTCACGACCAGTTCCTCAAAACAGTTTTCTGCGATGGCCACTGCAAGGTAGCTGATCTAACGCGGCTGGCCAGCTCTCAAATAAACGAAAACGCCCGCCGATCCCCCCGGCGGGCGTTTCCCTCTGACTTTGGAATGCAATTCAGGCGATCGCCTCGCCTTCGAATTCAGTCAGAAGCACTTCGACCAGCAACTTGCCGGCATTGACCGGTAACATGTTGTAATTCGACGCCACGCCGAAGCGAGGCATCAATCCGGCGCGGGTCCCCCAATGGGATTGGCAAAAGGTCAGCATGCCACCTGCTGCAAAAACCATATGATCCTCGGCAAACACCGGAAACACGATGTCCTGCACCGTCAACGGCGATACCCGTTCCACGCCAGGCAGAATCTCCAGTGCCGCGGCTGGAATCACCGCATATGGATCTCCCAGTGGGTCGGCAACGTCTTCGATTTCCAGCAAAATTCCCTGATGTGGCAGCATTAGCACGTCTTCGCGGTTTTCCAGCGCACCCGCAGGCACCCGTACAGGGCGAAGGCTTTCCGGCCAGCGAGTGCCCGCTCGGATCCGCTCTTCTCTCACCACGGCGCTTAAAGGTTGAAACCCCGCATCAAATGTCAAAACTTCGTCGCCACGCTCCAGTTCACCAGCGGCAATCCAGCCGTCTGGCGTGGCGACAGGCGTGTCTGCAAATAAACCAAACCCTGGCCCCGAATAGACTGGAGAGACCGCAGATTTGCGCGGCGCCATGTCATTCCACCAATTTTCACTCGTATCCATTTCATCTTCCCCAGGCGCATTATTTGTATGCCTTAGAAGACATTTTGCTAAGGTTTTGGGAACGATTTGGCCGCAAATCAGGAAAAAGTAAGGCACTGTCTACACGTCAGAAACACTCAACATGGTTAACTCGCATTAACCATGATCTGAGGCCAACTCACCCCTTAATCACCTTAATTGCGCCCTTGATGTCGCGGCGTTCGGGACATTTCTGACACCTTTTTACAGCTCAATCGGCGCAGGGTTAGCGGTCGCCAAACTGATTCTCCCGAAAAATTTCCCCGTAGAATTACCAACTTCCCAAGCCGGCATTCTATCGGCACAATCGCGCGACCATCACCAACTGGGAGGAGCGGCAATGGGCTGGATGTCTGATGAAACAGGGCTTGGCAAACGGGCTGCGAATTACGTGCCGTTGACACCCTTGTCGGGACTCAATCGCGCCCTAACTGTGTTCCCAAACCGGCTCGCCGTGGTGCATGGTGCCCATCGAAAGACCTATACTGAATATCATGCCCGTTGCTCACAACTGGCCTCCGCTCTAACAGATATGGGCGTCCAATCCGGCAACGTCGTTGCCACGCTTCTTCCGAATATCCCAGCGGCCGCCGAAGCGCATTTTGGCGTTCCCGCCTGTGGTGGGGTGCTCAACGCCATCAATATCCGCCTCGATGTGGCAACGGTCGCCTATATCTTGGACCACGGCGAGGCCAAAGTTATACTGGTCGATAGCGCCTTTTTGGATTTGGCTGAAGCTGCTTGCAAAGATATGCGCAAGCGCCCGCCCCAAATCATCGAGGTCGCGGCCCCCGATCATGGCGTCCCCGCCAGCGGCCGTCATCCGGAATACGAAGACGTACTTGCCTCCGGAGACGCTCATTTTGTTTGGAAGTTGCCTGAAGACGAGTGGGAGAGCCTCGCTCTCAACTATACCTCCGGCACCACCGGCCACCCCAAGGGCGTGGTCTACCATCATCGCGGCGCCTATCTGAACGCAATGGGCCAAGTGCTCAGCTGGAGAATGGTACTGCACCCCGTTTACCTGACAATTGTGCCACTGTTTCACTGCAACGGCTGGTGCCACACGTGGATGATGCCCATGGTGGGCGGCACCCTAGTCTGCTGCCGCGACATCACCGCCAAGAACATCTTTGACGCCATCGCAGACGAAGGCGTGACCCATTTTGGCGGTGCGCCCATCGTGCTCAATACATTGGTCAATGCCGCCGACGAAGACCGTCGCGCCTTTGACCATACCGTCGAAGTATTCACCGCCGGCGCGCCCCCCGCCGCCGCAACCTTGGAAAAAATTGAGCCCATGGGTTTTAACGTTACCCAGGTTTACGGCCTGACCGAAGTCTACGGCCCGGCTACGGAATGCCTTTGGGACCACGACAGATGGGATACGTTACCTCCGAAAGACCGCGCCGCTGTCAAAGCCCGCCAAGGCATCGCCATGCCCTTTATCGAAGACGTCACCGTGATGGACGAAACCATGACGCAGACTGAAATGGACGGAGACACACCTGGGGAGATCATGATACGCGGCAATGGCGTCATGAAAGGCTACTTCAAAAATTCCGAGGCCACCGACAAGGCCTTTGAGGGAGGGTATTTTCATTCCGGGGACATCGCCGTTCAGCACGCCGACACTTATGTGCAGATCACGGATCGCGCCAAGGACCTCATCATCTCCGGCGGCGAAAACATCTCTTCTGTCGAGGTCGAAGGTGTCCTGATGCACCATCCCGCTGTTTCACTCGCTGCCGTTGTGGCCAAACCCGATCAAAGATGGGGCGAGGTGCCCTGCGCCTTCCTTGAACTGCTCGAAGGTTGCAGCGCGACCGAGGACGAGATCATCGCTTTCGCCCGCACGCAATTGGCCGGGTTCAAAACTCCGAAGAAAGTTGTCTTTCGGGAGTTGCCTAAGACGTCCACCGGCAAGATTCAGAAATTTGAGCTCAGAACCCTAGCCCAAAATCTGGGTTGAAAACGCCGAGATACCCGAACACCCGGCACCTGCAGTCTGCCTCAAGCGCCATTGCCGGAGCCAATCCGCCTGTGATAAGCCAAAGAACAACAATAAAGGCAGAGCAGGCCTTCCATGAGCACAGCACTCCACAAGTACGACCGACTTGAGGCAACCGCGATCTGGCGCGAGTCCAAGGACGCCCAGCGCCGAGATGTAATTGTCTCTATCGGCGATGCCACGCTTGTGATTTCAGATCTTCGGGATAGGGCGCTGACTCATTGGTCTATCCCCGCGGTACGCCGTGCCAATCCTGGCGAGAGGCCCGCGATCTTTCATCCCGACGGCGACGCGGGCGAAACTCTCGAAGTTGGACAAGACGAAGTTGAGATGATTGAAGCGATCGAAAAACTCCGCACTGCCATCTCCCGCCGCCGCCCCCACCCCGGACGGCTGCGCTTTGGCATTTTCGGCGTCGGTCTGGTTGCACTTGCGGCACTGGCCGTCTTCTGGCTGCCTGGCGCCCTGCGCGAACACGCGCTGCGCGTGGCGCCCGACGCCATACGTCAGGACGTCGGCGCTTCATTGCTAAAGCACACCACGCGCGTCACCGGACAGGCCTGTGACGGCCCCCTCGGTGAGGCTGCCTTGCGCAAATTGGAGAAACGCCTCGGCGTTAAAAAGTTGATGATCGTGACCTCAGGTGTACGCGAAGCCACAGTTCTGCCGGGAGGCACCGTGCTTTTGAACCGCGCCACTGTTGAAGACTTTGAAGAACCTGATGTGGTGGCCGGATTTATCATCGCAGCCCGGCTTGCCACTGGAGACCCGCTGCGGCAATTGCTGGAAAACAACGGGATGCGCGCAAGCTTCCGCCTTCTGACCACGGGTGCTTTGCCTGATGATCTATTGCGCAGCCATATTGAAAACGTGGTTTTGGCGCAGCCCGAACGACCCAACAATGAGGCCTTGATCGATTCCTTCAAAACCCAAAAGGTCCGCATTAGCCCCTATGCTTTCGCACTGGATCCTTCCGGCGAAGACACATTGGCACTTATCGAAGCGGACCCCTTCGCAGTGACGCCGGAGCCTGTCCTGACTGACGGGGAATGGGTTGCGCTTCAAGGCATTTGCGACGGCTGAGGTCTGCCCCACCGCGCCATTGGGTGATCACGTAAATTCATCCGGTGTTATCGCCGCAAGAAAGCCCCTGTAAATCCAGCACTGTGTGCTATTGCAATCGCTTCCTCGACCGCTGTCCGATCTTTAAATGGACCGGCCAAAACCATACGCTGAACGATGCCTGCCTGCTCAAACTTGCCGATGCGAACAGGCAGTCCCAATTTGCGGATTTCCCTGGCTGCGGCCTGTGCCGCTCGCGCATCCGTAAATGTGGCCACTTGTACATAAGGCGTGCCCGCCAGCCGCAGGGCCTTTTCCGGAGAAACAGACTTGGTCGAAACCGTCGGCCCAGACGTCAGCGACGGCTCAATCGTGTTGCGGCGCGTCACAACAGGACCCTCGCCAATCTTTTGCGGCAACAGTTTGCGGGGTACTCGGCGGTCCCATATCCGGTCGCTCTGCGCTTTGCCTTCAAACGTCATCTCCGCGCGGCGAGAGTTCAGCCGACCGTCATCAAACGCCAACCGATAGCCATCCGGAATGGAGGTGGCCACGTTGTTCACCAAATTGGCTTCATAGACATGTTTTGGAACTACCCGAACATTGCGCGCCACCTCGCCCTCGCGTACGACTGTGCCTGGCGCCGGGCGCCGCAATGACGAATTCTGCTGATCAAAACGCATCTTTGGCGGCTGTGATGTTGGTCCACCTGTGCCAGGTGTATAGGGCAGTTCTGTCTGCGGCCCACAGCGCACTTTCATACCTTTGTGGGTCGCCGCCCCACCCCGACAATCAGACGCTGTACCTGCTGCACGTGGAGGTTGGTTTGTCGGTCGGCGAGTTGTCGTCTTGGGCGCGGGCGCCGCTGGTTTCGTCGTTGGTTGGGTCGCCGGCGGCACCGCTACCGGTGTCGTGAACAAGGGCTTTTTCTTAGTCGTAGGCCGAATGGGTTTCGGCGCTGGCTTTGTCGCGACGGTTGCGGGTTGCGCAGGGGCCACAGTTTTCACTTTGTCTGTGGGCGCGGCAACGGTCTTTTTCTTGGGCACACTGTTGGTCGAGCCAAAAATTGACTTGCTTTCCGTAGGCGCGGCCGCCGGCTTAATCTGAACCACATTGCTGTCAACTTTAGCTGGTGCGGCAGTGCCTGCCACCGGCTTGTCAAACGTGGGTTTGAAGCCACATATGACCTTTCGATCCCGCGACACACGCGGCACCCAGGTCACATTCCCGTCTATGCCTGCACGGATGTACACACACCCGCGGCTATCGACGTACTGTTTACCTTTATAGCTCGCCGGCGGGAATTCAGCCGGCGAGTCCATTGGCGAAAAGGACTGTGCGTGAACCACGCCTAAGCCCAAAGATGCCACGATCACATTGACCGCGATGACTCTGGTCAGTTTCATTTTGCCCCCACAAGATGTAGGGGCAACATTGCCGGAAATATCTAGATGAGTAAACCGCTGAAATCGTTAAATTTGCTTCACTGTGTGCCAAACATCCGGTCGCCTGCGTCCCCCAAACCGGGAAGGATATAGCCTTTCTCGTTCAGCCGCTCATCAAGTGACGCTGTGACAATAGGCACATCGGGGTGCGCCTCTTTCATACGTGCCACCCCCTCTGGCGCCGCAAGAAGACACAAGAAGCGGATATTTTTGGCGCCCTGCTCTTTGAGCAGGTCAATCGCCGCCGCAGAAGAATTGCCAGTGGCAAGCATCGGATCGACAGCAATCACTAACCGCTCATCAAGCTCACCGGGCGCCTTGAAGTAATACTGCACAGGCTCCAGCGTTTCCTCATCGCGGTATAATCCAACAAAGCCCACACGAGCCGACGGCACCAGCTCCAACATTCCGTCCAACAAACCGTTACCGGCTCGTAAGATTGACACCAGTGCGAGTTTGCGCCCCGCCAGCGTTGGTGCATTCATTTCAACCATTGGCGTTTGGACTTTTTTTGTGGTCATGGGCAGTTCGCGCGTGACCTCATAGGCCAACAGTTGACTGATTTCGCGCAGCAATCGGCGAAACTCGCCCGTCGAGGTGGCCTGATCGCGCATAATCGTCAACTTGTGCTGCACCAGCGGGTGATCCACAACTGTCAAATGATCCATCAGGCGTGCTCCAATCTTTTTGCTACTTTGGCTCTGGTATCTGCGTCGCAGAAAGCTGCGTCAAGCGCGGTTTGGTTCAGCTCGGCAAAATCGCTCGCGTCCCAACCAAAGGCCTTGGCCAGTTCTTCGTATTCCCGTCGCATGGTGGTGTGGAAAAACGGCGGGTCGTCCGTGCTGACCGTGACCTTCACCCCCTGATCGCGCAATCTCTGGATTGGGTGGCTGGCAAAGTCCGGAAACAGGCCCAACACCACGTTCGACCCAGGACAAACCTCCAACGTGATCTGGCGAGCTACAAGCTCCTTGATCAATGCTGGGTCTTCAATCGCACGAACGCCATGACCGATGCGCTCGACGTTCAAATCCCGGATTGCGTCCCAGACGCTCTCTGGCCCGCCAAACTCCCCGGCATGGGTTGTCAATTGCAAACCCGCCTCTTTGGCCTGCGCGAAGGCATAGCTAAAATCACCCTGCGTGAACTGGCCTTCGTCACCCCCCATGCCAAAGCCAGTAATGAAACCGCCCGCGGTTTCCGCAGCACAAAGCGAGGAAGCTTTGGATTTTTCGACCCCGAAGTGGCGCACAGCCGTGACCACGCCCCGCAGCGTGATGCCATGTTTGGCCTCTGCCGCATCGGCCGCTTCCTGAATGGCAGCAAGATATTCCCGCCACGCGCCAACGTCGCCGCCACCACAAAAATCCGGGCTGATAAAGCTCTCGGTATAAACCACACCATTGGCGGCACTTTCTTCAAGAATGGCTGTGGTCAGCCGCGCAAACTCCTCCGGTCCGGTCAGAACCGAACTTGCTGCCTCATAGACGCTTAGGAAATGCACGAAATTTTCAAAGGCATAGCCGCCGTCGGCCGCGAAAACCTTGCTCAAGTCGGCATTCTTTTCATGCGCCAACTGTTTGATGAATGCTGGTGGTGCCGCGCCTTCGTGGTGCAGGTGCAATTCAATTTTTGGCAGATCAGCTACGCTCACAAAAAAGTCCTTCCGCGTGGAGGGGTCACCCCCAGATGTGTGGCAATCGTGGCCGCGACATCGATGAAATCGACAATCCCAACCTCTTTGGTTCCGGCTCCGGCACATAGCACAGGAACGCGTTCGCGCGTGTGGTCGGTGCCGGTCCAACTCGGGTCATTGCCGTGATCCGCGGTCAGGATCAAGAGGTCACCTTCCCGCATTTTGTCCATAAATGTGCCGATCTGCACGTCAAACCACTCCAGCGCTCGCGCGTAGCCTGAAATATCGCGCCGGTGGCCATAAAGACTGTCAAACTCGACAAAATTTGCGAAAGTTAGGCTACCGTCTTCGGCCTCGTCCGCCCACTTGTGCAAGTCCTTCATTAGCTTGGAGTCCGCACCTTTGGTGCAGTCATCGATACCCGCCATAGTGAAAATATCACCTATTTTCCCAACGCCATGCACTTTGCGGCCTGCGTCCTGCACCCAGTTCGTCAAAACCGGTTCTGGTGGGGCGATGGCGTAGTCGCGACGGTTCGTTGTTCGCGTAAACCCGTTTTTGTCATCGCCCACAAAGGGGCGTGCAATCACCCGCCCAATCTTCATTGCATGCAATGTCGGTGCCAAATCCCGACACAGTTTCAACAGCTTCTCAAGCCCAAAGTGGTCTTCATGGGCTGCAATCTGAAAAACGCTGTCTGCCGAGGTGTAACAAATTGGGTACCCTATCCGAATATGCTCTTCCGCCATCTCATTTATGATCACCGTGCCGGAGGCATGGCAGTTACCTAGAATTCCGTCCGCATCAGCAAGGCGGCACACCTGTGCCACAAGATCCGTGTCAAAACACGGGGTCTCTACTGGAAAGTAGCCCCAATCCCACGGCACCGGCACACCTGCCAATTCCCAGTGGCCAGACGGCGTGTCTTTGCCCGGGCTATGCTCCGTCGCGGCTCCCCAAACACCGGAAGGTGCTGCGTCCAATCCCGGCACAGTGGTGCCACCCGACAACCGCGTCGCAGCACCAAGGCCCAGCGCATCAAGGTTTGGCACTTTCAATGGTCCAGACCGGCCCTCTTCGGCTTTGCCCGCTGCACAAGCCTGCGCGATGTGGGCCAGTGTGTTTGATCCCGTATCAGGCACCGAACCGTTAAAAAACTGCCCGGCATCGGGGGCCCCGCCGCAACCGACGGAATCCATCACCACCAAAAACGCCCGTGTCATTAGCGGTTCCTCTCATGCACAAGCGGTGGGATATCGGTTTTTTCATCATAAAGGGCAATCGCAGATAACACCGCTGCCTCAGCGGCATCCGCCTTGTCCTCGCGGCCGGCGTGCAATCGCAACAACGTATCCCCTGCCTCAACTCGAGTCCCTAACCGCACAACCTCGGAAAACCCGACAGCAGGGTCAATCACATCACTTTCTACTTGGCGCCCGCCACCTAGGCCAACAACGGCCAAGCCCAGCGCCTCGCCGTCAATCGCGCCAACATAGCCTGTACGGGGGGCTTTTACGGCTCGGATCACAGACGCTTCCGGCAGGAAGCGCCGCCATTCCTCAACAAATTTGACAGGCCCACCATGCGCAGCCACCATCCCTCCAAACGCCTCCGCGGCACGACCACTGGCCAACGCCTCAACCATCTGCGCTACGCCGGCCTCGACATCCGCCGCCAGCCCCGCATTCGCCAGCAACACGCCGCCTAACGACACGCTCAACTCGGCCACTGGCCCGCCTGTGTTGCCGGTCAGTACTTCCATACAAGTTGCGACTTCAAGCGCATTACCCAGTGCCGGCGCAAGCGGCTGGTTCATGTCCGAAATAACGGCGCTCGTCGGGCACCCCGCCAAATTGGCGGTACTCACCAACGACTCTGCCAACGCCTCTGCGTCTTCGAGTGTTTTCATAAACGCACCAGAGCCAACTTTCACGTCCAACACCAGTCCCTGCAACCCCGCGGCCAGTTTCTTGGACAAAATCGACGCCGTGATCAGGTCCAGGCTTTCTACCGTACCAGTCACATCCCGAATTGCATAAAGGCGCTTGTCCGCTGGTGCGATGTCGGCGGTCGCGCTGACAATAGACACGCCGCATTCCCGAACCACTTGGGTAAACCGCGTCTCATCCAATCCGGTCTGATAACCAGGAATGGCTTCCAATTTGTCCAACGTGCCGCCTGTGTGGCCAAGTCCGCGCCCAGAAACCATTGGCACATATGCGCCACACGCGGCCAAGGCAGGCGCCAGTACAAGACTGACGCAATCTCCGACGCCACCCGTGGAGTGTTTGTCCAACACCGGTCCGGGCAAATCCCAGGCCATCGTGTCTCCACTGTCGCGCATCGCCAATGTCAGCGCCACGCGGCCCTCTTCGCTCAGCCCGCGCAAACAAACGCCCATGGCGAAAGCCCCGGCCTGAGCATCACTAACCGCGCCGTCAGCAAGACCGCGAGCGAACCACGCCAACTCCTCGCTGCTAGGGGACTCACCTCGCCTCAACTCGGCAATAATCGCGCGCGCGTCCATTGTGGATCTCCTACTTTAATCCCGGTCTTTATGGTGGGCGTCCATATGATCTGCGCCAAAGGCGCCGGGCAACAACTCTGCCATGGTCATACTTACCCGCACACCATCCAGATTTGCCAACGTGACCACAGCAGTGCCATCGGCAAACTCCGCCAGCTTTTGTCTACAACCACCGCAGGGGCTAACGGGCTCTTTGCTGTCTGCGACCACAAACACCTCGGCAAGACGTGTTTCCCCTGCGGCGACCATTGCAGCGATTGCGCCGGCCTCCGCACACGTGCCTTCTGGATAAGCGATGTTCTCCACGTTGCAGCCGGAATAAACCACTCCACTGACGGAGCGCACGGCGGCCCCCACCTTGAAGTTTGAATACGGCGCATAAGCATGCTCACGTACCGCAAACGCTGCCTTGTCCAGTTGAATATCTGCACTCATTGATCTGTCACTTTCGTCTCAAACGCCCCGGGCAGCGTAACTTCGAGAAATTCGATGTCTGCGCTCGGCTCAGCGTAGCGGGTTTTCATTCCAGGCGGGATGACAAAGGCATCACCGGCTACCAAAGCAAAGGGATCACGCCCCTCGCCTTGCAAAATCATCGAGCCCTTCATCACAAAGGTAAAGTGGATATCAGCGTCATGCTGCGCCCACTGCGGTGTGCCTGTCCCGCGCCGGATCACCTGCACCCCGGCAACGTCTTTGGTGTTGGTTGCGATCGTCGTGTCGCGGCACTCAAAGCCTGGCAAACTGAAATCGCCCCACGCGGCCCCTTCGGCCAGATTGTGCACAAACCGCTGCCCGTCCCATTCCCGATCAGGTCTGTCGTGCGGCGTGGGCAAAGCCATCTCGTGATCAATTTCGGTCACATGATCGGCGGGAACCCCAATCTCAATCACCTGCAGATCGTCACTGGCCGCACAAACGCGGTGGCGGATTTCCGGCGGCTGAATAAAACAGTCGCCCGCATTCAAACGCCGAAGTCCACCTTGATCTTCGTACAGAACATCGACCCACCCGTTGACGCAAAAGATCAGCTGAAAACCAACTTTGTGATAATGCACCATGTCTGGCACGGGCCCACCGTCTGGAATTCGGATGTGGCTGGCAATCATTGCCCCGCCCAACCGGTCTGGCACCAGATCCCGGTAATGCATCCCTGCGCGACCAATCACCCACGGCGCCTGGTCGGCAAGACGCCTCACGACAAACGAATGCTGCACTTTCGGTAAAACCAGCGGCGGGTTGAGTTCGGCGATCTCCACATTTGTACCATTCGGCGCCGTCAATTGCCTCGCGCCCCCGGCAAATTCGCCTGGGTTATCTGTCAGGATACGGATACCTCCGGACCCCTCAGGCGCATTCTTCTCTATTCGCAACCGCAGTCCATGGCCGGAAAACACGGCCACAGTCGGGTCATCCGCCGGATAAATCATATCCATCCGCATTTTCAGCGTATTGGTGTAAAAAGGGATATCGTCCCGCAGCTCCTCGGTCGAGAGACGCACCTCCGCCTGTATGTCCAAATCCAACACTCCCTTACGTCATTCGACAAAGAATAAACCAAATGGTCAAATTAACAATATACTGCCGTTGCGTCAGGATTGCCCATTTTCACCGCTGCAAAACTAGTTTAAGGCTGAACTATCTCCAAAAATCCTGACCGAGGTATCTCGAATGTCCGACAACCGCACCCAATCTCTCCGCGATGCGGCCTTGTTCTACCACGCAAATCCCAAACCGGGTAAGCTTGAAATTCGCGCCACCAAACCATTGGCCAATGGCCGTGATCTGTCTCGCGCCTATTCCCCCGGCGTGGCCGAAGCCTGCCTTGAGATCAAAGAAGACCCCGCCAACGCAGCACTTTACACCTCACGCCAAAATTTGGTCGCTGTGGTCTCTAACGGCACCGCGGTACTGGGCCTAGGCAATATTGGCGCGCTGGCGTCCAAACCGGTGATGGAAGGAAAGGCGGTTCTGTTTAAAAAATTCGCCAATATCGACTGTTTTGACATCGAACTGGACGAAAAAGACCCCGAAAAGCTGGCAGACATTGTTTGCGCAATGGGACCAACCTTTGGCGCCATCAACCTCGAGGACATTAAGGCGCCGGACTGTTTTATCGTCGAAAAACTCTGCCGTGAACGTATGAACATCCCGGTCTTCCACGACGACCAACACGGCACTGCCATTGTGGTTGGCGCCGCCGCAACCAACGCACTACAGGTCGCAGGTAAGAAATTCGAAGACATCAAGATTGTCTCTACCGGCGGTGGCGCAGCGGGCATCGCCTGCCTGAACATGCTTCTCAAACTTGGTGTGAAACGCGAAAATGTATGGCTGTGTGACATTCACGGCCTGGTCCACGAAGGTCGGGTCGAAGACATGAACCCGCAAAAGGCGGAATTTGCCCAGAAAACCAATCTCCGAACACTTGATGACGTAGTGGACAACGCGGATATGTTCCTTGGTCTTTCTGGTCCCGGCGTTCTCAAGCCTGAACATGTAGCGCGGATGACGTCCCGCCCAATTGTCTTTGCATTGGCCAACCCCACGCCCGAAATCATGCCAGATGAGGCCCGCAAAGTCGCCCCTGATGCGATCATCGCCACTGGCCGATCCGATTTTCCAAATCAGGTCAACAACGTCCTCTGTTTTCCCTTTATCTTCCGCGGCGCGTTGGATGTGGGCGCAACTGAGATCAACGACGAGATGTGCGTCGCCTGCGTCAACGGTATTGCCGAATTGGCCCGCGCCACCACCTCTGCTGAAGCTGCCGCTGCCTACAAAGGCGAACAGCTCACATTTGGCGCTGACTATTTGATCCCAAAACCGTTTGATCCACGTCTCGTGGGTGTTGTTTCCGCCGCGGTTGCCAGCGCGGCCATGAAATCTGGCGTCGCCAAACGCCCGATCAAAGATCTTGACGCCTACACACACAAACTCAATCAATCCGTTTTTAAATCCGCGCTTCTTATGCGACCTGTTTTTGAAGCCGCACGCAACGCTGCACGCCGTATCGTTTTTGCCGAAGGTGAAGACGAACGTGTACTACGTGCGGCTCAGGCGATACTTGAAGAAACCACCGAAACACCAATTCTGATTGGCCGTCCTGAGGTGATTGCGGCCCGCTGCGAACGCGCCGGTCTCACCATCCGTCCCGGCACAGATTTGCAGATCGTGAACCCCGAAAATGACCCACGCTATTTTGACTATTGGAACAGCTATCACGAGCTGATGGAACGTGAAGGTGTCACACCCGATCTGGCCAAGGCCATCATGCGCACCAACACCACGGCGATCGGGGCGATCATGGTACACCGAGAAGAAGCGGACAGCCTGATCTGCGGCACTTTCGGCGAATATCGCTGGCACCTGAACTATGTGCAGCAAATGCTGGGCAACGCGCACCGCGCGCCGGATGGCGCATTGTCTCTGATGATCCTCGAAGATGGTCCGTTGTTCATCGCCGACACTCAAGTACACGAATTGCCTAGCCCCGAACATATTGCCCGTATTGTCGAAGGTGCTGCTCGCCATGTGCGCCGTTTTGGCCTGGAGCCTAACATTGCGCTCTGCTCGCAAAGCCAGTTCGGCAACCACCGTGAAGGCTCCGGAAAACGCCTGCGCGAGGCTCTGGCGATCCTCGACAGCCGTCCACGCGATTTCTCATATGAAGGCGAAATGAACGTCGACACCGCGCTTGACCCAGACCTGCGCGCCCGCATCTTTCCTCGTACACGTCTCGAGGGGGCGGCCAATGTGCTTGTCTTTGCCCATGCTGACGCTGCCTCTGCAGTGCGCAACATCCTGAAAATGCGTGCTGACGCTCTCGAAGTCGGTCCGATCCTGATGGGTATGGGCAATAAGGCCCACATTGTCAGCCAGTCCATAACCGCGCGTGGCTTGCTCAACATGGCTGCCATCGCCGGTACGCCGGTCACGCACTATGGCTAAAGCGCGAAACGCCCTCCCGATTATGTGGAGGGCGTCCAATCACCGGCAGTGACCTTGCGGCTATTTAGCAGGCTGTGGCCCGTCCATCTGCAAGTCTTCCCGCAGTTTTTTGTCTTTGCTTGGCCGCCAGATGAACTGATCCAACACATAGTGATGCATCTGGAAACCCAGCGTAAGCATCACATAAAACGCGATCCACGTGGTCCCGCCGATTTCAAGTTGATCACCCCAAACTGGCCCTGAAGAACAGACCTTGATCCGCCCTATCAGGCACCCAAGCCCCCAAACCGGCAGCGATATCGTGGCTATCGCAAAGGCCAAATAGATCCAGAAATTCCGCGACAACTTGGCCGCAAATCCATAGGTTTTCTCGGCCTTCTCCGGATTACTGCCATAGCGGTTCTCATTGTAAAACCACACGATCGCCAGATATTGCACGTCGTGATAAATCGTCACAATCATCGTGAACACCAAAAGGCCGGTGAACAGCAGGTGGTCGGAATAGCACATGTAAAGATGCAGCGGCAGAACAGCAGCCAAAAACGCAAGCTTGGGTAGTGCAATTCTTTCTCCGCGCATCACGCGCTGAACTTGCCTCAACGCGAACACACTCAGCAGCGCCACAACGATCAAAATCGTCGCCAGAACCACCCAAAGTTCCCATTGAAGCGCAGAGACATAGTCAAACCACCCCTGCCCGGCCTCACGATCCGGAAAAGTCAGACGACCCTCAAGTCCAACGCGTCGCCGCGCACCGCCATGTCGCGCCAAGAATGCAACAAACGGCACCAGCAAACAGCCATAGAGCACCCAACTGTCAATCCGCGCATCTTTGGTGCCGGTTTCGCCGTTCACTCGGTGATACAGGCGCAAAATACCATAATGTTGGCGCGTGACATGCCAATAGGCCCAAAGGCTGACCATGATCATGAAACCATACCACGGAGTTTTCCAGAACGGTGCGCCCAGCCCCTGCAGACCGTAGGACAAAATCAGTGCCGCCGGCCCAATCAAAAACACGCCAAGCGACAAGATCAACAGTCGCGGCATTTGTTTGCGAGCAGCCCTGTCCAGATAGGTTCGGCTGTAGGTGGCGAAGAAGTGCGGCGTGTCCAGCACGATCACCCAGATCAGCCAAACCAATATCATATTCCAGCCCATGACCAGATACATGCCAAACACAACCCAGCCCGCCAGAACCGAGCCAATTAAAAAAATAAGATCTCTCCGCGCACTGAACACCCAGTTCATTTTAAAAAACCGGCTGAGCCCAGCCCCGTGGATTGGTTGCAAATTGATGTCTGTCATAAGCCTTCCCCGAATTGCCCAAACAATGACGCGTGCGCCTTAAACCTGTCAACAGCGCGGCTCAGAATTTCGTGATGATTCGCACGGACACAACCACAGCATTTGCAACTTTGCAAAAACCCGCGGCGCGCTTTGCGCTCAAGCCCTACAACAGGGAGGTTTGCAAAACTTTGCAGGACAACATCGCAAACTCTGCAAATTTCCTGCGATAATCTGACACGGGGTCTCGTGCGCCTCTTGCCGCAACGGCACTCGCTCCCCTATGCCTAGAACAAGGAAGAGGAGGACAACCATGTCGTACAAAGACGTCTACCAGAGCTGGGAAAACGATCACGAGGGCTTTTGGCTTGAGGCCGCGAGCTACATTGATTGGGATAAAGCCCCCAGCAAGGCCCTGACCGACAAAGGCAACGGCCTGTACGAGTGGTTCTCCGACAGCATGGGCAACACCTGCCACAACGCCGTAGACCGGCACGTCGAGGCCGGGCGCGGCGATCAGACCGCGATCATCTACGACAGCCCGATCACCGGCAAAAAGGGCAACGTATCCTTTTCCGAGCTGCGCGATCAAGTGGCCTCTCTCGCAGGTGGCCTCGCCGCGAAAGGCGTGGCCAAAGGCGACCGCGTCATCATCTATATGCCGATGGTGCCGGAGGCGCTGGTCGCGATGCTGGCTTGCGCCCGCCTTGGCGCGATTCACTCTGTGGTGTTCGGCGGTTTTGCATCAAACGAACTGGCTGTGCGTATTGATGATGCCACCCCAAAGGCGATCATCGCCGCTTCCTGCGGGCTGGAGCCGGGTCGGGTTGTGCACTACAAGCCTCTTGTCGACGGCGCGATTGAACTTGCAACGCACAAGCCGGAACTCTGTGTGATCTTCCAACGCGACGAAGAGTACGCCGAACTGAACCAAAGCCGCGATGTTGACTGGCACGATTTCCAGAAACACACGCCCGAAGCCGACTGTGTTCCGGTCGAAGGAAACCACCCGCTCTATATCCTTTATACCTCCGGCACCACTGGCGCCCCCAAGGGTGTGATCCGCGCCTCTGCAGGCCATATGGTGGCCCTCTATTGGACGATGGAAAAGATTTACAACGTCAAGCCGGGCGATGTCTTCTGGGCAGCCTCTGATGTGGGCTGGGTCGTAGGTCACAGCTACATTTGCTACGGTCCGTTGCTTCACGGAAACACCACCATCGTATTCGAAGGCAAACCCGTGGGCACACCGGACGCCGGCACCTTCTGGCGTGTGATCGAAGAACACAAGGTGCGGAGCTTCTTTACCGCCCCCACGGCGATCCGCGCAGTAAAACGCGAAGATCCGACCGGCAACCTGATCAAGGACTACGATCTATCAAACCTCGGCGCTCTCTTCCTTGCGGGTGAACGCGCAGACCCAGATACCATCCAGTGGGCATTTGACCATCTGAAGGTGCCCGTGGTGGATCACTGGTGGCAGACCGAAACCGGCTTCGCCATCGCCGCGAACCCGCTAGGCGTCGAAGAGATTCCGGTCAAGATCGGTAGTCCCTCCAAACCCATGCCAGGCTATGACGTGCAGATTCTCGACGAAGGTGGCAACCAGATGGGTCCAAACGAACTTGGTGCCATTGCCATCAAACTACCGTTGCCACCCGGCACACTACCGGGCCTTTGGAACGCCGAAGACCGTTTCCGGAAAAGCTACCTCACCACTTTCCCCGGCTACTATGAAACCGGTGATGCCGGCATGATCGACGAAGACGGCTACCTTTACATCATGGCCCGCACCGACGATGTGATCAACGTCGCCGGCCACCGCCTATCTACAGGAGGAATGGAAGAGGTTCTGGCAGGCCACCCAGACGTGGCAGAATGCGCAGTGATTGGTGTCGCAGATCAGCTTAAAGGCCAGATGCCGGTGGGGTTCCTCTGCTTGAACGCGGGAGCCGACCGAGACCACGGCGATGTTGTGTCAGAAGTGGTGAAACTGGTGCGTGAGAAGATAGGACCCGTTGCGGCCTTCAAAATGGCAGTGGTCGTTGACCGGCTACCCAAGACCCGCTCCGGCAAAATCCTACGCGGCACGATGGTCAACATAGCCGATGGCACGAAATGGAAAATGCCGGCAACGATCGACGATCCTGCCATTTTGGACGAAATCACCGTGGCGTTGAAAAGCATCGGCTACGCAGGCGCCTAGTGCGGCAGTTCTCACTCTTCCAAGCTCATTGGGCGGCGTCTTTGATGCCGCCCAATGAGTCCGTCGTCGGTTGGCCGATGCCGTCAATCTCACCTGCGCCACGGTTTCAATCACAGCGTTGGGTCAGGCTACTCTCCTGGAAAGTCGGAGGAGCGCCAATAACAGTGCCACTCGGACAGGCTTCGTGCACTGGCCTTTGCGGAGCGTTCAGGTGGTGAAATCTGACAAAAATTCGGTCAAAACCATCGGCCATTAGCAAGGGCGTCTTGGTCGGCGCTTGAGCCTTGTTGAATTGACCAGACGTCCGACTCCGTAACTCTTGCAACTACAGTATCTTCCGGCCTCAAACGCCCTGTCAGTGGGCACATTCAGATCAGCCGTTTCCAATGGTTTCTCTCTTCACTCGGACCGGATCGCAACCGCATCGATGCCAGCCAGAGTGCGCGCACTCGCGCCACGATGCTCGCCGACAAAGGCCGAAAGCTCTTCTAGACTAGTATTTTCCTCAGAAAGAATAGCGGACATCATGTCTGCGGGATTGGCAAAGCTGCGCGCAATGCCCGCGGCTTCGGCCTCCACAAATGGAAACTCTATCGGCCACGTGTATGGGCCGACAAAAACCGGCTTTCCAACCGCCAAGGGCTCAATGATGTTGTGGGCTCCGCGCTCATTGTATCCACCACCAACAATAACTTTGTCGGCCAGCGAGAGGTAGAAATACATTTCTCCCAAGCTGTCCCCCAAAAGTACATCAATGTCCGAAGTCCACGAGTCCGGCAGACAGGCCAGGCCTTCTGGACTCGCAGTGAACGCCTCGGAGCGCCGGCAAACGTTTAACCCAGCGCGCTCTAGACCGTCTCCGACCCCATCAAACCTTTCCGGTGCGCGTGGCACGTAAACGAAAAGAGGCGCCGTCATGCCACTCCGCTGCGCCTGGTCTTTCAGGCTGAGGATCATTTCGCGGTAAAGGTCTTCTTCATCAGCCACACCGCTGGCGATCGTGACGACTTGGCGATCCGGCACCGGAAATGCCTGCCGTAAAGTCGAAGCCGCTTCGGTCAGGTCATGTGGAATCGGCTGATCGAAGCGCAGCTCTCCGGTTACAACAATATTCTGCAATCCGATGGACTCGAAGCGATCTTTTTGCACGTCAGATTTCACAAAAGCCCCCGCGCAGCTGGCAATAATTTTCTGCCTGACACGAAGCCCACGGTCATCACGCGCCATTGGCTGGAGACCGTATTGGGCGTTGCAGAGATAGAGCGGCACATTGGCCTTACGCATAGTGTCAATCATCGCTGGCCAGACTTCGACCTCCAGTGGCAGACAAATACGAGGATGACATGCCTTTATGAGCCGACGATGGCACCACCTCATGTCGAACGGCACCCAAATAACTGCAAGTTGGCCCGTCGCAATTTCCTTGGCGAACTGTTTTTCCGCGTCCCGACGTCCAGCCGGAGTGAAGTTGGTCACCAAAACCGTGTCGCCTCTTTCAAGTGCAGCACGGATCAAAGCAATGCCAGAGCGAACTTCGCCGAGGCTCACCGCGTGCACCCAGATCGGATTCTGCGGAAGGGCGGATTTATAGAACCCGAAACGTTGGGCAATGTTCTGTCTGTAAATCGGGTCTTTGCGTCCTCGCATATAGAGGTAGAGCAAAACCAAAGGCAACAAAGTGGCCCACAGAACCCTGTAAATCAGCATGAAAATCTTCAATATCATGGGGTTGGACCTATCAGAGAAAAAAGTTTGTCAGAAAGTGGGACAAGGGCTGCACGCGCCTCAGCAACGAGTTGCGCGGCATGTGAGTTTTCTTTCTTGTTTTGAACTGAATCGGAAGTGGCCTTCGCCACAAATTCTGCGATCAGCTCAGCAGCATCTTCACTTTCGGGAACCAGTCGGGTGACGCCTGCTTTTGCCAACTCTTGATAATCGGCGGCAAAGTTTTGAGTGGCCGGTCCATGCAAAACCGAGAGCCCGAAGCAAGCTGGCTCCCATGGGTTGTGCCCGCCTAGGCCACCGAACGAGGCGCCAACGAAAGCAATTTCCGCCTGCTGATACCAAAGCCCGAGTTCTCCAAAGGTGTCGGCAAGATAAACTGCCGTTTCTGGTGCCAGTTGCTCCCCTTTACTTCGCTGAACGCAACTCAAACCATTCGCACCGGCCATTTCAAGAATGGACACGGCGCGATCCGGCACGCGAGGAACCAAAACGAGCAACGGCGCGTCGCCTCCCATTTTCAACAACGCTTGAGCCGCAAGCACTTTCGCCTCGTCGGCCACGTGTGTCGAGGCCGCAACCCATATTTTCCGGGATCCAATGACGCTTCGGAAACGGCCCAATTCTACCTTGTCGACGCGAAGTGGTTCGGCCGCGGGTTTGAGCGATGTGGAAACCTGAGGCGCGGCGGCACCTAACAGAGCCAAATACTCAGCTGAATCGCGATCCTGAGCGGTGACGACGGCGAATTCAGGAAGCAGGGCGCGATAAATACCCTTCATTTTTCGACGGTTTGCATAGCTCTTTTTATTTATGCGCGCATTGATATAGGCCAATGGAATGCCTCTTCGCGCGGTGTCGTAAATCGCTCCGGGCCAAAAATCCTGCTCAGACCAGATCGAAAGAGATGGTCTCCAATGATCCAGAAAACGACCTACAAATTTGGGCCCATCCAAAGGCAGGAACTGATGTATTGCATTGGGGGGTAAGTTGTCGCCGATCACTTTGGCCGAAGACCGCGCGGTTGACGTTATTACAAAGTGGAGGTCGGGCGACCGTCGGTGCAACTCGTTCAGCAAAGGTCGCAAGGCAAGTACTTCGCCTAACCCGACGGCATGAACCCAAACAATGGTTCCATCCGGACGAGGCGCTTTTGTCTGACCAAACTTTTCGCCGCTTCGCGTGGCATCATCTTTGCCGCTCGCTATCCGACGGCGAACGATCAAACGCATCAAGGGCTGTAGTAAAGGTCGCAAGAGCAGATATGTTCCAAGCTGCGCGCCGGTTTTCATGCGTCGCGGCATCAATGCGTCGCCCACTTACTGGAGGCCGGAGGCCAAGAGCCAATGTTTGTGGTGATTTGTTGTGGATCAAGCTTTTTCGACCACCAGCCTTCCAGTCGGGCACAGCCCTCGCCTTCACCGTGGGAAGCAATCGCTTTTGCGTGGGTCACAGTTCGAAGAACGTGCAGAAACAGCCGCCTAACAATAACCGCATTTGAATCGCCAGAAGGGTTCGGTGCGCGTTGATCTGACTGCAATTCAGCCCCCCCCGGCAAGACCGCCTCACTCAAGATAGTAGTCAGTTTTTTGACGAGGCTTTGCGGCGAGAGCTTTGGCATTGCGTATTATCGTCCCTACAATTTGAATGTGGTGGTGGCCGTTATGAACTGACATCCGTTTTAGGACGCAGGCGGTAGAAATCATAGTGGTCGTCTGTTGAGTTGGGTGGTTAAGCAATCGCACTTGATGGGCCCCATCGTTAGGGCTCGGGTCGAATTCTCGGGACCAAGCATCGATCCTGCCCCCTGAGGTTGGACTGCCTTCAGGGCGAAATCTTGAGCCTACATGAAATGCCGGCCTGTGCTTCTCAAGGTCAAAATCACCGATGTGTATCGCCTATTTCGTGACATTCTCCATCTACGTCGAATTGCGACTGTATTCTTTCTCGGGGTCTAACGGCCGAATAGATTTCCAATAAAACTGCGCCAGACCTTAGTGATTGCCGGCAACAAACCCGACATTACGTCTGCATAAACCGCATCACCAAAATGCATTTGTTAACAAAATTAATCACTTACCCACGAAAACCTAACGCGCGCAAACTTTGCTGTTAACTTGGCCCGGTACTGCATAGTTTGTCAGAGTGAGGAGCCTCTGGTGTGAAAAACGAGCGAAGGGTGTGCGGACGGATGACAGAACCTAAAATCAAAAACATGGAAGAATTCGCCGCTGTCAGCGGTATTTCTCGCCCAACGCTATCCAAATATTTCAACGATCCTTCAAGCGTGCGTAGGTCGACAAGAACACGTATTGAAAGCGCTCTGGAAAAATTTGACTACCAACCGAATTTCTATGCCATGAACCAAAACCGCCGGCTGACCAAAAATATCGGCATAGTCATACCATATATGGCCGACCCGTTTTTTGCTGAAATTGCCCGCAACGTTGAAAACCTTGTTCTGGACGCCGGATATCGCCCGATTTTGCTCGGCTCACACGGTGATCCGGAGCAGGAAATCGAGAACCTTGAAAACTTGCGCGTGATAAAACCTGCTGGTGTCTTGTTGGCCCCCTTGGGGCGGGTTTCGGATCCGGATCGGCTGAGTGCTTTTTGCGCGGATGTGCCGACTGTGCTCTTTGACGCCAATATCGAAAACGTCGGCGAGGCCTTTGTCGGGTCTGATAACATGCAGAGTATCGGCCTGATGGTCGACTATCTTTGCGAGACTGGTGAGCCGCCAGCGTTTTTTGAAATGAAATCCCCCTCAAACCCAAACGCACTTAAGCGACGGAGCGCCTATGTGTATGCAATGGAGCGTCTTGGCCACGCGCCGCTTCTGCTTCAGGCACCCGGCGAAGGATGGGATTTCGAAGACATTGGTTTTCAAGAAGGTTCACGCGTTATCTCAGAGAGAAATCTGCCGTCTGACACCATTCTTTGCAGTAATGACCGTTTGGCCATCGGGTTTCTTTCTGCGGCCTATCAGCTTGGACTTCGGGTCGGATCGGGCGCGGAAAGCGCGCTGCGAGTGGCCGGTCACGACGACCATCCGTTCTCGCGATACACTTGCCCAACACTGACCACGATTGCGCAAGATTACGAGGCGATTGCGCGCAAAAGTGCGCAGACGCTTTTTGGGATGATCGAGTCGAATGCGCGGCCAGTTAGTCGAATCGAAACCGTGTTTGACGGAAATTTGGTGCGAAGAGGGTCCGCTTAGTCATTGATTTAGAAAGTAAATATTAATTAAGTTTACGCGCGTTAAATTTTGATTGACGCGAGGAGAGATTCGGCTGTAGCGTTTTAGGGCAACATCCAACCATTGGGAGGAAACGGATGTCCTTGAAGAATACAATTCGGGCGGCGACCGCTCTCTCGCTGATTTCAGCGGGCGGCGCATACGCTGAAAGCCTGACAATTGCGATTGTTAACAACGGTCACATGATCAACATGCAAAAAGTCGCTGAAGCCTATACTGCCGATACGGGTATTGAGCTTGAGTGGGTTTCGCTGGAAGAAGGTGTGCTACGCGAACAAGTCACATCAGACACTGCGACCGGTGGTGGTCAGTATGACATCATCAACATCGGCATGCAGGAAGCCCCAATTTGGGGTGCTGCAGGTTGGATCGAGCCACTGGAATTTGGCGCCGATTATGACATCGATGACATGCTGCCCGCGATGCGCAACGGCCTGTCCCACGAAGGCACGCTTTATGCGGCGCCATTTTATGGCGAAAGCTCGATGGTCATGTACCGCAAGGACCTGACCGATGCGGCCGGTGTTTCGATTGCAGACAACGACAGCTGGGACAACGTCAAAGCGGCAGCGGCGGCTATTCACAACCCAGACGCTGGTGTCTACGGCGCCTGCCTGCGCGGCAAGCCGGGCTGGGGCGACAACATGGCGTTCATCACCACTGTCGTGAACTCTTTCGGCGGCGCGTGGTTTGACGCAGATTACAAACCCACCATCAACAGCGACGAGTGGAAAGCAGCAATCAATTTCTATGTTGATCTGCTCGGCAACTATGGCCCCCCCGGTTCTGAGGGTAACTCGTTCAACGAAATCCTCGCGCTTTACAACGAAGGCAAATGCGGCATGTGGATTGACGCCACAATCGCGGCATCCTTCCTTGAAGTTGACGGTGTCGCCTACGCACAGTCGCCAAACGCAGGAAACCCTGTTGGTGCGAACTGGCTCTGGGCTTGGGCAATGGCTGTACCAGCGGGTTCGCCAAACTCCGAGGCAGCACATGCCTTTATCGAGTGGGCCACATCCAAGGCCTATATCAAAGCCGTTGCCGACCATCCGGACTTTGGCTGGGGCTCGGTTCCAACCGGCACACGTGCTTCGACCTACGCCTACCCTGAATTCCAGGCGGTTGCTGGTTTTGCCGCAGCTGAAATGGCTGCGATTGAATCTGCGGCACCTGCCGCAACAGACCTGAAGCCATACGTTGGCGTTCAGTTTGCGGCGATCCCAGAGTTCCCAGAAGTGGGCTCTGCCGTGGCACAGGAAATGGCAGCCGCGCTGTCTGGTGCGAAATCGGTAGACGATGCGCTTGCTGCTTCGCAAGCCGCAGCAGACGCGATCATGCGCGAAGCTGGCTACTACTGATCCCCCTTGGTGGGGCCCGTCACGACGGGCCTCACCATCCCGACCCTGCCCAAGACGCAGCGTCGCTTGTTTTACAAAGCCAATCTGGCAACACTCTTATCCGAACAACAGCAACTTACTTTGGACAGGCTGAACGGGACCCTCGTTTCGCCAGGAGGATAGACTTATGTCTAAGAGAACACTTCCGAGATTGTTGCAATCTCCCGCGGTCCTGCTGCTTCTGGTTTGGATGTTGGTCCCATTAGGGATGACGCTCTACTTTTCTTTCATCCGCTATGTACTGAACAGCTTGCGCCGTCCGGAATGGACCAAGCCAAGCCTCAGCAACTGGCGAGGCTTTGGTAACTATGAGTTCGTAATGAGCTCCAAGGATTTCTGGTTCGCCATTCAAAACAGTCTGTTCATCGTATGCAGCATTTTGTTTGCGACCGTCATTCTGGGTATTTTGATTGCCATCCTAATCAACAGAGTTTTCCCCGGTCGCGGCATCGTGCGGGTGCTGTTAATCTCCCCGTTTTTTGTCATGCCAGCGGTCAACGCAGTGTTGTGGATCAACATGATACTCGATCCGGTACTAGGCCTGAATGGGCTGGCCGTGGCGGGCATCAACGACCTTGTCGCAAGTTTGCAGAGTGCGCCGTTGGTGGGAGGATTCTTCTCCCTCTGGCCGGAATTTGAGCCCATCTCGTTCCGCGCTACTCAAACATCGGCCTATGCCGTGATCATGATGGTAACGTGGCAATGGACGCCTTTTGCGGTCCTGATCTTCATGACTTCACTACAATCTGAGGATCAGCAACAGAAAGAAGCCGCAGTGCTGGATGGTGCTGGCGTTTGGTCACAATTCCGGTTTCTGACGCTGCCACATCTTGGCCGCCCAATTGCGATTGTGGTCATGATTCAGGCGATTTTTCACCTGTCGCTTTACGCCGAAATCGAGATTGTCAGCCGCGGCAACGGCAACAAAAACTTGCCTTACCTAATTGGTGAATTCGCCAACAACAACATTGGCGCCGCCAGCGCCACCGGCATCTTTGCCGTCATTCTCGCCAACATCGTCGCGATCTTCTTGCTGCGCATGGTTGGCAAGACGTTGATGGAATAGAGGAGAAGATTATGGCCATTGTTGCACCTCCCTCAAAATTTGGAAAAGTTGGGCGCCCCGTGTTGGCGTGGGCTGTCGGGCTGATGTTCTTTTTCCCGATCTTCTGGATGATTTTGACAAGTTTCAAAACCGATGCAGACGCGGTGAAGCCAGAATTCCTGTTTGTTTTCAAACCAACGTTGGAAAACTACCTCAATATGACCGAGAACTACGACTATTGGCGCTTTGCCAAGAACTCGGTCATCACCGCTGTCGCCGCGACGCTGTTCACCTTGTTTATCGGCATTCCTTGCGCCTATGCGATGGCGTTCAATCCCAGCCGCGCGACCAAAGACGTGCTGATGTGGATGCTGTCGACCAAGATGCTGCCAGCCGCTGCTGTGCTCTATCCAATGACGTTTCTCACCAAGTCGCTCGGGCTGTTTGACACGCATTTTCTGGTGATCTTGGTACTGAGCCTCATCAACCTGCCAATTGTAGTGTGGATGCTATTTACCTACTTCAAGGAGATCCCCAAAGACATCATCGAGGCCGGTCAAATGGACGGCGTCAACACTTGGGGCGAATTCAAAGAAATCCTCGTGCCGCTGGCGTGGGGGGGCATCGTCTCTACTGCGCTGCTGTGCTTCATCTTCTGCTGGAACGAAGCCTATTGGACTGTCCGTCTCACCACCACTGATGCGGCGACACTCTCCAAGCTGATCGAAGGCAATCGTGCACCCGAAGGCTTGTTCTTTGGCCGGTTGTCTGCGGTTTCGGCCGCGGCTGTGGGCCCGATCATCATCCTCGGATGGTTCTGTCAGAAACAATTGGTCCAAGGCTTGACCTTTGGCGCTGTGAAATAAGGAAAAATCATGGGACGCATTGTGCTTGATAAGGTCAGCAAGAAATTTGGGGATGTCGAAGTCATCCCGCCGCTAGACCTGACAATTGAAGACGGAGAGTTTGCGGTATTTGTCGGCCCTTCTGGATGCGGAAAGTCCACGCTGCTGCGCCTGATTGCCGGACTCGAAGAAGTCACCTCCGGCGACGTGATCATTGACGAGGAAGTGGTTACACAGGTGCCCCCGTCCAAGCGGGGACTGGCGATGGTTTTCCAATCATACGCGCTCTACCCGCACATGTCGGTGCGCAAAAATATTGCCTTTCCGATGCGTATGGCCAAGGTTGACGCCGCTGAACAAGAACGCCGGATTGAAGCCGCTGCAAAGGCGCTAAACCTGACCGATTACCTAGATCGCAAACCCGGCCAACTGTCCGGCGGGCAACGCCAGCGGGTGGCCATCGGACGCGCGATTGTGCGCGACCCCTCGGCGTTTTTGTTTGACGAGCCGCTCTCCAATCTGGATGCCGCTCTCCGTGTCGGAATGCGCCTTGAAATCAGCGAAATGCACGAACGGCTGCAGACCACAATGATCTATGTGACCCACGACCAAATCGAAGCCATGACGATGGCCGACAAAATCGTGGTGTTGCAGGCCGGTGTGATCGAACAAGTCGGCAGCCCGCTTGAGCTTTACAATGCGCCTTGCAACCGGTTTGTCGCCGGCTTTATCGGCTCCCCCACCATGAACTTTTTAGAAGGCGCTGAGGCCGCAAAACATGGCGCACATTCCATTGGCGTTCGTCCAGAACACATTGCTATATCGACCACCGACGGCACATGGAAAGCCACTGTTGGCGTCGCCGAGCATCTGGGTTCCGACACGTTCTTGTATGTGCATCCAGACGGAGGCGGTGAAGCTATGACTGTGCGCGTGGATGGCGAGTTTGCAGCACGCCACGGCGACACTGTGTATCTCACGCCAACCGCGGAAAAAATCCACCGTTTTAACGACAACGGGCTGCGCATCACATGATAGCTATTACCCAAATCAAGGCGCAGGTTGGCCATGGCTAATCCACTGGACAATCCGACCGTTGGATCAACACCTGTTGCGCTCTCAAATGCGACGTTGGATTCTCTGCCTGCGGACGTGGCAAGGCCAACTTACGATCGAACCTCGCTAACGCCGGGCATCGTACATATCGGTGTGGGTAATTTTCACCGTGCTCATCAAGCATGGTATTTACATCGCCTGATGCAACAAGGGCTGGCGCTTGATTGGGCCATTATCGGCGCAGGAGTACGTCCTCAAGACGCGTCGATGCGCGAGCGTCTATTGGCACAGGATTGCTTGTCATCGCTGATCGAACTTGCCCCCCAAGGCACCTCCGCCGAAGTGATCGGATCGATGATCAACTTTTTGCCGATCGAGGAAGGCAACGGTGCGCTGATCTCCGCTATGGCTGACCCACGTATCCGGATTGTTTCGCTGACCGTGACCGAAGGTGGGTATTTCATTGATCCCGCCACTGGAGAATTTGACGCCGATCATGCCGACATACAACATGACGCCCGACATCCGGCTACGCCACGAACGGTTTTTGGTGCCATTGTCGCCGCCCTAAATCTTAGACGAGAGGCCGGGATTGGACCGTTTTCCGTGCAAAGCTGCGACAACCTCCAAGGTAACGGCATGATTTCACGCAAAGCCGTCACCACGCTGGCCGAACTTTCGAACCCCGCATTGGCACGATGGATTGAGACCGAAGGGTCGTTTCCCAACTCTATGGTCGACTGCATCGTGCCAGCAACTGGCCCCAAGGAGCTAGCCCTCGCGCAAAGTTTTGGCATCAACGACGCCGCGCCTGTGACCCATGAAAACTATCGCCAGTGGGTCATCGAAGACGATTTTTGCGCCGGTCGGCCGAATTGGGACAATGTCGGCGCGACGCTCACAAGCGACGTGCATAATTTTGAGGCGATGAAAATCCGCATCCTGAATGCCGGCCATCAAGTATTGGCCAATGCGGGTGAGCTTTTGTCGGTCAAAACAATCGCAGACTGCATGGGGCACCCTGTGATTTCCGCCTTTTTCAACAAGGTGCAATACAGCGAAATTGTGCCATATGTTTCTCCGGTGCCGGGCCTGCACCCTCAGGACTATGTCGCTAACATATCCACTCGTTTTTCTAACCCGCAAGTGCGGGACACAACCCGACGGGTGGCCTTTGACGGATCATCCAGACACACTGGTTTTGTTTTACCAACCCTACGGGATGCTTTAGCCGCCGGAGGTGCCATCGACGGGCTTAGCTTGGTCGAAGCCTTGTGGGCCCGCATGTGTATGGGGACACGCGAAGACGGAACTGAAATCACCCCCAATGACCCCTTCTGGACGGAGCTGACTGCGGTTGCCACAACTGCACGCGGATCGCCACAATCCTGGCTTAGACAAAGTCACATCTACGGCGATCTGGCTGAGAACCGACGATTTTCCAATGCTTTTGAATTCTGGCTCACCCAGATCTACAACTCCGGTAGCGAAACCGCGATCGCAGCATATTTAGAGGGCTCCTACAGCACGCATTGACTTTGTAAAATGCCATAGCGGCGGACGACCAACGATCGAAGACGGCAAAACATCTTCGAAACGGTTGAGGAGGCACAGGACCAAGCAACTGATTGGCTCCGGACTTACAACAATGAGCGGCCCAACATGGGCATTGGCGGCATGACATCTGCCATGAAAAGAAAACAACCGCGTAAATTCTACGACTGAGCCCCATTGGAAATGGAGGGATTACCCTTAAGCGCGAGACTCATAGCTAGAGTATTGCGGTTTCTGCGAGAGCATTGACGTCCAGAGGGCCAAGGTTTTCGCGACACAGTGTAGCGTTGGGCGAAAATACAAAGGAAACTCAAGTCCTGACAATCTTGAGCTTTGTTTTTAGGTCGGTGCGACAGAATGCATGCAAGAAGCAGGTCTGCTCTGAAATGTCCAACATCTCCTGAGCAGTCGCATCACTCTCACCGGTTTCCAGATAGACGTGTGTTTCAATTGGATCTGCTTCGCCCGCCTTACCGGTGCCGCCACTGGCCCCACCCAATGAAAAATGAGTGTCCTGAACGATACGATAGTCAGGCAAATCCAGCTTTAGCATCGATACAAATCGTCCGAACTGGGTCATAAAACAAAACCCAATACCGGCGCTGATCAAGGTATTTGCATCCGGCGCGCGGCCGTCCTCAGACGACAGGAACTTAAACGATGTTCCATAAGGCGAGTATTGCATCTGCTGGATCTCTTTGATCCCATCTTCGCGCAACACCGCAACAGCGCCAATATTGAGGCGCCGGTCCTGTTCATCCGACAGGCTGGACCCACCCGATGCGGTTCCCTTGGCGACTTCTTTTTTTGGTGTCAATCCTACTGGTTTCATAAGGATCAGATCACCCTCGTCTGGTCGGGCAACCGCAAAGTGATCGCCCGGATCTGGAAACAGTGGTGCGTCCAGTTCGGCCACCTTGGCGGTTGGCAACTCTGACCCGTTCTTGCCGAGCTTGAACAGGCTTTCAAGCTGCCCCCGCATCAACCCGTTCAGAGGCGAAGCAAAAGTGGCATTGATCAGAAACTCATTCAGCGCTGCGTCATCCAGATCGCAGTCGATCTCGACCTGCAGTTCAATGTTCTCGGCACCGCCAACCATCGTGCGCTTCGGCATCGAGCCTTTCATCGTATAGTAGTTGTCCTGGATCAGCTTGAGCTTGCGTATTTCGATACTTTGCTTGGCTGCCAAAGCAATGATTTCATTCATGAAACTTGCGACCATCCCGGTGGATAGAAACGCCAGAGGACAGGGCGCGGCGTCGTGCCCATTCAAATAGGGACCTTCGTCCGAAACAAGCCGCCAAGTGTCGCCGGTTTTGGCAGACCGGATAAGCGCTTCTTTTTGAAATCCACTGAAGGACCGCACCCAAGTCCTAAGCGCGTCGCCCTTGCGATTTATGGGTGCGTCAATGGAAACGTCACCTGCATTGGCAACTTTGAAAAATGGAGGCATCCCGCTGGTGCCGATGATGTCTTCGCCGAGTTTTGCCATAGTCAATTGTCCCAGTTGATGGTCAGGTCTTCGCGGAACGAAACACGTTCCAAGTGAGAATTGATAACGTGTTTGGGCTTGTCACAACCCCTATTGTTGTGCGCTTCAGCTGTGATCGCGAACGTATCGCCGGTCGCTTGCAACACGCCTGTTCCAAAGCCAAACGGTATTTTTTCGTCCAAGGGCGTGAACGCAAATTCAGTTTTGTGGCCGAAGTGTTTGCAAAGTTGCTGAAGGTAGCCACTCGCTTTGGTGGTTGCGATCTTGGTTGTGGATGTGAGCGTCATGCTGTTGGCCTTTCAGGCACAGGTCCGAGATTTACGATGTCGTATTTCTCGTTCAGCGCAGACATCTTGGCATCGTCGGCAAAATCCGCCTCGCTCATCGTTGCCAGTTCGGCAAGGTATTGATCAAATCCAGCCGGCTGATAGACCATCAACATACGAGCAGCCTCGCAACCATTTGCCATTACGCAAGCGTGCTCGATCCCCGGAGGCACATGCAGACAGGTGCCAGCTTTCGCCGTCATCCAGTCGCCATCCACGTAGAAGTCCACCAATCCCTCGAGGATGTAAAAAGTCTCTGCATGATGGCGATGTAGATGAAGGCCCAACCTGAAATTGGCTTTCAGATTGTCCTCCATCAATGTGTACTGACCGCCGGTGTCAGCGGCGGCAACCTTTACGAATGTATGGTCCGCCGACCAATCGTAATTCGGTCCACCGCCAGGCGGCACATAAGAATACCGCTTCGCCCCGGTCACAGGTTCACCTTGCCGCCATCAACATTAAGCGTCTGACCAGTTACAAAATTGCTGTCAGGTGTGATCAGATACATCAGCGACCCCAACAGATCTTCTGGCAACATCTCACGTTTGATCGACCGCGACGCAACGGTCGGTGCACGGGCAGGATCAAAACCGGCATGACCCTGCAACGCTTCGCTTTCAGTCAAACCAGGTGCAATAGCGTTGACCTGAATGTTTTTGTCTCCAAGTTCACGACCATGGCACCTGGTCAACGCGATCACAGCGCCTTTGGAGGCTGTATAATGCGACAAACCCGGTGGGCCGTAGTAGAACGTACCAGACGCGATGTTGACAATTTTGCCCTGCCCTGCCCGCATCATCGCCGGAACCACAGCTTTGGTGGTTTGATGAACGCCGCGTGCGTTCACCATCATCACTTTGTCAAACTCGTCATTGTCGATCTGCAAGAACGGCTTGGGTTGCAGCGCGGCGAAAATCGACGCGTTGTTCACCAGAATATCGAGGCTTCCGTATTCCTTTTCGGTTGTGGCGACCATGTCTGCGATGTTCCCATCAGACGTAACATCGACACTCAACCCAATGGCGGACCCGCCAGCGGATTTGATGTCGGCGACTGTCTCTGCAGTGTCCAGAACATCCGCGACAACAACCTTGGCGCCTTCTTCGGCCATGCGTTTTGCCATCACCGCGCCAATCCCGCGTGCGGCGCCTGTGATGACCGCAGTCTTTCCTTGCAAACGTCCCATGTGATCTCCTCCCACTTTAAACTTCAATCTCTAGTATTTTGGCAACCTCGGGCCAGCTTTTGGCACCGTTCTCACGCAAATCATTGGTCAGGTCTTCAGGTACCCAATCAATCAGGCAGGCCTTGAAATTCGGCAGCGCCTCGATACGGGTGAACCATTTTTCGACATTAGGCAGACGGCCGTTTTCCCACATGCCCCGCATCGACATCATCGCCAACCGGTTCACGTAAGGCGTCAGAGCTACATCCGCGATGGAGAACGCGTTTCCGACCAACCAATCCTTGCCCTCCAGTGCCTTTTCCATCTTGAAGAGGTAGCTGTCGTATAGCTTCACCTTCTCGGGCGCCCCCGGCGCGTCAAACCCGTAGCGAGTATAACCGTCCTTCAGGTCCTTCCAGTTCGATGTGACCGACATCGGCGGTGTTGAGGCGAGAAATTTTTTCACGCCTTCCTCGCCGAGGTTCTTAAGGACCGTGTGCCGGTGCGAGCAGACAAAAGTCATCGCTCCACACGCTGGGTGCAAGTCTTCGTCCACTGCCTTGGTCCAGTACCGCACCTGCGCGTAGTCTGCTGGATCGACGGGGTGAAGGCGCGTTTCCGGCGCAATTTGATCGAGGTATTCACAAATGACTGTGCTGTCGACAATGACGGACTCGTCATGCTTTAACGTCGGCACGACCGCCTTTGGGTTTAGCTTCATGTAGTCTGGGTCGAACTGCTCACCCTTCAGGATGTCGATGTAAACGCCATCCCATTCCATACCTTTTTCAGCCAGCGCAAAGCGCACCTTGGCTGCACACACCGAAGATCCGTGATGATAAAGCGTGAACGTCATAGCTGCACCGTGATCCATTTGAGTTCTGTCATTGCTTCCATGTCGGCGTCCGTACCTTCGCGCCCGACGCCGGATTCTCCGTTGCCGCCAAACGGCACATGCGCCTCATCGTGGATGGTCGGCCCGTTGATGTGACACATGCCCGCGTCAATACTACGGGCAAAATGGAAGGCTTTGTCGATGTCTTTTGTGAAGATGGCTGAGGACAAGCCAAAGTCGGTGTCGTTGGCTTTCTCCAAACCTTCTTCATAGCTGTCGATCGGATAGATCGATGTGACAGGGCCAAAAGTCTCGGCACGACACACCGTCATATCTTCGCTCACCCCTGTCAGCAGGGTCGGCTGACAGCGGTTGCCCTCCCATTCGCCGCCTGTAACAACGGTCGCGCCCTTGGCGACGGCGTCCGTAATGTGGTCGCGCACCCGAGCGCGTTGACGCTCTGAAATGATTGGTGCAATCACCGTATCGGGGCTGCGCAAGTCACCCATGCCAACTTTGCCAGCGATCATCGCGAACCGTTTTACGAACTCGTCAAATACCGGACGTTCGACATAAAACCTGCTAGTGCCGATACAGGCCTGCCCGCCAAACATGAATATGGAACGCGCTGCGAGCGGCACCGTTTTGTCCAGATCCGCATCAGCAAGGATAACGGTCGGGCTCTTTCCGCCCAATTCCAACGTGTTTGGTGTTTTGTTTTTTGCGCAAATTTCATTGATGTGCTGCCCGATCACAGACGAGCCGGTGAAGGTCACAAAATCCACATCTGCATGGCCCGTCAACTCATCTCCGATTTCAGCGCCCATACCGGTCACCACGTTGTATGCCCCTGCAGGGAACCCCGCCTCGGCAACGATGTCCGCAAACAAAACAGAAAGATGTGGCGCCATCTCTGAGGGCAAATGCACGACCGTGTTTCCAACTGCCAAAGCATTGGCCACCAACCGCGATGTTTTGATCAATGGTACATTGAACGGCGTGATCACTGCAACAACGCCCAGCGGTTCACGCACCGACATTGAGAATGTGCCAGGTCGATCTGACGGAATTGTTTCACCGCGCACATTGCGGCACAAACCGGCCGCCGCGCGCACCATCGTTAGCGCCTTTTCGAATTCAAACATTGCCTTTTGAAGCGGTGAGCCAATTTCGTCGATCAGACAATCAACCAGCTCTCCCTTTCGGGTCTCCATGATCTCGGCCACGCGCAATAACATACGCTCACGGTCTTTCGGCAAGCTGTCGCGATACCCTGAAAAACCCGCCTTTGCCGCTGCCACAGCCTTTTGTACATCAGCCGCAGAGCCCCGCGCCGCATGGCAATAAAGGCTATCGTCGAGCGGGTTGAGCACTTCAAATGTGGCGCCTTCCGCGGCCTCGGCCCAATCGCCTGCAATGAAATGCTGCAGCGTTCTAATTCTTGTTGTTTCGTTCATTTGAACACTCCTTTTGATGCTATCCGCCGACGACTTTTTCGGGCAGGAAAAGCGCAATTTGAGGGAAAAGGATAAGCAGACCGATCATCGCGACCATCGCGAACCAGAACGGCCAAATCCCGCGAAAAATCTCGCCCATCGGAACATCAGGCGCGATGGATTTAACGATAAAGACGTTGATGCCCACCGGCGGACTGATCATGCCCATTTCAAGTACAATCACGACGATGATGCCAAACCAAATCAGGTTCCAATCCAGCGCAATCGCGATCGGGATCACCACCGGAATGGTCAACACCAGCATTGCCATGGCCTCAAGGAACATACCCAGGAACATGTAAACAAAGACGATGATCAACAGGATGCCGACGTCGCCGATCGGCAGCGATGTCAGGATCGTAACCATCTGCGCTGGCAGCTCTGTCAGCGACATGAAGGGGATGAACACAAACGCACCGATGATGATCATAAAAACCGTGGCCGTTGCGTTCATGGTCTCAAGAATAACCGATTTGCTTGCATGCCAGTTCAGCGATTTGCGCATCACGGCGACAACGAACGTGAAGAACGCGCCGACAGCAGAGGCTTCGACCGGGGTAAAGAACCCAGTGTACATGCCGCCAATGGTGGCCAGAACAACACCGAGAATTGGCACGGCGCGCCACAGAGAGGCTATTTTCTCTCTGCGGTCAAAACGTTCGCCACTCGGCCCGGCTTCGGGGTTGCGCATCACAACCCAATAGATGGCGCCAATAAACAGAAACGTTAGGATGATCCCTGGAAACACACCCGCCATAAACAGGCGGCCAATGCTCTGTTCCGTCAATACGGCATAGATGATCATGCCGCCCGATGGCGGTATCAAGAACCCCAAGGTACCGCCTGCGGCAACCGACCCAGTCGCCAGACTGTCAGCATATTTGTAGCGTTTCATCTCCGGCAGAGCGACCCGCCCCATGGTAACAGCCGACGCCAGTGACGAGCCGGACAAAGCTGCAAAACCCGCGCAGGCCGCAATGGTGGCCGAGGCCAATCCACCGCGCAGATGTCCCATCCAGCGGTAGGCGGCCGCAAACAGGTCGTTAGACATGCCTGACACCCCCGCCAGATTGCCCATCAACACAAACATCGGGATGACCAGCAAGTTGTAGTTTGACGCGGCTTCAAATGTTTCGCCGGCCAAGTTGGAATAGGCAATCTTCAGACCACGGGCCCAGGCTTGATCTTCGGCCATGCCGACGGCCATGAATTTGTTGGCGTTGGCGATGATTGTTCCAACAAATCCAACACCAAGCATTGACAGTGCCACGGGCATGCGCAGCGCCAAAAGGGTGAACAAAGACAACAGGCCAAGCAGGCCGAGAAGGGTCATGCTGATCATAACGCGCCTCCCCCAATATGAAGGTAACGCACTCTGTCAGAACGCTGCATTTGCCAGATGTCGAGGACAAGCACGATGGCGTAAAGCGCCGCCGAGACCGACAACAAATAGTAGAACGGTTGATACGAGATCAGCAATTGCTGCGTCGTTTCGCCAAACTTCTGTGCCGTGTTACCAGCATGCCAAAGGCGCCAGGCCATCACCGACAGCAGCCCCACGCCGCCAAGTTTTACCACGACCAGTGACCACTTTGCGAAAGCTGCCGACATGCGCGATTCCAGCACTTCAATTTCGATGTGCGCGCCGGTGCGGGCCCCCAACGGGATCGACAAAGCCACGATCACAACAAGTGACAAGATCAGGAGATCTTCGGCGCCCAAAATCGGTGAGTTGAACGCCTTGCGCATCACCAGCACGTTCCAGACCGTATATCCGGTCATGAACACCAGCGTCGTTCCTCCAAAGATCAGGGAGATCCAAATCAAAGCCTTGTCCAGCATCCTGATCGGGCGAGGGATTTCATTGTTCATTTTCATTTTGCTTCTTCTTTTCCGGCGGCTCAAACTTTGGAAAAATCCGGGCACCATTTCAGTACGCCCGTCCGGTAGCTTTCCTTGTTTTTGAAAGCGGCGGCCCATCTCTTGATGTTGGGAAATGCCTCGAACGAATAGCCGCAACCGTCGATCACGAAAAACAGAGGGATCCACGAAATATCGGCTAGCGTGAACCGATCCCCCATGATCCAGTCCCGCCCCTCCAGCGTCACTTCCAACTTTGTGAAGCAAGCCCCCAATATGGCTTTGGCTTTTTCAAGATCGCTCGTGCTGAACCGGGCACTTCCGGCGTGTTTGGAGTGAAAGCTTTTCAGTTCGTCATTCTTTTGCAGCGCGTCGTATTTTTCTTGCTCTTGTGCGGTCTTCTGGATCTTTTTTGCGATCTTGGTCGCATAAACATACGGTTTGCATGCGGGCACATGGATTGCTGCCGCCAAATGCAGCCATTCCATCATTTCAGCATTGTTTTCTGCGCGCAACGAGGGGCCAGGATAGGTCTCGTCGAGGTAGTCAATGATGTCGTTGGATTCGACGTGTACCACGCCATTGTCAACGAGCGTCGGCACAAGCCCCTTTGGATTGATCCCAAAATATTCGTCGGTGATGTTCTCTTTCTTTTTCAGATCGATGTGGTGGCTGGTCCAGTCCAACCCCTTTTCAATCAACGTCATACGAACCCGCATCGAGCAGTTCGAGATCGCCCCGTGATACAGGTGCAGCCCCTCAAAGGCTTCGACGGATTTATTGGTAGGTGAGATGACGACCATCAAACACACTCCGGCAAAAATGGTGCAAACTTAGGTGATGCAATCACAGGCTCGGCTCTCAAAAGCAGGTAAGAACTGCAGACCCGAGCCTGTGAAATTAGGTGCTAAACGTCAGGGCAATGCGCCCCTTATTTATTAAGTGCGTTGTAGATGTCGCGAACGTTGGAAATGCCACGACCTTCGTAGTCAGCAAAGATCTCTTCCAGACCTGTTGCGACGGCCGCATCCATCTTTGCGCGCTCCGCATCAGACACAACAACCCACTCATAGTTCTTGCCTTCGGCATCCGCGATCAATTGCTTGGAGCGCTCATCTGCCCCATCAAATGACTTGGCGAGCTCAAGTGACATCGGAAGACCCGCGACTTCGTCGATAATCGCGCGGTGTTCGTCAGACAGTCCCATGTAACGTTCTTTGTTCATCACCGCATAGGTCACAGCAAAGGTCGCCGGTACATTTTCCACAATGTGGGTGGATACGTCCCAAAAGTTCCACGGCGCAGTGATGTTGTTATAGGACGCCGTTGTTGCGTCGATCGTGCCCGTCGACAGGCCCGTATACATCTCAGTTACCGGCATTTGCACAGGAACCGCACCCAAGGCTTCGATAATGGGGGTGGTCATGGCCGCAAACGGCACAATTTTTGCGCCTTTAAGACCTTCCATTGTAGACACGTCGCGCGTGGCCGCAAACAAGTTGCCAGCAACAGTGCCAACAGCCAGAACTTTCACATCTTTATACTCATCCGCGAGATGCTCATCGTAAACGCCCCAGATCGCCCGCGTGGATTGATCGGCGGTCTCTGAGGTGCCTGGCAGGATCCCCAACATGGTTTTCGGGAACAAAGCTGGCGTATAGGCCGAAACACCAAAAGTGATGTCTGCCACGCCTTCTACGGCACGCTTATATTGCTGAACCGGACCTGCGCCGAGTTGACCAGCAGGGTAGAGCTTCATGGTCAAAGAGCCGCCAGAGCGCTTTTCGATTTCCTCTGCGAACCAAGTGAACATACCTGTGTTGGTGTGGTGCTGGGGTGGCAAGAAGGTTGCGACCGAAAGCTCTTCGCCAATTGCGGCCTGTGCTGTCGCGGCAAGCCCAAGTGCAAGGGTTGCAGCCGCTGTGATACGTGTGAATTTCATTGTGTCCTCCCGTTAATAATCAAGGCCCTGAAATAGTGGGATCCCAAACCCGTCGATACGCTTTCAAAACCGTAAGACTCGCTCCGAGTCACCTACATTGAACGTCAATTTGGGATCCCATTTCAAGCATTAGTTCGCAAAAAATGCCAAATTAGTGCAAATATTGGGTTTTTTGGGATCCCAGATATACTTTGAGCCAAAGATTGCGCGACCCGAATGGTGGAAACGTTGACTTTGGGATCCCAAATGTGATTCATGAATCTATGGAATCGATTGATACAGAGCTCGCAGCCAAGATCCGCCAAGACATCATCTTGGGAAATTTCATTGAAGGAGAACGCCTTTCCGAAGCGCGTCTCTGCGATGAATACAACGTGTCCCGCACCCCGGTGCGACTGGCCTTGCGTATCCTTGAGCGCGAAAGGCTACTGCGGCGCGGAGAAGGCCGTGGATACACCGTTTTCGCACCCACGGTGCAGGACGTGTTACAAGCAGTCCAGGTACGCGGCCATCTTGAAAGCCTTGCAGCCAGACTCATGGCGCAAGCCACAGACCGCGCCAAGCACCTGCCCAACATGGCGCGCGCGATCAAGGATATCGACACGGTTTTGAACGCCGGTGAGTTTAACGACGACGCCAAAAGGCAAGCTCAGGCCGCCAACAAAGTCTTTCACACCACGATCTTAAACTCTTGCGGCAACGACTATGTCGGCTACGCCTGCGAGCAGATTAGCCATCTGCCGATGCTGTCGGCTGGCTCTATGGTGTTTGACCGCGCAACTACAGAATCGCCCGACCAAGGCGATCGCGGGTTGTTCCGGCTCCATCTCGGCAACGCACAGCATCAAGTTATCTTTGAGGCGATCGAAAAAGGCGATGCCGTCCGCGCCGAAGGTATGATGCGCGAACACTCTCACACGATGGTTGACTATATTCGCACCTTTGAGCGCAAGGACGACAGTCTAACGATTGCCGATCTCATCGCCTATTCCGGCAACGAATGAAGGAACAGCCACAACAAGCATCCAATCTTAGTACCAAAATGTGGCGTTGAAGTGATCGAACACCACCCCTGCAAAATTGATTTCCAGCACGCTTGTTAGACACTCCGCCAAAGACTATGCGCGCGCATAGTCTTTGCACTTGCGGCAGGGTCAATTACCCGGAACCGATCCCCTGATAGCCGGACAAGATAGGGCGCAACAACAAACTTCGGCACAGTCGCCTTCGAAGAGCTTCCTAAACCCACTGAGGTTGGCTCTCAAACCCTGCGCGAGAACCAGAAGCCACCGCGTTTCTGAGATGGCGCTAAATCCGGCCGCGCGCCCCTTGTCGGTTTGGGCGCGTCATCACTTGATCACCAAGCATCAACATATCCGCTACTGGGACTGCATGGCCCAGCCGTGGACAGCGCGCGTGTCAACACATCGCGAGTCTCATCCGGGTCAATCACCGCGTCGAATTCAAGCAGGCTCGCGGCATTGAGCGCCTTGCCCCGCTCGTAGAGCTGCGCCACCAGCCGTTGATATTCTTCCTCCCGCTCTACGGGATCGGCTATCGCCGCCAGCTGGTCACGATGGCCCAGCTTCACCGCGCCTTCAAGTCCCATGGCCCCTACTTCTCCGGTTGGCCACGCAGCACAGAAATGTGGGCGATCAAACCCGCCCCCTGCCATGGCCATCGCCCCCAACCCATAAGCTTTGCGCAAAACAATCGTAACCAACGGCTGGTCAAAATGCGCGCCCGCCAGAAACAGCCGCGAGACATGCGCCACCTGACCGGTTTCCTCAACCTCTGGGCCGACCATAAAGCCCGGCGTGTCACAAAAGGTCACAACCGCCACCCCCCACGCATCGCAGAGTTGCAGAAACCGCGCGCCTTTGTCTGCCGCCAGTGCGTCAATCGCGCCGCCCAAATGCAGAGGGTTGTTCGCCAGAATGCCAATCGGCCGCCCGTTAAGCCGGGCAAACCCCACAATCATGCCAATGCCAAAGCTTTGGCGCAGCTCCAGAAAACTGCCTGCGTCCACCACGCCGGAAATGGCGTCGCGCATGTTATAGGCGCGGGTGCGATCCGCGGGCACCACATCGCGCAGCCCCGGCGCAGTTTCCCTTGGCGGCTCAACTAGGCGATCCAGTGCCAAAAGTGTCTTGGTCACCTCAACGGCCTCGGCTTCTTGTGCCACCAAAAGGTCGATAACACCGTTCTTACTCTGGGTTGTGGCCGGACCAATATCGCTCGGCGCGACAACACCCAGACCGCCGCCTTCAATCATGGCGGGTCCACCCATACCGACATTGCTGTTCTCTGTGGCGATGCGCAGATCACAGACGCCAAACAGCGCCGCATTACCAGCAAAGCACATGCCCGCCGCGATGCCGATCTTGATCCCCTTGTGGGCCGCAAAATTCCGAAAGGAGGTCACGTTCAACCCCGCGGTCATCAAATTCGCCACGTCATGATCATTGGGGCGCCCGCCGCCGCCTTCGGCAAGAAGCACGATCGGCAAGCTATCACGGCGCGCCACCTCAATTAGCCGGTCCATCTTACGGTGATGATTGTAACCTTGCGTGCCGGCCATCACCATGAAATCCACCGCCATGGCCGCCACTGGCCGACCGCCCACGGTGCCGGTGCCACAGATGATACCATCGCCCTGAGTCCGCGCGTGCAGATCCTCAAGCGGCCTCGTGCTGCGCTGCGCGGCCACCGCCAGCGCGCCGTATTCGGTAAAAGAGCCCGTATCAAACAGGTCTTCGATGTTTTCGCGTGCAGTGCGCCCGCCGCTTTGATGTCGCCGGGCCACGGCGTTGGGTCGGGCCGCGTCGCGCAAAAGATGCATGCGGTCTTCGAACTCGGAAATGTCGCGCCGCGCCGTGTCCGTATCTGCCGCCTGCTGCGGCGCAACCTCGGCTGGCGTCAGCGTGATCAGCGGCTCGCCCCCTGCCAGCTCATCGCCAGCGCTCACATGCACCGCCTTGACGATGCCACCTTCGGGCGCACGGATCTCATGCTGCATCTTCATCAGTTCGGTGACCAACAAGACAGCGCCCGCCGCAACCCGGTCGCCGACGTTTACGCGGGTTTCGGCCACGATAGCCGCGCTCTCTGCTTTGAGTGTTTTCACGGCAGGGTTCCTTTGCATGGGTGTCTAAGCACAACCATACAAATTTTCGCCGCAGATGCGGGACGGCGCGGCGAATTTACCGCGACGTCATTTTGCACGGACCCACACGATGGTGAGCGACAGGTCCGGGGCGTGTAGAATGGCTTTGCTCGAGCAATCCGTGCCACACCCCGAAACAACCTCTCACAACCTGGCAGAAACGCCTATTTCCAAGGCATGACCAGATACTTCTCACCAGTTTTCATCGCGCGATACTCGGTGACGGCTTCCTTGGTCAGCATCTCTTCAAGGCTAACCCGTTTCTTGTAGTGGCTGGCAAACGTTGTCGTCAGGTTCTTCAGCACACGCTTGCGCATCCGTCCTACGGTTTCCATGCCCACCGATTGCATGAACGGGAACAAAAGCCATCCCGACAGGGTCCAGCCAAAGCCATAGCTTGGCGAAAGGAGCGTCGGACCAACGTCCAGACGCCCGTAGATGAACATGCGCTTTTGCCTGTTGGACCCATAGCGCGAATACTCGGTCATCTTTTTGACAGCGACCTGCTCCATGGCTTTAAAAACAGTGTCGACCGATTTTCCGCCGCCAATCGGATCAAACCCATAGAAGGCGTCGGTGTCGTCGATCGCTGAACGGAGATCGCTCATGAATGTGTCAGCCGCTGAGTTGACCACATGGGTCGAGCCGAGCTCCTTCAGCAATTTGGCCTGTTCTTCCTTGCGTACAAGGTTGACCAGCCCAATTCCGTCTTCGTTGCAAATTCGGGTCAACATTTGCCCCAAATTGGAGGCCCCAACCGTATGCAGTATGGAATTCTGCCCGTCCAATTTCGCCGTTTCCACAAACCCGAGCGCAGTCATGGGATTGACGAAGGCGCTGGCCCCATCCTCAGACGAGTAGTCCCCCAATGGCAGGCACATTTTGGCATCAGCGATGCAATACTGGCTATAGGCATTGCCCGGCACACAAGCGACACGTTGCCCCATCAGCGATTTGGCCATGTCCCCTTCCCCTGTCGCGACGACGGTTCCCGCACCTTCATTGCCCGCAGGAAGCTTTATCTCGTGACGCGCCTTGGATCCGGAATTGAATGGCTCAGGCATGGTGGCGACGTATTTACCAGACGTGTATTCGGCGTTTTCTAGATCGGCCGCACCTGTAAGAATGGCGAGATCCGATGGATTGATCGGTGCCGCTTCCATTTTTACAAGTACCTGGTTCCCGGTAGGATCGGGAAAGGTCACATCCTCGATCGCGACGGTGAGCCTGCCATTGCTTTCTAGCGTCGTGAATAACTGTTTGCCGGTGGTGCTCATGTCGAAATCTCCAAGTTTTTGATCAGGGTACAAGCGTGCGTTCGAAAAGAACCGGGACACAAAGCCTGAAAGGCCGGCTGGCGGCGTGGCTCTCTTTCGAACATATTAAGCGTCAAAAAGTACTATCACCGATACAGAACACTTCCGCCTCGTTTGGGGCAACCAAGTTCCGCTGAGCTGACGTTGCGTTCCAACCTTGTTGGCCAACAGCAGCTTGTGGTTGATAGAGGGGATATTTTTTACGGTTCATCAGGAATTGGTTTTGGAGGCCCTGTCGGGGCTCCTGCAGTTTCTTGGGCCGCCCCTGCGACAGCGGCTTTTTGATCTTCGGTCAGGTGTTCGCCGCCGTCGATTTCAACCTTGACGTTGCGCTCTGCCATCCGAATTCCGTTGGCTTCAAACACATCTCTGACTTTTTGATAGGCGTCGCGGCGGACCAGCCATTGTTCACCCGGTTTGGTCATGAACTTAACTCCGACCACCATGTTGAATTCTTCCATGCGGCGCACGCCTTGAGATTTAAGAGTGCTCAGGATGGATGGGCCGTAATGCTCATTTGCCTGCAGTTCGGCGCCCACCTTTTTAACCAGCTTTTTGACAAGTTGCAGATCCGTGTCAAATGGCACCCGGAACTCAAGCTTCATGATCACCCAATCGCGACTATGGTTTGTAAGACTTTTTAGTTCGCCGTAGGGTACGGTGTGTACTTTTCCACGGTGGTGGCGGATCCGCATTGATCGCACCGAAATGCTCTCGACCGTGCCCATAAGGTCGCCAACCTCGATGTACTCTCCAAGCCGAAATGCATCGTCGATGAGAAAGAAAATACCGGCCACAATATCGCGTACCAACGATTGGGTGCCAAAGCCGATGGCAATGCCCACAATACCAGCACCGGCAAGTATAGGCGCGATGTTCACGCCGGAGGCGCTGAGCACGCTCAGAACGACCATAATCAGAAGTGTTACCATCAGAATGGTGCGCAGAAGGGGGAGCAGCGTGATCATGCGGGCTTCGGGGCCTGGGGCTTGTCCGTCCACCGGCGGTTCGTAATCGGCGATCCGCTTGTCGATCACTGTCTTCGCCCATGTCCATACGAGATCAGCCAAGAGCAGTGCCACAATGCTGTCGATCAATACTTCGAGCGCACGCCCAACGAAGCTGCGGTCTGAGGACAGGTCAAAGATGTTAACGCCCCATGCATTTGAAAGCATCAGAACGGCCGCCATGATGAAGACGAAGCGTGCGGCACGTTGCACGATTGGGCGGGTGGCCACGTATGGATCGGCAAATTCAGGGACGTTGGGCTGGGGTTCCCCTTCCAATGTTTCGCCGGCGCCTTCGGCAGCCGCGAATTCATCCAGAGCTTTCTGAGCCTCTTCCATGTGTTGGGAGTGAAGGGCAGCAGTTGATTGATCAAAGAAATGATCAATCCAGCCTCGCAATAGCTTCAATCCTGGAACAGCAAGACCGATAACAAGCACGGCCCACATCAGGGCAAACAAACCAGCCAGCCAAAGTGCGAAGACAACGCCGGTCAGGATCAGAAGGAAGTTGCGCCAAAGCAGGACAGTTTTTGGGGGTGTCTGGAGATCGCACATTGACGGGATACGCTTGAATGCGACCCAAATGCAGGCCCAAACCACCAAGACAACAAACAGCGCCAATACGATGGTCTGCGCCAGTGCGACCGTGGCAAGGCTGCTGTCAATGTCCATACCATGCTGTTCAACTACCCGGTTCAACAAGAAGGACATCGCAAAGGCCAGCACAACGGCGAAAGACAGAATGCAAACCAGTCGATGCAGGAACATCGCGGCTTCGGTGCCATAGGGCACGAGCCTTAGTTCCGGGGCTCGCGGGGCCTGAAAAAACAGCGATATTGTTGTCAAAACTCGGAACATGAGCACAGCGACCAACAAGTCCAGCACGACACTTTCCAGCAGCGGGTGCCAGTCGAAACTGTCAAAGGCGCCGATGCTGCCGATGGCGAAGATACCGAGGCCCGCAAAAATGATCGCCGCCCGGATCGACGCACCGAGCAGTTTCTCGGAAGGGGCGTCTTTTGGGGACTGCTCCAGCCGCAAAAGCGGATAGCGCAGGAGCTGACGATACAGCCATTCAACCCCAAAGCCGATCAGCAGAAAGATCAGAATGTAGGTGACTGTTCTAACTTTTTGTCCATTGGACAGTTCAGTGTTCCAGACCTCAGCCAGCACAGCCGGCATTTGAGGCAATACTTCCCACGCCAGAACCAAAGATCGGGCGCGGGTGGCAATCCGTTCAAGCTGTGCGTCAACTTGTTCTCGTAATGTCAGGGCCGGTCCGACGTCGAGTGTTCCATCCGAGTTGGCGCTTTCGCTTATCCATGCCTGAATAATGGGGTCACCCAACAACCGAAGGAATTCTTTCACGTCATTGGGGGAGGGGTCGGGAACCGGGGCGGACTGGGAGCTGCCGGAGCTTGGCACAAATTGAGCGTGCCCGATTGTCGCGAAACCAAAGAGGACGAGAACAGAAAGTGCTATTCGAAGCCACCCCATCAAACTGTCCCCTCAGATTGCTCAAGGGGGCGTCGTTTCTCCGAATAGTCCAAATTCGAATAGTCCGGCTCAATGACCCGTTCGACCTCTAGTGGGCCACCTGTTGGCTTTATCTGACATGCCAACCGTTCGTTTGGTCCGGCGTTCCAGTGGGCCAGAACTTTGGCCTCCATATCCGTGGGCGGCGCAAGGTTCTCTGCCCCCGTGAACACAGTGACACGGCAGGTGCCGCAGCGGCCACGCCCGCGGCAGACGCTCGCGTGTGGCAGGTTGTTGTTCCTCGCCGCTTCAAGAAGGGTTAGTCCGGCCTCCGCTTCAAAAGTCTCAGTGCGCGCGCCTCTGTAGGTTACCCGTGCCACGCCTTTTTTCATGCTGCGCAAACGGAGCCAACGTGCGAGGAACGCCAAAGCGATAAAGCCCAGAGATAGGCGGGTTGCAAATTTCTGACGCTCATTTGCCTTATCAATGATTGCCTGGATCGCATCGGGCGCAGCCGTGGGGCCAGCTGCATTTGGGTCGGTCGTGAGAACAAAGCCCATTCCACCTTCGCTGACAGGAATAATCTGGCGACCTGCCTCAACATAACCCAGCATCGCGAGCGTCGGTAAAGCGACAACAAATGGATAAAAAAACCGCATTATCCGCGTTGATCCGTCCCGCGACTGAAGCCAGGTGTAAACTCCGATCGCGCCGTGTATCCATGCAACGACCAGCATGACCACCTGTTGCAATCCGTCAAAGGGCGAGACCACCCAGAATTGGCCGAGCACCAGCGCGTAAGTTGGCTCAAGACCAATTTCCTTCGCAGCCATCACGCCAAAAACGTGCTTTGCCAAAAGGGGGATGATTAGAATGCCTGCGATCATTTGGGCCATGTCATAGGCAGGAACACGCAGGGTGTTACGCCAATAAAGCGACAACAAGGCGAGCAGGAAGTGTAAAACCAAGGAGGCTTGTAGCAGAATTTTGAGCGGCAAAACGCTTGACCAGATGCCGCTAAGCGCCCATCGCCAATCTTCCATAACCTGAACCGAAACCAGCCCAAGGGCGAGGTTGGCAAGGTGCATTGTGATAAACACGAACATCACAAGACCTGTGGCGATCATTGCGCGCAACCTAAATGAAACGAGCCACGGGTTGACGTGAGCGGTACTGGCCATGATGGCATCCTCTGGTGTTCGCAGGATCAATCAATGCGATATTTCAGTGGTCGGGAGCTTCTATAGATTGAGCAATCCCGTCAACCCAAGCTGAGTGTTTGGATATGGCAGTTTTACCAATCTAAGTGCTCCTGTTTGCGCGCTTTCTTGGTCCAGAACCTGGGCAAGAGCAATGCCAAGAGACATCTCGTACGTTGTTCTCTTAGCGCAATACTGTGACTTATACTTAGAGGCTGCTCTGCGTGCTTTGGGATCCATTCCGATTGCGGCCCATACCGGACCTTCGTGCCGAACGCAGCTAACGGCGGGATTGAGCCCATGGTCGCCGTTCGAGCACCACGCCGAGAATGTCCGCTCTGAGCCCTTTGTTACCAATGCTGCGTTCAGAACGAACGGCAGCAGAGCAGTAAGCGGAATTCGCAAAGTTTGGGTGCTCTCTCTCAGCAACCTTAGGCTCAAACTACGGTGAGTTTTCATCCGGAGTCCCCCAAATCGGTGTGGGGCTTTTCGCAGTCGATACGCCAAATTCCTGAAAACTTCTTGTGCGAGCATGGTTTCCGCCTACTCTGAATGCAATCTAAGGGTTATTTTTGAACACGGGAGGTCCAACAATGTCGACGCATACTGGGTATCTGTTGATCGCTGATATCACCGGCTACACTCAATTCCTGACCTCCTCGGAAATGGATCATGCCAATCCTATTTTGCAATCCTTGCTGGGTGTTTTGCTTGAGCAAATTGGTGATCCGCTGAACTTTTGGAAAACCGAGGGCGACGCCGTATTGGCATACTCGACACGTCAGGACTTCCCGTCTGGCGAGACGTTCCTCACCATCTGCGAAACCATGTATAACGCATTTACGCATAGGCGGCAGGACATCATCGCCAATACGACTTGCCCGTGCCAAGCCTGCGCCAATGTCGGCAAACTGGACCTCAAGATCATCGCCCATCATGGCAGGTTCGATGAGATGCAACTTGGCCCCACCAAAGACATTTCCGGCCCCGATGTCATTTTAGTGCACCGAATGACCAAGACCGACGTCACCGAACGTACCGGTATTGGCAGCTATGCCCTGTTCAGTGAAGCCGCTGCAAAGGCAATGAATATCAGTGACATTATGGAGCCTTTTTCGCAGGACTTTGAGCACTTTGGCGAAGTCAAAATGAAGGTCTACGACTTGGCCAAGTCGTGGGAAAAGATGCGCGCCAGTCGCGACCGCGATTTTCTTGAAGAAGATGACGGCATTTGGACAATTCGATACCATTTCGACGCTCCAAAGGGAGTTGTTTGGGAAGCGCTTGTCGCACCCGAACTTAAAGTGAAGTGGACGGCCGGTGTCACGGATATCAAGATGGACAACCCGCTTGGACGCCTTGGCCCAGGCTCCGGCTACCATTGCGCACATGCAAAGGCCGATTTTTTCTTTCGTGTCACCGATTGGGAACCCTTTGACTACTTCTCGACGCAGATGCTCCACCCCATGCGGCCAGACATCAGCTTCCCGGACACGTACCATCTGACGGAGACCGATACGGGTACCGAGGTTCGCTATACCATAGGGATTGCGACTGATGCTGGTGGAGTCCGGTCGGAAGTTGCCGAACAAGAACTCTTGGCATTTGCCGCGGAATTCTGGGCTGTTTCATTTGCCGACCTGAAAGCGCAACTCGGCGCGTCCAAATAGGCCACCTATTTCAGAGCAACACGAAAGCGCTTTCACTGGGCAGAGCGACGTCAGTTTTGTGCAGCGTTGCCGACGCCCAGGTCGACTTGTGAATGTAAGCTCTGGTGTCGGGAGCCGACCTCCCGGCACCAATGCCAACTCCAGCGAGCGCATGACAAGCATCGAAGAGGTCCGCCAAGGTCGGCAATGCGCAGGGAGCGGACTTTGCAAAGTCCTGCGCTGGGCCAAAATCGGCCATTGGAAATTTTCGTCGCGAAAGGCTGCTCTTAGGTGCATAGCGGAGCGCGCTTGGCTCTTTACATCCAATGGAGCTTGTTGACCCTGCAAACTAACCTTGCGCCAACTGCATCCGCCTAAATTCCCGAGGTGATACACCCGTCCATGCTTTAAACGCGCGTGCGAAATTGGCGCTGTTTGCATATCCAAGCTTGCTGGCAATTGTGAAAACGGGAGCGTTAGAAGATCGAACCAGACGGAGGGCTTCGTTTTGCCTAACCTCGTCTTTGATGGCCAACACATTGGTGCCTTCGGCTGCTAGACCGGTTTGAAGTTTCCATTTTGACAAACCAATTGCGTCGGCCAGCTTCTGAATGTCCAAATTTGGGTCTGAAATCCGTTGCGTGATAGCAAGCCGCACACGGCTTTCCAAAGTAAGTTCTTTGGGCGTCGGGATTTGCACTTGGGTGGCAGTGTTTGTTTTCGACACTTCCGGCATGTCCAGGCTGAGACAGGTGGCGGGGAACCGCAACTTGAGGCCTACATCCCCTGACAGAACCGATGTCTGCGGCAAAAGCTCGGATGGAACCAAAGCGGGGTCACCGATCACAGCAATGCACTGACTTGGCGCCCAATCCAGATTGGCGGCGCGCTTCAAAACCTCAACAAAAAAGCCTGTTGCCATTGCATCAGCGAACACCGCGGCCTCACTTGCCCCCGTTGCGCGCATCAGTTTCCAAAGCGCGACAGGGCCTTCAACTTCTAATCGGTAGCTGGCCGCGCGGCCTTGTTTGGACGCGAGATGACTGAACCGTTGGAAAAAATCCCCCACCGTTTTTGCTTCCACCATCAGCGGCACAACCGGAGCCCAGTTGCCTTTGCCCATGTCCTGACCCACATGTGCGCAAAAATGTGGATCCTTTGATTGGGAGGTCGACCACGCGAGAAAGCCGTAAACTTTATTTGCGGGAATTGTCACTGCTGGATCCCGCAGCATCTGCAAGCTCAGATCAAGCTGAGCCGCCAACTGCTGTTCGGTCATGCCGCACCGCATAAGGCCGTCAAAAACTGGAAAGAGAAAGGCCACGCTCATGGTAGCAGGTGTTGTCTCAGGCATAGATGCTTTCCTAACACGTTCGGCCTCAAAAACAATCATCAGGACTGGAGCTTCATACGAGCGCCGATGAGATGACATGTTTTTTTGGTCACCTTGACGGTATTTACCGATACCCTCCACCCTAGATTGATTTGGAGGATTTCATGAAACCTACCGTATTTTTTGCCGTATTAGCGCTCGCCGCAACGGGGCTGCCCCACTCTGCGATGGCTGCAGACTATGATGTTGTTATTCTAAATGGCCGCGTCATGGATCCAGAAACAGGGTTTGACCAAGTGGCCAATGTGGGCATTGACAATGGATGGATCACCGAAATCACCAGCGACATGATTGAGGGTTCCGAAACCATTGACGCATCGGGCCACGTTGTCGCCGCCGGGTTCATTGACCTCGAGCAACATGGGCTAAGCCCCTTCGGGATTAAGCTAAACCTGCGCGATGGTGTGACCACACAGATGGATTTCGAAATTGGGGCCCTAAACATTTCGGAATGGTATGCCGAGCGAGAGGGCAACAGACAGGCCAATTTTGGTACTGTGGTTGGGCAGGAGTTTGCCCGCATGCGGGTCCATGACGGATTGACGCTCGAGGGTCCAAATGTGTCGATGCCGTATTTTTTCGACTACCGGATCGAGGCCGCCGAAGATGGCGTAGATGGCTGGTCGGTAACGCGCAGCTCTTTGGATCAAATGAACGATATCACGGCCATCCTGGACGAAGGGTTGCGGCAGGGCGCATTGGGTATTGGGTCAACCATCGGCTATGCCCGCGAGGGCATCACCACATATGAAATGTTTGAAGCACAGAAAATTGCTGCAAAATATGACCGCCTGACTGCAGCTCATCACCGGTTTCATCCGAGCGCCTCAACCCCAACTGAAACCGCGACAGGGGCCAACGAGTTGCTGTCCAACGCGATGGTGTTGGGCGCTTCGCTCCAGCTTCACCACACCAACGACTATGGGTGGTGGGAAATCGAAGAGAAGATGCAGCTTGCCCGCGCGCGTGGGTATAACGTCTGGTCGACGTGGTATCCTTGGACAGCAGGGTCCGGCAATTATGGTGCCTCGATCCTTGGGCCTGACAATTGGGAAGGCTCTATGGGCTACAAGTATGAGGAGACCATATTTGACCCGCAACTGGACCGTTATGTCACCAAAGAAGAGTTTCTAGAATTCAAAGAGAGCGAACCCGGCCGCACGGCAATTGCATTTAGTCCGCCGCGCGAACAGTGGATCAAAGACTGGATCAAGGTCCCCAACTTTATCATTTCAGGCGATGGCATGCCCAGTTTGAACGAAAAAGGAGAGCGGCTTGAATGGGACTCTCCGTATGAGGAGTATGCCGGCCATCCCCGCTCAGCAGGCTCGCATGCGGTCCTTCTTCGCCTTGCGCGTGAGAACGATGTTCCTTTGATGTTTACGCTGTCACAGCTCAGCTACTGGGCGGCCAAACAATTGGGCGACGCCGGCATTGAACCCATGAATGTGCGCGGCCGTATGCAGGAAGGCATGATTGCAGACATCACAATTTTCGATCCTGTAAATGTCACCGAAAACGCAACTTACACCAAAGGTAAAAACGGGCTGCCGTCGACAGGCATCCCCTATGTTTTGGTCAACGGGACCATTGTTGTGTCGGACAGTAAGGTTCTGAAGGATGTCAATCCAGGTCAGGCGATCCGCTACCCGGTTGAAGACAAAGGACGTTTTGAACCGTCCAACAAGGCGCAATGGCTGAAAATGTTCACGATTGATACTGGCGGTGCGCGTCCAACGCTTTATGACGACATATTGGACGACCAGTCCTCTTTGGAGCCGCCCCGCACTGAGCCAGCCGTGGATTTTCGCGTTGCCAAAGCTGCGCCGCAAACCTCAAAACGTCAGGATTGGTTCGCGCAAGTTAATGTGCCGGACGATTCAGAACTTTTCCTGTGTCGTGTCCACGGCGTTTGGGAGGATAAATCCAAGGCACAGCAAGACTGGGCGGCGGCTCTTACGGCCCGCAACTCACAGGCTTCGGCGTTTGATCCGCTACGGATTTCTGCAGCCAGTGACAACTGACGCAACATCAATGGATGTATTTCGGGTGGCCTGATGTCGGCCGAATTGAATAAGAAAGAGGCCCAAAGAAAGTCGCAGCGCGTTGATAGCGGTATATTTGTTGCTGTTCTTGACGGTCTCCGCACAGGCGCGAGGGATATTCGCATAAAATGCGTGCGAATGCGCTCGCCTCTAGGCCAATCGGAGAGATACGAAGGCTCTGCACGAAATCAGGTTCGTGAGGCCTCGAAAGCAGCCCACGCTTTTTCGAACGCTTCAAAATCAAACTCCTCGGAACGGGCGGGACCGAGGACGAGTTTTTCGGCTTGCAGAAGCTTTTCGATCGCGTTTTCAAGCAAGTGGACAACATCTGGCGGAATGACCAATGCGCCGTGGCGGTCCGCATGCACCAAGTCACCATCCGCAACTTGCATGCCAAAGATGTTCACGGGCGAGCCAACGTCGCGTACATGGACAAATCCATGACTTGGACCAATCGAGCCCGCCACAACGGGAAAGCCTTCGGGCAAATCGCCAAGATCGCGCATGACCCCGTTTGTCAGCGCTCCAGATACACCAAAACCCTTGTGGACAGTGGTGTTTATTTCCCCCCAATAGGCGCCGATGCAATCCGGAAAATCGACGTCCTCGACCACTGAAATTGCCGGGCGTGGCCCTTCGGACATATGACGATAATAGGCCATGCGCCGTTCCCGAATGATCTCTGCCGGTTCGTTAGGCGGAGCGATAGCAGCGATCTTCGCGGTTCGCGCGTAGCCGACGATGGCAGGCGCCTCAGGTGCGGAACACAACATGGTGCCGCGCGTGAATTGGTCAAAGCCACGTTTGCCTTGAGCGACCTCGATGGCATTGCAAACTGTGGGAGTGTCTACAGCGCGAAGCAGGTTTAACAGCGAAGGGGTCATAGTTTCTCCAGCCACCGCTTAAGTGCGGCATTGGTGGTTTCAGGTTGTTCTAGAGTTGGTAAGTGACCTGCATTCCGGATGATCTCCAGCTTTGCGTTCGGCAGCAGGTTCGCCATCAGTTCGTGGCGCGAAATCGGACAGAGCGTATCATCCTCTCCGCACATAACGAGAGTGGCCGAGCGGTAGTTTCGTAGCGTTTCCGTCTGGTCAACACGGTCTCGCAAAGCAATGGATTGATTGACAAAAACGCGATCACCGAGGTCAGTTGCCATCGCCATGCAGATGTCCAAAATCGCGCCTTGGTTTGGGCCATCCGCGAGATAGTTCGGCTTCATCTCCTCACGCATGACCTGTCGCAAGTTCCCAGCCTTTACGGCTTCTATCTGGGGGACGCGACGGGCTTTTACCTCATCGGACTCAGCCAGTGGGTTGGTATCCATCAAGGCCAGACCTGCGACGCGATCTGGCGCTTGTCGCACCATTTCCATTGCCACGATTCCGCCCATAGAAAGCCCAGCGAGAGCAAAGCGATCAGGTACGGCTGCAAGTACGCTTGAGGCCAATGCCTCAACTTTATCATGTCCGCCAATAGGGGCAGTCATCATCGCCCAGCTGCCAGAGAACGCTGCGAACTGCGGCGCAAAAAGGCGCGCGTCGCACATCATGCCCGGTAAGAGAACCAGTGGCAGGCTCATAGGTTTTTATTCACCAACGCCGCGCCTTCAGAAAGAGACGTGAGTTTGGCATAGGCAATGTCAGGATCGACCGCACCGAAGCCAGCAAATGTGCCAAACCCGCAATCGCTTCCTGCGATCACCCGGTCAGGACCAACAATTTCGACAAATCTTTCAATGCGTTGCCGCACCAGCTCTGGGTGTTCAACAAAGTTGGTCGTGGTGTCGACAACACCGGGGACAAGCACTTTGTCGTCGGGAATTTCCGCTTTTCGATCCCTAAACACCGCCCATTCATGCGCGTGACGGGGGTTGGATGTCTCAAACAACACATACCGTGACTTGGTCGACATCAGGGTGGGAAACACCGTGTCCATCGGGATGTCACAGCAATGCGGCCCCTCATAGTTGCCCCAACAGATGTGCACGCGCACGCGGTCTTGCGGAACGTTTTGCAGCGCGTGATTGAGTGCCTCGACATGCATGTTGGCGACCTTCACAAACTCAGCGTCGCTCAAATCCGTAAACAACATATGACGCGACAGCGCCAAGTCCGGGCAATCCAGTTGCAAATCCAATCCGTTGGCCACAATGGTTTCGTATTCTTCTTTCATCGCATCGGCCAAAGCTGCGAGATACGCCTCACGTGAAGTGTAGTGATCATTCTGCAAAAACAGAGAGATAACACCAGGTGATGCGGCATTCATAAAGCCACGTTCAACCCCATGTTTGGCCATTGCGGACTTGAGGTTGGTGATGTCTTTCATCAACTCTCCCTGCCCTTTGGAGTGCACTTCACCGGTGCATTTGGGGCGGGCGTATTGCGGTGTGCCGCCGTCATCGGCAAGACGTTGCAAAAAGCTGGGAAACATCTTCAGGTCCGCGGGCGCATTGCGTTCACTGTCGCCCGAAAAGCCCGTGTAGCGGTCTTTGACATAGGTGGCATAGGAAATTTTGCTCGTTTCCCCATCACTTACAATGTCGACGCCGGCGGCCACTTGTTTGCGGACTGTCTCGTCGACGGCCTCGGTCATGACCGCATCAAAGTCGGCCTGATCAAATGGCGTTTCATTTTCGCGGGCAAAGATGAAATCTACCACGGTTTGCGTGCGTGGCAGGCTACCAACGTGTGTTGTTAAAACTTTGCTCATCGTGCCAAATCTCCTGTCGGTATTACGTCTGTATTGCGTCGGTATCGCGGCAGTGGCGATTTCGACGCAAAGTGATTAACCTTTCCAAGTCAAACCGGCCGGATCACCCGTTCCAACGATTTGATACAGAGCCGCCTCACCGGTCATGGAGGGCGCGACACTGTGCGCCAGACCTTCGGGCACAGACATTGTGTCACCGGGCGCCAAGGTGGCTGCGCCGTCGTCCCACGTCACTTTCCAATGACCGGTGACTGGCATCAAGACAGAGGGGTGTTCAAACTGGGTCGGGCTGGCGCTTGCAGAGCCGCGGGTGATGAAGGTCACCTCAAACCCCGGCTTGTCGCGAAGCAACCCCGTTTCGCCTATGACCTTCACGGGCGCGCGGTCTGACAAAGCCACCATGTCCCAATACCGGGCCACGTGGTTTGGCAACACCTGTGCGGTTGTCGGCTCGCCGCGTTGGGCCAGTTCGTCGGCCTGCATCAGCGGCATCGGGTTCACGCCGTCGGGCAACGTTGCCCCTTCTTTGGTGTCATAAAGCTTGCCGGTTTCGGCCAGAACCAACCCATGGTCTGCCGCGTCTTCGATCACCTGCGGCGCCCACATTACGCCACCACCAGCGTCGTCACCGCCAAGGATCGCCATGATCATTCCGTAATTGGTGCCAATGTTTTCAAACCCGCGAAAAACGCCGGTTGGAATATTGAAAATGTCGCCCTTCTCAAGCACCACTTCGCCGGCATCGCCGTAGCGTCCCCAGAAAAACCGCCACCGGCCCGACAGCACAAAAAAGGCCTCGGCCGTGCGGTGGTCATGCAGGGAGTTGCGACATTTGGGTGGCTGGCCGGCAGCGCCAATGTTGAACCCATGCGGGATGGTGATGTGCACGTGCTGATCGGGGCTTTCCGACACACCACCACCGATGATGGTGAAATTCTCTTTTTGATCGCTGCCGGGGGTGTGGGCGTCGATAAAAGCGGTTTTGCAGGGTTGCAGATCGCCGTAGCGAACGATGCGGGCTTCGATGTCTTGTGGCGTCATTGGGGTCGTCCTTTGTTTGATGTGCTGTCGCGTGAGAAAAGAACGGCCGACCCCGGTGGACGGTTGTTCAAGCGACGGGCCCGCAAAGCCGCGCGATGCGCATGAAAACGCCGCGCGGCCTGAGAATGGCACAAAGGCAGATATGTCAGCGCGCAGCTCACCCCTGCCCCGTTTGCATCAGGATCTGTTTCCAGACCGATGTCTCGTCAAAAAGCGTGTATTCGCGGCGGACCTTTGGCTGATCCGAAACGAGCGCGCCAAAATCAGCATGACTGATACCCAGCACGTAGACCTCGGCTCCGGTGGGCGCGCCAAAAGCCCCCCAGCCTTCGTGCTTGCCCCAAAGGCTCCAGCGGAGTGCGGCGCGGGGCGGCATCATTGGGTCATCGCGTCCGATCTGATGTTCGATTTTAAAGATCGCATTGGGGAAGCTGGCGCGCAGGCTCATCCAGAAACGGTCGACTGCTTCCCAGCCGTGACCGGTGACACCCCCCACATATTCAGAGTGCACCGCGCGGTCATAGTCCGCCTCGATTGCGGCGATGTCTGCCCCCATTATGCGGGTCAGAATGTCGGCGTATCGCCCGCCCCATTCGTTGTCGTTGCCTGTGCCCTTGTAGGGGCCAGGCTGGTCGACGTTTGGCGTCAGCGGCTGCACGCAATTCGCAACGCCGCCTTCTGTTTCGATCAGGTTGGCGGCGTAGTCTTTGGGATCCCAGCCCATCTGACGCACGATAGCGCCTTGATCGCGGATCAGCCATTCATCGTTGATTTGATTGTTGATCGCGTGGCAGTCCGCGAGAATGCGATAGCGTAGTTGTTTACCAGAGGCCTTGCCGTACACGCCGTCGGCCATATGCGTTGCCGTTGACAGGATGCGGTGGCTGGACAGCATGCCCTCTTCAGGCGTTCCGGACCAGATCACGTCCTCTCCCAGAAGCTGTCGGTCGGGGAATTCGGCCAAAGTGGCCATTGTCGCGCCAATCACGTTTTGATTACCCAACACAACAGAACCGGGCGAGCGCACAACAATATCATCGCTGTAATAGTGGTGCAGCGTCGCGATACCACGATCTTCCCAAATCTCCTTGGTGATGCCGATGATATAGTCAGGAAAATCCTGAAATTTGGGATCAAAGCCTTGCATGGGGGTTATCCTTCTTGGGGAGGCCAGGTGTCGGGAACGCGGGCAGAACCGCGAATGATCAAGGGTGCAGGAATGGCGACCTGCCGTGTCGCAGCCTCCCTCGGGTTTCCAATATGTGCCAAAAGGGCATCAACGGTTTCCGCCACCATCAGGTTGGCACGCTGGCGCATGGTGGTCAGATCATAAGCCCGCCAGGCAGAGGGCGGAACATCGTCAAAGCCGACCACAGAAACGTCTTCTGGAATGCGCAGGCCAAGGCCAAAGCGCAACTCGTCCATGACCGCAAAGGCCATATGGTCGTTGGCGACAAAGACAGCATCCGGGCGATCATCGGGTTTGACCGAGAACATGGCGTTGGCGGCGGCACGGGCATGGTCGACGTCAAATTCCCCTACGCCGTGGGCAAACAAAGCGTGGCCCTGCTCGGCAAGACCCGCACGAAACCCGGCCTCGCGGTCGCGTTGGGTCGATGCGCCTTCCCAACCGGCGATATAGGCGATTTTCTGATGGCCGCCTGCGACAAGAAACTGAGCGAGTTCACGGCCGCCCGCGAAATTGTCCGACGTGACACTTGAGACACCGTGGCTGTCTTCGAACCGGTTGAAGTGCACAACAGGCACACCGGCCTGACGGCATGTCCGTGACAGATCAGAAGACATGGCAACCGAGGCGGTCACGATTCCATCCACCTGATAATCCAAGATTTCCTCGACCACAGCGTCGATGTTTCCGGCTGTCTGCGAGGCCATAAAAACCAATACGTGGTAGCCTTTTTCCTGAAGTTCGTTGGACAGGATTTCCAAGGCTTCGGGATAGAAATAGTTGTCCAGATAGGCCACGACGAGGCCGATAATACGGCTTTTGCCAGAGACCATTGCGCGGGCCAGCACATTGGGTCGATACCCGAGTTCAGCGGCAGCCTTGCGCACCTTGTCGACTGTTTTTTGGCTGACCGAGGCACCGGGCGTAAAGACGCGGCTGACCGCGGATTGGCTGACACCGGCGCGTTCGGCCACCTGCAGGGATGTGACTTTCTCTACCATCAGTCTGCTGTCCACCCGCCATCGATCAACATCGAGGTGCCCGTCACAAGCGCGCTGGCGTCGGAGGCCAGATAAAGAACGGCGCCCATGATGTCTTCGACTTCTCCGATGCGGCCAAGTTTGATTTTATCCTCGATCCACGCGCGGCGTTCGGGGTTTTCAAATGTGCTGGCTGTGAGAGGCGTTTTGATAAACGTCGGGCAAATCGTGTTAATGCGGATGCTTTGTTTGCCCCATTCGATGGCCATCGCTTTCACCATGCCTTCAAGCCCGTGTTTGGACGCGCAATAGACGGCGCGATCAACGCCGCCGACGTGGCCCATTTGACTGGAAATATGGATGATCGACCCTGCTTTTCCTTTTGTCATCATAGCCTTGGCCGCGTAAGCGGACAGAAAATAGGCCGCGCGTAGGTTAAGCCCCATCACCGCGTCGTAATCCGCAGGCGTGGTTTCGATGGCCGGTGCGTGACGCGCAAGCCCGGCCGAGTTGACCACGATGTCAAAGCTGCGGGCGCCAATAAGGTCTTCAACCGCTTCAAGATCGTTTTGGTCCAACGATACAGCTTCGGCACTTAGTCCTTTCGCGCCCAAGGCCGCGACGGTTTCGTTAAGTTTCTCAACCCCGCGTGCCGCGCAAACCACATGCGCCCCGGCCTCTGCCAATGCAACTGCACAGCCCTGACCGATGCCTGAAGAGGCGCCGGTGACAAGTGCGGTTTTGCCGGCAAGTGAGAAAGAAGGGATTCGGGGCAATTGGGTCATCTGCTCATTCCATCGGGGATATTCAAGCGCGCCATGCTGCGTGCCTTGTTGAATTCTCGCAATCGGGCAAAGACGTCCACACCTAATTGGCGGTATGCGTCCAGCAAATCAACAAGGACCCAGTTTTCGCGAATTTTGCCGTCTTCGACCCGCCAGAAATCCAAACTGCGCATGGTGATTTTCTTGCCAGCGGGCGCGATGCCCATCCAACCGTCATGCGTCACCGTCTGGATCATGTCAGGCCAGCCCGTCACAGCGGCATAATCCCCATCGCCAAAGAAATGATAGGTGATTTCATCCACGTATTGTCCGCGATCCGGCATGCCATTCAGGAACGGAATTTGGTGCCAGTTGCGAAAGCCCGAGATGCCACGAGCTGTGCCTATACCCGCAGGTCCGTACCAGCTCATGCGCTCGTGCCAGAACCGTTCCATCTCCATCGAATGCGGGTCAGGGTCGCCGGGGTGTTTTTTCAGATGGTCCAGCATGTCGACAATGTGCTGGCAGGTCGCCGCGCCTTTGGCCGCATCGTAAGGACCCGGGACAAGCCCATCCGATGTTGCAGGGCCGGGCACGTGCCATTCTCGGCCCAATGACGGCGCCATTGGCCAAGCGTTGGCCTGCATCATCACGTCAGGGATGTCCCACAGCGCCTGATACTCCACCACTTTGCCGTCAACAAAGCGGAAGAATTCGTGGTAGCGCATCGCGACCTGATGCCCGGTCGGGGGAATGTCGAGCCACGCACCAGTAAAGACACCGGTGTAGTAGCCGCCGCAACCGACCCAATCATTGCCGAATTCATCTGGCCCCGCCATGACGATATAGTCGCGGCGTTCCAGATCAGGCCAAGCGTCAAACAAAGAGGCATAAGCCTCGTCATAAAAGGCTTGTGGTCCGGTTATGTCGCCAAACGGATGACACAGACGGAACAAAGCATCCGGTGTGGCCAGTGCGCTCAGCGCTGCACGAACGCCTTCTTCGGAGAAGTTATACGTGGCCTTCCGAAATGATTTGATCTGTTCTTTGTGCTTTGTGTGTTTGTCCACTTTCAGATCACTCCGCCGCCTCGCGATAAGGTGCACCTTCTCCGTAAGGCACGTTGATCCCGCCGTAGCGGCGCACGCGCACATTGCATTGCTCTGCGTGTCCCACGAACCCCTCAAGCATGCAAAGCCGCGAGCCATACTCGCCGATCATGGTTGCGGCCTCATCCGTCAGGACCTTTTGATAGCTGTGTGTTTTCAGGAACTTGCCGACCCACAGCCCCCCTGTGTAGCGCCCCGCCTTTTTGGTGGGCAGAGTGTGATTTGTGCCAATCACCTTGTCGCCGTTGGACACATTGGTGCGCGGCCCCAAAAACAAGGCGCCGTAACACGTCATGTTTTCAAGGAACCAATCGTCGCGATCGGTCATCACCTGCACGTGCTCGGATGCGATATCGTCGGCCACGGCCAGCATCTCGTCATAGGTGTCGCACACGATGACTTCGCCATAGTCTTCCCAGCTGACAGAGGCTGTGTCGGCTGTGGGCAGGATTTTCAGGAGGCGGTCAATCTCGGACAGGGTGTCTTCGGCCAGTTTGCGCGAGTTGGTGAGCAACACACAGGGGCTGTTGTAGCCGTGTTCCGCCTGCCCGAGCAGATCCGTCGCACAAATTTCGGCATCCACGGTTTCGTCAGCAATCACCATGGTCTCGGTTGGTCCCGCGAACAAGTCGATGCCGACACGACCGAAGAGCTGGCGTTTGGCTTCGGCCACGAAGGCGTTGCCGGGGCCGACCAGCATATGCACCGGATCAATGGTTTCAGTGCCGAGCGCCATGGCGCCAATCGCCTGAATGCCCCCCATCACGTAAATCTCATGCGCGCCGCCAAGATGCATCGCGGCGATCACCGCCGGGTTTGGTTTGCCGTTAAACGGTGGGGTGCAGGCCACAATGCGCGGCACACCAGCGACGGAGGCAGTTGCCACCGACATATGAGCTGAGGCGACCATCGGGAATTTGCCGCCCGGCACATAGCAACCGACAGATTGCACCGGAATATTCTTGTGCCCCAAAATCACGCCCGGCAGCGTTTCCACTTCCAGATCCAGCATGGTGTCACGCTGTGCCTGCGCAAAATTGCGAACCTGAGCTTGTGCAAACTTAATGTCGGCCAACTCGCGGTCGGTCAGCTGGGCCATCAAAGCGTCGATGTCCTGCGGGCTTAGCTTGAAGGACTTGGGCGAATAGGCGTCAAACTTCTCCGACAGGCTGCGCACGGCGGCGTCGCCGTTGACTTCGATGTCTTTCAACGTGGCTTCGACCACGGCACGGGTTTTGGCATCATCTTCGGCCCGTTCAGCTTGGTCCTTGCCGCGTTTGAGATACTCAATCGTCATATTATTGTCCTCACAAATCGGGGCGCGGAGCGGTTTTCTCTCCGCGATCAAAGGCTTCCCAGCCTTCACCATTGAACAGGTCAACGCCCAACTGGGCGGCGACATGGGCAAAATCGACGTTCACCCAATTGTCGACGATCTTGCCGTCGACCACTTTCCAGAAATCCATATACCGGATCTCAATCCGCTTGCCGGTCGGGGCAATACCGAGGAATTCGCCACTGTGCGTGGCCTCCTGACGACCAAAGGCCGCAGCCCATTCGCCCATATACAGGCGGGCCTCATCGATGCAGGTCTTGTCCGAGAACGCGGCTTGAAATGGACGCTGCCAATTGTCCTGGAATTCTTGCAAGCCGGTTTTGGTGCCGCAACCTTGGTTGCCCATCCAGCGAAAGCCTTGGGAAAAGAAATCGCCGATGTCATCAATGCGGTGGTCGTTCAGACCGTCCACCATGGTTTCGATCACGCGACGTGTTTCATCGGTTTTGCTCATGTCCGTGTCACGACTTAGCACGGCTTGTTCGGGGCGGGACCCTTTCATCAGAGGTCTCCTTTCAGAATGCTGTATTGGGTTTCAGAAGAGGCGAGTGGCCCCTTCAATATGAAATCCCTTGGCAGTCTGTTGAGCGCCGGATGGCGCGCCATGGCGCTATGACGGGCAGAGGAACTCATCCCTTTACCGCCCCTGCGGTCAGGCCGGAAACGATCTGGCGCTGGAACACCATGACAAGGAAGAAAAGTGGCGCCGTGATGGATACCGCAGCGGCCACAGCGACAACCTGATCGGTGGTGGTGGTTTCGCGGTTGAACATGCCGGCGATGGCCGGAACCATCGTCTGGTTTTGCGCATCCAGCAGCAGTGAGGTCACGAGGAAGTCGTTGTAAGCCAACAGGAAACTGAACAGGCCCGTCGTGATAACGCCGGGCCACATGACCGGCATGATCACGCGGCGGAAAGCCTGAAAGTGGCTGCATCCGTCGACCCGTGCGGCCTCGTCAAGTTCGGCCGGGATATTTTGAAAGAAGCTGCGCAGCATCCAGATTGTGAAGGGCTGGTTGATCGCCACAAGCACGGCGATCACGGCAAACGGTTTGCCGTAAAGCGTCGGGGCGTTTTCGCCAAAGATCGGCGCCAGCCATTCCGATGACGAGATGAACACCGGCAAATAGCCCGCAACCAAAACAGAGTGCGGCAAGGCGCGGAAGATCAGCGCGATGATCAAGATCCAGAAAGCGAGTTTGCTGCCGGAGCGGGCAAGCCCGTAGCCCGCGAGCGTGCCGACGCTGAGCGAGATCGTCACAACACCGGCGGTGATCAGCAGCGAGTTCTGGAAGTTGCGGAAAAAGCCGCGCTCAACCCAGACCGTTTTGTAGTGCTCGGTCGTCAGACCGACAACATCGACCCCCAGCGGGCCGACCATTGGATTCAACACATCCGAAATCCAAGGCACCACACCAAACAACGCAACCACAGAGCCTATGCCAAGCGCCGAAGCCCCAATGATCCAGCCAAGCCATTGCAGCCCGCCATCCATTGAGCCGCGCACAAAGGAAGGAAGCGTGCGGCTTGCCAGCCGGATCGTCAGCCAGATCGCACCAACGCCAAGCAGGATCTGCAGCACCGACATGCCATGACCGCGTGCCAGCGTTTCGGGACCCAAGATCACATTCAGCGCATTGCTGTCATAGGCATCAACCGGCGTCTTGAAGCTCTGGACCATGATCCAAAAGATCGGAAATGCGGCGATCAGACACCACAAGGCCAAAAAGGCGTTGGAGGTCAGGCGCAACGGCAGCGGTTGTTGTAGAGCACGAGCAGCGGACATGGTCAGTGGCCTCCTTGATGGTCGCGCCATGTGCGGCGCAGTAGAGGCACAAGCAGGAGCGCAATGCCGATCATAGTGAGCATGGCCGAGGCCGAGGCGCGGGAAATAGAGCGGTTGCCCGCCTGATCCGGCACGAGGAAGTCATAAGTCAGCCATTGCAGAGAGATCACGTGACCTTGGCTTGAGAAGCCGACAATTTCTTCGAACACGCGATAGCTGTCCATCAGGTGGATCATCGAAATGAACACGATCAGCGGCATCAGGTGCGGAATGACGATGTATTTCAGGCGCTGCCAGCGCGAGGCACCATCGATGATCGCGCTTTCGAGGCTGTCTTGATTGACGGTTTGCAGGCCAGCGTAGAACACGATGGCGGCAAAGGGCGCGACGTGCCAGACACGGTAGAACATCATCAGGATTTCGATGGTCCAGGCTTGGGCAAACATGGCGATGTCACGTTGAAGATACCATTCCATCGCGGCGGTCAAAATACCGTCGCCACGAAACAGCCAGTTGATCGCAAGCGCGCCAATTACGGGCGTTATGATGAACGGCAAAAGCGAGATAAAGATCACCGGCCCACGCACAGATTTGGCGGCGCTGTTGATCATCACTGCGATGGCCAGACCTGCGCCAATCACCAGTGGCAAGGTGATCAAAGTGAAGCTCAGCGTGAAACGCAGGGCTTTCCAGAAATCAATAGCTTGGAACGCGGCCCAGCTGCCGGAAGAAACCGCATCCCAAGCACGACCCAGTTCCAGAACATTGCGATAGCTTTGCAAGCCGACGAATTCGGTTTGCGTGATGATCGCGCCCTCCTCGTCCAACTTGGGTACAGATTGCGTTTCGGTGACACAGGTTTGGGTCAAAAAACCGGGCGTGCAGGTTTCCACTTCAACCAAGTCATAGATCGGTTGCGTGATGTAAAAGCTCTGCTGGAACACACTCACCAAAGGGAATGCAATAAACAGGAGCATCATAAAGACAGAGGGGCCGATAAAGGCGGCAAACGTCTTGAACTTCATTGTTCTGCCTTTCTCATGGTCCTGTGAGGTGAGGAAAGTTTTTGAAAGTCGGGGAGGACTCCGCCCTCCCCGTTTGGATCGAAATCGGGTGTGGTTACTTGACCAAACCTGCTTCTTTTGCGGCCGTCATATAGGCGGCTTCGATGTCAGCCAGAGTGGTGGACGCATCTTTGGTGCCGTTCAGGTAATCGGCGATGCCGTTGCCCAAAACGGTGTGCATGATGCCCATCGGACCAGACGCAGGATAGGGTGCTGCGCCGTTCGCGGCCGTTGCGGCGGCACCTGCGGCCAGCTTGCCCGGGGTGTAGCCTTTGATCAGCCACACCGCAGCATCGTTGTTGGCGGAGACCATCTCGGCATCGATGCCTTCCATTGCGACTTGAAAGGCAGCGTCTGCTTCTTCGTCGGTCATGTTGGACGCGAAGACCATACCGTCCCACCACAACGAAGAGGCGGGAGCGGCGGAGCCGTTGGGGGCAGCGGCCATCACCACTTTGCCAACAACCTGGCTTTCAGCTTCGTCGTCCATCGCGGCGGCACGGCTTGCCCAGAGGTTTGCCATGGCGATTTTGCCTTGCTGGAACTGCTGCTGCACATAGGTTGAGTCAGAGACGAGATATTCCGGATCCATATAGGCGGTCATGGCCTTCATGGTTTCCAGCGCCGCAACACCCTGTGGGTTGTTGATCGCGGGCATGTTGCCTTCGCCGATAAAGCTGCCGCCCTCGCCTAAGTACATGTTCACGAACTCTTCGCCGAGGTTCCAACCGGTTTTGAAAGTGCCGCCCAGCGGATAATCCACAACGCCGGCTGCTTTGATTTTCTCAGCTGCGGCAAGCACTTCGCCCCAGGTTGTGGGTTCGGCAATGCCAAGGTCTGCAAGAATGTCAGAGCGATACATCATGTGCTGCGCGTTCACCATCATGGCAATCGCCATGACTTTGCCATCCACTTTGATCAGCTGGTTTGGCGTCAGGTTTTGACCGTACTTGGCAACGAGGTCGTCCAAAGGACGAATGCTGCCCGCGTTCAGCAGCGGGATCATAGTTGCGTTGGCAACGCCGCCAATCTGGTACAGCGATGGTTTCGCGGCAAAGGCCTCGGGCTGCTTTTCGCGGAATTCCTGATCAAGCGAGGCTTGGAAATTTCCGCATTCGCCCATGGCGTCAGTCACAGCTTTCCAAGCTTCAAAGCCCGCCGAAAGCGATTTTAGCGGCACCGAGTTTTCAACCGCACAGCCCGCAAATGCGGCTGTCGAGGACATGGCGACCACACCGGCCGCAAGAAGTGTCTTGAGTTTCATTCGCGTTTCTCCCTGTTGTCGGTCCGTCGTGCACGTCCGGACCGTTCGTTTGCCCTTTTGGGCTGTTGTTGAGGCTTCAGCCTCCCAATCGCGCACCGCTTTCAGCTTCAAAGAGGTGGCAGATTTCGTTTGGCACCGAATAGGAGACCATGTCTCCGATTTCGGCGCGGAATGACTTGTCGGCTTTGACCGAGACCAGCGCCCCGCCAACACGGATCGAGATCATCGTGGCGTCCCCCAAAAGCTCGAGCGTGTAGATGGGCGCGGTGATTTGCCCATTGCCTGCTTCGGCGATTGACGCGTCCTCGGCGCGGAACCCAAGGGTCAATGGCCCGTCGGGGGCAGAGAGACCGGGAATTTCTACGCTTTCGGTGCGGAAGGTGCCGCCGGACATTTCACCCTCCATCAAGTTCATGGCAGGCGAGCCGATGAAGCTTGCCACAAAGGTGTTGGCGGGCATGTCGTAGATGTCGGTCGGGCTGCCGACCTGTTGCACGATGCCCTGCTTCATCACGACCACACGGTCTGCGAGCGTCATGGCTTCGATCTGGTCATGGGTCACGTAGATCGTAGTGACAGCCAATTCGTGGCTCAGGTTTTTGATCTGTGCGCGGGTCGAAACGCGCAGCTTGGCGTCGAGGTTGGACAGAGGCTCGTCCATAAGAAACACATTGGGTTCACGCACAATCGCGCGCGCCAAAGCGACCCGCTGGCGCTGGCCTCCCGACAGTTCAGCAGGTTTGCGGTGCAGAAATTCGTCGAGCTCGACCATCGCCGAAGCGCGGCGGACGCGCTCATCATGCTCTTCTGGGGCAATGCCCCGCACTTTGAGTGGAAAGCGGATATTTTCGTAGACGTTCATGTTCGGATAAAGCGCATAGCTTTGGAACACCATCGCCACATCGCGATCCTTGGGCTCCAGATCATTGACCACTTTTCCGTCGATCAGGATCTCGCCGTCGGTGGCGTCTTCCAGCCCCGCGATCATGCGCATGGTGGTGGTCTTGCCGCAGCCGGAAGGCCCGAGAAGCACAAGGAATTCGCGATCCGCGATTGTCAGATCAAAATTGTCGACCCCGACAAAATTGCCCCACCGCTTGCCAACATTGCGTAGCTGGATTTCGGCCATCATGTCCCCCTAAGACGCGTTCCACATGCTGGGAATTGCGTTTTGCATACGTTTGCAAAAATCGTAGTGACGCGAGGGCAGTTTTGGCAAGACATTTTTGCATACGTATGCAAAAATATGCCAAACCGCCCTCGCTGGCTTTTCGATTATGGATCAAAAGCCCAATAAAATAGGAGTAAAACCCGATGACAACGCCGCAGGCCGCCAAGCAGATTGTGCGTAATTTTTATGCGGATCTTGATGCCGCACCCGCCGAATCGCTTGCCGCGGTCATGGCCGAGCACTGTTCGGCCGACCTCTCTTGGCGCGGCTTTCACCCGTTCAACGAGATTATGGGCGGAAACGAGGTTGCCGCAAAGTTCTGGGCCCCCTTGCGCCAAAGCCTCACGCGACTGCAGCGCCGAATGGATATTTTCTTTGCCGCCGAGAACCGGTTCGATGACCCGGGCGGCACTTGGGTGTGCTCTATGGGGCATCTGATGGGGCTGTTTGACAAACCTTGGTTGGGGATACGCCCCACCGGCAAAATGGCCTTTCTGCGCTATTGCGCGTTCCATCGCGTTGAAGACGACAGGATTGTCGAAACCGCGATGTATTTCGACATTCCTCACCTCATGATGCAAGCGGGTCTTGCGCCCTTCCCCGAACAAACCGCCGCACAATTGGTGCAACCGGGGCCGATGACACATGACGGCTTGCTGTTTGAAACCCAGCCCGAGTCTGAGGGTAAAAAAACTCTGGCTGCGATTGAGGCGATGATCACCGATCTTGGGCAATGGGACAGCGGGCTGACGTTGGAGGATGAATTGGCCCAAACGTGGCATGATGACATGATCTGGTGGGGGCCAAGCGGCATCGGCGCGACCTATACAATTGAACGCTATGCAAAACAGCATTCCGGCCCCTTCCGTGAAGGGTTTAGCGAACGTTCCAAGACAAAACACATCTGCCGCATGGCCGAAGGGCATTATGGTGGCTTCTTTGGCTGGCCGAATTTCACGGCCGTCCCTTCTGGCGGGTTCATGGGCATGCCGGCGACAGGCAAGACCGGAGAGTTTCGCGTGATCGACATCTATCGGCGCGACGGGGAAAAGCTGGCAGAAAACTGGATTTTCATCGACCTACTGCATTTTTGGAACCAGCAAGGTGTCGATGTTTTGGCGCGAACAACAGGAATTTCCGGCCATGAGAATTGATGCGCATCACCACCTGTGGGATCTGAAAGCGGTGCATTATCCGTGGCTGATGGCCAAGGGCGAGACGCGGTTTTTTGGTGATCCCGCCCCAATCCAACGCGACTTCTTGATCCAGGAATTTTGCTGCGATGCAAAGGCCGCAGGCTTTGAAGGATCTGTGCACATTCAAGTTGGTGCAGAAGACGGGTTGGCAGAAGCAGAATGGGTGCAGTCTGTGGCAGACGCACATCCACATTGGCCGATGAAGCAGGTGGTGTTCTGTGATCTCACCGCAGCCGACCTCTCGGCGAAACTGGACGCGTTTCAAGCCCTGCCAACGGTTTGTGGTGTGCGCCAAATTGTCGGCCGCGCGCCGGGAGAAGATGCAGTGACTGGCACCAATATGTTGCGTGATGACCCCTCTTTTGCGCGCGGGCTGCAAATGGCAGGCGATCGCGGAGTGTCGTTTGATTTACAATTGATACCCGAATTGATGGCAAAAACCGCTGCAGTGCTTTCCAATGCGCCAGACACGCAAGTCGCTCTTTGCCATGCAGGCAGTCCGCATAACAGAAGCCCAGAGGGATTGAGGCAATGGGCCGATGCACTCTCGGGCTTGTCCGCGCTGCCAAATGTGGTGTGCAAATTGTCCGGTTTTGGAATGTTTGCCCATGACTGGACCACCGAAAGCATACGTCCCATTGTCGAAGTATGCCTTGATCAATTCGGGCCTGACCGGTGCATGTTTGGGTCAAATTTTCCGGTCGATAGCCTGTACTCTGACTACGCCACCTTGGTGGAATCGATCACATCGTTGGTTCCGGCTGCAGCGCAAAAAGCTGTATTGGGCGATACCGCCGCGGCTTTTTACGGTTTTTCGGATCTATAGAAGGCGACGCTTCTCTGCGTTGCGAATAAAAGCCAGTTGCATTTCTATTGGTTGCATTTTGTATCGATTGGCGGCTTAAAGGTGCATGTTTGATGCCTGAACGAAATGCGCGGACTTGCAATTTGCTTTGTCTATTTTGGGCTGGTGACCTGCCCCCAATGCCAGGGATGCAATCGCGGCCTCTGTTGCGCGCACCAAACCTCGGCACCTACCGTAGCTAGTTGACCCATTTCGCTCAACCTACGGCGCCCCTCTTGTCTCGGCCTTTCGACCTAACCTCATCAAAATGCCCAAGGGGCCATGACGATTATCCGCTCGTTACTAGAGCGCATTCGCATTGTGCCCAACGATGCTGATCCTTTGGACATCGAATTGGTTGGCGAATTGGCAGGCTTGTTGAGTTTGAAAGTGCCTCAGAACGAACAAAGACACCCGAAGGTGGCTTGTTCTTCTACAGTAATGGTTGCGGGGGCTCGATGCCAACGATATTTACGGCCTCTTTTCTCTTGTTCTACATAGTCGCCTTCACAATCCACTTTCAGATGTGCTCGCAACTCGAGGCGATGAGTTTTCTGAAATCCAAGGTCCGCTTAGCGAACGGAGTCGACCCTGGCCCGGTTGACGCGAATTGGGGCGAACGGCCCGAAGCCGCCGTTCGATCGGGATGTCGGATGCCGCGGTGCGGCCCGTCAGACCTGCCATTCGCTGCGAGTGCGAAATCTGGGGAAGATCGAACTCACACAATGCGGGACAAACCGGTTTCTGGCGGCGTCTAAGAAAACAACTGGTTTCAGCCCATTGCGGCCATTCGCTGCTATCGCAAATACGGACGGGAATCGAACTCACAGCCTACGGACTGGCCGGGCATTCACTACCTTGTCGCGGATGCCTTGCAGACAAGGCGACTAGAAGAACGGCAGCTGGCAGAGCGTTGCCGGGTCACGAAACCCACCGCGTATGACATCGACCTTGTCTCCGACTGCCGCGCCTACGTTTACCAAAGCGAAGCCGATCATCGATTGCGCACGCGGCGACCACGCCCCGCAAGTCATGTGCCCGATGGGCTGACCATTCTGCTGGATGGCATGCCAGATCGCATGTCCCGGGCGGCGATCAGCGTCATCAAGTACGATCCCAAGCTGCTGGCGTTTGATCCCGTCCGTTTTGATCCGCCGCAGCGCCTTAATGCCAACCACATCATCGTCGAGGTCCAGATCAACGTATTTGCCTAATCGAACCTCAAAGGGGGTAGTCTGATCATCGGTATCACCTCCAAAGGATAAAAGCCCGCTTTCGATCCGCTCAATCGGGCTGGGATTGCCAGGACCGATGCCCCATGTCTGCCCCACCTCTTTGATGATGTTCCAAAGCTCGACACCGCGAGATCCGTCCCGCAGGTAAATTTCAAACCCGCCCTGTTTGGAATAGCCAGAGCGTTGAATAATAACGGGGATTCCGTTGATCTCAGCTGGAGCGAACCAGAAGTATTTCAGCGCCCTCACCCAATCACCAAAGGCCGCGGCAACAACGTCCTCTGCCTTGGGGCCCTGAACTGCCATCGGGGAAACGTCCGGTTCACAAATCGCGACATCTAGCCTGCGTTCAGCAGCAATCGCCCTTGCCCACATCAGGATGTTGTTGTCACCAATAGACAGCCAAAACATGCCGTCTTCGTGTTTCAGCACCACGGGGTCATTAATCAAAACACCGCGGTGATCACACATCGGCATGTATTTTCCTTTGCCGACGTCAATCTTGGAAAGGTCCCGCACGGACAAGAGTTGCACCAATTGGGCGGCATCCGGGCCTTTGATTTCCACTTGCCGCTCGACACTCACATCCCACTGCGACACACCGTTCATCAAACGGGTATATTCCCGGTCCGGATCCCCGTAGGAGACGGGCATGAGCATGTTGTTATAGGGAGAAAAGGCAGTGACGCCCTCCGCAATTGTCGCCTCGTAATAGGGCGATACGCGCAACCTGGTGTTGGGTCCAATCTCAGCCATCTTTTATGTGCCTCAGTCGTCAAGTTTTGCGGTGTGAAGGGCCGCTTTCTTCAGGAGTGCCGTAAGGGTTGCGCGTTCTTCGGCGTTAAGAGCCGCCAAGACCTCATCTTGCCTGCGACTTAAATAGCCGCTGATTTCGTCATGTAGGGCGCGGCCCTTCGGCGTGATCTTAAGCTTTGATTGCCGACCGTCTGCCGGATCAGGACTGCGCTCGAGGTAGCTTTCGTTAAGCATCCGATGCACTGCGCGGCTGATGGTATTGCGCGGACGCCGCGAGATGCGAGCGACCTCCTGCGCCGTCAGAACATCGAAATGCGACAAACAGGCCAGTAAAATGTATTCGGCACGCACAAGGCCAAAGTCCCGTTTGATCTCGCCGTAGGCCGGGAAAACAATCGCATTGGCCAGATAGGTGACGCGATACGCCTCCGGATACTCGATCGTGTCGAAGATCCGCGTCAAATCTGTGTCGTTTGATCTGTCCATGATCTGTTGCCCATTGCCAGTTGCGTAAATCGTAGCGCATATTGTTCCAAATGGAACAACAAATGCGACGATTCCATGGTCGCAAAGGACCCAAATGACCTCAACCCGCAAGAAACTGACACTGCCAGAGCTGGCCGCAAAGAAGGCGGCGGGCGATCGGCTGGTCATGGTTGCCGTTGGCGAAGTGCTGACAGCCACTTGGGCCGAACGCGCGGGCGTTGATATCGTCGGTGTCGGTGACAGCCTTGGCATGACGTTGCATGGCCATGAGAACACGCTGGCAATGACCGTTGAACAGATGATCATGCACACGCAGGCCGTCCGGCGCGGGGCACCGAATACGCTCTGCCTCGTCTCGATGCCCTATGGGTCCTACTCGACGCCGGAACTGGCGGTCACGAACGCGGTTCGGATGATGAAGGAAAGCGGGGCTGACGCTCTCAAGCTGCAATTGGGTCGCGAGGGTGCCCATATTATCCGCGCCGTCGCGGACACCGGTGTTCCGGTGATGAGCCACGTTGGCCTTCTGCCGCACAAAGTCCACCAGATGGGTGGCTTCAAGACGCAGGGCCGCACAGCCGAGGCCGCGATGGAGATTGTCGCCGATGCCCGCGCGATCGAAGCCGCTGGTGCCATCGGACTTGAGATCGAAGCGATGCCCTTTGAGGTCGGCAAAGCCGTGGATGCGGCAGTGGACATCTTCACCTTTTCTATCGGGGCCGGTGCGGCGGGCACCTGTCAGCTGCTTAACGGCTACGATTTGCTTGGTGCTTTCGATACGTTCAAACCCAAGTTCGCCAAGCGTTATGCCAACCTCGCGCAAGACGCGACCGAGGCCTTCGCGGCCTATGCCGATGATGTGCGATCGGGGCGCTTTCCGGACGCCGAACACTCTTACCAAATGAAACCCGAAGAGATCGAGCGTTTTGCAGCGCTTTTGAACAGGGAGGATGCACCATGAAACATGAAAGCCGGACCAACGGTCAGACGATCCCCAACGGGATGCTGGAAGACAACTACCCGCGCAACATGTGGTGGGTCGCTGCCCACCGCGACGAGGTCACGACCAAACCGCTGGCACGTTGGTTGCTGGAAACTCCCGTCGTTCTCTATCGGTTGGAAGATGGCACGCCAGCAGCTCTTTATGATCGCTGCCCGCATCGTTGGGCACCGCTCTCCGAAGGCCATGTGCGCGATGACAAGATAATCTGTCCCTACCACGGGATGGAGTTCAACACGGCTGGCCGCTGCACAAAGGCCCCCACCCAGCATATGAAACCCAAAACCGCCGAGATCCCGTCCTTTGCCGTGCGCGAGGCCGGGGCCTACATCTGGATCTGGATGGGGGACCAAGATGCCATTGACTGCGATCCGCCCGAAGTCGGCTATCAGATTGATCCTGACTGGACGCCAGTGCATGGGTATTATGAGGTTGCCGCCAACTGGGTTTTGATACGCGAAAATGTGCTGGACCTCACGCACATCGCGTTCCTGCACAAGAACACCTTCAAGCAGGACGATTGGATCACCGCGCCCGACACATACATGGAAGGTGAAGCCATCTGCTACGAGCAGGAATTCGACCTCGCGCCGCTCTCTCCACTGTTTTGTGCAGGTATGGGCCTCCCTGAGGACAAACCCATCAAGCGTGTTCAAAAGGGCCGGATGCCGTCGCTGGCGATTTCGTTTTCGGATTGGAATGTTCATGATCCTAATCCCGACGCGGGCAAACGGTCTGACTTTATCGTGCGCGGATGCCACATCGTGACGCCCGCGCAACGCGGCAAGACCCATTACTTCTGGATGGCTGCGTTTGACGTGCCGTCGCTAACCGACGAGGTGGCCGAAAAGACTCGCGCCAGCGTCACGGCTGCGTTTGACGAAGACAAACACCTGCTTGAAAAATTGCAGGAGAGCGTCGCCAACGATCCGCGTGGATTGGGTTTCCTAGAGGTGACACTCGGGGCGGATGGGGCCGGCATCAAGGTCCGACAAATCCTTAATAGGAAACTCAAGGCAGAGGGCCGGTCGCTCCAACGCGAATAGGTTTGCCAACGGCAATTGGAGATAGAGGGTGCGGCGGAGTCCGTTCCGCCGACCGGAGATTGCACTGGTGTTCCTAGTCAGCCGTTTCAGGCTACCTAGACCGAAACCGCCGTTCGCAATCTTACATTGATCTTGAAGGTCCGTGCAATTTTCCGTTGTTAGCTCGACCGTACTGCCCCAACAATAAGCGGCCCAAAGCAGTCAATTAATGTCGACATCGCGCGTAGATTTAGTGCCTTACTATTTGCGCGATAGGTCTTGAGCATCGAGACCCTGGACGAAGTGGCCTTGGGGTTGTTTTTCTTTTTAAAAACTGCTCTTGAAGTGCTCATGCAAGAGTTTCCAGCTTCTTGGGACGAGGATTTGAGCGGGTTGCAGCGTTTGATAGCGATCGCGCCAAAGGTTGAATTTGGGAGCGCGGCTCTTCAATTTCTTTCGGGCATAGCTCGCATTGAAAATTTTGGGGCCTACCACATCGCAGACTTGTCCCGTCCGAACCCAGCATTGTCGTTTTGGTCTGGGCGCATCACCAGTTACTGGTTTCAACGCGATGCCGCATTGATCCTTGGCTCAAAAGACGCCCAATCCCGGATCATCTCGCAGATACGGGAAGCGCGGTCAGATGGTGTCCATATCGACCGATGGCACCCTAAGCCGGGTAGCAAACGCGAAGAAATCTACAAACGAAACGGTGTGCTCGAACGCGTGGCCGTTTCGTCGAGAGACGGTCGCTCGGGGCTTCGGTCCTTCTATTTGCGCAGCGCAGCAGATGGATTGCTCGATGAAAATGAATATGAAGCGCTCTGCAAGGTTCTACCCATCGTCCACGGCCTTATCGGGCTCAGGCATCAGATCGTCGGTACCGCGCGTCATGGGATCGACGATGGGGCCAATGCCACTCGGCTGAGGGACAACAACGTAGGGGGATTTGCTGGCCTGACGCCGCGCGAAACAGAGGTTTGTGATCTTCTTCTAGACGGACGATCGATCGCCGCGTCGGCATTGCAGTTGGATGTTTCAGAAGCCACCATTCGAACGTTGCGGCAGCGAGCCTATCGCAAGCTAAAAGTTGGCTCGGCTCGCGAACTCATGGCTCTGTTTATTCAAACGCCACACGCCACCTAGCGGTTGCGAACGACGCTTCGATTGTCATACTTTTAGATGACAGACCCAGCATGGTGACCAGTGTAGCCTTGGATCGTGGTTCAGGGAGGACGCACCATGACAACGCAATCATTGCAGGACAAGATCGACGCGCACGGCAACCTTTGGTCGATGCTCTACGATGGGCCCGTCCATCGGTTCGAATTTCCAGTTAAGCCCGAGTTTTCGAATTGGGTGGACGAACAAATCGCGTGGCGCACGTCCGTGATCTTCCAGAATATGTCGCATCACATGACGGACGTCTTCCTGCGCGGACCTGATGTCCTCCGCCTGCTTTCGGATCTGGGGATCAACTCCTTCGCCGGGTTTGGCCCCATGCAAGCCAAGCAATATGTCGTATGCAATTACGATGGTCAGTTCATCGGCGACGCGGTGCTTTTCTGCGAAGAAGAAAACGCGGTCAGCATCGTGGGTAAGCCGATGGCAGCAAATTGGGTGCGATATCATGCGGAGACCGGTGATTATGACGTTGAAGTTGAGCTGATCGATCGCCCGTCTCCCAACCTGACGGATCGCAAGCGGTTTCGCTTTCAAGTTCAGGGCCCAAATGCGGACGCGCTTTTGGCAGAACTGAACGGAGGTGCTTTGCCCGATATACCGTTCTTTAAGATGGGCCGATTCAACATTGGACCGCACGAGGTTGTGGCCCTAAACCACCGCATGTCCGGCTTTCCCGGTTATGAATTTTGGGGGCCATCTGAGGTCGGCGATGAGGTCCGCGACCTTATCCTGAAGGCGGGCGAGGAATATGACATAACCCAGATCGGAGGGCGCACATATCCGGTGACAGCCGCTGTTTCAGGTTGGGTCGGCTCGATCCTTCCTGCGATCTACACGGGGGAAAAAATGCGACCGTATCGCGAATGGCTTCCTGCAGGCAGCGCCGAAGGACGGCAAGCGATCGGTGGTTCGCTGGCAACAGGCAACGTCGAGGACTTTTACCGAACACCTTACGATCTGGGTTATGGCTTCATGATCAAGTTCGATCATGACTTCATCGGGCGCGCCGCGCTTGAATCTATGGCGCCAGAAACAAAAGGCAAGAAGGTCCGATTGGTTTGGAACCAGCAGGACGTTGTCGACATCTACGCGAGCGCATTTTCCGACGGGGACCGGCATAAGAAAATCGAACTGCCGGTTGGTAACTACTCCGTGGCCCCGAGCGATCGAATTCTGCTCGGCGATGAAGACGTCGGTGTTTCGTATTATCCGGCCTACTCCGAGGCGGATCGTGCGTGCATCTCGCTGGCGTCTATCCGCTCCGACCTAGCTGTCGACGGGCAAGAGCTGACACTGATCTGGGGAGAACCCAACGGTGGGTCTGGCAAACCAACTGTAGAGCGACATGTGCAAAAGGCAGTTCGCGTGATAGTCGATTCAAAACCGATTAAGCGCCATTGAATCTATGGAGCCCCGCCGGAAATGACTGCCCCAATCTTTTCTAACCGCAAGCGCGCCTTTCATTTGGGTCCGTTCCCGCTCGAGCGGATGAAGCGCCAGCCGGGGCGCATCACTAATGACGTGTCACCGATGCAGCGCGTCGATTACGACAAAAGTGATCGCCCCAGTTCGCTCGTCAACGCACTCGGCGAATATCAGGCGATGCTGGATGCAATCCGAGACGGGTTTATCAGCAAGACCAAGGCGAAATGCCCAGAAGACCCGACTGAGCGCGCGCGCCACATCAAGTCTTTCGCCTATTTTCAGGACGCGCCGATGGTCGCCATTGCGCGCATGGACCCGTCGGCGCATCTGGCTGAGCCGATCCGAAATCCAGGGATTGGCCTCCTTGCCGAAGAATTGCGGACCAAGCAGGTCAAATCGCTGGCGGCAGGTATCGAAACGACGATGGCCGACCTCAAAGACAGCATGGAGGCGCCGCCAACTTCGATGGAGGGGCATCGCTACGCTATCGTGCTCCTCTATCCTTTCGGCCGAGATCCGGAACCCGATGAGGCGGGCTTCGTGTGGATGCAAGATGCGCAGGCGCATCGCGCCTCTGTGCGTGCCTCGGAAACCGCTGTGGTCGTGGCAAATTACCTGCGGGTTTTGGGGTTCGACGCGCGGGCCCACAGTGGGTCAGCTTCAGAAGTTGATCTGAACTGGCTGACTGTCGCCTCGGGTCTGGCCTCGGTTGAAAACGGTGATCTGGTTAACCCATTTGTCGGCGACAGGTTTCAGGTCTCCGTTGTCACAACGGATTTCGAGATCACGCCTGACGAACCTCTCGCGCCACTTTCAGACCAGCCTGCATCGCTGACAAAAGGCGCTGCTTGGTCCTTGGGGATCGGATCAGCGAAAAACGCGTTGACGCTCGATCCTTTCGCGAAGCGCCCCTATGCAAAAGGCCCGCATCCATTCGAGGCCCTAAAGCGCGTCGACAAGCCGACGACCTATATTGACGAAGACCGCGTCGCCCGCGTGCCCAAACGCGCAGACATGTTCGCGCGCTCAAAGTTCGGAGATATGGGCAAAGCCAATCAGGAAGCTTCGCGCGGCGGATATTTCGCCCAGAAATCCCCACTGGCGCAGGCGTTGCGGCGACCGCTTGGGGCATTTCTTATTCTGCAAGATGGTGACCATGCCGGGACGATCAGCCCTGATGCGCTGGAGGCTCAGGCCAATGCGAATGGCATCAAGGCAGTGGCTTACTTCTTAGGGGCAGATGCCGTCGGCATCTCGCGGTGTCCCGAATGGGTCTGGTATTCCCACGATGCGGATGGTGATCCAATCACGCCCGAACACCCCAATGCCATAAGTATGATCATTGATCAGGGATTTGACACAACCGAGGGGTCATCGGGGGACGACTGGATCGCCGTCGTGCAATCGATGCGGGCCTATTTGCGGTTTTCGCTCCTCGGCGGGATCGTTGCCAAACACATCCGCAACCTTGGGTATAAGGCCCAGGTCCATACAAATGTGCAAAGCGAGGTCGTGCATCCGCCGCTTCTGCTCTTGTCCGGCCTTGGCGAAGTCAGCCGCATTGGTGAGGTCATCGTGAACCCTTTTCTTGGGCCGCGCCTCAAGTCCGGCGTGATCACGACGGATATGCCCTTAGCGCACGACAAACCGATTGATTTCGGCATGCAGGCCTTTTGCGAAGCCTGCAACAAATGCGCCCGCGAATGTCCGTCTGGCGCAATCACGGCTGGGCCCAAATTGATGTTCAATGGCTACGAGATCTGGAAGTCAGACAGCCAGAAGTGCACGACCTATCGTCTTACGCAAAAAGGCGGTGCGATGTGTGGCCGCTGTATGAAAACCTGCCCATGGAATGTCGAAGGTCTACAGCACGAAAAACCTTTGCGCTGGATGGCGATGAATGTCCCCGCCATGGCGGGCATCCTCGCCAAACTGGACGATGTCGTTGGCCACGGCCAGATCAATCCCAAAAAACGCTGGTGGTGGGATCTGAAATGGGCGCCGGACGGCTCTTGCGAGATGATCAATACGCAAAAAGAACCGCCAAATTACCGACAACTTCAAACCGACCTGAAACTCGACTATGCGGACCAGACACTTGCCGTTTATCCCGCCGATCTTGCCCCGCCGCCCTGGCCATTCCCATTTCCAATGGACCGGGAAAAAGGGATCGAAGCTTATCAGGCGTTGATCACCGCCAAGGAATACCAGCGACGGCTGGACGCGGGCGACGCCGCGCCAACCAAACACCGCGTCAACCCGCCCGGTGTTGCCCCCGTAATCCGTGTCGAAGTGACAAAGGCCGAGAAAATGACGGACGGCGTCACCAAATACGAACTCTCGTCGCTTGACGGAGAACCATTGCCCGAATGGACCGCAGGCGCGCATTTGGACATTGTTGTGGCCCCCGAATATTTCCGCCAATACTCGCTTAGCGGGGATCCGGCGGATCGGACCAAATACCAGATTGGCGTGTTACGCGAGGATGAAGGTCGCGGTGGGTCCAAACTTTTGCACCGCATCTTCTCCGAAGGTCGCAAGATCTTCGTCTCAAAGCCGATCAACCATTTTCCGCTGGCCTCAGACGGCACAAAGCACTTCTTGATGGGCGGGGGGATCGGCGTCACGCCCATGATCGCCTTTGCCCATGAATGCCATGCAAAAGGCATCGACTTTGAATTGCATTATTCGGCATCCAAAGCCGTAGATGCAGGATTCATAAATGATTTGAAGGGTTTTGAGTGGGCCGACAAGGTCACATTCCATTTCTCGGATCAAAACACGCGGGCCGATCTGGATAGAATTCTGGCCACCTATCGCCCCGGCTGGCACGTCTATACCTGCGGACCTGACCGCTACATGAACGGTGTCATCGAAGCTGCTGAGCGTCAGGGATTTCTCGAAGAGGCGCGGCATCTGGAGTATTTCTCGGTGCCCGAACTGCCCGAGTATGAAAACCACGACTTCACGCTGCGGCTCTCCAAATCCGGTCGAGATTTATTGGTACCAGCCGACAAATCGGCCGCCGATGTATTGATCGAAAACGGGTATCCGATTGATCTGAAATGCTCCGACGGGATCTGTGGGGTCTGCAAATGCGGATTGAAATCCGGCGAGGTTGAACACCGCGATTTCGTTCTGTCGAATGCGCAGCGCCAAGACGCAATGATCTTGTGTCAATCGCGAGCGGCAAAACCGGGCGGGATTGTCGAAATCGACCTCTAGAAACGTCAAATGTAAAAGACGTCGAGGTCTTCGAGGATTCCTGCGTCGCCGCCAAATCGTGCCGCCAAATCCTCCAGCGCTTTTTGGTGCCCTTCCTCGCTGTCCATATGCACGCGGAAGTGACTGAGATAGAGCCGTTTGACGCCACCACTTCGCGCCATTTCCGCGACCTGAGCAGGATCAGGGCAGAACGCCTGTGTCGCCGGATGCAATTGCTCGCCCGATCCGCGGTAGCACCAATGAACAAGGAAGTCCGCGTCGCGGCTCAGGGCCGTGATGTCGTCGTTGATACCCGTATCGCCCGAATAAACGAACTTTTTGCCTGCTGATGTCACTGCGAATCCAAGGCAATCAAGGATCGGTTCCGCGTGAGTGGCCTGCGCAGATGACAGTGCCCAACCATCACCCTGATAGGTGAAGCCTGCTTCGATTTCGGTAACGATCGGTGCCGGCCATGGCCGGGGCAAGGTGCCGCCGCGGGCGACCCAGACTTGCTGGCTTTGTGGGAGTTCCGTGCGTGCGCGCAGATCGTTATTCAGCACTCCGTTTGGTCCAAAATACCCTTCAGTGATTGCGGCAAGCGGTTTGGGCCCAAAGACCTTTAGGGGCGGGGCGCCTTCGTCCCATGCAGCATGCACGAGCCGTGCATAATCCATCATGTGGTCAGTGTGGTAATGAGTGAAGAATAAATGGGTGATATCACGGGGAAGTCGGCCGGATCGAATGAGGTTGTCAAACACGCCTCCGCCGCAATCGAACAGGATGCGGTTCTGGCCGATCTCCAAGAGGAACCCGGACGATGCGCGGCGCACGTAGGCCTCTGGCGAACCCGATCCGAGGACAGTGAGCTTCATGTTTCAGGCGGGGGTGTTGCCCCCGGTGCGCCAAGTTTCAGTGCGGCTTCTTTGCCGCCGTAGCTTGCAATCATCGCGGCTTGATCCGCGAAGGCCAGGGCATTGACCGCTTCGGGGTCAATGATCTTGTGCAGTTCTGCAGTGAGATCGGCCATCACCGCCGCGTAATCCGGGTCGGCGGCAATATTGGTGGCCTCCTCCGGGTCTGCGACAAGATCAAACATCTCCGATTCAAACCCGATGTAGGTGTTCAGCTTGAAGCGCCCCTTGCGCAACATGTAGGCCGCCGAAACCGCCCCAAGTGCGTGGTATTCGCTAAAGACAACACGATCGGGGTCGTCGTCGCGGGCAGCTATTTCAGGCAGCGGTTCCCCTTCGCAATCGAACCCCAGCCCAAAATGAGCGGGGATCGTGGCCGAAATGTCCAGAAGGCTGACCGGTGTGTGACAAGTGCCGACAGGAAGCTCAGGTCCCGCCATAATCAACGGCACCGAAACGGATTCCTGATATAGATTGGACTTCCCCCACAGTCCGCGCGTGCCGACGTTGTCGCCATGGTCCGAGGAATAGATCACCGTGGTGTCATCCGACAAACCGGCGCTCTCAAGGGCAGCTATGATGCGCCCCACGTTGTAGTCCATCCAACTGACGAGCCCGTAATAGGCCGCGACAGCGTCCCATCGCTCTGCTTCGGATTCAAACCGCGATTCGCTGTCCATCTGGGCATTCTGCAACGCGACCCAAGGGTGACACACATAGCCGTCCTTTGGGTTCATCTTGGGCGCTGGCAGGCTGTCTGGTGGGTAGAGGTCAAAAAACTCTTGCGGAACGACCAACGGAAAGTGCGGCGCGACAAGCCCCACGTAAAGGCACCATGGTTGATCATCTTGCGCATGGTCGGCCAGCCAATCCACGGTTCGGTCGGTCACTGCCTGATCGTAATCGGTGTATTTGCTGTCGCCCGGCCCGATGTAGTCCCCCAACATCCGGGGGGCTGGCGTAAAACGTTCGCTCTCGGCCCTGATTGAGCCCCACACCATGCCGACACCGCCTGCGACGTGCATCGGGATATGTTCTCGATCAAAACCGGCGGTGTCACCAACTTTGCGGTAGTGCAGCTTGCCGATGCTCTCTACAGGAATACGCCCTTTTTGAAGGCAATGTCCCCAACCTGGAACTTGCCCATGATAGGGCATCGCATTGTCCCAAAGACGATTTTGGTGGGCGTATTGCCCGGTTGCGAAGCTCGCCCGTGCTGGGACGCAGATCGGGGACGGTGTGTAGGCATCAGTGAATCGTGTGCCGCGGGCGGCCAATGCGTCTAAATTCGGTGTTTTGACAAACGGATGACCGGCACAGCCCATAGCGCGGGCCTGATGTTCGTCAGACAGAATGACCAAGAGATTTGACGCCATCAGATGTCCACGTCCTCGGCCGCTGTTTCCAGAACCTCCAGCATCTGGCGCAGATGCTTTACATCATCGTCGCTTAGCTTTGATTGCAGCTGCCGCTGGCGTCTGCGCATCGTAGGAAGGGCCAAATCGAACACTTCTTTGCCTTTAGGCGTCAGGCTTAGCAGATGGACCCGACTGTCCTTGCTATCCCCGGACGACCGAACCAGCCCTTCCAGTATAAGAGATTTGACATTGCGGCTGACGAGGCCCTTGTCCATCGCTGTATATCGGACCAACTCGGATGCCGTGACGGTCTCCGCGCCGCCAATGAACGCAATCATGCGCCACTGGTTCAGCGTAACGCCAACTTTTGCGGCAAGGATCTTGGTGGCTTGTGCGTTGAGCTTTTGATGCAAACGGGAAATGCGGTACGTCAAGAAACCGCTGAGTTGCGTCAATTGGGGATTGAAGTCTTGTGGGGTCTTGTCGTTCATCTTCCACCTCTGGACTCAACCATCATGGGAACTTGACCGCTCGTCAACCGGTTAGTTGACCGGACAACTAATTTGTTGACGGGACAACTATCCTGTGGCTTCCTAAAGGAGAAATCTGGGAGGATTCTATGAAAAAGTTGTTTGTAGCCGCCGCTGCGGCCGTCTCTATCGCGGTATCTGCCGTGTCAGTTCAAGCGCAGGATTGGACGCCGCCTGGCCCAATCAAGCTGATGATTGCCTTTGCGGCAGGCGGTGGTGCCGATACTCAGGCCCGCTTGATCGCCGCTGAACTTGAGAACCGGTTAGGATGGGAATTCATTCCCGAACAGGTAACTGGAAAGGGCGGTGTGAACCTCTTGTTGGAAATGAAAGACGAGGCCAACGATGGCACAGTGATTGGCATGGTTGTCATGGAGTCGCTGGGCTACAACCTTTATACAGCCGACGTTGGACTGTCGCCTGAAGACTTCACCCCGATTACCACCACAGCCAGTGCGCAGATGGGAATTATCGCCGGTGCTGGAACGGGCTGGGGATCATTTGATGAAATGATCCAAGCTGGCAAAGCCGGCGAGGACATTCGCTTTGGCGTGATGAGCCAGCGTTTGGGCGAGCTTGCCTATCTGCTAGGAAAAGCGCAGGGCGTAGATTTCAACATCATTTCGGTTCAGGGCGGGCGGGCCGTGCTGAACGGCGTGACAGCCGGAGATATGGACGTTGGTTTCATGGCCGGCATTCAAGGTCCAGGTGTTGCAGCAGGTGATCTGACGATCCTTGCGTCTGCGATGTCAAAACCATTGAACCAAGACCCTAATGCGCCGCTCCTAAAGGACTTGGGCGTCGATTTTGATGGTGATGCAATCTTTATGTTTGCTGGGCCAGATGGCATGCCCGATGAAGCCCGCAATGCAATTGCTGCCGCGATTTCCGAGGTGACTTCGGATCCCTCTACCGAAGTCGGCGCACTTATCGAACGAGCTTTCGGCGGGTCTATGAACTTGCAAGGGGCCGACCTTGACGAGGTTGTCATGCGCAACTTCAACGACTCTCCGGTCCTGATCGAAGCAGCATCTCAGTAATAACAACGTTGCACGGGCGTCCTGAAAAGGGACGCCCGTCGTGCATTCAGAGGAATCTCACGTGCCCGAGAAGTCGCGATCTAACCTTTACGTCGGACTATTTTGCGTCGCGGTCGCGTTGGTGCTGATCTTTATATGGATCCCCTTGGACACAAAAACCGGGATCGTCGAGCGCGCGCGAGGCAAATTCGTCATCGGGGACGCATTGGCTCCTACCGTCGCTGCAGGATTTGTTCTTTTAGGCGGGCTATTGTTACTGGTTTTCGAACGCAATGCTGAAGATCAGCCGGCCTTGGGCCCAAGCAAGATCAAATTCGTCGCCAGCGTGGTAGCGGTGATTGGTGTCGGCTTTGCAATCATGCGGTTTGCGGGGCCCGCCGCCGTTGAAGTCGCCAACCTGTTTCGTGAAGACCCGCTGGAGTATCGCCTGTTGCGCGCTACGCCAGTGTGGAAGCACATCGGTTATGTTATGGGCGGCACGATCATGGTCAGCGGGATTATCGCCATCGTTGAGCGAAAGATGTCCCGCCGTGCCGTGCTGACAGGAATTGCCGCGGTCGTCGTGTTGATCGCCGTTTTTGATCTACCTTTCGACGACTTGTTGCTCCCACCCAACGGTGACGTTTGATGGACATTCTTGATTACATCTGGCTTGGCATCCAGGCTGTCTTTATGGGTCCGGAAGCCTTTAGCTTTTTGGGGGTTTCTGTATCGGTCACGATCATGATGGTTCTCGCCGGGTTCCTCTTCGGGATTGTTGTCGGCGCAACGCCGGGACTCGCCGGGCCATTTGCGATGGCGATTTCCTTGCCCATCCTGATCTCGATTTTCGGATACACACCCGACGCTCTGCTGCCGGTGATGGGTTTCCTGATCGGCATTATGAAGGGGGCCACGATTGGCGGTGCGGTTCCCGCCATTTTGTTCAACACCCCCGGCACACCTGATGCATTCATGACCACCCTGGACGGCTATCCGATGGCCCAGAAGGGTCAGGCGAAAAAGGCTCTGCGTATCGCGCATTTTTCCTCGGCGTCTGGCGACACGTTCTCCGACATTGTCCTTTTTGTCTGTGCGCCCTTCCTTGCAATCATAGTTGAGGCCTACTTGGATCTTCCGGAAAAGACAGGGCTTCTGATCCTCTCACTAAGCTTCATCGCGGCCGTCATTGGCGGGTCGGCCGGCAAAGGCCTGATCTCTATCGGCCTCGGGCTTTTGGCGGTCTATGTCGGCACGGGCGAGGACTTCTATCCGCGCATGTCTATGGGTGCAGAAGGCCTGTCGCGTGGGTTTCCGATCACCACCGCGGTGCTCGGCGTGTTGATTGTCGGGGCGGTTTTCAAGGAGCTGGAAGAGATTTGGCGCAGCACCGGAAGTGCAAAACCTGTCCATGCGCCCGCCGAAACCGGCGATCAAAAGCTTCACTGGGCGGACATCAAGAACTTGTTTCCGACCATCTTCCGCTCCGCGGCAATTGGGACAAGCATCGGTGCACTACCTGGGGTTGGGTCAACGCTGGCAGCGACCCTCGGATACACGGTCGGGCGAGCAAGGCACCAGAAGTCGAAATCCGATGATGCGCCGGATTTTGGAGATGGTGCGCCCGAAGGCGTCGCCGCGACCGAGGCCGCAAATAGCGCGGTCTCCGGCGCAAACCTGATCCCGGTGTTGTCTCTCGGCATTCCGGGAAATGCAGCGGCCGTATTCCTTATCCTTGCCGCTGAATCTATCGGCGGGTTTAACCCTGGCCCGGCCGTCTTCCGTTTTTCGCCCGACGTGGTGAACCCCGAATTGGTCATCGCATTCGGGATTTTCACATGCATGACCATCGCCAATGTCATTAACTGGACAATCGGCGGCGTGTTCATGCGGTCTATGGGGTTCATGATCAACATCCCTAAAACGCTTTTGCTCCCTGCCGTCCTGTTGCTGACCCTCACCGCGATCTATGTGCAGGAAACCCGTCTCGAAGCGATCTGGTTCGCGCTTGGTTTCGGCGTCCTCGGCTACATCATGCGTGTGCTGACCATCTCTCCGCTGCCCTTTGTGATTGCTTTCATTCTCGGGCGCAGCCTTGAGCAAACTGCTCGACAAGCCTATTCGGCCACAGGCAACGATCCATTCTTTTTATTCAACAGCCCTATCGCTTTGATTTTCATCCTCATGTCCGTCGCGGTCATCATCTTCTCGGGACGCAAATCCAAGGGAGCAGCAGCTTGAGCAGACCAAACATCCTCCTCATATCATCCGACCAGCATCGCGCCGATTTCATGGGGTTCAAAGGGCGCAACATCAAGACACCGCACCTTGACCAAATGGCGGCTGATGGAACGGTCTTTGATGCCTGTATCACCCCTTCGGTTGTCTGCCAGCCCGCACGTGCGTCGATCCTGACCGGCCAGCTCTGCCGCACGCATGGGGTGCATGACAACGGGATCGATTTGCCACCCGAGATTGGCGAAAAAGGCTTTGCGGGCTCCATGGCGACGGCGGGCTATCAAACCAGCTACTTTGGCAAGGCACATTTCTCGACCTATCACACCTATGAACCCACAGGTTCACCAGAATGCCTGCGCTCATCCGCCAATTATAGTGAGGATTGGTTCGGCCCCTACATGGGCTTTGATCATGTTGAGCTCATGTTGGTTGGGCACAACTGGTGGGCCCCCGAAAAACCACCCGCAGGCCAGCACTACGAACGCTTTTATCACATGGACGGTAAGGGGGACGAGCGCACCAAGCTGATGTGGGAGAATGCAGGCGACACCAAGGGCGCCGCACAGGTCTGGCATTCCAAACTCCCCGTTGCCTACCATAATACTCCGTGGACGACAGACCGTGCAATTGAGTGGCTACGGCACGGACGGGACGCGGAAAAACCATTCTGCACATGGGTCAGCTTTCCCGATCCACACCACCCCTTTGATTGCCCCGAACCGTGGTCGCGGTTGCATGATCCTGCGGAGGTCGACCTACCAGAGAACCGAACGCGGTCATATGAGGGCAAACCTTGGTGGCATGAAGCCGCGATGGAGGGCGAGCCAGCGGACCCGAAATTTGCCGACATTCGCAAAGCGTATAGCCGGATTCCTCCCCAAACCGACGAGCAACTGCGCGAGATTATCGCCAATACCTATGGCCAGATCGCGTTCATCGACCACCAGATCGGACGGATCATGAACACTTTGATGGAGGAAGGGCTCGATGAAGACACCATCGTCATCTACATTTCTGACCACGGCGACTGGATGGGGGATCATGGGCTGATCCTAAAGGGGCCCATGCACTACGAAGGGCTGTTGAAAGTCCCTATGATCGTCAAAGGACCCGGTGTCCCGGCTGGCAAAGTTGTAGATGAGCCCGTCTCGACCCTCGATTTGGGTCCCACCTTCTTTGACTATGGTTCTGCTGACCCACAAATAACCCAGCACGGCGAAAGCTTGCGGCCGCTTATTGAAGGGGACGCAACCCGCGACTTTGCGCGCAACGAATGGGGCCTATTGCCCGGGCGTGTTGGCGTGGCTTTGGAGTTGCGCACTGTGCGCACTAGAACCCATAAATTGACGATGGACCTGATTTCAGGAGCCGGCGAAATGTACGATCTTGAAGCGGACCCAGACGAAATGGTGAACCTGTTTGATTCGCCAGAGTCCGCAGAAACCCGAGCGCTTTTGCAGGGCTACATTGAGAGCCGTCCAACGGATATTCTCCCGGACCAAACGCCGGTCGGCACCGCGTGACCAGTCGAGCATTCGACCAAATTTTCGAACTCGCGATGAGACTTCTCGTAAACCCATATATCATATAGGAAAAAGGATGCTTGGCGACCAATAGAATTGTTCATGATTGGCTTTCTCACAGCTTCTCGTACTCATCCGAAAAACCGGCAATAGAACCCCAAAAACCACTTTTCCATGCAAAGTGTTACAGTTTCTTTCCAGCTCTGATTGCAATATGGTACGGGTGAAGGGACTCGCTCCCCCACGCCTCGGGGCGCCAGAACCTAAATCACATGATGTAGACATTAAAACAATCACTTAGCTTCCTGAGTTCACGGGACATATAGGAAACAAAGAGTGAAAGCGTGAAACACTTATTCCAGCCCCCTTGGCTTGGATCAGGGATCGCAGTTCGGTTTTCGTGACTTGGATCTATGGGCCTTTAGACCGGGCATCGTTATAGGCTTCGTCCGTCCGGCAAAGCTATCCGCCCGCCCCCGAAACGATCCGTCTTGTCCCCGAAAAACTCGGGCGCATCGATATCAATCATAACGGAGAGTTGGCAGGTTTGGTGACTTGGCAGCTCAAAAACCAATGGCACCCGAAATTGGCCTGTTCGACAACAATGGTTGCGGGAGCTTGTTGCCACCGAATTTTAATCACCGGCCATCCGCCAGTATGGGCGGAACCCGGGCATTCGCTGCAGATTGATCAGAAGTCTGCTTTGCAGAATACTGTCACCCAGATTCACTAAAGTCATAGGTGTTTAAGCTGCCTATCACCCTTGCGTTACCATACTGAACCATTGCTGCGCGTATCTGGAAAGGTGCTGATCGCGTGGTTTTTCAGCTGCAAAGTCACTGCCAGATTTCGCCGGCTTTTCAATCAGCATTGCGGCGCCAACACTGGTTCCGGTCTGTGATAACGCCGCTTCAACGTGCCCCTCGCGGAGCGAATTGAGCATGCCCAAGTAGTCTGAGTTTCTGGCAAATGGGCCTTCGACAATGGTCCTTCGTCCGCCACCAGTTAGGTCAAGGCAACACTCAGTCATCAATGCAAGGTAAAGGGAGAGCGCGTAGATGCGTTGACCATCCGTATCGGGCGGGACAGTCCATTGCATCTTCTGCCCAGGAAATGGTCCGCTTTCCGTTACCACAGACGGCAGCAACATTACCTTCTTCCTAATCACTTGCTGGCGATCTTCATACGTGGGGATCGCGTCTGAGCCGTTCCGTATGATTTCATACTCGCGCCCGCCCATGAACCGGGCGGATGGCACTGGTTCACCTAATGCATTCACATTGATCAGAGTGTCTCGCTTGGCATCCTGTTGCGGTGCTTGGTTACCGCCCAAGGTCATGCACACCACCCAAGTTCCCGTTGAAACAACCGAGATCGACTGGGAACTGTGATCGAGATAGGGAACCAATGAGGCGTTGCTGTCATGAATACCGCAAACGACCGGTGTATCAGGCGAAAGGCCCGTAATCTGGCTGACGGTTTTGTCCAAATCTCCCAGAATGTCAGAGGACTGCCGTGCCGGAGCAAGTTTCTGCGATATGCCCATCCGTGCGGCCAGAGACGATGGCTTCCCTTCCCATGGGTTCCAAAGATCAGTGTGGCATCCAAGGGATGTCACATCGCAGGCCAGTTTTCCGGTCAGCCGATAGCCCCAATATTGCGGGTAGGTGATGATGTGTTGGGTGCGGTCCAAAAGCGTAGGGTCGGTGTCAAAAAGCCAATGCAACTGCGCTCCGACATTGAGGCCGCCGGGCAGTCGAGGTGACCCGGTTTCCGAGAAATTCGGTCGCAGTTGATCGTAGGCTTCGGCCAAGTCGTCGGGGCCGAGAAACTCATAATCCAACATTGGACACGCCAGCGCGCCATCCTGTTCCAGTAGAACAACGGAGGCGCCATGCGTGGTCACAGAAATCGCGTCAACTCCATGTTGAGTATGAAACGCAGCAAGGTTTTCAAGAAAGAACGCCCAATGTCCATCCAGATCAAAATGCGGATAAGGCGGGCCCGCAAGAACTGTGTTGGGGCGGGTCACCACGGCCAACTCAGTCATAGTCGCGCTGTCGACCAACGCGAGCTTTGCGTTGGTCTTGCCAACATCGAGCACGGCAATGTGGCGTGGGGTCTTGCGCGAAGTGGTCATGGCATGTGGAACACTTGTTGGAGATCAACCGCAACGGGGCTGGTGTCCGGATGTGTGTCCATAAGATCGGCCATATACGCCCACCAGCGCTTCATCACCGGGTGATCTGCCAAGGCGTCCATCGTGTGGTCGTTGCGTCGCCACAATACGCCAAACAGCTGGCTGGTTTCTGCATGAAAGTGAATGGAGTAGTCCTCTACGCCAGCTTCCTTCAGAAGCGCTACAAGTTCAGGCCAGATTTCATCGTGACGTTTGCGGTATTCTTCCAGCTTGCCGGGGTGAAGCGTCATACAAAAAGCGTGCTTTTCCATCAGATCAACCCGCATTCTTGCGCCACATGGTCCAGAGTCTCGGCAGCGCAATGACCCCGATGAGCAAGAGGCCAATGAAGATCGACATCACAATGCCAGGCACATTGAGCAAACCAAGGCCAAACGTCACCAGCCCCATGACAAAGGCGGCGATGACCACCCCGGGAATGGAGCCTGAGCCGCCAAGGATATTGACGCCGCCCAAGACAACCATGGTGACCACCTCAAGCTCCATGCCCGAGGCAATCGAAGGTCGTGTGGATCCGAGCCTCGAAGTTAGACAGATGGCCGCCAAGCCGGACATCAAGCCCGTCAGCAAAAACAAGGTCATCTTGACGCGATCAACGCGCACGCCGGAAAACAGCGCACCGGTGGCGTTGTTACCTGTGGCATATACCATTCGGCCAAAGTTGGTTTTGTGCAGAACCACACCAAAGATCACCGCCAACAAAGCAAAGATGACAAATTCAACGGAGATCACCCAGAAAACATAGCCTTGCCCGAACCACGAAAATGAGCTGGGATAGCCACGAAACGCACCATCCCCGAGGATAATGTAACTGATGCCTCGAAACAGGCTCATGGTACCGATGGTAACGACGATTGACGGCAATCCCAGTTTGGTCACAAGCGCACCATTGAACGCGCCGCAAAGCACACCCGTGGTGAGGCCGACCAAGACTAACATTGGGGTGCCAGCGCCCATTTCCATGGCGACGCCCATGGCGGTTGAAGCCAAGGCAATTATGGCCGCCACTGACAGGTCAATTTCGCCGGAGATGATCAGCAAAGCCATCGCAAAGGCGATCATTGCTTTCTCCGTGAAATTGAAGGTGGCATCGGACAAGTTCCACGCATTGAGGAAGTAAGGCGAGGCCAGCGAGTTCACGATAAATATTGCAATTGCGACCGCCAACAAGAGGCTTTCCCAGCTGACCAGCTTGTCCTGCAACGGGGACCGCAGCCGGTCTGGAATGCGGCGAGGGGCGGTATCGGTCAAACTCATTGTGCATGCTCCGCAGATTTCAGAATGACGCGCCCCTTGGAGCGTCCGGATTGGGCGTTGAACGCGACCGCAATGATGATCGCCGCGCCGGATATTGCGAGCTGCCAGAATGGCGAGATGTCGACCACAGGCAGCGCGTTTTTGACAACGCCAAGAAACAGTGCGCCCAGAAGCGTTCCGACGACAGTGCCGGCTCCGCCAGCAATGGACACGCCGCCAATCACACAGGCCGCCACCACATCAAGCTCAAATCCTCCCGCGATGTCGACATAGGCCACGGAATATCGAGCCACCCAAAGATAGCCTGTCAAACCCGCCAGCATGCCGGAGATCACAAAAGCCGCGAATTGCGTCTTACCTACGTCGATGCCAGTATAGACTGCTGCATGAGGATTGCCGCCAACGGCGTATATGGACCGTCCCAAAGTAGTGCGTGCCATGACCACAAGCATCACAATAGACACCAGAACCGCGATCCACCCAAGGACTGGCATGCCCAATACGTCCGCCCGCGGAAACCCCGTGAACTGCGGGCTCATTTCATGCGCGTTGATCCATTTGCCTTCGGTCAGCAAGAAGATGATGCCGCGAAAAATGGTCATTGTGCCAAGGGTGACCACAATCGGGGGAATACTGAGTTTCCAAACCAAGATGCCATTGATCGCCCCCAACATCGCGCCCATTGCCAGCGAGACCGCCAGAATGACCGCAACGGGAAGATCGGGGGCCGCCACGTTGATCATTGCGCAAACCATGCCTGTTAGCGCCAAATTCGCTGCCACCGACAGATCGATACAGCGGGTCAGGATCACCGCCATCTGGCCCATCGCAAGGATCATCAGGGGGGATGTGTCTGTGAATACAGCGACAAGATTGCCGGGCGCGACAAATGCGGGAAACCGCGTCGCCACAACAAAGAGTAGACAAAGAATGGCGCCAAAGAGGATTGCCTCACGGGACTTAAGATGGCTCATGCTGCGTCTCCTTGTGCCTGAATGCCTACGGCGTGGCGCACCAATGTTTCAGGGCTTAGATCGTCGCCTTGAAGTTCGACAGCCATGCGACCTTCACGCATGACAATCACCCGATCTGACATACCGAGAATTTCGGGGATTTCAGAGCTGACCATAATTACTGACAGCCCCTGTGCTGCCAGTTCGGACATAAAGTCGTGCACCGCCGCCTTGGAACCAATGTCGATGCCTTTGGTTGGCTCATCGAGGATGATCACCCGCGGCTGGGTCGCGAGCCATTTGGCAATCACCACTTTCTGTTGGTTCCCGCCGGATAGAGCGCCCACGTTTGTGTCCAACGACGCCGCCCGTAGATCCAGTCGTTCTGTATACTCACGCGCCAGCGCAAATTCTTCGGCCAACCGGATGAACCCATCTCGCGATGTTTTGTGCAAAGAAGGCAAGGTTACGTTCTGAAAAATCGGCATGTCCAGAATGGCACCCTGTTTGCCGCGATCTTCGGGTACATAGACAATGCCGGCTTTGATGGCGTCGGCAGGGGAGCGGATCACACGCACCTTGTCGTCAATCCGCACCGCGCCCTTAGATGGGCGAGTGATGCCGATGAGCGATTGCATAAACTCGGATCGGCCAGCGCCGACAAGCCCGTAGAACCCAAGGATTTCGCCGCGACGAAGTGTGAAGTTTATGTCTTCAAATTCTGTTGGGTGGCTATAGCCAACGACTTTCAAAACCTCATCACCAACCTCCGCGTGGCGTTTCGGAAACAGTTGGTCGACGGCTCGCCCGACCATCATTTGGACCAACTCTGCCTCTTTGACGTCGCTCATTTTGCCCGCGCCTACGAATTGTCCGTCCCGAAACACGGTGTAGCGATCGGCAATTCTGAATATCTCGTCGAACTTGTGGGAAATGAACAGGATCGCCTTGCCCTGTGCCTTCAATGTATCGACCAGCTCATAGAGCTCCTCAATCTCGGTTTGGCTCAGCGCGGCAGTTGGTTCATCCATGATCACCACGCGCGCCTCAACGGATAGTGCGCGGGCGATGGCGACCAAGTGGCGCGATGCGATCCCCAAGTCTTTGAGTTTTACGCCGGCATCAATCGGAGCGCCGATCGAATTTAGAATCTCTGTGGTTTTGGCATGCATCGCCTTGGTGTCGATCAGGCCAAACCGGTTTTTGGGCGCGTGCCCGATATAAACATTTTCCGCAACGGTCAGTTCATCAAAAAGCACGGTTTCCTGATGAATGGCCGTGACCCCGGCATCTGCGGCATTCTGCGGGGTTGGGAATTGCACAGGCTGCCCATCGAGCATAATCCGGCCGCCATCGGGCTGATAGATACCGGTCAGCGTTTTAACAACTGTAGACTTTCCGGCTCCGTTTTCGCCAATCAGCGCAGTCACTTCGCCTGCGAATAGATGTAGTTCAACGCCATCCAACGCCTTCACACCTGGAAAAATTTTGGTGATATTGTCCAGAGACAGAACCGGAGTGATTGCCGGATCAGAACTCTGTTCGCTCGCCTGATAGGTCATTTGCGCATCCCCGCCGCAAGGCCCGCCAAGGGCACATCCTTCGTTTGAAAAAGGGCGACGCAAATGGAACGCCGCCCCTTTTCTCGGGAGTGATATTAGAAGATTTCTTTGAAATCATCGATGTTGCTGGAGTCATAGACAAACGGGTCGGCCATAGCCGCAGCATTTGTGTCGTCCAGCGTGATCGTGCCCATACGGCCAATAGAGATTTCCGCGCCCGGCCCGGCCGTGGCCGCTTCGGTTGCCAACTGATGCGCCAGCATGGTCGCGGAATAGCCCAAATCAATTGGGTTCCAGATCGCGAAGGACTTGGACGCACCGCTTTCAATGGCACCAGCCATTTCAGATGGCAGGCCCAGACCTGTCACGTTGACCTGGCCAATTTTCCCCGCATCCGCAACAGCTTGCGCTGCGGCCACGATACCAACAGACGTCGGCGCAATGATTGCGTCCAATTCGGGGTGGGACTGCATCAGGCCAGTTGCTTCACGGTAGGACTTGTCCGCAAGGTCGTCGCCATACACTGTGGAAACAACTTCGATTCCAGCGTAGTTCCCCATCACTTTGTTCATTTCTTCGATCCAGATATTCTGGTTCGTCGACGTGGTGGTTGCTGACAGAACTGCGACTTCGCCACCGTCCGGCAGGTGATCTGCGGCAAGTTTGATGATCATGTTGCCGATCAACGCATTGGATGATGGGTTCAAATGCGCCTGACGGCCATCTTCGGCCACGCCAGAGTCCCAAGACACAACTGTGATGCCGCGTTGCATTGCTTTCTTAAGGGTCGGCACAAGCGCGTCAGTGTCATTGGCGGACACGGCAATGGCATCCACTTTTTGAGCGATAAGCGAGTTGATCACCTCGATCTGGCCTTCGGCGGTGGTGTCCGTTGGGCCAGTGTAGATGATTTCAACACCACCGATTTCCTTGGCAGCTTCTTCTGCGCCCTCTGCGGCGGCTTCAAAGAAGCCGATGCCAAGTGCTTTCACAACCAACGCGATCCGCATGTCGTCTGCGGCCGCAGGTCCGGCGAACAAGCCCGCAGCTACCGCCACGGATGTCATGAGTTTGGTAAATTTCATTGGGTTTCCTCCCTGGTTCCCCTAAATTTACGGCTCGCCGTCCCCTCGCGGAGTACTACGACACCGCCTCCTCCTTCGAAGCGCCAACCGGCACCACAATCAGTTTGATGTCCGCCGATTCCACCATGGCGGCAGAGCGGTCACTGATCCCGTCGTCGGTGATCAGAACATCGATGTCTTTGAGCGGGCACAGCACGAGGCTGGAACGCTCTTCGAATTTCCCGGAATCGACCAGCAGGACCAGCTCGTCGGCCTGTCCAATCAGTTTTTGCTCGGCCTGAATGATCAACGGATCCGCTTCCATCACTCCCAGCGGGCCAACACCCTGCGCGCCCATAAACATCCGTCGCGCGTAGAAGTTACGCGTCACATCGTTGTCAAATGGCGACAACACAATGTTTTGCTCGCGATAGATCACGCCACCAGACATCAGAACTGTATTTTTGGAGTTCTTCAGAAGGTGCTCAGCAATCGGAAACGAGTTGGTGAAAACCTGACACCGGCGTGTCGCAAGTGGGTGCACCATTTGAAAGGTTGTGGTGCCGCCGTTGATGATAATCGGCTCCCCCTCCTCACAAAGCTCTACTGCTTTGCGTGCAATTGCTTGCTTTTGCGCGATGTTGATTGCTTCGTTGACTGCAAATGGCCGGCCAGCGAGGCCGGGCAGTTGATTTGGGTGCAGTGCCTCAACACCGCCGCGAACGCGGCGCAGTTTCTTGGCTTCGTGCAATGCGGAAATATCCCGGCGAATAGTCGCCTCGGACGCACCAGTCATACTACACAGGTCCAAAACCGTCACCACCGGACGGTCCTGTACTGCGGACAGTATGATCCTATTGCGTTCCTTTTCGTGCATTACTTTCCTCCCGTTGACAGTGACGATGCCGCAGACATCCAATCATTGTCAATCACTAATTGTCATTTTTCTTCATTTAACACTCAAATCTGATCATTTATGATTGTTTGTGATTGACATTCTGTCGCAACCCGCTCAACCTCTGATCAAATCTGATTGAACTATCTGTGGATCGGGAGGAGATCACAATGACAACCGAAGCAAACCGGCTTGTTTCTCAATGGGACGAGGCCAAGGCGGCCAGCATGAGCGAGCCTGAGAAACTTCTGTATCGCTCCAATTTGCTTGGGTCTGACAAGCGCGTCACCAATTATGGCGGCGGCAACACCTCCGCCAAAGTGTTCCAAGCTGATCCTCTTTCCGGCGATGACGCCGAGGTTCTGTGGGTCAAAGGCTCAGGTGGTGACGTCGGCTCCATTAAGATGGACGGGTTCTCGACGCTCTACATGGACAAATTGCGCGCACTGAAAGGCAAGTATCGCGGCGTTGCGTTCGAAGATGAGATGGTCGGCTACCTCCCCCACTGCACTTTCAACCTGAACCCGCGCGCGGCCTCAATCGACACGCCACTGCATGCCTATGTTCCGAAAGCGCATGTTGACCACATGCACCCAGATGCAATCATCGCCATTGCCGCGTCCGAAGACAGCAAGGCCATGACGCAAGAGATATTTGGCGACGACATTGGTTGGCTGCCGTGGAAAAAACCGGGCTATGAGCTGGGCCTGTGGCTGGAGAAGTTCTGTCTCGACAACCCGGACGCCAAAGGCGTGGTTCTGGAATCACACGGCCTCTTCACATGGGATGACGACGCCAAAACATGTTATGAGCTGACGTTGGACATCATCAACAAGGCCATCTCCTATTTTGACGCCAAAACAGCAGGCGTGCCCGCCTTTGGTGGGGCCATCCACGAAAGCCTTGGGTCCACGGAGCGTCGTGACATTGCGGCCAAACTTATGCCCGCTATTCGCGGATTTGTGTCCGGTCAGCAGCCCATGGTCGGCAACTTCGTCGACTCAGACACCGTTCTGGAATTCGTGAATGCCAAAGATATGCCCGCACTCGCGGCCTTGGGCACCTCATGTCCGGACCATTTCCTGCGCACAAAAATCTGCCCTCTGGTGGTAAATTTTGATCCAGACAAAAACAACATCGACGCGGTGTTGAAGGGCTTGGAGGCGCAGATCGCCACCTATCGCGAAGGCTATGCCGCCTACTACGAGCGTTGCAAACATGAGGACAGCCCCGCTCTGCGCGATCCAAACGCCGTGGTCTATCTCATTCCCGGTGTCGGCATGATCACCTTTGCCAAAGACCGTGCCACGGCGCGAATCTCAGGCGAATTCTACGTCAACGCGATCAATGTGATGCGCGGCGCCGCAGCAGTTTCTAAATATTGCGGCCTGCCCGAACAGGAAGCGTTCGACATTGAATACTGGTTGCTTGAAGAGGCCAAACTTCAACGTATGCCAAAACCCAAAAGCCTTGCCGGTCAGGTTGCTCTTGTCACAGGCGGCGCTGGCGGTATCGGTGCCGCCACAGCGGAGCGCTATCTGTCAGAAGGTGCCTGCGTGATGCTGGCGGACATCAATGAAAAAAGCTTGGCGGCAACTTACGATAATCTGACAAGTCGATATGGCGCGGATGTGGTGCGCACTGTCGTAATGAACGTTACCGATGAGGACGCCGTCGCCGCAGCTTATGCCGATACATCTGTAGAATTTGGAGGCGTGGACATTCTGGTCTCCAATGCCGGCATTGCATCTTCTGCTCCGGTCGAGGACACAACCCTCGATTTGTGGAACAAAAACATGGACATCCTGTCCACGGGTTACTTCCTTGTGTCGCGCGAAGCCTTCAAGGTTATGCGCGTACAGAACATGGGCGGCTCAATCGTTTTTGTAGCCTCCAAAAACGGCTTGGCGGCATCACCCAACGCATCAGCCTATTGCACGGCCAAAGCAAGCGAGATCCATTTGGCGCGGTGCCTCGCACTTGAAGGTGCCGAAGCTGGAATTCGCGTGAATGTTGTGAACCCCGACGCCGTGCTGCGCGGTTCCAAAATCTGGGAAGGCGAATGGCTTGATCAACGGGCCGACACTTATGGGACCGACAAAGAGGGCCTCGAGGAGATGTATCGCAACCGCTCCATGCTCAAACGATCAGTCCTGCCCGAAGACATTGCAGAAGCCGCCTATTTCTTTGCGTCCGACAAATCGGCAAAGTCGACTGGCAACATCATCAACGTCGACGCCGGCAACGTTCAGGCATTTACACGCTAAAACACCAGTCTGTGCCGCCTTGGGGATTAGGCGCGCAGACCCTTCGGGAGGATACTATGTTTGATCTTAAAGTGATCGAGGCCGAGAACACCAAACTTGAGCGTGATCTGGACAAAGACTTTGACAGCCTTGGCGAAAAGCTGGATCGGCGGGGCGTGGACATTCAAGCACTGGTGACCAAAGCGCAAGGTTTTGGCGTCGCTGTTCCCTCCTGGGGCACCGGCACCGGTGGCACCCGTTTTGCCCGCTTTCCCGGCGGCGGTGAGCCCGCCAACATCTTTGATAAACTGGACGACTGCGGTGTTATCCACGCGCTGACAAAAGCGGCGCCGTCTGTCTCACTACACATACCGTGGGACAAGGCCGACCCCGCCGATTTGCGCGCCAAAGCAGATCAACAAGGCCTGTCGTTTGATGCGATGAATTCTAACACGTTTCAGGATCAGGCAGATCAGGCGCATTCCTATAAGTTTGGCTCGATAACGCACACCGATGCGGCCACCCGCGCGCAAGCGGTTGAGCACAATTTGGAATGCATCGAGATCGGGAATGAGATTGGCTCAAAGGCGTTGACGGTCTGGATCGGGGATGGTGCAAACTTCCCAGGCCAAACCCACATGGGACGACAATTTGAGCGCTACCTCAGCTCCATGAAAGATATCTACGCCGGACTGCCGGATGACTGGCGCTTGTTCTCAGAGCACAAGATTTATGAACCTGCCTTCTATTCAACCGTAGTTCAGGATTGGGGCACTTCGCTGTTAACTGCGCGGGAACTTGGCGACAAAGCGATGTGTCTTGTCGATCTGGGCCATCACGCGCCCAACGTGAACATTGAGATGATTGTCTCCCGCCTGATCCATGCGGGTAAACTCGGCGGCTTTCACTTCAACGATAGCAAGTATGGCGACGATGATCTGGACAGCGGAACTATCGATCCCTACCGCCTCTTCCTTGTATGGAACGAACTGGTCGACGCCGAAGGCACGCCGGGTTTGGATTTGGCGCATATGATCGATCAGTCTCACAATGTGACCGACCCGATTGAAAGCCTGATGGTGTCGGCAATGGAAATTCAACGTGCATATATTCAAGCCAGCCTCGTTGATCGCGAAACTTTGGCGGAATATCAGTCCGACAATGATGCTCTCATGGCGTCAGCAACATTGCGCACTGCTTTCCGAACAGATGTGGAGCCAATTCTGGCCAAGGCCCGTCAGCTGTCAGACGGCGCAATTTCTCCGGTGATGGCCTTTCGTGCGTCCGGATATCGCGCGAGCGTGACTGCTCGCCGGCCAACAGCAGATGGAGCGGGCGGTGGTATCGTCTAAAACTGGGCGGGCATGAAAAAGGTTACTCTGATCGCCACTTCTGTGCGGCTCGCACGAGAAGTCGCATTTTGTTTCCCTGTGTTCGGCCAGTTCCTTTACGCCCGCCGAGACCACGGTGGCAGTCTGCAGAGGGAGCAGCCATTCGAATAGACTCCATTCAACGTCCGGTGTGAGCCGGAGTTTCTGTCACAAACGTTTCCCGAACCACATCCGGCGGATCAGGCCGTCACGCAGATAGAACTGGTGATAGGCCCAACCCGCGACATGCATGGCAATCAGGATCATCAGTAATGTCGCGATGACCCTATGCGCCAACCGCGCCGGGAAAACATCGAAATCAGCTGGTAGAGGCGCGCCGGTTTGACCAAAGGCGATTTCAAACAAGCCTGCCGAAATCGCGATGCCAATGCCGCTGGCGACCATGGCAAGGACAAGGACATAGAGGCCGAGATGGGCCGCCTTCGCGCCTGAGTTTAGCATTTCTTTTCCAGCATCCGCCGGGGGCGGATTGTTGGAGAGCAGCCGCATGGTCAATCGAACAAGCATGAACGCTCCGATGACTAGACCCCAGATCATGTGGCCTGTCAGTCCAAATAATTTGGTCGGGTCATCGTTTTCTAATGCAACCAATCCCGGGCCGCCAATGAACAAGGCGACAAGGATCATGGCCGCAACAAGCCAATGTAGACCAACAAGAACGGGATGGTAGCGGTTCATATCTCAACTCCTGAAGGGATCACGCCCGAGCGCGACGGGCCATTTGAGCTTTCTATATCAAGCCACATCTACACCTGATATGAAACAAATTGAACACCATGTTACATGAGAGAAACATGAGAACATTTGACTGGGAACTCCTACCTCACTTTCTTGCTGTAGCGCGCGCAGGAAGCCTACGGGCCGCCGCGCAGCTGATCGGCGCGAATTACGGCACAATCAACCGCAACATCCAGACCCTTGAGGCAAGCTATGGCGTGCGCCTGTTCCACCGCTCCAGACGTGGGTTTACGCTGACCGAGTTTGGTGAGGCACTCTTGCCAAAGGCTGAGGCTGCAGAACGCGAGGTCATCGCGGCCCGCAAGCATGTCGAAGGCTTGGATCGTAGCGAAACCGGCAAAATCCGCTTCTCACTGACCCCCACCTTGGCTTACGACATCGTCGCCCCCATGATCACGCGCTTCAGCGATCGGTATCCGGAGATCGACATCGAACTCCGCTTGACCTCGGACGTTGAGTCGATCCTGAACGATGAAACCGATGTATCTTTGCGGGCCGCCCGTGATGTGACAGATGACGTTGTTGCCCAAAAGGTCCTGCAACTCGATCTGGGCGTATATGCCAGTCAGGAGTATCTCGAACGGGTCGTTCCGCACGCCGGTCTTGATGGCGAAGGCCTGACATGGATTGGATTGCCAACCAGTGGTGCCGCATTTGGTGGAGTGTCGGCTGAGCCATTTCCAAATGCGACCACGCGCCACGAAGTCGCCGACGGCTACATGCGCACGCGCTTGGTGACACTTGGCCTCGGCATGGCCCATATGCCGGTTCTGTTCGAAACGGTATTTCCAAACTTGCGTCGCATGCCCGGAACAACCACCGCGCCAGGCCCATCTCTATGGATTTTGTTGCACTCAGACCTGAGAAAAACGGTCCGCGTTAGACGGTTTGTCGACTTCCTCGCGACAGAGTTGCGATCCCTGCGGAAACAAAGGTGACCTCAAGGTCCTCTTCGGTGAAGCCGCGCCGCAGCACAGGCGATTTCTGTGAATGGCAGCTTTGGGCCGTTAGCGGACATTGCAGTCTTGGTTTTGAGATCCGCATAGAAGTCAGGCACACCCTGCCAGCGCATCGCCATATGGTGTTTGGGCTTTGCCTTTACCTTGGGCAACACCTGAGCATCTTTGATGGCCGTCACTGGGTTCTCACCAGATCGAAACCCTTTTGACTTAGCAACATCCAGCACGATCTTGATACGTTGCGATAAACGTCGAGCCGTCTCGTGTTTTTCAGTCCATATCGGTGACAGGCACATCAACACTTCCGGTTGATCAATACTGTCGATGGGCATGCGGCCAATTTTGGGAAAGGCATAATCCCGCAGAGTGTTGATCCACTGTGCCCCATGTTTGGCATTCTTCCACGTCGGCATGCGATCAATATGGACCTGCTGCGCCACCTCCTCAAAAGTCGGCACCTCTTGGCGGGCATTAAAGCGTGGGTTTAGCCCCTGCTTTGCCATGCGGCGATATTCAAGCGCGCGTTCTCTCGCCTGATTGAGCGTCACAATATCTGCACCACCCAAACCAAAGTCCGTCCTCAGCGGTGCGCCCTTTTTGTTCCTTTGCCCTTTCACCACCACCCGCACGACCCAACGCCGCGCGCCAGACGGGTCCACAACAAGATAGAGACCATTGCCATCCCCGTGACGCCCAGCACCGAGGTTCTCGACCAACTTCTTTGTCAGCTTTCCAGAAAGTGCCATTCAGAATACCACATTTCATACCACCCAAGGAAACGATACGAGCATCATCGAAAGAAATCCAACAGAAAGCTCAGACACCCCTAAAAATATGAAAACAAATGAAAAAGGCCGCTCAAAGCGACCCATTCAAATCAAACAAAAATGTAGGATGGCGGAGAAGGTGGGATTCGAACCCACGGAGGGCGTTAACCCTCGTCGGTTTTCAAGACCGGTGCATTCGACCACTCTGCCACTTCTCCGACGCGACATCCCTAATCGCCTGTAAAATCAGACGCAACCCGTTTTCCTTCAATTTTCCGCTCGTCGCCGCCACGCACACTTTCCATAAAGCGCGCATCGGGCTACACTCTGCGCAAATGTTCGTTGATGGGGCGCACCCGCGCGCCAAAACAATGGCAAAAGCAAAAATCGATTGCAGGCGAGAGGCAGTTCATGGCGGATCAATCACCACAAACCGGCGCACGGCGGTTGTTGAAGACAGGCACGGCCATGTTGGCACTCAGCCTGCTCCTGAGCGCTTGTGAAGAGGGCGAAGGTTTCAGCTTTGGCAAAGGGCCGGACACGACGTCCAGCGAGCCCAGCACGGCAAACAGTTCGAACACCACAAAACTTGTCGAGCGTGACGTCGAGGCCCCTGAGGTCTTTGCGGTTTCCGAAGCCGGTCTTTGGGACGGTCGGCCATCGCTTGGCGGCGTTTGGGCGGCACACCCGGATGTGGCCTCTCCGGAACGGGTCATTATTCGCAATCAGGCGAATGGAAAATTCGTTATCGGCGCCTTGTTCCGCAGGGAACGCGAAATTCCCGGCCCGCGTATTCAAGTCTCATCTGACGCCGCAGAGGCGCTTGGCCTGCTTGCCGGGCAGCCAGTTGAACTGAACATGACCGCTCTGCGTCGCGAAGAAGTTGCCCCCGAACCAGAGGTGAGTGAAACCGAAGCGCCCGCCGAAGTGGCTGACGTTGAAGAAACACCACTTGAACCGATTGCGGCGGCATCTGCAGCCATCGCCGCGGCCGAGGCCAGCGCGACACCAGCCGCAACACCGGCTCCGGCGCCTGCGCCTGCGGCCCAGTCCGAGGTCGCGCCCAAGCCCACCTCAAGCTCGCTCAGCAAGCCTTATGTGCAAATCGGTATTTTTTCGGTGGAAGCCAACGCCAACAATGCGGCAAAGCAAATGAAAACCGCCGGCCTTACCCCGCTGATCAAGAAAACCACCTCAGGGTCCAAAACCTTCTGGCGCGTCATTGTGGGTCCGGCCACCACCAGGGCTGACCTCAAGTCGATGACCAAAACCGTGCACGGCACCGGCTTCACCGACGCCTACGCTGTGACCAACTGACAAAACTGCTTTAGGGAGCCACCCGCATGCGTCCTTTCCTGCCCCGACTGATGGCCGTTGGCCTGGCGCTTGTTTTGACCGCAGCCCAAGTGCACGCATTTGAAACGCGCGCCCGCGCGGCATTTGTGATGGATCAGACAACCGGCACCGTACTGCTAACCAAAAACGCCGATGAGGCACTACCACCTGCGTCCATGTCCAAACTAATGACGCTGTACATGGCGTTTGAGGCCGTGCGCGACGGGCGTCTGGCAATGCAAGAAGCCTTGCCAGTGTCGCAACACGCCATGAGCTACGGCGGCTCCACCATGTTTCTGGACACCACCGATCGCGTGACTGTCGAAGACCTGCTGCGAGGTATCATCGTTTTGTCGGGCAATGATGCCTGTGCGGTGATCGCAGAAACGCTCAGCCCGGACGGCACGGAATCCGGCTTTGCGCGCCTGATGACACGCCGCGCGCATCAGTTGGGCATGACAAACTCGACCTTCGCCAACTCCAACGGCTGGCCCGCCCCGGGACACCGAATGTCGATGCGGGATCTGGCGTTGCTGGCCAACCTGTTGATCACCGAGTTTCCCGAATTCTATCCGATGTTTTCTGAAACCGAATTTGCCTTTGACGGACGCGCGCCGTCCAATGTGCGCAATCGCAATCCGTTGTTGCGGCTCAACATTGGCGCAGACGGCCTCAAAACCGGCCACACCCAAGAAGCCGGTTTCGGCCTTGTGGGGTCCGCCAAGCAAGGCAAACGCCGTGTGATTTTTGCGTTCTCAGGCCTCGAAAGCGAAAAAGACCGCGCCGAAGTGGCCGAACAAATGGTCAGCTGGGCGTTCCGCCAATTCTCTGAAACCACCCTCGCCCGCGAAGGGGAGCGCATTGCGGAGGCCAACGTCTGGATGGGTAAATTTGCGCGTATCGGTCTGGTGCCCGCAGAAGACATCACCGTTCTGCTGCCGGTTCTGGCGCAGGGCAAAGTCAAAGGCGAAGTGATCTACAACGGCCCGATTCAAGCCCCCGTCGCCAAAGGTGCACCCTTGGCGGAACTGGTCCTGACACCCGAAGATCTGCCTGAAATGCGCATCCCACTTGTGGCCGAGGCCGACGTGCCCGAAGGCGGTTTCGGCGTACGGATCAGCACCGCAACCAGCGTGCTGGCCGCGCAATTCGGCATTGGCGGCTCCGCCCAAGCAGAGGCGACGCAGTGACAGCCAAGACAATCCCCGGCGGAACTTTCATCACATTTGAAGGCATCGACGGCTCCGGAAAATCCACGCAGGCCCGCCTGCTGGCCGACCATCTGCGCACGCAAGGCCATGACGTGGTGCTGACCCGCGAACCCGGCGGCTCAACCGGTGCCGAAGAAATTCGCGCCTTGGTGCTTGAGGGCGATCCAGACCGCTGGTCCGCCGAAACCGAAATCCTGCTCTTCACCGCAGCGCGTCGCGACCATCTGGAACGCACAATTCTGCCCGCCTTGGCGGCTGGCAAGATCGTGATCTGCGACCGATTTGCTGACAGCACCCGCATGTATCAGGGTCTGTCTCGCGGCGATCTGCGCGGCGTCGTGGATCAGTTACATGACCTCATGATAGGACGGGAGCCAGACCTTACGATCCTGATCGACATGGATCCCGCCGAGGGCCTTTCCCGCGCCAAATCCCGCCAGACATCAGAGGAACGGTTCGAGGACTTTGGTCAAGCGCTGCAAGACCAGATGCGCGCGGGCTTTCTTGCTTTGTCCCGTGAATTTGCCGACCGTTTCTGCGTCATCAACGGCACAGGCACACCCCAAGACGTGTCCCAACGTGTCAGCGACAGCGTGTCGGAGCACCTCTCGTGAGCGAGGACGCCACGCCAGAACCCGACCGCGTCCCGGGCGCACCTCACCCGCGCGAAACTCAGCACGTCTATGGCCAAACAAAAGCCGAGGACGACTTTCTCACCGCTGTAAACTCCAGTCGCCTGCATCACGGGTGGTTAATGACCGGCCCACAGGGCGTTGGCAAAGCCACGTTTGCATGGCGCATCGCCCGCTTTTTGCTGACCTTACCCGCTGACAATGGCGGCGGCTTGTTTGGAGAACCACAGCCGCACGACAGCCTTACCGTTGACCCCGACCATCCCGTCTGCCACCGCATTCTCGCCCTGTCCGAACCCGGCCTTTTCCTGCTCCGTCGCGGCTTTGCCGGCAGCACTGACAGCGCCCGCGAGAAATCTCGCCAAGACGGCAAGTTCGCCGCTGACATCCGCGTCAACGAAGTCCGCGAGATGGCATCCTTTCTGCACATGTCCGCTGCTGATGGCGGTCGCCGCGTAGTGATTGTCGACAGCGCAGATGAGATGAACGTCAACGCCGCCAACGCACTTCTAAAGATGTTGGAAGAGCCGCCCGAGCGCACAACGATGCTGCTGATTTCGCACCAACCCTCGCGGCTTTTGCCGACCATCCGTTCCCGCTGCCGCGAGCTGCGTTTTAACCCGCTCTCACCCGAGGACATGCACGCTGCAATGGAACAGGCTGGTCACGCCGCCGACGACACGCCCGCACTGTCTGAGCTGTCGGCCGGCTCCGTAGGCGAGGCCATGCGCGTCACCCAATTGGGCGGCCTCGCCATGTATCAAGAACTGGCGGCGCTCTTTGCGTCCATGCCGCAGTTTGATCGCCAACGTGCCCTCAAACTGGCCGAAGCCGCCGCCGCGCGTGGGGCCGATGCGCAATTTGACCTGCTGCTTACCTTGCTCGACGTCTTTGTCTCGCGCATTGCCCGCACCGGTGCGCTTGGCCAAGCCCCTGAAACCGAGATCGTGCCGGGTGAGGCTGACCTTTTGATGCGGCTCGCCCCAAATGCCCATAAAGCACGCGCTTGGGCCAATCTCGCGCAGGAAATCACCGACCGCACGCGTCACGGCAAGGCGGTCAACCTTGACCCTGCCGCGCTTGTGCTTGATACGGTTTTCAAGATTCAGAAAACCGCAAGCGCCTGAAACGCTGCGTGAGGTGCCCATGACCGACTACCCGCAAATCACAGACAGCCACTGCCACCTCGATTTTCCCGATTTCGATGGCCAGCTGGACGATTTCATCGCCCGCGCCGCCGACGTTGGTGTGACCCGCATGGTCACGATTTGCACACGCCTGAAGAACGAGCCTGCGGTTCGCGCCATTGCTGAAGCTCACGCGCCGGTTTTCTACGCCGCTGGCACCCATCCGATGAGCGCCGCAGAGGAGCCTCTGGCCACCGTAGACGAGCTGATTGCACTGGCGCAGCATCCCAAGTTTGTGGGCATTGGCGAAACCGGTCTGGATTATCACTACACCGCCGACAGCATGGAGATCCAACAAACCTCCCTGCGCATCCATTGCGAAGCTGCCAGAGAAACCGGCCTGCCGCTGATCATCCACAGCCGTGACGCCGATGACGACATGGCCGAAATCCTGACGGATGAATTTAACAAAGGCGCCTATTCCTGCGTCATGCATTGCTACAGTTCTGGTCCGGAACTGGCCCGCAAGATGCTCGACCTCGGCTTCTACCTGTCGATGTCCGGCATCGCCGCTTTCCCGCGCAGTCAGGAAGTGCGCGATATTTTCGCAGCAGCGCCCGTGGATCGCATTTTGGTGGAAACCGACGCACCCTACCTTGCGCCCCCACCCTATCGCGGCAAGCGAAATGAGCCGTCTTATGTCGAAAAAACCGCCCGCGTCGGGGCAGACGTATTTGGCATGGACTACGCCGATTTCGCGGCACAGACACAGGCCAACTTTGACCGGCTGTTTTCCAAAGCCAAATTGACGGCAGTCGCTGCATGAGCGCCAAGCTGACCTTCACCATCCTCGGCTGCGGCAGCTCCGGTGGCGTGCCGCGTCTTGGTGGCCATTGGGGCGATTGCGACCCTGAAAATCCAAAGAACCGCCGCCGCCGCTGCTCAATGCTGATCGAGCGTAAAACCGCTGAAGGCACCACAACTGTGCTTGTGGACACCTCACCTGACATGCGCGACCAGCTTCTAGGCGAAGGCACTGGCCGGCTTGATGCGGTGGTTTACACCCACAACCACGCCGACCATATCCACGGCATCGACGATCTTCGCATGATCGTGTTCAACATGCGCGCGCGTATTCCAATCTGGGCGGATGGGGCCACCCAAAACGATCTGATGAGCCGCTTCGGCTATGCCTTTGTGCAGCCCAAAGACAGCCCCTATCCGCCGATCCTGGAGATGCTGACGATCGACGAAAGCAAGGATTTCACCATTTCCGGCCCGGGCGGCGACATAACATTTACACCCATCCGTGTGGACCACGGCAGCATCGACGCGCTGGCGTTTCGAATAAACGATGTGGTCTATATGCCCGATGTGGCCGAAATCTATGACGAAGCCTGGCCCAAGCTTGACGGCATGAAGTGTTTTATTGTCGACGCGCTGCGCCGTACGCCGCATCCGACCCATGCACACCTTGAAAAAACGCTGGACTGGATCGACCGCACGAAACCCGAACGCGCTGTGCTGACAAACATGCACATCGATCTGGACTACGCCACGCTAGAGGCCGAAACTGCGGATCACATCACCCCTGCCTTTGACGGGATGAAAATCACCTACGATCTCTGACTGCCGGAGACCCACAGAAAGCACAGCCCCATGCAGACCCTGATCTCTGTGATCTTGCCGGTCTTCCTGATCATCGGCTTTGGCTACCTCGCCGCTTGGCGCGGCTTCTTTAGTCAATCCAACGTTGATGGGTTGATGCGCTACGCCACCAACTTTGCTGTGCCTGTCCTGCTGTTTCGCGCCATCTCGAATCTGGATCTCGCTGCGGAATTTAACATCGCCCTGATGGGCAGCTACTACGCCGCAGCTTTCCTGTGTTTTGCCACCGGCATGATCGGTGCCAAAGTCTTCTTTGGCCGCGATTGGGAAGACGCAACGGCCATCGGTTTCGTGTGCCTGTTCTCCAATTCCCTGCTGCTTGGTCTGGCAATCATGGAGCGTGCCTACGGCGCCGACAGCTTAACAGGGAACTACGCCATCATCTCGATCCACGCCCCTTTCTGCTACGGTCTTGGGATTGCCGTGATGGAAGTCATGCGCGCGCGCCACACATCAAAAGCCAAAATCGTACCAACTGTGCTCAAGGCGATGTTCTCCAATGCGCTGATCCTTGGCATCGGCCTTGGGTTTATTGTGAACCTCGGCAACATTCCGGTGCCCGACCCCGTCACCCATGCCGTGAATCTGCTGGCCTCCTCGGCGCTGCCTGCCGCGCTCTTTGGCATGGGCGGCGTGCTTTATCGCTATCGCCCCGAGGGCGATATGCGCACAATTCTGTTTTGCTGCTTTGTGTCTCTCGGCCTGCACCCTGCCCTGACCTTTGCCTTTGGCACGTGGTCCGAAATTTCGGTGGACAACATGCGCTCCGCCATCGTGACCGCCTCCATGGCACCCGGAATCAATGCCTATCTTTTTGCCAATATGTATGGCCGTGCGATGCGCGTTGCGGCATCCACTGTGCTGATCGGCACCGCCTTTTCTGTGGTCACGGTCTGGATGTGGCTCGGCGTTCTGCCCTAAATGGATGCTGCTGCATGTGACCTCGCGGAACGGTGACTTGCGTGCCCTCTCGGGACACCCCATCTTGGCACCTCATGCGCCACAGGAGCCGCCCCATGTCCCAAGATCCCATCCGCGTCGACATTGTCTCAGACGTCGTCTGCCCTTGGTGCATAATCGGCTACCGTCAGCTTCTCAAGGCTTCCGAGGCGACCGGCATCGCGGTTGAAACTTTCTGGCATCCGTTTGAGTTGAACCCAGACATGGAGCCGGAAGGCGAAAATATCCGCGACCATATCATGCGCAAATATGGCTCCTCAGCCGAGCAATCCGCACAAGCCCGCACAAGGCTTTCCGATTTGGGCGAAGACCTCGGCTTCACCTTCTCGTGGTCCGACGACAGCCGCATCTACAACACCTTTGCCGCCCACCAGCTGATCCACTGGGCCAGCGAGACCGGCAAGGCACAGGATCTGAAACTCGCGCTTTTTGACGCGTATTTCACCGATGGACGCGATGTCAGCGACTCCGACATTCTTATTGAGGTCGCAGCCGACATCGGTTTGGACAAAGGCGAAGCGCGGGCGGTTCTGGCCGACGGGCGTTTTGCCGAAACCGTGCGCGAAAAAGAAACCTTCTGGACGTCTCGCGGCGTCTCCGGTGTGCCGACAATGGTATTTGACGCGCAGCAGGCAACATCCGGTGCGCAGGGCGTCGATGTTTTCTCGCAGGTCTTACGCCACATGGCCGCACAACCCCGCCAGGTCCCCGCCAGTTAAGCGGCTTGGTCAGGCCACCGGCTTAGCGCCGTTTCCCAAACAACACAGCCTCACAGCTGGGCGCGTCAAAGATTCGCGCGCCGTTAGTTTCCCCTACGTCATCGCGGGAAAAAGGTGAGCTAATTGCGCCGCCGCTCAGCAACCAGCACCACTCCACGCTGGGGAACGCACGCGGCATACACGCCTAAATTATTCATTATTTTCAATTGCAAGCGACCAACTCTTGCCATCCCGCGTGATCGGTAACGCGGTGTTAAGGGAGAATGCCTAGGTTCCAAAAAGAAGCTCGAATTTTGCAAGTGAATGTGACCCAACATGTCCTCACCAAACCCACCCACGACAGCAGGTCAAATTGATCTGCCAAAGACCCTAGACCATTCCCACGCAGCGGCCTTGCGTCCCCTGATCGAGGCGCTTCGCGGCCAACCCGTCAGCCTGAACGCACAGGGCTGCAATCACCTTGGCGGCGCCGGCGCTGAACTCCTTTTGGCCGCCCACGCCGAATGGACTGACGCGGACATTCCTTTCGCCGTTCAAAATATGTCTGAAAAATTTGTTGCCGGTCTGTCCTGCCTGGGCCTGCAACAGACCGCACTCTTCCAAGAGGGAACAACAGAATGACAAAAATCTTGGCAATTGATGATTCCCGCACCATGCGGGCGATGCTGGAAACAGCCCTGACCGAAGCAGGGATGGATGTGGATCTGGCCGAGGACGGGGTCGAAGGCCTCGAAGTCCTTCCAGATGCCGCACCTGACCTCGTGATCACCGATATCAACATGCCGCGCCTTGACGGGTTTGGCCTGATCGAAGGGGTCCGCGAAAAGCCGGAATACGCCTCCTTGCCGATCCTCGTGCTGACCACTGAAAACGGCGACGCGCTGAAACAACGCGCACGTGACGCCGGTGCCACGGGTTGGATCGTAAAACCCTTTGATGCCGATAAACTTGTGGCGGTGATCAACCGCCTGGTTGTCTGAAAGGAGACCTTTGATGTCCGATCTCCGTGATATGTTCTTTGAGGAATGCGACGACCTGATGGAGGTTCTCTCCACAGGTCTGGACGACCTCCAGAACGGCAATGGCGACGCCGAAACGATCAACGCAATGTTCCGCTCGGTCCACTCGATTAAGGGTGGCGGTGGCGCCTTTGGGCTGGATCGGCTCATCAACTTTGCGCATGCTTTTGAAAATGTGCTCGAAGACCTGCGGTCTGAAAAAATTGAGGCCGACCCGGGGCTTATCGCCCTGATGTTCTCCTCGTTTGACCACCTGAGCGATCTGGTCGACGCTGCGCGCGACGACAACGACATCGCTGAAGACGCCGGTGCCTCTATTCTCGCAGACCTGAAACAGGTCTCCCCGCCCGAAGATGGCGGAGCTGAGGAAGCCGAAGTTGATTCCGCAGACTTTATGCCGCTCACGCTCGACATTGGCGGGGACAACGATTTTGGCCCCCTACCCGACTTCGATCTGCCTCCGTCACTGGACCTGGACACAGACCCTGCCCCGCTTGACGACCTGCCGGGCAGCGACGGTGTCAGCGCCTTCGCAATTGAATTTTCCGCGGACCCCGGCCTCTACACCCGCGGCCATGACCCCGCGCTGCTGTTCCGCGCCCTCGCGGATCTCGGCGACGTAACCGTTACCGCCGACACCAGCAACGTTCTCACTCTGGCCGAAGCCGGCGACGCCCTCGCGGCCCTGAACTGGACCTTGCAGCTGATCCCGAACGACGGCGTCCAAGAAGACGACATCCGCGAAGTCTTCGAATTTGTCGAAAGCCAATGCGTATTGGAAGTCTCGACCACAGTCGTGGAAAAAGCTGCGGACATTGATCTACCCGAGCTCCCGACCTTGACCGACGAGGTGCCAGCGCCTGATGAGGCTGATACAGCGGCCGACGTAACGGCGCCGACCACTCCTGAACCCGCAGCCAAACCCGCCATAAAAGTGGTGGAGGCGAAACCTGTCGCCGGAAAAAAGTCTGAACCGCGCAACAGCACGATCCGCGTTGATCTGGACCGTGTCGACCGTCTTATCAACCTCGTTGGGGAGCTGGTGATCAGCGAAGCCATGTTGCGCCAATCGATGAACGAACTGCCGGTCTCCGCCAACAGCTCTGTGAGCGAGGCCATCGGCCAGCTCAAGACCCTGTCCGGCGTGTTGCAGGAAAGCGTTATGGCCATTCGCGCGCAACCTGTGCGCGGCCTGTTCCAACGCATGTCACGCATCGTGCGGGAATCATCTCGCACCGCCGGCAAAGAGGCGCGCCTCCTGATGATCGGGGACAGCACCGAGGTCGACAAGACCGTGACCGAACGTTTGGTCGAACCGCTGACCCACATGATCCGCAACTCGGTCGACCACGGTCTGGAAACAGCCGAAGACCGCATCAAGGCGGGCAAACCGGCGCAGGGCACGATCAAACTCGAAGCGGCTCACCGCTCCGGTCGGGTGGTGATCTCTCTGTCGGACGACGGCGCGGGCATCAATCGCGAAAAGGTCCGCAAGATTGCGGAGAGCAAGGGTCTTGTGCGTCCTGAGGACGACCTGACCGACTCCGACATCGACAACCTTTTGTTCCGCCCCGGTTTTTCCACCGCCGACTCCATTTCCGAACTGTCGGGTCGTGGTGTTGGTCTGGACGTGGTGCGCAGTGAAATTCAAGCCCTTGGGGGTCGCATCAACCTGCAATCCGAGCCGGGCAAAGGCACGCTGATGACCATCTCGCTGCCTCTGACACTGGCGGTGATGGAGGGCATGCTTGTCACTATCGAAGGTGAATCGCTTGTGGTGCCCACCGTGGCCCTGCGCGAAACCCTGCAGCCCGGTCAGGCCAACGTACATGAATTTTGCGAAGGCGACCGCGGCCTGTCGATGGGTGGTGAAATCCTTCCTATCGTCGATCTGGGCGAAGCACTCGGCTTCCGCCGTCAGCTGTCCGATCTGGACAATCAGGCGCTCTTGCTCATCGAAGGCGAAAGCGGCCGTCGTTCGGCGCTGGCCGTGGACAACATTATCGAACAACGCGAGGTCGTGATCAAAGGGCTGGAACAAAACTATCAATCCATCCCCGGCATCGCCGCCGCCACCATTCTCGGCAACGGTAAAATTGCCCTGATTGTCGACACAGACCAAATGATCCCTGCCGCAGGCAAGAGCCAGCTGAGCTTGCTCAAGGGTCAAGAACACGCAGAGGTAGCCTGACATGTCTGACCAAACCAACGAAGAACAGACCGAAGATCGCATCGAGATCGTTTCCTTTACCATTGGTGAGCAGGCCTTCTGCCTCAACATCGGTCATGTTCTCGAAATTCGCGGCTGGACCAGCACCACCACCCTGCCCCACGCACCTGACTATGTTGTGGGCATGATGAACCTACGCGGCGCTGTGCTGCCGGTGATGGACCTGTCCATGCGCCTGGGCCTCGGCAAAACCGTGCCGGAATCGCGCTCGGTGATCATCATCGCCCATATCGACAAGAAAAGCGTCGGCTTCCTCGTCGATGCAGTCAGCAACATTCTGACCGTGAACCAAGCAGACATGCAGCCCACACCCGAAGTCTCTTCGGCGCGGACCGCTGCCTTCATCCGGGGCGTTTACACAATGGACGACACGATCGTGCGCGCCATCGACGTTCACCAAATTATGCCACAGGACAACTTGGTCGCAGCATGACACAAACCAAAGGGCACACACTGGACGACGGGACTATCAGTGACGGGGATTTCGCCCGCATTGCCAGCCTTGTTCGCGAAATGACAGGAATCGACCTGCAACCGCACAAACGTGCCATGGTTGCGGCGCGCCTTGCCAAACGCATGCGCGCCACTGGGATGACCTCGATTTCAGATTATTGCAAACGCCTCGAAGACGGCACCGCCGGCGAGGAAACCAAGCAGTTTGTCACCGCCTACACTACCAACATGACGCGTTTTAACCGCGAGGAGCATCACTTCGATCATCTCGCAAGCGAGGCGCTGCCGAAATTGGTGAATGCGGCGAAGCGCGGCGCGAGAGTACGGATCTGGTCGGCTGGCTGCTCCAGCGGTGAGGAACCCTACGGGCTGGCGTTCCACATCTTGGACTTGTGTCCCGAAGCGCCCACGCTGGATTTGAAAATTCTGGCGTCCGACATCGACTTGGAAATTCTCGCGCGTGCCAAACGCGGCATCTATTCCAGTGCCGGCATCAAAACGCTGCCCGATCATCAGGCGAAGAAGTACTTTCAGCCGGTTTCAGGAGAGTCTGACCAAATGTCGGTCAACCAGGCCGCCCGCGATCTGATCGCATTCCGTCAGTTGAACCTGCACGGCCCTTGGCCCTTCACGGGCGCGTTTGACGTGATCATCTGCCGCAATGTGGCAATCTATTTCGACGTGCCCACCCAAAGCACGCTCTGGCGCCGGTTCGCCGAGAACCTGAGCACGCAGGGCCTGCTTTATATCGGACACTCCGAAGGCCTCGATGCGGACAATGCACGACGCTTTAACACTGTGGGTCGCGGCGTCTTCCAAGTGACACCTGCCCACCAAAAAACAGCCAAAAACGGCACATCCACTAAATTGGGGAACGCAGTATGAGCCTGAAAGACAAACTTCACGTCCTGGTCGTTGACGACATGTCCACCAGCCGCGGCCTGATCACCCAAGCCTTGGATGAAATCGGCGTCGTGAACTACCGTACTGAAAATAATGGCAAATCCGCATGGAGCAGCCTTGCAGCCAAACCGGTTCATCTGGTGCTGTCCGATTACAACATGCCGGAAATGGACGGGCTGCAGCTGTTGCACGCGATCCGCTCGCACAAGCCCATCGCCCGCACTGGCTTTATCCTGATTACAGGCCGTGCCGATCCGGCGACCATCAACCAGGGCGCTCAGCTTGGTATGAACAACTTCATCAAGAAGCCGTTCCAGACCGCCCAACTCAAAGCCTGTATCGAAAAAGTAGTGGGCGCGCTCTAAGCGACGCCCGGGGACGAAGAATGACCATAAGATCCACCTCCGATTTGTTGGTGACCATCGCCGAGGACGTCTCTGAGATGGCCACGGTTGCGCATGCGCTTGATGCTCTGACCAGCCAACTCGACCTGACGCATACGGACCAATCCAAAATCCGTGATTTACAACGGGTGGATGCTCTTTTTCAGCACTTGGACGACGTGTCAGTGCTTTTACGGAAAATGGCAACAATGATTGGCACCGGCCCCGAACTCGACACCCGCGATCTCAGCGACACCATTAAACTGGACTATCTGAAGTCGCGTATGACCAACGCTGCAGCCGTGTCTGTCACGCCCGACGTGTCCGGCGAAGTAAACCTGTTTTGACCGATTTGACTCTGGAGACAGACATGAACGCGATTTCCAAAATCACTCCTGCCCGTGGATCCGAAGAACGGTCTGTTCCGCGCGAGGCAGTCCTAACCTCTGCCACCGATCCGCGCGGCGTTATTACATTTGCCGGGTCCGATTTCTGCGACATCGCGGAATACTCGGCTGATCAGTTGCTCAACGCGCCCCACAAAATCGTGCGCCATGACGACATGCCCAAAGGCGTGTTCTACCTCATGTGGGACACACTCAAAGCCGGCAAGCCGATCTGTGCCTATGTGAAAAACCGCACCGCCAATGACAATTACTATTGGGTATTGGCAAACGTCACACTGACCGAGAACGGCTATATTTCGGCCCGTATCCATCCCGAAACTAAATACTTTGATCTTGCCAAAAGCCTGTACGAAGAAATGCTGGCGATGGAATCGGGCGGAAAGTCCCCCGAGGACAGCGCCAATTGGCTCCTGACACAGCTGCAGGAAAAAGGCATTCCCAACATCGAAACCTTCAGCGCGCTTCTGCTGGACAGCGAATTCAAAAACCGCGGCATCGTCACACCACAAAACGAAGCCATATTCGCCCTGATGGATGAGATCACTGGGTTGGTCACTGACATGCAGAAGTTGGCTAAAAACATCGAGACCGGCTTCAAACGAGTGCGTGGCGAGCCAGTGAACTTGCGAATTCTGGCGGGCCGCCTTGAAGGCGCCGGTGCCGCGCTTGGCACCATCTCGCAGAACTACGACGCCATGGCGCAGGAAATGTACGAGCTTTTGGGGCGTCTTTATGGCGAAGATACCGGTGCCCTTGCCGATATGTTTAAGGCGCTATCTCACGGCCGCTCGGCCCAGCAGTTTGCCCAACTTCTGGGCGAAGCGATCGCGCATGAAAACGACAGCCCGACCGAGGGCAGCCAAATCGACGTGCTGATTAATCAACACGCCCGCCTCGAAGCCGTGTGCGAACAGCGTATTCGCGAGATTTCTGTGGCCGGAAAATCAATTCCCGACATCTGCCGCAGCCTGCGCCGCCGCATCAACGGGCTCGACGTGGTCAAACTGCTTTGCAAAGTGGAAAGCGGCCGCATGCGCGAAGTTGACAGTGGTCTGGACGGTATCATCGAACGCCTGCAGGCGTTCCATGACAACACCGACACAAGCCTCGCGGAGCTCTCCGCCAAGGCGTCTCAAATCCAACAGAAAATGAGCGCCTTCTAGCTGGAAAAGCCCTGTCCGCTTAACCCAACGCTCATAAGCCCCTGTCACAAGTGGCCTGCAGGCGTCTATGACGCCGCGGCCAATGTGACCTCTGATACTGAACGGAAACCGTAATGTCCGACTCCAAAACTCCTCGTGCCCGATTCTCCAATTTTGGAATCCAGACAAAACTCGCCTTCTTGGTTGGGGCAATTGTCGTATTTGCCGTCGCTGTCGGTTTCCTTGGTCAATACAAGCAGCGCGTCGAAAGCCTCAAACATGCACAGGCCGAAATCGCCGAACTGATGTCGCGTGCGGTTGGCGGGCAAATCTCAGATCTGGTTACAGCCGGTGACAGCGTCGCGCTCCAAGCCGCCCTGACAGCCGGCCTTCCCCGGTATCCCGACATTCAAGCGGTGTCCGTTTACGGCGCTTCCAACGAAGAGTTCGTCACGGTTTTTGCGGATGGCGCATCAGTGGCCTCCCTCACACCGCTTTTGAAAACTTTCCAGTCTAAGCTCGCAAACGACGGGTCCAGCATGCTGGAGAGAACCTCCGAATACGCTCTGCACGGGACGGCCCTAGCTGGTCTGGGGAGGGTGCAAACACCCGGCTCAATTGCAATCGCTTGGGATATGGCTCCACTTTTTGCCACCGCATTGCGCGAACAATTAATGGCAGCGGTTGCAAGCTTTATCGCCGGGTCTTTGGCAATGGTTCTGTTGCTTTGGCTTGTGGGGCGCTTGGCCATCAAGCCGATGCTGGCAATAAGCGAAGCAATGGACAAAGTCGCCAACCACGACTTTGACACGGAAATCCCCAATCACGAGCGCGGGGACGAAGTTGGTGCAATGGCGCTGCGTCTCACTGTGTTCCGTGACCGCCTGGCCGACGAGGAACTCCAGCGAAGCGCACGTGAAAAAGCCGACGCCGAACGCAATGAGATGTACCGCGCGCTTGCAGCAGGTCTGGCCGATCTGGCCGATGGCCGCGTCGACCGCACGATTGACGCCGCACAATTTGGCCGCGGAGACAAAGACCAAACCGAGATCATCAATGACTTCAACCAGGTCGTCACCAATCTGCGCCAAATTCTGACCACGGCAACATCGACTGCGGAAAGTGTGCGCAACAGTTCGGAAGAAATTGCGGAAGTTGTAATCGACCAATCCAAACGGTCTGAAGCGCAGGCCGTCACCCTCGAAGAATCCGCGGCGGCCATCGAAACATTGTCCAACTCGGTTGAAAACACGGCCGAACGCGCGGCAGACGCCAACAAGCGCATCCTGGAAAACCGTGAACAGGCCCAGGCCGGGGGCAACGTGGTCGATCAAACCGTCGATGCCATGAAAAATATCGAGGCCTCCTCCGAGCAGATCCGCGCCATCATCGGCGTGATTGACGACATCGCCTTCCAGACCAACCTCCTGGCGCTCAATGCCGGTGTCGAAGCCGCCCGGGCAGGCGAAGCAGGTCGTGGCTTTGCGGTTGTGGCCTCCGAGGTCCGCGCGCTTGCACAACGTGCCTCCTCCAGCGCCAATGAAATCAAGGAACTGATCACCCGCTCCGGTGAGCAGGTGACCAACGGCAGCCGACTTGTCCACGAAGCAGGCAGCGCTCTGCATGAGATCATCGAAGGCATCAACCACGCCTCTGAACTGGTGTCCCAGATTGCCACAGGCTCTCGCGATCAGGCCAACAATCTGGTCGAGATCAAGGAGAACGTGACCGAACTGGACCGCGTCACACAGCGCAATGCCGCCATGATCGAAGAATCCTCCGCCGCCAGCCGCACCCTCAGCGAAGAGGCCGGTCGTTTGACCCAAACGCTGGCGTCTTTCACACTAAGCGATGCCGACGTCAAAACCGCAGTCCAAAGCTGGGACGAAGACCTCGCCGCGGATGCCCCCGCCGACACAGGGGTCTCGGACGACACCGCGTTCACACCCGACGCTGATGGCTTTGAGGATACCGAATTCACAGCCGACTCCGCGATCACGGACTTCACCCCGACTGATAAGCCCGAGACACTGGGCGTCGCACCTGCGCTTGGCGAAGTTGATCTCTTCGAGGCAACACCTGAAGAAGAGACCCAAGCCAAGCCAGCACTCGAATTCGCCTCGCGCAATTCGCGTAGTCAAGTCGCCTACGACGCCGACAGCTGGTCGGACTTCTGATGATGGCCGCAACGTGCCACCGATCTCCCTTTTCTGCAGCACAGGCAAGCACCCGTACTGCAGACTCCACCCCGCTGAAACGAGTGTGACCCCATGAGCCAGAACGACTCCCACGCCCTCAAGGGGTTTCGCACACAGGCGCTGCTGCAAGGGGATGTGCATGTCTCGACAGATCAGGACCTTGTTCTGACCACGATGCTCGGCAGCTGCGTCGCTGCCTGCATGTGGGACGAAGTAGCCGGCATCGGCGGCATGAACCATTTCCTTTTGCCCGGAGCGGATCCCAATTCGCGCGGTGCGGTTCAGGAAGGTGTGCACGCCATGGAGTTGTTGGTGAACGGTCTGATCCAGTCCGGTGCCAGCCGTGACCGGATTCAGGTCAAGCTGCTCGGCGGCTCCAAGATGTTCAACAGCCGCATCGATATCGGCGCCAAAAACGCCGAATTCGCAATGTGGTTTGTCCGCAATGAGGGATTCAATTTGGTGGATTGCTGTCTTGGCGGACAGCGCGGCCGCAACATCCGCTTCTGGCCCTCCGGCGGCCGCATTCAGCGCCGTTTTATGAACGAGACCAGCGTTGTTATGGACGAAACCAGCCGTGCTTCCGAACGCCGCCGCGCGGTTCAACGCGAAGAGCATTCCGGCGACGTTCAACTGTTCTGACACACACTTTCGCGGCTTTTGGTTCGGGTCCTCGCCTCGTATAAGCAGCATCTGTCAAGAATGGGCGGATTGCAGACCTTAGCTGCAGGTGCAAATTTTTCATTCAGCACTCAGAGGAACGGAAATTTTAGTGTACTCGATCAGGCGGGAAACTCTCCGGTGCGGGGTGGCTGCGCTGAATGCTCTGGGACCTTCACTAATGCCCCCGATTGTGTCCGGCTCCGGCTCATCGGCCCAGCATCGCTTCTGAACAGAAAAGACAGGCTTCGCGGGTAAACGGTTTGTCAAACCTATTTCCGCATATTCGGGTTGAACGCCCTGCTAGCAAGAATCCGATTCCAATGCCAATCGCCACATACTTACGTTTCAGCCTTCTGACACTCTGCCTCGCGGCGTCCGGTGCGCAGGCCAACAATCTCTCACTAATCAAGAACGGTTTCTTTGTGGAGCGCGCCTCCCTTAGTGATTCCTCCCCCATTTTGCCGCACCAACCTGCTCGCGTGCTGCCTTCCGGCGTCGAGGTCAGCCGCGGAGCGGTGGCGTTGCGTCCTGGGGCCGCCAGCCTTTTCCGCGGCCGCGCCAACGGCACCCTCTTTGCGCCAGTGCAGGTCCTACCGTCGGCCGCCAAACAACTTATGACGCTGATAGCGGGAGCCGAAGCGGGCAAGGCCGGCTATGATGCCGTGCAACACGGCGCTCGAGTTAGGCCGACGAAACGGCCGACCGAGATGACGGTAGCCGAAATCTATCAATGGATAGAAGACACCCCCGGACAGCCCCACGCGATCGGGCGCTATCAGCTTATCCCCGCCACCTTGCGCCGTCTCGTCCGCCATCAGGAAGTGCCGCACAGCAAGCGCTTTAGTCCTGAGCTGCAAGACAAGCTGGCACACCAGCTGTTGGAAGAAGCCGGATTCAGCGATTTTCTGTCCACCGACATGCCGCGCGCGGACTTTATGCTCAATCTTGCCAAGATCTGGGCCGGTTTGCCCACGTCGAACGGCAGCTCTTACTACGAAGGCTATGCTGGCAATAGCGCGGTCTATACATGGGACGATTTCGACGCCCACTTCAGAAAGATCTTTCCGGGCTAGCGGCTCTTTCGGGTTAGAAGGGTGCGTTGCCCTAACAGACCGGATATCCGAGTAAAAGGCGTGACAAATGCCTCTTTGTATGAATGCGGCCAGAGGCCATGGCGCTGATATCGCTCCAAATTTTCTAGGGACCGCCGACCGTGCCGACGCTTTGCCTGTACGCCGCAGCAACAAAGTTAAGCCTTAGGGACTTCCATATCCCACCCAGCGTTAATCGTTTCCTTGAGAAAATTTGTTTTTGGCGGTGTCGAAACCTTTAAGTCAAAAGTCAAAACAGTTTGAGCTGCCTTTCAACCCAGAGGCCGCAATCGGCTACTGCTGCCGCGAACCGTGCAGGCGATCAAGCTGTCGCACTCCGCCACTCAATCGAGAATCCGAAAAGTGGACTGCAATCACAAAATGTGAGAGCCGCGTTTAAGGTCTGCTCTGGGCCGGTCTTGTCGACCCGACACACTTGGCGCCCCGACTTTGCAAAGGTGACTAACTGCGCACAGCTGCCTTCGGTGCTAAACCCGTCTAACGGCGGCTCGCAGCCCAAAGCGGACGTGACGGGTCTACACCTCGGGCGGGGAGGTGTGAATTCGCCGCTCTGCAGCGAGGATCACAAGAACCCATCAAAGCGGACCTTCAATCCCGGGAATAGGAAGCGGTCCCGGTTGACCTGCCGTCTTTCGTGCAGTCGGCAGGGAACAGCGGGCTGGAGCCTGGTTTTCAAATTGTAGCGGCGCATCCGGCTTCGGCTTTGTTGAACATGCGCCCCACAAAAGTTGATCCCTTTTGAAATGACTCTTCACGCGACAACGCTATCATTTTGCATAGGCTAGCTCCGGCAGAAAAGTTGCGATAGCTGGGATGAACATGATCATAATCAATGTGATGACCTCCACCTGTAGGAACCACCAGATGCCGCCAAAAATCTCTTTCAAAGAGAAAGTCGGCGCGACACCTTTCAACACGAATGCATTCAGCCCGACAGGCGGGGTGATCAACCCGATCTCCAGTGTTTTGACGATCACAATCGCCAACCAGATCGGATGCGCGCCAAGTTCGATCAGCGGCGGCACGAAAATCGGCACCGTCAAGAACATCACGGAAACCGGGTCCACCATGCAGCCCAGAACCAGCAGTAAAAGCACATAGATGCAAACGATCCCCATCATCGACATATCGAGGCCGACGATATACTCGGACACCGCCCCAGACGCGCCACTTACCGCAAGGTAAGACGAGAAGATTAGAGCACCAACGAGAATGATGAAGATAACTGATGTCGTTTGCGCCGTGTCGAGAAAGACTTCCTTTAAGACCGCGAAAGACAACCTGTTGCGGACCAAAGCGATTAGAAAGGACCCGATGGCTCCAATAGCACCGGCCTCTGTTGGCGTGATGATCCCGGCGTAAATGCCGCCGATCACGATGCCGCCGAGGGTCAGAAAACTCCAAACGCCTTTTAGGGATTCGACCCGCTCCGCAATACTCGCCTTAGGAAGAGCCGGAGCCATCTCCGGATCACGGCTGACGCGGATGTAGATCATGACAAGGTAAGCAAACGCCGTCAGCAATCCGGGAATAATCCCTGCAATCAGCAGCTTAGGAATGGATTCCCGCGCGATGATGCCATAGACGATCAGGTTGATACTTGGCGGGATCATTCCTGCCAGCGTGCCGACGGTGGCCACACAACCTGCGGCCAGCTTTCGGTTGACCTTTAGACGCAGCATTTCGGGGATCGCAACGCGCCCAAATACGGCCGTCGATGACGTGGTTGAACCTGAACAGGCCGCAAAACCAACGGCTGCAACCGTTGTCGCAATCACGACGCTGCCTTTTAGGTGACCGAGCCAAGCCCGCGCGGCGCGATAAATGTCCTGCGTGATACCGGCCTTGGAGGCGACATGCCCCATCAGCAAGAACAGAGGAATTGCGCTCAGTGCGTAACCTGACCCGATGTCAAAGAACCGACCTCCGAGTGCATCAAAAGTGATCGACACTCCGCGGATCAATGCAAATCCTGTGGCACCCGCAAACAGAAGGGAAATCCCGACCGGTACGCGCATGATCATCAAAAATCCAACCATCCCGATCACGAGTGGCAATTGAAGCGATTCCATCATTGTTTTATCTCTTCTTCATCGGTGTCTTGAGGCGGGAATTCTCTGATTGCGCCCTCTTCAGGCAACACATCATCTGTGATCAGGCGGCCAAATTGGATCAGGAATCTCAGTGAGAACAGGGCAAGCCCAACTGGAATCCCCGCCCGTGCCCACCATGTTTTGACCTCAATAATACCAAGTACCGTGTCGCCCATGACAAAGTTGGTCCAAGCTGACACACCGGTGGTCCAGGTCAGCACTGCAAAGAAGACAAAGGCAACCAAGAGGTAAACACCTTGAATGATCTTTCTGCCACCGCGCGGCAGGTAATCATATAGAATGCCCACCGTAATATGCGCGTCGCGTCTCTGTGAATACCCCAGTCCCAAGTAGATCAGGTAGACAAACATCAGGCTGACGTATTCGTAAGCGCCTGGCATACTTTTGGTAAAAAGCGCCCGCGCTCCGACTTCAGCCACGGTTAGGAGCATCATAATTGCGACAGCCATAGCCGAAGCATAGCAGGCGAATTCCTCTAACTTTTCTTGTACCCCTATGAGCCGGCGTGTAAAAATAGCCATCAAGGCATCCCTCCCTCAAACCGCTAAACTTCGTATATTCAGCGCGTCTTGCACCCTACATAAAGCTCGCGGCATCAACACTTTTTGAGTGCTTCGGTAATGATGCGCCGCCCGCAACCTATTGGGTTGGATCGGGCGGCGCATTTGTGATCAGACTTATGTCGTCCTGCAGATGAATTATTAGCCGCCGTGCTTCTCGAGAAGCTTCAGGAAGTCGTCGAGAACGGCTTGACCTGGAAGACCATCTGCTTCGCGTGCATCCACCCAATTCTGCCATGCGCCATTGCGCACATCCATCATCTTCTGCCATTCGGCGGCGTCGAGTTTTACAACTTCGGTCTGCTCGTGGAGAGCGGCATCAGCTTCAACTTCTGCTTCTTCCAAAAGTGTACGCGCCTTCTCGACGGTTTCGTCGCGAACTTCGTTGATTACAGCCTTCACATCGTCTGGAAGCGCGTTCCACGTGTCCAAGTTAATCGAGACCGGCAGCGGGAAGTAGAACCAGTCTACATCATCCCAGTAGCTGAAGATCTCACCAAACCCAAAGGCGAAAGCATCTGCTGGCGCGCCAATAATTGCAGCGGTCACAACTTTACGTTCAGCGGCTGCTGGCAGCTCACCCCATGGAATACCATAAACTTGAACGCCGAGTTCCTTCAGGATTTCAGCTGCGCCGCCATGTGCGCGAACTTTAGCAGACTTCAGGTCATCGATCGAGCGGATCGGGTCATGCGACAACATCTGGATGGAGCCCCACTGGCCTGGATACAGGTACTTTTGGTTCATCGCAGTGAACTCGGCTTCAACAGCCGGTGTCTGGAACAGCTCATGTGCAGCTTGCACGTGCGCCAATGGGTTATCCGTCATGAACGGAAGCGACGTCACATTGGCCAGCGGAAAAAGGCCAGGGTTATAAACAGGCGAGAAGTCTCCCAAGTCAAATGCGCCCACTTTGATGTTTTCTGGCTGACCGGAAAGCTTGCCGAGTGTGCCGCCATAAATTCGGGTAAAGTCCACCTTACCTTCAGAGCGTTTTTCCACTTCGTCCATGAACCAACGGGTCGCCAGATTTGATGGCCCTTTGCCCGTAAATGCATGGTACTTTAGGTCGATTTCCTGTGCTGCGGACTGCGTGGGCAGTGTCAGTGATGCTGCAACCAACGCGCTCGCACATATCGTCTTAACTAAACTCATGTTTTTTCCTCTCCCTTTTGCTTCACCGCCGCTGCAAACGCATAGCGGTTTCCCTTAGCAGCGATCAAATTTCATTTCGACATTTTCCTAACTGCCGAAACTGCCTGATTGGCTTCGTCGCTTAATCTCTGTTTAACGCTGTTTTGAATGAGGCCGCACGGGGGATCGCGCCATGACTTTGCGGGAACCCGCACCGAGAACGGGCACATCCGCGTAGCCGATTAGTGACGCTGGCCATCCGTCACTTTCGCACCCAGCTTTCCTGAATTTCGCAGCCTGCTCTGCGCAGCAAAACCGACACTGGGCACTTCTCGCCAACGACATCCGCCAGCTTTGCGATCTGCACGTCATCTGCGTCGGTGTCCAAAACAACCTTAAGTTCAATCACCGGAAACGGCGTGCCAATTTCTGCCTTACCGAATACCCCACGGGTGTCAAAGTGGCCACAAACATCAAACTCCATGCTTCGCACGTCCATCTTGAGAAGACCCGCGACATAATTAGCGATGACATTTGTACAGCCAAGCAAGGCGGATAGCATCGTTTCGAGCGGCGTTGCAAACAGATCAGTTCCGCCACGCTCTAGTGGTTCGTCTGTTGTGACCACCTTGCCGCGCGCAACCATTTCAGTGCGCGCATGCGTAACCGCATGACCGGAAACATCAATCTTAAATAGGTCGGGCATCACATGTGCCATTGTATTCTCCTGTAGTGAAACAACTTCGTTGTTGCGAGATCCGGATCGTTCTGGCCGAAGAAATCAAGCCTTCGGCCAGAAGACGTCAAAACAGCGGGAGGCCTGGTGTTTTGACGTTAATCCGGTACAGCGATGTGGATGAGGTCACGTAAAGATCAGTCAAATCAACGCCGCCCCATGCAAAGTTGGCGGTAAATTCTGCGGTTCGGATCACCCCCAAAGTTTCACCGGCCCGCGTGATAACATGAATCCCTCCGGGCCCCGTGCAATAGACATTGCCTTTGCTGTCGACCTTCATACCGTCGGGATGGCCTTCGCCTTCGCCCACAGTAACCTCGACCCAAACTTCGCCACCCGTTGCAGATCCATCTTCGGCAATATCGAATTTCCGGATGTGCTTATGCTCAGTGTCGTTCACATAAAGCGTGCTGTGATCGAGCGAGAAACACAGGCCGTTTGGCTGTGCAAAATCATCGGCAAGACGGGTGATGGTCTTGCCATCGGGCGTCACGCAATAGACCCCCTGAGCACCCATTTCAAGTTCACGCTCGACGCCAAAATAGTCCAGTCGACCATATGTCGGGTCGGTGAAATAGATCAGCCCGTCGTTGCGTACCACAACATCATTCGGGCTGTTCAGCTCTTTGCCGTCAAAGTGTGTGGCCAGCTCCGTGATCGATCCGTCCGCCTCGGTCCGTGTGACTGAACTGCTCGCGTGCTGACAGGTCAACATACGCCCCTGCGCATCATATGTATTGCCATTGCCCATATTGCTTGGCTTGCGAAAAGACACAACTTTGCCGTCTGGGCCCAGTCGAAACAATTCGTTGCCCGGGATGTCGGAAAAGGTCAGGTGTTTTTCCACCGGATGCCAAATCGGACCTTCAGTGAACAGGAAACCGCCCGCTACTTTTTCAAGGGTCGCGTTGGCATCGACAATGTCATTCATACCATCGGCACGAACTTCAACGGTCATGATTTCGCCCTCAGCTCTTTGACTCGAACGCCACCAGAGAACCAATCGGTTTCATCGATTTCATCAAAGGTAACCCAAACATTCTCGGCCGGAATTCCGGCGGCTTCTGCCAACGAAGCCGTGACATCGGCCTGCACCTTGGCCTTAATGCCCTCGGGATCCTTTTCTATAACTTGTTTCACGATGCGAATATTCACAAACGGCATCTCGCCTCTCCCATTCTTTCCAGTTTCGGTTCAAATCCAAAACAGCCAGTTATCTGGAAAGATGATTAGAAGAGATGCCGCCCCTCGTATGCGTCAGGTCGCGCATCATATATGCGGGAACCCGCAGATCATCAGAGCGCGTGAATTAGGCCGAGGATCGTGACATCCACGCTTGAAGTTTTTCCTCTTCGCGGCGCAACGCATCCGCATTCAAAATACCCTGGGTCAACGCCAGAGAAATTGCCCGCGTGCGCGAATTGAAACTCGCGCCCCATTCGCCCGATGGAATGTCGTCCTTATCCAGTCCGAGCTTCTGGTAAAGGCTTTGCAATCTGCTCTGTGCGCTGCGTAAGGACACATTCCTCCGGGCTGCCATCGCTTTGTCTGTTAGGCCCAAACAAAGGTCCGCAAGTGCTTCGAATTCCAGTTCGCTCAACCCCGATAAACGGTTATCTGCTCTTCGCTGTACGCCGCGCACCTCTCGGTCAATAACGCATTGCTCAGCCACAAAGACGCCTTGAAGCGCGAGTTTCAGCTGCTCGTCAGGCGCCGATTTGAGAATATAGCCGTAAACCGCCGCGTCTGGCACAATCTTTGTGATGCCGCGAACATAAGCTTCTTCCGTGTAATTGGACCAAAACAGAATTTTGGTTGTGGGTGCTTTGGCCCAGATGGTTTTTGCAACATCGACACCGGTTATTTTGGGCATCTGCAGGTCCAAAAGAACGCAATCGTATTTTCCAGACCTGAATGCCTCGATGGCACCAGCGCCGTCGCTTGTCAGCGTCAATTCTTCTAAACCATCGAAGGTGTGTCGCACCAAACGCTCAAGAAAGCTACGATGCAGTTTGTCGTCTTCGGCAATCAATAGTCGCATGCAGTTTCTCGCTTCAAAAGGTTACGCAAAGTCACATTCGACATTTTCTGTATCCATCGGGACCACAATCATAACGCGTGTTCCAGCAGCGCCATCCAAACGTTCGAAAAACACCTGAGCAGAAATGAGATCCGTTCGGGTCTTGATGTTGCTTATGCCGCTTCTTGACTGCAAATCAGTGTCCTGAATACCCGTACCATTGTCGTCAATCGTCACTGTCAAATTAGAGTTTGATTGCGCAATCCGCACGTCAATCCGGCTGCACTCTCCGTGCTTCAGCGCATTGTTAACTGCCTCTTGGACAATACGGTAAACAGCAGTGCGCACAGTGTCTTCTAAGTCGTCCATCTTACCATTGGAGGTATCTTCAACATGCATCTCGATCCGACGCTTCATGTTCTTGAGGCATCGCTGCAAATGCGCTTCTACGGCCTCGGAAAACCCGAAAAGTTGCAGCACACCGGGCTTCATATCCTCTACGATACCGCGGACCTCGTCCAGACAGTGGTCCAATTCATTCAGAATAGCCGCGATTTCGTCCATAGCGGCTTTCGGCCCCCCCTCAACCCGCGACATACGACGACGTATGCGGGAGAGATCGGCCAGTGTCTGGTCGTGAAGGTCCATTCCCAGCCGCTGACGTTCGCGCTCCATACCCTCGGTCAGCCGTAATGCGCCGATACGCAATGTGCGCTCGCGCCCTGTCGCCTCAAGTTCTGCAACTGCAGAATCTTTCGCCTCCTTGCCGCGCTCCAATGCAAACAGATAGGCGGCCACGAGATCTGCAGCCCCCTGCGCGAGCACTATTAGGTCTTCACTATAAAAGTTCTTTTTGTGGCTCGAAATCGCAAGCGAGCCTATCAATTCGCCTTGCACACGCAATGGCACAACGATGCGACTTCTCAGGTCGGCTTCAAAGATCGGTTTGCTATCTGAACCTTCGAAATGAAAAACCGGATCCGTCCATGCATCGTCGGTGAGAATATGCGCCACATCGCCGCGTAACACATCACGGATCGGACTTTCTTCAGTCGGTGTTGCGAGTTTTTGTGTATGGCTCCACGACGTGTGCATGCGGGCTTCGTAACAGATCTGGGTCCCCTTCGGATGCAAAAGCACGATGTCGAGGTGGTCGTGTGCAATCAACGCACGCAGGCGATTTGCAAAATTCTCAAGTACCAGTTCGTAATCTGTTGGGCCGGCAATCGCCTGTGCAATCGAAAGGTAGCAATCCAAAGCTTCCGCCGCATTTGGCATATGAGCGTGCCCCCCCTCGCCAGACGTATTCAGTTGATCACACTCCGACTTTTTTATCAACGTAACCTCTTACTTTCCTGCCGGACCTGGGCCTTAAACGGGTTCCGGCTCTTGCACAAAATTTTTGGCCAATGGGCGCAAGCCGTCAATAATGGCCTGAGCACCATTATAAACCGTCGACCTGATATCGAATGCGCCTAGAGCAGTCTTATATAGCCGCGCGTTTTCTTGATCTCCGATGATGACGACATCGTCTGCGCGCCACATTTCACGCAGCGCAGCAATTTCAGTGCCAATCAAAAGCCCCGAAAGATGCGCCTTAAGCACCTCATTCGGTGTGCCGTTCAGCAGCGTTCTTGGACGGGAGGTGAATAGTTGGGCCGTCAACCTGTCAGGGTTTGACATTGCCGCTTTGATCCCCGCAAGAAACGCATCATCGTCCCACCCGGAACTTGCCGTGCTAAGGCGCAAAACCGAATGTTTTGTCAGCAAGCTAAACAATTCACCGGTCATGAATGTCGTGAAATTGCGAATTTCCCCATTCGCAACCCGCGCCCATTTTGAATGGGTTCCCGGCAAACAAAAGACGCCATCGAAATTCGGGTTTTTGGCAAGATATCCAGCAATCTGCGTTTCCTCGCCTCGCATCACATCCTCAGGTTGACGCTGACAGACCCCCGGAACGATGCGGACAGACAAACGCGGATCACTTGTTGGAACACAAACGGTTGTATTTCGATCAACCGGCAAACACGGCGCGTCGGAATATCCCGCGTCACGCCAGCCCTCATGTGCGCCGACCATGCCGCAGGCCAATACCGGCGCTACCCGATCCGCATGAAGCCAGTGACCGATCACGTCCACCAAGGTCGACTCGAATTCATTGGAAGTCAGCTGAGACATGCCCATGTCGTTATGAACTTGATCCACAATCATGCCGTCCGCGCCAACTGCATAAGCGCTAAGATTAGTCGTTCCCCAATCAAGGGCCACCCATTGAATTTCCATTTTTACTCCTGCGTATGACTAAGCTAGTACCGAGGCCGCGCTCTCATATTTCCATAGCCCTATCAAAGGCTTGCACAATGGTGCGCGCCTTTGCTCTCACACTTTCGGCGCTGTCTCCGGCTTTGTAGATCGCCGTTCCGATCCCAAAACCGGCTACTCCAGCGCCAAGCCAATCGGCAAAGTTTTCAGCATTTACCCCGCCGACCGCATAACAATCCGTGCCCGACGGCAAGACCGCCGAAACCGCTTTAAACCCATCAACACCCAACAGAGAGGACGGAAAAAGTTTAAGGCCGTCTGCGCCATGACGCAGTGCGGTAAAACATTCGGATGGCGTCGCAACGCCCGGATAAGATTCCATGCTGTTGCTTTTCGTCGCTTCAATCACGTCAGGATTACAATCCGGCGACACGATTATTTTACCACCCGCATCCGCTACTGCCGTAACATCATCGCGCGTCAACACAGTTCCCGCCCCGATTTTCGCGTCAGCGCCAAAGGCAGCTGCGAGCTTCGAGACAGACAGCAACGGATCAGGCGAATTCAACGGAACCTCAAGTATCGAGATACCTTCAGCCAAAATGACCTCGCCGATCGCCTCGACTTCATCCGGCTTCACCCCTCTTAGGATTGCGATGACATTCCGTATCATGATATCTCGTCTTAAATTACTGTGACCAAAGCGCTATTCCCTGGTGGTCATAAACTGTGCAGGTCAATTTGGGAGCTGCGATACCCGCAGGGAACTTGCGGGAACCCGCAATACCGTTTTGTCATCCTGACGCCTTGAAATCTTGTCGACTTTTGCGTCGCCGAAACGCGATGGCCAGCTCATCAGCAACATATTTTAGGCGATCCACGATGTAGAAGATGGACACGCTGGAGTCCCGCAAACATGAACTAGAAGCCGACCTCGCCAATGCGGAGCCTTCTGCGCCCGTCATGCTACATCCTAACCTGTCCGATGTTTATCGAGATAAGGTCGCAAATCTCAAGTCAGCGCTGAACGATCCAGCCACCAAGGCAGAGGCCACGACGATCATCCGCTCTTTGCTCGAGAGCATTCGCCTTATGCCCAACGATGCTGGTGCTTTGGACATTGAATTGGTTGGAGAACTGGCAGGATTGCTGAGCCTGGGGGTGTCCCAAAACAAACAAAGCCACCCGGAGGCGGCTTGTTGTTCGACAGTAATGGTTGCGGGGGTAGGATTTGAACCTACGACCTTCAGGTTATGAGCCTGACGAGCTACCGGGCTGCTCCACCCCGCGACACGCGATCATACTGACCGCAAACTCCATCATCTGTGATAGAGGCAAACAACATCGTTGAGAGATACGTTTACGAGGTCGTTTACTAGGTCTGGCGATGACCTACTCTCCCACACCTTAAGATGCA